>NZ_LMPU01000015.1 GCF_001423945.1 Pedobacter sp. Leaf194 | reverse complement strand
GAATCGCCCTCTAAATGTTCTTTAACAACTTCGACTTTAAAAGCCGCATCATACTTCTTGTTCATAAAAATGCCCCCAATAAGTGTCTAACTTTTTGGGGGCAGTGTAAAATCACCGGCCTTTTGTTTTAATTATCATTCAGCAACTTTGATTCAAAGATATTTTGCTTTACGTACTCAACAAATGATTCCTTAAATTTATTGGCCAGCGGAATTGAAACACCTCCAGCCAAAACAATCTGATCGCCTAAAAAGCTTTTTATGTGTAGTTTGGAGATTATTGCATTCGAATTTACTTGAATAAAAGCAGGGTGGTTTCGCAATAAGCCAAGAAGCTTATCAAAGTTTAATTTGAAACTCATGTAGTTGCGGGTGAGCGTTCTGAAATAAATCATCTCATTAATTTGCTCCAAAGCAACTAAATCATCAAACTCAATCTTAATTAAATCTTCTGGCCCATCTTTAAGGGGAATAAGAAAGAAATCGTCTTCAACTACACCTGTAACTGATTTCTCGTTAGGGTATAGGTTATTAATCGTTTCGGCAAAGTGGAGCATCGTGTATGGTTTCAGCAGGTAAGCATCTGCCGCAACATTAAAGGCATCCAAAGCATATCTTGGATGAGCAGTAGTAAATATTAAGTGTTTGGTTTTTTGTCTTAATAAGGATGCAAGTTCTATGCCCGAAAGGGTTGGCATTTCGATATCCATAAATATAATGTCGACTTTATCCTCAACGGAAATATCAGTAAGTGCCTTTATTGGGTCAGTAAAACTTTTTACCATTTGCAAATCTGGCAAATTCTTTAAATAAGAATTCAGGTTCTCGAGAGAATTGAAATCGTCATCTATTGCAATACAATTAATCGGCATGGTTATTATCGGATTTGAGATTTTAATTTAAATTTTTTTCAAAATAAAGGATCAATTTATCAACATCGGGCGCTATCTAAACAGACTTTAGTCAATTTGTGTATGCAGACAATAAGTTAAGGCTAATTTAAGGATTTTCTTTCTAAACTTTTCCAATATTTATGGTTATTTTTACATTAAAGTGTTCATTATCATTAAAATAGTGTTCCATTGTATAATCTTCTCCGTAGGTGTAAGCCAATCTCTTTCTAATATTTTCAAGTCCGGTTCCGGGGCGCTTATCTTTAAAACCTTTATTTTTTGTAGCATTTATCGTCTCGATTACCAGATGGTTTCCGTCTTTGTAGATCGTAATATTTGCATGTCTGGTCATATCGCCCAACGCTCCATGTTTAAATATGTTTTCCACAAGCGTTATCAAAATCATGGGAATTATTTTCGCAGCATTTATTTCATTTTCATAAGACAGCTGGATTTGCAAATTATGATTGCTTCGCAGCTGGTGCAGATTAATGAGATTTTCTACCTGCTCAATTTCATCTCCAAGCGTTATAAAATCTTCGCGATGGCTACTATCGGCTGCATACCGCATCATCCCGGAAAGCGCAACAATCGTTTCAGCTGCTAATGGCGAATTTTCTTTGGCATTTTGATAAATAAAATCGAGGGTATTAAAAAGTAAATGTGGCTGTATCTGCGCTCGCAAAAAGGCATTTTCAGATTTTTCCAGCTGAATAAGATTCTTCAGTCGCTGTTGCTCCAGTATCTCTGTCTTTTTGCGTTCGCTGATGAAAGTGATTAAAAAATAATAACCTGTGCCGAATATGATGAAGTAGACGGCTCTGAAAATTCCACCTAAAAAGAACGCCTTATCAAACTTTGGTTGTAACGCCCTGATAATGTGGAAGTTTTTATTTAAAACTGCATAGGCAAGGTACAGCACGAGCAAATAGGTAGCAATTTCAAGAAGCATAAAGAGCGGCATCTTCCAGAAAACGTGTTTTGGAGAAGCAAGTCCACGTTTTAATACCAGCAATGCATGTACATAAAATATCGTAATGTTTATCAGGTAATGGAATACGTAAGTACCGATAGAGGCAAATGTTCCGGTGTAAAGACCTACAATGATAATTTCGTAAAATAGAAACACCGCCCAACCTAAAATATGGTATTTGTATAGCTTTAGCCAGTTGAGAAATTGATGGGTTGGTGGAGAGTTCAGTCGTTGTTCGGAAATCATAGATGGAATAAAAAGCAGTTAAGAGCGTCCGGTTTTAATTGTCTTTCCCTTGATGAAAGCTAAAACCACATCACGATAATTACTGCCTAAGTTTACTGTTAGCTGGTTCTGCATTTTTACAGTGTTGCCATCAACTTTTTCTATGTGATTTTTCGAAATCAGGAAAGAACGATGAGCCTGGATAAAATTTGGAAAGTCTTTGAGAATTTCCTTAATTTCTGAGAGGCCAATGTACGATACGATAACTTCGTTCATTGTGTAAATCCTAACATAGTTTTGCAAACTTTCTACCGCCAGAATTGCTTCATAACGAACCTTTATCAGGTTATTATTGTCGTTTTTGTTTCTAATGAAGAAAAAATCTTCCTCACGTTTTACGGCAGAATGAATCTGGCTGGGCAGTTGAGGAAAAAGGCGGTTAATTGTTTCGGCAAACCTTGCGAAGGTATATGGTTTTAACAAATAAGCATTTGCATGCATTTCAAATGCTTCGTAAGCGTATTTGCTGTGCGATGTGGTGAAAACAAGCTTCGCTGTTTTATGGCGAACTGCTTTGGATAATTCAATACCGGAAATCATCGGCATGTCTACATCCATAAAAATGATGTCGACATCTGGTCCGGAAACGATTTCCGTTAGTGCCTGCAACGGATCTGTAAATACGTTTACCAAATGGAGATTTTTAAGCGTACCGATATAGGATTTGATGCCATTAAGTGCATGGATTTCATCATCAATAACTATACACTTCAATATCATATTTGGTAGCGGCTAAAACGGGTGCAAATTAGGTTAACAGTTCTAATTTATAAAAAAAAATCTCCTTGTAACGTTTTAGTTGTCTTTCGTAACGGAAACAGTAGCTTTTAGATAGAATTTATTCTCTTTTGTTACCGCAAAGTTATTTTACTACAAATATTGGCCTGCATTAATCTAAGAACTGATTCCTGGCTTGTTTAAAAACTTAATCGACTTTGTTTTGTTTAAGTTTTAATTGATATATTTAAACAAAAATGCTTTATTCTATAGCAGACCTTGAGCAGCTTTCAGGAATTCAATCTCACACAATCCGGATTTGGGAACGCAGGTATAATGCATTAAAACCAATGCGGACGTTGGGAAATACCCGCCTTTACGATGATTTCCAGTTGAGGAAGTTACTTAATATTGCGAGTTTGAACCAGAGCGGACTAAAAATTTCAAAAATTTGCAGTCTTGCAAATAATGATATGGAACGCTTGCTGAATGAGCAGCTGAGCCTCGCTCCAGAACAGGCCAGGTTTGAATACTACGTTAGCCAATTGTTAAAGCTGGGTTTAGCCTACAATGAAATTGGATTCGACAAACTGCTCACAAACTGTATATCAAAGTTTGGAATTTTAGATGCCTATCGTGAAATCATTTACCCAATTTTAGTAAGGTTAGGGCTGATGTGGCGAAAAGACGATATTTGCCCGGCGCAGGAACATTTTCTAACCAACATCATTAAGAAAAAAATTTATGCTGCAATTGACAGGCTGCCTTTAAGTGAATCCGCAACAGAAACGTGGCTACTGTTTTTACCAGAAGATGAGGACCACGAAATTGGTTTGCTGTTTGCAAATTATTTGTTGAAAGCAGCGGGAAAAGGTGTTTTTTATTTAGGATCTAAAGTCCCGTTAAAGTCGGTTAAGATAGTTTTACAGGAAAATAGCATTAATAAGATTTTACTTTTCGTAACCAGGAGCAAGCCTAAGGCGCAGGCTCAAAAATATTTAGATAACCTGAGAGAAACTTGTTCACCAGCTGAAATATATTTAGCCGGCAACGATTATTTAATCAGGCAGCTCACGCTGGGAGATACCGTTTCCCAAGTTAATTCGCTTGATGCGTTTGAAAAATTAATAGAAAATCAACCTATTGTATGAAAGATATATTCGACAAATTGTCTGCAGAATGCAGCAAAATAACAACGAAAAGGTATAGTACAAGCTTCTCGTTTGGAATATACTTTCTTAGTAAAAAATTGAGGCAGCCAATCTATTCCATTTACGGTTTTGTGCGCCTGGCCGATGAAATTGTAGATAGTTTTCATGATTTTGACAAAGAATATTTGCTCAGAAAATTTAAAGAAGATACCTACGAAGCAATTCAACTTGGAATTAGTTTAAATCCGGTACTAAATTCCTTTCAACGGGTAGTTAATGAGTTTCAGATTGATCATCGGCTCATCGAACTGTTTTTGAACAGTATGGAGATGGATTTGGTTGAAAAAGCGTATACTCCCGAGTTGTATGATACCTACATCCTTGGCTCGGCAGAGGTTGTGGGCTTAATGTGTTTAAACGTGTTTACAAATGGCGATGAGGCAGAGTATGAAAGACTAAAACCATTTGCAATGAAGTTAGGTTCAGCGTTTCAAAAGGTAAATTTTTTGCGGGATTTGAAAGCCGACAGTCAATCGCTTAACAGAAGCTATTTTCCTAACGTAAATTTGGCAGCATTTTGCGACAGGCAAAAAAAGGAAATAGAAGCAGACATTGAACAGGAATTTGAGCAAGCGCTTTTGGGCATTAAAATGTTGCCGTACTCATCTCGAAATGGCGTTTACTTATCCTATATCTATTACAGAAAGCTATTTACGAAAATTAAGGGTTTAACAGCTGACAGGATTATGACGGAAAGAATAAGAATATCAAACCATAGAAAAATTGCCTTAATGTTCGATTCGATGATAAGACATAAACTTAACGCCATATAATTATTTTACCTTTGCATTTATTCATCCTTAAAGACTTTTCGTAAACAATGATTGAACAAGTTATTCTTGTGGATAGGAGCGATACGGCCATAGGGCAGATGGAGAAGATGGAAGCTCATGAGAAAGGCTTGCTACATCGGGCGTTTTCGGTTTTTATTTTTAACTCAAAAAGAGAACTGCTTTTGCAGCAACGGGCAGCCCACAAATACCATTCTGCGGGGTTGTGGACGAACACTTGCTGCAGTCACCCGCGTCCTGGAGAATTAAACGAAGCTGCAGCAATGCGACGCCTCAGCGAAGAGATGGGCATGGAATGTGCTTTAAGTTACGGATTTAACTTTACTTATAAAGCGACATTCAACGATGGTTTAATCGAACACGAATTAGATCATGTTTTCTTTGGAATTTCAGATGACAGTCCGGTGATCAATACCGAGGAAGTGGAATCTTACAAATATGTAGACCTCGATTTCCTTTTGGAAGATGTGCAGCGCAACCCTGATAAGTACACTCCATGGCTTAAGATATGTTTAGAACGCGTTATTGAGGTCGTGAAAGTGGACTAAAAAAAAACGGGCATACAACTTTCGTCGTATACCCGCATCTAAATTAACGCTCTCAAGAGCAAATATAGATCTACTTATTCAAAAACCAAATTTTTTAAAAATTTCTTTACTTTTTACTGATTAACGGCCCAATCAATATCGTTTCTGACAACCATCGCAATAATGGGTTTGCCTTTGAGATTTACCCATTAGTGATTTTTGTATCGGATGACCCAACGGGCATTCTTTTTTTGAATACACGAGCCAATGTTTCTTTAAAGTTCCCGCTTTCTTTTGTTCCAAAAACTCGTAGCCATAAACACTTACTTGTTTTACCAGTAATTTTAGCTTTGCCAGCGGGATATTTTTAATCTCACTCAGAGGATGAATTTTTGAACGATATAGCACCTCGTTCTTGATAATATTACCGACTCCGGAAAATATTGTTTGGTTTAGTAATTCATCGCAAATAAGCTCGTCAGGAAGTTCTTTGAGTTTTTTTATTGCCTTTGCGGGTTTCCATTCACTGGCCATAATATCTGCCGAGAAATCATATGTCTTTTTAATGTCGCCGGCAATTAGCCTGATGTCGCAGGTATAAAAATTAACCTGATGATTTTTAAACGTTAAACCCAGTTTTAGAGGAGTGGATTTTTCGTCGTCAAAAAGGTAGGTGCCAAACATCAGCAGATGGATTCGGATTGTAAATTTGTCGAAAATAATTAGGAAATGTTTTCCCCAGGATTTAAAGTCTTTAACCTTTTTGTGGAGAAGCAAATCTTTATCTATGGTTTTTACATTACCGGAAACTTCCAAAATTTCCTGACCTTTCAAATGAAGTGTTTCGATGTGTTCCCTTAAAATTACTATTGATGGACCTTCTGGCATGTTAGATTTCTTCTATTTTTTCGAATCGATACTGCTCTTTAATGTTATAGTTAAAATACCTTCCTTTCGAACCAGCTGCCTTCAGCATTTCAAACACCTTTTTTGGAACCTTTTTGTAGCTGTAAACCAATCCTGTAACGAAAATTATTGTTAATGATTTCGATTTTTCATCATAGCTAAAGTTTTTTATAACTGTAGATGGCATAACAAAATCAATTATTTTTTAACTCTGATTCCTCTTTTTGTGCCCTGATTTTTTCTTTCTTTAAATCAATTCTGATTAGATTATAAAGGCTCATGTAGATGTTTGCAATCCAAACTATCGAAAAGCCAGCAATGATATATCCTCGCCAATCCGGATAAACCAACGTGTATTTTGTTGCAATTAAAAGAAGAATTGTTACGTAATGACTAAAACAATATTCGCAGGTAAACACGTAGAAAAACTTTCGCTTAATAAGCTTATCGCAATTTTTCGATCGGCCAATACAAAATTCCCGTGCTTCACGAAAAATCTCCTCTTTGGTAACAGTCCAGGCAACGCATGCTACAGGTAGTGCCAAGATAAATAAATAATATATAGGTGTGTTCATTAAATTTATTGATGGATATATTTAAAACCGATAAACCGGCTAAAGGTTTTTTGAGGTTGTTGCTGAAGCATATAAATTGGGAGCCGTTAGCGTTTCGAAACTTTTTTCTTCAGTGCTTGTTTAATAAAAAATCAAAATATAATGGAACGAGCAGAAATAAAATCTTTACTTGAGGTTATTGAACAGCAAGTTAGTTCTTCGATTCTTGGTGGAATGGACGAACAATACGAAGAACTTGAAAATTTAGGTTACATTAAAATAGACCGGGAGGCCGTTCAATGGTCTTCATCAATTACGCCTGCAGGCATGAATTTTTTGCATAACTACGAATCTTTTTAAATCTCCTGTTAACCTGGCGATTTATTTTTGATGTTGTTTGAACTCGAAATATGTCGCCTTGTTATTTTCGACCAACTCGCTGATATTCCGTTTTTTATTGGGTTTATCACCACGTGTTGACACTCCAGAACATTCCTCATCTGTTCGCAGTAAATTATATGCTGTAATTCTCTTAAGTTTGCACTTATAATTTATGAACAATATTCAGCTTAGAACAGTTAACGTAACCCGCTACGTTACGCCCTTAAGAGAAGGTGGCTCAATGCCTGCCATTGCGGAAGCCGACGACGGATTTCTGTATGTATTGAAGTTTCGCGGGGCGGGGCAGGGTGCCCGTGCGTTGATCGCTGAATTAATTGGAGGCGAAGTTGCCCGGATTTTGGGCTTAAAAGTGCCTGAACTAGTTTTTGCAGATTTGGATGAAGCATTTGGAAGAACTGAGCCAGATGAAGAAATACAGGATTTGTTAAAGGCAAGTGTGGGCCTAAATTTGGCGCTGCATTATCTGTCTGGTGCCATAACTTTCGATGCGACAGTTACAAAAATCGATTCAAAATTAGCATCTCAGATTGTCTGGTTAGATTGTTTTCTAACCAATATGGATAGAACATGCCGCAATACCAATATGTTAGTGTGGCACAAAGAGTTATGGCTTATAGATCATGGTGCATCATTATATTTCCATCATTCATGGCAAAACTGGGAAGAGCAAGCCAGGCGTCCATTTGCCTTAATTAAAGATCACGTATTATTACCCTGGGCGGCCGATTTAGAAGAAGTTGATCGAGAGTTCAGGTCGCTGCTAAAGCCCGAACACATTCAATCGATAGTGTCGCTAATACCTGATGTTTGGCTGGAAGGAGAAAATGTTTTTGCAACAAAAGAAGAACATCGGCAGGCATATACAAAGTTTTTGGAAATCAGATTGGCGCATTCAGACATATTCTTAAAAGAGGCACAGCATGCAAGAGAAACACTTATTTGAGTATGCTGTAATTCGTGTTATGCCTAGGGTAGAACGCGAAGAATTTATTAATGTCGGAATTGTATTGTATTGTGCTAAACAGAAATTTCTTAAAAGTATTTTCTTTCTTGATGTAGACAGGATTTCTGCGTTTTCGCCGGGTTTGGATATCGCCGAGATTGAAGAAAATTTACTGGCTTTTGAGCGGATTAGTTTAGGGGCAAGCGGTTCAGGCACCATTGGTAGCTATGACAACGCATCCCGTTTTCGTTGGCTAACTGCAACCCGAAGTACCATTGTACAATGTTCTAAGGTTCACCCCGGACTTTGTGTTGATGCTGAAGAAACCCTTCTAAAACTCCACCAACAATTGGTGTTGTAACTATTTTTAATATCTAAATCCTCATCATTGCCTACAGATTATTTTAAATCACTTCTGGAACTCCTCGAGATAGAGAGAAAGGCTGATCATCAGTTATATCTTAAATCGACCGAGAATACAGCTGCTGCCGAAAGGCGAACTTTGGGTTTAACCTGGTATCCGGTAGCCATCCGCAATACCGAAATGGGTTTGGGCGATTACCTTACCATCGAAGTGGACCGGACAACCCATCAGGATTTATCACAGCAATTTCGATTCGGCTCTGCCGTTGAACTCTTTTCCAATCATGATGCCAAATCAGCTAGAGTAGGTGGAACAATAACCCACCTCAATCGGGATAAAATGAAAATCAATTTACGGCTTGATGAGCTTCCGGATTGGACGCGGGATGGTAAACTTGGCGTAGATTTGCTTTTTGATAACAACAGTTACGATGAGATGCAAAATGCCCTCAAACAAGCAACTTTACTGGCAGATGATAACGCTAAAACCCGGTTGATAAGCGTCTTAACAACTAATGAAAAGCCGCTATTTGATGAGGATCGGCAACGTTACAAGGCTGCTAGTTTAAACTTATCACAAGAGGAAGCTGTAAACAAAATACTATCCGCAAGAGATTTAGCCATTGTACACGGCCCTCCGGGCACCGGGAAAACAACAACCTTGGTACAGGCTATTAAAGCCTTAACCAAACAGGAAAATGAGAAAATACTGGTTGTTGCGCCAAGTAACACTGCTGTGGATTTACTTACGGAAAAGTTATCAGAACAAGGGCTAAATGTAATCCGCGTGGGCAATCCCGCAAGTGTATCTGAAAACTTAATTCATGCAACGCTTGATTATAAGATGGCCGAACATCCGGAAATGAAAGCCATTAAAGCATTAAAGAAGCAGGCGAATGAGTACAAAAATATGGCTCATAAATACAAACGAAGTTTTGGAAAAGCCGAAAGAGAACAGCGAAAGGCATTGTTTAATGAAGCGCATAAAATTGGACGCGAAATAGAAAATTCAGAGAAATACATTATAGATAACCTGTTCAACAATGCCCAAATTATCACAGCTACGCTTGTTGGTTCTAATCATTATACCGTTAAAAATTTAAAATACAAAACTGTAATTATAGATGAAGCTGGTCAAGCGCTTGAACCGGCGTGCTGGATTCCAATATTAAAGGCTGAAAAAGTAATTTTTGCCGGCGATCACTTTCAATTGTCTCCAACCATTAAATCAAACGAAGCTGCCAAAAGAGGTCTTAACAAAACCTTGCTTGAAAAGTTGGTTTCATTGCATCCGGAAAGCGTGGTTTTGTTAAATGAGCAGTATAGAATGAATAGCAAAATTATGGGTTATTCATCTGAAATATTTTATCAGAACAAACTAACCGCTAATGCGTTGGTTGCTAACAGAATTTTGTTCGATAATGATGAGCCACTAATGTTTATCGACACCTCGGGTTGTGGTTTCGATGAGAAAGCCGACGGCAGCAGCACTACAAATCCTGATGAAGCGGCCTTTCTGCTACAGCATCTAGCGGGCTTAACCGAACAAATTAAGGGGCTGCAGCCAGTTGATTTTCCTTCAGTCGCTGTCATTTCGCCATACAAACAACAGGTACATCTACTCAAAGAAATGATTTTGTCGAATCCGGTTTTGATGGCGCATTCGAATAAAATTTCCATTAATACGATCGACAGCTTCCAGGGCCAGGAGCGTGATGTGGTTTATATCAGTTTAACCAGAAGTAACACAGAAGGTATAATCGGGTTTCTGTCGGATGTAAGGAGAATGAATGTGGCGATGACCAGGGCCAGAAAAAAACTTGTGGTAATTGGTGATGGCTCAACGCTTTCTAGGTCAGTGTTTTATAATGATTTTATGAAGTACTGTGAAAACCTAAACGCCTACCATAGCGCATGGGAATTTTTAGAAATTTGACGCACCACAAGCAAAAACCTAAACCTTTAGTGAATTAAAATTGTTACATTTGGACTGTCATCTCTAAATTTCATTCATTATAAATTTTGCCAAGTCCGGGTTCGGTAGGCTATAGTGATTTTTGCAAATTGCGATGGCTGCATACATTGAACAACGCGACGCAATCACTTAATGAAAAAGAACCTTAAAATTTTAATTGCTGACGATAGCGAATTGATGCAATTAGTAATGCGGGGATTTTTCACAAAACATCTTGCCAACGCTTCTTTAAAACAGACTTCCAATTTAAATGATACTTATTTTGAGTTAAGTCAGCAGCATTTCGATTTACTGTTACTCGATATAAATATGCCAAATGGCGATAGTACTCCACAAACGGTCATCGACATCAAATCAAAATATCCGGATTTAAAAGTGGTCATGTTCAGCGGCAACGACAGAGCAACTCTGGAAGAATCTTATCTGGATGCAGGCGCAATCGGTTTTATCCAGAAAGATGAGCAAATGAGTGTTTGTGCCAAAGAGATAATCGACAAGCATTTTAGCTAACTTTTTCCGGCTTTCTTTCTTCCAGTTTTGATGATATTGAAGCACCTGCAATAAGTAGTTCATTCGTTATAGTTTTCGTATACTCCGTAATTTCAGCTTTGAAATCTTTAACAGATGCCCCGGTTCTAATCTCTTCCAAACGTTTTTCCCACTGCCCGGTAAGTTCAGCCTGAGCAATTTGTTTGTCTTTAACCACTTCATAAACGGCGAGGCCTTTATTGGTAGGAACAAGGTTTCGTTTCTCTCTGGTTATATATTCTCTCGTAATTAATGTTTCAATTATCGATGCACGGGTTGCAGGCGTTCCCAAGCCGCTATCTTTCATTGCGTAACGCAATTCCTCATCTTCAATCTCTTTACCCGACGTTTCTAGTGCTTTTAGCAAGGAAGCCTCGTTATACATCGCCTTTGGCTTAGTTTGTTTTTCGAGCAAAGCTTTTTCGATAATGGGCAGCTGCTCGCCAACTGAAACCTTTGGCAAGGCGGCATTATCCTCATCTTTCTTATCGTCTTCGGTTTCATTAAAAACAGAACGCCAGCCGGCAGAGCGGATTACCGTACCATTTGCAACAAATGAGGTAGCAGACAAAATGGTAATTTTAGTTAATTCTTTTAAACATTCCTGATGAAAAGCCTCAATCATTCTTCCAACCACCATGTCGTAAACTGCTTGTTTATCGCCGCTAAGGCCATAAGCTTGTTCACCGGTGGGCAGCAACGCATGGTGGTCGGTTACTTTTTTTGCATTTACGCTGCGCTTATTTAAGCTTACAGTTTGAAGAAATTGAGCTTGCTTTCCAAAATCCGGATGATTTGTAAACTTCTCAATCAAAGCCGGAACTCCCGCAAATACATCATCACCGATGTAGCGGCTGCCCGTACGCGGGTAAGAAACTAATTTACTTTCGTAAAGATTCTGGAGAATATTCAATGTTTGGTCGGCAGTAAAGCCTTTCTTTTTATTTGCCTCCTGTTGTAAAGAACTTAAATCATGCAATAGTGGTGGCGGTTCTTTTCGGGGTTTAGCTTCAACGGCCGTTATATTGCCTCCGTTTGCAAAACCAGATGGCACATCTTCTACAAGTCTGAAAATTGCCTCAACTTCTTCTTTATTTTTGAAATTAGCTACAGAGATGGCCTTAAATACTTGTTCATCTTTGCTAAGTAGAATACTGATTTGAAAATACGTTTGTGGTACGAAATTTTTTATTTCCAGGAAACGGGCACAAATCATTGCCAATGTTGGTGTTTGCACCCGGCCAAGCGACAGCACCGTACGGTTTCCTGCAGAAATGCTTAGCGCCTGGGTTGCATTCATGCCCACAAGCCAGTCAGACTCGGAGCGGCAATGTGCCGAATTAAATAGTGAGTCATAATCCGTTCCTGGTTTTAAATTTCTAAAACCGTCCTTTATGGCCTCATCAGTTTGTGATGAAATCCACAGTCTTTTAAAAGGTTTTTTACACTTCAGATAATAGTAAATATACCTGAAAATTAGTTCGCCCTCACGTCCGGCATCTGTTGCAACGATAATTTCCGTCGCTTCGTCAAAAAGTCTTTTTATGGTATCGAGTTGTTTCCTAACCGCCGGATCTTCTGCAAAGCCGTCTTTTGTTTTTATTTTTCTAACGGCTAGCTTAAACTTTGCTGGCAGCATTGGCAAATGTTGCTTACGCCAGCCAATAAAGCCATAATCCTGGGGCGGGGCTAATTGTAGAAGATGGCCAAATGCCCAGGTAAATGAATATCCTTTGCCTTCAATGTATCCGTCTTTTCTAGTTGTTGCGCCGAAAACCTTTGCAAGCTCCCGACCAACAGATGGCTTCTCTGCAATTACAATCTTCATCAATTGGTTAAGTTATTCCAACCTCAAAGATGCTTAAAATTATGTTGGCTCGGTACAGAATTTTATTCACAATCGTTTCCAAACGGGCAGGATTCCACATTTTAAACTAAACCCTTGATTCTCCGAAACCTGCAAACTCAACTTATTCTACAGGCAATTTTATGATGCGATTTTGTAAACAAATGCTAACAATTTGGTAATTTATCTGTCTAAGCTATAACAAGGTTAGGGATGGATAAAATTTACGATTTCGAAAAATGTAGGATTAGAGTTTGCATTAACAAAGGGCTCATTCGTATTTACAGCGATAAGGGATTGTGGCGTTACCTTGATGGCGAGCCTGCACCCAAAACGATGGAGCTGGTTAAAATAATTAAAGCTGACTATAAAAATGAGTTTGGAAACGGCATAAAAATTTCTAATAGTTCTTTAATGGTAGAAATCTGGGCACATGTTTACAGCGATTACATTGGTCTTCTCCTACAAAGGCGATTGAAATTCCCCTGGATACAAAAATTACTGCAGAAAGGGATTGAGCGGGCTGAGATAATCGATTGCGGGGAAAAAGAATTAGACACAAATCGCTGGGTATGGGATTTCCTCTCGCATTTTAATTCCATCATTTCGATATTTTTACCGGGGAATATTGGTAAATCAAACTTGAAAGGCTAATCCATATTCGCAGCTAAAACTTCGGTTTCATTGAGCGCCACGCTTGCAGCCAGGCTTTCATTCAAATAATTTGACGTGTAAGGTTGAGCAGAGTTATTTATAAATAAAACTGTTTTGTCTGCGATGGTATTAATAACTCGATTGGCAAGTTTAGCAGGCACGGCAGGGCAGCCCTGGCTTCTGCCTAATCTTCCAAGTTTGTTGATGCTTTCCTGGCAAACGTAATCGGCGCCATGAACAACGATTGACCGCTCGCGGGCGTTGTCATTGAAACCATAGTCCATGCCATCCAATTTAAGCGAACGACCATGCTTGCCAAAATAAATTTCTCCCGTTAAGTAAAAACCGAGACTGCTCGAATTCGAATTTATCGCATTTGAAAAATAATCCGGTTTATCGCCACCGCTGTTCTGGCCATGGGCAACCCAGGTATTTAATATTAATTCTTTCTTATCTAAATCGATAATATACAGTCGTTTTTTACGGCTTTCCTGGTCAAAATCGGCAATTGTCAATATCGATTTCATTTGTAGAAAACGCTGCGCTTTGATGTTGTAGAAGCCGGTGAGCGCTTTTTCGAAAACGCTGATGTTTAAACCTGCCGAATCCAGATGCACGGCATGATAGAGACTGGTAATGTAACTGTTGTAAACGCTATCCCTGGATAGACTAGTAACTTGTTTTACAGTAGTTTGTTTTTTAAATGGCTGCTCCACCGCTTTCCAACTCGTTCCGACAATGATGATACCCAGCAAACAGGTAGCAACAAGGCCCATTATTTTTTTATTCATTCAGAGATTTTTGTATAACCTGATTATCATACGCTCTGATTTCCAGATTATTGTAACGATGGGGATACACGCGTGATATTTAGAAATGTAAATGACATTGAGATGATTAAATGATTGCGGTTAGAGCTTGGTGGAATGGTTTTGTCCAAACAATCGTCATTTATCGCTAACAAACGAAGGCTTTAAATGTTACTCCATCACATCCTTCGAAATGAAAATATTACTGACAGGTGCAAACGGGTATATTGGAACCCGATTGCTGCCGCTTTTACTGGAAGAAAAACATGAAATTGTTTGTTTGGTGCGCGATAAGAGGCGCTTCGCCATGCAATCTGATTTGAGTGAGCAGGTCACAATTATAAGTGGAGACTTGTTAGAACAAGAAAGTCTTTCAGAAATTCCAAATGATATCGATGCGGCTTACTATTTGGTTCACTCGATGTCATCAAGCGGTTCTGAATTCGACGAGATGGAACGTAAATCTTCAGAAAATTTCTCATTGGCAATTGGTAAAACAAATTGCAAACAGATTATTTACCTCACCGGAATTGCTAATGATGAACATTTATCGAAGCATCTTGGCTCCAGGTTGGCCGTTGAAAAGGAGCTCAAATCATCTGGAGTGGGTTGCACTATTTTAAGGGCCGCGATAATTATAGGCTCAGGAAGTGCATCATTCGAAATCATCCGCGACTTGACAGAGAAAATTCCGGTTATGGTTACGCCGAAGTGGGTGAACACTAGGTGTCAGCCAATTGGAATTCGCGATGTTTTGGCCTATCTAATTGGTGTTCTGCATAACGAAAAGGCATATAATCAGACTTTTGACATAGGCGGACCGGATATTCTTACCTATAAAGAAATGATGTTTGGCTACGCTAAGGAACGTGGTTTAAAGCGTTGGATTTTTACCGTACCAGTTTTAACGCCCAGACTTTCGTCTTTATGGCTTAACATGATTACGCCAGTTCCATATTCTTTAGCAAGAAGCTTGGTAGATAGCATGAAAAACGAGGTGATTTGTAAAGATGATAGAATTAAGACCGTTGTACCAAGAACATGCCTAACATATGCTGAATCGCTGCACCTCGCTTTCGAGAAAATCGACCAAAATTCAATTGTTTCAAGCTGGAAAGATGCCCTTAACCGCGGTTATCTGCAATCGAACTTTATGGATCAAATCAAAGTTCCACAAAATGGTACCTTGGAATATAAAGTAAGGATGCCTTTCGAGCGGAAAGCTGAAGAGGTTTTTGAAAATATTTGGAGCATTGGCGGTAACCGGGGCTGGTATTACATGGATTGGTTGTGGCATTTTAGAGGTTTTTTGGATAAGATGTTCGGTGGTGTCGGCACAAGAAGAGGGAGAACGAGTAATATCGATATCCAACCTGGCGACGTTCTGGATTTTTGGCGGGTTCTGCTGGCCGACAAAAACAGCAAAAGATTATTGCTGTATGCCGAAATGAAGGTACCAGGCGAAGCCTGGCTGGAATTGAAACTTGTCGATTTTCATGGTAAAGCCTTCCTCTCGCAGGTGGCAACATTTAGGCCGAAAGGGCTGTGGGGAAGGATGTACTGGTATGCCATGTGGCCTTTTCACATCGTCCTTTTCAAAGGCATGGCAAAAAAAATCACGACCTTCAAACCACCAGAAAAAAAACAAATCTAAATTGCTATTTTTGGTAACAAAATTTTATAATGTCAAATCGAGATAAGGACTACTCATTCTGGACCAAATACAAGCGTTTTGCCTCGACAGAAATTCTGATGTATCTGGTGATGATAATTGGCATCACGCTTGGCATTATTTTTTTAAGTTAAGTATCAGCTTCAGGTTGTCCGCAGTATTCACTTCAGTTGTGAAGTTGAAAAACTCAGCATATTTTTCCGCAGGAAATGTGCCTTCGTTTATGACAAGTTTTCTGTAATAAGTTAGTTTTTTCCCTTCCAATACCGTCTTGCTTATATATTCACCAAAAATGCTCTTCAGATTTTTATCATTTTGTTGCAGTAAATTGGTTTCCACTTCATCAGGTAAATTATAAACAATTTTGTCTTCATCAGTGAAACCACGATTAATATATACAGATTTAATTCTGCTCCTGGCTTCAAGAATTGTTTTGTGAACATTAAAAGCATTTACTTTCAAAAATAAGCGGTTATTGTTCACCGTTCCGTATCTGGGCAGCTCCAGACTAATGTTTTCAATTACTTCCGGATTAGTGACTTTGTTTTGAATGTAATCTACGCCCTTGAAATTGATGTTGTCGATATCGTAAATGTCGGCGAGTAGTTTCTTCTGTTCAGATGGGGCCTTATCAATTACATCTTCATTATTTTCATACTGCGACCCATAAAAAGTTGTTTTCATTTTTCCGGCGATGTCGCCGTTAGCCATCACGTTCAAGTCGGCATTTCGAATTTGAAGATTGCCGGCAGTGGCTAATTTTGGGGTTCGTAAGAGCTTTCCGCCATCTTTTGTACAGGCTAGAACAAGCCTGTCATCGGTAAAGGTACTCAAAAAGCCAAATGGAATTTTCTGACTCGTACATTCCAGCCACGTGGTATCGCCTTTTAACGGCATGCATAATATAACATGGTTTCCCTGCACCATACTCGCATAATCAGGATCGAAGCTCACCTTTTTATCTCCTGCTTCAACAACGCAGTAATAAGATTCGATGCCGGCAACATCCAAAAGACTTTGAGTGTAATTAACTAGCGCCTTACAATCGCCATAACCAAGCCTGTCTACTTCGGCAGCGGTAACTGGCTGGAAGCCACCAATGCCAATTTGAACGCTAATGTAACGCGTTTTTTTCTGCATGTATTCATAAATCTTTTTGGCTTTCTCTTTATCATCAGGCAGGCCCGAAACTAAGTTTTTTATGAAATTAACCGTTTCCTGAGGCAATATTCTTCTGTTTTTCAATAGGTCGTCGTAGTTCCACTTTCCTAATTCCTGCCAGTTCGCATATTTTCCACTGTAATTGTAGTATGTAAAATTCTTTGCGGCAATTTTTACCGAAGTTTGGTAGCTGTCACGGCTCGGACTATAAGGCTCTGGCTTAACGGCCGTGATATTTGATGCTTTCCACACTAGGGTTTTTTGCTTCTCATTAACCGTTTCTTCCGGAGCACCCTGATAATTTTGTGTCTTAATCCTGAGCTCATCCGCAGGCTTGCTGATAAAGGTATAACTGCTTTTTTCTACCGAAATATCATCTTCATCCTGAGGTATCCAGTCTGGAATAATCAAATTCTGCTTAAATCTGATTTCATAATTGTATACCACCGTGTAGGGATAAATATTTTCTGAAGGCAGGTAATGTTTAAGCCTGCTGTCAACAAATAAAGAAAAGCCATCTGCTGCACTTTCATCGTTGAAGTTGCTTTGATTAAACTTTTTTGTGAGTATTCCGGCGGCATTGTAAACCTCGCCTTTAATACTCTTAATTGCCGTGTTTTTATCATAAAAGAGCACCAACCTGGCTTTATCGTCGCCATTTTTATTTAAAACCGTAATTGCTTTTTTAACCGAAAGCATCACATTATCCGGCGCCCGCATGTCGATTGTGGTTTCGTCGGTTCTTATGGTTGCGTTTGCACGGCTCTTTAAGCCGGAAGGAATTAATTCGCTGTCATAATTATCCTGAGAAAACACCAGTGTTGCACAGCACATAAAACAGAAAAATAGGAATGTTTGCTTCATTATTTAGTCTTTTTTAAAAGAACATCTGCCTTTTGATTCTGGATTATTTTGCTGTAAAGTTCCTTTAGATAAGGATATTCTTCTGGCTGATAAATTGCCTTGTTAAATTGCAAAATCTGACTAAATGAAAGTGAGTTATCTTCAATGAGTGTTTTAAGGATATATCTTCCACCACTATTTGGTAAACCAACCGCAAGGTCCTTAGGCTTCTCGGCCATCTCATAGTTAGCTGGAAGCGCTATACTTATGATAACACGCTCATCCGAAGCGGCGCCTAAATCAACCGGATAGGTTCTCAAATTTAGGTTAAATGGATTTTTAGCAACAGGGTTGATGAAAAAAGGATTAAAGAACAGGTCATCTTTAGATGCATTTGCAATTGGTGAAAACTCCACTTCGTAAATTTCTGTCAGGGTATTTTCGACGCTGTCGATATTCCTAATCTCTTGCTTTAAAATTTGAATTTTAGGCAATCTTTCATCGAGTTTCTCCACATACTCCTCCGGCGAATTAAATTTCTTTATTTCATTACGCTTATTTAGTGCAGCGTAGCCCGTTGAGTGAGTAGTAATCGTGCCTTTAATTTTTCCATCTGACTCTAATTTCCCGCTCATGATATAACTCGTAGAAGTTTTTTGGCCGGCAACCAAATCAATCCAGTAAGAAGGCTTTTTAAAATTAATAACACGACCCTGATCATTTATACAGCGCAGAGGCAGCAAACCAAATGGCGCCAGAGGTTCTGAGGCATCTAGCAAATAGCTTTTATCATCAATGTTAACCTTTGCAATGAGGTAATTAAAATCGCTTACTACCGGAAACAGTTTGTTAACGGTTCCATTTTCTCTCGTTGACAAAATTACCGCTTCTACATCCAGGTTTGCAGCAGATAATGCCGATATCAAGCTGAGATTTATATCGGCAACGTTGCCGGAGTGCATATCTAACGCTTTTTTTATGTTGTCTTCGCTGTACTTGCCATAGTAATTATTCCACTTAATTTGTTTCTTAATGTAGTTGTAAACTGCTTTGGCCTTAGTCAAATCATCTGTTGAGTTTTTTAAGATTACCGGTATTACATCCTTAAATAAATCCTTTCGCTTCATCTGCGCACCAAGACTCTTTTCTCCGGTTAAATCGTAATCTATATCCCGCCAGCTTTTGGTGTACTTTTGAGAGCCACCGCTTAACAGTTGCTGATCTGAAAGTTCGAAATGAATTGCTGATTTGAAGTTGCTTGCAGCTGTCATATAATCTTCTTCAACAAAAGCAGGAATATTTTTCATTATGTACCAAATCTTCGAGCAATCTATTGGTGTGCCATTTATGCGCAAACATTCTTTAGCCAATTCGCTTTTGGTATCACTTAGTTTGTTAAAACCACGCAAAGAAACATTGTAATTGTAAATAGCAGGGATATAGGCTAAGTATTCGCTATAAACTTTTGGTATATTGCTCTGAAATTCCCATGTTTTGAAATTGAAGAGGTTCGGCGATTCTAAACGGTAAGTATATTCAATTACAGAGCCATTTTTAATGTTTGGAAGTGTAAATTTTGTTAAAACCGTGTATTTCGATTTGTTTTCTGTAAAAACGGATTTGTTATCCATTGCCGATTCCACAAAGCGACCATTCTCATAGTTGAATGTCGATGCTTTAATCGCACTTATAAACTCTGCTCTCGAACCATCTTTATAACTTGGAATGGTAATATTGGCTTGCTGATAACCATCTTTATTAAAGATTTTGATTTTGACATGGTATTCAAAAATGAGTTCGATGTTTCCGGTTCTGTCGCTAATTTGAACTGAGGCAGTTCCAAATTCTTTTAAAACTACAGCACTCGCATTGCTATCGATTTTATTGCGGTCAAATTCAACATCATCGAGGGTAATTGCACCGAAATTAAAATTTTGCGCATGTACTTTAAAAATAGCAAAAGACAGGATTAAGAGTAAGAAAATTTTTCGCATTTGAGTTTGGTTAATTTTTTGCAATTTAAATCTAAGCCACTATATTCTGAAATTTTTTGGTAACTAAATTTTACAATTAGTACATAGATTTTGCAGAAGTAACCAATCCTTTTTAGCACTTTTGATTAAAGAAATATTATCGGTATCTGTTTAGTGGATATCTAATTCATAGCTTAAAAAATGAAATTAAATTTAAAACGCCCTTTAGCTTTCTTCGACCTGGAAGCAACAGGTATTAATGTAGGTGCAGACAGGATTGTGGAGATAGCCATTTTAAAAGCGATGCCGGATGGCTCGGAATTGGTTAAAACCTGGCGTGTTAACCCGGAAATGCCTATTCCATTGCAAACTTCGTTAATTCATGGTATTTATGATGAAGACATTGCAAACGAACCGACTTTTAAGGCATTGGCTACCGAAATAGCTGCGTTTTTAGGCGATAGTGACTTAGCTGGCTATAATTCTAACAAGTTCGATATTCCAATGCTACTCGAAGAGTTTTTGAGGGCTGAGGTAGATTTCGATATGAGCGATAGAAAATTTGTAGACGTTCAAAATATATTCCACCAGATGGAACAGCGTACCTTAAAAGCAGCTTATAAATTTTATTGTAATGATGATTTGGTAAATGCGCATGCCGCAGAAGCAGATGTTATAGCAACTTACAAGGTTTTGCTTGGTCAGTTGGAAATGTACAAGGATAAGGAGTTTGAGGATAAGCAAGGACTAAAAAGTAAACCAGTAGTTAACGATGTTGATGCATTGCACAAATTCACAAACATTAACAGACCGGTAGATTTTGCAGGCAGATTGGTTTATAATGACAAGGACGAAGTATGCATCAATTTCGGAAAACACAAAGGTAAAACTACTGAACAGGTTTTTTCTGTAGAGCCTAGTTATTACGCCTGGATGAAACAGGGCGATTTTCCGTTGTATACCAAAAAGAAATTAGACGAGGAATGGGCAAGGTTTAATGCCAAGAAAAACGAGAACAAAGCTCAGAAACCACAAAATCAGGCAACTTCAGCCAAGCCACACTTCAACAAACCAAAAGTAGACGAAAAACCTGCTCAGCCCATAAACACCGACATGCTGGAACAGTTAAAAATGAAATTTGGTAAGTAAATCTTCAACTTCTCTGACTAGTTCCATATATAAAACTCCTCAACTTTGATGAAAGCGATTAAATTAACGGTAATGCTGATGTTTTCAGCTTTCTGGTTGCAAGCTCAGGTTCAACTTCCGGTAGAGCAGGTGTTTCAAAACACATACCAGAAGGGTACAAGAAGCACCGACGGCAAGCCGGGGAAAAACTACTGGCAAAACAGTTCGAATTACAACATCAAAGTTGATTTTAACCCTGTAACACGATTGCTGAAGGGTAGTGTAGATATTACTTACACTAATAACAGTCCAGACACTTTGAAGGAGGTCTGGTTTAAGCTCTACCCAAATCTTTATAAAAAAGGCACGCCGAGAAAAGCACGTTTTGCCGAGGCAGACCTGGGCGAAGGTGTTGCCATTGAAAAAATTGCCGCAAATGGGAAATCGGTTAATGATTTTAGCATAGATGGAACGAACATGACCGTCAAAGTTCCGCCTGTTTTGCCAGGAAAAACAATCAGGTTTGCAATCGATTATAACTATGTCCTAAACAAGGGTTCTCACATGCGTACCGGACAGGTTGACGATGGTGCACATTTCGTTGCCTATTTTTTTCCAAGAATCGCAGTATATGATGATGTTGACGGCTGGAATAAGTATCCGTATACGGGTGCCGAAGAGTTTTACAACGATTTTGACAATTTTAATGCAGAAATTACTGTTCCTGGTGGTTATGGCGTTTGGGCTACCGGCGATTTAAAAAATGCATCAGATGTTTTTCAGCGGGAAATCGTTTCGAAATTAGCCTCTGCAGAAAAAAATGATGCCATAGTAGACGTGATTACGGAAGCTGATTTGGCAGCAAAAAAAGTCACTCAACCAAAGCCCTTTAACACATTTAAGTTTGAGGCAAAAAATGTTACCGATTTTGTTTTTGCGCTAAGTAATCATTATTTGTGGAAATCATCGAGCTTAATTGTAGACCCGGCAACAAAAAGACGTACCCGGGTGGATGCGGTTTTTAACCCAAAACATAAAGATTATTACGAAGTAATTGATTTTGCCCGAAAAACTGTGAATGCAATGAGTTATCAGTTTCCCAAATGGCCGTATCCTTATAATCATGAAACGGTATTTGATGGTTTAGATCAGATGGAATACCCCATGATGGTGAACGATAACCCGGTTGATAAAAGGGAAGATGCGATTACTTTAACAGACCATGAAATTTTCCACACCATGTTTCCATTTTATATGGGTATTAATGAGACCAAATATGGCTGGATGGACGAAGGATGGGCTACAATAGGCGAGTGGCTGATTTCGCCAATGATAGATTCCACAATTGTTGATGAATATGGCATTCAGCCAACTGCCGCAAGTTCCGGTAGTAAAGATGATTCGCCCATTATGACGCTTACACCCGATTTGAAGGGCTCAGGTTCTTTTACAAACTCTTATCCAAAGCCAGGTTTAGCCTACCTTTTTGTAAAAGATTACCTTGGCGATGAGCTGTTTACAAAAGCTTTGCACAACTACATCAAAAACTGGAATGGCAAACACCCAATGCCATACGATTTCTTTTATAGTATGAACCAGGGCAGCGGTAAGGATTTGAACTGGTTCTGGAAACCGTGGTTTTTTGATGGCGGTGTTTTAGACTTGGCAATAAAATCGGCGAATAAAACGGATTCTGGCTATGCTATTGTTATCGAAAATAAAGGAATGAAGGCATTGCCAATTGATTTGCTGTTAACTTTTGAAGATGGTTCTACAGAAAATAACCACAGTACAATTGGTGTTTGGGAAAAAGGAAATAAGGAAACCATAGTTTCTATAAATACAAATAAGGTATTGAAGAAAATCGTAATGGGAAATCCGCATACGCCTGATAAAGTTAAAAGTGATAATAGCTTCACCGTTAATTAATAGCTTGAATTTACTGGATAATACGGTTTCTTAATTACGCCTTCATCGCTAAAATACTTACTTAACTTGCGGTTTTTAAGCGCCCTTTTCAACCGCGTTTTTTTGTTATTTATAAGGATTTTATCCTGTATGAGCCTAATGCCGTGGCTATAATCTGCCCAGGTATTAAGATGCTTGTTGTAAACAGGTTGTATAGCTTTTCCATCTGGTTTGTGCCAGCCGTAAATTACAACCCGAGGCGTTAACGCTCCATAAATTTTGTTGGATAAAATAATGTCTTTCTTGTTGCCGGCAGTCAATAAACCTTTATTGTGTTCAACGATGAAGGGTTGGAGCTGTTTTAAAATAGAGTCAGTGGAATTAATAAACACCGGAACTGTTACCATTGAAGTTGATGGCGCAATAGGTTGTGGATACAATTTTATAGTTGCGGCCTTATAAATGGAATCAACCATCAACTTTGTCGGCAAACTACAGTGCGTTAAAAATGCAACTTTCTGTGCAAGCATGGGTGTCATAGGCACGTAGAAGAAATCTTCGTTTGAGCCAATTGCAAAATAATCCGGTAGAACGTATAGAGAAACAGCGTCATGCGTATTGTTAGGGCTCATATCCAGCTTTGATAACTTTCTTAAAAAATCAGGAACATTGCCATTTTTTATTTCTTGATAAATAAGCCGTTCTCGGTCTTTTAAACCTAATGTACTGTCGGAAATGCTCAGTGCAAAAGCTTTGCCGTCGAGCGCATGCTCTTTTCTCTTTCGCAAACGTAAAACCTGTGACTGAGCAATCTGGCACCAGCACGTTATTAAAATCAATACTTCGAGCAGCTTTTTCGTCATGATTTTAAAAAGTTGATATTTCTTTTCAATCCCGTAAGTTTTGTGCGCTTAACTGCTGAGTTTTTGAAAACCTTGTTAAACACTTCAGCGGTGATTTCGGTTAAGTCTTTCGCATTTAACGCCAAGAGGCCGTTTTCTGGTTTAAAAGCGTCTTCATTATGCGCTTTAGAAAATCGATTCCATGGGCAAACATCTTGACAAATATCACATCCAAACATCCAGTTATCCATTTTGTCTTTAAACTCAGCGGGAATTTCATTCTTGAGTTCGATGGTTAAATACGAAATACACTTTGTGCCATCTACAACCTGTGGGGCAATAATTGCATCTGTCGGGCAAGCATCTAAACACCTGGTGCAAGTGCCACAATGATCTGTCTGAAAAGGATTATCATACGCAAGCTCCAAATCTACAATCAATTCTGCCAGGAAAAAGAAAGAGCCGTTTTGTTTGCTTATCAAATTTGAGTTTTTCCCAATCCAGCCAATTCCTGACCGCTGCGCCCATGCCCGGTCCAACACCGGTGCAGAATCCACAAATGCTCTCCCGGAAACTTCTCCAATGTTTTCATTAATAAACTGTGTGAGTAGTTTAAGTTTATCTTTTATCACATGGTGATAATCTTTCCCGTAGGCATATTTCGAGATTTTTGGCGCAAGTGGATCCTGTTGCTGCTCCTCTGTGAAATAGTTTAACGAAAGCGAGATAACTGATTTTGCACCATCAACAAGCAGGCGAGGGTCGAGTCTTTTGTCGAAATAATTTTCCATATATTTCATTTCGCCGTGGTGGTTTTTGTTTAACCAGGCTTCGAGCCGTGGCGCCTCAGTTTCTAAAAACTCTGCCTTTGAGATTCCGCAAGCCATAAAACCAAGCCTAATTGCTTCATCTTTTATCAGTTTGCTATATTTCTCAGGGTTGTTATACATCGTTACAAAGATAGGGCTTAGAATTAAAACCTTTTGCCTGCTTGCTTGTTGTTATTTCGAAAGCTAAATAAATAATTATGGGCCTGGCAAGTTTAACTAATGGCTGTTCAGCTTTTATTGCCACTCATTTAACGCATTAAATTATTAATAATGGAAAATATAGATCCGAAACATACGGAAAGTGGAGAAGCTCCAAAACCGATAGAGAAAGATTACGAAACTCATAAAGAAGATCCGGGACCAGCGAAACCTGCAGTAACAGAAAAAGATGAAAACGGCGCCGGTTCTGTTCTTAAATGGATTTTGCCAATCGCAGTAATCATTGGTTTAATTGTGTGGTTTGCGATGAGAAAATAATAGCTTTAGTAAATTTGAAATGCCGGTTAGTGATGTGACCGGCATTTTTTTTGACCATTTTTATTTGAGCAGTTTTGTTTGATATAAATCTGTCCGCCTGTCCTTTAGCACCTTAACCGTTCCGTAATGATGCAATTCATCTAGTAGGTGCAAATCAACATCAACTACTAAAACCATTTCTGTGTTGGGCGTTGCTTCTGCTTTTACAGCATTTGTTGGAAAAGCAAAATCTGAAGGCGTAAATACAGCCGATTGAGCGAACTGAATGTCCATGTTGTTCACTTTTGGTAAATTCCCTACACAACCGGCAATGGCTACATAACACTCATTCTCAATTGCACGTGCCTGTGCGCAATGCCTTACACGCGTATATCCGTTTTGTGTATCTGTTAAAAAAGGTACAAATAAAATCTGCATGCCCTGGTCGGCGTAGATACGGCTTAACTCCGGAAATTCGACATCATAGCAAATCAGAATACCAACTTTACCACAATCTGTGTCAAACACCTTAACCTTATCACCGCCAATCATTCCATAGTATTTTTGCTCATTAGGTGTAATGTGAATTTTCCGGTATTCGTCAATTTTACCTGTTCTATGGCACAAATAAGTAGCATTGTAAAGTTTACCATTCTCGAGTAAAGGCATACTTCCTGTTATTATATTTACATTATAACTCAAAGCGTATTCGTGCATTTTATCAACAATCTCCTGTGTTTTCTCCGCCAGTTTGCGCATGGCCTCAATTTCTGGCAGGTGATTATAGGGCTGTAGAAGAGGCGTATTAAATAACTCGGGAAACATGATAAAATCCGCCTTATAGCCACTCAGTGCATCAACGAAAAATTCTACCTGCTCATAAAATACTGCCATATCCGGAAAAAGACGCATTTCCCACTGCACAAGACCCAATCGAATGGTCATTGCAGAGCGGGCAGAGGCATCCAAACCCTGATAATAAATATTATTCCACTCGATTAAAGTAGCATATTCTTTAGATTCATGATCGCCTGGCAAATAGTTCTTTAACACTTTTCTTACGTGGAAATCATTAGAAATCTGAAATGTTAATGTTGGGTCGTAAATCTCCTTTGCTTTTACCTTATCTATATACTGCCGCGGGTTTAAGGTGTTTGCATAGGCATGATAACCGGGAATTCTACCCCCGGCAATAATACTTTTTAGGTTTAAGCTTTCGCAGAGTTCTTTTCTGGCTTCGTACAATCTTCTTCCTAAACGGAGGCCGCGGAATTCCGGATGCACGAAAATTTCGATTCCATATAACGTATCTCCATTTGGATCGTGTGTGGTAAAGGAATAGTCGCCGGTTATGAGCTTATAGGTGTGCCTATCCCCATATTCGCTGTATTCAACTATTATTGCAAGCGAGCAGGCCACAACTTTATCATCAACTGCGATACAAAGCTGGCCCTCAGGAAAAATTTTTAAGAGTTTCTCGATGCTTGATTTTGGCCAGATTGATCCGCCCATACTATCATAGGCCTTTATCATCGACTCTCTTAAATCAGCATAATCTTCGAGCGTTAGCTTACGTAATTCAATATTCATAATTTGTTGGTTTTACATTTAATGAACGGATTTGAAGATTAAATGTTTGGAATAATGTTAAACCTGAAGGTGAGCAATCGAACAAAAAGGTTCACGGCAGTATTTGAAACGGCCATGAGCTTACCCAGCACGAAAAAAAAATTACACATGCTGGCGGAAATGCATTTAAAACAACTTGCCGGTTTGTCCGGGAAAGTTCTTCTTTAAATGCTTATAGGCTGCTTCGGTAACTTCGCGACCTCTTGAGGTACGCATTATATAACCTTCCTGAATTAAAAAAGGTTCATAAACTTCCTCAATTGTGCCTTCATCTTCGCCAACAGCGGTTGCAATGGTTTTTAAGCCAACAGGGCCACCCTTGAATTTATCGATAATGGTTACCAAAATTTTGTTGTCCATTTCATCCAGGCCATGCTCATCAACATTAAGTGCGTTTAGCGCATAGCGGGCAATCTCCGTATCAATATTTCCTGTACCCTTTATTTGTGCAAAATCGCGGGTTCGGCGAAGTAATGCATTTGCGATTCGGGGCGTTCCGCGACTTCTTCTTGCAATTTCATATGCCCCTTCATCGCTAATCGGTGTTTTTAAAATGTCAGATGAACGAAGAACTATCGTGGTTAATAACTTCGCATCATAGTAAGCTAAACGGGCATTTATACCAAACCTTGCACGAAGCGGTGCAGTTAACAAGCCTGAACGGGTTGTAGCGCCTACAAGCGTAAAGGGGTTTAATGATATCTGAACCGAGCGGGCATTAGGTCCTGTTTCAAGCATAATATCAATCTTGAAATCTTCCATTGCAGAATACAGATACTCTTCTACTAAAGGAGACAGCCGGTGAATTTCATCAATAAAGAGGATATCGCCGGTGTCTAAGCCGGTTAACAAGCCCGCTAAATCGCCGGGTTTGTCCAAAACGGGTCCGGAGGTAACTTTAATTCCTGCACCCATTTCGTTCGCAATAATATATGATAGTGTCGTTTTGCCCAATCCCGGAGGACCGTGAAGAAGCACATGATCTAAAGCCTCGCCACGAAGTTTCGCCGCCTGCACAAAAATGCGGAGGTTTTCCATTACTTTTTCCTGCCCCGTAAAATCTTCAAAAGCCTGCGGACGTAAAACCCTTTCGATATCTCTATCGGTAGGCGTTAGGTTAGTAGCTTCAGGATCAAGATTTTCGTTCATATTGCAAAGATAAAATTAAATGCTAAAAAAATTAGGATTTTTTAAACTTGTTGGAAACAACCAGTTCTTTAGAACCAGCAGTATATTGATAAAAACCTTCGCCTGTTTTTACACCCTTTTTACCGGCGGCAACCATATTTATCAATAGGGGGCAGGGCGCATATTTCGGGTTTCCAAAACCATCGTTTAACACCTTTAGTATTGCAAGGCAAACATCTAAGCCAATAAAATCTGCCAGTTGCAACGGACCCATTGGATGTGCCATGCCAAGCTTCATCACCGTATCGATTTCGTAAACGCCAGCCACGCCTTCATATAATGTGTAAATTGCCTCATTAATCATTGGCATTAAAATTCGGTTGGCCACAAAACCGGGGTAATCATTCACTTCAACCGGATTTTTCTGAAGTTGTTGAGAAAGGGCCATTATTTTTGCGGTCGTTTCATCGCTGGTTTGGTAGCCGCGAATCACTTCAACTAGCTTCATAACAGGTACAGGATTCATAAAATGCATTCCAATAACATGCTCGCCACGGCTTGTTACTGCGGCAATTTGCGTTATAGAAATGGACGAGGTATTGGAAGCCAGAATAGTGTGTTGCGGCGCTAACGAATCCAAATCCCAGAATATTTTAAGTTTCAAATCCAGATTTTCCGTTGCGGCTTCTACAACTAAATCTGCTGTTTGCACGCCGTCTTCTATCGAAGTAAAAGTTTTAATGTTGCCAATTGTTTCGGTTTTTTGCGCTTCGCTTAAAGTGCCTTTACTTACTTGTCTATCTAAATTTTTAGCGATTGTGCTCAATGCATTGTCAAGTGCGTGCTGGTTAACATCAATTAAATTTACCGCATAGCCGAACTGGGCAAAAGTGTGGGCAATTCCGTTTCCCATTGTGCCTGAGCCAATAACTGAAATATTTTTTATCATCATTTTATATTAATGCTTTGTTCTTCTAATTAATCTATGTCTGGCGATAAATTATTTGCGGCATCGACTCCAACATTTAATCTGCCGACCTCAACCGCCAGGTCGGGGTTATTGATATCTTACAATATATCCTAATAATATTTCCAAATATATTATTAACTATCCAAAGTAAAATCAAATGTTGATGAAAAGACAACAGCGTTTTCTCAGCGCTAATTAAGTTTTTAAAGCGCAGTCCGATACTTCCTGATAAACCTGGCTGAATTAACTTAGAGGTTCGGATAATGATTTCGGAAATTTATAGTTGATATTTCCAGATTCTAATCTGAGGATTCAATAACCCAAAAAAGCTTCAAATCCTGAATTTTTTATTTAGACTAATTCAAATTTGGCTTTTGCGATGAAAATATTGAGTATAAATGAAGGTTATTTTCGGTTATTTTGCTGAAATATCAAAATTGCATAAAAATTTTACTTAGTGTAACCCGATTTTCGCCGACGATTAACTATTTGTTTAGTTTTATAGATGATTTTTATCAACTATTTATATAGTAGGTTTATAATTTTCGATTTATTTATCTTTTATTATTCTTGGCAGTGCTAAAATTGAGTTTATTGCGATAAATTGTACTTTTCTGCCAGTTATTTTGTTATTATTTTTGTTTTTATTAAAATATTTAAATATCATTGCCACCGTAAGGTGTTTCTGTTTAACTTTCTTCATCCCGAAAAGATTTTTAAATCAATTCTACATCTACCGATGATAACTCAGGGGTGAAAAAAACTACTTGTGTTTACTAAACTGGTAAACCTAAATTCATCTGTACAAACAATTTTCTTTCAAGCATATTTTTAGCCATAAAGGGTTGTGGCTTTGGTATATATTAATAAATCATAACTAAACTTAAATGAAAAGAAAACTACTAAAATGTTTGTTTTTCTTGATTGTGTTCATTGCGTTTGAAGCATCCGCACAAGACAAGACAATTACCGGAATGGTAACGGCTAAGGACGATGGCCTGCCGATTCCAGGAGTAAGTATTAAATTAAAAGGTACTAACCGTGGCGTTGTTACAGATGCTAAAGGAAGGTACTCAATCTCAGTTCCTTCTACAGAAAAAGATTTTTTGGTTTACAGTTTCGTTGGCTTTAAAACCAAAGAGATTAGCACACTTTCTAGAACAATCGATGTTACATTAGAATCGAATGCAAACACGCTTGATGAGGTTGTAATTGCGGCCGGTGGTATTAAACGTGCCGCAAGAGAGCAAGGTTATGCCACTACAAGAATCGATGCCGAAGCTTTAACTGCGGGTAAATCTCCAACCATTGCAGGTGGTTTAGCCGGTAAAGTAGCTGGTTTACAAATTAATGCTGTTGGTACAGGTGTAAATCCAGCGTATCGTTTGGTGTTACGTGGTGATAGATCCATCACCGGTAATAACCAGGCATTAATTGTGTTAGACGGTGCAGTTGTGCCAAATGAGTTACTTGGAAACATAAACCCTGATGATGTAGAAGATTTAACGGTATTAAACGGCGCCAGCGGTGCTGCTCTATACGGTTCCGATGCATCAAACGGTGTGTTAATTATCACTACAAAAAGAGGTAAGAAAGGCACACCAGTTATTAAGTTATCAAACACTACAGCAATTGAAAAAATCAGTTTCTATCCTGAGTTGCAAAACAGATTTGGTTCTGGTACTGATGATTACCCGGTTGCGTATGAACCAATTGAAAACCAGCAATATGGTCCGGCTTTTGATGGCGTATCGAGACCTATCGGACGTATAAATCAGTTCGGACAAACCCAAATGGTGCCTTATTCTGCAACCAGAGATAAGTATGATTTCTGGGATACTGGTATTTCAAATCAAACCGATTTCTCACTTTCTTCTGGTGATGAAAAATCATCTACTTATATTTCTGCACAGTACTTAAACGGAAAAGGAACCACCCCGAAAGATGAGTACGACAGAATTGCGTTCCGTTTCAACGGAGACCGTAACATTACAAAGAATTTCAGCGCAAAATATAACATCAGTTTTACCCAAAATAAATACGATACGACTCCAAATACATCGAGTATTTATGATAATTTGTTAAATACCCCTGCACAAGTTCCGTTATTGAGTTATACAGATTGGCAAGACCTAACCAGCTGGGCGAATCCAAATAACTACTATAACGATTATTACAGAAACCCATATTTTGCGATTGACAATGCAAGACAGAAGCAAAAAAATGATTACATCACCGGGTTGGTTGAATTAAACTATAAAGTAAACGATTGGATAAGCTTTATCGCAAGGGCTTCATTAAGCAATCGCTATTATGAAAGCAAAACAGCTACAGATGGTTTTACTTACACCGACTTCGTTTTAGGTTCTGGCTCATCAAAAGCAAATTTTGCAAGCAGTGTATCCGACCGCTTGTTTCAAAATAGCAATTTTAACTCTGACTTTATTGCAAACATTAAAAAGGATATTAAAGATTTTTCAATTAATTTCCTTGCAGGTGCAAACTTGAAAAGTTTTACCTATAAAACAATGTCATCATCTGGTAGTGGCTTGCAAGTGCCATACCTGTACAATTTAGGTAATATCACGGGTACCCCAACAGCATCAGAAAGTAACGAAAACACCCGTAGATATGGCGTTTGGGGTGATGTAACTGTAGGGTATAAAAAATACCTTTTCTTACACGTAACAGGTAGAAATGACTGGGTGTCTATTTTAGCTCCAGCCAACCGCTCGTTCTTTTACCCTGCTGCCGATGTATCATTTATCCCAACTGATGCTTTCGATTTCTTAAAAAATAGCAAATGGTTAGACTACTGGAAAATTAGAGGTGGTATATCTAAAGTGGGTAACGTTAACGTTGATACTTATGCATTGTTATCAACATTTGGTTCTCAAACAGGTTATAACTATGGTACAGGATACACACCTAGTTCATTAATTGTATCGCCGGATTTGAAACCGGAGATAACCAATGGCTATGAGTTTGGTACAGATTTCAGAATGTTTAAAGGCAGGATTGATGGAACAGTTACTTACTACCACACAAGTTCGACTGGGCAGGCCATTAACGCTGGTATTGCTGCGAGTAGCGGTTTTACAAGTTATTTGCTAAATGCCGGTGAATTAGAAAATACTGGTCTTGAAAGCGTATTGCATTTTACACCAATAAATAAAGGTAACTGGAGATTAGTAGTAGGTGGTAACTATACACACAACGTAAATAAATTACTTTCTTTAACGCCTGGTTTAACGAGAATTGGCGTGAGCGGTAGTGGAACCATCTATGGTGATACTTTCGTACAAACGTATCCAATCATCATCGGTTCTGATTATGTTAGAGATTCTGAAGGTAGGGTTGTGGTTGATAGAAATACGGGTAACCCTGTTGGTACAACAACCGGTAACGTTTTAGGCAATACACAGCCAAAAAACAGATTAGGGTTAGATTTCAATTTGTCATGGAAAGGCTTAACGCTATCTGGTTTGTTCGAATATAGAGGAGATTTTGTTCAATACACTTCTGCTGGTTCAACTTTCGATTTCTCAGGCTCAAGTATCCGTTCAGTTTATTACAATCGTGAAAGATTCGTTTTCCCTAACTCATCTTATTTAGATGCTGCAACAGGAAACTACGTAGCAAACAACAACATCACTGTTTCAGCGGCTAATTCTGGTTTCTGGTCCAGCAGTCAGTTTAGAGGTACCACAAGTAACTATGTTTACTCAGGCGATTACTGGAAGTTGAGAGAGTTAGCTTTATCGTATAAAATTCCATCAACAGCTTTAAAATACATTAAATTTATTAAAACCGCTACGGTTAGTGCTCAAGGTAGAAACTTATTTATCTGGCTTCCAAAATCGAACACCTGGGGCGATCCTGATGTTAGTAGCAACGGCTCTGATAGTAATGCGGTGGGTATCACTTCATTATCTCAAACGCCGCCAACAAGATATTTTGGTGGTACTGTTTCATTAACATTTTAATACAACTAATTATGAAAAAATATTTAAGCATAACATCAATTTTTCTGGTTTTAATACTGGGATTCTCCGGGTGTAAAAAGGGATACCTGGATATTAACGAAAATCCTAACTCGGCAACTTCATCTACACCACAATTAGTACTGCCTGCTTTATTAAACAACATGTCTAGCAATTACATAACGTATTTTAATTATGGAGGTAGAATAGCAGGTTACATTGCAAATGGTGGCGGCTTCTCATTTGTAGGAAGCACAACAATCACTTATAATTTTGATAGTGGCGCTAATACCGGACTGTTCACTGCGGCTTTTTCCGATTTGAGAAGTATCCAATACATTATTAATACAAGTACCGGCGTTCAGCAATATGCCTTGTACAATGGTGTAGCCCGTATTCTTAAATCGTATTACTATCAATTGTTGGTCGATGAGTATGGAAATGTTCCTTATTCGGAAGGGTTAACCGGAGCAGATAATCTGACACCACGTTACGACAATCAAACTGATGTTTACCAGGCTTTGGTAAAGGAAATTGATGCAGCAATCACTATTTTAAAAGCGAACGCTGCGTCTTCAACTGTAACGAAGCTAACCGTTAACAATGCTGATATTATGTTTGGTGGTAACGTTACCAAATGGATTCAGTTTGCTAACAATATAAAACTGCGTATTTTAACAAGAGCGCAAACAGGCCCTTTAGCATCATTTGTAAATACAGCTTTTGGCACATTTTCTTCTGAAGGCTTTTTGCTTGATGATGTCGTTATTCAGCCTGGTTACGTTAGTACAAGTGCACGTCAAAACCCAATTTGGGATGCTTACCAATCATCTTATACAGGAACAACCACAGGAAATAGTTATATCCCATCTACCTGGATGTACTCTTTCTATAACGGTGCGAAGTTAAACGATGCGGGTAGAGGCGCTTTAACCTACAGACTTTTTGCTGCAGGTACAACGCCACGTGGACAACTCGGTGCTCCAAATAATCCAAATTCTGGTGCACCAAACTGGTACGTAGGTACAGGAGTTGGTTTAGCATCTACAGAAGCGAAAGGCTTAATTAAAAGCAGAGTGATGGGTCAGTTAATTTTTCCAGCGTCAGAAACCTATTTCATGTTAGCTGAAGCTGCCCTTAATGGTCGTCCTTTGGCAGGTAGTGCCCTTGAAAATTTTGAGAATGGCATAAAAGCATCTTACAATTATTTAAATAAAACCGGCGCATCTACAGCCTCGTCTGATGCTTCTGTGCTTACAACCTATTTAAATACTTATAAAACGGCCAACGCAACAAGTTTCCTGGTAAACTATAGCCTGGCAGCTACTGATGCGCAAAGATTAGAAGCTATCATAACTCAAAAATACATCGCCCTTAATTTTATTGATGGTTATGAAGCTTGGCAAGAGTATAAAAGAACAGGATACCCTCGGGTTTCTGGTACTGCTGCTACGACTACGTTTGCCTCAACCGAGTCGGTAGCACCTACTGCTGACAGACTGCCGGTTAGAAACTTATACCCAACTTCAGAATACAACTTAAATCCAAACGTTCCGGCCGCTTCGACCATCAGTATTTGGACAAGCAAAATTTTCTGGGATAATAATTAATACATAAATAGATAAGAGATGAAGACTCATTTAAAATTATATTCGGTAATAATGGCGCTCGGCATTTGCCTGTTTACCTCCTGCGTTAAGGAAGACAACATGTTCACAGATAACGGAAACGGCGGCGAAAGTGGTATTGTAGAGCTTGGAGATTTGCCGCCTACACGTACGGCCGGGGCAACTGCTGTTACTTATACTACCGTTACAAAATCATTCGACGCAGCTGCTGAAGTTGATGTGCCTATCGTAATAAATTACACTGGCGTAAACGGCGCACCTGCCGATGTAACGGTACAGGTAGCAATAAATAATGCAGCTGTAGCTGCCACTAGTACTACGTATACTGCATTGCCAACAAATCTTTATACAATACCGAGCAATACGGTTACTATTCTTAAAGGGCAAAAAAAGGCAAACTTTATCGTTAAAGTTAAAGCTTCATCGTTTAATTTTGCCCTTACTTATGCGCTTGGTATTCAGATAACATCAAGCTCAAATGGCATCGTTAGCGGTAATTATGGAACAGGCGTTTTTATCTTTTCTGCGAAAAATCAGTGGGATGGCGTATATCAAATTGTATCCGGACAAGTTACCAGGTACACGGCTGTGGGCGTTGTTGAAAATCCAAGTACCTTGAATGGTACCCAGGTGGGAAATCCTAATATTACTATGATTACCAACGGCGCAAACTCAGTAATTGTTAGTAACATGAAATGGTTTGGTGGTGGCGGTATCGCAGGTATCGACAATACAGTTGCTACAATAAACCCAACTACTAATGCAGTTACGATGTCTTGTTTAACAAATGCAACATTGGCGAATAGGGCAGGGTTGCCAAACAATTATGACCCGGCTACAAAGACCTTTACGTTGAACTTTGACTGGAATCAAACTACTGCACCAAGACAAATGAGTCTTGTGCTAAAATATGTAAGTGCCAGATAATCCCTAAATCAATTCCACAAATAACCAGATACGCTGTTGTCTGGTTATTTGTTAATATTTAATTAGGAATCGAAAATTTTCAGCACAACAAATTTCTGCTCTTTAAATTATGCGAAAAGCATAGAAGAAAGAAACACTACCTACTGAAAAAGTTAATTAATGAATAGTTTAAGATAGAGATATGGCTGGATGGCGTATCTCTATTTTGTTTTACATAGGTTTAAGGCGCCAGTCGTGTTTTAACCCAGTTGCCTTTAACCAGTTCAAAGTTAATTCTATCATGGAGTCTACTTCTTCGTCCCTGCCAAAATTCGATTCTTGTTGGTTTTACCAAATAACCACCCCAATGTGCGGGTTTCGGGATGGATTTACCTTCGCTTTTCAATTTTAAATCTTCAAACTTCTCTTCCAAAAATTTTCTGTCGGGGATTACCTGGCTTTGCGGAGATGCAACTGCACCAATCTGGCTTGCAACAGGGCGGGTAAGAAAATATTCTTCTGAAGTCTCTTTGTCTAACTTCTCCACGATACCTTCTACTCTAACCTGACGCTCCAGGTCGGGCCAGAAAAAAACTAAAGCAGCATAAGGATTCCGTTTTAACTCTTTGCCTTTTGCGCTTAAATAGTTTGTGAAGAATCGAAACCCGTTCTCATCAACACCTTTTAACAGCACAATTCTGGCATCTGGCCTTCCGGCTTTATCTGCAGTTGCCAATGTCATCACATTTGGCTCGTAAACCTGGGCTTCTATGGCGTGGTCAAACCACTTTATAAATTGGGTAATAGGATTGTTATCTACGTCAGATTCATCTAAGGTGGCGCTTTTGTAATCTTGGCGCAGGTTTTGTAGAAATTCGTTTGTAACTTGCATAAAACAAAAATAGGCATCTTTTACGGTGCTACAAACCAATATTGCCATGCTAAACAATATAAAACCGAAAACAGGGCGTTTACTTATTTCAGAGCCATTTATGGCCGACCCAAATTTTAAGCGGTCGGTAGTTTTGTTAACTGAACATAGCAATGAAGGTTCTGTTGGCTATATATTAAATCAGGTAGGAAACCTGATTTTAAAAGATGTTATTCAGGACTTATGGGATGCCCAAAACTACATATATTTTGGAGGCCCGGTAGCGGCTGATACCTTGCATTTTATTCACAGGGCTTTCGACAAACTGCAAAGTGGCGAACCGATAGGAAATGGATTATATTGGGGCGGCAACTTTGAAACGCTGAAAATTTTAATCAATACCAATGCAATAGAGGATACTGAAGTTAAGTTTTTTATGGGATATTCTGGCTGGGATGATGGCCAACTTGCTAGAGAACTCGAGCAAAATGCGTGGATGGTGAGCGATATTTCTGATCCCGACATCATATTTGGAAATGACGAAGAAAAGCTGTGGCGGGATGTAATTGTAAACCTTGGTCCCAAATATGCTCATGTAAGCAATTTTCCTATCGATCCAAGTTTAAATTAAAATTGCAATTGAGCTTGTCGCAATGGTTTTTATTACGACAAGCTTAAAAGAATCTCTATAGTTTATTCATTTCATCAGCACTTTCTTCAACTTTTCTTCGCAACTCATCTTTGTAAGCTTGCATTTTAATAGTTAAAGCATCGTCTGCGGTAGCTAAAATCTGGGCAGCCAGTAAGCCGGCATTTTTGGCGGCATTTAAAGCAACAGTTGCCACGGGTATACCGTTTGGCATTTGTAAAATCGACAGAATACTATCCCAACCATCAATTGAGTTCGACGATTTTACGGGCACCCCGATTACAGGCAGGGTAGTAATTGATGCCACCATACCGGGTAAATGGGCTGCGCCACCCGCGCCCGCAATAATTACTTTAAGGCCTTTTTTATGAGCCTCCTTTGCATAGGTGAACATGCGTTCGGGCGTTCTGTGTGCAGAAACTACAGTTATTTCATAGTCGATTCCAAAATCTTTTAGCACATCTGCAGCATCTTGCATAACAGGCAAATCAGATTTGCTGCCCATAATTATTCCAACTTTCGCACTCATTTTAAATATTTTAATTACGGTTTTTACCCGGGGGTTAATTAGTTATTAATATTTTACGCCATTACTCTTAAGGTATTCTGTACATACCTTGCTTTCTCAATGGCCTTTTCTCTGTCGATATCAACAACGGTTACGTGACCCATTTTGCGGAAAGGTTTGGTGTATTTTTTACCGTAAAGATGAACGAACACACCGTCAATTGCTAGTATTTTCTCCAGGTTTTCATATCTGGCCACACCTTCAGCACCCTTTTCGCCCAGTAAATTAATCATTATGGCATTTGTAATGCTACTGGTATCGCCCAAAGGCAGATTATATATAGCACGTAAATGCTGTTCAAACTGTGAAACGTAATTGCCCTCAATAGTTTGGTGGCCACTATTATGCGGGCGGGGGGCGACCTCATTCACCAATAATTCGCCATCGCGGCACACAAACATTTCGACAGCTAAAATGCCGGTAATGTTCATTGCTGAAGCAATATTCTTAGCAATGTTTTCTGCCTTTTGCTGCAAACTTTCCGCAAATGTTGATGGGGAAATCAAAAACTCCACAAGGTTTGCTTCCGGGTTAAATTCCATTTCTACCATAGGGAAAGTTTTCATGTCACCATTAGCGTTCCGGGCAACAATAACAGCCACTTCTTTTTCAAAATCAACGAGTTTTTCAATAATGCAAGGTGCATCAAAAGCCTTGTCTAAATCGGCTGCGCTATTAATTTTCATCACGCCCTTTCCATCATAACCATCTTTTCTAAGTTTTAGAATGTAGGGAAATGGTATATGGCTGTTCTCCATGTCTTCCCTGGTATTTACAATTTGAAAAGGGGAAGTTGGAATGTCATTTTCTTTAAAAAACTGTTTTTGAACGCCTTTATCCTGAATTAAGCGAATTACCCTCGATTGAGGAAACACCTGTTTACCTTCTTTTTCCAACTGTTCAAGGGCTTCAATGTTTACTTTCTCGATTTCAATTGTAATGATATCAGCCTTTTTACCGAAGTTATAAACTGTATCGAAATCAGTTATAGAACCATTTTCAAAAAAGTTCGCAATGTGTTTGCAAGGAGCATCAGGGTCAGGGTCTAAAACCAGCGACGTTACATTATAATTTATGGCTTGTTGAATAAGCATTCTGCCTAATTGTCCGCCACCTAAAATACCCAATTTTAATTCGCTAATCTGTTTTGCCATGCGCTTGAAAATAATGCTACTTTTGTGCAAAAGTAACCATAAAAAATTTTATTGATGAATGCTGATGCAATAATTATTGGTGCAGGTGCTTGTGGGTTGATGTGTGCGGTGCAGGCCGGCTATTTGGGAAAGAAGGTGATATTGCTCGAGAAAAACGAAAAACCGGGTGCTAAAATCCTGATTTCTGGTGGCGGTCGCTGCAATTATACCAACCAATTCGCATCTGCAGAGCAGTTTATCTCAGAAAATCCTCATTTCATCAAATCTTCTTTCACACAATGGACGGTTGATGATACCGTTAATTTTTTTGAAACCTACGGAATTCAGGGTAGGGAGAAAACATTGGGACAACTATTTCCTGATGAGAAAAACGCAAAAGACGTAGTTCAAATGTTTACTTCACTTTGTGACGATTTTGGGCAGGAAATTAGGTGTAATGCTGCGGTTAAAGATATTGAACTACTTCCTAATGGTTTTAATGTGCGTTATGAAAAGAATGGTAAGGAAATTCTTTTATCGGCTCAAAAGGTAGTGATTGCTACCGGAGGACTGCCAATTCCAAAAATGGGTGCTACAGATTTTGCGTTGCGCTTTGCCCGGAAACACAACCTGAAGATTGTTGAAACCGCACCTGCATTAGTTCCGTTAACCATCACCGGTAAAGATGAAGAGTGGTTTGCGCAATTGTCGGGCAATTCTGTTTTTTGCGAGGTAAGCAATGATGAAATTTCTTTCGAAGAAAATATTTTGTTTACGCATTGGGGTTTAAGCGGACCGGCAATTTTACAAATTTCATCCTTTTGGCGACGTGGCGAACTCATAAATCTTAATCTATTGCCCAATCAAAATATTGCCTTATTGTTATATGATGAGCGGAAACTTAATGGAAAAACCTTGTTATCGACTTTGCTGAATCGATTTTATACCAAAAAGTTTACCGATGCCTTGGGTAAATTTTTGCCTTTAACAAAGCCTGTTGCAGCTTTAACAGGTTCCGAAATTCAGCTAATAGCCCAAACCATACACGAATTTAAGGTTAAACCTGCGGGAGATAAGGGTTACGACAAAGCCGAAGTGATGCGTGGTGGCATCGATACCAGCGAAATTTCTTCGAAAACTTTAGCGTGCAAAAAAATTCCAAACCTGTTTTTTGGTGGCGAATGTTTAGATGTTACAGGTTGGCTTGGCGGTTATAATTTCCAATGGGCGTGGGCAAATGGTTTTGTTATTGCCCAAAACATCTAATATAACTTCGGATCCATTTTTTAAAAATCGCTCGCAAGCCTTATAAGTAAACATTGGGCATAATTTCCCATGCCCACGGTTTTTTAAAGGTTTTAAATGTTCTTAATTGAGAAAAGTAAAGCACTTCGCTTGTTTTGCTGTTGGCCACGTCTCTGCGATGTAGGTTACCAACAGTGGTGAATAATTCCCGCGTTTTAAAATCATAAACACGTTCGGTCATGTCGCCGGTGTTTTGGTTGAAGTATAAATTTATTGCGCTGGTAAGAAACCAGTCTTTTTGCTCAAATTTAAAGGTGTAACCCAGTTCCCAGCGCCATTCTGCGCCGCCTTGAAAGCGTAAATACAGTTGCTGGTCTTTAATTCCAATTCGATTAAGTGGGTCGCCGAGTTTTCCTCCTTCTTCCGAACGAAGAATGAAATCATTGTTTTGGGTCGACAAACGATAACTTCCGGTCGCTTTATCTTTAAAATAGATGGCCAGGATGCGGGGTTTTTGAGTTTCTTTGATGATGTCAGAATTGTTATCGCCATAGGTTCTGGTTTCATCGGTAACTTTATCCGATTCGAAGATTACCGCTAAATCGTCGATACCATCTTGATTCAAATCTCCATTAGCCATTTCAATTACCGACCAGCTGTTTGGCGTGAGTTGTTCAACCGAACTACCCGATGACTTCACCTTAGGAAATAAGAACGTTTTTTGAGCAAAACTTATTTGCACAAAAAGCATCAGCATAAAAAAATTAAAAACTCTCATTGAGGTTGCAAAAGGTGTTAATGTAAGCTAAAAACGTTTTTTGTGCTGTTTTAGTTTACAAGGTTATTGATAATGGGAACCAAATCTTTTTCTTATGCTTATTTTGAGCCATTGATGGCTCAGTTTGCTGCCGTAATTTTCGTTTAATTGATTTGGGTTTTGATAACGAAAAATGACCGCTGAAAAACTTAATAAATCAATAAGTGTTAAAATTCCCTTACTTTTGCAGTAAATAATAATTCCTTTTGACAACCGAAATTTTTGCCATTACGCCGCCATTTACGCAACTGAATACACCGTATCCGGCTACCGCGTATATAAAAGGTTTTTTGAATACTAAAGAAATTTCGTCAACACAGGCCGATTTAGGGATTGAGGTGATTCTGGAATTGTTTTCCAAAAGAGGCTTAAACGATTTATTCGCGGTAGACCATCAGCACCCAATCAGCGATAATGCTAAAAGAATTCTGGCATTAAAAGATGAATACCTGAAAACCATTGATGCGGTAATTGCATTTTTGCAAGGCAAGAATCCAACATTGGCGCTGCAGATTTGTGGAGATGATTTTCTGCCACAGGCCGCCCGGTTTTCTCAACTGGAAGAATTAGATTGGGCTTTCGGTGCAATGGGAACTCAAGATAAAGCTAAACATCTGGCAACGCTTTATCTTGAAGACATTTCTGATTATATTGTAGAATGTATTGACGAAAACTTTGGTTTTAGCCGATACGCTGAACGCCTCGGCAGAAGCGCTAACGCTTTCGATGAGTTATATGCTGCCTTGCAAAAAGAGCCGACTTATATTGACAAGATTCTGATTTCGGTTCTAGCCGAAAAAATAAAGCTACTCCAACCCACGTTATTTTTGATCTCAGTACCTTTTCCCGGCAACTTATACAGTGCCTTTCGTTGTGCGCAATGGGTAAAAGCCAATTTCCCCGAAATTAAAATCTTGATGGGTGGTGGCTTCCCGAACACCGAGTTGCGCTCACTTTCTGATAAACGGGTTTTCGAATTTTTCGATTTTATTACTTTGGATGATGGTGAACTGCCAATTGAACTCCTGATAAACAACGTTAGGGGCAATCTGCCGCCTGAGATGCAGATGTATAAACGCACGTTCTTGTTGGAAAATGATCAGGTTGTTTACAAAAACGACTCGTTCAGAAAAGATTACAGACAGGCAGATGTTGGAACACCCGATTACAGTGGTTTACTGTTGGATAAATACATTTCAGTAATTGAAATTGTGAATCCAATGCATAGAATGTGGAGCGATGGGCGGTGGAATAAACTCACTATGGCACATGGATGCTATTGGGGAAAATGTACTTTTTGCGATATATCTCTAGACTATATTAAGGTTTACGAGCCCGTTCAAGCCAGCCAAATTGTCGGTCGAATAGAGGATTTGTATAGCAAAACCGGTCAAAATGGTTTTCACTTTGTAGATGAAGCCGCACCGCCAGCGTTAATGCGTGAGGTTGCCCTGGAAATTATTCGCAGAAAATTAGCGGTAACCTGGTGGACGAATATTCGTTTCGAAAAAAGCTTTACTGCAGATTTATGTTTGCTTTTAAAAGCATCGGGCTGTATCGCAGTTTCTGGTGGATTAGAAGTTGCATCTGATAGATTACTGCAGTTAATCGATAAAGGCGTTACCGTTGAGCAGGTAGCTAAAGTAACCCGCAATTTTACAGCCGCCGGCATTATGGTGCATGCTTATTTAATGTACGGTTATCCTACCCAAACCGTGCAGGAAACCGTAGATAGCCTGGAAATGGTTCGGCAATTGTTTGAAGCCGGTGTTTTACAGTCTGGGTTTTGGCATCAGTTTGCCATGACGGCTCATAGTCCGGTGGGTATGTACCCGGAAAGGTTCGGCGTTGTTAAAGAAACTGAAGCTGTAGGCACTTTTGCCAATAACGACATCAATTATATCGATAAAACCGGCATCGACCACAATAAATTTAGTTACGGGTTGAAGAAATCTCTTTTCAATTTTATGCATGGTGTATGTTTCGATTACGAACTGCAGGATTGGTTTGATTTCAAGATTCCTAGAACCAGAATCGCTGGCGATTTTATTGAAAAGGCTTTGAACGATGTAGCTCATTTTAATACAAAGCCGACAGCAAAAGTAGTTTGGATAGGAGGAAAGCCATCGGCCGAATACTTTACAAAGGCTAAAAAAGGCAATACCTGGGAAATCGCTTCGCTAACTTTTCATGATAAGCGGGAAACGTTTACAATTCAAACCAATAAAAAAGAGGGCGAATGGTTGATTTCCATTTTGAACAAAATTCATATTTCGAACCAAGGCGTTTTTACTTTTGCTGAGGTTAAAGCAGATTTTGAAAGTGAAATGGAGAATTTCGAATTGTTTTGGTATTCAAAACCAATTAATACTTTGAGGGAATTTGGTTTATTGGTGCTGTAATCAGTGTTCTGCATAATTAACGAACATATCATTTAGGGAATTTAAGAAACACATAGTCCAAAACTAGGTTACCTTAAATTCCCTGTTTAAAATCTCACTTAATCGCAATGCGGAACTGTAAAAGTCCAGGTTTCTGATTCGCCATTTGGCACGATGAAACCATTTCCCCTGGCATTTTCGAACCACAATTTTCCACGCAGTTTTTCTCTCGTCCCAACTTCGTTCATTGTAGCACTGTCGTACAAACGCCCATTAATCATCACATATTTAATCTTTTCAGAGTTTCTGATATCATCCAAAGGATTGGCATCCATGATAACTAAATCCGCTAGTTTTCCAACTTCTATCGAACCGATTTCTTTCTCCATCCCTAAGTAATGCGCACCGTTTAAGGTCGCGTTTCTGATGGCTTGCAAAGGAGAGAAACCACCCTGAACAAACATCCAGAGTTCCCAATGCGCACCTAAACCTTGAATTTGACCATGGGCACCGAGATTTACTTTTGTACCGCCATCAGCAATCTGTTTGGTCGCTTTCGCAATATCAATATGGTTGTAATCGCTATATTCAGAGGTTGTTCTTCGCCTTGCTCTCGCATCTATTATTGAACGCGGCGTATAGGTCATTAATTTTTCATTCTCCCAAACGTTGGTTCTGTCATACCAGTAATTTTCGCCCCATTGGCCACCGTATGCAACAATTAATGTTGGCGTGTAACCAACAGCGGTATTGTTCCACAGCGTTGTAACATCTTTATATACCGGCAAAACGGGGATGCTGTGCTCTATGCCTGTGTGCCCGTCGACCAGCATGTTCATATTATGAAAAAACGTTGACCCGCCCTCTGGTACAACTTCCATTTTTAACTGGCGGGCAGCTTCTAAAATTTGCTGGCGCTGCTCTCTTCGCGGTTGGTTATAAGATTTAACTGAAAACGCACCCACCGCTTTCAGGCGTTTAAGGTTTGCCAGCGCATCATCCAAACTATTTATCACCACCTTAAAATCGCCATCGGCACCATATAAAATTGATCCGGTAGAGTAAACCCTCGGGCCAACCATTCTTCCGGCTTTTAGCATTTCACTCTGGCTAAAAACCATTTCTGTATTGCTTGATGGATCGTGTGCGGTTGTAACCCCAAAAGCTAGATTGGCCATGTAACTCCAGTCGCTTTGGGGCGAAATACCATCCGGACTGGTGCGTAAATGCGCATGAACATCAATTATTCCCGGCATAATCGTTTTGCCGTTTACATCAATAACTTTGGCATTCGCCGGAATGCTAACAGCATCTGCTTTTCCAATTGCCGTAATTTTGTTGCCATCGGTCAGAATTGTTCCATTTTCAATCACTTCATCTCCCTTCATCGAAATAATTCTCGCACCCTTAAGGGCTACAATTCCCGTTGGGGCATCACCTTTCAAAGTTAAGTTGATATCGACAGAAGTTGCCTGTGTTTTAGGGGTAGAGCCGTCAAAATTGAAAGCGTTATTTACATCAATGGTGAAGTATTTTGGGCCCAAAGTCCAGTGTAAGTTTTTGCTATCAAAACTCCATTGCATATAAGTTCCGCCATCTGTAGTTACTTTTGCAACAGGAATTGCCTTGTTTCCAGCTGATGCATCTTGCGCTGTTCCAACATTTATCATTGGCGTAATGTAAACGTTGAAGAGTTCGTTAAAAGCAAGCCACTTATTATCAGGGCTAACTACAAACTGGTTCGCATATTGAGACGTGAAATGCGTCCGCTCATTTGCGCCATTCAAATCTATACTTTTTAATGCTTTCTTTCCATCGGCATAACCCTGGAAATAAATTCGGGTATCTGTATTGTTAAACGATGGCTTAATTCCGTTTTCAGATACGAGCGTTTTAGGACCGCCACCGGCAGGCATGATAAAAATACCTGTACCACGGCCATAATTGTAGCCTAGCACGTCGTTTCCGCTTCCTTTTCTAAAAACGATTTTATCGCCTTTGGTAGAATATTGCGGAGCATAATAAAAGCCCCTTTCATCACTCAAAGTAATGGTTTTGCCCGATTTTATGTCCGTACGTTTTATCGCTCCGCGAAGTTCATCGCTCCAGGTGGTGTAAATCACAAACTTCCCGTCAGGGCTAAAGTTTGGCTCAAATTCAAAATCCAAACCATTCGTTAATCTTTGTGGCGTTCCATTCGGCAAATCTTGTTTATAAAGAAAACCAGCCGCATTAAAAACAATTGTCTTTTCATCTGGCGATGTGGTTAATTGTCTTAACATTTTGGCAGAAAATTCGTTACTGAAAACGTTCTGTTCAAAATGTAACGCCTGCTGAACGGTTTGAACTGTATTTGCCTGAAATGGTATAACCGAATTTATTAAAGTGCTAATCTCCGTTTTTTTGATTTTTCCTTTCGCATAAAAAACCAGACTTTTGCTGTCGGGTGTCCATGCGAAGTTAGGGTAAACGCCAAAAATAGCCCATGTTTCTTGTTGGTCATGCGATAAATCCTCATTAACAGGCCACTCTTCTCCCGTTTTTATATTCTGAACATAAAGTGTCGATTTTAACCTTACACGCTTAACAAAGGCTATCAGGTTTCCATCTGGAGAAACCTGCGGACGACATGCGCCACCTTGCTCGTTTATTAAAGTTGTTAACTTCCCGGTTGTTAAGTCCAACTGGCGTATGGCATAAATGGTTCCATTTGGGTCTTTGCTGTACTCAAAATTTGGCCCCGGACTCACATCTTCGCTAAAGTAAAGATATCTTCCATCAGGCGATATATTTGGCTCTCCGGCATCTTGTTGGTCATTTTTTCGCTTCGTTAACTGAACGCCATCTCCACCGTTTATGTTATACATCCACATTTCGCCAGCGCCTAGCGAACGCCCGGCCGTAAAGTGCTTCCGGGCAACAATATATTCACTATTTGGCATCCAGGTAGCATTATTTAATAACCTAAAGGTTTCTTTGGTAACCTGTTTTTTGCCAGATCCGTCGCGATTCATTATCCAAATGTTATCGCCACCGCTTTTATCGCTGGTATAAGAAATGTATTTTCCATTAGGGCTAAATCTTGGCTGAACATCGTAAGCAATGCCGCCGCTTATTATTTTTGCCTGGCCGCCCGATATGGGCATGGTATAAATATCACCCAATAAATCAAACACGATTTCTTGTCCGTCAGGACTTACATCAAGATTCATCCAGGTGCCTTCATCCGTATTTAAAGTGAAGTTTTTAGTCGTTCCCTGAAATTTTTCAACATCCCATTTCTTATCCTGGGCGTTTGAAGTTAAAAATATAGTAAAAAGCGCAACGAGAAAGTAGAGTTGTTTCATCAATTTTTTGATTAATTATAGCGCAATTTAGCAATATCAACAGCTTTTTTATAGTTTTGGTACCGCCGATTTATGACAGCAATAGAGATTTTACAAAAACATTGGGGACACCAGGCTTTCAGGCCCTTGCAACAGGATATTATTGCGTCGGTTTTAGCGGGCAAGGATAGTTTGGCATTGTTGCCAACAGGTGGTGGCAAATCAATTTGTTTTCAGGTTCCTGCTTTAGTAAAGGAGGGCATTTGCATCGTCGTTTCGCCATTAATCGCACTGATGAAGGATCAGGTCGAAAACTTAAAATCAAAAGGAATAGAAGCCATCGCGATTTATGCCGGGATGGGGAAACGGGAAATCGACATCTTATTGGATAACTGTATCTATGGAAAAATTAAATTCCTGTACCTTTCGCCAGAACGCTTACTATCTGACCTCGTTCGGGTGAGAATTTCGTATATGAACGTTAATCTGATAGCGGTAGACGAGGCCCATTGCATTTCCCAGTGGGGCTACGATTTTCGGCCGCCATATCAACAAATTTCAAAACTGCGGGAAATTCTTCCTAACGTACCTGTTCTTGCCTTAACCGCCACAGCGACGGAATTTGTGCGGAAAGACATCGTCGAAAAACTTGAAATGAAAAATCCAGAAGTTTTCGTTAAAAGTTTCGCCAGGGATAACTTAAGCTATGTTGTTTCCGGTCAGGAGGATAAATATAAAAAGCTAATTCAGATTTGCAGAAACGTAAAAGGGACTGGCCTGGTTTATGTTCGCAACCGTAGGGAAACTGCAGAGGTTTCCAATTTTATAAACCGTAATCAAATCAAAGCAGATTTTTACCATGCCGGCCTTGAACGCGAGGTTCGGTTCCAAAAGCAAGAAGATTGGAAGCTAAATAAAACACGAATTATGGTGGCTACAAATGCCTTTGGTATGGGCATTGACAAAGCCGATGTACGCTTTGTAGTGCATTTGGATTTACCAGAAAGTCTGGAAGCCTATTATCAGGAGGCCGGAAGGGCCGGGCGTGATGAAAACAGAAGCTATGCAGTGCTACTCGCCAATAAATCGGATGTTTTAAGCCTGGAAGCCAGGTATGTCAACAGCTTCCCATCAGCAGATGAAATTAGAAAGGTATATCATTATCTGGGTAATTATTTTCAACTGGCATTTGGAGCAGGCGAGGGGCTTACCTTTACTTTTGATATTGCCGACTTTTGCAAGCGGTTTAATATCAGTGTTTTGAAAACAATATCGGCACTAAAGTTTTTGGAACACGATGGCTATATAACGCTTTCTGAAAGTGTTTTCTTGCCATCGAGATTGATGTTCACTGTGAGTCATGAAGATGTTTACAGGTTCCAGATTGAAAACAAAGCTTATGATGGCGTGATTAAAACAATTCTTCGTTCGCATGGCGGCGCATTCGACGGGTTTGTCAAAATAGATGAAGCAGATTTAGCTAAAAAATTAGGCATCTCTTTTAAAGATGTGGTTGCAATTCTTAACAAACTCCAGTCTATTGAATTGCTCACATACGTTCAGCAAACCGACCAGCCGCAACTGCAATACGTTCGCTCCAGAGTTGATATGGAACATTTTGATTTAGATGTAAAATATTTAGGTTTAAGGAAAGAAATCCTGCTTAAACAGGTTAACGCTGTGGTGGCCTACACTATATCGAACAAATGCCGTAGTACACAGCTGCTCAATTATTTCGATGAAAACACTGCCGCTAAATGTGGCGTATGTGATGTTTGTCTTGCCGAAAAAAGAGCCGAAAATGAATTGCAAATGAACGATGAAATCGAATTTGAAGTTATTTCCTTATTACAACAACAGCCTTTAAACCTTGATGATTTGGTAACTACAATAAGAATCGGTTCTGAAAACGATCGTATTGATTCAATCCGCGAATTATTAGATGCCGGCAAGATTAAAACCGACGGGAAGAAATATTATATTTAGCCTTTATTTAGCTGTCCAGGATTTTTACTGCTAAAAGCTAAACAGTAGATCAATTCAATAATTATACCGTTAAAAAAAATCAATTCTTAATTTACCAGTTTGCTGCTTAACAGTTTAAAACACCAAACCATCTTAATCGCTATTGAACCAAATGATAGAAAAAAACAATAAAAAAACCATCCGTTCCTGGGCTTTCTTCGATTGGGCAAATTCTGCCTATAATTTAGTAATTACCTCAACCATTTTTCCCGTTTATTATGTAGCGATAACTACCACAAAGGCACATGGCGATGAGGTGACGTTTTTTGGCAAGACATTTATAAACACCGTTCTATCTAATTATGCACTGGCATTTGCTTACCTGATAATGGTTGTTTTATTGCCTATTCTATCTTCTTATGCCGATGCAAAAGGCAAAAAGAAGTTGTTCATGAAATTGTTTACGTACGTGGGCTCCTTTGCCTGCATGGCTTTATTCTTTTTCAAGCTTGAAACTTTAGAAGCGGGAATTATTTGTTTTGTCCTCGCTGCCATGGGCTATGTTGGAGGGGTGATGTTTAATAATGCATATCTTCCCATTATTGCATCAACAGACAATCAGGATAAAGTAAGTGCGCAAGGTTTTTCTTATGGCTACGTAGGTAGTGTCATCTTACAACTAATTTGCTTTGTGTTTGTGCTAAAACCGGCAATCTTTGGAATCACGGACCCCTCGTTGCCTGCTCAGATTTCTTTTCTGCTGGTCGGCATCTGGTGGTTCCTTTTCGCTCAAATTCCATTTAAAGCCTTGCCTAAAGATGTGCCAAATGCCGCGTCTGAAGGGCAAAGTATCATTAAAAGCAGCTTCGGAGAATTTGCCAAGGTTTGGAATCAGTTAAAACAAATGAAGTTCTTAAAAACGTACCTGATTGCCTTCTTTTTCTATTCCATGGGCGTGCAAACCATTATGCTGGCTGCTGCAGGCTTCGGTGCCAAGGTGTTGAAATTAGAGTCGGGAAGTTTGATTGCAGTTATCCTAATCATACAGCTGGTGGCAATTTTAGGCGCCTGGTTAATGTCGCTTCTGGCCAAAAAACTGGGTAATATCAACGTTTTAATAATCGTTGTACTCGTTTGGATAGCATGTTGCATTTATGGGTATTCGATAACAAATGCATACCAGTTTTATGCATTAGCAGCTGTTGTAGGCCTAATTATGGGCGGTATACAGTCCTTATCACGTTCAACTTATTCGAAACATATTCCGGAAAATACTAATGATACGGCATCATTCTTTAGTTTTTACGATGCTACAGAAAAACTGGCAATCGTAATTGGCTTATTTAGCTTTGCTTTTATCGAAGGGCTTACGCACAATATGCGACAATCAATTATTGCTTTGGCATCATTTTTTATAGTTGGTCTGGTATTTTTAGTGGTCTTGAAAAAAACAGAGCGCAAAGAAACCCGAAAATTGTAAGTTTGTAGCCTAAAGAATATTTGTTGATGAAAGTAGAATTGTTTGTTCCCTGTTTTGTAGACCAGATATACCCCGAAACCGCGTTTAATACTTTGAGGTTGCTTGAAAAATCAGGATGTAAAGTTGATTATAACTCTAAACAAACATGTTGCGGACAGCCAGCCTACAATGCCGGCTATTGGGACGAGGCGAAAGAAGTGGGTACCAAATTCCTGAACGATTTCACCGAAAATACCTATGTAGTTGCACCATCCGCCTCGTGTGTGGGCATGGTAAAAGGTGGTTTTAACGATTTGTTTACCAATACAATCGTACATAATAAATGCAGGAATCTGCAATCCAACATCTGGGAATTGTCTGATTTTTTGGTAAACGTTGCCAAGAAAGATTATTTCGGAGCCGAGCTGGAGGGCAAAGCGGTATACCACGATTCTTGTAGTGCACTCCGAGAATGCAAAATTAAAGATGAACCCCGTCTGCTTCTATCTAAGGTGCATGGTTTGGAAATGCTCGAAATGGAAGATACGGATATGTGTTGCGGCTTTGGCGGCACATTTGCGGTAAAGTTCGACGCGATTTCATCCGCAATGGCCGAGCAAAAAGTTAACCATGCGATTGGCCAGCAGGCAGATTATATAATTTCTACAGATTTATCATGCCTTTTACATCTTCAGGGCTATATCGATAAAAACAACCTTCCAATAAAAACCATGCACATTGCAGATGTTTTATGTAATGGCTGGTTGGAAAGCACTGAATACTAACAATAATTTTACCGCTGATTTAGAAGTATTTAACACTTTTTAACAGCTTTGATGTTAAATGTAAATACCTTGGTTAAACCTTTCTTAAGGTTTCGCATCTAAACAATAATACCATCTTGGTTTATCATCATAATTTAAATAAACCATGGCGGCTTCATCAACAATAAAAACCAAATTATCAACAGAATGAAAAAATTAGTTTTCGCTTTATTAGGGGTTTTATCTATCGCATCTGTAGCAAATGCGCAAAAGAAAACCACGGGAGCCATACAATTCGAAACCACAATCGATCCTGCCGCAATGATGGCTGCAAGTGGTGTAAAAATTCCAGAGCAAATGGCAGCTAGAATGCCATCGAGCAGTAAATCCAACTTTGAGTTGCTTTTTAATGCTACAAATGCCAGCTATATGCCCGTTGAGGAAACAGAAGACAGTAACGGTGCAGGTGGCGGCGGCGGTGGCATGGGCCGTATGATGAGGGGTTTCGGTGGTGCCGGTGGCAACAGAGAATATTATTACTCCTTCGTGGATAAGAAATTGGTAGAGGTTTTTGATTTAAGTGACACAACTTATGTAATGCAAAGTGGCTTAAAACTTAATCCGACTAGTGGTTTAGGCTTTGGCGGCGGTATGGGAAGAAATCAAAATCCAAATGATACCACAAAGGCGAAACCGGTAGTGCAACCTAAAATTGAAGTGGTGAAAACTGATGCTACAAAGCAAATCTGTGGCCTTACCTGCCATGAAGCGATTGTAAAATCGACCAAAAAGATGAAAATTTTGGATATGGACAGAGATGTAACAGAAGAAACCCACATTTGGTACACAACAGATTTAGGTTTCGATTTTTCGCCAAATCCAAACATGTGGACTGAAGGCGCTGTTTTGGCAATTGAAGGACGTGGAAATAACACCATAGCGAAAAGTATAGAATATAGAGGGGTAAGCGCAAAAGATGTTACCGCTCCAAAAAAAGCAACGCCAATTACTGAAGCTGAATATAGAGCAAAAATGGAAAACATGATGAAACGTTTCAGAGGTAATGGCAACGGCAGACCCGGTGGCGCAGGTGGTGTAGTCGTTAGGGGCTTCGGCGGATAGTTAGTATTAGATATTTTTAAAGCCTGTTCATTCTTTTTGAGCAGGCTTTTTTTTTAAATGGAGTTTTGGTAACACAAAATTTCTAACAAATCGACTTAAAACAGTGCCGTTCGACTAAATTTATCTATCATTGAAGCGAAAATTATAAAAAGTATCGGCTGAATTAATGAACAAAGTAGAAGTTTTAAAAACCAAAGCACATTTCGAAATTTTGGATGGTTTACGGGGTTTGGCTGCCATTGTGGTGGTATTTTATCATTTTATGGAGATAGCGATAACCGACTATAGCAAAAACTTTATTGCGCATGGGTATTTGGCCGTAGATTTTTTCTTCTGTTTATCGGGCTTCGTAATTGCATACGCTTATGATAACAGAGCCGAAAAGCTAGGTGTTTTTTCTTTCATCAAATTAAGACTTATACGGTTACATCCGCTGGTTATAATTGGTTCGATTCTGGGTTTACTAACATTCCTTTTCGATCCTTTTAGTAATTTCTACCCAGTTTATGGCTTTACAAAAACGGCGTTGCTGTTTTTTGCCTCTGCTTTTTTAATTCCTTATCCGGTTATGGCAGAGCGCTACTTCAACCTGTTCAACCTTAATGCACCCGCCTGGTCACTTTTTTGGGAATACATTGCCAATATTTTCTACATACTCATTCTGTTTAAGTTAAACAGGAAGCTGTTGCAAGCCATAACTTTAATTGCCGCTGTTGTAATTTGTTTCGTGGCATTTAAATCCACTAATTTGATGGGCGGCTGGGGAGGACCGAGCTTCTGGGATGGTGGCGCAAGGGTGCTCTATTCTTTTCTCGCAGGTATGCTCGTTTACCGGTCGAACTGGATAATCAAAAATCGTTTAGGTTTTCTGGGCATTTCTGCTTTATTGCTCGTTGCCTTCCTGGTTCCATTTAATGAGAAATACAATTGGCTTTCTGAACCACTAATTGTGCTTGTATACTTTCCTGTACTGGTTGCTCTGGGTGCTGGCGCAAAACTAGAGGCCCGTTTCGAAAAAATTTGTAAACTATCAGGGGAGCTATCTTATCCTCTTTACATGACACACTATCCATTTATCTGGATATTCCTAACTTATGTGGCCGTAGTTAAACCAGATATGTCTTTGCTAAAAGTAATTATCCCGATTTCAGTGTGCTTACTAATTGCCTTTGCCTATTTCATAATGCTTTATTTAGATAAACCAGTGCGCAAATATTTACGGCAAAAATTTTTAGATAAAGGATGAACCAAGATTCCGGAAGCTGCCTATTGCTACCAAAATGGTTATTGAAACTTGCTTTTAAGCATGAAAAAGCGCATCTTTGCAGAAAATAAAATCACTTTGTATGTGATTTAGAAATAACCTTTTTTTTAAACCGTTCTGAAACTTTAAAATAGCGACGAACAAAATCATAGTTGTAGATGATTAATATTACTTTACCTGACGGCTCCGTTCGTCAGTACGAAAAGGGCACCTCGGCCCATCAAATCGCCTTATCAATTTCCGAAGGCTTAGCAAGAAATGTTTTAGCAGCCGAAGTTAACGGCCAGGTTTGGGATTCAACACGCCCAATAGAAGCTGATTCAACAGTAAAATTGTTAACCTGGAATGATGCAGAAGGCAAATCTACTTTTTGGCATTCATCGGCGCATTTAATGGCCGAAGCCCTGGAAGCACTTTATCCGGGAACAAAATTTGGCATCGGACCAGCAATTGAAACCGGCTTTTATTATGACGTAGATTTTGGCGACAAAGAATTTTCGTCGGATGATTTCAAGGCGATTGAAACCAAAATGATCGAATTAGCTAAGCAAAAAGAAACTTTCACACGCGAAAGTGTAAGCAAAGCTGATGCGATAAAATATTTTACCGAAAAGGGAGATGAGTATAAACTCGACCTGATTGATGGCTTGGAAGATGGAAAGATCACTTTTTATACTCAGGGAGCTTTCACCGATTTATGCCGTGGTCCGCATATTCCGAATACAGGCTTTGTAAAAGCAGTAAAACTGATGAATGTTGCCGGCGCTTACTGGCGTGGAGACGAAACTAAAAAGCAGTTAACACGTATATATGGCGTAACTTTTCCGAAGGCTAGCGGACTTACTGAATACCTTGCTATGATTGAGGAAGCAAAAAAACGCGACCATAGAAAATTAGGCAAGGAACTTGAATTATTTATGTTTTCGGAAAAAGTTGGTGCCGGGTTACCAATGTGGTTACCGAAAGGGACTGCTTTGCGTGAGCGTCTGGTAAACTTTTTAACCAGGGCACAATCTAAATCCGGGTACGAACAGGTGGTTACCCCTCACATCGGAAACAAAAATTTGTACGTTACTTCAGGTCACTGGGATAAGTATGGTAAAGATTCGTTTCAGCCGATAAAAACGCCGCAAGAAGGAGAGGAGTTCTTTCTAAAACCGATGAACTGCCCGCACCACTGTGAAATGTATAAATTCAAACCCCGCTCTTATAAAGATTTGCCGGTTCGTTTTGCAGAGTTTGGTACTGTTTATCGTTACGAGCAAAGTGGCGAATTACATGGGTTAACCCGTGTGCGTGGCTTTACGCAAGATGATGCACACTTATTCTGTATGCCGGAGCAAGTGAAAGATGAATTTAAAAAAGTTATTGATTTAGTACTTTATGTGTTTAAATCTTTAGGTTTTGAAAACTATACTGCGCAAATTTCGTTAAGAGATCCGGATAATAAGTCGAAATACATTGGGTCTGATGAAAACTGGAGACTGGCAGAAAGCGCAATCGTTGAAGCGGCTGCAGAGAAAGGCTTAAATACCATCGTGGAATATGGCGAGGCCGCTTTTTATGGCCCCAAGTTAGATTTTATGGTAAAAGATGCCCTTGGCAGAAAATGGCAATTAGGTACCATCCAGGTAGATTACAATTTACCCGAGCGGTTTGAGCTGGAATACACCGGTAGCGATAACCTAAAACACAGGCCAGTAATGATTCACCGTGCGCCGTTTGGCTCGCTTGAAAGATTTGTTGCTGTTTTGATAGAACATTGTGCAGGAAACTTCCCGCTATGGTTAAGTCCGGAGCAATTTATAATTCTTCCTATTTCAGAAAAATATGAAGATTATGCAAAAAAAGTTTTAGATGAGCTAAATAATTCCGATATTCGCGGGCTGATTGACTTTCGTGATGAGAAAATCGGGCGAAAAATCCGTGATGCGGAGGTTAAAAAAATCCCATATATGCTCATCATTGGTGAGAAAGAGATGGCTGAAGGTAAAATTTCAATCAGAAAACACGGTGAGGGAGATTTGGGAGAAATGACGTTGGAAGAATTCAGCGGCTTATTACTAAAAGAAATAACAGTTTAAATAAAAATTAATTTTATACAAATTTGGCATTAGGAAGACCAGGATTTAACAGGGGACCACGTCCGCCTTTTAAGAAAAAAGAAGCAGAACATAACATTAATCAGTACATTAAATCGCCTGAAGTGCGTTTGGCTGGCGATAATGTTGAACCGGGGATTTATCCTTTGGCTAAAGCTTTGGCACTTGCTGATGAACTGGAATTGGATTTGGTAGAGATTTCGCCGAATGCAGTGCCTCCGGTTTGTAGAATTATTGATTACAGTAAGTTTGTTTACGAGCAAAAGAAAAAGCAGAAAGAGATAAAATCGAATGCAAAGCAAACTGTAATTAAGGAGATTCGTTTTGGTCCTAACACGAACGACCACGATTTCCAGTTTAAGCTAAAACATGCAGTGAGTTTTTTAGAGAACGGTGAGAAGGTTAGAGCTTACGTGCATTTTAAAGGTAGAGCAATTGTTTACAAAGAACAGGGTGAAATTTTATTATTAAAATTTGCTCAGGCTTTGGAAGATGTAGGAAAAGTAGAATTATTACCTAAGTTAGAAGGTAAACGTATGTTCCTTACAGTTGCGCCTAAAGTAGCAAAAAAATAAAAATAGGTTTATAAATTAAAAAACAGGTTATGCCAAAAATGAAAACCAATTCCAGTGCTAAAAAGCGTTTTTCGCTTACTGGAACAGGTAAAATCAAAAGAAACAACGCATACAAAAGTCACATCTTAACAAAGATGAGTACTAAACGTAAACGTGCACTTGGAAATGCTAGCATGGTAACAGCAGCAGATACTGGTAACGTTAAACGTATGCTTTGTATCGGAAAGTAATTTATTAATTCACCAGGTATCAGGCTTTAAGTTTCCGGTTAAACGGAACGCCGCTTGCCAAAAAACAACAACAACATGCCACGTTCGGTAAACGCAGTAGCTTCGAGAAGAAGAAGAAAAAAAATCCTTAACCTTGCGAAAGGTTATTGGGGAGCAAGAAGTAAGGTTTATACTGTTGCTAAAAACACAGTAGAAAAAGGTTTGCAATATGCATACCGTGACCGTAAAGTTAAGAAAAGAGAATTCCGCGGATTATGGATCCAACGTATTAATGCAGGTGCTCGTCAGCACGGTATTTCTTACTCTCAATTAATTGGTAAACTTGCTTCAAAAGAAATCGGTTTAAACCGTAAAGTATTGGCTGATTTAGCAATAAATCACCCGGAAGCTTTTAAAGCTGTAATTGATGCAGTAAAATAGAAATTTTCGCTTCGGCGGTAATCATATTTTAAAAAGTCACGATGCAAATCGTGACTTTTTTGTTTAGCGGTAATCCATCTTGAATTTAATTAAATCAGGTTTCTTATTCCTGCCCCGCGACAATTCAAATTCATAAATCGTTCGGCCCAGATTTTTCATAAAAGGATAACATACCGTTTCATATTCGTACTTGTTATCATTAAAAATACCGTCTTCATTGCTTTGTACTACCGCTGTTAAGAAAAATTCAATTCCATTCTCAAAATCTACGAAATAAGAATTGTCGATAATAAAGCCATAACTATCGCCATATTTATTAAAAATCCGAATGCCTGGTTCTGGTTCAATATTTTGTTCGCGGCCATAAAAAAGCATTTTCGCATAAGTTGGCCAAAACGCTTTCGGGTCATACTTCGGATATTTACTTTGTGTTGGGTATTTGCTCATATAAGTGTAAATGAGTTTGTAATCTTCAGCAGTTAATTTATACCGCTCCTGAGCCGGAAAAGCTTCTGGAAAAATTAGTTTCTGCATAAGTTTTTGCTGGTCGTTAATGGCAAAGGCATTTTTATTTTCCAGGTTAAAAGGTTTATTTACTAATCTATCTGCACTGTCGAGATAACCCTTTCCCATCATCGTGTTAGTTAATTGGAGCACATATTCTTTTGGGTCGTATTGGGCCGGTTGTTTATAAACCAGCTTGTCGCCATTATAAAAATTTATTGGATTGGTGTGTTTAGCTGCTTCCCCGGCATCGCCAATGGCTAAACGATTCAAGATTCTGCTGTCATTTAAACCGTTTGCTTTCAACTTTCGATTTAATTCTGCACGCCCTACAAATTCGTAAAGGCGATTGAAAGCATCATTATCACTCGTTAAAAGAATTTTTTTTATGTAATGTTCAATCGATGGTAAGTGATGCTCTGCGGAGGTGTCTTTTGTTACTTTTGTTTGTCCGGCAAATGCGCTGTCTGTTAGCATGGTACTTTTTGACGTTAAGCCCTTAGCCTTTAAACCATTTACTTTTTCCAACGCAAAAATTACGGCTGCGAGTTTTACCGTACTGGCGGGATAAAAATAATGGTGTGGATTTAAATTATAGCTGTATGTTTTGAAGGTAGGCCTATTTTTTTCATCCCGATTTATCTGTGTATATAACACCTGAACTTGATTTTTATCCGGATGGTTTAGTATAGAACTGAACAATTCAGGCTTAGCTTCCATCAATTTTTTCAAAAAAACACTATCTGCTTTTTGTGCGTTTGCAGTTAAACCCATTATAAAAAGTGCTGATGTAAATATCCATCTCATAAATAAAATTTTATCTTAAAGTTAGTTATTTGTAGTACAAAAGCCATTTTACAACATCCATTTTACATCTTACTTAATTTTACTACTTTTGCAGCGCTTTTGGTTTCCGGCTTTACAACCGGAATTAAAAGGGAATGCAGTGTAATTCTGCAACTGTCCCGCAGCTGTAAGCTCCATAACGGTATTTCAATCTAAAGCCACTGTTTTTAAAAAAAGGCGGGAAGGCAGAAAATCCGGGAGCAAGTCAGAAGACCTGCCTTAGCGAATAATTTCATAGCTTTCGGGGATTGAAGCTAGGATTGAGGTACTAAACGTTTTCGTATTTTCATTTCCTTTCCTAATCTGTTGGCTGTGGGCAAAACTCACAATCAAATGAACAAAAAAAGAATTTTAATTGCGGCAAGCCTAGGGTTTGCTCAGTTAAGTATTTGTCAACTAGCTGCTGCGCAAGATAGTTTGCAACTAAAAGATGTCGTTATCACGGCAACAAAAAATGACCAGAAACAATCGCAAACGGGTAAAGTTGTTACCATAATTAGCAGCGAAGTTTTAGAAAGAAGTCATGGAAAGTCTCTTCCGGATTTAATTAGCGAACAAGCCGGAATAATTGTAGCGGGGTCTAGCAGCAATCCAGGGCTGAACAAATCGGTATTTTTCCGGGGTGCAGGAAGTGCATATGCGGTAGTTTTAATTGACGGAATTGTTCAGAATGATCCATCAGGAAATGGCGGTGCTTTTGATTTACGTTTGTTGTCAATAGATCAGATAGACAGAATTGAAATCCTTCGTGGCGGTCAGTCGACCATTTACGGTTCTGATGCTGTTGCAGGCGTTATAAACATCATCACAAAAAAAGGTGGCCCAAAAGGCAATACTATATATGGTGTTGCAAGTGCCGGCAGTTATAATACCTACAAAGGAACCATTGGCTTGAACGGTGGGGTTGAAGGCTTTACCTATAATGTGAACTACACTCAAAACAAAACTGACGGAATCTCTGAGGCTGCAAATCCTGTTGGCAATACCGCGGAGTTTGACAAAGACGGTTTTAGAACAGGCGCCTTAAATGCAAATTTTGGGCTTAAGCTTACAAACCAACTGTCAATTAATCCATTTGTAAGATATTACTATGGAAATTATAGCTTTGACGGCGGTGCTTTTACCGACGCTGGCAACTATTCGATTTTAAAAAATGTAGCCGCAGGTACAAACGCTAAATACGAATTTGGAACAGGAAAAGTAACGTTAAATTACAGCTATGAAAGTACATCAAATGATGCGCATAGTTCTTTTCCAAGTTTTACACAAGGAAAAGTAAACATTGTTGACCTATTTTATAACCAGAAATTAAATGATAAACTCGATTTATTAGTTGGGATTGATAATCGTGTGATGAAACTCACTGCTTCTGGTTCGAACCCAAAATCGAATATTTTTGCAGCCTACAGTTCATTGTTTTTACATGATTTAAGCATTTTCAACTTAGAAGTTGGCGGGCGTTACAATAAGCATGAACAATATGGCGAAAATTACACCTATTCGATTACACCGAGCATCAATATTATCAAAGAAATTAAGCTTTTTGGTACCGTATCTACCGCATTTAAAGTGCCTACATTAAATATGCTTTTCGGGCAATTCGGCGCAAACCTGGCACTTAAGCCTGAAAAATCTCAAAATTACGAGGCAGGAGTTAATTTTAGTTTTGCTGATGATAAGTTTTCCTTACGCGTTGCTGGCTACAAACGTGACCTAAAAGATGCGATAATTTATGCTTATCCCGCAGGTTATGTAAACCAGGTAAATCAAAAAACAAAAGGATTCGAGGTTGAGCCGGCAGTTAAATTAGGTAAATTTAGTTTTAACGGATATTACGCATATGTTGAAGGAAATGAATTTAACTTCGTAGATAATGCAATTGCCGATTATCTTTTCCGCCGCCCGAAACATACATTCGGATTAACTGCCGGTTTGAAAGCCACTGAAAATTTATTTTTGAGTGCTAACTACCGCTACTTTGGCAACCGCACAGACGGAAATTTTAGCACTTATACGGTTGATACCTTGCCAGCATATAAGTTACTTGGTGCTTATGCTGAATATGCAATCGCAGCTAAAAGGGTAAAAATATTTTTCGATGCTAAAAATATTTTGAATGAAAAATACAGTGAAATAATTGGTTACAATAGCTTAAGTTTCAACTTTAATACGGGTGTAACTTTTAATATCCGCTAATAAAATTTAACTTTGCGCTAAAGGGCAGAACACCTTCTAACTAAAATTTATAATATTGGCTGCAGCTGCCGATTAATTACTGCTTTAAACAAATATTTGATACAATAAGAATGGCACATTTAAAATTCAATCCACGTACATTCATTTTATTATTAATGATACTGGCAATAACAGGTTTCCGGTTACTGGTAACTTTTAATTCTGACGAACTAAAGTTTGCTAACTTTTCATCAATTGGGGCGGTTGCTCTATTTGGAGGTGCCTACTTTAAAGACAATCTAAAAGCATTCTCGTTTCCGCTTTTGAGCTTGTTTTTGAGCGATTTTATTTTGTCGACAACGATTTTTAGCAAGTATAGCAACGGTTTTCTTTATGAAGGCTGGTATTGGGTTTATTTGGCTTTCGCCTTAATGGTTTTGGTTGGCCGTTTGATGCTAAAGAATATAAATGTTGTTAACCTTTTAGCCTCTACACTGGTAATTGTGCTCATTCACTGGATTGTAACCGACTTTCCAATCTGGTTTAAAAACCCTGCTTATACGCAAGATTTAGCCGGCTTCTGGCTTGTACTGGAAAAAGCGATTCCATTTGAAATTCGTTTCCTTGAAGGAACATTAATTTACGGCGCACTACTTTTCGGTGCTTTCGAAATATTGAAATCAAGATATCCTGTGCTGAAATTGCAAACTCAAAAAGTTTAGTATCAGCTAATCATAATAATCCTCTTTTGATGTATTTCAAAAGGGGATTTTTTTTAACTTAACCTACAAGCTGATTTAAATGTCAGCTTGAAACCTTGTCTATTCCATAACGCAGAAATCCTTACACTATGAAAGTTGTTTCCTTTTTACCTGCCGCCACGAAAATGATTTATGACATGGGCCTGCAGGATTATCTTCACGGCGTAACCTTCGAGTGCCCGAAAGAAGCTGCTAACATGCCTAAAATAGTAAGGTGTATTTTAGAAGGCAAGAATTACTCAAGCATCGAAATAGACAGGATTTTTTCGGCATCAAAAGCACAGGGAAAAAGTTTATATTGGGTAGATGACGAGCTTCTGGAAAGCATAGCACCAGATATTGTTTTCACCCAGGATATTTGTGAGGTTTGCAATATTGATACAGTTTGTACGGAAACTGCTGTGATGAAGTTAAGCAAACAGCCGACGCTTGTGCCTCTATCGCCAAATAACCTGAAAGATGTTTATGATTGCGCAATAATGATAGCAAAAGCGATTGGTAAGGAAGAAATTGCTTTAAAATATCTCGCCAATCTTCAAAGTAAAACCGACACCATTTTAGATACGCTCCGAAAACATAAAGCACCTTTAAAAAGGGTTATGCTCATGGAATGGATCGAGCCAATTTACAATTGTGGCCATTGGATTCCTTTCCAGATTGCAGCCGCAGGAGGCGTCGATATGCTCTCTAACCCAGCCGGCGACTCTATTGTAACGCATTGGGATAAAATTCTGAAGTACAATCCTGAGGTACTCGTTATAGCGCCTTGTGGCTTCGATATAAATAGAAGTGTCGACGAAATGAGTTTGCTAACCTCCAAATCGGGTTGGGACAGCTTAGATGCAGTTAAAACGAATCAGGTTTTCATTGCCGACTTCGACATGTTTACCCAACCTAGTATTGGTACTTTGGTTGATGGTATTGAAGCACTGGCTTGTATGTTTCATCCTGAAATTTTTGAAGGTAATGAACGCATTAAATCCAAATTTATCAATTACTCAGAAATCGGAATCTTCAAATAATGGAAAAAATTGTTGTACTAACAGGAGCGGGCATAAGTGCCGAAAGCGGGCTAAAAACCTTTCGTGATTCTGACGGACTTTGGGAAGGTTATAACATTCATGATGTTGCTACGCCTGAAGCCTGGGAAAGAAACCCGGAATTGATACAGCAGTTTTACAACGAACGCCGTGAACAGGTATTATCGGCAAAACCAAACCGCGGACATGAAATTCTTGGGGAACTTGAAAATCATTTTGATGTTGAAATTATAACTCAAAATATTGATGATTTGCACGAAAGGGCAGGTTCGACACGAGTTACCCATTTGCATGGCATCATAACTAAATCACAGTCTGACAAAAACCCAAATTTAACCTACCCGATAAAGGGAACCGAAATCAAGATGGGCGAATGCTGCGAGTTGGGTTCTCAACTACGGCCACACGTTGTATGGTTTGGTGAATCGGTTCCAATGATTGAATTAGCTGCCGAAATCTGTAAAAAGGCCGACATTTTTGTTTTGATTGGCACATCGCTGGCCGTTTATCCTGCGGCTGGCTTGTTGGATTTTGTTCCTGCAGCAGTTCCGAAATATGTAATTGATCCAGTTATCCCGAATATTCGACGCTATCAAAACATAATTCCTATTGAAAAGGGTGCGGTAAATGGAATTACTGAACTGCTACACGTTTTGGTTAATGGTTAAAAAAAAGCTTTGCATCTTTAATTGGAGTGGCGGAAAAGACAGCACACTGGCGCTGCATTATGCCTTGCAAGATCCTTCAATAAGTATAAAGTATCTTGTTACTACGGTAACAGAAAAATATAATCGTGTTTCCATGCATGGGGTAAGAGAATCGCTTCTTATCGAACAGGCGAATAGTATCGGTATTCCGCTATATCAAATCAGGCTTCCGGAAATGCCAGATATGGATACTTACGACCGAATAATGCACCATCACCTTTCAATTTTTAAGCAGGAAGGCATCAGTCATTCAATTTTCGGGGATATTTTTCTCGAAGATTTAAGAGCCTATCGGGAAGCAAAACTCAAGGATGTTGGTTTGGAGGCAATCTTCCCACTTTGGCAACAAGACACAAAACAACTTATCCAACAATTTCTAAACCTGAACTATAAAACCATCATTGTTTGTGCCCAATACAATTTAAAATCCTTTTGTGGAAAAGTAATTGATAACGATTTGATAGCCAGTTTGCCTTCGATAATTGATCCTTGTGGTGAAAATGGCGAGTTTCACACTTTTGCATTTGAAGGACCCGTTTTTAGGAACAAAATCGCCTTCGAGACTGGCGAGATGGTGTTTAGAAGCTATAAAAAGCCTTCTGTTAATGATGATTTATCAAGCGAAATAACTGAGGATGATGAAGAACTTGGCTTTTGGTTCGCTGATTTAAAATAAGATTTTTCAAATATTTAAAACATTTTGGCATTATTTTTTCTTAAGTATCAGTAATTAACTAAATCATTCACAAATGAATTTTCATAGTGAGGTTAGGTAGCTAGGAAAAATTAATAAAATTAAAAGTTATGAAAAAGATATTCGTAGTGTTGGCACTTAGTTCAGTAATGTTTGCTTGTAACAATAAAGCAAAAGAAGAAGCGGCACTTAAACAACAACAGGCAGATAAAGAATTAGCAGTTAAGGCTGTTAAGGATAGTTTGAGATTAGACAGTTTTAAAAAAGCAGAAATTGTTAAAAAAGAACAAGCTGCAGAAACGCAACGCCAGGCAGAATTAGCTGCTGCACGTAGAGCAGGAGCGAAATCATCTAGGTCATATGCAAGCTCTGGTGGCGGAACAACTAGTTCTTACGGCGGTACGCAACCAACTGCAAAGAAAAAAGGTTGGAGTGATGCTGCAAAAGGTACAGTAATTGGTGCTGCTGCAGGTGCAGTTGGTGGTGCATTAATCGATAAGAAAAAAGGCCGTGGTGCAATTATCGGTGGTTTGGCCGGAGCCGGTGGTGGTTATTTAATCGGTAGAGGCGAGGATAGAAAATCCGGACGAGTACAACCAAAAAACTAAAGAGTACTCTTTAAATATACGAGGCGGTTATCAATGATGACCGCCTTTTTTTTTGTCAAAATTCGTACTATCTTTAAAATAAAATCCCAAATATGGAATATGATAATGTAGAAGTTGGGCAGGTACAGCATTTCGTAATGTTCTGGCTAAAACCCCAATTAACTAAAACTGAAATTGCAGCGTTTGCTAATTTTTTCGAAGCATTAAAACCGATTAAATACATCAAGACTCTCAACTATGGCTTGGCAGCTGCTACGCCAGTTAGGCCTGTTACCGATAATTCTTTTACTTACGCCCTCACGATAACATTCGCAAACCTTGCAGATCATAATGCATATCAGGAAGACAAGACGCATTTAGATGCTGTAGAAAAATTTTCTAACAATTGGTATCGGGTAGTGGTTCATGATATTGTTATCTCTTCAATGAAATAATAGCAACTAAAAAGCCGTTAATTGATTCATAAAAAACAGCTCTGGTTAATATCGCCGGGGCTTTTTTTATATGTCAACTTTAGCTAGAATGTCACTTATTTGGCAAAAAATCAAACAAAATAATATTCTCTTAGATATAATATTTAATTGACTATCAATAAGTTAAAATAATTTAAGTATTTAAAAACTTAATATAGCTCAACGTTTCGATGTCAAAAATGATTTGATATGCAAAATAAAATTCTGTCTGAACAGATTAATACCTTTAAATCAAATAGTTATAGTTTCTAACTTTAGTATTGATGCCTTTTGTAAGCCAGGTTGAAGTCGCTGCGCATGGTTTTAAAACGTTCAACCACAGTGGCGATAAATTCCTCGTCGAGGATTTCGAATACATCGTTGACACCCCCTCCGCTAAGGTCCAATTCGGCAAGTTTATAACTTTGCTCAAATACACCCTGCTCAAATTTTACGATGTATTTTTGGTTCATAGAAAAAATAGATATTTTACATTCAGGATGTGGAAGTTCTGCTATTACTCTCATGTGTTTATGGTGTTTGTGTATGCGCTTAAATTGCTTGCCCGTTTAAAGTACCATGGCTTTCGATTATTTCAAACCTGGCAAATAACTCTTCAGAATACCATTTGCGTTGCCTTGTAAGCTTAATTACATCAGAATGATCGACTGATTTGTAGGCATAATTCTTCATACATTCTACATTCTCCCAGATTGAGAATGTTGCCTGATCTAGAAACGGATTTTCACCAACGCCGGCTGACAAGATATAGCCTTCTGATTTTCTCATCTCTATTGCCGCTCTTTTGATGTTGCTACGAAACTCTTTCAATTTTTTAAATCGAATAGCAGCACGGGTAATAACCGCAACCCTAGGGTCAGCATTTTTTTTATCTTTAACTGTAAATGGTTGCTTACCAGCCCATAATCCGTGTGATGATAAAGGGTTAAGTAAGATTGTGAATTCTTCAAATCCGAAAAAACGAAACCAATTTATTACGAATGAGTTTTGGTAAAACTGGTCGCAATCAGCTTTATTATCCCATGTTGTGAGTATCGCCCAGTGCTTAAAATCCGGCCCTAAATCAACCTGGGCGTTTTTTCCGCTCCCCATTAGTTTCCAAAAGCGACAGTTCCTGTTAAGCATAAGCGGTAAACGTAAAATTGCCATTCCAATAAACGCAAATGGGATAGTTCTATTTCTAAACTTTGTTATGGTTAAAGCGACAATCATGCTTCATTGGGTTAATTCAGTCAAAACTAATGAAATTAGTGTTAGTTTCACTTCAAAATTTGTCGTTATTGGTCACAATTCTGACTTAATCATTCAGATTTGCGTCATTAATTATCGCAGGCTTTAAAATCAGTTTCTGATGTTTAACTTTGTGGCATGGCAGAAGATTTAATTATAAACCAATCAGTAAGTAAGGAAGCACAGTACCAATCGTTGCTTCCACAAATTGAAGGACTATTGCACGGTGAGTCGGATTTTGTTGCAAACATGGCTAACGTTGCGGCGGCATTGAAAGAACAGTTCCAGTGGTTTTGGGTTGGTTTTTATCTCGTTAAAGGTGACGAGCTTGTATTAGGTCCATTCCAGGGACCAGTCGCCTGTACAAGAATTAAAAAAGGTAAAGGTGTGTGTGGCACATCATGGGCGCAAAGAACAACCCTGGTTGTTCCCGATGTAGATGATTTCCCGGGCCACATTGCGTGTGCTTCAGCATCAAAGTCTGAGATTGTATTGCCCCTGATAAACGATAACGAGGTTATAGGCGTTTTAGATGTGGACAGCGAATTTTTGGATCATTTTAATGACACAGATAAGCTTTACTTAGAGCAAGTTATATCAATCTTATTAAATCAAAATAGCAAGTAAAATTGAAATTATCTCCTGCATATTATTCAAATAATGATGTTGTTTTTTTAGCAAAAGACTTACTGGGAAAGATTCTTTTTACAAAAATTGATGGAGCGGTATCTGCTGGAATCATTGTAGAAACCGAAGCTTACTTTGGGATTCAAGACAAAGCTTCACATGCGTACGGCGGGCGAAGAACTAACCGTACAGAGACGATGTACGCACAAGGCGGTGTTGCATATGTTTATCTCTGTTATGGCATGCATAACCTTTTCAATGTCGTAACCTCCTCAAGAGATGATCCACATGCGGTGCTGGTACGGGCTATAGAACCACTAATTAATATTGCGTTGATTGAAGAACGGCGAAATATGCCGGTTTCGAAACCAGCAATTTCGTCTGGCCCAGGCTCTGCTGCGAAAGCACTTGGTATCGATCGCTCGTTTAATGCGAAAGACTTATCAGGTGACGAAATATGGATTGAAGACCATAACATTTCTTATCCTGCAGAAAACATTACGGCAGCGCCTAGAATTGGCATAGCCTATGCAAAAGAACACGCTTTACTGCCCTGGAGATTTTACGTTAAGGGTAATAAATTTGTAAGCAAGCCAAATAAGCTTTAACCTCAGCAAACAATTCGGGCGCATTCCTGTTTTTCATTCAAATACTTAAAAAAATGAAAAACGAAAAAAACATAGCGATATTAAAAGAGATGGCTGAAAGCGTACGTACCTGTATGTTTACGACCTTTTCTTCAAGTGATGAACTTGGAAGCCGGCCAATGGGTACTGCAAAAATAGAAGACGATGGAAGCATTTGGTTTTTCACAAATGAATACTCGCTAAAATCAAAAGAAATATCCAAAGAAAACAATGTATTGCTGGCCTACAGCGACCCTTCTAAAAATACATATTTAACAGTTAAAGGGAAGGCAGAACTTGTTGATGATAAGGTAAGGAAAGAATCTTATTTCTCGCCATTTGTAAAAGCATGGTTCCCTGACGGGGTGGAAGACCCAAGATTGATTCTGATAAAAGTAACGCCAGATGAAGCTGAATATTGGGATTCTTCATCATCAAAATTTGTGGTGCTGTTTAGCATTTTAAAGGCTGTTGTTACGGGTGACACGCCAGATATTGGAAAACATGATACTATGAAATTCTAGAATATTAAACTTCTTTTAAAAGCAGGTTTGGAAACAATACCTGCTTTTTTTGTAATATTGAATAATGAATTTCGAAAACAATTTAAGTTTTGCAAAAGCGCTGGATGAGGCAGACGAGTTGAAAGGCTTTAGGGACAGATTTCTTTTTCCAAAACATGCTGATAAAGAATTTATCTATTTATGTGGCAACTCTTTAGGATTACAACCTAAAGTTGCAAAGGAGGTTATAAACAGGCAGCTAGATAATTGGGCGAATTATGCAGTAGAAGGTTGGTTTGATGGCGCTGAACCCTGGATGTTTTACCACAAGGAGTTGAAAGAGCTTATGGCGCCAATTGTTGGTGCAAATCCAATCGAGGTTTGTCCAATGAACACCCTGACAGTTAATCTTCATTTGCTGTTAGTGAGTTTTTACAAACCCAGTGGAAAACGTTTCAAAATAATTATGGAAGGTGGCGCCTTCCCATCCGACCAATATGCCATTGAGAGTCAGGTGAAATTCCATGGACTTGATCCAAATGAGGCGATTATTGAAGTGTACCCGCGTGAAGGTAGTGATGTGTTGGCAACCGAGGATATTATTGCTGAAATTGAAAAACAAGGTGATGAAATAGCGTTAGTCCTTTTTGGAGGAATTAATTACTATACCGGGCAATGGTATAATATGGCGGCTATTACAAACGCAGGGCACCAGGTTGGAGCGATTGTTGGCTGGGATTTAGCACATGCAGCTGGCAACGTACCTTTAAAACTTCACGATTGGGGTGTAGACTTCGCCTGTTGGTGTTCTTATAAATATCAAAATTCTGGTCCTGGTGGTATAAGTGGTATTTTTGTGCACGAGAAGCATTTTAACAACACATCGTTGAACCGTTTCGCTGGATGGTGGGGATATAAAGAAGACAAACGTTTTTTAATGGAAAAAGGATTTATACCGGAAAGCGGTGCTGACGGTTGGCAGATTAGTTGTTCGCAGGTTATTCCTATGGCTTTATATCACGCTTCACTTGGCATTTTTCGGGAGGCAGGATTTATCGAGCCTTTAAGAGCTAAGAGTATTAGTTTAACTGCTTATCTGGAGTTTATTGTTAATGAGGTAAATAAGGAAATTGGAATAGCACAATATAAAATCATAACGCCTGGCAATCCATCAGATCGCGGAGCGCAATTATCAATTATTGCGAAGGAAAAAGGAAAGCTCATATTTGATGGTTTGGTGGAAAATCATGTGCTCGGAGATTGGCGTGAGCCGAACGTTATTAGATTGAGTCCGGTTCCGCTATACAATTCTTTTCAGGATATTTATCAAGTGGGGAGAATTTTAATGCAGTTAACCAAAAAAATTATTATAGATACGAATGATTAATTATAACCCGAAAGACTGGTTCACTTTCATATTTCATATTCATAAAGCAGATACCTTTAGGAAGTTATGGCCATTGATGTTAAGCGTTGCTATATTCTCGGCATTCATATCTTTTTTAGAATTACACGTCTTCAAACTCTCTAAAAGCGATTATGTTAGCAATATTGGCATGATGCACAGTTTGCTTGGTTTCGTGATTTCAATGCTATTGGTTTTTCGTACCAATACCTCTTACGACAGGTGGTGGGATGGCCGAAAGTTATTAGGTGCGCTGACAAACGTGAGCAGAAACTTTGCCATGAAAATTAAGGCGCTAAACCTGCCCGAAAACGATACACGTTTTTTTGAATACGGTATTCCGAAATATGCGTTTGCACTTAAAGAACATCTACGCGAGAAAAAATACTTCGGCAAGAACAGTTTTTTGATAGAAGTCGAGGGTACAAAACACATTCCGAATCAAATCGCGAGCAGTATGATTTCCCGGCTTTACGAATTGACATCGCAAAACCTGATATCGCAGGAGCAGCTAATCGTGTTAACCAATGATGTAAATCAGTTTACAGATATCTGCGGTGGATGCGAGCGTATAAAAAATACGCCAATCCCGTTCTCGTACAGTGTATTTATAAAAAAGTTTATCTTCATTTATGTGCTGACGATACCAATAGGTTGGGTGTTCAGTTTGGGCTATTACCTGGTTCTTATCGTTCCCTTTATCCTTTATGTGTTGGCGAGTTTGGAGTTAATAGCTGAAGAAATAGAAGATCCTTTCGGGGAGGATGCTAACGACCTGCCGGTTGACGTAATTTGCAATAATATTGAAAAGCACGTTGAAGAGATTTTGAGTAAATGATAAAGATTGCCTGGCATCCAATATACGCCCATCCGCTTCCTGAAGGGCATCGTTTTCCAATGCTGAAATATGAGCTAATTCCTGAGCAACTGCTTCATGAAGGTGTAATTGAGCCTGAGAATTTATTTGAACCAGAACCAATAGCTGAAGACATTATTCTGCTTACGCATGATAAAATGTATTGGCAGCTACTAAAAGCGTTAACCTTGCCGCCAAAAGAACAACGTCGGATTGGTTTTCCGCTGAACGCAGAATTAGTTGAGCGGGAACTAAGAATAACGCAGGGAACAATTGATGGCGCTAAGTTTGCGATGAGGGAAGGGGTGGCTTTTAATGTTGCGGGCGGAACACACCATGCAGGAAGCAATTGGGGCGAGGGATTCTGTTTATTAAATGACCAGGCGATAACCGCTAATTATCTGTTGAATAATGATTTAAGCAAACGGATATTAATCATTGATTTAGATGTTCACCAGGGAAACGGTACTGCAGAAATATTTAATAAGGAATCAAGGGTTTACACTTTCTCCATGCATGGGGATAAAAATTTCCCCTTTCGGAAAGAAACATCAAATTTGGATGTCCCTTTGCCAGACAATATTGAAGATGAAGCCTATTTGGATGCGTTGACAGTTAACTTAAAGAAGGCTTTTGCAGAGGCAAACCCTGATTTTGTTTTTTACTTATCAGGTGTAGATGTTCTTTCCACAGATAAGCTAGGGAAGTTGGCGCTTACAAAAGCGGGATGTAAGGAGCGAGATAGGATTGTTTTGGAAGCCTGCAAAACAAAAAATCTTCCCGTTCAGGTAAGTATGGGTGGCGGGTATTCTGCTGATATAAAAGACATCGTAGATGCGCATTGTAACACTTATCGGCTTGCCTTCGATATGTTTACTTAATGCTATGGGATTGCATCTTAATTGCTGTATTAGCCAATTTCTCGTTTTAAACAATAAAATTTTTTCACATCAAACAGCTTGTCGCTTGCCTACGGCTATGTTTTCACCATTAGTCATCGCTGTTGTTCGAAAGATGAAATCAGTCTTTCAAAATAAAAATATCCTTATCTTCACCGCATGCTGGAGGTAATTTATCAGGACGATTATGTAATTGCGATTAATAAACCACATGGTTTGCTGGTGCATCAGTCATCAATTGCCAGAGATGCGAAAGAATTTGCACTACAGCTACTACGCGATCAGGTAGGTAAACATGTGAGTCCGGTGCACCGGCTAGATAGAAAGACGAGTGGTATCTTACTTTTTGCTTTCGATAAAGACTCAGAAGTTGCTTTGCATCAACAATTTATGAATGCAGAAACAGATAAAAAGTATCTGGCTATCTTACGGGGTTTTACACCAGATAATATGGAAATTGACTATCCATTAGCCAAAGAAAATGGTAGCATGCAAGATGCTTTTACAGCATTTAAAACGCTGCAACGAGCAGAGGTAGACGTAGCATTCGGGAAGCATTTAACCTCCAGATACTCTTTAGTGGAAGCAACCCCTAAAACCGGCCGAATGCACCAGTTGAGGAGGCATTTTAGCCACATTTTACACCCGATTATTGGCGACAGAACACATGGTTGCAACAAACAAAACAAGTTTTTTTTAGAGCAGTGGAACATGACAACAATGCTCTTGCATGCATCGGCATTATCTTTTACCCACCCAAAAACATCAGAACGTATTCACTTGCAGGCAGATTTGCATGATGAGTTTAGAAGGGTGATGGGTTTTATGAAAATGAGCCTGTAGCACAATTTTTTTTTCGAAAATCTGTTTATTAATCATCTATGAATAAATACTTACGTTTAGCTTTCCCAATCTTAGCGCTTTTTGCCAGCAGTTGTTCTTCAGTTTATATGCCCAATGTGCCTAACACGCCCATGCTTAGTCAGCAAGGCGAATTTAGTGGTGGAGGTCACATTTCGCTTAAGGGAAATGCAAGTATTAACGGCGCCTATGCAGTTTCTAATCATATTGGTGTTTTGTTTAGCGGTTCTACGATGAACAGCGAAAGGCGAAGTAAAGATTTCGGACACAAGCTAATAGAAATAGGCGGCGGTTATTTTGATACTTTCGGGCCAGACAATAACCGCATTATCGAAATTTATGGCGGCGTTGGAAAGGGGTGGAGTGATATCACATTTCGTGATTATAAGGACGATGTATTGGTGAAAAGTGAGGTTCAGGAAGTTGATTACAGAAAGTCTTTTCTGCAAGTGAACTACAGCTCGAAACGTAAAAATAATTTCAGGCTATTTGGTAAAGATTTTCCGATAAATTATGGTACTGCACTGAGAATAAGCCATGTAAAAATGGACAGATTTTTCTTGAATGGTGTTGTTCAACCAAAAGAGGATAATATTTTCTTCGAGCCGATATTTTTTACCAGGATGGGTTTAAATAAAAACATACAACTCCAATATACAACTAGTAGCAATATTGGTTTAAAAAACCGCGATTATATGTCTGCCGGCAACTCAATTTTTACCATTGGTGTTGTGGTAAATGTTGGTGGAAAGTAACCCATTCTGCCTTTGCGACACCGATTGCCTTCTATCCTCAGGAAATAAACCCATGATCTAAACCTTTAAGTTCAGCGATTTAGTTTTGTTCTGAAACCTAAGGAAAAGTAGGATAGAAGCAGTTAGTAAACCAAAAGTAAGGCCATACCAGATTCCATTTACACCCAGGTTGAAATGGAAGCCCAGAACGTAGCCAACCGGAATTCCAACAACCCAGTACGCTAAAAAAGTGATGAAGGTCGGCATATTAACATCGCCAATTCCACGCAGGACGCCCAGGCCAACTACCTGTGTTCCATCAAATAGTTGAAAAAAACCGGCAATAATGAGCAGTTGCGCTGCTATTTGCACAACTTTCAAATCTTCGGTATAAATAAAAGGCATCACATTGTGTGCAAGTACAAAAATGATTGCCGTACAACTCATAAACAAGAGAATTACATGATAACTGGCAATGGCTGATTTTCTTAAATCGCTAAAATTGTTTTTGCCAAAATTATTACCCGTTTTTATGGTCGCCGCCGAAGCAATTCCACTGGCAATCATGTAGGTCATTGCTGCCAGACTAATCGCAATTTGATGTGCGGCCTGTTCTACCGAGCCAATGGTTCCGATAAGGACAGCTGCACCACTAAAGGCGCTAATTTCGAAAGAATATTGCATGGCAACTGGCGCACCAATTTTAATAATTTTTAGAGCTCGTAATTTGTCAATCATGGTTATTTTAAACTCCACCAGGTACTTTTTAAAATTTTCAGATTTCAAAACGTAAATTGCCATAACTGTAGCCATCAGAACCCTATCAATGAGCGTACTTAAGCCAACACCACTTACGCCCATCGATTGTATTCCAAACATTCCTTTCACGAAAACAATGCCCAGAATGATGTTAACAATGTTCCCCCAAATTGAAACGAACATGGCTTGCTTGGTAAAACCTAATCCTTCTGCAAACTGCTTAAATGTTTGAAAAATCAGTAGCGGAATAATCGACACAGAAAGTAGGCCCAGATAAGGTTTTGCGTAGTAAACGACCGCTGGGGTTTGATGGAGATTATCAATGATTAACAGTACACCAAAATGTACCAGGATGTAAAGGAAAATACCGACTAAAACATTTATGATTAAGCTGTTTGATAGCAATTTGCCACATTCTTCGTAATTCTGCCGACCATTTTCCTGAGCAATCAGCGGCGTTAATCCATAGGAGATTCCCAGGCCAATTACCATGATGAGTATGAAAATACTGTTTACCAGAGATACTGCAGCAAGTTGTGTAGTGTCTGTAAAATGCCCAACAATAACACTATCTGCCATGTGTACAAGTGTGTGGCCAACCTGCGAGCCAACAATTGGCAATGCCAGGTGAAGATTTTCTTTATAATATGGCTTGTATTTGGCGTAGATTTTCGAAAACATAAGTGGGGCAAAGGTCTGATTTTTAACGCTCAAAATGGCGCCTTTAAAGAATTTGTTTGAACATTATCAAGAGAACCCGACAGCTCGGTTGGTTAAGGTATTTAAACCCTCAATATCAGGGAAATAGAATACGGCAAGCTTACTTTACCGCCGTAAAATATTCTTCTTTTTCGGAAGTATGGGTTTTGACTACGTTGGTTAGAATTAAATTAACCAGAATTTTTTGCGCCTTTCTGAAGGAACACCTAAGCAACTTACTCAATTGCTTTAAAGTAATGCGTTCATTTTCCTCCAGATATCTAAGTAATTTTTGCTCATTTTCAGAGTAGGAAATAAGTACACCGCCATCTTTATTATCATGTTTCAAAACCTCTACAATAATTCTGCTTGCTAAAACACTTTTATCATTGATACGAATATAGGCCCACCATTTCTTCTGGTCATCTAACGCATAATGTGGTTTAGTATCGCTTTCAGGAATATTTACTACCAAAACCAGTTTGTCATCAACATAAATTTCTTCGAAGTTAGGTTCAATAGCAGGCTTACAAAATTGATGTGCTGAGGTTAAAATCATATATTTTTCTTCATCCTCAGATTTCACGCCTTTAATTGTACCATCGTCGGCAACACCAATTAGTAATTTGCCGCCTCTGTTATTGGCAAAAGCGACCAAACTTTTTGCTATCTTCTCGGTGCTGGTAATGGTTTTCTTGAAATCGAGGTTTACGCCCTCGCCCTGCAAAATTAAATTCTTAATACTCGGCATAACGGCATCTTAATAGGCAACCCTAGGCATTTCGCCTTGGTGCAGGTTTCGGATATATACTTCATTCATCACAGTAGCACAGAGTTCGCCTTCTTTATTTGTTATCTCCATTGGATAGGCTTTAACAAACTTTCCGACAGTTTTTAATGCTTCCTCCGCTTCGGCAATCATAACTTCGGTTACACGAATGGTAAAATATAGATTACCGCGACCCGGTTTGAGGTACTGAATAGAAGCACTTTTTAGCCAGACGCGAACTTTAAATCCTCGTCTTTGCATAAGTTGATCGAATAACAAAGCATAAAAAGGGTCGGTTGCCGCATAAATAGTACCACCGAAAATAGAGCCGTTGTAATTTTTGTTTAAAAAGCTTTTGCTAAGTTTTACTGAACAACTTGTGAAATCACCTTCAAACTTTTGAACCCAAATGCGCTGAAAAAACAATGGTGGATATAGGCGCATCACCCATTTAAGCGTGTTTTGAGAAATAATCATATTTACTAATATCAGAAAGATTTATCAGCTTTTAAAGTTTTGCCGCGGATGTTTCCGTAATATTTTAGTAAATTCGAACTATGCATGTTTACGATACAGTTACGGCTGCTTTAGCCGATTTAGATAGCCGGGGATATAATTTAGATTTCAATCTGACGGCCGAAGCCCTTGAGTGTAAAGAAATTGATTTACTCTTAATGCCTGAAGAATTTGAAATTGATGAGGTGTACCGATTTGAGGGGATGACTGACCCTGCAGATAGTTCTGTTGTATATGCAATTTCATCCAATGTTGGCAATTTGAAAGGCGTATTGGTTGATGGTTATGGCGTTTACGCAGAGAATGTTTCGCCACAACTTCTCGATAAGTTGAAAATTCATCATGAGTAGGTTTAGATAAATACCTGTTATACTGATGTTTGTAAATTATTTTGGGTTGATTTGTTTAAAAAATTAAAACCAAATGATTGAAAGGTTGTTAAGACTACAGATAACATTAAAAAAACTATGAAAAAAATAATCTTAAGTCTTGCTTTCGTTGGCACATTAATGGTTGCCACTTCAGCATGCAATTCGTCTAAAAACATGGCTGGCTCATCAGACAGCACTACGATGGATTCGACAACAACAACGACTACAACGCCGATGGATACTACTAAAACCACAACTCCACCGGATACTTCGAAAACGACAACACCGCCGGACACAGCGAAAAAAATGCCTCCAATGTAGGAGAATAAAAGCCACTCTAAATATAGGGTGGCTTTATTTTTATAATCTGTTTTAAATATTTGCGCTAATTTGTACTTTCAGCAAATAAACCAAGTATTTAAAATGGACTTACAAGCTAAAGTCAACAATCGCAATGTAATCTTTCTGGTCATAGTAACCGCCCTGGGCTATTTTGTAGATATCTATGACCTCGTCTTATTCTCCGTTGTCCGTGTCCAAAGCCTCACCGAAATAGGGGTTTCCCCTGAAAACATGCGTAGTGATGGTTTCCTAATTATTAACTCCCAAATGTTTGGCCTTTTATTGGGTGGTATCCTCTGGGGTATTCTGGGCGATAAACTTGGACGAATAAAAGTTCTCTTCGGCTCCATCTTATTATATTCCTTGGCCAATATTGCCAATGGGTTTGTAACCTCCGTTAACAGTTATGCAATAATCAGATTTATTGCCGGCATTGGCCTTGCGGGCGAGTTGGGCGCAGGAATCACCCTTGTTGCTGAAACCATGGACAAAGAGAAGCGTGGTTATGGTACTATGATTTTTGGTGCTATAGGTCTTTTAGGCGCTGCAGTAGCCGCAACCGTTGCATCCAAATACACCTGGCAAACTTCTTATTTTGTTGGTGGCGGTATGGGTTTGGTTTTGCTTTTACTTAGGGTCGGCACTTTCGAATCCGGCATGTTTAAGCACGCTGCTAAAACCGACATATCAAAAGGCAACATTTTAATGCTTTTTAACAATAAAAAACGATTTTTAAAATATTTGTATTGCATTTTAATTGGCATTCCGCTATGGTTCGTTGTTGGAATTCTTGTAACGTTAGCCCCCGAATTCGGAAAAGCATTGGGTGCAACAGAACCATTGAAAGCTGGAACAGGCATCATGTTTACCTATTTTGGTATTGCCATTGGTGATGTGGTTACCGGCTTACTCGCACAGGTGCTTAAATCCCGAAGAAAAACTGTGTTCATATTTCATCTTCTATCGGTTGTAAGTGTAGTTATTTACCTTACCAGTTTCGGCTTGAACAGCAGTTCGTTCATTTGGATTTGTTTATTTATGGGCTTTTCTGTAGGCTACTGGGCAACCTTTGTAACGATTGCCTCCGAGCAGTTTGGCACCAATATCCGGGCGACGGTTACAACAACAGCACCCAATTTTGTTCGTGGTGCACTTATCCCAATAACATTTGTATTTGAATTTTTTACACAGAAATATGGGCTGATTGCTGCAGGATATATTGTAATGGGAATTTTAACTATCATAGCCGTTTTTGGCCTCAGTCAGTTAAAAGAAAGTTTTAATAAGGATTTAGATTACCTGGAAGAATAAATCCGAAAAGCATCGGGGATATCCTTAATGTCAAAAAAATGTACTTTATAATTTTAAATCCCGATAGCTGTTTTAATACCGTTAAATTTGCTTCAGATATTGAATTTGATGATGTTTAAAGAAGAGGTAGCAGAGCGATATAAGCAAATACAGGATGAAATTTGCAAGGGATTGGAACGTGCCGACGGCAGCGGAAAGTTTGAGGAAGAGCTTTGGGAGCGAAATGGTGGGGGAGGCGGACGAACCCGGATTATGCAAAATGGCAATTTAATAGAAAAGGGAGGCGTTAATTTTTCTGCCGTTCATGGAATATTGCCAGAAGCAGTTAAAAAAGCTTTCAACGTAACCGAAGACGAGTTTTTTGCAACCGGCGTTTCAATAGTAATTCATCCAAATCATCCGCTGGTACCAATTATTCACATGAATATTCGGTATTTCGAATTAAATGAAGAAACACGCTGGTTTGGTGGCGGAATTGATTTAACTCCGCACTATGTTTTTGAAAATGATGCCCGTTTCTTTCATCACAAATTAAAACAAGCATGCGACGAATTTGATGCCGGTTTTTATCCAAAATTTAAGGAAAATGCCGACAACTATTTTTTTATTAAACACCGGGAAGAAACCCGTGGGATCGGTGGAATATTTTACGACCGGTTAAAGCCAGAAAACACAAACCTTAGCTGGGAGCAGATTTTGGATTTCTCAGCCAATATCGGGGAAACATTTTTGCCAATCTATACCGAATTAATTGACAGAAATCGCGATAAAGCGTTTACCCAGGAACAGAAAAACTGGCAATTTCACCGCCGGAGCAGGTATGTAGAATTTAATCTCGTTTACGATTCGGGCACAAAATTCGGTTTAGAAACCAATGGCAGAATTGAATCTATCCTGATGAGTTTACCACCGCAAGCGAACTGGGGCTATAATGTTCAGCCCGAAATCGGTTCTGCCGAGCATAACACTCAACAATTGCTTAAAAAAGGAATCAATTGGGTCTAATATCTTAACGGGTCATCGTATGGATAGTTCCGTCTGAAAAAGAAACTTCCAGTGCTTTCATTTATTCTCGCGTCTGCTGCAATATTACAAAGCGTAAATGTCACATCTTCGGTTGTTAAAGGCATGTGGATTGCGCCAACAGACCACAAAAATCGCGGACAACTAATTTCGTCCAGACCAAGATTCTGGTTGATATTGAAGCAGATTATTGGCAACGTAAGCGAGATTACTTTTTTTGAATCCTCCAAAAAAACGGAATGTAAATAATTTGTGCTTGGGCCAATTACAAAAATAATTCCCTGAATATTTTGCTTAGAGATCTCTTTCAAAATATCCATTGATTGATTTCCCTTTATATTAAACGGAAATAAAAAGAAATTACAAGTCGACCATTCTTTCAGCGATTGCGTTTCTGTAGCCTGGTTTTCCGAGTCAAATAATACCAACCAGTTCTGTATCGTATGGGATGAATTCACAGGTTTAATTTATCAATATCACTCAATTGAAATAAACAATGGTTTCGTCTTATAATTAATATTATGTTAATATGGTCTTCAAATTCCTCAGATTTTGAATGGTCCTATCAGCCTATTATTACTAAAGTTCACGCAACCTGCGCTGCAAATCCTGCACCTTATCCTGCTCTTTTTTACGTGTGTAAATTTCAATGAGCAACTGAACAGTTGGTTTATCATTTGGATTGATTTCGTTGGCACGCAACAAGGCAAACTGCGCACGGTTAATCAAGGAATTGTATTGAGAAATCTTATCTGCTTCTGGCTTTTTCAAGGCATCATTTGCCGTGTTCACATATGCTAAGCCCATCTGATATAAGGCATCAAAATAATTTTGATCGGTTGTTAGGGCTTTATTATATGCTAAAATTGCTGTAGAATTATTTCCACCGAGCTGTTGCAGATAACCATAAAGAAAGAACAGCAACTTATTTCCTTTTTCGACTTTCAGGTTATTCTCGATTAAGCCCTGTGCTTTATCGAAGTTTTCTGTATCTAACAAGAGATTTATGTAATCATTTGTAAGCGTGTGGTTATATGCGTTTAAAGCTAAACCGTCTTCTAACACCTTTATAGCGCTTTCATTATCACCTTTTGCACTATATAACTGCGCCATTTTTTGGAAAACAGCTGGATTCCTGATACTATCGTCTTTCGCTCTTTTAAAATACTTCAATGATTCGTCGTATTGTTGTACATTTTGGGCGCAGATTGCCGTATTAAGTGCAAGTGTAGAATCATTAGGAAACTTATCACTTACTTCCCGCAAGTCTTCAAGGGCTTCTTTAAAGTCGTTATCGAAATATGATAGATTGCCCCGCTCCTGCTTCTTAATCAATATGTTATGCTCCGAAGCCTTAATTAAACCAGATGGATCTTCATATTTATCCAAGCTATTGGCTTTTTTTATGGCCACAACAGCAGTATCGAAATATTTGAAAGAAGCGGCTTTTTCCGTTTCAATTATTGAAGCATATGATGTTAAATACGATTTGATTGCCCAGGTTTCGGGCCAGTTTTTAGTTTTGTTGTCCTTTTCGGCCAGCTCAATCGCTTTTAAACCTTCGGTTATTATCCCTAATTGCTTCTTGGCATCCTCTTTACTGGCAAACGAGGCCTGCAATTTGCCAACAGCGTTACGTGCTATTAACATTTGGCTTTTTTGAGCAAATGAATTAAGAGAAAGCGTAAGCAGGATAGCTAATAAGATTTTAGGCACGTTTTGCATATGTAAGTATGGTGATGAGTGGTAAAAATAAACATAAAAAAAAAAGCCCCGAAATTTCAGGGCTCTTTTTTTGGAATTGAATTAAATTATTGTTTAGGAAGTGCGTCTAAACGTTTTTTAATCTCATCGTAGTTTTTTGTATCGTTTTTGAAAGCATAAATCGTTTTCAATGTTTCTAATGCACCGGCATTCTTGGCATCAATATCTAACGCTTTTTTGTAATAAGGTACAGATTTATCAAGCAAACCATTCATTTTGGTGGTTACTTCAGTAAATTCTTTCACTTTTTTCGCGTCAATCTTATTGCGATCGTTTTGAAGCTTTAAAGCCTGCGAGAAGTAAATGTTGCCAAGCAAAACTTGATAGGTTGCATTGTTTGGTTCTTTCGTAGCTAAAGTATTTAACATTTGCTCAGACTTCGCAGCATCACCTTTGTCTATATAGATTTGGGTTTCTGTTTTAATGAAGCTTGGTTCTTCAGGAAACTTCGCTGCTGCCTCTTTAATTAAAGCCAAACCTGCAGTTGTATCTTTCTGTTGTTTCAATGTGATGTCGATAATTTCTGCATACAAATCTTTAGATTGAGGAGAATTTAAAGAAATCACTTTTTTAAATTGTTGAATCGTACCAGGATAGTCACCAAGTGTTCTAGCGGCTATACCGGCATTCAAATACATAGAAGTATCTGCCGGATTAATTGTTGTAGCCTGTACAAATTTGTTGTAAGCGGTTTTAAAATCCTTTTTGTTATATGCTATAACACCTGCATTTCTTACTGCATTTGCAACATTAGTTTCCGCTAAAGCAATGTTCTCTTTTTCGGCACCTTTGGTGTCTAAAGTTTTAGCTTGCGCGATAGCATCTGTAGCAATTTTCAAATTTGCATCAGCATTCTGCACATTTGCAGTATCTACCATCGCAATTGCCGACGATAACAATGCACGGTATGACCAGGCCTCAGGCATAATCTTCGATTTTTCATCAGCGATAGCTTTATCTGTGTGCGCTAATGCGCCAGATAACGTTTCTAATTTTTTAGCCATCGGCACAGAAGCATTTTGTCCTGTAATCTGAAAGATTCCCCAGGCTTTTTTAGCCTCGGCAACTTCACCTTTCTGAGCAAATGCAAAGCTTGTTACACCTGCTAAAATTATACTTAGAATTACTCTTTTCATAAAATTATTATTGTATTCTTATTTAGTGGATTAATTTTCTTCGTCTGTTTCACCTTTGTCCGCTTCGCTTTCATCGTCATCGCTCTCCTCAATTTCAGCAGTTGGGTCGGCTTCTACTTCCTCGCCATCAACAACTAATACGCTGTCCAAATCAACAGTTTCTTCTTCGTCTTCCTCGTGGTCTATTTTTGTAACTGATGCAATTTCGTCATCACCTTTTAAGGAAATTAGTCGCACGCCCTGCGTTGCCCGACCCATAACCCTTAACGCTGAAACAGGTATTCTAATTACAATACCAGAGCGATTAATGATCATTAAATCCTCGCTATCGGTAACGTCTTTAATCGAAACTAACTGACCGGTTTTCTCGGTAACATTTATCGTTTTTACACCTTTACCGCCACGGTTCGTAACGCGGTAATCTTCAATATCAGTCCGTTTTCCGTAACCTTTTTCTGATACTACTAACACCGTAACTTCAGGATTGTTTACAGCAATCATGCCAACAACTTCGTCTTTATCATGCGCCAGTCTAACACCGCGTACTCCAGTTGCCGTTCTTCCCATTGGGCGCACGGTACTTTCGTTAAACCTAATCGCCCTTCCAGAGCGTAAAGCCATAACAATTTCGCTCTGTCCGTTGGTTAAGCAGGCTTCTAAAAGTACATCACCTTCGTTTATATTGATGGCGTTTATACCGTTAACACGAGGACGAGAATAAGCCTCAAGAGAAGTTTTCTTAATTGTACCCTGTTTGGTACACATTATGATAAAGTTATTCTCTAAATATTCCTGATCTTTTAAGTTTTTAACTTTTATGTAAGCCTTAATTTTCTCCTCTTTCGGAATATTTATTATATTTTGAATCGCACGACCTTTACTGGTTCGCGTTCCCTCCGGAATCTCATAAACCCTTAGCCAAAAGCATCGTCCGGCTTCGGTAAAGAACAACATATAATTATGGTTTGTTGCAACCAGCATGTGTTCAATAAAGTCTTCATTTCTGGAATTACTACCTTTTGAACCTTTACCGCCTCTACCCTGCGCTCTAAATTCTGTTGCAGGCGTACGTTTCACATAACCTTCGTGAGAAATGGTAATTACAACTTCTTCATCATCGATGAAATCTTCCATGCTCATGTCTTCTGCAGAATGAACAATAGTTGTTTTACGCTCGTCTCCAAACTTCTGCTTTACCTCTTCCAGCTCATCCTTAATGATCTGCATACGCAAACCTTCATCTGCCAAAATCGACTTCAAATAATCGATGGTTTTCATCAATTCAGCATATTCTTCTTTAATTTTATCACGCTCTAGTCCGGTTAAACGACGCAAGGTCATATCCAGAATCGCACGGGCCTGTATATCACTCAACCCAAAACGCTCCATTAAGCCAACACGGGCTTCTTCTGGTGTTTCTGACGCACGAATTAGTTTAATAACCTCATCTAAATGATCAAGCGCAATTAAGTAACCTTCTAAAATATGTGCACGTTTTTCTGCCTCAGCCAATTCATATTTGGTGCGGCGAATAACAACATCATGACGGTGATCAACAAAGTGTACGATCAAATCTTTCAGATTTAACATTTGCGGGCGGCCTTTTACCAATGCAATGTTATTTACACTAAAAGAAGTTTGAAGAGCAGTATATTTATAAAGGTTGTTTAGAACAATTGAAGCGTTCGCATCGCGTTTAATTTCGTAAACGATACGGATACCGTCCTTGTTAGATTCATCTTTGATGTTGGAGATACCTTCAAGTTTCTTTTCGCCAACTAATTCAGCAGTACGCTCAATCATTTGTGCCTTATTCACCTGGTAAGGAATTTCTGTAACGATGATAACTTCGCGGTCTTTTAAATTTTCAATTTCTGCCTTTGCACGCATCACAATACGTCCGCGGCCAGTTTCGAAAGCTTCTTTTACACCGGTATAGCCATAAATAATACCACCTGTTGGAAAATCCGGAGCTTTTACAAACTTCATTAATTCCTCAATGGTGATATCCCTGTTGTCGATATAGTTAACAATACCTTCAATACATTCGGTTAAATTGTGTGGGGCCATATTTGTGGCCATACCTACAGCAATACCGCTTGATCCGTTTACCAATAAGTTAGGGATTTTTGCCGGTAAAACCGTTGGCTCCTGTAAGGTATCATCAAAGTTCAACTGAAAATCTACAGTGTCTTTATTGATATCAGCAAGCATTTCCTCGGCAATTTTTGAGAAACGTGCTTCAGTATAACGCATTGCAGCCGGAGAATCACCATCGATGTGGCCAAAATTTCCCTGGCCATCTACCATCGGGTAACGCAAGCTCCAATCCTGAGCCATACGTACCATTGTAAAATACACAGATGCATCGCCATGCGGGTGGTATTTACCCAATACCTCACCCACAATACGGGCAGATTTTTTATGAGGTTTATTACTTGTTACACCAAGGTCGAGCATTCCGTATAAAACACGGCGGTGAACCGGCTTTAATCCATCGCGTACATCAGGCAAAGCCCTTGATACAATTACCGACATTGAATAGTCAATGTAGGCCGATTTCATCTGCTCCTCTATGTTAATTTGGATGATTTTGTCGTTTTGTTGATTTTCTAAATCTTCTGCCATAGTTTATTATTCTCGTTATCAAAAACGATATTTAAAAAAGGTATTATTATAACCTTGCGAATTTAACAAAAATATGGCGAAATAAGGCATTGTGGAAAAGTTTTAGCCATTGACAAAGGTTTTTGATGCTTCAAATTTTTAGCTGGCTTAAAGCTGTGTTTAAATCATTTTTGCAATTTATCATTTTCTTCGTAAAGACCTCCGTTAAGTATAAGCGCTTTTCGGTTCGGTGCTATGGTCGAAAGTAAATTAAAGTGCTATTTTTGTGTTCAAAGATAAAGCGAACATGGCAAAGCAAAAGCAATCGGCAATGATTTTCATCATGATTACGCTGCTGATAGACTGCACAGGATTTGGGATAATTATCCCGGTATTACCGAATTTAATAAAAGAGTTTACCGGTGGTGATACCAGCGTTGCAGCAGATTACGGTGGCTACCTAATGGTTGCCTTTGCTTTACCGCAATTTATTTTTTCGCCAATTTTAGGTGGTTTGAGCGATAAATATGGAAGGAGGCCAATTTTGCTGTTCTCGTTGTTCGGTTTGGGAATGGATTATCTCTTTCTATCTTTCGCACCATCCATTTTTTGGTTTTTTATCGGTAGAATAATCGCCGGTATTTCTGGCGCCAGCTTTACCACCGGAATGGCATACATTGCAGACATCTCTACTCCAGAAAAAAAGGCCCAGAATTTTGGCATGGTTGGCGCTGCTTTCGGTTTAGGTTTTATATTAGGGTCAGTTGGCGGTGGCTTACTAAGTCATTTCGGCTTGCGTGTTCCTTTTATGGTTGCTGCAGGTTTATCGCTTATAAATTGGCTTTATGGCTATTTTATCCTTCCAGAATCTTTAGCGAAAGATCAGCGTAGAAATTTTTCATGGAAACGGGCAAACCCTATTGGCTCTTTCGTAAACGCATCAAAATATCCAGCCATCCTGGGTCTTCTGGCTACCCTGCTCCTTTTGTATGTTGCCAGTCATTCGGTACAATCAAACTGGTCTTACTACGTAATCGAAAAATTTCAGTGGAGTCCCACGATGATTGGTTACTCACTGGCCGTTGTTGGCATTACCGTTGCCATTGTTCAAGGAGGGCTAATACGCGTAATTATTCCTAAAATTGGCAACAGGAAAGCAATATATATCGGCTTAACGCTTTACGTTATCGGCTTTATTTGTTTTGCATTTGCCGCCAACGGTTTAATGATGATGCTATTTATCATTCCATATTGCCTGGCCGGTATGGGCGGACCCGCGATGCAAAGCATTATCTCGAATCAGGTTCCTGAAAATGCCCAGGGCGAAATTCAAGGAATAACGACGAGCCTGCAAAGTTTAGCGGCGATTATAGGACCATTTCTTGCGAGCCATATTTTTGTCTACTTTATTCAAGATGGAACACCGTTTTATTTCCCTGGCGCACCGTTTATATTGAGTGCCTTTTTAACGCTTATAGGCTTGTTTATCGCCGTAAGGGCCTTAAGAAAATACCATTAAAGGAGTTCGTTGGCCAGGTTTGCAAGTTCGCTCCTTTCACCTTTGTGCAAGGTAATGTGTGCATAAAGCGGATGGTTCTTTGCATTTTCTATCAGATAAGATAATCCATTACTTTCTGAATCGAGATAAGGGGTATCAATTTGGTAAATATCGCCGGTAAACACAATTTTGGTATGCTCCCCAGCCCTTGATATAATTGTTTTAACCTCGTGTGGCGTAAGATTTTGTGCTTCATCGATGATAAAAAAGATCTTTGTTAACGTTCGTCCCCTTATAAATGCCAAAGGTGCAATGGCAATTTTTTCAGTGCTGATTAGCTCGTCAATTTTTGCCACCATTTTATCGTCGCCATTAAATTGCTCTTTTATAAAACGAAGGTTGTCCCAAATAGGCGCCATAAACGGGTCTGTTTTGGATTTTGCATCGCCGGGCAAAAACCCAATGTCTTTATTGCTTAAGGAAACGATTGGCCTTGTAATGTAAATCTGCCTGAAATCTCTCCTTTGCTCGAGCGCACTTGCCAAAGCCAGCAAGGTTTTGCCGGTGCCTGCATTGCCTTGAATGCTTACCAGTTTAATATCCGGATTGAGAAGGGCATTTATCGCGAAGGCCTGTTCAATGTTTTTAGGCTTAATTTTAAAGATAGGTTCTGTAGAAACCGAGGAAATTGTTTTCAATGCGTGGTTATAGAACACATTCGCTGCTTTTCGCTTATTTTTCAATAAAAAGAAATGGTTCCCATCCTTGGCAGGAAGGTCTATTTTAGAAACATCAACAAGATTTTCTTTTTTTACAAGATCAATAACAGTCTCGGGGAAGTTATACAATTCAGTTTTGCCTGCGTAAAGCTCCTCAACATTTTTTATTTTTCCTGTTTCGTAATCTTCCGCGTTCAAATTAAGCGCTTTCGCTTTTAAACGAAGGCAAATATCTTTCGAAACCAGAATAACCTTGCTGCCGGGGTATTCTTCCTTCAGACTCAGGGCGGCATTTAAAATTTTATGGTCGGTTTTGCCTTTACCGTAAATATCTTCCGCATCTGTTTTCGAAGGTTTTTCATTGAGCAAGACTTTAAATTTACCCGAATTTGGTGGTGCCAAAGCAATCCAGTCACTAATAATCTTTTGCTTTGAGGCAAGGTCTATTAGCCGGATAAAGCTTCGTGCTTCGAAATTTCTTGTGTCGTTTCCACTCTTAAAATTGTCGAGTTCTTCTAGTACCTGAACTGGAATGGCAACATCGTGTTCGTGGAAGTTATTGATCGCATCGTGATCGTATAAAATCACGGAGGTATCTAAAACAAAAATCTTTTTTGATGGATTTAAAACCGATTTGCCTTTTTTAGCCATTCTGTAAATTTAATATTTTCTACAGATAATGAATAAAAGGCTGCAAAATATTACCAGGCTAACTGCAAAAAAAAACGGGGCTCTTCGTCTTGCGATTCAGTTCCCCGTTTTAACCATATTAACAACCGTGGTCGTTAGCAAGGCATCTAATAAATCTGTAATTTGATTTTCTACGTTTTTACCTGGTTTTGCAACTTTCGTAAATCGTTTAGAAATTATTTCCGGTAGCGATGTTCCGTAAAACACGACCACTTTCAATAATGTCTGCTTAAGCCTTTGATTTTCCTACGCTTCCGCCTTTCAACTTCTGCATTCATATTCTTATCGGTTTAACCCGGCTAAGAAACAATCATATCTTTTGAAGATTATTCGAAACAATTACTTTTCAGTGCTTTGTTTCTTTTGAATACTCTCGGCAAACGCTCAAACTACTCCGTATTTGATATAAACTAATATAGGATGTAAAAGCATTCATGTCAACACCTTTTAGGTTATTTTTATAAACAAAGTTATCCACCTGAAAGTCAGTATTATTAACATCTATTTTCATAAATAATATGGGTTAAAAGCCATTCAAATGCAGGTGCTTTCAGGTTATCCACATTTAACGATAGTAGGCTTATAAACAATCACTTACATCGTCTGCTTTTAAAAACATTCTTATTTCTGCGTGCTTTGTTAAAAACCAGCAAAAAGTTAAATAAAAACCTGCAACAAAAGAATGGGTATTATGTTATTTTTGTAACCATGCAGATGAGGCAACCCATTAGAAATGTTCAGGATTTTTTACTTAGCACCTACTTTGCCGATGGGTTGCGCATAACTATTGGTGTTTTGCTGCCTTCTCTAATTCTGGCGCAGTTCGGTATGCTCAAATATGGGATGACATTATCGCTCGGAGCGCTTTGCGTAAGCGTGGTTGATAGTCCGGGGCCAATGGTGCACAGGCGAAATGCAATGTTGGTTACTACGGGATTGATATTTGTGTTCTCCATTTTAACCGGACTTACCAATAAAAGCCACTATTTTATCGGGGTGTTGCTTGCCGCATCGAGTTTTATTTTCTCCATGTTTTACATTTATGGTGTTAGAGCTGCCGCGATTGGTACCGCTACCCTACTGATAATGGTGCTCGGTATTGATGACATCAGGCCTTGGCAGGAAGTGTTAATTCACTCTTTAATGGTTTTAGCAGGAAGCTTGTGGTATACAGGTTTGAGTTATTTCGTTTATCGACTCCGTCCCTTCCGCATGGTGCAACAATCTTTAAGCGATTCGATAATTGAAGTTGCCGAGTTTTTGAGGGAGAAAGCAAAATTTTACCACCGAAATAATAATTATGATAAAACCTATGCCGATTTAATTCAGTTACAGGTTTCGGTACACGAAAAACAGGATGCTGTAAGGGAGCTGCTTTTTAAAACCCGCGAAATTATTCGGGATTCGACTCCTGAAGGCCGGTTTTTAATGCTTGTTTTTGTAGATATGGTAGATTTGTTTGAGCAGGTGATGTCTACCTATTACAATTACAAACAACTTCATGAGCAATTTGATTCTGCAGGAATCCTGTCTGATTATGAGATGGCCATTAAACGCATCTCCTATGCTTTGGATGATATTGCTTTTGCTTTGAAAAGTGGCGGAACGCCTGTAGTTTCGAAACGCTTGCTTATAGAAATTGAAAGGTTAAAAATTAAAATCAACGATTTTGAAAAGCATAACGACAAACAGCAATTTAGCACTTCCGGCATTATTGCATTAAAGAATATCGAAGTTAACATCGAAAACATTTTAGCCAGGGTTAAAACGATAAACAGCTATTTCAAGCTTCGAAATAGTAAAGATATCCGCAAGGCTGATGTAGACACTGAAAAGTTTATTACCAGACAGAAATTCGACTTTAGTCTTTTTACGGAGAATCTTACGTACAGTTCCTCAACTTTCCGGCATTCGTTAAGGGTAACTGTTGTAATGGTACTAGGCTTTGTGGTGTCTCAAATCTTAAATTTTTCGCATAGTTACTGGATACTTTTAACCATACTTGTGATTTCGAAACCCGGTTTTAGTTTAACAAAAGAGCGTAACTACCAGAGGTTAATCGGCACTACCGTTGGTGCTTTTGTTGGTATGGGCGTTTTAAGTTTTGTGCACGATAGAAATGCCCTGTTTGTTATTTTGCTCATTTGTATGATTGGCTGCTACAGTTTCCAGCGAAAAAATTATGTTGTAAGCGTTTTATTCATGACCCCTTACATCTTGATTCTTTTTGATTTTCTGGGCATGGGTTCACTTGCGCTTGCCAGGGAAAGAATTTACGATACGTTTATCGGCTCGGGAATTGCCCTTTTAGCCAGTTATTCTCTTTTTCCAACCTGGGAACACGAAAAATTGAAGGAGGCTATGTTGAATATTCTTCGTGCTAACAAGGCTTATTTTGAGCAGGTTGTAAAGCTATACTTTGAAAAGAATTATAACCGAACGGAATATAAACTGGCCAGAAAAGAGGTATACGTTAGCACGGCGAACTTGGCGTCGCTATTTCAACGGATGTTTTCCGAACCAAAAAGTAAACAAATGTTTATTAAAGAGGTTCATCAGTTTACTGCGCTAAACCATTTGATATCATCATATATTGCTACGCTGTCGCTATACAACAAAGAGCACGACTTTCATTTTGAGAATTTCGATGCCCTGAAGCCAATTGCCAACAATACGATTTATTTGCTGGATACTTGTGTAGAAAGTTTGGAAAAAGGACAAAGTGTTGTAGAAAATGTACCGCTTATCAGACTTAACGATAATGCAATTGTAATTAAGTCTGGCGAAGATTTGGTGCCTGAACAATTCGATTTGATACAAAAAGTTGCGTACGACCTTTACAAACTTTCTGTTAAAATAAATATTTAGTCTTTTAAACCGCTTTCAGTTGTGTTGCAAAGCACTAAAGGCAAGGTATAAATAATGCCGTTATCCATTTTGAACCTAATTTTGGCTTCGCAACCGAGCACTTTCTCGTCAAGTTCTTTTTTACTAAACATTATTGGATAAAATTTTAATTCCGGATTATCTGATGAAACTACGTCTTGCCGCATTTTGAATTTCAGCTTAATTTCCTCTGCTCCTTTCAAAATGTGTATTTTATCGATTTTGCTTAGCGTTCCGTTCGATGCAAAATTGAGCATCAAAACATCATCGTTTGAGGAGGTGTTTTTAAAAAGCTCAAAAGCATAATGCTGCTTGTCATCTCTAAAATATTCGTAATCGATAGTTTGCCTGGCTTGTTGCGCCGTTGAAAACTTTGCCGAGATTAAACAAAGAAGTAATATAATGGTCGTTTTCATAACTTAAAATTTAGGGCACGGAACTTTAAACCCCTTGAAATTGTTGTGGCGGTAAATGAGCGAAATTTCGTATGTACGAGGTGTAGCGCTTAATACCTTATTGCCATAAACCGTATAATTCATTCCGGCGGTAACACGCCCCATTGTTAGCCCTAAGTAGGGATAATATGACGACTCATTAAATTTGTACCATAAACCAGCATCGAGTTTAATTTTTGTTTGGTCATTAGGTTTGAAACCTAAAACAACTCCGGTAAGCTTATCAGTATTTACACCCTGAATATTATAAACACCTGTGAAATTTAAATCGACATAATTGTTTACTAGGTATACCATGCCAAAGTTTATAGTCTTTCTGGAAGACAGTGCATCCTTATTAGTACCAAGCAATGTTTCTACAGGTCTGGTTAAATGGTATTGCGCATAGCCAACGGCAATGCTCATTTGCTCAAAAGTTGCCGAGAAATTAGCGCCAACGCTTAGGTCAAAATACGAAAGCTTATCATTTTGCAAATCGAGGTAATTAGGCAGCGAAGTATCAAAGCCAATGCCATTGTATTGAGAGGCGAAGGTTAGTTTATTATAATCAAGAAACCTGGAAACATAAGATAATTGAGGCGCCAAACCGAACTTGAAACGGTGATTAACATCCAGATATTGATAATACGATGCACTGGCACTTATGTACTGAGATTTTAAGGCCTTGTTGAAAGACTCATCAAACAGACCACTCAAGCCGATACTAAATACGCTGTTTGTGAAATTCTCATCCTGAATCAACTTGATATCACCTGATACACTATAGGTATTATAAGGATCGCCAAGGTTCCCCCACTGCTGCCTGGTGTTTAATGCAACCCGGTACTCGCCATCGAAAAAGCCGGTATAGGCAGGGTTTAATGTTAAAGGTGCAGCAAAATACTGGGAAAATTTCGGGTCTTGTGCAACACAGATTTCACCACAAAGAATTAAAAACAAGGCAGTTACAATATTCTTCATTACAATATCAATATGGTTTTACCTTTCGACTGGAATTTGCCACCCAAAACATCGATACCCTCGGCAAACCATGAGAACGTTTCCATAGGTTGCATTTTGGTCTTAAACTGGCCATCCCACCCTGGCGCAGTCATTGTGTTGGTTTCATAAACAAGTATGCCCCACTTGTTAAAAATTTTAAAGCTGGTTAACTGGGCAATGCTGGTAAAAAATGGATATAGATAATTGTTGTTTAATTTTTGTGGTGTAAAAGCTGTTGGAACGATAATTTTCGGTGCGGGAAGAATGCTTATCTCGAGCGAAGCTGTTATAGAACAACCTTTATCGCTCTCTAAAGTGATGTAATAAATGCCGCCTTTATTCACTTTTGTTGGGTCGGCAACGGGTTTGGTAAGTGCGGCGTCTGTAAAATAAAATGCTTTTACGTAGCCCTTACTGCCTTTAACAATCGGCTCAGCAGTTAAGTCGATGTAGTCGTAATCAAAAATTGGTTTTGGTTTGTTTAAAACAATTATTGGTAACGGATTAATTTTAACCTGAATCTTTTCTGAAACAAAACAGCCGTTCGCATTCGTAACTTTTACATAATAAGTTCCACTTATACCAATCTGGCCCGGCTGCAAAACTTTTGTCTTTAAATCAGCATCGCTGAAAAAAGTATATGTTACGCCTGCTGTTGTTCCCGTATAAAGTGAAGGATCCGTAACGTCAACGGTAGATGGATAACAAACCGGCGCTGGATCTTTAACGAGCAGAACCGGCAATTCGTAAATTAAAACGGAAATTTTTTCATTCACTACACAACCTAGCGCATTCGTTGCCTTTATGTAATAGGTGCCCGATTTATCAATTTTCTCCGGATCGCTTATCGGTTGTGTTAATGCTGCGTCGTAAAAGTATGCATACTTTAAATCAGCATCGCTACCTGCGAAAACATTTGGTGAGGCGATATTTACGGTAGCGGGAAAGCATACACCCGCCGGATTTGTAATCTTCAACACAGGTTTAAGGTTAACAACCACATCAATCGGCAAGACTTTGCTGCAGCCAAGGTTGTTACTCACTTTTGTATAGTATCTGCCGCTTACATTTACCCTCGTTGGGTTTGCTAATGCTTTAGTTGCAGCAATATCGGTAAAGTAAGTTCTTGTAATATCAGTCAAATCGCCCACATAAAGGTCTTCATTCGTAATGTCTACTGTTTCAGTATAGCATACCTGTGCCGGATTTTTGGCCGTAATATTCGCAACCTCAAAAATTGATATGTCCACGCTCGCAACGCTTTCACAACCCTTATAGTTTGTGGCCTTAATGTAATAGGTATTATTTGAGTTGATTACAACCGGGCCAGAAATTGGAATCGTCAAATCCTTATCCGCAAAAGCGAAATAACTGAAAGCTGCATTCCGATTCAATACGTAGTCATCAGATGTTAAATCTACTTTAGTACCCTGACAAACCGTATTTTTTGGTAAAAGTTGCAGGTTGTAATCCACGCTCTGCACCATAGCTGTAAGGGTGCTCGGGCAACCAAATCCAGGAAATGGAATTAAATCCAAAACAATTTTGGTTCCATCGGGCGGCGTTGGTTTAATCTTAACACCCACTCCTGTTCCATACTTTATTGTTCTATCTCCATTATACCAGTTGTAGGTTTGAAACCCACTTGGGCCGGAAACATTTAGTTCATCGGAACTTTTACAATAAGTGTTCCCAACAATAAGATCGCCGCATAAATTATTAACATCAACATATGCGTAACCAAAATGCCCGCCTAATGTGCAATCGCCAGTTACAAATTCAATTAAGAGTTGCTTTCCCTGATAACCCGATAAGTTTATTGTAACAGGTGTCCACTCTTTGTAAATTACAGTACCCGAACCGCTAAGCGATTTTTTAAAACCCGGCAGGGTCGATGTTGCGATATATTCAAATGAAGCACATGGAATGTATTTACCCGTTTCAAGGTCTTTCACCCGTGCTAAAAACCTTGGTTGCTCTGACACGCTGTGGTTCGGATCTTCGAAAACTACCGCGTATTGATAGGTTAAGGTAAATTCTGGTCTGTTGGCCGGAACATTTATTAGATATGAAATACCCTCTGCCTGCGCACCGGTTCCGTTATTCCCCAGTTTTACCGTATAATTTCCAGCATTCTTTGGTACGATTGGGAATTTTCCGTAAGCATCGAGTGCAACCCTGTCGTTTTGGAGCGTATGCCGGCCTAACGTGGCGTTTGCCACTTCGTTTATGCTAACGCCCGATGTTGAGATTGTGCCTGTGTAAATCTTCCAGTTTTTGAAACTTCCATTTTCAAAACCGATATTTTCCGGACAGAGCTGAGCGAATGATTTCGATGTTATAGCCAACAAGACTATAAATAACATTGAGAGAATTTTTTTGACCAATTTAGGGAGCGATTTTAAACAGTTCGGTGCAAAAATATTATTTTCTCATACTTAAACCGCCGTTTCACTATGAGCCTGGCTAATTATTACACAAAGAGCCATAGGTTGTGGCTGAGCTCTTCTTGGTTTTAACAAAATTTTATCGTAATTTATTCTTTATCAGTATCTTAATAATGATTGAGTTGATTTGAAGTTGTCTAAGTCAAAATTTCGCAGAGGGATTTTTTACACGAAATTGCTTTCCTTTTAAGCTTGCTATACTTGCCTGGAGTGAGCAAATGAAACAATGAGGGCTTATTCTTGTTACCTATACTCAATAAAATAATTATGGAAAAGCTATATACAGCTGAAGTTACAGCTACCGGAGGCCGAGACGGACACATTAAATCCGGCGATGGCCAGTTAGATTTTGAAGTTAGAAAACCTAAAGAGTTGGGCGGACAAGGTGGTGCTACAAATCCAGAACAATTATTTGCAGCCGCATGGGGCCCGTGCTATTTGGGTGCATTAGGTTCAATCGCAGAACGCGAAGGCGTAGACGTGAGCGAAGCAAATGTAAATGTGTTGGTGTCTTTTAATAAAGATGGAAATGCATATGTTTTATCGGCAGACTTAGATGTTCACATTCCTGGTATTTCGCATGAAGAAGCACAAACGCTTGCAGAGAAGGCGCACAAGGCATGTCCATATTCTAAGGCTACACGAGGAAATATTGAAGTAAGAATAACAGCAGTTTAAACTGTTAAAAAAAAAGAGCGACTTAGGTCGCTTTTTTTATGCGCTTAAAATCACTTTAAAGTAACAGTTTGCTTGCTAAACCTAGGATTAAAAGAAAGCCAAAAACATCAGTAAAGGTGGTAATTATAATTGATGAAGCAATTGCCGGGTCGATACCTACCCTCTTTAAAATTAAAGGGATACCTGCACCGGTTATACCAGCAATGACGAGATTTCCTGTCATTGCCAGAAAAATTACCAGACCAAGCATCGGGTTTCCATCAAATAAGAAGGCAAAAATAAACACAATAAGTCCGTTGGCGGCGCCATTAATCAGCCCGACAGTAAACTCTTTCAAAACCGTTCGGTAAGCTTGCTTATCGGTCAAATCGTAAAGCGAAATCCGCCTAACGGTTACGGCCAGCGCTTGTGTAGCGGCATTTCCTCCCATTCCTGCAATAATCGTCATGTAGGCAGCTAAAGAAGGAATCAATTTAATAGTTGGGTCGAAATAACGAACAACCGATGAGGCTAAAAACGCTGTTCCCAAATTAATAATTAACCAGGGCAAACGTGATTTAACAGCTTCAACCCAGTTACCGCTTAATTCTTCATCTTCTGATACACCGGAAATTTTCAAGATATCTTCCGTGCTTTCTGCCTGCATCACATCAATTACATCATCGAAAGTTACCCTGCCGAGTAATTTTTGATGCTCATCAATTACCGGTATACTCGTTAGGTTATATTGTGAAATCAGGCTGGCAACTTCCTCCTGGTCGGTGTTTGGGTGTACATAAACAGCATCAACCTTTACCAGCTCGGTAATTTGTGCATTATGCCTGGCTTTAATAATATCTTTTAGAGAAACAATTCCTTTAAAAATTTCAGCATCGTCAACTACATAGATGGTATAAAATTCTTCCATCTCTTCGCTCTGGCGGATGATTTCATCGATCGCATCTTTTTTGGTAAGGTTGATGTTAACGCAAATTAGATCGGTATTCATCAAGCCACCTGCCGTTTTCTCGTCGTAGGTTAACAGATTCCTGATATTCGACGCATCTTCCTCATTCAGCTCGTTCAGAATCTCTTTCTGTTCGTGATCTTCTAGTTGGGAGATGATATCTGTGGCATCATCGTAATCAAGCTCTTCAACAATTTCTGTACGTTTATCTGGATGGAGCTGAAACAGCAGGTCCTCAGGATGAGATTCTTCATCCATCTCAGAAATAATTTCTGACGCAAGTTCTGCAGGCAGTAAATTAATGATGTGCTGCTGCTCGGTTTTATCTAACCGTTCGAATAAAATCGCGATTTCTGAGGCATGGTAATCCGCTAAAACTATTTTTAAAGTCTCATCTCCGGCTAAAATCGCATTTTTAACCTTTAGTACGTCGCTTTTATCTATTTCGAATGATGATTGCATGTTGCTGAAAGCTTCTAAAATAGCAAATCTAAAGCGATTTTAATATTAAATTTTCTTTTTTGACTTCCGTTGGATCTGTTATTTGAACCAGCCTCGTCGCCAAAAGTAAATAACCTGAATAACCGCGATTACGCCCATTACAATCCAGGTATAAATGTAACCATGTGGAGCGTACAGTTCGGGCATATTGGCGGGCAAAACCTTGCCGGTTACAGGGTCTTCCCTGCTAAAGTTCATACCGTAAATTCCGGCTATGAAGGTTAAAGGAATAAAAATTGATGAAATGATGGTGAGCACCTTCATTATCTCATTCATTCGGTTACTGATGATGGAAAGATTCATATCAATGTTGGCCGAAGCTATCTCCTTTAATGATTCGATAAAATCGATAATTTGAATGCAGTGATCATAAGCATCTTTAATATAGGTCTTGGTAACACTGTTAATTAAATCACTATCACTTCTCAAAATGTCGTTAAGTTTATCCCGCTCTGGCCAAGCAACCTTTCTTATTGTAATTAGCGAGCGTTTTATGGCCTGGGTATCGTACATTATCCTTTTATCAGGGTTGTCGAACAAACGGTCTTCAATAGAATCCAATTCCTCGCCCCAGTGATTTAATAGTGTAAAGTAGTTATCCACAATAACATCCATTATGGCATACATAAGGTAACTCGGGCCGCCAATTCTTATATTGCCTTTACCAATTTCCAAGCGCTTCCTTACCGGATTAAAACAATCTTCATAATTTTCCTGAAAGGAAATTAAAAATTTTGAGGTCAGGATAAAAGATATCTGCTCGTTGCATAATTGTTTATCGTCATTTAAATATAGATGGCGGCTAACTGCGAACACGTATTTGTCATTATCATACTCGTCTAATTTTGGTCGCTGATAGGAGCTCGTTATGTCTTCAAGCACAAGCCTGCTTACATTTAATTTGGAGTATAACGTTTCGAATATTGCCGGGTCTGCCAAACCTTTAATGTCAAACCAATAAAAAAAATCAGCATTTTCAGTGAGTTTATCGATGTTATTGATGTTGTCGATTTCCTCCTTTTTATAACTCTTCTCGTTATAGGTATGAAATGTGATTTTTGGTTGCAAGGCGTTCTCGTCAATCGAATATAAACCCGGACTGGTGCCAGGTTCAGGCACTTTATAATGTTTATGACGGTTACGAGGTTTGTTTTTAGCCATTGTTTAAAGATATAACCGGGCTTGCGGGCCTTGATTAAATAGTAAATCTACGATACTCAAATTAGGTAAAAATTGATGTTTATCTTCAAAAACCTGATAATATGGCTTATTGTTTACAAGATCGTCACTTTTCTTCGGACTCATCATCTCCCGATAGTTCATTGATGATGGTAACTCATCTAAATACTCGCTGGTGAATTTGTATTCTACATTAAGTTTTAGTTTTTTCGTTAGCCATTGCAGAAGCTCAAGATTATAATCGAAAAGAAACTCAAATTTTTTCGTGTAAAATGGCAATAATTCATCTTCGTAAAATTCAAAATATGCGGAGCTTCGGTAACAACTTTCAAGGCTCATCCAGTGCAGGCGCTGCCAGTTAAAATCGTAGCTTATTTTAACATCTTTCATTGCGGTACGCATTTTAGAACCTCTAACAACCGGGACGGTAATGTCTAATTTCCCGTTTGGCGAATATATGCTCGCCCTGTTTCGATAGGTTTGTTTAGGAAAATGCTCGTATTTTTCTAATAAAAAACCAGGATTAAGTTGCTGTAATTTAGTAAAGTAGCTAACAGGAGGAAGATAAAATAATGGAAGTATAGCAGTATTTTGCATTTGAAAATATATGTTTGTAGTTCAAACGTTTTAAAATTAATGATTAAAAGAGGGATTGCGCACGTGGGCGTGTTTTTTTTATGCCTGATATCGCTACTACCCCTTCCGGTGTTGTATGTTTTTGCAAGATTACTATATTATCTTCTTTATTACGTAATCCGTTACCGAAAAAAAGTTGTCAGCGCAAACCTAAGTAATTCGTTTCCCGAAAAATCTGCAGCCGAAATCATTCGTATCCAAAAACAGTACTTCAAGTTTCTTGCCGAATTAATTTTCGAAATCATAGAATTAACAACAATATCAAAAACTACTGTTTTAAAGCGGGTAAAATTTTCTGGTTTGGAGCAACTGGAAGCCCATTTTGAAAACGGCGCCAGCGTGCTTGCATGTACCGGCCATTATGGTAACTGGGAATTAGGCACGTTGGCCCTGGGCTTAAACATATCGGCAAAAACGATTGTAATTTTCAAGCCGATAAATAATAAGATTTTCGAAAACTGGTTTAATAAAATGCGTACCAGGTTCGGGAATGTTTTTGTGGCCATGAGGCAGACTTTGCGCTGTATGGCCACGTATAAAAATGAGCCTAGTTTATTGTGCTTTGCCAGCGACCAATCGCCGGTAAGGGAAGAAAGTAAGTATTTTCTTAATTTCTTAAACCAGCCAACAGCAGCTTTGCTGGGGGTAGAAAAAATCGCCAAATCTACTAACAGGCCAATTTATTATTTTAAAGTAACGCCCGTTAAAATGGGTTACTACAACGTAGAAGTTTTGCCAATGTGCTTAAATCCGGCAAGCACAGTTGATGGAGAAATAACTAATTTGCACTTTCGTTTTTTAGAAGATATAATTAAAGAGAAACCACAGTATTGGCTTTGGAGCCACAAACGCTGGAAATTTAAACCTGAATAAATATAAATGAACCCATCAGTAGCGGTTGTAATTTTAAATTGGAACGGAAAATCTTTTCTCGAACAGTTTTTGCCCGGAGTTTTGAAGTCTGAATATGACAACCTCCAAATTGTTGTCGGCGATAATGGCTCTACAGATGATTCTTTAGCGTTTATCGAAACAAACTTCCCCACGGTTACAATTTTAAAAAATGAAAAAAACCTGGGCTTTGCGGGTGGCTACAATAAGATTTTAGAACGCGTAAATGCTGATTACTTTGTGCTGCTAAACTCAGACGTTGAGGTAACGCCGAATTGGATTAGTCCGGTGATTGAGTTAATGGAAAGCGATGATAAAATTGCTGCGGCTCAACCAAAAATTAAGTGGCAACTGGATAAGGACCAATTTGAATATGCTGGTGCCGCAGGCGGTTTTTTAGATATTTATGCCTTCCCTTTTTGCCGCGGGCGATTGTTTAACGTTTATGAGCAAGACCGCGGACAGTACAATGAAGTGAAAGAAATTTTTTGGGCAAGTGGTGCTGCATTTTTTATAAAAAGCAGGTATTGGAAGGAAACCGGCGGATTAGATGCCGACCTTTTTGCGCACATGGAGGAGATAGACCTGTGCTGGAGATTAAAAAACCTGAATTATAAGGTGGTTTTTTGTCCTACTGCAGAGGTATTTCATGTTGGTGGTGGCACACTTCAAACCGAAAATCCTTTTAAAACCTACCTTAACTTCAGAAACAACCTGATAATTATGCAGAAAAACCTCCCGGTTGGCGATGCAGTTTTCAGGATTGCTATAAGAATGTGTATTGATTTTATCGCCTGGTGGCATTTCCTGCTTTCAGGTAAGCCAAAATTTACGCTTGCCGTAACTAAAGGTCACTGGCATTTTGTTAAAGATATAGCCAGAACCGCAACAAAGAGGAAGCTGTTTCAAAAGCCATACAATGAACATACCGGAGTTTACAAAAAAAGTGTGGTCTGGGCATTTTTTATCAGGAAAATAAAATTCTTCTCCGATCTTTAATTCACAGCCAGCGATTCATCGATAGATTTTTGGATCCAGGCAATCGTGTTTGGCGCTAGTCCCAAGGTGCTAAATTTTATTATGCCCATTTTATCGATAACAACATGAGTTGGATAGCCTTTTACGCCATATTTATCTGCAATAAAGCGCCCGCTATCAATAATATTGTAACTAAATGGATTTGTTTTTAAGAATTCTTTCAAGTCGTATTTTGGGTCGAGCGCTACGGCCAGGAAAATAACGTCTTTATCTTTATACGTTTCAGTCAGCTTATTTAGGTCGGGAATTTCGCTTTTGCAGGGCGGACAATTGATGAACCAAAAATTTAGAACGATAACTTTTCCAACGGTGTTTCTAAGGTCAAACTTATTTCCATTGATGTCTGAAGTTCTGAAGCCCTGAAATTTTTCACCTGCAACAAAGGAGGCACTTTGCCTCGGTTTAGCCATTTTCTCCAAAATTGCCTTTGCATGTTCAGCAGTTAATTCATAAACAACCCATTCAGGCTGACCAGTTTCAGTGCTCGTATTTCGTGATTTAATTGCATATTTTCCTGTCTGTACCAGTTTTTTCCAAATGCTTGCCGGGTAAACCTGCCCATTTTCGCCTCGCACTACAGACTGTTCATTTAATACCCGCTTCTTGCTCTGATTGTTAACAGTTTGTGCTCCTGCAATCAATGAAATCATCAGGAGTATAATTGAGAGTGATGCCTTTATCATTTTGTTATTTTATCAGTAAACTTTCCAAGGCTAATCTGTAGCCATTCATGCCGAATCCCGTTAAAACCCCCTGGCAGTTTTTCCCTGTTAAAGAAACATGCCTGTATTCTTCGCGGGCGTAAATATTCGAAATATGCACTTCCACTACCGGCGTTTTTATTGCGGCAATTGCATCTGCAATAGCAACTGATGTATGTGTGTAGCCGCCTGCATTCAAAATTATGCCATCATAACTAAATCCCACTTCATGAAGCTTATTAATTAATTCTCCCTCAATATTGCTCTGAAAATAGTCGATGTCAACAATGCTGTAAATTTCTTTCAGTTCTGCAATATAATCTTCAATGCTCGTGTTTCCATAAATTGAAGGTTCTCGAACACCCAGAAGATTTAGGTTTGGTCCGTTTATTATTTGAATTCTCATCGTTAATTGGTTTTGCTACTACGCCGGGTCCAAAAAATCCTTAGAACCTTGATGTCTTGTAGCGTTAAATTTGTAACGTTGCAATGTTATAAAAAAAAATTAATTAAAAACATGCTTTGGCCATCATATACAAAAGGATTTAAGGCTTATTTAAAGTTGGAACGCTCACTTTCCGGGAACTCCGTCCAGGCATATCTTAATGATATTGATAAACTGAGTCAATATTTTAAATCTATTGATGCAGCACCTAATGTAAGTGAAATTTCGGCGACTGACATTAAAGCATTTATAAGTTGGCTAAACAACCTCGGCATGTTGGGAAGCACCCAGGCCAGAATTATCTCAGGGTTAAAGGCTTTCTTCTCTTATTTAATGCTCGAGGAAATTATCGTTGTAGATCCTATGGCGCTCACGGAAGCACCAAAACTCGTTAGGAAACTTCCGAATACGCTTAATATTAACGAAATAAACAGTCTAATTGATTCGATTGACGCATCAAAACCCGAAGGGATGCGAAATAAGGCCATTATAGAGGTTTTGTATGGCTGTGGCTTACGTGTTACAGAGTTAACAGAACTAAAAATTTCGAACCTCTATCCACAAATAGAGTTTATTAAAGTGATTGGGAAAGGGAATAAAGAACGTATTATTCCGATTGGTAGCGTTGCTTTGAAGCTTTTAGATATTTACTTACATCAAATCAGGGTACATGTAAAAATAAAAAAAGGAAACGAGGATTTTATTTTTCTAAATCGTTTTGGGGCCAAACTGTCAAGGATCACAATTTTTAATTTGATTAAAAGCCTGGCAGTTCAGTCTGGAATCCATAAAACCATTAGTCCACATACCCTGCGCCACTCCTTTGCAACACACTTGATAGAAGGCGGTGCAGATTTGCGGGCTGTTCAGGAAATGCTAGGACACTCGAGTATTACTACAACTGAAATTTATACACACCTGGACCGCGACTATCTGCGAGAGGTTGTAACTCAGTTTCATCCCCGGTCTTAGGGATTCGTTCTAGCCATAATCATCCTATCCTTTCCCTGCATGTCTTTTCTCAACTCAATGTTTTTAAACCTTTTATCTATTAGTACCTGAAGTGTTTCGGACCATAAATTCTCGTTGATTTCGAAAAATAAATAGCCATCAGGATTTAAATTTTTAGTCGCAAACTCCGCGATAGCCTCGTAAAAGATTAAGGGATTTTTGTCATCTACAAACAACGCCAAATGAGGTTCATGTGCCAAAACATTCTCATGCATATTCCCTTTTTCAGATTTACGAATGTAGGGTGGATTGCTCACAATAACATCATACTTCTCGCCATCTGAAAACGCAAGAATATCGGCTTCTATAAAATTAATTTCTACAGCGTTTAAAATTGCGTTAGCCTTAGCCACTTGTAGGGCGTCAGCGGAGATGTCCAAAGCGGATACGTCAAGAGAAGGCAAATTCTTCTTGATGCTTACAGGGATGCATCCGGAGCCAGTGCCAATGTCAAGTAGCGAATGTTTTTTATCTCGAATCTCTTTAATAATCCAATCGGTCAGCTCTTCGGTTTCTGGCCTCGGAATTAAAACATGCTCGTTCACCTTAAACGTTAAGTTATAAAAAAGGGTTTCGCCTAGTACTTGCTGAACGGGTTTACTGGTTTTTAAGTCAGCTAAAATTTTTAAGACAGAAGCCGAATCATTATCTGATAATGGCTTATCCTTTTTTATAATTAACTCGCTGTAATTTAGTTTCAGGATGTTCGAAGCGGAGAGGTAAAAAATTGATTTAGCTTCATCGGGACCGTACAATTGACTTAAATTCTGTATAAATTCTTGTTCTAGCTCTTTAATGTTCATCGAATGCAAAAGTAATAATTTGGTGCAACTATACTTGTCATAATTTAACTACTTTTGCGCTAATGAGCGATGAATTTTACATTAAACGCTGTTTAGAATTGGCGGCCTCAGCTATCGGGAATGTAAGTCCTAACCCGATGGTTGGCTGTGTAATTGTGGCCGATGACAAGATTATTGGAGAAGGCTATCACCAGAAATTTGGCGAAGCCCATGCAGAACCAAACGCCGTAAAGTCTGTGTTCGATAACTATGGGTTAAAAGCCGAATCTTTACTTAAAAAAGCCACTGCTTATGTAAATCTGGAACCTTGTGCACACTTTGGCAAGACTCCGCCGTGCGCAGATTTGTTTGTAAAACATCAACTTAAAAAAGTGGTTATTGGAAACCGCGATCCTTTTTCGGGCGTTGACGGTAAAGGAATTGAGAAACTTAAAAATGCGGGCATAGAGGTGCGCAGTGGTATCTTGGATGATGAATGCAAACATTTTAACCGGCGCTTTTTTACCAGAATTCAAAAGCAAAGACCGTTTATTATTTTAAAATGGGCACAAACCGCGAATGGCTATTTTGCTACTCTGGACGGCCATCAAAAATGGATTAGCGGTGGCCTAGCAAAAAGGCTTGCGCATAAATGGCGGACAGAAGAAGATGCCATTTTAGTTGGAAAGCAGACTGCGATAATGGATAATCCTCAGCTAACAGTAAGAGAGTGGCCAGGAAAGAACCCGGTTAGACTAGTTATTGATAAAAATCTTGAGGTTCCTTTAAACAATCATATCTTTAATGATGAAGCAAAAACAATAATCTTCAATCACATCAAAACAGATGTTTTAGGAAATGTACACTATATACAAATGGAAGATATGCAGTTTTACCTACCTCAAAAAATTGCTTTTCAACTGTATTTGATGGATATACAATCCGTAATTATTGAAGGTGGTGCCAATATTATTAATCAGTTTTTGACAGCAAATTTGTGGGATGAGGCCAGGATTTTCACTTCAAAAAATAGCTGGACCGAAGGAATTGCTTCTCCTGTAATAAATGGTACTTTAGCCGAAGAAATACAAGTGGGCACGGATAAACTTTCACTTTATCATAATTTATCAAACTAAATGATTTACATTGTTTTAAGTATTATTTGCAGTGTAACCGTAGCCGTGCTACTTAAGCTCGCCAAGCGATATCAAATTAATATAATACAGGCAGTTACCGTTAATTATTTAACTGCATTGCTGTTGTGTTTCCTCTTTTTTAAACCAGACCTCAATGTAATAACTGCAGCTTCACCCTGGCCTATATATTTAGGGCTGGCCGTTTTATTGCCTACGATATTTTTATTTCTCGCGGCTTCGGTGAAAAGGCTTGGGATTGTTAAAACCGATATCGCCCAACGCCTTTCTCTATTTATCCCCATTTTGGCAGCTTATTTCATTTTTAAAGAAGATTTTAATCAGCTAAAATTTATCGGACTTGCCGTCGGCTTCCCCGCCATTGTATTAACGTTTCTAAGAAAAACTGATGGTGAGTCAAATTCAAAAAATTGGGTTTTTCCAATCATTGTCTTCTTTGGTTTTGGAGTAATCGACGTGCTTTTTAAGCAAATTGCGTTGCATAAAGAACTCCCCTACACAACTTCTTTGTTTATTGTTTTTTGCTTAGCTTTTTTGGTGTCTTTAGTGATAGTGATAATAATGGTAATCCGCCGGAAAACAAAGCTGCAGCTCGTTAACGTGGTTTGCGGTTTAATATTAGGACTATTTAACTTCGGTAATATATTGTTTTACTTAAAAGCACATAAAGCATTTGCAACCAACCCGTCTACGGTGTTTGCAGCCATGAATCTGGGCGTAATCGTTGTTGGAACTATTATCGGAATCGTAGTATTTAAAGAAAGGTTATCAAAACTTAACTACTTTGGAATTGTACTGGCAATATCTGCCGTTATTTTGATTACACTATCCCAGATTTATGTTATTTGATGATGCTTACAGAACGATTGAAGGGCCTGCAGAAGGTATATTCCGTGAGAAGGGAAGTAAATTCATCGCATATGCTTATCCTATTCGTGCTGAACATGAGGTGAAACCAATTATAGCGGTTTTAAGATCAGAACATAATAAAGCACGGCATTTTTGCTACGCTTATCGTTTAACGCCAGACCGGTCAGTTTTCAGAATCAATGATGATGGAGAACCATCAGGCACTGCTGGCCGGCCCATTCTAAATTGTCTCTTATCTGAGGATTTAACAAATATTTTGGTTGTAGTTGTGCGCTATTTCGGTGGAACGCTCCTAGGCGTGCCGGGTCTAATTAACGCCTATAAAACTGCTACACTAGAGGCACTTAAAGCCTCGTCAATCGTTTCCAGAACGGTAAATGATGTTTATGAAATTCAATTCGATTACCAACAGATGAACGATGTTATGAAACTGGTGAAAGATGAGCAGCTTGAAGTGTTGGAGCAAAATTTCGACATTAAATGCATTATAAAATTTGAAGTACGGAAAGCGCAACTTAATCAGGTTTTAGCTAAGTTTGATAAAATCGAAGAAGTCAGATTAGCTTACCTTCGCACTACATAATAACCGAATATGAAAATAGCCGAAAGTGATTTAATTATCAATCCAGATGGCAGTATTTACCACCTGAACCTACTTCCCGGAGATGTAGCTGAAACAATAATTACCGTTGGCGACCCGGACCGCGTTGGCGAAGTAAGCAAACATTTCGATAGTTTAGAACTTAAAAAAGGTAAGCGTGAGTTTATTACACACACGGGTTTTGTGGGAAGAAAACGTGTAACGGTACTCTCTACAGGTATTGGAACCGACAATATCGATATTGTTTTTAATGAACTCGATGCCCTCGTAAATATCGATTTTCCAACCAGAACTGTGAAGAAAAATCTAACATCTTTAAATATCATCCGTGTCGGTACTTCCGGGGCAGTACAGCCAGATATACCGATGGGGACAATTTTAGCTTCATCATACGGCTTAGGTTTGGATGCTTTGATGAACTATTATGTACACGAGCTGTCTGGCGATGAGCGAATTTTGCTGGATGATATCAAAAGTCATTTTGCCCAATTTAAAAATATTAATCCCTACTTAACAGCGGCAAGCAACAACTTATTGAATACTATAGGAAAAAATATGGCCAAGGGAATTACCGTAACGGCTCCGGGCTTTTATGCACCGCAAGGCCGCCAGGTTCGTGCTAAAACTGCCATACCCAATTTTGTCAGCCTTATTAGTAGTTTCAAGAGCAATCAAAACCAGATTACCAATCTGGAGATGGAAACTGCCGGGATATATGCGTTGGCAAAGGTGTTGGGTCACAATGCACTCTCAGTAAATGCGATTTTAGCAAGCAGGGTTAAATTCGAATTTAGCAATGAGCCAGATAAAATTGTTGAAAAAGCAATTAAAATGGTTTTGGAAATACTTTAAATTAAATTTTTAGCATTAGACAGCACTAAACTTCAGGAATTTTCTCCTGAAAAAGTTCATTTTGCGCTGTGTCCAGGTAACTACCAGTCATTGCCTTTAAATCAGTTACCCACTTCTCTACACCTGCATCAGCGGCTTGCCTGCAAAAGGCAAAGTAATCTGAATCCCCCTTTTGGTGAACCTGCAAAGCATGCATAAGTTTTTCAGCTGATGCCTCATTATTGATTATTAATTCTGGGTATTCATCCGGGGTAGCCTGAACGGGATGATCACTTTCATCGAAGTAAACCGATAATCCGTTAGCAACATATACGTCGTTCCGGACCACACCGAGCTTTTTAATTTCTTCAATAAATTTAGGAAAATCAGCTCCACTTTTTATTTTGGATTCGGCTGCTTTAATTTCTTCGATGCTGAACATAACTATTTATTTACTGAGATTTTAAAAATTGTAGTCTGTGTATATAACTCATCAGGACGCAAAATTGTAGATGGAAACTCGTAAATGTTAACTGCATTTGGATGGTGTTGGGTCTCTATGCAAAATGCATCGAATGCACCATAATATTTTCCATCTTTACCATTTTTTGCCCTCAAATATTTTGAAGTGTACAAATGTGCAACGCTCTCTGTTGTGTATATACTTAAAGTTAAACCGCTTTCCTCCTCAAAAGTTTTCGCAGCTAACGATAAGTCGCCATAAATTTTATCCAGTACAAAGGTCTGGTCATAACCTTCTGATGGATTCCAGTCCTGTTCGAATGTTTTAGGCTGAGTAAAGTCGAGTGGTGTATTCTCGACCGGAATTACCTTTCCCGTTACGCAATAGTTTTCGTCTTGTTCTAAATAGGCGGAAGCAAATATTTGTTGTGTATGTTTACCAACGTTTCCACCATTTGGCGCTAAATTGAAATAGCCATGATGGGTTAAGTTTATAGCCGTAGCTTTATCCGTTTCGCCTTCGTAGGTTAAAATGAGTTCATCATTTTCAGTAAGCTCAAAAGTTAAATCAATAATCAGGTTACCAGGAAATCCTTCTTCCCCATCAACACTTTCATATTCTAGTGTTACAAAAGACTGACCTTCATCACCAACTTCTACAATATCCCAAACCTTCTTATCAAAACCGATATCTCCGCCGTGAAGTGAATCCGTTCCGGTGTTTTTAACTAACTGATAATGCTCATCATCAATACTAAATTTTCCATCCTTAATACGATTGGCATACCTCCCGATAACTGCACCAATATGTGGGTTGTTTATCAGATATTCTTCATCAAGATATTGCGTTACATCCTCAAATCCTAAAACGATATCCTGTAACTCCCCTTTAGCATTTTTAACAATAAATTTATTTATTATGGCACCGTAATTAAACAGTTGAATGTATGTGCCTTTGCTATTGGTAAGTTCTATAGCAATAACTTCTTCACCATTAATAATTTTTCCTGTAGGTATTTGCTGAACGCTCATAAATTGTAACTTAGGGCTTTTGTTTCCTAAACAAACATACCATTATTTAAATATTTCCAACCAAATGAAGATTAAACTTGAGGAAAAATTTGCCGAGCAGTACCGTAAGAATCCTGATGCAGTTTATTTTACACCGGGCCGGGTTAACTTAATCGGCGAACATATAGATTACAACGGCGGTTTAGTAATGCCGTGTGCAATAACTTTAGGAACCTGGGTTGCCATTGCCCCAAATGCAGATAGCAAATTCAGGTTTAAGAGTTTAAATTTTGAAGCTCAAACTGAGGTCGAAAGTAATAGAAGCCACGAAAAAAATGGCAGTTTGTGGGCGAATTATCCCATTGGTGTAATTAACGAATTTATAAAAGATGGGAAGCAGATTCCAGGTTTGGATTTTCTCTATTTTGGAAACATACCCATTGGATCGGGTTTATCGTCTTCTGCGTCAATAGAAATTGCAACCGCTTATGCGATAAATGATTATCTAAATCTTGGTTATGATAATCTTGAGCTAGTGAAGATTGCAAAACGTGTTGAAAATGAATTTATCGGCCTCAACTCTGGCATTATGGATCAGTTTGCTGTCGCCTTTGGAGAAAAGGACAAAGCTATAGTTTTAGACTGCGAATCGCTGAAGTACAAAATGGTCGACGTTAACCTGGGCAATTATGTGCTTGCAATTATCAATACAAAGAAACCGCGTGAGCTGGCCGATTCTAAATACAATGAACGTGTTGAGGAATGCCAAGCGGCTTTAAGGCTTCTTAATGAAGAGATTAACTTAAACAACCTGTGTGAGCTTACGGCAGAAAAATTCGCTTTACACAGTCATTTAATTGAGGATAAAACAATTCTGGACAGGGCCACCCATGTTGTTAAAGAAAACGACCGGGTTCACCTTGCTTCAAAGGCGCTAAATGCTGGCGAGTTACAGGAATTTGGCCGGTTGATGTACGCATCACACCAGTCTTTGCGAGAACTTTATGAAGTTAGTGGCAAAGAATTAGATGCCGTTGTAGATTTTTGTAAAGATTATGATCATGTTATTGGTGCGAGAATGACTGGTGCAGGTTTTGGAGGTTGCGCCATTGCATTATTAGAAAAAGGTTTTGAAGAAGATTTCGCTAAACATCTTACTGATTTTTACGTTGGGAAAATTGGTTACCCAGCCGAAATTTATGTGAGTGAAATCGGTAACGGTCCGGTTAAATTATAACATTAATGTTGATTTCGCTTGCTGGCAGAAATCGTTTTTGAAATGAGAAAATTAAAATTAGATGAGTTAAACCGACCGGATGTTGAAGAATTCAAATCGCAGGAAAAATTACCGGTCGTAGTTGTACTCGATAACGTTAGGAGTATGCATAATGTTGGTTCTGTTTTTAGAACTGCAGATGGCTTTGCGCTCGAAAAAGTAGTGCTTTGTGGCATAACCGCCCAGCCTCCGCATAGAGAAATTGAAAAAACCGCTTTGGGTGCTACACAATCTGTTGATTGGATTCATTATGTAGATACTGTGACCGCTGTAACTGCCCTGCGTGCTTTGGGCTACGAAATTATTGCAATTGAGCAAGCTGAGCATAGCACCATGCTAAATAACTTTACACCTGATAAAAGCAAAAAGTATGCGTTGATTTTTGGTAACGAAGTGGATGGTGTTAGCGACGAAGTGATGGCAAAAATTGATGAATGCATTGAAATTCCACAGTTTGGAACTAAACACTCTTTCAACATTACCATTTCTGCGGGCATCGTTTTTTGGGATTTTTTTTCCAAACTGAGGCTTTAAAAATTCAAATGGAAAGTCTACTTTTCAAAAAACTGCAAATAAAGCCAGGATTCATCATTAAAATTATTGATGCCCCCGAAAATTCGGCTTCGATTTTTGATGAAGTACCCCAAAACATTCAGCTTGTTTTTAGTGATGTAAATCGGTTTGATGCACTAATTGCTTTCAGCACATCTAAAGTTCAGCTCGAAAGGCAAATCCAAAATGAATTACCTTGGATAAATGATAAAACAATTTTTTGGATTTTTACGCCGAAGAAATCGTCAAAAATAGCATCTGATTTAGATTTGATGAAAACCTGGAATGAATTGGCGAAGTTCGATTTAAGTCTCTGCGCCTCGGCTTCAGTAAATGAGACATGGACTGCACTACGCCTTAAATTTATTTCTGCAATGAAGCCCTCCGGCCAGAGAAATGACCACATTAAACAAAACGATTTCTCACAATATATTGATGTGGAACATAAAGTTGTGAAGCTCCCGGAGCGCTTGCTTTCAGCATTGCTACAAAAACAAAGCGCCTTGGATTATTTTGAAAGCTTATCATATTCCAACAAAAAAGAATATGTTTTATGGATTCTGACTGCCAAGCAAGAGAAAACTAGAGCGATAAGGATTGAAAAAGCCGTGGAAATGTTAGCAAACCAGAAAAAAAATCCATCTCAAAAAGCCTAGATTCTTGTTACTTTTTCAATTCTGTAGGCAATAGTATACGAAATTTCTGTCAAACAAATGTCTTAAGTAACATTTCTGAAATATTTCTATTATTCGTAAGCTTCTGATTTGATGCTACTTGAGTCTTAAATGATTTAATTGGCAAGATTTTTTCTTAGCGGAGTCAAAACAGTATTATCAAAAGCCTGTTTATGATTACAATTACAAAATAAGAAAACATGAAATCGAGAATTACAAAATCAACAATGTTGGTTGCTTTATTAGGACTATCATCCCAATTATTTGCGCAGGAAACGCCAACGACAACAAGCAGATTCGGAAAACAATCACTAAGAACATGGAGCATTGGTGCTCACGGGGGCATACTTAGTCAAAACACATTTTTAGGTGGTGGAAGCGTAGATGCGAGAGAATTTAAAAGCATTGGTTATGGTGCTTTTATCAAAAAACAAATTTTACCAGCTTTAGGTTTACAGGCAGATTTTTTACGTGGTGAACTTAAAACAGCTAACGCACTTGGAAACTTAGAACAAAAGAACAGCATCTCTTGGTCGGGTTCATTAACTGCAGTTTTAAACATTGCGAATTTCAGTTTAAACACACAGAATGCGGTATTAATTCCATATGTTAAAGCTGGTGCTGGTTACATGTCTTCAGATTCACAACTTGGAACAACTCAGGTATTCGAAGGAAGAGAAGGCTGGTTTATCCCAACAGGTGTTGGATTTAAATTAGGTGTTTCAAAAGGAATTAATTTAGATTTCGGTTACGACATCAATTTTATCAAATCTTCGCCAACTGTTAAAAGTGCATATAACGAAAGCAGATTCTCTTATGCTCACGCAGGTGTAGAATTCGCACTTGGAAACAAAGAAGAATCACAGTTGCAAAACTACAGCGCAGTGGCTGACTTACGTAAACAAAGTGCAGAAGAAAGTGCTGAATTAAGAAGAGCATTATCTACTGCAGAACAAAATGCAGCAAGAGACAGAGAACAATATGCAAAAGATTTAGCTGATGATGATAACGACGGCGTTGCAAATAAATTTGACAAATGCCCTGGAACACCATCTGGTACAGTTGTAGACGGTTCTGGTTGTCCATTAGCAGCACCAACTACTAAAGTAATTAAAGAAACTACAGTAATTACTGAAGCTGACCGTAAAGTTGTTAGAGATGCGATTTCGAACTTAGAATTCGATTTAGGTAAATCAACTATCCGTTCTAAATCTTATGCTACTTTAAACAGAGTTGCTACATTATTAATGGAGAAAAACTTTAGCTTAAAATTAGCTGGCCACACTGATAACACTGGTGGTAGAGAATTAAACCTTCGTTTATCTAAAGACAGAGCAGAATCAGTAAAAGCTTATTTGGTTTCTCAAGGTGCTAATGCATCAAGAATCGAAGCAACTGGTTACGGTCCAGACCAACCAATTGCAACTAACAAAAGTGCATCCGGACGTCAGGCTAACCGTCGTGTAGAATTCACTTTATTCTAGTCGAAATTAGTTACAACGCAAAAAGCCCCGATTTTAATCGGGGCTTTTTGCGTTATAGTATTTCTAAAAGAGGGTTGCTTAATTAAGACAATCCTTTTTTGTTTTTATAGGTCATTTTGGCTTTCGTGCCAGCGCTATAATTGTAGTTTTTTAAATTACTGGCCTTCTTTTCGTGAAAAGCAGCACCACGGTCTGCGTTATCTTCCTCGTCTTCTTTTTTCTTCTTTTTTGCTTTAGCGGCAGCATCAACAACTTTCAAATCTTCGGGCAGTTCCATTACGTCCATTCTTTGTCCGATAGCCTGTTCAATTTTCTTCACCTCAATCAATTCAATGTCCGTAGAAAATGTAATGGCAACCACTTCATCATCGCCATTTTTAACAATACGCTGAATAAGCGTTTCCTTCTGCTCTGGCACTTCCAAATGAAGAATAAACGGTATACCGCTAATATCCAGCGCTCCTAAATTTTCGTTTGCAACGATGAGAACCCTTGCATTTTCGTTTGCTTTGAAGTCTTCAATATTATCATAACCTTTATCATCGAAAAATAAAGAACGATAAATGCTGATTTCGCCTTCTTTTGGATGATTGAAGTTTTTATAAACGGTTTGAGCCGTGAGCCTTGTATTTACGAAAACGATGACCTTATCAAAAAACTCGGCATCGTTTAGCAATAAAGTTAAAAGATTTAGCTTAGTGCTAAAATTTGGTACCTGATAAAGCATCTGCGGATAAACCTCTGCTTGTTTTTCGCCGATGTCATCCACCTCAATCGTCGTCGCCGAATCTTTCATAAAAGGTGAAATCATATGATTCAGTTTCTCATGTATAACCTCCGTAAAAACGACATGCTGAGATTTGTAAGCACTATTCGCTAACTCAACAACTGGCAACTGCAAGCCTTTTTTAACGATAAGTTCTGCATTATCTACAATAAATAACTGGATTTTATTTGTATTCAGCGCAAGTTTCAGGTATAATGCACGTGCCCTATCCGGTACTGCTACAATAATATCGCAACCATCGGTAATCTCATTCATTTGTGTATCCACAGCTCCCCGGCTATCAATTCCTAAAATTCTGAACGTACTGTTGCGATTCAATAATTTAAACTGCTCCAACACATGGTCTACGTGTTCGGCATCAGGAACTAGTATTAATGCTCTCGGCGCTTCTTCAAAAGCATATTTCAACTTCATTAACGTAGCTAAAACGTAAGTTGTCGTTTTCCCTGCTCCCTCTGGCCCTACTGCTATAACATCCTGGCCACCCAAAATTCGAGACATGGTTTTAAGCTGGATTTCCTTTGGAGTTAAGAATCCTGCATCCGTCATGGCTGCAACAAGTGGTTTACTCAGTTTTAATTTATCTAGTGACACGCCTATCTTTTTTAATTTGAAAATGCAAATATCCTGAAAATAATTAGCTTTTAAGGCATTGAATTGATGATGTAGATAGACAGCAATCAAACCTGAAAAAAATTAACCAACACAACCGCTCTACGCTTTAATATGAATCATTATCGTTTAATATTAATTTACAACACATTGAAAATTAGTATGAAGAAATTAAAATCCTGTATTATAGCCAGTTAACAGACTTTTTAAAATATATACTATAATTCCTATAGACTTTATATATTAATAAATATAT
>NZ_LMPU01000014.1 GCF_001423945.1 Pedobacter sp. Leaf194 | reverse complement strand
GAATTATAACAATGACAGAATCAAACTTAATCTAAAAGGAATGAGCCCGGTTAAATACCGAGCTCATCATATTATTAATTAAATTAAATTTGTCTAACTTTTCGGGTGCACTTCATTTAAATCACCGGCCTTTTTTTCTTTAGGCTTTTAAGCCGAGAAGCCAGTAAAGGCTTAACGGGTCTCTAATTCTTCATTCTACCTTGTTCCGATTCGGTTCCTGTTGAGCGTCTGCGTGCAGGTTTAATCTCATTCTTGCCAAACCGATAAGTGAAACTTATTCTGGCAATCTGACTTTCATTTTTTTGATGAACATCATATTTCAAACCCGGATAACCGCTAGACAAATCATTTTTATAAGTATTAAACACATCAGACAAAGCCAGTTTCAAACTTGCTTTTTTATTCATTAGCGATTTGCTTAGGCCGGCATCGATAGAGTAACGCGATTTTATGCGCAATGTTCCATAATCCAGTGGAGATTCGTAGCTGCCATTTAGTTCTGCAGTGAGGCCGCTAACGATGGTAAAGCTTTGCTGAGATTTAAACTGGAAAGATGTTTTACCTGTCTTCAACGCGGTTCCTGCTAAATCAGGGGCTTCAAAACTTAGGTAGAAAACATTTAAATTATTATTCATTTGCCACCATTTAGCCACCTGAACAGGAATATTCAGGTTTGCATTGTAGCTGATATTTTTGGCTAAATTCTCGTTCGTTTGGTATAACGCTTTCTGTGCCGCATCTGGCAACAATACTTCTGTAATTACGTCGGTTGTTCTGCTGTAACCCAACGAAAGCATATATTTTTGTTTAAAAGTATAGCTCAATTCAACGTTGTTTGTGTACTGAGGTTTTAAGAATGGATTTCCTTTGTTATAAGTATATTGATCCAGGTAGTAAATGAAAGGGTTCAAAGCATCGTAACTTGGGCGGTCAATCCGGCGACTGTAGGAAAAGCCAAGCTGGTTATTTTTAGAAAGCGTTTGTTGTACAAACAGCGTTGGAAAAAAGTCCCAATAGCTTCTTTCTACAATTGTATTTGTGGTAGCAAGATTTCCCTTAGAATTGGTTTGCTCAACCCGCAGGCCAAGTTGTATACTGGTATTTTTAAATTGTTTGTTAATGTTTGTGTAAGCCGCATTAACATTTTCATCATAAATAAACTGGTTGCTGCGACGAACATCATTTTGCCAGTTATTGTTTACCAATTCCTCCGCCTGTAAATCGTTATCAGTTTTAACCCAGCTGCTTTTTACGCCTGCTTCCAACTTAACGGTTTTGCTTAAACCAACATTATAATCGGCTTTGAAAGCTTTGATATCTATTTTAGATGGCGTATTATTTCGGGTATAAATAACCGGACGAATCCTGTTGCCGTTAGCGAAACGATAATCATTCTCATAATCTGAACCATCGTTTCCGTCATATTTCGAATAATCTACATCAACAGAAAGTTCGGAGCCAGCGGTATCTAAAACTGATTTGTAATTTAAATTGTAAGACAGGTTATTGTATTTATTGGTTTGGAGACTGTTTGAAACCAGCGAAGAATCGACTTTTTGAAACGAGGGGCCAATTAAAGTATTATTCATTGATGCTTCCGTGCCATGGTTAAAATACCCGTTCACCAACAAGCCGATTGTATTTTTCTTATCGATGAAATAATCTATACCCGCTTTAAAATTGTTGTTTTGTTGCTTCCGCCTGCTTTCGCCCGCCTGCATAAAATAAGTATCTGGTGTGCCATTAGAGATTCGATCTATAGTTATCAAATTCTGCCGCTCTGTGTTGCCGTAATTGTAGTTGCCAAAAAGGTTCAGTTTCTGAGTTCTGTGATTTAGGTTTAAGCCTGCATTTCCACGAAAATTTTTACCATATCCGGCGGTTGCGTTTAAACTCCCATTAGTACCACCACTTTTGCTTTTCTTTGTTTTAATATTGATGATACCAGAGTTGCCCGAGGCATCGTATTTTGATGATGGATTGGTAATTAATTCTATAGTTTCAATCTCAGAGCTCTGCATATTCCGAAGTAAATTTGCTACATCTGCACTGCTCATGTAGGTCTGCTTTCCATCAAGCTGAATCAAAACGCCTTGCTTTCCCTGCATCGAAATGTTATCATTCTGATCTACAGATACTCCGGGTGCTTTTTGCAAAACCTCCAGGGCATTAGAGCCAGTCATAACAGCACTACTCGAAACGTTCATAACAACTTTATCCATTTTCCTTTCGATTAGCGGTTTCGTTATGGCTACGGTAACTTCCTTTAAATTTTGAGTAGCTGAAACCAGCTGAGCGGTGCCAAAGTCTACTTTCTGATTTTCATTTAATATGGAAATTACTTTACTCTTAATTGTTTTGTAACCCATGTTGCTGGCTTTATAAAAATAGTCGCCTTTGGCAGAAACTGTAAAACCAAAACTTCCATTCTGGTCTGTCAATGCTGTTTTAATAACGCTCGAATCGGCTGCTTTTAACAAGACTACAGTCACAAAGTCTGCAGGTTTTTTATTTTCATCAAGGATGGTCCCGGTAACATTGGTTTTTGTTGTGGTTTGCGCAAAAATGCTCGCTGATGAGAATACGGCTGTAATTACTAGTGCAATTTTGTAAAATGTGTTCATTGGTTTAAGGCTTATTTGTTTAAAAATTTGGCAAAAGATTTCCATAACGCATTTAAATGCATTTTAATCAAATTGCTAACTATTTAAAGCTTAGTTTGGGAAACGAACGGCTTCCAACGTTTAGTTATTAATAAGACGACCGTTTTTTAAAAAGGTTACACAGTTTTTTAAACAAGTACTTTTTTGAACAAAAAAAAGCCACAGATGAGCTGTGGCTTAATGTTTTAGTCATAAATTTAAATTCTATTTCACACCAAGAACATCAACACCTTGTTCGAAAACAACATCAACAGGTATATTTTTTCTAGTCAATCTGTCTAAATCAGACTGTAATTCTGTAGGAATGATAGCCATGGTTTTTTGTGCTTTTTCAACAGCGGCTTTGTCTCCATTGCCTTGCAAAGTGATGATGAAAGCACTTAGATCATTCATCGCAGTTGCAAATTTGTCAAAATTAACTTTGTAAGTGCCTTTTGCTGTTCGTTCAAACGCACCTTTTTCTTTAAAATAATTAAAGCACTGCATGTTGGCTTTTCCGTGAGCTTCTGATACACCAAAACGGACAGACCGTAAAATACCGGCCATAAATGTTGTGTAATAATTCTTTATGTCGCCTGTTAATTCGCCCTTTTTTAGCAAGCCCGTAACCATATACAAGCCTAAAATATCGGCTTTACCTTCTTCCAGCCAACTATATTGTTCTTTTAATGCGGCACGTACAAACCCTTTTCCTGTTACCGTTTTTTTTATGCCTAATCCGTGCGCCACTTCATGGAACATCACATTGGCAAAAAATGCATCGAACTTTATAAATTTCTGTTGTTCTGCATCGATTAGTTCTTTTGATATTGGCATTAAGATTTTCTCAAACTTGGCCTGCATGGCGTTTTTAAGCTGAGAACGGCGTGTTCCCTTTTCCTGCTGAATTATTTCGTCGTTAGGCAGATTTACGGCAATGGTTTTCGAGCCCGCATTACAATCACCCGCATAGTACACAACGTCGTAGGCATTCAGTTCAGAATCTGTTCCTGGTGTTTCAGTTTTATATTTTGCGGCAACAGGTAAATTTTTCTGCAGTTCTGGAAGTAACTTTACGTACTTCGCAAGGCGTTTACTCCACTCTTTATCTTTTATTAAAACGTACGCTTCGTAACTCGTTCTCGCATTAAAAAGCTTGTCTTCATAATTTTCAATCGGGCCAATAATTAAATCCAGGCCATTGCTCTTCATGTCGAGCCAGGCGTAGTCGCTGGCTGTGAAATTGTCTGTAACTAAAGCATCGGCCCTTAGATTAAGGTATTTCTTCAATCCGGCATCTTCCGTAATTAAGGCAGCTTGTTTTAGTAATGACGAAGCTTTCTGTAGTTCAGCAGCAAAAAGAATGTGGTATGGAACTGTGGTAAGTTTGCCGGCAGAATCTTTCTGAATAACAGAATAGGCGCCAAACTTATCGGCCAAAGTAGATTTTTCAATTTCGGCTTTGCTTATCCCGTACGGGTAAAAAGATGCACCCTCTGGTTTTACGCCGATGCCTGCAACGAATGGTTTATCATTATTCAATCTATCCCAGGGGCCATAATTTATGTTTACGAAATCACGGGTTTTTTCATCTTTAATTGATGCAAGTAAGCTGTCTCGCTGAGGGTAAGCTTGCTTCCAGTAAAGGTCATCCATAATTTCGGCCGCCTGGATGAGCAGTGGTAAAACCTTTCTATCGTTTATGCTTAGCTGATTTAGGTTTGTAGATAATTTAACCCGTTCATAAATTGGTAACCGTTGGGCAACATAATTTATAAGGCTATCTTTTTGAACTACATTGGCAGATTTTCCATCTGTTGTTTTTGATGTATTTGTGCAAGCTGAAAATAGTGCTGCTGATAATGCTATTGCGGTTAGCAGGCCATTTGCTTTGGATGGTTTCTTCATTGTTGATGTAAATTGCCACTAAATTAGTAAAATTTGAAAGCTTTGTATAAAGTTTGATGCAAAGGATGAACTTTAGCATAACTTTGTACCTTCATTGCATTAAATAAAACAGTTATGTCAGCATTAAACCCAGTAAAAAACTACTTCCTACCAGTAATTGTTTTCACGCTTTTTGTTTCGTCTTGTAGTACAGCCAAATATGCGGCCACCGAGAAAGTTTATAAAGAAAAAGCTAAAGGTTTTTCAAATATAATTCTGGCGACTCCGCCTGAAGGTCAGCTTTACGATTCTGTAAATGCGGCAAACCAACAATGGATTGGTTCTGTAAATTTTGGTATCCGGAAACCAAATTTTGTAGTTATACACCATACTGCTCAGGATAGCTTAAACCAAACGATAAAAACATTTCATTCTACCAAAGCCGGAACCAGCGCACACTATGTTATTGGCCGCGATGGAAAGGTTGTTCATATGGTGAATGATTATCTGCGTGCAAACCACGCCGGCGTTAGTAAGTGGGGAAAAGACACCGATCTCAATTCATCCTCGATTGGCATAGAGCTGGATAATAACGGCGTTGGCGATGTGTGGCAAGATGCGCAGATTAACAGTTTGCTTAAATTACTGGCAACCCTTAAAAAAACTTATAACATTCCAACAGCAAATTTTATAGGGCATGCCGATATTGCGCCTGGACGAAAGAACGACCCCAAAAATTTCCCGTGGAAAAAGTTAGCCGATAAAGGTTTTGGTTTCTGGTATGATAACATTTTGAAGAACCCACCGGTAGATTTCGATACAGAAAAAGCGCTTAAATATATCGGTTACAATACCGCGAATTTGCCTGCCGCAATAGAAGCTTTTAAGATTCACTTTATTCAATCTGACATCAGTAAAACGTTAACGCCTGTTGATATTCTGGTGCTTTACAATATTTACACGAAGTATTAATTTTTTCAATCTAGAATTTGAAATGCTACGCGAATTATTTGATCAGGTTTTGACCTCACGGCGGTTTGCTCAAAAAAAATTGCCATAAAAAAACACGGATGAATTTCGAACTCATCCGTGTGTATCATTTAAAATGCTGAAATTTTAATTTGGTTTTCTAAAGGTATCTTTTAATGTAACCGTTCTGTTGAAAACCAGTTTATTTGTTGTCGAATCTTTATCAAGGCAGAAATAACCTTTGCGGATAAACTGATAACGTCCATCCAAATCAGCATCGGCCAAAGCAGGTTCAATGTAGGCATTTGGCAAAACGGTTAGGCTTTCTGGATTTAAGTAATCTTTAAAATCGCCTTCCTCGGCATCTGGGGTTTCTGATGTAAATAATCGGTCGTACAAGCGAATTTCTGCAGTTTTTGCATGTGCTGCACTCACCCAATGGATGGTACCTTTAACATTGATGCCACTGGTATCGTTACCGCTTTTTGATTCTGGAATATAGGCGCAGTGAATCTCTGTAACGTTTCCGCTTTCATCTTTCACAAAATCTTCGCACTTAACGATGTAGGCAAATTTTAAGCGCACCATTGCTCCAGGTGCCAAACGGAACCACTTCTTTGCCGGAACTTCCATAAAATCTTCACGCTCTATCCAAAGCTCATTGCTAAAAGGGATAATTCGTGTGCCGCCGCCGTCTTCTGCCTCGGGGTTATTTTCTCCTGTTAAATCTTCCGTACCTTTCTCGTAATTGGTAATGATTAATTTTATTGGATCTAAAACGGCCATCACACGATTTGCGGTTTTGTTTAAATCCTCACGGATACAGAATTCGAGCAGGCTTAATTCTATTAAATTTTCGCGTTTTGCAATACCGATACGCTCACAGAATTCGCGTATGCTTTTTGGAGTGAATCCTCTTCTGCGTAAGCCCGAAATTGTAGGCATGCGTGGGTCGTCCCAGCCGCTTACCAGGTTTTCGTTTACCAGTTGCAATAATTTCCGTTTACTCATTACTGTCGAAGTAAGGTTTAAACGTGCAAATTCGTATTGTTTAGATGGAAAAATCTCTAACTGCTCAATAAACCAATCGTAAAGTTCGCGATGCGAAACATACTCTAAGGTACAAATGGAGTGCGTAATGTGTTCAATACTATCGCTTTGCCCATGCGCAAAATCATACATTGGATAAATGCACCATTTATTTCCTGTACGGTGATGCGCTGCATGTTTTATGCGGTAAATAATGGGATCACGCATTAACATGTTCGGGCTCGCCATGTCTATTTTCGCTCTCAAGGTATAAGCCCCGTCGGCAAATTCGCCGTTTTTCATTCTGGTAAAAAGCTCCAGATTTTCTGATACACTTCGATTTCTGTATGGGCTGTCCTGACCAGGTTCTGTTGGCGTACCTTTTAAAGATGCAATTTCGTCTGCAGCGCTTTCATCAGCATAAGCCATGCCCTTTTCAATTAGTTTAACCGCAAAAGAATATAATTCATCAAAATAGTCTGATGCATACAACTCGTTTTTCCAGTTAAAACCCAACCATTTAATATCTTCCTGCTGACTATTCACGTACTCCGTTTTTTCTGTTACCGGGTTGGTATCATCAAAACGCAGATTTGTGTAGCCACCATATTTTTGTGTTAGTCCGAAGTTTAAGCAAATCGCTTTCGCGTGGCCAATGTGTAAGTAACCATTAGGTTCTGGCGGGAAACGCGTAACCAAGGTTTCATACTTGCCACTATTTAAGTCGTTCTCAACAATTTCTTCTATAAAGTTCAATGACTTCTCTTCACTCATAAAAACCTGTAAATTAGGAATGCAAATGTAAAAATATTAGTGCAATTCTGGTTGTTTTGCTTAATGATTAATTTGAATTGCAAAATCGATACATTTACACCAACTTAATATTCAATATGAGCAAAATATTAAACCGCCCAATTCGTGTTTTAGTGGCAAAAGTTGGGCTTGATGGCCACGATCGGGGCGCTAAAGTTATCGCTACATCACTTCGGGATGCTGGAATGGAAGTAATTTACACTGGTTTGCGCCAAACCCCTGAAATGGTCGTAAACACGGCACTGCAGGAAGATGTAGACGCTATTGGAATCTCCATCCTGTCTGGCGCACACATGACAGTTTTTCCAAAAATCATCCATTTTATGAAAGAAAAACAACTTGATGATGTTTTGCTAACAGGTGGAGGAATTATTCCCGAAGGAGATAGACAGAAACTTGCTGAATTGGGCGTTGGTGAGTTGTTTCCGCCAGGCACAACGATGGCTAGTATCGTAGAATACATTAAAAACTGGGTTACAGAAAACAGAAATTTTTAAGTTATGGCATATCAGAATCTATTATCAGAAGTTAAAGAAAACATTCTTTACGTTACCATAAATCGGGAAAAAGCATTAAATGCCTTAAATAAAGAAACGCTGAGCGAACTGGCTGATGTAATCGCTTATGCCGAACAAAGTGAAGATGTGAGTGGCGTTATTATTACCGGAGCAGGAGAAAAAGCCTTTGTTGCCGGCGCAGATATTAAAGAGTTCTCAAATTACAGTGGTAAACAAGGAGAAGAATTGGCAAGGCATGGCCACGAAACTGTTTTTAATGCCATTGAAAATTCTTCCAAACTTTTTATTGCTGCCGTTAACGGTTTCGCACTCGGCGGCGGACTCGAGTTAGCAATGTCCTGCCACATCAGGATTGCAGCAGAACATGCAAAATTGGGTTTGCCCGAAGTTACTTTGGGGTTAATTCCGGGCTACGGCGGCACGCAACGCCTAACACAATTGGTTGGAAAAGGAAAGGCGATAGAAATGATAACCACTGCCAATATGGTTACGGCCGCCGTTGCCGAACAAATTGGACTGGTAAATTACGTGGTGCCACAGGCAGAATTAATCGGCAAAGCCGAAGAAATACTGAATGCGGTTAAACAACGAGCGCCACTTGCTGTAGCTGCGGCCATTAAGGCGGTTATTGCCTCATTAAATGGAGATAATGGCTACGCAACGGAAATTGAGGAGTTTGGAAAATGCTTTGAAACGGCAGACTTTAAAGAAGGTGTATCAGCGTTTTCGGAAAAACGAAAGCCGCTGTTTTCTGGCAGATAACATTTTGTCTGATTAATTCGAGCGTATTTTGCCAAAGTGTAGAAAAAATTTCCCAATAAGGAATATTTTCTTTACTTATGTACTCCAATGTCCTAACACATTAAAAAGAAAATATTAATTGTAGACGATGAAGTAAATATTGGGCTTTTGCTATCAAAATTTTTGACTAGGAATGGCTTCGATGTCGCTAATACAATTACGGGTAGTTCCGCTATGGATATTCTTTCTAAAGATACCTTTGATTTGGTGCTGTGCGACTACCGGCTTGATGATACGGACGGGCGTGAGATACTCATTAAAATTAAAGAAAATTACCCAACAACCGGCGTAATTATAATCACTGGCTATTCGGACATTAAGTTAGCTGTGGAGTTTATCAAGCTGGGCGCATACGATTACATTACCAAGCCATTATATCCTGATGAGATTTTAAATACCATTAATAAAGCGCTCAAAACCCAGCGGGCACTCAATGAAAAAGTAGGGTCATCAAACAAAAACAATTCGCAATCAGAACCAGAGTACGCTAACCATACCGATTATATAGACGCGCAGAGTGAAGTATCGGCAACATTGCTGAAACAGATCCAGCTTATTGCACCAACATCTTACAGTATCATTTTAACAGGCAAGAGTGGTACAGGAAAGGAATATGTAGCGAAAACAATCCACCTGAATAGTTTAAGGAAAGATAAGCCCTTTATTGCAATGGATTGTGGTTCTCTAATCAGGGAGCTCGCCGGAAGTGAATTCTTTGGTCATGAAAAAGGCTCATTTACCGGGGCGCTGTATACTAACATTGGCCATTTTGAGCAGGCTAATGGCGGTACACTTTTCTTAGACGAAATTGGAAACCTATCTTACGAAATTCAGGCAACTTTGCTGAGAACGGTTCAGGAGCGTAAAGTTAAACGCATTGGCAGCACTAAAGAGATTGATTTGGATGTTAGAATTATCGTAGCAACAAACGAAAATCTGGTCGAAAATATAGCGAAAGGTACATTTCGTGAGGATTTGTACCATCGTTTCAACGAATTTTCGATACACATTCCATCCTTAAAGAAAAGAGGGAAAGATATTTTAGTGTTTGCAAACAAGTTCTTAGCTATTGCAAATGAAGAGCTGAGTAAAGATATCAAAGGCTTTTCTGAAGGGGTAAAAAACTGCTTTTTAAATTATAGCTGGCCCGGTAATGTTCGCGAGTTGAAGAATGTAGTTAGGCGTGTAGCCTTGTTGAGCAATGGTAATGAAATTCAGGTTGATGTTTTGCCACTGGAGCTTGCTAACTATGCCAAAGATTTCGACGGAGATAAGATATTGGATCAAGTTAAAGCTAAGTTTTCAGATAAGCCAAAAGATTTAAAAAACGCCGCACAGGAAGCCGAATACGACGCCATTTTGCGGGTATTAAAGGAGGTAAACTTCAACAAAACAAAGGCAGCTCAGATTTTAAATATTGATAGAAAGACGCTTTATAATAAGATCAAAGCAATTCAAATCCAGGGCTTGGAATAAATCATTTAAAATCAAACAAAATACTCCTTTTTGCTATTTAAAGAATACCAATAACTTATTATGTCGGTTTTCTCTTACAAGCAGCGCAACAACATTAATCTTGTTATTATAATTGCGCTTGGCTTATTGATCGCTTACTCACTTCAGGGAATCTTCAGTGCAATTTTAAGTACGCTTGTGCTCTACACAATAATGCGTCCGGGTTACATTTATCTGGCTGAAATTAAAGGATGGAACAAGAGGTTAACCGCTATACTTCTGATATTTATTTGTATCATCCTAATAGTGCTCCCCTTTTATGCACTTAGCAGCATGGTTATCAGCAAAATATCTGAACTCAGAAATAATGAGATTTTTTTTAAAAATTTACTGGTTAAGCTGCAGCACCTTGTTCCTGTAAAGATAAACGAAAGCCTCATTCAGGATGGAATGAATAGAATCGGAAACTGGGCAACGCAACTTTTCCCTTCGCTCATATCCAGTGCTGTAAATATTATACTCAGTTTGCTGGTGATGTTCTTTTTATTGTACTTTATGTTAATCGAAAGAAAAACATTCGAATTATCGTTGATAAAATATGCACCTTTCAGAGAACAGAATGCACTGCGTTTTGGCGATGAAATGCGGAATACAACTTACGCAAATGTTCTGGGGCAGGGATTGATTTGTCTGGTACAGGGCTCTTTAGTAAGCTTATCTTTTTATGTTCTCGGCTACAAAGATCCGGTTTTTTGGGGGGTGATAACAACTTTTATCTCCTTTGTGCCCGTTTTGGGGCCTCCGGTAGTATTCGTTCCGGCGGCAATATTGCAAATTGCAAATGGAAATAATTTTGCGGGTTGGGCAATGTTAATTTTCGGCTTTGTAGTTATTATCAATATCGATAATGTGCTGAGATTTATTATTGCAAAAAAAGTTGGCAACATTCACCCCATCATCACGGTAATTGGCGTAATTATTGGTATTCCTTTATTCGGAATTTTAGGGCTGGTTTTCGGCCCGTTGCTACTTTCCTATTTTATCCTGCTCATTAAAATTTACGAAACCAGTACACTCGCATCAGAAAGATTGGAAAGAATTAAAACAAATAACGAGCATAATGAGTTATAATTTATAGCTTAACGATAAAATAATATAGGACAGTTATATTGTAAATGTTAAACCCTTAAAATACATTAATTATGAATGATAACTCGAAAGTTGTAGTTGCCCTATTAGCGGGATTAGCTGCCGGAGCTGCTTTAGGAATTTTGTTTGCGCCTGAAAAAGGTGATGAAACCCGCGACAAGTTAAGTCAATCGCTTAAAGATCTTGGTGATTCTATCAGGGATAAAGCTGCTGATGAAATCAATAACTTATCAAGCTTAAAAGATAAGGTTGTTGATTCTATTAAAACGAAATTGAGAAGTGTAGAGGAAGAATATAGTGACGACGTAGAGCACGCATAACAAAATATAACTAACCGGATACTTTGGGTATCCGGTTAAATTTCATCTGAATTATGCAGGAAAATAAAGATAAAAGTTTAGAAGATCTGGTAGATGATGCCAAGGGCTTTTTAGAAGCCAGGGTAGAGTACACAAGGCTTTATCTCTTAGAAAAGGCATCGAAAATATTTGCTGATTTAGTAACCAGTACCGCGGTTATTGTTTGCTTTATACTGGCTTTTTTATTTGGCTCGGTAACACTCGCACTTTACCTTTCGGATGTGTTGAACAGTTACGCAGGAGGTTTTGGGTGTGTTTCTCTAATCTATATCCTATTGGCTGTAATCGTCTATTTAACCAAAGATAAATACATTGAAAAGGCAATTATAAACGTTGCCATAAGAAAGTATTTTGATAAACTTGCAGATAAGGAGGAAGAGGATGAGAAGTTATAGAACAGTAAGAAACCTTGATGATTTGCTGGCCAAAAAACTGGAACTGAAAGTAGAGTATACGCTAAAGCAAAATATGCTCAAGGCCGATGCGAAAAATTTTCTTCATCAGTTTACGCTTGGCTCGCTTATAAAAAGGTACGCAACGCCGAATAATCTTTTTAAGGTTGATGATAAACTAAATTTAAGCGGCACCGCAATGTCTTTGTTGCTACCGATGTTTATGAACAAAACCTTATTTAGAGGTGCTGGCTTTTTAACTAAAGCTGCGGTTGGTTTGGTTTCGGGAAAAGTTGGAAAATCACTCGACGCAGAGCATATCTCAGCAATCTTTAATTCTGTAAAAGGTTTTTTTACTAAGAAGACAGAGCAAAAAGCTAAGAAATTTGTTGATTATGGTATTCCGCCAGACAGTGAAACTTACTAGCTTAATTGCTTAGATAATAAACCATAAAAATATTAAAAGCCACTTAACGTAAAGATAAGTGGCTTTTTTGTGTATTGTCCGTACTTGTAATTTTCACTATTTCGTGATGCGAAACGAAATTTACAAATCGGTTTTAATTTTAAGTTCTTTCAATTGCTTGTCGTCAATTGTACTCGGACTATCAATCATCACATCTCTGCCTGAGTTATTTTTTGGGAAAGCAATTACATCCCGGATTGAATCTAAACCTGCAAAAATTGACGTTAAGCGATCGAAACCAAAAGCGATACCGCCATGCGGTGGTGCACCAAATTCGAAAGCATCCATTAAGAAACCAAATTGCTTTTGCGCTTCTTCTGCACTAAAACCCAAATGTTTAAACATCAATGCCTGTAATTCTCTATCATGGATACGGATTGAGCCTCCACCAATTTCAGTTCCGTTTATAACCATATCATATGCATTTGCACGAACGTTTTTCGGGTCGGTATCTAACAACGCGATATCTTCCGGTTTTGGCGATGTGAAAGGATGGTGCATTGCATGGTAACGTTCAGTTTCTTCATCCCACTCTAAAAGCGGAAAATCTAAAACCCAAAGTGCCGAAAATGTATTTTTATCGCGTAGGCCCAAACGGTTGCCCATCTCTAAGCGAAGCTCGTTCAGCTGCTTACGCACTTTATCTGTTGAACCGGCCAAGATTAAAATTAAATCGCCTTTTTCAGTGTTAAATGCCTCACTCCATTGTTTCAAGTCTTGTTCGCCAAAGAATTTATCTACAGATGATTTAATTGTTCCATCTTCATTGTGGCGGGCATAAATTAAGCCAGTGGCGCCAATTTGCGGTCGTTTTATAAAATCTGTAAGTTCATCTACTTGTTTACGGGTGTAGTTTGCGGCGCCTTTTGCGTTAATGCCTACAACCAGTTCGGCGTTATCAAACACAGGAAACCCTTTGCCTTTTACTAAATCGTTAAGCTCAACAAACTTCATGTCGAAACGTGTATCCGGTTTATCAGATCCATATAAACGCATGGCATCTGCATATTGCATACGCGGCACTTCCGGCAAGTCGTAATCACGTACTTCTTTAAAAAGCGTACGAATTAAACCTTCAAAAGTGTTTAGAATATCTTCTTGTTCGATAAAAGACATCTCGCAATCAATTTGCGTAAATTCAGGCTGACGATCGGCCCTTAAATCTTCATCTCTAAAACATTTAACAATCTGGAAATACCTGTCGAAGCCAGAAACCATAAGCAGTTGCTTAAAGGTTTGCGGCGATTGGGGCAAAGCATAAAACTCGCCGGGATTCATACGGCTTGGTACCACAAAATCTCTGGCGCCTTCCGGTGTAGATTTTATTAAAACCGGCGTTTCTACTTCGATAAAGTTTAAGGCATCGAGATAACGGCGAACAGACTGAGCCATTTTATGGCGCAAAACCAGGTTATTGCGAACCGGGTTACGGCGCAAATCCAGGTAGCGGTATTTCATCCTTAACTCATCACCACCATCGGTTTCATCATCAATTAGAAATGGTGGCAATTTTGCAGCGTTTAAAACCTCTAGTGCAGAAATTTTGATTTCCACATCACCGGTTGACATTTTTGGATTTTTATTGCTCCGTTCTACAACTGTACCGGTTGCTTTAATTACAAACTCCCGGCCTAAGGTACGGGCGGCTTCGCAAAGTGAACGATTATCATCCATGTTAAAAACCAACTGGGTAATACCATAACGATCGCGAATGTCTATAAAAGTCATGCCGCCTAAATCTCTTGATTTTTGTACCCAACCACACAGGGTTACACTGTCGCCCAAATTTTGAAGGCTTAATGCACCGCAAGTTACTGTTCTTAACATATTTGTAATTCTAAATTAAGCGGCAAAAATACCGATTTTGTTTTAAAGTTAGGCAGGGAAGATTTAACGATTTTTTTTAGTCAAAGCCCGGTACTAAAAATGGTTCGCAGACATTAATATTTCTCTTCTAAAACGACTTCGACAGCAACAACGCTCCATTCATTGCCGGTATTTCGCCAATGAAAAATTTCTTCTGTTTGGATGGTTTGTTTTTTGGAGAACAGCAATAATTTTGGCTTGATGTTAATTGATTTCCGGGCAACTTTTTCTGTGAAAACATCGCCTTCGAGGGATGATTTTATTCTGTACTGACTTGTTTCAATTCTTTTGGTTCTGCTAAAATATTTTCTTACCTCTTCTGCAAATGCGCTTTTATCGAGCTTGGTTTGGTCTGCCTGCGTGTAGGTAAGCGAATTATCAAAAATTGATAAATAAGTAGCCAAATCTTTGCTTTCTAAAGCAGAGTTTGCCTTGTTATGTAATGCATTTATATTAGAGATTATTAAATCGGTTTCCATGGTATGAAGTTAATTCTTTGTTTCAGGGATTTCAAATTTATGATGAATTGATACCTCCTTTTAATAACATTTTTTGATAATTGAAAGGTTTTGGTTTTGGCAATTAACCGTTGTTAAATAAACCCGATTGGCGGGAAAATACTTTTTTGCAGCGAATTTGCATCCTATAACAGGTTATTTGATAAAAAGTATTGTACCAAAAGCGGGACTAATGTAGCCAAGTAAGCAGTGTATTTGCTTTTCTAATTATTAAATCCGGCCTTTTGCGGGCATCTGGAACTTTCTTTGGTTTTTTTTATACCTTGATGCAACGTTTTAAAATCCCCTATGTCTTATAATCAGAATTCGAAATTTTGGAAGCCGTTTACGTAGATAAAAACCTGGAACTTGTAAAAGAGTGCATGCGTGGCAGCAGAGCAGCACAGTTTGACTTGTACAAACTGTATGCGAAAGCGATGTATAATGTAGCCCTGCGGATTTTGAATTACGAGGAAGAGGCGGAAGATGTTTTGCAGGAATCTTTTCTGGATGCTTTTACCAGAATTGTAGATTTTAGGCAGGAAACTACCTTCGGATTGTGGTTAAAACAAATTGTGATAAACAAATCGATTAACTACCTCCGCAAGCGGAAATTTGAATTTGTGAGTACTGATGAGATATCGGAAGTACCGGATGAGGTTACCGCCGATGAGTATGAGATGCAATTGCAGGCCGGTGAGATTAGGCAAGCCATTACACAGCTGCCAGATGGTTACAGGGTGGTATTAAGTTTGTATCTGCTGGAAGGCTATGACCATGAAGAGATAGCACATATTTTAAAAATTAGTGAAAATACGAGCCGCACACAATACATGCGGGCGAAGAAAAAGTTAAAAGGCATATTAGAATTGAAAGGGATGAGCGATGAATAATAGATTAGAAACCTTTGTTAAGGAAAATCGAAAAGATTTCGATGTTTTCGAGCCATCGGCAAGCCTTTGGGCAAAAATTGAAACTGGGCTGGACAGCAAGAAGAAAGAAAAAAAGTCGGTAAAGCTGTATTTATGGATGAGTGCAGCGGCGGCTATAGTAGTTGTTTTCGGTTTAGTTTGGCTTTACGCAGGAAAGGCGAGAAATCACGATTTAGAAATCGCAGATGTTAACGCTGCGGCAGCACAAAAAGAAATTCAGTTTGCAAGTTTGATTACTGAAAAAAGGGATAGCCTTGCAATTTTTGCCTCTGCAAATCCGGATTTATACAAAAAGTTTACTGATGATTTAAAGAAACTTGATGAAGATTATGAAAGGTTAAAAGCCGAGCTGCCTACCACGCCAAACCAGGTGTTTGTAGTAAAGGCAATGGTTAAAAACCGGGAAATACAGTTAAACTTATTAAAACAACAATTGCTGATTATTAATCAGGTTGACGATTACAAAAAAGTTAATCAGATATAGTAAACATGCGCTCACCACATTTATTTTGCTCTGAACCGGTCGGCAGGTTTTGAGCGGCTAAATGTTTAAAATTAACAACACATGAAAACAATAAAAATTATTTTAGCCATTGTGGCTTTCATCGCCGTAAAAGCAAATGCCCAACAAGTTGTGGCCGTTGCACCTGCAGAAACTTATGCAGTAAATACCGTAACAAATACTAAAATAAATGCTGTTATTGGCAGTTCGATTAACATTGAAACTGGCAGTGATGCAGAACGGACCAAAAATTTTAGCAAAACTTTTAGCGTAGATAATAGCGACAAGATAAGCCTTAACAACCAGTACGGTTCAATGAGCATTAAAACCTGGGATAGAAAAGAGGTTAAAATTGATGTGGAAATTAAAGCTTACAGCAATTCTGATAAAGATGTTCAGAAGCTGATTGATGAGGTGAGTATCGACGCCAATAAATCCGGAGATCTGGTTTCAGTTAAAACAAACATGGGCGATAGAGATGGTAATTATGGCCGGAAATTAAGAAACGGCGTAACCACCTGGAGACGGGAAATTAAAGTTAATTATGTTGTTTACATGCCTTCGGTAAATGCTTTAAGCGCTCAACAGGAATATGGTAGTATAGACCTCGGAGATTTCTCGGGACCAACATCGTTGAAAGTGCAATATGGTAATATAACTGCGGGTGATTTAACCAATAGCAACAATTACCTATCTGTAGAATATGGCAAAATGACGGTGCAAAACTTAAATGCGGCCGTGGTTAAGCATGAATACGGTGGTGGCGTTAACATTGGCTCAGTTGGTACCCTGCAATTAGATGCCGAATATGTTCCGGTAAATGTTAACACGATATCAAAATCAGCAAATATTAAAATTCAATACGGAGCTGGTTTAACTGTTGGCAGCATAGCTGGTAATTTGTTGCTTAACAGCGAATATGCGAAGGTTAACATTAATAGCATAAAAGGAAATACCGTTATTAAACAAAGTTACAGCAGTTTAACACTTGCCAGTGTTGGTAAACTTTCACTTAAAACCGAGTATACCAATGTTACCGTGGGCAGCCTAAATGGCGATGCGTTAATTGATATGGATTACAACCGCTTAAGTGTGAATGAGATTACGCCAGCTTGCAGAAACTTTACCTTTACGGGTGAGTATGCAAGCATAGGCCTTGGGTTTGGAAGCAATTACAACGCAAACTTCAACATTTCTACAACTTATGCGGGCTTTAAATATGGCTCAAACGTTTCATCTAAGCTGGTTAGTGATGATGATGAAAACAAAAAATATAGCGGCAAAATTGGCAGCGGCGGTTCCGCTAACGTTAACATCAAAACCGAATATGGTGCTGTAACTTTTAAATAAAATTTTCAGGTAATACACAATATCAGGTCCTGCCAGTTGTTTTGGCAGGACTTTTTTTATATTTAACTTAATGAAGCATTGCCTGTACATCACTTTTATTTTTCTTGCTTTTTACGCGAGGGCGCAAAATGCCCCCGTTAAGTGGGCCACCCAGGAGACTTTTTTTGAAGAATTGACTGGAAAAGTTTTGCCTGATTTTTCGGGCGAAACACTAAACGGAAAATTTTTTTCTAAAAAGAACTTACAAAATCAAATTGTTGTAATCAATTTCTGGTTTGAGGAATGTCCGCCTTGTGTTAAAGAAATGCCAACGCTAAATAAGTTCGTTGAGGAGTATAAAAAAGACAGTGTGAGGTTCATCGCCATTACTTATGACGAGCGCAAGAAAGCCAGAAAATTTCAAAGAAAAACGGGTTTTAAATATGAAATAGTTTGCTTAACAAAAGACGAAATTCGAAAGTTTAATATTAACCATGGTTACCCTTCAAATATTCTTGTTGGCCGCAACGGTAAAATAATTAAGGCAATAAGTGCAATTTCCTTTACGGATGAGGTAGAGAAAATCAAAGCGCAAACTGTGGATTTTGATTCAAAGCTTAAGAATGAAATTATAAATTCAGGGAAGTAGAAACAATCAGGCATTTTTCTATGTTGGTTAATTTGGATAAGGTTTTTTTATATCTTCGCCTATCAGACTTATAATTTTTTATGGATTTTTTAGCAACACCGGAAGCCTGGATTTCTTTACTAACCCTAACTGTTTTAGAAATTGTTCTGGGTATTGATAACATTGTTTTTATATCCATACTTTCAGGAAAACTGCCGACTCATCAGCAAAAAAAAGGCAGGCAGTTGGGGCTGGGCCTTGCTATGATTACCCGTGTTTTATTGTTGCTATCGTTAACCTGGATAATGACACTAACCACACCTTTGTTTAACATCGGCAGTTGGGTTGGGGTTACCAACGGCGAATGGTTTGAGAAACTTGCAATTTCTGGCCGCGATTTAATTCTAATCGTTGGTGGATTATTCCTTATTTATAAAAGTACACACGAAATCCATAACAAACTGGAGGGTGAAGAAGATGTAGAAGGTGGCGGTAAAGCACATTCTTTTTGGGCAACTATTGTTCAAATTTTACTGCTCGATATCGTCTTTTCTCTAGATTCTGTAATTACCGCAGTTGGCATGGCTGACCATATCGAAATCATGATTGCTGCGGTTATTATTGCGGTTATCATTATGATGTTTTCGGCCGGGGCAATAAGTGATTTTGTTAACAACCATCCTACGGTTAAAATGCTGGCGCTGTCGTTTTTATTGTTGATAGGCGTTTCACTTCTTGCTGAAGGATTAGACCAGCACATTCCGAAGGGATACGTTTATTTTGCAATGGCATTTTCGGTTTTAGTAGAAATGCTGAATTTGAAAATGAAGAAGAACAGTAAAAAACCAGTAAAACTTAGAAGTTCCCCTAAGGAATAGGTTTTAGCATTGCATAATTGGAAGCCTTATTGCAGGCAATCGTTACCTAACTTAATTTATGGCTGATATTTCCGCTAAAAAGGCATTTACTATTTTCTCAGCGCTAATTGTCTGGCTCGCTTTGCTAATCCAGTTTAAGGTTAGTTTAAAGTTAGCCAATGGCGATTACGTTGCGACAATTAAGCTGCTGCTCTCGTTTTTCACGATTTTAACAAACCTTTTGGTAGCAATTTGCTTTACAGTTGTATCGTTTTTGCCTAAGCGAAGGATTGGGATTTTTTTCTCAAAAACATCAACCACCACAGCGCTTACGGTATACATTCTGGTTGTTGCCATAATTTACAATCTGTTGTTGCGGGGTCTTTTGTCGCCGGTTGGCTGGGCCCGTGTATCTGATGAACTATTGCACGTTGTTTCGCCACTTATTTTTCTCGTGTTCTGGGTTTTCTTTGTCGAGAAATCTGGCTTAAGATATAGCTCTGCTATCAGATGGCTTATTTATCCAATGCTTTATATATTCTTCATCCTGATAAGAGGATATTATGTCCATAATTATCCTTATCCCTTTATTGATGTGGTAACCCTGGGCTATACCAAGGCGCTCATTAATGCTTCGATGATTGTAATTTTCTTTTGGCTGCTGTCTCTACTGCTGATTTTTATCGGCAAAAAATTTCCCGGCGCTAAAGAACGTACTCTTCGTTAATTGGCTTTACCGGTTCAGGGATATCCTGTTCTTCGAGCATTTGCAACAAATTAATTTCGATAGTTCTGGTAATTTGATTTAAAGGCACACCAGCAGAATTGTTTTCGAAGGGATTTACCAAACTCATTCCGTTTATTTGGGTTGATACGAAGACAAAGCCAATTAACCAGCCTAAAAATATGGACGAAATACCTGCAGACTGGCTGATAACCAAAGTAAACGTTACCACAAATAACCAGATAAAAACTTTTGTTAAATAGCTGTATGTTGTTGGGAAAATTGTGTTTTTAATGCGCTCACTCATCCCCATCGAATCAGAAAAGCGGGTTAACATCTCATTAATTTCCATAAAGCGAAAACCATCAATTGCGCCGAGTTTTGAAAGTATTTGTAAATCTCGGGATTGTATGTTTAAAAGTGCGTTATGCGCATTCGTGTGCTTTGCAATTTCTTTTAAATCTTCTTCCGTTAAATATTTGGTGTGAATTTCATCTACCGCTCCGCGAAGGCTGGCTTTTAAAGCATAGAGAAAACCGATGTGTCGGCAAACCATCCGTTTAACGATAACATCTTCTCCATCCACATAATTAATTAAGGCCCTGGTATAAGATCTGGAATCGTTAACCAAAGCGCCCCATATTTTTCTAGCCTCCCACCACCGGTCATATGCCTGGTTATTATTAAAACCGATAAAAAATGCTATCGCAGTTCCTAAAACGGTTGGTATAATGGTTGGTATTTCAAAATGATGGGCAATTAAATAAGCCCTGACGAAGTAAGCTGCAGAGCAGGAAGCAATCATAATTAAATCGACCTTCCATGTGTTTCTTAATATTCTTGTTAATCTAATATTCTGTATTAAAAGCATAAGTTTGGTTTTCCGTATGAAAATACAAAACTACAGCAGAAATGTTTTATTTGTAACATTTTAAATCGTTCGGTTTGCCTCTGATTAATTTTGGCCGAAATGTTTATCTTAGAAAACCAAATATTCCCACTTACATGAGCGAAACACTGCCGAAAAATAATATTTTCAAAGTTATAGGTGCATCATCTTTAGGAACTTTGATAGAATGGTACGATTTTTACATTTTCGGCAGTTTAGCAGTAATAATCGGGCATCAGTTATTTCCTGAAGATGCCGGAGCCTCAGCGCTGATAAATACGCTTGCTATTTTCGCTGCAGGTTTTATTGTTAGGCCATTCGGAGCACTTGTTTTCGGGCGGCTTGGCGATTTAATTGGCCGGAAATATACCTTTCTGCTCACTCTGGTATTAATGGGTGGCTCAACTTTTCTTATCGGCCTTATCCCATCATATAAAACCATTGGTTACGCGGCGCCTATTCTCGTTCTTATTTTAAGGCTTGTGCAAGGTTTGGCACTTGGAGGCGAATATGGTGGCGCAGCAACGTACGTAGCAGAGCATGCACCAAAGAACAGGCGGGGTTTTTTTACCAGCTGGATTCAAACTACGGCAACGCTCGGTTTATTCCTCTCTCTTGGCATAATCGTTATTACCAAGAATATTTTGGGCGCCGAAAATTTTGCTGATTGGGGCTGGCGGGTGCCATTCTTGCTGTCGATTGTGTTGGTTGGCGTTTCGATTTATATACGCATGAAAATGCATGAATCTCCTATGTTTTCCAAGTTAAAGTCGGAGGGGAAGGTTTCCAAGAATCCATTGAAAGAGAGTTTTAATAATAAGGCTAACTTTAAAATGGTTTTGCTTGCTCTTTTTGGCGCTACAATGGGGCAGGGCGTTATCTGGTACACCGGCCAGTTTTATGCACAATCGTTTTTGGAGAACACATGCAAGCTCGAGTTTAACGATTCGAGGTATATTCTACTTTGGGGAATAGCTTTTGCCGCACCTTTTTTTGTGGTTTTTGGCGCCTGGAGTGATAAAGTTGGGCGGAAATGGATTATGCTAATCGGAATGCTTTTAGGCATAATCTTTTACAGGCCAATTTACAAAACCTTTCTAAGCGATACCAGTGAAGAAAACTTTGCTAAAAATGAACTGGTTTCAAAGATTCAAGGTTCGCCGGTATTTGTTGCCGTGCCAAACTCTAACGATACCCTAAGAACTGTAGAAACCAAGTTTTCTTTTAAAGATGGCTCTGGTTATTCGAAGGTGATAACGGATACTGTTTCGCTTTCGAAAGTTTTTCAGCGAGGAACCGAAGTAGTTAAAAATAAGATTTTACCAGAACCAATTTTCTGGAAGTTTGTTGGACTGGTATTCTTTCAGATCTTATTGGTCACTATGGTTTACGGGCCAATTGCTGCATTTTTGGTCGAACTTTTTCCAACAAAAATCCGCTACACCTCAATGTCCTTACCCTATCATATTGGCAACGGTGTATTTGGAGGTCTGGTTCCGTTTATTGCTACACTTATTGCAAGCTTTGAAGGTTCTACGCCACTTTCAGGCCTTTGGTATCCAATTGGCATTGCAGCATTAAGTCTTGTAATCGGAACCATTTATTTATCGAACAAAAGAGACGAAAAGCTAAACGATTAAATTATGAACACGATAAAAAGATTTTTGGGTTTATGCTGGATTGCTTTAGGGCCAATTGCAATGACTTTCTTAATTATTCAGGCGATAAACAAAGTTGGTTTGACGCATACAGAAATCGAGCGGACAAACGCCATTCTACAATGGAGCATCATCATTTTCATATTTTTCCCAATATGCTTAGGTTTAATGATTTTCGGTTATTATGCTTTTAAAGGCGAGTACGAAAAACTTGAAAGTTAGCTTTTAAAGGGCTGAAAACAAACCCTGCGAAACAGTTCGACGATTTTACAAAACCCGTAGTAACAAACCTTTTAAATATTCTCCTTCAGAGAAGGAAATGCGAACAGGGTGATCCTCAGGTTGGCAAAATTGTTTTATAATCTGAACTTCTTTTCCGGCATCGAGTGCAGCCCAGGCAATAATTTGCTTAAAAGTTTCGATATCAACCGCACCGGAACAAGAAAATGTAGCCAGCAAGCCGCCCGGTTTTAGCAGTAACATGCCGAGTCTGTTCAAATCTTTGTATGCCCTGGCAGCTCTATCTAATGCCGAACGGGACGGTGCGTATTTTGGTGGATCTAAAACAATAACATCAAATAATTCTCCCGAATCCTTAAAAGCACGGAGTTGTTTATTAACGTCAGATTGTATGGTAGTTACTTTTGCTGCCTCAAATTTATTCAGATCAATATTTTGTTTCAGCGTATCAATAGCCAAAGCAGAACTGTCTACACTGGTAACGGCTTCAGCACCATTTGCCAAACTATTTAAGCTGAAACCTCCACTATAACTGAAACAATCTAAAACCTTTTTGCCTTTTGTGTAGCTTGCTAAAATTTTCCGGTTATCACGCTGATCGCAATAAAAACCAGATTTTTGGCCTTCGGCGATATTGATGTTGTAAACAATTCCATTCTCTTTTACTTCCAGGAATTCTGGTGGATTTTCACCCCACAAAAGTCCGTTTTCAATTGGTAAACCTTCATGCCCGCGAGCGGTTGCATCACTTTTATCAAAAATTCCTTTTGGATTAAGCTCGCTTCTAAGAACTTCAACAATGTCGGTTTTTACCTTTTCAATACCCGAACTTAGAATTTGCAGGGATAAAAAATCAGCATACTTATCTACAATTAAGCCAGGTAAAAAATCAGCTTCGGAGAAAACCAGGCGGCAGGTATTTGTTTCTTCTGTCAATATAAATTTCCGCGAAGCGATGGCTTGTTTTAAACGATTTTGATACCAGCTCCTGTCTATAACCTGCTTTTCATCCCATTCCAGCAGACGCACGGCTACGCGTGAATTGCTGTTAAAGTAGCCGTAACCTAAAAATTCATTATCGAAGGCGAATACCTTCACAACATCACCATCTTCGGGTTTTCCTTTAACTTTCTCTAAAGCACCAGAAAATACCCACGGATGCCTTTGTATTGCTGCTTTTTCTTTGCCCTTTTTTAAGATGATATCTACCATTGTGCAAAGGTAATAATTACTTTTCAGTGTGTAAGTAAGCCAGCCGTCCTACTAAAGGTAAGTTTGACGGGAAATTTAAAGAAATCGGTTGCCCAGGTTTTTTTGCATCCTAACCAGTTCTGTGTCTAAAATTTTGGTTTCAAACTCCGTAACCGGTCGTTTGGCTTCAATCATGGAAATTAATAGTTCTGTAGCAACCTGGCCAATTTCGAAAGCGGGTTGTTTAACCGTAGTTAACGAAGGACTAAATAATTCTACCAGATTTGAATTTGTAAAACCTGCAATGGCAATTTTATGAGCAACCTCCGGATTCGTTTTCTTCAGGGCCATAATGCAGCCGGTCGTTAACCTATCGCTCGAAATGAAAATCCCATCGGGTTTAAGCGGTAGAAGTTGCTTAACAGCATGTTCCAGTTCTGCGCTGTGCATACCCCCATGCTGACAAAATTTAACAAGTTCCTCATTAAATTCGATATGATATTTGGCCAAAGCGGCTTTGTAACCTTCCAGCCGTTCTTTAGTGTTTGATAAAGTTTCAGAATTGGTGAGGTGTGCAATCGTCCTTTTTCCTGAGAGAATAAGATGTTCAGTTGCATCGAATGAGCCTTTGAAATTATTGGCGATAACTTTATGTGTTTCGAAATTATCAGGCACTCTGTCGAAAAATACAATCGGTAAGCCTTTTGCGTACAAATCTCTAAGGTAATCAATGTCCTGCGTTTCTGATGAAAGGGCAATCAATAAACCATCAATTGAGCGGGAGGCAAGGTGCTCAACGTTCAGTTTTTCCTGTTCATGGGATTCGTGGCTTTGCGAAATAATTACGTGATAATCGTTGGCGTAAGCAATTGATTCGATACCGTTAATAACCTGAGAAAAGAAATTGTTGGCTATTTCACTTACGATAATTCCTATCGAATAACTGCGGCGCTCCTTCAAACTGCGGGCAATCGGGTTTGCACGGTAATTTACCTTTTCTGCATAGGCTAAAACGATCTTTTTTGTTTCATCACTGATTTCGTAACGGTCTCTTAAAGCCCTGGAAACCGTAGATGTAGAAAGTCCGAGGGCTTTAGCAATGTCTTTTATGGTCGATGTTTCAAATCTCATTTTACGAACTTGCCCACAATTTACAAAAAATATATCTACAAGGCCGCCCAATGGCTATTTTTAATAAACGTCTGAAGTACGTTTTTGGGAACGATTGCACAGTTTTTTAACTAAAATGACCGTCAAGACATTTTTAGTTTGTAAAATTGTTACACTATAAAACCAAATATTAACGATGAATATTCTCTTTAACTAAGAATAATATTCTACATGCGAGCGATTGCATGAATCAAATCAAATTCAGATATGTTATGAGCAGAATTCTACTTTTACTCACTCTTTTTACTTTTTATTTCGGCCTGGCCGGGGCGCAGACCAGGCAGGTTTCTGGAACAGTTTCAGAGAAAGGCGGCGAAACCATACCAGGTGTTAGCGTTTTAATTAAAGGAACTAAAACGGGTACCCAAACAGACGATAATGGAAGGTTTTCAATAACGGTTTCACCGGGCGCTGTTTTGGTGTTTAATTATGTTGGTTACACGTCTAAAGAGCTAGCAGTTGGAAGCCAAACAAGCTTAAAGGTGCTTTTAGAATCGAATTCTACTGATTTGGAAGAAGTTGTTGCCATTGGATACGCAACGGTAAACCGTAGAGATTTAACCGGGTCGGTATCTTCGGTGGGCGCTAAGCAATTGAAAGATATACCGAACAACTCTCTGGCAGAAGCAATTTCCGGACGATTGGCTGGTGTTCAAATTACCGTTTCTGAAGGTACACCAAATGCCACTGCGCAAATTAGAGTACGGGGTGGCGGTTCGATTACACAAGATAACACGCCTTTATATGTTGTTGATGGTGTGCAGGTAGAAAACGCACTCTCGGTTTTATCTCCGCAGGATATCGAAAGTATCGACGTTTTAAAAGACGCATCGGCAACAGCCATTTACGGTTCGCGTGGCGCTAATGGTGTGGTGCTTATCACCACAAAAGGCGGTCGGGAAATGAAAACAACCATCAACTATAATGGCTTGGTTGGTTTTAGGCAGTTAGCCAATAAACTTGAGGTATTGAACCCTTACGATTTTGTGAAATATCAGTACGAGGCAAGTCGTGGTAATGCAACAAGCGAAAGTTTGTATGCTGGTTATTATGGCACTTTCAACGATTTGGAAAGCTATAAAAGTACCCCTTTTGTAGATTGGCAGGAAGAATTATTTGGCAGAAATGCTTTAATGCAAACCCACAATGTTAGCGTTACCGGTGGAGATGCAAAATCTACCTTCAATTTAAGCGTAACTTCAAATACTGAAGATGGTGTAATGCTTGCTTCTGATTTCGACAGAAAGCTAATAAACTTCAAATTCGACCATAAATTTAATGATAAACTAAAAGTTGGTTTTAATGTACGCTATAACAACACCGTTGTAAACGGCGCAGGAACGAGTAGCGAAGGTTCATCATCTTTAAACAGATTACGCCAGGCCGTAAAATATCGTCCGTTACTGGTTAAAGGCCAGGATATTTACGCTTACGATCCGGATTATGCCAGTGAAACAAACGGGAATAGTTTATCACTTGTGAATCCATTATTATTAAATGAGGCAGAGTATAAAAAGGCATTTACAAATGTTACCAACTTTAACGGGTATTTTAACTATAGCATCTACAAAGGCATCTCTTTTAAAAGTACATTAGGTGTAGATTTTAATAATAACAGAACGAATGTATTTAATGATATCATCACAAACGAATCAAGATTAGTTGGCTCTTCACAGCCAATTGCATCAATTGCAACATCCAACCGCCAAATCATTAACAATTCAAATGTGCTTTCGTACACAAACTCGGGCTCAAAAACTGAGTTTAGTAAACACCACAGCATTGATGCCTTAATCGGTCAGGAACTTTATCAGGATAAAATTCAGGCGTACTATACCGAAAACAGGTTATTCCCTATTGGGATAACTGCTGAACGGGCTTTGGCAAACATGTCTTTGGGTACAACTCCTGCCGGAGCAGCAACATCAAGCGATTTAACAGCAAGATTATTCTCGGTGTTTAGCAGATTTAATTATTCATTCGATAAAAAATACCTGCTAACCTTAACCATGCGTGCCGATGGGTCTTCAAAATTTGCTGAAGGAAACAAATGGGGTTACTTCCCTTCAGGTTCAGTGGCGTGGAGAATTTCGGATGAAAAGTTCATGGAAAAGTTTAAGAATTCAATCAGCCTGAATGATTTAAAGTTAAGGGTAAGTTATGGCGAAGCCGGAAACAACCGTATCTCTGATTTTTTATACACAACGCAGTTTAAGCCAAATGCTTTTTACGATATAAATAACACTTTGGTAACGGCGTTGGTTGCAACGGAACTGGCTAACCCGAACCTGAAATGGGAAACTACAATATCGAGAAACATTGGCTTGGATGCGGGTTTCTTAAACAACAGACTCCAATTCTCACTTGATTTGTATAGTAATAAAACTAATGGCCTGCTTGTAAATAATCCGTTTCCATCAACCAGCGGATATGCCTTCCAATTGCAGAATATTGGTTCTACAAGCAATAAAGGGATAGAATTTCAAATTAACGGAACGCCGGTGCAGACTAAAAACTTCTCGTGGTCTACTAATTTCAACATTTCATTTAATAAAAACCGGGTCGAAAGCCTTGGCGATTACCAAAAGTCTTTCTTGATTAATTCTGGTTGGGCGGGAACAAACGTACCAGCCGATTATCAGGTGGCAGTTGGGCAGGCCGTTGGTAAAATGTATGGATTGGTTACCGATGGTTTTTACAAAATAGAAGATTTTAACTACGCTAATGGCGCTTATACTTTAAAACCGGGTGTTCCGAATAACTCCAGTGTTACTTCCTTGGTACCAAAACCTGGTGTAATTAAATTTAAAGATCTAAATGGGGATGGCATTGTTGATATAACTAATGACCGGACAATTATTGGAGATGCGAATCCTAAATTTACCGGTGGTTTTAATCAGTCATTTACCTACAAAAGCTTCGACTTAAATGTGTTTGTTAACTTCCAGGTTGGCAACGATATTTTAAATGCCAATAAACTGGAGTTTACAAGCGGCTATACAGCGAACGGAAATTTACTGGCAACTATGAACGGCAGATGGCGAAACGTAAATGATCAGGGCGTTGTAGTTACAGACCCGGGAGAATTAGCGGCTTTGAATGCAAACGCTACCTTATGGAGCCCGTTAACAAGCAACAGTTCTTTCTTCGTTAATTCTTACGCTGTAGAAGATGGCTCGTTTCTGAGAATAAATAACATTACCCTGGGATATACTTTGCCAGCTGATTTACTAAAAAGATTTAAGATCAACAGAATGCGCTTGTACGCTACAGTTAACAATCTTGCAGTTATAACAAACTACTCCGGCTACGACCCAGAAGTGAACACCCGCCGTGCTACCGGTACAACTCCAGGTGTAGATTACTCGGCTTACCCAAGAAGCAGGGCATTTATTTTCGGCTTAAACTTTACGCTATAACATTCTAATTAGAGCAACAATGAAAACTAATTTAAAACTTATTATAAGCGGACTTTTTATCACCGCAACCATCTTCACGATATCTTCCTGCAAGAAATTTTTAGAAGTAGAACCTATTTCATCATTCGGTAACGACTATGTTTTTAGCAACGTTACCAATGCACAAAAAGCACTTTTAGGTGTTTACTCATCACTTGGTGGCGACCAGGGCTACGGAATTCGTTTAAGTATGTATTACCCTTACGATAGTGATGAAATGATGGGGCAAGGCGGAACGCCGTATCCTGATAATGAAAGAAGGGACATTGCGCACTATAACGTGCAACCTGCAAATACTCAACTTGCCGGGCCATTTAATCAGCTGTACGTAGGCATCGAAAGGGCTAATATCTGCATTGATAACATTCCGAAAATGGATGCATATACTAACGGTAGCGCATCAGATCAGAAAGAATTAAAGAGATTATATGGCGAAGCGTTAGCATTAAGGGCACAATTTTATTTCGAAGTGGTAAGAAACTGGGGCGATGTTCCTGCTCAGTTTACTTCATCAATTAATGTTTCAGACCCTTACAACGCAAGAACAGACAGAGATACAATTTACAACCGAATTATTAGAGATTTAGCAATCGCGGCGCCTCTGGTGCCTTGGCGCACAGAATCTTCGGTTACAAGCGACAGGATGAGCCAGGGCGCCATCAGAGCTTTGCGTGCCAGATATGCGCTTTTCCGTGGAGGCTATTCTTTAAGACAGGATAAGACCATGAAACGTAATGCCGATTACAAAACATTCTATCAAATCGCGAGAGATGAATGTGCAATTATTATGGCAAGACCTGATCATAAACTTAACCCAAGTTTTCAATCGGTTTTTAAAGATGGTGTTAATGCACATAAATTTGAAGCTAACGGGGAAGTTTTATGGGAAGTGGGTATGACAGGCGGAAGCTCTGGTGTTGGAGATAGTAAATTAGGCTATTATAACGGACCACGACAATTCACCGTGCCAACGCCAGGTACCACTGCCGTAGGTAATGCTGCGCTAACAATCCTGCCAACATATTTTTACGCTTTTGATGCAAACGACAGAAGACGCGACGTAACTTGTGCACCTTACGATATCAACCTGGATATGACTTTACGTCCGCGTAGTTTAGTAACCATGCTCGATGGTAAATTTAGAAGAGACTGGCAAGTGCCATCGGTTACAACCAGCGCATCACAGTATTTCGGTGTTAACTGGCCGGTTATCCGCTACGCTGATGTGTTACTGATGTTTGCTGAAGCAGATAATGAATTGAATTCGGGGCCGTCTGCAGTGGCTAAATCTGCATTTGAACAGGTAAGAACACGCGGGTTTGGTGGCAACGCTGCTTTAATAGGTACAACACCTTCCGATTACCTGGGTTTCTTTAACGCAATTGTTAAAGAACGTCAATTCGAATTCGGCGGCGAAGGAATTAGAAAATACGACTTGATTAGATGGAATTTACTTTCGACTAAAATTGCAGAAACCAAGGCGAATTTGGCTTTAATGGTTGCCAAAGCTGCACCTTACAACAATTTGCCAGCAACCATGTATTACACCCCAAATCAACCTACTGTTGTTTGGTTAAATTCATTTTATGCACCCTCGCCTGCAGCGCCGGCTGGCTCGGCAAGCGTGGCCTGGAACGCAACCACAATTAATACAACATTACTGGCCTACTATGCAGTTGCCTTTACTCCGAATAAAAGCGAATTGCTTCCTTTACCTCAGTCGGTTATTGATGCAAACCCTAAATTAGGCGGACAATTGTACGGTTATTAGTCGGTAAGTTAACAGAACAAAAAATTAGAGGGCGATGTAATTATCGCCCTTTTGCATTTAATAATTTAATAAATTGCTTCACAAATCTCCGCTATGCCCATTATCAACAAACGATTATTTATCTGGAACCTAAGTTTCATCTTGATCTTTATCAGCGGTTTAAGCATTCGCTCCAACGCTCAAAACCGGCTGTATCCGGCTGAGATTACCGTAGATAAAAATGGTAATGGCGATTATAAAACCATACAGGAAGCAATAAACTCGATTCGTGATTTGGGAGAGAAAGAGATCAAGATTTTTGTAAAAAAAGGCACCTATAAAGAGAAGGTAATCATCCCTTCATGGAAAACAAAAATCCATTTAATCGGCGAAAGCAAAGAAAGTACCATTATCACCTTTGATGATTATTCAGGTAAATTGATTTCTTCAGGTAAGGATGCTTTCGGATTGGACAAGTTTTCAACCTATACCTCTTACACATTTTTGGTGCAGGCAAACGATATTTTTTTAGAAAATTTGACCATTGCAAATGTTTCCGGACGGGTTGGCCAGGCCGTTGCACTCCATATTGAGGGTGATAGATTTGTGGCTAATAACTGCAACTTTTTAGGTAATCAGGACACGTTATTTGCGGCTGGCGAGAACAGTCGCCAGTTTTATGCCAACTGTTTTATCGAAGGTACTACCGACTTTATCTTTGGTAAGGCAACGGCGCTTTTTGAAAATTGTACCATTAAGAGCTTAGCTAATTCTTACATCACGGCTGCGGCTACTTCGTCAAATCAAAAGTTTGGACTAGTTTTTATTAGTTGTAGGCTTATTGCTGCCGAAGGGATTGATAAGGTTTTTTTAGGTAGACCGTGGAGACCTTTTGCAAAAACTGTTTTCATTGCTTCAAATTTGGGCAACCACATTGTTGCTGAAGGCTGGAATCCATGGAAAGGTGATGCGATGTTTCCTGATAAAGAAAAAACTGCTTTCTACGCAGAATATAAAAATACCGGCCTAGGTGCTGATGCTAAAAATCGGGTTGTTTGGGCTAAACGGCTAACCGGCAAAGAAGCGAAACTTTACACAATTCAAAATATTTTAGGAGGAACTGATAATTGGAACCCAAAAAAATTAAAATGAAAAAAGTGATATTCAATATTGCTGCTGTGGCGGTAATGGTCGTTTTGGGCGCATTCAGTCTCATCCAGCGAAAAACTACCCTGTTCATCATTGGCGATTCTACTGCAGCAAATAAACAACCCAAAGCCTACCCGGAAACAGGTTGGGGTATGGAATTACAATCGTTTTTTAAAGCTGATGTTGTAGTTGATAATAGGGCATTGAACGGAAGGAGCACGAAATCGTTCAAAGCTGAAAAACAATGGGAGGCGGTTTTGGAAAAGCTCGTTCCCGGCGACTATGTCTTGATAGAATTCGGGCATAACGATGAAAAGATTGATAAACCTGGAACTGGCACATCCCTACAAGAATTTAAGGCCAACCTTGTCAACTATGTTCAGGAAGCAAGGAGCAAAAAGGCAATCCCGGTACTGCTTACGCCAATTGCGAGGAGAAGTTTTAAACAGGGAGTTTTAGCAGATACTCACGGCGGTTATCCTGGTGTTACCCGGAAACTTGCCGATTCTTTAAAGGTTCCTTTAATTGATATGCTGATTAAAACGGAGCGATTACTGACTAATCTCGGTGATTTGGGTTCAATAAAACTATTCAACTATGTTGATTCTGGTCATGTAAATTATCCTGCCGGGAAAAAAGATGATACACATTTGAGTCCGTATGGCGCAAAACAAATTGCCGCTTTGGTGGTGCAAGGAATTAAAGAACAACATTTGAATTTGGCAAAAAAGCTCAAATAAATTTCCCGTTACATCATTTCGACCTTTTGGAGAAACCTCTGAATTTGATTTAACAATTTCAAAGATTTCTCCATTTGGTTATGTTAAGTCGAAATGGCTGTAAATTCTGCTAAAAAATATACTTTGTACTTAAAAAATTCGAATCATTGTCGCCAACAATTTCATTTAACAACTTTTTGTTGTTATCGGTAAGCTTGGTAGCAACCAGCGAACGTATGGAGAATGAACGCAATGCATCAACAACCGAGAGTGTGCCTTCTGCACTATCTTTTCTGCCTGTAAATGGAAAAACATCCGGGCCACGCTGGCATTGGCAATTAATATTAACGCGACTAACCTGATTAACCAAGGGATCAATTAGCGATGATATTACTGCAGCATTGTTACTAAAAATACTAACCTGCTGGCCGTGTGGCGAACCAATCAGGTACTCAATAGGTTCTTCGAGGTCATCAAATGGAACAACCGGAATAACAGGGCCGAATTGCTCTTCACGATATAACTTCATATTAGCATTTACCGGGTACATAATTGCTGGATAAACAAATGTTTCAAGCGTTTCGCCTCCGTTTTTATTCACCACTTTAGCCCCGTGAGCAATTGCATCGTCGATGCATTCTTTCAGATATTCGGGTTTATTTAGTTCAGGTAGCGGCGTTAAAGCCACACCTTTTTCCCAGGGCATACCAAATTTCAGTTTTTCCACTTCTGCCGACAAGCGTTTTAAAAATTCCTGCGCCAAACTACGGTGAACGTAAACGATCTTAATCGCGGTACAACGTTGCCCATTGAAAGAAAGCGAGCCTAAAACCGTTTCAGAAACTGCTAAATCTAAGTCTGCGTCTTTAGTTATAATGGCTGCATTTTTGGCGTCTAAACCCAAAATGGCTCGCAGGCGATTTACTTTCGGGTGCAATTTTTTAAGCTCATTAGCAACTTTACTCGAACCTATTAGCGTTAGCACATTAATTTTTCCCGATTTCATTAAACCCGGAACAATGATGTTTCCACGGCCGTAAATTGTATTTACAACCCCTTTCGGAAAGCTTGAACGAAATGCCTCTAAAAGCGGATAATGCAATAAAGTGCCGTGTTTAGGTGGTTTGAAAAGGAGCGTGTTGCCCATTATCAAAGCCGGAATTAACGTTGTAAATGTTTCGTTCAATGGATAGTTGAAAGGGCCCATGCAAAGTACCACGCCAAGCGGAGAACGGCGAACCTGAGCAACAATTCCCTGCTCAATTTCGAATCGTGATGATTGCCTGTCTATGTCTTTCAAAGCATCAATTGTTGCGTAAATGTATTCAACTGTGCGATCAAATTCTTTGATGGAATCGGTATAAGACTTACCTATTTCCCACATAATTAATTTAGCAACAATATCTTTTTGCGCTATCATTTTATGCGTAAAATTCTCCACGCAGCTAATGCGGTCGGCCACACTCATGGTTGGCCATTGTCCGCGGCCGTTATCATAAGCTTCAACGGCTGCATCGAGTGCTTCAGTAGATTCTTTTTCGGTGCACACCGGAAAACTCCCAATGCGTTTTCGTTTCAATCCATCAGCGGTTTTAACGCATACCGGAGAAAATACTTCATTAAAAGGACCGCTCCAGGTTTTCATTTCGCCGTTAGAAAGAAATTCTTTTTGATTAATTTCTTCCTTGAGCCTGAATTCATCCGGAATCTGGCTTTCATCAACGAAAATATTTTCGAGATTTAAAGTTTTGCTCAATTTGGTTTGTTTTTAGGGTTTATAATAATTTAATCTATAGTTTAAGTATAGATTTTAGTTGCTTCTTAAACGGAACCTTTGTGTTCCGTTTGGGTAATTATTTTAGTTCGATAACTTTATATTTGGGTACAAGTGTTTTCATCACGCTCCACCCAATGAGATAACAAACGGCACAAATCGAAAAGATGATGAAATAGCCCGCCTCTTCGCCTTTGAAACCCATGAAAACTATTTTGTTTTTACCGGTATAATCAAATAACAATCCTGAACCTTTGTTGATGATGAAAGAGCCTAAGCCGCCCGCCATACCGCCTATTCCGGTAATGGTGGCAATTGCCTTTTTAGGAAACATATCGCCAACCGTTGAAAATATATTTGCCGACCAGGCTTGGTGTGCTGCGCCGGCAATGCCGATGATAATCACAGGAATCCAATATGTTATGTGGCCCAGGGGTTGAGCCGCTAAAGCCAGCAGCGGGAAAAAAGCAAAAATAAGCATTGCCCGCATCCGGCCCTCATAAGGGTTCATGCCTCTCTTTTCAACAAAATATGTTGGTAGCCAGCCGCCTATAATGGATAACAAAGTAATCATGTAAAGCACAAACAGTGGGAATGCACTTTGGGTAGAATCCATCCCATAAACTGATTTTAGGTAAGCTGGTGTCCAAAATAAAAAGAACCACCAAACACCATCAGTCATAAATTTACCGAAAGCAAAAGCCCAGGTTTGTTTGTATTTAAAGCAATCGATAAACGATACTTTTTCTTTCGTTTCTTCTACATAGTCAACAAGTTTTCTGTCATTAATTACATCTTGCTGAATGTAAGCTAACTCTTCGGCGCTAACTCGTTTGTGTAACTCGGGCTTGTTGTAAACGAATATCCAAAGGCCCATCCAAACAAAACCTAATGCGCCAATAATTATGAAAGACATTTCCCAGCCATACGCTTTTGCGATAAATGGAATTGTGATGGGTGCCGCCAGTGCACCAACGGTTGCGCCGGCGTTGAAAATACTGGTGGCAAATGCCCTATCTTTTTTAGGGAAATATTCTGCAGTTGCTTTTATAGCTGCCGGGAAATTTCCTGCCTCGCCAACGGCTAAAACAAAACGTGCAAAGATGAATAAGGTTACACTTACCGAAACAACCATTCCGGTATCATTTATTCCGGCAATTATTTCTTTTGCGCCTTCGAAACTAACAAGCCAGTGGCCAGAGATTACACCAGATGTGGCAATGCCGCAAAATGCATGTAAACAAGCACCAACAGACCATACCCCAATTGCCCAAAGGAAACCTTTTTTTGTATCCAGCTTATCTACAAGTCTGCCGGCGAAAAGCATAGAAATCGCGTAGAAAATAGAAAATAAGGCTGTAATATTTCCGTAGTCGTTATTATCCCAGTGGAATTCAGGTTTGATAAAATCTGTCCAGGTTAATGAAAGAACTTGTCTGTCCAGGTAATTAATTGTGGTAGCAAGAAACAGCAGTAAACATATTGTCCATCTGTATTTGCCTATCTTTGGTTGGTTCATTTGGTTAGGTGTTTTTCTTTTACTTATTCTGCTGAATTAACTCAAGCGCCAGTTTTGTATTCTCGTGCAGTTCATCGTAAAGGCCTTTCGCCATAACATCTTTGCTGATGAGTTTGCTACCCATTCCAACCGCACAAACGCCCGCTTTAAACCAGGTTTTAAGGTTATCAGCATTTATTTCTACACCACCGGTCGGCATAAAAAGTTGTCCGGCAAACAAATCTTTAATAGAAGAAATAAATTCCGGACCTAAAATATTAGCCGGAAATATTTTAATCAGCATTGCTTTATGTTCCTGGGCAACACTAATTTCTGTTGGCGTCATACAGCCTGGAATCCACAGCATACCAATTTTATTGGCAATTTCTGCTACCGCAGGATTTACAATTGGCGCAACGATAAAATCTGTTCCGGCTTCGATAAATGCATTTGCATCTGCAGGCGTTTTTATCGTGCCAATGCCCAAGTATAAATCTGGCATTTCCGCATCGCGAATTTCTTTCAGCTTTTTAAAATTGGGCAAAGCAGATTTTCCTCTGTTTGTGTATTCGAAAACGCGAATGCCGGCCTTATACAACGTACGAAGAATTTCGACACTGCCTGCTTCGCTATCCTGATAGAAAAGAGGCAACATGCCCTGTTCCAAAATCGCGTCTAAAATTTTATGCTTATTGGTTATCATCTTATTATTCTATTTTCTATATCGGCAACTGTGCTTGTTGTTGCATCACTTGGAATATACAGTTTGTCGTAAGCGGCTGCGGTTGCAAAGTTCAAGGTATCTGCCTCACTTAAATCGTTATAAAAGCCATAAATTAAACCGGCCATAAAACAATCTCCGCTTCCAACTTTATCTAAAATCTCATCAGATACATATTCTGGCGAAACTGTTAATTGCTCACTTGTGTAAAGCGCCGTATAATATCTTATGCCTTTGCCATTGTCGAACCTGAATGTATTTGCAACAGCTTTGCAGGCGCTAAACAAACTTAATATTTCTTTGGATGTATCTTCTGCCTGTTGCAGTAACCTTTCCTTTGCATAACCTTCAGCAGGTTTTAAATCGTCGTGTAGTGCGGTTCCTAACATTTTGTTAGCTGCCCATACGTTACCCATAATCAGCGTACAATATTTGGCGAGTTCAGGCAAAATTTCATTCGGCTCTTTACCATATTTCCAAAGCTTTGCCCGATAATTTAAATCCAGGGAAATTGTAATGTTTTTTGCGCTCGCAACTTTTAATGCTTCCAAACAAACATCAGCAACCGCCTGGTTAATTGCAGGACAAATGGCGCTGAAATGAAACCAGCTTACACCTTCAAATAACTCATCCCAGTTTATCTGGCCAACTTTTAAACTGGCGAATGATGAATTTGCCCTATCGTAAATTACACCGGCGTTTTTTAAATCTTTTCCTTTCGGCAAATAGTATAGCCCCAAACGTTCGCCACCATAAACCATCGGTTTAGTGTCTACGTTTTTTTTATTCAGGTAGTCGGCAATTTCTTCGGTAACCGAATTTTGCGGCATGGCCGATAAATATGCAGAAGGAACGTTCCACAGCGCTAAAGCTGTAGCAACATTTAACTCGGCACCGCCAACATAAAATGGCAACTTATTTTCTTTTAACCAATGGCCATCCATATCCGGACAAATACGCAAAAGAATTTCTCCGAAGCTTAAAACTTTTTTTCCTTTTTTTAATGAAGATGATATTTGGTTGCTCATTTATTGTGATTACCCGGCCGGTTTTTAATGTTTTTTTAGCTTTCCCAAAATATTAAGGAAAACGATTGAAATGAATTGAATCCTCTTTTTTAAGCTGAAAAGCCTGTTTTCAGCTAGAATTTAAAGTAATTTTTTGCGTTAAAATACGAAATATCCTGCACTATTTTGCCAATCCACTCTAAGTCGTTTGGTAATTCGCCCCGCTCAACATCTTCGCCAAAAAGGTTACAAACTATTCTTCTGAAATACTCATGTCGCGGAAATGAAAGAAAACTTCTCGAATCGGTAAGCATGCCAACAAGTCGGCTCAAAAGTCCCATATTCGATAATGCGTTCAGTTGTTTTATCATGCCATCTTTTTGATCCAAAAACCACCAGGCAGAACCAAACTGAACTTTCCCTGCGATGGAACCATCGTTGAAGTTTCCAATCATGGTTGCAATTAATTCATTATCTGCCGGATTTAAATTGTAGATAATTGTTTTCGCAAGTTTATCCTGATTGTCCAACCTGTTCAAAAACTTAGAAAGCATTCTCGCCTGACTAAAATCGCCAATAGAATCCCAGCCTGTATCGGGGCCTAATTGCCTTAGCATGCGGGCGTTGTTATTGCGTAACGCACCTAAATGATATTGTTGTACCCAACCTTTTTCGTGGTCCCACTCGGCAAAATAGATTAGCATTGCCGATTTAAACTTTAAGTTCTCCTGGTAAGAAATACCTTTTTTACTACGAATTTTATCAAAGATTGAGGTAATTTCAGCATCTGTGTAATCTTCTGCATAGATTTGTTCCAAACCATGGTCGGATACTGAACATCCGTTTTCGGCAAAGTAATCGTGCCGGCTTTTCAGCGCATCAAGATAATCCTGAAAACCTGTGATCGTTTTATCAGCAACGGTTTCCAGTTTATCAATGTATTCATTTAAACCTTCAAGGTCATCGCTGTTCATTGCTTTATCAGGACGGAAGGCGGGCAACATTTTAAGGTTTGCACCTTCCCTTGCAAGTTGTTGATGGAAGTTTAAGCTATCCAACGGATCATCGGTCGTACAAACCGCCTCAACGTTCATTTTTGCCAGAAGGCCACGAACTGAATATTCTGCAGTTTGCAATTTTGAAGAACACTCATCATAAATCTTTTGCGCCGTTTTACCGGAAAGCAAATCAGTTATTCCGAAATATCTTTGTAACTCTAAATGTGTCCAATGGTATAAGGGGTTGCGTAAAGTGTAAGGAACCGTTTCAGCCCACTTTTCAAACTTTTCATAATCAGAACCAATTCCGGTAATAAATTTCTCGTCGACACCGTTTGCCCGCATTGCCCTCCATTTGTAATGGTCGCCGTATAACCAAACCTGACTGATGTTTGAAAACTGAACGTTGTTTGCAATTTGTTCAGGAATCAGATGATTATGGTAATCAATAATCGGCATCGACTTTGCAAAGTTATGGTAAAGCTTTTGCGCTGTTTTAGTTTCCAGAAGGAAGTTCTCGTCTAAAAAAGGTTTCATTTAAAGGAATGTTATTCAAGATATTGCGTCGTAATTGCAACCAATTATCTTTTTGCTCTGTTAAATATTATTTTATTTATTAACCATTTGTTTCATCATATTTAATAACGAAACGGCTATAAACTTACACCACGTTTCCATGGAATAAAGTCATCTTGATTTAGCAGTACTGCTTTCGGAATTACTTCTCCGCTCGCAGCTTTAATGCAATATTCAAGAATATCTTCACCCATTTGTTCAATCGTTTTTAAGCCTTCGATAACCGGTCCGCAGTTGATATCGATAATGTCGCCCATACGTTTTGTAAGCGCATTATTTGTTGATACCTTTATTGTTGGGCAAACCGGATTGCCGGTGGGGGTACCTAAACCGGTAGTGAATAAGATTAAAGTTGCTCCTGATGCTGCTTTCCCGGTTGTTGCTTCAACATCGTTTCCTGGTGTACAAACCAGGTTCAGGCCGGGTTTAGTTGCCGGTTCTGTATAGTCCAAAACATCTTCAACCGGCGATGTACCACCTTTTTTTGCCGCACCGGTACTTTTAATCGCATCGGTAATCAAGCCATCTTTTATGTTTCCCGGCGATGGATTCATGAAAAAACCAGAGCCGACATTTTCTGCAGCCTGATTATAAGCGGTCATGAGTTGAATAAACTTACGAGCCGCTGTTTCATCTTTGGTTCTGTCGATTAGCTGTTGCTCCGCTCCACAAAGTTCCGGGAATTCGGCAAGTAAAACCGTTCCGCCGAGGGCAACCAGTAAATCGGAAGTGTAACCAACAGCCGGATTTGCACTGATGCCACTAAAGCCATCGCTACCACCACATTTAACACCTAAAACCAGTTTGCTAAGTGGTGCAGGCTGGCGCTCAATCTCATTAATTTCGGTTAAACCGATAAAAGTTTTTCTTATCGCTTCCTTAACCAATTGTTCTTCGCTTTGCGACTGCTGTTGTTCGAAAATGAATAGTGGTTTATCGAAGTTCGGGCTGCGCTGTTTCAAGTCATTCACAAAATCCTGAACCTGTAAATTCTGGCAACCTAAACTTAAAACCGTAACGCCGGCAACATTTGGATGATCGGCATAAGCGGCCAGCAGTTTACTTAATACAGCCGCATCCTGACGTGTGCCACCGCAACCGCCCTGGTGATTCAAAAATTTTATGCCGTCTACATTTTTGAAAACGCGGTTTGCAGCAGGGTTTGGCAGGCCAAGAGAACCTGTATCTGCTTCCTGCAAGCTTTCGCCGTTCTTGTAAGCATCAACTAACTGATGCGTGTAAGATTTGTATTTATCGGTAACGGCGTAACCCAATTCGTTGTGTAAAGCCTCCCGAATTACATCAAGATTGCGGTTTTCGCAAAAAACAGTTGGGATAAATAACCAGTAATTAGCTGTTCCTACGCGGCCATCGCTGCGGTGGTAGCCATTAAAAGTCCGGCCCTCAAATTTTGAAACATCCGGAGCATGCCATTCGTAGTGATATGGGCGAAACTCAAAGGGATCTGAGGCATGTTTAGTATTTTCAGTGTCCATTAAACCACCTTTTAAGATGAAGTGCTGTGCTTTTCCAACCAAAACACCATACATCATAATCGGGTCACCAGGATTCATATCCTGCATAAAAAACTTATGCTTTGCGTGAATGTCATCCTGCAAGGTATATTCGTGTCCATCGTAAATCACCGTTTCGCCCTTTGCTAAATCTTGCAGGGCAACCAAAACGTTATCATTAGGATGAATTTTTAAGATTCTTGTTACCATTTTTAAATTGTTCTTTCTAAATGCAAGTTACTCAATGTTTCGATTGCACCTGTATTTTGTAATAAATCAACGTAATTTTTTATTGCTTGGTTAAAGCCGGGATAGTTGTTCAAGTTCTTATCCCATAAACGTCGGTCTCCTAAAATATTATCGATTGCAGTTTCCGGGTTTTGCCAGTAATTGTACAAAATCTCTGCAAATTCATCCTGAACGGGATAGGTTTTTCCACTTACATTGGCAACGTATTCTTCACCATCTTTTGTGGTATTCATAAAGATGATGTATGCTGCCAAACCTAATGCAATAAGTGGTGGTACCTCATTCTTCTGACTATAATATTTCCTGATTAAAGGCATATTACGCATTTGCATTTTCGAGGTGAAATTTAATGTTATAGCCTGCCACTGGTGCTCGAGGAAGGGATTACTGAAACGATCTATCACGCTAGAGGCAAACTCAACAGCATCCTGATAAGTGATGTCGTCGTTTTCTAACGAATGGGCAATCTCCTGGCGCATTAAGTTAGAAACATAGGTGGCAAAAACCTCGTTCGCCATGGCCTCTTTTACGGTATTAAACCCCGATAATATTGCCAAACCGCAACTTAAAGTATGCGTTCCATTAAGTAGACGAAGTTTAAGTTCTTTAAATTTATTTATCGAAGGCACAATGAAGATTCCTTTATCAGCCTGCTCAAAAGACAAAATATCTTTAACTTTCGGGTTAGCAGATTCAATTGCCCATAGCCTGAAAGGTTCGGCCATAATCATTAATTCATCTGTATAGCCCAAATCAGATTCTATTTTTTTCTGTTCATCAGCAGGAAGCTTTCCCGGAACAATTCTATCTACCAAGGTTTTACAGAAATGATTTGCGGTTTTTAGCCACTGCTCGAAATCCCAGCTTAGTTTGTTTTGTACAGAAAGCTTTAACAAAATTTCTTTTAATTTATCGGCATTGTCACTAATCAACTCTGTTGGCACGATAACCATTCCACTTTCTTCAGAACCATTAAAAGCCTGATATCTTTCGTGTAAAAAAGCAAGTAATTTACCCGGATAGGATTGAGGAGGTGCGTCAGTTATTTTGTCTTCGCTCATAACAATACCAACTTCAGTGGTATTGGAAATTACAACCTTCATCTCCGGGTTGTGCGCTGCCTTTAAAATTTCGTCCCAATCCTGCGAAGCAGATAAAACGCGGCTTATTGAGGAGTTAATTGTGTTTTCTTCTACGTTTGCGCCATCTTCTATTCCTTTTACGCAAAGGGTGTAAAGGTTGTCTTGTTTAGAAAAGGCATCTGCGCCACCTCTTGAAGTTGATTTTACCACCAAAACACGACCGTTGAAAATACCTTTTCTATTGGCTTTATCGATGAAATAATCTGGTAAACCCCGAAGTAAAACGCCTGTACCAAACTGAATTACTTTTTCTGGCAATTCTAAAAGGTCTGCCGAAGGAATATTTACATTTTTCCCGTTGATGTTTTTTAAATTTTCTTTGCTTAAAATCATGTTCTTAAGATTTCGCCGATGGCGAGTTAAACCTATTTCATTCCGTTGGATGCCAACCACTTCGGATAGTCTTTTTCTATTAATTTTTGTGCCCAGTTGCCGTACCAGCCATAACCATTTCTGCGTTCAGGGCTCAATTCTTCGAGTTTCAACTTTACTGTATTATCGCGGTCGCCGAAAATTGGTATGTTTTTATTTAGATCATAAAAACGGGACCAAACTACTGCACCATTATCCGCAATTAAGCCCGAGCCTGTTTTTTCTCTATCGAAACGATACCCAACAATTTTATATTCCGTAAACCATTTTAAAGCGCTGGTAATAGAATTTTGAATTTCCGTTGATGGGTTTTTGAATCGCATTAAGAAACGCACAATGCTTACCGATTCGCTGGTACTCAAAGATGCTGGTTCAAAGGCTCTTGCTTTTGCAGGTAACATAGTTTCTTTGTCATACTGGGCCGCCCAAATAGTTGGGTTTCCATTTTGCTTCACCTGCGTTTTTAAAATGCAACTCAGCCCTTTACTTACCGCAGTTTTAGCCTTTTCGATGTAAGCAGGGTTTACATTTTCAAAATCATTACTCTGCGTTACAATGTCTTGCAAAATGTTTAAAACGTTAATCATTGCATCATCGTTGTAGGTAATTTCCGAGCGATAAAGTGCTTTATCAGGATAATATTGTGGCCAGCCGCCATTCGCATATTGTGCCTCGAGAATAAAATCCAACCCTTTTTCGGCAGCCTTCAGATAATTTTTATTTTGTGTTTTTTTGTACGCTTTTACCAGGTAAACCACTTCTCTACTGGTTGCTTTATTATCAAAAGTGGCATGTAAAACTGTTGTGTTTTTTATCTTCTCTTTAAGTTCTGGCGTTAAAGGCGAATCGTAATTTACCACACTTTTATCTTCGAGCTGTTTAGGCCAGCCACCATTGTTTAACTGGTAAACCAGCATTTTATCGGCGGTAGAATCAGCAGGTAATTGCGCTCGGCAAGACATCAGCAACATGTGGCACGCCACGCATAAGAAAAGCTTTAAGTTCTTCATTCTATTTCTTTGTTGCCGGTACTTGTTTAACTAACCAGTTCACCAAATCGTTGGTAGCTTTAAAGTTTTCGAGGTCTTTTGGTAATTTTCTGCCATCGATGTACTCGTTGTAAAACCAAGGGTCGCCTACTGCGAAAACAGTTCCTTTTCCGTATTTTGCCGTCGCGATAATGACATCGCCTTTATCTGTCAGCGCAGAAACTGCCGGCGTTTTGGCTACGATTGTGGAAATCTCTTTGATGTATACTTTCCTGGCCGTTTTAAAAATTCCATTGCCCGAAGGAATATTAACAGCGCCCTGTTCGAAGTTTGAGCCCTGAACTTTATTGCGGCTATCTTCGTTAAAATGAATCCCAAAAGTTTCAGGCAGCACATTAAATTTTGCGATTTCACAGTTGCCAACATCATTCAGCAAAAGCACTAAAACGCCCCCGGCTTTTACCCATTCGCTAATTTGCTTTGCATGGGCAGCATCCATATAGTTCGGTTTTGCAGTCTCCTTTTCAGTATCCGGATCAACAATAATATAAATGTTTGTTCCCTTTAAATTCGCAGTTGTTGGTGCAGATGCAAGGGTTGTAGTTTTAACACCGGCATCATTAAATACCTTACCAAAAAGTGAAAATCCGTTGTTATCGTCCTCGTTCCACAGGTAGTGAAATGGAATTTTCTCGCCTGTTGGCCCGGTCATGTATTCGTTATTGAAAAAATTATCTACCGTTACGGTGTAACCTTTGCCGGGTTTAGGTAGTGCGGCGATTTCCATTTCGCTCGCAGCACAGATAAATGCTCCAACACCTTTTGGGTCGTTAGTAATCACTTTTTCGCTTATGTAATACTCAAAACTACCATCGCGATATTTCGGTTTACCGCCCAGGCCCGAAACTGATACTGTTTTCGTTAGGTTTACCCTATCAGCGCCTGCAGATTCTATAAACTCTTTTTTCAAACCCGCATAACCCTTATTCGCTGCGGTGGAGAAGGACTGTGGCAAATAGCCTTTGCGAACTCCTTTGGCAAAGCCATAAACAAACATGCTCGATGCAGAGGATTCAAGGTAGTTGCCTTTTCTGGCGGGCATGTCTAAAATGTCGTACCAAACACCGGATTTTGCATCCTGATACTTTAACGCCGCGGTAGCGGTACGGTTTAAAATGGCAACCAATTCTTTATATTTTGGGTGTGTCTTTGGAAAATTGTCGAGCACATCAACTAAAGCCATTATATACCAACCCATTGCCCTGCCCCAAAAATTAGGAGATTTTCCGCTTGTTTTATCAGCCCACTTTTCCAGTCTGCTTTCATCATATCCGTGATAAAGTAAACCTGTTTTCGCATCTCGCGAATTTTTTTCCATCAGGATAAACTGGTTTGCAATGTCAACAAATGAAGCGTCTTTTTTCATGAGTGCAGCATATTCCGCATAAAAGGGTTCGGCCATGTACAAGCCATCCAGCCACATCTGGTTTGGATAGATTTTCTTATGCCAGAAGCCGCCTTCTTTTGTTCGTGGCTGGTTTTGAAGCTGATTGTATAATGTTGTTGCCGCTGTTAAATATTTCTGTTGTCCGGTAACTTTATAGAGCAATAATAAAGAACGTCCGTTCTTAACATTGTCGATATTAAAATCTTCAGCCTTGTACGTTCTTATCGCTCCCGCCTTATCAACATAGGCATCCATCGAGCTTTGAATGTACTTAAAGTAATCACCATTACCGGTGTTGCGCCATACCTGTGCTGCGCCTTCCAGAACCACTCCCATATCGTAGCTCCATTTTGGCCCTTTAGCATCTTTTAGTACCGTGGTATCCTGAAACAAGGTTTCCATGGCAGTTAAAGTAAGCTGCTCTGATAATTTTTTTTGCGCAAAAGTGCTATTTGCTAATAACGCTAAAACCGCGATGATAAGTAAATTATTTAAGCTTAATTTTTTCATTTTATTTAGAAATTTCTAATGCTGTCTTATTTGCTTCTTCGCCAAAAGCTGATGTTTTTTTGGCCTTTGAAACATCGGTGCCGCTAACTTTTACACCCTTCGTTTTTTCTCCGGTGATGTTAAATAAAAGTTCAGTGCCATTTTTATATTGAAGCCCGTTAATATTAATATTTGCGCCGTTCTGTATCCGAACAATTGGATTAGTATTTTCGGTAATAACATTAACATTTTTAAGGAAAATATCAGATGCTTCAATAATTTCAATTCCCTTTTTAGCCTTGATGGTTACGTTTTCCAAATGAATGTTTTTGATGTTCATTTCCGGGAGCCCTCTTACAAAAATTGCTTTTTCAGCGCCGTTTGCTACCACATCTTTTATGTAGAAATTTTTAAATTGTGGCGTTGCTTCGGTAACAGGAACCATTACCGTTTTAATGGCTTCGCGTTTCTCACCTGCCAAAGGAACCGGATCTTGCGCCGCATAATACATGTCGAACAAGATTGCTTCACCAGGAATATCAATCATATTTATATTGTTTACATAAATATTTTCTACTACGCCACCCCGGCCGCGGGTTGTTTTAAAACGTAGGCCGATATCCGTTCCAATGAAAGAGCAATCGTAAACCCAGATATTTTTTGCGCCACCACTCATTTCGCTGCCAATTACAAAGCCCCCGTGTGCATGGTAAACTACGTTATTTCTTATGATCACGTTTTCAGTCGGCATTCCACGCTTTCTACCAGATTCATCTCTGCCCGACTTGATGCAAATGCCATCATCGCCAACATCAAAAGTACTGCCTTCAATTAGCACATTCCTGCAGGATTCAACATCAACTCCGTCGCCATTTTGGGCGAACCAGGGATTTTTTACCTGAAGGTTTCTCAGTGTTAAATCTTCGCACATTAATGGGTGCAGGTTCCAAGCGGGCGAATTTTGAAAAGTAACACCTTCCAGAAGAATTCTTTTGCAACTTGTTAGTACGAGCAGGTTGGGACGTAGAAAATCTTTAATATCTTCATAATCTGCAGCGGTTTTACCGGGAACAATTACACCTGCATTTTTTGTTTTAGAACCTTTAACAGTTTTTTGAGATGGGTACCAGAGCTTCCCATCCTCGCTAACCGAACCGCCAGAAGCAACTAATTTCTGCCACTGTGTTTCTGTTAGTTTATCTTTTTTAACCATGCGCCATGCGCCGCCATTACCATCAATTATGCCGGTGCCCGTAATTGCGATATTAACTAGATTTGTTCCTGATATAGGGCTTTGATTACGCCAGGCTGGCTGGCCTTCCCAATTGCCTTCAACCAATTTATATTGATTAAAATCATCAGTAAATTGGAGAATTGCATCGCGTTTTAAGTGCAGGTTTACATTACTTTTTAATTCGATTGGGCCCGTTAACCATAAACCTGAAGGAATTAAAACAACGCCGCCCCCTTTTTGGCTTACCGTAGCGATTGCCTTATTAATGTTTGTCGTATTTAACGTTAAGCCGTCGCCTTTGGCTCCGAATGCAGTAATGCTGGTTGTATCTTTTTTAAATTTAACTTGCTGAATAACCGGGATTGCTTGTTTCTGGGCAAAAACAACAGGCGTAGCCATTAAATTTAAGCCAACTAAAACTGAAAATACAAAATAGATTTTTTCTTTAAAAAGATTCATGTTTTGCTTCGTTAAATTATACTTGGTTATTATTAAAACAAGTGTACGGTCTTTAACCTGAAAACAGAAGAGAAATCTATGCAATCGTTGCCAAAGAAAATTGCAGGTATTTCAAGCTTAAAGCTGTTAAGTATTTTACTATCAAATATTTAACTTTTTATTTTACTTGCGGAACCCACCCTTGGAAAACGTTTTCCAAAGTGTAGGCTTTATATTCGCTTTCTGTTAACTGATGCGACCAGGGAACCCTTTGGTTAGCATTTGCGCCTTTGCCTGTATTTTTATATTCTGCGTAATAGGCCGTCTGTTCGTTCGTTTCCTTACCCCAGTTATTCCATCCCAAAGGGTTTATGAGCGCCGGTAACTCGCAATTTAAATAAACAACTTTTGCGAAAGGCCGCCAAGGTCTACCCAAATAAAAGCTGCTTTCGGCGGCGTCGCCGGTTATTTTGCAATTGTTAAAAACGTATCCGAATTTCGTTGTGTCTGCTGTGGAGGCGGCAGTAATGTAGCCCGCTTTTTTGCAAAAAACGGTACATTTTTCAAACCACGCGGTAGAGGCGCCGAAGATGAAATCAACCGTGCCTTCGATGTAGCAATTGTAATAGTATTGCCGGTTATTTGCGCCATAGGTGTAAAGCGTATCCTGAAAGCCGATGAATCTGCAGTTGTTGAAAATTAGCTTATCCCCGCCGGCCCAAACGGCTACAGCTTGCCCCACAGGGCCCGACGAGTTTTCGAACGTGATGTTTTCTGCACTGAATCCTTCGCCATAAATATAGAAACTTGATGAGCCAGACGTTCCTTTTTCTTCTCCGAAAATGTTTTTCTTCTGGTTATAATCATCATAGGTTAAAATGGTTTCTAGCAGACTTTCGCCGATAAATTTTACGTTTTTTTTAGATGCAGCTAAAACAAGTTTCTCTTTATACTTACCTTTTTTAATGAAGATTATGGTGGTTTTGTTCCTGAAATCGGGTACAGCGTTTATCGCTTCCTGCACTGTCCTGAAGTTTCCTGAGCCGTCAACCGCGACAACGAAATCGGGTTTAACCTCGGTTGCATTTCCGCAAAGCGAAAACGATAAAAGCATAAGAAAGACGAGATTTTTCATATGATAGATAGATAAAATTAAATCGGCCACGTTTGCGGTAAACCTTAAACGCGGCCGCAGATAATTAATATATGATGGACAATTTTACTCATTAAACTCATTTGCAGAGCAGGTTCGCCTAAAATAAACATCGCAAACGATAACGGGAACGATTGCACAATAAAGATTGGATTAAAATCAAAAATCACTTAATCTTGTTAAACCAAATATAACCAATCGGTTTTCAAAAATCATTGTATGAAACTGTTGTTAAGCATACCTTTTCTTTTATTAACCTATTTAACTTCTTTTGCACAACTCGGAAAAACAAATTACGTTTCTAAAGTTTGGGTGTCTGATTTAGGAAACGGCAGCTATAAAAATCCTGTGCTACATGCCGATTATTCGGATCCTGATGCTATTCGTGTTGGTGATGACTTTTATATGGTTTCTTCGAGTTTCGATGCGGTTCCGGGTTTGCCAATTCTTCACTCGAAAGATTTGGTAAACTGGAAAATTATAGGTCATGCGATGTTGCGCCAGCCACCCTTTGAACATTTTGAAAAAACACAGCACGGAAACGGTGTTTGGGCACCAGCAATACGTTACCGAAATGGCGAATTCTACATTTATTACCCCGACCCGGATTTCGGAATCTACCTTGTTAAAACAAAAAATATAAACAGTAGCTGGTCTGCACCTCAATTGGTGGTTGCCGGCAAAGGCCTTATAGATCCTTGCCCGCTTTGGGATGAAGATGGAAAAGTTTACCTCGCGTACGCCTATGCAGGCAGCCGTGCGGGTATAAAAAGTGTACTCGCTGTATTGCCGTTAAACGCCGGTGGAGATAAAGCAACAGCTGCCGGAACAATTGTATACGACGGACATGAGTTAGACCCAACCATAGAAGGGCCAAAGTTTTATAAAAGAAATGCTTATTACTATCTTTTTGCACCGGCTGGTGGTGTTTCTACTGGCTGGCAAGTTGTGCTGAGAAGTGAAAATATTTATGGGCCGTACGAGCGCAAAGTAGTTATGGACCAGGGTTCCTCTGGCATAAATGGTCCGCACCAGGGTGCCTGGGTAAATACCCAAACTGGCGAAGATTGGTTCCTTCATTTTCAGGATAAGGATGCTTATGGACGAGTAGTTCATCTGCAGCCTATGAAATGGATTAAAGACTGGCCGGTTATTGGATTCGATAAAGATTCTGATGGTAAGGGTGAGCCAGTTTCAATTTTCAAAAAGCCAAATGTGGGCACAGTTTATCTGCCGGAGACGCCGGCAGAGAGTGATGAATTTAACTCGCAAAAATTAGGTTTACAGTGGCAATGGCAGGCAAATCCTCAGGCTACCTGGGCCTTTAACGATGCTGCAGAAGGTGTGCTTAAATTGTATACCGCAAAAATTCCTGATGAAGCTAAAAATCTTTGGGATGTACCTAATTTATTACTGCAAAAGTTTCCGGCTGAAGCATTTATGGTAACCACAAAGCTTGAATTTAAACCAAATCCTAAGCTCGATAACGAGCAGACCGGGCTGGTAATTATCGGAAGAAATTATGCCACGCTCAAGCTAAAAAATAAAAAAGACGGCATCCATCTGGTTTACGGTAATTGCAATGATGCAGATAAAGGAAATATCGAAAACGAGAAAGAAATCGCCAAGCTTAAATTTTCAACCATTTATTTAAGGGTTGAAGTAAAGCCTGGCGCAAAATGCCAGTTTAGCTATAGCGAAGACGGGCTAGCATTTACGTCGGTTTCTGATGAATTTAAGGCGGTTGCGGGCCAGTGGATTGGCGCAAAAATTGGGTTGTATGCAATAAGAGCTTCCCAAACTAATGATTCTGGTGTAGCTGAATTTGACTGGTTTCGTGTTGATAAACTTAAATAGATATGAAAAACAGACTGCTTTTTGCCTCGTTATCTTTAGTTGCCTTTTCTTTTTCTTTTACAATAAAACCAGCGCCAGTTAAGGTTTTTTTAATTGGCGACTCTACAGTTGCAGATTATAGTCTTGAAAGTAATTATAAACAAAAAAAGTACCCTATAACTGGGTGGGGGCAGGTTTTTCAACGATTCTTAGTTAGGGACAGCCTAAAGAAAGTCAACCATTTAATTAAAAGCGACAGCGCTATAGTTGTTGATAAGGCGGTAGGCGGCAGAAGCACAAGAAGCTTTTTTGAAGAAGGTAGGTGGAAAGATGTTTTTCAGTCTTTGGAAAAAAACGATTTGGTTTTAATTCAATTCGGGCACAACGATGCTGCAAAAGATAAACCTGAAAGATATACACCAGTTGAAGCGTATAAAGATTTTTTAAGGATGTATGTAAACGAAACCAGGAAAAAGAAAGCCGTTCCAGTTTTGATTACGCCTGTTAGCAGAAATTACCCCTGGAAAGATGGCAAATTGGGCAACGCTCACGGTGATTATCCGCAGGCGGTTAGAGACGTTGCTGCGGAGCTAAAGGTGCCGCTGGTCGACTTAACCATCCGATCGGCAGAATATTTTACCAGCAAAGGGAAGGATTTTGTATCAGCGAAATATTTTATGAACCTGGATTCTGGTCGATATGAGGCTTATCCAAAAGGCCAGAAGGACAATACGCACTTTCAGCCAGCAGGTGCAGCCGAAGTAGCGCGGTTAGTCTTTAATGAGCTCAAAAGAATTAACATCAGGAAATAATTTTATCTGGCGGCTAGGCCAGACAAAATTTCCTTTTTAGCCAACCATCGTTCTGGAAGTTATCGCAATCCTGTTCCATGCATTAATGGTTGCAATTGCGATAATAATTTGGGCTAAATAATGCTCGTCGAAAAGGCTTGCTGCTTTGTTATAGGTTTTATCAGAAACATGACTGGTAATCAAAGTTACCTCTTCGGTTAGTGCTAAAATTGCCTGTTCTTCTTCTGTAAATAAATTTGTTTCTCTCCAGGCATTAAGCAGATAAATCCTTTGTTCCGTTTCCCCTAACTTTCTTGCATCGGTACTGTGCATGTTGATGCAAAATGCGCAGCCATTTATTTGCGACGCCCGCAGCTTAATCAATTCTTTGTGGGTGGGCGTTAAAGCACTTGATGCTAAATATTTTTCTAAAGCATACATAGCCTGATAGGCTGCCGGCTCTGTTTTCTGAATGTCTATTCTACTTTCCATTTTTATTTTGTTTAAATTAAGTTGTAAAAATCGGCATTGGTTTTCTCAGAAAACTTAATCTAGTTTAAGAAATAATCGAAGCCTCGGAAAATACTTATAGTTATAATTTATATATTTGATATTATAAATCAATTTTAGCTATATGACTTTAGTTCAGCTCGAATACATTGTTGCCGTTGATACTTACAGGAGTTTTGTAACTGCTGCTGATAAGTGTTTTGTTACACAACCTACATTAAGTATGCAGGTGCAAAAGCTTGAGGAGTTGCTGAGCGTAAAAATATTCGACAGAAGTAAGCAACCTGTAAGTCCGACGGAGATTGGATCCCAGATTGTTGCTCAGGCAAGAATTATTTTGCAGGAAAGTGGTAAGATAAAAGAACTAATCAGCAGTCAGCAACAGGATGTTTTGGGAGAGCTTCGAATCGGTGTTATTCCTACGGTTGCACCATATCTGCTACCTGAAGTTATATCATCAATGTTAGAAAAATATCCGGAATTAAAATTGATGATCTGGGAATATACAACTGAAGACATTATCCATCACTTAAAAACCGGCGTTTTGGATTGTGGTATTTTAGCAACACCTTTAACGGATGTAAACATTGTAGAAATGCCGCTTTACTATGAAAATTTTGTGAGTTACATTAGCAAAAACAGTAAACTTTATAAAAAGAAAGCGGTTGATGCTGAGGATTTAAACGATGAGAATATCTGGTTGTTAAATGAAGGTCATTGTATGCGAAATCAGGTCTTAAATATTTGCCGCTCTACAAAAAATAATCGTTTGCAAGGCTTAGAATATAATACGGGAAGCGTTGAAACCCTTGTGAGAATGGTCGACTTAAATGGTGGTGCTACCTTACTTCCCGAGCTTGCCATTGCGGAGTTAAACACCAAACAAATTAATAAAATAAGACATTTCAAGTCGCCGGAACCTGTAAGAGAAATCAGTTTGGTAACGCATAAAAATTTCATAAAAAAGCGCATGTTGAACGCGTTGAAAGATGAAATTTTAGAGATTATCCCTAAAGCAATGAAGCAGAAAAAGAAAAAGGATATTGTTGGAATTTAACGCCGTTCTAATAAATCAATACTGTTAAAATCTTTTTTATTGGAAACATGATCGGCCAGTTTGTAACCTTTAGTATGGGGGTTTTTATCATCCAGAAAAATTAAAATTATTAACGAGATTATCGGTATAATAAAGGATATGAAAAACCAGAACCAAAAGTTTCTACCGGTTCTCTTTGCCAGGAAACCGGCCAGAAGCTGAGGAGAAAGCAGCAGGCAAAGTACAAGAGACCCGACTAAGATTTCAGGCATTGTAATGTTAATGGATGTTAATTTACTTTTTCTGGTTTAAGTAAAAGGCCGTTTATATCACCTTCAACCTCTTCTTCTTCGCCTTTTTTCTTTTTCTTGTTGGCTTTACCACTCAAACGGTCTTCAATTATTTTATCGTATTTCGCTTGCTGTTCGCCTTTTAAAACATTTCGAATGCTTTTTGAAGTTTCATTTTGCATTTTGTAATACTTGTCAACATCGTCTTCTTTGGTATGGCCGGCCTGTTGTCTCTTAACTAAATCTGATTGTTCTTTAGCCTGATTATAGGTGAGGCTGTAGATTATACTTTTTTGGGTGTCGTTAAGTTTTAGCTTTTTATCCAAATCTTCCACATTTTTCTTCGCAATCTCAGTTGGCGTTGGCGCTTTCTGTTGCGCCATAGATAACATAGCAAAGCCAACAACCATTAAAAATAAAACTATAACGTTTTTCATTTTGGTAAAATATTATATGCGAAGGTATTAATTAATAAGAAAGCCTGCAAATTGTGTTTGCAGGCTTTTCAAAATCTATTTAGATAATGCTGGTTACAACGCTTTTTTATAAAGTTCTGCAACAGCATCCCAATTAACAACATTCCAGATAGCCGCTAAGTAATCCGGACGTTTGTTCTGATATTTTAAATAATAGGCATGTTCCCAAACATCAATACCCAAAATTGGCGTACCTTTTACTTCGGCAACATCCATCAAAGGATTATCTTGGTTAGGCGTAGAAGAAACCTGAAGTTTTTTATCAGCACCAACTGATAACCAAGCCCAGCCAGAACCGAAACGTGTAGCGCCAGCTTCCTGCATTTTAGTTTTTAAATCAGCAAAAGATCCAAAAGTATCTTTTATTGCTTTTGCTAAATCGCCGGTTGGTTCGCCACCTTTATTCGGACCTAAAATGTTCCAGAATAAAGAGTGATTATAATGTCCGCCACCGTTATTTCTAACTGCAGCAGGGTATTTAGAAATATTTTTTACGATATCCTCGATACTTGAGTTCGCTTCAGGCTTACCTTCTAACGCTTTATTAAGGTTAGTAACATAAGCTTGGTGATGTTTGTCATGGTGGATTTCCATGGTCATTTTATCAATATGCGGTTCTAATGCATCGGTTGCGTAGTGTAACGCAGGTAATTCAAAAGCCATAATATTTATATGTTTAAAGTTTAAAAAATGTTTCTTGAAGCAAATATAACATTCGAAGGTTAAGTTTTGTTCACGTTATTATCATCAATTGGTTTTGTAGCGATTACTTATCTCCTTTTGGCAAAGAAACTTTTCATTAACATGGCGCACTCTTCTGCCAATACGCCACCTTTTAGCACAGTTTTTGGATGTAGCAAATTTGTTCCTTTAGATAAAAATCCGCGTTTTTCTTCACGGGCGCCGTAAACTATCCTGCTTATCTGCGTCCAGTAGCTAGCGCCTGCACACATTACGCAAGGCTCTATGGTTACGTATAATGTACAATCGGTTAAATACTTTCCGCCGATGGTTTGGCTTGCCGACGTAAAAGCCTGCATTTCTGCATGGGCAGTAACATCATTAAAACGTTCGGTTAAATTGTATCCACGGCCAATTACACGGTTTTTGGCAACTACAATGGCTCCGATTGGAATTTCATCTTCTGCCAGGGCTTTCTGCGCTTCTGCCAACGCCAGCTTCATGTAATGAACATCTTCTGCTTCCAGATCGTTACCCTCGAAATTATAAAAACTCATGTTCAAATATACCTTATATCATTTTACTTCCGTTAGGAACTTTCCCATTGAGCGTTGTTAAAACGATATCGCCATTTTCATCGGCAAAACCTGTAACCAAAAACTCCGACATAAATTTTCCAATTTGTTTTTTTGGGAAATTAACCACACCGATAATCTGTTTGCCTGGCAACTCCTCTTTTTTGTAAAGTTTAGTTATCTGGGCACTACTCGTTTTGATTCCAAATTCACCAAAATCTACCTTGAGTTTGTACGCAGGTTTACGTGCTTCAGGAAAATCAAAAGCCTCCAGAATTGTTCCGGCCCGTAGTTCTACTTTTTCAAAATCGTTCCACGTTATTTCTTCCATAACTTTAATTTTCGCCTAAATTAATGATCTTGCATGTGATTAGGCGGCTTGATAAAATTTTAATTTAACACAGATTTTATTTTTTGAATTACTACATTTAAAATACAAAACCGAATTATATTTTAATTTAATGAAAAATTCCCTGCTCGATTCGAAAGATTACATTGTTTTTCTTGTCTACTTTGTTATTGTTTCAGCCTACGGCTTGTACATTTATAAAAGGAAAAAATCTGCAGAGGGTGGTTCTAAAGACTATTTTTTAGCCGAAGGTTCATTAACCTGGTGGGCAATTGGTGCATCGCTGATTGCATCAAACATCTCTGCAGAGCAGATGATTGGCATGAGCGGTTCGGGCTTTAAACTGGGCCTTGCAATATCCGCTTACGAATGGATGGCTGCCGCTACGCTGATTGTTGTAGCAGTGTTTTTTATGCCCGTTTATTTAAAGAACAAAATTTTTACAATGCCTCAGTTCCTGCATCAACGCTACAATTCTACCGTAGCTATGATTATGGCCGTATTCTGGTTGATGCTTTATATTGTGGTAAATTTAATGTCGATCCTATATCTTGGTGCGCTTGCCATTAGTGGGATTTCGGGTTTCGACATCTCCATTTGCATTTGGGCACTTGCAATTTTCGCTATTATAATTACACTTGGAGGCATGAAAGTGATTGGTTATACTGATGTAATCCAGGTGTTCTTCCTTGTACTTGGCGGATTGGTGGCAACCTACATTGCATTAAACTTAATTTCTGATGGAAAGGGAATTGGTGCCGGATTTACAATGCTGAAAGAAGGTGCTTCTGAACATTTTCACTTAATCTTTAAAAAAGATAATCCCAACTATATCGATTTGCCGGGCTTAAGCGTGCTGATTGGCGGTATGTGGATTGCAAATCTAAGCTACTGGGGTTGTAACCAATACATTACTCAAAGAGCTTTAGGTGCATCACTACCGACTGCAAGGGGTGGTTTGCTCTTTGCCGCATTCTTGAAAATGTTAATGCCGGTAATTGTTGTTGTTCCCGGAATTGCCGTTTATTACATCATAAAGAATAACGTTGGTGGTATAAATGCGTCGCAATTGTTAACTTCAACAGGAGTTTCCGACCCCAATAAGGCTTACCCGGCCTTGTTAACTTTACTTCCTGCCGGGTTAAAGGGACTATCTTTCGCGGCATTAACAGCGGCGATTGTCGCGTCTTTAGCGGGTAAAGCAAATAGTATTGCCACCATTTTTACGCTCGATATTTATAAAAAAGCCTTTAATACCGGAGCTTCTGAAACCAATCTTGTTAACGTTGGTAAAATCGCCGTAATTGTTTCAATGTTTTTGGCTGTAATTCTGTCATTCGGCTTTGGCGAAGGTTTAATGGGTGAAGGCAAGCAAGGTTTTCAATACATTCAGGAATATACAGGCTTTGTTTCTCCGGGTATTTTTGCCATGTTTATTTTTGGCTTTTTCTGGAAAAAGACCACTTCCAACGCAGCGCTTTTTGCCACGATAGGTGGATTTATCTTCTCTGTAATTTTAAAATTCCTGCCCAAATGGACAGACTTATCCGGCCTTCATCAGTTTGGCTGGTCGGTAGATAATGGTAAAGGTGTTTTTGAAATACCTTTTATGGATAGAATGCTTATCGTATTTGCCTGCTGCGCAATTGGTATGTACATTATTAGTATCGTAGAGAATAAGAAGGGCGTTGTTCCAAATGGCTTGGAGATTGATACAAAGATGTTCAAAACAACCACTGGGTTTGCAATTGGAGCACTCTTGATTATCGGTCTTATTGTTGCACTTTACACCATTTACTGGTAGAAAGCATTCTACAAAACGGCTTTTCCTGAAAAGAAATGCTTTTTATTTGTATGAGATGACCTAAACGAAAGTTAATGTTCGCAGCTACTGTGCGCAAGGTCCATCGGGTATCTCCTTACTAATTTTTACCACTTTGGTAACCACTAAAGTCGAATCAAAATCGGCGGCGACGGTAGCGGTGTCTGATTTCGCGAAATAACCTTCCAGTTCTACATAAACGGGCTCGTATGGCTTTTCAAAATTTAAGTTGCTATAAGAAAGTTCAAGATTTTTAACACTATCGGTAACCCAGTATTCGCGGCCGTCTTCGCAAAGCGTAAATGATTTCATTTCCGGACCAAAGCTATACAATCCCTTCACCGTTTTAATTTTACTCGCCTCTACTTGTTTCTCCGACCTGTTACAAGCGGTAAGGGCCACGCCGAAAAGCATAACAAATACTGTTGCTTGTTTAAATAAATTCATTTTTATAGTGCTTGATTAATTTGATCTATCTTCTTTACGCTAAATTTAGATGACAAAGCAGATGCCAAAAATGAGAAAATCCCGACGGTTACAAAAACTAATATGAAATCTTTCCACTTTAGCCCTATTGGATAGGAACTTATAACCGTTTTATTTTCTTCACCCATTTTAATTAGGCCATAATTATGTTGTAAGAAGTAAAAAATAAGGCCGATTATGAGTCCAAGGACACAGCCAGACATCGTAATCATCATCCCTTCCAACAAAAATATGCGTTTAATTAACTTTTTGCTAGCGCCCAAACTGCTTAAAATGGCAATGTCTTTCACCTTATCAATAACGAGCATTGTTAAAGAACCAATGATATTAAATATAGCGATTATCAGGATAAAAGTTAAAATGATGTAAACCGCCCACTTTTCGGTGTTAAGAAGGTGGTATATCGATTTGTTTTGTTCCATCCTGTTTTTAATCGAGTAACCCGGGCCAGCATGTTCCTCAAGTTCTTTCTTAAAATCATCAACATTTACGTTTGGTTGTAAATTAATTTCGATGGAGGAAACATTTTTTTCTTCGCCCAAAAGTTCTCTGGCAAAATCTAAAGGAACAACAATTCCATTATCAAACTCTTGCTGCACTTCAAAAACCCCGCTCACTCTTATGCTTTTATTCACAAAATCGTCAGCCGGATTTATATTGTTTACAGCAATGTTCTTCTTTGGTGAGAATATCTCAAGTTCTGTAAACGGATCGACGGTGTTTACTGTTAAATAACTTTGTAGTGCAGATCCTATTACTGCACTATAACCACTTTTGTTGTTTAAAACGAAGCGGCCCTCTCTAATGGTACTATCTAGCTTAGGGTTTTTCAAATAATCGTAGCTTACGCCCTTAACCATGCCAACCGCTTGCTTATTGTTGTACTTTAACAAGGCATTTTCTTGCAGCACCTCAGTGTAAGAGTAAACCTTAGTATTGTTTTTTAAGTCGTTAAAATACCTGGTGTCAGGATTAAAGGTTTTTCCTTTTGCAGGAAGAATTGCTAATTCCGGCGTCATGGTATTAAACATGTTTAGGATGGTAACCTCGAGGCCGTTGAATATAGAAAGGATAATAATTAAGGCTGCACTGCCAACCATAACGCCAACCATAGAAATGCCCGAAATAAGGTTAATGGCATTTGTAGATTTCTTAGCAAATAAATACCTTTTGGCAATATACAGAGGTGTGTTCACGGGTTAAAGATAAGGGAAAATATGAGATGGAAAACCGATGATTTAATAGCGCAACTAAGTTAAAAATGCCTCAGCTTGTTACCCACCTTATATTAACATTAAAAGAAGGGATTATGTTCTCGTTCAAAGCCGATTGTAGTTGCAGGGCCATGTCCGGGATAAACCTTTACGCCATCGGGCAATGGGAAAAGTTTGGTTTTAATGTTCTCAATTAACTGTTGATGATTGCCCCCCGGCAAATCTGTACGGCCAATACTTCCATAAAACAGCACGTCGCCGCCAATTAAAATACCATCTGCCTTGCTATAAAAACATAAATGAGCCGGAGAATGGCCTGGCGCAAAAATTAGTTCCAGCTCGCTGTTCCCAAATTGAATGGTGCCTGTTTCGGGCAAAAAGGTTTCCGGCTCCGGAGAAAGCTCGTAATGTGTCAAGCCCATTTGAGGCGCATAACCTGGCACAGCCTGAAGTACCTGTAATTCCCCCTGATGAAACTGAGGTTTTAAACCCCAGGTATCGAAAACAAATTTATTCCCAAAAACATGGTCGAGGTGACAGTGGGTATTTAAAAGTAAAACCGGTTTAAGTTCATTTTCCTTAACAAAAGCTACAATTTCGTTCTGTTCTGCTCCCTCATACATACCCGGATCTATGATTACACATTCTTTTGTTTCATCGGATAAAATGTAAGTGTTTTCGCTATAAGCGTTGAACGTAAATTTTTTTATGCTAATCATTTGTAGTTAAATTCAAGATATTATTTTTTCCATTTAAAAGTCGATATCATCCTGTCAATATCTTTTTTGATGAATTTTAGAACAGGCTCAATCGAATCGTATTGTGGCCGCTCGTTAAAGTAAAGTGCTCCTCTAAAGTAATGCTTCGTGCTGTCGGTTAAAAAAAACTGAACGGATGAGGCCGTATTACCTTCAATAGCATAATATATGCCATAAACTTTCCTATCAGGATAGTTAATTAATTTCTGGTCGATAGCACTTGCTTTTATAGTATGCTTAAATGCAAGTTTTCTGGCGTCTTCAACCATTTCATCGTAGGCCGCTTTATCGGCAACATCGTAATAAGTTAAATGCAAATATCCGTTAAACTGAGTAAAGTGCAGATTATACCAGTTTTCTTCAGCGTTTTTACTCTTATCGGCTTCCATTTTAGCATAAACCGGATATTGGAAACTAAATGGCGCTGAAGAGCTAAATTCCCGGTATTTCTTTTCAGGGTAAACAATGCGGAAATACCCTCGTGGTTTCGGACTATAATCGTTATTTTGGCAAGCAGCTACACACAAGAGAAGCAGCACAGGTAGAAAAAACAGATACTTCATTTTCATTTCGCTTCTTTGTTAGTTTTATAGTTAAACGCCGGTGAAACTTTTACGGCAATTAGCCGATATTATTCCAGATACACCATGCCTTTTCAGCTTGTTTGTAAAGCATTTCCAAGCCATTTTTAACATCAGCGCCCTGCAATTTCGCCTTGGTTAAGAAAGCTGTTTCCAATGGGTTATAAACCAAATCATACGCCAGATATTCATCATTTAAAATGGAATAATCTATTTCTGGGTGCGTATTCACATTCGGCAACATTCCAAGTGGCGTTGTATTAATCAGTAGCTTGTGGCGCTTTAATATTTCGCTCGAAATTTCGCTGTATAAAATGGCTTTTGGCGTTGGTTTACGTACCACAACCAAATATTCTATACCCAACTTTTCCAAAACATATTTCACAGCTTTCGCGGCACCACCATCACCAAAAACCAGCGCTTTAGTGTGTTGCGATTTAAGCAAAGGTTTCAAAGAAGCCTCAAACCCATAAGCATCCGTATTATATCCTTTCAAATAGGTTTCGCCATCGAAATTTTTAATTGATATGCAGTTTACGGCGCCAATCTTTTCTGCCGCTTCTTCAATTTCATTTAAATAGCACAGAACGTTTACTTTATGCGGAATGGTTACATTTAGTCCGCAAAGCGATGGAGTTGCCACTAATAAATCGGGCAGCGACTTAATATTTTCGATGGGGAAAAGCTCATATTGATGGTCTTTAATGCCTTCGCTTATAAACTTTTCGGTAAAATATTTTTTGGAAAAGGAGTGAGAAAGCGGATAACCAATTAAGCCGTAAGTTTTCATTTTGCTGTTTTACGATAAAACGAGGCACAAGGAAATCTTTTCAAAGAGATTTAGAGATTGCTTTGTGCTTCGCGATAACGAGTTTTTGATTATTTTGCTAAGTTCAGGAAATGATCAAATGTGTCTCCACGTAATCCTAAACGAATTGTTTCCAAAGGAATAACTTCTGCGGGGGCAATGTTACCCAGGTTAACATTTGTGCCGATTAATTTAATAAACCAAACCTGCTGTTCTTTTTGTGGCGCTTCCCAGATAATACTTTCTTCGGGAATTTGCGTTAAAATTTCATCAACCAAGCCTTCTCTAACTTCTCCGCTGCCTCGGTAAATTCCAACATTTCCACCCTCTCGAGCTTCGGCAATAACCTTCCACGAGCCAGCTTCCATTTCAGCTTTCATTAATTTAATCCATTTGTATGGGGCAAAAATTTTAGCTGCATCTTTACTTCCAACCTCCGAAATTACGGTTACCTGCTTCGAAAGTTTACTGATAAACTCGCATTTTAAATCGTGTTCAATTTCAATGGAGCCATCAGATACTTCTGCATACTCCATTCCATATTGGTCTAAAACACGCTGGTAATCGTCAAACTGATTGCGGATAATGAATGCTTCGAACAATGTTCCGCCAAAATATGTTGGAATGCCCGCACTTTTATATAAAGCTAATTTTTCTTTAAGGTTTGGTGTAACATGTGATGTTGCCCAACCTAATTTTACGATGTCTGTGTATACGCCGGCAACTTCAATAAAATCTTCCACCTGGCGAAGGCTTAATCCCTTATCCATAACCATTGTATAGCCTTTTTGGCGTGGTTTAGCCGGACGTTCGGGAACGTTTAATAATGGGTAATTCATATGGGTACAAAAGTGAAAAAAAATTTGAGATTTATTTGTTAAATTTTTCTCACAAGGCTTTTACCTGATATATCGGTTTATGACATTAATAATGGCGCTGTTATCCTGCAATTGTGGAAGGTATTCAAACAAGATATAATGTTTATCAGGGTCGGTTGTTAAAGCCGTTTCCAAATACCCAAGGGCATCTGCGTAGCTGCCAAGGGCAAATAAATAAGCAACCATTCTGTAATAAAGCTCTGCAGCTTCCGGATTATTTTTTATTGCTTCGGCCATCGTTTCCGATGCCTCCAAAAGTTTTCCTTGCTCGTAAAGAACAGTGCTAAAATCCAGCCAGGCTTCTATATCAAGCGGGTTATACTCCAAAACTTTCTCATAAGCAATTATAGATTCTTCTATTTGATTGAGCTTATAATGCGCATCGGCCATTGCAAACCAAAAATCAGGATTCTCTCCTTCTAAATCGATTGCCTTTTTATAAAAATGTAACGATTCGAAGTAACGTTCTTCATGGTTTAAGGTAACACCAATTCCGAACCAGGCATCGGCCATTTTCGGATCCATCTTTACCGATTTTTTGTAATAAGAACGGGCCTCATCCATTTTTTCTAACTTTTCGTAGCACTCGCCAATTGCACAATAAGTATCGGCATTAGGCTGTTCGTACTCAAAAGTCTGTTTATAAACCTCTATCGCCTCGTCATATTTATCTAACTGAACCAGGGCATTACCTTTGTTAAAATAGGCAGAGCTAAAATCTTCCTTAATTAAGATGGCGTAATCATAAGCATCAATTGCTTTTTCAAATAAATTAAGCTTATGGAAACTGTTGCCTAAGTTGTACCATGCAGCGTAAGAATATGGATCGGTATCAATGTATTGTTGATAAAATTTGATGCTTTCTTCCTGCTTATCTAAAACATCATAACAAAAAGCCAGTTCGTATAGCCCGTCCTGGTTTTCCATGTTTTGCTCCAAACTCATTTTTATATAAGTAATGGCACTTTCGTAGTCAGACATGCTTTGGTAAACGTATGCTATCTGCAAAAGAATTTCATCGGTACTCTCTGCCAGGCCCAGGGCTTTCTCATAATTCTCCAAAGCTTCACTAAACCGTTCGGTATTTTGATAAATGTTGCCACGAAGCAGGTAAATATCAGGCTCTGATGGTTCTAAAAGTTCGGCCTTTTGCAGCGCTAAAAATGCAAGCTCATTGTTATTTGTTAAAATAAATAAATGCGCTTGTTTAATTAAAAAAACGGTGGCATAAGGGTGTTGACTAACTGCATAATCAACTACCTGTAAGGCTTTTACCGGGTCATTTTTTTCGATGTAAAAATCAACAATGTATTCAAAAGCGCCTGCATCGAAAAAATACTGGTCCTTATTCCGGATCATTTCTTCGTAACGTTCTACTGAGCGTTGAGCATCTTCATTGGATTCAAAAAAGAATTCTTCTTCCATATCGTTATACTATTAAAGAACCGTGCCATTTAGCAGAAAAACACATTATAAGTTTACAATATTTACCAATGTGGTTAAAAAATAATTATTAACATTGATTGTTTATTTCGATGTAAATCGTTGAAAATAAACGCTATCGATTAAGTATCTATGTGTGAATAATCAAAAATATTACGCTTCGGCGCAGTTCCTTTTCCCTTCTTCTACAAAAATAACATAAATTTATATTAACAACCGTAATACATGAGTCATGAAAAAAGTAGTCATTTTGGCGCTGGTATGTGCATTTTTTAGTAAAACAGTTATGGCGCAAAACAGGGATGAAGATGCTGTTAAACAGGCTGTAAATAATCTTTTTCTGGGGATGAAAAATGGCGACAGCACATTAGCTGCTTCGGCATTTGCAACAAAAAGTATTTTGCAAACCATTGTTAGTAAAGAAGGTAAAAACTTAGTGAAAGCGGAGCCCGTTAGCGAATTTCTAAAGTTTATTGGTACGCCGCACAGCCAGAAATATGATGAAAGGATTGTTTTTACAAAGATATTGATAGATGGACCGCTGGCGAGCGTATGGACGGATTACAAATTTTATGTCGATGAAAAATTTAGTCACTGCGGCGTGAATTCTTTTCAGCTTGTTAAGGGCGATAAAGGTTGGCAAATCGTTTATATTATCGATACCAGAAGAAAAGACCAATGTAAATCATAGCTTTGAAATTAAAGTAGATGAAAATTTAACGTGTAAATAGAGTATGAAAACAGATATTCAATCGATATTAAATACATTAGGAATTGACCGTATTAACCCGGCTTTTAGCACCGGAAGTGAATGGGGTGGCACTGCAAATGGCGAGGTTATCGATAGCTTTTCTCCAGTTGATGGAAGCAAGATAGCAACGGTGAAAGTTACAACTGCGGCCGATTATAATTCTGTTGTTGAAAAAGCACATGACGCTTTTATTTTCTGGAGAACGGTACCATCACCGAAGAGAGGCGAAATTGTTAGGCAGCTGGGCGATGCGCTGCGTAGTGATAAGGAAGCATTGGGCACATTGGTTTCGTATGAAATGGGTAAGAGTCTGCAGGAAGGTTTTGGTGAAGTACAGGAGATGATCGACATCTGTGATTTCGCTGTTGGCTTATCCCGGCAACTGTACGGGCTAACCATGCACAGCGAGCGCCCAAGTCACCGCATGTACGAACAATGGCACCCGCTCGGAATTGTTGGCATTATATCGGCTTTCAATTTTCCCGTTGCCGTTTGGAGTTGGAATGCAGCATTGGCATTGGTTTGCGGAAATGTGTGCATCTGGAAACCATCAGAAAAAACGCCTTTAACCGGAATCGCCTGTCAAAAAATTATAGCCGGAGTTTTAGCAACAAATGATATCCCTGAGGGTGTATCTAACCTGATAATCGGAAACAGCACTATTGGCGAACTAATGACTAATGATAGCCGGATACCGCTAATATCTGCAACAGGATCTACGAGAATGGGCAAAGCTGTTGGTGCAGCTGTTGGTGCACGGTTAGGCAAAAGCTTACTGGAATTGGGAGGCAACAATGCAATCATAATCTCAGAACATGCAGATTTAGACATGAGCTTAATAGGCGCAGTTTTTGGCGCCGTTGGTACCGCCGGACAGCGATGTACTTCTACCCGCAGATTAATTATTCACGAAAGTGTATATGATTCTTTTCAGGCTAAACTGATTAAAGCTTACGGGCAGTTGAGAATCGGCGACCCGCTGGATCAGAATAATCATGTTGGTCCTTTGATAGACAAAGACGCAGTTGCTGCTTACCTTAGTTCGATTGAAAAGTGTAAAGCCGAAGGTGGAAATTTTGTTGTTGAGGGCGGTGTTTTACAAGGTGAAAATTATGAAAGTGGTTGCTATGTTAAACCGTGTATTGCCGAAGTAGAAAATAATTTCAAAATCGTTCAGCATGAAACATTTGCACCGATTTTATACTTGATAAAATATAAAACCCTTGATGAAGCAATCGCTTTACAAAACGGCGTTCCTCAAGGACTATCTTCCGCAATTATGACACTAAATCTGCGTGAGGCAGAACAGTTTTTATCAAATCAGGGTTCTGATTGCGGCATAGCAAACGTTAACATTGGCACGTCTGGTGCAGAAATTGGTGGCGCTTTTGGTGGTGAAAAGGAAACGGGTGGTGGCAGAGAAAGTGGTTCTGATGCCTGGAGAGCTTATATGCGCAGACAAACCAACACCATCAACTATTCGCATACATTGCCACTGGCTCAAGGTATAAAGTTCGATTTGTAGGTGCACCTGTAATTATTCTTGAACTAATAACGAATTGTTTACCATGCAAAAAACGGTGAAGGAATCGCTCCTTCACCGTCATCATTAACTAAAACTAAACTATGTATGTAGATTATTAGAAAAGTTTTTCTAATAAGTCGATTTTTAAATCTTCGTAGCGAGATAAGTTACGGGCATAATCTGCTGTTCTTGCAATGCTTATGTTCGCATTTTCTGAAGCAAACTCATCCATTTTCAACTTAGCTTCGTTACCCAAAACCGCAACATGGTTTTCTGTCGTTCCTTCTAAATTCAAATTTGTTCCATCGTTAATTGTTGTGATTAAATTAACTGTATTTGCATTAATACTTGCCGATGCGCTATCTCTTAAAACGACTTTAAGGTCTAATAAATTGAATTTTCCAGCGGTCGCAACTGACGATGTGTTCGAGGCTTCTATGGATGAAATATTGTTAACATGCGCAATTATAGTTAAAACATCTTTGCTGAAAGAACTGATGCGTAACTCTGTACCTTGTTGCTGTACCAATGCATTGTGCTCATAATATTTATCGAAAACTTCGATACTTTCTTTCTCATCCTGAATGAGAATCAATTTTACGTTTCCACTCACTGCAATTTTTGTGATGTTTTTTACTTGTGTCAAAGCGGTATAGCTTACATTATTTTCTGTAGCTGATGCTGATGTTGTTGCGCTGCTTAAAGCAACTATTGTTAAAGCGGCAACGAATAAGTTTTTGATAGAATTTTTCATGATTTTAATATTTTTATGTTGTGAATCTTTTTTCTTTAACCCTGCTAATTAGGTTGTTTTGAATATAAGACGACAACATTTACAAAACGTTTCAGCCAATACCGCTGTATTATACCATTAACCAGAAATTATAGACGAACGCCCGTAATATCTATACCAAACAGCACCTGTCTGCCTGGTTAATTAGCAAAGGGATTATGTAGATGTTAAACCAACATAACAAATCTGTTAAATTTTGTTAATGCGTGTTTAAACTAAAATATTAGTTTTATCTTAGTCAGATAAACTAACATCTATGAAACGATTATTACTCTCGATGTGCTTTCTGGTTTTTTATATTTTATCTGCTGAAGCACAAAGTTTACACACAATTAAAGGTCGCGTTATCGATACGGCCTCAACAACAATTTTAGGGAATACCTCTGTTTCCCTGCTAAACGCAAAAGACTCTACCATGGTAAAGTTTACAAGGGCGTTGGAAAATGGCTCATTCGAGCTGGGCAATATCCGAAACGGGAAATACATCTTGTTAGTGTCTTATCCGAAATACGCTGATTTCGTTGATCACTTTACGCTCGATTCATCTAAAAAAGACATCGATTATGGAAAAATCAACCTCACAGGAAAGGCCCAAATTTTAGCAGATGTGTTAATTAAAGGTAACCGCTCTGCAATAAAAATTAAAGGCGATACAACCGAATTCGATCCGCAGGCCTATAATATAGAACCGAACTCAAAGGTAGAAGATTTGATTAAGCAGTTTCCGGGGATAGAGGTTGATAAAGACGGAAAAATTACAGCCCAAGGCCAAAAAAATGTGAAGGTTTTGGTTGATGGCGAAGAGTTTTTTGGCGATGACCCAACCCTTGTTACGAAGAATATCAGGGCAGATATGGTAGATAAGGTTCAACTTTATGACAAAAAGAGCGACCAGGCGACTTTTACCGGAGTAGATGACGGAGAAAAAACCAAAACCCTGAACATAAAGCTGAAAGAAAATGCTAAAAATGGTTATTTCGGTAAGGTTCTGGCCGGCGTAGGTACCGACGATTTTTATCAGGGCCAGGTTATGTTTAATAAGTTTGCGGGTAAAAAGAAATTCTCTGCCTACGGCATTTTAGGCAACAACGGCCAGGTTGGTTTAGGTTGGGAAGATAGTCAGAAATATGGCTCATCTGGTGGCGCAACCGTTAGCGATGATGGGGGAATTTATTTCACCAGCGGTGGAGACGACTTCGATTCGTGGGGCGGGCAATACAGCGGACAGGGTATTCCGGTTGCCAGAACTGGTGGCCTACACTTCGATAATAAATGGAATAACGATAAGGAAACCTTAAATACGAATTATAAAATCGGCTCTTTAAGGGTATCTGGTGATAGAAATACCATTAGCCAAAATAACCTCTCTACTGGCATCATCAACAATACCTCCAATCAAAATTTTGACAATGACGCGTTCAGGCAGAAATTAGATGCCATGTATGAAATTAAACTTGATTCGACCTTAACTTTGAAGGTAAACGTTGATGGAACCTTAAAGCACAGTACAACTTTTCAGGATTATTCGACATTAAGCACCCGTGGAGATAACAGTTTACTAAACACCAGCGCCAGAACGTTGACAAATGATGGCGACGATAAGATTTTCAATATTAATGCTTTCTTAACCAAAAGGTTAAAGAAAAAAGGTCGCACATTGTCACTTAATTTAAGTCAATCGGTTACCGACAGCAAAACGGAAGGGTACCTTAATTCTAAGAATAGTTTTTTCAATACTACAGGAAGTGCCGATAGTACGGTAAATGTAGATCAGTATAAGGTTAACAACATTACCAATAATGTTTTTAAATCGAATCTGGCTTACACAGAACCTATTTCTAAAACGTTAACGCTTGTGTTAAATTACGGACTTAATTTAATTAATGGCCGGTCAGACAGACAATCTTTTAATCAATCGGTACCCGGCAGATACGATATTTTCGATACGCAGTTTAGTAATGACTATCAGTTAGATCAGGTTATTAACCAGGGAGGCGCAACTTTTAACTATAAAAAAGGTAAAACGGTTGTTAATATTGGCTCTAAATTTAGCGATGTAGACTTTAAGCAGGAAGATTTGTACAACAATAAAACCTACAACCGCAATTTTGTAAATTACATGCCACAAGCCATGTATCAGTATAATTTTTCTCAGCAAAAATCTTTTAGGTTTAATTATAACGGAAGTACAAACCAACCATCATTAGATCAGATTCAACCCATAAGAGTAAATACAGATCCTTTAAATATTACGCTTGGTAATCCGGATTTGAGACCATCGTTTAGAAGCAACTTTAATGCGAGTTATAATTCTTACAAAGTGCTAAGCAGTCAATCCATTTACGTTAGTGGCTTCTACAGTTTTACATCAAATCCAATAGTGAGCGATGTTAACACCGATGCTGCGGGTAAAAGCACTTACAGGGCTGTAAACTTGTCTGGCAAAACGCCGTCAAACTTCAGTGTTTATTCAAGCATCAGCAGAAAGATTAAAGGCATTGATTTACAAACCGGACTCGGCTTTAATATGAATGGCAACACTTCTTATAATTACATAAATAGTGTTTTAAATGAAACAAAAAATATGACTTATAACCCAACGTTGAACATCTCAAAATATAAAGAAAAGCAGTATAACTTTTACGCATACTTTGGGCCAAGTTATACCACTACAGAAGCATCTGTACAGCGGGCATTTAACAGCAACGGCTGGGGCGCTATGGGTTATTTTTCGGGCAATGTTCAATTACCAGGCAAGTTCGAAATATCTACAGACGGCCAGTATACTTACAGGGGCAAAACTCAGGCCTTTAATGAATCTTTTACCCAGTTTTTATGGAATGCAACGGTTAGTAAAAAGTTCTTCAAATCTCAAAATTTAAAAACATCCATTACAGGATTTGATTTACTTAATCAAAACCAGGGCTTCAATCGCTCAGCCTCTAACGGTAACATTACTCAAAGCACGTACACAACTATCAGACGATATTTTATGTTCTCAGTTAGCTGGGATTTCAGTAAAATGGGCGGCGGCGTTAAACCTCAAAACTAAAAACCATGAAAAAGACGTTAAAACTTATAATCATTTGTACAATAATTTTTATAACTAATCATTGTTTCGCACAAAATGTACATTTCGTAAAAAATGGCATTATCGAATTCGAAAAAAGATCGAACATGTATGCGCTTATCAAGAAGCGGATAAATACCCGCAACGAAACTTACATGCAGCAAGCTTTTGATGCTTATAAAAAAAATAACCCTCAGTTTAAATCTGCAAAAAGCACTTTAAAATTTAATAGCGATAAGGGCTTGTATAAATTCGAAGAAGAAGCTGTTCCTGCAAATAACAACTGGCTAAACAGCAATCCGATTGCCGATTTAAAAAACATTATCGCAACCGATTTTAAAACTGAAACGAGTACAACACAGAAAAGCGTTTATGAGGCAACTTATTTAGTTAAGGATAGTATCCGAAAAATTAACTGGAAAATTACCGATGAAACCAGAGATATTGCCGGCTACGAATGCCGCAGGGCAAATGCGATTATAATGGATTCTGTTTATGTTGTGGCTTATTATAGCAATCAAATCGCAGTTTCAGGCGGGCCAGAATCTTTTGCAGGTTTGCCGGGCATGATACTAGGTTTGGCTTTACCACATGAAAACATTACCTGGTTCGCTACAAAGGTAACAGAGGTAACCGTGCCTGAAAAGGAACTGCTGCCACCTACAAAAGGCAAACCTGTTGATAACGCTGGTTTGAAAAAGGTTTTAACTGCGGCCATGAAAGATTGGGGTGAATATGCTCAGCCAGATTTGAAAGCTTTTTCGCTCTAAATTGCCTTGTTGAAATTATGTTTAATTTCGCGTAATTTCACAGTGCAATGTATCAGCCACTTTTTAATCATATTGAAAGATTTATAGATTTAAGTAATGATGACCATGAAATACTGGAACCATTACTTAAATCTTTTTCAGTAAAAAAGAAGACTTTGCTATTAGAACAAGGGCAAATCTGCCGGGCAAATTACTTTGTTGTTAAAGGCTGTTTGAGGTTGTATTTTATTGATATCAAAGGTGTTGAGCAAACCACTCAGTTTGCTATCGAAAATTGGTGGATTACCGATTTGACCAGTTTTTTGTTTCAAAATGCCTCTGATTTTTTTATACAGGCGGCAGAAAATACCGAAATAATTGCGATTGAACAGCAAGATTATGAACGCATTTTTAGTCGGTTGCCGAAAATGGAAAGGTATTTCAGATTGGTCTTGCAGAAAAACCATCAGGCATCTCAAAGAAGGATAATGTTTTTGTACAGCTTTACAGCCGAAGAAAGATACCACCATTTTAATGGCTTGTTTCCTGAATTTGTACAAAGGATTCCACAATATATGCTTGCTTCTTATTTGGGCTTTACGCCAGAATTTTTAAGTAAAATACGAGCTAAGCGATAATTCCTGCCAAGAAAATTAACCGGAAGCCAATTAAATCTTACTTTTGCTGAAAAAAAACTTTTGGGTAAAGATAAACTTAGACGATTTGCAGAGATAGAAACATTTGCAAACGTGTATCAATTAGAAGAAGGAAAGCCATTGCAGGGTAAATGGGCTGAAGAAAACTTTAAAAACAACAATCCTGTTGTGCTCGAACTTGCTTGCGGAAAGGGCGAGTATTCGGTTAATTTAGCCAGCTTGTTTCCGGAAAAAAACTTTATTGGTGTAGATTATAAAGGCAATAGAATTTGGCGTGGTGCAAAAACGGCTATTGAAGATGGCATAAACAATGTTGCTTTTTTAAGAATTCAGATAGAGAATTTGCTGGATTATTTTGGGGAAGGTGAAATAGATGAAATCTGGATTACGTTTCCTGATCCGCAACCGCAAATTAGCAGGGAGAAAAAGCGCTTAACTTTTCCAGCTTTTTTAAATAAGTACAAACACATTTTAAAGCCGGGCGGATGCGTAAACTTAAAAACAGATAACGACCAGCTCTACAGTTACACCTGTGAAAAAGTGGAAGAATTAGGTTTAAAAGTTCATAAAAATACCGACCATTTATACACGTCGGCGCTTGTAGATGATGTCCTCTCTATAAAAACGTATTACGAAAAAAAATATTTACTCAACGATAAAAACATAAACTACATCCAATTTTCATTCGAGTAATGAATACCACTTTTTACGAACAGGTTTATGAAATTGCCAGGCTTATTCCATTAGGAAGGGTAACTTCTTATGGTGCTATTGCCAAAAGCTTAGGCGCAGCCAAATCATCACGCATGGTTGGTCATGCGATGCTTTATGCTGGTATGGCACACCCTAAGGTGCCTGCGCACCGGGTTGTAAATAGTAGCGGACTATTAACTGGCAAATTTCATTTTAATCCGCCAGAACGTATGGAAAACTTACTAGCTAAGGAAGGTGTGGAAGTAAAAAATGATAAGGTTGTAAATTTTAAGAAAGTATTCTGGAATCCGATGGAGCTTGAAATTTAAGTTGCAGCACTTTATATGCTGCCTTCACAAATCATTCGGAATCGTAAATTCATGCTTTCAAATTCAGTAAAAAAATCATTCAACAATTAGTATTATGGGCAAATTAGTAGAAGAATTTAATGGCTATCGCGAAAAAATGAACGATAGGATAATGGAAACCGCCAACACAAACATTAAGCGGTTTTTTGCTTTAGATACCACATCCTATGCAGACGGGGCTTTAAATGTTAAAACAAAAGAGATGCTTGGTCTTGTTGCATCAATGGTTTTGCGTTGCGATGATTGCATAAAATATCACCTCGGCAAATGCCATGAAGCTGGCGTTGACACAAACGAAATGAACGAAATTTTTATGATAGCCAACCTGGTTGGTGGCAGCATTGTAATTCCGCATTATCGCAGAGCGGTAGAATATTGGGATGAATTGAACGAAACGACCGGTCTGTAAATTTAAATTTTTAGCAGGTTGATGTTCGTGTCAATCTTGCTAAATCTAAAATAATGGCTTGTTGTAGGCGTCTACCAGCTCGGTTACTTCTTTTGTATTAAGCGAGGTAGTTGCTTCAACCTGTTCTTTTACACTTGGCTTATCTCCAAGTTTTTGTAATAATATCGTTTTAACCTCTGCTTTTTTAGATTCGTCGGTTATTGCTTTAATCGGAATTTCCTGCAGCGGACCAGCGCCTGGTTTCTCAATAAAATACCGGATAACCGGCGCACCCGCCGGGCGCTCGGGCATGTTGCGGCCGCCGCCAATGCTAACGCCGCCGCCTAAGCCCATACCGCTGTATCCGCCAGTGCCTGCGCCAATCCCTATTGATGGACTAAACCTTACTCGTTTTTGCTTTTGAACGGGCATAAGTTTTTCGCCACCAAATGCGTATAAATTCACCTTACCAAGCGCCAGAACTTTCACAAACCGGTACTCCAGATTTTTCCCTGTTGCGAAACCTTTGCTCAAATAGGTGTTGCCATTCCAGAAGAAATTTTTAATGTCTTTTGCCGGTAAAACCATGTCAGTTTCATCGTTTGCACTAATTAAGACGGAAAAATAATCTGTCCCTTTTATTGTGCCGCGAAGTACCTCATCGTTATTTTTTACAATAAAATCCTGACACGAAGCGGTTTCGATACCGAATATAATTGCAATGAAGACCAGCAGGTAAACTCTCATGATAAACTTAATATTTAGGATAACGCAATTTTAATGCTTTTGGCACATCATTCCTAAAATTTCATGCGTTTTAGTTTCTTCAGATTAGTAACTTTGGTAAATTACAATGCTAGCAAATCTATTTGCTGGCTTTATAAATTTGCGGAATCAAATGAATAACAATAATAAAAAACTCTTTCTTTTAGATGGAATGGCGCTGATGTACCGGGCGCATTTTGCGCTGAGCAAAAATCCTCGGTTTACTTCCTCAGGCATTAATACATCAGCTGTAATGGGCTTTACCAACACATTACTTGATGTTTTGAAGAAAGAAAAACCAACACATATTGCAGTAGTTTTTGATACTGAAGCACCGACGGAACGTCACACCTCTTTCGAAGCATACAAAGCGCACCGGCAGGCAATGCCCGAAGATTTAGCTGCAGCCATGCCTTATGTGATTAAGTTGATAACAGGCTTTAATATTCCCGTAATTACTTCTGATGGTTACGAAGCCGACGACATTATTGGAACGTTGGCCAAGAAAGCCGAAGCAAAAGGCTATCAGGTTTACTGCATGACGCCAGATAAAGATTTTGCCCAGCTGGTTTCTGAAAACATATTTATTTACAAACCTGCACGCATGGGTAACGACATGGAAATTCTGGGCGTGAAGGAAGTTTTAGCCAAATGGGAAATTGAAAATGTATTGCAGGTTATAGATATTTTAGGCTTATGGGGTGATGCTGTAGACAACATTCCCGGCATTCCCGGCATCGGCGAAAAAACTGCGAAGCTTTTAATAAAGCAGTATGGTTCGATGGAAAATATCATTGCGAATGCCCACGAGTTAAAAGGAAAGCAACGTGAAAACGTGGAAAACTTTGCCGAGCAAGGCTTGCTTTCTAAAAAACTGGCAACAATTCTTCTTGATGTTCCGGTTGAATTGGATGAAGCCAGCCTCGAACTTTGCGATCCAAGTAAAGATTTATTAGAACCGCTCTTTACGGAATTAGAGTTTAGAACATTAGGCAGGCGGGTTTTTGGCGACGAGTTTTCGGTTACCACGGCCAAATTCCAGGAAGGTACACAAACTGATCTATTTGGCAATCATCCTGGCGAAACCATTCAGTATACAAATACGCTGGAGGAAGAGGAGCCTGCGGAAAAACTACCGCCAAAAACAATCGAAAATACCGAACATAATTATCAACTGATAGAAACTGCTCCGCAACGTGCAGAACTTATTAAATTATTACTAACTCAGAAAAGAATTTCGTTCGATACGGAAACTACCGGCACGGACGCAAACATGGCCGACCTGGTCGGCTTGTCATTTTCGATAAAACCTGGCGAAGGCTATTACATTCCGGTTCCCGAAAATAGGGATGAGGCGCAGGCAATTGTTGATGAATTTAGGCCGGTACTTGAAAATGAAGAAATTGAGAAAATAGGGCAGAATACCAAATACGACATTTTAGTTTTTAAATGGTATGGTCTACAAGTTAAAGGTAAACTATTTGATACCATGCTGGCGCACTACCTTATCGACCCCGATACCCGCCATGGAATGGATATTTTATCAGAAAATTACCTCGGTTACTCGCCAATTTCTATCACAAAACTGATTGGTCCGAAAGGTAAAAACCAAGGCACCATGCGTGATGTTCCTGTTATTGACGTGGTTGATTATGCGGCCGAAGATGCGGATGTTACTTTGCAGTTGGCGCATATATTTGAGCCAAAACTGAAAGAATTGAACGCTGCTAAACTTGCTCAAGAAATTGAAAACCCGCTGGTTTATGTTTTGGCCGATATTGAAAAAGAAGGCGTACGCATTGATATCGAAACCTTGAAGGCTTACTCCAAAGAGCTTGAAACCGATATCATTAAGTTCGAACAAAACGTTTATGATAAAGCCGGAATCAAGTTTAACCTGGCCTCGCCGAAGCAGCTTGGAGAGGTTTTATTTGATAAGTTGCAATTAGACCCAAAAGCAAAAAAAACCAAAACCGGCCAATATCAAACCGGCGAAGATGTGCTCCTGGCTTTAGCCAGCAAAAGTGATATCGTCCAGGATATATTAGATTTCCGCCAGCTGCAAAAGCTAAAGTCTACCTATGTTGATGCACTCCCGTTGATGGTAAATCCTAAAACCGGAAGAGTACATACCTCTTACAATCAGGCAGTTGCCGCAACCGGAAGGTTAAGTTCCAATAATCCGAACCTGCAAAATATTCCGATAAGAACAGAAAGAGGACGGGAAGTGCGAAAAGCATTTATCGCCAGAGATGAAAATCATATTCTTCTATCGGCCGATTATTCGCAGATAGAACTCCGGATCATTGCAGAAATTAGCAAAGAAGAAAATATGCTTGATGCTTTTAGTAAGGGAATTGACATACACACCGCCACGGCAGCAAAAGTTTATGGAATTGGTATTGACGAGGTTGACGGTACGCAGCGGAGAAATGCCAAGGCAGTGAACTTTGGTATTATTTATGGGCAGTCTGCATTCGGGTTGTCGCAGAATTTAGGCATTCCGCGTAAAGAAGCTGCGGAAATTATCGAACAATATTTTGCGCAGTACCCGGGAATAAAACGATACATGAGCGACACTATGAATTTTGCCCGTGAAAACGGATTTGTAGAAACCATTATGGGTAGGCGAAGGTATTTGCGAGACATTAATTCTGCGAACCAGACCGTAAGGGGTTTTGCTGAACGAAATGCCATCAATGCGCCAATACAAGGTTCTGCTGCCGATATGATAAAAATTGCCATGATAAACATTCATCAGGAAATGAAAGCGCAGGGACTAAAATCTACCATGACCATGCAGGTGCATGATGAGTTGGTTTTTGATGTTTTAAAGCCGGAGAAAGACATTATGAAAGCTATTATTCAAGACAAAATGGCTAATGCTATTAAATTAACTGTGCCGATTGTAGTCGAAATTGGCGAAGGCGATAACTGGTTGGCGGCACATTAATATGAAAAGAATTCTGTTTTTAGTTTTGAATCTGATTTCGCTGGTGGCTTTAGCACAACAGAGTGATACCTTGTACAGTTACACTAATATTGGTGGTAAAGAAGTAAAAAAGGAAAAAGCGGTGAACGTTTATAAAGTTTTTCGCAGAGATAGTACAAGCTGGGTAAAAACCACTTCCGATCATAATTTAATTATGCTCAAAAAGGAAACGTTTAAAGATTCCACCCTCAGCGTTTTAAATGGAAGTTACACAGAATATGCCAGCGGAAAAGTTAAGTTAAAAGGTTATTACATTAAAGGGAATAAAACCGGAGCCTGGCTTAGCTACGATACCGCCGGACGGGCAACGGAATCTGAAGTTTACATTATGGGTAAGCTGAACGGGCCTTACACCTCATATTGGCCTGCGGGAAATACCAAAGAAGAAGGTCGCTATGAAAATAGTAAACGTGCTGGTAATTGGAAATTTTATTACAAAGATGGTTCTATTGCTTCTGATGAAACGTACAATGATAGTTATAACTTGGTTGATAGCAGTTATTTCGATCCGAATCATAACCCAACCAGTAAAATTAAAATCATCAATCCACCGATGTTTCCGGGAGGGATGCCTGCATTTTATCAATTTTTAGGACGATCAATCAGGTATCCTACAGAGGCTGTCAAAAATCAAATTTCTGGTACGGTGTATTGTTCATTTGTAGTAGACACGGCTGGCAAACTTCAGGAAATTAAGGTTATTTCTTCTCCTCACTATAGTTTATCCGATGAAGCAATGCGGATACTTCGGTATTCACCGAAATGGATTCCAGCCTCTGTATTGGGTGATCCGGTAAGGGTGAGGTATAATGTTGCTATAAATTTTAAACTTTAGCATACTCACACCAATTTTTCTTATCTTCATTAAATCTTCATCCCGATTAATCAATTTTATATCAAATAAACGAGTAAAACAAAAAATTAAAAACATGAAAAAATTATTGAGTTTAATCGCAATCGCAGCATTTGGTTTAACTACAGCATTTGCTCAAACACCTGCAACTATGGCTCCGGCTAAAAAAGTTGTTAAAAAAGAAGTAAAAACCACAACTGCTCCAGTAAAAGCTGGTGCTAAACAAGAGGCTAAAAAGGTTGCGACTAAAACAACTACTACGGCATCAAAGGTAAAAGCAGATGGAACGCCCGATATGCGTTTTAAGGATAATAAAATGAAGGCAGTTACTAAGGTTGCTGGTCCGACTAAGAAAGACGGAACTGCAGATATGAGGTACAAAGCAAATAAAGCTGCCGCTAAAAAGAACTAGGTTTAGGTTTAATAATTGAAAGGGTTCCAGATGAAAATCGGAACCCTTTTTTTATATACCTATCGTTTCGCCAATTTTTGGCAGTAATAGTGTTTTGTTTTCACGTTTAAACTTTGCAACGGCATCGTCTGAATCAATGCTTATTGGCGGGAAGGTGTTGTAGTGTACGCCAATAACCTTATTGCAATCGATATATTTGGCCGCAATAACGGCATCATCTACGCCCATTGTGTAATGGCCGCCGATTGGTAAGATTGCATAATCTAAGTTGTACAATTCGGCTAATAATTTCATTTCGAGTGTTAAGGCAGTATCTCCGGCAAAATAAACTTGCTTACCCGCCAATGTGAGCACAAAACCAGCTGGATTTCCTCCATAACTACCATCCGGATTTGAGCTGCTGTGTACGGCCCACACGGTACGTAATTTTCCAAACGAAAGTTCCTGGGTTCCAAAATTGATATCGGTAACTTTTTCTACACCCTGTTCCTTAATCCATTTTGCAACTTCTACCATCGCAATTACTTCGGCGTTTGTTTGCTTGGCCAGTTCAACCAGGTCCGCAACGTGGTCGCCATGGCCGTGACTAATTAAAATATAATCAGCTTCTATTTTAGAAGTATCGATGTCTTTGGCTAAAGGGTTTTGCTTTATAAAGGGGTCAAAAAGAAATTTCTTGCCATCAGCTTCAATTAAAAAGCACGATTGGCCGTAGTAGGTAAATTTCATATCCAGTTGATTTATTTTTATGAGTGATGATTCTTGATTAATTTTTTATGGTGAAAGTTGCCTTATTGGCCAAACATACCACCGAGCCCACCAAGCATATCTTTTGCTGAGGCCTGCATCTCTGTTGAACTAACTTCTTCAGCATTGGCAAGTGCCTTATTAATCGCTGTTAGCAGTAATTCTTCCAGTTCTTCTTTATCTGCATTTTTCAAGAAATCCTCATCAATTGCAACACCCGTAATGGCCTTGTTTGCCGTCGCAGTTATTTTAATGGCGCCGTTTTCTACCTCGCCAAAAACCGAAATGGTATCTAAACGTTTCTTAATCTCTTCGGCCTTCTGCTGTGCCGCGAATAATTTATCGAACATACTTTTGTATTTATTATAAAAACGAATTTAAGCTAAATTGTTTTTCAGAATGCCGTTTTTGTGTAAATGAAATGCAAGGAAAAAATAAAAAAAAAGCCTCGAGCATAGTTCGAGGCTTTCATTTAATCTTCGTCACTGCCAGGCAAGCTGCCATTTCCATGGTATGCGCCTTTTCTTATTATCGGCATATTTAAATGTTTGTACAAATCATCAAGATGCATCAAGCTTCCGTTTGTTAAATTTCCAAGGAAAATAACAACTATGTTTTTATCTAAATCCCGGACATAAATATGGCGAAAACCGTGCCACCAGCCTGTATGATAAACGACTTTGTCCATCTTTTCGCCGTCGAACATTCTCCAGCCATAACCATAGTTAAAGTGACCGTTAACGGGTTTGTTCCGGCCAACATAAGATGAATCGGTACTTTGTTTATTTATAAAACGATTGCTTTTGAGGTATTTGTCGTATAAAACCAAATCGTGTACGGTGCTATAAATTCCTTTGTCGCCAACCGGTCCATCCAAAAAGTTTTGCGCTACCGAGTATTTCCACGTCCGGTCATGACCAACAACATCAACCGGGACTTTTTCATATTCTGTAGTGCTGTAAACATGCGTATGTTTCATTCCTGCAGGTTTGAAAATGTGTTCCATCATGTATTGTGAGTAACGCTGGCCGGTAACTTTCTCAATGATTGCTCCCAATACCATAAAGTTAGAGTTATTGTAGTGAAAACGGTTATCTGGTTTTACATAAGGATTCGGCTTGCGCTCGGCGATTATATCCATTACCTCCTGGTTGGTAACTCCTTTTTTCATGTTGCGCTTTTCTTTGCGCCAAATATCATCTATAAAATAAACATAATTCATCATCCCGCTGCGGTGCGTTAAAAGCAATTTCACAGTAATTCCATCATAAGGAAAATTAGGGAAGAATTTTTTTACATCATCATTTAAAGATAGCTTTTTCGCTTCAACCAGTTGCATAATTGCTGTTCCGGTGAATGTTTTGGTGATAGAAGCAAGCTCAAATTCTGAATTAATTTTTAAGCTGTCGCGATGCAGATAATCTGCCCAACCAATTGCTTTTTCGTACAGAATTTTACCATCTTTCGCAACCAGCATATTGCCATTAAAGCCATATTTTTTGTGCAGATTATCTACAAAATCGGCTATCCATTTATCGCCCTTAGTCGGATTGTAAACCAGTAAAAGGCTGTCGGCTTTGTCATCATCTTTAGTTCTGATTTTTGCATCGGCGGCTTTTTTTTCTTCGGATTTTTTACTGTTACAAGCGGTTAAAAGAGTTAAGGAGATGGCAATTGCCGGAATTATATATTTAAAATTCATTTATTCAGGTAGACTAAATTTAAAACCTGAAAATTAAAGAATTTTGAAGCCAAAAAAACAAAGAGTTTTAAACATTCTTACAATTTTTGTTGTACCAGCACTCAAATAAGTGGCCGTCGTTTCCATAAACCGGGTCGTTATCGGGCCGCTCCACTTTTGCAATATCTTCATCAGCTTCAGGCCGCTCTTCAGGCTTTCCATACCTCATGTTGTAATCCGAACCTTTGGGGTAGGCACCTAACACGGTAAAATCATCGCTGGCTCTTAGTCTTTTATGAGCAACACCAGCCGGAATCACAACCACATCACCCTTATCTAATTCAATACAAACACCATGTTCGCCGCCAAACTGCACATCGGCAGTGCCACAAAAAACCCCCATAACTTCATGCGTATTGCTGTGGTAATGATGGTAGTCGAAAATCCCGTCTACCCAGGTGTTCGAGTAGCCATTCTGTGCAAAAACAGTTTTAATCACCTCGATTTTATCATCAGGATGCAGCCTGAACGCTCCTTTGTAAATCATTAACGGGTAAACCGGGTTGTTTGGAAAGTTTCCGTTTTCTTCGATTGTATGGGAAACCAGGTATGCTTCCTGAATTAGTTTTTCTTTATCCATGATTAATGTGTTTCCTAATTAACAAAGTTATAAAGAAACAGTTTAAATTTAGTTTGATACCAGGTACGCACACCCGAGCAGAATTTAGCATGGGGCCCGCCAGCTATTTTAACCGGCAGGCTTATACTTATTTTTGATATAACTTACTTTTGGGTATCTGCCCAAGCATTCATTTTGGCTTCAAAAACAGATAAAGGCAACGAGCCGTCTCTCAGTACTTCGGTATGAAAAGCAGCTAATTTAAATTTCTGGCCTAACGCTTTTTCATATTTTGCTCTTAGTTCCCGTATTTTCATAGCACCGGTTTTATAGCCTAAAGCCTGTGCTGGAATGCCCATGTAGCGTTCTATTTCGGCTGTGGCACCTTCGGTACTTATGGCTTCATTATCGGTCATATATTTTATTGCGTCTTCTCTTGTCATGTTTTTAGCATGGATGGCAACATCGACCACCAATCGAACTGCCCGGTGCATTTCATCTCCTAGAGCGCCCATGTGCTGATAGGGATCTTGGTAAAGACCTAATTCTTTACCTAAGGATTCGCAGTATAATGCCCAACCCTCTACATATGCATTATGGCCCCCAAAGCGGCGAAAGTTAGGAAGAGGGGTATTTTCCTGTGTCAGGGAGATTTGGTAATGATGTCCGGGAATGGCTTCATGCAAAAACAGGGATTCCATTCCTGATGTCGTGTTGAAAGTTTTTGCATCTAAAATCGGAACGTAGAAAATGCCTGGTCGCTTTCCATCTGCCGATCCCTGATTGTACTCTGCACTCGCCGACGCCGCCCGGAATGCTTCCGTTTGTCGGATTTCAAAAGGTGTTTTAGGCTCTTTTTCAAACATCTTTTTCAAATTTGGTTTCATTCGCTGATGAATATCTTCAAAGGCTGCCAATATCTCTTGAGGTGTTTTGTAAGGCATAAACTTTTTATCCGTTTTCATGTATTCGAAAAAAGCTTTCAAATCGCCTTTAAATCCGACCAGATTTTTAATGCTATCCATTTCGCCTTTTATCCTGGCAACCTCTTTCAAGCCTGTCTGGTAAATTTCTTCTGGGGTCTTGTTTGTTGTGGTTTGTTGCCTAACCAAATAAGCATACCATTCGGCGCCGCCTGGTAAAGCCGAATAACCAGATGTCGACCTTGCTTTTGGCAAATATTCATCTTTTAAGTAGTCGCCAAGTTTTTTATAAGTCGGAATAATTACCTCCATTATCGCTTTGCGGTAATCTGCTGTTATTTTCTGTTTCTCTGTTGGCGAGAATGAAGCGGGAATCAGTTTAACAGGGCCGTAGAAAAGGCTTTGCTCGGGCTTAGCAACAACCATGCTTTGCATTTGTGGAATCATTTTCGACACTAAAGCCTTTGGCAGTACATAGCCTGCACTGGCGCCTTTTTTAAAATTGCCGATGGCGGTATCCGCCCAAACAGCAAATGCGTTGGCACGTTTTAGCCAATCATCATAGTTTTTAATTGTTTTAAATGGCTGTGCACCAGTTCCGGAACCTAGCTGGCCAAAAGTTAAGGGCAAAGCAAACATCTGATTGAATGGGAAATATTCAGTATGATATTTGAATCCTTCGAGATTCATATCAATCTGGTCTTTCATGTAATCGAAAGAAAGTTTGTTGTTTCGGTCAAGACTTTCTCTGTCGTACAGCTTCAAGCTATCTAAATACCGCTCATTGAAGCTTTTATTGGAAGCGATATAAGCTTGGGAGCCATCATTCGGAAGCAAATCATTATAGCGTTCATCACCAATGTAGGTGGCAGAAATTGGACTCAGTTTTAATCCATCTTGGTAATAGGTTTCGCACATTGAAGCGAATTTTTTATCTGCATCTGTGCCATTAGCTTTATCGCTTTGTTTACAAGCTGCAAATGCAGTTGCGGCTATTGCCAAAAAAAATAGTTTCTTCATCTGGTTTGGTTTAGGTTCTAATCAAAAATAGTAAAATTTGATGGATTGCTGTTATCCCGGCAGATGAAGGAGATTCACACAGATTTTAAACAAAAATATACTCTTAGGATATCGGTTCAAATTTATCTGATATCTGCGTAAATCAGCGGGAATTTTAAGCTTAGTGTTACGCGAACAGTTTTTATTTTCCCGCAGATAAAAAAGATTCACGCGAATTTTTTGTTAATAATTTAGTTTAGGGATCTGGACATCAATTCTTATCTGCGATATCTGCGTAAATCAGCGGGAGTTTTTTAGGCTTAGTACGATGCGAACAGTTTTAATTTTTCCGCAGAAAAAAAAGATTCACGCGAATTTTTTGTTGATAATCTAGTTTATGGATTTGGGCATCAATTCTTGTCTGCAATATCTGCGTAAATCAGCGGGAGTTTTTTAGGCTTAGTACGATGCGAACAGTTTTTATTTTTCCGCAGATAACAAAGATTCACACGAATTTTTTGTTAATAATCTAGTTTAGGGATTTGGACCTCAATTCTTGTCTGCGATAGCTGCGTAAATCAGCGGGAGTTTTTTAGGCTTAGTGTATGCGAACAGTTTTTTATTTTCCCGCAGATCAATAAGATTCACTTGAACTTTAGATTATTAATGCCGAAACCAAAAGCTTTAAGCAACCAATTATTTGCTTATCTTAGAATATTCATCCCATTAACTTAAAGAAATTTAATATGGATGAAAACGATCTTTCTTATCAAATAAGAGGTGCAATATTTACAACATATAATGCACTTGGGCCAGGCCTTCTAGAATCTGCCTACGAAGTAGTGTTGGCTTATGTGTTAACGGAAAGCGGCTTGCATGTTAAACGGCAAGTCCAGATGCCAATACTGTTTGACGATAATGAATTAGATGCCGGATATAGAATTGACCTGTTGATAAACAGCCTGGTAATCGTTGAAATAAAATCTGTTGAAATTTTATCTCCGGTTCACCACAAGCAAGTTTTAACTTATTTAAAGCTATCCGGTCTAAAATTAGGGCTGCTCGTAAATTTCAATACAGTAGATATCAAAGGCTCGATTTTTCGCAAAGTTAATGGCCTCTAAACATCGGCAAGAGCTATTTAAACAAAAAAGCCACTCCTTAAACGGAATGGCTTTAGTATAACTGTAATCTTTCGCAAAGCGAAAATTAGAATCGATTAAGCTAACAATCGTATTGGCTCTTCTAGTAAACCTTTCAACGTTTGTAAGAATTGTGCTCCTGTTGCGCCATCAACCACACGGTGATCGCATCCTAAAGTTAATTTCATTACATTACCAGGAACAACAGCGCCATTTTTTACAACAGGCACTTGTTGAATGGCACCCACTGATAAAATTGCTCCATCAGGGGAGTTGATGATTGATGTAAACTCATCAATACCAAACATACCTAAGTTAGATACTGTGAAAGTGCTTCCTTCCCAATCAGATGGTTGTAGTTTTTTCGCTTTTGCTTTTCCTCCAAAATCCTTTACTTCCGCAGAAATGTGCGATAATGATTTGCCATCAGCAAAACGAACTACTGGCACTAATAAACCGTCTTCAACAGCCATAGCAACACCAATATTCGTATGCTCATTGAAACGGATTTTATCTCCACCCCATGATGAATTAACTGCCGGGTGTTTTTTCAACGCAACCGCAACAGCTTTGATAACGATATCATTGAAAGAAACTTTAACAGGCGCAACTGCATTAATTGCGGTACGGGCTGCCATTGCATTATCCATATCAATACTTACAGTTAAGTAGAAATGTGGGGCAGTGAACAAGCTTTCTGCTAAACGTTTAGCAATCACTTTACGCATTTGCGAAACCGGTTGCTCGGTAAATTTAACCTCACCAACAAAAGTTGGGATAACTGGTGCAGCAGCTGTAGCTTTTTCAGCAGCAGCCGGAGCTGATTCTGATTTCGCTGGAGCAGCAGCAGGTTTATAGTTTTCGATATCTTTTTTGATAATACGTCCGCCTTCTGCACTACCAGAAACCTGCGATAAATCAATCCCTTTATCTTTGGCGATTTTTTTAGCTAATGGAGAAGCTTTAACGCGACTATCAGACGATGAACTTTCTGCAACTGGAGTAGAAGAGTTTGCATCAGCAGTTGATGCTTGTTTTTCTTCTTTCGGAGCTTCTTCTTTGCTTTCAGCTTTTGCAGCCGGAGCAGAACCGCCCGCTAAAATTCCGCTAACATCTGTTCCTTCAGGCCCAACGATAGCGATAATTCCGTTTACTTTAGCCGCCTCACCTTTTTCTACACCAATGTGTAGTAAAGTTCCGGTTGCATAACCCATAACCTCCATAGTAGCCTTATCGGTTTCTACATCAGCTAAAACATCATCATCCTTAACCTGGTCGCCAACTTTTTTATGCCATTCGGCAATAACGCCTTCAGTCATGGTATCACTTAACAAAGGCATACGAATTACCGTAACACCTTTCGCTGCTAATTCTTCTTCAGTTAAACCACCACCCTGAGCAGGAGCCTCCTCATTTTCTGCTTTTGATTTTTCACTTTCTGCTGCCGGTGCCTTATCTTCAGTTTTGGCGCTTGTTGCCCCATCACTGCCAGATTCAGCATCCAAAGCTGCTTGAAAGTCTTCACCTTCTTTACCGATAACGGCCATAACAGCATCAACCGGAACAGCTTCACCCTCTTTTACACCAATGTATAAAAGTGTTCCATCCCAATAAGATTCCATGTCCATTGTTGCCTTGTCAGTTTCTACCTCTGCCAAAACATCGCCGCTTTTCACTTTATCGCCCACTTTTTTGTGCCACTTAGCCAAAACCCCTTCGGTCATGGTGTCGCTCATTTTGGGCATTTTAATTACATCAGCCATTATATCTAATTAATTGAAATCTTAATAATTTTAGTCCATTACGTAAGGGTAGTTCTCAGTCATGTATACATCTTTGTATAATTCAGATGCATCTGGCCAAGGAGACTCTTCTGCAAATTTCACAGCCTGGTCTACAGTAGCTTTAACTTTAGCTTCTACTTCTTCGATCCAGGCCTGGTCTGCATACTTTTCTTTAAGAATTGTTTCTCTTGCATGCTCCACCGGATCTTTCGCTTTATAATCCTCTAATTCTTCTTTAGTACGATATTTTGCAGGGTCAGACATGGAATGACCGCGGTAACGATAAGTTCTCATTTCTAAGAACGTTGGCCCCTCACCTTTACGGGCACGCTGAATCGCCTCATCCATTGCATTGTGTACAGCAACCGGATCCATTCCGTCAACCGGAGCGCATGGCATATCGAAACCCAAACCAATTTTGTAAATATCAGTCATGTTGGTGGTACGTTGTACCGAAGTACCCATTGCATAACCATTGTTTTCGCAAACAAAAATTACCGGCAATTTCCACAACATGGCCATGTTAAACGTTTCGTTTAATGCACCCTGGCGTACAGCGCCATCGCCCATATAACAAATGTTAACATTATCTGTTCCTTTATATTTTTCTGCAAAAGCAACACCAGCACCTAGCGGAATCTGACCTCCAACAATTGCATGGCCACCATAAAAGTTGTGTTCTTTGCTAAACATGTGCATAGAACCACCTTTACCCTTCGAGCAGCCGGTAGCTTTACCATACATTTCTGCCATAATGCTATCGGCACTAACTCCTAAAGCTAAAGCATGAGCATGATCACGGTAAGTAGTAATCATCGAATCGCCTTTTTGCATTGCAGATATTGCGCCTGCAACCACAGCTTCTTGCCCAATGTATAAATGACAAAAGCCACGAATTTTTTGTTGTCCGTATAACTGGCCGGTTTTCTCTTCGAATTTGCGCATAAGCAACATCGATTCGAACCATTTCAACCAAGTATCTTTATTTATTTCTACTGCACTCATTTTAGGATATTTGTTTTTTTGCGACAGCAAATCTAATTTTTTTATTGTAATTTTTGGCACTTTCTAATGTAAAAACATCATGCACTTACCTACAATCGTAGATTTAACAGTTGTTTTATGTTTAATTCTCTATCATCCCGCCTATTTCGCTCAAAACAACGATTTTACAGATTTTAAATTGACAGTTAATCAACCATTTCGTTTTAATTAATGGTAAAATATAATTCTGTTAAACGCCTGATTACCGTAATTTATTAATTTTTATTAGAAAGGCAATAACAATGGTTTTTGGGTTAGGGCAGCCCCGCCATTCGCATTATCTTTTTTGTAAATTTCACGAAAAATTTCAATGTACCTGCTACAAAAAAGTATAATCGCTGCTGTCGGGCTTAAGTAACAAACTGGTTTGCGCATTTTTTTAAGGATTTTAAACCCATCATGCCCATCCCTAAAAACGAAAAAAGGAATGTAGGTAGTGCTGGGAATCTCTTATCCCGCGTGGTAAGCTGCTTCGTGCTTCGCTTCCAATTTAAACTGGCAAATTAATGCATTTAGCCTCTCACAAAAAAGGTATAGATGGTTATTTTGAAGGTGTAAATTATTGTGACAGGAAAACAAGCCAATGATGATAAACCTGATAGAGCGGAAATACTTTTTGTTGCAAACCGTTGAAGTAATCTGCTAACAATCGCAAAAAGATTGAAGTGATAGCAGGACTTTCGGACTGAAAGAAATACAGGCTGTGCTTTCCAGATTATTTTAAGTTTTAGGACGTCAATTTTTGTGTAAAAACCGTGAAAATGTTAATAACTTTTTATTTTAAACGTAAAACATTTGGATGACATTTAGATTATTGATATTTTTGGACACCAACAATAAGCCCATGTGGTGTACGTTAATGTGTAAGTGAGTTACCCAAACATAACTGTATAACATGATTAAAAAATTTTTGTTTTCATCCCTAATCGCTATTTGCACGCTCTCAGCCGCATTTGCGCAAACAAAAACAAAAGAATCCGGTAAAGAATTAACAGACCCAGACAATCTTGCATCACAGTATTTCTCGCAGGTTATGGGTGTTGCAGTAGATGCGACTTCAAACTTGAAATTGTACAAATTTGTTTACGAATGGATTGGAACCCCTTATAGTTTCGGCGGAAACACAAAAAAAGGCATTGATTGTTCAGCTTTTACGAAAGCGATTTACGACAAAGTTTTCAACACTACAATTAGAAGAAATTCGAGAGATATTTTTAGCATGGTAGACCCGCTTTCTAAAGAAGATTTAAAAGAAGGCGATTTGGTTTTCTTCAAAATAAAAAGCAGAAGCATTTCTCATATTGGTATTTACCTTGGCGATAACAGGTTTGCACATGCATCAAGCTCTCGCGGTGTGGTCATTAGTAATTTGAACGAGCCGTATTACAGCCGTTATTTTTACAAGGGTGGAAGAATTCTTGAATCATTTAAGAAAGATTTTACGGTAGAATAACCCGATTGACGATTTTCGATTTAAAAAATATAATCCTTTCCATTATTTTGGGAAGGATTTTTTTATAACATAACACGACTAAATGAAGTTAACCAATAGCATAATTTTATCATTCCTTATTGTAATCATATTTCTTAGCTGCACCGGTAATAGTGCTCAGGTAACTGTTTCAAAGCCAAAAGCCGATACTATTATCACAAAAATTAAGGGCACAATTTCGATAACAGCTGTAGGTGATATTATGCTGGGTTCGGCTTTTCCGTCAACCGTAAACCTTCCGCCCGATGATGCGGTGAACAGTTTCCAGGCAGTGGATAGCTTGCTTAAAGGTGATATTGTCTTTGGAAACCTGGAGGGCTGTTTCTTAAACGCTGGAAATTCGACCAAGTGTAATGGCATAAATCCGAACAATTGTTATGCTTTTCGCATGCCCGAACGTTACGCCGGGATTTATAAAAAAGCAGGATTTAATGTGTTAAGCATTGCAAATAACCATGTTGGCGATTTCGATGCAAAAGGAAGAAAAAATACGGCGAAGATTTTAGATTCTTTAAAAATACATTACGCGGGACAGGTTAATAAACCATTCGAAATTTTCGAAAAGGATAGTGTTAAATATGGTTTCTGTGCATTTGCACCTAACGAAAACACCGTTTCTATCAATAAAATTGATAGTGCTAAAGCATTAGTTGCCCGGTTAAAAAAGCAAGTTGATGTTGTAATTGTGTCTTTTCACGGCGGCGGTGAAGGGGCAAGGTTTGAACATGTAACGCGAAAAAATGAGATTTTTTATAAAGAAAACCGTGGTAATGTTTATGCATTTGCGCATGCAGTTATCGATGCAGGTGCGGATGTGGTTCTTGGTCATGGGCCGCATGTAACCAGAGCGGTAGAAGTTTATAAAAATAAATTTATTGCTTACAGTTTGGGTAATTTTTGCACTTACGGCATGTTTAGCTTAAAAGGAAACAATGGCATTGCCCCTTTACTTCAACTAAAAATTAACTCGAAAGGCGATTTCCTGTATGCCGATGTGGTTTCTGTACAGCAAGACAAAATTAATCGATTAACGGTAGACGAAAATGAAAGGGCTTTTAAACGAATTAAGCAATTGACTGACGAAGATTTTACAGGCCATAAGCTTTCCTTTGAAAATAGCAGAATCACTTTAGCAAAAGAATAAGTTAGAATCGTTTGTTCAGCCGGTCGGAAGTTTTAATATTACCAACCACAAATAAATTTTACAATGAAAAAAGGATTAATTCTTCATTATATCGTAGGTGTAGCAGCGGCAATTTTAGTTTTAGCTGCCGCGTTTTACATTAACAAGAATCCAAAAAATTTATTATCTGCGGGCATTATTATTTTAGCCGGGTCATTGGTTGCTTATAGCCAGTTTCTAATTATTAAAGGCAAAAGGAAATAACCAACTAATTGTCCTACGTTTTCAAAAAAAACCTACAAATTTTTAAGGACGGTTCATACCTAGGTTTAGAAATTCGAGAGCGGCAGGCTTTTTTGGCCCTAAGCCTCGTCCTTAGTATTTTTCACTAATCCAATTCCCGAAACAAAAAATATTAATCCAATTACACCGTAAACGAGTAATCCACGGGTTTGCTGGCTATGTTGTACAAAACCCCAACCTGCATAAATTAATCCAATTATTCCTAAAATGGTTAGGACTGTTCCAAAAGTGCGTTTTACGTTCATAGTTTTAAAATTATCAGAGTAAAGACAAAAAAAATTGATTTTTGTTTGCGCTTAGAAAAAAAGATGAGATAATCCAAAAAACAAGCCACAGATAAGCAGATAAAATCTGAGCATCTGTGGCTATAAATGCAACGGTCATTTTATAACTAAACTGGAACTACCAAACGCCTAACCTGTTTGCAGGTGCTACGTACATTTTGGCCGTTGCGGGTATGTTAAATGCTTTATAGAAAGCTTCCATATTGTAAACCGGGCCATTAACACGGAACATTTCGGGGCTATGTGGGTCAGTTTTTAAACGAACACGCATGCTTTCATCGCGGTTCTTCATTCTCCAAACCTGTGCAAAGCCTAAAAAGAAGCGTTGGTCTGGTGTAAAGCCGTCAATCTTGTCGCTGCTTTTGCCTTGTTTGGTTAATTTGAATGCATCGTAAGCAATGTTTAGCCCGCCAATATCTGCCAGGTTTTCGCCAAGGGTTAGGGCACCGTTCACATGCTGGTTATCTAACAACGAGAAATTGTTATAAAATGCTACTACTTTATCTGCTTTAGCTTTAAATTTAGCAGCATCGTCTTTTGTCCACCATTCTTTTAAGTTACCGGCAGCATCATACTGGCGCCCCTGGTCGTCAAAACCATGGGTCATTTCATGGCCTATCACCGCACCAATTGCTCCGTAGTTGATCGCATCATCGGCATTAAATGCAAAAAATGGAAATTGCAAAATTCCGGCCGGGAAAACAATTTCATTAAATGATGGATTATAGTATGCATTTACAGTTGGCGGCGTCATTCCCCACTCTGTTTTATCTACAGCTTTGCCTAACTTATCTATCATCTCTTTGTAGTCGTGCTTCTTAGCCGACTGTAGATTTGCGTAATAAGTGTTTTTTGAAATTTCGACATCATCATATTTTTTCCACTTATCCGGATAGCCGATTTTTTTAACAAAAGCGTTCAATTTCTCTAAAGCTTTTTTCTTAGTTTCAGGAGTCATCCAGTCTACTTTTTTAATCCTGTCTTCGTAAACTTTTTGCAGGTTATTCACCAGTTCGAGCATGCGTTTTTTAGCCTCTGGTTTAAAATATTGTTCGGCATAAAGCTGTCCTAAGAGTTCGCCAAGGTTTCTGTCGGTGTTGCTTACCATAGTTTTCCACCTTTCAGTTTGTGATGGCTGGCCATATAAAGTTTTACCGAAGAAATCGAATTTAGCCGTTCTGAATGATTTGGTAAGCGCATTGGCCGAGGCATTTAACGCGTCGAATTTCAATTTCTCTTTCCAGATTGCAATAGGCTGGCTCTTTATCAACCCGGAAAGTGCCTGATAGTATTTTGGCTGGCGAACAATTACCGTATCGGTAGTAGCGCCAAGTTTATTTAAAACCAGTTTGAAATCGATATTTGGCATCTGTTTCTGGAAATCTGCCACAGCAAATTTATTGTAGTTTTTCTGCGGGTCACGAAGTTCAACAGGTGTAGAATGTGAAGTTGCAAGCGCTGTTTCAAGTTTCAAAATGTCATCGGCGTATTTTGCTGCATTAGCCGAATCGCCCGATAAGGTGAATATCTTATTGATGTATTTTACATATTCCGTCCTGATTTTCTTTGCCTTATCATCTTGATCCAAATAGTAACTACGCTCTGGTAAATTAATACCAGACTGCACGAAAACAAGCGCATTTTTTGAACTCATTTTATCATCCGGTTCGATACCAAAACCCAACAAATCTCCCTCGCCTTCTTTAAATCCCTCGGAAATAAAATTGATTAAATCTTTATCATTTTTTATAGCATCTATTTTTGATAGCAATGGTTTAACCGGCTCTGTACCTAATTTTTCGATGGTTAGGGAATCCATTCCGCTTGCATAAAAATCTCCAACTTTTTGTTCGGCGGTGCCGGCAGCGGCACTACTCTTTGCGGCGTGTTCTAATATGCTTTTTAAGTTTTTCAGGTTGTCGTTATAAAGCGTGTAGAATGAACCCCAGCCGGTTTCAGTTTTAGGAATCTGAGCATTTTTCATCCATTTTCCGTTGGCGTAAAGAAAAAAGTTATCGCCCGGCTTTACGGTAGTGTCCATTCCGGCGGTATCAAAAAATACAGTTCTTTGGTCTGCTTCAGTAGCCTGATGATTTTTATCGTTCTGGCAGGCTGCCAGTAATAACAAGGCAGCTGCAGGCAGAAATAAATTCTTTTTCATTTGAATATAATTTAGTTAGGAAAAAATAAAGCTACAAAAACCATCATGTAGTTTGTATGAATTTTTTATAACTTCATAAAAAAATCTAATTATGCAATACGCAATTTACATTCTTATATTCTTCGGAATCATTATCCTGCTGAGCTCGTTTGTAACAGTTAAACAGGGTACAATTGCCGTTATAACTGTTTTCGGTAAGTATCAAAGGCAATTAAGACCAGGCCTGAACTTTAAAATTCCGCTCATTGAGCAGATTTACTCCCGCATTTCCATTCAAAACAGATCTGTAGAGTTGTCTTTCCAGGCGGTAACGCAGGATCAGGCAAATGTTTATTTTAAAGCTATGCTTTTGTATTCTGTTGTAAATCAGGATGAAGAAACCATTAAAAATGTAGCCTTTAAATTTGTTGATGCAACCAATTTGATGCAGGCATTAATCAGAACGATTGAAGGTTCTATTCGTGCCTATGTGGCTACACAAAAACAAGCTAACGTTCTGGCTCAGCGTAATGAAATCGTTTTGCATGTGAAGGAGCAAATAGACCAGGTTTTAGATGGTTGGGGCTATCATTTACAAGATCTGCAGCTCAACGACATTACCTTCGATGAAGAGATTATGCGCTCAATGAGCAGGGTTGTGGCTTCCAATAATTTAAAGGCGGCTGCAGAAAATGAAGGTCAGGCTTTGCTGATTACCAAAACAAAAGGTGCTGAAGCTGATGGTAATGCAATTAAAATTGCAGCTATGGCTGAACGTGAAGCTGCTCAGCTACGCGGACAGGGTATTGCGCTGTTTAGAGAGGAAGTTGCAAAGGGTATGACAAATGCCGCACATGAAATGCAACAGGCAAATCTTGATACTTCGGTTATTCTATTTACCATGTGGACTGAAGCCATTAAGCAGTTTGCTGAATACGGTGAAGGGAACATTATTTTCTTGGATGGCAGCACAGAGGGGATGAATAAAACCATGAAGGAGATGATGGCCATGCAGTTGAACAGACAAAATCAGCCTGGACAGCAAGGAAAATAAGATTAAAAGAAGCCAAGTTTCAAAGCAAAAAAAAACCCGCTAAAATTTAAATTTTAGCGGGTTTTTTTTACAAACTATAATTTAATTATTCTTAGGCATTAACCCAAGGTTCATAACGTAATTGCCAGATTGTTGCATAAAATCGCCCATTACATGTAATGACTCATCTTCGATAAAATCAAACGAATCTTGCTTAGTGTTTTTTTCACCCTTTTTTATCGGTGGCAAACCTCTGGCGGTTCTCAATTCGTTTACTCTTGCCAGGGTTTTGGTCTCCTGAGCATCGCGTTCTGCCTTTAATTTTGCTTCGTTTAGTGTTACTGAAACCTCAGCATCACGTTTTTTAAGCTCAGCGATGTCCTGTTTAAGGTATTTAAAATCCAATGAATTAGCAATACGTTGCTCGCTGTTTTTGATTAAACTCGGTTTTACCGCAGTTAAATTTGCAACGGCCTTAAAGTTCGAGCTTGGAATTACATCCCAAGGTAATGCAGATGGCTCTGTATCTTCACCAATCTTATCCATTGGGTATAGAGATGGAAATACGACATCCGGAGTTACACCTTTGTGTTGCGTACTACTGCCCGCTACACGGTAAAATTTAGCCATCGTAAGGTTAATTTGGCCAAGGTTAATATCTGCCGCATTAGTAGATGATGGCGCTGTTCCAGTTGTCTTATTCTTTGTAATTAAACCTGCCACCCTTTGCAACATACTTGGGTTAACTAATTTGTTTAAATCGATAGAAGACTGAACAGTTCCTTTACCATAAGTCTGGCTTCCCATAATAATACCGCGACCATAATCCTGAATTGCACCAGCAAAAATTTCAGAGGCAGAAGCGCTTAACCTGTCTACCATTACACCAAAAGGTCCATCCCAGGCCACACCTGTATTTTCATCTTCATCAACCTCAATCTTGCCACGTAAATCTTTAACCTGTACAACAGGGCCTTTATCGATGAACAAACCCGTTAATGAAATGGCTTCAACTAACGAGCCACCACCATTGCCGCGTAAATCCATTACAATGGCATCAACCTTGTCGAACGTTTTTAACGAATCAATAAGCTTTCTTACATCGCGGGTAGTACTTTTATAATTTTTATCACCAGCATTTGCAGCTTTAAAATCGGCGTAAAAGGCAGGTAGGGTAATGATACCCATTTTATATTCCTTACCATTCTGCGTTACGGTTTTTACTTTTTTCTTGGCTGATGTTTCTTCTAAAACCACTTTATCTCTAACAAGTGAAATAATAACAGGTTTAGATGACATTTCTTTACCAACAGGAATCACTTTTAAGCGAACTTTTGTGCCCTTAGCGCCTTTAATTTTAGAAACGGTTGCATCTAATCTCCAGCCAACAACATCTTCAAATTCTCCGTTATCACCTTGGGCAACCGCGATAATTCTATCGCCAGGACTTAATTGTTTATCCTTGAAGGCGGGTCCGCCGGCAATGATTTCCGAAATTTTAACCACTTCATTTTCCAGTTGTAACCTTGCGCCAATGCCTTCGAATGAGCGAGACATATCTTCATTAAAAGCAACTGCATTTACCGGATTAAAATAATTTGTGTGCGGATCAATAGATTCTGTAAAAGCATCCATCAAAATTTGGAACACATCCTGATTATTAGTTTTAGAGGTTTGCGATTGAAGATTCTGATAACGCTTGGTTAAAGTTTCTACGTTTTTAGCCTGCGCAGTGCCCGCCAGGTTTAAATTAATGAGTTCATATTTGATACGTTTTTTCCAGGTATCGTTTAAGGCCGTTGTAGAAGTTGCCCAAGGCATTTTTTCTCGGTCGTAAACATAAGTATCTGTCTGGTTGAAGTCGTATTTGTTTTTAATCTGCGCAAGTGAATAACTGAAATATTCATTTAAACGCTTCGCGTAAACATTATAGATAAAGAATGGGCCACTTAAATCTCCGTTTTTGAAATCATCATCGAGCGTAAACCTGTATTTTTCAAACTCTTTAATATCAGATGCCAGAAAGTAATTTTTGCCCTGATCCAGTGCTTTTATGTATTTATCCAAAATCAGCGAAGAGATGGAGTCATTAATCTCAAGCTTTTTATAATTGTAGCTTTCAATAAGATTTACCACTTCCTTAATAACCAACTGTTGCTGTTCGTCTGGCTTCACATTAGTTACACCCTCTACTACTGGTTGGGTTTTCGGGGCCGCGTGGCAGGCGATAACCGCGGCAGTAAAAAGTACAAAAAATATTCTCTTCAACATCTCTTTAAATAATTTAAAATCCATTTCTATATTCTATATAGCCAATATGATACCATTTTATCAAATAAACAAACAAGAGACAGCATTATTACCGTCTCTTGTTAAATGTATCAAATTTAGCCAAAAGGTTTTTATTTAGCAATTGTCTTAAAATAACGTTGGAGGCCACTTTTTGTTTTAAAATCAGGCGATTACGCCTTCATTATTTTAACAAAAATTAACAATTACAAATTCAGGATTCTGAAATGCCTGTCTGGCAGAAAACTTAGCGTAAGTCTTTGTTGGAATGGAATAAGGAGTGCCCGAAAACATACTTAACAACACTCATGCGTGCTATTTAACACAAAACCTCTCGGTTAATCAACAAAAACCTATTTTTTAGGAGAGACTTTGTTTGCAATCAATTCGCGTGATTCTTTAATCTGTGTTTTATATTGATTACTCTTTAAAGATTTGGCGAGCAGTTCAGCTTGATTTAAATCTTTAATGGCTAAAGTAAAATCTTTCTTCCTGATTTTAACCTGAGCAAGGCCTAAAACCGACTCTATATAAGCGTTGCTACTTCTAAGCTGTTTCGCAAGGATGCCTTGTTGTGTATAAAACCACATCGATTGTGTATACTTATTATCAGCCAGGTAAACTTTGCCCAAAATGTTGTAGGTATTCATTTGCCCAACTCTACTACCCATCTTTGAGTAATTCTTCAATACAACATTCAACAATATCTGTTCAGCATCTGTAAAACGGCCTAACTGGTAGTGCATATTGCTCATTTTAATCAATGCCTGGCAATATAAACCAAAGTTTTTTACCGCATTAAATTCAAAGGCAGCTTTGCCAAAAAGGGTTAAGGCTTCATTAAAATCGCCTTTTTTTTCCAAACCTTCTGCATCTTCAAAATAATTTGTGCCTTCCGCGAGGTCATATCTAGAAACCGCAATATTTATGGCGCTTCCTCCTATTCCAGGTTCCTGGTCAGACTTATCGATATTCTGTGCTTGAATTTGTAGGGAGGCAAAAAGGCTTAAAAAAGCGATAACCATTTTAGTCATGCAACAAAAATAATACTTTAAATCAATTTTTAGCTAAATACCTGTAAATTAACATCAAAAGCCGCCCATACCATGTAAGGGTGCAAATCGCAATGGTAAATTTCGCCTGCCGACGTAATTCCGATTACACCAGCGAAACCATCAAAAGCCTTAAGTTCATTGAAAGATTTATCGCATGCATCTTTTAAAAGAAAACCATCAGTAACACGGGTAACAATTTTTGCCGCCAGCGCCCCACTTACAATGTCTTCACCAACTCCAGTGCACGAAATACCGGCAAATTGATTGGCATAGTTTCCGGCAACTGTTGCAGAATCGCTTACACGACAAGGAATTTCGAAACCTTTACCGCCAGTTGAAGTACCCGCGGCTAAATTTCCCTCACCATCCAAGGCAACACAGCCAACAGTACCTTTGTTATTTTGTTGGTTTACTTTCGCTTCGTATTCTGATTTTCGCTGAGCTGTTATGGGGTCGAAATAGGTAAAACCGTTGTCCCGGGCAAATTTTTGTGCGCCTTCGCCACTTAACACTTTATCGTCATAAACGAGGAGGCTTTGGGCAATTTCAATTGGATTTTTAACATCCTCGATATTAATTACGCCACTAAATTTTTCGGTTTTCCCATCCATTAACGATGCACTTAAACGAACTTTTCCGTCGCTCTGGATTTGAGAGCCAATGCCGGCGTTAAACAATTCATTGTCTTCAAGTAAGGCAATTGTGTAAACAACCGTTTCCAATGCGGTGTGCGTTTTTAAGTATTCGTGACCCAAAGTTGCGATGTGACCCAGTGCATCTTGTTTCGCCTTTTTGGTTTCCTGATTTGTAGAAGATTCGCTAAAAAAACCGCCGTGTATAATTAATTTCATTGTTAGTATCGAGATTTAGCATCAATTATCGAGATGTCATTTTCAAAAATGATGGCTGTTAACTGAAAACTGAATTAGCCTATCGGAACCACTTTCGGATGGTGGATAACCAAACTATGGTCCGTTAGATCATAAACGTCGCCATCGCACATAACGTGTACAACCATATTTTTTATCGAAACAGGTTGTCCCATTTCAACATCGGTCAGGTTTGTATCAGCCATTTGGCGGCCATCTACTAAAATAACCATGCCCGAACCAATAGCTTCCATAACATGACCATCAGAAACAAATAAACCGGTGTCTTCGCCCAGGCCAATGCCTAAAATACCAGGATTGCTGGCCGCGGCATAGAGCAAACGTCCAATCCGACCACGTTGTACAAAATGGGTATCCACAATTACATCATCTATAAAACCTAAACCGCCGGTAATTTTCACCTCTCCTTTAAGTAAGGCGTCTTTACTGCTTCCCTGGTAAATCATATTCTTAGAACTCGCCGCTGCCCCGGCCGAAGTTCCGGCAATAACCACCGCCTCATTTTTATATTTCTCTAAAAGAATCTGGTGAATTTTCGTTCCGCCGAAAATTGATGAAAGGCGCAACTGATCTCCGCCGGTAAAAATAATTACTTCAGCTGCTTTTATGCGTTCGCAGTTTTCTTCTGCGTTTGCTTCCTCGCGGTTAGTCACATTTAAAACACCAACATTATGAACGTCCAGCTGAGCGTAGGCTTTAATATATTCTTCGCCAACTTTCTCGGGCATTAACGATGCTGTTGTAATAATTTCAAAGCGTGATTCGGTGTCTTTAATTGACTCTGTTGTAATTCTTTTTAAAATTCCACGTTCAAAAAAATTCATGTTCTCTGGCAATCCAAATTGCGTTTCTGCAAAACTGCCAGTATTTATCGCGCCACCAATGATGATGAGTTTACCTTTCGGAACCATTCTTTGTGTATTATTATAGTATCAAAAAACCCAAATATATCAGGATAAGATAAAAAACACGACTTTTTTTGTCAATAATATTCATTTTATTAACAAAAGTTGAAATAATCGCAAGGAAAACCAGCTGCATTCCTGCTGAAAATAAAACAATTGTGCACAAAATTTGATTTAGCTAATTGCTGTACCTACTTTCAAAATAAATGCATAATTTACAATCATCAATTACCTCCTTAAAAATTGAATTAAATAGGCCGTAGCTAACGCTTGTTTAACAAAAAACGACAAAATATTACATGAAGATATCAAACATACAAGTATTAAGAGGGCCGAATATCTGGTCTATAAGTCGCAAGAAACTAATACAAATGCGACTGGATTTGGAAGAATTAGAGCAAAGGCCAACTAACACCATTGAAGGATTTAGTGAACGTATAGAGAAATTATTGCCGAGCATGTTTAGCCACAGATGCTCGAAAGGCGTTGAAGGCGGTTTTTTTGCCCGCGTTAAAGAAGGCACCTGGATGGGGCATGTTATCGAACATATTGCGCTCGAAATTCAAACCATTGCCGGTATGGAAACTGGTTTTGGCAGAACACGCCAAACCAAAACCGAAGGTATTTACAATGTTGTTTTCAGTTATCTGGAGGAAAAAGTTGGCGTTTATGCAGCAGAAGCTTCGGTAAAAATTGCACAGGCTTTAATTGATAATGTTGAGTACGACCTAGAACCTGATATCCGCAGGATGAAAGAAATCCGTGAACTTGAAGCACTAGGTCCAAGCACCGGCTCCATTGTTCAGGAAGCGGTAAGCAGGAGTATTCCATGGATACGACTGAACAAAAGTTCTCTGGTACAATTAGGTTATGGTAAAAATCAGGTTCGCTTTAGGGCAACTATGACAGAAAAAACCAGCAGCATTGCCGTAGATATTGCCAGCAACAAAGAAGAAACAAAACGATTGTTAACCGAAGCCGCAATTCCGGTGGCATCGGGTGTTACCATTTCCAACCCCGATGATTTGGAAGCCTCAGTAAAAAAAGTTGGTTTTCCATTGGTTTTTAAGCCTTTGGATGGAAACCATGGCAAAGGCGCTACCATTAATGTTAAAACACTTGAAGCCGCCAGAGCTGCGTTTGAGTATGCCAAAACATATTCCAGAAGAGTTATTATAGAAAAATTTATTACCGGATTCGATTTTCGAGTACTGGTTATAGACCATAAAGTTGTTGCGGCTGCGCAACGCGATCCGGCGCACATAAAGGGTAATGGCATACACACCATACAACAATTAATTGATAAGGAAAATGAAGATCCTCGTCGCGGGTATGGGCACGAAAACGTGCTTACAGAAATCGCTGTCGACCGTGATACACTTGATTTGCTTGCAAAAAAGGAATACACCCTGGAAACCATTCCGGAAAAAGGTGAAGTTGTTTACTTAAAATCGACCGCGAACCTAAGCACGGGAGGTACATCAATTGATGTTACAGATATCGTTCACCCGCAAAATATCTTTATCTGCGAGCGCATTTCCCGCGTAATCGGTTTAGATATTTGTGGCATTGATATTATGGCCCAAAACCTGACGCAACCGCTAACTGAAAATGGTGGTGTTGTTTTAGAAGTTAATGCAGCTCCGGGTTTTAGAATGCACCTTGCGCCTAGCGAGGGCTTGCCAAGAAACGTTGCAGCCTCTGTTATAGATATGCTTTATCCTCAAGGTAAACTATCGCAAATTCCAATCATTGCCGTAACTGGTACCAATGGAAAAACCACAACAACCCGTTTGATTGCACATATTATTCGCAGTAATGGCAAAAGAGTCGGCTATACCACTTCCGATGGCGTGTATGTACACAATACGATGTTGATGAAGGGCGATACCACCGGACCAGTAAGTGCAGAGTTTATTTTGAAAGACCCCACTGTAGAGTTTGCAGTTTTGGAAACCGCCAGAGGGGGTATTTTAAGAGCCGGCCTGGGCTTTAATCAATGCGATATTGGTGTGGTAACCAACATTCAGGAAGACCATTTGGGCATTGCAGACATCCATAACCTCGATGATTTAACCAGGGTTAAGGCTGTCGTAATCGGTGCCGTTCGCCGCAAAGGCTGGGCAGTTCTAAATGCCGACAATGGTTACTGTGTGAAAATTGCAAGAGATGCCCGGTGTAACGTTGCCTATTTTAGTATGGATGAGAACAATCCGGTTATTAAAGAGCATTGCCGTAAAGGCGGTGTGGCAGCAATTTATGAAAACGGCTACATCACCATAAAAACCGGCGATTGGAAGCTACGCGTTGATAAAGCCACTCACATTCCATTAACTTTTGGTGGCTCTGTTAATTTTATGATTCAGAATGTTTTGGCGGCAACACTTGCTGCCTACTTATGGGGCTATAAAACTGACGATATTCGTTTATCACTGGAAACTTTTATTCCATCGGCAGCCCACACGCCAGGCAGGATGAATGTTTTCAGGTTTAAAGACTTTAAAGTTTTGGTAGATTTTGCCCACAATCCTGATGGTTTTAACGGCGTTAAAGCTTATCTGCAAAGTGTAGAATCAACCGAACATGTAGGCATTATTTCAGGTACCGGTGATAGGCGGGATGAAGATATTATTGAAACCGCACGCATTGCAGCGCAAATGTTTGATAAAATTTACATCTGCCAGGAGAAATATTTACGTGGCCGTACTCAGGAAGGGTTAATTGATTTACTTATAAAGGGCATTCATGAAGTTGATCCCAATAAGGAAATTATAATTAATAACAAAAGTACCGAGTGCTTGCAAGAGGCTATTAACAATGCCAAGAAAGGATCTTACTTAACAATTTTGAGTAATACGATAGATAACACCATTCAGAGAGTTACCGAGCATTTGGATAAGGAACTGGAAGCTTAACTAAAGTTATTATAACCAAAAAAGCCCTTTTCGATATTATCGGAAAGGGCTTTATATTTGATTAAGGCAAAGGTTTATGCCTGCGAATCGCGTAATCTTTTAATTTCATCGTGCGACTGTCTTAAAGCAGCTTTCTGATCTGAAATCAAAGCTCTGATGTTTGAAGGTAAATCTTCTTCTTCCAAAGCCATTTTATATGCGTTTTGAGCAGCGTCTTCGCCAAACTCACAATTATTTAAAACAGTCTGACGATCATGACCCGTAAATAAAGCTTTTACGTCCATCCATCCTCTGTAGATTTTGCCAGAAGTTGTTGTTCCGGTTTCGATATCTTCTCCAAAAGCAGAAACCTCTGTAGCAAGCGCCATTTTGTATTTTTGGCTCTCCTCAATCATATTTAAAAATAAAGATTTTAAGTCGGCATCGCCATCTTTTAATTCCTGACGTGCTTTTTCATAACCTTCTATACGGTCGTTGTTAATTTGAATAAGGTCGTTTAAAACCTCTGCAGTTGCTGATGTTGTTTTCATGTTTTTTTAAGATTTGATGTTACTATTCCAACAGGATGCAAAGGGAAAGGTTTGTCATTTTTATCAAAACTTTATTCTTAATAGCTATATTCAGGTTTTACCGGCTAACAAAGTTGTGATGTTAGCTTTTTGTTACGCGTAAGTCGCAACTTTTTTACGATGCATTTCTGGTTTACTAAAGCAAAATAGCCAATTTGCCATTGACAAAAGCAGAATAGTATGGTCACTAAATGTTATAAATCATGAGCGCTTTTAATCAGAATCCGCCCGATGGTGGTACAGTTTACACCGAAACAAACCTAAGCCAATTATTTCCTGAGCCATTGAATGCAATTACAAGCTGTTTTTTTCTGGCAATTGCAGTTTACTGGACTTTTAAGCTTTGGGGCAATTTTAAACAACACACGTTTTTAAGCGGTGCGCTGGTTTTGCTTTACATCGGCGGCATCGGTGGAACCACCTACCATACCTTTAGGCGCTGGCCAATCTTTATTATGATGGACTGGATGCCGATTATGTTGCTGTGCCTTGCAGCCGGAACTTATTTTTTAGGAAAGATTACCAAATGGTATTTTGCCGCCCTGATTGTTTTAATCTACTCCTTTTTTCAATTTTTTCTTCGGAAGCAATTTAAGGGTGGAGATTTTCAAATTTTCATAAACATAAATTATGCTTTTATGGCAGCTTTGGTACTGTTTCCTGTATTCGGTTACCTGCTAAAAACCGAATGGAAAAATGGTAAATGGGTCGGTTTCGCCCTGCTGTCGTTCATATTTGCACTTACTTTTCGCATCGCTGATAAATGGGAAATTCTAACTATCGGCACTCATTTTCTATGGCACACCTTCGGTGCAGTTGCATCGTTCTGTATGCTTAACTACATTTATTTAATGAACAAGAAAGAAATTAAACTCACTTAATATTCTTAAAAGGAGTAAAAATATTACCTTAGCTAAAATTATTTGAAAATGAAGAAATTATTAATTTTAGCGGCTCTTGTTTTGGGTATAAATCTCAGCTCGAACGCACAAGGTATTTTAAGTAAAGCAAGTGCTGTCGCCTCATCAGCAGGCTTAGATGTTGGCAGTTTAACATCAGGCATCATGGGAAAATTAACACCGTCTTTAAACTTGAGCGCTGCTCAACAGCCCACCGTTACCTCAATGATAAAAGACTTTTTAGTTCAAAAGGCAACGGCGTTGGCTGCAAGGAAAACGGAGCCAGCTGCGGCTGCAAATAAAGTAAAAAATCTTGCTTCTGGTTTACGGTCTAAGTTGGCTACGGTTTTGACTGTGGCCCAATTGGCCAAATTTACGTCACTAAAACCAGCAGCGCCATCTGCTTCGAATGTGCTTTCGCAATTGTTCTATTAGTATCTTATTAGAAACAGTGTGAGTTTAGCTAATTCTTTTGGCTTAGAAGTTTATCACAGTAATTTTGAATGTGCCTTTGTGTAATCTAGCTTTTTCTGGTTACCGATGGCATACTCAATTCCGCCATACAGATGTTTCAAAAACATATCATCTACCCAAGATTCATCTGTATGACCCATTGATGTATAGAAAGCCCTTCCTCCATCATAGCTATGGTACCAGCTAAATGGATGGAAATTTCCATTTGTGCCGCCTTTGTAAGACGATTCATCAATGGTAACCAAAACTTTAATGTCAGCATTGATATCTTTGAAATTATATAATTCATCTCTGTGCATCCAAACGGAATCAGTCATGAATTTTGTAGATGGATGCTTCCTATCTTTAATTACAAAACGAGCATTTTGTTGTTGCGGGTGACTTGTAAAGTAAGCACCAGCCAATTTTCCGTACCAGGGCCAGCCATATTCAGTATCGGTTGCTGCATGCACGCCTACATAACCGCCCCCAGCCTGGATATACCTTTCGAATGCAGATTGCTGCGCATCATCCAACACATCGCCGGTTGTGCTCAGAAAAATAACGGCAGCATAATTTTTAAGGTTTGCTTCTGTAAATAGCGACGCGTTTTCAGTGGTATCTACCGTGAAATTATGCGCTGCGCCAAGCTTCATTATTGCTATTTTTCCTTTCTCGATGGATGCGTGCCTGAAACCTTTTGTTTTTGAAAAAACCAAAACCTTTGGCGTCTTTTTCGAGGTATGGCTTTGAAATAAAATAAGAGCGGCGAGAAGGAGGCAAATGGAAAATAATCTTTTCATAATTTTTGGTTAGCGATGTTTCCACTAAATTAAGAAAGTTGTTTGATAATTTCTCTACATCTTTCTTCTACCTGCCTGCAAACTGGCTCAAAGAGGCTATTATCCCAGTATGGGTCTGTAACTTCATCGTTATCAAGAAATAGTTTCACCTTTTCTTGCTCAGCGGTATTTCTTGCAAGGCTTTGAACATCGCTTAGGTTGTTTCGGTCCATAACAAGAATCAAATCATAGATTTCGAACATGTTCTGATTAAATTGCCGGGCTTTCTGTTTGCTAATGTCATATCCCAGCTTTTTGGCAGCAAAAATACTACGATGATCTGGTGCCTTTCCAACGTGCCAGTTTCCGGTTCCGGCTGAGGCAATTTCCCAGTTCAGATTTTTTTCTTCGGATAAATGACGCATTATGCCTTCTGCCAGAGGCGAACGACAGATGTTGCCAAGGCAAACCATGAGTACTTTCAAATTATTTGGATTGAGCCTTATAAACGTAAACGATAGTATAAATTACGCCGCCAGGCGCATTACTCGTGGTTTGGGTTAGCTTATTGCCTTTCAGCAGCATCGGAGAAGTTCCGTTAGCCGATAAAATAACTTTTTCGCCATCTCTTTTCCAGGTTTTTATATCGGTTGATACATACATGTCACAAAGCGCCCCGTTCGAGCTCATTGAATAGGTGCCGTCTGTCGAAAAGTTTATCATCATATTGGCAACGCAACTATTTGGCCCCATCAACTCAATATAATTTGTTGTTGTTTTAGCACCGAGGGTCATGGCGGGGCTTACCGTTGCCGATTCGATAACCCACGTTTTTGCGGTAAGCGTCTTGTCAGTATCTTTTTTGCAGGCCGCTGCAACACAAATAAAAAGTACTATAATTATTTTTCTCATAGTTGATTTAAAATCAGTTTGGCCAATTTACCCATTATTTAGGGCTTTCTTTTTACACGTTAAGGTTATTATAACGAAGAAATAAGGCTTAGCTTTTCTTTCCAGTCGGTTTGAACCTTAAACGTAAGGACCCAAGAAAATGCTACACAAAAAAACGCCTCAATTTTGTGGCGTTTAACTTTCTTAAACTTTTAAGCGTAGATGTCGTTTAACATTTTAGCAAGCCGAATACCACCTTTCAGTAATTGCTGGTTCAATGTTTCGGCCCAGTCAAAATTATAGCGATAACTTAGCTTCGAATCGGGTTTTGTGTTTTCATATATTTTGCCACAAACCAGATACGATTCATAAATGCAATCTTTTAAACTTGTATTTCTCCAGTTGTAAAGTTGAACCGCGGATGGATGATTAATTGCTTTGGCATATTCGGTGTAACTCAATTGTTGGTATTCGATGAGCTGTTCGTCCCAAACGCGGTGCAAATTCGATTTCTCGTTGAACCATAACACTGAAACACGATTTCCGCCGAGGTCTTCTTTGTGTGCCACATGCATTGGCTGACATAAATCGCCGGCAATATGAATAAGCATTCTCAAAGCCAGTTTTTTCTCATCTGCAGTGCTGCTTGCTTTTTTCAAAACTGCAATTAACTCCGGAATTTTAGTATACAAACTTGGCGACTTTTCCGCTTCCAGAATATTGTAAACACCCTGCTTATCTAAGCCACCCGGAAGGTTTACGAAATGCCAGTTGTACATGTAATTGTAAGTTGAGTCTGATTTAATAAAATCGCCCCAATTGGCAGACATGGCAATACTTTCCGGTCCCAGAATTGCCTGAATAGCTTTACGCGTTTTTGCGTTAATGTAACTATCTGCAATTTCACCTACAACCCGGTGCCCAATCATGCCCCAGGCATTTGCATGAATTGGTAAATATGCCATTGAGCAAATCAGCGCCGCTGTTGCCAGTTTCTTTTTAATCAATTCTGAAATCATTTTTATAATTCTTTTTGTACGCAGGTAACTTTTTCTTTTAGTGATAATTTGATTTCCCGTTGGTCGCTTAAGCTTTCTAAAACCAATGTATCAGCAGATTTTTTCTTAATAAGGAAGTTTTTATCGTAGCGGCCAATGCGGTAACAACCAGAGATTTTTTGTTTGTAATTGGCATGCGTAAATGTAGCCCCAACAAACAGCGTATCGCCTTTTACGGCATAAACACCTTTAGCATACTCTTTCCAAATGCCATTGTTATAGCAAGAATCTTCGTATAAATTCAATTTGCTCCGCGTAACCAGGTCGATGTAGATAGAATCGCAGGTTATTTTAAAATGGTGCTGAGTGTAGTTACTCAGTTTGTTGCTGAAAGCAACAGAATCTTCATTCCAAATACCCTGCATAAATTCTTCGCCTTTACCCTGGATATTAGGGCGGGGAGAACAAGAAAGCTGGAGAATGGAAAAGGTAAAAAGTATAATGTACAAATGCCTTAACCCTATAGAAGTTTTTATTGTTTTTAAACTGAAATGTTTGCTTTTTGATTGTGGCATTTTTCGCAAGGCGATTATTTTTTAAGCAATGTTTTGAGTTAAATAAACCCGATTGATGCGGAAAGCGTTTGATAAACCTGCATGGTCTTAAAGACCTGCAGGTTTGAAAAACTTGAAGCAAAAAGCGGGGCTTTCGAATCCGAAGAACGAATTGCCCTGCTTTTCAAAAACTCCTACTCTTTAAAAACCATCTCTTTCTAACGCCTGAATACAACTACAGAAAGAAATTTCTCGCTTAGAGTGCGGCCAGGAGGTGCTGATTATTTTAAGCTGCCAACCATATCTTCCGGACGAACCCATTCATCGAATTGTTCGTTTGTTAATAAACCCAGTTCAACAGCTGCTGCTTTTAAGGTTTTATTTTCTTTATGTGCTTTCTTTGCAATCTTGGCTGCATTTTCGTAACCAACATGAGGATTCAAGGCGGTAACCAGCATCAACGAATTTTGTAAATGTTTTTCAATTTCAGGTAGGTTGGCTGTGATGCCTTCCGCACATTTATCAGTGAAAGAAACACAGGCATCGCCAATTAAGCGAGCCGATTGCAATACATTAGCTGCAATTAGCGGTTTGAAAACGTTAAGCTCGAAATGACCGGACATCCCTCCAACCGAAACAGCAACATCGTTACCAATTACCTGAGCGCAAACCATAGTTAAAGCTTCCGGTTGGGTTGGATTAACTTTCCCGGGCATAATTGATGAACCCGGTTCATTGTCTGGAATGACAATTTCGCCAATGCCACAACGCGGACCAGAGCTAAGCATACGAACATCGTTTGCAATCTTCATTAAAGCAACAGCGGTACGTTTTAGTGCGCCGGAAAGTTCTACCATTGCATCGTGCGCCGCCAATGCTTCAAATTTGTTTGAAGCCGTAACGAATGGTAAACCGGTTAATTCGGCAATTTTTTGAGCTACTAAAACATCGTAACCCTTGGGTGTATTTAGTCCGGTACCCACAGCGGTTCCGCCTAAAGCAAGCTCAGCAACCATAACCAATGCGTTTTTAATTGCCCTGATGCTGTTATCGATTTGCTGCACGTACCCTGAAAACTCTTGTCCTAAGGTAAGCGGTGTTGCATCCATAAAATGTGTGCGACCGGTTTTAACAATTGAAGCAAATTCTGCAACCTTTTTCGCCAAAGTGTTGCGCAGTTTTTCTAAACCCGGAATCGTATTTTCAACTGTTAACTTATAGGCAGCAATATGCATTGCAGTGGGGTAGGTATCATTCGATGATTGCGATTTGTTCACATCATCGTTTGGATGAAGTACTTTTTTATCATCAGCTAATGCGCCACCATTTATTACATGGGCACGGTTTGCAATTACTTCGTTTCCATTCATGTTGCTTTGAGTTCCAGAACCAGTCTGCCAAATTACCAGTGGAAACTGATCGTCTAAATCGCCAGCGATAATTTCATCGCAAGCCTTAGCAATTAAATCGGCTTTATCTGCAGAAAGTACACCAAGTTCGGTATTTGCCAATGCAGCTGCTTTTTTAAGGTAACCAAAAGCATGGATAATTTCTTTGGGCATCGATCCTTCAGGGCCAATTTTAAAGTTATTGCGTGAGCGTTCGGTTTGTGCACCCCAGTATTTATCGGCAGGCACCTGCACCTCGCCCATGGTATCGTGTTCTATTCTGAAACTCATTATATTTTTGATTTTTGTTGGCGCAAATTTAAGTTTTTTGCCTAGAAAGCAAGGTATTATATTCGATATTTATGAAGGTAGGATTTGAAGGGTGATTAGGTATCTTATGTTTTATTTTGGAAAGTTGCTGTACAGTTTTTGGGGTTGAATGGTGGATTATCAAAGTTCATCGCCGTTCGGCAAGGTGGTTTGAAAGCAAGAGCAGGATTACAAAATGACATTTATTGTTTTTATAACATTGGTTGATAGAAAGGGCAAGGATACGAATTAAATTTATTGCCGTTCGGCAACAAACTCTTATTGGCCATCCAATTGAGGGGAGTGCTTTATCGCTTGCAAAATTCTTCGTTGTCGTTATGATAATAAAATGCATCCTCATTTCTCAGAACCTTTCCAATCTTGCTGTAAAACATCTCTATGGTTATTAAACCTTTTTGTACTTTTGCGGCTATGTCAGTTATTAAACCTTCTTTAGCAAAAGGAACACGCGATTTTTCACCTGTAGAAATGGTTAAGCGTAATTTTATTTACGATACCATCAAATCGGTTTTTAAAAAATATGGCTATGCAGAGATTCAAACACCAAGCTTCGAAAACCTTTCTACCCTTACCGGAAAATATGGCGATGAAGGGGATAAACTGATTTTTAAAATTCTGAACAGCGGGGAGTATTTAAAAGATGCAAAGAAGAAATCATTCGACTTCTCCGAAGAAGAGAATAGCAATAAGCTAATCCCTCTAATTTCAGAAAAAGCACTTCGTTATGATTTGACTGTGCCATTTGCCCGTTACGTGGTGATGCATCAGCATGAAATCACGCTACCTTTTAAACGTTTCCAGGTGCAGCCAGTTTGGCGGGCCGACAGGCCGCAAAAAGGTAGGTACAGGGAATTTTATCAGTGCGATGTTGATGTTGTTGGTTCAGAAAGTTTATTAAACGAAGCCGAATTTATACTGATTTACAACGAAGCTTTAGCCAAATTAGGTTTGAAAGACTTCACGATAAAAATTAATAATAGAAAAATTCTATCAGGCATTGCTGAAATTATAGGTAAACCCGATCTAATCATCGACATGACGGTTGCCATAGATAAGTTAGATAAAATTGGCTTGGATGGCGTCAGCAAAGAGCTGTTAGAACGTGGTTTTACTGAAGATGATTTAGACAAACTCCGCCCGGTGATTTTGCTGCAAGGAACTAACGAAGAGAAAATAATCAGTTTAAAAGAGGTTCTGGCAGAATCTGAAACAGGTTTGAAAGGCATTGCCGAAATTGAACAGGTTTTCGACTATGTAGAAAGTTTAATTTCTTATGCGCTGCCACTAACAGCAAAAATTGATTTAGACATTACCCTGGCTCGTGGGTTAAATTATTACACCGGTTGTATTTTCGAGGTTAAAACCAATGAAGTTGCCATGGGCAGCATTGGTGGTGGTGGCCGTTATGATGATTTAACAGGCATGTTTGGCTTAAAAGATTTAACAGGTGTTGGCGTTTCTTTTGGTGCCGACAGAATTTATGACGTGCTTGAAGAACTCGATCTTTTCCCGGCATCAGCAGAAGTTGGTACAAAAGTTTTAATCAGCAATTTCGATACTGAGGCAGAAAAATATGCTTTGCCAATTTTACAACAATTCAGGAATGCTGGCATACCTGCCGAACTTTATCCATCATCAGCGAAGCTGAAAAAACAAATGGCTTATGCAGATGCAAAAAATATCCCTTATGTTATTTTAATCGGTGGCGATGAAATTGCCAGCGGCGAGTTAACATTGAAAGATATGCAAAGTGGCGAGCAGAATAAACTGACTGTTTTGGGTATTATGGATTTGCTAAAATGAAAGGTTAAGCACAATCACTAAGGCATTCGCCCGCAAAAGCGAAGCACATAAAAGTGAAGAAAACCAAGCCAGCTTTGCCTGGCCCTGGTTTTTTAATGATAAACATTATCTGCCAACCCTTAATAAAATTGGGAAATGTACATCTTTGGTTGCGTCGCTACCCCAGGCCTCTTTTAGTTCGGTAAACATGTATTCGAGTGGATTTCGCTCATTTGCTTTCTTGTAATGTTGCAAGGCTGACCAGGTATTCAGATAACCTATCATCTGATTAAAATTCCACGAAGTTTTTATCTGAAAATGTGGCGCAACGATTTCTTCAAATGGAAACGGAATCGTTTTATAACCTTCTTCTATATACCTGCGTTCACTATCCCAGTATTTTCCAAGAATGTCTTCATACAATTTATGAATTGCCCTGTCTACCTTTTTATCGATAAACATTAAACCGTAACCAATAACGGCCAAAACTCCATGGGGCTTAAGCGTTCGTTTCACCTCGGCATAAAAAGCCTCAAAATTAAACCAGTGTATGGCCTGTGCAACGGTTATTAAATCGAAACTGTTGTCGGTCACATCGGCCTTATCCGATGATTCTACCCGGTAGACAATGTTCGGTAATTTTCGTGCCTCGTTCAATTGTTTTTCGCTAATGTCAGTAGCGTAAACCGCCTTAAAATGCTGCGCTAAAACGCTGGCAACTTGTCCGTTACCAGTTGCGCAATCCCAAGCGGAATCTCTGTTATTAACCAGGCCGAAGAGGTAATCATAAAGCTCTTTTGGGTAGGTTGGGCGGTAAATTGCATATTCGGCTGCCTGTGTAGAGAAGTTATCTTTCATGTTGTAAAGATTTGATTTTAAACCAACGACTTAGTGATTTTTTAAATACGTTCTTGCAAGTAAATTATTCTGAGGCTATATTACGATATAATAAACAAAAGATGGCGACTTGTGTTTAACATCTCTTTTTAAAATGAAGTTATTTTTACGTTATGAGTCAGGCATTAAACGAATTGGGAGAAGTAGGCGAAGTTAAGTACCGGTTAAAATCTATTTTTGGCGGTTCGGTAGGGAATTTGGTCGAATGGTATGATTGGTACACTTATTCTGCCTTTGCTTTGTATTTTTCGCCGGCATTTTTTCCGAACAGCAATCCAACGGCTCAGCTTTTAAATACGGCCGGTATATTCGCTGTTGGTTTTTTAATGCGCCCTATTGGTGGCTGGCTTTTCGGCAGCATTGCTGATAGAATGGGCCGTAAAAAATCCATGACCCTTTCTGTTTTAATCATGGCCATTGGCTCGTTAATTATCGGTTTAACGCCAGGGTACAAACAAATTGGTGTTGCAGCGCCACTTCTGCTTGTATTTGCGAGGTTAATCCAGGGGCTAAGCACAGGTGGTGAATACGGAACTTCAGCAACTTACCTGAGCGAAATGGCAGCTAAAAAACATCGTGGATTTTATTCGAGTTTTCAATATGTTACCTTAATCGGCGGACAATTATTAGCCCTTGGTATTCAACTGGTTTTACAAAACTGGCTTTTAACACCAGCCGAACTCCATGATTGGGGCTGGCGAATTCCCTTTTTTATCGGGGCCATTCTTTCGTTTATTGCCCTTTACTTACGAAGACATATCGACGAAACTGCAGCATTTAAAATCAAAAATAAAGAAGAAAAAAAAGGCGGTATCGCAGTGCTGATGAAATATCCAAAAGAGATTTTTACTGTTGTAGGTTTAACCCTGGGCGGCACCATTGCCTTTTATACTTTCAGTACCTACATGCAAAAGTTTCTTGTAAATACCGTACACTTAAGCAAAGAAACATCAACAACATTATCGTTTGTTTCACTTCTTGTATTTGCGATTATGCAACCCTTATTTGGGCTTTTATCTGATAAAATCGGGCGGAAACCATTACTAATCGGATTCGGAATTTTAGGCACGCTATGTACAGTTCCAATTTTAACAGGCTTATCCAATGCAAGCAATACAACATTTATTTTTCTATTGATGATTGCCGCCCTGATTATTGTAAGTGGTTACACGAGCATTAATGCGGTGGTAAAAGCAGAACTTTTTCCTGCAGAAATAAGGGCTTTAGGGGTAGGTTTGCCCTATGCGTTAACAGTCGCCATTTTTGGCGGAACGGCAGAATATTTTGCATTATGGTTTAAAAATATTGGCCACGAGAACTATTTCTATTGGTATGTAACGGGCTGCATATTAATTTCACTAATCTTATACACCACAATGAAGGATACCAAACATCATTCTAAAATAGAAGATTAAGCAAAGCTTATTTTTGCGTTTCAAAGCTTTTTTCTATCCTAACCAATTGCTTTAAGTGGTGTTTAAGATGGATTTCTATAAAACGTAGCCATTGCTGCGCATTCAAATAGCCCATTCTTGGATGTTTTGTTTTGGAGTATTTGCTTGCATTTGATATGGTGGGGAAAGTATTTTCTAAGGCTTTTTCAAATTCCAGGATAAAATCCAGCGCCTCCGTTTTACTGATTTTTTTAACCCGGTCCGCCAGTCTTTTCGGCACCTTATATTTCTTCGCAGGCGGCAGAGAACCTAAAAGTAAAATCAGTTTTACAACGAAATGTGTTGGTCGGTTTTCGCCTTTACCTGTGGCGCTGTGTTCGAGGGCAATTAAAGAAAGCAGGCTCGAATCGAATATGTGAGCATAAACCTCGCTAAAGCTCCAGCCCCCAATAGGCGGAGTTGTTTCAAAGCGCTCATCCGAATAAGAAGAAAGCTTTGCTTTGTAAGCATCGATGATGAGGTGGAGCGAAATCTTAACTTTGCTTGTATTCATGGGTAAATGGTTAGGCGGTTTACAGTAAAGTCAACAATTCTCCGAGTTGAATAATTTCTTTGTCTACATCTTTTGGTTTCTCTTTCTGGGTTGGATTGAAAAAGATAGCTTCCATACCGAAATTTAATGCGCCGTAAACATCTGCTTCCAAACTGTCGCCAATCATAATACTCTCTTCTTTGTTGGCATTCGCTTTTTCAAGTGCATATTCAAAAATCATAGGGTTAGGCTTGTTAACGCCAACATCTTCAGAAATAATAACATTTTCGAAATATGGGTTTAAGCCAGACAAATTCATTTTTGTTAGCGTAGTTTCTTTAAAGCCATTGGATATGATGTGTAAAGTGTATTTCTCCTGCAAATAGGCAAGTACATTTTCGGCACCGGTAAACAAATTTGTTTTGGTAGGCGAAATGCTCACATAATCATTTTCAAATTGATTTGGCACTGCATCGGGATGAATTCCTAGCTGAATAAAAGTTTTGCTGAATCTTTCTGCCCTTAAAAAATCCTTGGTTATTTTTCCCAAATGATAATCAGCCCAAAGCTGGTGGTTATTTTCGGTATAGGTCGCAATAAAATCAGCACACGATTTTAGTCCAAGTTCGCCCAATTTATAAGTGTCATAAAGCTCGTTTAGTGTCTCTTCTGCATTGCGGTCAAAATCCCAAATAGTGTGGTCTAAATCGAAGAAAATGTGTTTTTTGTTGAAGTATTGCAATTGGTTGGCGTGGGTTAAAATGTAAAATTTATTGTCTCCAAAGCGCTGAATGCTGTTGCGTTAAATCGCTCGATTGATAAATTGTAAAACTGTTAGAAATGCTCAGGCTCTGAGTTCCTCTAAAATCAGCAAATCATAACTAAACCTTTTCTCCGTAGGCCAAATCACCGGCATCGCCTAAACCAGGAACAATGTAAGATTTGCTGGTCATTTCTTCATCAATGGCACCGAACCAAAGTTTTGCCTTTGGCAAATTGGCTTTTACATGTGCAACACCTTCGGTGCTTGCAATTGCAGCTACGATATGCAGCTCCGCAATTTTATACCTGTTAATAAGTTCTTTACAGCACATCACCATACTTTGACCTGTAGCCAGCATTGGGTCGGCCATAATTAAAATCCGGCCATCTAAATCGGGCGTGGAAATGTAATCCATCTGAATAATGAAATCTCCGTTTTTTTTAACTTTACGGTAGGCAGAAATAAAACAACACTCGGCCTTGTCGAAAATATTAAGCAGGCCTTGCTGCAGCGGCAGGCCGGCACGTAAAATGGTTGCCAAAACGGGTTGTGTTTCCAAAAACTCGCATTGCGAAGTTCCCAGTGGAGTAACCACTTCTTTTGAAGTGAATTTTAGTGTTTTGCTAATCTCATAAGCAAAAAATTCCCCCAATCGTTCCAGGTTTTTGCGGAAACGCATCGAATCTTTTTGAATGTTTTCATCACGCAACTCCGCAATGAAGGTGTTTGCGATGGATTTTGTTTTGCTTAGGTCGAAGGTCATAACATTCATTTAGCCGGCATATTTTAGCATTTCGTTAAAAAGAGCCTTCCATTTTTTAAATTTAACATTTTCTGATAGATTTTTCAGTTGCCAGCTGCTATAAAATTGTCCATCTACAAGTTTTACAGCGTCAATAAGGTCTTTTATCGTGTTTATTGCGTCGGCAACAGACTGATAATGAATTGCTGCGTCGGAAATTGCATATGAATTTACTTGAATTGGCGTTACTTTCTCAAGTTGTAAGTCATACCAGTTGAAAGAAGTACATGTTCCCGCTCTGAAGCCAGTTTTGTCTGGATAGCCCATAGAATAATCTGCACTAATGCCCGATGAAAGCAGGCTTAGGTAACAGGCCGGAAGTTTTAGCAGATCTAATTGCTGGCTTTTATAATTGATGTTATTCGACTGCATTTTAGCGAGGTGTAATAAACCACTCTTCAAGGCGGCAGATTTTTCCTTATCTGTTGAACAGGGTTGGAGTAAACCGAGTTGTTTATCGCTTAAAAATGTAGCGCTGTTGTTAAAAGTTAGCCTGTTTTTTTCATCCTCAGGAAAGCTGATAAAATAAATAGCTTTTCCTTTTAGGGTGTCAAAAGTTAAGTCGTGGATTATTTGCTGCGGATTAACACCTAAGCCCGTCACTTCATCGAAGACAGTGCTCAAAAACTTCTGTTTTTTATCAAACAGCGTCCTAAACATAAACTTTGTTTTTGGCAAAAAACCTGTTGGCACATCTGGCTTTAGGGTAAAGTTTATGGTCGGGTAATGTTGAAATTTTTTCTCTGGAAATTTAAAAGAAGGATATTTCTTCTTCACCATATTCTTCAACAACAGGGCCCATTCATCAATTATTGGCCTCGGCAAAAGCTTCCACTTATGCTGCAAGCTGTCTTTTGCCGTAAAATCCTGGTCCGAGTTAAAGTGGTGAACATACTCCTCGTATCTGCTTAAAATAAAAAAAGATGCTGCGAAAACATCAAAAGGCAATGCGGCATCTTCAACGGGGAAAGGAACCTGGTAATCTCCAAACGGAATCGTTTTTAGCTTAATTATCTCAACTTTGTTCGATAACAGTAGACCTACATGCTTGAAAAAAAGTTCATCACCAAGAGGCTTGTCGCCATAACTTATTTTCACGTGTCCGCTTTGCAGAAAATGTTCTTTATTTCCGGTAAATTCTGTTTCAACTTTTAAAACAGCATTGAAAATAAAGTTAAAAATGTACTTTATCCTTGGCGTTAAAAGTTGGGAATAGACAATTATATGCATAATTACTTACCAGATGGGATGTACAAACCAAAGTAAAATAAAATCATTCTCCTGCCGGTTACTGCCGCTTGAAAATGTAAATAACACCTTTGGGTATGCTAAAATTAAAGGAAATAAGCTGCTTTTTAATTAGTTAATACAAAAATTACATTTAAAAGTTTGCGGTGAAACTCCTATCCGGATACAGCACTTTGCTACTTTTTCTATTGGCACCTTTTACAACATGAATTATACTCATCTGGTCGTCAAACATATCGTATAGTACTGTGCTATTTACTTCAACCGCTTTTGGCGGTGTAACTTTTTCAGCTTCCAAATAGATGTTTGTCGCCTCATGGTCTATTTCAAAACCAATATAATTCAATGCAACAACCTTTCCGTTTGCCTTAATCTGTAAATGCGACAACAAATATTTTTTCACCAAAGCGTCCATTTGAGCTTTTAGGTTAGGATTACTCAAGTCGGTTTTTTGCTTGTAGAGTTTCACTAGGATCGCCTCAAAATCATCGCTAAATATCCTTGTACTAACTTCAAGCGTTTTGTCCTTCGCATTTATGTTCACTTCCGTTGTGCTTACATGTAGCGGATGTTTGCTTTCTTTATACATGCCACCCAGCGCAAAAACCAATAATAAAGTAACAAATTTGGTATTTAAGAAATGCATTTTAATGATTTTATCGTTTTTATAATTAAAACTCTAATTTTAAGGCTTCAAAAGTACTAAAGCTTCGCTCACAAAGCTAATTTATTATAAATGCCGTTACAAGATTTCATCTTTTACTTCAAATTGGGGTGGGAACATATTATAAGTGCCGATGCCTTGGATCATCAGTTATTTATTTTAGCACTTGTTGCAATTTATAGTTATAAAAATATTAAACAGGTTTTAATTTTGGTAACCGCCTTCACAATCGGGCATTCGTTAACTTTATTTTTAAGTGTAACGGATGTAATCCGCTTTGAAAGCAAATGGGTTGAGTTTTTGATTCCGTGTACAATTGTATTTACTGCGGTAAGTAATTTATTTAGAAGGGATTTTTCATTACAATCTATAAAGATAAATTACTATCTGGCATTAATTTTTGGTTTGATACACGGTATGGGCTTTGCAAATTCGATACGGATTATGCTGGCAAAAGACCAAAACATTGGCTGGGGCCTTTTTGGATTTAATGTTGGCTTGGAAGCCGGGCAGATTTTCATGGTAATTATTATCTTAGGCCTTACCTTTATGCTGTTTAATTACAGTAAAATTAAGCGCCCGAGTTGGGTGTTATTTGTATCAGCAGCCGTATTTAGCCTGGCTTTAAAAATGGCTTTAGAAAGAATTCCATTTTAACAGAACATAAACGATGAATAAACTATTTACTTTAACCGGCCTGATGCTTTTTGCCGGCAGTTTGGTAATGGCCCAGAACATTCAAAACAATCCTGGTAGTAACCACGGCAACAAATTTGAACAATTGGGAACCATTTTGCCAACGCCGAACGAGCAGCGTACAGCAAGTGGTGCCCCCGGTGTAAAATACTGGCAACAACGTGCAGATTACAACATTAAATGCTCGCTCGATGAGAAAAACTTGCTCTTAACAGGGAGTGAAACCGTAACCTACACCAACAACTCGCCAGATCCTTTAACCTACATCTGGTTACAGCTCGATGAGAATGAGCACAGCACCGATAAGAGTTCAAACTACCAGGATGCTACCAAGATGCCAACGGTTGGCACCACACAAAGCATCGATAATTTAGCTTCGAAAGCCAATAACGGCTTCGGTATTAATGTATTGAAACTCACCGATGCTACAGGAAAAAAATTAAGCTACACCGTTAACAAAACGATGATGCGAATTGATTTGCCTGTTGCATTGAAAACGGGGCAGAAGTATATTTTCAACATCGACTGGAATTACAAAATTACCGATAGGATGACTGTTGGCGGTAGAGGTGGTTATGAGTTTTTCCCGGCAGATGGAAATTATCTTTTTACCATGACGCAGTGGTACCCACGTTTGTGCGTTTACAGCGACTTTCAAGGCTGGCAGAATCACCAGTTTACGGGCAGGGGCGAATTCGCACTAACTTTTGGCGATTTCAAAGTGCAAATGACGGTTCCAGCCGATCACCTTGTGGGATCTACAGGTGAGTGCATCAATTATAGTGCAGTGCTAAACCCTGCGCAGTTAAGCAGATACAATTCTGCAAAAACGGCAACTGCTCCTGTAGAAATACAAACCCTTGCAGAAGCCAAAACGGCCGAAGGTAAAAAAGCTTCCGGTACCAAAACCTGGGTTTTTCAGGCTAATAACGTTCGCGATTTTGCCTGGACTTCTTCCCGTAAGTTTATTTGGGATGCGATGCCACAAAAAATTGCTGCAAATAATAATACTGTAATGTGTATGAGTTTTTATGGTAAAGAAGCCTACAATTTGTACAGCAAATTCTCTACCCGGGCCGTAGCACACACCATCAAAACCTATTCCGATTTTACAATTCCTTACCCTTACCCGGTTGCCCAAAGTATTGAGGCGGCAAATGGAATGGAATACCCGATGATTTGTTTTAACTATGGCCGTACAGATGCTGACGGAACTTATAGCGAAAGCACTAAAAATGGTATGTTGGGTGTAATTATTCACGAGGTTGGACACAACTTCTTCCCGATGATTGTTAACAGCGATGAGCGCCAGTGGACCTGGATGGACGAAGGTTTAAATTCTTTCGTTGAGTACCTTACGGAAGAACTCTGGGATAATACCTTTCCAAGTAAGAAGGGCCCGGCTTATACCATTGTAGATTACATGAAGCTCCCAAAAGATGAACTGGAACCAATTATGACCAATTCTGAAAACATAACCCGTTTCGGTCCGAATGCCTACTCGAAGCCTGCTACAGGTTTAAATATTCTCCGTGAAACCATTATGGGAAGAGACCTTTTCGATTATGCTTTTAAAGAATACTCCAGAAGATGGGCATTTAAACATCCACAACCAGCCGATCTTTTCCGCACTATGGAAGATGCCAGCGGCGAAGATTTAGATTGGTTTTGGAGAGGCTGGTTTTATGGAACCGAGCCATGTGATATTTCTTTGGATACCGTGAAATTTGCCAAAGCAGATTTTCCTACAACCATACCCGAGGCAAGGGCACGAATGGTTAAGGTTGATAAGCCTGCCGTAAATGCATTCCAGGACATTTCTAAAATTAGAAATCGTGAAGATAAAAAAATCAGTTTTTATACAGATAAAAATCCCGCAACTCAGGATTTCTATTACAAATACGATAGAGGTTTAGTTGCTGTTGATACGGCAACTGCTGTAAAAACGCAGGGCACAATGCCGTTTGAACCTGTGCCAAGCGCAGAGCAGACCAAATATGAAAACAAGTTTTTCTACGAACTTAATTTCAGTAATAAAGGTGGCTTGGTGATGCCAATCATTGTGGAGTTTACTTATAAAGATGGTACAAAAGAAATTGATAGAATTCCGGCTCAGATTTGGAGACATAATGAATTAAAAACCTCTAAATTCTATGTAAAGGATAAAGAGGTTGAATCCATTTTAGTTGATCCGTTAAGAGAAACAGCTGATATTGATACTTCAAATAACAGCTGGGGCGGGAAAGCGAAGGAAAGCAAATTCAGGGTTTTCAAAGCGAAAGCTGCTTCATCCGTTCGTGGCCAATCTCTTGGTGTAAATCCAATGCAGAAAGCTGCAGGTAAATAAACAACCTTTGGTAAACGATGCTATAAAGGCCTTGCCAGTTTCTGGCAAGGCCTTTATTTTTGGGGGAAGATTTTTTTGATGACAGTATTGGAACATTAAAGCAGGCATAAAAATTCCGAACACTTACTGCGTCCTGTTCCAAATCAAATTACCCGGCTGATGTTCGCTGAATAATCTCGCAGAATACAACATTCCTGACTTTTGGCTGTTTAGTTCTTGCACGCAAAATCGTATATTTGATACACAGATGAAATTCAAAATTACTTCAGCATATAAACCAACCGGAGACCAACCCAGCGCCATAAAGCAACTTGTAGATGGTGTAAACGCAAATGAGCATTATCAGACTTTGCTCGGCGTTACCGGTTCCGGAAAAACATTTACCGTAGCAAACGTTATTGAGCAAACGCAGAAACCAACACTCATATTAAGCCATAATAAAACGCTGGCCGCCCAGCTCTACGGCGAGTTTAAAAATTTCTTTCCGGAAAACTCCGTAAACTATTTTGTTTCTTACTACGATTATTACCAGCCCGAAGCCTTCATCGCTTCGAGCAATACATACATTGAAAAGGATTTAAGCATAAATGAAGAAATTGAAAAGCTTCGCCTGCGAACCACTTCTTCTTTAATGAGTGGCCGCCGCGATATTATTGTCGTGTCCTCCATTTCTTGTATTTATGGTATGGGGAACCCCGAAGACTTTTCACGAATGGTTTTTCGATTTGGTGTTGGGTTAAGAATTTCGCGAAACGCATTCTTACACAGCCTGGTAGAAATCTTATACTCAAGAACGACAACAGAATTTAAACGTGGAACCTTTAGAGTAAAAGGCGATACAGTTGATATCTTTCCGGCATACTTAGATTATGCTTACCGCATTTCTTTTTTTGGAGATGATATAGAAGAGCTTTCAGCAATCGATCCGGTTTCCGGGAAAACACTCGAAAAACTTGAAGATATGGCCATTTATCCGGCTAATCTTTTCGTAACCCCGAAAGATAGGTTCAATCAATCGATTTGGGGGATTCAGGAAGAGCTCGAAATTCGTAAAAATCAACTCATTGCCGACAGGCATTTGTTGGAAGCGAAACGACTGGAAGAACGTACAAACTTTGATATCGAAATGATGAAGGAGCTGGGATATTGTTCCGGTATCGAAAACTATTCCCGCTTTTTTGATGGCCGCTCTCCAGGTATGCGCCCCTTCTGCTTACTTGATTATTTTCCGGATGATTACCTGATGGTGATAGATGAAAGTCATGTTACGGTTCCGCAAATACGTGCAATGTATGGTGGCGACCGCTCCCGTAAGCTCTCACTGGTAGAATACGGCTTCCGTTTACCTGCGGCCTTAGATAACAGACCTTTGAATTTTACGGAGTTTGAAGCGTTGGCGCCGCAAACCATTTATGTAAGCGCAACACCTGCCGAATATGAACTTGAAAAATCTGAAGGGGTTGTTGTAGAGCAGGTAATTCGACCAACAGGGTTGTTGGATCCGGTTATCGAAATCAGGCCGGCCATTAACCAGGTTGATGATTTGCTTGATGAAATTGACATCACCATTAAGCAGGGTGGACGAATTCTGGTCACCACCTTAACCAAACGAATGGCCGAAGAATTAACCAAATATTTAGATAGGTTAAACATCAAGACCCGTTACATCCATTCGGAGATTAAAACATTAGAGCGTGTTGAAATTTTGAGGGGTTTGCGTTTGGGAGAGTTCGATGTTTTAGTTGGCATAAACCTGCTGCGTGAAGGGTTAGATTTACCTGAAGTGACGTTGGTTGCCATTTTAGATGCGGATAAGGAAGGTTTTCTTCGTTCGGAGAAATCACTAATCCAAACAATAGGCCGGGCTGCCAGAAATGATAAGGGTAGGGTAATTATGTATGCCGATAGCATTACTGATAGTATGGAGAAAACAATTTCGGAAACCAATCGTCGTAGGGATATTCAAATTGCTTATAATCTGGAACACGGCATAACGCCATTAACGGTTGGAAAATCCCGCGAAGCGATCCTGGAACAAACTTCTGTGCTCGATTTCTCGCAGAAAGCGAGCGATAACAAGGCGAGAGCTTATGTAGAAAATGCCGAAATTAGCATTGCCGCAGACCCAATTGTTCAATACATGGGTAAAGCTGAACTACAAAAAGCCATCGATAATACCCGCAAGGATATGCAGAAGGCCGCTAAGGACATGGATTTCTTGCAGGCAGCCAAACTCCGCGATGAAATGTTTGCGCTGGAAAAAATGTTTAATGAAAAGTTTGCAAAATAGACGCTACTTTTGTGCCTCAAAATATTATGGACGGACAAAATAGAAAAGATATATTTCCCGGTTTGGAAGTTGGGATAATCCTGAAAAAGGATCAAAGAAGTGGAAATGTTACTTACGGAATCGTTAAAGATTTATTAACTTCATCATCATTCCACTCAAGAGGGATAAAAGTAAGGCTAGATGATGGCCAGATTGGAAGAGTTTGTGAAATTGTTGAAGATTAACTATTTGTAATCAAATTGCAATTAATCGGTTAAAAAGTAACAAAATAAATCTCGCTACGTCTATATTTGTAACAAACAGTAAAAAGAATGCCATTAATTAAATTCCTTTTCATAGCAGTTTTAGTACTTTGGGTAATCAGAATTCTGATACGCCTTTTGTTGCCAATGCTTTTTGGTAGCCTTGCAAGTAAAATGCAACAGCAGGCTAGTGGGCAAGCACAACAACCTAAAAGAAAACCAGAAGGGTCTATTTCTATCGACTATATGCCGCCAAAACCAAATCAGGGTAAAACGGATAAACTTGGCGATTTTGTAGATTACGAAGAAGTTAAATAATTTAAAGTCCTGATAAAGTCAGGACTTTTTTGTTTCTGCAGCTTGTTTAATTGTCAGATTTCTTTTCGCCAATAAGTTTGTTAGATAAGTTTTTAAAATTAGTTTTTCCACGATTGAACCAACAAGACCGAAAGGTGCTTCAAATTCGAAAATATCTGTCATCTCTGTTAAATCACCAACTTTCTTAAAAAAATGCTGGTGTTTCATGTACTTAAAAGGACCTTTACTCATTTCATCAGTGAAGCGACACGGAGCTTCCATATCAGTTATTCGCGATGTAAGTTTAAATTTTATCCCGAAGTGCCTGGCTTCCCACGTAACAGACTCTCCCAAATTGATTAATCCGGTTATCTTTCCTGTAACTGCCTTTTCATTTGAATCTATCATTGATTTAACGTGTAGGTCAATGTTTCGTGATAAATCAAAACAAATTTCGGTAGAGGCATCTATCAGTGTTTTCAATCTTATTCTTTGCATCTTGCTTAAACACGTAAACTCAAAATATCGTGGAAGGCTTCTTCCATTGTAGCATATTGAAATTTAAATCCTGAATTCAAAAGTATGGTTGGTTTTACCCATCTGCTTTTTAAAATTAATTCAGTTTCCGTACCTATAATTTTGGCGCCAATTTCCAATAACCAGGCTGGTGCAGGTAATCCAAATGGCACTCCATATGCTTTTCTTAAAATCCTCATCATTTCAACATTTTTAACGGCATTCGGTGCGGTACAGTTTACCGCACCGCTAATTTCGCTATGGTCAGTTAACCATTCTATGCTTTGTGCAACATCCTGTTCGTGTACCCAGCTTACATATTGCACGCCATCGCCTTGCTTGCCGCCCATTCCCAGTTTGACTAAATTTAAAAGTCGTGGGAAAGCGCCGTCCGTTCTGCCCATAACAATGCCCATGCGCAATGCTATCTTCCTGGTTTTAGGATTGCTTGTTTCAAAAAACACTTGTTCCCAGGTTTTGCAAACGTCAATCGAAAATCCGTAGCCGATGGTACCGGTCAGGTCATCCTGAGGACTGTCTTCAGCGTGGCGGTAAATTGTAGCTGATGTTATATTGATAAAGAGCTTTGGCGGTGTTGCTAACTTTTCCAAAACTTTATTTAAAAGCTTAGTTGGTAAAACGCGGGAACTAATAATTTCCTCCCGGTTTTTTGCCGTGTAGCGGCAGTTTACGTTTTTGCCACAAAGGTTAACCAGCAAATCTGCGCCTTCCAGGTTTTCAATCCAGTGGCCTTCAGTTTTTCCATCCCAAACGAGGGTTTTGATATTACCTTCATCTGTTTTTGCTTTTCTGGCGAGCATTATAACTTCATCAGCTATGCTGCTAAAATGTTTCGCCAAAATGCCTCCGAGATAACCATTGCCTCCCGCGAGGATTATTTTTCTGTATTTCATCTTTATAAACTGAAGATTAAACCTAATACAATTAATCTGTATAAAATCCAGGTAATGCTCATTGCAACACCAATTTTCAAAATTTTACTTCTACGTAAGTGTTCGAGCAACATCAATCCGGCTGTAATTAAGAAATAAAAAAGAAAAGCAGTTGGGGGAATCTCCAGCCATTGGTTTAGCATGAGCGGAACAAGCAGTAATATTGACCCTGCAAAAGAGATCGTCATCATGTTTCCCAGATAATGCCACAACTTTTCTTTTTGATGGAAACTAATAATTAGTCCTTGAAAAAAAATCTGTCCGCCACAAATGATGTATTCGCGGTAGCTGTTTCCAAGTGGTACAAAGTCAGTTAACAGTTTCGCATACAACGTTAAAATGTAAGCCGTAATTAACCAGGTAAATAATAGATAAGCCACCCGGTATTTGATTTTAAAATTTGGTTGCAAGCTGTTTGCCTTAACTGTGGCAGGAATGATAACCTTTCTGTTATAGGATACAAAGGCATAAAATTTAGTCATTAACCAATGGAAAGGAGCGAAACTAAAGAGCGGTTTAAAAACTGGTAAGGCATTTCCTAAAATTTTAAACAAGCTGTTTATCCCATAAGTTACTTCGCCGGTTTCGGTATTAACCAGAGCAATTTCATTGGCAGCTCTTTGTTTATCAATAAGCCGGCAAACAGATTCAGGTGGATTTTGATAGGCTTCACGGCCATTCTTTGGCAACATATCCAGCTTAATGAATGCTTTAGTGTAGGCGAAACACATTGGACATTCCTCGTCGTATAAAATAATGTGGTTTGCTAATGTTTTCATAATTTATATTTTAGAAGTTTCAGTAAAAAATGAAAGTATGTTCGGAAAAAATAAGACTCTTGCGAAGTCTCTATATTTTCTGCTTTAAAACGCTGCGGAGTTTATTTGAAAACCTTCAAAATCGAACTCCAAAACCAGCTTTCTTCTGCTTTCAGCATGGTTTCTATTGTTTTGTCGGCATTTTTAGCAAGTTTATTGATATCTGTAACTGATTTTTTGAAAGTTTTAAACTCCGGGTCTTTTTCATCACCTGTAACGGATGATAACTCACCAAGAATTTTTAAAATAGGTTCCAGTTCGCGTTTTTTCCGCTCTTTGGCAACCTGCCTGGCAATGTTCCACACATCCTTATCCGCAAAGAAATACTCTTTCCGCTCTCCCGCTTTGTGTTGCTTTTCAATCAAGCCCCAGCCTATCAGGTCGCGAAGTGTCATATTCGCATTCCCGCGAGAAATGCTTAACTGCTCCATAATGTCTTCCGTAGTAAGTGCCTCAACAGAAATTAAAAGCAGTGCATGCACTTGTGCCATGGTACGGTTTATGCCCCATTCAGAACCCAATTTGCCCCATGCCTCGATAAATTTTAGTTTTCCTTCTGCTAATTCCATGAACAAATATAATTATTTTTCTAAACTTTCAAAAATTATTGAAACTTTATTTATTTTGTTTAATTTCATCGATTAACATTTGCCAATCTTTACCTTTCTCGTTTAGTGTATAAAGTAAATTTGCCCGGGCCGGATCAAAATACACTGATAATTTTAGCACAGGCAAGGCAAGGGAGGGTTTAAACATAGTTCCCGGTGCGAAGCCAGGTTCATTATTTTTTGCCCGGTCTCTGTCAAATTTTACGGTTGTGTTAACGTATTCCTCATGCTGTTTTTCTCCTTTGATGTACGGTATTAACCAATCAACAGATTTTTTTATTGATGAACCTTTTGGCGATTCATAAGTGTAAAAGTTTCCGCCGCCGGCGCTTCTTATTAGTAGAGCAAGCCTAAGCATTGGTTCCAAATCGTAAATGTGGTAATGCATGGCATCCCGCTCCTTAAAATCGTGACTTGTACCATCTTCGTTGAGGTTAATTTCGATGTGTTTTTTAAGGCGGTCTATGGTCCAGCTGATAAATTCCTGGTTATTTAAAGCATATCCGATTTCGCCAACTACTTTTAACCGATGTGCATTCCAGTTGTTAATTCCTGTGCCCTGGTTTCGGTTCATTCTTTTGCTGTTAATCTCTGCCAAAGCCGTAGCCTTCAACCAATCAGCAATTAAAGTTTTGTCTTTTGGATTAACATCATCTTTTATCAAATCGTAAGCTTCTATCGCTTTATCTAAATTGGTATCATCAATCGGGTCGCCATTTGGTTGATTTTTATTTGCCCAGGCCAGCAGAAATTCGTCTGCCTTTTTGAGGTATTTCTCCTCGCCTGTAATTTTATACTGCAGGGCTAGCGTATACATTTTATTCATATCGCGAAGCGCTACGGCTGTGCGCTCCTTTTTCGGGTTTCCACGAAGCAACCCCTCAGTACGGATGGTGTCTACCGGATTTGGCGTCTGTGCTAAAAAATCCTCTGCAGCTGCTTTGAAATTCGTGTATAAGGATTTTGCCTCCGGGTCATCTTTAATTTTCCGTTTTAAAACCGCGATTTGTTCATTGCTTAAGCCAACGATTTGCGCATTAGATGTGCATATGAATAGCGAAAATAATAGTGTGATTACCGTACTTTTCATGATAAATATTTTTGCTTAGAGTTGTCGTTTTTGCAAATCTAAATTTTTAATGTAAAGGCATTCAATTTATTCCTTTAATATACCGTTCAAATTTTTATTTTTGACGTTCGTTTAAACTTAAACAAACCTTAATGAATAACTGGTTTAAAAACAATGGCACCCATATAGCCATTATTGCAATTTTTGTAGTCATTTGTTTTGCCTACTTCAGTCCTGTTTTGCAGGGCAAAGCACCATCTCAAAGCGATGTAATCCAGTCGCAGGCGATGCAAAAAGAGATTATGGACGTGAAAGCGCAAACCGGCACTGCTCCATTGTGGACCAACCAAATGTTTGGCGGCATGCCTGCTTTTCAAATCTGGGTTCCTTATGCCTATAATGGCGCAACCTATGGCATTGCATTAATTACGAAGGCATTACCGAATCCGGTTGGGACTGTGCTTTTGCTGCTTATAGGTGCTTATTTTCTTTTTATTGTATTAAAAGTAAACCCATGGCTTGCCGCGGCAGGTGCAATTGCTTTTACTTTTACAACATATAATTTTGTGCTTATATCAAGCGGCCACAGTAGTAAGGCCTTGGCAATTGGCTTCTTTGCGCCAATAATCGCAGGCATCATTCTAACCATGCGGGGCCGTTATTGGTATGGAGCCAGCTTAACTGCTTTATTTCTGGCGCTGGAAATCCGAACCAATCACGTGCAGATGACGTATTACCTGATGCTATCGATTATTATTTTTGTTGGCGTTGAGTTGTATAAAGCGGTTAAGGCGAAAACATTACCCGCACTCGGAAAGTCGCTTGGTTTTTTAGCGCTTTCGGTTATCCTTGCGGTCATGATAAATGCTGGCCTGTTGTGGTCTACAGCAGAATATGCAAAAGAGACCAACCGTGGCAAATCTAACCTAACGGCAACTGCTGCTGCGGGTAAAGATACGGGCATGTCTAAAGAATATGCTTATCAGTGGAGCCAGGGTATAGGTGAAAGTTTTACCTTTTTAATACCTGATTTATATGGCGGTGCAACCGGTGTTGATGAATTGGTAAAGCCCGAGAGCAATATGTACAAAGCAGTTTCGGAAGTTACCGGAGGCGATCCTGGACAAACCGATAATGCAATCCGCTCATTGGCGCAAAACTTTAACATGCAGGAATATTGGGGCGATAAACCATTTACTCAAGGCGGCTATTACTTCGGTGCAATAATCTGCTTCTTGTTTGTTTTTGGATTGTTTATCGTTAAAAGTCAGCTTAAATGGTGGATTTTAATTACGACAATCCTTTTTATGCTACTTTCATTTGGCAGGCACCTGCCGTTTGTAAGTGATTTATTCTTCGATTATTTCCCGCTTTACAATAAGTTCAGGGCGGTCGAATCTATCCTTGCTGTTGTGGGTTTGGTTGTTCCTATTCTGGCAATTCTTGCCGTTAAAGAGATTCAAGAAGAAAAAATTGATCAAAAAGTGCTGGTTAAAAAATTGACATGGTCGGCAGGTATTGTAGGTGGCATTTCACTTATCATCGCGATTATGCCAACCCTCTTTTTCAGCTTTAAAACCGCCAACCATGCTGATGCCGTTCAGGCGCTTACGCAAGCCTTACAAAACAATGCTGCAATTGCTCAAAAAATTGCAAACGGTTTAGTAGAGGATAGGATTTCCATTGCACGTTCTGATGCATTTCGCTCGTTCATTTTCGTTGCCATTGGCTTTGGAATTGTTTGGGCATTTATCACCAAAAAACTGAACATGCAACTGGCTTTCGGTTTATTAACCTTTGCAGTTTTAATTGATATGTGGCAGGTTGATAAAAGATACCTAAACAATAAAAACTTCGAAGCAAAGCGAGATCTTTCAGATTATTTTCAGCCACGTGATGTGGATACTTTTATTGCGGCAGATAAAGATCCTAATTTCAGGGTGTTCGATTTATCCATCAATACTTTCTCTGATGCCAGTACATCTGCTTTCCACAAAACAGTTGGTGGTTATCACGCAGCCAAGCTGAAACGTTTTGATGAGTTGATTCAAAATCAGTTTTCGAAAAGCATCAATCAGGATGTTTTAGATATGTTGAACACTAAATACATCATCACGCAGGACCAGAAAACAGGCTCGTACAAAATGCAACGCAACCAAACTGCTGCCGGAAACGCGTGGTTTGTAGCGAGCGTTCAATATGTTAAAAATTCTGATGAAGAGATGAAAGCCATAAGCAGTTTCGATGCGAAAAAAGAGGCAATTGTTGATGAAAGCTATAAAAACCTGATGAACAGCAAACTGCTAGGTACCGGACAGGAAGGTTTTATCAAACTGACCAATTACAATCCTGACCACCTTACTTACGAATACTCTACCGCTAAAGATGTTATTGCAGTTTTCTCAGAAATTTACTACAATAAGGGTTGGAAAATGTATATCGATGGCGTAGAGAAACCATATTTCAGAGCAGATTACGTTTTACGGGCAGCTCAGTTAGAGGCAGGAAATCACAAGCTCGAGTTCATTTTTCATCCTAATTCTTATTATACTGGTGAAAAAATTTCGTTGGCGGGTTCAATCATTTTAGTACTTGGATTAGGTTTCGGTATTTACTCAGAAAACAGGAAAAAGACAGTAGCTAATGCTTAATTAGGTCGGTTTCGACTTAATATTTCAAAATAACCTTCAGCATAATCGACTGGAGGTATTTTTTTTTATGAGTCATCTCAAAATACTTATTAATCAAACGATTAAATTTAACAATACCGTAACATTTGTTTGATATTCAGAGTCTTACCTTTGTTTATAAATCAGATGATATGTTAGAATCATTCTTTGCGATTTGTCTTTTAATCGTTGTACTTTATTTCTTTAGTCCTTTTGAGGTAAAACTCGATGAGGAAGAAGAGTGGTAAAATAGCCTTCCAGTATTTAAACTGCTTTTCTGAAGCGGTGATACAATTCCTAGCCCCTAAAATTTTCATTTATGGATAAAAGAAATGTCGATTTAGTCGTAATCTCCGATGTACATCTGGGTACCTATGGCTGCCATGCAAAAGAGCTTTTAAAGTATCTCAAAAGCATTAAACCAAAAACGCTTATCCTCAACGGCGATATTATCGATATCTGGCAATTTAGCAAAAGCTACTGGCCCGAATCGCATATGAAAGTAATTCGTAAGCTGATGAAATTCGTATCTGAAGGGGTTGAAGTTCATTACCTCACCGGAAACCATGATGAAATGCTGAGAAAGTTTGATGGTATGGAAATGGGTTCCTTTCATTTGGCAAATAAGCTTATTTTAGAACTTAACGGTAAAAAGGCCTGGTTTTTCCATGGCGATGTTTTCGATGTAACGATGCAACACTCCAAGTGGCTCGCAAAAATGGGTGCTGTAGGTTACGATACACTGATTTTAATAAACAGTTTTGTTAACTGGGTTTTAAATGCTTTCGGCAGAGAGAAAATGAGTTTCTCGAAAAAAATAAAAGCCAAATTTAAAGACGCGGTAAAATTTATAAACAGCTTTGAACTTGTTGCTGCAGAATTAGCAGTAGAAAAAGGATACGACTATGTGGTTTGCGGCCATATACACCAGCCAGAAAAGCGGGAAATAGCTTTAGATAATGGTAAAGTGACGTATTTAAACAGCGGTGATTGGGTAGAAAGTTTAACGGCACTTGAATACGATGAGCAATCCTGGTCGGTGTTTAAGTACGACCATAAAGATTTTATTAAAGACGAAATGGACGACGGCATCCTTTCGGATGCTGAAGATTTAAAAAGCAAACTGGATATAAATATTCTTTTGCAAAATATAAAATATGAAATTGCCTGATAATTTTAGATATTCGGCCTTTATCAGATGAAAATACTTTACGCAATTCAAGGTACGGGCAACGGGCACATCAGCAGGGCGAGAGAAATTATCCCTTTGCTTCAGAAATATGGCGAGCTAGATATTTTAGTAAGTGGAACCCAGGCCGATGTTAAACTCAGTCAGCCGGTGAAATACCAGTTGCATGGCTTCAGCTTTATCTTCGGTAAAAAAGGCGGTGTAGATCATTTTAAAACCTGGCTGAGCATGAATCTTTTTCGTTTCAGGAAAGACATGAAGCAACTTCAGCTTAAGGATTACAACCTGATTGTTAACGATTTTGAGCCGGTAAGTGCCTGGGCCTGCAAATTGCAGGGTATAGAATGCGTTTCACTCAGCCATCAGGCTGCTTTTAAATCTAAAAAGGTGCCCAGGCCTAGAACCATAGATTGGGGCAAGGTTATTCTCAGTCATTATGCGCCAACGAAATACCACATCGGCTTTCATTTCGACAGGTACGATAATTTTATTTACACGCCAGTAATCCGTTCCGAAATCAGGCAGCTGGAAAGTAAAAATCTGGGTCACTATACCGTTTACTTACCCGCTGTAGACGACCGCCGGCTGGTAAAATTGCTGGTGCAAATTCCAGGCGTAAACTGGCAGGTGTTCTCCAAACACAGTAAAGAAAGTTATCAGGAGCAAAATGTTTCCGTTTCACCTGTAAACAACGAAATGTTTAACAAAAGCCTTGCAACTTGTGAAGGTCTTTTTACCGGTGGCGGCTTTGAGGGCCCTGCCGAAGCGCTATTTTTAGGCAAAAAGCTTTTGGTTGCGCCTATGCGGTTTCAGTTCGAACAACAATGTAACGCGTATGCGCTAAAACAATTTGGTTTGCCGGTAATTTGGGGAAGTACCAGAAACTGGTTGCCAATTGTAAAGCAATGGGTAGAAAATCCGCAAAGACATGAGTTTGATTTCCCTGATGAAACCGCAAAAATTATAGATGACATGGTTAAAAAGTACGCAAGAATATAAGCTACGGCGTTGAAAACTTTTGCCAAAAGAATTACTACTCAATCCCATCCTACACCACACCGACAAAAAATTCTGTGTTAATCTGTGTTTCTGTGGCAAAAGGAAATCTTTATAAGAAAAGAATTACCATCCTAAAACAACACTGACAAAAATTCTGTGTCAATCTGTGTTTCTGTGGCAAAAGGAAATCTCTATCAGAAAAGAATTACCATCCTAAAACAACACCGACAGAAAAATTCTGTGTCAATCCGTGTTTCCGTGGCAAAAGTAAATCTCTATAAGAAAAAAATTACCATCCCCAAACAACACCGACAAAAAATTCTGTGTTAATCCGTGTTTCTGTTGCAAAAGTAAATCTGCATTTCTGCGGCAAACAGAGTACGGATCCAAAGAAAAAACCCGTGGAACATTCAACATGATACTTGGTGTTTCTTCCTCAATCCTTAAAATAATTTCTTTACTTTGCCAATTCTACAAAAGGCATGATTAATCAGTTTAAAAAGTTAAATCCAGTTAACCTCATTTTGCTGTTAGCATATACGTTTTTTATGCGTATTGTTATCTTTTATGAATTGCCTGCCCAGTTAAATTTCGATTTTCTGGAACCTTTTGCAAGACTGTTGATTAACATCAATTTCGAAAAGGCTTTTTCTCCTTCAACAAATGTTTTTTTTGCAACGGTGTTAGTCTTTATTCAGGCGCTTATTTTCAACAGGGTTATTAACAATCATAACCTGCTGGCAAAACCCAGTTTCCTGCCTGCGCTTATGTACATAACCGGGGCAAGCTTGTTTCTGCCATTTATGATTTTAAGTCCGGCGCTAATCTGTAACTTTCTTTTAATCTGGTTAATAGATAAATTTCTCAAGCTCAACAAAAGTTTAAACTCTATAACAACCGTATTCGATATCGGGATGATAATTGCCATTGGCACCTTAATTTATTTCCCGTTTATGGCTATGTTATTGATGATTTTTTTGTCATTACTTCTTTTTCGATCTTTCAACTGGAGGGAATGGGTTGCAGGCCTGGTAGGCTTTTTAACCGTGTTCTTCTTTCTTGCGGTATTTTATTTCTGGAAAGATAACCTAACCTCATTTTATCAAATCTGGAAACCATTGGGAAACAAGTTTCCATCTGTTTTTAAAATCAATTATAACGACTACCTGGTGTTAATTCCGGTTGTTGTGATAATCATACTTGCCTCCCTGCAGCTAAGGGAAAACTTTTTTAGGAGTTTTATCAGCACCAGAAAGGGTTTCCAAATGTTGTTTTTTATGTTTCTGGTATCGGCGGCGAGTTTTTATTTAAAGCCCGATTTTAGAACATGGCATTTTCTACTCTGTGTACCCCCAGGAGCGGTACTTTTGGCTTATTATTTTAGCAACGCGAAGAAAAGGTGGTTTTACGAAACACTCTTTCTTCTGTTTGTACTTTCTGTGCAGTACTTTCTCTTTGTTTAACCTTTTTTAACAAAATGATTCCTCAAAACTTGTTAAAGATTAATAGCTTTGTGGCACGATTGCAGAGTTTTTGTGCTTTTCGATGGTGGGAATATGAAGATGGGGTTATTGATTCTTATTCAGATAGATGCATAATTTAAGTATTGATATCGGTAATACTTCAACCAAGATTGCAGTTTTTGCAGGTAAGGAAATTATACATTATCAGCGTTTCGAGGCCTTAACGGTGGATGAACTGCTCCTGTTGATTGAAAAGTATAGCATCAACAAATCGATAATAAGTACTGTAGATGAAGAAATTGATGCACTTGAGCATTATTTGAAGCGTAGTACAGCATACATTCGTTTCTCTGCGATGCTTACAAATGGCGTGCAAAATAAGTATCAAACGCCGGCAACGCTTGGTTTAGATAGGTGGGCGGCTATGTTGGGTGCAAATGGGGCGTTTCCGGGCAATTCCTGTCTGGTGATTGATGCCGGAACGTGCATAACCTATGATTTGCTTGCTGCAGATAGTACCTATTTCGGCGGTAGTATAAGTCCGGGGATAGCCATGCGCTTTAACGCTGTACACCAGTTTACGGGTCGGTTGCCTTTGGTAAGCTGGAATGCGGAGATGGAAATTCCGGAGGGTAGAGATACAAAAACGGCGCTACAAAATGGTATTTTGCAGGGCGTAATAAATGAAATTTCAGGGTTTATAGCCCTCAACAATAAAAAAGAAAGTGCCTTAAAGGTTATTTTAACGGGTGGCGATGCAGATTTTTTGTTTAACCAATTACAAAACAGCATCTTTGCGCCTCAAATAATAAAAGATCCCTATTTGGTTTTAAAAGGATTAAATGAAGCTATTGCAGATTAAAATGTACAAAAGAATAAATTATATTGCAGCCATACTCGTTCTAGTTTGTGGTTTAAGTGCTCAGGCACAGGTTACCACGTCATCACCGTATTCCAGATATGGACTTGGAAATGTTAAAGGTTCTTTACTGCCACAACTTCGGGCAATGGGTGGAATATCTACTGCAGTGGGTGCAATAAACGGGTTTAACTACATCAATATGCAAAACCCGGCTTCATATTCCAGCATCAATTTAACCACAATTGATATTGGTATGAGTGCGAGTATTACCGATTTGTCTAGGAGCAACTTAAGTGAATCAAGCTTTAACGCTACTTTTAGTCACATTGCTTTCGCGGTGCCGGTAACTAAAAAATCTGCATTGAGTTTTGGTATCCTGCCATATTCCGATTTAGGTTACAGTTATAAAAATTCGGTAAAAGTTGATACGCTTTCCGTTGCACAGCTTTATGAAGGAGAAGGCGGCTTATCAAAAGCGTACCTAGGTTATGGTTACAAATTCGGAGACCACTTAAGCATTGGCGGTAACGTTGAATATATTTTTGGCAATTTGTTAACCACAAGAGCTACCGAATACTCTACCACAGGCGCAGTAAATGCAAAGCTTCAGAATAAAAAAAGTGTAGGTGGTTTAAATTATTCTTACGGTGTGCAGTACAATTTTGATTTGGCACCGAAGGTATCTATGACTTTGGGCTATTCGGGCAGCAGTTCGGGTAACGTAAGCTCTAAACAATCTTTTTATGCAACACATTACACCCGCGACGCTAATGGGAATGAAAACACCGCACTCGATACATTAAGTGCTGTTGTAAATACAAAATCGAACCTGAGTTTACCGCTTACGCATAATTTCGGTATTTCGATACAGGAAACTGATAAATGGTTAATTGGTGCAGATTTTAGAATGAGTAAATGGGCTGATGTAAGCATAAACAACGTTAACCAGGGTTTGCAAAACAGTTGGGGCGCATCTTTGGGTAGTCAGTTTACGCCAGATATCACTTCATACAACAGTTATTTCAAACGCGTTGATTACCGTTTAGGCGTTAATTTTGATAAAACCTACATTAAAATAGGCAATCAGGACATTAAGCAAATGGGTGCTTCGATAGGTTTCGGTTTTCCATTGCCTTCTGCAAACGGCTTATCATTCTATAAAATCAATTTCACCACAGAAATTGGCCAGCGTGGAACTTTAACAGATAATCTTGTAAAAGAAAAATACATTAACTTTCATTTAGGCTTTACTTTGAATGATAAGTGGTTCCGTAAGTATAAGGTAGACTAATTGATGCATAAGGCATTTTTATATGGCTTAATTTTCCTGATACCAGTTATTTTGGTGTCCTGTGGAGATGATGACCTGAAAAAAGCCAATCCGGTTACCAGTCAGAAAATACTGCTCAACAGAGATAGAACCATTGGTGTCGAAATCATTTACAGTGATTCGGCAAGGGTAAAGGCCAAAGGCAATGCGCCGATTATGGATAAGGTGACCACCCAAACTGGCAGCACGTATCAGGAAATGATCAAAGGCGTAAAAATTGATTTTTTCAATGTTAATGAGCCGGGCGTAATAGATGGCACGTTAATTTGCGATTATGCCATCCGAAAAGAACAGGAACAGAAAACTTTCTTTAGAAAGAACGTGATTGTAAAAAATGCCAAGGGCGATACGTTTTCATCAGAAGAACTCATCTGGGATGAAGCCAAGAAGATTTTTTACTCAAAACAGCGGGTGGTGGTTAAAGGCATAGACGGCAGCATTCTCGAAGGGATAGATTTCGAAGCGCCGCAGGATTTCAGCACATATACGTTCAATCAGGGAACGGGTCAGACCATAATGAAGGATGCAATAGCGCCTTAAAATCATCGTTTTCCGGGGCTCTATTTGCTTAAAAATTAAACAGTTGATAAATAAAATTTTGTGTTTTCTTTTTTGAGGCAAATTTGTATCTTGCGCCCTCTTAAAAAAAACTAAATAATATAAAGTACAATATGGGATTAATGACATTTTTGCGTAACCGTGCAGGCTATATACTGGTGTTTGCTATAGGTTTTGCAATTGTTGCATTTTTAGTAGGTGATGCAATTAACGTGGGTAAGCCTTTCTGGGCCGCAAACCAAAAAACAGTTGGTTCTGTTGATGGAAAAGACATCAGTATCGATGATTTCGGGCCGAAGGTAGAGCAAAATTTAAATCAGTTTAAACAACAATACGGTGGTAGTGCTAACGCACAAATGACTGCAATGGCTGTAGATCAGGCATGGAACGCAGAACTAGCCGGCGTTTTACTAAATAAAGAATACGATCGTTTAGGCTTAACCGTTTCTGAAGATGAACTGGTTGATTTATTGGTTGGCCAGAATCCAAGTCCATTAATCAAACAATATTTCACAAATCCACAAACTGGTCAGTTGGACCGCATGCAGTTAAACAGCTTTTTAAAGTCGAAAGATCCACAGGCTCAAAACCAATCTGCCATGTTGCAAACTGAAGTTAAAAATCAAACGTTACAACAAAAATATTCTAACTTAATTCGCAACTCCGTTTATGTAACTTCATTGGAAGCGACTGATGAATACACCAACCGTAATAAGCTGGCGAATTTCAAGTATGTAAATTTAGATTACACAACAATTCCGGATGCATCTGTTAAATTGACTGATGCGGATTATTCTGAATATTACGATGCAAACAAAGCACGTTTCAATAATCCACAGGAAACGCGTTCATTTGAATATGTTGCCTTCAGCATCAAACCTACAAAAGCAGATTCGTTAGCGGTTAAAACGCAGATTGATAAGCTTGCTGCAGACTTCAAAGTAGCAAAAAACGATTCGCTTTTTGCAGCAATTAATTCTGATGTTAAAGTACCTTTTACCTACATTACTAAAGGCAAATTGGATCCTGCTGTTGATTCGGCTGTATTTTCTTTGCCAGCAGGTAGCTATTATGGTCCGGCTTTATCTGGTAACTCTTATAAAGTTATCAAAGTGGTGTCAACCCGTACTTCTCCCGATTCGGTAAAAGTAAGCCACATCTTAATAGACCCGGCTAAAGTTGGCGGCGAAGATAAAGCTGTTAAACTAGCCGATTCGTTAAAAGGCGTAATTGCAAAAGGTGGCAGTTTCGCTGAACTGGCAAAAACATTTAGTGTAGATGGTTCGAAAGATCAAGGTGGTTCTATGCCTGCATTCGCACGTGGTGCCATGGTTCCGGAATTTGAAAACGCGGCATTCGATGGAAGCGTTGGGGAGCTGAAAGTTGTTAAATCTCAATTCGGTTACCACATCATGAAAATCGAAAAACAAATTGGTTCATCTAAAGTTGCTAAACTTGCTTATGTAGAGAAATCTTTAACCGCAAGCAGCAAAACTCAGGCTTCAGCATATAAAGCAGCTAGTAATTTCCTTGCCGATGTTAAAGGCAGCGACTTTGCTAAACTTGCAGAAAAAGATAAATTAAAAGTTGCGGTAGCTGATAAAATCACTGCGACACAAGGCTTCGCACCAGGCTTAGATAGCCCGCGTAAATTAATTCAGGATGCTTATGCTGCCGATAAAGGCGACGTTTTGCCTGAAATTTACACCATGGGTGATGCTTATGTTGTTGCCCGTTTAACTGATGTTAAACCTAAAGGTACTTTGCCATTAGATGCGGTTAAGAAAGAAATTCAGCCAATGGTGCTAAATGCCGCAAAAGCTAAAATGCTGAAAGCAAAATTCGAAGGTGCTGGAAAGGCTGGTTTGGCGCAAATTGCTTCTAAAGTTGCCCGCCCGATAATGCCGGTTCAAAACATTGTGTTTGCAAACCCGATTATTCCAGGCATTGCACAGGAAAACAAATTGGTAGGTAGTGTATTTGGTGCTGAGCCAGGTAAAGTTTCTGCTCCAATAGATGGCGAACGTGGCGTTTATGTGTTCTCGGTAGATGGATTTACAAATCCTGCTCCGATTGCAAACATGTTTAAGCAAAAAGAAACTATGATGTTGACTTTAGGCCAGCGTTCATTAGGCGCAGCTTTCCAGGCTTTACAAGATAATGCGAAGATAAAAGACAATCGCGTGAAATTCTATTAATTAGAAATTGCGTAATTTTGTAACCGTTCCAAGTCATATTGGAACGGTTTTTTTATTTCAAGCATATGGAAATCCAGGAAAATTTCGTCAACAAAGTTGCAAATAGTGGTTTAATTACTTTAAATCTCGAAGACTATTACCATTCGGGAGAACGGGTTGTTTATGACATTAAAGAAAACCTTTTCCATGGTTTAATGCTTAGGGAGAAAGATTTTAGGGAGTTTATCAAAACCCACGACTGGTCGCAATACCAGGGTAAAAACGTTTCTATTATTTGTTCTGCCGATGCAATTGTGCCAACATGGGCCTATATGCTTTTAGCGAACAAATTAAAACCTTATGCAAACGAAGTTGTGTTTGGTGGTTTAGATACGCTTGAAGCGGTTATGTTTTCGAAGGCACTTGGTAAAATTAACCCACAGGATTTCGCAAATGAACGGGTTGTCGTAAAAGGCTGTGGCGATATTGACATTCCGGTTTCTGCCTATGTGGAAATTACCAACTTGCTTACGCCCGTAGTGAAAAGCATTATGTTCGGCGAACCATGCTCTACTGTTCCGGTATTTAAAAGGAAAGATTAATTTTTGGTTTGCTTTTTGCATATCTTGTAAAGATAACTGCACTATTTGTTTATTTTGCAGGCATTAACACACAATTGAGACACCAAGCAAATGAAAAGATTATCCGTCATTTTCACCTGTATCCTGTTTACTTTAATTGCTGCTGCGCAGGAATTGCCGCTCAAAAAGGAGGCTGTTTTTCAGGAGGGAGAGATTCTAAGTTATAAACTGCGGTACGGTTTTATCACAGCTGCGGAAGCTACTATAAAGGTTCAGAATTCAGATTTAAAGTTTGATAACAAGCCAACCTGGAAACTAACTGTCGATGCGCAAACCTCTGGAACCTTCGATGTTTTTTATAAAATCCGCGACCATTACGATTCCTATATTGATAAGAAAGATTTACTGCCTTATTTCTATCAGGAAAATATTAGGGAGGCTAGTTATAAAAGGCAAGATAAGGCCCGCTTTTCGCAGGATGCAAAAAAAGTGGTTTCTAACAGGGGCACTTTTACAACACCAACAACGCAAACTTTCGATTTAGTTTCTGCTTATTATTTTGCCAGGAGTTTAGACATTTCCAAACTTAAAATGGGCGATAAGTTTAAACTTAATTATTTTCTTGGCGATGAAATTTCGGCTCTGGAAGTTGAATATGTTGGCAAAGAAACAGTAAAAAATAAGTTAGGAAACATTCGTTGTTTAAAATTTAGTCCTTCAATTAAACCTGGAAGAATCTTTAAAAAAGACAGTCGTTTGTATCTTTGGGTTACCGATGATGGAAACCGTGTTCCGGTAAAAGCACAGGTTGAAATCCTGGTTGGCGCAGTAACCATGGAATTGAAATCTGCACAGGGTTTAAAGTATGCGTTAGCAAAAGATTAATGATGATAGAAGTAGAACAGGTGCTCGTGCACGAAGATGTTTTAAAGGAGAACTTTGTTTGTAATTTGAGTAAATGCAAAGGCATTTGCTGTGTTGAAGGCGATTCTGGTGCACCGTTAGATAACGATGAAAAGGCCGTACTGGAAGAAATTTACCCGAAGATTAAGCATCTTTTGAATGAAAAAGGCATCAAGGCGATTGAGGAGCAAGGTGTTTATGTTGTAGATGAAGATGGCGATTTGACCACACCCTGTGTTGATAAAAATAAGGAATGCGCCTACGTGCTTTTCGAAAGTGGTATTACGAAATGTGCCATCGAGAAAGCTTACGAGCAGGGCATTGTAGATTGGCAAAAACCTATTTCCTGTCACTTATACCCAATCCGGATTACTAAATACCCCGAGTTTGAAGTGTTGAATTATGATCGCTGGCACATCTGCCATGACGCATGTACTTTCGGCCGCGAATTAAAAGTGCCTGTGTACAGTTTTTTAAAAGGACCACTTATCCGCAAGTATGGCGAAGCCTGGTACACCGCACTCGAAGAATCCGTAGCTGCAATGTAGTCTGCCATCGAAATTGTTCGGGAACGCATCAGCATTTGTTCGGGCGCTGTTCGGGAGAGCTTCGGGAAACGTTCGGAAAGAAATTTACTCAACCTCGTATCAACTTTGTGAAATCTTTGCCTGCAAGCGGATAAAGAGACGAGCAAGTGACGATGAAATTAATTGCTTGTTAGAATTTTTAGCTAAAACTTGTGCCAGTAATCAGCAAAGAAAGGAAAATAACACGCTTAGCCAATATAACTTGATGAGCACGGGTGTTGGGCTTCTGGCATGCGGGCATCGTCATTTGTTTGTTCAATAGCCGCCTGGTAGTCCATAAATCAAATTATCTCGCTTAGATGTTCAACAACAATTGGTTATTTGTAATAACTATGTTATTTTAGCCGTTTGAAAAATCATTTATACCCGATTATTTAATTATAACGTGAAGAAAATTCTAATTACCGGTGGTGCCGGCTTTATCGGCTCTCATGTAGTACGCCGTTTTGTAAATAACTACCCTGAGTACGAAATTGTAAATTTAGATAAGTTAACTTACGCGGGTAACCTGGCTAATTTGACTGATATCGAGAACAAGCCTAATTACAAGTTTGTAAAGGAAGATATTACAGATGCGACAGCAATGTTTGAGTTGTTCAAGGCTGAGAACTTTGATGCGGTAATTCATTTGGCTGCTGAAAGCCACGTCGATCGTTCAATTTCTGATCCAACCGCTTTCGTTATCACAAACGTAATCGGAACGGTTAATCTATTAAATGCGGCCAGGGAATATTGGAAAGGCGATTACGATAAAAAAAGATTTTACCACGTCAGTACTGATGAGGTTTATGGTGCGCTGGGCGATGAAGGTATGTTTACTGAAACGACTGCTTACGATCCACACAGCCCTTATTCGGCTTCAAAAGCAAGTTCTGATCATTTTGTTCGTGCTTATCACGACACTTATGGCATGGACTGCGTGATTTCAAACTGCTCAAATAATTATGGCTCACATCATTTTCCGGAGAAACTGATTCCTTTGGCCATCAATAATATTAAAAATAATAAGCCGGTACCCGTTTATGGTAAAGGGGAAAATGTTCGCGACTGGTTATGGGTTGAAGATCATGCCCGTGCAATAGATGTTATCTTCCACAATTCAAAAACTGGTGATACATACAATATCGGCGGCCATAATGAGTGGAAAAACATTGATTTGATTAACCTCCTTTGTACAATTATGGATCAAAAACTTGGTCGTGAAGAAGGAACATCGGCAAAACTCATTACCTATGTAACCGATAGGGCCGGCCATGATTTGCGTTATGCAATTGATTCGAGCAAATTACAGAATCAGCTGGATTGGGTACCAAGCTTGCAGTTTGAAGAAGGATTGGCCAAAACAGTTGATTGGTACCTGCAAAATGAAGACTGGTTAACGAATGTAACATCGGGAAACTATCAATCATACTACGAAAAACAATACAATCATAAATAATGGAAATTCAGGAAACAGGCTTAAAAGATTGTATCATCATCAAACCGAGAATTTTTGAGGATCCCCGGGGTTATCTTTTCGAGAGTTTTAATAAGAAGACTTTTGAAGAAAAGACAGGTTTATCAGGTAACTTTGTTCAGGATAACCAATCTTTCTCCTCTTACGGTGTAATCAGAGGCCTGCATGCGCAATCGGGCGAATTTGCCCAGGCTAAACTGGTTCGTGTACTTAAAGGTGAAGTTTTAGATGTGGCCGTTGATGTTCGTCCCGGCTCTCCTACCTTTGGTAAACACATCTCTGTGCGTTTAAGTGCTGAGAACAAGCTGCAACTATATATTCCAAGGGGCTTTCTGCATGGCTTTTCTGTTTTAAGTGAAACGGCAGAGTTTTTTTATAAGTGTGATAATTTTTATCAGAAATCTGCAGAAGTAGGCATCATGTACAACGATGCAGATTTAAACATTGATTGGATGGTGCCGGCCGATAAGGCGTCGGTATCAGAAAAAGATTTAATCCTCCAACCCTTCTCTTCGTTAAAATAATATGGCTAAAATATTGGTAATTGGTGCGGGTGGGCAGTTAGGGCAATGCCTTAAAACCGTGGCAGAGCGAAGAGGTATCAATGATATCGTTTTTCCCTCAGAAAAAGAAGCAAATATTTTGGATGCTGAAGGATTAAATACCTTACTTCAAAATGAAAAGCCATCTTTCGTAATCAATTGTGCTGCATATACGGCAGTTGACAAGGCCGAGGATGAAGTAGAATTATCAAAAGCAATTAACGAAACCGGTGCCGCTTACCTGGCGAATGCCTGCAAAGCCAACCAGGCAACCTTAATACACGTTTCTACAGATTTCGTTTTTGAAGGAAATGAAGTAAAGCTTCTTAAGGAAGATGATGTGGCCAATCCAATTAACGTTTATGGCCTTACCAAATTAGATGGCGAGAAAGCGGTTGAGGCAAACCTTGCTGAGCATTTTATCATTCGTACCAGCTGGCTGTATTCAGAATATGCAAATAACTTTGTTAAAACCATGCTTAAACTTGGTGCAGAGCGGGACGAACTGGGTATTATTGCTGATCAGGTTGGAACACCAACCTATGCCATCGATTTAGCCAATGCAATTTTCGACATTATCGCAGCAGGAAATAACAGCTATGGCGTTTACCACTACAGCAATGAAGGCGTAACCTCGTGGTTTGATTTCGCCAGGGCGATATTCGATATCAGCGGAACAGCTGTTAAGGCGAATCCCATTCCGGGCTCCGCCTACCCAACCAAGGCCAGGCGCCCTGCTTTTTCCGTAATGGATAAATCTAAAATTAAAGAAACATTTGGGCTAAATATTCCTTATTGGAGAGATAGCTTAGCTATTTGTATAAATGCAATAAATAGTAATAAATTTAATGAAACATATAGATAGTGGATTTTGCAGGCATTTGTATAAAATCTAAAATCTAAAATCTAAAATCCAATGAAAGGTATAATCTTAGCCGGCGGTAGCGGAACCCGTTTACATCCTTTAACTTTAGCTTGCAGTAAACAAATGATGCCGGTTTACGATAAGCCGATGATTTATTACCCGCTGTCTACACTAATGCTTGCGGGTATTAAGGAAATTCTAATTATTTCGACCCCTCACGATTTGCCAAACTTTGAGAAATTGCTCGGCGACGGTGCGACACTTGGTTGTAAATTCAGTTACGCTGTTCAGGCAGAACCAAATGGTTTAGCACAGGCTTTTGTTATCGGTGAAGAGTTTATCGGTAAAGATAAGGTTGCCTTAGTGTTGGGCGACAATATTTTTCACGGCGATGGAATGGCCAAATTATTACAGGCAAGTTCTAACCCTGAAGGTGGGGTTGTATTCGCCTACCAGGTTTCCGATCCGGAACGTTATGGTGTGGTAGAATTTGATGCTCATAAAAATGCGATTTCAATTGAAGAGAAACCAGTGCAACCTAAATCTGATTATGCAGTTCCCGGATTGTATTTTTACGATAACGAGGTTGTGGAAATTGCAAAGAACATCAAACCTTCTCCAAGAGGTGAGTACGAAATTACCGATATTAACAAAGTTTACCTGGAAAGAGGAACACTAAAAGTAGGCGTTTTAAGTCGTGGGACCGCCTGGTTAGATACCGGAACGTTCACATCACTGATGCAGGCAGGTCAGTTTGTTCAGATTATTGAAGAACGTCAGGGTTTAAAAATAGGGTGCATCGAGGAAATTGCCTATAGAATGGGATTTATTGATGCAGATCAGCTTAAAGCGATAGCTACCCCACTGGTTAAAAGTGGTTACGGCGCATACTTGTTGAAACAAATTAAATAATTTCTTTAGAGGTTATTCAAAGCGACCCGGGCTTTAAGCTAGGGTCGCTTTGATTTAGTTCAGCTTCGAAATACATCAGTTGTACGCATCCGGGTAAATCTTTCAGGCCGTTATAACAGCGCCATAAAAATCTTCCTTTATCCTATTAGGCTGCCGTGGGGATGAAATCAGATTACTTAGTCTTTTCGTAGCGCCTATACATCATGCGCCGGTTTTTAAACAAGTCTTTTTTTTATCTTTACCGCATAAACGAATAAATGGACAACAAAACGCGGATTGCAGTTATTGGGTTAGGTTACGTAGGCTTGCCATTGGCAATTGAGTTTGCTAAAAAATATCCGGTTATCGGCTTTGACACGAATGAAAGCAGGATAGCGGAATTGAAGCAATGCGCCGACGCCACCCGTGAGGCCAATTTAGACGAACTGCGGGAAGTTTTAAATCTTCAGGGTGAAACTGGTTTGCAACTTAGCGCCCATCTCCCGGAGATTAGTTCATGTTCTGTTTACATTGTTACCGTTCCAACGCCGATTGATCATTTAAAAAGACCTGATTTACAACCCCTACTTGCCGCTTCAAAAATGCTTGGCATCGTATTAAAAAAGGGCGACATTGTAATCTATGAATCGACGGTTTACCCCGGCTGCACAGAAGAAGATTGTGTGCCTGTGCTCGAGAAAATTTCAGGACTGGCATTTAATGAAGATTTTTTCTGCGGTTATTCCCCTGAGCGAATCAATCCAGGCGACAAAGTAAATACGCTTACAAAAATCAAAAAAGTTACCTCCGGTTCAACGCCCGAAATTGCAGCTCAAATCGATGCGCTTTACGCCAGCATCATTACCGCAGGCACGCACCTGGCACCGAGCATTAAAGTTGCCGAAGCATCTAAAGCGATAGAAAACGCACAGCGGGATGTGAACATATCTTTCGTAAATGAGCTGGCATTGATTTTCGACCGAATGGAAATTGATACTTCAGATGTATTGGCCGCCGCCTCCACGAAGTGGAATTTTTTAAATTATAAGCCAGGCCTGGTTGGCGGGCATTGTATTGGTGTCGACCCTTATTACCTTGCGCACAAATCTGAATCTCTCGGCTACAAACCCGAAGTAATCTTATCTGGCCGCCGGGTAAACGATAATATGGGTATGTTCGTTGCCAATAAAGTAATTAAAATGATGGTGGCCGCAGACAAAACCATCAAAAATTCACGGGTACTCATTTTAGGCTTCGCATTTAAGGAAAACTGCCCTGATGTGAGAAACACAAGGGTTATCGATATCTACAAAGAACTAAAATCATTCTCTATCAACGTTGACGTTTACGACCCCTGGGCAGATGTTCAGGTTGTAAAAAACGATTATGATATTGACTTATTAAAGGTGGAACCTACACAACCTTACGACGCAATTATTTTAGCTGTTGCACACCAAAAGTTTCTCAGTTTTGATTTCCGGTCTTTCAAGAATCAAGGGTGCATCATCTTCGATACCAAATCCTTAATCGACAGGAATTTAGCAGATGCGAGGTTGTAGGTTCAAGCTTGAAAACATTTAAGCCATTAGCTCCGGTAGAATACTGCCGGGTTGTTTCTTTTCTTATATACTTTAATCGAATAACTGTGCTCATTACTATCACATTACGGTTCGAGGAAATTGCCTTAAATCTCATGAAACTAAAGCGACTGGTTTTTTTTATAAGCCACTCGCTTTAGGTTAATTATCTACGATTTCTCATCCAGAAATAGACAAAACCAAGGCCTATTAACAACAATACAGCTATTGAGTAGATACGCTTTCCACCGGTTTTATTGGTTTTAGCTTCTGTTTTTTTCGCTATCGCCTTAGCATTTATATGCGAGTTTGAAGAAGTGATAGATTGATCGTGAATGCTATTACTTAAATGCATATGCTTTTTAATCTTGGCCCCGATTTTAATGTAAGTTGCTTGGCCACTGAAACCCTCTGCATTCGAATAACGAAATGCGCCAACAGGCCTGATTTCTGTAATCACATCCTTTTCAATACTGTCCCGAATTAATAGCACGCTTCTCAAATTTATTTCTTTTTCTTCCTTGTTTTCCAGGGATAGTTCCTGGTTGACATGCATTGATTTATTTGACTTAGAAATTGAACCGCAACTGGAACAAACGAAAAATATGCAGAAACAAAGCATGATTAGTTTATTCATTGTGAACTCCTTTCTTTTTTGGTTGCCAGCGGGCATATGTATATATGGTTTTCTGATGTCGCCATTTTCGGTAAACGCCATCACCCTCTCGACTACCGGCTACGTTCGTATTGCCTTCTATGCTAATTATCCAGTCGTGCTTTACCTGTTCTACCAAGCCGCAGTGGGCAACCCTGTTGAGCGCTGGGAAAAACAGTCCAAAGACATCACCAGCCGCAGGCGCACGCACGAGCCTGGAAGCTGGAAATAGTGCCAGGCTCCAGGCGGTCCGAGGAAGTGAAAATCCCGCCTGACCATAGACCCAGCTAACAAAAGCAGCGCACCATGCCCGTCCTTCAGGCTGATTGACATATCTCAGGTATTCAGCTACTTGTTTGCCGTGATTGTTTAACGGCCTTTCACGTACGCCAACTTGTGAGCGAGCAATGGCCAGTAGCTTGTTCTGTTCCTCACTTAGCAGATTGCGATCAGGCAACCTGTAGCCGAGCATAGCAGTAAAGCATAGCATGCCCAGTAGAATGCGAATTGTTGCCATGGCAGAAGTACATTAAACTGTGTAACAAAGTTCCAGCCTGCCGCCGGATGAAGCTTGTGATAAATAACCCTAAACAGCCAGGCGGTAACAACCAGGAGCAGTGCCCATGTTAGTATCGCCAGACCGATTACCTGAAATATAGCAGGGTCGATTAGAGCGGCTGTCGAACTGAAGCCTTGCCTGAAAGATGAGGCGGCCAGCCAGAAGAGTAATGCGAAAGTGGATAATTTTAAGAGCGTCTCAACATTCGGAATTACTTTTTGAATATCTGATGTTAAAGTTTTCATATTTTTTAAATTTAAATTGTTAATCACGATGAGCCGGACCCGCCTAGCTACTTTATGCACTACGCACAATCCGGCCCTCATGCCGCGGGCCTTCTTAGGCCATGCTAATTGCAGTTACACTTAATGAATTAAAAGCCCCGTTGTTCAGTGAATAGTAAACCGAGTTAACCTCCTGATAAAAGCTCACGCCGAACACCAATAAAATAGGTGCGAGTGCGTTTGCAGCCAGTGTGTTGCTCAACGTAAAACCTGGGGTGGTACTTTTGATAGGAAATGCATCAGATTCACTGATTTCCATTGTCCCCATTTCGACTGCATCATCAAAACTAACTAACGCAGCGCCTGCAGTAATTTTGTAATGGGTAGCGCCTTTTGGCTTATTCAGGTGCACGTCCGGGCGGATTTCGGGGATCACCACCTCAACCAGCCCGGTTGCCCGGTCTATGGATGGAACCGCAACCACAAACAAGGTGTTGTTCAGTGGCGCTGCTTCATTGAAGTTGAAATCCTTTAGAACGTTAAAGTTTTCATACAATACTTTTCGCTCACCCCTGATGTTGACAATGTCTGCTTTCATCATTTTAAAAACCCTGCTGGTTAATCTGACAGCCATCTTCGGGTCGTGTGTGAGCAGGATCATACTGCGAAGGATATCCCTGATTTTTTTTGATGCACGTGCAACCTCCGCAAATTCAGCGTTGTTTTCGCGTGTTCGCTGATATCCAGGGTCGTTCGCAATACGTTCGGCGCTGACGCCACCTCTTGTACGGGCCTGATAGCCATTTTTCGTTTTGAAGAAGGATAAGTCGCCGACTTTCCCGCTTAGCTTAATGATACTTTCTTGTTGTGCCATAATTTTTCTTTTTTAATTATGACCCAAAGGTGTGGTGTGACGAAAAAGGGCCAGTCGCGTTTGGCTCCTTTTGTCGCATTCGACCGCATTTATACCTTTTTGTCGTGTAAACCGGGCGCCGCTGCGCATATTGCTTCACAGTAAAGACGAGCTTCCGCCGTGGTTCCGTGCATCGCTATTGCGTCACTATCCGGTAATGATCCGATGATACCTGCCTGAAATTGCGTTTTAATGGAAGTGTAAGGATACGCAAGGGGAAAACAATAGATGAGGAGAAGGGAAAGGCGCTGGAAGGATGATGGTACAGCTGGCAGTGGGCTGGCACACGAAACACAATGTGGGGATTTGAAAAATAGGGATGACTTTTGTTCTTACCTGCATAATGAATTAAGCAGATTCAAATCGATACCGGTATAATCAGCAAACTCTTTGATGGTAACAAACTGGTGTTCCTCTTTTTTTAAGGCGAACCTGATGTTTTTTAAAAGTCTCTGAGCATAGCGCTGACCTTTTCCCGTAACGGCCGAAATGTCTTTCGGATAGATACAAAGTCTGTTCATAGCGGTTAATTTAACAGTCATCAATAAACAAATACGCTGACGTAACAATCCGAATGGTCATTGTAGAGCGGTTGTCCGAATCTAAAGGGTATTGGAACCCAGGAAGATGGTGCTTACGGCAACCTTGAACCAAATATAAGTAAAGGTTAAACGACAAACAAGGTACTTTGAGGTACATTGAGGTCTTTTCGCGACAAGCACTGACCATCAAAGATTAGAACCAGATTTTAAAGTCGCCAGATTTTGCCTGGCTTACGATCCGCTGCCTCTCGTGAACTAAATGGTTGAAGGGGTGTCTGATGATAAGCCGTATGCGCCTTGAAGGTATGGGAACCGCCTGAAAAATAAGCGCCCTATGGAGAATACAAAACGCATTGATTTGAAAATAGTCTGTGGCAGATACCAGTTTGCCATTCATTTTTATAGATTTCTTCGTTGTTGCTGTTGTCTTATCAAAATACTGAATCGTTATAACTCCATCAATTTTGCACAGACAGGCTATCTGGCCTTTTTCAATCCCAAATTGCTCAAGGTCAGTTTCGGTTAGTTGTACTGGTACATCCTTTATCATCTTTACCCGATGTATTTTTCGCAGCTGGCCCAATTCTTCCAAAACCGGCGCTATCTCGTTTTCATGTTCGAATGAAATTTTGGTTTTAAATTTGTAAACATCGAGGGCATAGACATAGAAGCCATTAAGCAGAACAATGAAGGTAACAACCAGGATAAAATCAATGGCAAAGAAGTGATTGCTTACTAAGTTGCCGCCATTTTTAATAAAAAAATAGATGGAGGCCAGGCCTAATTCGAAACCTATGGGCGCTGCCATCCCAATCAGTATTTGTGATATTAAGCGTTTGTAAATGTATTTTCTGTAAGGGTATCTTGTTTCCAGAAATTCATTGGCAACGTGAATGTAAAAAGCCAAAAACATAGCGATAACAAAGGTCGATAGCATTGCTAGCGGGAAGTCAGGCGCTAACAGCACGCCTATGTACCCCCAGCCCGAATTGATGGACAAGAGCAGGTAACTGCTTACTATCATTACAGATATAATTTGCCACCTACGGTGTAAAGGGCTCCCCAGGAAGCGCTTAAGAGCGTTCATAATCATTAAAATAAACGGTTAATTGGGATTTATTTGCCTGGGATGGTAAACCTAATGTACAAAAACATTCATGAATTCAAAACGGGCAGCAAGGTTTCAGCACTTTAAGCCCGTTGAAGGTAGCGGACTACTTAGATGAGAATAGCAGAACGTTTTGGCCTAGGCTTATAACCCATACACCATGTATGGGTTTTGCATTTTTTAGTATTCAAACGTTAACAAACAACATTAAAATAGATCATAACCACCAAAAAAACTTGTTCCATATTGCTTGGAAAGGGTTTCGGCGATAAATTCATGGTAATAAAAAATTATAATTATGAACAATGCATTAACTTCGATTTGAAACATTCGCAGACATTATCAAAAAAGGGTGGATTTTTGATAGGTTGAGGGATTTGCAATTATATCTTTCGTCTCAAAAAACGAAGCGTTAAAAATAAGTTGCGTATATTTAGAATCAGGCAAGTTGCGTATATTTAGAATCAGGC
>NZ_LMPU01000013.1 GCF_001423945.1 Pedobacter sp. Leaf194 | reverse complement strand
ACTTGATTGACAATAGCTAATTTAAATTCTAAACTATGCTTAACTTTTCTGCTCATAAAAATGCCCCCATAAAGTGTCTAACTTTTTGGGGGCATTGCACAATTAGAACAGGGCTTTTTTTTATCTAAATGCGATACAATAATTATGGTTTATCCCACCAAACTCTTGCGTTTAAGTCATCAACACCACCGTATGGAAATGATGCGACCGCAGCAGCGTAATTTGATGCATTATTAGAACGTTCTTGTGTGGGGTAACCTTCCCTCCTCGGAATTAGAATTCCGTTATTGTTTGGAGCAGGCGCTAGGAAATTAGGGAAACCTGTCCGCCTCCATTCTGCCCATCCCTCATAGCCATGAAGAAACAAGTGAACCCAACGTTGATTACCGATTTTTTGGTAACCATTTGCTGCGTCGTAAGCTACTGCAGGGTTAGCAAGGTAAGCGCTCAGGCTACTTATATCGTTATTATTCCATTGCCGAATAGAAAACTCTATTGCTTTATCGTAATTTGCTTTCGCCGCTGTTTCGCCCCCAGTTATCCAACCCATCTTTGCGGCTTCTGCCATCGCAAATAGCGACTGAGCATAGGTTACCAAGGCGACAGGACTGTTTTGTAAACGCAGGTTACTGCCCAACAGGGAGTAATTGTTGATAACAACCGTAACAGAACCTGGCAAACCGTAATCGAGCCCAACATAGTTACCTGCCGCGTTCTTATTCGCATAAACCGCAAGTCTTGGGTCGTTTAAAGGAAGCATATAATCTACCAAGGGCTTGCTTACCGCAAACCAGTTTCTGCCTAGTCTTGTAAACGAATTATACCAGTAATTTTCGTTATTCTGCTCTGCCAAATGGGGATATGAAAGATTATCTGTATTGGCCGACATTAAGCCATTAGCCACAGCCTTGTTAAATTCGACATTGCCTTTATTTACATCCACTTTCGATAAACGCAAAGCCATTAACTGATGAATGGTGTTACCTAACTTTTTCCACTTTGTAACATCGCCTCCATAAACAATATCGTTTTTTATATTGCCCGCAACGAAGCCGGCATTTGCCTCATCCAAAAGCTTAAAAAGATTGTCATAAATAACCTGTTGTGAATCGTATTTTGGTGTAAAATTACTACTTCCTTTTAGCGCTTCAGTGTACGGAAGCGGCCCCCACCTATCTGTCATGTGCCAGAAGAAATAAGCCTTAAGTACCTTCGCCACGGCTACCTGATTTGCAATCGGCCCTTCGCTTGCATCTAGAGCTGTATTTGTGATTACCGTTTCCAGGTTATTTAATGGACCGGTGTAAAAGCCGTAAAAGTTAAAATTCGTAGTCACATACCTGGAGTTGTCGGTAAACGAAGTGTTCGATAAATACTGGGGGTAATGAACACCATAAGGCGACGAACTTAATCCGGGCAAAGACAATTCTGCATTGGCGATGAGTTGCGTACCAGATGCTTTAGTCGGGTTATTGGGGTCGGTATTTATTGCATCATCAAACTTACTGCATCCAGCAAGTGCAACCATTGCAATTAAACCGATGCAAAGAGATTTATATATATTTTTCATCTTATTTATATTAGAATTTAAGATTCAGGTTTACTCCGAATGAGCGTACCGTTTGTAATTCGCCTTTTTCTATCCAGCTGATGTCGGAACTGCCGGAAGATAATTCTGAAGGGTCAACACCCTTTGGTGCAGCCTGCCAAATCATTACAGGATTACGGGCAATTAACGCCACCTTTATGCCTTTAAATGGTGTTTTCTTCAAAAAATCAGCATCGAAATTGTAGCCCAGGCTAATTTCTCTCAATTTAATATACGAAGCAGAATATATCCACTCGTCATAGATGCGTGTTCCCAGATTGGTTCGGTAATAGGTTCTCGCATCAACATAAGCAGTAACCTCCTGACCAGTAGCTGCTGATATTCCATTTACCTTAACACCACCGCCACTTGCCAAAGGCTCGCGTACATTAAAACCCTTATCATTAATTGCGGCTGTTTCTTCAGCCTGACCAGATTTCGCCGATAACATTTTACTCCAGCTGAAGAATTGTCCGCCTTTTTGAAAGTCTATCATTGCAGATAAATCAAATTTCCAGATGCGGAAAGTATTCAACATACCGCCAGTAAACTGAGGCAGTACGCTCCCAAAATCTTTTGCAGTATCAAACAGCGGCATGTTGTCTGCGCCCAGCAGCACTTTTCCTGTCGCTGCATCTCTGCGATAGCCAGGGCCTATCAAATTACCGAATGACTGATTTACAGAAGAATTAAGATAGATTGTTTGACTCGAATAGGTGTTCAAATCTAACTGATAAACGTTAATACCAGGGTATAATTCTTTGATTGTGTTTTTGTTGTGTGCAAAGTTAAATTGTGCATCCCAGGTAAACATTTTCGATTGAACTGGTCTTCCTGATAAGGAAAGCTCGACACCTTTATTTTCTATCAAACCTGCATTGACAACCGTATTGTCGAACCCGCTGGCACCAGATACCGAAAGGTTGATAACCTGATTTTTATTGCGCTGTTGATACACTGTAAACTCAGCACCAATACGGTTATTCAGGAATTTTAAGTCAATCCCCGCTTCATAAGAGTTTGCAAATGAAGGTTTCAAGTTTGGATTCTTAAGGTTATCAGGCACTAATAAGGTATTTATTGAACCTGCTGTTGCCGGATAATTACTTCCGAAACCATAGGTAAAAGCAGTTTGATAAGCCGCAAAGTCAGAACCTGCCATTGCATAACTTGCACGTAACTTACCGTAAGATAATACCTTTGATTTTAGCAGGTTACTGAAAAGAAAACTTCCAGAGACCGATGGATACCAATAGGAATTATTATCTTTTGGCAAAGCCGAAGAAATATCGTTACGAATCGAAGCATCAATAAAATAGGTATCCTTATAGCCAAAGGAACCCATTGCATACAAGCTTCGAACCTGCTTTTCTCTCAGATATGACGTACTAGTTGGTCTATCCACCGAAGCCGCAATAGTGTAGGTGTTAGGACTTGATAAACCCCCGGCAGTTGCCTGGTAAGTTTGACTAAATCTTGTAGAATATAAGTTGGCACCGGCGTTTACGTTCACAGAAAAGTCATTGATAGTTTTTGTAAACTGGGCTAAAAATTCATAATTATTATCTTTGTTCTGATACTTCCCAACCGAATAGCTGTCTACCAGCCTGCCGCCAAGAGGCTCTTTGTGGGTAATGGTTTGGAAATACATATCCGACCGCAGAAAACCGCTCAGTTTTAGCTCCGGCAACACTTGGTAACTCAAATTAATATCGCCGAATAAACGATCTCTCGTGTCGTTATTTAAAACTTCATAAGCATCGAAAAAGGGGTTGTTCCAGTCACTTGGCTTGTTCGTCGTAATCAAACCCGTAGCGGTGCTTGGATTAACATTCCAATTCAGAATCGTTCCGTCTGAATACCGGTAATTCCTCAAAGTATTGATATCCAAATTTCTCTGAAACCACTGTACTGCCCCCGTGAATGAACCCTGATAACCTTGAGTAGGCCTTTGGCCAGCATTATTCGCGTAATTGGCATTCACGCCAACCGTTAATTTAGGTGTAATATCCAGAGATGAGCTCAAACTTAAATTGTTGCGTTTTAAAAATGTATTTGGAATCGTTCCGCTTGTGTATGCGTTTGTATAACTCAATCTGTAATTAGAATTTTCGCCTCCTCCGGTTACTGAAATGCCATTATTAATATTGTAGCCGGTTTCAAAAAAATCTTTAATGTTATTAGGCTGGGGTACAAAGGGGCTTAGCTGACCAAATTCCGGATCGAGTGGATAAAAGCTGTTTATTTTACGAACAAGTGTTCCATCCATCTTCGGGCCCCAGCTTTCATCATTACCATTAACGTACTTCTGCCCATTCGCAAGCGTTAAAAAGGTTTGGTTATTGCCCACTCCATAAATATTTTGCAAGGGCATGAAATTGCCAATCTTATCAATTGTAAAAGCCGAATTAAGACTGATATCAACTTTTTTTGGACCTTTAGCGCCCTTTTTTGTTGTAATTAAAATAACGCCATACTGCCCCCTAATGCCATAAAGTGCAGATGCAGCCGGTCCTTTTAATACGTTAACGCTCTCAATATCGTCTGGATTAATATCCTGCGAGGTATTACCGTAATCTACACCATTTTCGCCACCGCTAAAGTTACTCTGGGCAATTGGCGTTCCATCTACAACCATTAAAGGAGAACCTCCTCCTGTTAATGAATTGACACTTCTGATTTTGATTTTCTGTGTGCCGCCCAGACTAGCGCCGGATGATCCGGTTACCTGAACACCAGCAATTTTACCCGCCAGCGAACCTATAACGTTTTGCTCTTTTGTGAGCGTTAAATTATCACCTTTCACGGATTGAGTAGCGTAGCCAATAGATTTCTCTGAGCGTTTGATGCCAAGAGCTGTAACGACAACATCATCGAGGTTGTTTTCCTGGGAGGAAAGTTGGACGTTAATTTGAGTGCGCCCAGCAGTTGTAATTTCGCGGGTAGCAAAACCCAAAGAGGTAAAAACGAGTGTATTAGCACTGGATGGGGCTGCAATTGAGTAGCTGCCATCTGCAATGGTCGATGCGCCAGTCGTGCTTCCCTTAACCATTATACTCACGCCCGGAATGCCGACGTTTTGCGCATCTGTAACTTTTCCCCTGATTGTAATTTGAGCAAATGAAACGAAATGACACGTCAAAATCCCTAACAGTGTTAGTAAGGTTTTGTTGTTCATAATGAAAGATCTTAGGTTAGTAATTGTTTAAGTTGCCTTAAAATACAACTTTTCACCTAATGGTAATTCATTATTTACACAATATTCAGCTACACCAAAAAACAACAAACTGAAAAATACCGCACAATGCAGCAGAAACCCGCATGTTAGCGGTAGATAAGAATGGGCAACAATTTCATTACAAAATTATGAAACTGCTGGCGGTAAAGATATACGATTGATAATTTCATCGATTGCGTCTGCGTCAATCACAGCATTTTTCGAAGCACACCATTTGGAAGATTTATTATCCATCCAAATACAGAAAGAATGATAACCATCCAGTACAACCGCGTAGGTTTCGTGGAAGTCGTCGTGGATGCGCATACAAAATCCTTTAAAAATTTTGCCTCTAACAATAAATTGCAGGGTAGAATAATCTGTTAACATGGCTCATTATATTTTTGGTAAAGTTATAACACACAAGAAATGAGAATGTTTCGTTAATTTAAAGGAATTAACAATTTTTTACTAACGGCATGCAAAAGGCTTAACCTATGCTTAACATATTAGAATATCCTTTAGCTATTAAACGATTTTTTGCGGGCAAAAATACTTCACATTGTAAATTTATTATTGTTTTCCCTTTCTTCACTACAGCAGTTTCCGCGATAATTTCATCACCCTCTTTTGCCGGTGCAAAGTAGTCGATATAATTACTAACGGTTGTGAACACGCTTTCCAAACCCATTGTATAAACCGTGGCGCCAATTAAATCATCGATAATGCCTGCTGTTACCCCTCCGTGCAAGATTTGATATGGATTTGTCATTTCTTTCCGAACGGTATAACTGCAAACTAAAATTCCATTTTCGGCCTTAACCAGTACCGGAGCAAGCCAGTTCATATAATTTGATGGTGAAGAGTCAATGACCCGACCGATTGATTGCCTCAATAAATTCAGGCGTTGTTCGCTTACAGTATTCATATTTAAAGTTAAGAAATATAAACCACCGCAGACATTAATTGAGATGTAGACGACCAGTTTATTCGGTTTTAATTTTTGAAATACTCAAATGAGTTCCGATTGGAACGATGACTTTAAAGCTAAAGTTTCTCCCCATATTGTAAATGCCCGATCGGTCGTTGGGCGACTGGCTGTAATATTCAAAATATTTGAGCCTGTTGAGGTTAGACTGGTAGGCTTTATTGAAGACATTATCGCACTGAATAAAAATATCAAATATTTTTTTACCGGTGTTTGTCTTCACCGCTGAACCCATTCCGAAATTTAGCAAAGCATAACCGGCTGTATAAGTTTCTGTGTTATCCAAACCATAAAAACGATTTTGCGCTGCTATAACAATGGCATCTACTTTGAAATAAGGTTTATCAAACATACCACTTTCGTTATTTGCGGTAATTTTAAGTTCAGACCGCAGCTGCAAGGGCGGAATAAATGGCAAATATTTAGCAACATGTCCATGCTTTTCGAGCAAATCTTCATTTCTATTGAGGCCAACTACATACGAGAGGCTGTTATTAAAACTTAACCACTTCAAATTTCCCGGATGAAGATTAATACTCAATTCCGCCCCGTATAATCTGGCTTTCGATTGCTGATATTGATAAGTGATATTGCCTGGTACAATAACCACTGGATTTCCATTTTCGTCCGTTAAGCGGCTTTGATAAATATAATTCTGGATGCTATTATTAAAAAACTCCAAACTTAGATCGGCATCTTTCAGATGAGCAATTAAACCTATATCCTGCTGCAGATTAAATTCTGGCTTGAAATTTCTGTTTCCGAGATAAACGATGTGCGCACCTGGATCTAATCCGTTAGAACCAATCTCCGTAATGTTCGGTGCACGATAACCCCTTGCAATGTTAGCTTTTAGTAAAAACTTTTCAGAAATATTATACGTTAAGCCTAAACTGCCTGATAAACCATAGTAGCTTTTCTGGAAGGCAGGAAACTGAAGTCCGGCGTTTGGAGAACCTGCATTAACCTGCTTTCCAAAACCTGTATCAGCATCTGTACCGACATAAAAATTTTCCCATTTAATGTTTCTTCTATCCAAACGTACACCACCAGAAACATCTACTTTGCCAAGGGTTCTTTTCGCAAAATAAAATGCCCCAATATCAAAAAGGTTGTAGTCCGGAATTGGAAAATCTGTAGCCGCTTTGCTTCGGTTGCCCTGAAACATTCCATTAATGCCGATTGTACTTTCAATACCTGCAAAATCTGGCAGGTTATATTTGACATCATAATTTAAAGTGTTTAAAACAACATAGAGTCCGGCCTGTGATGGCAGTGTTGGATGGTTAAACTCCCGCCGCACACTCTGCTGCGCACCAAAAAGCAAATTTAAATCGCTTCCTCCCAGTTTGAACTGGCTTGCGTTGTAAAACCGGTAATGCTGTATATGCTGATGCAAGGGATTGATTGAGTAAGCCGTTAGGTCCTTTTCATAGACTACCGGCCTGTTTTTCACATCATCTCCGGCATCCAGAACCTGCCTGGTAAATTTCCTGGTCAAAGAATCACGGCTACCATCCGGAATTTCCATCAGGTTATCATAATAGGTTAATGCGGTTTTGGAATATCCCCAGTTTTTATCAACCCGTGCACTTGCCGACAAATTATACTCCCGGAAAGCCGTACCAAAAACATAGCCATCAACCGGATTGTAATAATTATGGGCTGTTTTACCGGTTGCTCGAAAGGTGTATTTCCAATCGTCTTTTCTATAGGCGAACCCCAGCGAACTTCCAAACATCCCGTTATTACTTTGATAATTCGATGTAAAATCGCCAATTAAAGTTTTGTTTTGAAAATCAGGATTTGAGGGAATCATATTAATCACTCCGGCCAATGCATCTGAGCCGTAGGTTAAGCTTGCCGGCCCTTTAACCACTTCCGCCCTACCAATTCCATATTCATCTACTTCAATGCCATGCTCATCGCCCCATTGCTGCCCCTCCTGCCGAAGGCCATCATATAAAGTTAATACCCTGTTGTATCCTAAGCCTCGGATAAATGGCTTTGAAACATTAGGCCCTGTAGTTACTGCAGATACGCCCGGCACCCCTTTAACAATGGCATCTATCAAATTTGTACTCGCATTTTGGTCCATCACCTTTTTCGAAAGCACGGCTATAGGTACCGGACTCTTTCGCAATTCGGTAGCACGGTTTACGCCGGTTACAACCACGTCATTTAAGTTTGATATAATCTGCTCGAGGCTTGCATTGAAAATTTCATTACTATTTTTCACGGAAACCTTTAGAGTTTTGGAAGCGTAGCCAACCTTGGAAAAAATGAGGCTATAGTTTCCAAACGTGAGCCTATCTAGTGTGTAATTACCGGCAGCATCGCTTCTGGTGGATTTATTTAATCCCAAAACTCTGATGGTTACGTTTTCTATTGGCTTGTCTTCATTACTAACCACCCCACTTAAAGTAGTTTGCTGAGCGAATGTGACCGTTGGAACCAGCGAAAGAAAAAAGATAGCGAGCGTAAGTAAGCGATGATTCATATATATCTAAACTTATTTTTAGACAAATCTAAATTTATTTTTAAATAAATCAAATTAAATAAATTAATGCTTTGAGCACAGCATGAATTAAGCGGTAAGCCGGCGACACTTAACACCAAGACGCATGTTGTAAAAAATCAGTTTATGGATGGTAATGATTAAAATTTTTCCGCATCAAAGCAAACAGCCAGTGAATTCTGTCTAAAATGTACTTTGTGAGGTATTTCCTTGAATTTTGCGCACAAAAAAACCCTCTTTAAAATTAATTAAAGAGGGTTTTTTGTACCCCGGAAGGGACTCGAACCCCTGACCCTCGGTTTAGAAAACCGACGCTCTATCCAGCTGAGCTACCGAGGCTCATTTTTTAATGTGTGCAAATATAGAAGTTCTTATCAAAAAAGAGCAAATTAATTTCAAATTTTCAACGGCAGATTGGCTTAAGATTCACAAGAAAATGTTAACTCTTTAAGCTATAAGTATTTAATTGATAGTTGTAGCCAGCAAACGGAAATACGCCCTTTAATGCTTGAAAGCTTAATCCTTTGGTTCCCAAAGTTCAACCTTATTGCCTTCAGCATCGAGGATATGTACAAACTTTCCATAATCAAAGCGCTGTACATCATCTACTATAGTAACACCTTCACTTTTTAGCTCCGCCACTAATGCTTCCAAATTTTTGACCCGGTAATTTATCATAAACTGGCTCGTTGATGGTTCAAAGTATTTTGTGGTTTCCGCAAAGGGTGTCCATTGTGTTTGAGCCTTCTTTGTACTATCATCCTTTTCAAACCACTCAAAACTTGCCCCATAAGGATTGGTGTCTAAACCTAAATGTTTCTTATACCACTCCGTAATTTTTTTTGGGTCTTTGCATTTAAAAAAAATGCCCCCGATGCCTGTTACCTTTTTCATATTTGCTTGTTTAGTTTGTTTTAAAATAATGGTTTTGAACGCAAATCCCGATATAAATGAGACCATAACCATCACTAAAACTAATATTATTTTTTTCATTTTCTATATATTTATGTTGAATGAATCATCAGGTTTAAAGTTGAAAAACTCATTTCCGATATTCGAAAATTGTTTCAACAAGCTAATTATCACATTTTTAACTATTAGGAAGGATTTTGTAATATCAATAACGGCACAACGTATTGAATAATAATTCTTAGGGAAAGAATTAATTAAAAGGGCGACAGCGGATAATCATTACCTCTTATCTAGCGAATAAACAATAAGAAAAAACTTTGACGAAAAAGCCTTAGTTAGGCATCTTCGCCATTCCAAATATCATCATCGGCATGCTTGATCTCATCGTTGCTTCCGCTAACACTTCGTAACTCTTCATGATGATAGTTTCTTTCCGGATTTTCGGGCAGTTGATTATCATCGTCTACAGGACCTTTTCGTAAATGCTCTGGCTTCTTTACTTCTGGCAAATCATCGTGAACTACTGACGGTTTAAGAATTTTTTTGCCTGGATTTGTGTTGTTTTCCATAATCAATTATCAAAACTAAAGAAATGCAAAAGTGATGTAAATTATCCGCACTGCAATGAATTATTTAATCTACTGGATTAACAAAATTACCCAATCGTGGTTTTAAAAAGAATTTCTTGCGAGATGATGTTGGCAGAAAAAACGAATGAAACAGAGAAATTTAGCCCGAGTAACTCTTGGGAGCGTTATTTAAAACAAAAACGGGGGTTTTTAAATTTGACCCGGCGAAAAGAAATTTTTTCGCCAGGTCAAATTACGTCCTTTGAAGGACAGGCAAATATGTAAATATTTAGTTTAATAATTTCCGGTAACACCGAGTTCGAGGCCGCGAAGTTCTGCTAAACCCCTCAATCGTCCTATCGCTGAGTAGCCCGGGTTGCTCTGTTTCGCCAAATCATCCAGCATCTGGTGACCATGGTCGGGGCGGAAAGGTATCGGTTTTTCCCTCAGGGCATTTTCTTCAGATAAAGCTTTCATGATTTCGTACATGTTTACATCGCCACCCAAATGGTCGGCTTCATAAAAACTACCATCTTCATCTTTGGTTACATTACGCAAATGTGCAAAATAAACCCGTGCTTTCACTGCGTTGAAAATTTCTAATGCATTATTCTCTACATCTGCGCCAAGCGAGCCTGTACAAAAGCAAACGCCGTTAAAAGGTTTATCCACGTTGCTGAGGATGTAATTGAAATCATCAAGCGTACTTGCAATTCTTGGTAAACCCAAAATTGGATAAGGTGGGTCGTCTGGGTGGATGGTCATTTTTATACCCTCCTGTTCGCAAACGGCTGCAATTGATGAAAGGAAATAAACCAGGTTTTCCCGAAGGCCATTAAAACCAATCCTGGCATATTCATTAATGCTGTTGCGCAGGGTTTCCAGCTCAATTTCTTTCTCGTTGGGTATGCCCATCAAAACATTGATGCGCAAATCATCAAGTTGCTGGTGGTTTAAAGTTGCAAACTTACTTTCAGCCCTTTCCAGAACTGAAACCGGGTAATCGTCTTTCGCACCGTCTCTTTTTAAAATAAAAAGGTCGAAAACCGCTAAATCAATCCAGTTAAAATAGAGGGCTTTCGAGCCGTCGGTCATTTCCAGATCGAGCTGTGTGCGGGTCCAGTCTAACACCGGCATAAAGTTATAGCAAACTGTTTAACAGTTTGCTATNAATCAATCCAGTTAAAATAGAGGGCTTTCGAGCCGTCGGTCATTTCCAGATCGAGCTGTGTGCGGGTCCAGTCTAACACCGGCATAAAGTTATAGCAAACTGTTTTTATGCCACAGGCAGCAAGATTTTGAAGGGAAATTTTGTAATTCTCGATGTATTTACCGGCATCAGCCCGGCGTGTTTTTATCGCCTCGTGCACTGGCACACTTTCTACAACAGACCAGCTCAGGCCTGCTGCCTCGATAATTGCTTTTCGTTCTGCGATATCAGCCAGCGGCCAGATTTCGCCGTGTGGAATGTGGTGCAAAGCGGTAACTATGCCGGTTGCACCGGCCTGTTTCACGTCAGACAAAGTTACAGGGTCGTTAGGTCCGTACCAACGCCAGGTTTGTTCTAATTTTTTATATTTCGTTTCCATACATTATACTCCTGAAAAAGCGCAAAAACCGCCATCTACGGTTAAATTTTCCCCATTTACAAATTTTGATGCATCACTCAGCAAATAAACGAGTGCGCCAATAAGTTCTTCGGGATTTCCGAATCTCTTGTATGGCGTTTTCGAGATGATTGCATTTCCCCTGGCAGTTAAACTGCCGTCGGCATTTGTTAACAAAGCCCGGTTCTGGTTGGTAATGAAAAATCCAGGTACAATGGCGTTCATCCTGATCTTATCGCCATACCGGTTAGCCAGCTCAACGGCCATCCACTTTGTGTAACTATCTACGGCAGACTTTGCTAAAGAGTAGCCCAACACCCTCGTAACGGCCTGCGTAGCCGAAACTGATGATATATTCACGATACTTCCACCCTGTTTCGCCAGCGTTTTACCAAATATCTGCGTGGGCAAAATGGTTCCAAATAGCTTTAAATCAAAAGCTTGTTTCAATGCCGGAACGTTTAGATCAAAAATATCCTTTTCAGGCTGAACTACCGCTTCGGCAACGTTGCCACCTGCTGCATTCACCAAGCCATCAATTCGTCCAAACTTAGCTAAAATAACGTTTTTGGCTTCTACAAGGGCATCTTCATTTAACACATCGGCAATGAGATAGATGGCATTGCCACCCTGCCGCGTTACTTCTTCAGCCCTTGCCTTGGCAACCTCTTCATTTCTACCCAATATTGCGATTGTAGTTCCGGCTGATGCTAAGCCGTTTACAAAGGCCTCTCCAAGTACCCCTGTTGCGCCTGTAACGACTACAACTTTATCTTTTAAAGAGAATAAATCTGATGTTTTAGTCATTAATTAATCTATTACTAAAGTGGTTATTGAATGTGGTAAACTTGTAGTTGTTGCCGCCTGACCTTTAATCCATAAGCTGTATTTCAGTTTCTCGTCAGATTGATTCATCACCACAACTGCAACTTTTCCATCGGTGTTAATAAAAGCTGTAGTTTGCAGTTTATCGCGACTGGAAGATGAGCCGATTCTTTTTGCACCCGGGCGGATAAATTTCGAAAAGTGACCCATGTAATAAAAAGCATTCGTGTAAATTAATTTATCGCTTTTCGTATCTGCATGTACAGGAGCGAAACAAAAATTGCCCACATGGTTTGGCCCGCCGTTTTCATCTAAAAGGATATTCCAATCAGTCCACGCCGCTGTTCCGCTATTAAAATCGTTAATCATAGAGTAACCATAACGTTCGCCCAATGTCCAGTCATCCAATTTTGTTACATCGTATTTCTCTTTACATCCTTCGGTGAAAATCAACGCTTTATCTGGATAGGCTTCATGTGTTTGTTTAACATTACCGAATTGCATTGCACTTCCTGTCCAGGTTTCATACCAATGAAAACCGATGCCCCATACATATTTTGCAGCATCCTTATCATTTAAAATTGTACTGGCTCTTTGAAAAATCTGATCGCGGTTATGATCCCATGCAATTAATTTTTTCGAGGATAAACCCGATTTTTGTAAGGTTGGACCCAGGAAGTTTTTGATAAAATCGCGTTCCTCCTCGGCAGTGTATACACAAGATTCCCAGCGCTGTTTCGCCATTGGTTCGTTTTGAACACTTAAGCCCCATATTGGCATCCCCATCGATTCGTAGGTTTTAATAAATTTAACATAGTGATTTGCCCAACTTTGGCGATATGCAGGCAGCAGATGACCCCCGCCAATTAAACTGTTGTTATCTTTCATCCAGGCAGGCGGCGACCACGGACTTACAAACAGCGTTAGCTTGCCCCCGGCAGCTTTTATTGCATCCTTGATGAGCGGAATTTTAAACTGCTTATCATGATCAACATTGAACGTTTTCAAATCCTTATCCTGGTCCTGTACATAAGTGTAGCTCCCACTCGAGAAATCGCAGCTCGCAATGTTTGTCCGGGCTAAAGTGTAACCAATTCCACTAGTTGGGTTGTAATATTTCTCCATCAGTTCAGCCTGATTTTTCTTCGAGAGCTTTGCAAAGGTTTCTGCAGATGCATCAGTTAATGCGCCACCAATACCAATCATTGTTTGATACCTGACTGTTGGGTCTATAAACACACATGGCTCTGTTTCGAAGGGCTGTCTGTTTTCGCTAAAACTTAACGTTTCAGTTTTGCGAATGCGATAGTCAGAATTTTCGGCGGTAACATATACCGATACCTTTTTGTTGCTAACCGAATAGCTTTGCATGGGTTTTGTTGCTTTTTTTAATTGTGCGCCTGCGGTGTAGGCAGTAGCTAAAATTAATAGCAGACTTAATTGTTGTTTCATGGGATTGGCTCGTTTATAGTATAGGTTATTGTTGCAATATTATAAAATTAATTGTGCAGATGCTACTTTAAAGTTTTGTTAATTTGGTTCAATAGATAGCCATTTACGTCTGAAGAGTATTCCCAAAACATAACACCGGCCATGTTATTTTTGAGTACATATTTACATTTCTCCTTTACCGATTCCTCATCATCGTAAGTCATAAATTCCTTTGTTCCTGAGTTGAAAATGTAAGGTGCTTTTGCCTCCTTATCTACAAAGGCATTAAATCCATTCTTATTAATTAAACTATCTTTTAAAAAAGTATAACCCTTTCCATAAGAACCCGCTAAAACAGAATCACCTAAACCATTTGTTGAGTTACTTTTTAATGTGAAGGCCCTGCTGTAAAAAGCAATCCCCATCACCAGTTTATTTTCGGGTACACCGGCAGCAACAAATTCTTTGAAGGTATTATCTGCACTATGCGCCGAAGGAAATTTCGCAGAAGGATAAAGATTAGTGTGATGACCCGCAATAGCGCCGTTGTAGAAATCGTAAGTCATAAGGTTTACATAATCCAGATATTGCTGTACTTTATCCATTTCGGTGTGGTCGATGAAATTTTTAAAACCACCGGCGGCGATGGTCAGCAATTTCTTTTCATTTCTTTCTTTCTGCAGCACATCCAGCGCAACACGGAGTTCCTTAAGCATTAGCGTAAAGTTTTCTTTATCCTCTGGGCGATAGACATTGCCTTCCTCACCAGGAATACCCGGATACTCCCAGTCGATATCTACACCATCTAACTTATATCTCTCGATGATTTTGACCGCACTTTGGGCGAAGGCTTTTCTCGAGGTGTCAGAAAGAGCGGCGTCAGAAAAATTTTCACTCCATGACCAGCCTCCTATTGAAATCAAAATTTTCAGCTCTGGATTAACTTGTTTCAACTTAACCAGATTTTGGAAATTTAACGTATCGGTTCCTTCACGTTGCAAAAAAGCCCTGTTTTCTTTAATATTTACAAAGGCATAATTGATATGCGTTAACTTTTTTGCATCAATACGGCTTAAATCTGCCAATCCTTTATAGCCACCAACATAACCAATAACCACCTTCCTCTTGGTATTTTTATCAGATTGCATCGCGGTAAGCGCAACCGAGCCTACCAGCGCCAAAAGCGTAACGACCGATGATAATTTCATATAGACTTATTTTTTGCTTCGTAATAAAGCTTCAAGGAAATAATAGTCAGCATAGTTAATCGGCACATCTACCTCCGACTTTGCCGGACGATGGCCGGTGCTGTGCTCCAATATAAAGCCATAATTTGCACCAGGTTTACTCGTGTACTTAGTACTTAAAGAATACAAAATCTTATCGGCTGCCGCCTTATACTTTTTTCCTTCTTTGCTGTAGCCGGCAAGTTCATAAAGTGCAGATGCTGTTATCGCGGCCGCTGATGCATCTCTTGAAACATTAGGAATTTGCGGGTCGTTGTAATCCCAGTATGGTATGCCATCGGCAGGCGTTATTTTCGAACTTAAAATAAAGTTTGCAATACCATCTGCCTGAGCAAGGTATAATTTATTTTTAGTTTCTCGAAAGCACATGGTATAACCGTACAAGGCCCATGCCTGGCCGCGGGCCCAAGCAGATTCATTGGCATAACCCTGCGCTGTAATTTTTTGTAGAATGTGTCCGTTTTGTGCGGTATCGTAATCAATTACGTGGTACGAGCTGAAATCAGGACGGAAGTGATTCTTAATCGTGTTGTCGGCATGAGCAGTTGCGATTTTGTAAAATGAAGAGTCGCCGGTAAATTTAGTAGCTTCAAAAAGCAGTTCCAGGTTCATCATATTATCAATAATTACTGGGTATTTCCATTTATCGCCATTATGATCCCAGGATTTTAAAACACCGGCAGTTTTATTGAAACGTGTAGACAGTGACTTAGCAGCCTGTATAATTACAGAACGATAGGCGGTATCTTTCGTCATTTTATAACCATTTCCGAACGGGCAGTAAATCATGAAGCCTAAATCGTGGGTACCGCGGTTAAACTGCTCTTTTTTAATATCTTCTGTGTATTTCTTTGCCAAATTTAGCCATTTCTTATCCTTGGTATATTGATAAAAATACCAAAGTTCGGCAGGGAAAAAACCACTGGTCCAGTCTTTCGAAATAACCATTTTAAACTGGCCATTCTCGACAGTTCTTGGCGACACGAGATTCGGCTTCACTTTTCTGGCAGAATCTACATTTTTAACAAGCAAATCTGTCTGTTTTGCCGCTGATGAAAAGGCCTTTGCAACATCAGTTTTTTGTGCTTTAACTGTACTGACAAACAGTACGGATACAAGCGCTATTTTAATTTTTAGTTTCATATTATAACCAGATTAAGGGGTTGCGAATTGGTAGATTTCTTATCACCTCTTCTACCTGAGGGTTGTGTTCTAATTTTTTCCAGGTGGTAAACCAAGTCTGCTCGCCATAAGCATTTGCACCAAAAATTAAAAAAGGTTGTGCAACCGGCCAGTCGTTCCAATACATAACATCTGGTTTAAGAGGCCATTTTCCTTTATCCGCTACAAACGGATAAAGATAAGTTATTCCTTTCTTTATAGATTTTCCATCTGCAGTTTCGAAACGCCAAAGATTATTGTCTGGCGTTGATAATATGTGGCAAAGCATGGTCATCGCATCAAGATTAAAAATAGAGTAGCCGTAAGGTTTTGTACGTGCAAGTTCCAGGGGAAAACTTCCGTCTACGGCCATTTGGTTTGGCAATAAGTTGCTTTTAAAATTTGTCCTTATCGAATCCAACATATTATTATCGCCACAAAGCTTTGCAAAAGATGCCACTTGCATGGCCCAGCAAGTTGCGTGGTTATTTTTCACCGTCTTTTCCTGAATGCCAGGCTTAGACGTGTTCAGCCACAAAATATACTCGGCGAACCATCCCTTTACGGCTTTAAGGGTTGCCTTATCAAAGGCTTTCGCATTTTCCATAACAAGTGTTCCCTGCGCAACCTCCATTAAATGAATGGTATCGATAATGCCATAGTTACGGCCAGTGAACTTGCCTTTGACAGCCTGGGCGAAGAGTAGATTTGGATTCATTAGCGTTTCACTATTTACAAACCACGCTTTGAGATGAAGAACTGCATGTTTTACATAAATCTCATCACCCGTAACTTTATAAGCCGACGCCAGTGCACCAATGATTTTACTAAAACGAACCATTGCTTTTCTGTGTTCGAGAAAATTATCGGGATTTGTTAAACCATCTCTGTTGATGTAAGCACCATCCGGGTTTTTTGGATCGGGCCAAAAGTAATCAGCCTCAGAGAAGAAATCATGCTTGCCACCAGCGCTTCTTGGCGAAGACGTAGCGGTGACTGTTACTGGCTTTTGCAGCAATGCCCAGGCAGCTTCAGATAGAATTTGTTTCTTCAAAACTAAGGTCGCTTCACGCTTTAAATCAAAGCTTTGCGGATTCTCAGTTAAAGACTTAAATGAAGTAGTGCCTAAGTACAGAACGCAAATTAGTGTAAAGGATATTATTTTCTTCATCGTTATAAATTTACAAAAACAGTTGGAAGACCATCGGATTTTACAGATACAACACTTTTACCGCTTTTTAAATCGGCAGAAATTATCGCCCGTCCGTTATAAGCCTGTACCTTTCTTGAGCCGGAGGAGGTGCCAAGGTTATCGATTAATTTACCATCGCCGGTTAAACCAAAGTTTATCCAGTTAACGGCATCTAAACATTGAACACCCTTATCATCGAAAAGCTTAACTTCAAGTGTCGCTATTCCCCCAACCTCACTAACTTTTTTCAACTCCATAGTTGAAGGCTTGCCCCATTTTTCAGTCTGATATATGAACTTAATTTCATCGGTTACAATTTCATTTCCATTTTTAGCCACTACCTTTACAACATTCCCGCCGTTTACAAATGGCAGGTTCCACCGCAAACCTGCAGCGGGATAATCCTGGCTATTCCGTTTTTTGGTACCAAAAGATTTTCCATTCAAGAATATTTCGGCTTCACTACAATTAGAGTAAACTTTTACCATCTTTTCTTCGCCGGCGTCGCCCCAACGAATTGGCCATGTGTGCCCATAAATATGAACCATTGGCTTGTTAGTCCAGTATGACTGGAAGACATAGTAGGCTTCTTTTTTTGTTAAGTCGCGTTCCACAACGCCTTTCTGGTTCATATAAGGCACAGGATTATCCGGCCTTACAGGTGTAGAAAAATCTTTGAAAGGCCAGTAAGCAGTTCCACTTAGCCAAGGCATTGTTTCCTGCTCTTTCAAATGCCAGTCGATAAGGTTTGTGATGTATGATTCGCTCCAATCGCCGTCTTTTGAAATCCGGGCCGCACCGCCATAAAGCGAGGCATCGCCTGCCCTTTCATCGGCACTGCCACCAGTCTTAATTTTACTTAAAGCCTTGTCCGGATTTTCCGAATGACGCAAGGCATGACTATCACCGCCCCACTCTACATGTAAAAAGCGTTTAACCTTTTTAAATTCGTCTATCGAAACCTGTTTGTAATCAGTATATGCACCGCGATACCATCCTGCCCATATTGAAGGCGAATAAACATCAACGATATCGCTGCAAAAATCACATCGCCTGATGGCGGTGTAACGAGAAGGATCCAGCTTGTGCGAAGTATCGTTTAACTCCTTCATAAAAGTCCTGATTTTCTCCTTATCGAATTCAGGGAAATCTCCTGGCCAATCATTTTCATTTCCCAGGCCCCAAATGATAATTGAAGGATGGTTGTAATGCTGTTCAATCATGTTTTTCAGCATGGTTCTGGCTTGATTTTTATAAACATCGCCGCCTAAACCGCCTCTACACCAGGGAATTTCCTCCCAAACTAAAATACCGAGGCTGTCGCAAAGATTTAACACAATTCTAGATTGTTGATAATGGCCTAAACGGATAAAGTTTACTCCCATGTCTTTCATCATCACCATTTCCTTCCTGATAAGATCTTCGGTCATCGCAGCGCCAAGGCCAGCGTGGTCTTCGTGGCGATGTGTTCCTCTGAGTAGCAAACGCTTTCCATTCAATTTAAATGGCCCTTTTTCAACAAAGTTGATGTTTCGGAAGCCCACTTTCTCCTCGCTTTTAAAGTTTCCACCAGAAGAAATTACCTCGTACGTTAAAGTATACTGAACCGGTTTTTCGGTCGTCCACAGCACTGGCTTCTTTATCGCAATTGACGATATCTCCAAATCACCTGAAAGACTAGTCAACCGCTTGCCTGCTTTGAAAACTACTTTTCCATTTGGGTCCAGGAGCTTAAAGTTCAGGTCTGCATTGCCGACTTTCGAAGGATTGTAAAACCTTGCTGTAACCGTAACGGTACCCGTTTTACCTAACGAATCGACAGCAGCTTTAACAAACATCTTATCTACAGACAAGGCAGGTACGTAAACCAGGTTTAGATAGCGGTAAATGCCACCATAAACATTAAAGTCTGACAAATCTGAAGGAATCATTTCCAGGTCTCTCGAGTTATCTGTTCGAATGGAAACAGGCACTTTGCCTTTGAACTGCTTTTTAAAGGCATCAGTTTTCTTAAAAGCCTCAACAGCTTCTGTGATATCTGCAGTCCACTCGTCATAACCGCCAACGTGGGTAGCAACTTTAGTAGTGTAAACATAAACTTCCGTTTTTTGTCCGGCACCTTCAAAATGCAAAAGCGTTCTGCCGTTTGGATGAGGATTTGCAATGCTGAGTTGCGTACGGTACCAGGCCGGACCCTGGTAATAATTTACATCAGGATCAACAGCATCTTCGGCATTTACGCAATGCGGAAGATTTACATTTTGCCAAAGGGGTACAGCTTCAGGATTTCCGACACCAACGGGGCGCACAGCTTCCCAGATTCCACCTAAATCCTGTTTTAAAAATTCCCAATTTTTATTTAACCTAATACTTTGCTGTGCAGATGCTAAGTAGCTGGTAAACAATAGAATTATTAAACATATATATATCGAACTTTTAAACATCATAAAATATTAAATACTTAAACGGAGCTTCTTTTTTTCTAAAAGGGAAACAATGGCGATAACCAGAAAAGCAATTAAAAAGGATCTTATAATTCCTCCGGTCCCGGTATTCAGAAAATGCGGGAAATGGAAATTTATGAGACCAAAAAAGGCATACAAAATGTAAGGTATCAGGTAACAAGTTAGCGTGCTTGTGCCGGCCGGCTTAATCAATTTGAAAAGGTTTCTCTGCTGCCTGGAATCCACAATATAAACCAGCAACTCGAAAGCAAGAATGGTAATGCCCATGCAAATAAACACCCAGGCCGGTGTGGCATAAATCTTGGAGATACCGCCTGCAAGCGGGCGTATAAATGAACCAAAGATAATCGAAAGTGCGCCGGCTAAATTCAATAGAATCCAAAAGTTTGTATCTTTTCCTTTCGCAATTAATAAGGTGTAAAGGGTGGAGATTAAAACGCCACCTAGCATAAGCGTTATTGAAGACGCGTCGCCGATGAGCCATATTTTCAGCGTCAAAATTCCCATATGTGTAAGTACGTTTATGGCGCTGAAAATGAAAAACGCTGGGATTAATAACCAGAGTTTCCCATTAGAGAGCAGGTAAGTAAACGCTGTTAACAGGTAAGCCCAACCAATTATCCCCAAAATACCCCACCAATGTGGCTTAAGCCCCTCCGGATGCGATGTAGTTCCTCCTTTGTAAATGATTGCCATTGCAACTAGGGCAGCAACACCGATACAAATTAGGGACGTTTTTTTTGCTCTTGAAATCGATTTCGGATAATCAAGCCAAATCAGGAAAAAGGATAAGGTAATGAGTATTGTATATACACCGTAAGGCAATAAGGCGTCGGTTTTGTTGTAATTTTCTAAATTAACGTGAAAAAAACCCATTACAATGAGTGCCAGAGATCTTAAAAAAATATAAGCCGTAATGTGTGCAAAAGATTTTCCCTGCTTTATCCGGCTGTTGATTGCAAAAGGCAACGACAAGCCAACAATGAAGAGAAAAGCGGGAAATATTAGGTCGGAAAAGCCCATCCCGTCAACGTTTGCCTCAGTATGTTCTATCCAGGCCGGAATATTTGAAACCCCTGCAACATCGTTAACAAAGATCATCAGGAACATGGTTATTGCTCTTAATGCATCAATTGACAAAATACGTGCAGGTAATTTATTCATCTGGTTTTAATTGCTGCTAATAGATTTTTCTTAGTTGTAAAGCATTTAGCACAGGTTTGCCTTCAATGGATGTAAAATCGATTGAAATACCCTTTTTATTGGCAACGGTTAATCGTACTTTCTTCTTTACAGCTTTTGTATATCCGAAATCGGCTGCAAGGTTTAGCTTGCTCATAAAAGATTCGCCATTAATTTCGACATCGAAAATACGCTGCTCCACAACTTCTTTTTTGTGGTTGTTATCCAGATTGTAAGCAAGGGCTTCTTTAGTATCCCCACCAACAAGCTCTGCAAAATGCAGCGTCAGCTCATATTCGCCATCTGGCACGTCCAATTTAAATTGCTTTATCCCAACCCGCTGTGTTTGGTAAATTGGGTCGTTATCAGTTTCCAATATATTCTTGTCGCTCCCATATAAAATTCTATTGTTTGTGCCCTTGTATGGCTCTCCGCCAATCCATCCCCAGGAATTTGTTCTATAAGGTTGATCGGGCATCCACAATTCTTGTTCTTTTTCGGCGATAAAATACCGTTTAGAACCCAGCAGAATGTTCATATCTTTAAATGGAATTGGGTCAGAAAATTTGTAAGGCTGTAGCTGAAAGTTAATGTCAGCATGGTCATTAAGCGCACCTGAAACAACTGAAAGCTGATTTTTACCATCTACAAAAGCAACTGTCCAGCTGCAAATATGGTCCACCGCATTCTTTATCCCTAAGCTTTTACCGTTGAGAAATAATTCTGCTGAAGCCTGGTTTGTGGCAACCTGAATATTCTGTGAGCTAATCAGACTTGCCGAATCTGCAACACCGCTTCTCTGTTTCCATTGGGCGGAGGTTATTTTTAAAAAGGGTTTTTCAGAAAGGTAAGCCTGATAAAGGGAATAGGTATCTTTTGGCTGTCTCCCAATGGTCAACAACCCTTTATTATTTATGTGAGGCATTGTTTCTTCACGGGTTTCTGAATTAAAATCAGCAAGATTCCAGGCCATACCACCACCTACAAACGGGCGCTCAAGCATTGCATTGAGGTAAGTTTGATGAAACTTAAGGCCATACTCAACGCTTTTATCAAACCTAACCGGCTCAAAGGAACGTATCCGAGGGTCGGCATCTGCACCATATTCCGTTACTAAAAACGGGACATTCGGCAACTCTTTATGATGACGATCTAAAAACTTCGCAAAATCGGCGGGAACGCCGGAATACCAGCCAGAATACAAGTTCCATCCAACTATCATCGGAATTTTTGTTAAACCAACTTTGTTATAAACATCCCAGGCGCCATGGTTAACCAACATTGTGTAGCGTAAAGGGTCTTCTTTTCTGGTTAAATCATCTAACTTTTGCGCCAGCTGGCGAATATTTTCGTAATAAACCTGCTGCCTCGGCTTGTCATTTGCAAACTTCGGGCGGAGTAATATCTCATTCATATACGCCCAAATCACGATGCTTGGGTGGTTGAAGTTTTGTCTGATCATTTCCGTTTGCATGTTCAGGCAATTGCTCGTAAAAGCCTCAGTTTCAGTAATGGTGTTTACAACAGGAATTTCTACAGATGCAAGAATACCAAGCCTGTCGCAGGCCTCCAGAACCATTGGATCTTGTGGATAGTGGGCAACCCGCAAAAAGTTTCCACCCATCTCCTTTAACAACTCAACATCTCTAACCTGCAAGGCATCGGGAACAGCATTACCTAAACCTTCGTAATCCTGGTGGCGACTGGCACCGATAATTTTTACAGGCTTATCATTGAGGAAAAAACCTTTTTCGGCATCAAATTTAAACCATCTAAAGCCCAGCGGATTAGAAACTTCATCCAAAACAGCTTTCGTTTTAGCATCGATAATTTTAGAAATAACCCGGTATAGATAGGGCTTTTCCGGCGACCAGAGTTTTGGCTGACTGATGGATTTAAAATCCTGAACAACTACTTTATTTTCCTTTGATGCAAATTTGACATCAGAGAGTTGCGAGGCAATCTCCTTCCCTTCTGTGTTGAAAATGCGTGTTTGTATTTGTATTTTTCTCGCCGATAAAGAAGCATTATCTATCAAACTTCTTACGTGCACGATCGCCTTTGCGGCAGAAACATCCGGCGTAGAAATGTAAACACCAGAGCTGGCATGGTCGCCAGTTGAAAAGTGTACGGCCTCGGTAACCAGCAAACTAACATTCCGGTAAATGCCGCCAAAAAAAGTAAAATCTGCTGTTAGCGGAGGAATGTCTTCGTTGAAACGGTTATTCGCCCGAACTTCAATCAAATCATTTTTATAGTTTAAAAATTTGGTGATGGGAACGATAAACCTGGTGTAACTTCCGATGTGCTTGCCGGCAGATTGTCCGTTAACCAAAACTTCAGCTTCCTGCGCTACGCCGTTGAATACCAGAGCAATTTCCTTCCCTTTAAAAGAATCATCGAGTTTTAACAACCTTGTGTAAATGCCTAAACCGCGGTAGTAACCTGGCTCATCATCAAGCACATCAAATGCGTTCCAGGTATGAGGAAGGGTAATTTTCTCACTGGTTCCATGCTCCTTTTTAAACGTCCAGCCATCATTAAGGCTAATATTTCTTTGAGCATTTACAGATGTACTGCAGGCAAGAATTAACACAAAAGCCAATAAAAGACTTTGGGTTTTAACAAATATAGCAGGGGTAATTTTTATCACTGAATTAGTATTATAGAATGTATTGCTTGTTTAATTCGTTAAAGTGAAATCTTTTTCGAGCTTAATATTGTCTGATGCGGTTCCGATCATCAATTTGAAATCTCCGGGTTCGGCACCCCATTTCAATTGCTGGTTATAAAATGATAACTTTTCCTTATCAATTACAAAACTTATATTTTTCGTTTCGCCAGCTTTAAGCATCACCTTGCGGAAATCTTTTAATTCTTTAACTGGCCGAACAACTGACGCAAATTTATCTTGCAGGTAAAGCTGCACAACCTCTTCCCCGTCGTATTTGCCTGTATTTTTTAAAGTTATATTCACCGTAATTTTTTCGCCTATTGCCATTTGCGTTTTACTGAGATTTAAGTTACTGTAATCGAAAGTTGTATAACTTAAGCCATAACCAAAAGCAAATTTCGGACTGTTGGGAGAATCGAGATAGGCTGATTTGTAGTTCCTGTCCTTATCACTTTTCGAAGGACGACCGGTGCTTAAATAGTTATAATACAAGGGAATCTGGCCTTCATCTCTTGGAAAAGTCATCGGTAGTTTTCCGGCAGGATTGTAATCTCCGAACAAAACATTAGCCATTGCATTTCCGGCTTCGCTACCTAACCACCACGTGTACATAATTGCTGGAACGTTATCGGCCGTCCAGTTGAAAATAAGGGGCCTTCCGGCCATAAGTAAAACCACAACAGGTTTCCCAGTTGCCTGTATTGCTTTGATTAAATCTTCCTGCACTCCAGGGATGTGGATATTCGTTTTACTTTTTGCCTCACCCGTCATATCCAAAGTTTCTCCGGCAGCAATAATTACAACATCAGCCTGTTTGGCAGTTTCAATTGCTTCAGCGAAACCTGTTTTAGAAGAGTCGGTAATGCTGCAACCTTTCGCATAAAGTAGCTCTGTGTTATTGCCGACTTTGTTTTTTAAACCTTCGTAGAGAGATACCAGCTTATCATTTTCCCAAGCAACCGACCAGAAGCCCTGCATATCCTTCTCTGATTTTGCAAGCGGACCGATTACCGCAATTTTTTTAAGATTTTTGGAGAGGGGCAAAATCTGCTTTTCATTTTTTAGCAATACGATGCTTTTCTCAGCCATTTTTAAAGATGCTGCCCTGTTCTGTGGCGAATTCAATTCCTGCTCCTGGCGGGTCGGGTTGCTAAAACGATAAGGATCGTCAAATAAACCGAGTTCAAATTTCTTCCGAAGGATTCTTCTCACCGCATCATCAATTAAAGCCAGCGAAACCTTTTTATCGGTCACCAGTTTTGCTAATGATGGTAAATAGCTTCTGCTTTCCATGTCCATATCGCTGCCTGCTTTGATAGCCAACTCTGCGGCCTGGGCTTTATCTTTGGCATAACCATGGGCAATCATTTCACCTATTGAGCCCCAGTCGCTCACCACAAAGCCTGTGTACTTCCACTGTCCTTTTAAAATATCACGTTGCAGGTAAGCATTTCCTGTTGCGGGGATTCCGTTTAAAGTATTAAAAGAATTCATAAAAGTGGCCGCACCGGCGTCTACCGCAGCTTTAAACGGCGGCAGATAAGTTTCCCATAAAGTATGTTCACTCATATCAACGGAGTTGTAGTCGCGACCGGCAATTGCCGCTCCATATGCCGCAAAATGTTTGGCACAAGCCATTATTGCATCAAGATTGCCCAATCCTTTTCCTTGAAAACCTTTTACCCGAGCCCTTGCAATTTGCGAACCTAAATAAGTGTCTTCTCCAGCACCTTCCATTACCCGGCCCCAGCGTGGGTCGCGGGCAATATCAACCATTGGCGCAAATGTCCAGTGGATGCCGGAGGCGGCGGTTTCCCTGCCAGCAACTCTAGCCGCATTCTCCATTTCATTCAAATCCCAGCTGGCAGCTTCTGCCAGTGGAATCGGGAAAGTTACGCGGTAGCCATGGATGACATCAAGACCGAAAATTAAAGGAATTTTCATTCGCGATTGCATGGCCACCTCCTGCACTGCTCTTGTTTCAGCAGCGCCACGTACGTTAAGCATAGAGCCCAGTTTGCCATCCCTAATGTCTTTCAGTTTATTAGGATTATTGGTGATAGGCCCGGTAGCATCGCGGTCTCCCGTGTATTGATTAAGCTGCCCGATTTTTTCATCAAGCGTCATCAGTTTTAATACCGAATCAATCTTCTTTTCAATTCTTTTATCCTGAGCTGAAGCTGAAGAAAAAGAAGCGGCAATAATTAAAGCTGATGCTAAGTAATTTTTCATGATTTGTTTATTTTACGCCGTCTAAGATACCTTGATAAGCTGCTTTGCGTTCATATTGAGCATCAAAAGGCAGTGGCCAATCCTTTCGGTTATAGTTTGTTGGAATCCAGCTGTCGGCATCGGTTACATTCCATTGTGTAATGCCGAATTGCTGTGCTTTTGGAATTGCATTATAGGCCTTAACAATGGCTTTGTACTTCGCCGCCTGCTGCCCGGCCAGCGTTGCAGTATAAGTTATCGATTGGCTATTATCGGGATTGAGCGATACATCAAGTTCCGAAATATGGACTTTAAGACCGGTGGCAGCAGCAGTCGAAATTGCCGTTACCAGGTTGTTATCCGCCTGCGTTACCCTGGTATGCATTTGCAGACCAATACCATCAATTGGAATGCCTTTAGTTTTTAAATCGTTAACCAAATTAAGTATAGCTGTACGTTTTGTCGGCCCGAACTCATGCCCATAATCATTATAAAAAAGTAATGCGTTTGGGTCTGCCTCATGCGCATATTTAAACGCTCTGGCAATATAATCTACGCCAAGTTTTTGAACCCAGATGCTATTCCTGAACGTTCCATCTTCATTTATGGCTTCATTGACAACATCCCAAGAAGTTACCTTGCCTTTAAAATGCCCTACCACAGTTTGAATGTGGCTTTTTAGTAAAAGTTCCCAATCGGCTGTTGTGCCTTGAAAATTAGCTACCCAATCTGGCAGCGACTTGTACCAGTTTAGCGTGTGGCCGTGAATGCGCTTTCCATTTGCTAAAGCAAAATCGACCAGATAATCTGCATCGTTAAAGTTATAAGTATCTTTTGCCGGATGAACAGAAGCAAATTTCATTGCATTCTCTGCGGTTATGCTGTTAAATTCTTTGATAACAAGATTTCGATAATTAGCATTATTTTTTATTAAAGAAACGTTGACCGCAGCACCCATTTTAAAGGGCATGTCTTTTTGGAGGGTCGAATCAAAATTCGAAATTGGTGGCGTATCAAGAGTGCGCTGAGCGCCTTCTTTTGCGCAAGATATACCCAACAACGCAATTGGAACGATTATCTTTTTTAAAATACTAATTTTCGTAATTGCCATAATCTCTACTTGTATTTAGCCTGCATCTGGTCGTAAAAGTTTTTAAGCACATAAAATGCCTTCTTCTTTTTACCTGTTTCGCTGATTAAACCTTTGCGGTTCCAGAAATTTTGGTAGATGGGATGCTGCCTTCTTGGCGAACGAAAATCAGTCAAAATCCACGGTGTCATGCCACGGAGTGCTCCAATTTTACTAAGCATAGTAATCTGGTTTTTATACAGCGCTTCCTGATACTCTTCGCTCCAGCGTGTATTTTCATCGGCGTGAAAACCGCCCAGTGCGTCGCCACCAAACTCGGTGATTACAACAGGCTTAGTATATTTAATATTGAAGCTGTATTTTGTAATTTCTGATGGATTTCCACCCCAGTACCAACCCGCATATTCATTAAAGCTTACTAAATCAATTTTTTCGCCAAGGGGGTCGTTTAAAATAATCGAATTACCTTCGCGGTGAACTTCCAAAGCCGCAGCAACCAATCTTGTATCATCTAAAGAACGGGCTGTTTCTGCCAGGTTGCTCATAAAACTCAATCTTGCATCGCTCAAAGGTGTTTCATTCCCTATAGACCAAACAATAACGCTTGCACGGTTTTTATCGCGAACAATTAAATCTGTAAGCTGCTGTTTTGCATTTGCGTAGGTAGCGGGGTTAGTCCAGCTGATGGTCCAGTAAACCGGAACCTCAGCCCAAACAAGTAAACCCATTTCATCCGCCAGGCGAATCATTTCTTCATTATGTGGATAATGTGCCAAACGAACATAGTTGCAGTTCATGTCTTTCGCCCACTGCAGCATCATCCGCATATCGCCTTCCGAGCGAAGCCGCCCTGCAATCAAGGGATTTTCATCGTGAATGGAAATGCCCCTCAGGAATACCGATTTTCCATTGAGTAGAATGCTGTCGCCATCAACCTGAATGGTCCTGAAACCTATTTGGTCATCAATATTTTCTCTTTCTGTTTTAATATTTACGCCGTAAAGCTTTGGTGTTTCTGGCGACCAGAATGTTAGGTTATTCCATGTAAAGTTATCATTGATTTTACCCTCAGAATCAGTTTTGTATTTCTTCTCCAGCTTCAACTCCGGAATCGTTAATGTCACCTCCTGGTTTGCAGTTCCATCAGCAAGTTTAACCGAAAAGTTCAGCAGGTTATTGTTTCCTTTAACCAGTTGCAGTTTATAATCGCTGATGAAATGTTCAGGAAATTCTGCCAGAAAAACATCGCGGGTAATACCGCCATAATTCCACCAGTCGGTGTTAACGGTTGGTATTTCATCCTGTTTTCTGATGTTGTCAACTTTAAGGATAAGCGAATTTTCGCCCGCTTTAAGTAAACTGGTAACATCAAACTGAAAAGGCGTGAAGCCGCCTTTATGTACGCCAAGTTTTTTGCCGTTGAGGTAAACATGAGCCTCGTAGTTAACGGCACCAAAATAAACGTAGTATTTCTTTCCTTTCTCAGGTTTTGCATCAAATTTTCTTCGCAGCCAGATGTTGCCTTCATAAAGTTCCAGTTTTTCTGACTGAGAGTTCCAGTCGCCGGGCACATTCATTTGTGGCGAATAATCAAAATTATATTCAATCAATTCTGATTTGTCTTTCTGAACCTTGTCATCAAAGTAACCACCAGTACCGGTCTTCGATTGGTCGAACGGGTCGTGCCTGTAATCGTAGTAACCATTTTCATACGGATCGATAATGTAGTTCCATTTGCCATTAAGGCTTTGAATTTTTCTACCCTGAATATTCTGGATGGAGGTAACCTGGGCGTAGCTGATTGAAGTAAGAAGCGATAAAAAGATGAAAAATACTTTTAAGGTTGATTTCAGCATGATGTAAATGTTTAAGGATAAATTATTGCTAATTCAAAACTAACAATTATTTAATGGACGGTGTTTAACCGTCCACTTTAAATTTATTCTATTTCAAAACCATTAGTAGCCAGGGTTTTGCCCTAAAGCTGGCGATCTGTTTAATTCGTTCTGCGAGATTGGATATAAATAGTTTCTGGGAGTGAAAACCCTGTTCTCTACCGTAAAAGGCGTGTAAGTAAATGTAGCGGGCGCAGTTTGTACAATTCGCATTCCGGTTACCGCTTTGTTAAAGGTTGTCTCGGCCTCTTTCCAACGGCGAACATCGTAAAAACGGTGTTCTTCAAAACACAACTCTACCCTACGCTCATTCCTAATCCGTTTTCTTAACTCAGCCTGCGTTGGTGCAACATAGCCATTAGCCGATGGGTTCGTAGTTTGCAAAAGCGGCATCTGCACACCTGTTCTGTTCCGAATCAGATTAATAACCCGTAATATTTCGGTTTGCGCCGCAGCACCTTGTACTTCATTAAGTGCTTCCGCATAGTTTAAGAGCACTTCTGCGTAGCGGAAAAATATCCATGGCCTGCGAACGTTGGTAGTCGTTGGTCCCCAGGCAGCAGTTTCGCTCAAATATTTACGAAGATAGTAACCTGTTTTTGTGGCGTTGATGTTTAGGTTCAAGCCATCCTTGCCACCAACATAGGTATCAACCGTCTTATTTTTAAACGTTGAACCATTGTACATGATTGAAAAATTTAAACGAGGGTCGCGATTTGCATAAGGATTTGTTGCAGCGTAACCAGAATTGGCATCAGTAATTAGCCGGCCGGTAGAGCGCACTTCAAATGCATCAACTAATTCTTGTGTCGGGTTTGTACGCCCGTTTGCGGCATCGTAGCTAATAGGGGCATTATTTACTTCAATAGAATTTGTATTTAATGTTGATGTTGCAAAAATTGTTTCGGCGTTAAAAGCACCGTTGTTCCACAACCAGATGTTTGGGTATGAGGTATAAATGCTGTGTTTTCCGGTATCCATTAATCTTTTTGCTGCATCTGCCGCGGCCTGCCATTTCGTTATATCATTGCCTGGATTGTATTGCGGACTTGCAGCGTACAGTAGCAATCTCGCCTTTAATGCCATTGCAGCTGTTTGTGTCGCCCTGCCCCTATCCGAAGTTCTCCATTCTGTTGGCGACAATGGCAATCTTGCAATTGCTTCCTCGCAATCTTTAGAAATCTGATCTACGCATTGCTGAAAAGTATTTCTTGGTAAATCAAGGTTATCGTTTACCGTTAATGTTTGCGTAACGATTGCATAGCTGCCATATCGTTTTAAAAGTTCGAACTGGAAAAAAGCCCGCAAAAAGTAAGCCTGCCCTTTTAAACGCTCTACCTGGGCCGCATAAGTTTGATTGGCAGCAACGTTGGCTGGTACAACCTCATCCAATGGAATTACGGCGCTACCATCGATATTCTCCATGAACATATTTGCCTTGCGTATGCCAACATACATATCTGCCCAAACCTCATCAAAAGGTTTTGCTGCGCTCCATGTACCGTTCGTTAAGGTCAAAATTGAAGAATTCTGATTGGAATTTACGGCTTCATCCGTTCCCGAAGCAAACAAGGCGCCTGCGTTATCTACATTGTATCGATCTGATAAAACAGCGTAAACATTATTTAAAAAATTCCTGGCATAATCCGGATTTGCCCAAAGCTGCGCCTGGGTAATGTCGTTTCCCCCACTAAAAGAACCATCTTGAAGAAAGCTGTCTTTTTTACATCCTGTTACCTGGAAGGTTAAAAAAGCGATGATTAGATAAAATATATTTTTTTTCATTGTCTTATCTTTTAAAATTTCAAGTTCAATCCAAATGAATAAATTTTCATGTAAGGATATGATGCACTGTTTATAGAACCTATGGTAGATGCAAAACCGGATTCCGGAAGCTCAGGGTCAATATTTAAATCGCCAAGCTTATCAAATGTTAAAAGATTTAAACCGCTTACATAAAAACGCAATTGGGAAATCTTCAATTTTTTGATAAATGAAGGCGACAAAGAGTAGCCCAGTTCGACATTTTTCAACCGAATGTAATCACCGGAACGTATCCAAAAATCAGAGTTTGCAGTATTGTTACCACGGTCGGTTAACAGCAAACGTGGATAGGCAGCATTAGGATTTTCTGGTGTCCACCTGTCTACACTGAATTGATTTAGATAGCCGTTGTTGGCTGTACCCCCATTTACCAATTGCTGAATGGTGATTGAACGACCGCTTGTTCCCTGAAATAAAAAGTTTAAATCGAAATTTTTAACAGCCACAGAAGCGCCAAAACCGAAGTAAGCTTTAGGCACAAAGTTGAAATCTGTTCTTACGCGGTCTAAATCGTTAATCACACCATCGGCATTCTGATCCACGTATTTAATATCGCCCGGCTTAACTTCCCTTGATAATTGCTGTACCGGCGAAGCGTTTATCTGTGCCTGATTCTGGAATATTCCATCAGATATAAGCATTGAGCTTATATAACCTGGATTAGTTGATGCTGTACCAGACGGCGCTATAACACTCGAAATAGGGTGACCAAGCGATTTCTGATAAGCAGGCAGGTTAGCAGCTTCGTTGATTGCTAAAATCTTACTAACATTATAAGTGAAGTTTCCGAAAAGGTTCAGATTTACGTCTCCAAGTCTTTTATTGTAATTTACACCTGTTTCAAAACCCCTGTATTCTGCTTCGCCTTCATTAACGAAGATTAAACTCTGGCCCAGGGTGCTGGGTAACAAAGAACCTGTTGTCAGGTTTTTCCTGTCTTCGTAAAAATAATCTGCGCTGATGGAAAGCGATTGTTTTAACATCCTGGCATCAAAACCAATACTCGTTTTATAAGCCTTCTCCCATGTTAAATATGGATTTGCCAAAGCGAGTTGTCCTGTTCCGCCAACGCCGGCAAATGCAGTTCCGAAAGTATAGCCAGTGGTGCTTCGGCTATAAAAATCGTTGAAAGCAAAACGCCTCGCTGAACCAATTGCATCATTGCCCACAATACCATAAGAGCCACGGATTTTTAATAAATCAAGCCATTTTGATGTCCCTTTCATGAAGTTTTCATCAGATAAAATCCATCCTGCTGAAGCTGCAGGAAAGAAACCGTAGCGGCGGCCGGGTGCAAAGTTTTCCGAACCTGAGTAACCCGCGGTTAGATCAACAAAATAGCGCTGGATAAAACCGTAAGATAATCTGTTAGACCAACCCTCGCGTCTTACATCCAGGTTTCCGAACGAAGCCAGATTAGCCCTCGAAACCCGCGAAGAAAACTTAATGTCATGTTTTCCAAAAGTGCGGTTGTAATCCAAACCCGCCCAAAATTCACTCTTCTTTACGTTACCAGAAAAAGCATTGCCCTGGTAATTTACTTTAGTTGCAGTACCGTAAGTAGTGTAAACGCCGTTTGCGCCAAGCTCTGAAGTAGAGTAAGTTTCAGAAAAACCTGAACGGTACAAACCTGCAATATCATAAGCATAAAATACTTCGGCCGAAAGGCCCTTTAAAATGCCATCCATTTTTTGGCGGGCACTGATTGTTGCCAACATGTTACGCATTAAATCTGTACTGGCGCCCCTTGCCTGCAACATTGCCAAAGGATTATTTTGTGAGAAAATCGAAGTTCCACCATAAGAGCCATTAGGATTTAAAATCGGAAAAGCATTTGCAGGCGTTGAATAAACGGCATTTAGGAACGTACCCGTACCTGCATTTGGGAATGTTAAATTCGTAATCCGACCGCCAATATCAAGCGCAACATCTAAATTTTTATTAACATGCAAATCGATATTCGTACGTAAATTATATCGGTTAAAATCTGTATTTGCATCGTAAGCTTCGTTATTGCCACCTTTATAAAAACCACCTTGCTGGTATGCACTCAATAAAGTGTAGTACTTTATAAAAGCATTTCCACCGGTAACCGATGCAACATAGCGCTGTGTTGGTGCAACTTTCTTTGTAAAATCTCTAACAAAATTGTTGTTCGGGTACTTTATCGGGTCCGACCCATCCTGGTAAGCCTGCAAGGCAGCCTGATTGTAAACCGCAGCACCGCCACTGTTTACCGAGGCTTCGTTATAAAGACTTGCATAGGTATAAGCATCCAGCGGCTGGGTAATTTGCAAAGGTGCCTGTAAACCAGCCTGCGCATCGAACGTAACTTTGGTGCTTGTTGCGCTACCGCGTTTGGTTTTTACATAAATTACACCATTTGCACCGTACATACCATACCACGCAAGTGTTGCAGCATCTTTCAACACGCTAACACTTTCAATTTCACCCAAATCCATAGCCGTAAAATCTCTTTCAATTCCATCAACCAATATCAGTGGCTCCTGGTTACTGTTGTACGATGAACGGCCGCGAACCAGAAAGCTGGAAACATCGTAGCCCGGTTGCTGAGAACCACTTGGATAAACGGCCAGGCCAGGGATTCTGCCTGTAAAAACATTAGTTAATGATGATGATGGAATTTGAGGCAGGTTTTCTGTAGTAATGGTGCTAATGGTAGCGGTTACTTCCCTCCTTTTTCTAACACCAAAAGGAATGTAAACATTATCATCGTCACCGGCATCAATTAAGCTCCTGGTTAAAATTACATCGTTATTGTTTATTTCTGCAGCCGGTTTAAGAACAGTTCCAAAACCAACAAACTTAAATACTAAAACATCACTGGTGGTGGCATCGATAGAAAAGTTACCCGACGCATCTGTAGAAACCGACTTATTTGTTTTGTCTTCCTGGATTGTGATGGCAACCCCCGGAACAGGCTTCTTGTCTTTATCAACTACGCGTCCTTTTACCGTTACCGCTTCGTCGGGCTTTTGTCCGTATGCGCTCAGCATTCCTGCCAAAACAAGCATCAGACAAATAATATATTTTGATTTAATAAATTTCATATTGAAAAAATCTTTTAGCGTTATACTGATTAACTAACTATTCCCACCCCGGATTTTGTAACAAAACACCCTTGCTCTTGTAAATTTCCGCTCTCGGGATTGGATAAAGATTCTGAGTTTCAGACCATGTCTTTTGAAAAGTTGAGGTTAAAACAAAGGGCGTATAAGTAAATGAACCGTTGGTATTTTTTACAACATCCATCCCTTTCATTGGAACAGCAATTGTTTGCGCACCTGCTTTCCAGCGCATAATATCATACCAGCGGTGGTCTTCAAACGCAAGTTCAATTGCCCGTTCATGCCTGATGGCCGCACGCATTTCATCCTGGGTCATCCCAGCTTTTAAGCCGTATAAATTGTTGGTTCCAGGCAAAATTCCTGCACGTGTTCTGATTTTTATAAGTTGTTGATAAACAGATTGGTCTGGACCAACAGCTTCATTTTGCGCTTCAGCATAATTCAGCATCATTTCCGCGTAGCGGAAATAAATGTAATTAAGCAAAGTTGTACTTCCGCCAACAGTTCTGTAAACTTCCGGCCAGTATTTTTTGCAATAATAACGGGTTGCTGTGTACGTAATGGTTGGGTTGTAATCCTTTCCGTAAAGTGTTCTGCCTTGTGCATCAACAGTAGACCACATTTCTATTTTACCACCCTGCCAAGGGCGATCGTTGTAGATTATATTATCGTAAAAGCGAGGCTCTCTGTTTTCATAAGGTTTTTGTGGATTGTAACCCGAGGTTGGATCGGTAATGGCTTTACCGTTAGCCATTTCATACATATCTACGTGATTTTGAGTTGGATTCATCTGCCCCTGAGCACCACCAGAACCTGGCGACATGGAAAAATCCTGCATCATTTCTCCCGATAGAGGCGTATTGCCTTTAATGCGAATCATAATGTACTCCGGAGATGAAGGCAGGTTCAACAAATCGCCGTAAGTATTTTGCAAATCGTACCTTCCATCCATCAAAACTTTCGCAGCATCTGCCGCAGCCTGCCATTTGGTTTTATCGTTTGATGGATTATTTAACGGGCTTGCAGCATAAAGCAAAACTCTTGCTTTTAGTGCCTGTGCAGCTCCAATTGTTGGTCTGCCATAGTTAGAAAGGCCATATGCAGCATCATCACCAAGTTTAGTAATTGCAATATTTAAATCGTTGATGATAAATTGTGTTACCTCTGCATAAGTTTTCCTTGGCAGGTTAATATCATCGTTAACGCCGTACACCTTGTCGATAATTGGCACTCCGCCAAACCTTTTTGTAAGCTCGAAGTACGATAAGGCACGTAAAAACCGCATCTCGCCTTCAACCCTTACCGGGTCGAAAATTGGAACCGATGCATTTGGTGATGGCGGCACTTCGCCAATTCTTGCAAGCATTTTGTTGTGAATGGCAATGCCTGCATACATTAACTTCCAAACGCCGTAGATATCATTCAGCGATGGGCCATTAGAATGATCATGGTATAAACCACGGTTTAATGAGGTAACCGAACCTTCAGAGTTACCTGAAACGGCTTCATCAGATGCCTGTGCTGTACAACCACGGTGATCGTTAAACCGAACATATTTTGTAATTAAATAGTTGTACGCGTTGTCGGCAAACCTTGCTGCCAGCGCCGGATCGGCGAAAATTTCATCCTCACTAATCGCCACGCCTGGTGTACGTTCCAGATAGTCTTTCTTGCAGGAAGCGGAGAACAACAGTAAAAAAGCTATTGCCGTAAATATTTTGTAGTTTTTCATCTTATTAGAATTGAACATTTAAACCAATATTATAAACCCTTGATGTTGGGTAAAGCGCCTGTAATGGAAAGGCCGTATTAATGGTATTCACATTTTCAGGGTCTACGTAGAACTTATATTTAGTCCAGGTGTAAAGGTTTTGACCCTGTAAAAACAGCCTTATGTTTGCCAGTTTTAGTGCAGAAGACCATTGTTTTGGAAAATTCCACGCAAACTCAACATTTCTTATTTTCAGATAAGCAGAGTTTTGAAGGGTGAAATCATTTAAAGCATAATTAAGCGATGCTGTTCCCCTTGCGTGTAAAGCAGGCCAGTCAGCATTTGCAGCGTTTGCCGGAGTCCATGCATTAAGCATAAAGTCGTACATCTGCTGACCATTGTTCTGCTCATTAAGAATTACATTCGAGCTTACGTGCGCAACTCCCTGAAATAATGCCGAAAGCGTAAAGCCTTTATAAATAATCCTCGGACTAAAGCTATATACATACTCCGGCGTGTTTGTGTAGCCGATTTTGTCTTGGTCTAAGCTGGTTATTACACCATCACCATCTAAATCTTTAAACTTTAAATCGCCTGGAATTGGATTATAGCCCTGCAATTTGGGCGAAGCAGCAATATCGGCAGCCGATTGAAAAAATCCGTCTGTTTTGTATCCGAAATACTGCCCAACACTCGTACCCTTCCTTGCAACAGAAAAAGGCAAACCATCCGGCTCATCGTTTTCAATAATCTTATTTTTTGCATAGCTAAGCTGTGCGTTCAGCCCCACCGTAACGCTTCCGATTTGCTTTTGATAATCCAGTTCTACCTCGTAGCCTTTATTATAAACAATTCCCCTATTCAGGTTTGGATAACTGTGGCCAAATAAAGCAAGGCCACTAAGTGGTGTCGTTAGAATGTCTCGTCTGGTTTCATCAAAAAAGTCGACCGTTACCTTAAAGTTATCTTTTAGCAAACGGGCTTCGAAGCCGATATTGCGTTTTGTGCCAGTTTCCCAGGTTACGGCTTGATTACCCAAAGCATTAATTGACGCACCAAAAAATTGCGGGTCGCTTATCCACAAAGTGGGATAACTTGTAATTGAGTTTGGATTACCAAAAGGAGCTGCCTGAGCGCTGTTTACCGGGTTTGTAGAGTAATTGGTTAAAAACAGGAAACGATCGTTTGAAATCCTGTCGTTACCAACAAGGCCGTAGCTACCCCTGATTTTAAGGTACGTTAAAATATTATTCTTTTTCCAGAATGGTTCATTAGTTAAAGTCCAGCCAGCAGATACAGCAGGGAAAAAACCATAACGCAAACCTTCAGCAAAATTTTCTGAACCATTATAAGAAGCGTTAAATTCAGCAAAATAACGCTCATCGTAGTTATAAGTCACGCGACTGGCAACACCTTGCGAAGCTCTTGGTGGCGCTGTAAAGGCAGTTGTACCGGTCGATTTTATTAATTGCCTGGTACCCAACAATAATGCGCTTACACCATGTTTTCCAAAACTGCGGTTATAATCAAAACCAGCCTGAAGGTTCATGTTTGTGCTGCCTTCGGTAACACCGCCATCTTGCACAGCGCCTAAAGGCTCATCACGGTTTCTTGTATCTGTTGATAAAGTCGCCTGGCCGGTTGCCGGATTATAAACGTAGGCAGCCCAGTTCGCGTTTCTTCTTTCAATATTTGAATAATAAGAATCGTAACCGAAAACAGTTTTGAAACCCAGGCCTTTGGTAATAAAATCAAGCTTGTAATTTAAGTTGAATGTACTTTCAATGGTATTATTCTCATCATTACGGGTTCCAAATCTGGTTAACACCGCATAAGGATTCCAGATGTTTGTTCCGATATTTGGGTTGGCCGTTATTCGTCCATCGGGCAAAGTTACCGGGTACGCATAAGAAGGAACCTGAAGGATCCGGGAAATCATACCTTCGATAGTATCGTAAGAAAACGCAGACGATGATCTTAAACCTGCAGGCTGATAACGGTCGGCAAATCTGCCGCCGAGTTTAATGCCTACGGTAAAATCTTTATTAAGCGTTAAATCCACATTCGAACGGAAATTGTACCGGTTATAATTTGGAACGGTATTGATGCCATATGGCGATTCGAACTTTTTGAAGATACCATCCTGAAATGCATAACCTGCAGAAACGAAGTATTTCGCAACTTTTGTTCCGCCGTTAATGTTGATGTTGTGCTGGGTTTGAGTGTAATATTTTTTAGTCAGGTAATCAAACCATTGCACATCTGGAAAACCAATCGGGTCTGATTTATCTCTGAATTTTTGGATGTCAGCATCAGAAAAATAAGGGGTTTTACCATCGTTAATATAGGATTGATTTAATAACGTGGCGTTTTCTAATGATGGCAAGCCCACAGCTAAACCTGTATAAGTTTGCAAGGCAAAGTTTCCGGTATAAGTTACTTTAGGCGCACCAATTTTACCTTGTTTAGTGGTAACCACGATGATACCATTTGCGCCGCGGATACCGTAAATGGCCGTAGATGCGGCATCTTTCAGCACCGTAATGGTTTCAATTTCATTGGCATCTACATCAGAAAAGCTGGGCCTTTCTACTCCATCCACCACAACAATGGCCGAGTTGTTAACGCCATAAGTTGCCACGCCCCTAACTTTAAGTTGTGCACCATCAGCGCCCGGTTGTCCGCTGGTTTGCACGGCCAGCAAACCAGGCAAACGCCCAATTAAGCTATTGGTTGGGTTAGGCGTAGGCGATTTCATAATCTCCTCGGTACTTATTTGTGCAATTGCACCTGTTAGGGTCGATTTTTTCTGAGCACCATAGCCTACAACGACAACCTCGTCAAGGCCCTGAGAGTCATCTTCCAAAACGACAGTTAAGGTTGTTTTGCCGTTTACTGAAACTTCTTTAGTTACAAAGCCAATGTAAACGAAGGTAAGCACCGCATTTTCATTCGCCCGGATGGCGAACTTGCCGTCGTTGTCTGTTACTACTCCGCCAGGCGTGCCTTTTACGCGAACGCTAACACCGGGCATGGTAACCCCTTTATTGTCTTTTACTACCCCAGAAATCAGCGACTGCCCAAAGGCGGAAACCGAAAATGTGGTTAGAAAAAGCAATACACACAGAATTTTTGACCGCTGCGTTCCTGAGAACGGTGCGACTAATAAAATCCTTTTCAGAAAGTAAAGTTTATCCATAATTATTGTTGTTATTTAATCTATCTGGTAAAAATTTTTAGGCATAGTTTGGGCATGGCCATAATCATGCTGAGGGTCTGAAACCGTCAGTCAAAATATTAGAAACCTAATTTTAAATTACTTTTGGCTTTGGTTTAAAATGAAAAGAAAGCTTTCGTTTTTACAAGCTCCAATCGCCGAATGGTTGGATTAATTTGCCTTAAAATCGTAACATTTTGGATGCAAAACCGGCCTTTCGGTTGCTCTAGAATTTGGTAATTGATAAGCGACAGCTTTTGGGACTGAGTTGATATGGATTAATTTCATCTTGTTTACTTGGTTAGTTATTGATAGCGATAACGAATTTATAAAAGCTTGAATCATAAAAGCGTTTCTAAATACCCAAAAACGCATATAATTCGGTTCTAATAGATTTCAAACGTTTGAAATAATTTGCTTTTTTTTTCTTATCTATGCATTGAGATTGGAAAAGAAGATGAATAATACCCCTGTTACGCTTAAGTTCTTAGCTGAAAAGTTAAAGATGTCAGTATCAACAGTATCAAAGGCCTTAAATAATTACCCAACCATTAACGAGTATACGAAGAAGCGTGTACAGGAAATGGCCCGCGATTTACATTTTACCCCTAATAAATCGGCTATAAACCTAAAGGAACGGAAATCAAGAATTATTGGGGTGATATTGCCAAATCTGCTCGATCACTTTTTTACGAGAAGTATTTACGGTGTGGAACAGTTTGCCACTCAAAACGGGTACAATATCATCATCAGCCAATCGCACGATGATTTGCAGAAAGAGATTCAATCGGCTAACATGCTTTTAAGAAGTCGCGTTGACGGCCTTATCGTTGCAATTTCGAAAAACACTCAGGATTTTTCACATTTGGATCAATTTGAAAACCTTGGCATCCCGGTGGTTTACTATACGCGTAACCCTAGCTTTAACCTAAATTGCCATAAGGTTTTAGGCAATACCTTTCAAGGTTGCTACCAGGCCACAAAGTTTTTAATAGATAGAGGGCATAAAAAGATTGCCTACATCGGTGGCCCAAAAATGATCAACTTTACGCACGATCGGTTTAATGGCTATATCAACGCCCTTAAAGATAATGGCCTTTCGTTTGATGCGGATTTAGTCGCGTACACAGATTTCGATAAGGAAAATACAATTTCAGCTATAAAAAATCTGTTTGCAAACCCTGCAAATAACCCCACGGCAATTGTAGCCTTTAAAGAACCTATTCTTTTTGATGCCATTAAATACCTTCGAAACATTAAACATCCAAACATTAACGAGATTGAATGTGTTGGTTTCGGAAACAACTCTTTTATCAGCTATCTCGATTCGCCACCTGTTGCCTCTATAGAAGAAAACCCAGAATCAGTTGGTGAAAACGCAATAAGCCTGTTACTTAAGTTAATCAATAAAGAAATCGACCTGGATAATTACCAAAAGATAATGGTGGATTGTAAACTTGTTGTTCATGAGGATTAAAATGTTAAAATCTATTTTTGCCATAACATTTAAATAGCATTAAATTTGCGATGAGAAATGGCATTATATTTTACATCAATTAATTCTGGCAGTAACGGCAACTGCTACTATGTTGGAAACAGCAATGAAGCGGTATTAATCGATGTCGGCATTTCCTGTAAAGAAGTCGAAAAAAGACTTTTAAGACTCGGCTTATCAATAAGCAAAATAAAGGCAATTTTTATTTCTCATGAGCATAGCGACCACATTAAAGGCCTCGCAGTGTTATCGAAAAAATATAGCCTTCCAGTTTACATCTCAGCTAATACGCTAAAGAGCAGCCGGTTGCTTTTAAACGAATCGAACACTTTTTCTTTCAAGCATTTAGATACCATTTCCATTGGTGGCTTAAAGGTTTCTGCATTTTCCAAATTTCACGATGCGGCAGATCCTTATAGTTTCACAGTTGATTTTAGTAATGTATGTGTTGGCGTTTTTACAGATATCGGCACAGTTTGCGAGCGCTTGGTTACACAGTTTAAACGGTGCCATGCCGCATTTCTAGAAGCAAATTACGATACAGAAATGCTTCAAAATGGTAGCTATCCTTATCATTTGAAACGCAGGATAACTAGCGGAAGAGGCCATTTATCAAATAAGGAGGCTTTGGCACTTTTTCAGGCACATAAACCTGAATTTATGAGTCATCTTTTACTGAGCCACTTATCTAAAGACAACAACGACCCAGTTTTGGTTGAGAATTTATTTAAAGCGGTTGCAGGTAAAACTTTTGTTAGTGTCGCCTCACGATACGAGGAAAGCCCGCTTCATTACGTCAGTGCTGAACAGCTTTCAGCCGAAACTTACAATTTCAACCCGCTTCTGCATCAACCTGCACAACTTAATTTATTTTAAAAGTTGCAAGCTGAAAATACCAAATACTTGGTATTGTTTTAACGCAATTATTTAGAGAGGTTTGTTTCGTTAGGAATAAATCAACGGGACGATTTAAATTAACACTAAAAGAGATTAATTAATTTTAATCTCTTTTTTTTAAAACAAATTAATTGCTTGATGGTTATATTAAAACTTCATAAATAGTTTGTTTGGTTTATTGGGGCTTATGGATTTAAGCCCCTTTGTCTTTTCCAAACCTGTTTCATTTTTTTTTCAATACTGGTAAAACTGGCCGTTTAGGAATTGCAGCATAAATACGCACTTATCACATCAACTTAGGTATTAAGCTTTAAAAAAGTTTAAGTTCTTTTGTGCTTGATTTCGGTTGTGCAAAAACGTTTAATATGCTAAAAGATACATCTGAAATGAATTAAATTTACAGTCGGCACGACTATAACATATTTTATACGATAATATAAATAGCTTTTTGCTATATTTGAATTGTACGAATTAATACGCAAAATTAACATCAAACCCTATTAAACAAATGCAGTGGTAGTAATTAACAAGACTGCCAGTGAAATAATTTAAGTCAACTACTCTCAATCATGATTGACAATCTCAAAATAGTACCGGATTTACAAAATTTACCCAATAAAATTTTATTCAGAAATTATTGCAGAGTAATTGTAGCGTCTTTAAAACCTCAAATCACTCATTATCAAGTCTGCCACTTGTAATTTAAATATTTGTGTATAAATTTCACATTTTTTAGATTTAGCAAGAGCACATTAAGTTTTAATATCAATTCATCTCAATTAACCAAAAGATGTTTTTAGCACAGCAAGAATTCTTAACTGGAAATATCAATATTAGTCTGAATAAATTAATCAATGATAGTGTAAAGCTAAATAGTAATGCAACCGCCCTGAGTTTTAATGGCGTCAGCCTTACATATTCAGAATTAAACGCAAAAGCTAATCGGCTGGCTGCACTCCTGATTGAAAAGGGCATTAAAGTAAATAGCAAAATCGCGTTAACAACGGAAAGGTCGGTTGACGTGATTATTGTTTTACTTGCAATCATCAAAACGGGAAGCGCTTATGTACCGATAGATATTAGCTACCCTTCGGAAAGAGTAACGTTTATATTAGACAATTCCGAAGCATATTTTTTTATGATTTGCAGAAAACATGAAGCAAAATACGCAAACCTTTCTTCTAAAACGCTTTTTATTGAGGATGCTATAAGAGACTCAGCCGGGTTTCCAGACGAGAATCTGGACATAGAAACCCAAAAAAATAGTTTAATTTACATTTTGCATACATCAGGTAGCACCGGAATTCCTAAAGGTGTATGCATGGGTCAGATGGCTTTGATAAATCTTTTACTTTGGCAAAAAGAGCACTCATTGGCTGGGTTTGGAACTAAAACCTTGCAATTCTCTCCGCTTAGTTTCGATGTTTCCTTTCAGGAAATTTTTGCGACCCTAACTACCGGAGGGCAGCTTGTATTAATCTCTGAAGATTACAGGCTTGATGCACATATGCTATTGAAGCTCATAGACGGACAAAAAGTTAACAGAATATTTCTTCCTTTTGTAGCATTGCAATCTTTAACCGAAACCGCAGTTGTCAACAACATTTATCCTCAGTCTTTGATCGAGGTAATGACAGCCGGTGAACAGCTGAAAGTTACGCCGCAGGTCGTCAGCTTTTTTACAAATATTCCAGGTTCGGTTTTATTTAATCAGTATGGGCCAACTGAGGCTCATGTGGTTACCGAATTGAAATTAACGGGTTCGCCTGCCGCATGGCCTGCCCTTCCAAACATCGGGAAAGCCATTTTCAATACCGAAATATTAATTCTTGACGAACAGCTAAATAAAGTGGCTAACGGCGAAATAGGCGAATTGTGTATCAGCGGCGTTTGCCTTGCAAATGGCTATTTAAATTTACCAGACTTAACTTCTGAAAAATTTGTTTTTTTACCAGAATCCAGAACCAGAATTTATAGAACCGGCGATCTAGCCCAAATTCTTTCAGATGGAAATATTGAATTTTTGGGAAGAAAGGATCTGCAAGTCAAAATTAGAGGACACCGGGTAGAGCTTGGAGAAATTGAAGTGGCTGTGGCTCACCATCCAGACATTAGTCAGGTAGCAGTTCTGTTGAGAGAAGACTTACCGGGTAGACAAATTTTGGTTGCTTACGTAATCGGTGAAGAGAAAAATCTGGAAACGAATGGATTGAAGGATTGGTTAGCCAAATCTCTGCCTGAATATATGTTACCTGATTCTTTCATCTGGTTAAATGCATTTCCGAAGACGACAAGTGGTAAAATTGATAGAAAACTTTTGCCTAAACCTGAGTTGAAGCGCCCACAAACAAATGTTATTTTTAAAAAGCCTTCTACCATAATAGAAATTGAGATCGAAAATGTATTTAAAAGCATCTTTGGATACGATAGCATAGGTTTAGAAGATAACTTTTTCGAAATCGGAGGAAATTCATTGCTTGCACAGAAAGCTGTGGCTGCTATTAAATCATCTTTAGGCTACAACATTCCCGTTACGAAACTATACCAATTCCCAACCATTTCGGGTATTGTAAATTCTTTAGAAAAAACGACTACCAGGAGAAATTACGGCAACGTGGATGATTTTTCAAGTAGCTCGAAAGACATCGCAGTTATCGGGATGTCTGCCAGGTTTCCCGGTGCGAACACCATCGAAGAATTTTGGAGTCTCCTAATTGAAGGAAGAGAGAGTGTGACTTTCTTTTCAACAGCAGAACTAGACGAAAGTGTAGACGAGGAATTAAAAAATGACCCGGCTTATGTAAAGGCTCGGGGAATTATAGCAAATGCTGACCTTTTTGATGCATCTTTTTTCGGTATTAACCCTAAACTTGCCGAATTAATGGATCCCCAACAAAGGATCTTCCTAGAAATTTCTTACGAGGTGCTTGAAAAAACAGGCAACTTATCTTCAGATAAGAAAATCGGTGTGTTTGCGGGGGCAGGAAATAACACCTATTATGAAAATAATGTTTTACAGCATCCCGATTTAATAAATAACCTGGGTAAAATACAAGTCTTATCCGTTAATGATAAAGATTACATTGCCTCACGTACGGCTTATCATTTAAATTTAAAAGGTCCGGCAGTAAGCGTAAACTCGGCATGTTCTACTTCGCTGTTAGCAATCGCTAGTGCGGTAAATAGCTTGCGAGCAAATCAGTGCGAACTTGCAATTGCAGGTGGTTCGAGTATTACAGCCCCGATAAAAAGCGGCCATATTTATCAGGAAGGAAGTATGCTGAGTTCTGACGGGCATAGCAAACCTTTTGATGATCAGTCGACTGGGACTGTTTTTAGCGACGGTACTGGTGCCGTTCTCTTAAAGAGACTTGATGATGCCATTAGAGACGGCGACAAAATAATTTCCGTAATAAAGGGGGTTGGTGTAAATAACGATGGTTTCGGAAAAGGAAGCTTTTCCGCACCAAGCAGTGAAGGCCAATCTGAGGCAATCTCTTCCGCTATTATAGATGCGGGAGTACATCCAGCAGAGATTAGTTATGTTGAAACACATGGAACGGGTACCCCCATCGGCGATCCGATTGAATTTGAAGGTTTGGTTGATGCATTTGGAAATCAGGAAAGCAATAATTTCTGTGCGATAGGTTCGGTAAAAAGTAATTTCGGTCACTTAACTCATGCTGCAGGCGTTGCCGGATTTATCAAAACCAGTCTTGCCCTTCACCACAAAAAAATCCCGGCATCACTGGGTTTTGAAACACCAAACAGAAACATAAACTTCAAGGATAGTCCATTTTTCGTAAATGATAGACTTTCAGACTGGGCAGCATCGGGTAAAAGAACTGCTGGCGTAAGCTCATTTGGCGTTGGAGGAACCAATGTACACGTGATACTTGAAGGATATGATAATCCAACAGATGAACCTACAGAAAAAATGCCTGCCGAACTTATCACATGGTCGGCCAATTCAGAGCATAGCAGAGAGCGCTACGGCATTGCACTGAATAGTTTCTTAAATTCAAATCCAACCACACAGCTTTCTGATGTAGCTTATACACTGCAAACAACGCGTAAGAATTTTAAATACCGCCAGTTTATTGTAGCCAACTCAACAAATCACTTAACAGAATTACTGGCCCAACCAGATGTAATTAATGATAAAGTAGTTAAAGAACTACCACAGGAAATTGTATTTACGTTCCCTGGGCAAGGTGCACAATATGTAAACATGGGCATTGAACTTTATCAGCAAGAGCCAGTTTATGCAGCTGCGATAGACGAATGTGCAGGTTTGCTAAAAAAATACCTCGATACAGATATTCGTTCTTTAATTTTTGTTGATGAGCCTTCTATCGAAGCTACTGAAAAGTTAAAAGATACCAAGTACACTCAACCGGCTCTTTTTGTAACAGAATATGCCTTGGCGAAACTCTGGATGAGTTGGGGTATCACTGCTACCCTGTTTTGTGGCCATAGTATTGGGGAATATGTAGCAGCGCATCTTGCAGGCATTTTTTCACTGGATGATAGCTTAAAGCTAATCTCAGCGAGGGGAAAGCTAATTAGTAATTTGCCTGTCGGTGCAATGTTATCAGTTAGGGAAAGTAGCGAAGTTGTGTCGAAAATGTTGTCAGCTGATTTATCCATCGCGGCGATAAACAGCCCAAAATCGTGTGTGGTTGCAGGTCCGACTGAACAAATCGCAGAACTTATTAAGTTTCTTGATAAAGCCGAAATTGCAAATAAAGAACTTTTTACGGGCCACGCGTTCCATTCTTCAATGATGGACCCCATTCTACCGGAATTCGAAAAAATTGTTGCTGAGGTTAAGCTTGCGGCGCCAAATAAAAAAATCGTTTCTACCGTTACAGGCAAACTGTTAAACGATCAGGAAGCTCAAAGCGTTGAGTATTGGACCATGCATTTAAGAAAAACCGTTTTCTTTTCAAAAGCTATTGAGACAATACTTGAAGGAGATTTACCTTTATTTCTTGAGGTTGGTCCTGGCAATGTAACCTCAACGTTGATTAAACAAGTTGCCGCCGGCCATTCAACCAAAGTTGCTGCTGTTTCAAGTTTGTCTTTTAAAGAAACCGAATACGCCAGTATGTTAAATGCACTGGGTACGATGTGGATAAATGGTATCAGCCCTAACTGGTCAGACTTTTATGCCGGTCAGTCTCGCAACATTATAGACTTACCAAGTTATCAATTCGACAAAAAGCGGTATTGGGTTGATGCTAAAAAACAAGAACCCACCCCAGCTAATTTTACCCAAGTTACGCAAGCGGACACGCCAAAAAATACAACTAACATGCGAAAAAGTAATCTGACAGAAAAAGTTAAGCAAATATTAGAAGATGCTTCAGGTATTGAAATAAACAATGCCAACTTCAAAGCAAATTTCCTGGAGTTGGGCTTAGATTCACTTTTGCTTACTCAAATTGCAATCTCTCTCAAAAAGGAATTCAACCTTCCAATCACCTTCAGAAAACTAAATGAAGAATATTCTTCAATAGATACATTAGTTGATTATCTGCTTATCAACACTGCTGATGATGAACCTGTGGCGTCATACCCTGTGGCCAATTACCATCAAAACGCACCAAATGGCAGTCAGTTTACTGAAGTGCAGCAAAACAAAATGCCGGCAATGGTAAATGATGGCGCCCTCAGTTTGATTGCCCAGCAACTGGAAATATTGTCTAAACAGGTGATTCTTCTTCAAGGCGGCAATATTAATACAACTTTTCAGCAGGTATTGCCGAGCGAAATTAACAAGCAGCCTGCGAAGTTAGAGGAAAAGAAACCGAATGATTTTTCGCTTTCTAAGGAAGAGACAGCCGAAATTCAAAAGCCATTTGGTGCCACCCCCAAGATTGAACGTCTCTCTACCGAGCTTAATGCAAAACAGGCAGATTTCATCAACAACCTAACCTTAAGATATAATAACAAAACTGCAAAAAGTAAATCCTTCACTGCAGATAGCAGAGCTTACATGGCAGACCCAAGGGTTGTTTCGGGATTCAGACCGGCAACCAAAGAACTCATCTATCCTATTGTAATCAACAAATCTGCAGGAAGTAAGCTATGGGATATCGATGGCAATGAATACATTGATGCTTTAAATGGTTTTGGCTCGAGCATGTTGGGCTATCAGCCTGAAGTTATAAAGGCAGCAATGCATGAGCAAATCGACAAAGGTTACGAAGTTGGCCCTCAGCATGAGCTGGCTGCCGAAGTAAGTAAGTTGATATGTGAATTTACAGGTTTCGACCGGGCTGCACTTTGTAGTACAGGTTCTGAAGCAGTATTAGGTTGCATCCGTATAGCGAGAACTGTAACAGCCCGTTCACTTATAGTAGCATTTACAGGTTCTTATCATGGCATCATTGATGAAGTTTTAGTTAGAGGAACTAAAAAACTAAAGTCTTTCCCCGCGGCAGCCGGAATTATGCCTGAAGCCGTACAAAATATATTAGTATTAGATTACGGAACGGATGAATCTCTGGAAATCATCAAACAAAGAGCTGCTGAAATTGCTGCAGTACTTGTTGAGCCTGTGCAAAGCAGAAGACCTGAATTCGTTCCGATAGAATTTTTAAAGAAGGTTAGGCAAATTACGCTTGATGAGGAAATTCCATTGATTTTTGACGAAGTAATTACTGGTTTCAGGATGCATCCGGGTGGTGCGCAAGCCTTATTTGGCATCAAGGCAGATCTTGCTTCTTATGGTAAAGTTATCGGCGCAGGTGTTCCAATCGGTGTTATTGCTGGTAACCGGGAGTTGATGGACGCCTTAGATGGTGGACATTGGGAGTATGGAGATCAGTCTTATCCGGAAATCGGCGTGACTTATTTCGCCGGAACCTTTGTCAGGCATCCTTTAGCTTTGGCATCAGCGAAGGCTTCTCTAAATTATATGAAAGAAAAAGGACCAGCATTGCAAGAGGAATTAAATAAAAAAGGTGCTTACCTTTCTAAAGGTATAAATGATGCATTTGAAAAAAGAAAACTGCCGATTTATGTCGCCAATTATGGCTCTCTTTGGAAAGTGAAATACCATGAAGAAATTCCTTACAGCGAGTTGATGTTTACACTGATGCGGGAAAAAGGAATTCATATTCTTGACGGATTTCCATGCTTCATAACAGAAACGCTAACATACGAAAACATAGACACAATTGTTAGTTGCTTCATAGAGAGTATGGATGAAATGATTAAAGCTGATTTTTTTTCCTCAACGAATCAATTAAATGGCAATTTTGTTGCAGATGAGGTTGTTGTGAGTGCAGATAATCCACCGGTTGCGGGTGCCAGACTCGGTAAAGATAAAGAGGGAAACCCTGCATGGTTTATTCAGGATCCTAATCAGAACGGAAAGTACCTTCATGTTAAACTTACATAATTTTTCATGACGGAGACTAACTTTATTGAGGTGGATTATAATCCTTTCGAAGAAGGAAAGGAGATTGAGAAGGTTATAACACTAAACGAATCTCAAAAAGAGATTTGGTTATCATGTATTATTGGTGGTGATACAGCGAGTTTGGCTTACAACGAATCTGTTTCACTAAAACTAACCGGACGATTTAATTTCTCAGCCTTTCAGGATGCTGTAAAAATGGTTACATCTCGCCATGAAGCTTTGAGGGCAACTGTTTCTAAAGATGGCGAGAACTTAATCGTTTACAATAAAGTTGATGTTGAAGTTGTTTTCAGTAATCTCTCGCACGTAGGGTCACAATTATTAGATCAGGAACTAAAAACTTTTGTACAAAAAGAAATCAGCATTCCTTTCAATCTTTACGAAGGTCCGCTGCTAAAACTATTTGTTCATAAACTTGATGATGATACGCACTACTTTACTATCATCATCCACCATATCATCGGCGATGGGTGGTCACTTGGCATCTTCCTGGAAGATTTGAGCAACTGCTATAATGCATGTTTAAGTGGAATCAAATTGCCTCTTCAACCTCCAGATCAAATAAGTAAATATGCGCTTGAGCAGGTTGCTTTTATTCGTAGCGAAGAGTACAAACAAACCCAGCAGTTTTGGCTAGATCAATATAAAGACGATGTTCCGGTTTTAGATATGCCATTAGATTTTAGCCGTCCGGTAAATAGAACATACCAGGGCAAAAGAAATGATTATATTGTCGACCCTGAACTTTACGAATCTGTAAAGCGCCTGTCAGTAAAATCAAAAAGCAGCGTGGTATCGACTTTAATTGCTGCGTTTGAAGTTTTTCTATACAACCAAACCGGCCAGGAAGATATTGTTTTAGGTTTACCAGCTGCTGGTCAACTGGCATCAGAAAACTTGAATTTAATTGGTCATTGTGTAAATTTATTGCCTCTAAGAAGTAGAATAGATCCAAACGCCTCATTTATAAACTACTTACTAAATAGGAAAAACGAAATACTGGACGCCTATGATCATCAAAGGCTAACCTTTAGCGAGCTGTTAAAGAAATTAAATGTTAAGAGAAATAAGGCCAATATTCCTTTGGTCCCTGTTGTTTTTAATGTTGATAGAGGAATGGATGATGCGGTTAGTTTCTCGGGCTTAAGCCATCAAATTATATCAAACCCAAGAGTATCGCAAACATTCGAAATCTCGTTAAATGTTAATGGTTCAAAGGATTCGATGATTTTTGAATGGGCATACAACACGCAATTATTCACTTCTGAAACAATAAACAGAATGATGGATGATTTCGTTTCCCTGCTCATGGTTGTTTCCGAAAATCCTGAGACATTAATAGCCGACACCACTGCCAATATAAACCCGTTTCCAGACATAACGCCGGCAACGCTAAGTTTTCCTCAAAACCTTACTATCCTCGATTTATTTGAACATGTTGTTGCAACCAGAGCAAATGATGTAGCAGTTGTATGCGAAGGTAAATCACTCACCTACAAGGATTTAGATACCAGAGCAAACCAACTTGCTAATTATTTCGCAAATAAAGGTTTAGAAAACAATGCACTGGTTCCAATTTGCATTCATCCATCATTAGAAACCGTTATAGGCATAATTGCGATATTAAAAGCGGGCGGTACTTATGTTCCGATAGATCCGGAATATCCAATTTGCAGGATAAAGATTATTATCGATGAAATAAAATCTAATCACATCATTTGCGATAAGGTCATTGCTAAAAAACTCAATGAATTAGTTGGTCAGGAAATAATCCAGATAGATGATGAAAAAACGCCTGTCTGGCAAGAAAATACGTCAAAACCACTTTTGGTTTCTAACCCCGATGCTTTAGCTTACATCATCTACACTTCTGGTTCAACAGGAAACCCTAAAGGAGTTATGATTCCGCATGTTGCCTTAGCTGACTATCTATTTGGCTTAAGAAGTAAAATCTCTGGTTTGAAAGACTGTAAAAGCTTTGCGCTTGGTTCTTCAGTTTCTACCGATTTGGGCAACACTACCCTATTCAGTGCTTTAACTTTAGGCGCTCAACTTCATATTTTCGCAAAAGATAGATTCAATAATACCGATTATATCCACCGGTATTTTACTGATAATCAGATCGACTTCTTAAAAATAGTGCCATCGCAATGGAAGTTTCTAATGACTCAACAACGATTGTTGTTGCCTAAGAAAATTTTAATGTTTGGTGGCGAAGCATTACCCGCAGAATATATTAAGCTGATTAACGCTTCAGACGCATCCTGTCAAATTGTAAACCATTATGGCCCAACAGAAACTACAATAGGTAAGTTAATTCATTTGGTTGATAAGGATTTTAATTACCCTGTAATTATACCCATTGGTAAGCCTTTCTCGAATACTACCATCTACGTACTAAATAAGAATTTAAAAAACTGCCCTGTAGGTGTTCCTGGCGAACTCTATATTGGTGGTTTGGGTTTAGCAAAAGGTTACTTAAACAATAGCAAACTGACTGATAGTGTCTTTGTGAAAAACCCAAATAGTGATGTTGAGGAAAGAATTTACAAAACCGGAGACTTGGTTAAATGGTTGGCTGGCGGAGATATTGAATACTTGGGAAGAATTGATGACCAGATTAAAATCAGAGGTAATAGGATAGAATTGGGTGAAATTCAGAATACGCTGCAAAAACATCCAAATATAAAACAATCGGCAGTTTTTGCGGTAGAAGTTGAGCAAAACGAAAAGGAGCTCGTTGCCTATTTAGTGCTTAACGGCAGTTTTGATAGGGACAATGTGGTGCAGTTTTTAAGGAAGCAGTTGCCAGAATACATGGTTCCTAAAATTTACATGGAATTGGATAACCTTCCCTTAACATCAAATGGTAAGGTAGACAGGAAAGCGCTACCCGAATTTAATACCGGAAATCAGTCAGATGTTAACGATATAATTGAGCCACAGAACGATATGCAGGCACTTGTTGCTGATATTTGGTCTAAAAATTTAAACCTTGAAAAAATAAGCATAAAAGACGATTTCTTCGAACTCGGTGGACATTCGATGATTGCTATAAAGGTAATGGTAGAAATTGAAAAGCAAACAAACTTGAGGTTGCCACTGTCAATCTTATTTGATAACTCTACTGTAGAAAAGTTTGCACTGCAGTTAAATAAATCAAAGCAGGATATTAACTGGGATTCTTTAATTCCGATAAAATTATCTGGTTCAAAAGCTCCACTATACATCGTCCATGGGCAAGGCATGAATATTATTGTTTTCAAGCCACTTGCTAAAGAAATAGATGCCGAACGACCGATTTACGGCTTGCAGCCAAAGGGTTTAAATCCTGAAATTGAACCGCTTGAAACAATTGAAGAAATTGCTGCAGATTACATTAAAGAAATTATTGCTAATAATCCTAGCGGACCTTACTTAATCATGGGCTACTCATCTGGTGGCACAATTGCATTAGAGATGTCCAATCAAATGGCAAAAATGGGCAAAAAGGTTTCATTTTTGGGTCTGTTGGATACGTATTTCGATGGGGAAAGCTATCTTCAGCTGGCTAGCAAAAATAATCATAAGGAGATTATAAACTGGACATTTAAGTTTGTTGGATTCGGCTTCGTTTATCTGTTCAGGCATCCCAAAGAATTTTTACGCCACAAAGTCAGCTTTACCTTTGGTACGATGTATAATTTATATAAAAAGATTAAGCCGATAGAAAAAGATTTATCAAACCCTAAATATGTTTTAAGCAAAATACAAAGTGTACACGCAAAAGCTTTCCATAAGTATAAAATTAAAAAATACGATGCAGATGTACACCTGTTTAAATCAAACGACATTTTATTGAGCTACATACCACACGCTAAAACAAATGGATGGGCGCCTTACATAAATGGAAAATTAACTTTGATCGATATCCCACTGGAACACCTTCAATTTTTTAAACCTGAATATGTGAAGATTTTATCAGACAAATTGAATGCAGTTCTACGGAGTATCGAGTCTTGATTTTCAGAAATTGAATAAGTTGATACACAACAATATATTTTGGAATGATTATGAAGAGCATACGCTTCTAAACAAAGACTGCGTAAATATTTTCAAAATTTCAATTGATAGCTATCAGGCAATAAAAGATATCAGCAAACTGATCTTAACTGATGATGAACTGAAAAAAGAAGAAAGATTTATTCAGGAGAATGATAGAAAAAGATATATTACCGGTAAGGTTTACAGTAAATTGCTTGTGGCAAAAATGTTAAATAAAGATCCTGCAGATGTACATTTCGAATATAACAGGTACAAAAAGCCATATATAAATGGTATACATTTTAATATAAGCCATAGTGGAGATTGTGTTATGTTAGCGATAAGTACTGGTGTGGTTGGCATCGATATTGAACACATCGATCCAAATTTAAATTATGATGAATTAAGCAAGCAATGCTTTAGTGAAGCGGAGATTAATATGATAACAGATTTAGATATATTCTATCTATTCTGGACGCGAAAAGAGGCATTACTAAAAGCAACCGGCGAGGGTTTGACAGACGATTTACCTGCGATCAATTGCACGGAAGCGCTCGTAGAACGATTTGGTGTTTTTTATGAGTTAAAAAGTTTCAAATTAAACGAAGCATACGTTTTAAGTACAGCATCAACAAAACCTAAAAGCATTTATCAATACTGGTATTTAAAACATTGAACTGTACCATAAATTTTCCTAATAAAAATTTATACTGCACCAAATATCATTAAAACAGGAAACACTTAACCTAAAAAATTTAATTATAATTGTATCCCAAACTTCAGTTTCATCCCATGGAAATTCAAAAAGTTGATAACATTACGCACCAGGAATTTATAAAAAATTTCTACGAACCAGGTATCCCGGTAGTTTTTAAAAATGCTTCAAGCGTATGGAAAGCTAAAGGCTTATTCTCTCCAGATTGGTTTAAGAATAACTATGGGGACAGGGTTTTGAAGAAAGAAGGTAAAACTTATACCATGAGTGAGGTTTTTGATTTGGTAGAAAGCAGCACTATTGAAAATCCGGCACCATACCCTTTAAAATACAATATCACGACCGATTTGCCTGAATTACTGCCGCTCATCCAACCATTAAATTTAAACTATGCGCTACCAAACTGGCTGGAGAGCCAATGGTTTAAGAAGGGTTATTGGGGTAGCGCAACAGAACTATTTATTGGCGGTCCGGGTGGTAAATTCCCTTACCTGCATTTAGATTATTATCATTTAAATGCCTGGATAACACAATTGTATGGAGAAAAGCAGTTCACAGTTTTCCCCCGCGGGCAGGAACACTTACTTTATCCGAAAGCTGACGACCCTTGGCGTTCAGAAGTCAACATTTTTGAGCCTGATTACGAAAAATTTCCTAAATATAAAGAAGCCACGCCAATAAACTTCGCAGTCGGCCCAGGTGAAACCTTATTTATACCATTTGGTACCTGGCACTCTGCCTATTCGCTTACTACCACCATTTCGGTAGCTTTCGATCAGTTAAATGAAAAAAATTACAAACCCTTTTTAAAAGATGTTTGGGATTTTAAAAGGCGTGAGGGAATTGTTAAGGCCTTAACAATGCATAGTTATGCATGGCTTGGGTGTAAAATTGGAAATAGCTTAAAATAAACCCAAGCTGCCACGGCCAATAATACTGCGTTAAATTTATAATTCGTTCAAATTTCATATCTAAACCAAGCAAAATAATGGCTGCTCTTAAAGAAACTATAAAGAAAATAATAAAATTTCATCCCTACTCGCATGTTAAATCGCTTAAAAATTTAATACATGTTGGGTCAGAGCATCATGGTTACACCATTCCAGCCAATTTCCTTGATAAAAATTCCGTTTGCTATTGTATTGGCGCCGGAGAAGATATCTCTTTTGATACGGAACTAAAAGTGTTGTTCGATTCGAAGGTTTTTATCTTCGACCCAATGCCCGAGGGCATTAACTACTTCAAAAAATTAGAGGCGACATTAGCTAAAGGTGAAACCTTTGGGGTTTTTGATGATGAAAATTTTCTTTATAGACTAAATAGCAATCAGATACAGGAAATAACATACGTAAATAAAGGTGTTTGGAATGAGAAAACAACTTTAAAGTTTTATGCACCCCAGTTAGACAATTATATCTCGCACTCTGTTTATCTCTTTCAGGATTCAGGCGAATATATAGAAGCCCCTGTAGACCGTCTGTTCAATTTCATGAGAGAGTTTAACCATAAAACGGTTGATCTTGTTAAAATTGAAATTGAAGGCGCAGAATATACGGTTATCGATAGCATTGTAAAAGACAAACTTGATGTAAAAATCATTTGCGTTGAGTTCGATGAAGTTTATCACAAAAAAGATTTAGCCCATAAGCTTAGGATTAGGAAATCGTCGAATCAGCTCATGAAAGCAGGGTATGTTTTGGTACATTCAACTTATATGATGAAAAGAACTTTCATAAGAAAAGATGTTTTCGCAATGTTGAAATCGAAGGAATAGCAGATTTCTAAGTTTTCCGCAGCGAACGCTCCCAGGCGGCGCTTTGATTTTTCTTATAATATCGAACCATACCTGCCAATACTGCGTAGTTCATAATACAAAAATAGTAAGGTATAAAAAACGCCTTTATTTTAATGTTTCTACGCTCGAAAAACCAACCCAGCGCACTTAACAAATAGAATGCGACCTGAGCGGTTAAAATAAACTCATATAAAAATATGTCGGTTTTGACGACAATTAACAAATTGATCAGTACGAGTAAAATTAGAAGAAATGGAGTAATTGTCCACCTTAAAACCCGGTGCGATATATATTGAAAAGTAAGCACAGGATAATGAAATGGGTTAGCTGCTTTTTTTAACCTTAAAATGGATTGAATGCCTCCGGCCGCCATTCTTATTTTTCTTTTCAATTCTTCTTTTACATTTGCAGATGATGTTTCAGATGCATAAGCATTTGGTTCATAGGCGATGAGAAATCCCTTCTCAGCAATGCGCATGGCAATCATGTGGTCGTCGATGATCGTGTCCGACTCAACCGGTTGGTAAAGCGATGTTCTGATGCTGAAAAGTTCTCCAGCCGCACCAACGTTTGAATACAGTTCGTAATCCCATTTCTTCAATTTCGATTCATACTTCCAGTAAAAGCCCTCTCCTGCCGAACTTGCATCAGCTAGTTCTTCAACCATTATTCTTTTCTCACCTGCCACAGCACCTACTTTTGGATTTTGGTAGTGCTTAACAAGTTCATTTATGGCTGCTTTATTTAAAAAAGTATTTGCGTCCGTAAAAATCAAAACTTCGTTCCGCACATAAGGCATGGCTCGCTTTATGGCAGCCATTTTACCAGTTCTGATGTTTTCATGCAGCAATTCCACTTCAGTGTATTTACTTATCCTTTCAGCAGTTTCGTCTGTAGAGCCATCGGTTATAAAAATAACCTGCATCTTATTTTTTGGATAATCTAGATCAAGTGTATTTAAAACTTTTTCATCAATAATATCTTGCTCGTTCCACGCGGCGATTAAAATGGTAACCGTAGGCAATTCGGCGTTAACGCTAAATGAAAACGGCTTTATAAAAAACCTTTTTATTTTGACCAGAATTAATAGTAAAAAACCGTAACCAACAAAAGTGTAAATAACGAGGAATAGCGAAATCCAGAAAGCTGTAATCATTTGGGATGTTTAAATTTTAAAACCTAACTTTTTGCTATTTTTAGTATTTGTAAAATTCCAGGCTAAGGCCCGAAATGTCCATTTCACCAAATCCAATCTATTTTTTAAAAGGTAGGTTATAATTTGCTTTGTACAAGCGATAAATATATAATATAAACTAAATAAAATTGTATTCGCAAAGCCGGTATTTTTTCTGATAAACAGCATCCGATTGCGGGTCATGAAATAGGTTTTAATTGCACTCTCCTTTCCTACGCTCATCGATTCTTTGTGGTAAATTTTTGTCTTCCCCGTAAACCAAATCTTTTTTCCTGCCTTTCGAAATCTTTCACACCAATCCAACTCTTCATAGTATAGAAAAAATTCATCGGCCATTAATCCAATTTTTTCCAAATCGACTCGCCTACACATCATTGCCGCACCGTGGCAATACGCTGTAGGTCTACTATCTTCATCAAACTGACCATTGTTACGTTGCATACTCCCGATACCATCATTTCTACAGGTGATGTAGTTCATGTCTGTGAAGCCTGCGTACTGAATAATTTCAGGTTGATCATAAAACAAAATTAAGGGAGATAATAACCCTATTTCGGCATTGCTTTCCATTTCACTAACCAAAATATCTATCGTATCAGCCGTAATCTCTGTATCATTATTTAAAAGCAAAAGGTAGTCACCGGTTGCTTTCTTTATGCCCACGTTATTTCCACCGGCAAAGCCGAGGTTTTTATTACAGCGTATGTAAATTAATTCCGGATAAATTGATTTATACTCCTGCTCAAACTCTTCCTTACTCCCATTATCCACAAAAACAACTTCTACATCATATCTAGAAGGATTTTGTTTCAAAGAATTTAGGAAATCTAGATTAACCTGGTGTTGATTGAAATTAACGGTGACGATTGATACAGACTTCATTATTGCGTAAAAATAATGAAATTACTGTAAGAAATGCACATAATTAAAACTAAATCTATAGTAGGCTGTTGTATTACAATTAATCAAACATCGAAATAGCGTAGCTAAATTTATACAAAATGAGACAGTTTTTAATCAAGAAATCAATGCTCTATTTTAATTTATATTCCTAAATTTGAACTTTGTCCCTTTGGTAGTTAAAAATTTAATGTTTTTAAAGCTGTTTTGCTTATTAGCACTGCCTAACAACAGTAATTAATTACATCATCCTTAATTGAAAAAATGCGCATAGCCCACCTTATTTTAACTTACACAGACCCCCACCAAACAGAGCGAATGATAAAAAATATGATGCATGAAAATTTCGATTTTTATATTCATGTTGATAAAAAGTTCGATATTAACCCTCATCTTTTTTTAAAAAGAATACCTAACGTTTATTTTATTAATAATCGAATTAATGTAAAATGGGCAGGGTTTAATACCGTAAGAGCAACATTTGAATGTATCAAAGAAATTGTTAATAAAGGTATTGAATACAAATACATCAATTTTTTAAGCGGACAAGATTATCCATTAAAACCTGCGGCGTTTTTGGCTGAATTCTTCGAAAAAAGCGATAAAGAGTTTTTAAGCTACAAAGACATTAAAAACGATTGGAAAGAAGGCTTGATAAGAATGGAAAAATACTTTTTAGCCAATTATAATTTTAAAGGCAAAACCAGTTTGGAGAATATAATTAACTATGTTATGCCTAAACGGAAATTGCCTTATAATCTGCATCCTTATGGCAAATCGATGTTTTGGATGTTGAGTCCGAAGGCAGCGATGCATGTAGTTGATACAGTAGAAAATGATAAAAAGCTAATCAATTTCTTCTCATTATGTTGGGGAAGCGATGAATTTGTATTCCAGACCATGCTTTTAAATTCGCCGTTCAAGGATAAGATCAAAAATGAAAATTATAGGTACATTGATTGGTCTTTGGGAGGGGCAAATCCAAAAGTTCTTGATGAACATGATTTTGATGCTTTAAAAAGTTCTGACATGCTTTTCGCCAGAAAAGTAAATGAAATAAAAAGCAAAAAACTATTGGACTTAATTGATAGTCAACTTCTTACCTTATTTGGCGTATTTACATGGCTCACGTAATTAACCTCACAACATTTAAAGACAGTCGCGGAATTTTAACCGTGCTAGACAGCGTAGTCGATTTCGAAATAAAACGACTTTTCTACATTTACGCAGTAGACGATTCAGATCGCGGTGGACACAGGCATCACAATACCTATCAGGCAGCAATTTGCATCCAGGGGTCTTGTAAAATAACAAATAGTGATGGAAGCAAAACTGAGATATTTGAATTAAACTCTCCCGAAAGATGTTTAATATTAGAACCTCAGGATTGGCATGTAATGCATGAATTTTCGAGCGACGCCATCTTATTAGTACTCGCATCAACAGCCTTCGACCCTAAAGACTATATATATGAGCCCTACAAGAATACCATATGAAAATTTAAAGGCGCTCAATAAACCATTCGAAGACGCATTTAGATTGAAATTTAACGATTTTTTACACAGTGGCTGGTACATTCTTGGTAACGAAGTTTCACAATTTGAAAAGGAGTTTGGAAATTACCATAACGAGCAATATGTTGTGGGTGTTGCCAATGGCTTAGATGCACTTATCCTTTCTTTAAAATGTTGTAATTTTAAGAAGGGTGATGAAGTAATTGTGCCTTCAAATACGTACATCGCCAGCATTTTAGCTATTTTACAATGTGATTTGGTTCCCGTTTTTGTTGAGCCTAGTATTGAAACGTATAATATAGACCCAAAAAAAATTGAAGATAGCATAAGTCCAAAAACGGTTGCCATAATGGCGGTTCACCTATATGGGCAATGTTGTGAAATGGGGCCTATAGCTGAGTTAGCGCAAAAACATAATTTAAAAATCGTTGAAGATTGTGCACAAGCTCATGGTGCAAGATATAGTGGAAAACTAGCGGGTAGTTTTGGCGAGTATGGCTGCTTTAGTTTCTACCCGACCAAAAATCTTGGCGCTTTAGGAGATGCTGGAGCAATTATTTGCAAAACCGAAGCAGATTATCTAAAGCTCAGGCAGTTGCGTAACTACGGTTCAGAGAAGAAATATCATAACGGCATAATTGGTTACAACTCTCGTTTGGATGAGATACAGGCGTCTTTTTTACGTGTGAAACTACCGTACCTGGATAAAATCAATAATCATAAAAAAGCTTTAGCATCCATTTATCAAAGCAGTTTAAATGATAGCTTTATCAAACCAATAATTGACCAAAATTTTGATAACGTTTTCCATATTTATAATATCCGACATCCGGAAAGAGATCGTTTAAAAGCTTATCTATCAGAAAACAATATAGATACAGAAATTCACTATCCTGTTGCGCCGCATAAACAGCAAGCACTTCATTCGTTAAATAATTTAAGTTACCCTATTTCAGAAGAAATACACGCCACCACATTAAGCTTGCCATGCTCATTTGCCCACACAGCTGATGACATCTATAAGGTTGTTGAAATTATAAATAAATTTAAGTAATTGTAGATGCATTATTTAATAAAAGAATTCGCTCCGCCCGTATTAAATACTTTACGTTGGTTTAGCTTCCAATACGGCTGGAAAGGAAATTTTAAATCGTTTGACGATGCAACAAAACACTGTAAGGGCTACGATGAAAATCATATTTTAAATAGAATTGTATACACAACGGGTAAAGTACGAGACGGAGAGGCTGTGTATGAACGAGATGGAATCATTTACGATGAAGTTCAAATTAATCACACCTTATTAAGCATATTACTTTTAGTTGCGGGTAGAAACGCAAACAAATTGACTCTGGTAGATTTTGGTGGGTCACTAGGTACATCTTACTATCAATGCATCAAATATTTATCCCATTTAACTGAACTAAACTGGTGCATTGTAGAGCAAGCCAATTACGTGGAGATCGGTAAAAAATCCTTCGAAAACGACCATGTAAAATTTTACTACACCATGGAAGAATGTCTTGCCCATGGTAAGCATCCTGATATTTTGCTGCTCTCCAGTACATTGCAATACATTAGAAATCCTTACAATTTATTAGGTCATTTACAAACGTTCAACATACCATATCTTATGCTCGATTTGGTTGGTTATAATGATAGTGAAGAGGATAGAATAACGATTCAAAAAGTTCCGCCTGTATTTTATGGAATTGAAGCCTCCTACCCTTGCACCTTTTTCGGAAAAAATAAGCTGGAGAACCAACTAAATAAAAATTACGAACTGGAGTTCGATTTTATTTCAGAAAGTCAAAAATACTACATAAATTTTAAACCATTTCGTTACCAAGGGTCATTTTGGAAACTGAAAAAAGATTAATATTTATCCAGTTCATCTAAAACAGCTGAATCGGAATCGACATCAAATTTTCTGGCAAAAATCATATTAGAATTTAAAATTTCACTTAAATCTTTTATGCTTAAAAATTTGGGATTAGCATTGCCTTCAGACCAATCTATATAACGAAGGTTGTCTGAATTGGTGTGCTTACTATGATCAGAATTCATTATAATTGTCGCGATTACAAATTCGTCAGAACCCCAGGTATATTTAAAAAAGTTATGCAGTTTTGAGTTCATATCGAGCTTATTAACAACATAAGCGGCCGCATCGTAAGTAATTGTCCACCAGGAAGATTTGCTGCCGCCATAGAAATGCATACCGTCCGGCAACTGTCTTTTTCGTACAATCGAATTAATTACAGTTTGTAATAGATATTTACCTTTAAAGCCTGAATCAGTAAAGTGGAACTTTTCGAATCTGCTCAGCGCTTCCTTGTACCAAACGGATTCTTTTTTCTCTATGTGCATAAAATTTTGTCCAACTTTATCCGCGAAGAACTTGTAAGTTTCATTAGCCGAGTAGATTGGATAATCCTGGCCACTAAGCAAATTTACAAAATCGTATTGATTTTTAGTGGCAATAACTTCTTTAAGCGATTGAACAATTGCTCGTGTGAAACTCCAGCCGGCCCAGGTGCAACTTATACGTTGTTTTATAAAATATATTTGCGGCAAACCTTGCAAAAATCTAAATTCCGAAGCATCAACCTTTTTATCCAGGTGTATATAGATGTCAAATCCGGTGTGTTTTAAACGATTGACCAAACGCAGCAACTGCGTCGGATTTTTATGAACCATTATAATATGAGCAACACGCATTATTAAGGATTAATTAAAGGGTTGGTTTGTAATTTGACAGAGATAAACGCTAACATCAGCTGTTGTTGATGCTTTTACAATCTTCCCCATCTTGGATAATTCTGTTCGTAAATTTGCTGCTGGAAGATTAACATTTTTATAGTACCATGCCGGCCTACTAATTGGATCACCCACGTTTGATAAGAACTTATTGTTAAAGATAACCCAAACTCTTTTACTATGTTTGATTTTTCCGAAATCCTGAACCAATTTAGTGTTGTAGTCATTTAGATTGGATGCGCTCCATCTAAAATCCCGTCCTTCAATTGCCTTAAATTTATAGTTTTTTAGGCTGGCGTAAACCTTAAATCCCGGCAATTCATTCCAATACACATATACCACATCACCAGCTTTATAAGCCTTATTTACCATGTCAAACGATTCTTTTTGATACGATTTTTTATGCTTATAAAATGTTGCGCTATCCGCGACAGATTGAAAAGACTGAATGATCGGTGATACTAATAATAGAACTACAATAACGATTTTGAAAGACTTAACTGATACTGACATCTTTTCATTTAAGCCGTCTAAGCCAATGCCAATCAAAATCAGAAATATCGGCGTTAAAAACAGCCAAAATCTTTCTGTTAATGGATACAATTCCAGGCCAGATGCCAGCAGTACCATTAAAAAGGGAAACATTAACACATTAAAGTTTTGGACTGACTGCTTTAGACAGAGATAAGTACCCGCTCCCAGCAGAATAAATGGTAAGAACGGCATCTTAACAAATGGAGCGTAAGAACTGGTCTGTGTTCCCGATACAAAAAAGTTCCATAACAAACCTAAGGGATAATCCAACATTCGGTAAAAGCTTGTAAAAAACCATTTCAAATCAGACATAGACCTTGGAGGTAAGGGCATAAAATCTCCATAAAATCTAAACCAATTCACTACCCATTCGGCATCTGGTGTCTTTTTAATAATTAAAAAGAATAGTAAAATAAAACTTATCAGCCATGAAATAAATGGAATAAAGCTTTTAGAAAAAATATTAAATTGTTTAGTTAACAGGTAATAAAGCATTAAACCTAAACCGATGCCGCCTAATATAAAGATTGCCGAAAAAGAAAACCAAAGTATAACTGCACCGCCTAAGCTCCAGAAAATTAATTCTTTCAAATTTTTTAGTTTCCTAAATTTGATGAACATGTAGAAGCACAAGATCGAGCATAATAATTCAGTTGAATATTGCTTAATCTCTACAGAGTGGTAAACAAAAGCTGGCGATATGCATAAAACGGCCAAAGCAACTAACATGCCTGTGGGTTTTAAAAAATATTTTGTTACGGGAATAAATATTAGAATTGATAGTAAACCCGATAGTAGCGGCACAATTCTTAATCCGTACTCTTTATCACTAAAAATATTGAGGAATAGTTTTACAATCAATAAAAATCCAATTGGGGCTTTTTGCTGATAATCGAGAGGTCTGGTTATCAGCTCCAGATAATCAAACCTAAGTAAACTCGACGCCAGATATCCTTCGTCTAACCACAAGGATCTGTTCAGCACATATTGGTATATTCTTAAAAATACTCCTGAAATTATAATCAATAAAAATAAATAATAACTGAATTTATCTTTCAGAGTACGTTTTAATGGAAATGGCATGCAAATAGTCAGTCGGGATTTTATGCAATATCGGAATTTTTAATAATTTTACACAAATAAATCTCTCCTGTGCATAATATCTCTCTAAATAATTTAGAGCTAGTAATTTTTGATGTTGATGGTACTTTATATAATCAAAGCCTTCTCCGAAAAAAAATGCTATTCTCCTTACTGAAATACTTTGTTTATCATCCATGGAAGATTAACGAATTATTTATTCTCTACCATTTCCGAAAACAGAGAGAAAAAAACAAAGGGTTTAAAGGGCAGGATCTAAATGAGCAGCAATACCTTTGGTGTAGCCAAAAAACGAATCAATCTATTGATTTAATTAAAGAAGTTGTTGATAAATGGATATTTAATTATCCCAATCAATTTTTAAAGGCATGTTGCTACCCCGGCATACACCTTCTTTTTAAAACACTTGCCGAAAAAAATATTCGCATAGCGATATATTCTGATTACGATTCGATAGAAAAAATGAAAGCAATGGAACTAAAGGCCGACTTATACGTTAGTTCTACAGATGCCAATATCAATGCGTTCAAACCCAATCCTGATGGCTTAAATTTTATTCTTAATGAAATGGGTGTTCGCGATAAGAATAATTCTTTGTTTATTGGCGACCGGTTGGAACTGGACGGCGAATGCGCTAAAGCTGCAGGCATGCCATTTTTGCTGGTGGATGAAGAAACTATAAATAATTCCCTATTTGAAAACCTCTCAAAACAAGTGCTTAATGTTTTTAAGCCATGCACGGTATGATTGATAAAATTACATTCCCACAAGATCCAGACGCGCCGGAAGAAACCACTGAAACTGAACTCCGACGTGCAGGTATCAAACAATATATTGCCATTGCACGGCCAGATAATTGGGTGAAAAATCTTTTTATGGTTCCAGGGATGCTCTTCGCGTTCTCCATCTTTCATACGCCATTTAATTCTGTGCTAATTACGAAAATTGTGTTAGGCGTTATTAGCATATGCCTAATCGCATCTGCTAACTATGTTATAAATGAATATTTAGATGCCGGTTTTGATAAGTTTCACCCCTTAAAGCGGAGGCGATCTTCTGTTGTAACGATGATAAACCCAAAAATTGTATATGCAGAATATGCATTTTTGGCGCTTATTGGCATCGCTCTTTCAAGCTTTGTATCTATAAAGTTCTTGTCGGTAGCTACATTTTTATTGATAATGGGGGTTATCTATAATGTAAAACCGTTTAGAAGTAAAGATCGGGTCTTTCTTGATGTTTTAAGCGAATCGGTAAACAATCCAATCCGGTTTGCAGCCGGATGGTTTATATTTAGTCCTGCTTTGGGTATTCCAAGCAGTAAATGGGATTTAAACTGGATCAACACCTTCCCTCCCGTCAGTATCATTATCGCTTATTGGATGGGAGGCGCATTTTTAATGGCTACAAAAAGATTTGCCGAATACAGGCTAATCGATAATGCAAAGTTGGCAGGCTTGTACCGCAAATCATTTCGGTTTTACAATGAAAACAGCTTGCTGGTTTCGATGTTTTTTTATGCAATCACCTGTGCCTTTTTTATGGGCATCTTTCTGATTAAAGATAGAATTGAACTTTTAGTGAGTTTCCCATTTTTTGCCTTGTTGTTCTCCTGGTACCTCAAAATAGGCCTGTTAGATGATTCACCCGTGCAGGGCTCGGAAAAACTATATACCAGAAAATGGTTTATGCTTTACCTCGCACTTTTTACAGCACTACTTTGTGTTTTAATGTTTGTTGATATACCCTGGTTACACTGGTTTTTAAATAACGCGAACAATTACAATTACGATTCTTAATACGGATGAAAAACGATAAATATGATTTGATTGTTGTGGGAACTGGTTTTGCTTCGTCATTCTTTCTCCAAAAATATCTGGCTAAAAGTAAAGGGAATAAAAAAATTTTGGTTTTGGAGCGGGGGTATTTCTATAGCCATGCAGAAAAACTTAAGGTTAGAAGAGGCGAAAGTGCACCAGATGTTAAGTACGAACCAAAATGGGATTCGCTTGTAGAAAATTTTAACCCTAGAAAAGATTGGCATTTTACCACCGGTTATGGTGGCAGTTCGAACTGCTGGTGGGGCTGCACCCCGAGGTTTATGCCCTCTGATTTTAAAATGCAGTCCCTTTTTGGCGTTGCTCAGGATTGGCCAATCTCTTATGATGACATTGAGCCATATTACGATGAAGCGGAAGAAATTATGCAAATCTCAGGCCCAGATGCCACACCATTTCCGAAGAAGGGCAAGTATCCGCTTCCGGCGCACAAATTTACTAAGGTTGATGAAATCCTGAACAAGAAATATGGAAATCAGTACATAAGTCAACCCACCGCGAGAGCAAGCAGAGCAACCGCAAATAGAAATGCCTGCATGGCATCAAGCACTTGCGGAACATGCCCGGTGGACGCAAAATTCAGCATTGAAAACTCAGGTATGACGGTTTACCAGAACCCGCAGGTGGAAATTGTTTACGGCGCACAGGTTTATAAACTGGAAACCCTTGATGGTGTAGCCAGAAAAGTTTGCTACGTGAAAGATGATAAAGATTTTAGCGTGGAAGGAGATGTCATTGCACTCGGAGCAAATCCATTTTTTAACACTAATATTTTATTAAACTCTGGTGATACAAATAAATTCACAGGTAAAGGATTTGGCGAACAATTGGGTATTCAGGTCCTTATTTATCTGGATAATTTAAGCAATGCCGGCGGAAGTACCTGGGTAAATGCAAATGGCTACATGCTCTACGATGGAAAACACAGAAAAGATTATGCAGCCTGTTTAATTGAAGTTAATAACGCACCATTTATCCGTTTTGAAAAAGACAAATGGCTCAATATCGCCAGTTTTCGTTTGGTGTTTGAAGATTTGCCTGAAGATAAAAATTACATCACAACATCTGCAAACAAACTGAAACCGGCAGTACATTATGAAGGCCGTTCGGATTATGCTGAAAAGGCTTTCGCTAACGCCAAAAAACAGTTGCCTGAAATTTTATCATGCCTGCCGGTTGAACGCTTAAAATATCTCGATCCGTTTCCAAACGAAGGGCATATTATCGGCGGAACGAGAATGTCGGCAAATGCAGAAACAGGCGTTGTAGATAAACATCTCGTTCATCATAAATATAGAAATGTGTTTGTGCTGGGCGCTGGTTCATTCACTACCTACAGTGCCGCCAACCCGAGCTTAACGCTGTCAGCTTTATCTTTATTCGCTGCCGATAAAATGTTTTAAATATGGAAAGACGAAGCTTTTTGTTGTTATCTGGCGTATTGGTTGGCATGGTTACCATCCCCCCTTCGCTTTATTTTGTATCGCCTGGTATTAAAAGGTACGCAGCCAGGCTCATCGAAAAAGAACTATCCTACTTGAAATTAGATAAAGCAGGAGTAAGTAATTACATTAAGGATTATTTTAAGAATGGATCAAATAATGTGATGGCTAATGTAAAATGGAAAGTTTTATATTATAGCAGGAGTGACTCGAACAACTCCAACAACATTAATGACCTCTTGCGCTATTACCTGCTATCAACTGATTTTTTCCTAAATCAGATGGATGTGTCAAAGCCGGTAAATTACATTGGAATCTTCGATCCTTACAAGAGCCCGATAGCCAATCCATATTCGTATATATTGCTTCCTAAAATTGGTGTAAATAATTGGCCATAGATAGGTTGATGCTTGAAATAAACAATACTATGTGTTACTACTTATTAACTAAAAGCGTCTAAAAACCGAGTAGGTAAATCAGGCCCATAAATTGGACAGCCCGTTTCAGCAACGTAAGTTATTTTACGATGAGAAACTGATTCTTAACGCTTCGAGGATTTGTATGTAAGCGTACCGACTAAAAGGGTTTTTTAAAATTAGGAGCGCTATTTTTTTCGCCACGTATGCCTTATCATTAGCTTTAAGTGCGATCTCGATTTGTTCCATTACAACATCTATACTCACCTTTTTTTTAAAAGTTGCGATGGTTGATTTTATTCGGCTTTCTTCCTGTATTGTTTCAATTCTGGTGTCCAGGAGAAAATTACGAATTAAATTATCCACAAGTATTTTTTGTCTGTTCCCCCAATAATGCAGAATAAATTCATCTGTCGCCCTGATTTCTGTTCGCTTCTGGAGTATTAACGAAAAAGCGAGCTGCTCACTAACAAACCATTTCGAATTGGAATAAAATCGGTCAGTCAGTATAAATACATCTGGCATCAGTTTACAAAATCCCTTATTCAAACCCAAAACGCCAGAATTCCAGCTATAATCAGTTTCGGTGAAGTTCTCAACAATGCCTCCGATTTTAAACGACCTACTGGTTATGAACTTTATAAACGCCTCTGTATAGTCGCCTTGCTTGAAGGAACTAAATAATTCGAGGCCAGTCTTAAAATCATATTCCCTTTTATGCATAAAACTTTTTCCAGGCGCAAATCCATTCAGGATTGCTTTCGGATTTGCAATAAAGAAGGTATCAGAATCAACAAATAAAAGATCACTCTCTGGAAAATTTTTGAAAGTTAAATCGATTACCGCAACTTTTCTTCTGTGGAGAAAGCCAGTGCCCGCAAGCATATCTTCAAGTAATTCGGGCGTTAACAGGTAATACGTTATTTCCAGCCCTTTTAAATAGGGCTCGAAGGAGGCAGGTTTATCGGTATAAATAATAATACGGACGCGTTTCGGATCATCAACCCATGCAATGAAGCTCAAAACACAAAATATTGCTCTATAATATTCCGTTTCACGACCGTAGGCAAGCAACACCAAATTCTTTTGATTCATTCAATCGTATTTTAGTGCAATTAAATCTTTCCTTTTTTGAGCTCATTTACAGCATAAGCACAAGCTCTCGCGGTAAATGCCATATAAGTTAACGACGGATTTTGGCAGGCTGAAGAAGTCATGAAGCTCCCATCAGATATAAAAACGTTTGATACATTGTGCATTTGGTTGTAGGCATTCAACACAGAAGTTTTAGCGTCTCTGCCCATCCTAGCAGTTCCCATTTCATGCACTGTAGCCCCCCCCGGTTTATTGTAATTAAAACCAATTACATTTCTGAAACCAGCCTGCTCGAGCATTTGCACAGAGGTTTCTTTGATATCATTCATCATATCGCTTTCATTGTTCTTAAACGAAAAATTAATTTTAATAAGTGGTTGTCCCCATTTGTCTTTAGTCGAATTATCAAGGGATACCATATTCTCATAGTACGGCAAACACTCGCCCCAGCCAGCCATCCAGACGGTCCAGGACCCAGGAGTGGTTAACTTGTCTTTGAAATCCTTCCCAATTCCGGTTAGATGCCCCGACTTATCACCCCATTCTTCGCGTTCTCCGTGTCCTTGTATGTTGTAACCTCGTTTGAAAGCGTGACTTTCGGAATCAGACAGGTTTCTGAATCTGGGAATCAAAAAACCACAAGGTCTTCTCCCTTTATAATACAAATCCGAATAGCCATCATGTGCGCCGCTTGCTCCGGCTGATGAATGGTGATCCATTAAATTATGGCCAACTTGTTCACTATCATTGCCAAGGCCGTTGGGAAATCTGTTTGAGGTTGAATTGAGAAGAATGGAAGCTGTGGCTATTGTAGATGCATTTATAAAAACAATCTTGGAATTGAATTCTAAAACCTCATTGGTTAAGGCGTCTATAATTCTTACCCCTTTAGCTTTTTTCTTCTGCTCGTCGTAAAGCACTTCGGTAACAATTGAATGTGGCCTCAAAGTTAAGTTCCCAGTAGCCATTGCTGCAGGGATTGTTGAACTATTGCTACTGAAATAACCACCGAAGGGACATCCCCGTTCACACAGATTACGATTTTGACAAGGCCCACGGCTATCCCACCCTCTTGTCAAATTGGCCACTCTTGCAATCGTGAGCAATCTGTTTTGATCATTTTTTTTTATGCTTTGTGCCAGGTGTTTCTCAATACAATTGAGTTCCATTGGACTTAAAAACTCACCATCGGGCAGGTGCTTTAGGTTTTCACGCTGTCCACTTACGCCGATATGAGATTCTACATAACTATACCAAGGCGCTAAATCCTTATATCGAACTGGCCAATCCACTGCAACGCTTTCCTTTATATTGGCTTCGAAATCGAGATCACTCAGACGATAACATTGCCTGCCCCAGGTTAAAGAACGGCCACCAACTTGATTTCCGCGAAACCAGTTAAAGGGTTTATCTTGAATATAGGGTTGATCTGCATCTCTAATATAGAAATGCTTTGAACCTGGATTATATGCGCCGCTTTGAACAGGATCTGATTTATTATCGGCGATGGTGTTGTTCATACCAAATTTAAAATCCCAGGGATTAAGCGTTGCTGTGGGATAATCAACGATATGCTTTACATCACGTCCTCTTTCCAGTAACAAGGTTTTCAATCCCTTCTTGCAAAGCTCCATAGCTGCCCATCCACCACTAATTCCAGAACCGATTACGATGGCATCGTAGGTCCCTCCATCTATATTTCTGTTAATGAACATAACTTATTTAGTAGCCCAGGATTTCTGGTTAGCTTGAATTGAAATACAGGCTTTGAAAGTTCCTGGTATGTAATCGTATGCAAGACCCTCTGTCGCACCCAATCTCGAGCCGCAATAGCCTTCTATAGTAAGGTTCCTAAACTTTGAAAAAAAACTTTCACCAAAAAACTTATTATTGATTTTATTTAGGATGGGATAACGATAATTTGCATTATCAGAAAAGTGCTGTACAATACTTCCCTTTTCTTTAGCAGTAAGTTCCAAAAATGGTTTACCGTAATTCGATGTGGAAAATTGTTCAAAATCATTCAGACCATCAACGAAGTGATTCTGAACATTTTTAGTCGTACAATTTGTTATAACATCGATAATATATTTATGCACACCGGCTGACTTTGCTCCCGGCGTTTCAGTTTGTGGAATTATCAGCTCCGCAATTTCTGCTATAAGCATCTCCTTTTCCTTTAAACTTTGCAAATTGATTGATTTGTTAAGTTTATACCACTTATAACCTGAAATAGAAGATGCAACAATTCCAATGAAAGCTAAACTTTTAAGATACGACCTCCTGTTCATCAACAAATACAATTTTGTCGCTAATATATGAAAATAAGCGTAGTATCTGAAGGTATAAATACGTTAAGAAATTGTTCGACTGGACTGATGTTTTGATAAGGTTTAAATAGACTTACTTAATGAATAGAATTCATCCTAAAATTGAGTGTATTGAATGACTAGTCATACAAAACTTGGTAAGAAATGTGATACACAAATCATTTACGGTTTAATTTATACGATTAGAAGGCTTCCAAGGCAGCTTTTCAAATCGTCATATAATAGTCATAAAATGACTTTTCACGAAACAATTTTAAAAAAGAGTTCACAGGAATACTGCTAACCGGCACTCATAAGCCCGCTTTTCCATATACTTAGCATAATTGCGATTTTCAATTTAGAAAGTTTATATGTATTTATACATAATATTGTCGTTAGAGAAGTTAAACAAATTTACCTAAAGCGCTACGAGTTTAATTAATGAAAAGAAACCTAAGAATGTATTCTAAAATCTTCTTGTGCACACTCATTGGGATGAGTTCCTGCAAGAAAAATGATAATTCTCCAGAGCAAATTGCCGTTGCTCCTATTATTCCAATTACGCCCCCAACTTCTACGACCCCCACGGCAGTAATACCGGCTTATGAAGTTGGCACAGGCAGTGGAAATCTTACTATTGATGGCGCCAGCCTTGATTTCACTCGTATTAAATTAGTTAGAATTAAAGCAGGCACTTATAAAACTATTTACATCAAAAACCTCTCTGGAACATTAGATGCTCCAATCAACATTAAAAACAATGGCCAGGTTGTGATTACCGATGGGTTAGAGACAGACAACATTATAAATGTTTCCATATCTGGAGACAATGATATAGGCATCAAGTATGGCTTTTCGTTCGAGAATATCCCTTTTAGGGCCATAAAAATGAACAAAAGAATTTTTGGTGTAACCTTAAAAAGCTTAAGCTTTAGGAATGTTGCCGATTATTGCATTGCAGGGGAAAGAAGTAATGGCGACTTGGCCTACGACGGCGGAGAAAATACAAGAAATGAGCGGTTCAAAGTTATTAACTGTTTATTCGATAATACAGGTGCAATTGTATTTAATGGCTCCCTAAATAAAGATAATTCTCAGGATATGGGCTTATTCAAAGATGTAGAGATAGCTTACAACCAGTTCCAAAACACCAATGCTGGTGCACTATGCGTATTCGGCAATATTCAGGATTATAATGTACACCACAATGTTGTTAACAATGTCAACATGTCAAACAATAATCACAATGGTGTTTTCTACATGCAAGGAAATGGAACGTTTCATCATAACAAATTAACGAACTATCAAGGTAATGCAATAAGGATGTGGGTTTATTCCCGTGGGTCTAGTCCAGTAACAGTCGAGATTTATGATAACATTTGTTACAACACCAGAAAATACGGGGGCTTCGAAATTCAGGGATTCGATAGGAATATCTATCCTGGTAAAACGACCTATGTTAATGCCAAAGTTTACAACAATACAGTCGGCCGGATGAATACATCAAAAGACTGGGAAGGGGAAATTTTAGATCTTTACAATTATGGAGGTACACTCCAATATTATAATAACCTTGGGTTCGAACTCTATCACAACGGGTTGCCTATTGCAAACATGATCAATAATATGAGCGACACCAAGATAACATTGGAACAAAACAACAAGTATGTTGCCTCACAGCAAGATGCGGTAACCGATCTGGAAAGCTTTCTTTCAAAGATAACAGGTATAGGTGCATTGCTGTAGGTAGTGAGTTCTTCCAAACAATTTACAATTGAAGTTAGCACCTCATGCCTGCGGGCCTTTTAGGCCATGCTAATTGCAGTTACACTTAAGCAATTAAAAGCTCAGTTGTTTAGTGAATAGTAGCCGGAGTTAACCTCCTGATAGAAGCTCACGCCAAACACCAACAGAATAGGTGCCAGTGCGTTTGGCGCCAGGGTGTTGTTCAACGTGAAGCCTGGAGTGGCACTGTTGTTGGGAAATGCATCGGACTCACTGGTCACAATTATCTCTATTCCTACTGCATGATCAAGAATAACTAATGCAGCACCTGCAGTAATTTTGTAATGGGTAGCGCCTTTTGGCTTATTCAATTGCACGTCCGGGCTGATTTCTGGGATCACCACCTTAACCAGCCAGGTTAGCCGATCTATGGATGCAACCGCTACCACAAACAAGGTGTTGTTCAGTGGCGCTGATTCATTGGAGTTGAAATCCCTTAGAACGTTAAAGTTTTCATACAATACTTTTCGCTCGCCCCTGATATTGACAATGTCAATCAAAACCGTTGCGCAGTTGACAAACAATCACACTAAAGCCCTATTGGGCTTAGTGTAATTATCCTCTTGTGATTCGAGGCTTATGACTTAAGTAGCAGTGTTGCGTTTGTTCCAAAAAATAAGTGGATCTTGTTTAATCAGATCTTAAGGAGCATCTTTTTCAATTTATTAAAAATCTTTCGTATGTATCGGTTGTTGCCACTTATCGGTTTAAAATTTTTCCATGGTGTTAAAGTCAAGTACCTGAAGAATTCATCTTTATATACTGGCTTCGAATTGTAGGTATTAAAGATCGGTTTAATATCTAAGAAATGAACTAATGATGGACTGTCATTCTCATTGAAAGCAAACCAGTTCCATTTTGGATCAAGTTGCAGCCATTTATTGGCGAGTACGACGTTTAAACCATATTGATCAGCTAACTGAACATACTTTTTGTGAATCCGCAAGGCATCAATCACTTTTTCCGAAATGCCCTCTACTTTCCACTTCTTTGGGTTTATTACCAAAACTCCGGAATTGAAATATTTAGTATCTGCCGTAAGGCCGAGCTCAGCATAATTGGCGATCCCGCCCCACTCGCAGTCTACTGTTTTACCAACATCTTGCGCAGCTGCAACGGTATATTCACCTAAGGATACATTCCATAATTTAGAGATATCGTCTTGAACAATTGTGTCAACATCAAGGTAAATTAATTTCTCTACATCTTCGTCGATTACATAGGGCGAAAATACCCGCATGTAAGCGGTTAATGGAAATGCCGAATTATCTACAGGGATGGTGATATGTGATGGCACAATTGCTTTGCTTAAAAACCACTTGATGGTTACGCGTGCAGGGTCTACGATCGATTCAAGCTTTTTTCTGAAACTTTTTGATATTCCGTCATCAATGATATGGAAATCTATATGCTCCGGTGTTTTATGATTTAGGTCGATAGATTTTAACAACGCGGCAATTAGTATTGCGTAATGGTTATCACTGGCTACAACAATTGAGATGTTTTCTTTACTCATGGGGATTTTATGTAAAACGCAAAAGTTTTTTAAATATCTATAATTTAACTACAATTACAACACATTTTTCGAGGTGCTGAAAAATTTATTTTTCTGTAACTTGTACAGGAGGACTAGTTCCTGAAAACCAACCTTATAAATGCTTAAAAAATTAAAATTATAATAATCATTTAAAGGTTTGTAGGTCATGTAAATGGCAACAATTATCGGTATTACTGATGCAAAAGCAATAGAATAAATGGAGTGATAAATCCAAACTCCAATAAATATTGCGACAATATTGCTCAAAGACATAATAATGATCTTATAAAAGTTAATTTTAGGCCTGTGTATTACATCGACCCCGATTGCAAAAAATCTGTCGGCGGGATATAATAATGCAATCACAATAAATATTCTAAAAAGGTTTGGTGCTTCATTGGCAACGTAATTTTTACCGCCCAACAAGTGAATTATTGGTTCAGCAAAAATAAGTGAGATAATGACTACTGGCACTAAAACGACGGTAAGCATCCCAACCAGTTTCTTTAATGTATAAATCATACCTTCCTTTTCGCCATTATTGTAATTACTTGATAGCAGTGGCATACCACTCGTAACAAAACTTAACAACGGGATCTCTACAATCTGCATCAATTTACCACCCAAATTATACATAGCCAGTGCAGCAGGGCCAATTAGAAAATTGATGATGAATGTGTTTGTTACGCCAAATAAATTTGAACTGATGTTTGTCCCCATACTGTATTTACCAAAATGGAATAACTCCCAAACGGTATCTCTTTTCGCTTTAAAGATAGTACCCATCATGGTCCACCTTAAAATAATCACCATTATACTGGCAAATAAGTTTGAGGCAATGTAAGTATATAGTAACGTGGTTAAATTAAGTTTATGTAAGGATGCTAGGGTAAAAACGAGTAGTGTATATGACCCCTGGTTAAATATCCTTAACCACAACATCCGGTCGAATCTTTTTTTGGCTTGTACAATGCAATCGGCCATGAAACATGGTAAAGTTACTATAGAGATGAGTGCAAAGTATTTCAGTATCAGCGCTAAGCCTTGATCGCTAACAGTTTTGGATATAAAATAGGTTGGAATATTTACGATAAAAAAAATAACTGCGATAATAGCCGAAAGCAGCCATGCCGAACCTGCAACCTCTCTTCCCCTTTCGGTAGATGTACCGGAAAAAAATTTGATTATGGTAACGGTTAAAAATCCGGCCCTTAAGTTATCTATTAACCCAATAATGCTAAGGAAAAAAATATAAACGCCAATATCAGTTACTTTGAGTGAACGATATACAATTGATAAAGTTATCATTCCAAATACAGACATTAATCCATTCGCGACTAGCGATTGAAAATGCATATTCTTAAAGGAACTAAGAATTTTTTTTACGAAGGACATTAAGCGTTATATTACAGGGATTTAATTAGGTTTGATAACAGTTAAAAATGAAAGTTGTTCTTCTTTTTAAAAACAGTTTAAATGGGATTTTCCAATAAGCGCAAAGTTATTAAATATAACTTTAATAAGTTCAAAACTTGTAAAGAAACAGTTCGTTCCCAAAATATTTATAACTTTAATGCAAATATCTTACTTAAAAATATTTTTTAGCGACCTTTGTTGGTCGAAAAGTATTAGCGTTCGATTAATTTATCCTTAATGAAGATTATTAAACTTGAAGCTATTAGAGGCTTTGTGGCCTTTATACGTAGTTATTCATCATTTTTATATTACCTATGCCAACTAACAGACTCGGAAATTCGATTGTTGCATTTTTCTTATTTCTAGGAACAGAAGCTCATTTGGTTTTTACATTTAAAAACAAACTAAGGTGGTTGCAAAATCTACCAACTAAAATTGTTACGCTTTTTATATCTAAAAATAATTTCATCAACTGTTAAATAATCTAGCAACAATTAACCCTTTATGTTTTTATTGCACCTAAGCGATTTGAAACCAAAAACGCACTTAATTCTATTAGCAGTTCAAAAAATTTCAATTACCTAATCACTTCATGAGACCTCTATTTATCCCGAAAAACGTATCTAAAATTAATAAGAAAAAGGAATTACTCATGAATGAGATTCCGAACATTGCGAATAATTTTAAGCGAAAAATATCTTCTTCACCGTTAATTTCGATAGTTATACCCGCTTACAATGAGGAGGAAAATATTTTAAAAACGCTTTATTCTTTGTCGGAAACCACAACACAGTACAGCATTGAAGTTATCGTCGTGAACAACAATTCCATGGATAGAACAGAAGAGCTGATTGGATTATGTGGTGTAACTTGCGTAAACGAAAGCAGGCAGGGTATAACCGTTGCAAGAAATGCAGGCTTGGCTGTGGCTAAAGGAATATATGTGATGAACGCCGATGCGGATACGATATACCCTAAATGCTGGATCGACGAGATGATAGCTCCATTAATTAGAAATAATGGAGTTGCGCTCACTTATGGAAAATTTTCATTTATTCCAGAAAATACACCAAGACTTTTATATTTTTTCTATGAACACCTATCAGACTTCAACAGGTTAGTGAACAAGCACTACAAGGAAGAAGCTTTAAACGTCTATGGATTTAATTCCGCCTGCAGACGGGCACAATGTGTGAGTGTTGATGGTTTTACACACCCCGAAGGCACAAATGAAGACGGATGGCTGGCAATGAAATTGCGCAAAGCAGGATATGGAAAGTTGCATTGGGTTACTGAAAACAGCGCTATCGTATGGACGGGCGACAGAAGGATTATCGCTGACGGCGGAATTTACAAATCAACTTTCGACCGCTTTATAAAGTATTTCAACTTCAATCACGTAAAAAAAACAAGCTAGCCCTTATTTTTAAAATTTCCCAATAAGTCTTCGTAAACTGACTCAATTTTTCTGGTCATCACTTCTACATTGAATTGTTCCTTGATTGTTTGCTCAGCTTTCAAACCAAATTTACTTGCTAGTGAAGCATTGCCTATTAGCAGATTTAGTGCTTCTGACAGGAGCTTGACATTTCCAGGCGGGACAAGAATTCCATTCTCATCTGGAGCAATCAAATCACTTATCCCATCGATATTGGAAGCGATAATGGCTTTTCGCATCGACATTGCTTCCAGCAAGGCAATTGGCAAACCCTCCCACAATGAGGGTAGACAAAATATATCTATTGCATTTAGTATGTCAGGAATATCTTCTCTAAAATCAATAAAAATGATGTTTTTCAAATTTAGCTCCTTGGCCAGGTCTAACATCTCCGGTTTTAAATCGCCATCTCCAACTATAAGAAACTTAACATTTTCCGGCGCTTTTGTTTCGAAAATTGCGTTTATAAAAGTAAGTGGTGATTTTTGATGGGTAATTCTGGCAATATAACCAACAACAATGTCATCTTTCTTAATATCAAATTCCTCTCTTATATTTTTGTAATTTTTATCGGGATCAAACTTCAACCGGTTAATTCCATTTAGTATAACGGAGGCATTCGGCATCGGAAATTTGCTTCTACCCTCTCTTAAATTGCTTTCTGAAACACAGATCGTTTTGTCAGCAACATTAACTAAAAACCTTTCGCTGAGTGTTCTTATTGTTTTAATAACCTGGCCCTGGTCAGGATGAAAAGACCAGCCGTGTACCGTATAAATTAAAGGTATCTTCAGTGATTTAGCACTTGAAAAAGTGTTCGAGTTCGCCCTGGTTCCATGAGCATGAATCAGATTAATCTTTTCATTATCAACTATCTTTCTAACTTTTTTCCAAACCCTGAAATCGAAAGGTGTTTCTGTGTTTACTACATAAGTTTTGTAACCTTCTGCCTTCAATTTTTCGACCATCGGCCCCTCGGTGAAAGATAAAATTAAAGACTCGTATTTTTGCTTATTAAGTTGCTCTACAAGATTTAGGACATGAGTTTCACCACCACCAATTTTGCCTTGCCTTATGGCATGTAAAATCTTTATTTTTTGAACGCTCATGTTTAATTGTTTTTATTTATATCGTCGATATTGCTATCGTAGTAATGCACTGTAGCAGTAGAGATTTTATTAGCTTTTCGAGCTTTAAAGAGTGAAATCATTTGAAGGAAAATAAAAACCGGAACCTTCATTAACGATGTATAAATGATTTTAGGCGCTTTGAAATAATTTAATGCTATAAAGAACACCAGGAAGAAGCTTAGTAGACTGATTAGCCAAAACAGCAACATCTCCGGCATAAACATTAGATCAGCGATGATGCTCAAAAATGTCAGTCCTCCAATTATAAAAAGTGGTGGTCTTGAAAAAATTAAGCCACACAAGAATTGATTCCAGTTTAGTTTTAACATACCAGTTAAGGTAAGTTTTAACCCTTTTCCAGCATATTTAAACCATGTATTTATCCATCTTGCCCGCTGCTTTACGAGCTGATCCGATTTGGACGTTTTTTCATCATAAACAATTGCTTTTTCAGCAAAAGCAATGCGTTCGCCACGATTTAGGATTTCCATTTGCAACACCTTATCAAAGCCAGCACCTTCTATATTTAGATGTTCTAAGCATTCACGGTAAAATGAAGTGGTAAAAGCCATACCAGAGCCGGCAAGCGAAGCAGACGAACCGGCATCAAATAATAGTTTCCGGTCGATAAACCTATAGTAAATATCACCTGCTTCGTCTAAACAGGCATAGGCAGTGTTTAAATTTTTTGCTCTTCTAACGCCTTGAACTCCAAGGTAGTGCTGAGCAAAGAAAATGTTTAGTTCGTTTAAATATTCTGCATCTACCAGGTTATCACTATCAATAATTGTTATATACTGATGATTCCGTTGGAAATTGCTCACTGCATGAAAGTGTGATTTTGTATTGCTTGCTAAAGTTTCTGTTGGTCTTAATAACACAACACGATCATCATCAAACTTCAAATTGCTTATATCACATTTATCCGCGACGACATACACAATGTAATTGCTATAATTTAGACTTAAAATTGAATTGACAACGGCAGGTAATAATACTGTTTGTTCGTATGCAGTTACAATTATAGCATAATCGTTCTCCTGCCCCACTAGCGAGACTGATGTTGGCCTGCCCTTGAAAAAGTGGAGTATGTACAAAAACAACGGAAAGAAGAGATTAAACCCAATTATTATTTGGATGACTATGAATAAAGATGAAATAAAATTAGCCATATACTATTCTTGTTCGACGGTTTTAATTGCACTATAAATGGCACCCACACTATTTTCCCAGGTATGTTCCAACGCGAAACTGCGTCTTTCGGATTGAAGATTGAAAGAATTCTCACGCAAAGCCTTTTCAATTAAAGTAACATAATCTTCTTTTTTATCTGCAAGGTAAACGAATTCTGAGAAGGTTTCCATTGCCTTAGTTGCAGTGGCAACTACTGGCTTACCAACTGCTAAATATTCATCTATTTTGCGGGGATAGTTACCAATTGTAACAAGGTTGATAAGCTGAGGATTTATACAGACGTCAAAAGCATTAATGTAATCTGGCAAGGTATTTACGGGTTTCATACCTGTGAATACGACGTTCGGGTATTTATGCAAATTACTGCTTTTAAAAATCTCATCTTCAGGCCCAACCAAAACAATAGTCCATTCCGGTTTAGAGCTGGCAATATGTTCTAGAATATCTTTGTCTAACCGAATGCTCTGCAGGGCGCCAACATAACCGATAATTGGTTTCTTTAAATTTAGTAAATCACCAGCTACCACATTTTGCTCGTTTGGAAAAAATATTTCTAGCTCGCAGCCCTGCCCTACATAAAACGAGTTTGGATTGAATTTAGCGCAGTAATCGGCAAGGAAGGTTGAATTTGCTACGCAAAGGCTATTTTTTGCAATGAGCCTAGGTTCCAATGTCTCACCATGTTTTTTCCAATAATCAACTGCAATCATGTAGTCTCTGGAATAATAAATACTCGTTTTGGGCTTTAAAAGATCATTAAGATAATAGCCCTTAAACATTTCATTATCATTGAAAAGAATAAAGTCTTTAAATTGAAGCCTTGATATGGCTTTCGCTATAGATTTTGCCAGTTTTTTATTATTCAACAGATTAAGCAAGTTGAATATTGATGTATTCGGGATCCAGTTGATGGACTCAACCATACAATCCGGATAAAAATTCCATAAATTTTCCTGAATTTCGATTAAGCCATCTGCTTCGCCCTTTATTATATCAATCCTTCTTTTGGTTTTTACTTCACCTTTGTTTCTGTACAGCGTGATCCTATCAAGCGGAGAGTTGACATACAGAACTCTATTGTTTTTACTGAATTCTAAGGCTATATTTTTACAGTTGCTGCCTATTTCTGTATCCCAGGGTTGCTGTCCCACTACAATAATATCTCGTCCGTGTAAGGTTTCGTACATGTTATTCTAGCTAAACTTTTCGCAGGTACAAACCCATATAACAGTTAAAATACCTGTAAACAGTCCTGATTTGCTTTATAAAAAAGTTATCACTGTTCCGCCATACATCCCGTGTCATTGTACTAGGCTCTGAGCTGGAATTTACCTGTTCTAAAACAGACTTATGTTCATCATAAAAGAACGCTTTGCCTCCTCTTTTGATAAAAGACATCATCATCGTAAATTCAGTTTTATCGCCAGAGGTACCTTCCAGATATCGACCGAACTTGTCAGCAAAATTACTACGTCTGAGATGAGGGTGATCACTATAGTAAGCGAACTTATCGAGGCCCGGGTACCACCATTTGAAAAGCATTTCTGAGAAACCATGCTTATAATATTTTAAGTAAGGGTATTTGTTGTAAGCGTAAAACCTAACCATGTCAAAGCTTTCGTTTCCTTTTAACAAAGCATGCCCATTTTCCAAATGCTTTGCGAAGCCCTGTAATGGGATAAAATCTTCCTGAATGTACAATGTGAATGGCGTTTTGACAGCATCCTGACCTTTGTTAAGGTTATTGCCGAGCCCCTTGTTAACCGGCCCAGTGACTAGTCTAAAATCATAGGCCTGATGCAAACTCTCGATATATTCCAGATGTTCAGGGGTACTGCTGTCGTCTGATACAACAATGTCATTAAATTTGCAGTTGGCTTTCTTTAACTCAGCCAGCAACCGCTCTAATGACCTGCTACGATTGTAATGGGTAATCATTAAAGTGATATCTGAAAAATATTGTGCTTGTGCTGTCATTAATCCTTAGTTACTTGAGGTAAAAACTTTTCCCATAATCCGGAAGTCTGATTGTATTTCTTAATAACTTTTGCTGGGTTCCCAACAGCAACAGCAAAATCAGGTACTGATTTAGTAACAACACTCCCTGCACCAATGATACAATGTTTACCGAGTGTGACACCGGCAGTGATTACACTATTTGAACCAATCCATACGTCGTCGGAAATATGGATCTCTTTGCAGCTTACATTCTGATGTGCCGGTGAAATGGTAACATTCTCATAATTGTGATTCAAACCGGAAATTACAATATTTTGTGCCAACATTACATTATTACCAATATTAACTGGCCCGATAATCACATTCCCTATACCAATCATTGTTCCGTCGCCAATAATCACATCCCCTACGCCGTTATTGATAGTTGCAAAATCTTCTATAACAGACTTTTTGCCTAACACAAACTGATTAAACGGAAAAACATCCAGTCTTGTACGACTGCGTATAATAGATCCGGATCCTCTTTTGTGCTTAAACGGATTTAAAAATAGCCTTACCCATAAACGCGGTCTATGCTCATTGGTTGGAATAAGCATTGAAAGCGCCAGGCTTTTCAATTTGGGATTTGACTTTATTTTCGTGATGATTGACATTTTTTATAAACTAGTTTTCATCTTCATTTTCTTTAGTACGAGAAATTTCCTTAAAGAAGCCAAAGGCAAAAAAAATTAAAGCAGGTATTGAAAAGATTTCCCAAGGCATAATTTACTCTATCAAAATTTTATTATCTGACAATTCTTTATCCAATTTCGGCATTATATACACAAATACAAGCGATGCACAAACTATAATTGCAGAAGGCATGGTATTGATTACCTCATTCCCATAACTACAAAATAAAATTCCACCAAATCCCGAAGTAAGTGCTATACCTTTTATTTTCAACCCCTCATCCTTAATTCGCCATACAATTCCGCAACATTTGCCAAGAATGTACATGTTCATGCTAATCCAGATTGTGAAACCAAATATGCCATACATCGCCCAAATTTTAACCCAATAGCTATCAGGCTGGATTTTAGATAAGAATTTATCTCGATTGTATTCCATGCCATTGGCACCAATTACACCCAATCCTCCTCCGAATGGCATTCCACTCATATAGTCCTTTAGTTTCTGTTGAGAAACCATTCTCACTTTCAGTGAAGGATCGTCAGGATTTAAGGCCGAGCGCAATCGGTATATCTGATAGTTACCATTGCCTAGATACGTAAATTTTAAAACACACAGGAATAACACGGCTACAGCTCCCCCGAAAATTAAAACTTTGAATTTTTTACTTAATATGATGGCTAAGAATGCGCCCGGCACCAATGCAAATAAAGCACCCCTGGTTCCTGATATCAGCATTCCATAAAACATTAAACCTGAACAGATAAATAATAATATTTTTATCTTTTTCTTTATTGGGCCAAGGGCCAAAACCAAAGCGACAAGGCACATATGCGCCTGAGATGCGCCAAATTGTGCAGCCTCCGAATAGAAAGAAAACACCCTGAGCCTGCCAAAGAGAATATGAGTTTGAGCTCCACCGCTATTCAAGAAGGCATTATCACCCCGTGATAAGCCAATATGAAGCTGTTTGACTCCATCTAGGGCAGCAATTGTAGAAAGCACGACAATAATTATAAGAAAATTATTTAAGTCTTTATTGGTAGTAAAAATTATAAAATAGAGCATAACGATAAGCATCGGATATTCTGCTGCCGATCGTATTTCCTTGAGCCAGCCCATTACATTTGCGCCAGCAGGGTTTGCTACTTCCAGTAAACTCAAAACGAACCAGAAAAGAAAAAGGTAGAATAAGTCGTTGTTCAAATTTTTCCAGTTCGCTTTTGGAAGTGTAAAAATTGCCACAATAAAGGCTAGTAAAAAAAGAACCTCAATTAATATACCCACCGGGAAGTTTATAGCCAATTCCCTGGCGAGTAGCCAGTAAATAAAACAATATACTAGGGCTATATATAAGATGACCTTCGCAACCATACTTATGCTGAATTATACTGAAGAATGAAATTTAGTGAAGGAAACACGAGTTAATTTTGAAGCTGTATCTTATTTAAAACCCATCCCAAGAAACCCGGAGTCTTTTTTATGTAGTCAACATATTCCCTATCTGTCTCACTTATGGTGGCACCATATTCGAAGATAGCTATGTTTTTCTCGGTGAAAAGAAGCCATTCTTTCGCTAAATTCATATCCCTTAAATTGTTAACATCAACTAAAATGATATCAAATTCGTTTTTGAGAATATCAAACCCGGCTTTCAAGCTCTTTATACTTTGAACTTCCAGTAAAGATTCTCTTGCAGTACTCTTGTTCATTACTGTAATCAAATCTTCAGTATGGATTTCTTTCTTAATCAAAAAAGTTTGAAAGTTTAAACTTTTAACCAGGCCTTTACTCTCAGATTTAACGACAGGCAATTCGTCAGCAATTAACAACACCTTTTTCCCCGTCATGGCAAAGGCATAAGCAAGGCTATAGGCCGTAAATGTTTTCCCAACCTCATTACCTAAACTGGTAATTCCTAAGATTTTACTGTCATCAACATCCAATGCACCGTTAATCTCAAACCTCAACGACCTTAACATATCTCGATAGAGTTCGTAATTTCCGTTTCCCGTAGTGTCACTCCAGATTTCGCGTATACGTCTTTCATCGCCCTCTATTTGATTCAGCATGCCTATTGTTTTAGATTTTGTAGCACTAGCAAGTTGCTGGGAAGTGACAATCTTATCATCAAGAAAAAATATGACAAGAACAAAACCCAGGCAAATCGCAAAACTTCCAAAACCAGAACCGGCCAGATAAATAATACGCTTAGATGGCTCAGGATTTCCAGGCAAACCAATTTGCTCAATATGCAAATTTAAACCATTTACCTGTCCGCCCCTACTCTGGTTATATTGATCCAAGGCTGTCATATATTCTTTGGTCGCAAGGTCAGCTTCCCGCTGGTAGTTTTGTATGTCGGCATCAAACGGAACCATTCCACTGTATTTCGCCCTTAATGAAGCAAGTTGATCCTCGATCGATTTCATACTGCTTCTAGCCTGCTGCAAGCTAATTTCAAGATTGGTTTTTTGTGTAAACAAAGCTTGCTTCGAAGCTTTAGGGTCATAAACATTTTCATCAATGTTCTGATTGCTTTTTGTTTGCAGAATTCTCGTTATCGAATCAATTTTTTTCTGGTCAGAAGCTCTAAAACCATTCTCGACAAATGCACTGTTTGCACGCTGGAGTTCGCCTTTTAACCTAACAATGTCGCGATTATCAGCCCTGCTGCTACCGTTGATGTTTGGATCAGATCCTCCGAGCTTACGGTTAATTTCAGCAATTGCACCCTGGCTGGATTGGATTTGTCTGATTGTTTCGCTGCGCTGTGCTTCATATGTTGTAATCTGCCCGTAGACCGCTGCCGATTGCTCATCAAGATTTAGCACCCCTTTATTTCGTTTGAATGAAGATAAAGCGGCATTTTTGTCGTTCATAACGATTTCCTTTTGCTTCAGCAAAGAATCCAACATTACGTTCGAACTATTACGATTGGTACTAACCTCTTTACTATAATTCTGTATAAAATTCGTGGCAAGCGTATTCACCAAGTAAGCAGAAAGATTTGGATTCTCTGATTCATAAGCAATATTTATATAATCACTATTATCAGCATGGCTAATATCTATCCCCTTTTTTAGCACGTCTTCTCCGTAACCCATTGACGAGACTAAACTGTAAAGCTTGTATTTCCCGTTGTTATCAGCCAGTGTTAAAATTGCATTAGACTCAAGCTTTTTCTTGAAAAGGTCGATAACAATACTCTTATCCGCTTGCTTCAACGAATCAAGCGATTCACTGTACTTTCGAAATGAAATTTTAGGATTTTCAAGGTCATGTAAAATTAAATTGTAAGATAAGTTATTTAAGACTTTTTTCATCTTAAATTTCTCCATCATACCATTGATTTGTTGACTAATTCCAAAAAAATCAACGGTTTCATTGCTCAAAGACTTTTTTGTTGGGTCAAGTAATCCAGTAGAAATCTGGACTTCCGACCGATATTGTCTCGGTAGGTTTTGAACCAAAAAGTATGTAATGGTAACAGCAACAATGGGTACTATGATTAGCACCCATTTATATCTGGCTAATAACTTAATAAGTGACTTTATATCCATATATGAATTCTCTTACTTTACGTCGCTTAACTTGGAACCTACAACTTCTTCAAGTAAATCTTTTGCTTTAAGGTAAACACTTTCAGCTTGGATTTTGGCCTGATAGGCTTGGAATTGCAATATTCTCGATTGATTATAAGTATCTAACGTAATTTCGCTTTTCTCAAATCTGTTCCTTAATGTCTCGGCAACACCTTTGTTATCACTGGCCATTTGAGTATTTATTTTTAAAAGGTTTATTGCCTGAATATAATCGTAATATCTGCTTTTAACTAAAAGCACTAATTGATTGTCATAGTCTTTAGCTTCCAGCTGGGCAATTTTATAATCATCCTTTGCCTTTTTAACTGTGAAAGGTTTACTGACAAAATTTCCAAGATTTAAACCGATTGAAAATTGAACACCGTTAACGTTGTACGGATTTATGGGATCAAGTACAGTTTTATTATCAGGGCGGATAAAATAGTTAGCACTAAATAAGTCCAGGTAAGATAAAGATGCAATTGTCACGTCGGCCTTTGTTTTACTTGTTTTTAATTCTAAGGCTTTTGCTTTAGGGTAATTCTGCCTAGCCATCTCAATATACTTTTCCAAGTCAGCATATTTAATTTCAGGAATCATGGTTTCTTGGGCAAAAGCGTTGACGCTCAGAAACATTAAAAATGCGAGCGTAATTTTTAGTAAAGTTTTCATTAAATAATAGGGTTGTTTATTATGATTATTTTATTTTAACAATAGGTGATGTAACAAGCCATGAATATACAATTGAACATAGTGTAGTCTAAATATGGTATGTTACAAAAAACGGATAAATATACAATTAAACTTGTTCCTTTTGAAAAAGTGCCGGAAAGTTTTAAGAATTATTTTCAACTTTAAGAAAATTCTGTCGCTATTTTTCTACAGCAATCCAATTATTTGAGCTCACGGAACACTATCCAATCATGCAAAGTCTTATTACTTACCACAACCTTTTACTTTATTGCCTTAGTAAGATAGGTTCCTGCAAACGCTCTGATAAATTCGTTGTCTTAGATGATCACTATACGCATTGGTGAGCAAAAAACATATCATCGAAAACTGATTACAGGTAAAAAATTGTAGTTCAGAGATGATAAAGACTATAAATAACAAAAAAAAAGCCCGTTTCTTTAGAAACAGGCTTATTTAGTCGGGGTGGCAGGATTCGAACCTACGACCTCCTGCTCCCAAAGCAGGCGCGATACCGGGCTACGCTACACCCCGAAAAAGGTATCGATCTTTTGTCAAAAATAAATTTGCATCTGCAAATTTTGTCGGGGTGGCAGGATTCGAACCTACGACCTCCTGCTCCCAAAGCAGGCGCGATACCGGGCTACGCTACACCCCGAACTTGGTATCTGTTTCCCTTTTTGCAAGGGGTGGCAAAGTAACGGATTTAAAATGATATTTCCAGTTAATTTTGCCAAATTATTTTGCGGAGAGGGCGGGATTCGAACCCGCGGTACCGTTACCAGTACGACAGTTTAGCAAACTGTTCCTTTCGGCCTCTCAGGCACCTCTCCGTTCTCTCAATCCTTAATCCTACCGACCTTGTTTTGAGGTCTGCAAATATAGTAAAACAACTTATTCCACAAAAAAAATTTATAAAACTTGTTGATAATCTATTCGAACATGATAGATACTCATTAACATAGTCTTGAAAATCAGCTTAATAGTTTCGATATCTTTTAGTGTCAAATCGCAGTTATCTAGCTGATTTTGCTCCAGTTTGTAGTTAATTATACGTTCAACCAGGTCGTTTATGTTTTGCGCATCCGGATTTTTCAGCGATCTTGAGGCCGCCTCGACCGAATCAGCCAGCATTAAAACGCCCGTTTCTTTACTAAATGGAATCGGTCCTGGATAACGGAAAATATTTTCATCGACAAATTTTTCGGGAGAGTTTTTTAAAAATGACTGATAAAAATAATCCACCCTTGTATTACCGTGATGTGTTCTGATGAAATCAATTATCGCTTCCGGCATTTGATTCTTGCGCAGAATTTCAATTCCTTTATGAACATGCTGAATGATAATCTGAGCACTTTGTTCGTAAGGAAGCTTATCGTGCGGACTAACTGCCGTATTCTGATTTTCGATAAAATACTGCGGGTTATCAACTTTTCCAATATCGTGGTAGAGCGCCCCTGCCCTCACCAAAACAGAGTTACCACCGATTTTGAAAATAGCGGCCTCGGCCAAGTTTGCTACCTGAAGCGAGTGCTGAAAGGTACCCGGCGCTTTAAAAGCCAGTTCTCTGAGCAGCTTATTGTTCGTATTGGTTAGTTCAATAAGGGCAACATCAGAAGTGATACCGAAAACGCGTTCGAAAATATAAATTAGCGGATAAGCCAGTAAGGAAAGCAGAACACTAAAAATAAATGGAACGAAATTTATCCACTCAATGTCTCGGAAAGTTCCTTCGCGAAGCAAGGCAATACCCACGAATGCAACAAAATAGGCTGATAGTATAAATAATGCAGACACAAGAAAACGCTCCCGCTTAACAAAATTTTTAATGCTGAAAATGGCTACCATACCAGCCGTTACCTGGTAAAAAACGAACTCGAAGCTGTTTGCAACGAAAAATCCTGCTATTAAAATAACCAGCATGTGCAGGTATAGCGCAAGGCGGGTATCAAAAAGTATTCTTATTATAATCGGGACAACGCAAAACGGTATGTAATATAGACTTGCAAGATTCATTTTTAACGCCCATGTTAAGGCAAGCAGCATGCCTGTGGTTACAATTAGAATCAGCGACAACTGCCTGTTATCAGAAAAAATATCCCTTCGGAAAAGAAAAAGGAAAGACATTAGAATCGTTAGTACAAAGCCAACGAGAACAACCTGCCCCAGATAAATTAAAGTCCTGCTGCCAATGGTTTTGGTCTGTGCATCGTACGTAGCCTTGTAAGATTCCAGTTTTTGATAGATTTCATCGTCAATAACATCATTCTTTGCAACAATGAGTTCCCCTTTCTGCACCATACCTTTGGTAGTAGATACGTTACTTACAGTGTTCTCGCGGATCACCTCTGTTAACCGTTCATTAAATGTGATGTTCGGCGTAATGTGGTCTTCGGCAAGATTGTTTATCAAATCCTGAACCACCTGGTTCGGTGCTTTAAAATTTGCTTTGAAATATTTTAGTGCAGTTTCTGCGGTAAAAATATCCTGCGTGTTTTTTTGCTTCGAGATGTTGTTCTCAAGTAGCGCAAAATCATAGTTTTTTCCTGAAGTTTGATGCTTAACGTTGAGGCCAATAATGCCTTTTGCATAAATCTCTTGCAGAATCTTATAAGATAGGTTTTTATAAATCACTTTTTCTTTTTCATCAAGAGCGCCCGTGCGCCACTTAATGTCAAATTCATTTAAAAAGCCATCCAATGCATCGGTGGTAACTTCTTTATCGAACTGATAAACCGGCAAAACATCGCGAAGGGCATCCTTTTTATCTGTACTTACCTGCGGATTGGTTTTTAAAATGGCAAACGGAAAAGGCGAAATCAAATCTTTATTCATCCAAACCTTATTCTTTTCAAATTCATATCTGAAACGAGGTTGCTTAGGCAGAAAAAGCGTAATAATGAAGACCGTAAAAATCATCATCACATATTTCAGGTTCGATGAATATTTACGGTATAGTATTTTATGTGAGTTTTTTTTGATTTTAGCCAAAACGATACATTTACTGTGCTGTCAAAAATAGCATTTTTATCTAATATACATTTTACTGAATTTGTTTGCAAAATCCGTTTTTTATATTTTACTTTATGATATCAAATCAATATCATTATGTATCAGGAAAAAATTATTAATCCGCCATCAGGCTATTTAACATTCGCATTGTTTTTGGTGCTTTTAGGCGCCGCTGTTTTTTGTTTCGTTACAGAAAGTTTTATTTGGGGCGGTTGCATTCTGGCCTTTAACTTTTTTCTGGTTCTGCCGGGATTAATCATCAACAATCCAAACGAATCTAAAGTGTTAACGCTTTTTGGTAAATACGTTGGCACGGTTAAAACCGATGGATTTTTTTGGGTTAATCCATTAACAAGCAAGCGTAAAGTTTCGTTAAGGGCAAATAACCTGAACGGACAACAGTTAAAGGTTAATGATAAACTGGGAAATCCGATTGAAATCGCCGCTGTGGTTGTTTGGAAAGTTAACGAAACCGCCAAGGCGATTTTTTCTGTAGAAAATTACATGCAATATGTTAATATACAAAGTGAAGCCGCGGTTAGGCATCTGGCGAATATCTTTCCATATGATCATTCTGAAGGCGAGGAAACCAGCATCACATTAAAAGATGGGGCAGAGAAAGTGAGCGAATTATTGGAAAACGAATTAAATGAAAGGTTATCAAGAGCCGGGATTGAGGTGCTTGAAGCCAGGATATCCCACCTTGCCTATGCACCAGAAATTGCGAGTGCCATGCTTCAGCGGCAACAGGCAACAGCGGTTATTGCTGCACGAAAACTAATCGTTGAAGGTGCTGTGGGGATGGTAGAAATGGCGCTTGAAAAGTTATCTCAGAAAGGAATTGTAGAATTAGATGAGGAACGTAAAGCCGCCATGGTTAGCAATTTGTTGGTGGTATTATGTGGCGACAGGCATGTACAGCCAGTTGTAAATACCGGTACTTTGTACAATTAAAGCAATGGAATTCGAAGAAAAGCAAAATCTAAACCTTTGGTGGCTTTATATTTTACTTGGCCTTGATGCTGTTATCGTTTTAAGCATTGTGCTTTTTGATAAGGGTGGTATGGATTTTCAAGTCATGAAACAAGCCTACTTTGCTCCTCTTCTGGCTGTTTTGTTACCTTTCCTTGTCATTTTTGTTATTCAGAAGAATAAACTTAGTTTAAAAATAACGCCGGAAGGAATTTTTTACCGCTACTTCCCTTTTCAGCTGAAAGCTAAATTATTAGAGTGGCAAAGTATGGAAAGGGTTTACTTAAACAAGTTCGACGCTTTGGGAGATTATGGTGGCTGGGGCGTTCGTTACAGGCTTTGGTTCAAATTCAATGATAAAGCCTATATTTTAAATGATAAAGAACGGGGGCTGCAGATAGAATTTAAAAATGGCAAAAGGCTCCTTTTCAGTTCCAATAAACTGGAAGACCTGGAATTGTTTCTGATCAATTTTAAAACGAGGTATAATATACAAGCAATACAATAAAGAATGGCTGAGAAAGATAAAAAAGCTTTTGTATTAAGAATTAGTCCTGCATTATTAAAGGAAATAGAAATCTGGGCTGCTGATGAATTTCGGAGCACGAACGGGCAGATTGAATTCTTACTGAATCAGGCTTTAAAAACCCGAAAGAAAAATAAACCAAAAGAGGAATGAAGTTAAGGCACGGGTATTTATCCGTGTTTTTATTTTATATGTTATCGCAATGCTAAAATTTGGTTTATAGCGTTTATGCATTATTAAAAATACATAACTTAGCAGCCTAACCAAAATTCATAAAATTAGTTTACATGAGAGAAGTTGTAATTGTTTCGGCTGTGAGAACGCCTATTGGAAGTTTCGGCGGCTCATTAGCCCAATTTTCTGCCACCCAACTGGGCGGGTTTGCCATAAAAGCTGCTTTGGAAAAAGCAGGCCTAAAACCTGAACAGGTTCAGGAAGTTTATATGGGGAACGTGTTATCCGCAAATTTAGGCCAGGCGCCAGCCACACAAGCTGCAAAATTTGCCGGCTTGCCAGATTTACCTGCTACTACAATTAATAAAGTTTGTGCCTCGGGCACCAAGGCCATAATGCTGGCAGCGCAAAGTATTGCTAACGGCGATAATGAAATTATTGTTGCTGGCGGTATGGAAAGCATGAGTAATGTACCTTATTACCTGGATAAGGCCAGAAATGGCTATCGACTGGGACATGGCCAGGTAACTGACGGCTTGATGAAAGATGGTTTGTGGGATGTTTATAACGACTACCACATGGGTTCTGCGGCAGAACTTTGCGCTACAGATTGTAATATTAGCCGAGAAGCACAGGATAATTTTGCTATAGAATCTTACAAAAGGGCACAGGCTGCTCAAACAGACGGGAAATTTACCGGTGAAATAATTGCGGTAGAGGTTAAAGACCGCAAAGGGGAAATCACTTTAATTGATACTGATGACGAACCCACCGCCGTTAAGTTTGATAAAATCCCTGGATTGAAGCCTGTATTTAAAAAAGATGGAACAGTGACCGCTGCAAATGCATCGACACTTAATGATGGTGCAGCCGCATTGGTATTGATGAGTGCAGAGAAAGCAGCTGCATTAGGCATTAAACCTTTGGCAAAAATAATTGGCTATGCAGATGCACAGCAGGCACCAGAGTGGTTTACAACTGCTCCATCCAAAGCAATTCCATTGGCTTTGCAAAAAGCAGGTTTAGATTTAAAAGCAGTAGACTTCTTCGAAATTAACGAAGCTTTTTCTGTGGTTTCAATCGCAAACAACCAGATTTTAGGTCTGGATGAGCAAATTGTAAATGTAAATGGTGGTGCAGTTTCTTTGGGTCATCCGCTTGGCGCATCGGGCGCCCGAATTGTGGTGACACTTTTATCTGTGCTTGAACAGAACAGCGGCAAAATCGGCGTTGCCGGAATTTGTAACGGTGGTGGCGGTGCAAGTGCGCTGGTTATCGAAAAAATGTAAATCTATCAAATGAAAAACATCAAATTTCTTCTTATTATTCTGGGGTTTTTGGCTACAAAACTACACGCTCAGCAAAATGCGACTAAACTTGATGTTTTTCAGGATAGCTTAAAAAATATAACGCTTCGCGTTTATAATGAGCAGCAAAGTGATGCAATAAAATTTGCGGAAAATGGCCGGTTTGTGAAAACGCTGGTTGAGGCATTAAAAGAACCAAATTCGTTTAATTATGGGTTCGATTCACTGAAAACAGTTTCGGTTGTTAACTCTCCCGACCAGGTTTTCAGAATCCTCTCCTGGTATGTTCAGTTGGAAAACGGCACTTACAGATATTACGGTGCCATTCAGATGAACAGTAAAAGTGGATTAAAATTATTTCCATTGATAGACCAAACGGAAAACCTTACAGATGCGAACGCAATTACCACGAACCAAAAATGGTTTGGGGCACGCTATTACGAAATTATTCCGGTTACCACATCTGGCAGATTGCCGTATTACGTTTTACTGGGTTGGAAAGGGAATACTACCGAAACGACAAAAAAAATTATCGAAATACTCTCTTTCGATAAAGAAAATGCCACTTTCGGTATGCCTGTGTTCGACGGAAAGGACCTTAAAGGTAAAAACCGCGTTATCTTCGAATATCAAAAGCAAAATGCGATGATGATGAAAACGGACAAAAAGGCTGGCCTGATTGTGTTTGACCACCTGACCCCTTTCGATGCTGAGATGGTCGGAAAATTTCAGTTTTACGGCTCAGATGGCAATACAGATGCATTTAAGATTGTGGGTGGAAGACTAAGACTGCAGGAGAACGTAGTTTTAAAAAATGAAGCAAGCCCAAGTGATGCGTTATATGCTGACCCAAGTAAAAATGTGAAACCAATCCGAAAATTTTAATGACTGCAGAAACGTAACTTATTCATTATTTTAGAGATAAGTTAAAAATTTGCTAGAATGCGCATCGCTCACTATATTGCGCCTTGTTATCAACACAAAAACAATACACAAATTTTGAAACCATAAACTAAAACCAACAAATGTTCTATGCAAACATCAGCTGAAACACTATCTATAAACCAGGAGAAGGAGCTGAATCTCCATTTGGAAAGTCAAGGGGTTTCTCCTGAAAAATTATTTAACCATCCGGTCGGGCTTTTCGTACTTTTTTTCACAGAGATGTGGGAAAGGTTCAGTTACTATGGAATGCGTGCCATTCTGGTTCTTTTCTTAGTGAGCGATTTAAGTAAAAATGGCTGGGGATGGCCAAGGCCGGAGGCACTACAACTTTATGCTTTATATACAGGGCTTGCCTATTTTACACCAATTATTGGTGGGCTGATTGCCGACAGGTGGACCGGTTACAGAAAGGCCGTTATCATTGGCGCTCTGGTGATGACCCTCGGACATGGCGCCATGGCTCTGGAAGGCATGAGTACAAACTTCTTTTATGTTGGCCTGCTTTTATTAATTTTAGGAAACGGCCTCTTTAAACCAAATATTTCATCAATTGTTGGCAAACTTTACCCGCCTATCAGCGATAAAAAAGATAGTGCATACGCAATTTTCTATATGGGCATTAACTCCGGCGCATTCATCGGGATGTTAATGTGCGGCTACATCGGTGAAAAAGTAGGTTGGCATTACGGCTTCGGCCTGGCTGGCATTTTCATGTTGTTTGGCATGCTGCAGTTTTACTTTGGTCAGAAAATATTTGGGGTAATCGGCTCTGCCATTCAGAAGGCAGAAAAAGTAGAGAAAGCTGATCCTACAGCGGAAGTTATGTCTCCTATTGTAAGGAAACAACGTTTATGGGTTGTGGGGATATTTTCAATTTTCACCATTTTCTTTTGGATGGTTTTTGAACAAGCAGGTGGCTCGATGACGATTTTTGCGAAGGATTATACGCTCAGAAATTTAACCGGAGGGGCTGCCCTAACGTTTAAATGGATTGATGCTATCCTAACAATTTTCCCTTTGGTTGCAGTTTCCTACGTGTTGTTTAGCTTAGCAACGAAAATTTTCAAAAAATATCCTGCTACGATACTTTTTACACTTTTAAGTTTTTTAATTATCTGGGGCATTGCCATTTGGAAGGTTACAAGAGAATTTAGTTCGGTTACAACAGAAGTTCCGGCTTCATGGTTCAGCGTTCTAAATTCATTTTTTATCGTTTCTTTAGCGCCTATTTTCTCAAAAATCTGGGAAACTAAATTTAACCCAAGCGGACCTGTAAAGTTTGGCATTGGCCTTATTTTAGTTGGCGTTGGTTTTGCTGGCCTTGCCTATGGCGGTTCAAGCATTCCGCAAGGCGCTACCGCGGCACAGGTAAGTATGTTCTGGCTAATTTTTGCTTACTTCTTCCATACCGTTGGTGAATTATGCGTATCTCCTGTCGGTTTATCGTATGTTAGTAAACTTGCCCCTGCAAATCTTGTAGGTTTAATGTTCGGCTTTTGGTTTACCTGTACGGCAATAGGAAATTACCTGGCTGGAGCCACAGGTTCCTTAATCGATAAAATAAGCTCGCAATATTCAATCTCTATATTCTTTTTAATTTTTACAGGGATTCCGATTGTTGCCGGCCTGATTATGCTTTCGTTAAATCCATTATTAAAGAAGTGGATGCACGGCGTTCATTAATTTTTATACAAAATCAACATTTAAAAGCCCGGTTTAAATCGGGCTTTTGGCTTTTAACATTTGTTCATGAGTGAAACACAAACCTTAAGCGAGATTCAGAATTTCGAAGGAAAATACCCTAAACAACTCTGGTATTTATCGTTGGTAGAAATGTGGGAGCGTTTTTGCTTCTATGGTATGCGTGGTGTACTGGCATTTTTCATGGTTGATCAATTGCACCTTTCAGATCAGAAATCGAATCTTCAATACGGTGCAATCCAGGCCTTTGTTTATGCCTTTACTTTCATAGGCGGTATTTTTGCCGATAAAATCTTAGGATTTCGGAAATCGCTCTTTTGGGGCGGCTCCTTAATGATTATCGGCAACTTAATTTTAGCTTTCAATCCTCAGGATTTGTTTTACCTGGGCATAACACTCTCCATTATTGGCACAGGTTTCTTTAAGCCAAATATTTCATCCATGGTTGGCGAACTTTACCACGAAAAAGACAATCGCAGAGATGCTGGTTACGGCTTATTTTACGCCGGAATTAACGTTGGAGGCCTTTTGGGCGGAGCGATGTGTATTTATTTAGGTAAATATTACAGCTGGCACCTTTGCTTCTTATCTGCAGCCCTGGTGATGGCCTTCGGCTTAAGCACTTTTATTTTCACAAAGAAATACCTTGGCCCAATCGGCAATTCGCCATTACTTCATTTGGCAAAAACCAAAAGGACGGCCTACGAAATTATTGTTTATGTTGGCTCATTATTGTGTATCCCATTGATTTTTATAATGGTAAAAAATACTGCCTTCACCGATTATTTCATGTACACAATCGGGGTGGTTGCGCTGATATATTTTCTCTATGAAATTTTTATGGTGAAGGAAAGAAAAGCACAATACAAGCTGTTTGCCGCTTTCGTTTTCATCTTCTGCTACTTCATTTTTATGGCTATTTCTGAACAGAGTGGTGGCTCGCTCTCTTTGTTCGCGAAAGATAATTTAGACCATAATCTTCTGTTTCTATCAATAGACCCGAATGTGGTTAACAATAGTGTAAACTCCCTGTTTGTGATTGTATTTAGTCCGATAGTTGGTATTTTATGGCTGTTAATGTACAAAAAGAAGATAGAGCCGAATACCGTTGTAAAGTTTGGAATAGGCTTTTTGCTTTTAGCGCTTAGCTTTTACGTTTTTTACGCAACAAGGTTCTTCGCAAATGAGCAAGGCATCAGTTCGCTAAATATTTTTACGCTTGCTTACCTTTTGCTTACACTGGGCGAACTTTGTTTGGGGCCAATAGGCATGTCGATCATCACAAAACTTTCTCCTAAAAAGATGTTCGGTATGATGATGGGTCTTTGGTTCTTGTCGAGTGCTTTTGGCCAGCTCGCTGCAGGCAAACTGGGCGCAGAAATGTCCAGCATAGAAAACGCTTCACTGATGACAAAACTCATGTCGTACACAGAGGGCTATAAACAACTGGCCATTTATTCACTTATCGCCGGGTTGGCATTAATAATTGTTTCGCCAATGATTAAAAAGCTGATGGCTGAAGTTAGGTAAATATCATTTTAATGGATTTTAGCCTGTTTGAAATGTATGATAAAGGTTTTTTCACATTAAATCTTTACTTTCGTGCCTTTCTAAACCAATAACAAATTTAATTGCAATAACGCGTGTCTGATAGTTTAGTAATCATACCTACCTATAATGAAAAGGAAAATATTGAAAAAATTATCCGAAAGGTATTTTCTTTAACACAACCTTTTCATGTCTTAATTATCGACGACGGTTCTCCCGATGGCACTGCAGAAATCGTTAAAGCACTTCAAAAGGAATACGCCGCCAACCTGTTTATACAGGAACGTGCTGAAAAACAAGGGTTGGGAACCGCTTATATTTTCGGTTTTAAATGGGCAATAGAAAAACAATACGCCTATATCTTTGAAATGGACGCCGATTTTTCGCATAATCCTGATGACTTGATTCGCCTGCGAGAAGCTTGCTTAAATGGCGCCGATGTGGCCGTGGGTTCGCGGTATGTAAAGGGCGTGAACGTAGTAAACTGGCCAATGGGCAGGGTTTTGATGTCTTATTTTGCCTCCATGTATGTTCGCATTATAACGAGAATAAATATTCAGGACGCAACTGCAGGGTTTAAATGCTACCGAAAAATTGTGCTTGAAACCATCCCTTTGGCAAAAATCAAATTTGTTGGTTATGCGTTCCAGATTGAAATGAAGTTTACGGCCATTAAATATGGCTTCAACGTAGTGGAAGTTCCGATAATTTTCACCGACAGAACCGAAGGAACTTCGAAAATGAGTACAAGAATATTTAGGGAAGCTTTTCTGGGCGTAATCCAAATGAAGGTGAACAGCTGGTTCAGAAACTATAAAAGATAGTTTATTCCTCTGTTTTACCTGCTCTAATCATCGCACCAAAATCTTGCTTTTTGTACATTGCGCTTACCGTTTGCGCAAGTCGCCTGGTTCTCGTTGCCTCAGTTTTTGCGTCATTTATCCACCTGATGAAATAGTTTTGATGGGATTTGGGTTGCGCTAAAAATTGTTCCATAAGAAAGCCTTCTTCTGATAAGCAGAGCTCCAGATCTTCGGGCATTTCAACTTTGAAATCTTTATCTTCTTCCAAAAACAGCGTTACTGCGGCGCCTTCTTCTTTGCCGAGTTTTTTGCGAAGCGCTCCTTTTAAGGCGATAATAAAATCACCCGCCCCCATCGGGATTGTCGCAATGCCATTAATTTCTACTGAATCTATTTTTCCTTTTACCCTAAAACTCTTTTTACAGTCGGCTTTAATTTTGTTTGCCAAAGCCGCAGGAATGAAAATGTAACTCCAGCCGGTTTTTTCACCCATAGACTGAAACTTCTCTATTTCTGCTTTAAAATTAACCATGCTTTAAAGATAAAAATTCTTTCCTTTAACCAACACCAACGGGATTTAAATGAATATCCAGTTTGGCAAACTTCAATACTTCTATACTCGGAAAACTAAACTCTTCCACAACTCTACCTAAAATCAAATAGCAGCCTTTACCTTTAAACGGATAAATGGGCGTAGCGTTTGGAAAGTGGTTCGTATCGAAAAAATCACCATTGGCATCAAGAAAAGTTCCGAACCACATTTTCGTATTTTTAACCGTATGTACCGTTTTTTCACAAACGTAGTTTCCAACCATTTTTACAATTTCACCAACGTGATTGTTTAAATCGCGAGCCATTATATCTCCGCGATAACTTGTTTTTAGTAAATCAAACATGCTACAACTGAACGGAAAATTCAACAACTCGAGTTCGGCATAGGCATCTTCTACCGCCGAGTTGTCAAGTTTAGGCAAGCGGAAATCTTTATGTTCGACACGAAAAAGTTCGGCATGGTTTAACATCTTCTGTTTGTGGCCCAAATGGGTGTACACATCCCAGAGCAATGTTTTTTTATCCTTTCCGGTAAAACGAAGTGCGCCCAGTCTGATGAGTAAAATGGCTTGTTCGAGGGTAATTTGGGTACGCTTTAAAAACTGCTCCAGGTTTTGGTAAGCACCGTTTCGCCTGCGCTCGGCCGGAATAAGGGAAATGAACTTATTTTCAAGACCCTGTACACCGGCAAAACCTAGGTACGCTTCATTATCCTCAATATTCACAACTTCGTCGCTATGGTTTACACAAGGAAGGTGCACGTTTGCACCGGTTTTTTTTAGCTCGTGTACATAAACCCAGCGACTGTAAAAGCCACCATAATTATTTAAAACAGCCACCATAAATTCCTTTGGATGATATGTTTTAAGGTAGAGACTCTGGTAACTTTCCACCGCGAAAGACGCCGAGTGTGCTTTAGAAAAACTGTAGCCGGCAAAAGATGAAATCTGCCGCCACACTTCGGAAATAAGGGCCTCCGAATGCCCTTGTTCCCTGGCAGAATTAAAAAATTTATTAACCAGCTCATCGAGAGCAAGCTTTGAACGGTATTTACCACTCATTGCTTTCCTCAAAACGTCCGAATCGGCCAGGTCCAATCCTGCAAAGTAATGGCAAACCTTTATTACATCTTCCTGGTAAACCATAACGCCGTAGGTTTCCTTAAGCTGTTTTTCCATCTCCTCACATAAATAAACGACCTTTTTCGGTGCGTGATAGCGCTCTATATATGCCTTCATCATCCCCGAACTCGCCACGCCTGGCCTAATAATAGAACTTGCTGCCACAAGCGTTAAATAATTATCGCAGCCAAGCTTCTTAAGTAATTGCCGCATCGCCGGCGATTCAATGTAAAAACACCCAATCGGCTGGCCTTCCTTTAAAATGGAATTTAAGTTTGAGTCGTTCTTAAACGCTTTAAAGTTATGGATATCAACCTCGATGCCTTTATTTTTCTTCACCAACTGAACGGCTTCCCTGATATGGCCAATGCCTCGCTGGCTTAAAATATCAAATTTTTCATATCCGATAAGTTCTGCCTCATACATATCCCACTGTACGGTTGCAAATCCTTTAGGGGGTAAATCCAGTGCAGAATAGTAAGTTATTGGCTCCTCAGAAATCAGGATTCCACCGGCATGGATTGAGCGCTGATTAGGCATCTCCCGCATAAGACTGTGCACCCTTCTTATTTTTTGATAGGTTGGGTTTTGAATGTTAATTTTCTCCTTAGTCTGGTCGCTGAAACTATCGATTTCTTCGGTCGACAGTCCCAGCACCTTTCCTATCTCGCGGATGACGGCCTTATCCTTAAACGTGCTCATGGTACCCAAAAAGGCGACATGATTTTCTGGGTACTTCTTAAAAATATAGCGCTGTATTACTTCCCGCTCATCCCAGGCAAAGTCTATATCAAAGTCTGGCGGACTGGTTCTTTTCTCATTCAAAAAACGCTCAAAATATAAATCAAGGTCTATCGGATCCACATCGGTTATGCACAGGCAGTAGGCAACGATGCTGTTTGCTCCAGAACCCCGGCCAACATGATAAAACTTCTTCTTCCCCATTGCAAAGCGAACAATATCGAAAGTGATTAAGAAATAAGCGCAATAATTTTTGAGTTCGATAATTTTAAGTTCCTTCTCCATTCTTTGCCTGGCGACTGAATTGTCCTTTCCATAACGATACTCCAGGCCTTTAAAAGCGATTCTACGCAACAGAATTTTATCAAATTCATCGCCTTCTTTGGTGTACGCAAGCCTGTTTTTCGATTTTGTGTCAGTCTCGAAATATGCACTCATGTCGCAAGCAATGAGCAGCGTTTTCGTATTCATCAACATAAAAGGATAAGCGGAATAATTTTGCTCCAGCTCAGCTTCAGCAATGAACATTTCATCCTTTAAGCATTTCGCTTCCTCTGGTACTTTCGTTAGCAGCGTATTCAATTCAATAGCCCGCAAATATTCGTGCAAACGATAACCGATCTTATTATTTATCGTAACAGGATGCCAGGCAACCAATTTTTCCTGCTGTTGCAATAAAGGATGTTTGAATAAATAATTGAGTTGACTCTGCCTTACACCCACAAACTCATTCCCTCTTAATTGGAAACTGAAATCCTTTTTGAAAGGATAAATTATAAAAGCATTTTCAAAAAGCGGAGCCGAATCAGGCAGCGGGACATCCTTTATATTGTGCAAACTCAAAAATTCGTTTAATTCCCGCATGCCCTCCTTATTTTTTGCAATTCCGATGTATAGAAGCTCGCCGTTCTTTCGAAATTCGATGCCCGTTACAGGTTTCAAATGATAAGGTTTGTTCCCCTTTTGCGTTTCATCAGATTCTTTATAAAGGCTTTGTTTATAGCATTCGCGGATAAATTCTGTGCAGCCTGTAGAATTATTAATATCTGTTAATACGAGCTGACTAATCTCGAGTTCGCGTGCGGCGGCGATTATGGTTGGAATATCCATAACGCCGTATTTTAAACTATAGGATGAATGCACGTTTAGGAACATAGCACTAACTATCGTTTCTTTTTGTCCCGGAAGAGATGTCCGAATTTATAAAGGTCCTTATTCTAGATTTTTTTCGCTCCTCATCTGCTTTGCTTCGCGGATTATACTTAACAACCTTGTTTTGTTCATCTCTTGCCGGTTTGGAAACAATGCATGCTTTAACAACAGATTCCACCCCGAATTGCTTTCTAACTCTATCCATTGCCTGGTACAAACCATATTCCTCCTCCGAAGTATGGTATAAACCGATTTGCTCGAAGCCATTAACCAGATGGGAAAACTTCACGCCAACCAGTCGCAGCAACATGCGCTTACTGTACAACTTCTGAAATAAATCATGCGCCTTCGCGATTAGAAAAGAATCTAATGCGGTGTAAGGGATTCGGGCCTGTTGGGTAACCGTTTCAAAATTTGAGTAACGGATTGTAACAGTTATGCAGGCGGTGAGTTTTTGCTGGCTGCGCAGTTCAAATGTTAAGTTTGTAACCATACCGGTAATTATGGATTTCATCTTGTTCACATCCATACTATCGTTTTCAAAAGTAGTTTGCGTACCTATGGATTTGCGCTCACGATAAGGAACAACCGGCGATAAATCAATTCCCCTGGCTTTTTGCAACAGGCTTAAACCATGGTCGCCTAAAATTTTAAACATAAGTTCCTGAGGGATGTCTGCCAGCGTTTCAATCTTCCTAACGCCCATCTCACTCAGTTTACGATAGGTCGCGTTCCCAATGCCTGGGATTTTATTCACCGATAAGGGATTGAGAAAGGGCCTTACTTCCGGAAAAAGAATTTCCATTTCGCCGTTTGGTTTGCATTCATTGGTCACCACCTTCGCCACAGTTTTGTTAACCGATAATCCAAAAGAAATAGGCAATCCTGTTTCAGTGATGATTTTTTGCCGCAGGTCTGATGCGAATTTCATACACCCAAAAAACCTGTCCATTCCAGTCATATCGATATAATGCTCATCTATACTTGCTTTTTCAAACAACGGAACCCGGTCTGCAATAATTTCAGTGATTTCATGTGAGGCTTTTGAGTAATCATCCATATTGCCTTTTACAAAGATTGCCTGCGGGCATAAAATTCTGGCTGTTCTACCGGGCATTGCCGCATGAACGCCAAACTTTCTGGCTTCGTAACTACAGGAGGTAACAACTCCCCGATCCGAACTGCCACCAACGATAACAGGCTTCCCGATAAGCTTTGGGTTTTTTCTCAACTCAACAGATACAAAAAAAGCATCCTGATCCATGTGAATAATTTGCTTCCCGCGCTCCATAATCAATATTTTGGTAAACAAATTTATACTAATTTATTTAGCTTTAAGATAGTTTTAATCTTTATTTACTAAAATTTTGCTAACATATTTAGTTTTAAGGATTTAATTAAACCTTTTTTCTTTTTATGCTGTTTTACTTAAACAAAAGCCAATATTATGAAAAACGAAAATCCAGCAGATAAATATCCTGTACCACCGTTCCCCAAGCAGGAACAATCTACGCCGGGAACTGAAGCCGAATTATCTCCATTAGCAGACCATGGCGAAAAATCTTACCGCGGCTCCGGCAAGCTTAACGGTAAAAAGGCAATAATTACGGGTGGCGATTCAGGCATCGGTAAAGCTGTTGCCATTGCTTTTGCACGCGAGGGTGCCGACGTATTAATTAGCTATTTAGACGATTCGGAAACCGTTGATGCAGAGGATACCGCCGAGTACATAAAAGCTGAAGGTAAAAAAGCGATTTTAATTAAAGGCGATATCAGAAGTGAAGCGCATTGCAAAGAAATAATAAACCTGGCTGTAGAAAACTTTGGCCAAATCGACATCCTTGTAAATAATGCTGCTTTTCAAATGGCTCGCGAATCTTTGGGAGAAATCCCTTCTGAAGAATGGGTTAAAACTTTCGAAACAAACATTCATCCGATGTTTTACTTAAGTAAAGCAGCAGAACCACACATGAAACCCGGAAGCAGCATTATAAATACCACTTCCGTAAATGCCTATTCTCCAACACCATTGCTTCTACCCTATGCCGCAACTAAAGGTGCGATACAGAATTTTACGGCAAACTTAAGTCAGATTTTATTAGAGGCAGGTAAAGGAATTCGAGTAAATGCCGTTGCACCAGGCCCCATCTGGACACCATTAATTCCATCTACAATGCCTGAACCTGAAAATTTTGGAAAAGACACGCCAATGGGCCGCCCTGGCCAGCCAGTAGAGGTTGCGCATGCTTACGTATTTTTAGCATCAGATGATGCGAGTTATGTATCAGGAGCTACCCTTCCGGTTACCGGTGGAAGAATCACAATTTAAAACCTAAAAATGAAGTATCATGGACAATAAAGATGAAAAGAACAATACAAACGAAGATGCCAAGAATTCGGGTACATCTGAAGAAAAGGCAAGTTTCGACCAGAATGGAGCAGGCGCTTCTGAAAAGTTTGGCCAGGCTGGCGAAAAACCTAACGAGTCGGGCGAAGAAGGCCCGGGTACAGTAAACAAAGAAAAAAAACCATAAAAAAAAGAGCCTTAATGGCTCTTTTCTTATTTTACAGCAAAGCGCTGAAACTACTTTTCGTAGATACTCATCTTTTCTGCCAGCTCGATAATGCTTTTTATTTTTAACTTCTGAAAAAGCCTAAGTTTATAAGTGCTAACCGTACCCATCTGTAAATTTAACTGGTTAGAGATTTCCAATACCCCAATTCCTTTTGTCAACAACTCAGCTACTTCCAGTTCTCTTGCAGATAGTTTTGTGAAAGGATTATCCGCATCATTGCCTAGAATACTGTTGAACATATTCTCTTTAACATTACGGCTCGAGTACCTGCTCCCTGCGAGGATTGTGGTTATCGCCGTCACAATTTCCGATTCTTCAGCATTCTTCGTCAAATAACCGGAAGCGCCCGCTTTTAAATAAGGAACTGCGTAAATGTTTTCATTGAGAGATGAAAATACCAGAATCTTAGCATTGGGCTGTACGAGTTTTATCTGGTCAATTACCTTTAAATTGTTCCCGCCAGGCAAATTTACATCTATAATAACAAGGCTCGGCGATTTTTCGGTTTCTATCAAGGCCTCTTGCATAGTTGAAGCATTTAAAATTTCGACACCCGCCCAGTAATCTGATATCAGGTTTTTTAGCCCTCGGCGGATGATTTCATGATCATCAGCAATAAGTACCGAAAAAGTACTTACAGTGTTTTTTGTTTTCATTGTTTGGATATTGGGATGAATGGGTGCTAATTAGTTTTATACTCAGGCATGATATTCCACTTTCGAAACAAGAATTTTTGTTTCTTCCGCTTGTAGTCGTAAATGTACAGAATTTATTAATTATGCTGAAGATAATAAACGGTCTTTTTATTACGCGATGCAAGTAATTACAAAAACTGTTTGACATTTATCATCATAATATTCAAAAACGAACGAAAATATTGTCTGCTGATTTTTCTAACCATCTAAAATTTGCTGGCAACAAGTCGTTTTGCTGGATGTTCATGCTGATGCCCGAGACAAGTCTGTCGCAACTTCGCTTCAACAATTTTCGGGCTCCATTATAAACTTGATGGTTTTTCTAACCTATATTTGCAACAAAAACAAACCAAATTATGAAAAAATTAAAATTAATGCTAAGCATAGCATGCTTCACAGCAATGCTGGCAACTACAAAGGCACAAGAAACCACAGCTACAAAACTTGCCGAGTGGGAACGGGCGAAAGCGTACACCAGGGAGTATCTGGAGGTGATGCCGGAATCGGGTTATGCGTTGAAGCCAACGCCACAAATGCGTTCTTTTGCAGAGCAAATGCTGCATTTAACTGATGCAAACTATGGTTTTGCAGCAACTGCCACAGGCGAAAAAAGTCCGTATGGGCTGGGAGAAGTAGAAAAAATTCAGGACAAATCAAAAGCAAACGTTACCAAAGTTGTTCTGGCCGGATATGACTACGTAATTGCCGCATTGAAAGCAATGTCGCCTAAGCAACTCGGCGAACACGTAAAATTCATGAACCGCTTTGATATGACAAAGGAAATGGTTTTCACCAAGGATTTTGAGCACCAAACCCACCACCGCGGTCAGGCGACTGTCTACCTCCGTTTGGCAGGCGTAACGCCACCACAAGAGAAGCTATTTTAAGATAACACCACCATCGAATGATAATCAGATTAGCCCAGGAGGAAGATATCCCAAGAATAATGCAGCTCGTAAAAAAGGTGGTGCCAGTTATGCGTGCTTCCGGCAACTATCAATGGGGAGATGATTACCCAAATCCTGAAGTGTTTAATGCAGATATTTCAATTAACCAATTATGGCTCTGCGAAATTGATGAGCAAATAGCCGGTATATCGGCAATTACGACAGATCAGGATCCGGAATATGCTGACGCTGGCTGGGACATCACAGAAACTGCTATTGTTACGCACCGGCTGGCAGTAGATCCGGATTATCAAGGCATGGGTGTTGCAAAGGCCCTGATGCAACAAGCGGAAAAAGTTGCAGCGCAATCTGAAATTAAAATTTTAAGAGTGGATACCAACAGCGAAAATATGGCTACCCGCAAACTTTTTCCGAAAATCGGCTATGAGTTTTGCGGCGAAATTAGCCTGGCCAAGCGCCCCGGACTTAAATTTTATTGTTATCAGAAATTATTATAAAGCTCAATGACGACACAATTTACAGGCCATGGCTCAGGTTGAGTATGCACTCCGGAACTTAAGTTCTATAAAAAAGCCCTTGTTTCAGCTGAAACGAGGGCCTTTTGTTATAACATATTTGGGATGTTCATGAATTGTAGATGTCGCCAATTACCGTTTCAACATCGTCTATCAGCTTGCGTTTGGCAATGTTCCAGGTATTTGGCGATGAAAAATCCTCAATAATTCTATCAAGGCTGTTTTCTGGAAGGTTTGTAAATCGCTTGAATTCGTTAACCAGGCTATATGAATCCATATCTCCGAAACCTCTAAGCTGCTGCACTTTTTTTAAAAATGAGCTCATTTGAGAAATTTTGTTGGGCGTTTCCATATCACAAATATAATTATTTGTCTGTTTTATAATACCGTAAAATCACCTTTTTATCAATAATCCAACAATTAATAGATAAGGTATACCTATCAGTGGGTAAAGCGCAGAAAAAAGTCGATATCATAGCTAAACTGGAAACCTTAGCGACAAAATTGTTGAAAACATCATTGCCGAATTTCACTTTGAGGTGTTATTTTTGCCGGCAATGAACTCCAGCTATCAAATTCTTTATCTTTTTGAGAACCCAGACATCTTAATAACTGAAATTAAGCGATTGGATTTACCTGCCGACGCCAAAGCAGACGAGCTTTATCATTGGCTGTTTCTGGAAAAAAGCTCGTTATCATTCATTAAACTCTGGTTCCGCTCAATGGATTCATCGTCGGAAATTGAAGAAAGATATTTTGAGCAGGGTTATTTAAAGTTTAACGAAACCGAGGCCACTTATATTGAAAAATATAACTCTTCGCAACACAAACTCATCAACCGAATTAAGGAAGCATCAAACCATGAAGTGCGAACGTATATTGATGCCTATTTAAAACAGGTTTAGAGCGGGGTAACATCAATTGGTTTTTTTCTCTGAAGGAATGTCAATCTCGGCATCTGTTTTTAAGGGCAGGCCAAAATTCGGCGTTCCGTCTGCATTCCAGCTAAACTTTTGCGCTCTGGGTGAACGAAAATTACCACAGCCTTGTCCTGGTTTATCATTGGCGTGATACAGAATCCAATCTTCCTTGCCATCAGGCGACTTAAAAAAAGAATTGTGGCCGGGAGCATAGACACCGTTTTCAACCGACTTTTGGAACACTGGTTTAGCAGATTTAACCCAGGCTTTAGCATTGAAGAAGTCGCTGTTTAAATCAGCGGAGAGCATACCTAAGGCATAAAAATCTGTCCAACAGCCACTTGCAGAGTAAATAATAAAAATTTTATTGTCGTGAATCAAAAACTGCGGTCCTTCGTTAACACTAACATGAGGTGGGTTGTTTGGATCGTTTAAATCGCCATGTTTTTCCCATTCAAATTCCGGCGAAGATATTTTCACCCGGTCACCATCTACTGTCCACGGGTTTTTAAGTTTAGCCATAAATATCTCCTGCTTTCCGTTTTTATCACCCTCCCATCCAGACCAAATCATATAAAGCTGTCCTTTAATTTCTGCTACATCTCCATCTATAGCCCATTTATTTGTCGGGTCAGAAATTTGTCCTTTAAAAACCCAATCAACCTGCATTGGGTCGGCAGAGGCATTTTCTAAAACATACATTCTGTGGTTTTCATTTCTGCCGTCGTCTGCAGCAAAATAAGCGTACCATTTCCCGCGGATATACATCACCTCCGGTGCCCAGATATTTTTCGAATAAGCGCCGGTTGCAGGCGCCTTCCAAATGGTTTTATGTGGTGCATCTTTTAAACCGGCCAGGCTTTTACTTTTCCAGAGTTCTACCCTATTGCCAGTGCTGTTTGTGTAATAATAATAGCCATCCTTATAAAAGCTATATGGGTCGGCGCCAGCAGGAAGCAAAGGGTTTTTAAAAGTTTGGGCATTTAAGGTTGCGGTGATGAAAAGCGCTAATAACAATAGGAATGTTCTCTTCATAAAAAGTACTATCTAAAACAAGGATTTTTCTTTTTTCACATCTGTAGCCGCATCAATCTTCGTTTAACAGTAAGCGGCACCAAACAGAATTTTCTTAAAAACTAAGATAAGTAAAACATATTAAAAGACAAGAACCATAACTTCAAAGCAAATAAAAATCGCTTTACTTGCAATTAAAGCACCTTTCGAAATCAGAAAAAAAATTTAAAGGGAGAAAAAAATTATCGCCTGACTAGATTCAATTGAATTTCATTTCATAATTTGCGCTCTTAACGGATAAGGAAATGGCTTCAGGTTTTTTTGCAATTTTGGATGATATAGCAGCTTTGATGGACGATGTAGCGGTAACCGCTAAAATTGCCACGAAAAAAACAGCCGGAATACTAGGCGATGATTTGGCTGTAAATGCAGAAAAAGCGACAGGTTTTCTATCCTCAAGGGAACTTCCTGTACTTTGGGCAATAACAAAGGGCTCATTTGTAAACAAACTTATAATTGTTCCCATTGCATTGCTGCTCAATGCTTTTTTTCCTGTTGCCATTAAATTTATACTGCTAATCGGTGGTTTTTACCTCGCTTACGAAGGCGCAGAAAAAATTTTCGAATACCTCTTTCACCGCTCAGAAGCTGTGCCGCAGTCCACTGAAGTTATAAAGGACGACAAGGATGCTGAAAAAGCGAAAGTCAAATCGGCCGTTACCACAGATTTTATCCTCTCCGTAGAAATCGTAATCATTGCATTGGGCACGGTGCTTACTGAAAATCTTACCTTGCAAATTGTTACGGTTTCCATTGTGGCATTACTGGCAACCATTGGTGTTTACGGAATTGTTGCCATTATCGTTAGAATGGACGATACCGGCTACAAGCTTATCAAACGCTCACAAAATAAAGGGTTTTTAAATGCAGTGGGCAATTTGCTGGTTAAAGCTTTGCCAATTCTAATCAGAATTTTAGCCGTTGTTGGCACCATTGCACTCATACTGGTTGCGGGCGGCATTTTCGTACACAACATTGACTACCTTCACCATTTATGGCCTGCTCTACCATCAATGGTTAAAGAATTTTTATTCGGCTTAATCGGTGGTTTTATTGCCTTGCTCCTTTTTACAATCGCGAAAAAGATATTCAAGCTTTTTAAAAAGTAATTCTCTACAATTTGACTTCGTTTAGTACAGGATTCTGACTGGCATTAACCTGATAGGTACTTATCTTATTTTCATCAGAAACTTCTACAATCCGGTAACCTTTGTATGCCGTTCCCCAATTGCCCCCAATGTGCGAATCAAAGAAATGCGGAAGTTTGTTTGTATAGAAAACGCTATCCAAACTGTGGTCGTGACCATGAAACACAGCCTTAATATTTGGGTACTGATGCAATAGACTAATCGTATCCGGACATTCTACAAACGGACTTTCTGGCACCCAAAAATGAGGTGGAATATGTAAGATTACGAAAACAGTTTCGAGTGTTTTAAACTTTTCAAATTCCTGTTTCAAAAATTTGTTATCCGGGCAAATATATGTCCCTTTCGTATCAGAAGTATTTGCCAGCACAAAACCAATTCCGTTCTTTTCAAACGAAAAATTGTCTTCGTAGCCGAATACAGACTTCCAGATTGTCGCATCGGCATGGTCGTGATTGCCCGGAATTGCATAAAACGGAACTTTTAGCCGGTCGTAATAATTCTTTTTCACTTCCGATAAAAGTTCAGGGCGGTCGTGTACAAGGTCTCCGTTTATAATTACGAAATCTAGTGGCGTTTGTTTATGAGCTTCATTTAACCAGCGCACAATATTTTCATGATCATTTTTAAAGTCAGTTCCGGGTTGACCATAGTGCCCGTCTGATGCAATTGCAAACCTTAATCTTGCCTTCTTTTCAGGATATTCTATGTTTTGCTGCGTTTCGCTTGCCGCTGAAATAACCGGAGCCAGCCCAGCCATAACAACTGAGGCCAAACTACTTTTTATAAAAAATCTTCTATCCGACATGGTTGTGTTATTGAGTTGAAGCAATATTAATCATCATCATCTTTTTTCTTTTTCTCCAGGATAACAAAAGCGCTCCTTTTCGGCGCAGGCATTACAGCGTTCTCACCCTTTACCGATTTCCAGATTACTTCATTTAAATCCAAATCCGGAGCAGAGTCTTCTTTTGCAAAATTGAAAAGTTCCGACCGTTTGCTGCTTTCATTAACCGCAACATTTCTATTATCAAGGTTGATTAAAGGCGTTATCACATTGTAGGGTGTAAAGTCTGGCTTATTGGTAAAGCATTCAAACAATGGCACCGCTGCTGCGTCATACTGGCTCATTGGCGGCAACCCAAGGATGAGTTCCATCGTTCTTAGAAAACCCGAAGTTGAATACATGGTATGAACTGCCGTTTTCTTTTTCACATAAGGCCCAACAACATAGGCGGGCGAACGGTGTGCATCAACGTGGTCGGGGCCGTTTTGAGCATCATCTTCAAGGATAAACACAACAGATTCTTTCCATATTTCGCTGTGCGATAACCGTTCTAATATCCTGCCTACGGCCAGGTCATTATCAGCAACAGCAGATTGAGGCGATACTTTGCCCTTTTTCTGTCCGCTGGTATGGTCATTTGATACCCTTAAAGTACTAAATTGCGGAACTGATTTGTTTACTAATAGAGAGTCGAAATCTTTTATCCAGGCATCGGCACGTACCTGGTCGGTAATATCCATATCGAAGCCTGGCGAGCTTGCACACATGTGCCCCTGAAGCGATTTTATATTTGCTTTTCCATAATCGCCAAATTCCCCATAACTGCGGTAAGATACTCCGGCCCGCTGGCAATAATCCCAGATAAAACCGCCTTTTGGATAGGTTACCGGGCGGCCGCCTTCATAATTGGTGGTCCCTCCGCGAGCGCCATAACTCGTTGGCCAGGTTTTTTCAACCACATCAGTTGCGTAGGCCGCCATACTCCAGTTGTGTCCATCAGCACTTACTTCAGCATCAACATAAAAATTGTCGAGCAACACGTAATTTTCGGCAAAAGCATGCTGGTTAGGCGTAATCTTTCTCCCGAAAAGCGTTAAACTCGAATCGCCATTTCCCTGAGGCATATCCCCAAGCACCTGGTCGTAAGTCCGGTTTTCTTTAATGATGTAAAATACATGCTTAATCGGCGACTGCTCGCCTTGCCTGCGGGGTATCGGGTTTCCCTCCTCGCCATCGGCAATTAAGGTTCTCTTATCCGTAAAGGGCGTATTGGCGTAAACCTGAGCTGTATATGCTTTCAGCTGCTCTACCTTTGGCACATCAATAAAAGATAATGTTCCCTTAAACAAGCCGGCGATATATTGTAACTTATTGTTTGCGGTGCTGCCCATCTGGTAGCCACTATTATCTGCTTTTGAAATGGGTTGTGGCCCCTGCGGGTTTGCCATAGAGGTGTTCCCCTTTCCATTGCTAACCATAATTTTTGACCCTACAACTTTAACGCTTGTCGGATACCAGCCTACCGGGATAAAGCCCTGACTCTGACTCGTTCCAGGCTTGCTCACATCGAAAACGGCCAGGCAATTGTTATCTGCATTGGCAATGTAAAGTGTTTTTTCATTGGCGCTTAATGCAAGTCCGTTGGTGGTAGAACCGGTTAGCTGCGTGGCGTATAATGTTGTTGCAATGGTTTCAACTACCTTATTGTTTAACGTGTTGATGACAGACACCGTGTTATCATTTGCATTCGCCACAAAGAGGTAATTTCCCTTTTTGTTTAGCAAAAGTTCGTTCGGATGGTCGCCAACGGCTATTAGGCTGGCAATTTTTTCGGCTGCGAGGTTTACAATAGCAATCGCCCGGCCGCCCCAAAGCGAAACGTAAAGAGAACTTTCATCAGGCGAGAGGATGCAACTGTAGGCAATAGCAGGCAACTGAATCTTTTTCAGAATTTTTTTCTCATCCGGATTTATAATATATAAGCTGCTGTCTTCTTTTGTTACCGTAAAAAGCCTGCTGTTATCTTTATTTACTGCAATACCCGCCGGACTGATTTTTCCTTTTGGCCACACCTCGCCCAGTTTAATGGTATCGCTCTTTGCAAGTTTGTTTGCGCTGATACCAAAATCCAGAATAATATTATCATTTCCACCAGACACATAAAGATGCTTCTCATCCCTGCTGAATGCTAATCCGTACCAAGATTTCTTTAGTATTTTTTCATCAAGAATCTGTTCCGTTCTTGTATCAATAAGCTGAACCGACTGGGTGCTTTGCCCATTGTTCGTAATTGCCGCAAACTTTCCGGAAGCACTTACCTGCATGTTCAAAGGCAAATCGCCAAGCTGAATTGAATGCCCTGCCGGACTAAGTTTCCATCCGTTAGGCAACAAAATTTGTTTACCACCCTGAATTTTTCCGGGTTGCTGCGCCACAGCGCTGTTGACGCAAAAGGCTGTAAATAAAATGAAAAGATATTTCATTATTGAATGATTTTATTTAATGATAGAGCGCCATCAAAAGTAAGCAGATGATGTTAAGTTTATGTTAACCGGAATATGAAAACACAAATATTACAAACCATTTTTTAATTGAATTTACTAAAATGCCCCAACAATTTCGCAACGATATTTCTTATCGTTCGTTCTTCAGCTTGTTTGGTTTCTCTGCCAGGGTTAACCGTTACAACTAACAGATTTGGTACTTAGCGCAAAAAATTTGTAAGTTAAACGGCAAAACATTTCTTCGCTTCGACCATGCATACACTGTTACCGTTTTTTTTGGCCATGATAGCGGCCATTGTTCTTTTAAATATGTGGGCAACGAAGCTCCGTGTGGCTTATCCGATACTACTGGTTGTAGCGGGCTTATTAGTTAGCTTTGTACCGGGTTTGCCGGTTGTTAAAATAGACCCCGACCTCATATTCTTTATTTTTTTGCCACCGCTTCTGTTTGAGGCATCATGGTCAATTTCCTTCAAAGAAATGAAAAAATGGTGGCGCATAATTGGCAGTTTTGCATTTCTTGTCGTTTTCTTCACAGCCCTTTCCGTAGCGCTGGTAACAAATCACTTTATTCCGGGTTTTAGCATTGCCATCGGGTTTTTACTAGGTGGAATTGTTTCACCACCTGATGCAGTGAGCACAGGCGCCATTATGAAATTTGTGAAAATTCCCAACTCTACTTCGGCCATTTTGGAAGGCGAAAGTTTGTTGAATGATGCATCCTCATTGATTATTTTTCGCTTTGCATTAGTTGCGGTTGGAACCGGGCAGTTTATATGGCAGGAGGCTGCAACGAGTTTTATATGGATGGTGGCCGGCGGCGCCGGAATCGGTCTTGCTCTTGCATGGTTCTTCGTTCAGGCGCATAAGCGATTGCCTACAGATGCGCCGTCAGATATCGTATTTACACTTATCGAACCCTATATTCTGTACTGGGTAGCCGAACAGCTGCACAGCTCGGGCGTTATGGCTGTAGTTTGTGGCGGGCTGTTTATGTCGGCCAGGCGAATGATTTTTTTAAACAGCGCCAGCCGGATTCGCGGTTACAGTGTTTGGGAAAGCTTTGTTTTCATTTTAAACGGAATCGTGTTTCTCATTATCGGATTAGAACTCCCTGAAATTGTTGCAGGCATAAAAGCGGAAGGAATTCCTTTGCGTCTGGCCATAGAGTATGGTTTTTTGGTCACTGGGATTTTAATTGCAGCAAGGATGATAAGTTCTTACGCAGCGCTAATCGCTACAACGATTTTCAGGCCAGGCGTAATGCCGCATGCCTCGTCGAAACGAAGGCGGTGGATGATGCCGCTTTTACTTGGATGGACCGGCATGCGGGGTGTAGTCTCCCTTGCCGCAGCACTGTCCATTCCTGTAACCTTAAAAAATGGCGTAGAATTTCCGCATCGAAATTTAATTCTCTTCATCACCTTCATGGTTATTTTACTCACCTTATTAATTCAGGGCCTTACACTACCCTACTTAATTAGCCGAACGCACTTTTTCGATGGCCTTCTCAGTGAAGAATCCGAACTAACATCGCGAAACAAAATGAAGCAAGGCCTGAAGCAACATGTTTACGAAGTGCTGAAAAAGAAATATGATAATGGATTACAGGGTGATGCTGGCATCGAAAAAATATTAAAACAATGGGAAGACCGGGCGAAAGCCAGCGATGACAGCTGGATGAATGAGCAAACAAAAATGGTTTTTATCGAACTTCTGGAAAGTCAGCGGAAGTACCTCACACAGCTCAATAAAGACTCTTCCATCGATGAAGAAATCATTCGTCAGCAATTCTATCAAATAGATTTAGAGGAAGAAAGATTGAAAATCATTTAGCGCAAGTTACAGCGCAAAAAGAAACACCTTGCGTGTTGCAAGGTGTTTCTTAAATATTTATCAGGTAAATGTATAGTAACAACCGTGGAAATCTGTAATTGTTTTCCTTATTTTTTATTTTTTTCATTTCTGCAGCGTTCGCTGCAATACAACACTTCATCCCAGTTTTGGGACCACTTTTTTCGCCATGAAAACGGACGCTGACAAGCTGGGCAAACTTTCGACGGAAGATTAGCTTTTTTAATCATTTTCATCAACCGAAGTTATTAAAAATTGCCGAGGTATAATTCTACCTTTTTGCAGGCTTTATTTATAGCAAAATCGTTGCAAATTAACCAGGATTTGTAGCCTCAATTTTACAGCGCAGTAATGCTGCATCGCTTATTTTAGCAAAAATTTTTAACCCTATGTTTAAATCTGTTTCATCTTTCGCATTTTTTGTAGCCCTAACCGCAACAACTTTAGCACAAACCACTACACCCGCAACCCAGACACCGCAGCGCAGGCGCAACGAACCCCGCCCGTATACGCTAACTATCGTGAACAATACTAAAGTAGCAATAGATTCGGCTAAAATAAACGCAGCTTTTAAAGCGACCTATCCTGCCTTCGCAACAGCAGATGGCTACCGCACAAAACGAGAAGTAACCATGCGGGTAATTGATACAGCAAACAATTTTACATTGAAGGCCGTTCCCGGAGAAATTGTTGCCAACAGTAAATGGATAAAAAAGAAGAAAAACCTCGCCAATTTCCAAATGAACCTGCAAGATGCTCTGCATCAAAACTGGTCGTCTGTTGACACCATAAAGAAAGATGGCTATCAACTGGTTTTCATTAATAAAAATTCTGCTTTCAATCCGAAAATTAAACAGGAACTGATTGAAACCTACTTCAAAGTTTTTCCTGTGCTGGTTAGCACTTTCAATGATAAAACAACGCATGATGTTGTTTTCGTAACTGATACCGCCTATAAAGGTGTGGCAGAAGCGAGTGGAAACCGAATTCTGTTTAGCACAACATATATGAATGCGCATCCAACCGACATCGACATCGTAACTCACGAGGGCATGCATCTTGTTCAGGGTTATGGTTATGGCTCTGGCCCGGTATGGCTAACTGAAGGTATTGCAGATTTTATCCGCTATAAATATGGTGTTGACAATGTTGGCTCAAAATGGGCCTTGCCTGCACTAACAGAAAAACATAACGAAAAGAAATACGAAAACAGCTACCGCGTAACTGCACGCTTTTTTGAATGGATAGACCAAAAAGTTAAGCCGGGTATGATTATTCAAATCGACAAGGAATTAAGAAACCATACCTACACTGCTGATACCTGGGTAAAACTTTCGGGCAAAACAATAGATGAGCTTTGGAGCGATTACGCCAAAAACCCTGAACTGAACCTTAAATATAGTGGTAAGGAAAGAATATAATTTGAAACAACATCTTGAGGCCGTTAGAAATGCTTTCTAATTGCCTCAAGATATTTTAAGTTATTCGTTTTCGCAAAGCCAATGTCATGACATTGATTAAACTGCACGAATGCCTTGAGTGCATCTGCAAACTTGTCGATAAGCTGATCATCCAAAATAACAGCTTCAAAATGAAGGTTATGCACCAATAAAACGCTTTTCTTTCGATCCGCTTTTGCGTCCATACGAGCAATGAACCGTTCGCCGGCGAGTATTGGCAGACAAAAATAGCCATAAAGCCTTTTGGGTGCAGGCACGAAACACTCCACCTGGTAATCAAATTCGAAAAAATCACTAAGCCGGTGCCGAAAAACATTTAGCACGTCAAAAGGCGAAAGAATAAAAACATCGTCTGCTAATTGCACATTAGTATTTGTCCCGGCCAGCATAAATAGCGGTCCTTTCACACCATTTACCTGAACGGGAAGAACCTCACCTTCCGCCAACATCTTTGCCAGTTCAGTTTTAACCAGATTTCCTTTTACCCTTCTCGCCCGCCAGTTCATTTCTTTTACAGAACATATTCCCAAAGCGCCTAGTGTTCTTTTAATGATGTAGCGGGCAAATTCTTCCGGAGCAGGCATTTCCATATCAATTTCCTGAGGGACCAGATTTAGAGGCACATCATAGCGTTTATGAAACTTACTATCGCGGCTGATCATTAAAACGCCCTGAAAATAGAGCCTTTCCAGCGCAACTTTCGCAGGCCGCCAATCCCACCAGCCCGTACTTGCTTCGACGCGGTCATCATCAAAATCACTTACTTTTACCGACCCGTCCCGTTCCACCCGATCGGTAATTTGTTGCATAAGCTGGCTTTCGGGCTTACTCAAGTCGATTGCCTTTGCTTTAAAAGCCTCCTTAACTGGCAATGAAAATCTATAATCATTCATTGGTAAGTAGCCAGATTCCGAGCTGAAATATTCAAACACCTTTCCATCGTCGCAAAGTTCGGCAAGCCAGCTCGTTTCATAATCCGGAACCCTGGCAAACAGTGCGTGGTGGTGTGCACGCTCTACAACATAATTTGTATCCAGCTGCAAATAGCCCAGATGTTCGATAAAACGGTAAGCTGCGTCAATTCCGTAGCCGAATTGCGCCTTGCCGGCCAAACCTGCAGCATTTATGATAATTTTTCTTGCTTCAGATTTCGTTAGGATGATAGTTTGCATCATACTAAATTAAGAAATTTGTTCGCTGATAGTTGATCGGCTTAAAGAAAGAAATCTGGCGATTATCGCCAGCGGTTCTTAAAAGCCAAGCTTAACACCCGTTTGCTTGCGAAGGCACCAGGTTGTCATGCAACGCAGGTTTTGCACATTTGTCGTTTTAATGGGCTCAGTCAATTCGGCGCCAAGCTTGCTGGTCAATTCAAGTAACATCTCCTGGTTAACAAGAAAACGTTCTGAATCATCGGGCAAAAGGTAACGGCCATTTCCTGTTGCTATAACGGCAGATTCGATGCCGATATTGGAAGCCAGCCTGCAAAATAAATATCCGCAAGGCTTTAATACCCGCCACATTTCATTCAACATGGCTTCGAAATGCGCCCGACTTTCGGCAAAGTGTAGCACTGCACTGCTGATTACCAAATCAAACTTATGGTTTTCAAAAGGCAGATCTTCTACCGGTGAAACCAGAAAATTTGCATCCAGACCTTTTGCAACATATTGTTTTGCAACATGTTTCATTTCTGCAATGGCTTCAGGATTCAGATCTACACCATAAACATCGAAGCCGTTTTTTAGAAAATACAGAAGATTTCGCCCCGTTCCGCAGCCTGCATCTAAAATGGTTTTAGAATTTGCGTAAGTTCCCTTTAGCAACTGGTCAAAAAGATAAATATCGATGTTCCCGAAGGCATCCTGAAGATTATAACTGGCGCTCATTTAACTGCAAATATAAAGAATGAAAGCATCGAAAATACTTTGGCTTTAGAAACAAATCTCTTCAAATTCTACAGATTATTTTCATCATCGTCCAGAAAAAGCTTTATATTTCTTCACGATGAGCTGGAAAGATGGCAAGGGCATGCCATCCGGCTTTGCCCTTGTTGTTTAACCAAAAATACGGGTGGCTTCGAAACACCCAGATAAATGTTGCTAAATATTATTTGCTTTTTACTTACTTTAACTCAAGAATGTATTCGCCTTTTGCAGGTATCGAGATTTTTGAATCGAATGCAAATGTCTTTCCTGTGAGCACATCTTTTCCGCCTGTAAATCCCTTAGTGACGTCAGTGAAGCGTTCCATAGTCACATCCTGTTCTTTAAGGCCGCTGTTCAACATCACTAAAACCGCTTTTCCAGCCTTCATTCTTCCGTAAACATAAATACCATTCCGGGGTGCATAGTGCATCATTGTCCCCTGCGTTACCGGAATGCTCGTTTTGCGCCACTGAAGCAGCTTTTGCAAATAATCCCATGCCTCATTCTGCAATTCGCTACGCCCGGCTTTTGTAAATTCATCTCTCTTATCTCCCGGCCAGCCGCCCGGAAAATCTACCCTTAAGCGGCCATCCCCATCTTCTTTTGTACCAACCATTAATACTTCTGTGCCATAATATATCTGCGGAATGCCACGTGTGGTTAAAAGCAAAGCCAATCCCTGCTTGTATCGTTTAAGATCATTATCCTCCTTTCTGCTAAACCGGCTTAAATCGTGGTTATCCAGGAAAGTAAGCATGTTGTATGGGTCGGCATAAATAAAATCCTGAGCTATATCTTCAAAAATATCATTCAGATATCCGTTATCTGTCTGGCCATCAAATGCTTTTTGCATGGCAAAGGTGAGCGAAAAATCCATTGGTGTTTTCAGATATGGATTTTTCTTATTCAAGGCCGACTTTGCCTGCCACCACGCTGGCGATGTGGCTTTGTTATACCAGGTTTCGCCAACAATATTGAAATTTGGGTATTCATCATAAACTTCCTTGTTCCACCTGGCCAGAAAATCAAAATCCATGTATGAATAAGTATCTTGTCTTATGCCGTCGATTCTGGCATATTCAATCCACCAGATGCTGTTTTGGATTAAATAAGTTGCAAGATGAGGATTTCTTTGATTGAGATCCGGCATGCCTCTTGTAAACCAGCCATTCAAAAAAGTGTTTCTTTCGGTAGGTGATGCATGTATGTCCATAACGGAAACCGTAGCATGGTTGGTTTGCAGGAAAACACCATCGTTGTTGATCCAGTTTTTGGCGGGCAAATCCTTCATCCACCAGTGCGAGCTACCGCAATGGTTTAGCACCATGTCCATCACCATTTTCATCCCTTTCTGGTGCGTCGTTTTTGTCAGTTCTTTAAACTCTTCATTCGTACCGAAGCGTGGATCAGAATTATAAAAATCGGTTATGGCGTAACCGTGGTAAGAGCCGCCCCGCATTTTGTTTTCCTGTATAGGATTAAGCCAAACGGTTGTAATACCGAGGTCTTTCATGTAATCTAATTTCTGGCTAACCCCTGCGTAATCACCACCATGACGGGCATTCGGGCTATTTCTATTCACCGAAACACTATCCCAATTGTCATTCGCAGTGTTTCCATTTGCAAAGCGATCCGGCGTAATCAGGTACAATACATCGGCAGCGTTAAAGCCCGAAGCACCCGATTTATCCGTACGGCTTTTTATTGGATACTTGTAAACAAACTGCTCGGCGCCCAAGGCAAAAGTGATGGGAACATTTCCGGCTTTTGCAGTTTTGGCTACGTTAACGTACAAAAATACATAGTTAGGGTTTTCTACCTTAGCCGCTGATTTTAAAGTAACCCCCGGATAGTTAATGCTTACTTTTGCATTCGCGATGCCCGGCCCGTAAATTAGAATCTGGAACTCTGATTTCTTCATGCCGGTCCACCAATTGGCGGGTTCTACCCTGCTTATTGCAATCTTCGCGAAAGCGCTTGCCGCATTCAGAAAAAGCAGAAAAAACAGCATATTAAATATTTTTATATACATCGCTAGTGGATTTTTAATTTTTAAAACTTACTATTTTGTCAAAACCAGATATTGATATGGTTGCATCTTAAGCGCACCATTTAAACTAACTTTAGTCCCGTCAAAAGCATTCTTCCATTGCTTACCCGCAATGGTTGCAGGCAAAGTGAAGTCCACCTCTTTGTTCCTCAAGTTAGATAAAACGAGCACTTGCTCTTTCCCAAGGGATTTGGTAAAAGCACACACATCATCACTGCTGTATGAGGCCAGTTCGCCCCTTCTAATGGCATTACTTTTATTGCGGAAAGCAATTACCTTTTTGTATTCTGCGGTTACTTCGCGGTTTGCATCGCCAAGCGCCCAATCTATTCTGCGGCCGGTAAACGGAAAGGTAAGGCGAAAGGGCGTGCCTATTTCCTGCCCGTTGTAAACCATGGGGATGCCCTTCATATAGGCGACAACTACAAACGCCGCCATTGAACCGCTTTTACCGCCAAAAAGTTCAAGTGGTGTTCCGTCAGAACCATTTACATCATGATTGGTTAGGTAACGAACCACAGCCTGCCCTTCCTCGGCATCTTTAAAATCACGCTCGTTTAAAGCATCGATGGATCTTACCGATTTGTTTCTGTTGTAAATGCTTTTTAGATTTCCAAAGTAATTGAAGCCAAAGAAATAATCAAAACCCACGCTCAGGTATTTTGGGCTGCTGCCTTCGGCGAGCATTAAGAGCTTGTGCGTTTTAATCGTTTTCAAACTGTCAATAACCTGTTTCCAAAAATCGAGTGGCGGACCATCAGCATAATCACAGCGGAAACCGTCTATATTAGCTTTATAAACCCACGATTTCATCGAATGTATCAGAGATTGCCTCACTGCGTCATTTTTGAAATTAAGCTGAGCAACATCTTTCCAGGTTTCAGGGTATTTAATATTTCCAAGGCTATCCTTAACGTAGTAATCTTTGTTGGCCATCCATGGATGATCCCATGACGTATGGTTGGCAACAATATCCAACATGACCGAAATCTTCCGTTTATGGGCGCCATCTACAAGTGTTCTTAAATCTTCAAGCGTGCCAAACTCTTTACCAACCGAATCATAATCGCGGGTTGCATAGGGTGAGTTAGCGCCCTTTAATACCCCTACTGGATAAATCGGCATCAGGTAAATTACATTCACACCAAGGGCCTTGATGGAATCCAGACGGGCAGTTACACCGGCGAAATTACCTTCTTTACTAAAGGAACGGGTGTTTACCTGGTAAAGCGTTACGTCTCGCCTGTCGGGCACACCATTAAAAGGCTTGCCATATTGTGGCGGATATGGTGAATTGTTCTGCGCAAAACTGGCAGAAACCTGTATCAGGCAGCAAATTGCAGCAATGAAAACACTTTGGAGGTTTTTTCTCATGTTAAAAATTGAAATTTAATGTATCGGCAACTTAACACATCGAAGCATCAGGAGGTTTTTTATTACTCCTCCTGATGGCACCCGATGGCTAGTACCCAGGATTTTGTTTTAAATTAGGATTTGCATTCATGGCTGCAGTTGGGATCGGGAAAAGCTGCCAGTGGCTATCTACCGCAGGCACGAGGCCATGGCCAAGGGTAAAAGTACCAAAACGAATCATGTCCTGGCGGCGATGCCCTTCCCAGTTCAACTCAAAGCCACGCTCATCGTAAATGTTATCAAGTGTTGGATTTGCAGCCAAAGGACTTAATCCTGCCCGCACCCTAACCTGATCGATAAATGGTTTTGCAGCCGCAGCATTGCCTAAGCGTACGTTACATTCTGCAATCATCAACAACACATCCGCATACCTGTAAATTGGAAAATCATTCGAACTTCCGCTGCCATCGTTAGGTGCCACCGGATAAAATTTAACGCCACGAACGCCTTCGGTAATGCCTGCGCCAGGATTTATCAATGAAGTAACTTTCGGTGTATAAGTTACGCCACCAGGCTGAGGGCCAATTAAAAACTGTTTTCTTCTGATGTCATCGCTGGCGTATTTATTGTACGTTTCTTCGGGTACAATGGTGCCATTCCACCCCGCGAAACCAAACATTGCTATCCCGTTAGGTCCATTTACACTTCTTAATGCAAGCACATTGTTGCCAATAACGTTACGTTTTAACCAAATGGCCAGAATGGTTTCATCATCCGGGCAAACATCGCCAAAAAGTTCAAAGTAGCGGTTGCCAAGCGGGCTCGAAGTACTTGCAGTACCCGGGTGTAAGGTGTAGCCGCCAGATGCCACTTTTGTACAGGCTGCAAGGCACTCCGCCCATTTCGTTGTTCCGGTATAAACACCGGCATTCAGGTACACTTTGGCCAAAAACGTGTAAGCTGCCCATTTGTTAAACCTTCCGTAGAACACGCCACCTTTTGTTTCTGGCAAAAGGTCGGCATTTGCAGTTAGCTCGCCTACAATCCAATTAAAAATCTGCGTCCTGGTCTGTGTTTTCAATTGAGCCGTTGTAATGTTATTGTCGGTATAAAAAGGCACATCGCCAAAATCATCTATCAGCAAATAATAAAACCAGGCCCTCAACACCTTTACTTCTGCCAGTTTTGCAGCCGGCGCATTTGCCTTTTCCAACTGTTCTACAGCAAGGTTTGCCAGATAGATGGAATTGTAACAGGCGTTCCAGGTGGTATTGATTTGCCCGAGTGCCGGCGTCCATGCCCTTGTATACAGGTAGGCATTTTCCGGCCCCCAGTCTCCGCTTACACGATGCGGCACAACCTGCTCATCGGTACACATGTTATTTGTGTCATAGTAGCCATTATCGCCACCGCCAAACTGCGGCATACGGGCGTATACACTTGCAAGGGCAATATCTGGCCCTTTTGGATCTGCAAAGAACTGGTCGGCGGTGTATTTATCGTAAACATTTTCGTTTACCTTGGTACAACTCTGTGCAATTATTGCCGCCGCTATAATGGTTATTATCGTTAGTTTTTTCATGATGAATCTATTTTAAAATGATGTTAAGGCCCAGTGCAATGTTGCGTACCCTTGGATAAATTCCATTGTCGCCGCCTGTTTCTTCAGGGTCGATTCCTGAATATTTGGTAATGAGCCACAAATTCTGACCGGTTAGTGAAAAACGAACTGCACTGATGTGCTTCGATTTGGAAGTAGGGATTCTGTAGCCAAGGTTAACATTTTCCAACCGGATAAACTTGCCATCTTCCAACCAGTAGTCTGATGCCAGAGGATATGCAGAGGTGAAAATATTATCATCTATCGCACTTGCCAGTAGGTTCGACTTACCCAGGTTTTCCAGAAAACTTAGGTTAGATCTCAAAGCATTAAACAGCTTATTACCGCCCGATCCACGCACCAGAATCGATGCATCAAAGTTCTTATAACTAAAGCTAGGAGTAAAAGCGAAGGTATATTTCGGTTGCGTCTGGCCGGCAAAAATCCGGTCCGGACTGGTTGCTCCGGCGTCTATTCTGCCATTTTTATCCTGGTCTACAATCGTTTCAGCACCATTCGTGCCCACGCCCTGGTGCTGCAGAATGTAAATTGAACCAATTGCCTGTCCAACTACGAGGTAAGCGTTCTGCCCGCCATAGCCAACATTGTTCGTAATGAGAGGTACGCCGTTTAAGGAGCCGCTCAAATTTAACACCTTCGAATCCATCAGGGTTAAGTTACCCCCAAGGCTTAACCTTGTGGATGAGTTGCGTATGAGTTCGTAGTTTAAGGCCATTTCTACACCCCTGCCCTGTATACTGCCAACATTTGCCTGAATAGAGCCTGTTGGAAACGGTGGCTGAGGAACGGTATAGCCATATAATAATTTATCGGTTACATTTTTGTAAATGTCGAAGCTTCCGCTTAAACGCCCGTCAAACAATCCAAAATCCAGACCTATGTTAGTCGATTTTTTGCGCTCCCACTCTAAATCGGCATTGGCATTCTGGGTAACCCTGAAATTGGTTTGCACGTTTCCCGCAAAATAAACTGTACCCGAGCCCTGAACAATTTGCAGTGACTGCAACACGTTTAAAGGTTGCTGGTTACCGGTAATACCGAAACCACCTCTCAATTTTAAAGTGCTGAATATTTTCTGATTTTTCATAAACGGTTCCTGATCTATTTTCCAGGCCAATGAGGCAGATGGAAAATTACCCCACTTATGGTTGGCACCAAAAACTGTTGCCCCATCCCGCCTAAAGTTAGCGGTAAGCAAATAGCGATCTAAGAACGAATAGTTAAACCGGCCTAAAACAGACACTGTTCTACGTTGATTCCGGTATGAAGAATAGTCGCCGGCCTGAACCTTTGAAAAATCGCCCAAGCCCAGGTTATTATAAGTAGCCAGGTCATTCACAAAGCCTCTGGCAGCACTTCCACTACCCGAATCCATCTGCGCCTGCCACTCATAAACCGCAGCGGCGTCGAAATGATGCCTGCCAAAATCCTTACTATAATTTAGCTGGAAATCCATCAGCTTATAGTCTGAATTGTTATTATTTACGCTGGCGTAACCTTTTTGGTCAATCGCCGCCGCTACTGTTGAAACTGCCGGAGTGTAATTGCCCGAAGTACCGTTCGTTTTCTGCCAGCTTCCAAAGGCTTCAGCCGAAAGGCCACTGATAATTTTGTAGTTTATGCGCATTGAACCAAGCAATCTATTCGTTTCGCTTTCGCTGATGATGGTATTGGCGGCAGCGAGCACATTCAGCGGCTGAAACAAATTCGGATCAGTAAAATAAGAACCATCGGCTTTGTAAACCGGATCGGTTGGCCGCGAGATGTAGGCGTTGGAAATTAAGTTGGAAGTAAAAGCAGCCCTGCCAATTGAACCCGGACTACCATTATTTTGTGAATTCGTTCCATTTAAGGTCATCGTTATAGAAAGCTTATTATCAAGTGCTTTCTGTGTGGCTTCAATCCTGCCGATAAACCTTTGGTTATCTGAATGAATAACAATACCGTTTTGAAGCACCATACCCAACGAAGCCCGGTAGCTAAAATTATCGCTGCTTCCGCCAAGTGTTAGGGTATGATTTTGGGTAGTTCCTGTTCTGGTTAATAGTCCGAACCAATCTGTATCTGCCCCAAAATTTGAAGAAGCAGGAATGCCACGTGCAGCAGCTTGCTGGCTCCACTCAGCAGCCGTTAACATTTTCAGCTGCCTGGTTACAACATCTACAGAGGAGTTTGCATTGTACTCAATTGAAGTGCCACTACGGCTCTTTTTCATGGTCACAATTAATACACCTGATGCACCTCGCGAACCATAAATGGCCGTTGCAGAAGCATCTTTAAGCACTTCTATACTTTGGATTTCTGTTGGTGGTATCTGGTTTAGAAAACTTACATCGCCCTGAACACCATCTATTACCACGAGTGGATTATTATTGCCCTGAATAGACGTTATTCCACGTATTTTGATGTTGGGCGCACTTCCTGGCTCGCTACCCGTTTGTGTAATAACCACACCTGCAGCTTTGCCGGCTATTTGTTGCAGCGGACTGGTGATTGCCCCCTGGTTAAAATCTTTACTGCTAATGCTGGCTACAGCCCCGGTTAAATCAGATTTTTTCGTGCTTCCGTAGCCAACAACCACAACATCTGCCAGCGATTTGGCGTCTGGTCGCAACTGGATAACCATCGGTTTACCTGCAAGCAAAACCCGTTCCGCTACATCGTAACCAATAAAACGAATGGAAACCGTTAGCGCTGTCTGGCTGCTGCTAATTTGAAAAGCCCCTTTCGCATCAGTAGCAACCATTTGATTGGTTCCTTTTACCTGCAGTGTTGCACCTGCAACTGCCTCGTTATCTTCATCAACAACCCTTCCTGTAAACGCAGCCTGTTGCCCATGGGCAATGCTTAACGTCAGCAGAAAAAGCACCGTTAGTCCATACTTAAAAAAGTAAAAAAAGTAGTTTTTTCTCATAATGATTAGTTCTTAAAATTTGGTTAGTGCAACTTCAAATGGGGGTCTGAAGAATGCAAATCAAAGTAAACAGACTTTAAAATCAATCACAATAGAGAAGAAGCCGGATATTGAAAAAAATGTTATCAACATCAAACTAAATCCTTAACTAACAGTACGTTATTAGAATACCCAACTCCAAAATATATAGATTTTTAGCTTCCTAAGCCTACAATTTCCTAAAAATCAGCCCTGAAATTCGAGCTTTTCAAGCGGTTTTTAAGCCCTTTTAAGATAGAATTCACCTCGTCATACTTCAACAAAAAAACCACACATAATTTGCGTGGCTAACCTTAAAGTTTCCCTCATCTAAACTGTTGAAAAATCAATCTTTAGGCGGGTTAAATCTTACTTTAACTGAAAGTTGCAGGCAGTTCATTTTTAACTGTCCTGATGTTCATAATTTTCTTTTTGAAACAATCATTAGCAACGAGCGAACGGTTTTTAACCTTAGTTTTATAGGTGTAGATGGTGTTGACAGAGTAATTTAGAATTTTGGCAATCGTCTCATTTTCGTCGATGCCCAATCGGATTAGTGCAAATATCCTCAGCTCATTATTGAGCAAGTGGCCGGGAACAATTTGTGTCTTGTGTTCATCATCAAATAGTTTATTAAATTCCTCAATAAAATCAGGGAAAATATTCAGGAAAACCTCATCAAAGCTCTGATAGAAACTTTCCCGCTCAAAATTGGTGTTCAAACGGTTTACAATAACCTGCAACTCATCATATTGTTTATGATTAACGATCTTCTCAAGCGAACGTTTAAGCCGGTCTAGCTTTTCAATATAATCGGCGTTTACATTAAAAAAATGCCCGATATATTCTTCCTTAATCATATTTACCTCGTCAAGCTTTCGGTTGGTTAGGGTTAGCGACTGATTGGCCACATCCAGCGAAGTATTAATTTTCATCAGCTTAGCATTAGCTTTGTTCAAATCCTCGTTTTGATTTACAATTAACTGGTCCGCTATCCTTAATTTCTTCAACTGCCTGAAAGTTGTAGAAGCAAAATAAATCGTCAGGACGATTAATGAAGTAATTATGGATGCGTAGATCAATAACGACTGCTTCTGCTTTTCAATGTCGTTCACCTTTTCGCGTTCAATAATAGGTAATATGTTGCTTATTTCTACCTTCCGCTGCTTTGCGCCGTAAAAATTATTATCCTCAATTGCACTGTGTATATAAGTAAAAGCCTCCTTTATCTCTCCTTTTTGATATAGGTATTTCGCCAGGTTTACCAGCGCAAGCGACTCTTTTGTAGAATGTACATTATCAATTATCGATGATTTCAGCAGATAACTTAAGCCGAGCTCGGGTTGGTTAACGCTGAAATATAAATAGCTTAGGCAACTATAATTTATGGCACTATCCTGAAAGGTCGATTTCTGCTTTAGCAATTGTTCGTATGGCTGTATGGCGGCCCGGTAATGTTTGCTCCGCAACAATTTTAATCCGATTCCGGATAAGGATTCATAAGAGCCTTTTGGATACCTCGCCACAATGGAATCGCAGAAAGTTAAGCCCCGCTGCGTATACAATTTGCTGTAATAATCTATTTTGTTGTAATCGGCAAGATCGAAATTACTCCTGGCCATTAAAAAATAATACTCAAATTTTTGCCTCGCATTTAAAAACCTGGTTTGCACGGTCTGCAAAGTATCAATACCCTCTTTAAACATGCCCGACGAAACCAGAACAAAGCCGAGGTTAACTTTAGCGTAACTTATTTTGTTATCATCTTTTAAAAGATAGGCGCAGTCACCAGCCTTTTTGCAGTAAACATAGGCCGAATCATGAATGAAAGATTTATAAGCATTAAATAAATTAAGATAGCTCTGGTAACGTGAATCGATGGAATTGAAATTATTTTTTAATTGCTTTTGAAGCAGCGTTATACTCGCCCATTTCTTCTTGTCGAGATTTTCTTTGTTAACAAGAACGGTACCGAGCACTTTTTTTAGACTGTCTACCTGCGTGCTCGCCTCAGCCCGAACACAGAAAACTGGTTGGAAAGCTAAAGTAAACAGCATGCAGATGGTTAAACCCCCATTTCTTAAAAAGCGTCTCATAATTGTTGGAGATGATTAAATTAAGACGCTCAGAAGTATTTGTGCAGCATGAATTAAAATTTCAATGCTGACCATACAAAATCACGTTCGTTATACCTAGTAAACCAAATATAATATAAAATGAATCTGAAAGTTCAATTTGTCACTTATGTTACAAAGCGATAAGCCATGTGTTGCACATCCCGCAGCAGGGCGTTTAGAAGCACTTACATATTAGAAACGGATCGTCTTTTACTTTTCATGCCGTTTTGAATGATAAACAAAAGTAAAATAAGCATTACCGCGTAGCAGGCCCACACGATGTTTTCCCCACCCGGGTTAGCCTTGTTAGAAACGGAAATGGCAAACAATGCCCATATGCCCACCACCCCAAACTCCCGGAGGTTACGAAAATAGATCATAAGAATATTTACCAATCCGGCAACCGCAACCATAATAATGGCCCAGGTAGCATTGCCGATACCCCAACCCTGCCATTCCAATTTAGTAAGAAACGCAGAAACATCTGCTACCAGGGCCACCGTAATCCATCCGCTATAAATGGCAAATGGCCAGTAAATAAATAAATATGCTTTTAATGGATGGCCATCCAGTTCCATTCTGGTATTGATTATAATTTTCACTAAAGAAAAAAGTAACACCAGCATAATCAGAACCGATAAACCAATGTTATCGGTTAACCAGGCAACTACCCAGCTGGCATTTGCCAAACATGAAACCACAAACCACCAGCCTATTTTTGAAACCACTTCTGATTTCGACGGATTGTCCTTTACATTTATTGAGGTGTAAAGTACAAAACCCAGCAAGCCCAAATAAATAACCCCCCAAATCGAAAAAGCAAACCCTGCCGGCGTAAAATAGTTGAAATATCTATCAGAAATGGTTTTCATGCTATTGCCATTGAGCAAACCCGCGTTGGCAATGTAGTTAACCGCAATGGTAATAATCAATGCGATTACATTAGCGATAGGAAGCAGTTTATCAGTCTTTTTCATGCTGGGAATGGGTTATTAGGCAGCTTGTAAATTCATTTTGAAAGATGCCTGAAGGTAAAACCAAAAATAACTCAAATTGTTGGTAGGCTTATTAAACGGTAAAGCAAGGAAAAGGTTTGTATGGGCGTGGGTATCGGTTGTAAGCGCTATGGTTGGGACTGTGTTGCTTATTTTCCGATACAAAACTTGGTAAAAATATTTTCCAGTAAATCATCGGTCGTTACCGTTCCGGTTATTTCACCTAGGTAATGCAAGGCCTGTTTAATATCCATCGCTAAAAAATCAGAAGTTACGGGGTTGTCAACATTTTCAAGCACCCGTTGCAGCGCATTTTCCGTTTGTTTTAAAGCTTCAACATGGCGGATGTTCGTTACCAGCGTTTCACTGGTGTTGATGTTATGCAGGTTTACCTGCTCCAGCAACGTGGTTTTGAGTTCCTCTATGCCCTGACCAGCTCTGGCGGCGATAAAGGCAACATTTATGTGCTTAAAAGCCTTGCGTTCTTCATCAGAAATTAAATCCGCTTTATTAATAAGCACAAGGTAAGGAATCTGCAATTTATTCAGTCCATTTACCTGTTCCTCAATTTCTGAAATGCTTTGGGCAGCATCGGCCATGTAAATGATAAGCTTGGCCTGCTTCATTTTTTCGAGCGTACGCTCCACCCCCAGCGCTTCAATAATATCGGCAGTATCACGAATACCCGCAGTATCAATAAAACGAAAAACAATGCCGCCAATCGTAAGCTCATCCTCAATGGTATCCCTGGTAGTGCCGGCAATGTCAGAAACAATGGCCCGCTCTTCGTTCAGTAAAGCATTTAACAGCGTCGATTTACCCACGTTGGGCTTACCCGCAATTACAATAGGTACACCATTTTTTATCACGTTACCCATCTCAAAGGAGGATATCAGTCGGTTTAAAACATGATTAATTCTCGTAACCAGATTTCTTAATTGTTCGCGGTTCGCAAACTCCACATCCTCTTCGGCAAAATCAAGTTCGAGTTCTATCATCGAAGCAAAATGAATCAACTGCTCACGTAAAGCTTTTAGTTCGTTCGCAAAACCGCCACGCATCTGCTGCATGGCAACATCATGAGATGCCTTGGAGTTCGAGGCAATTAAATCGGCCACAGCCTCGGCCTGACTTAAATCAAAAGCACCATTTAAAAAGGCACGCAACGTAAATTCGCCAGGTTTAGCCGCCCGTGCTCCCTTGCTTATCAAAAGGTTTATAATCCGTTGGATGATGTAGTTTGAACCATGGCATGAAATCTCTACCACGTTTTCTTTGGTGTAAGATTTTGGCGCAACAAATAATCCGGCTACCACCTCATCCACAATTTGCTCGCCGTCTTTTACTAAGCCAAAATGTAACGTGTGCGACGCCTGCTGCTCCAAATCCTTTCCTGCAAAAACCGAATTCGCGAGGCTAATGGCATCCGGACCCGAAAGGCGGATGACACCAATGGCTCCCGAACCTGAAGGCGTAGATAAGGCAATAATAGTATCCTGATTATTCATTGTCGTTTTATAAAAGGAACAAAAATAAAGTTAATCTACGGGTATATCATTAATGCGAAGTAAATTTTTAACCCGGGCCATTGCAAATAAAGATATCTTCCAGACAAATCTTAACTTTAAAAAAATGCGGGTATTTAGATATGCATCCCTTAAAAATTATTTTTGGGTGTTCTACCCCGCCAATTTATGCCGATACCAAACATTTACGACTAAAGCCTGTTTAAATTTCAAACCGGAGAACTATGACTAATAATTTACCACTTACTGTAAAGCGTTCGATAGAACTGCTTGGCCTTATTGCGCTGGTTACAGTTATCGTAATCGGACGCGATATTATAATGCCCATACTAATGGCCTTCTTCATTAGCATCGTATTATTACCTGTTTATCGTTTTCTTAAACGAAAAAAATTTCCGGAAAGCTTGTCCATCATACTTGCAATTATGCTGGTCGCACTATTTGTTGCAATGATTGTCTGGTTTTTTTCCAACCAGATTGGCATGTTGGTTAAAGATTTTCCTCAGATAAAAAACAACGTAACGCAGCACATTAATTCGCTGAGCGATTGGGTTAGCCGCATTACACATTACAACGATAAGCAACAAAAAGCATTTATTCAGGCTAAAAGCGACGACTTGATGAATATGGGAACCTCCCTCGCCGGAGGTGCTGCCGTTACATTAAGTGGCATTTTCGTTTTTATCGGTTTACTGCCAATTTATATTTACCTGATGCTCTTTTACAAAGACATTCTACTGCGCTTTATTTTTATGTGGTTTAAAACAGACGACCATCCAAAAGTAAAAGAAGCCATTTATGAAACTGAATCCATAATTAAAAGCTACCTGATAGGGTTGCTGATTCAGGTTACTTATATGACCATCCTGCTCGGCGGCATTTTAATGCTCATCGGAATTAAACATGCATTACTAATAGGTGTGGTCTTCGCCATTTTGAACCTCATCCCCTACGTGGGCGCCCTGATTGGAAACCTGATCGGCGTGTTGCTAACACTTACTTCATCGCAAGAATTATGGCCTGTTATTACCGTTTTGGGTGTCATCGCTTTCGTTCAGTTTCTGGATAACAACATTTTAATGCCGAGGATTGTAGGCTCAAAAGTTAAAATAAATGCACTGTTCGCCATTTTGGGGGTCTTCATCGGCGGAAGCATCGCCGGTGTGTCGGGCATGTTCCTAGCCTTGCCAATTGTTGCGGTTTTAAAAATCATTTTCGACCGTACAGAGTCATTTAAACAGTGGGGCGCCTTACTAGGAGATGAACGCCCGGCAAAAAGCCCGATGAGTTTCCCCGCCTTCAGAAGAAGGAAACCGGTCGCCGTAAAATCAGGAGTTGAAAAAGAATAACAACAAATAAATATGAAAAAAATCACTATCGTAGCCGGATTATGCATCGCTTTATTGAGCGCTTGCGGAAACAATGAAGACAAGACAGCAGCAAATGCCGACACCACACTTTTGCCGGAAAAAGAAGCCGTTAAAAAAACGGACCCAATTTTAGGAAAAATGACTTTAGATGGCACCGCAAAACTCGGCGGACCAATAAACATCAGATTTTCAGTTTACAACAATACCGACAGCACCGTGAAATTTTGTAAATGGCATACGCCCTTCGAAAAGTTAATGAGCAAATACCTTGATGTAGCCATGGAAGATTTTACAGATGTTGCCTACAAAGGCCCAATGGCCAAAAGAATGATGCCGCCACCGGCAGACAGCTATACCTCGCTAAAGAAAGGCGACAGCACAAGTGTAAATTTTTACCTTGCTGATGGCTATGCAATTACTAAAGCAGGCGAATATACCGTAAAATATAACGCAACAAATATCAGCGGTATTGTAGTAAGCGATAGTCTGAAAATCAAGGTGATAAACTAAGTTTTTTATTCGCTTTTTTAAAACCATTGGCTTTTTACAATGTTTAAATAGTAATAAAATTGAAAAGATATGGGATTGTTAAAAACAGCTATTATAGGCGCAGCAATTTATGCTGGCGTGAAATACATCACTAAGAAAGACCCTTTAACCGGTAAATCCGTAGTTGATGATTTAAAGGATAAAGCTCCGGAGTGGATGGAGAAAGCCAAAGATTACAAAAATGAGTTCGAAACAAGAACTGCCTATGCAAAAGATGATTTAGGCATTTAAAGAATTCAGTTAAGAGAACACCGCTTGTGATTACAGGCGGTGTTTTTTTTTATGTCCAGGTGATTTTAAATACCTAGAATACGAAGGGTGTTTTTGTCTTGTTCCCCTTTAAAAAACTTTTCGAGTACGGCGCTGAAAACCACGTTGCTGTTTGGCACCGCAGCAAAAAGTGTCATCGATGATTTCAGCTTCATGTCATCCGGTCGACCAAAAACTTCATCGGCCTGCACGGATTTCAGCTTAAGCAAAGCTTCACAAATTTCGATTAATCGTTTGCCCAAAACAGGGTGCTCAAGGTAGGCGCTGGCCTCGTCTAAACTTTCAATGCCATAAAACTTCGAAGTTTCTGAAAAACCTAAACCTTTTACCTGCGGAAATATGTACCACATCCAATGACTCGTTTTTCGGCCCGATTTTATTTCTGAAAGCGCAACGTCGTAAGCACTTTGCTGGGCATCAATAAATCTGCTTAACGTTTTCATTAGAGAAGAAATTTGTTTTCAAAACACCTCAACTTTTAGGCCAGAGGAGACTCAAAAATTGTACTAAGCTTTTAAAGGTAATGCTTCAAAATATCGTAGGCGAATCTTAAAATTGTGCCCAGAACAACCAGGAGGAAGAATATCCTTATAAATTTATTGCCTTTTAATAATGCGAGTTTGGTTCCTAAAAATGCGCCTGCAACGTTAAAAATTGCCATGGGTATCGCATACTGAAACAATATATGCCCCGTCGAACTGAAGTAGGCAATTGCAGCCAGGTTGGTTGCAATATTTACAATCTTAGCGTGCGCACTTGCAGCTAAAAAATCAAAGCCAAGCACAGCAATAAAAACAAGAATCAAAAATGAGCCCGTTCCCGGTCCAATTAAACCGTCGTAAAAACCAATAACCAAACCAAACAGCGCCGCCATACTTACCTGCCTTTTAACAGAATGGTTTTTCTCCTGATGGATGCCAAACTGTTTGTTAAAATAAGTATAAATGGCAACCAGGATAAGTACAACCAAAATGACTGGTTTAAGAACCGAATTGTCTATCCGGCTAACCAAAAATGCGCCGCTAAATGCAGCACAAAATGCTGCAACTGCGCAAACAGTTAATACCTTAAGGTTAAACTGAACATGCTTTGAGTATTTAAAAGCAGCAATCGTTGTGCCGGCAAGCGATGGAATTTTTGTGGTGCCAAGCAAAGTTGCCACCGGGTAGTGCGGCAAAATGAGTAGTGTAGCAGGAGTTTGCAATAAACCGCCTCCGCCAACAATCGCATCTATAAATCCTGCACAAAATGCAGCTAGGCAAAGTAAAATTAATTCGTTAGCCATCTACCAGTTTCGAAGTTTAACACTGAAGGATACAATATCGATATACCCGTTTCAGAAAACACCTACATTCTTTCCGGCGAGGTGATGCCTAAAATTAACATGCCTGCATGGATGATGTCGGCCGTTTTCTTACTTAAATTCAAACGGAATTGCTTTGCATCGCCTTCTTCAGTTTTCACAATTGGGGGTACCTCGTGATAAAACTTGTTGAAAAGCTTCGCCAGTTCATATAAGTAATTAGCTAAACTCGCCGGACTATGCGCCTTCGCCGCAATTTCAACTTCCGAAGGGTATTTAGCCAGCAGCATAATCATTTCAAGTTCCACTTCGGAAATTCCAGAAAACTGGTCGCTACTTACCGCAAATTGATAACCAGCCTTGCCTAACAACGACTTTATACGTGCATGCGTGTACTGAATAAACGGACCGGTATTGCCCTGAAAGTCAATACTTTCGTTTGGATCGAACAGGAGGCGTTTTTTCGGTTCAACTTTTAAAAGAAAATATTTTAATGCACCTAAGCCTATATTTTTATAGAGTTCTGCCTTTTCAGCTTCAGAGAAATCGTTTATTTTACCTAAATCTTCCGTTTTTTCCTGCGCAGTGTCAATCATATCGGCAATTAATTCGTCTGCATCAACCACGGTTCCTTCCCTGCTTTTCATCTTACCGTTAGGTAAATCAACCATTCCGTATGATAAATGATAAAGCCCTTTTGCCCAGCTTTTACCGAGTTTTTCAAGTATCAAAAACAACACCTTAAAATGGTAGTCCTGCTCGTTTCCAACTACGTAAATAGATTCTTCCATACCGAAATCATCAAACTTCATCTTCGCAGTTCCCAAATCCTGGGTAATATAAACCGAAGTTCCATCGGCACGAAGAACAAGCTTCTGGTCTAAGCCATCAGCCGTTAAATCTATCCAGACAGAACCATCTTCTTTTTTAAAAAACACACCTTTCTCAAGGCCTTCATCAACGGTATCTTTTCCTAATAAATAGGTATTGCTTTCATAATAGAATTTATCAAAGTCTACACCCAAATTATTGTAAGTAACAGCGAAGCCGTCATAAACCCAGCCATTCATGGTTTTCCAAAGCGAAACAACAGCCTCATCACCTGCCTCCCACTGCTGCAACATAATTTGTGCTTCTTTAATTAGTGGCGCATTTTTCTTCGCTTCCTCTTCGGTTTGTCCGCCGGCTTTTAAAACCTCTATTTCTTTCTTGTATTCTTTATCAAAAATCACATAGTACTTGCCTACCAAATGGTCGCCTTTTAATCCTGAACTTTCCGGTGTTTCGCCATTTCCCCACTTTTGCCAGGCCAGCATCGATTTGCAGATGTGGATTCCCCTATCATTAACAAGGTTTACTTTTGTAACGTCGTAACCATAAGCCTTTAGCAGTTCGGCAACAGAATAACCCAATAAATTATTACGAACGTGACCTAAGTGAAGGGGTTTATTTGTGTTTGGTGATGAATACTCCACCATAACCTTCTTTCCGTTTGGCGCAAAAACACCAAACTCGGGCGATAGAATTTCTTGATTAAACTGATTTAGAAAATAACTTTCGGCAATACTTAAGTTTAGAAAACCCTTAACAACATTAAAGGCAGTAACTTTATCAACGTTTTCAACTAAATACTCGCCCAGGGCCTGCGCAGTTTGTTCAGGCGATTTTTTGGATATTTTTGTTATCGGAAAAACAACAATGGTAACCTGCCCCTCAAATTCTTTACGGGTTTCCTGTATGTTAATTGCGCTCTCTGCTACTTCTTCGTTATATAGTTGTTTAATAGCATCAAGCGTTGCGGTAATAATAAAGTTCATGGTGCAAAAATAGGGATTAAAGCGCAAAGCTGAAAGACTAAAGAAGAAAGCCATTTTGAATACCAATACCCGGCATCAACTGCGCATTACCCAAAACCTGATACTTGCTACTCCATGAAATTGTAATAGCTTTGTGTAACTAAATATTCATGAGCGAACAAAATCAAAATTTCAGAGTAAACGTAAAAACCGAAATCGGCAGACTGCGTAAGTTGTTAATCCATAGTCCCGACAGCGGTTTGGGCAAAGTTGTGCCATCAAAAGCGCAAGACTGGCTTTTCGAAGATATTGTTCATTTAGATACCATTCGAAAAGGTGAGTATGATTATTACATTAAGCTTTTGATGTACTTTCTCGATCCCGAAAAAATAAAAGGTAAGCTGGCAAAAATAGATTCGGTAGAAGACGACCGCAGTTTCTATAAACCAAATCACCCTGATTTTCATAACTCGAAATCGGTAATTGAGATTCAGAATCTCTTGAGTGAGATGCTCGAAAATGAATCCATCAGAAAGAAATTAGTAGCCGCAGTTTGCGCCATAGAAGGTTGTACTTACAAAGTGCAAATAGAACTAACCAATACTGACCCGAAACAGCTTGCCGAGATTTTTATTTCAGGTACTTTGGCAAACGATACCATGATTTTTGCGCCAATACCAAATTTGATTTTCACCAGGGATGTAGGCACAACCATAAATGATCACATTCTCTTAAATAAACCCGCAAAAAAAGCCCGCGTTCGCGAAACGCTTTTAATGCGCTACATTTTCTTCAATCACCCGCTTTTTGAACCTTACCAGAACAGAATTCTTGAAATTCCGGATGTTACCATGCATTTCCTGCGCCCCGGTGATGAACCTGCCTTTAGTACCACTTTGGAAGGTGGCGATGTGATGATGGTTAGTCCAAATCATGTGCTGATTGGCTGCAGTGAGCGAACATCAGAACATGGTGCCAACGAGGCTATTAAATTATTGTTTGATAATGATGTGGTAGAGAAGGTAACAGTTGTTAAAATTCCGAGCAAACGCGATTACATGCACCTCGATACCGTGTTTACCCAAGTTAAGCGCAATACCTGGGTAATTTTAAACTCTATTGCCCATTCGCCAAAGTTTAACCCGCATGAGCCGATTAACTTCTTAAAGGAACCTGAAAGGCTCGAGGCAACAACAGCAATACAGTTTACAAAGGCAAATCCCGGCGAACCAAAACATTTCGAACATGTTGAAGCGCTATTAAACGATATTAGTAAAAACGATTTGCAAAGTGCCGAACCAACCCAAATTATTTACAGCGGAAACAATACTTTTCCATACGATTCCAGAGAGCAATGGACAGATTCATGCAATTTGTTAGCGATAAAAGAAGGTGTTGTTTTAGGTTACGACAGAAATGATAAAACGGTAGAAGCTTTCAAGGCAGCCGGCTTTAGCGTTGTTGACGTGAAGGATTTGATTCAGGATTTGGAAAGTGGCAGGGCAAACGCTGAAACCATTACAGATACATTAATTTTAATGCCATCGGCAGAACTTTCCAGAGCCCGCGGTGGTTTCCATTGTATGAGTTTACCAATCCTGAGAGACGATTTGTAGTTGGTCGCTGGTTTATCAAAATGTTCATTGGTCATTGGTTCATTAGGCATTTAGCATGACGCCTAAATGTTCATTGGTCATTGGTTCATTGGTCATTAGGCATAATGCCTTACTGTTCATTGGTCATGGTCATTAGGCATTTAGCATGACGCCTAAATTCACATAAAAATGATCATAAAGCACCTGACATTAAACCAATGAACTGAACGATGAACTTGACTAATGAACTAGTGAACAATTGAACAAATGAACTAATGAACTAATAAAACAAAAATGAAGCAACTCACCAACCATATATTAATGATTCGCCCTGTTGATTTCAAATTCAACGAGCAAACCGCTGGCAACAACATGTTTCAGGTTGCATCGGCAGAAAAAAACGTACAGGCACAGGCTTTGCAGGAATTCGATGGTTTTGTCTCGCTGCTTAGAAAAAATGAGGTGGATGTTACCGTTGTTGATGATACGCTGCAGCCCGCAAAACCCGACTCTATCTTTCCAAATAACTGGGTGTCTTTTCATGAAGATGGCTCAGTTTATTTGTACCCCATGTTTTCTGAAAACCGCCGCTTAGAGCGCAGAAAAGAAATTATTGAGGGATTGAAAGGTAAGTTTGAAATGAATCATGTAAGCGATTTGAGCTTTTTCGAGATGCAACATGCTTTTCTTGAAGGCACGGGCAGCATGGTTTTAGACAGGGAAAATAAGATTGCATACGCTTGTTTGAGCGTTCGTACGGATATGGAAGTGCTAAACAACTTTTGTTTGCTTACCGGTTACCAGGCTGTTTCCTTTCAGGCAGTAGACAGTACTAATTTCCCGATTTACCATACCAATGTGATGATGTGTATCGGGGAAAAGTTTGCAGTAATTTGCCTTGAATCTATTCCAAATGCTGAGGAAAAAGAAAGAGTTGCCATGAGCTTAATTGATGGCGGAAAAGAAATCGTAGAAATATCGCTTGAGCAGATGAATCGCTTTGCGGGCAATATGCTTGAGGTTTCAAATGCAAAAGGCGAGCACTTATTGGTGATGTCTGAGCAAGCTTATTTGGCACTGAATGCACAACAGATTGAGCGGTTGCAAAAGTACAGCAGAATTATTTATGCCCCGATTTACACAATCGAAAAAAACGGCGGTGGCAGTGCAAGATGCATGTTGGCTGAAGTACATTTGCCTTTGAAATAACGATTAATCATTATATTAACCATAAATAAAAGCACATACAGGAGTATTTAAACCTGATGGCAGTGTGCACGATTCCCGGTTTTTTCAATCGGGATGAGTAAAACGGACAGCAGGACCAACGTGGATTGTTACAGGGATGCTGCTTTCCAAATCGTTTTTTTAATTCTTAGTCCAATTTAGCCGTTTTCTGCAGGATAATAATTTCAAACCTTCCGTGAACAAGAAAACTAGTGGCATAAAACAGCTTAGTTTCGCCCAAAATAAAGTTATTTATAAAAATGCTTGTCCAAAAAAAACGGTCTCAATATTCACTCTAAAACGATTGCGTTTCCATACAGTAAAAATATCTTCAATAAAGATTAATTCTCGATTTAAAATTACATTTTTGCAAAAAATTATTTAATGTAAATGCAGAGTTACTCAGAATTTCTCGATCTAAGCGTTGGCTTTCCGCAGGAAGGCTTTGATGTTATAGATGATGAATTATATTTTCAGGATTTAAACCTGATGGAAATGATTGAAACTTACGGTACCCCCCTACGTTTCACGTACTTACCTTTGGTGAGTAAGAAAATTCAGCAAGCAAAAATTCTTTTCCAAACTGCCATTTTAAAGAACAACTATCGTGGTGATTATAAATATTGTTACTGCACGAAAAGTTCGCATTTTCGCCACATTGTAGAAGAGGCTTTAAAGAATAACATCCACCTGGAAACTTCTTCTGCTTTTGATATGCCGATGGTTGATGCTTTGGAAAAAAAGGGGCATTTAACTAAGGATACAACCATCATTTGCAACGGTTTTAAAACCTACCAGTACAAGCAATATATTATTGATATGTTGCATGATGGCTACACAAATATTATCCCGGTTTTAGATAATAAAGAGGAATTTAACCTTTTTGATGATGAAGTTGATATCGATACACCTTGTAATTTAGGTATCCGTATTGCAGCTGAAGAGCAACCCGATTCGCAATTTTACACGTCACGTTTAGGTGTTCGAATGGAAGATATTATTGATTTTTACAACAATAAAATCGTTCACAATCCGAATTTCCGGGTTAAGTTGCTACATTTTTTCATCAATTCAGGAATTACTGATTCGCCATATTACTGGAATGAGCTGGAAAAATACGTAACCCTTTATTGCAAGTTCAAAAAAATCAACCCTGATTTAGATACATTGGATATTGGTGGTGGAATGCCATTTAAAGATTCTTTGGTTTTCGATTTCGATTACGAATACATGGTAAATGAAATTGTAAAACGGATAAAGGAGATTTGTGCAATACACGACGTGATGGAGCCCGATATTATTACCGAGTTTGGTAAATACACTGTTGCCGAAGCATCGGGAATTTTATATAAGGTTTTGGGTAGAAAGCAGCAAAATGACCGTGAGCGTTGGTTAATGTTAGATGGTTCTTTCATTACTAACCTGCCTGATGTTTGGGCGCTGAATCAAAAATACATTTTGTTGCCGATTAATAATTGGGATGCTGAATATGAACGGGTTAACCTGGGTGGTATAACTTGCGACGGACAAGATTATTACAATCAGGAAGCACACATGAACAGTGTATTTATGCCTAAAACGCGTAAGGTACAGTACCTCGGATTTTTTCACACCGGTGCTTACCAGGAAGTATTAAGTGGTTACGGAGGCATTCATCATTGTTTATTACCAAGTCCGAAACATGTTTTAATTCGCAGAAACCGTGATGAAAGTTTCAACTTTGAGGTTTTTGGAGAAGAGCAGAATAGTAAACAGGTTTTGAAAATTCTGGGTTATTAATAATAGGAATCTGAAGCGTAGCAGGCTAATGCTTTCAAAAGTTAAAAATTTAAAGCGCTGGGAACTAACCCAGCGCTTTTTTTTTAAAATTTGATGCGCAAGTGCGAAACATCCACAATATGTAAATTGTAATGGGGTCTCTTACTAACTAACCTAAATTCCTTTAACCAAAACACGACTTCAAGTTCTGTGTCATTCTGTGTTTCTGTGCCAGAAATTATGCAAACAGTTTTGATGTATAAACTGATCTTAGTTATCACTTGGATTAAAACCATTGTTTTGTATTAACAATTGTTTATATTTATAATATGGAAAGTCAGGACAGTAAATTATTAAAAAGAATTACTTTCATCCCCGGACTAATGGGTGGTAAGCCCACAATCAGAGTAATAGATTCACGGTAATCGATATTCTCGAAATGTTATCGTCAGGAATGACAAACGAAGAAATTTTAGAGGAGCATCCCATCCTCGAAGGTGAAGACATAAGAGCCGCACTGGTTTTTAGCGCAAAACAACTCAGGGATGAATACATTTACGAATAATTGGGAATTTTGGTTGGATGAAAACATCTCTCCTATTATCGCAAAATGGCTTACAGACGAAATCAATGTTAATTGTATTTCTTTTCATTTCCTGAAATTTACACTAAAACACCCGATGTAGACGTTTACGAACGTGCCAGAAGCAAAAAAAGGGTCATTATCATATCAAAAGATTCTGACTTTCGATAGCTCGTGGCATGGAGAGGAACACCTCCAAAACTAGTTTTTATAAAATTTGGTAATTGTTCAAACAAGAAAGTTTACGAACAATTGAAAAGCAAAATTTATGATGCTATGGAGCATCTAATCTATGGGGATTTGGATATATTTGAAATAAATAAAGACTAACATGCAATTCGGTAAAGTAGACGACCCATCCATTATAGATTACACCCTCCCTGCTGATGCACCTGAAACAGCGGCAATTTTAGCTGCCAACAAGCCTAAGCAAAACTTCAGAGCTTATGTGGGTTGTGCGAAATGGAATAGGGCTGATTTGAAAGGTTTTTATCCGAAAGGAACAAAAGACGAGTTAACCTACTACTCCACGCAATTTAATTCTATAGAGCTTAACGCTACCTTCTACGGAATGCCCAGCAGCGAGCAGGTAATTGCATGGACACAAAAAACGCCGGCCGACTTTAAATTTTTTCCTAAACTAACAAATTCCGTTAGCCACTTTAAAAGACTAATAAACGTAAAGGAACCTGTTGAACAGTTTTGCGATGCGATAAGTAACTTTGAAGATAAACTTGGCATGGCTTTTCTTCAATTGCATGATAATTTCAAACCAAAAGATTACGACAGGCTTGAAAAAGTCATCAGGGAGTTTCCGAAGGTGATTCCTTTAGGTGTTGAGGTAAGAAATGGTGAATGGTTTTCGAATAAAAATGTTGCCGATGAGTTTGCTAAACTGTTCGAGGATAATGGTGTTGCAAATATTATTGTCGATACCTCCGGCCGCAGAGATATGCTACACATGCGCTTAACCACGCCAACCGCGTTCGTTCGGTTTGTTGGCGCCAACGTGAACGAAATTGATAAAAAACGCCTGGATGACTGGATCGAAAGAATTGTTGAATGGAAAAAGCAAGGACTGGAAAATCTATACTTTTTTGTCCATCAGAATGTGGAGTTATCCTCTCCCTTATTTTCAGCATACTTTACCGAAAAATTAAATAAAGCCCTGGGAACAGATTTAAAAATTCCGGAAATGGCAAACGGCACAGGCACAACGCTCAGTTCCTTGTAGAGTGAAACTTCGGTTTTAAAATACCTTGAGAAATCAAATCCTTTTTAAAATCGTTTCGGTCGCTTTGGCTTCTTCACCTTCCGGAGAAACATTATAGGCTGAAAAGATTATCTGGTTTCCATCAACAATTTTCAGCTCCGTTCGCCATCCCCATAGTTTTTCGCCATATTCGGGACTACCATATGTGCCTAAAATCGAAAAGCCATTTTGAGTTGCATCACCGCTGGAAATCATAATCTGGGTTCCCATATGGAAGCTGTCAATCCAGCTGCTGGTGAACTTTTGGTAAGGGATATCGAAGCCAATGATCATTTTACCTTCAAGCGGTTTATCGTTTAAACTTCCCTGGTAATCGTAAGAAACAAATCTTTTCTCCAAAATTGAAGATATTACGCCTTCAACCGGAGATTCATCAGCTAGAATGTCTTTCTCAAACCAGGTTTTCGTAGTTCCTCCCCATTTTCCTACCAAATTAGATAGAACTTTATGTGGGCCTTCTTCCAGAGAGTTCTCAAACTTAAGCTTTGCCATAATCCAAATATAGAAAAATTGCTGTCTTTTCATCAACAGCTGCGAAGCAACGACGAAATGAAAATTAATGATTAACTTGTTTTATGCTAAAAACATTGGATCTTAATCAGGTGATGGTTATCGATATCGAAACTGTGCCACAATACGCTAATTACGATGAGGTACCACAAAATCTGCAAGACCTTTGGGAACAAAAAACGCACTACCAACGCAAGGCAGATCAAAGTGCGGATGACTTTTACGAAAAGGCAGGAATATTGGCCGAATTTGGAAAGATTGTATGCATAAGCATGGGCATATTTTACACGCAGAATAAAGTGCAGTGCTTACGAATTAAATCTATTTCCGGTGATGATGAGCGCATGGTGCTTCAGGAGTTTGCCAACCTGCTGAACAAGCAACCGGCGGCGCTGCAGTTTTGTGCGCATAATGGCAAAGAGTTTGATTTTCCGTACCTATGCAGGCGCTTACTCGTTAATGAAATCGAAATTCCTGCCCAGCTTCAAATATCGGGTAAAAAACCCTGGGAGGTTACACACATTGATACAATGGAATTGTGGAAATTCGGCGATTACAAACACTACACCTCGCTAAACTTACTCGCCGCCATCTTTAACGTTCCTACGCCAAAAGATGATATAGACGGGAGCATGGTTCGGCAGGTTTATTATGAGGAGAAAAACCTGCCACGAATTGTTACTTATTGCCAAAAAGATGTAATTACAACGGCTCAAGTGCTTTTAAAATTCAAAGGCATGAAGATAATTTCCTCAGAAAACATTACAATTGTAACCTGATGTTAAATGTAGAAAACCTGAATATCGATTTTTTTAATCAGGAGGAGAAGACCTGGTTTAAAGCCGTAAAAAAAGTTAGTTTCAATGTAAAAAAGGGAACTGTATTGGGCATCGTTGGCGAATCCGGCTCCGGAAAATCAGTTACTTCTTTCTCTATCATGCGATTACACGATGAAAGGGCAACTAAAATTACCGGAGATATAGATTTCGACAGCGTGAGCTTGCTTAACCTAAACGCCAATGAAATCAGGCAATACCGCGGAAATCAAATTTCGATGATTTTTCAGGAACCGATGACCTCGTTAAATCCGGTTTTTACCTGCGGATACCAGGTTGCCGAAGCCATTATCTTGCATCAAAGCGTTGGAAAAGAGGAAGCAAAACGCCAGACAATTGAGCTCTTTAAAGAAGTACAACTACCCAGACCAGAAAAAATATTTGAGAGTTATCCGCATCAAATTTCTGGCGGACAAAAGCAGCGGGTTATGATTGCAATGGCTTTAAGCTGTAACCCGAAGCTATTGATTGCTGACGAACCTACGACTGCACTAGACGTAACGGTTCAAAAAACCATTTTGCAACTGCTTTTAAAGCTTAAGGAAGAACGCCACATGGCGATGATATTTATCTCGCACGATTTGGGCGTAATAAACGAAATCGCGGATGAAGTTGCCGTAATGTTTAAAGGCGAGATTGTAGAACAAGGAAATGCCAGGGCAATATTTCAAAATCCCCAACATCCATATACAAAAGGCTTGCTAGCTTGCCGGCCGTCGCCAGCATTACAATTAAAAAAATTGCCTGTCGTGGCCGACTTTTTAACTGGCGCTGTCGAAGATTCATTTGCGCACTTAAATGCTTCCAATCAGATAACAAAGGAAGAAACCGAGGCGAGACGGGCAGAGCTTTATTCAAAAAAGCCGCTACTCGAAATCCGCAACTTATCCACCTGGTATCAAGTTAATAACGGTTTTTTTAGTAAAAGCAAAGAATTTGTTAAAGCCGTAGATCAAATTAATTTCGATGTTTTTCCTGGTGAGACGCTGGGCCTGGTCGGGGAATCTGGCTGTGGTAAAACTACTTTAGGCAGAAGCATTTTGCGCCTCATTCAACCAACTTCAGGAACGATTTCTTTTGATGGTAAAGACATTACACACGTCGGTAAAGCAGAAATGAGAAAGTTGAGGAAAGATATTCAGATTATCTTCCAGGACCCATACGCATCGCTAAATCCAAAATTAACCATTGGGCAATCAATCCTTGAACCGTTAACCGTCCATAATATTTGTAATAACGATGCGGAAAGAAAAGCCAACGTGCTCGAACTTTTAAAAAAAGTAGGTTTAAACGAATCGCATTTTAATCGCTATCCACACGAGTTTAGTGGCGGACAAAGGCAACGTGTTGTCATTGCCAGGGCCCTGGCGCTAAAACCAAAATTCATCATTTGCGACGAATCTGTTTCCGCACTAGATGTCTCGGTACAAGCTCAGGTACTTAACCTGATAAAAGATTTGCAGCGTGAATTTGGCTTGACCTACATTTTTATTTCACACGATTTAGCAGTTGTTAAGCATATATCCGACCGAATTTTGGTGATGAATAAAGGAAAGATTGAGGAAGAAGGCTTTCCCGAAGAAATCTTTAATTCGCCAAAAGCTGCTTACACTAAAAAATTAATTGATGCGATTCCCGGCACTTAAAGGAGCAGAACTTACATATTGTCTTTTGATAACTTTGGCTTTAGCAATTCCCGCCATTACCAAAGCTCAGGTGCAGGAAATTCGGGTAGTCCAGTCTGGTTATGTTTTCGAAAATGCGCCCTTCGCTGCTTATCATGCCTCAACGCTTATTTCATTAAATAACCAAAAAGTTATTTGTGCCTGGTTTGGCGGCAAATTTGAGGGCAGCAAGGATGTTTCTATCTGGTCGTCTACAAAAAATGATGGAAAATGGTCTGAACCAGTAGAAATTGCAAACGGTGTGCAAAATGACACTGTACGCTACGCTTGCTGGAACCCCGTATTATTCAAAGCACGAAATGGCTTGTTGTATTTGCATTATAAAGTTGGCCTAAATCCAAGAGCATGGTGGGCTGAATACAAGACTTCAAAAGATGACGGAAGAACATGGTCGGCAGCTAAAAAACTGCCAGGCGGTTTTTTAGGACCAATAAAAAACAAACCAATTCAACTGCCAAATGGTAATATACTTTACCCATCAAGTACGGAAAGCGCCGATGAAAAAAAGTGGCAAATTCACATCGAAAAGTCGGATGAGTTTGGACGTAACTGGAAGAAAATTGAAATAGATTGCGATACTTTTGGCGTTATACAACCTTCTATACTTAGCTATCCACATGGGAAACTCCAGCTTTTGTGCCGGAGCAGGCAGAATGTAATTGTAGAAAGCTGGTCTCGCGATAACGGCGAAACCTGGTCTAAATTAGCGAAAACTAATCTACCTAATCCCAATTCTGGCAGCGATGCAGTAACCTTAAAAAACGGTAAGCAATTATTGGTTTATAATCCGTTAAAAGCTGGCAAAAACTGGTGGGAAGGTCGCTCGGTTTTAAAATTGGCAATTTCTGATGATGGAAAACTTTGGCAGGATATTTACACTCTGGAAAATCATCGAGAAGGAGAATACAGTTACCCTGCAATAATTCAGGATGAAAACGGCAACGTTCATCTAAGTTATACCTCACTAAGAAAACGAATTAAATACGTCGAACTCAGTCTCAAATAGTCGCTGTTTCCATAAAAAGAACATCACAACTATCACATTTTCCAGCTTCATCTTTACATCATTTTCTTTCTTTTCTGTATCTTCGGTAAAATACATTTGAACATATGGCAAAGAAAAAATCTGCAAATATAAAATTGGTTCTGAATCAGCTGGTTAGTGATGTCTTCGAGAAAAACAGCAACCAACCACTAAATTATAAGCAGGTTTCTGCCAAGTTAAATTTAAATGATCAGGAATCCCGCGAAACCATCTTAGAAGTACTAAAGGAGGGCAAAAGCGCCGGCATTTTTCTCGAGCCTGAAAAAGGCAAGTTCAAACTGAAGGAGCTTCAGAATTTTATTACTGGCCGGGTAGATATGACGGCCGATGGTTCAGCCTACATTATTCCGGACGATGAGTTTGAAAAAGACGTTTTTGTTGCACCACGCAAACTTAAAAATGCGCTTCACGGCGATTTGGTAAAGGTTTATGTTTTTGCAAAAAAACATGGCCGCAAAAACGATGGCGAAGTTGTGGAAATTGTTAAGCGAGCCAAATCTGATTTCACTGGTGTAATAAAAATCTCTGAAAGGTTTGCCTTTGTAATTGCTGATGATAAGAAAATGATGCACGATATTTTTGTACCCCTTTCAGATACTTTGGGTGCAAAAAATGGCCAGCGTGTTTTAGTTAATTTAACTGATTGGCCTGAAGGTGCAAAAAATCCAATCGGAACCGTTAAGCACGTGCTTGGCGATCAGGGCGAGAATAATACAGAAATGAACGCTATTTTGGCGCAATATGGCTTTCCCCTCTCCTTTCCACCTGCCGTAGAAAAAGAAGCCAATGCAATTCCCGAAGAAATTCCGGAGACAGAGATTGCCAAGCGTAAAGATTTTAGAAAAATATTAACCTTCACTATCGACCCCGCAGATGCGAAAGATTTTGATGATGCGATTTCTTATCAGAAATTACCGAATGGGAATCATGAAATCGGTGTCCACATTGCTGATGTTTCTCATTATGTAATTCAGGGAACGGAGTTAGATAAAGAAGCTTATAGCCGGGCAACTTCTGTTTATTTGGTTGACAGGGTAATACCAATGCTTCCCGAAAGATTAAGCAACGGTGTGTGTTCGCTTCGCCCACATGAAGATAAACTTTGCTTTGCCGCTGTTTTTGAACTTGATGACCAGGCCAATATCCAGGCAGAATGGTATGGTAAAACCATTATTCATTCTGACAGACGCTTTAGCTATGAAGAAGCCCAGGAGGTAATCGAGAATAAAGAGGGTGATTATGCTTCGGAAATACTTAAGCTGAATGAGCTCGCTTATATATTGAGGGAGCGAAAATTTAAAAATGGCGCAATTAGCTTTGAGAGTACAGAGGTAAAGTTTAAACTTGATGAAAACGGGAAACCTATAGGCGTGTATGTTAAGGAACGCAAGGATGCGCATAAACTTATTGAAGATTATATGCTGCTGGCGAACAGAAAAGTTGCAGAATTTATTGCCACAAAACTGAAAGGAAAGAACAAGTTAACCTTTGTATATCGTGTTCACGATTCTCCAAACATGGAAACCCTTAACACGTTTGCAAATTTCGCCTCGCGTTTCGGGTATAAAATAAATACAAAATCTGATAAGGAAATTGCGAAGTCGCTGAATCATTTAATGGCCGATGTTGAAGGAAAGAAAGAACAGAATGTTTTAACTTCCCTGGCCATTCGTTCCATGGCGAAAGCGATTTACACCACTAAAAAAACCAGTCACTACGGCCTTGCCTTCGATTATTATACGCATTTTACATCTCCAATTCGCCGGTATCCCGATGTTATGGTGCACCGTTTACTTCAAGATTATTTAGCAGGAGAAAAATCTGCCGATGCGGAGTTTTATGAAGTTGCAAGTGCCCATTCATCTGCCATGGAAAAAAGGGCCGCTGAGGCTGAGCGGGCATCTATCAAGTACAAACAAGCCGAATACCTGGAAGAAAATGTTGGCAATGTTTACGCTGGTATTATTACGGGTGTTACCGAATGGGGTATGTATGTAGAAATTGAGGAAAACAAATGTGAAGGCATGGTTCGTTTGAGAGAAATTTCTGATGATTTTTATGTGCTCGATGAAAAAAACTACTGCATAATTGGACAACGCAAAAAGAAAAAATACCAATTAGGAGATGAAGTGACAATTAAAGTCAAAAAAGTGGATCTCGCCAAACGACAAATAGATTTTTCGCTGGTTTTATAAATGATAAAAAGCATCCTTTTATTGCTCTTTTTTACGCTGACTGTAAAAAGCTATTCGCAAACCATACAGGGAAAGGTTGTTGATGAGGTTTCAGGCGAAGCAATCCCTTTCGTATCGTTAATGATTGTTGGCACGCAAATTACCTCAATTACAAATGAAAACGGAGACTTTATAATTAAAGCTAACAGCTTGCCTGTTAAGCTGAAGTTTAGCCATGTAAGTTATTTAAATGGAGAAATTGAAGTTAAAAGCACATCAGATAACCTGATTGTAAAGCTAAAACAGGCTGCCATAAACTTATCAGAAGTAACGATAGACCCAAACCGGGGTAAGAACTTGCTGAAAAGTGCATTGGAAAAGGCTACGAAACAAATCAGCGATAAGCATTACCTAAAAGCTTTTTACAGACAGTTAACGTCTGTAAATAACGAACCTGCAAAAATCCATGAGATATTTTATGATCTTAGATGGAATGCTACCAAAACAACTGGTTGGATTGCGAAACAAACACGCTTTGCTGAGCGAAAAAACCAGCCTGCATTCGATTTAAGCAACCAGTCATACTTCACCTTTAGTTCCAGCGGTTACCTAACCCAACCGAATTCGGGCACATTTGTTACCCTGAAAACGCTTGATAAATACAGCGTTGAGATTGAACGCTACATTGAACAGGCAGATCAGGATATTGCCGTAATTACATGCACGATAAAAAAAGCCGGTAGAAATCAGTTTTATGCAAACACAACCTTTTTTGTCGGCACAGATGATTTCAACATTTATCGGGTCGAAAATAATATATTAAATCTTCCGATGGACCTGGGTGCAGATGCGAGTTTCAAATACCCGCCCATTGTAAAAACCGTAGCCACATTTAAAGGTGGTCCTGCTGATGTTAATGTTTTAGAAAGTATCTCTACAAAAATGTATTTGGCAATAAGTAATGGTGAGCCAATGCGTACGAATGATTTAAACGCAATCGTAAGCTCACTGCTAACCGTTTATCAGGAAGATAATAATCTGCAGAATGAAAGTTTCCAAAATGTAAGAAGAACTACTAATGATAAAAATGTTGTAGAATCTATTAAATATAATGCCGATTTTTGGCGAAATAATCCAATTGTTAAGCAAACATCACTTGAAGCTAAATTTAGCCAGTTGATGGAGGGCCTAAATGCCTTCGGAACAATGGTTAATCCATAAAACTACGAATGTATAGCACGATACAGTTACAAGAAATTTTAGAAACGGCAATTGGCAACTTAACGTTTCCTGAAAATCCAAAACAGCTTTACGAACCAATTACCTACATCATAAATTTAGGTGGCAAAAGAATCCGGCCTTTACTGGTTTTAATGTCGACAGAGTTATTTGGCAAGGATCCAAAGGATGCTGTGCATGCAGCAATGGCTATTGAGGTATTTCACAATTTCACGCTCGTTCATGATGATATTATGGACAATGCCCCTTTACGCAGAGGCAAAGCAACAGTGCACGAAAAATGGAGCACAAATACAGCAATTTTAAGTGGCGACGTGATGATGGTTGAAGCCAATAAAAATCTTGCAAAAGTAAACCCACTGTATTTAAAAGATGTGCTGGATACCTTCAACGCAACCGCCCAGGGGGTTTGCGAAGGGCAACAGCTTGATATGGAATTCGAAGACCGTGATGATGTAACCATAGAAGAATACATCAACATGATAAGGTTGAAGACGGCAGTATTGCTTGGAGGTGCGCTGAAATTAGGTGCCATTATTGCACAGGCGTCGGCAAGGGATGCAGATTTGATTTACCAGTTTGGCGAGAATATTGGCATTGCCTTTCAGCTTCAGGATGATATTTTAGATGTATATGCCGACCCTGAGAAATTTGGAAAACAAGTTGGTGGAGACATTATCGCTAATAAGAAAACGTTCCTTTTATTGAAAGCATTTGAGTTGGCAGAAACCGAAAATCTTCATTCGCTCAAAACCTGGACTGATTACGAACAGTTTGATGTGAAAGAAAAAGTGGAGGCCATAAAGCAGGTTTACGATGTATTGGATATCCAAAACATTGCCAAACAAACCATGGACAATTACATGAACAAGGCACTTGCATTGATGGAGCGAATAAGTGTTAGTGACGACGCTAAAGCCAATTTACTACACTTAACCAACCAGTTGATGGCGAGACAATATTAAAAAGGGCAATGCAGGTTCCTGATTTTTTATAATGCTTATGCAATCGCATTGCTAAAAAGCACTTTTTTGCCCTTAAATTGGATTTCTGAAATATGGTTTGAAGAATTTGGAACTTTGGGAGCTTAGCGATGCCTTTTTCCACTTCTACTTTCCTGCTCGCCAGGTGACTGAGCCCACATACGAACTTAATCAGCCGCTGCTTGATTTTAAAAAATGAAAAGCAACGCGGGATATTTTAACATCGAACTAAACGCACACAAATCCTATAACGCAAAAAAGCTTCCGGAAAAAATCCGAAAGCTTTTTAATATGAATTTAAAACTAATTATTCTGCTGGTGCAGCTTCTTCAGTAGTTTCTTCTTTTTTAGCTACTGCTTTTTTAGCAGGTGCTTTTTTTACTGGTGTTTCTTCAACAAGTTCTTTAGCTTCAACTTCTTTCTTTGCTTTTGGAGCTTTTGCTACCGCAGCTTCAATTTCAGCTTCTGTAATAGGAAGAATAGATACATAAGATTTGTTGTCTTGTTTCTTTTTAAAGATAACAGTACCATCAACTAAAGCGAACAAAGTATGGTCTTTACCAATACCAACGCCTTTATCTGGGTGGTGTTTTGTACCGCGTTGACGTACCAAGATGTTTCCAGCGATAGCCAATTGCCCACCGAAAATTTTAATACCTAAACGCTTACTATGCGATTCACGTCCGTTTTTCGAACTACCGGCTCCTTTTTTGTGTGCCATGATTTTATATTTTTTAATTCACTTAACAGTGAATTATTGGGTTAACAATTAATTATAGCGTGATGTCAGAAATCTGAATCTTTGTGAAAAACTGGCGGTGACCATTTTTCTTTTTGTAACCTTTTCTACGTTTTTTGTGGAAAATAATTACTTTATCACCTTTTAAATGAGATACGATGGTAGCTGAAACTTTAGCACCTTTAACCGCAGGAGCACCTACAGTAATTGCACCACCATTATCAACCAACAATACGTTATCAAATTCAATACTAGCGCCTTCATCTCCTTGTAATCTGTGTACAAAAAGGTGCTGGTCTTTAGCAACCTTAAATTGCTGTCCTGCTATATTTACTATTGCGTACATTGTTTAAATATTAGTTTTTTAATTTTTATTTAACGAGGTGCAAATATAGAACAAATTCAATTAACACACAAACACATATCGAAAATAATTTTCACTAAAACGCTGCCGAACCTGGAATGCCGGATTCGAACATTTCATAATCATTTAACATGCTGCTTTGTTGAAACGCAGCGCTGGCAATCTCACCCATAACCTGCCCTCCCTTTACACCATTTCCCTTTGCATTGCGAACCGACCATCACCTCCTGGTTTTTACACAAATGCCTTTTGATACGGCAGCTCCGGTCGTTTAGCAAACTCATATAAACTTAAAAAGAATGCAAGCAGAAGGTTTAGTTAAAAAATGTTAAAGCGTTTTTATATTACGAGAATTTCGTAGATTTACGAAAATTAAATAACTTAATTATATGAAACACATTATTACCATCGGCTGTACAGCACTTTTATCTATATCTGTTTATGCGCAAAAGCCAGATAAAGCTTTGGCAAGGGTTCGCTACACTTTAACTCACATACAGGATACGACTCAAAAAGACAAGCCCAGCACAGAGAACATGTTATTGGTTTCTGGCAACAATGCATCGGTTTTTACAAGTTATGATAAGATTAACCAGAGTATGAACCTGCAAAAACAAATGCAGGAGCAAATGAAAAACCAGGCTGGTAGCGGTAATTTCACCATAAACATTAAAAGCGAAAGCAAAGGGCCAATAACACAAGCTGACTATTTCTATTTCGCTGCAGAACACAAATTAGTTACTAAGGAACGCTTAGTTAACAATTACCTGATTGAAGAGGCAGCACCAATAATAGACTGGAAAATACTGAAAGACACCACAAGTTTTTCGGGAATTCGCTGCCAAAAGGCGACAACACACTTTAAAGGAAGAAATTGGATAGCGTGGTTTGCAACTGAAATTCCTTTCCAAAGCGGCCCATGGAAGCTTAACGGACTACCGGGCCTAATTGTAGAAGCCTACGATGAAAGGAAAGAAGTGAAATTTGAATTCGCAGGTTTAGAAAATGTTAAAGAAGAAACTGCTAAAGAGGCAGAAAATGATGATTCCAAATTATTGATGCCAAATGGTAGTGTTGGCACCGTTAAAATTGTTGGGCTAGACACAGGGAACCCATACCTTGGGCCAGAAATTAAACTCCCGGCAGACGCCATAAAAACAACTAAAAAAGAATTAGATAGATTAAAAGAGGCAAGGGATAAAGATCCGCAAGGCTTTATGCAAGCACAAATGGCTGCAAATGGCATACAAGGTTCATTTAAAAGTTCGACTGCTTCCAGGCCAGCTGGCTCAAATTCAATCTCGAAGCCGGTTATCAACAACCCTATAGAACTTCCTGAAAGAAAATGAGCAAGCCATTCGCATTCATCTTAGTTTTCACATTGATAAGTTGGGGCACTGCACTCGCACAGAAACAGCTCAGGGGCAAGGTTAAAGACAGTTCAGGAAAAGGAATTTCGTCAGTAAATGTTACGCTGAAAGATTTGCAAGGCAATATCGTTAACTATAACCGCTCAGATCCAAAAGGCGATTTCGCGATAAGCCTCAAAAATGAGGATGTTCTTAATTATAGTATCGAAGCCACCAGCATTGGCTATAAGAAAACGGCAGTAAAGATAGCAGATGTAAATAAAAGCTATGATTTAGTGCTTGAACATGGTGAAATAAACCTTGAAACGGTTACCGTTAAAAACCGGCCAAAGCTAACCTCAAATGGTGATACACTCAACTATAAGCCGTCTGATTTTGCCGACAAACAAGATAGAAGCATAGGAGATGTTTTGAAGAAAATGCCCGGCATTCAAGTTGCTGAAGATGGAAAAGTGAGCTATAACGGAAAGGCGATTTCGAATTTATATGTTGATGGAGATAACCTGCTTGATGATAAATACAATATTGGCACCAAGAGTATCCCTCAGGGTGCTGTTGATAAAGTGCAGGTAATCCAGAATGACCAGCCGATTAAAATGATGCGTAAAAATAACACCAGCGACGATGTGGCCCTGAATTTGGTGCTGAAAGACGAAGCTAAACTTAAGGTGATGGGCGATGCAACCGCTGGTGGAGGGACACCCGACCGTTTTGATGAAAATTTAACCGCTATGTTATTCAATAAGAAACTGAAATTCATCAACAACGTTAAAGCAAATAATATCGGTATCGACCCCGGAATTGACCTGACGTCACACAATTTTTCTGATTACCTTAAAAGGTTAGATAACGACAAGCCATCTGGTTTACTTTCTACAGGAGCTGCAGGCGTTCCTTCTTTACCGCAAAGCCGGTACCTGTTTAACAAAGCTGGTTTAATCAATTTGAATAATCTGTATAAGTTCAACGAGGACCTGCAGCTCAGAGCCAATCTTTCTTATTTGTATGATGAGAGAACGCAACAGTACAGCAAATTTTCAGAGACCTATCTACCTGAAAAAACGGTAAGGTATAGCGAAGTCCAGAATAACGGTATAAATCCACAGAAATTGAGGGCGCAGTTGAATTTAAACGGGAATGCTAACGAGTATTTTCTGAATAATAATTTCGTGTTGGATTACATCCCTTTTAAAACAAATTCAGAAATTATAATCAATGATTTACCGGCATATCAGACACTCAACAGAAAAACCTTTGAGGTCTCAAACGAATTTAATTATCGAAAAAAATTAAAATCGGAGGATGTATTAAACTTTTACTCTTATTTAAACCGCTCAACGCAACCAGAGCATTTAAACATTACGCCGGGGTTAAATGCCGATGTTTTAAATGCTGGCCAAACTTATGCAGGCTTAAATCAATTTATCAGAATACCAACCTCCTATACAAACAACTACGTTTCGTATGTTCTGACTAGAGGTAATTTTATGCAAACCTATCGTGCAGGGTTTAATATTCAAGACCAATATTTAAATTCCCAGCTATATAAAATCCAAGCCAATGGAGCAAATGAGTTGGTTTCACAAAATGCGGTAAATGATTTAAAATGGCTTAAAACCAGGATTTATTCGGAAGGCAGCTATGACTTTACCGGAGAAAAAGTAAAAATTAACCTTTCAATCCCATTAAGTTACAACCTGATAAATTATGATGATACTGGGAATAGTCTGAATAACAGCTTGTCCAGGTTTTTCATCAACCCATCATTAAACTTTAAATACCAAACCAGCACAGAAAATTACATCTCGGCAAACTATTCTTTTAAAAATGACTTGGGTGGCATAGAGGATGTATACCGGGGATCCATCTTGCGGAACTACCGGTCGCTTTTTGCAAACGATGCGCCAATTCCTGAGCGAAAAACGCATAATATTGGCGCCGGCTTTAATTTTAGAAAAGCAATGCAAATGCTTTTCATTAATGTTAATACCAGTTATAATGATGCCGAATTAAATACAATTTCGGCATATACGCTCAGCAATAACATTCAGCAGCGAATTGTGTTGCCCTTGTCAAACCACGTTAAAAGTTTTTCATTCAATGCAAATGCAAGCAAATATTTATTTGCATTAAAAAGTACAGTTAACCTCGGACTAAGCTTTGTACAAAGCAAGTATAGCCAATTGCAAAACAACAATTTATTGCCCATTAAAACGCAAATGGTGACTTATACAGGAGGTATCGATGCAAAATTAAACAATTTTATACGCTTCTCTTACAGCGCCGTTTATTCGACAAATAATAATACGGTCGAAATTGAAAAAGCTGTAACAACAAATTTTCAGCAGTTGAGACAACAGTCTACCCTGTCATTTACAACGGTTAAAAATGTGTACATAAATCTTTCTGCCGAACATTTGTTTACGCACCAGAACACACAGCCAAATTTGAGTTATCTCTTTGCCGATGCCAACATTAAATACAAATTACTAAAACTTAAAACAGATTTGGAGTTTGGAATAACTAATCTCGCGAATATTAAAACTTTCGATGCAGTAACCCTATCTGCGAATTCACTTACAAAAGGAAGTTATTCCATCCCGGGAAGGGTAGCAATGCTGAGGGCAAGATTTAATTTTTAATTGAAGCGTATGTATCGGGATAAACCCAGTCTGCCCGTCGAAGGGTACAACAAAGCCGCTGATAGGTTTACATAGAATGAGAGATAGGAAATTGAGATCAGGTTAATGTATGATACTGCCTTTATTTATTTTTGTTTTGTACTGATATCTATCATTCCGTTTTGCTTTACGACAATATTTTTGATTTGTTCAGTGGCTAATTTACTTAAATCCGCAGGAGCAACTTTATTGCCATCTATGGTGTAAGTGGCTGAATGCGTAAAGAAAAAATGTTTTACTTTTTTTGGTATTGCCGAAGAATCGGAAGCTACTTTCCCGGTTAAAGGATTATTTACCACAGCGGTCGCATTATCAACAGCTGAAAACGAATAAGTACCGGAATTTTCATTGCGCATTCTGATTTCAATATTCCTAAGCTTAGTTTTCGGCTGACTACTTGCCGTATCTTTAAAAGTGAAACTGCTTACGAAAACCCTTTTTCTGCCTTCTGCAGCTGTAGAACCTTTCCCCGTCCCTTCTTTTAACACGACTGTAAAAATGCGAGGCAAGGAATCTGCCTGCGCTACGCTATCAGAATTGATGATGGTTAAACGCCTAATTGAATGAACTTTACCCGCCGATAAATTTGCCCTGCTGGCTGTTCTCGTGAGATTTACCTTCGGTGATATATTTTTTATTTCAGTTTCTTGTGGGGCTGTAATAATTCCAATGGTCGACTTTAAACCCTTCGCTCTTTCCTTTTTATTGATGGTAAAAGCAAGTGTTATCATTAACAGAATTGGTAACACAAAAGCATATCTGGTTAAATTTAAGTTTGATGAACGCCTCGCATTCATCATTTTAATTCGCTTTTTAAGGTCAGACGAGTTAAAATTGTTTACAATTGCCACTGATGGCTGCAAACTGCCCACATCAAGCAAACTATATTGATAGGCCTTTTTATCTACACCCTTCTTTAAAATTTTCGAATCGGTAATAAACTCAATATTTTCGCGAACGGCCTTTTTTATCAGCCAAACACCTGGATTAAACCAGTAGAAAACAAGGCTCATCTCCGCAAGTATAATATCAAGGGTATGCCACTCTTCCACATGGACACTTTCATGCTCAAGGATATTTTTTAAATCTTCTTCTTTGTGAAGGGTCGGATTTACATAAATAGTTTGCCAAAAAGAAAATGGACTCACTTTGTCATTCAATATACGTACTTTGAAATTATCGACCCGGCCAGGCTTTGAGTTTTTGTGTACACGGCGAAGCGAAACAAACTGAATCGTTAACCTCAATGCCATAAAGATTACACCTAAATAAAATACAACGGCAATAAACTGCCAGAGAGGCTCAGCAGAATTGTGCTCGGCCAATTGGCTAATGCGCTGATTTAGTTGAGGTAAATAGGCCGGAGCCGCCTGGAATCGATTTGCAAAACGAGTTAAGTTAATGAAAGGATAAATCGTAGAAAACAAAATACCAAAAAGGAGAAAAACACGGTTCAGTAAATAAAAGGTTAACCTACGCAAAACCAAATAATAAGCCACGGCAAAAACCACCAGAATTAAATTTATTTTGAAAAGAATTACGAAGAAAAAAGGCATAACATTACTTTTCAGGGTTTTCTATCAGGTTTATTATTTCCTTTAATTCTGCAGCACTAATTTTTTTATCCTTCGCAAAAAAAGCAACCAGTTCCTTGTAAGAACTTTTGAAATAGTTATCTACAAAACCACTCATAAAACGCTTTTTGTAATCGGCCTCCTTAACTTTTGCACTATAGCGATTTGCATTCGCAAAACGCTCGCTAATAAGATAACCTTTACGTTCGAGGTTTTTAACGGTTGAAGCTAGCGTGGTGTAAGGTGGCTTCGGCTCTGGCAGCACTTCCATAAAATCTTTGATAAAGCCTTTTTTTATCTGCCAAACGGCAAGCATTGCCTCTTCTTCCTGTAAAGTTAACTTCTCCATTTATTACGAATATCTCGTAAATATACGAAATGCCTTTAACAGAAAAAAGGCTTTAATAAAATGTTGATGATAACAATTTATTAAAGCCCTTAGAAATTCATAAAAAAGAAATTTTATTTTCCGCTTCGCTTCTCGGCCTGGTTTATAGTTTCTTCAATAACTTTCCTCATTTGCATTGCGGCATCTAAAAGTTTCGGGTTACCATCAAAATCCCCATAAATTACAACATGCTTAGATTTCTCTTTGTATTTGAAAAGCATATCGTATCGTGGCACCGTTATAGATTTTGCACTTTTCTTGCCTATTGTATCCGGAAAATTCCATAGCCCGATTTCATTTGCTTTGCCATGCATATAAAGGATATCGTCGTTATTTAAGAAAATGGTTTTTTTAATCGTAGAATCCTGACTGTTTAAATACTGATATGCGCCGGTTTTAGAATCGTACTGATTTTCCAGGGTATCTTTTATTCCCCATTTGTAAGTCATTGATACAAAGTCATTTTTTCGGAATGGCGCATTCTGAATAATAGGCTTATAGTAAATATAACAGTAAATTATCATCGGCACGATGATGGTTAAAGCCAAAAATATCTTCTTTCCTCTGGTAGACATTATAAAATTATAAATGATTCGATTTTGATTTATTAAACGCTCTCAAGGAATTTTCTCGTCAGCATTTAAAAACAGTGCAAAGCTTAAAATTTTTATTGATTATCATGACATCTTAAAATCAAAAATAAATCGATTTGATTTTAGTACTAGCCTTCTTTTAGTTCGCCTTCCCATTTACTAACTACGGCAGTTGCAATACTATTACCCACAACATTAGTTGCAGACCGGCCCATATCCAACAGCGGGTCGATACCAATTAATAACGCTAAACCTGCTTCAGGAATATTAAAACTTGCAATTGTTCCTGCAATTACAACCAGCGATGCTCTCGGTACGCCTGCAATGCCTTTACTGGTCAACATCAGAATTAGAAGCATAGATATTTGCTGTTCAAAACCCAGGTGAATGCCATATGCCTGAGCGATAAATAACGAGGCAAAGGTCATGTACATCATCGAGCCATCAAGGTTGAAAGAATAACCCAATGGTAAAACGAAACTTACTATCTTATCTTTACAACCAAAACGTTCTAAAAGCATCATGGTTTTCGGGTATGCTGCTTCACTACTTGCTGTACTGAACGCTAAAATGGCCGGTTCTTTCATATCGTTAACCAACCTAAAAACACGTTTCTTTAAAATTAAAAAACCTAAGAAAATCAAGATTGCCCAGAGAATGGCTAAACCAAGATAAAATTCACCGATAAATATTGCGTAGGTATTCAGCACATTTAGACCTTGTTTAGCAACGATTGCCGTCATGGCGCCGAAAACTGCAAGCGGTGCAAAATTCATAACATAGCCCGTCATTTTAAGAATAACATGTGCAATTGCATCGAAAGCTTTAATTACAACCTGACCCAAATCGCCGATTGCAGCGGTTGCTACACCAAAGAATAATGAAAAAACAACGATTTGAAGGATTTCATTCGTAGCCATAGATTCGGCTATGCTCTTCGGAAAAACATGGGCAATAAAATCTTTAACACTCATCGCCGTTTTTTGAATTCCTGTATTTACCAGCTGGTCCGGCAATGTTAGTTTCATGTGTTTTCCCGGCTCGAAAAGATTGACCAAAATTAAGCCCAAAACAAGTGACATTAACGACATGGCTAAAAACCAACCTAAAGTTTTACCGCCAATGCGTCCAACGGCTTTAATATCACCAACTTTAGCAACACCAACTACCAATGTTGTGAACACTAAAGGCGCAACAATCATTTTTATCAGACGCAGAAAAATGTCACTTAGTAAGGTGAAATACTCAAGCTTTTTCTCTCTTATTTCCTCATTTTCACGCTTAATCTTCGAATTTGCTTTTTTATCGGCCTTTAGCTGCGTAAAAACAGCTGTAGTTGTATCAGTAGTTTTCGCAATGCTTACTTCAATACTTTTCACTTTTGCATCTGCTGTTAGGATATTCTGATTGTAAACATCGATGGAATTTACATTCAAAATGTAGCCTAAAGCAATACCTGCAATGAGGGCAATAAAAATAAACAGCGTGAGTTTGTTTTTCTTCATGAATAATTAAGTTTGTGGCTTTATTAATTTGGTAAAACTACGATATTTAGCGCTGACAACAAATTTTTGATCGGTTCGGCACAAGGAGAATATGTGTATTTTTATATTTTCCTGTAACAAAAAATATCCTGCATCATCTAAAACGTAATTATAACCCACTCAATGGAACAAAAAGACAAGTTATTTAAGCAAATCTTCGATTCGAATTCCAAAAAAATATTCCATTTGTGTTACGGTTATACAGGCGACACCGATGCAGCAAACGACCTTTTGCAGGAAACATTCCTAAAAGTGTGGCAAAACCTGGATAAATTCAGAAATAAATCATTGATATCTACCTGGATTTACCGAATTGCGGTTAACACTTGTTTAACCTACCTACGCTCTGAAAAACGGCAGGCAAAAGATGAACTGACTGAAAACATTATTGAAAACAAAATTGAAGAGTTTTCTGAAAAAAACGAGCAGGTCGCTTTATTATACACTTGTATATCCAAGCTTGAGGAAAATGACCGTTTGATTATTACTATGGTTTTAGATGAATTACCATATCATGAAATTGCAGATATCTCTGGCATTAGCGAGGGAAATTTGAGGGTAAAAATTCATCGCATTAAACAAAAATTAACAGAACTATATAACCAGTATGCAAGCGTTTGATCAAATACAGGAGTTGTGGCAAAAGCACGAGGTAGAAGTAAAAGTTTCTGCTGATGAAATGTTACAACAAGCCAAGAAAGAAGTTAACGGTTTAAAGCTAAAATCGGCTTTGAACATTATGGGTATGCTTGCATCTTTTTTAGCAATAGCGGCTATTTGGATGTTTTACCATTTCGAGTCGTGGACAACTCACGTTGGAATTAGCATTACCTTGATTGCAATTGGCGTTTACACCTTGATTCTGTATCGGGATCATCGCCTGATTTCCAAGAGCGACTACACGGTGCATCCGAATGAGTACCTGAACAACCTAAAAACCTATCAGCTAAATAGATATAAACTTTACAACTCTCTTTATTGGTTCTACGCAATCGCTTTATCTTTAGGATTGATTTTTTATTTTGTAGAGATTCTTGCATATTTCAGCACCAGTCAAAAACTCATCGCAATCGGTTTAACAGCAATGTGGATAATTTTTTGTTCTACAGTTTTGCGAAAAGCAGTAATCAGGAGAGAAAAAGAGCGTATTGCACTACTCATTGAAAAATTTGAACGGATTAGCAGTCAATTCTCGATAACTGAATAATTTAGGCACGGTTTTTTCGTGAACTTTTGTCTATGAAAAACCTGCTAGTAGTTATTTTATTATCAATCTATCCGATTATTGCCCCGCTAAAGCAAGATTCAGACCAACCCGAGCAGTTGGATTGGAATATTCATTTTAAGGGTAAACCTGATAACAATTCGCCATTTTATGCGCTTACAGCAATGACTTGGAAATATAGTTATGCCTCTACAGTTTATAGAAACCGGGTTGAAATAAAATTGCAAAATGAAATTAGTATTGATAAAACTCGCTCGTGGGTTAAACTCGATAAGGTGAAGACAGAAGAATCGAGGCAAAATCTGCTACATCACGAGCAAGGCCATGTAGACATTCAATACATTTTATATTTAGAGGCAGATAGGGTTTTAAAAAACAGAAGTTATTCGGTAAAAAATTATAAAGCACAAATTTCGCAGTTGGCTAATGAGATAAGCAATTACTTCGACACCATGCAAAAAAACTACGACGAAGAAACCGAACATGGCAGCAACCACAAAATGCAACAAAGGTGGGATAAAATTATAAGTGACAAAATGGAAGAATCAAGAGCGGCCAGAAACTCAGAATAGTTTAGGAATAAAAATCAGGGCGCCGACTGCTACCGCAAGAAACGCTGCTACCAAAACAGCACCCGCAGCTAAATCTTTTATAATTTTAATTTTAGGACTTATCTCCGGATGCACCACATCGGAAAGTTTTTCTATCGCAGCGTTTATCATTTCGGCAATTAAAACCGCAGCTATAACGATTAAAATAGCAATCCATTCAAAAATAGAAAGGTTCAAACAGGCAGACAAAGTTATGGCGAGAATTGCAGCAAGCAAATGAACCCTGCCATTATGATCATTCAAAAAAAACAGTTTCAACCCGTTAAAAGCGTATTTAAAACTTCTAATTCTATCAATCACCGAAAATTTTCTATTGTCTTTCATCCGAGTTTCAAGCCTTGATAGCGAATTAGTTAAATACTTAGTAAAACAAAAAATGAGCTGGCCGGCTTAACTAAGGCGTTACCTGACTTGCGCTAAAATTGCTGCCTCTCAGTTTATATTGGTAAACCTCGCTTATTATTTTTGTGGAGTCTGTTTTATCTTTTACAGGAAATGAACGAAACAAATCACCGTTTTTGATAAAAAACTTATCATTACCCGAATAAGACTTTCTTTGAGCCCAATTAAGTGATGGAAAGCTGATTTTGTTGAATCCACCTCCGGCATACTCGAAAACATTCAGGTCGAGCGAATTCTTTTTAGTCAACAACTGAACATAAATCTCTGGATTTCCATCATTGTCCAAATCCATGTTCCAGGCATCGTTTACAATGCCATTACGCTCAACCGCAAGCGATTTATAGCTTCTCTTCACAGAATCGGACATTAATATTTGATAACCGCCAACCGAATCTACCCCTTTTCCCCAGCTTACAATTTCAAAATTCAATCCTGGTTTTACTTCAACATCTTTGTAAAAGTGAAACGGATTCTTTTCAATCCGGGCGTTTTCTACCTTAATCTCTTGCGGCTTTTCTTCATTACAGGCAAAAAAAAGCAGCATCCCTGCTATTAACAAAAGATGCTGCGTTTCAAACTTATTTATTTTCATTTGTTCTTGGGACAATTTTGTAATCCCAAATTAATGATTTTAGTTTTTTAAACAAAGTATTTATTTTTTCGCTTCTGCCTTCACTTCCGGTGCCCCGTTATTCAAAACAGTCTCAGTCATTACACTTCGTCTGCCGCTCGGTGCGAAAACAATCGTTTTCATAATACGTTTTTCGCCCTGCGGCACAGTTACCTTCACCGGCGTTGTATATAAAAATGCATTTTCAGATGGACGGGAACCGTCTAAAGAGTAATAAATTTTACCACCTTTCACAGGTACTTTTAAGTCGATAGTAAAATCGCCACCCAAAAGTGGTTGCTCACTTTGTCCAATCGGCGTTGGAATCCAATAATTAATGTTCATTTTATCTAATCGAGCTAAGTGGTTGGGTAACCGCTCCTCAGAAAAATTCTTTAAGTCTTTACGCTCAACAGGCGACCATGCAATTTCTGAGAGCGCCAACAAACGCGGGAATGCATGGTTTTCAGCTTTCGCAGGCGTTTTAATGTATTCTGTCCACAAATTGGCTTGTACTCCTTTGATATATTTGCGCTGATCTGCGGTCAAAACCTTCGGAACAGGGTCGTAGCCATATATTTTCTGATATGGAGCATAGCCACCAATCGTTACAGGCTCATCAGGCGAATTTGATTGCTTATGGTCGATATACAAACCCATTGACCCCGGGGTCATAATCACATCATGATTTTGCTGAGCCGCAGCGATACCGCCATCTTCTCCACGCCAGCTCATTACCGTTGCATTTGGTGCCAAGCCGCCCTCCAAAATTTCATCCCAACCAATAATCGAACGGCCTTTTCCATTTACATGTTTTTCTATGGTTTGTATGAAATAGCTTTGCAACTCGTGTTCATCTTTTAAGCCCTTTTCTTTCATCAAAGCCTGGCAAAAAGGCGATTCTTTCCAATAAGTTTTTGGCGCTTCATCTCCCCCGATATGAATATATTTAGAAGGAAAAATAGCAATAACTTCATCTAACACATTATTAAGAAATGTAAAAGTATTTTCTGAGGGAACAAAAATGTCGTCGAAAACACCCCAGGTTTGTTGTACTTGTTTACCTTTTCTGGAGCCCGCCCAAGGCGTTTTGTCGCTTACAAAAGTATCTCTATTCGGGAAACAACTCAGTTCAGGATAGGCGGCTATCGCTGCCGATGCATGTCCGGGCAATTCGATTTCTGGTATCACAGTAATGTAGCGTTCTGCCGCGTACTTAACAATTTCCTTAGCTTCATCTTGTGTATAAAAGCCCTTAACCTCGGTTAAATAATTTCCATTACCAGGATAGTTGCCAATGATAGAACCATTTCTGCTCGAACCAATAGTTGTTAACTTAGGATATTTTTTAATCTCCAGTCGCCAACCCTGGTCATCAGATAAATGCCAGTGAAAGGTATTTATTTTGTAATAGGCTAGCTGGTCGATGTATTTTTTTATGAACGAGATTGGAAAAAAATGTCTGCAAACGTCGAGCATTGTTCCGCGATACGCGAAACGAGGATAGTCACTAATATCAACCGCAGGAATATTTATCTTATCTCCAACTTTGTCAGGAATCATTTGCATTGCAGACTGCACCGCATAAAATAATCCAGCGCCCCTACCTGTAAGAATCATCTGAGTGGGTGTAACCTTAATGGTATAACCTTCGGCGGGTAATTTATCGGCACCAACAGATGTTAGCACGATGCTTTTTTGATTTGGCTGAGCAGTTTTTGTTTCTCTTAGTGCAAATCCCGATTTGGTTACAATAAAAGCATTCAACAAATCTGCAGATTTTGCGCCATCGATACTTTGATTGATTAAAACGGTTGTTTTGTCGAGTGTAAAGTTGCCATTTGCCCTGGTTACTGAAACTGGGGCCGGTATGATTCCCAGATTGGGATCAGACTGGGCAAAGACATTTGTGCTGATTAATACGCCAATAAAAATCGATAATGCTTTGTTCATATTTGGTTTGAAATTAGAATAAATATTTGTTTAAATCGACCTAAGATAAAGATTACCTTAAGAACCTCTTGCTCACTTTTTTGTTACAATCTACAACAAACGTTTGATTTTTAAAAATTAAGGCTAAAAAAAATCTCTCAGAAATTAATCAGAGAGACTTTAAAGCTATTTTTTATAATTTATGCTTCTACCGGATGTTCCTTTGCGGCCAAATACCTTTCAGCATCCAGCGCTGCCATACAACCCGAGCCCGCGGCCGTTACCGCCTGACGGTAGTACATATCCTGCACATCGCCACAGGCAAAAACGCCCTCAATGTTTGTTAAGGTAGAGCCAGGTTTAGTCAACAAATAACCAGTTTCATCCATTTCCAACTGACCTTTGAAAATATCCGTATTTGGTTTGTGGCCAATGGCCACGAAAAATCCTTCAACAGGAATTTCCGAAGTGATATTCGTTTTGTTATCAAGAACTTTTACAGCAGTTACATTTTTTCCGTTTCCTAAAATCTCCTGCGTCTCTGTATTGTAGTGAACAATGATATTTGGTGTTGCTAAAACACGGCTTACCATTGCTTTAGATGCCCTAAACTCATCTCTACGAACCAATAAATGAACAGTTTTACACAGTTTCGCAAGGTAAGTTGCTTCTTCTGCAGCGGTATCGCCAGCGCCAACAATTGCAACATCCTGTCCCTTAAAGAAAAAACCGTCACACACGGCACAGGCCGAAACCCCGAAGCCATTATATTGTTGCTCGCTTGGTAAACCCAGCCACTTTGCGGTTGCACCCGTTGCAATGATAACAGAATCGGCAGTTATTGTTTTAATTTCATCTATAACAACTTTATGCGGGGCCGACGAGAAATCTACCGAACTTACGTAACCAAAACGGATATCCGTTCCAAAACGCTCTGCTTGCTTGCGAAAATCTTCCATCATCTCCGGTCCCATTATTCCCTGCGGATAACCCGGAAAATTCTCTACATCCGTGGTTTGCGTTAACTGGCCACCGGCCTGCATTCCGGTATACATAACTGGCTTTAAATCCGCTCTAGCTGCATAAATGGCCGCCGTATAACCCGCCGGACCAGAACCTATAATTAAACACTGAACGTGTTCGTTTTCTTGTGACATTATTTTAGGTGTTTGAAATTCTTTAATAAGGTACAAATTTAATGCTTTAAGTAATTGTTAACAAGTCTGCATTGTCAACATAGTTTACTTATTAACATTCAATTTTATCAGGATAGTATATTGCAGTAGCTATCGAGACCAAAAAGCCTAGAACCGGCCCTCAATTTCCTTTATTCTCTTTGATGAGCCGCACCACGTTAGCGCCCATAATTTTCTTTATGTCCACCGCAGTATATCCCTTCCGCAATAATTCGGAAGTGATTTTCGGGTAATCAGCCACGCTGTTGATTCCCAAAGGAAACGATTCTGCACCATCAAAATCTGCACCCAAGCCAACATGATCTACACCAATTAACTTAACAATGTGGTCAATGTGTTCAACCAGCAAGGAAACTGGCGGCCTTGTGGCGTCGGCATCTGCCTGATGATTTGCTATTAGCGTATCAATGGCATTGCTACGGCCGTATTTTGAAGAAAGCTTCTTCAACTCATCATCATATTTTGCAAAAAATACCTTTTGCTTGTTGCTGAAGGTTGAATCTAAAAATCCGCTATAGAAATTTACGCAAACAACGCCGCCATTTTTACCAACCGTTTTAATTTGTTCATCCTTCAGGTTTCTGGGAACGGGGTTTAAACTGTAAGCACAACTATGAGAAACAATTACCGGTTTTGAACTCGCTGCTATGGCATCGTAAAACGTCTTTTCTCCAACGTGCGATAAATCGACCATTACGCCGAGTTTATTTAATCGCCTAACAACCTGCCTTCCGAATGCGTTTAACCCAGCCTTTTCGGACTTCACTTTGCCCGACGTTTCTTCGGCCGCAGAGCTGGCCCAAGAAGTGCTGTTGTTCCATGTTAAGGTAAGATAAGCCATTCCGCGTTTTGCCAGGCTATCGATATAATCCAAGCGGTTTTCTATCATATGGCCACCTTCAACGCCAATCATTGCCGCTAATTTCTGCTCTTTAACAGTACTCTGCAATTCTGTTGCTGTTCTTGCTAGCCCGATACGGTTTGGATACCGTTTGATTAGACTATAAAGCGAATCAATTTCCTGTTTCGCAACAGCATAACCTCCTTTTTCATCACACCAAATCGAGAAAAACTGAACATCCAACCCTCCTTGCTTAGCTCTTACCAAATCAAAATTTCCTTTCGGCTGCAGTTTTCCAATATCAATTCCCGATTTAATCTGGTTAAAGAGAATATCGCCATGTGTATCAACTACAATGGCATCCTGATGGATTTTACTCACCATTTGGGCTTTTACATGGACCGATAAAATGATGAAGAAAGCGAGGCTTAATAAACTACTTTGAAGCTTTTTCAAGAATTCCGTTTTTGTAATTTTCAATTCGTTTTAGGGTACCATCGAGAAAAAAAACACGCCAGGCGCCCTCCTTTTTATTATTAACGATATGCCCCTGCTCCGTTAAATATGATTTTGGCCGTGGTCTGGTCACTTTAGTCGAACCATCACCATCGAGCGCCTGATACTCAGAAAATTTATCACTTAGCACTTTATAATTCTTAAAGAATCCATTTGCAATTGTTAATGCCTCATCGCGGAAAGTTCCATCAACAATAATTTGCCCAGACAAACTATACTGCTTCACCCTATAAAGGCTATCATCGGCAACCTTGGGAAAAATTATAGCATATGTTTTTGCCGATGAAGAATCGGTGACAAAATTACGCTGATCGAGGTAAATTTTCTTTTGTGCAGATGCAGAAAAAGCAAAAGCTATGATTATGCTAAGCACTAAATATTTCATATTCTATAAACTTGAAGCTATAAACGGCGTCTTGTCTGCAAATTACAAAAATAGCAGGATGAAACCAAAGGCATAAAGTATGATTAAAAACTTTCGTAATCCATTAAGTTTGAATTATCCCGACATTAAAGCGCTTAGTTATTGGCGATTGATTTGCGGCCTCAATACCCATTGAAATTACTTTTCGAGTTTCGAGCGGGTCGATAATTCCATCCACCCAAAGTCGCGAGGCGGCGTAATAAGGCGTGGTCTGACTATCGTATTTATCTGTGATTTCTTTTAGCATTTCAGCTTCCTTTTCTGGTGTAATAACTTCGCCTTTAGCTTTGAGTGAAGCTTCCTGAATCTGTAACAGTGTTTTTGCAGCTTGTGAACCGCCCATTACAGCAATTTTGGCTGTTGGCCAAACATAAATTAACCGTGGGTCGTACGCTTTTCCACACATGGCATAATTGCCTGCGCCATAAGAATTGCCAATTACAATCGTAAACTTAGGAACCACTGAATTGGCGACGGCATTTACCATTTTAGCACCATCTTTGATAATTCCGCCATGCTCTGAGCGGCTACCAACCATGAAACCTGTTACATCTTGTAAAAATACCAAAGGAATTTTCTTTTGATTGCAGTTCATGATAAAACGAGTTGCTTTATCTGCACTATCAGAATAGATTACCCCGCCAAACTGCATTTCGCCTTTTTTCGATTTGACTACCTTTCGTTGATTGGCTACAATACCGACTGCCCAGCCATCAATACGGCCTAAACCGCAAACAATGCTTTGCCCGTAACCTTGTTTATATTCCTCGAATTCAGAATTATCAACCAAACGGTTGATGATATCCATGATCTCATATTGTTTGTCTCTGTTTTCGGGAATAATACCATACAACTCCTCTTCCTTTTCTTTTGGTTTCGATGGTTTAATTCTGTCAAAACCTGCATTTTGAGGTGCGCCCAGCATGCTCATTATGTTCCTGATGCTATCCAGACAGGCCTCATCATTGGGATGTTTATAATCAGTTACACCAGAAATTTCACAATGTGTGGTTGCACCGCCCAGCGTTTCGTTGTCAACCTCCTCGCCTATCGCCGATTTTACCAGATAAGAACCTGCTAAAAATACCGAGCCTGTTTTATCTACAATCATGGCTTCGTCGCTCATTATAGGCAGATATGCCCCGCCCGCAACACAAGCACCCATAATGGCCGAAATTTGAACAATCCCATCCGAAGACATCATTGCATTATTTCTAAACATCCGGCCAAAATGCTCCTTGTCCGGAAAAATTTCATCCTGCATTTGCAAATAAACGCCTGCACTATCAACGAGGTAAATTACTGGCAACCGGTTTTCCATAGCAATTTCCTGCGCCCGAAGATTTTTCTTGGCCGTCATCGGGAACCATGCGCCTGCCTTTACAGTGGCATCATTTGCAACGATAACACACTGCCGTCCACTCACATATCCAATACCACAAACCACGCCTGCAGATGGGCAGCCCCCTTGTTCAGCGTACATTCCGTCGGCTGTGAAAGCGCCAACCTCAAGAAAGTCAGAACCATCATCAATAAGGTAAGCGATGCGCTCACGAGCTAACAGCTTACCCTTTTCCTTCTGCTTAGCGGCGTTTTTTTCACCTCCGCCAGCGTAGATTTTTTTAAGCTTGGTTTTTAGCTCGTAAACCAGCTGCTTGTTCACATCTTCGTTTTTGTTGAATTCAATATTCATGGAGGCAATTTAAATTTAATTTCATAAAAACTAAGAAGACTGAAATGGTTTCTGGTCTAACGTTGCATTTGGCGCAAAGCGAAACAGAAAAAATCACAAAATTCAAGAAACCGGTCTAACTAAAACAAAAGGATAACAGACACCGGTGCCCGGCAACAATAAGGTTAAGCTATTTACCTAAGTGCATCTTCAATGAAAACTCATTGAGCGTATGGTTAGCGAATATCAGCTCAGTTATCTACTCATAAATTGTACGCAAAGAATTTTACCCACTTTGCGATTAACAAAAAAGATATCCGATTAAAATAATATTTTTGGATAAATCGCAACGAATGGAACTTACCGTTAATATCCCCGCATTACTATTCCCGGCAATTAGTTTGATAATGCTGGCCTACACCAATAGGTTTTTAGCACTTGCTGCTTTGGTGAGGAGCTTAAAAGCAAAGTATGAAGAAGGCGAGAAAAACGTTGGCCTGCAAAATCAAATTAAAAACTTGCGCTACAGGTTAAGACTTATAAAAAACATGCAGGCTTTCGGCGTTTTAAGTTTTTGCCTTTGTTTATTCTGCATGTTTTTTATTTACCTGGAATGGAACGTAGTGGCGGAAATCCTCTTCGCCTTAAGCCTGATATTTTTCATGATTTCGCTGATTATCTCTTTAATTGAAATTCAAATTAGCACAAAAGCGCTTGAACTTGAGCTGAGCACTCTTGAAGATTTGGAAGATGAATCGATTGGCGGTTTCATCAAGAAAAAGTTCAGAAAAGAATAATTAACGAACGGGCGATAGTATTTAAGCTGTAATAAAATGATATAGAAAAACGACTTCGCCGGTGAATGCTGGCTTTTTTTGTTCCTCAATCTCCATTTCAATACCCATATGTACTTTAGTAACACCACGTAAATTTACAATGGATGCCAGTTTTGCTTTCAGTCTGATTCTACTATTTACCGTTACGGGCTGTGCAAACTTTAGGGTATCAATGCCATAATTGATTTCCATTTTAAGATTCTGGATATCAACGATCTCTTTCCATAAATAAGGAATCAGCGATAGCGTTAAATAGCCATGAGCAATGGTTGAACCAAACGGCCCTTCATTTTTTGCCCTATCCTCATCGGTATGAATCCATTGATAGTCTAAAGTGGCATCGGCAAATTTATTTATTTGCTCTTGTGTAATGGTGTGCCAGGAAGATACACCAAGTTCTTTACCTAAATGTTGTTCAAATTCTGCGTGAGAAGAAATAATTTGCATTTTTTATGAATGTTATATTGCTAAATTGATTGTTGTTAACCGGCTATTAAGATTTTCATCAGGTTAGATTACGCTCTTTAAACCAAACTTCGTCTGGAGTAGCCGAGAAATTATCCATTTTATTAATTAAAGTTACGGCATCGGCTTCATTAAAAACCAAATCGCGGTTCGCAGGTTTTAAAAATCTGTTGTTTACCATGATTTCCATTTGGGCGAAGAGCGGATCGTAGAAACCGTTAACATTTAATACTCCGATGGGCTTATTATGTAAACCCAATTGCAGCCAGGTAAGCACTTCGAAAAATTCTTCGAGTGTACCAAACCCACCGGGAAGTATAACAAAACCATCGCTTAAATCGGCCATTTTTTGTTTGCGTTGATGCATGTTTTCGGTTACAATCATTTCTGAAATGCCCTTATGCCCTACTTCTTTATCCACCAGAAACTGAGGAATAACGCCAGTTACCGAGCCGCCAAGTTCTAAAACATCATTCGCCAAAACACCCATTACGCCAACACTTCCACCGCCATAAACCAATTTTATTTCTTGTTTTACAAGTGTTTCTGCCAGTTCTTTTATCGCCTTGCGCAATTGTAAGTCGCCATTAAAATTAGAGCCACAGTACACGCAAACAGATTTAAGCTTATTCATTTAGATTAAAAATTTACCGAAGTTAAGACTTTATCGGCTTTCTGTAAATTTTAATTCTGCACAAGGCCTAAAATGTTTCAGATTTTAAATGTCTCAATTGCGTTAACGATAGTTTATTTTTACAGTTTAAGTGACGTTAACGTTATGGTTCGCTTTAGCAATTAACAATTTTGAAACTAAAAGGCTTTACCATTTAGCTGGCAAAAGAATTACTGACTTCCGATTATAGACCTGATGGAAGTGAAATCCTTTTTTGTTGCCAGCTACATTGATTTGCTGTCGGAATGCTTTACGAAATAGCTTAAAAACAAAACACTGAGCAGAGCCGAATCACCGGTTCATGCGCACAACAGAATCGCAAAAAAGATTGAACGAACAGCAGGCGTACCGCAACCGAAAAGTGTAGAAACCTGGTCTCCAAAAAAAAGCGCCGGAATAACCCGACGCTTTTTAACCAAATATAAAAGAGAGAAAAGATTGCTGTATTAAAACGAAAACCTTAAAGTAGCGCCAAAAGTTCTAGGGTCGCCAAGAACGCCTGCATATAGGCCTGAGTTACCTGCAGCTGCCTGCAATTGTTCGTAGTAATTTTTATTGCCTATGTTTCTACTCCAGATAAATGCAGAGAATTTCTCCGATCTGAAGCCCAATCTGGCATTAAATAATGAATACCCTGCTACGTTTAAAACAGCGGATGGCGTTGCGTTGGAGGAATAATCTGAACGGTAACTTGCATCGCCAGCAATAAAATACCGGCCTGATTTTGTGGCCAAATTTCCTGCTGTGCTTAGCTCCGCACCCCCGGAAACGTTCCATTTAGAAATGCCGGGCAATCTGCCGCCCGATGCATCTTTGAAAGCAACTTGGGTGGCAACCCCATTTATCAGTTCCGTATGACCAGTTTCTTCTAAAGGAAGTGGTGCGTTGGTAAATTTCACATATTTGCCATCCAAATATGATAATGCGGCGTTCAAACTTAAGAATCTTTCCAATTGATAAGTTCCATCGATTTCTAACCCTTTCACATTTACTTGTTCCGCATTTGCGAGATAGCCACGGTTTACACCGAGCTGTGGAGATTGAACGTTGGTTTGATAGTCATCAATATCGGTGTTAAAAGCAGTAACATTTAAAATTGCGCCTTTAAAAGGCTTGGTTTTAACGCCTAATTCGTAGTGCTCTACGTATTCAGGTTTAACCACCGCAAGTGATAAATCGGCAGCGCCTGTTGAAGTTGTTGGCAAACCACCAACGTTAACGCCAACGGGTTTGTAGGCGGTTGAAAAGGTTGCATAAGCATTTAACCTTGGCGTTGGGCGGTAGGAAACTGTAAAGTTTCCGGAAAGATTATTGTTGTTGGTGCTCGTATTAAATTGTTGGTTGCTGTACACTGCAGCCTTTAAAGCCAGTAAAGCGGCGTCGGTTGTTTGCAAACCTCCATAGGTATTTCGGTTATAGTCTACATCTTTTTTATCGTAGGTGTAGCGTAAGCCAGGCAAAACGTGAAGGTTTTTAACCACTTCCCAATCTACCTGACCGAAAACGGCTGCACTTAGCGATTTAATGGTAGAGTTGGTTTTAATACCATAACCATCTAACAAGCCTGGTGTTGCATATAAGGCCTGACTTCCGGTTGCGCTCGTTTGCACAAAGCGCCATTGGTCTTTGCCAACTTCTTCGGTTTGATCCAGACCTTTTAAGTTCTGCCCCAATGCGAAAACGCCGATTACCCCGCTTAATTTTTCAGTAATATTACCCGCATACCTTATTTCCTGCGAGTATTGATCGTGGCGGGAGTTACCCTGCGATTTTGTTAATGCGGCCAGCTCGGAAAAATCCCGGTCGTTGGTTGGGTCCCAGTTCCAAAATCTCCAGGCCGTTGTAGAAGTTAAGGTACCGTTACCGATTTTATAATCTACGTTTACAGAAACGCCACCGATAGATTGGTTATGCCTCCAGGGCGTGTTGGTATTAATTTCCCTGGCGAAAGGATCGATTTTTGGTTGCTGGTAGCCGAGAGCGGAAACGATGGTTGCGTACTGGCGGTAAGCACTTCTTTCAGTTTGAGTAACGCCAGCAATTACCAATGGATAACCTGCCGGATGTTGAACACTAACATCGCCGCTTAACAAAATCTGCAACCTATCTGATGGAGTATAGTACAACTGCCCTTTAAATCCAAGATTGTTTTGCCCGCTGTATTTACGTTCTTCTCTCGTATTCCAGATTGTGCCATCGCGTTGCGTACCCGATAAGGAAATTTTAGCCGCGAGATTTTTTGCGAGTCCTCCGGAAACAGAAGCTTTTGCCTGAAGAAAATTATAGTTACCTACACTCATTTCTGCCTTTGCGGTTGGCGTTTGAGTGGGTTTGGTTGTAGTGATGTTAAATGCACCCGCAGTGGTGTTTTTACCGAACAAAGTTCCCTGCGGTCCACGAATTACCTCAATTCGTTCGATATCAAGAAAGTCGGTTGAGGTTGCAGCCGGGCGGGCGTGGTAAACGCCATCAACATAAAAGCCAACACCTGGGTCTATCCCGTCATTTGTTAAGCCAAAAGTTGAACCCAAACCACGAATATTCAGCGTTGTATTTCTGGCATTCGAGGCATATAGCTGAACAGAGGGAACCAGTTCTTTTAAACGATTAACATTGAAAGCACCAGCATTCTCTGCAGCCTGGCCACCGATTACTGTAATTGGGATTGGCACATCCTGCAACACCTCAGAGCGCCTTCTTGAAGTTACAACAATCTCATCGAGTTGGGTATCCTCAACTAAAGTGAGTTCGAGAGGCGTTTCCTGTAACTTTAAAATCTGAAAATCCTGCGGTTTATAGCCCACATAACTTACGCGAATGTAGAATGGTGGCTGTTGCCTGGCATCTATTGTAAAACTACCGGCAGCATCACTGACGGCGGTAATATTTGTACCCCTAACAGTTATTGTTGCGCCGGGTATTGATATATTATTTGCCCCTTTTACAACGCCGGTAACCGTGTTTTGGGCAAATACCGAAACAGCTATGAAATTTAGAAATATTAAAAGTAGTAAAGGTTTTTTCATGTCTTATGTAAGTGTGTTTAAATTTAATAACGCATCGAATCTTCTATTTTTAAGCATTGTCAATGTAACCAGGCCGGCAAAATGCCAGATTTGATATCATTTTCAATTTTAAAATATATAAAGCCTATGGATTTAGTCGACAAATATATTAAAAAAATGTATTTGCCAAATTTTATTTTGTTAAATATTTAAATCAGTAAACTAAGACATTTATTGGACGCAATAAATAGCTGATTTTTAAAGTGAAACACCTTAGGAAAAGGGAATTATTCCTACAAAAAAAAGCAGGGCAATCGAAAACGAAGCCCTGCTATATTATTTATGATTTGTATTCATGGACCACATTTGATATGATCCGCAACGTCAAGAATCTTATTTATCCTTTAACTGCTCAGCTTACCTGGTGTAATTTGGAGCTTCTTTGGTTATTGTAATATCATGGGGATGACTTTCACGCATACCTGCTGCTGTAATTTGAACAAACTGGGCTTCTTGTAAAGCTTCGATGCTTGCTGCACCACAGTAACCCATGCTAGCACGCAAACCGCCAATGTATTGGTACATCACTTCTGCTAATGTTCCTTTAAACGGTACTCGGCCAACAATTCCTTCAGGTACTAATTTTTTAATATCATCTTCTACATCCTGGAAATAACGATCTTTAGAACCTTGCTCCATTGCTTCGATAGAGCCCATACCGCGGTAAGATTTAAATTTACGTCCTTCGTAAATAATGGTTTCGCCCGGCGACTCTTCCACACCGGCGAACAATGAACCGGCCATTACGGTGCTGGCTCCAGATGCAATTGCTTTTGCAATGTCTCCGGTATGTTTAATACCGCCATCGGCAATAACAGGTACACCCGTGCCCTTTAAGGCTTTGGCACATTCGTAAACTGCATATAACTGCGGAACGCCAACGCCTGCGATAATTCTTGTTGTACAAATTGAACCCGGACCAATACCCACTTTAACAGCATCAGCACCAGCATCGGCCAAAAATTTAGCGGCTGCGCCGGTTGCAATGTTACCAACGATAACCTGTAAATCCGGATATTTTGCTTTAACTTCTTTCAATTTATCTACCACACCTTTTGAGTGTCCGTGAGCGGTATCAATGGTAATTACGTCAACACCTGCATTAACCAGGGCATCAACCCGCTGTAGGGTATCAGCAGTTACGCCAACCGCTGCACCAACGCGTAAGCGGCCACGCTCATCTTTACAGGCAACCGGATAATTTTTAACTTTCGATATATCTTTAAAGGTGATTAATCCACTCAAAAAACCATCTTTAGAAACCACAGGCAATTTTTCGATTTTATGATTCTGAAGAATTTCTTCGGCTTGGATTAAGTTAGTACCTTCCGGCGCAGTAATCAGGTTTTCTTTGGTCATCACTTCCGCAATTGGGCGAGCCATGTTTTTTTGAAAACGTAAATCGCGGTTTGTGATAATACCAACCAGCTTATTGTCGCTGCTTACCACAGGAATACCACCAATTTTGTGCTCTTTCATTATTTTGAAAGCATCGGCAACAACTGCTGTTTCTAATAAAGTTACCGGATCTTGAATCATTCCACTTTCTGAACGCTTTACTTTACGAACTTCTTCCGCCTGTCTGTCGATAGTCATGTTTTTATGCAACATACCAATTCCACCATTTTGTGCTATGGCGATGGCAAGTTCAGCTTCGGTTACCGTATCCATGGCGGCCGAAATCAACGGAACGTTAAGCTTGATTTTTTTTGTTAAGAAAGTGGCTGTATTTACATCACGAGGCAGAATTTCTGAATATGCGGGTACTAAAAGTACGTCGTCATAAGTTAAACCTGTAGCAATAAATTTTGTGGAGTCGAGTTGCATAGCAAATAAATTAGGATTTATTATTTGCCAGGCAAAGATACAAAAAATCCAGGAAAATAAAAGTGAAAACCCAAAATCGCTTAAATATTGAGCTTAGCTGACAAACCTTAAAGGATAACAAAAAATTCGCTGTCCTTCAAGGTTTGAGTTATCAAATGTTACTACTTCTTCCCCACTACAACCTCTGAAAAGGTTTCAACAGTTAAATATTTGTTAGCCAAATCCTTAATTTCAACGGATGTAACCGTTTTAACCTTTTCTATATAGCGTTCGTAATATTCATAGTCCAATCCTGAAAAGTAAATGTTTTTGAATTTATCGGCATGCGAAAAAACATTCTCCAAACTGCCCAGCATAGAGCCTAACATGTAATTCCTGACCAGTTCAAGCTCTTCATTTTCAACAAGTTCACTTTTAAGCAGTTCTACCTCTTTGTAAATTTCCGTTAACGCTGCCTTGCAAACATCGGCGCCAACCTCTGTTGCAATAAATAAATACCCTGCATTTTTTAATGATACGATGCCAGAACCAATGCCATAGGTGTAGCCTTTATCTTCGCGAATGTTATTCATTAAACGAGAACCGAAATAGCCGCCTAATACGCAATTTAAAATTTGAAGTCCCGGAAAATCTTCGTGTTTGCGATTAATTGCAAGTTGGCCAATTCGTATTGCAGACTGTAAAGAATCGGGTTTCTCTTTGTAAACGTCATTCTTTCCTGAAATGCTGAATTCGAATTTATTTTTAACCGCATTGCTTGGTTGCCAATCCTTGCCAAATTGTTCGTTAAGCAACGAAAAGCTATCGTCATCAAACTTTCCTGCCACCACAATTGTGCAATTATTTGGTGCATACGCAGCTTTGAAATATTCGATAAGGTCATCACGTTTTACGGCATCGTAATGTTTTAACTGAATATCTACACCATAAGCCGTATCACCAAAAAGAGCATTCGAGAAATCCTTGCGGGCTAAAACGTCGTTTTTCTGTAAGTTAACCTGTAATTTCTGCTTTTGGTTCTGAATGTAAATATCAATCTCTCTCTGCGGAAACTGGCTGTTTGAAAGTACATCTTTTACAATTGGCAAAACCGAAGCCAAATGCTTATTTAACGAGTAAAGCGTTACCGTAGACTGGTCCTGGCCGTATTCTGTTTGAAAAAATGCACCGTAAAAATCGATATTTTCGGCAATTTCTTTGGCAGAAAGTTTATTTGTACCATTATTTAGCAAGGCGTTAACGGCGATGGCCTGTAAAGGTTTCTCAATATTCCAGTTAACATTATCAAATAAAAATTCGATCCGAACCAAATCCTGTTCGCCAGAATAAATGGTAAAAACAGGGATGCCGTTCGTTAACTCAGATTTTGTAGGTTTTATAAAATTAATGGTCGATACCTGTTTAAAATCAGGTGCCTGAGTACGATTAAGCATTTTCTTCGGTTAAATAATATAGTGTTGATGATGAATTTTTATCGAAAGTTTCTTTGGATATCCTGCTGATGTCTTCCGCATCCACTTTCAGATATTTTGATGCTTCCTGGTTTAAAATATCGGCGTCGCCAAGCAGTTCGTAGTAAGCCAAATTCATTGCCTTATCCAGCAAACTCATTTCAGAAAACACTAAAACGGATTCTACTTTGTTTTTTACTTTGGTTAATTCCTTCGCCTCAATAGTTTCATTTTTTATTTTTTCCAGCTCTGCCCAAATTGCGGCTTCCGCCCTTTCCATCGAAACCCCTTCAACAAGTTTTCCTTCAACTATAAACAAACCTGGGTCTAAACTACTTGAAATGTAGGCGTTAATATCGCTGAAAAGCTGTTGTTCCTTGAGCAGGCTATTATGTAGCCTGGATGATTTTCCACCAGAAAGGATATCAGACAATAAATCGAAAGCGTAATAATCCCGGCTCATTCTTCCCGGCATTTTGAAGGCAACATAAATTGCATTAAGTGGCACCTTTGCTTTAACGGTTTCAAACCTGGCTTCGGTTTGTTGCTCTTCCTGTGGTAAGTTTCGGTTATATTTTTCTCCCGCTGGAATGGGTTCAAACCATTTTTGCGCTAGCTTTTTTACATCTTCTGTTTTTACATTTCCGCCTACAACCAAAATTGCGTTTTGCGGATTATAGTGTTTAGCAAAAAACGCCTTAACATCGCTCATTTTTGCCTCTTCAATGTGCGAAAGCTCCTTACCTATTGTTGCCCAACGGTACGAGTGCTTTTTGTAAGCTAATGGTCGTAATTTAAGCCAGATATCGCCATATGGCTGATTGAGATAGCGTTGTTTAAACTCCTCGCTAACTACATTAATCTGCGTTTCTAAACTCTTTTCAGAAAAAGCCAGATTCAACATCCTGTCGCTCTCCAACCAAAAAGCAGTTTCTATGTTTTCTGCCGGAAGGGTGATGTAGTAATTTGTGATATCGTTACTTGTAAAAGCATTATTTTCTCCTCCAACACGCTGTAGCGGCTCATCATAATTTGGAACATTTACAGAGCCACCAAACATTAAATGCTCGAAAAGGTGGGCAAATCCTGTTTTTTCGGGGTCCTCATCGCGGGCACCAACATCGTATAATATATTTAAAACTGCCATTGGCGTGGTGGCATCTTCATGCACCAAAACTTTTAAACCATTGGCTAGTGTAAAGCGATTAAAATCTACCATTATCTATTTTTAGGATTGTAAAGATAGAATTTTAAGGTAAAAAGGACGATGAAAATTGTAAGCGCTGTAACACAATTAAATTTTTTAAAGTTTAACGCTTTTTTAACATTGTATTTACTAAAGCCTGACGAGTATGCGCCCGCGACTGACGAGTTTTAATTATCTTTGTGGTATGAATACAGCCGATTTACTGCAGCGGGCATTACATTTCGATTTCTTAACACTTGAAGAAGGTGTGCATCTTTATCACAATGCCGATACGGCATTTCTAATGTTTGTAGCCAACGAGCTTAGAAAAATTCAGGTTCCGAGTGGAAAGGTTACCTGGCAGATTGATAGAAATGTAAATACGACAAATGTGTGCATTGCAAACTGTAAATTCTGCAACTTCTTTCGCCGCCCCGGTCACGATGAAAGCTATATAACTGATATTGAAACATACAAGGTTAAAATTGAAGAAACCTTTCGTTTAGGAGGCGACCAACTTTTATTACAAGGTGGCCACCACCCAGATTTAGGCCTCTCTTTTTATGCTGATTTGTTTAAAAAGCTGAAAGAATTGTATCCTGACTTAAAACTCCATGCTTTGGGTCCTCCCGAAATTGCCCACGTGGCCAAGCTCGAAGGCATCTCGCACACAGAAGTTTTAAAAGTGTTGAAGGAAGCAGGAATGGATTCGTTGCCGGGTGCGGGCGCCGAAATTTTAAATGACCGTGTAAGGCGATTAATTTCTAAAGGGAAATGTGGCGGACAAGAATGGCTTGATGTGATGAGGGCTTGCCATCAACTGGATATTACCACTTCGGCAACAATGATGTTCGGCCACGTTGAAACCATTGAAGAACGTTTTGAACATTTGGTTTGGATTCGCCAGGTGCAGAGCGAAAAACCGGCTGATGCAAACGGATTTTTGGCTTTTATTCCCTGGCCTTTTCAGGATGACGGAACATTACTGAAAAGATTGAGAGGAATAAGCAACAATGTTACAGCTGACGAATATATCCGCATGATTGCCCTTAGCCGAATTATGTTGCCTAACATCAAAAACATACAGGCAAGTTGGCTAACGGTTGGTAAAGCTACCGCACAATTGTGTTTACACGCCGGGGCGAATGATTTTGGCTCTATCATGATTGAAGAAAATGTCGTTTCTGCAGCAGGAGCACCACATAGATTTACGGCCAATGGAATTCAGCAATCTATTAAAGCAGCTGGTTTTGAGCCACAGCTTCGTGGGCAAAAATACAATTACCGCGATTTGCCTGAACATCTCGAAGAGCAGGTAATTACCTATTAATTATGCACAAATATTGTTTTTGCCTGCTATTGCTGGTTTCAGTTTCATTAAACTTAAAGGCACAAACCAGTTGGTACAGAGTTAAATTAGGCGACAGCATAAGTGTTGCATTTCCAAAAATGCCAGGTAAAGGTGCTGGCCGTTCGTATGGTTGTAAAGACAGTACGGGCGTTGTTTTTGCCGCTAGCGTGTCTGAGATTGCCAAAGCCATCAATTTTGATATAGCAACATTCGATAGCGTTGTAGTTGAACAGGATTTTGCGAAAGATTTTTTAGAAGGCTTTAAACCTTCAATGCCAAACTACAATTTTGGCCCCGTTTCTATATCAGATTTAACCGGAAAAGTTTCTTACCAAATTGAGGGCAAAAGTGAACTAGATAAATCAAAGGTCTATTTTATCGCAATTTTTATCGATGGTACTGCCTATAGCTTTACCTGCGTGCTGCCGGATGGTAAAAGTGTAATGACTAAAAATCTTTTCTTCAAAAGTATAAGAATAGGTAAATCGTAATTACTTATAATTTTAATTCCGAAATTCCTGCGGACGCAATGCCCATAAAAAAGGGAAACAAAACCTAAGTTCTGCTTCCCTACCTTAAACTAAACATTTACTTAAAAAATGTTGGATTTTTTTACAATTTGTTTCCTGCTTTTAGGAATAAGTTTGCGATGGTTACAACACTTGCAGTGTCTAACGGCTCATCAAAACATTCTACCGCAGCAGCTCTTGTTACCCCAGTTTGGCCATTAATACCTGTAATGGTTACACCAGCCTGAACGTCAAGGTTCTCGCCTGCGTAAACAGCATCAACTGCTGCAACACCTGTGTCGTTTGATACAGTTGCCGAACCAGTAATCCATGGTTTAATTGTTGCACCGTTTGCAGCAAGCATTTGACGGATGTGCGAAGCGTGACGAGCCTCTACAGAGTGAATTTGCAAAGCAGTAGTTAAAACTGACAAACCTTTTAACACAGTAGCCTGACCTTTGTATGCTCTAACGCCTGTATCTTCAAATCCACAAGCAACTTTTAAGAAAGTTACGTAGTCTGAATAAACTGTTGGGAAGGTACCACCAGCTGTAAAATCCGTCATTGCATATGTGATCTCAGCTCTTGCAGAACTACCCAAAGCACCTTTTAACAAATTTACGTGAGCCATTTCGTGGTCGCGGATTGTTGTAATTGCGGCTGTTGGAGCACCTGCAGGGATTAAACCTGGAGCAGCTACTAAAGCGTGATTATAAAAGTTGTACTCTAAATATTCTAATGCTAATGCGAAGTTTAATGTACCAACAACTGCTGTTGGCAAAGTTTGGCCATAAGCTTTTGTAAACATTGAACCCAATGCTAATGGTGCTGCTGCGAAAGCGATTTTTTTACCCATTGAGTAAAAATCTTTCATTGCAGATCTTCTCGGACTTAATCTTTCATAGATTTCGCCGTCAACTTTTTCAATTTCTTCTAATATATTTACGATATTCATGATTTCAGGAGATTAAGATTAAAGATTAATTACGTTAATTTTTGTTTTGATGTATTTACCAGCAATTGCCAATACTTTATCTGGTGTTAATGCGCCGTCTAAACCGCCAGCATTATTTGCACCTAAAGCAGTTAGGCTTGTTAAATCGGCAAATGATCCATTTGAAATAATGTCTCTGATGTAAGCAGCATGACGTGCTTCTACTGAAACAATTTTACCGGCTAAAACTAAATAAGCATCAGTTTTAATACGTACACCTGCACCATTGTAAGCTGCAACACCTAAATCTTCGAAAGCCATTGCTGCACCTAAAACACTTGTTGCACTTGTAAAATCAATTGAAGAAAAATCAACTTCTAAACTTCCGATTGCAGCAGTGCTCAATGCGTTTTTAAAGAATTCTCTGTGTGCAATCTCATGAAACTGAATGTCTTGGAAATAAGCTTTTTGTGCTGTAGTAAACGATGCTGGTGGAGCAGAAGCAACTTTCACATAAAATGCAGCCTCTAATTGCTCTAAAGCATAAGCATAATTTAATACGCCAAAATCATCTTTAAAATCTAAAGTTGCACCAGCTGTTGTTGGGTAACCACGGTCTTTTTTACAACCGGCAGCAATTAACGCCATTCCGGCAGCACTTGCGCCAGCAAACTGAAGAAAAGACCTGCGGCCTAAACTACCATTAAATAAACTTTCTGTTTGAAGTTCATCTTTAATTTTTAGTTCATTGTTTTTCATATTTTTTACGTTTAGGGATTTTTAAATCTCGGTTTTGCTGATATATACGTGACAATCGAATGAGCGGTTTTTTGCTTTTGCATTTTTTTTTACAACTCGTTTTTAATACATTCACAAACCCTTTGCCATGATTACACTAAAAGCTATTATTGTTGATGATGAGGAGTTTGCGAGATCTTCATTATTTTTTTTGCTCCAGCAGAACTGTCCTCAGGTAGAAATTACCGGAATTGCCCGTTCTGTTGCAGAAGCTAAAGATATTCTGGCCCACCACCCTATCAACCTTATATTTCTGGATATTGCCATGCCGGGTGGAAACGGATTTGAACTCATCCCCGATGCCCAACAACACAATGCTGCTGTTATTTTTACTACAGCATATGATCAATATGCATTAAAAGCAATAAAAGCCAATGCCCTTGATTACCTTTTGAAACCGATAGACATCGACGAATTAAAAACTGCGGTGGATAAAGTTTTGGAGTTTACCCGCTTACATAGCACCATTAACCGAGCCGATGAACGCATAAAAAATCTTGCAACAAGCCTCAGCAGCCGGGCAGAAATTCGTAAGCTAACGTTGCCTTACGGCCAGGGTTTTAAGATGGTTGATGTTGACGATATTATTTATATCGAAGCGGACAGCAATTACTCGGTGTTTCATTTAAGTAATCATGAGAAAATTACGGTTTCGAAAGTGCTTCGCGAATTTGAAGAAGTTTTACCTTCGGAGCAGTTTGTTCGCATCCATAAGTCGAGTATTATAAACCTCAATCATCTACGGGAATACAATTCTAAAAACGGTTTACAAGCATTGCTAAAAAATGGCGAAAGCATTAACGTATCACGAAGGAGAGCCAGTGATTTTTATGAGAAAATAAAACTTTTTACAAAATCGAATAGTGAGCATTAAGACTTGCATTTATAGTTTAAGTACGGCGTATACAAGGTGTTTTCGCCTAACAAAGGCGGTTTGCTTTCAGGCAATGCTCATGCTATTAATTCTGGCTGGCTTATCAAAAAACGCTCAGGCTCAAACCACCTACCTACCACATTATACTTCCAAAAATGGCTTGGCAAGCAACAACTGTTATTTTATTTTACAAGATAAGAAAGGGTTTATCTGGATTGCAACTGACGCCGGACTGAGCCGCTTTGACGGTACCAATTTTCAAAATTTTAATATTGAAGATGGTTTACCAGACACCCAAATTCTTCAAATTAAAGAAGATAGAGAAGGCAGATTATGGTTTTTAGCCCTAAACGGACAGTTAAGTTACCTCAAAGACGGTAAGTTTTACAATCGAAATAACGACAAGGTTTTAAAAGCGCTAAATTCAAATACAGTAATCGTTTCCTTCCTCGAAGATAAAAAGGGAAGAATCTGGCTGGGCACTAATTCAAATTTAATTATCCTTTGGGATGGAAAATCCGTTAAAAAGTTTGTCTCGCCAGGCATCAATACGCAATTTACGAATGCGTTTCTACATGAAGATGAATTCGGTAACATCTACGCATACAGCGATTTAAGCCGACAGAAGTATAATGGTAAGACATTTACGGTAACAGATAATAAGGTTAACCCACTATCGTATATGACCGCCTGTAACCTGCCCAGCGGATCGCTTTACTATCTGGACGAGCAGGGCCTGAAACGCTATCAAAGAAACAAGATTACAAGCATTATCGCCATCCCCGATAACCTTTTAAAAAACATGGCGGGCTATTTTTATTACGACGATATTAATAGAGAAGTTTGGTTAGCCAGTAACAATGGTGCCCTTGTAATGAACCCGAGCGGAAAAACGGTTATGTATTTACAGGGCATTTCCGTAAACCAATCTGTTAAAGATAATAGCAACAATATGTGGTTTGCCACGAATCAGGGTATATATATGCTACCCAACATCAATTCAAGGCTATCAATAATTGATGCAGAATCGGGTTTGAGCAGTAATGTAATTAAAAGCATAACCAAAGATGGCAGGAACAGGTTGTGGTTGGGAACAGACGACGCTGTTATCGATATCCTAAACATAAAAAATTACCAGATAGATGAAGTTGGCCTGGACGATTACAAAAAATATAAAACAATAAAACAGATTGTTTACGATAAAAAAAATGAGTCCGTTTATTTTTCTTCCGACTACGGATTAGGCGTTTTTAAAGATATTTATCAATCTAAAGATGATGTAAAATACCTTAAAGAAACAAATAACTCGATGTTCGTTATTAAGCACTTTAGTTTAAGTGAAACCAACAATCGGTTGGCACTTGCACTATCATCTGGCGTTGTTTTCCTTGCAGACCGGACAAACAAACTTGAATTTAATTCGCTAAAATACCGGGAAAAAGAGGATTTTTTTAAAGATAGGTCATACCATGCCTTTTATGATAAACAAGGCGCTTTATGGTTTTCTAATGTCGATGGGCTGTCGCAATTTTTAAATGGCAAGTTAATTCAACATTTTAAAAATAACCAGTTGTTAACCAAACGTATAAACGACATCCAGCAGCTGCCAGATGGAAGCTTAATCTTAGCAACCGACGGTTATGGAATTCTTTTTTACAAAAACGGAAAGATAGAAAAGCAAATAACTCAAAAAAATGGCTTAACAAATGATATTTGCACAAAGCTTTTTATCAAGAACAATGAAATTTGGGTTTTAACAAACAAGGGCGTTAACAAAATTTCTAACTACGCAAATAAAGCCGAGGTTATAAATTTCGACTACGGAAAAGATTTACTTACAGAAGATGTAAATAACCTTTATATCGATGACAGCACGGCCTATTTCGCCACCAATAAAGGATTGATTCTCTTCAATTACAATAATAAAAACAGAATAAAAAGCCAGCCCAAAGTCTACATTACCTCAATCATTAAAGATGGAGAACGATTGCCGCTAAATCAGGATAACTTTACCTTTGAAAGTGGCAATAATACGGTGCTTTTCACCTTCGGCGCCGTCGATTTTACGACAAGTGACATTACCTACAGGTATCGCCTGAATGAGAACTCTGTTTGGCTGGAAACAAGAACCCGCCGGCTGGATTTTTCTGCGTTGCAAGCTGGCGATTATATATTTGAAGTGAGTGCTAAAAGTCAGAACAACGACTGGGGACCAGCTGCAAAAATATCATTTACAATAAAAAAACATTTCTGGCAAAGCTTGTGGTTCCTTTCTATTTTAATCTTATTGGTAGGCTACGTTTTTTACAAGCTAGCCGTCTACATCACGCGAAGACAAAAGGATAAAGAACAAGAACAATTACTGCTTAAAAACAGAATATTAATGCTTGAGCAACAAGCTTTGCAGGCAATGATGAACCCCCATTTTGTTTTTAATGTAATGAATTCGATTCAGCATTATATAAATACACAAAATACCACGTCTGCAAATAAAGTTTTAACCGGTTTCGCGAGGTTGATACGCAAAAACCTGGAGATATGTACAAAAAGCTATATCTCTATTGAGGAAGAACTGGATTACCTGAACCTTTACCTAAAGCTGGAAAAAAACCGTTTTGGCGATAAACTTCACTACAAAATAAATGTTGGCGATGACATTGACAAGGATGAAACCCTAATCCCATCGATGCTGTTGCAGCCTTATGTAGAAAATGCGATTTGGCATGGCATAATGCCCAAAGAAACCGGTGGTGAAATTCAAATTAACATCACTTCTCAGGATGACCATTACCTGAAAATCGAAATAATTGATGATGGTGTAGGAATTGAAAACTCATTAAAAAACAAAAAAGACAAGCACATTAGCAAAGGAATGCAGCTAACACGTGAAAGGTTAAATTTGCTTGGACAAATTGAAGCAAAACCTATACAGTTAGATGTGCGTCAAAATGTAGGAAATGGTACTACTGTATTAATTTCTATACCGTTAAAATGACGACTTTACCGTTTACTCAATTATTAATACCACTTACTAAATAGAAATTACGTTGCATGAAGTTTAGCCTTAAACTTGTATTAGAAATAAACGATAGTGTTTATCAAAACGTTCTTATAGAATTGATATAGATATTTAATAACCTAACCTAAAACTATATCTTAATTCAGGTTTCATTTGTGTGTTGAAAGCGGTCTTGTTTTTTAAAAAGCGAGACCGCTTTTTTTTGCCCAAAAATTTTATTTTTGTTTATGCCACAAACTAATGTTACCAACCATATCGAAGCGCTCATCTTTTCCTCTGTTCAAAGTATTAGTTTACAGGAGATTATCTTAGCCTTAAATTCGGTATTGGAGACGGAAATAACTGATACACAGGTGCAGGAAAGCCTTGCTATTATTCAAAATAAGTATAGCGAAAAAACATTCGCGATAGAACTGGTTAGTTTAAATAACGGTTATCAATTTTTAACTAAAAAAGAATATCATCAAACGGTAAATCAACTTCAGTTACATAGATCTAAGAAAAAACTTAGTCAGGCTGCTATGGAAACACTCGCCATAATCGCTTACCGGCAACCCATTACAAAACTGGAAATAGAGCAAATTCGTGGCGTAAACTCCGACTACTCGGTACAACGCTTGTTAGAAAAAGAATTGATAAGTATAGAAGGCAAAGCGGAAACGCCAGGCAGACCCATCCTTTACACAACCAGTAGTTTATTTATGGACTACTTTGGCTTAAACAATTTATCGCAGCTACCGCAGTTAAAAGACATAACCAGGGCAGAGAATACAATTGGCGAAAATACCGAATAGTTAATTTTAAATTGTTTAGAACCAGTTTGTTATTAAAAAAAGTTTTTTCGTATTTTTAAACTATAAAAGCAATTTTTATTTTTGTGGCATGAAAACTCCAAAGAAATCCCCGACAAAACCGACTACTAAAAAAGAGGTAGAAGATAATGACGATTTTGAAGATGATGCAGATTTGAAACCTGCCAAAAAAACCCAGGATGATGATGACGACGACTTTGACATGCCGCTTGATGACCTCGATAATTTCGATAATTTTGATGATGACGAAGATGATTATTAATTTATAAAAACTATATATTTGAAAAAGCATTCAACTTTGGTTGGATGCTTTTTTAATTTAAAATCTGCCCATGCAAATTATACAGGTAAACAACATATCATTAAAAAACGATTTCCTACAAACCCCAAAAATTCTTTACAAAAGCGACAAAAACTGGATTTGCCCTTTAGATTCTGAAGTTGAAAATGTATTTGACCCAAAAAAGAACAGTTTCTTCACACATGGAAAGTGTACGCGTTGGGTCCTGAAAAATAGTGAAGGGAAATTAATTGGAAGGGTTGCTGCTTTTATAAATGATAAAAAGGCATTTAATTACGAGCAGCCAACGGGTGGTATGGGTTTTTTCGAATGCATAGATGATGAAAAGGCAGCATTTCTGTTATTTGATACCGCCAGACAATGGCTTGCTGAAAATGGCATGAAAGCGATGGACGGCCCCATTAATTTCGGTGAGAACGATAGCTTTTGGGGATTGTTGGTTGAAGGCTTTACGCCGCCGTCTTTCGGTATGAATTATAACTTTCCTTATTACAAAAAATTCTTTGACAACTACGGATTTACAACCGAATACGAACAATTAACTAACCACATCAATTTAACGATTCCTTTTCCTGAAAGATTTACGAAAATAGCCAATTGGGTAAGAAATAAACCCGGTTACACTTTCGAATATTTTAGTAAGGCCAATTCGGCGAAGTACATTTCCGATTTGATGGAAATATATAACGATGGCTGGCAGGATTTTGAAAACTTCGTACCGATAAAAAGGGAAACTTTGGAAGAAAGCTTCAAGAGCATGGCGCCGATAATGGATGAACATTTGATTCAGTTTGCATACTTCAATGGCGAACCGGCATCGTTTGTAGTGCTGATACCTGATGCAAACCAAATGATTAAAGGCTTTGATGGAAAACTCGGCTTAATTGAAAAATTAAAATTTGCCTACCGCCGCTGGGTTGGTGTTAGCAGAATGCGGGCAATTGTTATGGGTACGAAACCAAAGTTTCAAAAACATGGTCTGGAATCGGTATTATTTATCCGTTTGGGAGAATATGTGCTTCCAAAAAATCAGTATAAAGAATTGGAATTGAGTTGGGTTGGTGATTTTAATGATCAAATGATTGCCATTCACAAAGCTACCGGCGCAACATTTGGCAAGAAGCACTTAACTATGCGAAAGGTATTTTAACCATTGAAAAATATTTTGAGAAAAAAAAGCCAGAGTGCTGAATAAATGGAAAGAAATTAAAACTGGCCGAAAGAAATCTTAACTCATTTTTCCTTTTCGTTTCAAAGCGCTGGCCTGGTCTTCTAGCCTGGCTGCCTGCTTTTATCGTTTTAGGTCTACATCCCCAATTTATCGTATAAATCGATAACCTTTTTCCTAAGCTTGTTGAGCTCTTCCTCTTTTTCTACAAGTTCTTGTTTCAAGCTGTTTATGTTATCTCCGTTCGTTTCAACAACAGTTTCGCCCAAAAGCTCACCTGCCGAAACTTTAAAAGTTTTCGCTATTTGCAGCAAACGGGATAGGTTTAAATCTGTTTGTCCGGTTTCGATTTTACAAAACGCCGGGGTAGAAATATTTAATAACTTCGCGGCAGCGGCCTGACTTAAACCAAGGGCTACCCTACTCGATTTAATATTTTCTCCGATGCTTTTCATCAAAATGAAGCGTTAGTTTCGATAAATTATCTGGTTAAAGAAGCAGCAAGTTCCGGTAAATCGAATCCTGCATAGTTTCCCGAACTCATCATTAGTAAATTAGAATTTTTGTAATTTAAACTTAAAAGATAGCGCTTAAGTTCAGAAGCATCGTCAAAAAATTTAAGGTCAGAATTTGAGAAAGCATCCTGAACGTCCTGTTCAGAGAATGGCTCCATCCGCTTTTGCTCAAAAGATTTTAAATCGATAAATACGATTGCTTCATCTGCCTTATCCATCGCTCCAGCGTACTCTTTTAAAAAATCTTTGTTTAAACTACTAAAGGTGTGCAGTTCAATGCAGGCAACTAATTTTCTATCTGTAAACTGAGCTTTAACGGCATCAATAGTAGCCTTTAATTTTGATGGAGAATGTGCAAAATCTTTATAAACATTGGTTAGTTCATCAGCAGAAATAACCTCTAATCGCTTCGCTGCGCCGGTGAAAGACGCTATCGCTTCGTTGAACTGAGCACTACTAATGTTCAGCTGTTCGCAAACGAGTTTAGCAGCATTCATGTTCATTAAATTATGGTCGCCGAAAATTTTCAAAGCAGTTTTTTCGGGAAGCAGGTAGGTAATGCCACTTCTAATCTCATGCTCGGGAATGGCGTACCCAATTTTTTTAATTCCCGCTTCAGATTTCTGCACAATTTCGGTTAAATCAGCATCTGCTTCACAATAAATTAAGGTGCCGCCGGCTTCAATCGTATCGATGAATTTATCAAACTGAGCAGTATAATCTGCATATGTTGGAAACACATTTATATGATCCCAGGCGATACCGCTTATCACCGCTACATTGGCTTTATATAAGTGAAACTTTGGGCGCCTGTCAATTGGCGACGACAGGTATTCATCGCCCTCGATAATCATTACAGGCGCTTCTTTAGTTACTTTAACCATCGTTTCAAACCCTGCCAGCTGCGCACCAACCAAATAGTCAAAATCTCGGCTGTAATAATTCAAAACATGCAAAATCATGCTCGTAATGGTGGTTTTACCATGACTGCCACCAATTACGACACGCAATTTATCTTTGCTCTGCTCATAAATGTATTCGGGGTACGAGTAGATTTTTACACCTAGCGCCTGAGCTTTTGATAATTCAGGATTATCAATTCTTGCATGCATTCCTAAAATTACGGCATCCAAATCGTTAGAAATCCGGGTTTCATCCCAGCCCATTTCGGCTGGTAACAAACCATATTTATCTAAGCGGGATTTCGCTGGCTCGAAAATAACATCGTCTGAGCCAGAAATTTGATACCCTTTTTTATGTAAAGCGATAGCCAGATTGTGCATTGCACTTCCCCCTATGGCAATGAAATGTATGCGCATATTTTTAATTATTGAATTAGAGAATAATCGAATGAGGGATTGCCCGACATTTGAATCAGCATCCACTCACTAAAAAATTCAATCATTTTTCTTTTCGAATTGAGCCGCAACCCAATCGCCATTTTGTTTATGATCAACATACCTGATGCCGAATTTGGCACATTCTGCTGTAATCATTGCTAAATCGGGATCGAGATAGAAGCCGCTAAAAAAAATCTTTCCGTCAGGTTTCAATACTTCTGAATACCTGCCAATCTGATCAAGCAGAATGTTTCTATTGATGTTGGCAAGTATAACATCGTATTCAACATCCGGAATTACTTCCTTACTTCCACACAACGCCTTTAAGTTTTCGACAGCATTAAGCTGGGCATTCTCCAATGTACTTTGGTAACAAATGTCGTCATAATCAATGGCCATCAATGTTTTAGCACCAAGCTTCGCTGCAAGAATTGCTAATATCCCGGTGCCACAACCCATATCTAAGAGATCTTTATCCTTCAAATCTGCAGCCAAAATGTACTGCATCATCATTGTTGTTGTTTGATGATGACCAGTTCCAAAGGCCATTTTCGGATCAATTATAATCTCGTAAGGATACGATGGCTGAGCCTCATGGAAAGTTGCCCTAACATAACATACATCGTCGATGATTAAGGGACTAAAATTTTTTTCCCATTCAGCGTTCCAGTTTTCATCGGCTACGTCTTCTAAAACATATTCGGTTTTGAAATCTTCAGCATAGGTTGAAATCAGCTTTTCCAGTCCCTCACTATCGAAATTATCTTTTATAATAAAGGCGATAAATCCGTTTTCATTATCCTCAAAGGTATCGAAGCCTAAGTCTGCAAGTTCGCTGATGAGCAAATCCTGCTGATAGTCTTCTATACCTTCGAACTTAAAAATTGCTTTTATATACTGCATTAGCTGTTTAAAGCTTTAATAATATCTGTAAAGTCTCTTGATTTTAACGAAGCGCCACCAATTAAGCCACCATCAATATCCTTTTGTGCAAATAAACTCGCAGCATTACCCGGATTGCAACTTCCTCCGTATAAAATTGTTGTATCATCTGCAACATTAAACCCATAATTGGCTTCAATTTCACTGCGGATAAAAGCATGAATATCCTGAGCTTGCTCCGGAGATGCGGTTAAGCCAGTGCCGATTGCCCAAACTGGTTCGTAAGCAATAACAACTTTTCTAAAATCATCTTCCGTTAAGCTAAAAAGGCCGTTAATTAACTGCTTTTTCAAAACCTCATAGTAACTGCCGTTGTTACGTTCATCTAAAGTTTCTCCAATACAAAATATCGGCTTTAAATTGTTAGCCAGGGCAATTTTAGTTTTTGCTGCTAATAGCTCATCACTTTCAGCCTGATATTGTCTGCGTTCTGAATGACCTAAAATTACGTATTCCACGCCGACAGATTTAACCATCTTTGCGGAGATTTCACCTGTGTAAGCACCGCTCTCTTTATCATGAATATTTTGAGCACCTATTTTAACATCATTTCCACCCAATTTGGCCAAACTATTCAAATGAATAAAAGGAGCGCAAATAACAGCTAATTGATCACCTTTACGCTCATCCTTCACCATATTTACAATCTCACTGAATAACGAAATCCCTTCGTTATAGTCTAAATTCATTTTCCAGTTACCGGCTACTATTTGTTTTCTCATTGTGTTTTATTTTGCTAATTGATGATTTCTATTATAAATGATGGTTAAATATTAAAAATTTCTGTGAGGAGCTGTTAATTCGAATACCTTGGTCAGTATATCTTTTTCTGTATCATCGAAAATTACATTTTTTCTTGCAAATACTTTCGCTGTAGTTTCGAACATTTTATTTAGTTTGTAATCCAAAAACCCATCTGCTCCACCCCAGCTAAAATCGGGAATGTGATTTGGAGGCAAGCCGCCGCCAAAAATATTTGCGCTAACGCCTACAACACTGCCTGTATTAAACATTGTATTAATACCGGATTTAGCATGATCGGCCATAACCAAACCACAGAACTGCAAATTAGTATTACGCATTTTTTTACTTTCGTAATCGTAAAGCTTTACTTCAGCATAATTGTTTTTCAGGTTTGAGTTATTGGTATCGGCACCAATGTTAACCCATTCGCCAAGTACCGAATTACCCAGATATCCTTCATGTCCTTTGGCAGAATTCCCCCATATTACCGAATTATTAATTTCGCCTCCTGCACGGCTGTTAGGTCCGATAGTAGTACCCGAATAAATCTTGGCACCCATTTTAATTGATGAATTTTCGCAAAGCGCAAAAGATCCTCTTATTAAACTTCCTTCCCAAATCTCAGCGTTTTTACCAACGTAAATTGGTCCGTAACCGGAATTTAAAACGCTGCATTCTGCTTTGGCGCCTTCTTCAAAAAAGATATCGTCGCCCAACAATTGATTCGTGCTACTGATTTTTGCAGACGTACGTCCCTTGATTAGTAACACAAAATCCTTTCTTATTTCGGCGGGGTTGTTAACAAAAATATCTTCGGGATAAATAATCCTAACGAAATCCTGCGTGTACTGTATCTTTTTATTAGATGTCACCGCATCTGACTGCGCTGGATCGTTGTGATGTGCAATAAGAAAATCACCTTTAAGCAATACTTCACCATCTTTCAATTGGCTTATGGCATCAACCAAAGCTTCATCAGGACAAATACACCCATTGATAAAAAGATTTGCATTAACTTTTGCGGGATACTTTACCGACAAATATTCCTGGGTTTGGAATCCAAAATCGGCATTTAGATGTTTCGCCCATTTCTCTGCTATTGTTAAAATACCTATTCGTAAATCGGCTACCGGGCGTGTAAAAGTAAGCGGGCGTAATGATTCCCAACTCGAATCATCAAAAAGGTTGATTGTCATAAGCCACAAAAATAAAAAAAGTCCCGATGCTTTTGGCAAAGGGACTTTAAAAAATGCTTTTTACGCCTAAAATTATTTTTTAGCGTAACGGTTTTTAAATTTATCGATACGTCCTGCTGTATCAACCAATTTCATTTTACCAGTATAAAAAGGGTGAGACATGTGAGAAATCTCTAATTTATAAAGAGGATACTCATTTCCATCTTCCCATTTAATAGTCTCTTTAGTATCTACGCAAGATTTTGTTAAGAAAGCATATTCGTTAGACATGTCTTTGAAAACAACTGGTCTGTAGCTAGTAGGGTGCAAATCTTTTTTCATTTGAATATTATTTAAGTTATTTGTGTTGAAAGCATCAAGAACATTTTTGCAATTTGCTGGCAACAACGCTTATGACCTTTCTGTTAGTCTTTTCTATCTCTATTTTAGAGGATGCAAATATCTTAATTTTATTTCTGAAATACAAGTGTAAACTAGAATTTTAAATTTAAGCATTTTTCAAATTGTATTTATTTAAAACATTTATCTTTTATATTTATTGCTCTAAGCTTTTTTATCAACTCCATGAATAGAAGAAACTTTATTAAAAGCAGCTCTGCCGCAGGTTTACTTACCGGTATTGGCTTGCCCGCATCTGCAGCTCTTGTTACTAAACCCTCGGGTAACAGCGAGTTTACTGATGATTTTGAACTGAATGAAATTACAGTAACCGAGCTTCAGAAACTGATGCAAACCGGTAAAACATCATCAAAGGCACTTACCAAAATGTATTTAAAAAGGATCGAGAAAATTGATAAAAGCGGCCCAAAACTAAATGCAGTAATTGAATTAAACCCAGAAGCATTAGAAATTGCCGGCCAACTCGATGCGGAAAGAAAGAATGGAAAATTAAGAGGGATGCTGCATGGTATTCCTGTTTTAATTAAAGATAATATAGATACAGCTGATAAAATGCATACGACCGCAGGCTCTTTAGCTCTAGCCGGGAATGTGGCGAGTGAAGATGCATTTATTGTTAAAAAACTTCGTGAAGCAGGTGCGGTAATTTTAGGTAAAACTAATTTAAGTGAATGGGCTAATTTCCGTTCAACACGCTCTTGTAGCGGCTGGAGCAGTCGCGGCGGACAAACGAAAAACCCTTTTATACTGGATAGAAGTCCAAGTGGCTCGAGTTCTGGCTCTGGCTCAGCAGTATCTGCAAATCTGTGTGCAGTGGCAATTGGAACAGAAACCAATGGCTCTGTGATTGCGCCCGCATCCTACAACGGCGTTGTTGGCCTTAAACCTACGGTAGGATTATTAAGCAGAAGTGGCATTATTCCTATATCAAAAACGCAGGATACGGCGGGGCCAATGGGCAGAAATGTTACTGATGTAGCGATTTTACTTTCCGCGTTAACAGGGATAGATACTACAGACAGCGTGACTAGAAATAGTGAAGGAAAAGCCGCTAAAGATTACACATTCTTTTTAAAAACTGATGCAATTAAAGGGAAAAGAATTGGCGTCGAAAAGTCGTTTTTAACCGGACACGAAAGCGTGGTTGCGCTTTACAGCAATGCCATAAGCAAACTTAAAGAACTTGGCGCCGACATTGTTGAAGTTGAGCTTTTAAAGGAAATGAGGGTAATTGGTTCGGCGAGTTTTACGGTGCTGCAATGTGAATTTAAAGATGGCGTAAACGCATACCTTGCGAACGCACAGGCCAAAGTAAAAACGTTAACCGAAGTAATAGCGTTTAATAAAGCAAATGAAAGCACAGCTATGCCCTACTTTAAGCAGGAAACTTTAGAAAGTAGCGAGAAAGCACCCAACATTGACAGCAAAGAATATAAAGATGCACTCGAAAAAGTAATTTCTTCTAGAAAGATAATTGCTGGTTTAATGGCAAAATATAAGTTGGATGCCATTGCAGGAACTAGTTTTGGAATTCCATCGGCTATAGATCTGTTTAACGGAGATTACAGCGACGGCTTTTATTTCTGTTCGCCTGCAGCAATGGCGGGTTTCCCCCATATTACTGTGCCAATGGGTAAAATTTATGAACTACCTGTTGGGTTATCCTTTATGGCGTTAGCTTACGAAGAACCCAAAATTTTAGCTATGGCATTTGCGTATGAGCAGGCAACTAAACACAGAAGCCCGCCAAAATTTATCAAATCGTCGAATTTTTCTTCTGGTGTTTAGTTGTTTTCAACTAAACCCAGAAACAAAATGAATTTACTGAATCGCGATATCTTTAACGGAAAATATTGTTGCCTCAAAATGGAGCGTTAAGTCTGCTTTAAATTTTCGGCTTTAGCCCTTACTGCTATATTTCTTCCAGGTTTCAATTTTAGCCAATTGCCTGTCCAGGTAAGCGTCGGCGATAACTTCTGCGGAGCTTTTGCCTTCTACAGTTTCGAGAAGTTCTTTAAGTTTATATTGGTCTACATCAGCTTTGTATAAAATCTGAATTAACTTGGGGAAATCGTTATCAATCAGATAGGCGAAAGCAGTTATCAAAACATCCCGAAGTTGGTTTTCTGCAAGGTTCTCGTCTATATCGAAATCTTTGCTGATGATTTTGGTTAGTGACACCGGACAGTGATTTAATGAATTAGCGAATACTAAAGTTGTCTGCTCTTTGCAAACGGGCTTAGAAGCACTAAACTTGATTAATTAAACCTGATAAAAGCGACAGCTCCCGATTCTTCATCGGGACTATAGCGGTTAGCAGGACTGCTGCAAGCGACAGGAATTTGAACGTTCATTTTCGAATCAATATCAGGGCATTTTGAAAAAGCAGTTCAATTTTGGGTCAGGCAAATCTTAACTTTAAGCCGCAGCAGCTGGCTTTACACCCATTTAATTTCCTGACAAAGTTCTATTAACACACCGTTGGTGCTCTTGGGATGAACGAAGCAAACCATTTTATTATCTGCACCTTTTTTTGGCACATCGCTCAAAAGCACAAATCCATTTGATTTTAACCGCTCCATTTCTACGAGAATATCATCTACAGCGAAGGCTATATGATGAATCCCTTCACCTTTTTTTTCTAAAAATTTTGCAATTGCACTCTCTTCAGAAGTGGCCTCCAGAAGTTCTACTTTATTCTCGCCCGTTTTTAAAAATGCCGTGTTAACGTGCTCGGAAGCAACAATTTCGGTTTTATAACAAGAGGTATTCAATAATAATTCGTAGAGTGGTACCGATTTATTTAAGTTGTTTACAGCAATGCCGATATGTTCTATCTTATTCATCGTTTAAAAAGGTTGGTTGAATGTAAAAATGCATGTTTTATCTATAAGGTCATAGCTAATATTTATAATTGTTCGAAAACTTTTTTCGTATCTTTGTAATCATAATTAACAGAATAGAGATGAAACAGCCGATATATTTAGATAATAATGCAACAACACCTTTAGACCCTAGAGTGTTGGAAGCAATGCTACCTTACTTTACTGAGAAATTTGGAAACGCCGCAAGCCGTAATCATGCTTTTGGATGGGTGGCTGAAGAGGGAGTAGATTATGCTCGTGAGCAGGTAGCCAAATTAATCGGCTGTACTGAAAAAGAAGTTATTTTTACATCTGGCGCAACTGAAGCAGACAACCTTGCCATTAAGGGTGTGTTTGAGATGTATAAAGATAAAGGAAACCATATTATTACTGCCCTTACTGAGCACAAGGCAGTTTTGGATACTTGTAAACACCTTGAAAAAAACGGTGCTAGAGTTACTTACCTTGGCGTTAAAGAAGATGGTTTAATTGATTTAGCTGCGTTAGAAGCTGCGATGACTCCTGAAACGATTTTAGTGTCGATAATGTACGGTAATAACGAAATTGGTGTTATCCAACCAGTTAAAGAAATCTCTGCCATTGCACACAGGTATGGTGCATTATTTATGACTGATGCTACGCAGGCAGTTGGTAAGATTCCTGTTGATGTTAACGCTGACGGGATTGACTTAATGGCGTTTTCAGCACATAAAATGTACGGTCCGAAAGGCGTTGGCGCACTTTATGTACGCAGAAAAAACCCAAGGGTTAAAGTAACTTCGCAGATGGATGGTGGTGGCCATGAACGTGGAATGCGTTCTGGTACGTTAAACGTTCCCGGCATTGTTGGCTTAGGAAAAGCTTGCGAACTTTGTCGTTTAGAGATGGAAAGTGAAGCAGTTCGTTTGTCAGCTTTACGCGATAAATTAGAATCGACTTTAAACAAAATGGAAGAGAGTTATGTTAATGGTAATACGCAACATCGTTTGCCACACGTAGCGAATATATCTTTCAAATATGTTGAAGGTGAAGGCTTAATGATGGCAATGAGCGATTTGGCAGTATCTTCGGGTTCGGCTTGTACTTCAGCGTCATTAGAACCATCTTACGTTTTAAAAAGCCTGGGTTTATCTGATGATTTAGCACATTCTTCTATCCGTTATGGATTAGGTAGATTTACTACCGAAGAAGATATTGACCACGCGATTGAAATAACTCAAAAAGCAGTAAATCACTTAAGAGAACTTTCGCCACTTTGGGAAATGTTTAAAGAAGGAATTGATTTAAGTAAAATTGAGTGGGCAGAACATTAAATTAATTTACGATTGTAGATTGACGACTTAAGATTCGGAAATCTCAATTAAATAGAAAATAAAATTAATAATTTACGGCAGATGAACAGTCAGAAATCGTAAATCTAAAATCTAAAATATTATGGCATATTCAGAAAAAGTAATTGACCATTACAATAACCCACGTAACGTAGGTACATTAAATAAAGACAGTAAATTTGTAGGAACCGGATTGGTTGGCGCACCTGAGTGTGGCGACGTAATGCGTTTACAAATTGAGGTTGGTGAAGATAATGTAATTACAGATGCGAAATTTAAAACATTTGGCTGTGGTTCGGCTATCGCATCTTCATCATTAGCTACAGAATGGCTAAAAGGAAAAACAATTGATGAGGCGCTTTCTATCGATAACATGGATATCGTTGAAGAACTGGCTCTTCCTCCAGTTAAAATTCACTGCTCCGTATTGGCAGAAGATGCAATTAAATCAGCTATTAACGATTATCGCGTTAAAAATGGTTTAGAAGCAATTGTTTTAGAAAAATCACACCACTAAAACTTGTTTTGGGTATAAGGAATAAGAGTGAAATTGTATTTTGCCTTAACAACCTTCTACCCGACACTAAAATTTTAATATTATGATTACTATAACTGATAAAGCGAAAGATAAAATTGAGCACCTGATGCAGGATTCTGAAATGGGTTCTGACTACTTTTTACGTGTTTCAGTGAAGGGTGGCGGTTGTTCTGGTTTATCATACAATTTAGATTTTGACAACGAAGAACAAAAAGGTGATCAGTTTTTTGAAGACAGAGGGATTAAAATCGCGTTGGATATGAAATCGTTCCTGTACCTAGCCGGAACTGAATTAGATTTTACTGACGGACTAAATGGAAAAGGTTTCAATTTCGTAAACCCGAACGCCAGTCGTACTTGCGGCTGTGGTGAAAGTTTCTCCGTTTAAAAATTATAAAGCTTATTTAAAAAAGACTCCAAAACTGGGGTCTTTTTCTGTTTTTAGATGTTCTGAAGCTTTTTATAAAAAAGTTACAAACTCATTTCCAGGTTAACTGCGCAATCACTTTAGCCTAAACCAGGTTATGAAATTGCTATATTGTGTTCAGCGATGAAGTCGAAGTCGAATCGCCCGACTTACATCAATTTGCATTTTTTAACCAAAAAGCATTATTATTGTTAATTATATTCAACACCAAATAACGAGCAATGCCATTAATTAACGAATTTTCAACAGTGCCTACATTGTTGCGAAATGTTGTCAAAAATATCCACAAGCCTACAGATACTTTTTTGCTCCATAAGCAAGGTAATGAATGGGCTGAAATTTCCTTCGAAGACACTTTAAAGCGGGCCGATGCGGTTTCTGCGTACTTTTTGGAAAAGGGGATAAAAAAAGGCGACCGCCTTGGTTTAATGATAGAGAATTCGCCCGAATATGTTTATTATGATCAGGGAATTCAGCAAATAGGCGTAATCAATGTTTCCATTTATCCAACGCTTTCTGAGCAGGAAGTGGCTTACATCATTAATGATTCCGGAATAAAGGGCATATTAATTGGCAATAATTTCTTGTACAGAAAAGTATTAAAAGTAGCAGCTAATTGTAAGGCGTTAAAATACATCATCCCTGCTTTTAAAGACTTTGAAAAGGTTAAAATACCAGCTGATGTTGATATAGAGGTTATTTCGTTCTCCGATATTCTCGCCCTTAAGCACCAGATAACCGCAGCTGAGAAAGCTGAGATAGACCAGTGCCGAAACATGGTACAGCCTAATGATGTTTCTTCATTAATCTACACATCGGGAACAACTGGCACGCCTAAAGGCGTTATGCTTACACACTATAACTTTGTTAAAAACGTAGAGGTTTGCCTCCAACAGATTCCTGTAATTGATAAAACCGAAACGTTCCTGTCATTTTTGCCACTGTCGCACGTTTTCGAACGCACGGCAACTTATCATGTTTGCTGCACTCAGGGCTGTAAAATTGCATTTGCCCAAAGTCTGGAGTTGTTGGCCAAAAATATGGGAGAAGTTAGGCCTACGGTGATGAGTTGTGTACCGAGGTTGCTTGAGCGTATACACGACAAAGCCATTAAAAGTGGAACTGCAGGCGGTGGTACAAAGGCGAAAATATTTACCTGGGCATTAAACACCGGGAATAAATATCGCATTGCGAAAGAAGCTGGCAAAAATCCGGGTTTATTGCTAACAGCAAAAAAGGGAATAGCCGAAAAACTCGTTTTTAGTAAGATAAAGGAGAAAACAGGCGGAAGGCTTAAATTTATGATATCTGGCGGCGCAGCCTTACCGAAAAATGTTGGTGAATTTTTTGGTGATTTAGGAATAAAAATTCTTGAAGGCTTTGGCCTAACGGAAACCTCTCCGGTGATGTCGGTAACGGAATACCACAGACAGGTTTATGGCACAGTTGGGCGTGTTATTCCAGGCATTGAAATTGGTATTCAGGATGTGGAGAGCAAAGAGATTATAAACATACAAACCCACGACACCTTTGATGAAGGTTTTGAATGCGCTGAAGGAGAAGTGATTGTTCGCGGACATTGTGTTATGAAAGGCTATTTTAACAAGCCTGCAGAAACCGCAGAAGCTATCGATAAAGATATGTGGTTTCATACAGGCGATATTGGCCGCTTTTATAAAGGTAATCTACAAATCACCGATCGCCTAAAAAACATGATTGTTAATGCCTACGGTAAAAACGTATACCCTACCCCGGTCGAAAATATTTACCTCAAAAGCCCAAAAATAGATCAGTTGTTTTTAATTGGTGATAAACGCGAATTTATCACAGCGATCATTATTCCGAACAGGGAAACGTTAGAGGAAACCTTTAAACTTAAACCTGCTTTTTTTGAGGAAGCTGATCCATTTATCCAAAATAAAGAAATTATAGATTGGATGGAGCTAGATATCAGGAAAATTTCTAATGAACTGGCAAAATTTGAGCGCATCAAGAACTTTAAAATAAAGCGAAACCCTTTCAATATCGACGACGGTGAAATTACGCCGACAATGAAAGTAAAGCGCAGAATTGTTGAAAAGAGATACGCAAACGCTATTGATGAAATGTACGAAGAAGGCATAGAAGCAGAAAGTTGAACAGCTTAAAAACCAAACTTGAGTTATAAATTGGCGCCAGATTACCTTTAATTAACCACAAATAGTGATATTTTCTTTCGTCTTATTTAATTTCTCTACCTTCCAAAAGCGAAATCTAAATTATTAGGGTTTACGTTAAACACTTCCATAGAAAACGGGAGGCATTTAGTTATATGGTTATTATAAACAGTTTTGAAGAGTACAAGGCATTTTTAGGTTCCGAAATAGGTGCATCTCAGTGGCACAAAATCGAACAAAATCAAATTGATAAATTCGCTGATGCCACACTGGATTTCCAATGGATTCATACCGATCCGGAAAAGGCAAAAAACAGTAGCCCATTCGGCTCAACAATTGCTCACGGCTATTTAACACTTTCACTTATTCCATACTTATGGAAGCAAATCGCTGACATACAAAATGTTAAGATGGAAGTTAATTACGGCATCGAGTCGTTTAAATTTAACAAGCCTGTTCTGGTAAATGACGAAGTTCAACTCAGGGCAAAACTTATCGCGATTTGTGATTTGAGAGGAATAACTAAAGTAGTTATTGAAGCCAACCTTGATATAAAAGGGCAAACTAAAACCGCATATACCGGAAACGTCGTCTTTCTTTATCATTTCAAGTAGCTATTTCTCATAGCTAGAACAGTTTACCCTTGTAACGCATTTTTTTGGCTGATTTTTTCATTAGCCAATTCTTATCTTTGTGCTACTTGTGATTGACAATTTATTTGATGCATTAAATTGGATGCACACCGCAGATATATTTGTATCATCACCATAGCATAACTATTATTAAACATCTTGCAAAATTGTTACTTTTGCAAAAAATACCCGAAATGAGTATAGGATTATCAGAACAGGAAATATTGCGACGGGAGTCGCTAAAACAATTACGCGACTTAGGCATTGAGCCTTATCCTGCAGAATCATATGAAGTTAACGCATATGCTGCAGATATAAATGCCAACTATGAAAAAGATAAGACTGCTTACAAGACAATAAGCATCGCCGGCCGGTTAATGACCCGCCGCATCATGGGAAGTGCTTCATTCGCAGAACTGCAGGATTCTACCGGCAGGGTTCAATTGTATTTAAAACGTGATGATCTTTGTCCGGATGAAGACAAAACCTTATATAATACCGTATTCAAAAAGCTTTTGGATTTGGGAGATTATATAGGTGTGAAAGGCTATGTCTTTACAACTCAAACAGGAGAAATATCCGTTCACGTTACCAGCTTTACCGTACTTGCTAAATCGCTGAAGCCACTGCCAGTTGTAAAACGAGATGATGAGGGCAATATTTACGATGGCTTTACCGACCCGGAATTGCGTTATAGAATGCGTTATGTAGATTTAACTGTAAATCCTGATTACAAACAAATTTTCATCAAGCGTAGTAAAGTTATCAATTCGATGCGGAGCTATTTTGATGAACAAGGTTGGATGGAAGTTGAAACGCCAATACTTCAACCAATACACGGCGGTGCGGCAGCCCGTCCGTTTGCTACCCATCATAATGCACTAGACATGCCACTTTATTTGCGTATTGCGAATGAGTTATACTTAAAACGGCTTATAGTTGCAGGTTTTGATGGTGTTTATGAATTCGGTAAAATGTTCCGCAATGAAGGTATGGACCGTACGCATAATCCGGAATATACCTCTATGGAGATTTATGTTGCCTATAAAGATTATATCTGGATGATGGCAATGGTTGAAGAATGCCTGGAAAAAGTAGCAATCGCAACCAACGGTTCGGCTGTAGTTAAAGTTGGCGATAACAACATCAATTTCGAAGGTCCTTACGAAAAACTAACCATGTACGAATCAATTCAAAAATTCACAGGAATTGATGTTTCTGCAATGAACGAAGAAGCATTGCTGCAAACCTGTAAAGATTTGGGTATCGAAACTGATTCGACTATGGGCCGTGGTAAGCTGGTGGATGAGATTTTCAGTGCAAAAGTTGAAGCAAATCTTATTCAGCCAACATTTATAACAGATTATCCAATCGAAATGACGCCGCTCGCAAAAAAGCACCGCTCAGTTGCTGGTTTGGTAGAGCGCTTTGAGATTTTTGTAAACGGAAAAGAAATTGGTAATGCTTATTCCGAATTGAATGATCCGATTGATCAAAAAGAACGTTTTGAAGATCAGTTAAAATTGGCTGATCGGGGTGATGCAGAGGCAATGGCAATGGACGAGGACTTTGTTCGTGCGTTAGAGTACGGTATGCCCCCTACTTCTGGTTTGGGTTTTGGTATTGATAGGATTGTGATGTTAATGACCAATCAAAGTACCATTCAGGAAGTGTTGTTTTTTCCACAAATGCGCCCTGAAAAAAAGAAAATCGAATTATCTCCTGAAGAAACTGAATTGTTTAGCTTAGTAAAAGACGGTGAACAAGTTTTATTGGCTGATGTTAAAGCAAAACTTACCGATTGGAGCAATAAAAAGTGGGACCTTACCTTGAAAGCCTTAACAGGGAAAAATGTTTTAAAGGTTACAAAAACCGATGATGGTTTATATCTTTCTCATAAATAAATGTCTTAACACAATCATAACATAAACTTAAAAGGCTTGCTAACAATTGTTTAGCAAGCCTTTTTTATATTTACAGCAATCGACAATAAAATCATTGCATTATGAATATTTCAAGTTTAGAAATCACCGAAAGAGAATACTGCATCAAATTAAGTAAAGAAGCTTTTGATTTATCCCTGGTTCATCAGTTAATTAAAAGAATCCAGGCAGAAGCGTTTTTCTTTAAAAGAGCCCAAGCTGAAGAGGATGACATTTTAAGTAAAAGAAACCAGCGGGAAGAGCTTGAAGGCTTCGATTATTTAGGTGATAAATAAAACCACCTAAATAATCCGCCAGTTATAATCTTATTACAGAAGAACCTCGCTTAGAAAATAGTTTTCGGTTAATTAATCAATATCGAGGTTTCCTTCTACAGAATCATCCATCGTCTTTCCTGTTACCACCGAAGCGGCCATTTTTAAGAAAGCAACGGCAGCGCCGTGTTTTGTATCCCAGTAATAACCTTCTGAAGGAATTACTTTAATCAACGTAATGTTCGGATCATCTTTGCCGCCTTGAAACCAGGTTTTAATAAAGGGGCTCCATAGCTCATCGATTTTAGCCTGATCTCTGCTAATTTCAGAAATGCCGTAGATATTAACGAAACCGGAGTGTGCGCCAGCCTGAAACAAAAGATGAGTAAAAGGGTCTGCAGCTATTTCCTCGTTCTTGTGGCTGTCCTTCATGCTCATAAACCAAATATTTCCTTCTTCATCCACCTGCTGAATGGCCATAGGCCTGATGGATAGAGGAACACCTGTTTTAATATTCGTACAGAAAAAACAACTTTCTGCTTTTTCTGCCAATTCTTTAAGTTTAGCCACAGCATTTGCGCCGCCTAAATCTTTGATGTTGCCTTCTTCCTGAGTATTATTAGTACTTCCTTCTTGTGATGTTGCCATAGGTATAAAGTTTATATACACTACAATTTTCAATTCACTTTAGTTTTGAACATTTGGCAAAGCCACCCGCTTTAACGAATAAGAAGCCGAAAATAAAGACGCTTTTAAACAAAAAAGCCGATTCATTTTAGAACCGGCTCTTTTTGTTATCTGTAACGAACTTGTTGTTGCTTGTCCATCATGCCCATCTGGTCTTTCATCTGCTTAATCTGATCTGCAAGTAATTTGTTCTTATCTGCTTTTTTTGCTTCGGCTAAATACATTGTTGCTTCGCGTTTATTTCGTTTGGCCATTGCAATACCTGCTAAACTCAATTTTGCTAATGCAACATTGTGTTCCATTTGCATGCCTAAACTTAACGCGGCTTTAAAGTATTTTTCCGACTTCATCGGAGCTGTTCTACTTTCTATTAACCCAACCAGTAAATTATAATAACCGTGCTGAATTTTGATAAGTTGTTTCTCATAATTTGTTATCCTGTCTAAATACATTTTCGCTTTCGGCATATTGTCTTTTCTTAAAAACCATTGCGCTAAAAGCATGTTCTCATTAAAGAAATAGGTAACTAAAACAATTATGCCCAACAATATGGCAACAATTCCCCATGGCCAAAAACCGAAAATAAATAAAGCTACAGCGCCACCCAATAAAGCAAACCCCGCGATCAATCTGATAATATTTGGCATAAATTTTATTCTAATAATATTTTTTTTTTGCAAATATCGTGTTTAAATAGCAGAAATTAGATTTTAAAACAATAATTTCATTAAAAATTTACACTTAAGAATTAAGCAAATTACCAATATGAAATATCTCTTATCCATAACTTTAATCATCATTACTATGAATGTTTCTGCTCAGGAAATCAATAAAAAAATACACGACGCCGCTCATGATAAGGATATTTTAATTAACAAGTGTACCCGGGAAGGCGTGGTAACTTTTCCTGAATTTAAAGAAATGTATGACCCACTTTACGAGGCGTATATCCCAGACGCTGCAACAATAATTGAGCTGAAAAAACTTGTCAAAAAAGAGCATGTAAAAATCATTTTTGGAACCTGGTGCGGAGACAGCAAAGTAAATGTTCCAAATTTCTTCAAGGTTCTGGATGCCTTGCATTTTAATGAAAAGCATGTTGATATTGTTGCTGTTGATGGCCACAAAAAGGCAGAAAATGGAATTATCGATGGTTTGGATATTCAAAAAGTTCCAACATTTATAATCTACGATAAAAAGGGAAAAGAATTAGGACGCATCGTGGAACACCCGAAAACAACTTTAGAGGGAGATTTTTTAGCTATTCTGAAAAAGAAATCATAAACAATTGCGCTTTAACAGCGTTGTAAATTACGATTACTGAATAATCCTAACCTATTTAAGAAAACAAAATATATGTCTGCAGCATTGGAGCCAGGTTGGCTCGCCGTTTTAGAAGATGAGTTTGAAAAAGATTATATGAAAAGCCTTAAATCTTTTTTAGTAGCAGAAAAGGAAAAAGGTTTTCAGGTTTATCCAAAGGGTGCCGACATTTTTAATGCCTTAAATACTACCCCTTTCGATAAGGTGAAGGTGGTTATATTGGGTCAGGATCCATATCACGGAGCCAACCAGGCGCATGGCTTATCTTTCTCCGTTCAAAAAGGAATAACCGTACCGCCCTCGCTAAAAAATATCTATAAGGAATTGGAAACCGACATTGAGGGTTTTGTGATGCCTCAACATGGAAATTTGACGCATTGGGCTGAGCAAGGCGTATTGCTGCTAAATGCTACCCTTACCGTTCGGGCCTCGGAAGCGGGTTCCCATCAAAACAAAGGATGGGAAATTTTTACTGATGAAATTATAAAAGCCCTTTCCGAAAAACGTAAATATATCGTGTTCTTACTTTGGGGCAAATATGCGCAGCAAAAAGCATCGCTAATCGACCAGCAGAAACATTATGTGTTAACAGCAGCCCACCCATCTCCTTTCTCTGCACACACGGGTTTTTTAGGATCGAAACATTTTTCGAAGACGAACCAGTTATTGATTCAAAATAATTTAACGCCAATCAACTGGAAAATTTCGTCTTAATGAATGTTTATTTAGTCAGCGGGTTAGGGGCAGATAAAAGGATATTTTCTAAGATTGGCTTTGACAAAAAACTAAATATTGTCCATTTAGACTGGATACCTTTTGACCGAAAAGAGTTGATGAAAGATTATGCGGGAAGGTTAAGTAGAGCAATAGATGCATCAAAACCGTTTGCTCTAATTGGTGTCTCATTTGGCGGCATGATTGCAGTGGAAATAGCCAAGGTGCTAAAGCCTTCGGTAACTATAATTATCTCAAGCACGATACTAAGCAAACATTTACCATTTGTTTATAAGCTGGTTGGTAAGTTAGGTTTTCTAGACATTATTCCACCTCACGTATTAAAAGCTAGCAACAATTTGACTAGAAATTATTTTTTTGGAACAAAATCAAGTGAAGAAAAAAAATTGCTAAAAAATATAATTGATGATTCAGATTCGCACTTTTTAAAATGGGCGGTTGGAAGCATTCTCAATTGGAAAAATGATATAAGACCTGAAAATCTTTTTCACATTCATGGCACAAGTGATAGAATACTATATTCAAACAAAGCTAAACCAGATTTTACAATTAAAAATGGCACCCACTTCGCAATTTATCAAAACGCAGATGTTATCTCAAAATTAATTAACAAACTAATTCTACGATAAATATAATTCCCCTTCCACAAGATTAATCTCTTAAACCATCCGGATAGCTTTAATACTCTAATGGAACTATAGGCTCTTTTTTCGTCGTAGACATAATCATCATGGTTTGAAAAGTCTTAACCACAGATATCTTACTGATCTTATCCATTATTAATCGTTCGTAAGATTTGATATCCTTCACATAAACTTTTAAAAGAAAATCGGCCTGACCGGTAACATGATGGCATTCCGTAATCTCCTTTATTTGATTTACCTCATCTAAAAAAATCTGAATTGTATTGTTCTTGTGAAAATCAAGCTGAATCTGAATAAAAGTTTTAATACCCAAACCAAGCTTTTCCTCATCCACTAAAGCGTGATAGCTTTTAATGTAGCCGGCCATTTCCAGCTTACGAACTCGCTCTAAGGTTGGTGCGGGCGAAAGGCCAATCTCCTGGGATAAAAGAAGGTTTGTTATTCTGCCGTTTTCTTGTAAGATTCTTAAAATTTTAAAGTCAATTTTGTCTAATTCGGATGCCATATAAATTCAAAGGTATTGAGAACACAAACATAACCAAATTAAATTCTAAATTTTAACATAATTTATCATATAT
>NZ_LMPU01000012.1 GCF_001423945.1 Pedobacter sp. Leaf194 | reverse complement strand
ATAAGACTGAATCTAAAAGGCATGAGCCCAATCGAATATCGGGTTCATGCCTTAAATAATTAATTACTAATTTCGTCTAACATTTGGGGGGCAGTCTATTGAAAACAGGGCTTTTCTTTATTTATCCCCAATTTCTCAACCAAAAAACATATAGCTCAACGCAATTGCCGTGCACACGCCGACCAAATCTGCCAGCAGCATCGAACCAATGGCATAGCGGGTATTTTTTATCCCTACAGAGCCAAAATATACCGCGACAACATAAAATGTCGTATCAGAGGCACCTTGAAAAACGCCTGACAATTTACTTGCGAATGAATCCGGGCCGCTTGCAATCATTGTACTAACCATCATTCCCCGGGCAGCACCGCCACTTAGCGGCCTGATTAAAGCGGTAGGTAGCGCGTCCACAAACCTTACATCGGCGCCTAAAAATATGAAAGCATTTTTTATTCCACTCATCACAACATCGAACGTGCCGCTGGTTCTCAGCATGCTCACGGCTACCAAAATGCCAACCAAATAAGGAATAATTTTCAATGCTGTCTCAAAGCCACCTTTTGCTCCGTCAATGAAAGCATCGAACACATCAATCTTTTTGTATAATGCGCCCAATACAATCAACAGAAATATCAATAAAATTATACCGCCGCTTAACAACCCCGAAAAGGATTTTATACTATCTGCATTTAGCTTGCTTACATACCAAACAAGCAGGCCAACCACTGCCGAGATACTTAAAACCCAGGTTATAATTACTGGTTGCAGCAGGTTTATTTTTTGCTTGAATGATACAATTAACATTGCGGCCATTGTGCCAACGAAGGTTACGATTAAACAGGGAATAAATATATCTGTTGGGTCTTGGGCGTTTTGTGTCGACCTGATTGCAATTACACTCACCGGAATTAAACATAAACCGGCAGCGTGCAAGCAGAGAAACATAATTTGTGAATTACTTGCGGTGTCTTTATTTGGATTTAGTTCCTGCAAACTTTCCATCGCTTTAATGCCAAATGGTGTTGCAGCATTGTCTAAACCCAGCAAATTTGCCGAAAAGTTCATAATCATGTGCCCCATGGAAGGGTGGCCTGCTGGTATATCAGGAAACAATTTCGAAAAGAATGGGCCAATAATACGGGAAAGCAAGCGAATTCCGCCAGCTTTTTCTGCGATGTTCATTAAGCCCATAAAAAGGGCCAGTGTGCCGATAAGTTTAATACAAAGGTCTACAGCAATCCAACAGGTTTCGATGATGCCATCTAATTTTAATGGATTTAAAGGGTCGGAAGACTTTCCAATTACCATCCAGTTGAAAATATCTGTTTGTCCGAAAAAGAAACACTTAATAGAGGCAACAACAATTGCTACAATAATAAATGCCGACCAGATTCTACTTAATGCCATTTAATTAACTTGTTTAGTTTAAAGGGTACAAAATACCAAAATATTGAATAATAAAACTGCTTGTTTAAAAGAAAAGCAAGATAACCTTGTGGCCATCTTGCTTTTCCTGTATCGTACTTGCTTTATTTAAGGTTTATCATCTGTTAGTTCAAAACCCCAGGTTTTACCTTTTTCTGTTGCGGGAACACCGCTTGTCATCCACGCTGGCGCTTTAGCACCCTTCAGGTAGTAATCGAAAAACTGTTGTTCACGAATTTGAATATCCTTACGGTTTTGGCGTTGAACAAGGTTGTGTGCTTCACCGTTATAATTCAGCATCCAAACGGGTTTTCCTAACCTGCGCAAACCAGTAAACATTTCTATACCCTGATACCATGGCACGGCTCCATCTGCATCGTTTGCCATAACCACAACAGGGGTGTTCACCTTAGGGAACATAAAAAGAGGGGAGTTTTCGATGTACAACTCAGGCTTTTCCCAAAGTGTGGCACCGATACGGCTTTGTGTTTTTTCATATTGGAACTGGCGGTTCATGCCACTTTCCCAACGAATGCCGCCGTATGCAGAGGTCATGTTAGCCACTGGCGCACCAGCCCAGGCTGCTGCGTACATATCGTTTTGAGTAATTAAGTAAGCAACCTGATATCCTCCCCAACTCTGGCCCTGAATTCCAATTTTGCTGCCATCAACCCAGCTGTTTTTCTTCAAGTTCTCTACACCAGAATTTATAAATTCTACAGCAGATTGGCCGGGGTGACCAGTTGTATAAGTAATATCGGGTGCAAAAACCAAATAACCGTTACTTACAAAAAATGAAATGTTTAACCGCGATGGCGTTGGGGCTGGCGCCTGATATGCATATAAACCATCGGATAATTTTTCGTAGAAATAAACAATCATCGGATATTTCTTATTTGGATCGAAGTTTTCTGGCTTATACAAAATACCTTCTGATTGGTAGCCTTTTGGCGTAGTCCACTTCACCAATTCTGCAGTTCCCCAATTGTAGCTTGCTTGCTGCGGATTAGTTGCTGTCAGTTTAGTTTCGGTTTTGAAATCACTCGTAACGTAAACATCGGGCGAAGCCACATAATTTCCTTTATCAAAAATATAAACATCGGCATCTTTTGCTTTAAGCAGGTTCGAGTACTTTGTTTTACCCATCACCACAAGGTCGGGGTTTTTAACAGTGCCAACATTTTTTCGGTAAAAACCATTTTCTTTGGTTACGTTATTGAAACCATCCAACCAAACCAACTCATTTGCTTTCACAAATTTAGTATCGGCTCCACGCTCAAAGCGGTTATCTTGCTGTGTGCGCTGGTAACGGAGCGTTATCTTATTATCCCGGCCAAAGTTGTTGGTAATGTTCTTTGCCGGCGATTTTCCATCTGGAGAAAAGGACCAAATGTCGAAGCGGTCGTAAATCAAAACGGCTTTGTCGTCTTCTGTCCAGCTTGCAATACCATAAGCTTTCGGTGTATCCGGAACATCATTTTCTTCATCGGCAAACTTAACGTTCATTCCATTATTGAGTTGCGTAATTTTTCCTGTAGCTACCTGATAAGTAAACCAGTTAGAGGTATTTTCATCAAAATAAATTACATAATTACTGCCAGGCGAGGCCGTTGCGTTTCCGTTAAGCTTCTCGATAATTTTTTTGCGCTGTCCGGTTTTTGTATCAACCAAATAATAATCTCTAAGCGTAGAACCACTCCATTGCGATTCTATTCTCCGGCCAAAATCGGTAGATGCAAGCACAAAGTTTGCATCGCCATCGCTAACCATATTTGCATCAGGCAAACTTAAATCCGTTAAAGGCACAACCTTCGGGTCGCTGCTGTAAACGTCAATTACTGAAAGAAAACTTCTTTTGCCATCTCTGTCTGCGTTTTTAAGCTGCATTGGTTGCAGGTAATCATCTTTATAGTTCCAAACATCCACTTTGGCAACTTCAAAATCGACAATGGTGGTATCTTTTGGTTTTTTAACAGGGGCAATGCCAAAGAACAATTTTTTGCCGTCTTTACTAAAGGTTACTTTGCCATCGCCACTCACAGACCATTTTGCGGGTAAGCCAGGCATGTCATAATCAACAATTGTTTGAGCGGTATCAAGTGTGAGAGAGTTGTAGTAAATGTTATAGTTTTTAACTTCTTTTTTCTCCGGATCCTGTTCACCGATGAAAGCCAGGTGTTCACTCTCTTCATCAAAGGTAAAACCCTTAAAGCTTCCTTTGCCCTTTACAAGCGTTTTCAATAACCCTTTTTCGGTGTTTAAAAGGTAAACCCCTTGTGGCGCTGTTTTATCTTTTTTAGAACCGCTGCAGGCAAAAACAAGTTGCTTGCCATCTTTACTGAACGCGTAATCGGTAACATACTTATAAGTTTTATCTACACCTGTTAAGAGGTTTTTAACGATAAGGTCGGTACCTTCTTCTTTTCTAATGCCTCCAGCTGGTTCATCATCCGCGAAATCGGTTTCATTATCCTTCTTTGGCGCAGCGGCGGTCGCTTTTTTTGTGGTATCCAATTTATCCAGCTGGTAAGCTAAATAGCCAAAACCCGTTTCGGGCATTTTGAACGATTTTACCCTGGCTACTTTTGTAACGGTGTTGCTGGTCAGATTAGCGATGCCTAAGGTATCTTTCGGCATTGCATCAGGTTTTGTTTTTTTAATTTTCGCCTGGCGCAAATCTTTATAAAAAGGTTTTATCAAAAACGCTGCAAATTTGGAGTCGTTACTGAACTGACCAACAGCAGCACGTGGAACTGTGAGTTTTGAGTTTGTTTTAAAGTTGGTTATATACAAAGTTGCGTCACCTTCCTGTTGTAAAACACTATATAAGGCTAGTTGGCCATTGTTTGATAACTGCTTTGTACCTACTGCTTCCCAGGTATCATAAACCTTATGATCTAATGGTTTTTTTTGTGCGTAGGCAAAGCTGACAACGAAGAATAGAATAATTGTTAGTCTTTTTTGCATTTTAAGAATGAATTAATTTGTTGGTTGAGATTTGATTTATAAAAATTGCAATTTTTTACCTTAATAGAAAGGATGTACGTCAAATATTACAAAATTTAAGTGGTTTTACACATTAGCTAAAGAGAAATGGCCTGAATGTTCATTAAACACCCAGGCCACTTGCAGCTTTTACGCTTTACTCGAATAAATTATTTTTTTCCTTTTGTAGGAAGTTGTTGTTGTTGCTGACGCATATAATCGTCTAAACGTTGTTGAAATTTAGACTTTTTCTTTTTCTCGTCTGCAGGTCTGGCTTTATTTTGCTGAATTAAAGCATGAATTTTATCATCATCAACCATTTTACGAATCAAGAACTGCTGTCCGAAAGTCATTAAGTTGGCTAAGAAATAGTAATAATTTAAACCTGCCGGATAGCTGTTTAACACGCCTAAGAAAATAACCGGCATAATATAACCGATATATTTCATTTGGCCGGTAGCACCAGAAACCTGATTATTGAAATAAGTCATGATCAATGTAGAGATGGTCATCAAAACACACATTAAACTTAAGTGGTCGCCGATGAAAGGAATTTTTACACCGAAGCGAATAAATTCGTCATAGGTTGATAAATCCTTCATCCAAAGGAAACTTTCCTGTCTGAGTTCGAATAAATTAGGGAAAAAGAAGAAAAAGGCCATTACCAGCGGAAGTTGCAAAACCATTGGCAAACAACCACCTAGCGGGTTAACACCAGCTTTCTTGTAGAGTTTTAAATATTCCTGCTGAACTAAAGTAGGATTATCCTCGCCAACCTTCGCTTTAATCTCATCCATTTCAGGTTTTAACACCCTCATCTTAGCCATCGATAAATAAGACTTGTAGGTTAGGGGAGACAAGGCAAGTTTAAGCAATATGGTTAAAGCAAAAATAATTAAGCCATAGCTCCAGTTGAATCCGTTAAGAAAATTGAAAACCGGCAATACAATAAAACGGTTAACATATTTTAACGGCCAGTAGCCCATGTCAACCTGTTGCTCTAAATCGTAGCCCTGTGCTTTTAAAGCTGAAAATTTGTTTGTTCCGAAATAAAACTCCATCTCATATGCCTGATTTGCCTGGTGTGTATAAGGCAACTGCATATTTGCGCCGTAGAATTTAATTTGGCCGGGAGTTGTTGGGATTTTCACTTCTAAACTTCCTTTTTCAAAAGGCTGTTTTGATATCAATGAAGCAGAGAAAAAGTGTTGTTTAAAAGAAATCCACTGAATTTTAGCTTTTGAAAGTTCTTCTTTTTCGTCTTTAGAAACACTTAAGTGGTTTACATCACCGTCTAAATATTTGTAGTAAGGCGCAGAGTAACGATGCTCACTTTCTATAGATTTTTCTTGCTGAAGCAATGTTGCTTCCCAGTTCAAATTGATGCTGTTACCAGAAATTGCCTGTTGCAAACCCACAAGGTTTACATTAAAAGCGACTTTGTTACTTAGCGCTTTTAAATCGTAAGTAAATTCAACATAAGCATTTGTGCCGTAATTGGCACGCATAATTACCTTGTTTCCTGTTTTGGTAGGGCTGAAATATAAATCGTTTGTGTTAACAACTTTACCCGCAACATTCAGGTTTAAGCCAAATTTATTTGCACCAACATCAAAAAGAATTAGTGGTTTTCCATCGAAAGTTTTCTGACCTTTTACCTGTGCTGATAAAATTTTACCGCCTTTATTTGTTAAGGTAATTAATAAGTTTTCGTTTTCAAGAACTGTTTCCGATTCTGTTCCGGCAATTGCAGTTCCAAAAGGGCCCTTCAATGCAAGCGAATCAACAACTGGAGCAATTGGTGAAGCTTTTATTACCGTATCTTTTGGCGCTATCACAGCACCGGCTTTTTTAAGGGAATCTATTCTTTCAGTTTCTTTGGCTTTTTTAAGTTCCGCTTCACTTGGTCTGAAGAAGTAGAATGATCCGCCCAAGATGATCATAATCAGGAATAATCCTGTAAAGGTATTTCTATCCATTATTAGTTTTTATGCTGCAGTTAATTTGTTTTCTTTTTAGCATACTCCATTGCAGCGGCCACAAATTTAACAAAAAGTGGATGAGGATTTGCTACTGTTGATTTTAATTCGGGGTGGAACTGTCCACCAACGAAAAAAGGATGGTTTTTTAACTCAATTATCTCTACAAGACCAGATTCAGGATTAATACCCGAAGCAATCATGCCTGCATTTTCATACTGTGTTAAATATTCATTATTAAACTCATAACGGTGGCGATGACGTTCGTTTATGTGTTGTTTACCATAAATAGCGAAAGCTTTTGTGCCTTTCTTAATGTCGCATGGATAAGAACCCAAACGCATCGTTCCGCCTTTATTGGTTATTTTTTTCTGCTCTTCCATCATGTTAATTACAGGATTTTCAGCATTTTCTTCAATTTCTACCGTGTGCGCACCCTTCAAACCCAAAACATTACGGCCATATTCTATAACGGCACACTGCATGCCCAAACAAATTCCAAAGAAAGGAATATTATTTTCTCTAACGTATTTAATGGTGTCAATTTTACCTTCAATACCACGACTGCCAAAGCCCGGTGCAACTAAAACGCCCTGAAGGTGTCCAAGTTTTTCTTTTACATTATCAGGGAAAATGCTTTCTGAGTGGATGTATTCCACTTTTACCTTACATTCGTTTCTCGAACCTGCGTGTACAAAAGATTCGATAATGGATTTATAAGCATCCGGTAACTCAACATACTTTCCAACCAAGCCAATTTTAACCTCGGCAGTTGGGTTTTTAAGGCGACCAAGAAAGTCCTTCCAGCTTTCCATATCCGGATCGTTCTTCGTTGGTAACTTTAATTTAGATAGAACTGTTTTGTCTAGTTGTTCTTTCAGCATCAGCAGCGGAACATCATAAATAGTTGATGCATCCATCGATTCGACTACTGCGTTGATGTTAACGTTACAAAACAGCGCAATTTTTTTTCTTAGATCCGTTCCTAAATGGTGCTCTGTTCTGCAAACTAAAATATCAGGCTGGATGCCGTACTCTAAAAGTGCTTTTACGGAGTGTTGAGTCGGCTTTGTTTTCAATTCCCCGGCGGCTGCAAGGTAAGGAACCAACGTTAAGTGTATTACAATTGCATTTGTACTGCCTTCTTCCCACTTAAACTGGCGAACTGCCTCGATAAATGGTAGCGATTCGATATCACCTACGGTACCACCCAGCTCGGTAATTACGATATCGTATTCTCCGCTATCGCCCAGAATACGCATGTTGCGCTTAATTTCATCTGTAATGTGCGGAACAACCTGAACGGTTTTGCCTAAATATTCGCCTTTGCGCTCTTTGCTGATTACATTTTGATAAATGCGGCCTGTTGTTATGTTATTTGCCTGAGAGGTTGGAACATTTAAGAAACGTTCGTAGTGACCAAGATCCAAATCAGTTTCGGCACCATCTTCTGTTACAAAGCACTCGCCATGTTCATAAGGATTTAAGGTTCCAGGGTCGATGTTGATATAAGGATCGAATTTTTGAATGGTTACACGATAACCCCGTGCCTGTAAAAGTTTAGCTAAAGAAGCGGAGATGATGCCCTTACCCAAAGAGGAAGTAACACCGCCCGTAACAAAAATATACTTAGTCATGTTTCTGAATTTATGCAACAAAGGCAAAAAATGTTGCTTTTTGTACGGGGTACAAAGGTAACAAAATTACTCGGTAGCGCATAAATAAAACGCTGTATTTTTAAATATGATAAACTGGTGTGATTCAGAAAACTAACCCAAAACTGGCTTTTATTTTCGCTTTTATAACGAATTGAGCAAACGGTCTTTTAGCTATAGCCGACAAAAACAAAAGTTTTGGCCGGTTGAAAAACTAGGGTTTGATAGAAACGGATTTGCTGTTATTTTGAGCACCCGCGGCGAAACAAAACTATCCTGAGCCAAAAGTAACTCTTCGTGATAGTTGGCTTTTCGAATTGCTTATATTTAGTGTTTAGCAACACTGATAATAAATTTTAACCTTCTTTTCTTTATCACTCCAGGCAATATAAACGTTATTCTCTTTGCCTAAACGATATTTAAAGCCATTCAATCCCGATTTTTTTAACTCCTCGTAAAGCGCCTTGTCAGGAGCGTTATTATCCGCCTTATCCTCTGGCATTACCGCAGGTTCAAGGAAATTATCGTCGCTAAAAAAATCATTTGCTATGGTTTTGAGGAAAATAATCTGGTCTTTTTCTTTTGATAAATCAATATTTGGATCGGTATTGCCAACAAGCTCGGTACCTTTTAATTTTACGTTATAAATTTCGGCGCCTTTAGCATTTTTGATGGAAAAATTCAGAACCATGTCTTCTGGTTTTCTACCGGTTAATTCGATTTTAAAAGTATCCTGGGTGTTCAAATCAGAAAATGATTTCGCAATGCTGGAGTTAACATTTTTAAATTCGATGGCATCGGCTTTTTTGTTGTCGCTGTTATTACAGCTTCCAAAAAAAAGAGGACAACAAAACAGTAGCAGCAAAAATTTTCTCATAATCAAAACTAATAATTTTATAACAAGTTGAGATTTACTCCAGTTTTAAGACCTTTAAAAGCTTGTTAAGTTTTTTAAGGTCTTCAGGTGTATCAATGGCAACGGTTTCCAAATCTGTTACCTTAGTTTGAATGTAAAATCCATTTTCAATCCACCGCAATTGTTCCAGGCTTTCGGCTATTTCTAACGAAGAGGGAGGAAGTTTTGTAATGGCCTTCAGCGATTCGGTTCTGTAACCGTAAATGCCGATATGTTTGTAAAACCGATGTTTCTCGGCCCAAACGCCAGGCTCGCCGTTTCTAATAAATGGAATCGGACTACGGCTAAAGTACATTGCCCGGCCATTTACATCGATAACAACCTTGGGACTGTTTGGGTTATAAATACTTTCCTGGCTTTCAATCGGTTTAATCAAGGTTGCTAATTGTACCTTTTCTTCGGTAAAGCAACTTGCAAGCAAGTTAATCTGAGCCGGTTCGATAAAGGGTTCATCACCCTGAATGTTGATGACGATGTCAAAATCGGACATTTTTTCAATAACTTCAGCGCATCTGTCCGTTCCACTTTGGTGGTTTGATGAGGTAAAAACAAAGCTACCTCCAAACCTTGCAACTTCGTTTGCAATTCGCTCATCATCAGTTGCAACTACTACCTTCGAAAGGCTTTCTGATTTTGCTGCCTGCTCATAAACACGTTGTATCATGGATTTGCCGGCAATATCAACCAAGGGTTTGCCCGGAAAGCGGGTTGAAGCGTAACGGGCAGGAATGATTCCAATAATTTTAAACTGGCTCATGCTATTGATAAATTTTATAGGCAACAAATGCTAAAATTAGCCCGGTAAAGATGTATGAAATAGGATGCGCGAAATTTAAAGTCCAACCAAAACCCAATTCGCGTTTTGGTAAAACGAATCGTGAATCATTCCTGTTGAAATAAATTATGCCCCATTTCCAGTTTTCAGGACTATCTTTTTGAAAATCTTTAGCCATTGCCAATTTAAAAAAGACCGTTTATTTCCGCTTCAATGGATTGTATAACCTGTCCTAAATCTTCAGGATTGTTTGTAAAATCCAGTTTGTCCTTATCTAAAATTAACAATTTTCCCAGATTATAGCCTTTAATCCAGGCTTCATATTTTTCGTTCAGTTTTGACAGATAATCGATGCGAATGCCTGCCTCATACTCACGGCCGCGACGTTGAATGTTATTCACCAGAGTAGGTACAGATGCACGCAGGTAAACGAGCAGATCCGGCGGTTTAATAAACGAAGTAATGTTGTCAAAAATCGCACGGTAATTATCATGATCACGGGTAGTCATCAAGGCCATATCGTGCAGGTTTTCGGCAAAAATATGGGCATCTTCATAAATCGTTCTATCTTGTATTACGTTCCGTTTGTTTACTTCAATATCTGTAATTTGCTGGAAACGACTATTTAGAAAATAAATTTGAAGGTTAAAACTCCAGCGTTTCATGTCGCTGTAAAAATCTTCCAGGTACGGATTATTGTCTACAGCTTCGTATAAAGCTTCCCATCCATAATTTTTCGCCAATAAACCAGTTAAAGTGGTTTTACCTGCACCTATATTTCCTACTATTGCTATGTGCATATTTTTTTTCTGTGATATGAATGAGGAAACTTTACAAAGAGTGCCTTTACCTCAAATCTATTAAATTAATTAAAAACTTTTGAACCCGATTAAGCTTCTCACTTCTCTTATCGTTTTTTGAGCACTTTCGCGAGCCTTTAAAGCGCCGTGTTTAGCAACCTGTCTTAAGTAGGAGTCGTCTTTTGCAATATCCTGAATTTTTTCACGCATTGGCGCAGTAGCGATGATCATATCTTCGGCTAATTGCTTTTTAAAATCGCCATAACGAATTTGCATCTTATTGTACAAATCATCGAAATGATTGAGGGTGTCTTCGCTCGAAACAACCTTCATCAAATCGAATAAATTTTGAATGGCCTCGGGTTTTGGCTGGTACTCCTCCGTCGGACCACCATCGCTTACTGCCCTCATAACTTTCTTGCGGATGGTTTCAGGATCATCTGATAAGTACACGGCATTAGCTTCGCCTTCCGATTTTCCCATTTTGCCTTTTCCGTCTAATCCTGGCACTTTCACAAGTTTTTCTGTAAAACTGAAAGCATAGGGTTCGGGGAAATACTCGGTATTGTATAACCTGTTAAAACGGTTGCCAAAGGTGCGGGCCATTTCCAGATGCTGTTCCTGGTCTTTGCCAACAGGTACTTTTGTAGCCTTATGAATCAAAATATCTGCTGCCATCAAAACCGGGTAGGTTAGCAGGCCTGCATTAACATTATCCGGATTTGCCCGAACTTTATCTTTAAATGAAGTACTGCGCTCAAGTTCGCCCATGTAAGCATTCATGTTTAAATAAAGATACAATTCGGCTATTTCGGGTACATCACTTTGTATATAAATGGTGCTCGTTTCCGGGTTTATTCCACTCGCAAGGTATTCAACCAATACATGTTTTATATTGCCGTGTAAGTCAGCTGGTGTAGGGTGTGTTGTTAATGAATGTAAATCGGCAATAAAAAAGTAACAATTGTAATCATGTTGCATTTTTACAAAATTCTTTACTGCGCCATAGTAGTTACCTAAATGTAATTTTCCTGTAGAGCGGATGCCGCTCACCACTGTTTCTTTCATAATGCCACGAAATTAAAAATAAATTAGCATCAAACTATATTATGGTATTGTTTTTATCTCAGTAGTTTTCCGCGAAAAGATAACTTCTTGATTGGTTGATGTGCAATTGTTAATTGAACCTTTTTACTGCTAATCTGTGATGCACGTATTTATTTGCTTAATAATGTTCAAGTTTACAGCCGGAAATCAGCGATTTCCAATAACGATTTGGATAAATAGGAAAGCAACGTAATTTTTATATTTTTGATGGCTATGACCAAATTTTTAAGGAAAGTTCACCGGGTTTGGTATCTGTTTTGGATACTGTTTTTCTTCTCGTTGTTTTATCCGCTTTATTATTTAACATCGCGAAGCCCAAGATATTATGGTGTTTTAAATTCTTTAAGAAAAGCCAACAGCTTCCTTTGCAGTTTATTTGCTGGTGTTTTTTTCTCGTTTAAGTTTGAAGAGAAACTCAGCAAAAACCAGACGTATATCTATTGTGCCAATCATACCTCGAACCTCGATATAATGGTGTTTTGCATTTTGGCAAAAGGTAAGTTTCATTTTATGGGAAAAGATGAACTGCTGAATAACCCGGTATTAGGCATTTTTTTTAAAACAATAGATATTTCAGTAAATCGCGACAGTAAGATATCCGCATTCAGAGCCTTTAAGAAAGCGGGCGAAAACTTAGAAAAGGGCATGAGTCTTATCATTTTTCCAGAGGGAAAAATTGACGACCATTACCCGCCGAAATTGGGCGAGTTTAAAAATGGTCCTTTCAGGCTTGCCATTGATAAAAATATACCTTTGGTGCCGGTAAGTATTACTAATGTTTGGAAAATTAACTGGGATGATGGTGCCAAATATGGAAGTAAGCCCGGAATTTGCGATATTTACATCCATAAACCAATTAATACTTCGGATTTAGCAGATGCCGATACCGAAATGTTGAAAGAGCGGGTTTTTGAAATGATTAACAGTAAGCTTTATTAAAATGAATTTAGATTCGAAAACAATTTATAAGATTGCCGACCTGGCCAGAATACATATCGAAGAAGAAGATGTTGAGCAGCTGATTCCCGAAATGAATAAGATTTTATCTTTTATGGAAAAGCTGAATGAGCTTGATACCACAAATGTTGAGCCATTGGTTTACATGAACGATGCCACGAATGTGTGGCGGGAAGATGAAATTAAGCAGGAGATTTCGACCACTGATGGTTTAAAAAATGCTGCTAAGCATAATGAAAGGTTTTTTATGGTTCCGAAAATTATTGAGAAGTAAAATTATACAACTAGATTATTACTGTTGCATAGCTTAAAAATCAATTCGCTTGTAACATCTTTAGCATTGCCATTGTCTAAAAAATAAAAACTATGCCTCAACCACTCATTACAATTAAGGAAATTGGTCGCAAATATGTTATCGGTTCAGAAGTAATTCATGCTTTAAAATCTGTTAGTTTAGATATAAATAAGGGCGAATTCGTAGCGTTGATGGGGCCATCAGGTTCTGGCAAATCTACTTTAATGAATATTTTAGGCTGTTTAGATACACCATCAAGCGGAACTTATATACTAAATGGAACCGATGTAAGCCATATGACGGATGATGCGTTGGCCGAAGTCCGAAATCAGGAAATTGGCTTTGTGTTTCAAACTTTCAACCTTTTACCGCGTTCAACATCGTTGGATAATGTGGCATTACCGTTAATATATGCCGGAAACAGCAAAAAAGATAGAGATGCCAGAGCGGCTAAAGCATTGGAAAACGTGGGTTTGGGAAATCGTATGGATCACAAACCGAACGAATTGTCTGGTGGTCAGCGCCAGCGTGTTGCTGTTGCAAGAGCCCTAATAAATGATCCTTCCATCATCCTTGCAGATGAGCCGACAGGGAATTTAGATACCAAAACCTCAATCGAGATTATGGGTTTGCTTGAAGAAATTCACAGCAAAGGCAATACAATTATTTTAGTAACCCACGAGGAAGATATTGCACAACACGCCCATCGAATTGTACGTATGCGGGATGGTTTAATTGAAAACGACTACATAAATACAGACATTAAAAACGTTTCTCCACGTTTGCAGGCGCTAAAGGAAAGTGGAAGCGACTGGGAAAAAATTAATTAATGATAATCAACTTTGTGATTAGAAGTTTTCAACCTTTGCTAACCCAATATTCCAAATCTCTTTAATGAAAATCTATACCAAAACTGGCGATGCGGGACAAACGTCGCTGATAGGAGGTACGAGGGTACCAAAGTTTCATTTGCGCATCGAAACATACGGCACGGTTGATGAGTTGAATTCGTACATCGGTTTGGTTGGTTGTCAGGACATTGAAACTCACCATCAAAAGTTACTCAAAGAAATTCAGGACAGACTTTTCACAATCGGGGCATCACTAGCTGCTGACCCTGAGAAATCGAAAATGAAAATTCCGGATTTGCACGATGCCGATGTTACCTTGCTGGAAACCGAAATTGATGCGATCAACGAATCCTTGCCTCCTTTAAAACACTTTGTTTTACCAGGCGGAAATAGCGTAGTAGCCTATTGCCATTTAGCCAGATGCGTTTGTAGAAGGGCTGAACGTTTAACGGTAGAGCTTGCCGAAAATAGCTTTGTAGACGAACGCGTAACCGTTTACTTAAACAGGCTGAGTGATTATTTATTCGTTTTAGCCAGAAAACTAAATTTAGATTTTGGAACAGAAGAAAACATTTGGATACCTCGCGTATAATGGTGGAAAAATAAGTTTGTTTTGCTCAAAAATTTTAATATACTTTGCGCATTATTAAGTATAAGAATTTAATAGAATTGAAGATATGTATTGGACACTAGAATTAGCTTCCCACCTGGAAGACGCACCATGGCCTGCAACAAAAGATGAGTTAATTGATTACGGCATCCGTTCTGGTGCACCTGTAGAAGTAATTGAAAATTTACAGGCACTTGAAGACGATGGCGAGCCTTATGAAACAATAGAGGAAATTTGGCCTGATTATCCAACTAAAGAAGATTTCTTCTTTAATGAAGATGAATATTAAAAATATTAACTCCCGATTTTAAAACCGGGAGTTTTTTTTTGAATTACTTGTTGTTTGTAAAATGTTTAATTTACTGTAAGTAAGGCGCTTGTAAAATAAACTGACAAATTTTAAACAAAAATATACAACTTGTGTTAATAGATAAACATTTACTTAAAAAATTAACACAATGGGAAATTTATTGTATTTAGTAGCGGTAGTATTAGTAATACTTTGGGTTATAGGATTTGTATTTCACGGCTTCGGTGACGTTGGTGGAATCATTCACGTTTTACTTGTAATTGCAGTAATTGCAATTCTACTTAAAGTTATTGGTAGGGCAGCGTAAAACAGACCTAAGTGCATTCGTTTATAAGCTAAGCTTTATAAACAAGTTATTATAAAAAAGGAGTTTCAATTTGAAACTCCTTTTTAGTGTTATACTTTTAGCAAAAGTTCGGCAAGTTCCAAATCAATTGGATACGTTATCTTTATATTATTCCGCTCGCCTTCTATTATTTTAATTTCTTCACCAGTAAACTCAACAACGCTGGCATCATCTGTAAAATGGCTGTCGAATGGTTGTTGGTAAGCCCGTTTTAACGTGGCCAGTTTAAAAGTCTGCGGTGTTTGAACCAGGTAAATCTCATTACGTTTTAAAGCCAGTGTTTTCTCGCCCACAAGCGTTCTCACGCTGTCGCTAGATTGAACAGCCGCGACTGCGTTGCCTTTAATTTCTGCCTCGCTATAACACTTATCAATTAATTCGGTAGAAATCAATGGACGAACTGCATCATGTATAGCCACAAAACTTTCCTCTTCAATTTGTTGCACAGCATTTTTCACTGAAAAAAAACGTTCTTTTCCACCTGCCACAACCATGTGCGGTATGTTAAAATTAAATTCTACGCACAGCCTGTTCCAGTACGCATGCTGGTCGGGGTGTAAAACAACAATAATTTTTGGTTGAGTACTGCTTTGTGCGAAAGCCTTTATGGTATGCATTAAAACCGGGCGGTTTTTAAGCAAGAGGAATTGTTTCGGGGTTTCGGTTTGCATTCGATTGCCTGAACCGCCTGCCACAATTACAGCGTAGTATTTCATTTTGGGTATCAAATTAAAAGCACCTGGCATTGCAAAGTTTTAATACCAGGTGCTTATAACTCAAATTTAATATTATATAATCAGCATGGCATCGCCATAGCTGTAAAATTTATATTTTTCTTTTACGGCAACCTCATAGGCGTTCATTACATTTTCATAGCCACCAAATGCACTCACCATCATTAACAGAGTCGATTCTGGCGTGTGAAAATTTGTGATCATCGAATTTGCAATGCTAAAATCGTAGGGCGGAAAAATAAATTTACTTGTCCAGTCGTTCGCTGCTTTAAGGGTTCTGTTAGCAGAAACCGCTGATTCGATGGCACGCATTGATGTTGTACCAACTGCACATATTTTCCTTTTTTCTTCTAAAGCTTTATTTACAATGTTAGCATCTTTTTGTTCGATGATAAATTGCTCAGAGTCCATTTTGTGTTTAGTCAAATCTTCAACCTCAACAGTTCTAAAAGTTCCTAAACCCACGTGCAAGGTTACCTCAGCGAATTCTATCCCTTTCAGCTCTAATCTCTTCATCAACTCGCGACTAAAATGTAAACCTGCAGTTGGCGCAGCAACAGCACCTTCATGCTTGGCGAAGATGGTTTGATAACGCTCTTTATCTTCGGCCGTAGCTTTACGTTTAATGTATTTTGGAAGCGGTGTTTCACCTAAAATTTCAACATTTTTTCTGAATTCTTCATCAGTTCCTTCAAATAAGAACCGAATTGTACGACCTCGCGAAGTCGTATTGTCTACAACCTCAGCAACCAATAAGTCATCATCGCCAAAATATAATTTATTACCTACTCTGATTTTACGGGCAGGGTCTACCAAAACATCCCACAAACGCAGTTCCTTGTTTAGCTCGCGAAGCAAAAAAACCTCAATTGTAGCACCGGTTTTTTCTTTATTGCCGTATAACCTGGCAGGAAAAACTTTTGTGTTATTTAAGATCATTACATCTTTATCGTCGAAGTAACCTAAAACGTCTTTAAAGATTTTATGTTCAATTTTACCGCTGTCTTTATGTAAAACCATTAAACGTGCTTCGTCGCGTTCCTCCGAAGGATTATTGGCAACTAATGATTCGGGTAAGTTAAATTTGAATTGTGATAATTTCATTCTTGATGAATTTTTTGAGGTGCAAAAATACGAATTTAATTCTTCTTTTTCGTATTTATCAAACGCATTTACGGTATATTATGTTTTAAACGGAATTTGTTATCTTGCAGCAGGCCTGCAAATTTAAAATGATTAGTTTTGAAAAACGGTTGTAACCTTTTTAACTGTGCGGTGTCTAAACAACAATTATGATAATCTTCAGACTTATAGGTGAGAGTTTTCGTTTTGCATTTGATGCATTGCGCCAGAACAAATTGCGTACAATGTTATCGCTTTTGGCAATAACCATTGGTATTTTTGTAATTATTTTTGTTTTCTCTGGCGTAGATACCTTTCGCGGTAAGTTGCAGGCGAGTGTGGATAAGTTAGGTTCTAACACAATTTATATTCAGAAATGGCCATGGAGTTTTGGCGATAATTATCCCTGGTGGAAGTATGCAAACCGCCCCGAACCGTCAATACGTGATTTTGAGAATTTAAAAGAAAGAATGAGTAATTCTGATGGGATTACTTTCGAGATTTCTACAAGTAATAGAACAATAAAGTATAGAAGCGGCTCAGTTGAGGGAATCTCGGTGTCTGCAGCTTCGCAGGATTTTAACAAAACCTGGAATTTTGAATTGCAATCCGGAAGATATTTTACAGATAATGAAAGCAATAATGGTACGCCTGTTTGTTTGATTGGTGCTGAGATTGCTGAAGGTTTATTCGGGAGTGATGATCCGGTAGGTAAACAGGTTCAGGTTTTGGGCAGACGTGTTACCGTAATTGGCGTTTTCGTAAAGGAAGGTGAAGATATGCTTGGTACCTCCCTCGATAAAAGTGTAAACGTTCCGATCAACTTTGCTAAAAGTATTCTTGATGTTCAAAATGAGCGTTATAATCCACAAATCACCGTGAGGGGTTCAGATAATGTTTCTCTCGAAGAAGTGGAAAGTGAACTTCGTGGTTTGATGCGTTCTATCCATCGTTTAAAGCCTAACCAGGAAGATGATTTTGCGTTGAATAAAACAACAATCTTATCTAATCAGCTAAATAAGATGTTCGACGTAGTGAATTTGGCAGGTTGGGTTATCGGCGGATTCTCAATTTTGGTAGGCGGTTTCAGCATCGCAAACATCATGTTTGTATCGGTAAAAGAACGTACAAATATTATTGGAATCCAAAAGTCGCTCGGTGCAAAACGGTATTTTATATTGCTTCAGTTTATTTTCGAAGCCATTTCACTTTGTATTCTCGGCGGCTTACTTGGCTTACTGCTCGTTTATCTGCTGGCGCTTGGAATAGGGGCTGCGACAGATTTTCATATCATTCTCGGATTAAATAATATTATTCTGGGCATAGGAATATCCGTTATTATCGGAACGATTTCAGGTTTTTGGCCTGCTTATTCTGCCTCAAGATTAGACCCAGTAGAAGCAATTAGAAGTTAGTAGATTAAAGCACTTAGCGCTTAAATTAAATCCGCTGTTGAGGGATGGCGCTAACCTTTCGGTTTAAGCCTTTTAGCAGCACTCTTGGGATTTCTTTTAAGGTGAAAGGGATGTTAATGGCAAACGATTTCACTAAAAGGTTAAATGAATACTTAAAATTCAGTTCCCTGATTAAGTTATGTTTTGCAAACTCTACTAAGCCGCCCATATAACGTTCTTCTAAAATTTTTCTTTCTTTTGGAGTTAACAGGTGATTAAATTTGATAATTTTTGCTTTGGCATCTGCTATGTACAAAAATTCCAACACTTCACTCCATTTTCTGCCGTCGTAAACATTTATTTCGTCGATACGTTTGTGCCAAAGCTGTTGCAAGGTAAACGCAGCTCTGCATGGTCTTGATAAAATAAGTTCTAAATACATGCACCAGTCGTCGCCAATATTCATCTCTTCATCCCAACCCTTTAATATGGATGAACGTCGAATTACAACAGACGAGGAAGGCGAGGGGCAAGATTTAATGTACAAATCCCTTACTTCCGAATAATCTAACACAACCCAATTATCTTTCTCTTTCCCGAAATAGGTTTTCAAAAACGGGTCGTTTGAAAGAAAATTCCATGGATCACCGATTCTGCTTTCCTGTTCCCAGTTTGCAAATACGAAATCGAGATTTTCTTCTTCTAGTTTGCCTACACATTCCTCCAAGAAATCGGGGTGCCAAACATCATCAGAATCTAGGGAAGCTACGATGGTTCCTTTAGCATGTGCTAAACCGGCATTTCTGGCCGATGCCTGACCGCCATTTTTTTTGTAATAATATTCTACCTGTGGGTAATTTTTAACGATTAGGGAAGTCCGATCTATAGAGCCATCATCAATTACTATAATTTGGATATTCTTATATGTTTGGCTAATCGCACTTTCAATTGCATCAGGGAGCCTTTTTTCCCGGTTATACGTAGGGATAATTATCGTTACTAATTCGCGGTCAGCCATTAAATTTTTCTAAAAGGGGTAGATTTTTAGCGCTAAATTCACCATTAAAAATATATTTTCTATCGAGTAAATCTTGTTACAAAGTTAATAAAGAAACTTCAAATTATTTGCGTTTAGGGTAATTAGCGAGCGGAGTACATTATTATTTCGAAAATGAATGCTTAACCTTGTGTATAAACACTTTAAAAAAATAAAAATAATCGTAAATAGCCAGCCAAAAAATATGAGGAAACAGAAATAAATGGCAAGCTAAAATTAGCACGTTATAGTGTTCGGAAATAAAAGCTGCGACTAACAGTGATACAGGGAAAAACATTTGATAGTAATCGGCCATTAAAATCTGAAATGGTTGGTCATTGGTTTTTAGGATAATTATAACCTGGGTTTTGTTGATTTTGTATCTTAAAAAAACCAATAGGAGATAAATGCCCAGGCCAACAAACGGTAACGTCAGGTTTATTTTATACAGCATCACGCTGAATGCGGCAAGTTCTACAATTATCAGAAACCGGCCTTTATTTTTAAACGCCGCCGGCGTTGTTTTACTTGCGTACGTATTCAGATTTACTTTGATGTCGTTAAGTCTGTCAGCGAACTGGTGCCATAAAATTCCCCTTAGGCCATATGTTAATGCCCACACACCAACCGCTGCAAACCATATCCAGTTAATCTCCTGGTTGGTTATATAACTCATGCTTGCAACCATTAATAAACTGGGAAATAAATGCGAACCGCAACCATCGGCAAAAACACCAAATATCCCCCGGTTTTTTAACCGGATGGGTTTTATCGAGTAAAGGCTAAACACTATCCACGATGATAAATAAAGGGCGCAGGAAAGTAGGTCGGGATATAGGAAGTAACCGAAAATGAAACCGGCCAATAAACATATCGCGGGGATAAACCACCTATATTTTTCTGCCACTTGTTGGATTCTGTTGGCTTTTCCACTGGCAATATCTTCCTCCAGGTCGGTTATATCATTGATTACGCTAACGTATATTGCACCAACAACTAAAGCACATAAAAGAAATAATGCCCAGTGTGCAACCCGAAATAACGGCACCGGCGACATTAAAACGGTAGCATATGCTATAGCCAGGAGCGGAGGCAGTTTATGAGACCACCATTCCTGCGAACGGATGATGCTTAAACCTTTCATTTGCTGTATCTGGATTTATATAGCGCTAATGCTTCGAGGCAGAAACCAGTAGTTAATTCTTCGGAGCCATAACATTGTAATTTCTTCGGCCCCCCGTAATAAACTGCCCAGCGAGGCCATTCCCCATATTCACCTTGGGTGTTAACGATAAAGTTAATGGCTTTTTCTAAATTTGTGATTTGATAATTTAGTTTGATAAGCGAAATTACTGCCAGAGCTGTGTCTAGTATACTTTCCCCAAAAGAACCATCTTGTTTAATGGTATCAATTATTCGCTGGGTGATAGGCTTCCTTATCGGTTCTAACTCTGCCACTCCTGAGTACAAGATTCTCGAAAAAAAATAATATATCGTGAACGGATTCCGATACCACTTATCACAGTCAGCTTCTTTTTGGGTTAAAATTATGTCGAGCAGGTAGTTAATAATTCCTGACGTATCTTTTGTTAATCCCAGATAAAAAAGGACATTTGCATTCACCACAGCATCAATGTCATACTTTTTGGCCTCTACATTAGCCCAGAATAGTAAAGATTGAACTGGGTATTTAAACTCCCTCAACATGAGCAGCCAGTAATCTTTATTCCATTTCAGAGTTGGCCTAAAAGTATACCAGCTATAAAATAAATTATTTCTGTTCCTGTTCAACAACAGCATAGCTTCATTGCTTTGAAACTCTCTGTTAACAGCGTTCAGTAATATCGAAGCGCACGAGGTATTGTCGACATCTGGAGGGCATACCTTAAAGTAAGGATGAGCTTTTGTAAAGTTGTTCCATATCCCACCTCTCATTGATTGTGCTTGTAAAAATGATGCAGAAAGCTGTAAAATATCATTCACTTTTGAAAAATCACCCAAATCGAGTATTGAATATGCAATTAAAGATGTTGGGAAAACGTTTGCATCAGGAACTGTTTCCAACATGGTGTCTTCATGTCCGATGTAGCAACAAAATTCACCATTAGGAAATTGATTCTGATGAAGATAAGAAATCCCCTTTTGAATTGATTCATCTATGTCTCTAGAGAGCATATTGTTTAATTAAACTGATTTAATAAGTTTTATAATCATATCTGAGAAATCACCTTCGGGCGATTTCGGGATTAGTTTAGAAACTGTCTCAGCGCCATTTCTTCCCATCTGTTCCCATTGTTCTCTTTGCTGCCATGCTCTTTCCATTGCATCTTCAAAAGAAATTTCATTTGGGAAACCTGAGAAAGCGTTCACGCCTTCAGTGGTAATTTCCGTATTTCCACCTACATTAGAGATAATTACAAGTCGCCCTGCTGACATTGCCTCCACCATAGAAAGCGGCAATCCTTCACTTCTTGATGGCAAGATAAGTGCATGGTAAGAATGCCACATTTTTTCCACATTATCAATCTGCCCCACAAAATCAATATTTTCTACTTTCAGTAAGTTCTTCATGTCAACCAACGCATTCTTATCTACTCCGGAACCTATAAACGATACTTGAACCGGACGATTGCGCCATTTTTCCTGAGATAAAATTCTGATTAACAGATCCTGTCCTTTATCTAAAACAAATAATCTCCCCAAGCAAGCAAGCCTATATGTTTTTATCTCTTTTGGATAGGGAACAATATTACCTGAAAGTTTAACGGGATTGAAGATTACCTTGGCATTTATTAATTTTTTTCCAAACTGTTCTTCGGTAAGACGCAAATTGTGTTTAGAAACATAGTAGTTCATTCTAGAATGTTCCAATGCCCCCAGCATTATTTTTCTGTCTTGGGTTTGAGGCCAATAAAAATCTACCGCTTTCTGTGCTATAGTCACATAAGGCACGTTCAACAAATTGCATTGATAGGCAAGTTTCAAACCATCAAAATTAATTCCTTGTGAAATTATTACTAGCGCAGGCGACTCTTTTTTTATGATATTTACGAAGCCGCTAAAATCTTCTTCAAATTTCCAGGGTTTCAGCTTTAGACCTACTGCAACTTTTTCAATAAAGTTTCCTGCAAAATTTAGAATGCGTTCAGGAGCAGACTTTCTTGGAAAAATATCAAATAACATAACCCCTTTAGCAGCTAGTTTAATAAATGCCGGATGCTGTCTGTTTATTTGATACTTAACTACAGAAATTTCAAAACCTGCATTTTGTAGTAATGGTACACTGCGTCCCCATAACTCTTCGCTACCGCCCCAATCTTCCGCACAAGTACTAACGATAATAATTTTTTGCATTTTAATCTGTTGCTAAGTTATCATTGAATAGGTGATAGTAATCACCTTTTAATGATACGAGTTCCTCGTGAGTGCCGGATTCAGATATTGTTCCATTTACAAGCATATAAATATAATCTGCATGTTTAACAGCAGATTGCCTGTGGCTTATGATTAGCGCCGCCCTGTTACCTATCCGTTCTCTGAATGAGTCAAATAATTCTTTTTCTGCTGTTGCATCAAGTGCACTTGTTGCTTCGTCAAGCACGATGAATCGCGAGTTGCTGTAAAAAGCCCTGGCAATGGCTAACTTTTGCCATTGTCCGATACTAACTTCATGTCCGTCTTCAAATATTCTACCCATTGTGGTCTCATATTTATTGGGAAAGTTATCAATAAACTTATCTGCTCCTGAATTCTTCGCTGCCTCAACAATGTCTTCAAATCTGATCTCATTATAGATGTCGCCAAAACGGATATTCTCGGCAACAGTCACATTGTACTTTCCGAAATCCTGAAAAACAGCACAGATTTGCTTTTGATAGTCTGCAATTTTAAATGACTTAATATCTGTATAATTCAAGTTAACTGAACCTGACGTTGGATCATACAGCCTGCAAAGTAATTTAATTAAAGTAGATTTTCCAGCCCCGTTACTTCCTACAACAGCAACTATTTTACCCGCAGGCATTTTTAAGTTTATATCCGTTAATGTATTTTTTTCTGCATGGGGATAAATAAAACTCACGCCTTTTAGTTCTAAATCAACTTCATTATCGGCGGGTATCACTAGCGGGTTCTCATTTTCTTTCAGGCTACTCTTTAAATCAAAGAGTTCGAAAATACTCTTTACAAAAATGTTGTTATGATATAGTGTGGAAATGCCGGATGACAGATTTTGCATAATATTAAATGCTTGCGGAAACGCAATAAGGAAAAGCGAAATATCGCCAACACTGGTGATGCCGTGAATGCTTCCGATAGCGATGTATGCCACACAAGCAAAAAAGCCCATTGTGGCGATGGTTGATGTTATTAACTCCTGGTAAGTTTTTTGCTTACTTATTTTCAACCTTCCTGACAATAATAAGAGTCTGATATCGACATACAATTTCTTTAAATGATTGCCGAGACCGAAACTTCTTACCTCTTTTGCGTGCACATCTGAAGTTAACAGCGTGCTTAAGTAATTCGATTTTCGTTCCAGTGCAGTCTGCGATAGCCGTAAAATGTTTTGGCTGTCTGCAAAGTTGATTCTAACCCATAAAGTCGGCACTACGAATAGCGCAAGTATTGGAAACAGCCTCCAGTCTATCGATACAAGCATCGAAGCAATTAAAATTAAACTGATCATGTTTTTTGCAATATCTACCATGGTAAAAACAATGACGTTTGGCCGATCGGTAGCCATATCCCTAGCTCGCTTTAAAATATCGAAATAGCCTGGACTCTCGTAGAACGAGAGGTCGAGTTCAATTGCGCAATTATGAATCTTCTCATCAATATGTTCAGCTACTTTTCCCGATTGTTTTTCTGTTATGTAATTCGAAATCGCTTTCACAGAAGTAAAAAGAATAGCCGATAAAGTTGAAAGGATAATGTATTTAATTACCTCGGGTTCATTTTTAATATCATTAATTCCATGCGCTGAAATGGTATCGATAAGCACTTTAAGAAAGTATAACGAAGAAAAAAATAAACCACTTTCTATTGCGATAAAAGATATTGAAATGATAGACCACTGTTTTGAGCCTTCCCAGATCAGCTTTAAGAGCCTGAAAATACTTAGGCTACTGCTGAATTTTTGAACTTTGCTGGTAAACGATTTAATCATAAATTATCAGGGAATTTTATTGCAATTTAACACGAGTATAGAACTGAATTTTTTGAGACAACTAAAATTGGTGAGTTAAACTTTCACTTTTTACTGAGATATCTCTTTTTCTGAAAACGTTGAAAATGAATACCAGAATTAAGCTTACGATTTTAGAAAGTGGTTTTTCTACGAAGACGTTTAAGCCCCAACAGATTAGCCCGATAAAGATCATTAAACCCCAAAGTAGGATGTCTGCCTGAATGGTATTTCTAAAATGCCAGTACACGCCAAGGAAGAATATGTGGAAAAGGAAAAACGGGTAGGCAATTTCACCAAGCTTTTTAAGGAATGGGTAACCGGGGATATTGATTTTCTTTAAAGAAATTAAAAGAAACGTTAAGTAGAGTAGGGTGATTATGCCGCCCATTACAAAATAATTAGCAGAGTGGGGTATTTTATAATATCTGTCAATATCTTCAGTTAAAAGCATAGAACCTTTTAACGCAAAACAAAAATTAACTAAGGCAAGTGTGTAAACTTTCCAGGGCGTAAACTTTTTTGCATTAATAAAATAGAATAACATCCCGGCAATAAACGGTGTAAACATGAAATAGGCATTCCTGGTTGCAGGGAAGAACTGTCCGATTGCGAATAAACTAAGGAGAACCGTAATTATGAGTAAAATTTTATTCCAACCTTTAAAAATTAATATAAAAAGCACAAAAAGATAAAAGCAAAGTTCTACAACCAATGTATGGAATACCGGGCTAAGCGCCTGAAAACCAAATACTGTTGGCATCATCGTCATATTCATCAAAAGGGTTTTGAAGGGAAGTGTAGGCAGATACGAGTGTTCGCCGTAAAATCTTGGTAGCAGAAACGCAACGATACAACTAACCCAAAATAGCGGGTAAATCCTTGCTAATCTTATAATTACGAAATCTTGGATGTTTCTTTTAAGGGATGTCATCGTTATTACGTAACTACTTACCATGAAGAAAATAGTTAATGCAACTGTAGAATAACGAACTACCGGACTATATTTCAGATTTTCAGGTACTATCCTGAAGACATAGTTAAAAGAATCTGCATAATGACCTAAGAATATTGCGATTACAGCGATGATTCGAAGTAAATCTAACGAACCAGACCTGTTCGTCTTTGAGATAACATCTTTTGTCATGAAAAATAGAAATGTAGGAGATGACTGATAAGGCAGTAAAGATAATATCTTAATTTGTTATTTTGATATTAAAGTTGCTATCAATCCTAGAGGTTAAGCGAAAAGCTTCCGAATAATAACCAGAAACCTCAAAGTATTTCATTCGATGAGAAAACTGATGAATTTTAACAGACATCGTAGCAAAAAAAAAATCCCTTGCAAATCTAAATCAGCAAGGGATTTTTTGTCTATAATTAACGTTCTAACTCAATTTACCCAATGCTTCTTTTATCCTTCTTAAAGCTTCAACTAAACTTTCGTCAGATGCGGCATAAGAGAGACGGATGTAATTGTTATTGCCAAATGAATCGCCGCCAACAGTAGCCACGTGGCCAACATTAAGCAAGTAAAGTGCTAAATCTGAAGAGTCTTTAATCACATTACCATCCGCATCCTTTTTACCGAAAAAGGAACTGATTTCAGGGAAAAAATAAAAGGCTCCATCAGGAAGATTTGTCTTTACGCCCGGAATTTCGTTTAATAAGTTATAAACAAGTTCTCTGCGTCGTAAAAATGCTTCTTTCATTTTTAAAACGCTTTCTAAACCCTGCTCATAAGCAACAATACCCGCACGTTGAGCTATAGAGCAGGTTCCTGATGTGGTTTGGCCCTGAAGCTTATCATTTGCTGCAGCGATTTCTTTATTAGCTGCAATATAACCCAATCTCCATCCAGTCATGGCAAACGCTTTAGAAAAGCCATTAACAATAATTACGCGGTCTTTTATGCTTTCGAATTGCGCAATTGATTCGTGGTTATCTACAAAATTAATGTGTTCATAAATTTCGTCAGACAGGATATAAATGTTTGGATGTTTTTCAAAAACCTTCACTAAAGCAGCCAATTCAGCTTTGCTGTATACCGAACCCGTAGGGTTGCATGGCGACGAAAACATAAAAAGCTTTGATTTAGGCGTAATCGCCGCTTCCAGTTGTTCGGGTGTTATTTTAAAATTGCTATCGATATCGGTATCAATAAAGACTGATTTACCTTCGGCAAGGACAACCATTTCCGAGTATGAAACCCAATATGGAGTTGGAATTATCACTTCATCTCCCGGATCAATTAATGTTAAAATTACATTTGAAAGCGATTGTTTTGCACCCGTAGAAACTACGATCTGTGAAATATCATAATCTAAATTATTCTCCGTTTTAAGTTTATTAACAATTGCCTGGCGCAGGTCCGGATAACCGGGTACTGGTGAATAACGGGTAAAATTATCGTCCAGAGCTTTTTTTGCTGCATTTTTTACGTGGTCTGGCGTATTAAAATCCGGCTCTCCAACACTTAAACTAATAATGTTAATGCCTTTTGAGGCTAATTCGCGACCCAGTTTGGTCATTTTAAGCGTTGCCGATTCGGATAAATTATTGATTCTTTTAGATAAAATGCTCATGGTTAATTGCTTTGAGCGCAAATATATAAACCAAATATTATTCTGCACTAAAAAAGACGCAGTTTTTCTGATTAATTTATTTCATTACCGTATTTTTGAAAAAAAATCCTGGTGACGGTAAAGAAACGAGCAATTTTAATTTCCCTGATTGTGAGCATTGTTTTAATGCTGGCGAAATTTTTGGCATATTTTATTACGGCATCGAACGCTATTTTAACTGATGCTGCCGAAAGTATCGTTAATGTAATTGCGGGCAGTTTTGCTTTTTACAGCATTTACTTAAGTACCCAGCCGAGAGATGAAAATCATCCTTACGGCCATGGTAAAGTGGAATTTTTCTCGGCCTTTGTTGAAGGAATTTTGATCTTGCTTGCCGGGGTCATTATTATCTTCAAATCGTCGTACAACTTGATTTACCCGCATGCGGTTGGCCAGTTGTTAGAGGGTACTTTAATTATTGGTGTAACCGGATTGATTAATATGGTGGTTGGTTTATACCTGATTAACACCGGAAAAAAAGAACATTCTATTACCTTACAGGCAGATGGAAAGCACCTGCTAACTGATACTTATACCAGTGTTGCGATAGTAATTGGTTTGATCTTAATTCAGTTAACGAATATTATTTGGTTTGATAGTTTGCTCTCTATTTTAGTTGGCTTCTACATTGTTTATTCAGGTTACCAATTAACCAGAGGCTCGGTTGGGGGTTTAATGGATGAAAGTGACTTTACATTGGTGGAGGAGGTTGTTGATGTGCTACAAAAAAACAGGCATAATCCCTGGATTGATGTACACAATCTACGCACTCAGCAGTACGGACCCGAGTTTCATATCGATTGCCATGTTACCTTGCCATATTACTTCGATCTCAACGAAGTTCATCGCGAAATTTCGCAGATTGATGAGCTTATCAATAAAAACGGCGTTAGAAAAGCAGAACTTTTTATTCATGCAGACCCATGTTTGCCTGCCTGCTGTCATTACTGCCACATGAGCGAATGTCCGGTTAGGGCAGAAGCTTTCAAAAACGAAATTGTTTGGACACCAGAAATTGTAATCAAAAATAAAAAGCATTTCGAGAATGAGTTACTTTAATGTGCGGGTTTATGGCTTACTGATTAACCATCGCGGTGAAGTGCTGGTGAGCGATGAACAGGAATATGGCTTTCGTTTTAGTAAGTTTCCGGGTGGAGGATTAGAATTTGGCGAAGGCCTGATTGACGGTTTGAAACGAGAATTTATGGAAGAATGCAATGCGGAAATTAATGTTATCTCGCATTTTTACACAACAGATTTCTTCGAAAAATCCTCTTTCAATGATAGCCAGGTTATAAGTGTATATTATCTGGTGAGCGAGAAAGCGCCGTTAGTTCTACCATTTAAAGATAAAATATTTGATTTTGATGGGGAAGGTGAAATACTTCAGGCTTTTCGATGGGTTAAAATCAGTGATTTATCGATTGATGAGATTACATTTAAAACAGACAAAACGGTCGCGGCACTTCTAAAGCGACAATTTAATTCCTGACTCTTATAAGAAGTAAAGCGTTTAATAAAATGCCCAGCGCCTAAGGCCTGGGCATCTTTTTGTTAAACAAACTATTCTTCCAGATATCTTTTTAATGCATCATTCAGAAAGTAACTCCATCCGCCTTTAAAACTTTCTTTACTGAAGTCTTTTCCATTTTCGGCAAAACTTTCAAGCCCGGAGTGAGAGATAACCACGCGGGTTTGCCCATCTTTTTCAAATAATTCCCAGCAAACTTCTGAGTTACCCGGGTAGCCATCATAGCGCCATGTGTACGCTAATTTTTTTCCTTCAATCAGTTGCGATATTTCGCATAAATGCAAAAAATGCGGACCTTCATCAGGCCCGCCCATAAAGTCGAACTTGAAGCCTGGTTTTGGTTTAAAATCCTTAAACACAAAAAACCATTTCTTTAATTCATTATTGTCGGTTAAAGCCAGCCAGATTCTATCGGCGGGTACGTCATAAGTTCGCTCAACAGTTAAAACATCATTTTTCATAGCGCAAGTTCTTGTGCAACAATTATTAGCCTAATGGCATTTTACTCATATCCATATACAGGATGCTCCAGCGTTGGCCATCGAGGTCGATAAAACCGCAACCATACATCCAGCCATCTTTGTAGCCAGGTTCTCCGTAAAGCTTGCCGCCGGCCTCTACAACTTTTTTAGCTAAATCATCCACCTCGTCGGCACTTTCTGCATCGATAGAGAATAAAACTTCAGTGCCGGATACAGGATTTGGAACGGCGCCGCCGGCGAAAGATTCATACAATGCTTTTTTAAAAAGCATAATTACCAGCTTACCATCACCAACCAGAAACGAAGCGGAATCATTATTAGCTCCATACTGAGTATTGGGTGTAAAACCAATTTGAGTAAAAAACTCTTTTGATTTGCTTACATCATTTACCGGCAGGTTTATCCAGATTGATTTTGTCATAATGTTTTATTTTTGTTTGAATAAAGATAGGTAACCTTATGTCGAATTAGGGTGCTTCTACAAGAAAACTTACGGGGCTGTTTAGGACAATTTATTTTTATTTTGTGAAATCATTACGTATCCTAACGTTAGTGCATCAATCAGCATTGCCGATTTCAAAGTGTTGAATGCAAAAATTGTCCAACCTTGTTTACCCCAGGCGCCATTTGCACGATAAATTTTTTCTGGCTGAAAATCACAAAAAACCGATTGATCGATTTCTGAAAGTTTTATGCTCAACTTTCCACGTTCGAAATCGAGTGTAGCAAAAATCCTGTTTTTAAATTTGAATGCCTTTTTATCAAAATGCGGATGTTCTGTAACACCCTCAAAATCCAGGCAAACGCTTTCAATCCATGCTGCAGTTATCATCCTACAATTTATATAATTTCTGCGGATGTTGTTCAGCGTGGTTGAGGATTAGATTTAAGATATAGCTGTTTGATTGATAAGTTGATAAATTTTCCTTGACAGATGCAAGCCCGTCTGCCAGGTAATTTTTATCTTTAAAGTAGCCCATGCCATAAAACCTTCCTTTCTCAACAACCAGGCAACTTAACTCTTCATGCTCCCGCCCTTCATCTACCAGGGCAAAGCTTGGCTGCATATTTTGGATGTCATCAAGCGCCGACGTTAGTCGTTTGTTGTAAACGGCTACTGTTTCGATGCCACTGCAGGCACCAAAACACTGGCCATTTTCGTGTGCGGTACATCTTGTCGCTGTTTTTTGTAAATAGCACAATTTGGCACAAAGCTGGTATTTATCCACAATCTGGTTTAGAAAGTTATAGCCCTCCAGCAGGTTATTGAAGCTTTGCAAGGCCTTATTATTTTTTTTGTGCTTATCTATTGCCAACCTTAAATAGCCATTCTGATCCTCAAAAACATATAAATCATATTTGTGCTCATATCGTTTCATGGCACGGTTATTTTCGGGCCAAAGCCGTTTAATTTCGTTCGCTTCTAAAATGAGAGCCATCAGTTCGGTTCCACAAACCACATAATCAACGTGGTGTATCGTTCGTAAAAAATCCTGACGTTGCCTGTTTGGCTTATTTCCCGTAAAATGACTCGTTACCCGTTTTTTAAGATCTTTGGCCTTACCAACGTATACTATTTTACCCTTACTGTCTTTAAAATAATAAACCCCCGGCTGGTTCGGTAACCTCATAATGGCGGCTTTGTCCAAATTCGGCGGTAAAACCTGTTCTTTGGAAGTTTTTTTCAGCATTTCCGGAATTGTTCCTTCCAAATCATGCTCCAAAAGTAAATTAAATAAAATGCTTGTTGCATCAGCATCCCCAGCGGCACGGTGGCGGTTTTGAAGTGGAATTTGTAGTGCATTGCAGAGTTTGCCAAGGCTGTAAGAAACCTTTCCGGGAAAGATTTTCCTACTCATCCGAACAGTGCAAAGCTTTCTGCATTGCAGATCGTAACCGGCTAGAGCCAGATGATGTTTTAAAAAAGAATAATCGAAGTTAACGTTGTGCGCAACAAACACTTTTCCATGTAAAAGCTGATAAATCTGTAGGGCTACATCTTCAAAAGCAGGTGCGTTGGCCAACATTTCCTCGTCAATCCCGGTTAAGGCTGTAATGTACGCTGGAATGGCTCTTCCGGGATTTATTAATGTAGTGTAGCTTTCAGTAATTTCGTTACCATCATGTATGTTGATGGCAACTTCAGTTATGCCATTTGCTGAAGCATGGCCTCCTGTGGTTTCTATATCTACAACTGCGTATAACATCAAATTGGTTTTGATACAAAGCTATACTAAAATAATTAGTAATTAAAACAAATTTTCGCATTATTTATGGCTGTAAATAAAAAAAGCGACAACGTATTAACGCTGTCGCTTTGGTATTTCGTATTGTTATTTAGAGTTTACTCAACAACTTGCTCAAATTAGGTTTTATACCTATTGAGATAGGAACTGTATTAAAAGTTCTGTTTTGTATTTTGCCAAAACCGTACATGTAACTTACCTCGGCAAATAAATTTGCACTACCAATATTGTATTCTAAACCGCCACCCGCTTCGAAAATTCCGGTGCTGTTTGTTTTGTTATCCATAGTAACTTGTAGCGTTTGCGCATTAACAGAAGCTTGTGGTGTTAAAATAAATCCGCCACCGGCGCCTGCAAACCCATAGTAAGCCCATTTTTTTACTATTTTACGATAGCCCAATGCCACGTTTAAGAGGTATGTTGTGGCACGTCCTTTTTGGAGTGTGTAATTGAAACCTGCATCTGGCGTTATTTGATTAAACTGAAAGGCGTGCAAACTAACCTTTGGATAGAGAAACAACCCTTTAGTACCCAAAGCAAGATTTAAACCAAGGGCGGTAGAGAATTTTGGCTTCAAGTAATCGGATGTTTCACCTACTGGCAAAGCAAAACCTATGCTGCTCATAGAATACAGCTTATCTGGTCTGCCAGTTTGCGCTTTAACGTTCATCGAAAGGGCTAAAAAAAGCACAGCAATCGGCATTAGTAATTTTATTTTCATAATGGAATTAATTTTCAGTTAATCTGTTCACTTTTTGAAGCATGGCAGCCATATTAAACGGCTTTTCCAAATAATCATCAGGATGAAATTCTTGTGACGCAATATAGCTTTCATCGTATCTTGCCGACGCCATGATTACCGGTATCTCTTCGGTTTCTGGATTTGAGCGAAGCTGTTTGAAAACTGCCCTGCCGTCCATTCCGTTTAACATGATATCCAGAATAATTAAATCCGGGTGAAAATCTTTAATCGTTTTAAAAATAAACCTTGGAGAAAGTAATGGATAAACACTATAGTTCTCAGCTTCCAATGCGAGCTGAAAAACTTCTAAAATATCGGGATCATCATCTACAACCAGTACTCGTTTCACGGCAACAAATCTTTTATTATAAGTTATTAACTATGCTAATACAAAATCAGACTGATAATGTTTTGCGTGCATCTATTTATGATATCATTTAAACAAATTCGGAATTATCGAGTTTAACGATTAAAGATATGCGCTATGCCTGATTTCGAAAAGATATTATTTGGTGACGAAGAATGGGGTTTTGTTCCCGAAATTATGATTCGTACCTTAGTCATGTACCTCATCATCCTATTTAGCTTACGCTTGCTGGGAAAAAGGGGAGTGAAGCAACTTTCGGTATTTGAGTTGGTGGTTATTATCAGTTTAGGTTCTGCAGCCGGCGACCCAATGTTTTATAAAGAGGTTGGTTTAGGTTCTGCCTTAGTGGTTTTTGCCGTTGTAGTTAGCGCATATAAATTTACCTCTTATCTTGTTGGCAAATACCATAAAATTGAAAAAATTGTTGAAGGTACGGCCACATCTTTAATTAAAGATGGCGAATTCTCCATCGAAAACTTTAAGAAGGAAACGCTGGCACAGGATGAATTTTTTGCAGAACTGCGACAAAAAAGTGTTTCACATTTGGGCCAGGTAAAATTGGCAATTATAGAAACGTCGGGCGAACTAAGCGCTTTCTTTTACGAAGATGACGCAGTAAAATACGGGCTGCCGATACTGCCAGATGCCTTTAATGCCCATTCTGAGGAAATCGAAACAGAAGGTTTATATTCATGCTCTTTCTGTGGTAACACAAAAAAATTACAGCCGGCAAGAAAAACCGTTTGCACAAAATGTAGTAAAACGGAGTGGGTAAAATCAATTAACGAAAAACGAATCGCTTAGAAGTGAGCGGGTTTTTAAAAAATTTGCTAAATTTAGTGTGCTAGCCAAAGATTATCCTGCCAATGAAAGTGGATTACATTGCACTATCTATACCTGTTTTTTTTATCCTTATTGGCTTGGAACTGGCCTACAATTTTTATTACAAGCTAAATTATTACAGGCTAAATGATAGCATTGCAAATCTAAGTCAGGGGATAGGACAACAGCTCACCGGTATCTTCATGAAAACGGCGTTATTCTTCGGCTACAAATACATCTTCGAACATTGGCGGCTTTTCGAAATGCCAAAAACCATCTGGATGTGGATCACGCTTTTCATCGCAGTCGATTTTTTTTATTACTGGTTTCACCGGATGAGCCATCAGGTAAATGCACTTTGGGCGGCGCACATTGTTCATCATCAATCAGAAGAATATAATTTAACGGTAGCCCTTAGGCAAAGCTGGTTTCAGGGATGGTTTAGCTGGGTGTTTTATTTACCTCTGGCCTTTGCCGGTTTCGACCCTGTTATGTTTTTAACCCTGAGTGCTTTCAATACACTTTATCAGTTTTGGATCCATACAAGGTCTGTTAAATCGATGGGTTTTCTTGAGTACATATTAAATACACCTGCTCATCACCGTGTGCATCATGGTTCCAATCCAAAATATATCGACAAAAACCATGCGGGTACTTTAATTATCTGGGATAGAATTTTTGGCACTTTTCAACAGGAGGAAGAAGAAGTTTACTATGGCATTACCAAACCATTAGCAAGTTGGAATCCGGTTTGGGCTAACGTTCATTATTGGGATGAATTGGTAAAAACTGCTCGCAAATCATCAACCCTTGCCGATAAGATTAAAGTTTTTACCAAGCCGCCCGGCTGGTTTCCAGCCGATTTAGGTGGCTTCCAGAATGCGCCCGAAATCGACGCTAAAACTTATCAAAAGTATAATCCAAAATACCACCCGAAAATGACAGCTTATGTACTAGTTCAGTTCCTTATCGCATTAACGGCTGGCTCGGTTATCTTGTTTTCATACACGAGATTAGCATCCCTGCCATTAATATGCGGCGCCATTTTTACTTTGTGTACACTAACGGCATGTGGGGCGTTACTGGAACAAAAGCAATGGTTAAGGAAATTCGAATATTGGAGGTTGGCGCTTGGCTTTGTACTCGTTTTGGCGTTAAAATTTCCAGTCGGATACCAGGTTATATTTGCTGGCATTCAGTTAATATCCGTAATTTGGTTTTTCAATTTGCAAAAGGCAAACCTTTATCTCGATGAAAACTAAGCTATTCTCCTTCATTTTTGCCCTCATATTCGTCATTCAACTTTATGCAGAATCTACGGGCAATATTCCACTTCGCAACTTCTCAAAGCCTTTAATTGCAGTTGTTCTTTTGGTTTGGCTTTATTTAGCTACTAAACTAAAAGGTCGTTTTCATAAGCGCATCTTTACCGGATTAATTTTTGCGCTCGCCGGCGACGTTTTTTTGATGCTGCAAACCAGTCGACCAGGCTTTTTTACCTACGGTTTAGTCGCCTTTTTACTTTGTCATGTGTATTATATCAGGGCATTTATCCTCGATCATAAATCGAACCCAAATCTCAAAAATTCTTTCTTTTTATGGGCGGTAGGCGCATTAATTATTTTTTGTGTTGGCTTATTCTTTTACTTGCAGCCTTTTCTTGGCGCCATGCAGTTCGCCGTTTTAATCTACGCCATCATCATTACATTTATGGCCATTATGGCTGTTAACAGATACGGGAAGGTGAATATATTTAGCTATAAACTTATTCTGTACGGCGCATTATTTTTTCTTTTATCTGATAGCGCCCTGGCCGTAAACAAGTTCGCACAGCCAATCCCGCAGGCCGGTGTACTTATAATGGCAACCTATATGCTTGCCCAATTTTTGATTGTTTACGGCACCGTAGAACGAAAATTAATCATAACAAAAACAGAAATTTAAGCCGCGGTGTAAAAACCTTAAACGCTATCTTTTTTCGAAAAGCAATGTTTTGTGTTAATCGGTTGCGACAGTCCTGCTATCGTTCCAATCTTTTTCAAACCAGAAAGATTTTGAAAATCTTACTGGTTTTTAAAAAAGTATTTCCACTATATCAGGTTTATTTACACAGAACATTGCAATGAAGACCCAAAGCCAACCATTTGCTACGTTTAAGCTCTTTCCGAATAATGAAAACCTTCAATCCTTAGTCAGCTCGGTTATGTATTTTTTAGTAGATGCAGGATTTTAACGCTTAAAGAGCCCAATTAATTAACTGTTATTGCTGGTTTTCCTATTTAATTTCCGGATTTTTTCTCCTTATCCATTACAGTAAAATTCTGCACTAAACGCTCACCGTTTTCATCAACCAGCGTTAGCGTGTGTTTGCCCGGCGCCGGACTAACGGCAAGTTGATGATAATTGGTTGTTGTAGCGATGTACTCATTATCGACATGCCAGTAAATTTTAGAATTTTGATTTCTGTGTGCCGCGTTCAGTACTATTTTACCCCTGGTCCCGTCTAATTCCAAAGGAATATATACAACCGCACCGTTTTTAGGGTAAATCAGTTCCATCGCGGTGTTTCCACCGCCAAGCGTACAGCCCGATTTGAAAGGTGGCAGGCTTCTGTAATCGCTGTTTTTAATTTTGTAATAATATTCCATTGCCGGCGGTAAAATGAACCAGCTTTTATGTTGCATGCTGTTTACGCTTTCACATTCGTCAGTAACGCGATGGGTACCACCCTTGTCTAAATGTATCATCTTATGAAATGGGCAAATGGCCGTTTTTTCACCTGCAACCGGTACCATTTCCTCCACAACATCGGTACAATTTTCACCGGCTTTATAACCGCTCTGCTTGCAAATTCTTAGCTTTTTAAGTTTCGTTTTCGGTGTTTCAAACCACTTTCCGTTAGGTAATTGTTTAAAAATATCGAATAAAACCGGCGCAGCGGCTTCAATTCCGACCAAACCAGGCCTTCCTTCACCATCGGCGTTGCCAACCCACACACAAACCACATAGTTTGGCGTTAAACCAACTGCCCAGGCATCCCGAAAGCCGAAACTTGTGCCCGTTTTCCAGGCCACCCTTTGCGAAGACGAAAATTGTTCCCACAAACCCTCATCGCCGGGCCGCATTACTTCTTCCATCGCATTAAAGGTTGCCCAAATGGCGCCATGATCCAAAAAGGAAGTTCGCTCATAGTCCTTATTATCAATTTCTTTGCTTACAAAGTAAGTTGCCTGGCTGTAGTCATCTGGATTATAAAGGCCTTTGTAAGTATTGAAATGATTTAGTGTTCTCACCATGCCCATATACGTATTAGCCAAATCCCACATGGTAACTTCACTTCCGCCTAAAATAAGCGACAGACCGTAGTGGTCTGCTGGCTGGTTCAAAGTGCCGATGCCTAACTTTTTTAACTTGTCATAAAATCGTTCATATTTATATTGCTGCAACATTTTTACAGCTGGAATATTTAGCGAGCGACTCAAAGCTTTATCTGCAGAAATTGCCCCGTCATAGCCCAGGTCGTAATTTTGTGGCGAGTAACCTGCAATTTGTGTTGGTATATCAGGAATTAATGTTTTCGGCAAAATAAAGCCATCATTCAACATACTCGCATACAACAACGGCTTAAGCGTACTGCCGGGGCTTCTCGGTGCTTTAATCATGTCGACATGGCTTTGCAAATCGGCATTTTCAGGCTGATAAATATTGCCAACATAACTGACTACTTGTCCGGTTTTTGCGTTCAAAACCAATGCAGAAATGTTGTTAATGTCATTAGCCCTGTATCTGTTATTGTATCGCTTAAGGATAGAATTAATTTTGAGCTGAAGTTCTTCGTTAATTGTCGATTTAATTCTGGTTGAACTCACCTCAAGACTTGCCCTTTCAATTTTAAAGCGGTTAAGTAAATGCGGCGCATTTTGAGGTAATGGGAGTGGCTTGCCAGGTACAGGTTCTAATTTTGAAAGGTTAGCTGTAGACTGGTCGATATACCCAAGCCTTGCTAATTTGTCCAATAAATCATTCCTTTTTTTAATTAATCTTGCCGAATTTTTACCTGGACGAACCAGAGAAGGGCTGTTTGGAAGCACAGCAAGCGTAGCCATCTCGCCCCAGGATAATGTCTTCGCATCGCGACCATAATAACGCCAACTCGCAGCTTCAAGGCCCACAACGTTACTGCCAAAAGGGGCGTTCGCTGCGTATAGGCCAATAATTTCTTCTTTGGAGTACCTAAATTCCAACCTCAAGGCCAGAATTACCTCCAGCAGTTTTTGCAAAATTGTTCGGTCTTGCCTTCGGGATAGGCGAATAACCTGCATGGTTAAGGTACTGCCACCACTAACCACACTTTTAGCTTTAAAATTCTGTCTCATGGCTCTGCTCATCGCCAAAAAATCAATCCCAAAGTGATGGTAAAAACGTTTATCCTCAAATGCTATAATGCAATATTTAAATTTTACCGGAACGGAATCTGCAACAGGAAACCGCCACTGCCCGTCGCTGGCAATCGCTGCACTAAGTAAATTTCCGTTGCTGGCTTCGACTACAAATGAAGTAGGGGACTTAAAAAGCTTTGCAGGCAAAGAAAATAGAAATGCCAGGAGCAAAGCCAGGCAAATCATGTCAGTAAAAAAAAATGATCTAGGAATTTTTTGCATCCGAAGAATTGTTGAATGATTAAACCTGCGAAGTTCGACCCGGTTTTTGGCCTTCGAAACTTCGCAGGTTTATTTTGGCTACTTCACAACCTGAACCCATTTCCCGGCTTGGGTAGCAGAAATATCGTTGTTGTACATTGCTTCACATTGAACCGCCGATAGATAATATTTGCCAACGTAAGATGCATTAAGCAATACCTTATAAACCAGGCTTTCATTCTCCCTTATGTTAAAGTAAGTGAAAACCCTGTCATCTCTAATATCCTGATAAGTAAATGGAGATGATGCCAGGATGCTTTGATTATCATTTACACGGGTATTTATAATTTCCCAACCCGATGGAAAGATTTGAGTTAAAGCCATTTGCTCATAATAGCCCATTCTACCTGGATTTTTAACCGAAACCTCTGCGTAGAAATCTGTCCCTTGTTTTATTGTGGTCGGATCTAATACAGTTCCGTTTAAACGTTTGTAAGTAACGTTCATATCCAAAACATCTGGTTTGTTAGGCAGAAAATTGTTCTGTCCGGCTACGGGCTGTCCTTCCAGAACCAACCGAACAAAAAGCACATTATTTCCGTTATTGGTAACCGATGCGGTATTGCCTTTAAAGTTAATAGATGTACTGTTCAAATACTGAGTGGAGTTAACAGGCGCAGACTTTCCATCTAAACTATATTGATATTGCAATTTATTTGATGACTGGTTCGCTCCACAGAATTTAGCAATTGCTAAAAGACTGTATGCTGTGGTTTGTGTACTGTACCAGGTGTTTTCGCCGAGTTTGGCCGCTAAAGGTTGGAGCAAACCAGCGGCTTTTGCTTTTTGACCAAGCAATGTGAGCGTTTCTAAAATCATCGCCTCATCACGAACATCCGAGCCATAAGTGCCCCCCAGCTGTTTGTACGGTTGGATGGATGTGTCTAATCCACTAATCATGTTCAGCGCAACATTACTTTGGCCGGCTAACTTGTAAGCAGCAGCAAGGCGCCATTTTGCAGCAACGGATAAATATTCAAAAGCTTTTAAACGGTTCATTGCCGCCATTTCTGGTTTCTTTGCGAGGGCGAGCATATATAGACGGTAAGCCTGAGATAGATCTCCGCCATAAAAATTATTGCTGTTTGGAGCCCAGTTTGTGGCCTTTGTTTTCTGGTAACGTAACAATTCATCAATCAACCCAACTGGCAAGGTATAACCTGCGTTTTGCGCCTCAACTAAGAAATGGCCCGCATAGTTAGTTCCCCACTCATCAGAATTCGCTTCGCCAGGCCAGTAAGATAAACCTCCATCAGTAGTTTGGAAACCCTTTAACCTATTAATGCCGGCTTTAATGTTCGCTTCTGTTTTGGCTTTTTGCTGTTCATTTAACGGGCTCAATCTATCTAAATAAAGTTGAGGAAATATCCCTGAAGTGGTTTGCTCAATACATCCATGAGGATATTGAATCAAATAACCTAATCGTTTACCCAAATTAATTGCCGGTATTGACGACACTTCCAATGACCCGGAATTTGTTCCTGTCATCCCGATAGGTTGATAATTTACCGCCCATTTAGTATGAGGTTGAACAGTCGCCGAAACCACATTGGTTATGTAAGGGTTCGGATTTCTGATGTCCATTTCAACATCGTAAACGGTTTTCTCTGCGCCACTTTGGGCAATCACTTTTACTTTGGCAATGCCAACGGTATTTGGCGCTTTAACTTCAAAGTAGGCCATTTGCTCGCCCGTTTTTTGATAATACAGCTGCTGTTTGTTTGTTCCTTGTACAATTAAATTACTAGCCTGCAGTTGAACAGAAACATTTTTCAAATTGTTTTCGGTAGCAAAAACGGTAACTGGCAGGGTAAAACTCTCACCCGGACCAATAACCCGTGGCAATGTGGCCAACACCATTAAAGGTTTTTTTACCTGAACTGATTTTTCTGCAAAACCGTAAGCAGCATCCTGGCCTGCAACAACCATAGCCCTAACGGCGCCAATATATTGTGGTAGCTTAAATTTATGCGTTTTGCTTTCGCCCTTTCCAATTGTGTATGGCCCCATAAATTTAACAACGGCTTGAAATCGATTTGCCTTTGCGGGATTCAAATTTTTATTGATGCTGCCGTCGCCACCAATGCTTAAAATGCGTTCGAGATTTCCGCCCCAGGCGCCTAGAACGTAATCAAATAAATCCCAGGTTTTTACGCCTAAACCTTCACGTGCATAGAAAGCGCTATGTGGGTCTGGGGTTTTGAAGCGTGTCAAATCCAGTAGGCCCTCATCAACCAATGCAATGGTGTAAGTCATAGCTTTACCGTTTTGCTCGCCAACGGTGATGGTATTTTCCGTTTCTGGTTTGATTTTGTCCAACATCTTAATTGTTGGTTTTAAAATCGTCTGAGGGTCTTCAACGGAGAGCGGGATTGCACCGTACATCCTTATTGGCAAATCGTTTACGGTTTGCGCATGTGGCTGTAGAAGCGTAATATTTGCGAAAACATTTGGGGCCATTTCCTTTTCGGCCTTAAACTTATATTGCGTTTGTCCGGCTTTGGTATCAATCCAAAACGTTTTTAAAACCCGACTTCCATTCTCAACAGAAATTAAAGCCCTGCCATTTTTCGCAGTTGGAATGGTTAAAGTGATGTCTTCACCGACGGTAAATTTCTCTTTATTAGCAGTAAAAGATAGCATAGATGCCTCGGTCGGATTAGCAGCCTGTTCTCGCTGGGCCCAACCTGGCCAATCTACATAAACGGATTTTCCGGTAACATGGCCGCCATTTTCATCGCGAACAAGTATCAGATAACGGCCCCATTCCGGTTCGTCTATACGTAAATTCCAATTCCCTTTTCCGTTAACTAGTTTTACCTGGTGCGTTTCTACTAACTTGTTGTACTGGTTTTGCGTAAAGTTTGCATAGGTATACTCACTGTCTTGTTCCCACCACCAACGCCATTGTGTTTTGTACAATTCTACTTGTACAGTCTTAGTTCCAGCAAGCAACTTACCGTCGGTGTTAACATTTACAATTTCAATTTTATGATCTTTTCCGGTAACTAACATACCGCTCAATTTATCGCCTTTTTCAGGTCGGATACCCAGATAGCTTTTATAAACGTGATAAGGAATACTGAAATTATCTATGCTGAAATTTCCACCCGGCTCGAAAACTTTCGTGGTGAAGTTGGCTCTCAAAACGCCCGGAGCAGTATTGTTCTCGTTCAAGTTTGTATTAATTTGTGCCATTCCAGCAGCATTTAAAGCGCCTTCAAAAATGGTTTTAACCTGCGACTCAAAGTTCACAGTCGGGTTATCAAAACTAAATCCCTCGAAACCTTTAAACTTTGTTTCGGTAGTGTTTAAGTTAACATCAACTTTTGCTTTTAAGTTCTGCGCCGGCGAGCCAAACAGCCACTTGGCGGTTAGTGTGGCAGCAGATGTACCCGTACTTAAATAAGTTCTGTTGCCTACGTTGAAATCGATTTTTAAACGGTTTGGCATTACCGTTTCAATTTTCAGGGTTTTAGTAAATGTTGCGCCACCTGCTTTTACTTTTGCCAGCCAGTTTCCGGTTGGTGCAGTGCTTTCAGTTGCCGTTTTGAAAGTGTAAAATCCATTTAATGGTTTGCCATTAATCAGTCGCTTGTACAACTGCCCTTTAGGGTTGTAAAACTCCATGGTTACCGGGTAGTTTGCCGGTAATTTTTTCAGTTTATCTTCTAATACAAACGATACAAATAAACTATCGCCCGGGCGCCAAACGCCGCGTTCGCCATAAATAAACCCCTTTAATCCGCTTTGAACCACGTCTCCTCCAACATCGAAACGACTTAAAGGAAGTGAACTGCCATCATCGAGTTTTAAATAGCCACGTTCGGACCCATTCTTTGCAATTAGCAGAAATGGCTGACGCTTTAAATCGAATCTGGCAAATCCATCACCATCGGTTTTTGTAGTGAAAATAATTTGCTTCTGAAAATCCATTAACTCCAGGTTGACACCACTTAAAGGCTCTGCGGTGCGTAAATCTGTAGCGATGATAAGCATGCTGTTGTCGTTACCGCGTTTTGCAACCAGGCCAATATTTGATGCTATCAGGTTTCTGCTTGCCCACTTTTCATTTGTGTAGAACGATGGCGTGCAGGGGTTTCCTTTATCATTCCATTGGTAATTTTTTGGATAATAATTATTGTATCGTTGCCAGAAATCATCGTCTTCGTCAATCTTTTCTCCATAATTATCGTATTCGCCATACTCGTCTTCGCCTTCGCCATCGCTAACCTGCGCTTCTTCAGTAGCTTTACAGTTATAGGCGTTATATTCCTGCCTGAAAGCGATCGTAACCCGATACATGGCGCCCGGTTCTGTGCGAATCATTTTATCTAAGTCGAGTGTGAATCGGTTTTTTTTGTGGAGGTTTAGTGACTTATCTTCATCTAAACGAACCGTTTTCTGGAGGATAGGTTTCGCAACCCTGCGTAACTCATTGCCATCTTTATAACTATTGGTTTGAAAAAACTGCGGAATATTATTTTCATAAATTTTAATAACGGTAACATCTACAGCTTTTAAATTTATAGCCTCGAAAGGTAAAACAAGCTTGCCGGAATTTGGCAAAATTGTTCCGCCACCTGCTATGGTTACTGATGGAATTTTATCTTCAAAAACGAGGCTTGCCGTTTTTCCGCCTGTTAGCGCTTTACCATTAATATTTTCTACTCCATTATTTACACTCAGGGTGTAACTGCCTTTTAAATCTTCAGCAGCATAAACCTTAACCTGACTGGCATCTATCGTATAGCGCAGGTTACTTAAATTTCCGAGCGTAATCATTCCTGTTAAATCCTGCGCAACGTTTATTGGTTCAGAAAACTGTACGAGTGCATAATCTTCTTGACCCTGAATGGCTTTCATATCCAAAATTTCGAACTTATTAAGGGCCGGAATTCGGATTTCTTCTTCACCTTTCTGCTCGGCATCAATAGCGTCCCCGTCCCAATTAATTTTTAAAGTTTGGTCTTCACTTTTCTTTTTAATGCTATCGATAGTAAACCTGGAGCTGTTTTTAGCAGGATCATGCTGCCATTTAATTTTCAGTTTCTGGTCAAAATCAAGCTCAATTATTTTTTCGATTCTGGCTGTTTCTTCAATGTCGGCGGTTGCTACTTCTCCAATCAGTTTCATGTAATCCAACGAGGTATTGTTTTGAGAAATCAGGCCGTTTTGCGAAACCATTACACCCGGCGTAATTACTTTAAATTCGAAATCGAAATCTTCCAAACCTTTCTCCGTTGCCGAAACCTCGGCCAGCTTAAAGGTTGCCTCGTATTCTTTTCCGGGTTTCATGTTTTCATCCGGGCGAAATTCTACTGTTTGCGGGTCAATCCAATAGGTTTTTCCAGAAATTGATGGAGAGAAATCAAATAAATCCCTCGAATCTGCTTTGCCTAAGTCCTGCATTCCACTAGCTGCATTGGCTAAATGTATGCGGATAAAACTCTTTTTTGAGATGGTTCCAGAGGTATAAGCCTCTATGTATTTTGCATAAGCCTGGTTGTCTTCATTCGTTTTTTTCTTTCGATTAAAGTAAATAAATACGATTGCTCCTATTGAAAGCACCAGCAGGCCTATAAAAATAAATTTCTTTTTGGATGATGATTGGTAGGTAGAAGGTTGTTCCATTTTGAAATCATAATTAGATGTGTTTGAAAATTAACTAAAATTTCAGTTAAAACTAATTATGTTGAAAATTATAGAGATGTGAAGATTTAGTTCTTTCCCATTTCAGGAAATAAGCAATTTTAATTTTTTTTTAATATTGGGTGTAAAATTTCTATTTGCGCATTTGAATGGATTTGGATAAGTTTACAGCATCATCCATTCTAACTATATATGATTAAGAAACTACTGCTTTTTTCGACCCTGATTTTGCTTACCAACTTTGCTTTTGCGCAGAAAGCTGAAGTGGAGGCTGCCGTAAATAAGCTTGCCAAACTGATGGTAACTCCCGATAGTGTGGCTCTGGATAGGCTTATTTTAGAAAATTTGAGTTATGGCCATTCAAGCGGGAAGATTCAAACCAAGCAACAATTTATGCATTCGTTGTTGTCTGGCGAATCAGATTTTGTTGATGTGAATTTAACAGAACAAAGCGTAATTGTACAACACAAAACGGCATTGGTTCGTCATACATTAACGGCTAAAACCAACGATAAAAATGTTCCGGGCAACGTAAAATTATACATTCTGCTAATCTGGAGTAGGGAAAATGGGGGATGGAAATTACTCGGCAGGCAGGCGGTTAAGGTGCCTTAATCGAATTAAAAACTTCGTGTATCAGGTGCTAAATCTAAATAAATCAGCACGTTAATGCATTTGGATAATTGCTTGCAAACTTTCACTTAATCATAACGCCAGGCCTGTTTACCAATGGGATTTTAATTAGATTGGAATCAACTATGCTTTCTGGCAGGAAAATAAATTTCTTATCGTAAATTGTAGAACCGATATAATAACTTAACCAATACTCGTTTGTTAGGCCAAAAACTTCCGGGTCTATTGCCTCAACACCTTTAAAGTCATTTGCGTCCATATCTCCGATGAAATGCCTTAAAACAGATGTTTTAACCTGCTTCCCGTCTTTCTCTCCGTAACCTTTTGAACTGATAAGCACATTTGAAATCGGCTCGTTTTTTAAGTTCACCAGATAAACGGTCCAGTTTTTTACCTCTGGAGTTTCGCTCATCAGCACAACAGCCATCGCGATATCTTCTACTGAATTTTCTGGTAAATCTGCTTTCAATTTTTAATGATTAAATGGGTAATTGCTTATTGAGGGATTACAAAAATCACTGATTGCTCAAAATCGATTGAAAAATCATTGAAATCTTTCGCTCTTTTTTATTTTTTCTTTGCCACAGCCTTTTTAGCCGGAGCCTTCTTTTTCGCTGGTGCTTTCTTCTTAGTTTCAAAAGCGTTAGGAACCTGTTCTACAATCATCTTCTTAATTACATCAAGATCAACCTCTGCCAGTTCTTCAACTGTATATTTTTGTTTTGTAGCCGCGTTATTTCTAAGCTTAAGCATCAATTTTCCAAAACGGATAAAAGGTCCCCAACGGCCGTTTTCGATGGAAATTTTCTCTGCATCCCAGGTTTTTATGTATCGGTTCGCCTCTTTTTCTACTTTTTTGCCTATCAAGGTTTCAATATCGGCCTGCGTTAAATTATCGAAATCATAACCTTTAGCCGGAATATTTATGAACAAGTCGTTCCATTTAATAAAGGGGCCAAAACGGCCTTTGCCCTTAGTAACACCTAAACCTTCATAATAGGCGATAGGCGCATCAGCGTCCATTTTCTCCTGTATAATCTGAACTGCCCTTTCATAGGTAACAGAAAGTGGCTCTTCGTTTTTAGGCAGGGAAATAAAAGCTTCACCCCATTTTACATAGGGCCCAAAACGGCCAACACCAATCATTACTTCTTTGCCTTCAAAATCTGGCAATTGCATCGGAAGTTTGAATAACTCTAAAGCCTCACCTAACGTAATGGTCGCCACAGATTGGCTGCGCATTAAGCTGGCGTAACGTGGTTTTTCTTCTTCATCAAGTTCGCCAATTTGCACCAGTGGTCCAAATTTCCCGACCTTGGTATACACGTTTTTGCCTGTTGCGGGGTCTAAACCGAGTAGGCGTTCGCCGGTTGCACGCTCGGCTGTTTCCAAAGTAGTTTCTACTTCTGAATGGAAAGGACTATAAAAAGAGTGCAACATTTTCGTCCATTCCTGTAAGCCCTGGGCAATCTCATCAAATTCTTTTTCGACTTTTGCAGTGAAGTTGAAATCCACAATTCCTTTGAAATGTTCAACCAGAAAATCGTTTACAACTTCACCAATATCCGTAGGAAAGAGTTTTTGCTTTTCAGCGCCCGTTATTTCAGTCCTGGAATCTTTAGAAACCTTTCCATCAGCCAGAATTATAGCTGTAAACTTACGCTGTTTACCATCCCTGTCTTCTTTTACAACATAACCACGATTTTGAACCGTCGAAATTGTCGGTGCATACGTAGATGGACGGCCAATGCCAAGTTCCTCTAATTTCTTAACTAAACTTGCTTCTGTATATCTTGCCGGCGGACGTGAATAACGTTCTGTTGCCTGCATTTCCTTTAAAAATAATTCCTGACCTTTCGCTAAAGGAGGCAGAATCGAACCACCTTCTTTTTCTTCACCTTCCTCTTCATCTGTAGATTCTAAATAAACTTTAAGGAAACCGTCGAATTTTAGCACTTCACCTTCTGCAACCAAATGTTCTTTACGGGTTGATGCGGTGATCTGAGCGGTTGTTTTTTCAAACAAAGCTTCGCTCATTTGCGAGGCGATTGCTCTTTTCCAGATTAAATCATATAAACGCTTTTCCGAAATATCACCGTCAACAGTATGTCTGTCGAAATAAGTAGGGCGGATGGCCTCGTGAGCCTCCTGAGCACCAGCAGACTTAGTTCTGTACACCCGCTGTTGATGGTATTTATCGCCGTATGCTGATTTGATTTCAGCGGCAGCTGCGTTTAAAGCAGTTTCCGATAGGTTTAAGGAATCTGTTCTCATGTACGTAATTTTACCAGCCTCGTACAAGCGTTGGGCAACCTGCATGGTTCGCGCCACCGGGAACCCTAATTTTCTAGAAGCTTCCTGTTGTAGCGTTGAAGTGGTAAAGGGTGCGGCCGGATTCCGTTTGGCTGGTTTTGTTTCTAAACTGCTGATGTTAAATTGTGCGGTAGCACAATCTTGTAAGAATTTTTCCGCATCTGCTTCGCTTTCAAAGCGTTGGGGTAATTCTGCTTTTACAATTTCTTTCCCTTTACCGGTTAAGAATTGTGTAGTTATTTTAAAGGCTGCTGCTGCGTTAAAGTTTTGAACTTCTCTTTCTCTGTCAACAATTAACCTTACTGCTACCGATTGCACACGGCCTGCAGAAAGAGATGGTTTAACTTTCTTCCATAAAACAGGCGAAAGTTCGAAACCTACTAATCTGTCTAAAACACGACGGGCTTGCTGAGCATTAACTAAGTTGTAGTCAATTGCCCTCGGACTATCAATGGCTTTTAAAATTGCTGGTTTGGTAATCTCATGAAAAACAATACGTTTGGTTTTTTCCACTTTCAAACCCAAGGTTTCGAACAAGTGCCATGAAATGGCTTCACCTTCGCGGTCTTCATCGGATGCAAGCCATACCATTTCGGCATCCTTAGCAAGTTTTTTTAATTCAGCTACAAGTGCCTTCTTGTCTGCCGGAACCTCGTATTTCTGGGCAAAATCGTTTGCAATATCAATCGCCATATCGCCCTTAGCTAAATCCCGGATATGGCCATAGCTAGATTTAACGAGGAAATCTTTGCCTAGATAGCCTTCTATGGTTTTAGCTTTTGCGGGTGACTCGACGATTAATAAGTTTTTGGCCATGAAATACGATTTTGTGCAAATAAAGCTATAATTAAAGGATAAATCCAAACTTGAGCATTATTTAATACAAATTTTGTTTTGAGATTAATCCATAATTGAATTCGTTTTCTGATAAAATTACCATAAAAATCTACGCTTTTTTTGTTACGATTTTGGAAAGCAATTCCTGTGTTTTTAATTCGGTTCCGTCCCGCCCTCTGTTTCAAATCCTCAACCTCGTACCTCGGCCTGCGGGTTTTCCACACAGTCGGGTTTAGGTGGCGCAGATAGAATTGCTATTAATGGTTTATGGCGATTGTGCTAAGCAAGCCGTCAAGAAAAGCACAAAACTTCCTTTTTAAACCAGACAGCAGCGAAAATCCTTTTTTATTGCACCACCGTAAAAGATGTCCTAGACCTTTCTTCCAATAACACGATCAGATAAAAACTGGCAGCGATTAAAAAAGATTGTAGCGTATGGCGGGGCTGCATTTTCGTGAATAGATTATTGCCTGCCTTTACAAATACTTAAAAGATTGTATTATTTACAACATCATTACCGATGTGAAAACTATTTGTACCTATATTCGTATATATAAATAAAACAGCAATGATAAATACTATCCTCATTCTATTAAACTTTTTGGTGCCTAATCCACCAAAGAACGTTTACGACTTCAGCTTCAAAACAATCGATGGCAAAGAAGTTAAATTATCTAAATTTAAAGGCAAAAAAATCCTGATCGTGAACACGGCTTCCAAATGTGGTTATACACCTCAGTATGAAGATTTAGAAAAACTTCACAAACAGTACGGTAAAAAGGTGGTTGTAATTGGTTTCCCTGAAGGAAATTTTGGCGGGCAGGAGTTTTCGACCAATACTGAAATTAAAGAATTCTGTACAGGAAAGTACAATGTGTCTTTCACGCTGGCAGAGAAAAGCAGTGTTAAAGGCGATGATATTAGTCCGTTGTTTAAATATTTAACAACGCAAACTAATGCAGAGGAGCAAGGCGATATTAAATGGAATTTCGAGAAGTTTTTAATTAATGAAAAAGGGGAGCTGGTTCACCGTTTCCGCTCGAAAACAAAACCTTTGGATGAGGCGATTGTAAAAAATCTCTAATCATTATGTAGTTGAGTTGTTAATAGCTTTTTCACTCCAAGCAGACAGAAATCAAAAAGGGTAAAAGCGGTCATTCCGTTTTTACCCTTTTTGTTTTTTATGCCCTGCGATTGCAATTTAGCTCAAGCTTCAATTGCAGGGTTTTCCTTACAGTTAATCTAGTTCTTTTCGAGCACCGATTTCCATAAAACGGCGCTTAAAACGGCGCCAACAACCGGAGCAGCAATAAACATCCAAACCTGTTTTATGGCCTCACCTCCGGCAAAAACTGCAGGGCCAATGCTACGGGCCGGATTAACAGAAACACCTGTAATTTTGATGCCAACGATATGAATCAGCACTAATGAAAGCCCGATAGCCAGACCTGCAAAACCACCATTGATGTTTTTTGTGGATGTTGCACCAAAAATCACCAGTAAAAAAATAAAGGTGAATGCTGCTTCGGCAACAAACGCCGCAGTAGAATTATATTCGGCCAAATACCCTGTTCCCCAGCCGTTCGAGCCTAAAGCCCATTCTTTCATTTCGAAATTTGCCTGATTGCTTACAATTAAATAAAGTAACGCGGCACCGGCAATGGCGCCCAAAATTTGTGCAATAATGTAATAAGCAGCTTCGGCGGCTTTCATTCTTCCTGCTACAACCATACCAATTGAAATTGCCGGATTAATATGGCAGCCCGAAATATGCCCTATCGCGTAAGCCATTGCAACAACTGATAAACCAAATGCAAAAGAGATTCCCAACAAACCTACGCCTGTTGTGCCATCGGCACCTGCAATGACTGCGCTGCCACAACCCATTAAAACCAATACTAATGTGCCAAGAAATTCGGCGGTAAACTTTGAGAATTTTGATGTTTCCATATAATTATTGTTAAAATTTTTAAACCAAAAATTATAGGGACGATGATGATTCAAAGTAAAGAAAAAAATCTTACTTGGTATAGCTTTTGGGAATAAATAAGAAATGGAATAGTGATTTTAATTAGAAAAGACTAAAAAAAAATCCCGGCAGGATGTGCTGCCGGGATTGAGTTTATATTATTTTTAGTGAAACTAAACCAGAAAACCACCGCCGAGAAGGTCATTGCCCTCATAAAAGACAGCCGATTGTCCGGGAGCAATTGCTGATACGTTATGATCAAACACCACCCGCATTCTATCTTTTTCCTGCACAATTGTGCTTAGCATTCCGGCATCTTTATAGCGAATCTTTGTAATCACATCATTCATTGGCTCTTCGATACCAGCATATTTTACCAGGTTTATATTGCGTACCATTGCTTCTTTACGCTCAAGTTCATCAGCACGGCCAAGTACAACTGTATTGCTTTCCGGCAAAATTTGAGTAACAAACATAGGCTCGCCAAAGGCTATTCCTAATCCTTTACGCTGCCCAATGGTGTAAAATGGATAGCCTTTATGCTGGCCAACCACCATTCCGTTACTTAAAATAAAATTGCCACCTGCAACACGCTCTTCTAAATCTTCTACCTTGTGCTTTAAAAAAGCACGGTAATCGTTGTCTGGAACAAAGCAAATTTCATAACTTTCAGATTTTTTTGCCAATTCTTCCTGACCCATATCCAAAGCCATTTGCCTGATTTCGGATTTTGCAAAACTACCCAAAGGGAATTTTGTTCGCGAAAGATTTTCTTGAGAAACGCCCCAAAGCACATAGGATTGATCTTTGTTTTCGTCTTTACCCTTAGAGATTACGTAGCGCCCGCTATCTTGCTGGCGAATATTTGCATAATGGCCTGTTGCAATAAATTCACAATCTAATTTGTTGGCCCGTTTAAGCAGCGCTTCCCATTTAATGTGCGTATTACAAAGAACACAAGGGTTCGGCGTTCTGCCTGCCAGGTATTCATCAACAAAGTTGTCGATAACGTAGTCGCCAAATTCGTCGCGTATATCCAAAATATAGTGTGGAAAGCCATAGTTAACGGCAAGCGTACGGGCATCGTTTATACTATCAAGTGAGCAGCAACCAGTTTCCTTACTACTGCCGCCAGCTGATGCATAATCCCAGGTCTTCATGGTTAAGCCGATAACCTCATAACCCTGTTCGTGCAACATTACAGCTGCTACCGAACTATCAACCCCGCCACTCATGGCTACCAGAATTCTACCGTGTTTGCTCATTTTAAAACTATTGGGCGCAAAAATAAGGTTTATTTACTTCTTTTTCTCCAATGCCCGTCAGTTACTTGTAAAAAGCCGATTGTATTTTTTGTGTTGGTTAAACGATTTAGATTTACATCCATAGAAGATTTGCCATAAAATTGATACCTTCGAAAATCTAAAAATTAAGTTAAATTTTAAATTGATATGATTAAAAAATTTATCCTGCCTTGCCTTTTGCTATCTGCAGTTGCAGTGTCGGCACAGCAAAATTTAGTGCAGTTTGTAAAACCAATTATAGGTACATCAAAAATGGGGCATACCTATCCGGGTGCAACGGTTCCTTTTGGTGCGGTGCAGTTGAGTCCGGAAACTGATACACTATCTTATGAGGTTAATGGCAAATATAATGGTGATGTTTACAAATATTGTGCGGGTTATAAGTATGAAGATAAAACGATGACCGGTTTTAGTCACACACATTTTAGCGGCACCGGTCACTCAGATCTGGGCGACTTTCTAATCATGCCAACGCAAGGGAAATTGCAGATGAACCCGGGAACGGCAAATGATCCAAAATCGGGTTACCGCTCGGCCTACTCACATGCCAATGAAACTGCAGAGGCTGGTTATTACAAAGTAAAATTAGATGACGATAACATTACGGCAGAGCTGACCGCAACAACGCGGGTGGGAATGCATCAATACACATTTCCAAAATCAGATCAATCGCACATCATTTTGGATTTGATGGCCGGAATTTATAATTATGAAGAAAAAACCGTGTGGACTTACGTTCGCGTTGTTAACGATACCTTGGTAACCGGCTACCGCCAAACAAATGGTTGGGCAAGAACAAGGACAGTTTATTTCGCCATGAGTTTTTCGAAACCTTTTAAAAGCTACGGTCGCAAAAGCTATGATCCTAAACAGGCTTACCGGGGTTTCTGGGGAAAATTTAATCAGGACAAAAACTTCCCTGAAATTGCCGGAAAAAAGTTAAAAATGTATTTTGATTTTGATACAAAGGAGGGTGAAAAAGTAAAAATAAAATTTGCCTTATCGCCTGTTAGTCAGGAAAATGCTTTGCAAAATATGCGGGCAGAAATTTCGGGATGGGATTTTGATAAAGTCAAAACACAGGCGCAATCAAACTGGAACAAAGAATTGAATAAAATTCAGGTTAGTACATCAAACACCAATAAAATAAATTTTTACACGGCACTTTACCATGCTTTTATCAATCCTACAACTTATACAGATGTAAATGGGGAGTATAAAGGTTTAGATCAAGGCGTTCACAAAGCAGATGGTTTTACCAACTATACTACTTTTTCCCTTTGGGATACCTACCGGGCCTTGCATCCGTTTTTTAACATTATGCAGCCTGGCAGAAGTAATGATATGGTTAAATCCATGATGGCGCATTACGATCAAAGCAGTTTACACATGTTGCCAATCTGGTCGCATTACGCAAACGACAACTGGTGTATGAGTGGATACCACAGTGTTTCTGTAATCGCTGATGCGATTATAAAGGGAACATACAATGGCAACCCTAATAAAGCTTTAGATGCCTGTGTTGCTACCGCAAAACATCGTGATTATGAAGGCATAGGCTATTACATGGATATGGGTTATATCCCTGCAGAAAAAAGCGGCGTTTCTGTTTCAAACACCCTGGAATATGCATACGATGACTGGGCGATTGCGCAACTGGCAAAAAAATTAAACAGAACCGAGGTTTACAACGAGTTTATTAAACGCTCGCAAAACTGGAAGAATAATTACGACACGAAATCAGGCTTTATGCGCCCGAAACTAGCTGATGGAACATTTAAAAAAGCCTTTGATCCAAAAGATACGGAGGGACAGGGTTTTATTGAGGGAAATAGTTGGAATTACAGCTTTTTTGTGCCTCATGATCCTGCTGCAATGATAGAAGTAATGGGCGGAAAGAAGAAATTCGCTGCTCGTTTGGATTCCTTATTCAGCATGCATTTGCCGGATGAATTTTTTGCACATACTGAAGACATTACCCGCGAAGGCATTATTGGTGGCTACGTTCATGGAAATGAGCCGGCGCACCACGTAGCTTATCTTTATAACTGGACCGACGAAGTTTATAAAGGGCAGGCGCAAATCCGCCACATACTTAATATGCAATATAAACCTACAGCTGATGGCTTAGGTGGTAATGACGATTGCGGCCAAATGAGTGCATGGTACATGTTTTCATCTTTAGGCTTTTATCCGGTATCACCTGGTTCCGATGTTTATTCGTTGGGCAGTCCGTTGGTAAATAACGCGGTATTAACGCTCGAAAATGGAAAAACATTCACCGTTGAAGCTTTAAAGCAGAGCGATAAAAACGTGTATGTTGCAAAGGTTTTACTTAATGGTAAGGAAATTACCAACCATCAAATTAAACACGCTGATATTACCAATGGAGGTAAACTCACGTTTTATATGTCGGCAAAGCCTAGCAAATAAGTTAATAGGTTTATAGTTGCAAGCTGCTGCAAATACAACGGCTTACGAAATTTTGAGCCTCCCAAACCTGGGAGGCTTTTTTATTTGTAAAAACGCTGCTAAAAACGGCTTCAGTTTTACTACAGATTTTCGCCTTAATATCGTGGTTAATTTTTACTTTAGATTAGATGAAAATCCTGATAGTTGAAGATGAATTGCCCTTGCTTGAGAGTATTTTGAGTTACTTTTCGGAAGTTGGCAATATTTGTGAAACGGCGTCGACGTATTCTTCTGCGTATGAAAAAATAAATCTTTACGACTACGATTGTATCCTGCTGGATTTAGGTTTGCCTGATGGGGAAGGATTAAACGTGCTCAAGGAACTTAAGAAATTAAAGAAAAACGATGGCGTTTTAATCATATCAGCAAGGCATTCTTTGGACGATAAGCTCGCCGGACTGGATTTAGGCGCTGATGATTACCTGGTTAAGCCTTTTCACTTATCCGAATTAAAAGCAAGGGTCAGCGCAATTGTTCGCCGCAAAAAGTTCGATGGTAGTAACGTCATAACGTTCAACGAAATCACTGTCGACCTTTCAAATATGGAAACATCTGTAAATGGAAACCTGCTCACTTTGACGAAAAAAGAATACGACTTGCTTATCTATTTTTTATCCAATAAGGGCAAGGTAGTAACCAAAAGTGCAATCGCCGAACACCTCTGGGGTGATGATATTGATATTTCAGACGATTTCGATTTCATATACACACACATCAAAAATCTCCGCAAAAAGTTTATCGAGGCTGGCGCCAATGATTATCTGCAGTCGGTTTATGGAATTGGATATAAATTTGCAACTGTATGAAATTAGCAGACAGATACAACCGGGTTAACATCATCACAGCGATTATTATTCTTTTAATTACCGGCGTTATTTATTATGTGGTTATCCATTTCATTTTTACGGAGAAACTGGATAGAGACCTTGCAGTTGAAGAAAATGAGATAAAACAGTATGTGTCTACTTATCGCAAACTGCCACTGCCGGCAAGTTTTCTTGATCAGCAGGTTCAATATAAACAATTGGATAAAAATGCAAATGGAAGCAGATTTTTCAGGAACACAACTTTTTTTAATGCAAAGGAAAATGAAGCAGAACCAGGGAGGAGTTTGGTTACCACAATTTTGCAGGGCGATAAATTATATGAGGTCACGATTACAAAATCCAGGCTAGAAGCCGACGATTTGGTTCGGATAATTTTACTGATTACGCTCGGCGTAACTTGCCTGCTGTTGGCTAGCTTAATTTTAATAAACAGGTTTTTCTTAAACCGGCTTTGGCAGCCCTTCTACTTTATTTTACAACAAATGAAAGCTTTCAATCTTATCAAAATGAGTGAGATTGAATTGAATGCAACCAAGGTAGACGAATTTCAGGAACTGAACATTGCGGCAGTTCAAATGGCTTCGAGTGTTCGGCAGGATTATAAAGAACTCAGAAGTTTTACCGATAATGCTTCGCATGAGATGATGACGCCATTGGCCGTTATTAACTCTAAACTTGATAGTTTGTTGCAAGCCGGCCCAATTAGCGAGCAGCAGGGTCTGTTATTAAATGATATCTATATCGCAATTAACCGACTTACAAAGCTGAACCAATCGCTGTTACTTTTAACGAAAATCGAAAATAAATTAATTTCAGACCTTCAACGGGTCGACATTAGTGAACTCGTTGATGAAAAATGCAGACAATTCCAGGAAATTTTTAATGAATCGAATTTAAAAGTTAACGTTGATTTACAATCTTGCGAAGTGGAAATGAGTCGTTATCTGGCAGAAATTCTACTAAATAATTTACTGGCTAACGCAATAAAATACAACCGGACAAATGGTTTCATTACCATAAACCTTCGTGCGGGCATCCTCGAAATAATTAATCCAGGAAAAGAGTTTGCACTTACAGAACAACACTTCGATAGATTTTTCAAATCTGCTGCCTCAGAAGGTATGGGGCTGGGTTTGGCAATAATCAAGCAAATTTGTGCGCTATACAATTTTAGTGTCAGCTACTCTTTTTTAGAAGGCAATCATTGTTTTACAATCGTCTTCAAAAACTGAAGTATCTACAGTTTTGCTTCATAATTGGCCATTATCTTCGAAGAAAAAGTAATGCGCAAAACCACAATAATATTTTTCTTTTCAACGCTGTTTACCACAACTTCGTTTGCTCAACAAAAACAGGATTCTACCGAATTTTTAAATCAACAGCGATTGGTAGATCAATCTGTAAAAGCGCCGGTTTTTAAGATTGCGCCGATAATTATTCCGGCCGTTCTAATCGGATATGGTTTCGCTGCAGTGCATAATAATGGCGCATTGAGGCAGTTAGATGTTAGTACAAAAGATGAATTGCAGGAAGACCATCCGTTATTTGCTGCCCATGTAGATGATTACGTGCAGTTTGCACCGGCGCTGGCAGTTTATGGATTAAATTTAGCAGGCATTAAAGGCAAACATAATCTAGCCGATGCAACATTTTTGTATGCGACCTCGGCAGCCATTATGGGCTTATCAACACACTTTGTAAAGCAGGCCGAACATCGCCTACGCCCAAATGGATCTGCTTATAATTCTTTTCCATCGGGCCATACGGCTTCTGCTTTTGCTGCTGCTGAATTTTTAAAGCAGGAGTACAAAGACGTTTCGCCATGGTATGGATATGCCGGTTACTTTGTGGCAACAGCTACTGGTACGCTCAGAATGTATAACAATAAGCATTGGTTTAGTGATGTTGTTGCAGGCGCCGGCTTTGGCATCGCATCTACCAAAATTTCTTACTTCCTTTATCCATATGTTCGTAACTTAATCTCAAAGAAGAAAAACCGAAACTTCACTTTAGCGCCATTTCATCAAAACGGTGCCAATGGGTTATTGCTTTATGGTCAATTCTGATTCCCTTATTTTGGTTTCGCGAAAGGCGAATAGCGTACCGCCAGGTTAATTACCCGGCCATCCAGGGGCGCCCACAAGGCTTTGTAAGCTGGGTTTTGAATTGTGCCTGTAAATATTTTCTCGTATCTGCTTTGGCGCTTATCAAAAATGTTTTCAGCATTTAAAACGAGGCTAAACTTCGGTCCAAACTTACGCTCAAGCATCGCGGCCATAAAAATATAATCCTGTGTTTGCGCTTCATCGTCTCTGAATTGTTTTCCATTGTAAGATGCTTCAATACCTAAGCGCCAGGCGTCTTCAATTTCATAAACTATCGTGCTTGCGGCACGGTTTTTTGGTGTTAGCGCTACAAATCGGTTATCGCTTAAATAAGTTCTTCTGGCATCCGTAAAGGTATAACCAAAATAAATTTCCCAATCGCGAAACTTCATTTGAACATAACTATCAAAACCCTGGGTAACAATTGGCTTAGTTGCAGAAAAGAAATTCAAATCACCATTGGTATCTTCAAAACCAATAAATGGATTTTTAACGCTTGTGCGAAAAAAAGCCTGATTTATGAAAATGCTGTTTTCATCCCATGCGTACTTATAATTCACTTCTAAATTACCACCCAAAGAGCGTTCGGTAGGGGCACCTTGGTTAAGTGGACTAATTTTGTTAATGTCGTAATCTTTAATTTGTGGGGCTAACGGATTTGGAGACTTATACCCGGAGCCAAAACCTCCCCGAATTCCCAGTTTCTCATTCAAGTTGTAAAACATGGCAAGCCTTGGTAGTACAAAAATATGGTAATTGCTATGATCTACCCTTAAACCTGCTTCAACTTTGGTGTTTGAAAAAATTGCCCAGCTATCTTGTACAAATAAACCCTGAACATCATTTTTAACCTGCCCAACTTTAACGGGTGTTGCCGATGACGGCCTGAAGTTGTCGCCAACCAAATTTAAGCCGCCAATTATTCTGTGCTTACTCAATACAGTTATTAAAGAGGCTTCCGCATAGTAGTTTTGCTGTGTTCCGTCAAATAGATAAGAATTCGTTTCAATCTTGCGGTCGAAATTTGAGAAAGTTGCTTTAACAGAGGCGCTGAGAAGCCTGTTGAGCTTTGAATCTGCTAAAAGCGTAAAAGTATTTCGGCTAAGGTTGTTGCGCTCAACGTATTGATTAGGGCTTATTGCCTTTTCATCGATAGCAAGCATATCTCCGCCAGTACGCTTTTCGAAACTGCCGGCCCAGCCCAATGAAATGCTACTGTTTTCTGAAGGATAAAAGAACAATACAGGATGCAGTATTGTACTGCTCAGACGTGGCACATCGCTCAAGCCATCGTGATCAACATCAACTTCATGCTGAACGGTTTCACCTCCGAAAAAAGTAAAACCAGTATACAAGCCTCGCGTTGCAAAATAAAGGTTTAAATTTTTCTCCTGTAATGTAGAGGCATTCACAACAATTGACGCATCAGGTTCAAAGGCTGGTTTTTTGGAAATGAAATTAATTATCCCGCCTATTGCGCCACCTCCGTACAAGGTCGACGATGAGCCCTTAATCAGTTCGAGCTGTTTCAAATCGAGAGGCGCTATTGACAACACGCCAAAGCCACCGGAAAACCCGTCAAAAAGTGGCATTCCATCGCGAAGAATTTGAGTGTATTTGCCATCCAGCCCCTGAATTCTTACATTTGAATTGCCTGAAACCGCAGAAGACTGCTGCACCTGAACACCGCTGATATCGCCTAAAATGCTCGCCACGTTACCCGGTTTTACCATACTTTCCTCATTCATTTCTTCAAGGCCGAGGACTTCTACCTTCGTTGTTGCTTGTTCAATCCTTTCGTTATTTCTTGTGGAGGCAACAATGGTAACCTCGCTTAAAGAATCTTCCTGAACGGCTAGTATAATTTCATGAACAACTGTATCCGGGATTGAAATCGCCAGCGTCCGGGTTTGAAATCCAATGTGCTTAAATTGCAGTGTATCGTATCCCGTTTTCAAATCCCGAAATGCTGCAAAGCCGTTTTTATCTGTTTTGAGTTGCTCGGAAGGATTTGATTTGCGCAGAACGGTAACGTTTGGAACAGTCTTTTGGAAAGCATCTTTCACAACAACTTTAATGTTGTTTTGAGCAAAAGAATTTTGGTAAAGTAAAAGCAGAACAAATAGTGGCAGGCAGAATCTCATTTAAGCGGTTTTCACAAATTAAATGTGAAAATCTGTTTAAAATCTGAAGTTAGATCCAGACAAACCCCATAAACACCGAACGCCAAATCACAAATGTTAAAGATTTATTACCTATTCGCACAAACACCTCAGCCCGCTATTATTTCTCCCCGCATTGAGTGGCTTTTTTAAACATAACTAAGCCACCATTTTTTGTGATTCGATTTATAATTTTTAAACCATTTACAGGGATAATAAAGAGAAGCGACCACCAAAAGCCAGATGCAATAAACCATCCAGAGTTCATATCCAAAGTTTACTGGTCTAAAATAAAAGGGAAGTTGTGGAATCTGTTTTTTCGTATTTCCTTCGAGAAAGAACAGCAAAATCAAAATGATGTGCAGCAGATAGAAATGTAGTACGTAATAGAAAAATGGGACATTTCCGTAAACGGATAAGACCTTGCTTAATTTATTGGTCACTCTTTCCGTGATCGCCAAGAAAAGCATCGCGGCGCCCAGCGTAATACAGGTGTACTCTAATGACGGCGGATATTTACTTACATTGAAAAAAGAAAGCAGGTTTTTAAAAGCATCATGATACTCTTTTCTTGGTGCCGGGTCGCCATAAAGGCTTAGTAAACGTAACGCAACAAATGTAATTAGGGCGAGTGCGCCAAAATTTACAAGATTTCTTCGCCGTTGCAGCGGACTGTAATCCTTTAAAAACCACTTTCCGGCAGCATAACCCAGAAACATAATACCTGTCCAAGGTAGAATGGCATAAAACACACCTACAAAGTGATTATTTCCTAACGGGAGAACAGTTCCTGAAGCCGTGAAAAAAATCTTCAATAAAGTGCCAGAAACCTCATCTTTTGGTGCTGGCAAGAAGCTGAAAGCATCGTGCCCGACTACAAGCAGTATGCCGGTTATCAAGACTAATTTGTACGATATTCTGCTAAACAGCGCCAGTAAAATCATGCTGAAACCAATTCCCCAGATAACCTGTAAGATAATAAAATTATAAAACGGATTAAATGTTAAGCCAAAGGTTATAAGCACAACTTCAACAAAAACTAACCATAATCCTCTTTTCAATAAGAAAATACTAGCCGCGGCAGGCGTTTTGCGTTGTGCGGAAAGATAGGCAGACAACCCTGATAAAAAAACGAATGTTGGCGCACAAAAATGGGTAATCCAGCGGGTAAAAAATAAAATGCCTGTAGTGGTGTCAGGATTAAGTGGGTCTCCCGTCATAGCGCCGATGTGAAAAAAGTCGCGGGTATGATCTAAGGCCATAACCACCATTACTAAACCACGCAGGATATCGATAGACGCAATTCGCCTGTTTAAAAGTTTTTGCTCGGCATTCATTTTTATTTGGATGATTGTTTTCGAACCGCAGTTTTGGGGTAAAGAAATGATTTTGTTAGGCTGCAGCAAGGGGCGCAGGATTGGTTAAGTTATCCATCTTTTGCACTTCGGATCAGCAATTCTTAAACGTATTTTTAAAGATACAAAAATTAAGATTATTGCAAAGTTTATATTTTAAAACGGCCTTTCTTTTAAAGCACACATCATCAACGGGTTAGAATACTGATAACTGTAAATTATTATTATATTTAATTATTGTTTTGAATTTCAGTTAGTTGTCCCTTAAAATATGTCTAAAATATACAAAACGCCAGGCGTTTACATAGAGGAATTACATAAATTTCCACCATCAGTTGCTCGGGTAGAAACTGCAGTTCCTATATTTATTGGTCACACAGAATTTGTTAAAGATGATTTGAAAACTTCAATAACGCCTTCGCCTGTCAATGCGTTGAAAGCCCTAAGAGTTGACTCTTTTGCGGGTTTTCAGCAACATTTCGGTGGCGCCTATTCTGAAGACAAAGTATTCGACATTAAGGTTAATCAAATTACACCTCATAACCTTATGCAACAGGTAACCGTTGCTGCTAATCCAAAAAAATTTAGTGGTTTTTACATGTTTTATTCAATACAGATGTTTTATGCCAATAGCGGTGGGCCATGTTATATTTTATCGACAGGAGATTTTTCCAAAACTTTTGATGATGCAGATGGTGCGCTCGCTTGGAAGCACTTTCAAAAATCGATGAGCCAACCATGATCATTTTTACCGACAGGCATGCGGCAAGTACCGAATTTACATCGGGCTATTCGAACCTTTACAATGCAACATTGGCTTTATGTGCGGCATTGAAAGACAGGATTGCTATTTTTGACCCCTGGGTTTTCACTGGCAATCTGCAGCAAGATGCTTCAGCCATTAGAAAAGAATTTGAAAATGTAAACTTAAAATATGGTGCTGTTTATTACCCATGGCTTAGTACAACGCTAAACTACTTTGTCGATGAAGCTAAAGTAATTATATCGGATGTGGGAAAGCAGCGTTCGGGGGTGCCGAACGGCAAAACTCTGCTCGAGGTTAAGGCGCTAAATATGGAGCTTTACAATCGCATAAAAACTGAACTAACAAAAATAACCATTGATGTTCCGCCATCAGCGGCCGTTGCGGGAGTTATTGCGAGTACTGATAAAAATAGTGGTGTTTGGAAAACGCTTGCAGGCAATAAATTTTGGTGTGTCATAAAGCCTACAGTTGCCTTATTATCAGCTGAAGCCGCTTACTTAAACGTTGATTCGGCTGAAGGAAAATCCATTAACCCAATACGGGAATTTACCGGAAAAGGAACTCTCGTTTGGGGCTCCAGAACTTTGGCAGGAAACGATAATGAATCGCGTTATCTGCAAATAAGACGATTTTTCATTTTTGTTGAAGAAAGTATCCTGAAAGCTGCTCAACAGTTTGTTTTTGAACCTAACGATGCTGGTACCTGGATAAAGATAAAAGCGATGTGTGAACATTTTCTCACTGAGTTGTGGCGCCAAGGGGCAATGCAGGGCGCCAAACCCGAACAGGCTTTTTACGTTGGTGTGGGCTTAAATTCTACAATGACTTCCTTGGATGTTTTGGAAGGCAGACTTATTTTAGAAATAGGGATTGCGGCCGTTCGGCCGGCCGAATTTATAATTTCCCGGCTTCAAATTAAAATGGCTTCGTCTTAATTAAGTGCTACATGGAAAACAAAAAAAACTTCATCTTAAAAAAAACCGAAACTGAATTAAATTTTTCGGATTTGGTTTTACCAGAACGCACATTATCAGAAATTGAGACGGTAAATTCAGCCTTGAAGCAAAAATCTCAGCCTTCGCTCTTGCTTTTTTACGGACCTTCCGGTACGGGAAAAACTTTAACGGCATCGCTTCTAGCAAAGCGTAACAACAAAAATCTTTGGCGTGTAGATTTGGCATCTGTTTTATCAGCACATAAAAATGAAGTGGAAGCAAACTTGTCCAAAATTCTAAGTAAAGGGAGGGAGGCAAACGTAATTTTATTGTTTGATGAGGCGGAAGCGCTTTTTAGTAAGAGAACCAGTGTTAAAGATAGTCATGACAAATACGCAAATATAGAAACGGCCAAATTTCTTAACGAGCTAGAAGCATGCAATTGCTTTGCTATCTTTTCAACCAATTCAAAATCAACACTCGACGACTCTTTCCTGCGCCGTTTAAGGTTTAAAATAGAGTTTCCTATGCCAGACAAGCAACAACGCTTTCAATTATGGCGAAAAAACTTAAGCACCATGGTTAACGCTCATGTGCAGATAAATCTTGAAGAAATTGCAAACGATTATGAAATAACGGGCGGAGAAATACATAATATTGCAAGGAAAATCATCCTGGAAGCACCAAAGTCGGTTACAAATTCAAGATTATCAAACCTGACTAAAACAGAAATACAAAAACGGAAATAATTTTGTTTAGGAGCTATGCCATATCGAGGAACTCTTTTTTGACCCATTTATTTTCTGCGCTGATTTTGCACCAGCCATTTTCCTCGTCAATTACGAAAACTTCCTGCCCGTTTGCGAACGCAGCTACCTTTGGGAAAATATTTGCAGGTCCGCTGCGAACATTCAAAGTATCTGCATTTACGGTTGCCCGTTTCACCTCTTTTGTATAGGCAGCGTTTATCCATTGCTGCTGAGAGCCTGATATTTTATACCAGCCATTTTTTTCCTGAAACACCCGTAGCACCGAGCCTAAAATAACCGGCGCTCTGCCGCTTACTTTTTTGCTTTGCGCATTTGCATCTTCACGGATATTTAGCGTATCACTGATAACAGTAACATACTTAATAACAGTGTTTTGTGCGGCAGGATTTATTTTGCCAACAACTTTAGCTTTAACAAGGGGCAAAAAATTACTTTCGCAATCTGCAACTTTATTACCACCAAAAAAATCCGTTCCCGGGCATGTTTTGTTATTCCCCGAGCCGTTGTTCCGGGCGCCGGTGCTCAAATTAAACCAATGGTGGTAGATAATTTTATCGCTACTTACATTGATGCTGAATTTTTTGCAAAGGGCAGCTGCCATTCTAATAATTGTGTCGCGATGGGCCGGTGTCATTACGTCCTTACCCTTATCAAAATTACCCACATTTTCTATACAAATCGCATTCGAGTTAAAACCCACAATACAGGCGGGTGTACTTTCAAGGCTCCTGCCGGTCAAAATACTCCCGTCGGGGAACGTGCTGAAATGCTGACCAATATCCATCCAGCCATGTGTGCTTACATGATAAGTTTTCATGCCCTGTTGTATCTCAAATTGATTGTTCGCCTTGCACTGAACATAACTTGGGCTCCAGGTATGGTGTTCCTGAATGTAAAGAATGGTACGGGCCACCCTCAAATTTGAAATCCATGTTTCAAATTCATCGATGTCCATTTTGGTAAAACCGAATTTGGTTGTCATAAGAGGTTATTTAGTTAAAAAAACATTAGACGTTAGAAAATTGATAATAAAAAACGGGCGAACTTTATTATTAATTAAATATATAAAAAAGCAACAGCTTGACATAACATTTTTAAAATCAGTTGTTTACTTTTCGTAAAAGTGTCGGGTGTACAGTCTCTGCCATTAACTTTTGGCCTTCAAACTGCAATTGCACAGCCATTCAAACTTGCCCGGCCATAAAACATTTATTTTTCAACCGGATGGTATCTTTTGATAACTCTGTGAAATAACTACGGTTTAGGAAAAACGATTTAGCAGTAGTTAAATTGATGTTTTGTATTTTGAACTTAATTAATTTTTAATATATATTTGTTTTGTTCTAACCGAATAATTCTGGAATCGACTGTAACTTAAGTTGAGATTAGTATTGTTTGCTAAGCCCAATAACCTAAACTAAGATAACACACAAATTAATTATGAAAAGGAGAACTTTTATACAGAACACAAGCCTTTTAGGAGCCGGTGTGCTAGCATCGAAATTTTCTTTTGCAGCAGATTTAATTGCAGAATTTCCTGTAGTAAGAGTGGCAGAAGGAAAAAGGCACTTCAAAAGCAAAGCTGTTGATGATGCGATTAAGACTTTCCAGGCGAATGTTAAAAACCCTGAATTGAGCTGGCTGTTTGAAAATTGTTTCCCAAATACGCTGGACACAACTGTTTATCATTCAGAAAAAAACGGTCGCCCGGATACCTATGTTATTACCGGCGACATTGATGCAATGTGGCTGAGAGACAGCTCTGCACAGGTTTGGCCATATCTACAGTTTGTAAATGATGACGCACCTTTAAAAAAGCTCATTGCCGGCGTAATCATCCATCAAACTAAGTGTGTTTTAAAAGATCCTTATGCAAATGCTTTTTATGGTGATGCAAATAAAGTAGGTGAGTGGAAAACGGATAAAACCGCCATGCAACCGGGAGTACATGAGCGTAAATGGGAAATAGATTCTTTATGTTATCCAATTCGTTTGGCTTATCATTACTGGAAAAAAACCGGCGATAAAACGCCTTTCGATTCCAATTGGAAAAAGGGAATCGAGGCTACGCTGAAAACTTTTAAAGATCAGCAACGCAAAACTTCGAAAGGCGCTTACCATTTTCAGAGAGAAACTACCCAGCCAACTGATAGTTTGCCAATGGCTGGTTATGGTTTTCCGGTAAATCCGGTGGGTTTAATCTGTTCGGCCTTCCGCCCCAGTGATGACGCTACGATATTTCCATTCCTGATTCCTTCGAATTTCTTTGCTGTTACAAGTTTAAAGCAAGCTGCAGACATGGTAAAAGCGCTTCAGCCAGATACCGCTTTGGTAAATAGCCTGTTAAATCTGGCTGATGAAGTGCATGCAGCTATTCAAAAACACGCCATTGTAAACCATCCAAAATATGGGAAAATTTATGCCTTTGAGGTAGATGGTTTCGGAAGCACTTACCTGATGGACGATTCAAATGTGCCGAGTTTGTTAGCATTGCCTTACCTGGGCGCTGTAAAGTTAGATGATCCTATTTATCAGAACACCCGAAAGTTTGCTTTGTCGCTTGATAATCCATACTTTTTTAAAGGTTCTGCAGCAGAAGGAATTGGCGGGCCACACGCCGGACAGGATATGATTTGGCCGATGAGTATCACGATGAGAGCCTTAACTTCTAAAGATGATAACGAAATTAAAATGTGTATTGAAACCTTAAGAAAAACCCACGCAGGAACGGGTTTCATGCATGAATCGTTTAATAAAAATGACCCTGCAAAATTTACGAGGTCGTGGTTTGCCTGGTCTAATACCTTATTTGGCGAGTTGCTTTGGCGAACTTACCATGAAAAACCTGCTTTATTAAAAGTTTAATTGTTAGGCTCGTTTCGGTTTTCGGAACGGGTCTTTTTTTTGCAAATACTGTAAGCGCCCGAAATTCGGGCGCTTATAATTTTACCATGGCGACTCACCGCCTTCGCTGAAAAATTTGCCGGTTGGCCCGTTATCATCCAGTATGGCATATTTAACAATCAATTCGCCTGCTTCCTCAACTGGCTTTGGGCCTTGGTTATTGTTAAATTCTGTTCTGGTGTAACCTGGATTTACACTGTTAATTTTGAAATTTGTATCCTTAAACTCGTAGGCCAACATAACCGTAAATGCATTTAGTGCCGTTTTAGATGAACAGTAAGCCAGCAATTTAACATCGTAATGTTCCCATTCAGGGTTGCTGTGGTAACCTAAAGAACCCAAATCGCTTGATACGTTCACAATTCGGGGCGTTTCCGATTGCTTAAGCAGTGGAATAAAAGCCTGAGTTGTTTGTATCAACCCAAAGAAGTTCGTATCGAACACGTTCCTTAAGTTCTCCTGAGAAGTTTCTGATGCTTTTTGCGGATAGGAACCCGGAATGCCCGCGTTATTAATCAATACATCAAGGGAGTCAATTTGTGCAGCAGCATGTTTAATAGATTCCTCGCTGGTTACATCAAGGGCTATCGCTTCAACGTCATTAAAGCCAAGCGCTTTTAATTGGCTAAGTGCTTCTGAAGCCTTTTCCTTATCGCGACAGCCAATGTAGACGAAATAATTCTTCGCTAAAAGTTGCTTCGCAGTTTCAAAACCAATTCCTTTATTGCCACCTGTTATTAAAACTTTCTTTTTCATAATATCATTTTTTGTACAACAAAGTTGATGTATAAAAAGCGGAAAAGATTTGCCAAATGGCAAAAACAATATCAGCTGATGTTTTTTCTTATCCTGCTCAGCGAAGATTGTGTAATGCCTAAGTACGAGGCGAGCATAGAAAGTGGAACCCGGTTGGCCATATTCGGAAACAGCTCCAGAAACTTTAAATACCTTGTAGTGGCATCCTGGTTAAGCATTGTATTGCTGTCCTGAACTTTTTTCATTAATGCGTCGGTAAGAATTCTGGTAAAAATATCGTTCCAATTGCTGATAGCAACTGAAAGCTCGGCAAAGGACCGCTTACTAAAAACCAGCAACGTACAATCGGTTACCGCCTCAACATATTCTGACGATGGCGTATCGTTAAAAAAGCTCACCGAATCAACTACAAATCGTTCCTCACGCACGAAACATCTTGTGTACTCTTCACCGTTTTTGCCGTAGTAACAAACCCGGATTACACCTTCTACAATAAAGCCAACTTGCTTGGCATTCTTGTTGGCTTCAGAAAAATATTCTCCTTTTTTAAGGTGTATCGTTTCTGCTTTCGATTTTGCAAGCGCTATCTGTTGTTTGGTAATTGCACCGAAACGCAAAATGTAATCAATCATTTCTTCCATCGGTTAAATATAGCAGTCGGTTTCCAGTTATTATTTGTCAATTGGCAAAAACTTAAATATTATTTTCAGTTTTAAATAAATCGATTTAGCGTAACGTTAATGCTACTTTTTATACTCATTATTATAATTTTATATATTTGAATTACCAACCAAAATATATCAATAAGCATGAAACTTTCCGGAAAAAATCTCTTGAATTTAGTCGTAATATTGTTATTCTGTTCTGCAGCAAATGGGCAATCTGTGGGCAGCTATTCCAAATATGTAAACACTTTTATCGGCACGGCGCCATTAACCGACCCGAAAATTCTAGGCTATGAACTTCCTCAAGGTTGGCGTTCATGGGCGGGCTTAACTTTCCCCGGGAGCTCTTTGCCCAATGCAATGGTGCAATTAAGTCCGATGACTGAATATGGCTCCGGTGCGGGTTATGAGTACGAAGATTCTATGATCTACGGTTTTACGCACACTAATAAGGGTCATTGGAATCTTTGCAACATTCCAATTTTGCCCATGTCTAACCCAGGAACAAAATTCGGTTCTAAGTTTTCGCATAAGAATGAGCATGCAGCTCCTGGCTTTTATCAGGTATATTTAGATGATTATAAAGTAAATGTGAGCTTAACCTCAACACTTAGGGCGGGTTTTCATAAATACGAATTCAAAGATAATGTAAACCGGCAGGTGCTTTTCGATTTGGGTAAAGCGAACAGCCGGGTTTCAACATGGAACATAACTCAGGAAGGAACCAATGTTATCAAAGGTTTTCAGGGCGGTGAGAATGTTTATTTCTATGCCATCATCAATACAAAAATTGAAAAATTAGATGTATCAGAAGAAGGGAAACGTAGCGGATTTGCTATCGCTCACCTCGCAAATGGCAATGGACAGGCAGTAGAGCTAAAAATCGGGCTTTCGTTTGTTAGTACCGAAAACGCGAAAGAAAATCTTCTTAAGGAGATCGGAAATAAGTCCTTTAATCAAATCAGAAATGAGGCGACCACGAAGTGGGAATCGATTTTATCGTCGATCCAGGTAAAGGGTGGCACGGAGAAACAAAAAGTGATGTTGTACTCATGTCTGTACCGTTCTTTTTTGTGGCCTGCACTGCGAAGTGATGTGAACGGTGAGTATACAGATGCTAATAAAAAAGTAGTGAAATCTGATTTTAGATATTACACAGAGCCATCTCTTTGGGATACCTATAGAAATAAAGATGTGCTTTTGGGCCTGATATCTCCGGATGTTACGCTTGATGTGATTAAATCGATGAAGGATGTTGGCGACAAAAAAGGCTTCATTCCAACATTTTTTCATGGCGACCATGGTTCATCTTCTATTGCGGGCGCTTACTTGCGGGGCATTGATAATTTTGATATTAAAGGCACGTATCAAATTTTACTGAAAAATGCGAATACGCCGGGCGGCGCTCGTCCGCACGTGGAAGAGTACATTGCCAAAGGATTTATTTCCGAGCCGGATATTAAAGACCCGCAGGTAGAAACAAAGGCAAGTGCAGGTGTATCTAAAACCCTTGAATATTCTTACGATGATTATTCAGTAGCACAGCTGGCAAAGAAGTTAGGAGATACAGCCAATTACCGAATTTTAATGGCAAGATCTAAAAACTATAAAAATATGTTTGATCCAACTACCCGTTTTATGCGTGGTAAACTTGCTGATGGAAGCTGGATAAAACCTTTCAATCCTCAATTCCCATATTACGAATACATGTATCGCGAAGCAAACGCATGGCAGGTTTCATTTTTTGCACCACATGATATGAACGGATTAATTGAACTTTACGGTGGCGCAAAAGGCTTTGAGTCGAAGCTGGATTCTTTATTTACAGTTCCATGGAACCCGAAATACATAGCCAGAAATGTGGAAACGATGATTGGTCAATATTGCCATGGAAACCAGCCAGACCATGAAGCACCTTTCTCGTACCACTTTATTGGCAAGCCAGAAAAATCTCAGAAGATTCTGGACAACATTTTAAACAACCTTTACGGCATTGGCGATGATGGACTGGCGCTTAGTGGTATGGACGATGCAGGTGAAATGTCTTCCTGGTACGTTTTCAGTGCGTTAGGCTTATATCCATTTTCGGCAACCGATGCAGAATATATTGTAACCGTACCATTATTTGATGAAGTGAAATGGCGAAGCAGTAACGGGAAGTACCTCACCATTTCTAAACCAGGGAAGGGTAGAGACATGACAAAAATAAAAGTGAATGGAAAAGATCTAAATGGATATTTTGTTTCGCATGATTTATTTAAAAACGGAGGAAAAGTAGAGATTTTAACCAAATAATGAATCGAAAAATTTAACAGATTTAGATTAACGAAGGTTTACGTTAAACATCAAAACAATCTCACTAGCTAAAAAATAAAAATTATTCCTTCATTTCTACGGAGTTAGTCCAATGTTTTTCGCCACAATGATAACAGATGCTGTTTGTTTCAGAGTATTGACCTGTCTTTTCGTTTCCACATTTTTGGCACACTAAAGTTTTTGTTTGCTGGTGCACATCCCGCGAGAAATCTTTATCCCAAACGGGAATGATAGATAGACCCGGTTTGGGTTCGGGGTTTTGGACCAGGCTGAAAAATCCTCCGGCTTCGAAATACATTCTCGATACCAGGCCAAGGTGTGTTATGCCTTCGGATCTTAACTGCGCAAATACGCGGTCGCGGCTAATTCTGGTAGCAAGCATGGTGTCCAACTCCAGCACGCCATCTTTTATCAGGGTGTCGTATTTATCCTGTGTTATAGACTCGAATTTTTTATTTTTTACGGATTTAGCCGCAATAAATATTTGATAGCTAACAATTACTATCGCAATTGCAATAGCAGGTAAAAGGCCTCGGTCTGGCGTCATCAAAGGAATCCCGATGGCAGCGGCGAGCGAGGCTACGGCTGCCATTTCATTTCTGCTTAGTTGAGACGACATTCGTTTCCCCATAAGCCTCATGGATACCATTAGCAAAATATAAATGAAAGCAACCCGAACAATAACCTCAATGTAAAAGTGGTAGGGAACATCGCCGAAAAGGATGCGATGTAAGTCTGTTATGTTGATATCGTATTCTTTCATAAGTTTTTAGTCAAGGTGGCGTTTGTAATTTCATTGCTTCCGCATTTTTCACATCGCTTATCAACAGAAACTTGCGAGCTTATGGTATTCCCGCAATTACCACACACCATTTCACTTTGCTTGTATGCAAATTGTAGAATGTTTTTCTCTGCCTGAGGCAAAATCAGCAGGCCGGGTTTTGGTTCATTATACTTGAAGACGGAGAATAATCCACAAGCTTCCAGGTAAACCCGCCTTACTTCGCCGAGATTATAAATCTTTTGGCACCTTAGCTCTGCAAGCAATTGCTCTCTTGAAATTTTCATCATCGCCAGCTGTTCTACCGCAATTACGCCATCTGCAACCAATAAGCTTTCATGTCCTTGTGTTATTTGTTCTATCTTTTCATACTTTACTGCAAAATAGTTTAGACCACGTTGGAAAATTACTGCACAAACTAATACCAGCAAACCTTGCAGCAAACCCCTGTCTGGCAGTTGCATTGGTACCGAAACGATTGCGCCTAAGGTTAACATCACTGCCAGCTCCGATATGGTTAATTGTCCGCCCATACGCTTACCAAGAAAACGAAGCGTAATCAGGAGTAAAAGGTAAACGATTATGGTTCGAACAAACACTTCAGCCAAAAAGGTTTCAGGGGCGTTGCCGAAAAGAATCCTGTGCCAATCGCCCCAGTGTATTTCTTCTTGTTTCATCCTAAAAATTGTTTAAAAGCTAATTAATCACGGTTTTATCAATGAGCACACGATTTGGCACTTTTTGATGTATGGAAGCGAGTAATTCGCCAATCTGTTCTTTTTTAACCTGGCCTTCTACAAAAATGTTTTTGTTGATAACCTGGGCCCAACAACGTGGATGTTTAGCTAAAAGACTATCTACGAGTTGCTTTACCGAAAAGTTTGTATCAATATTAACTGGCGCAATTTTAATTCTATCTGTTACACCTTTAATTACGTGGATGGTGTTCAGTTTTTTCATCACATTATGCTTAGCCCGCAAAGTAGGGCAGTTGCCCCAGATGTCAACGTTTCGGTTGCGAACGATAAAGTTGAGCCCTACAAAGTTTACATCTTCTTTAGCCTTCATCGTTAAATCTTGCTTAATTTGTTTGTCTCTATCATAGCCATTGCAAGAGGCTAACAGCAGTATTATCAGCGCAAATGAGTATGGTTTAATTGTATTTATCTTCCTCATATAAAAATTTGAAATTGAAAATGGATAGCCAAATAATGCATTGCAAATTGTCAAGCTGGTGATTACAAAGAAAACATTGCTCTTTAGTTTCAGGTTTTTGGAAAGTTAAAAAACTAAAAAACCAGCGGATTGTTGCCGCTGGTTTCAGTCATACTATAACAAACCTGCAATTCCTTTCGATGGCGCTTTCCATTTCAAGGGGGAAATTTTCCCGGTAATCACACTACTTTTTCGCAGGTTTTCTTCTGATACCTGATTGCTTGCAGACGGCTTGCCAACAAGCTGGCCATCATTGATTTTTTCTGCTATGGAGATCCGATCCCTTCGAGCATTGCTTTTCTCTTTTTCCATATGATTTTTATTTACATAACGGACATTTTAACAACAAGGTTTGCTGTTTTTCAATTTTGAGTATTTCAATCAATTTCATTTATCAGGCTAAGTATTTTTCGCATCCGCAAGCGCATTTTAAGTCAATAAATACGGATATCGATGTAATTTTTCGGAGTAAAAGCCTCCTTGAAATTGAAAGCCAAGCGAGTGCTCTAGTTGGAAGATTTGTGAAGCGTTTCCAGGATGTCGTGATAGAAAATCGTGGTGCTTTTTCGGCACTCAATCTAATTAAGGACGGACTACGCAAACAGTAGCACGCGGCAGACAAGTAATGCGATTTCGGGGTGGCGAAACCCGGACAGGGTAGAAGTAGTTCTGAAAACTGGTTAGAGGATAATTTAGACAGGAGCTATCCTTAAGCGTTCTTATTTGGCGCTGTTTGATTTACCAGTAAACTTTTCTGGTCTTTTTGTTACGGCTTCGGGATTTCGTAACGGTCATCACCTTCTTCCTTATCATGAACAATTAAAGACTCGGGTGTTGCCGCAGCGTTGTTTGAGCCTGTACCTGTCGTTTTTAGTTCCCGGGTTGCCTCATGGATATCATCAGGCTTGTCTGGTAAATCTGTATTCCCCAGAGCTTTCTGAGTTGCATTTTGGTCTTCGTCTAAATTCTCTTCGTTACCTGGATTCATAAATTATGGATTTAATAAACTGTTGGTTAAATAAGTAAAAGTTTAACACCAGTTGGTTTTTTTGGTTTTATTTATTTTTCGATTTGGTAAAAATACGCGTACATGGAAGCCGATTACCTGTTTTTAATTTAGGATAAACCATTTCCCCTTGCCAGGGTGTTTTTCCAGTAGTTAAAAAAGAAAAAACTATGAAAATCACAAACAAAAAAAAAGGCATGATGGCCATGCTGGTCATCGCATCACTTACGTTTGGTGCATGTAAGGACAACGACGATGCAGACTATAATCTAAGTAATCAGGAGTTTGTTAACAGGGCAGCAAGCAGCAATAACTTCGAAGTAGCGGCCGGTACACTCGCATTAACCAAAGGGCTTGATGCAGAGGTTAAGCATTATGGCGAGCACATGGTTGCCGACCACACGGCAGCGGCAATGGAAATGAAAAACCTTGCTTCGGGTAAAGGCTGGACCGTTCCGGATAGGCTTGAACCTAAAGAACAACAAAATCTTATGAAAACGAAAGTTTCGGCAGTATATATAATGAGCTCAATGCAGCGGTGAATATCCAGCATCTGGTGACCACTTTTGGCTTCCCGGCATCGGACATCAAATCAGATGCTTTGTGTATCGCCAAAAACAGTTTTTGTATCAAACGGTCGATCAGCTTTAAAGAATTGTTGCGCGTCATCACCAAGTGTGAAAGCCTGCTGAATAAAACACCACTGGTGGAGATCAACTCGGTAGAAAAGCTTGGACGTGGTAACTCAGCACTTATCAAAACCCTAAAGGATAAGGCTGATGGCGGTATATATACCAATTACCTAAATGTAGGCAAACCTTTTGATGTTGAAATCAGCCACAAAGATTTCGAACGTTATTACCTTTCCACTTATACGGTCTTCTATTTTCGAATCGGTACCACTGAATATGACCACAAAAGCGATGAGCCCATCCGCGAGATCCAGACTTTGCTGGATAAAATCCGCGAAAAGGAACCCAAACTTTCCCAGCAGGATTTCGACAGGCTTACCTATACGGCAACCATTGTTACCTATGATAGTGGCAATGAGGTGCTGACCACCGACAGCATGCGCAACCATTACTGCACGGAGGTCAGCCATCTCGGTAAAAGTTACTTTTTGATAGAAAAGGACTGGTATGAAATCGGAAAAACCATGATCGACAAGATCAACGACAACTGCAGGAATTTCATTAATTCAAGGGTTTATACCGGTCCTGCAGTTGACCCCTGGAAAGGCGTCCATAATTCTGAAAATGGTTTTAACGCTTCCTACATCGGTGAACCGGACTCGATGGTTTTCGATAAAATTACGCCTTCAAACATTGAAGTCTGCGATATCATGCGCTGGGATAACGACAACATATACCTTTATCATGTAAAAAAAGGCTTTAACAATTCCATGCGCGACCTATGCGCACAGGTACTTATCGCCGCCCGCCGTGTTCAGGAAGACAGCAAAAACGGTTACAAGTTTATTGGCGAGCTTTATGATGCCTTGCAAAACAACGGGGGCACCTCCTCCTATATCGTAAATGCACGCAGCCAGTTAATAAGCATGACCAGGGCTCAATTTATCGATTTGTTCAGAAATAGAAAACCGGTATTCATTTTGGCCGTTCTTGACACATCGACCACTAACCGCTCCCTGGCCACCCAAATTGAGGACTTTGAGTCAAATATCGCCAAATTCTCCCTGAACGAACTTGCCAAAAATATGAATAATCAGGAGATTGCCTTCGAAATCCTGCAACTTAGCTGAAACCTTATGCTACATTGAAGCAGGCTTAAATTTTGATTCCAGCAATATTAAACTTATTTTAGTCATTTACAACGCGCTCATTCTCATATCATTTTTATCAACTCTCAACGGGGGCATATGGTGGATGTAAGTGTGGCAAACACTCATTATGAAAAATTCAGATGAACCAAACTTCCTGAGCAACGTACCGCTAGGAGAAGATCTTTTTGAGGGAAAATCACAGGAAAAAATTGCAATTGTTTTAGAGAAGGTACTCACGCGGGACAAGTTCCATATTGTGGGTATCGACGGGGGCTGGGGAACAGGTAAAAGCAACCTGGTTTCCATGCTCAGTAAACGCATGAAAAACCATTCATTCTTTATTTACGACGTATGGGGACATCAGGAGGATGACCAGCGCCGCTCTATTCTCGTTGAATTAACAGAACATTTGTGTAAAGACGAGAATAAACTCATAGAAGATAAAGAAAAGTGGAAAGGCAAATACAAGAGGTTATTATCGAAGGAGAAAGAGGTGACCACAATCAACAGACCCTCTTTAAGTATAGGCTTTATCTTATCGCTTTTTCTGATTGTCTATGTTCCCTCTGTTACCGCTTTTGCAAAAGACATGAGCTTAAGCCTATTGAAATTTGTCGTCGTATTATTTCCCTTGTTTCTGATCCTGCTTATTTTTATCTGGAAATGGATTCAGCATTGGTCAAGAAACAATTTTAAAACCGCTGCCCGGATGGCCCTACAGGAAACTTTCCAGGTTTACCAGAATAAACAGGTCGATGAAACCAAAATTGAAACCATTGCAGAAAGTGATCCCTCGGTGAGCGACTTTAAGCAATGGATGGGTGCAATCGATTCGGACTTAGGCAAAAAGAAACTCATATTGGTTTTTGATAACTTCGACCGGTTGCCGAAAAAAAATATTTTAAGTATATGGTCTTCCATCCACATTTTCTTTTCTGAAGTCAAATATGACAATATAAAGGTCATTGTACCATTTGACCGCGCTCACATCAAAAATGCATTCAAAGAGGGTAGCAGTACGGAAGATTATGCAAATGATTACATCAACAAGACCTTTGATCTGGTTTACAGGGTATCGCCGCCCATCATGTCGGACTGGAAAATATTCTTTAAAAATTGCTGGGATAAAGCTTTTGCAAATGGCGATGAGGAAGAGTATTTAAAGGTTGAGCAGATTTATGAAGTATTCAGACCTTCAATTACCCCAAGAGAGATAATTGCTTTCATAAATGAAGTAGTTTCTATCCGTTTACTTGAACCTGGTGTGCCGGATCGGTATATCGCCTTATTTGTTTTAAACAAAGAAGCCATTCTAAAGGATCCACTGGCGGCGATCGTGACTGCGGAATTTTTATCGGGCCTGTCTTACCTGTACAAAGACGAGGAAGATTTTCAAAAATACATCACCGCTCTTTCTTACCAGATAAACCCTGAAAATTCGCTTGAAGTGGTCTACCGAAAACAATTGAAGGAAAGCCTAGTCAACGGAGAAGAAAAACAGTTCAAAACCATTTCCAACACGAATATTTTTGATAAAATATTGTCGACAGTGATTGGCGAAATTGAAAACTATGAAGTACCAATAGCGACACTCAATGCTTTGGATGAAAGCAAAAAGATCTCAGATGTTCATTTAGCCGGCATCTGGCAAAATATTTATTTCAAGGTACTTAAGATACCTTCAAAGCAATTTGAATTCGAAAAACACCAATGGATACTGCTGACCAAGATAAATTCTGTTCAGCAGACAATTTATCTTAAATCCATACTATCGGGGCTGTATAGCCACGAGTCTTTTGAGAGCGTTAAGTTCAGCGCGCTGATCACCACTATAGCGCAATTTCTAGAACACTATAAAATCGAAATAGATGTGTATGAACTGCTCAAAGAAAGACAGGTTCCAGCAGCAGAATTTATCAACCTGGTTAAAAACCAAACCTCAGATTACGGTAAGTTTTCGATCATCTGTGATCCAGAGCAGTTAAATAATTTGCTGATAGGAACGCCATTAACTGATTTTGAGGAATTTGACTTTTTACAATATATCAGTAAAGATTATGATCTTAAACACTTTAACGCATTTATAACTGAGGAAATACCGGGGAATTATAACCAGCCCAAGAATCTGGCCGGAATGCTTGAGATCCTTAAAGTCAGCGCCGATAGCCCTTTTGGAATATCATTGAGTGATGATCAAATTTATTCAGCATTTTCGACCACCACTGAGAAAGATGATTTATATTATGATCTATTGGCCATGCGTGTGGCAAAAGCGCAATCCTTCAGTTCCTCTTATGCAACATATTTTGCAGCTCAGATGTCAGCTGATGATGATGAAGTGGCGGAAAAAGTTGCGACGGTCGTTGAATATTACACTAGCTATGGCAATTTGCTTGAGAATTCAATAGAGCTTATAACCCCTAGTTTGCTATACGAATCTGTAGTCAGGAAAGTGGTACAAAATGACTACAACACAAATTCTGCAAATGTTTTGGACCTGCTCGAAATATTCGAACAGATTTGCAGCACGAATAAGTTGGATCCGAAAACATTCCTGGATGATCTTTCTAGGTGGCAGCTACCACAATTTAATCCCGAAAAAATCATCACGTATCCTAATTACTATTTTGAACATGCAATAGGCCATTCTTCGGAATTAGCGAAAGCATCCATTGAAACTGTTAAAAAATATTATGATGGATTGGATACGGTACAATGGAAAGCATTATTTGCAGATTTAACCGCTAAAAATGCCGAGTTGCTTTTCATTATAAGATACGACAACTGGAATAGTTTTGCGCTGGATGCTTTTAAGGAAATACTCATTGATACCGCTTCGACGGGTGTAATTAATACCGGACAACGGATGCAAAGACTCATTGAAAGTTTAATCCATTCCGGAAAAGATTTATCGGGCGCTTTCAAAGATTTTAGAGATGAACTAATTGATAAACGAACTATCAGCGCTGAATTGTTTAGGTTTTTTGGACAATTGTTATTTTCGTATGCGGGCTTAAATGAGCGTTCTGCAGATGTTTTCAGAACAATTCTAAAATCCATGCTGCTGGATGATGCAGATTGTTTACACATTCTGGTATCAAATTCTGAATTAATTAAACAGATGTTGACGCAACAGGGAAATGATTTCGCTGAAGCTGTGAGGGATAGGATGGAAAACGAAGAGATTTCCATATTTGGTCATAACCTCGGATTGAGAAAGGGTAGAGCAGATGATTAAATATCGGTACCAATAAATTTATCACACGAAGCAAACGAACATACATACTCATAAAATACTTTACATCTAAAATAAAATAGCTCTTATGACAGAAGACATCCTTAGCCATAATTTTCAAGCGCTTAATAGCTTTTCAAGAAGCATAAAAAAAAACCTCGCCAAACACAATAATCAGACGGTAATGGCCAATGTAGAGGTGACCTACTCCTGGGAAGGAGGGGTAAAGATGGTCAAAACGCGCGCAATGATTTCCTTAAATAACCACCCTTATGCAAAAATATCCCTTACCGACCAAGACTGGCTCACCTCAGAAGACTTCTACACCGAAATGCAAACCGGATATAACCATTTCAACTACGACAAATCAGAAGGCGTACTGACAATTTCCAATAAAACCCAATCCAAAATGGGAAGATATTATACTGTAGATATTAAAGAAATTTGATTTCCAACACTAACTCTGAACCTCGACGAAATAAGTCTGCCGAATAATCAGCAGGGTAAAAACTACAATTTTAAACCAGAGCCATTCCGTAAACACTCATTTGGTTGGACGAAGTCAACAAGCCGAAGGGTGCGGATGGAAAATGCCGGTTAGATTACGGGCTCTTTGATTAAAGAAAAAATAGATCCCTTTCTGGAAATGAGGTTCTCAGGCAGGGATTGATGTCTTCCAGAAAGACAAGGTTTTTATTAGTTTTTTAACCATCAATTTAAATCTTATCTTTAATTATTCCCAAACTTGCTGAATCCAAGACGCTCCATTCTCTGATTCCAAGGACTAAAGATTCAATGTAAAATTATTCAAATAAGCTAGTGTCAAAACGATGGCCGGAAAAAAGGATTTTGTAATAGAAGGCGGTACCGAAGCTAAAGAACTGACCCGCGATAACCATTACGTACCACAGTGGTACCAGCATGGCTTTCTCGAAAAAGGGGCAAAGCTCTATTACCTGGATTTAAACCCGGATGAAATCAAACTACCCGATGGGACAACTAAAAAACACAATGCACTTAAACTCTGGCCGCCTTCCAAATGTTTTTTCGTATACGATTTATATACCACCTTTTTCGGCCCGTTTATCAGCGACCTGGTTGAACGAAAACTATTTGGTAAAATCGACAATATCGGCGCCAAGGCCGTTAAAGCATTTATCGATGGTAATCTTTCTGACAGACACGAAAACTTTCTGAGTTTTTTCCGTTACATCGATGCCCAGAAGACCAGAACCCCGAAAGGACTGACCTGGCTCAAAGCGAAATACCAGGACTTAGACCAGATGTCCCTGATGGCTGAACTCGAAGCTACCCAACAAATGAATGTTACCATGTGGCTGGAAGGTAGCCGTGAAATTGTATCGGCTAAAAATTCCCGAACCAAATTTATCCTTTCCGATCACCCGGTCTGCATTTATAACTATGCCTACCCGCCTGATGCGGCAGAATGCAACTATCCCAACGATCCTCAGGTAGCCTTAAAAGCATCGCAGACGGTATTCCCGCTGGATAAAGACCATTGCCTGATCCTCACCAACTTAGAGTTCGCCCAGCAACCGGAACAGACTGACCCGATACAGAAACGGACCAATTCCCGCGTTTTCGGTGGCACCATGGTCAACACCATGGCTTTTTTAAGAGACCGCGAGCTCAGTGATCAGCAGGTAAAGGAAATCAATTATCTCATTAAACAGCGTGCACGAAGATATATCGCAGCTGAAAAACAGGAATGGCTGTATCCTGAAAAAGACGCGGACATCGAATGGCAAAATATCAAAAATACCCTGCTTCCACCAGCGGATAAACTCTTTCATTTCGGAGGGGAAATGTTTGTGGGTACGAAAGATGGTAAGGTTCATTATCAGGATGCCTTCGGACGTACCTCGACACCGAGTGATTACCTCAGGAAAGAAGTCCCGAAATTTAAAATTCAGGCCAACTGGAACTGCCCATGCGGACAGGGCAGGAAGTATAAAAACTGTTGTCGGGACAAGGCACCACATAAAAGGCCAACTTGGGAGGTATTTAGCATCAGGGAAAGAAACCTGATTCTGCAGGCGGAAATCGACGAAATCCTTGGACTTAAGAAAGGAAACAGCTGGGATGACGTCCGAAGGACACTTAGTGTGGAACAGGTTAAGGATATTCATCTAGCTTACGGCAGCCTCTGGCCAAGGGATACGGACATACTCAGTCTGCTGCCAAAATCAGATGGAAAATTACGCGCGGTCTACTCCGGGGTGATCGATGTTCGTAGTTTTACGATGTACATCACAACCTCCATGCTCTATTTCGATGAAATAATCATTCACCATCCCTTCATCAACCCCAATAACCTCAAGGCGGAACATAGCCCGGTCGAAAACCCGGGTCAGTTCCGCCAGCACACATTACTTAATTTAGCCCTTTTCTTCGCACTGGAAGATTACATTAGAGCTGGCAAAATCCTGCTCGTTCCTGACCCCGGATTATTCAATCACCATCTGCTGTTTGCTGCGATTGATGCGGCCAAAGCACGCAGAAGTATAATACTGGATATCGAAAAGCAGGATTTGGGTGTTCTTGGCGAGCTACTCGATGATGATCAGTCCCGGGTGATCTACAGCCTTTCTCCCTTACAGAAAGAAAACTATATCAAAGATAAATTCCCGGATGCCAATGAAAACCTCATTACCCGGATAATTGAAGAACTCGAGAAAAGGCGGCTCGAAGATCCACTGGCCTTATTGCAAGATGACTTATATGGAAATGGAGGACAGATCATCAAAAATATACTGGCACCCAATTTTGAGATGTCGCTGTTTATTTCCCAGATTACAGGTGGCATTATCTTAACCGAGAGCCCTACGCGATGGGAAGAGTTTATTGCCGCGCAATTTCCACATGCCGAGCTGAGCACAACCAAATGGACAAGCTTGATTGGAGGCATTCAGCAAATTGATTTTCCTTTTAACTGCCGGGCAGCCTCGCCACACGTTCTACTGCGGGAAAACTGTTTTGGACTCATGAAAAAAGCTTGGCAGGAAATTTATGATGCGGTTATTTGTGATGGCGAGATTGTCATCGAGACCGTTACGGAAAAACTCCTGTCCAGATTGTCAAAAGCCTGCGAGGAGGCTAGAAAAGAAATGGATAAGGTGGATAAAAAATATCCGGATTTTGAAATCGGAAACTACCAATTCGATGTTTCCTTTAGCTGCATTATCCCCGAGGGGGGGATTTCCAACCGGCAGGTACAGCGCTTTTTACTCACCTCAGGTCTGGATGAATATGCAAAGAAAGTGCCCATGGCAATATTTATCAGCCTGAAACATCAAGAAGCAAGCTGAAAACAAATTTATCGACTACATCATTACGCTACTAGACGCTCACTTACCGAAAGAGCCTAAAGCAGGAGATGTCCCTTTCTACACCATGCCCTTGGGGGAACCTTATTTGAGCTATATAAAGGATAAATCCCATGAGCAGCTTTTCAAAGATTTCTTGAAAATCGTCAAAGCCGTTGCCGTTTTGCAAGCAAAGATTATACACACAGAGACATTAAGCCAGACAATCTCATGTATGTTAAAGGTGAACCGGTATTGTCCGATTTCGGTCTGATGAGCTTTCCGGATAAAAGTGCTAGATCAGGTGATAATGAGAAGATAGGGCCACAATGGACAATAGCACCAGAGATGAAAAGGACTTCTTCCACAGCGGAATTTAAAAAGTCAGACATTTACTCGCTTGCCAACTCCCTTTGGATATTGATCACCGGTAGTAAATTTGGATTTGAAGGTCAATATGTGCCAAACAGCAATATCTCCGTCCGGAAACTTCGTGGAAGTTATCATCAACAAGGGCACTATAGCAGGACAATGGTACTACCAATCGACGGTTATCGTCGATGTATTGCTTGAAATGGCAACCGACAACGACTTGGAGAAACGGCCCACAGTGGAAGAATTTTACGAGTATCTTAATTTCTGGATGGAAACCAGTGATGATTTTGGCAGACGAAATCCATACGAGTGGGCAGATGTGCTGAAACCATATTTCCTCAAGGAAGCCCGGCAGCTTGTGAGTGGATATCGGTATCACAGATTTTCTTGGTGTTGAAAAGGCTGGTAGCTTATGATAACCTGAATTATTTCTTTTACCCTCGGGGGGAGGAGATTCGATGAAATCCATTCAGCTCTGCAATGACGAGTTGGCCCTCATCATCAAAGGTGATATGTTTATCCGCCCTCAAAAACTTCTCTTCAGAAGCGAAGATAACCCGGAAATATCGTACTTCAGGCTCATTCTAGAGCCAACGGAACCAGTTAGCCATGGAATTGAAGACGGAACCAGAGAACGGAACATTGGTAACGAAGATTTTAATTTCGTGGCTGAACTGGATTCTGGTGTGGAAGGGGTCAATGTCGAGCGTTATTTGAAGGGAAGCTTTATTTTTGTGCATAAACGTTGGAATATCAACGCGTTAAGGGGAATGTACCGAAATGGATTGTTTTTAGACGGACATAGCGGTGTTCATGATAAAATTGATTATGATAAATATCACCAAATGCTAATTAATAACTGCTGATGATATTGCGCTGAGCAGTGGCTAAATGGCTCAGGGCTTAATTTACATCGATAGACTTTTTGGCTCGTTCCTGTGTTGGCTACTATTCATTCACTTCTTAATTTTCTCTTTCCGCTTGCCCTTTACTTTTTTCACCTGCTTGTCAGCTACATCTTTGCATTTGAAAAAACTAAGTCCACGCGGGTTAAAATCTTAATATACTTAATATTAGGTATTTTGTAAACTTGATATTCTTGTTAAATTTATCTCATCTAAATCTCACGCTCATGAAAACACTTCTTTTTGGTGTCATACTGCTAATTTCCATTAAAGCTCAAGCACAAACAATACTTCCCCCTCCGGATTATGGTGATGTTTATCTCAACAACAGTATAAATGATGCAACGCCGAAAAAAAACATAAAAAAGGGTGGATATGATTTCAATTCATATGTTTCCAGAGTCGGTTTCAAAGACACTGTCAGTGGTGTTTTTTCCCAGTTTGTAGTTGGGGATAATATTTTTGCCAAAAATGCTAATGTCCTCACTGCGGAAATCGGAACCAAGGATACCAGGTTGAGTTATAATGCGGCCGCCGGTATCAGGGAAAAACGTTATCTTTTCAACGGAATCTACAACGTGGAATTGTTTGCAATCGGTAAGGACAATGTTTCCAAAATTTTCAGCAGTTCAAAATTTCAGGCCAATGTCGGCTTAAATGTTTCCGGGTCATTTCTGCTAGCCAGTCTGATGAAATATCAATCATCAGAAGCAATTAGCTTATACAATAAGCGGGTACCTTTTTATTGGGCATTAAAAGAAAAAGCTGATATCCTGACCAGTACAAAAATCAGCAACGAAATAGAAAAGGAAATAAAAACGATACGCTCTGCACTTGAAGCGAAAACCGTAGCGGGGAAGGGTACAAAACAAAAGCTATATCAAAAACTTCTCCTTCTTCAGGATTCCCTCACAAAATTTTCAAATGCATCATCTTTCAGAAATGAACTATACGAAAAAGAGATTAAAGCATTTGAGAAGAAAAATTCTGTTTGGCATTCTTTCCACTTGGTCACCCTTGATACCAAAATAGGGCTGAGTAATGAGGGTTTTAGTTATTATAAAATGGTCAGTCAGCCGACTGAATTCCCTGTGGTATTCGAGAATACAAAACGACTCTACCGGCCTAGCGGCACACTCGCCCTGAACTATATTTATTCCGGCAAAATGATTTCCAATAAAGTATCATTTGGCCTGACGCTGAGTAAATATATTGGATTTGATGAAGAGTCAACCAAAAAAATCGAGGAGGAAACCCTCTACGATTCATTAAATGTCAGAAGATCAATTAAAAAGGAATACACCGCCTACAAATTTAAGGACGGTATCGATCAGACTTATAATGGCTGGGTGCTTACCATCAATGAACAAATTTATCTTGGGAAAAAGAAGCTGATTGGTTTTGGAATAAATCCATCCTATATGATATTTTCTAACGGACCGTATGAAAATAAAAATGCCCTTGACATGAATTATAATCTTTATCTGGCAATCAGTAAGAAAGGCGACATACTAAATAAAAATGTTTTGGGTATAGGCTTAAAAACCCCGGATTTAACCCACAAGCTGCCCAAGAGCTTCAACGCTGACACAGGAGCTCGGCTAAAGACAAAGGATAAAATTGAAGTATCAATATCGCTCGGGATAACCTTAGACAAGCTGCTTATCAAATAGGTGCCAATTCAAAAACTTCGCCCAAACTTTTTGACTTCTTGCGATTGAATTGTATGCTTACAGGCTACGATTTATTCAATGTACTAGCTTAATTCTCGAACCTGTAAAACATAATTTTGTTTCGATATCTCTTTTTAGACCAGTATTCCAAAATACTCAGTTCACTTCCTGCCAGAACATTACTTTAACACCTTTGCGCTCCTTTTAGTCAACAAGCCAAAGCAGATGATCCATAAAAAACTCCATCACCTCCGCCAGTAGCACAAACTCTCCATCAAACAATTCGCCCGGCTTTGCGGCCTCAGCGAAAGACAATACAGGCTAATTGAATCCGGTAAATCTGGCATCGGCACCAAAAGCCTGCAATTCATCTGTGATTTTTTCGATATCCGAACGGATCATTTTACCGTCCCATCAAATGACCTCCCGCAAAATAAACCTGCCCCAAAACAAAATCGGGCAGCAAAACCAATAACTGGAATAAACCGAAGAAATCCCAATCCCCGCAAAAGCAGAGGCAAAACGCTCAAAATTGAAGATTCTCTGGAAACCCTGCGCCTTGAAAATGGGCATCGGCGAAGAAGAAGGCAAACTACTCAAAGTCTTAGCCGGCATTTATGCCGACATGATACTGGAAGACTACGACGATCAGCTCATCCTCGAAACGCATCCCGAAGGCTACCATCCAGAAAAAAGGAAACCCGGCCAGCTCTGCGGCATCAAAGGAAGCGGCAAAGCCCTTTGGTTTGATGAACACGGTTATAAATGCATGTCCTGCGAGCGCGCATTGAATGAAAACCTTTACCCAAAAGAAATCTTTTATGATAAAACACAATTCTACACCGATGCCTATCTCAGCCACTATTTCAACCTGAAAGGCAAAACCCTGGAAAACTGGATCGCTGCCGGCTTGCTGCGTTCGATTAGCATCCCCGGTGAAAAACCAGACCAAATCCATTTCAGGATTTACCTACTGATCGAGCATCAAGGCTTCCTTCGACTAAAAGCACTGTTCGAAATCATGCAGGTGCAAACACACGAGGAAAACGGACAGGAATCCCACAGCACATCTTAAAGATTACCAGATCATCAAATTCATTCGCTTCGACTGATTTATCATCTAACCCAAAGACGGCCTCCCGGGGCTTTACAAACTGTTCGGCTATTGGATTAAACCCTGATGCGTTCATTCTTTCATAAGTTATAGCAAGTCTTTTTGTTACCGAACGAAAATATATTTAGAGAAACTAAATGTTCGCCGCTTTTGTTTATTGTGTCATTTCTTCGTAAATTTGAAATCAAAGAAATGGGAAAAATACTGAAACATATCACTATACCAAATGGACTTACCAGAAAAAGGGCAGTTAAGGTTCAAAGGACATCTACAAATTTTTCTTCTTTGAATTGGTATAAACTCACAGAAAGCACCAGGCATACGTTAAATATCCTCATCACAGAGAGCGCGCGTAAGCAACTCGAAGAGCGGATGAAGGACCATCCCGATCAGAACCGCATTGATTCACTTAAGACACTTAGCAGCATCTTTGTAGAGTTGAGCCGTGATCCTAAAGTTTTTGATTCGAAAGACAACATGCATCAGATACTTGAGTAGTTCGATGGGTTAGAAGTGATCTAATCATGGATCAACTGGAGGAACTTCGGGAAAAATTCCGGCTGAGCGATAGGGAGAAGGCTATTCTTTCTGAGATTATCATCGGGGACTTTACAAAAAACATTAAAGCCGAAGAAAAGCCGGTAGCGATCATATTGGGAGGTCAGCCCGGTTCAGGAAAGTCAGAATTGACTACTGCCGCTTTGAAAATGCTAAAAGGCAATGCCGTTATCTGCAATGCTGATGAGTACCGGGATTACCACCCAAAAGCAGAAGAAATTAAGGAAAATCATGAAGAGTTCTACCCGGAGCTGACCGTCGACTACTCGCAACCTTGGAATAACGAATTGAGGGCCTATTGTGAGGGCCACAAATTAAATTTCATTCTTGAAACTACCTTCTCTTCCGGGCAGCGAATGAATGACACCATTAAGCAGATTAAGGCCAAAGGATATCAGGTTTATTTGCTGGTACTCTCCGTAAATGAGCAGCTGAGTTTTCTTGGCACAAGGATTTGATACGAAGACATGAAAGTGAAAGAAGGCTTCGGCCGTCTGGTAGACAAGACCGTACATGATCAAAAATATAGGGAGGTTCATACCACACTAGAGACCGTATGTGCTGCTAAAATTTTCGATAAAATCGTCATCTTCGGCCGTGCCGGCAGGCAAAACGTAAAGGGAAAGAAAAATGGTCTGATCATGATTACAGAGGATTCAGATGAGGCCATGGCCGCTTATCTCACGGAAAGGGATAAAGAATGGTCTGACAATGACGGACGTTACTTTAATAATGACATCCTGTTTCTGATACGACAGATGGTGGCAAGGAAAGCAAGCCATCAGGACATTCAGGAAGTATTGGATGTTTTCAGGGCGGGGTTACCAGAACCTACGGATCCGCCATTAAACTAAACAATTATGATACCTAACACCCGGCAAGCCTTACCCTGCGAACAATACCTCACGCTTTTAGGTGCAGCAATCTGTGTATTTAATGCCAATAACGCTTTCATAATCGAAAACATTCTGAGACTGAATCATTCAAATTATGACTGGTCAAAACTCTTCGACCTAACCTCAGGGTTATTGTTAGACCCGGTCGAGCAAACCATCACGAAGAAATCCGGTCAGGAAATTTCAACCTTATTTGCACATCTGGTTAACAAAAGAAACCGGATCGTCCACAGTTTTCAAATCACTTCAGGTGTTGAACGAATCCTCGCCACAAAAAATAGGGCCGGGGTACAATTTCATATCGATTCGGATTACCTTCAGGAATTTATTAAAGAAAATGAGCAGCTCGCGATTTTGTTGAACAGACTGAGGGGATTCTGACTACAGCTGAAAAGATAGTTATGCTTAGTTAAAAAATAATTACATTTAACCATCTAAAATTAAACGTAATTTAAATGGGGATAGAAGAAGTCTCTGCCTTAACTGCTGTCTCAGCCTGGGCACTTTCCATGCTCAAGGCACCTTTCGAAGACAAAGCCAAAGCACAACTAACGCTTTTGTACGATGACCATTTAAAACCTATGGTCAATAATGTACTTGGGTTTTCCAAAGAGGAAAATATGCTCCCAGTAAATGAAGACCTTGGTAAAGCAGTGATTGAAGCGCGAAATTTTGCCACCCAATTTCTTTTTTATGCTTATAAGCTTCGTCGAGAAGATATCAACGCCAGAACCCATACGGATTTCGACTATTTCGGGATAGATTTAAAGGGCGTGACAGCAATATTTGCAGATTTCATTTTCCACGAAAACCATGTACTCTCCCAGGATCACCCTGAACTGGATGGACGAGTTGCTTACGCGCAAATCCATGTTCTTCTCGCAGCCTTTGGGGGCAGTAAAGATGAGACCTTAAAATTCAGAACGGAAATGTCTTCGATGTTGAAAGGAGAGCTTTTAACAAAACTCCACAAGCGGTTCAACCGGGAAATCTTGCCCGACGGTTTAGAAGATATGTTGTGGAAAGGGTTTAGCGTTTATGGATCACAACATGAATGGACGGAAGTATTTGTTCTCAAATTTGCTGACATCCTAAAGGAACCCGCTCACCAAAAAGCCAGGATTGCTTTTCAAAACCGCTTGCTCTCAGATATCAAAATTGACACCGACTTGTTGAGGGGTGCCTTACAGGCTCAGCTGGATTACATGGGCAACGAATTCAAAAACATCTCGAAAACACTTGAAAAATTTGAATTATGGCTGGCATCAATTTTAAAAAGTGTCAGTGCCATGCAGCGAAGTCTGGTTGCTTTGCATTCTGAGATCAAAGTGATTTCTAAACATATCGATACCCTGACACGACACACGGTTTCTTCAAACAAAGGTAAAAGTTACCCGCATTATTTGAACGATATCCCATTCAGCGGTCTGAAGTTCATGGGACGCAAGGCTGAACTTAGTTCCTTACACCAATTGGTTGCTAAGCCTTCGCCCACAATGATGTCCGGGTCATCAGGTGTCGGAAAAACGATGGTCCTGGAAGCTTATCTGAAAAGTGTGGCCTCAAGTTACGATCATATCCTCTGGATAAGCGGGCCCGGGTTTGAAAATGAAGGTGCCAAAGGTATTTTTGAATCCTTCAAACAGCTTCTGATTTCCGATCAAAACCTCATTTTAAATGGTCTTAAGCTAAAAGGTTTCAAGAACCATTCCCCGGAAATCAAATTCAAACTTATCGTGCAGGAATTACGAAATATAAAGGGCAAAAACCTATACATTGTTGACAACCTCTCTAGGGCATTTAAACAGGAGCTGAACCGGTTGGATATTATTCCCCATTGGGATACCATTATTGTTTCAAGGGCTGTATTCTCGACTGATAAATGGCTAGCTGTCCAACGGTTAGAGAAAGATGATGCGGTTGAAATTTTTTCGTACTGGCACAAACCGGAAGAAAATCAACTCCAAGCCTTGTTCTTGCTACTTGAAAACCTGCAATACCATCCGCTGTTAATTGAACTGGCGGCAAAGACAATTTCAAAATCTTTCGGACGGTTGAGTATTTCTAGTTTTAATGAACTTATCGATAATGAAGGAATCGAAGAATCCCGTTATGTGCATGCAATCGAATTCCTGGACCACAATGCCAAGATACTGTGGCACATTAACCAGGCATTTGGGTTAAGCAAACTTTCAATCCCCTGCCAGAATATCCTGCTGAACATATACTTTTTAAAAGATAAGCGATTTACCCAGGAAGATATATCAGCGTACCTGGATATAAATGATGATGGTTATCAATCTTTCCACCTCCAGTTAGTCGAGCTGGTCGAGCAAGGTTTTTTGCAATTTGACAATAATTATTTCTCAATGCCAGCTATCGTCCGCACCATCACAAAACTCTTATTGAAACCTTCACTGAAGGACATCAATTCGATTGCCGAGCGCGTATTTAATTCAAGAAAGGAATCCAGTTTCGATGAATAGGTTACTGATGTTAAATTCCCTTCTTGATCATTTTACTCCAGAAGCTACAATCGCCGGACACTTTGCGCTCTTAAAATTACAGGCCGGGTTTGAACTGGTAAAATTGGAATCATATACTTACGCAGAAGAACACCTTTATCCGGTTTACAATTACATTAACCTGAAAGAAATCAGTGAAAGCGCATTTTTACCCTTATATGCTGAATTGTGTTTGAATCTTTATAAGTGTGCACTCGTCAGCGGTAAATTTGACGAGGCGGACAAACTTATACGATCAATTCATAATACTGCGCCTAACGCGTTAGAGGCTTACCTTTGTGCGGCCGAATTTGCCTTAGAAAAATTTCCTGATTTTGGTCACATCCAAGTTTACGCATCAGCGGTATTTGATGCCTTCAGAAACCTCGTTGAAAAAGCAACGCATAAACTATGGCTACGCGCTTTGCTGGTTTACCTGCATTCAAAAGGACAGTTGGCAATGGATGGTGTTTCGGCTGAAATTATCAGATATGGTACTGAGGCGCTGGATTTGTTAGCGGCAAGCAATAAAGAGCTTGAGGACGAAAAATTTGCCTTCTCGCTTATAGATTTGTTTTGCTTACTCGCACATGCATTCTCATCCGAAAAAAGACTAAACGAAGCATCGGAACATTTAGAACGTGGCTATGAAATTGTAACCAAACTGCTGGACCAAGATTTCAAGTTATATAGCAAAGTCTATATAGATTTTGTTACACATTATGCAGGGTTCCTTTCAGATAACAGAAGGCCTGACGCCGCTTTGTCAATATTGTTGACCTGTACCGACAAGCTACATTTTGCAAATGATGGAACTGAATCTGCAAGACGATCGCTGTTAACCTTCCATCTGCTGCTCACACAGGTTTGCCAAACACTTGATCAGCGCCTTATGGCGCGGATTTACTTAATTGACGCAATGAACCTGATGATAAAAGGTGCACCCTACAGCAGATACATGCGGGGACTATTTATTGAAACGATTGATCAGCTCGCAAAATTTGATGCGTTTTTGGAAAATAAAGCGACAGCCCTTACCCGCTATGAATTTGCCGAGATCATTATTAATCAGGTGGCTAAACCAGAAGATCAACTGCATTATTGGGAGGCTAAAATTACATTCGGAAAATATTTCTACAGCCTGGATACCCGAATGCAAACTACAACCTTGCACGCATTCAAAATTATTGCCTTATACTGTGATTGTTTTAGATTTCAATCCCGCTTTGCCGGGAGCAGTTCCAATGCCCGAACTAATTTTTACGGGACACAAAAAAACTGGACGTTTTTACCTGAAATAGTGAAATACCTGGTTAGAATCAGTGGCGAGGAGAAAAATTACCGTCAGGTTTTCGAACTCTACTTAGTGCTTTTAAACCAGCAAAGCTTTCTCGATCTAACCAATTTGTTGGATAAGGACATTGTATTTGACACCCACCTCGAAGCCGCAGAAGCTGCCATCCGGATTTCAAACCAAAAATTTGCCATTCTGCAATTTGTTGAATGTGAGAAACTATTGGATACTTATCCATATGGTCATAAAAACGTTGCGAAATACAGGCAAACTGTATTCCGGGTTTGTGAAATTTATGGTTTAGAAAAAGACTATATCATTGCAGAAATTAACAGGATTTTATATAGTCCACAGCTGGAAGGTGTTTTGGTTTAATAACCGCAGTTAAGTTTCAACTACTCACTCACGTATCACACACAATATTGAAGTGTCCCAAAATTCAAATCGCTGGGAGACTGGAAAACAACTTTAAGTTTAGCCTTTTTTAGGTACACCCGAAAATTATTCTCTTCTTTTTATTTTTGCCTGCCTTTTATTATCTTATTTTTTAATAAAAGTCATTATTTACTTTTTAAAGCCTTTAAAAGGTAGATAGATATCCGATAATGATTGGTGGCATACGAATACCCTTTACCGGATTGACTGCTCCTAGATAATTGACAGGTTCAGGCACCTGCTTTATTCCTTTCCTTTATTAACCACATTGCTTCAAACAACCGAACCAAGTTTTCATAGACAGCAATGATCTCTTCTTTCGATAAACTATCTTCCATATATTTTTGACTTAATGAATCATAAAGCCAGTTTTTCAAAATAGCATGGTAATGGCGGAGTTTAAAGGTTTTAAAAACTCTCCTTAACACTTTCACGGGATTTATTATTTCATCTGCAGCGAGGTGAGTTGGATAGTCCCTCATTCCTTTCTTTTCTTGTTTTATGCACCATTTTACAATGATATCAATCTCACCACTATCAATCTCAAGTTTTCCAATTGTTTTTTTTCGAACTAACCAGGCAGCTTCAATGACTTTCATGGTAAGTTCATAATCATAAAGTCTGTCGGAAGGGCTGCTTCTAAGCGGATGATTAGCCTCAAATGAAACGTCATTGCGCCATTTTTTCAACATCTTAAGTTGGTCAGGTAACCATGCCGCATCGAAGAATGCTGTTATCGGTTTGATCGGCATTACTATCTCCTCATCATCAAGAAGTATAATCCTATTTTTCTTTTGTCTGCTTAAATTAGTTCTCATGAGAATTATTTTTATTTTGAATTTAATTAGTTGATAAGTAGTTAGATAAGCTCAATTATAAAACTTTTGCCAGGCTGAATACTTGGTGGTGGGTAAACGGGTGAAAGTTGAATATAGATGACAAGTTGACCCTGTATATGTCTTCTACATCCTTAAATTGAATTATTCAAAACATATTTTATTTTCCATTGCCAAATTTTCTGCCTTTTCAAATTCTGATATTTTGTTTTCACACAATTTTCTGGTTAGCTTTTCAAAAGCATAGGCTTTGGATAATAATTTATCTGCATCGTCCTGCTGGACGCCAAATTTGTCATTATACCTGGCCTGCGAGTAGCTCTTTAACAAGATTTCAAATAATCTGCGATCTTCCTCCGTGGCCTTAAGCATTTCGTAAGGTAATGGTGAAAAGCTGCTACACAAATCAAGCTGCCGACCTAAATGATGAATGTCAGATCGATAGGCAAGGTGTACGCGAATTAGTGCTATCGTGCATTGTTCTATAACCTGGTGGGTCATAAACAGACATACCGCATAATGCTCATTACTGTAGCAATCTGCTGCACCTTCCAAAAAACCGGCAGCGAGTTTAATTCTGTGCGCATAATGTTTGCTTGCTTTCTCGAAATTCTGTGAGGAATCAAAAGCGATACTTGGAGTTTCATTTAAGATTCCATTTGAACTGTAAAGGTGTTGAGCCGCATTTAATATGGAAATGAAAAAGCGATTGTTCTTTTCAATGCAGCATTGAATGGTTTCCATGCTGTGGGAAAGCATAGTTATTTTACCGGAGAAAAATCTGGTATTGCAAAAATCCTGTGCCTCATGCTCGTTTCTTGTTTTATTCTCCATGACCATTAACAAAAAGTAGTGGTGCTCAGTTGAAGAATAAGTGGAACCAAAACATCCCGATTTTGTTGCTGTTTGAGTCAGCTTGCAAAAGCTGTAAATATAAATTGGCTTGAATTTCTCTATAAGCGATCTACAGAGCTCAATGATGCAATCTGTCCTAACCGTTTGTAATACTTGATTTGTTTTCATAACTACATGATTTTGAATTTATTCCAAATCTCCATATCTATTCGATCGTACCGAACCACAAGCGGGTTGTTAAATACAAAAACTTAGTTGTTTTTAACGCTCAAAAAAAATCGATATATTTGGGTATGGAAACTTCTGAAAGAAACACTCGAATGCATTTAGGACGTAAAATTTCTCGTATACGTGAACTACGTGGTATGAAACAGGAAGCGCTTGCCAATGAATTGGGGATTAGTCAACAAGCTATAAGTAAACTTGAACAGAGTGAAGATATTGAAGATTCAACCTTAGATAAGGTTGCAAAGGCTCTAGGAGTGACAGCCGAGGGGATTAAGCATTTTACAGAAGAAACTATTTTTAATAATATAAATAACTTTCATGACAATTCAATTCAAAATAATTTTAATCCAATAGAAAAAATTGTTGAGTTGTATGAAAGATTGCTAGCGAGTGAACGTGAAAAGAACGAACTTTTGAAAAGGTCTTAAATTTTTATTTGGAGAAATATACTTAATGTAACTAGAAGAGCTTATCACGATTTGTGATAAGCTCTTTTGCACTTTTCAAGCACAAACTTTCGGTCTTCGAAAATTATTGGAATTTTACAAATCATCTGGTTTGAAGCCTATTCGCTTTCTCGCAGGCTTCTCAGTTTCTGGTTTATCCAGTAACTCATCAAGATATTTAAATACGATCTCCATATTCTTATCCTGATTATCCAACTTCTTTTTAATCTTTTCGACTTCCAGTTTAATTTCAATGTTATCATGTAATATGTTTCTGACTCTGGTGAAAATTCGGATGATCTGAATATTCATTTGAACTGCTCTTGGACTTGATAATACGCTGGAAAGCATAGAGACACCTAGCTCTGTAAAAGCCATAGGAAGGTATTTCAGATTAGTCCCAGATTCCAAGGTGCCGGATTGGCACCTTGCATTGTAATACTCTTCAGCGGTGATTTCGAACATAAAGTCTTCGGGAAAACGCTCGATATTTCTTCTTACCTGTCTTTTGAGCTGTTTATTTTCTACGCCATAAAGCTTAGCAAGATCTGAATCAATCATTACTTTCTGACCTCTAATAAGATAAATCTGGTTGAGCACCAATTCATCAGTGATGATAAGATTATCCATCTGATTTTTTGTTATTTAATTTTTGTGATAATTTTTCTCTTAGCCTGGCCATATCAGCACCAACCTTGATGTCCACAACTTTAGCATACTGTTGGGTAGTTCTGATATTGGTATGGCCCAGCATCTGGGACACGCTTTCAATTGGGACCCCGTTTAAAAGCGTTACTGTTGTTGCGAAGGTATGGCGGGCAATATGTGTGGTTAGTTTCTTATTTATCCCGCATATGGCCGATATTTCGTGCAGATACTCATTCATCTTCTGGTTGCTATGAACCGGCAGTAGCATATTCCCATCGCACATAGGATGATCAGCATATTTGTCTAACAGAATTTGCGCTTGTGGGAGAATCGGTATTGCAGAACGGGTATTGGTTTTTTGCCTTACCTTGACTATCCACTGCTCACCATCGATACCTTTATTGATGTGATTTTTCCTCAAATTTTTGACGTCTGTATACGCCAAACCAGTATAACAGCAAAATAAAAATACATCGCGAACTGTGCCAAGTCTTTCAGAGGAGAATTCCTTTTCAGTAATTTTCTGAAGTTCGTCCTCGTCCATGAAGAATCTATCCGTTTTCTTTGTTTTGCCTTTATATCCAATGAAAGGATTATTTTCAATTAGTTTATTGTGGTGACTAATGTCTATGATCTTACCGACGCTTTTTAAGACTTTAACAGTATAATTGTTCGAGCACTTTTTTACCGATCGGATGTAAAAATCAAAATCACTTATAAATTTCTGATCTACCTTCTTCAGATCAAGATCTTCCAGTTTGTATTTTCTTTGAATGAATTCTTGAACATGTTTTCTAAGGACAAGAAAACGTTTGAGCGTACCCGGCGCATAATCTTTTCCAACCAGAGACCTCATTTCATCATTGTGTTCATCGATAACGTCAAGGATGGACAACATATTAATCTCCTTGCCCTGGAATTTTGCTTTGATTGACGCAATTGAAATTTCTTCATTTGCATTTAACAGCGACTTGTATGCATCGTAGACCTTTCGTTGCAGCTGGTCTAACTGAAAATTCAGAGTCGTTGATTCTTCTTTTTTACCACTGGATCTACCGGAAAACGAGTTCCACAGACTAGGATGACAGGAACGTGCAGTAGAAATCTCTGCCCGTTTACCGTTGAGTGTGAGTCGGATGTAAATCGGTGCTACATCGCCTTCATAGTTTTTTTGTCTTTTCAGATAGAAAAGAACACTAAAGTTGGTTTTCATAATGATAACATTAAGAGTGAAACAAAATTAGCATTGCAGCAAGACCTTTACAAGATGTGCGGGAGGTGAACGGCTTGTAATTCAATTCTTTAAGCCGTTCTGGTGAGTAAATTTAAAATTTAGCTCAACTCACCAGACTATTCCAAAACACGCTTAAACGATGCATAAAATGGAATTTCCGTAAAAAACAAAAACCTGCAAATGTTTGATTTGCAGGTTTTTAGCGTTTTTGACATTGATTTTGTGATCCCGCTGGGATTCGAACCCAGGACCACTACATTAAAAGTGTAATGCTCTACCAGCTGAGCTACGGAATCGTTCCTTTTGTTTAAGGAGGTGCAAATATAGAAATTAATTTTATCCATGCCAATGTTTTTTTTAAAAATATTACGAACACTTTTCAACTCCTTTTAAATGTGCTGTTTATTTTCAATAAAGAGTAACGCTACAGTACGTGCCGATGTCGTTTAGGCATTACTTCTACATAGAACCGCCTACAACCAGTCTGGATTCATCAACAATTGTTTGTGCGAAAGAACTTCCTGCAATGCAACGCATCATTCTGCTAAAAGATAATTTACCCAAATTATAGCCACTTGTCTCTGCAAAGGTGATTTCCGGGTAAAAGAGCAGGGGAATCATGCCATCACTAATTGCAATAACCCCTAAATCTTTCGGCGCTTGCAAACCCTTTCGCTGAATAGCCTTCATAGAACCAGCTAAAATTTCGTCGCTCATGCAAAATACTGCAAATTTCCTCCCCACATATCCCGGTAGGGCAGCGAGTGTAACCTGTTCGGCTTCATCTGTACTTGTTGCATAAAGTATTTGCAGGTTCACGTCTTCCCCTTGCCCAATTACAGAACTGAACTTTTCAAGTCGGGCCTTGGTAATCGACATGTTTTTATCTCCAAAAATTGCCAGCACATTCTTTATGCCCTTGTTCATTATTTCTTCAGCAGCAATGCCAGCAGCATGTTCATCGCCAACACAAATTTTGTTGCAGGATTCATATTGCGGAACTTTATCGAAAAATATAACAGGTATTCCATGTACATCTAACTTCAAGAAAGGTGCGATATCTGTGGTTTCTGAGGTAATTGCAATGAAAATTCCGGACACCCGTTTGTGCCGGCAGCTTTTTAAAATCTCCTGTTCAATTTTGGCATCGTTAGATGAGCGGTAAATAATTACTGAATAACCAAATATTCTCGCCTCTTCTTCAATTGCACTAATAAAAGAATGGTAGAAGAAATTAGATAGGCTTGGCACAACAACGGCAAACTCCTTACTGCTATGCGTACGCAGATTTACCGCATAAGGGTTTGGGTCGTATTCTAACAAGTCTGCAAGCTCATTGATTTTCTTTTTCGTTTCCAGCGAAATGTCGGGATGGTCTTTTAACGCCCTCGAAACAGTTGATATACTCACATTTAACCTTTCAGCAATCTTCTTCAAAGTTGGATTTTGGTTCATGGCTTATTATTTGGTTACTCAAATATAAGTTTTCCACAACAAACATTTCCGCAAATGTTTTCGCAAACGTTTGCGGTTAAAATTTATGTTATTTGATGGTTTTCGTTTGATTATAACCTTATCTTCATATAACCCAATTGACTGAAACTCATCACTTAGAGATTTGTGAGTAGTTTTAATCAGTTTAACCAAATATAAAACCTAGAAAATCTACAGTCATTCTTTGGCTATAGTCCCTATTGAATCAGAATTTATGAGAAATTTAAGCTTTTACGCCTCTATTTTGAATGGCACTGGTTGGCAACCAGTTGTTTGTAAAACCAATCAAGCCTTAGTATGATAATTGCTCAAGCAGAAAAAACTCATAATTTTTCCTCAGCAGTGAAATTGAATTTTGCTTCGATTATCACTATGAACCTTGGTTTTTTTGGTATACAATATAGTTTTGGATTGCAACAAACCAATATGACACCCATCTATTCATATCTGGGTGCAAATGCCGATCAGATTCCGCTGTTAAATTTGGCAGGACCAATGACTGGTCTAATCATACAACCAATTATCGGCGCAATGAGCGATAAAACAACCAGCAGGTTTGGTAGAAGAAGACCTTATTTTTTAATCGGAGCGATAATATGTAGCATCTGTCTGTTCGCAATGCCGTATAGCAGTTCTATTTGGATGGCCGCTGGGATTTTGTGGATCTTAGACGCCGGAAACAACATTACAATGGAGCCATATCGGGCTTTTGTGAGTGATAAATTACCTTCCGAACAACATGCGCTCGGCTTTTTAACGCAGAGCTTTTTTACAGGGTTAGGGATTACACTAGCCAACTTAACGCCCGGTATCTTAATCGCTGCTGGATTGATAAGTATTCATTCAAGAAGTGGAAACAACATTCCTTATACCACATATGCAGCCTTTTTTATTGGTGGAATTGTTTCCATTGGTTCAATCATGTTCAGCTGCCTTAAAACAAAAGAGGTCCCATTGTCTGCCACCGAAATCGCAAAAATCAGGGCCGAAAAAGGCGGTGTTGGCGTAATTTTTAAAGACATTATCGGTGCTTTCAAAGTAATGCCATCTACCATGAAGCGATTGGGCATTGTTTACTTATTTAACTGGTACGCCATGTTTGTTTACTGGCAGTTTATTACGCTATGCCTGGCTAAAACCATTTACAAAACTAGCGATGCTGCTTCCGATGGTTTTGCATCCGCACAGTTGCTTACCGGAACCGTTAACGGGGGTTATAACGTAGTTACCTTTCTTGTTGCATTTCCGCTGGCTTTTTTTGCAAGAAAAATAACAGCGCAAAAAGTACACCTGATTAGTTTAGTGGTTGGAGGCACATCGCTCATTTGTTTACCCATGCTCCACAATCCGGCTTTGTTATTCATTCCAGTTGTTGGCTTAGGCGTGGCCTGGGCGAGCATGATGGGTACACCGTATGCCATGCTGGCCGGAAGTATTCCGAAAGACAAAACCGGGATTTTTATGGGTATTCTGAACATGTTTATCGTATTGCCCATGTTGCTGGAAACAATCACATTTAAATACGTTTACAAATATTTTCTAGGTCATAATCCCGAAAATGCAATAGTTTTTGCCGGCACATTAATAATGATTGCCGGAGTTATGGTTTTGCTGATTAAAAGAACAGACAACTTAGCAGTAGTATAAATGGTCGACTCAAAAGCATATAGAAAAGCATTAGACCTGTTGCAACAGGCATCAACTCCTAAAGGGTTTGTTGCTGCCGTGCAAGAATTTGATAACTATAAACGTGTGTGGACCAGAGATGGCATGGTTACATGCATAGCTGCCTTACTTAGCGGCGAAAGCAACCTTATTCAAACTGCAAAAACTACCATTGAGACGCTTTTTAGCAACCAGCACAAAAATGGCTTTATGCCATCGAATGTTTCAGCAGATGGTTCAGTAAGTTATGGTGGAACATCGGGCCGGGCAGATAATCCATCGTGGGCGGTTATCGGTTTGTGCGCTTACTCGCTGGTAACTGCAGACAAAACGCTTTGGAATAAATACCAAAGGGAGGTAGAGAAATGCTTCGAAGTTTTGGAAGCATGGGAATTTAATGGAAAACATCTAATCTATGTTCCGCAAAGCGGCGATTGGGCAGATGAGTACATCCAGCACGGCTATATTTTATTCGACCAGTTGCTTCGCCTTTGGGCGCTGAGATTATGCGCAAAGCTATCACCAAATCAATACCGGAATGAGAAAGCAAGGCAAATTACCAAAGCGATAGAAACAAATTTCTGGAATGTTGATGGAAAGGCGGACGCTTATGCACCAAATCTCAGCCATCAGCTTAAGGGCTCATCAGCAGCGTTCTGGTTAATGGGTTTTAACCCGGCCAGGGTTTATAAGTATTTTGATTTACAGGCAAATGTATTCTGTCTTTCATTAGGCATCGGTAATGAAGAAAACAGTCGTAGCGTGATTGAATTTTTGAAAAAATTTAATGATGGTAAGCAATCGATGTTGCCCTCATTTTATCCAACGATAGCAGAAGATAGTGCAGATATGAATGAGCTTAGAAATAACTATGCTTATTCGTTTAGAAATAAGCCTGGTTATTTTCACAACGGAGGCTTATGGCCGGTTTGGAATGGATTTCTGTCTGCGGCTTTAAGTTTTACTGGCGAACATGACTTTGCAAAAGCTATTTTATCTGCCGTGCACAACTCAAATGCAAGCGCAGATTTCTTTAACGAGTGTTTGCAAGGTTTTTCGCAACAGCCCTGCGGTGTGCCAAATTGTACATGGAGCGCAGCCGGTGCTGTAATTGCCGAACAAGCCTTGGTTAACGACGATTTTAAGCAACTTTTTACTTTTAACGAATTTGAATTATGAAATTGGCTAATGATATTTCAGCTAAAAAGGTGCTGGTAGTGGGCGAGTTGCTTGTCGATCTTATTTCGGAACAAAATATAGAATCACTTGCATTTTCATCAAATTTTTCGACCAATCAGGGTGGAAGTTCTGCAAACTTATGCGCCAACCTAAAATGGCTTGGAATAGATACAGAATTAATTGCCACTGTTGGCAACGATAATTTAGGCGCTTTTCTTATCAATGAACTAAAAACAGCTGGTTTATCAGATACTTATATAAACCGTTCTGCCGATAGGCAAACAAGCGTAATTTTAGTAGCCAAAAGCGAATTAACGCCCGATTTTATCCCTTACCGCAGTGCCGATCTTGCTATCAAAAGAATAGAAGATAGTGCTATAAATTCATCAGGAATAATACATACAACTGCGTTTGCCTTAAGCAAGGAACCTGCACGCAGTAACATCCTTTGTGCCTTTTCAAAAGCTTGTGCCTTAAGTAAATACATCTCGGTAGACTGGAATTTTGCCCCAGCCATTTGGCAGGAGGATGATGGTAAAGATGTTTTCAAAAAGCTGATGAAAATGAATCCTCTGCTTAAAATAAGTGTAGATGATTTGGAACGCTTTACCGGAGAAAGCTTAACAATCGAAAGAGCGCTGGAATGGCTGGGTAAATTAACCGCCCAGGTAATTTGCCTCACCTGCGGAAAAGATGGCGTTTGGTTTAAAGCAAAAAATGAGCAATGGAAACACAAACCTGCGCTTTCCGTAACATCCGTTGTTGGCGTAACCGGTGCCGGAGATGCTTTTTGGTCTGGCTTTTTATCAGCGTTCATAAATAATATTCCCGTTGATGAATGCATCACTAAAGGCTTGGAAATAGCCAAAGTAAAAATTGAAAAACCATTTCCTTTATACAAAGATCAATAACCTATTAATCTAATTAACCAAACGAAATTATGAAACATCGACCACCTTAAACGTTAGTGCCAATCCCAAAAAAAATAAAATTTTTCTAACCAATTAAATCAATCTAATATGAACATGACTTTACCAGGCAACTTGTCTGTTTTGCGTACGAAACAGAAATTGTATGCATTGAAGAAGCTTACGGCTTTGAGCTTCCTTATGGTTTTTTTAAGCACGGCGGCTTTTGCACAAACTGTGGTTAAAGGTATAATTTTCGACAATGATAAGTTGCCTTTAGCTGGCGCAACGATACAAGTTGCCGGCACAAATACGAAAACACAAAGTGATGCAGAGGGCAAATATCAAATTACGGTGCCATCTCCAACATCAAGATTAACAATAAGCTTTGTTGGATTTGAAACTCAAACGGTTAACGTTAATAACCAAACGATGATTAACGTAACAATGAGTTCTTTAAATAACCTGGATGCTGTGGTGGTAGTTGGTTACGCCTCAGTTAGAAAAAGCGATTTGACAGGTGCAGCAACCACGGTTTCCGCTAAAGACTTTAACAAAGGTCCGTTAAACGCACCCGACCAGTTAATACAGGGCAAGGTTGCCGGCGTACAAATGATTAACAATAGCGGTCAGCCGGGCGGCGCTTCTACGGTAAGGATTAGAGGTAACTCTGCCATTACAGGAACAGGGCAGCCGCTTTATGTTGTAGACGGGGTTGCGTTGGATGGCCGTTCAGCAAGGCCATCTACCAGTGCCGGTATAGGAACTGCACCAGATGGTAATCCATTAAACTTCATTAATCCTGCAGATATCGAATCGATGGAAATTTTAAAGGATGCATCGGCAACTGCAATTTACGGGTCGCGTGCAGCTTACGGCGTAGTTTTGATAACTACTAAAAGAGGTAAATCCGGCGACACAAAAATTGATTTCAGCGCCTCAGCTGGCGTAAGTGAGATTGCAAGACGGGTAAATGTGCTCTCAGGTGATGAATATCGTGCCGCTCTTTCAAAATACGGTCTTACAAATGGAAACTTTGGTTCGAGCGTAGATGCGCTTGATGCGATTACCAGAACTGCGTACAATCAGAATTACTCTGTCGGCGTAAGTGGTGGTGCTAACGGAAACACCTTCCGGGCATCGCTTGGCTATCAAGATCAACAAGGTATTATCAAAACAACCGATTTCAAAAAATATAGTGCTGGCTTTAACGGAAATTTTAAATTTTTGGAAAGTAAAAAATTAGGTCTTGATATTAACATGATCAGCAATCAATACCTTGAGAAAATTGCTCCAATTACAACAGATGCTGGTTTCACCGGAAGTTTGATTAGCCAGGCATTATCCTGGAATCCAACACAGTCTTTTTACAACCCGGATGGAAGCTTGTTCATCGATTATGGCTCTACAACGATAAATCCATTGGCTGCTTTAGCTGCTAATAACGATAAAACTAAAGTGTCAACCATTTTAGGAAGTGTTTCGCCATACTACAAGATTACGCCATGGCTTGAATACCGTATGCTTGCAAGTGTTAATTATAGCACAGGTATCAGAAGGGCATCAACAAGGAGTACTTTAAACCTGCAAGGCATTCAGCCTGATGGAAATTTCTTAGGTGGCTATGCCAGTTATTCTAACACTGAATTAATAACCCAGCAGTTTACAAATACTTTAAACTTCAATAAAGAGATTGTGAACAAATTAAATTTAAATGCGATTATAGGTTATGAATATTCGAATTTCATGAACAAGGGAACGGTAAATACCGCTACCGGTTTCGGAAATATCGACGCAGACTACACGGATGCTTTCCAAACAACGGCGCCTGCAAATCGTACCTTTTCAGCATTTAACAACCCAACAACAGAATTGCAATCTTATTTTGCCAGGGCAATTTTTAACTATGATAACAGGTATATTTTAACGGCAACCTTTAGAGCAGATGGTTCTACCAAATTTGGTAAGGCTAACCGCTATGGTTACTTTCCATCGTTTGCAGCCGCATGGGACATCAAAAAAGAAAGTTTTATGGCTAACGCAACCTGGATTGATCAGTTAAAACTTCGTGTTGGCTATGGTAAAACAGGTAATCAGGACTTTCCATCAGGCTCTGCCCAGCAACGCTATGATTTTGGCAATTCCAACGGTGCACCAACCCTGGTTGCAATTAACAACGCAAATCCAAACCTGAAGTGGCAGTCGGATGAGCAAACCAACGTAGGTATCGATTTTGGTTTATTGAAAAACAGGCTAACAGGTTCAATCGATTATTTTCATAAGAAAACAAACGATTTGCTGTTTCCACAGATTTCATTCGTGCCTGCAGTTGGTGGGAATGTGCCTACCTGGGTAAACCTTCCCGGCCAGATCATTAACAAAGGTTTGGAGTTAACGATTAACGGAAACATTGTAGAAACAGACAACATTTCGTGGTCTTTGGGTGGTAATGCAACTTTTATCAAAAACAAGGTACAAAACATCTCGGGCATTATTAAAACCGGTTCGTTAAACGGTCAGGGTTTAAGCGGGGTAACTACAGAGGTTATACAAAACGACTTGCCATTATTTGCGATGGTGACCAGAGAATATAAAGGGCTGGACGCAAATGGATTTTCTATTTACACAGATGATGGTTTTACAAATTATTACGTTGGAAATCCAAATCCGAAAGTAATTATGGGCTTGAGTACTAATTTTAGATACAAAAAGCTATCGTTTACAGCAAATTTTAACGGCGCATTCGGACAAAGTATCTATAACAACACAGCCAATTCTGTTCTGGCAATTTCCAATCTGGGTACAAGAAATATTTCTTCTGCTTTAGTGAGTTTACCCGTTCAGGAATCATTGGCTAATCCAATCGCTGCCTCATCAAGATATATTGAAAAAGGTGATTATTTGAAACTTGCAAATGCGACGCTAAACTACAATTTTGGCAACATCGGTAAATCAATCAAATCATTAAACATTTATGTTAATGGCCAGAATTTATTCGTAATAACAAATTACACAGGTTTTGATCCAGAGGTTAACGTGAATAAGAGTGTGAGTGGTGTGCCTTCTGCAGGGATAGATTATACGGCTTATCCAACGGCCAGAACTTTCAATTTCGGTGTTAATTTTTCTCTTTAAAAATTAAAAAAATACAAACATGAAAAATAAATATATTATCGGTTTTGCTGTGGTGGCCTTAAGTTTTTCGGGTTGTACCAAGCTAGATGAAAACCTAAACGGCCAGGTAAGCAGTGCAGGTGTGAGCGGGGGAAATGTTTCGAGTTTATTAGGTGCAACCTATGCGGCAATGATTGGCCCATACCAGGCGCCATGGAATTGGTCTGCTCTGCAGGAAGTTACTACAGACGAGCTAATTGTACCAACGCGTGCGGGCGATTGGGATGACAACGGCGCATGGCGTTCACTTCATTTGCACAAATGGGCACCAGACCATTCAAGAATATCAGACGTTTTTAGAGATTTAAATAGTATATCTTACGTTGCTACGAGCGTTTTAGGCGCTAGTCCGGCCCCGGCGCAGGCAGCACAAGCGAGGTTTTTACGTGCTTTTGCTCAATTCTCTATTTTAGATGGATGGGGACAGGTTCCCTACAGAGATGCCGGAGAAGATGTTACCAAACCATCGCGTGTTAGAAATGCAGCAGATGAGGTTGCTTATTTGATTGCCGAGTTAACTGCTATAATACCAGACTTACCGGCCGGACCTGCGAACGTAGCCAACAAAAATGCAGCTAAAACATTGCTGATGAAGGTCTATTTAAACAAAGGTGCGTTTTTAAATCGTACTGCGCCAACCTTCGATGCGGCAGATATGGCTAAAGTAATTTCTTTAGCGGATGAAATTGCGACCGGAGGTTATGTTTTAAGCGCCAATTATTTCGACAATTTTGCGCCTACAAACGATATTCTGTCTAAAGAAAACATTTTCACAGCCCAAAACATTGCGGGCTCGTCTGGCAGTGATTTGGATGGACAATGGAAATGCACAACCCACTACAACCAAAACCCAAATGGCTACAATGGTTTTTCTTCGTTATCGAACTTCTACAATAAATTCGAAGCCAGCGATAAAAGAAGAGGAGGTTCTTACACCGGACAAACAAATATTTCGGGCATTAGAGTTGGCTTTCTGGTTGGTCAGCAATTCGACCAGAATGGCGCAGCCTTGAAAGATAGAAAAGGTAATCCTCTTGCATTTACGCCAGAAGTTGCAATCATCGAACGTGATCCTAACCACCTTGAAGTTGCAGGTATTCGGGTAATTAAATACCCGATTGATTATGCAAATACGGGTTCTAAAAAACCAGATAACGACTGGGTTTACTTCCGTTATGCTGATGTTTTATTGATGAAAGCCGAGGCACAGTTGAGAACTTCTCAGGCTCCTGCGGCCTTAACTTTGGTAAACTCGATTAGAACGGTTAGAGGTGCATCTGCTTTAACTACATTAACGCTTGATGTTTTGCTGGATGAACGTGGTCGGGAGCTTTATTGGGAAAGCTTTAGAAGACAGGATTTAATCCGTTTCGGAAAATTTCTTGCAGCATGGCAAGAAAAACCAGCAAGTGAAGCTAAGTATTTAGTTTTTCCAATTCCTGATAACCAACTTGGTAATCCGAATTTAATTCAAAATACAGGTTATTAATTTCAATAAATTTTAAAAGCCAGAGGCTGTAATCGTTTAACAAATTTCGATTTGCGGGCGGTTCAGCCTCTTGTTTTATAAAGCCAGTTCGTATGAAAAGATGTTTACTCTTGCTTTTATTTGCGATTAGTGCGCTAAACTCCAGCGCTCAGGATCCGTGGAAGATTAGTGCCGACCAGATCGACCCAAATCATTATTTCGGAATTACCGCTGCCAACGGCATGATTGGAATAGTGTCTTCGCCCCAGCCTTTTAAAGTAAAAAATGTTGTTTTGGCCGGAACTTTCGATACTTATGGCCGTGGCCGCGTGAGTAATTTTCTCAATGGTTTCAACCTGCTTAACATGTATCTCGAAATAGATGGCAACCGATTAGATGAAAAAAATACGGGCAATCTGCAGCAGCAGTTAGATATGAAGCATGCAGCTTTTACAACTCAATTGTCATTCGGGAAAAAGGCCAGTATAAAATATACTTATTATGCATTGCGGCACTTGCCTTTTACAGTCTTAATGGATGTAACCATTACCGCAAATGAAAATTTGAAACTTACTGCGGCAAGTGTCATGGAAACGCCAGATGCGCTACGGGATGTAGAAAATTACTATAACGAAATAGACAGGCCGCACGTTACGTTGAGCTTGCTCACTTCCACGGCAAAAAGCCCGACAGGCAAATTGCAATTGTGTGCATCAAATAGTTTTCTTTTTGGAGAGCAACACGGGCTGGAGCCCAAGATAATCCACGAAATGTGGGATAATAACAGTCATTTGATGAAGTTTAGTAAAGCACTAAAAGCCGGAGAAAGCTACACCTATTCTGTAATTGGGAGTACAATCAGTTCTGCTCAACACGCCGACCCGCTGAACGAAGCCGAGCGAATGACCATCTTTGCAAAATTAGAAGGACACGACCGCTTACTTAAATACCACAACGCAGCCTGGGATGACTTATGGCAATCGGATATCTTAATTGACGGCGACCCACAGGCACAACAAGATGTTCACAGCATGCTTTATCACCTCACTTCGTTTTCCCGTGGGGGAACTGCTTATTCGCTTTCGCCGATGGGCTTATCCGGCTTAGGCTACAATGGTCACGTTTTCTGGGACACTGAGATTTGGATGTTTCCTGCACTACTCGTACTTCATCCTGATATTGCAAAATCATTAATCGAATATCGGTTTGAGCGATTGGAAGCAGCAAAACGAAATGCCTTTGCTCACGGATTTAAAGGCGCAATGTACCCATGGGAAAGTGCGGATTCAGGCGTAGAGGAAACACCGGTTTGGGCCCTTAGCGGTCCTTTTGAGCATCACATTTCGGCAGATGTTGCACTTGCCGCCTGGAATTATTTCTGCGTAACGCAAGATAAGGTTTGGCTAAAAGAAAAAGGCTGGCCTATTCTATCTCAAACTGCCGAATTCTGGGCAAGTAGGGTAGAACGTAACGGAATCAATAATTATGATATTAAGAATGTAGTTGCCGCTGATGAATGGGCAGAAAATGTAGATAATAATGCCTTTACAAATGCTGCAGCAAAATTAAACCTGAAAAATGCAAACCTGGCAGCCGGTATATTAGGCTTGCCACAAAATGCAGACTGGGCTTTGGTTGAAAAAAACATTCCCGTGCTAACTTTTCCGGATGGCGTAACAAAAGAACATGCCACTTACAATGGTGAAGGTATAAAGCAGGCCGACGTAAATCTACTAGCTTACCCCTTAAAGTTTATCACTGATAAAAAACAAAGTCTGAAAGATTTGGCGTACTACGAAACCCGAATTCCCGATGCTGGTACGCCTGCGATGACGCATGCCATCTTCGCACTGTTGTACGCAAGAACTGGGAATGCAGAAAAGGCTTATCAATATTTTAAAGAAGCTTATCAACCTAATCTTAATCCGCCATTTCGCGTTATAGCCGAAACTAAGGGTGGCACAAACCCATATTTTGCAACAGGAGCCGGTGGCGTTTTGCAAAGCGTGCTTATGGGCTTTGGCGGTTTAGATATTACAGGGAAAGGAATCATCCAGTTACCCGGTGCTTTACCTTCAACATGGAAATCATTGAAGATAACTGGTGTTGGTGTAGAAAAAAAAGAATTTTCTGTAAATCAGAAAAACTAAATATTTCGAAAAGACTTGTCTGGAGGGATATCCAGACAAGTTTAACTAATAACAATCGATTTTACTTTTTTAAAAGCTTTAAGAGTACACCATTTGTCCAGCCGAAGCCATCCTGCAAAGGATACTCTCCGCCACCACCTTTGCTTGAGGTTTCAACGACATTGTATTTTTCCATCAATTTCCCCGTCTCTTTAAAAACAGCAATGTTCTGTTTAACCCACCTGTTGGTTATGGTGTCGGCCAGTGTATTGTAGCGGTAATTTCGTAATCCCTGAATGCTGATGTATTGTAGTGGCGCCCACGCGTTCGGGGCATCCCATTGTTCTTTCGTTGTTGTCAATGTAGAAATTAATCCACCAGATTTTAAAAAATCCTTTTCAATCCGTTTTGAAACTTCTTTAGCCTGGCCCGCGGTAGCGAGTTTAAAATAAAGCGGAAAGGAAGCAGCCAGAGTAATTTGGTTTGATAGGCGTTTAGTTTTCCAGTTGTAGTCTGTAAAGAAGTTTTCGCCGGGGTTCCAGAAATATTTTAAAATGGCAGCCTTTCGTTTGCTGGCTTTTGCAGAGAATAAAATAGCCCTTGCCTCATCGCCGGTTTCTTTATTTGCCTGTGCAATCGCCATTTCCAGATTGTAAACCAGCGTGTTTAAATCAACCGGAAGTAGATCTGTAGTTATAATCTGGTTAAAACTCTTTCCATCAGCAAACCATCTGCTACTGAAATCCCAGCCAGATTCTGCTGCAGACCGCACATTACGAAGAAATGCTGAGGGCGCTTGTTTTGTGTGCCTGGCGGCCTCAAAGTCTTCCCGGTAAGATTCTTCACGGGGTTGGTCGCCCGCGTCGTAATATCGGTTTAACAATGTTCCATCTGGCAATTTCACGGTGTGATTTGCTGCTTGTCCGTTTTTCAACCCTGCGGAACCTTTCATCCAGAATTCGTACTCCTTCTCAAGTGCCTCTTTATAACTGCTTAATTTTGTGCTCGTGTTATTTTCGGTAAATAGCTCAACCATGGCCGCAAAAAAAGGCGGTTGCGATCGGGTTAAATAATAACTTCTATTGCCGTTCGGGATAAAGCCATATTTATTTATAAGGTAGGCGAAATTATCGATCATATCTTTCATGATATCCGTTTTCCCTGCCTTTTGCAAGCCGAGCATGGTAAAGTATGAATCCCAATAATAGATTTCGCGAAAACGGCCGCCTGGCACAATATAGGGTTTGGGTAAGGGGAGAAGAGAAGTTTGAAATTTAGACAGGGTATCAGGGTTTCGTTTAAGAACTGTCCAAAGCGTATCTAAATGCTTTTCTATACCTGCATTTATATCTGATTGGTAAACGGCGTTATGGTTTTCGGGCATGGAGAAATGTGCGTCTGCAAAAGCTTTTATATTGAACTCCTTTAAATCTTTTTGGGCTTTGTAGGCCGCCATAATTTCCGCAGGTTGCATTTTAGGAATTGCATCGGCGAAGGATTTACTATCAGGATAAACTCTTGCCATTTGAACCTGCTCAAACAGGCCCGGGTAAGTTTGCCTCGGACTCAGTTCCTTTTGTGCAAATAACTGATTTGTAAATAACAAAAGACAAGAAAACATCATCGCTTTGATGTAACAATTCTTTGGTTTTTGTTTTTGCTGGCTCATATTATTATATTTAGAACTAAAGCTAGCAATTTAACCTTAAAGTTTATCGGTTGTGCATAAATTGAAACATTGAGTCGATATTCAGGTTATGCTTAAGCGTTTTGGGTAATCTGTCCCGCAAAAAAAAATAAATGATGAAACACTTTGATGCAATAATTATCGGGGCTGGCCAGGCTGGTGTGCCTTTAGCGAAAAAACTGGCTTTGGCAGGGAAAAAGACTGCGATTATAGAAAAAAGATTAGTGGGCGGCACCTGTATAAATGATGGCTGTACGCCAACCAAAGCAATGGTCGCTTCCGCTAAAATGGCCTTCAGTGCCCGTAAATCTGAAGCGCTTGGCGTAGAAATTGGTTCTGTTAAAGTCAATCTGAAAAAAATTAAGCAGCGTAAAGATGCTATTGTAAAACAGTTTAGAACATCATCAGAAGAAGGAATTGAAAAAACAAAGGGCTTAACTCTTTTTATGGGAGAAGCCAGTTTCAGTGCAGAGAAAGAACTTAAAATTATTTTAAATGCTGGAGGTGAGGAGACCCTGACTGCCGACTGGATTTTCATCAACACGGGTGCCAAAACAGCAATTCCAGGAATTGAAGGCCTGGATGAAACCAACTTCCTAACATCCACAAGTATTCTCGAGCTGGAAAGCGTACCAGAACACCTGGTTGTTATTGGTGGTAACTATATCGGCTTGGAATTTGGGCAAATGTTTAGCCGTTTTGGAAGTAAGGTTACCATTATAGAAAAGTCAGAATCCATATTGTCGAGAGAGGATAAGGATTTATCTGCTTCGTTAACAGACATTCTTCAGGCCGAAGAAATTGAAATTATTACAAACGCCGAGGTAAAACGCATCTCAGAGAAAAGCAAAAATGATATTAGTATCGAAGTGAAATCAGGTAGCGTAGCCAAGCACGTTAAGGCAAGTCATGTTTTAGTTGCAGTTGGCAGAGTGCCCCAAACTGAGGCACTAAATCTGAAGGCCTGTGGCGTAAAAACCGATGAAAAAGGGCATGTGATTGTGAATAACAAACTGGAGACGAATGTGAAAGGAATTTATGCATTAGGCGACGTAAAGGGTGGCCCGGCATTTACACACATTGCCTATAATGATTATACAATTGTTTTCAGGAATTTAATTGAAGGCACAAATTATGGCATTAACGACAGGCCAGTGCCATATTGCATGTTTACAGACCCGCAGTTGGGCAGGATTGGCTTATCAGAAATGGAGGCAAAAGAACAGAAACTGAATTATAAGGTTGCTGTTTTGCCAATGTCGAACGTTGCCCGTGGTATAGAAACGGGTGAAACACTTGGCTTAATGAAGGCAATTGTAGATGTGAAAACTAAGAAAATTTTAGGCGCCGCAATTTTAGGTTCCGAAGGTGGCGAAGTGATGTCTGTTCTGCAAATGGCTATGGAAGGTGGCATTACCTACGATAGAATTCGCTTTTGCGTTTTTGCCCATCCAACTTATTCAGAGTCTCTGAACAACCTTTTTATGAAGATTGAAGATTAAGTAATGATTGAGCTCAAGCAAGTAAGTAAAAAATATGGCGATACGATAGCCGTTAATAAAGTGTCTTTCAAGGTTGAGGAGGGTGAAAATTTGGTTTTGCTTGGCACAAGTGGCTGCGGCAAAACGACTACCCTAAAAATGATAAACCGATTAATTGAGCCGGACGGAGGTCAGATTTTGATTAACGAAGCCGATGTTCTGCAACAAAATCCGGAAAATCTGAGGCGTGGAATAGGTTATGTGATGCAAAACATAGGACTTTTTCCACACTATACCATCGAAGAAAATATTTCAGTTGTACCTAAGTTGCTAAAGTGGGAAAAGAAAAAAACTGCTGACAGGATTTATGACTTGTTGAAAAAACTTCATCTGCCGGAAAACATCTTACAGCTTTTTCCCAGTCAGCTTAGTGGTGGCCAACAACAACGAATTGGTTTGGCAAGAGCATTAGTTGCCAACCCCGCGATATTATTAATGGATGAACCCTTTGGCGCCCTCGATAATGTTACCCGGTCAAAAATTCAGGAAGAATTTAAAGAGTTGGAAGAATTAAAGCGAAAAACAATTGTGATGGTAACCCACGATGTGCTTGAAGCTTTCGAACTTGCCGACCGGATTTGTTTGATGGATAGAGGTGAAATTAAGCAAATTGGCACGCCAAAGGATTTGTTATTTAAACCGGCGAATGATTTTGCCAGGAAATTTTTAGACGGCCAGCGCCTGGCGCTGGAGTTTAAGGTTATTAAAATATCTGACCTCTGGCCCAATCTTCCGAATGCCGCGAACAATGATGCAAAAGCCTTAAACCCAGCGATGACTATCTGGTCGGTTATGGAAATGCTTTCCTCAAAAGGCACAACAGAGCTGAGCTTCGTTAACAAAAACGATGAACGTAAAGTGGTAAACTTTAACGAATTATCTAAAGCTTTTAATGAATACAAAAAACATTTGCAGCCATGAGTGAGCAGCAAACATTGTGGCAATTCATGTCCATGGAATCGGATAAATTGCTTAACCAAACTTTACAGCACATCGGCTTAACCTTCATTTCCTTGCTCTTCGCAATTGCCATAGGCTTGCCTCTGGGTATTTTAATTGCCCGGAAAAGAAAACTGTCGGGCACCATTTTAGGTATTGCCGGAGTATTACAAACCGTTCCGAGCATCGCTTTACTTGGGTTTATGATTCCCCTTTTGGGCATAGGCGCTAAACCTGCAATTGTAGCGCTGCTTATCTATGCTTTGTTGCCAATTATTAGAAACACTTACACCGGAATTATTGGTATTGATAAACACATTACCGAGGCTGCAAACGCACTGGGGATGAGTAAATTACAGATACTACTTAAAATTGAACTTCCATTGGCAATGCCCGTTATTCTGGCTGGGATACGAACAGCTACTGTAATAAATGTTGGCGTAGCCACGCTTGCTTCTTATATCGCTGCGGGTGGTTTGGGCGAATTCATTTTTGGAGGCATTTCGCTTAACAATACCAATATGATTTTGGCAGGGGCAATCCCAGCGGCGCTCCTCGCTATTATATTGGATGCACTTCTTTCAATCATTCAACGGCTTGATTTTAAAAAGCTTCGAAGGATTTTAACGGCTTTTCCTGTTGCTTTGGTTTTATTTAGTGCGTTATACATTTTACCTTCTGCATATGGTTCAGGTTTAAAAGCCGGTTTTACGCCAGAATTTATGGGTAGACAAGATGGCGATTTGGGATTAAAATCTGCTTACGGCCTTAAAATACAAACGGTTGTCATTAGCGATGCAGTGATGTATCAGGCTGCTTATTCGAAAGAGCTGGATGTAATTAGCGGCTATTCTACGGACGGAAGACTGAAAGCATTCGACCTGAAAATTTTGAAAGATAATAAGGGAATCTTTCCTCCGTATTATGCAGCGCCAATTGTGCTGCAGTCTTCCTTAAAAAAACTGCCCGGACTGGAGGATGCCTTAAATCTTTTAGCTGGTAAAATTACAGATTCCATCATGACGGATTTGAATTACCGGACCGACTATCTTCACCAAACACCGACGCAGGTTGCAAAGGACTTTCTGATTAAAAATAAGCTATATAAAACCCCACGCAATGGCAATATGGGGACCGTAAAAATTGGTTCAAAAATTTTTGGCGAACAATATATCCTCGCGGAGATTTACAGCATGCTTATCAAAGGAAACACAGATTATCAGGTAGAAACAAAGACAGGTTTAGGCGGAACAAAAATCTGTTTCGATGCCTTAGTAAACAACCAGATAGATTTTTACCCCGAATACACTGGCACCGGGTTACTGGCAATTTTGAAACCTGATGCCAAACTTGTTACAAAAATTTCGTCGGATAGGGATGAAACTTACCGCTACGTGCGTGCAGAATTTTTGAAAAAATATAACATTAAGTGGTTAAAACCAATTGGTTTTAACAATTCATATGCTTTAATGATGAGGCAAAAACAATCGGCCCAGCTAAATGTTAATACCATTACAGACCTTAAGAATTATCTCGATAAAAATTAATGAATCTTGTTGAAAAATACCTGAGCATCAGAAAGTATTCTGAAGAACTTTGCCAGCCCTTACAAGCCGAAGATTATGTTGTTCAGCCAGTTGTGGATGTTAGTCCCCCGAAATGGCATTTGGGCCATACCACATGGTTTTTCGAAACCTTTTTATTGAAAGCATTCTCGCCAGGTTACCAGGTATACGATGATAATTATAACTTCGTTTTTAATAGCTATTACGAAACTATTGGTAATCGGGTTATTCGCACAGACAGAGGAAATCTTAGCAGGCCCAGCGTAAACGATATTTACAAGTACCGTAGCTATGTGGATGAAGCGATGGTTAAATTCTTATCAGATGAAGTTGGAAACGATGTTTATGAATTAATAGTCTTAGGCTTCAATCACGAGCAACAACATCAGGAACTGCTTTTAACTGACATCAAATTTATTCTTGGAAACAACCCGTTGTTTCCCGTTTATCATGAGCAGAAAACCGAAGTTTTAAGTCCATCGCAAAACGAACAAAGGTTTTTAACTATCGAAGAAGGCGTTTACGATATTGGTTTTAACGGTGAGGGGTTTTGTTTCGATAATGAACTTAACCGCCATAAGGTTTACCTAAACAATTTTTCGATTAGCAGTTCGCTGGTATCTAATGAGGATTATATTGCATTTATCGAGGATGGCGGCTACAAAAATTTCAATCTTTGGCATGCCGAGGGTTGGGACTGGGTGAATACCAGTCATATCGAAGCACCGATGTACTGGCATAAAATTAACGGAAACTGGCACAATTATACACTTCAGGGATTAAAAGTAGTAGACCCAAATCAGCCGCTAACACATATCAGCTATTATGAAGCCTATGCATTTGCCAGCTGGAAAGGTATGCGTTTACCCACCGAGTTTGAATGGGAAGTTTCGGCGAAGCATTTTAGTTGGGGCGAACGATGGGAGTGGACAGAAAGTGCATACCTGCCTTACCCGGGTTTTAGCAAAGCGCCAGGGGCGATTGGCGAATACAACGGCAAATTTATGGTCAACCAGAAAGTTTTGCGGGGCGCATCCATTGCCACACCAGAACAACACAGTCGCATAACCTACCGAAATTTTTTTCACCCTAATTTAAGATGGCAATACACGGGTATTCGCCTTGCTAAATAGAATTTTATGATCATTTCTACCGAACAACCAACAATAACCAATACGCAATTTCTGACAGAAACTTTGGAAGGTCTTAGCACAGAGCCAAAACGAATGTATTCTAAATATTTTTATGATGAAGCCGGAGATCTTATTTTTCAGCAGATTATGGATATGGACGAATATTATCTAACCAATGCAGAAATGGAGATTATGAAACGCCAGTCAGCCGAAATTGTAAATACAATAGCAGCTGATGGTAGTGGATTTGATTTAATTGAACTTGGCGCAGGCGATGCAACAAAATCCATTCATTTGCTAAAGACGTTGATTGATAAAAATATGGATTTTAAATATTTTCCAATCGATATTTCAGCACATGTTATTTCCGAACTGGAAGACAAGTTGCCGGCGATATTTCCAACGCTTAATCTTCAGGGGCTAAACGGCGACTATTTCGAAATGTTGCAGAAAGCAACGGAAATTTCTACCCGGAAAAAAGTGGTGCTGTTTATGGGTGCTAACATAGGAAACATGAGTGTGGATGAAGCCAGGGAATTTTGCATCAACCTGAAAGCGTTGTTATCACTAAACGATATTTTAATTATTGGCTTTGACTTAAAGAAAAATCCAAAGAAGATATTAGCCGCTTATAACGATAAAGGAGGCATAACCCGGGCATTCAATCTAAACCTTTTAAGCCGAATAAACCGCGAATTGGGCGGTGATTTTAACATTGATGGTTTCGAACATTATGCAAGCTATAATCCGGAAACTGGCGAATGCAAAAGCTACCTGATTAGTTTGGAAAAGCAAACGGTGAAAATCGGAAACTCTACGTTTAACCTCGAAAAAGACGAATATATTTTGATGGAAATTTCGCAGAAATATGCTCAGCAGGAAATCGAAGAACTTGCAGGTTTATCAGGCTTTAAAGTAGCGGCATATTTTTCCGATGAGCAAGGGTACTTTGTAGACGCCATTTGGGAAGTTGCCTAACGCAAAACGTCTAAAAGGCGATTCAAATCGTCTTCGGTATTGTAAAAGTGAAAAGATATCCTCGTACCCGTTCCCCTGGGCGAAACGAGGATTTTTTCATCATCCAACTTTTCAACAAGTGTTTGGCTAAGCTGTAAGCTCATAATTGAAGATTGCTCAGGTCGTTCAAGCATCCAATCTGCCAGCAAACCCTTTTTGTGAAGCGCAATTCTGGCTTTGTTGGCCAAGGCTTCAATACTTTCCTCCACAACTTCCAATCCTATCGTTTTCAGTAGGTTTAGTCCCTGGTTTAAGGTTCCCAAATTTAAACTATCCAAATGGCCAGATTCTAAAGTTAGCGAAAGGTAATCCCGACCGGCTAAAAATGGTAACGCAGGTAATGCAATGTCTTTTTTGTGTTTATAGATAAATTCTCTTGCCGCATCTGAAAGAAAAATGTAACCATTACCGTATCCGCCAAGCAACCATTTGTAGCCACTTCCAATCAACATATCCAATCCGGATGCTTCAAAATCAAATTGCCCTGTACCTAAAAACTGCGTTCCATCGGCAATTAAAATTATGTTGGGGAAATTGGCTTTTAATTTTTTAAGGAAATCACTTTGCATTTTTAGTCCGCTGATATATTGGACCATGCTAAAAGCGAAAACAGTGGGCTTAAAATTCGTTATAGCGTTTATAATATCCGCTTCAAGATTAGCAGTAATCGGAATTTCGAGATATTCGAAGCCGGCACTCTTTACCGGATAACTTAATGATGGATAATCTTCTTCGAGTAAAAGAAATTTATTGCCCTTTTCAATGCCGTTTAAAATGGTGTTAAATCCACCCGAAAAGTTTGATGTCAGAAATGTATTCTCTTTTTTTACTGCGAATGTTTCCGATAGATTTTTCCTGAGTTCTTCCATAACCACCAGACTATCGGCTCTGAAAATACTGCCTTCACTAACAAAGCTTTCATCATGCGCCCTGCGCCATTTCGCTATCTCGGTAGATAGTAAGCCAGAATATGCGGTGTTCAAGTAAGTGTAATTTTTTAAAATCGGAAAGTGTTCGGCGATAGTCATGTGCCAAATGTAGAAAATTCATTTGCATTCCTGAAAAACTGAATTGACGATTATTTGTTACCTTAAAAGTAAATTTATTGAGATGGAAAACCACGACATATTAATTGCCGAGCTGAAAAAATTACTAAGTGGCGGGAATGCACATGCTAATTTTGAAGATGCGGTTGCAGATATGCCATTTAATTTACTAGGCGAGAAGCCTAATGGACTACCATACAGCATCTGGCAACTTGTTGAGCACATCAGGATTGCCCAATGGGACATGTTCCAGTTTAGCAAAGATGCAACGTATAAATCGCCGAAATGGCCCGATGAATATTGGCCCAAAGAGGCAGCGCCTAAAAACGAAGTGGAATGGACAAATTGCCTGGCGCAGATTAAGCAGGATTTGACTGACTTTATTGCATTGATAGAATCAGACGATATCTTTACTGAAATAACCCACGGAGAGGGACAAAACATTTTACGTGAGGCCTTTCAAATTGCAGACCATAATGCCTACCACATCGCAGAAATTGTAGTTATCCGTCGTTTACTTAAAGTCTGGAAACCTTAATTAAAACATATGTTACAAAATTCAAAAGCGTTTAGTTCGTTTGCAGTAAACGACATTCAAAAGGCAAAAGACTTTTATGGCAAAACACTCGGTTTAACTGTAAAAGATAATCCCATGGGTGTTCTTGAAATCCAAATTTCAGGTTCATCAAACTTGTTGGTTTATCCCAAACCTAACCATGAGCCTGCAACATTTACAGTACTCAACTTCCCAGTCGATAATATTGAAGATGCGGTTAACACCTTAATTGAAAAAGGCGTTGCCTTTGAACAATATGACGAACAATATTTAAAGACCGATGCAAAGGGGATTTCAAGAGATAATGGAGGACCGAGTATCGCCTGGTTTAAAGACCCTGCAGGCAATATCCTTTCAGTCATAGAAACTAAAGAATAAATTTTTCAGCAGGGGCGTGATGCCAATGTGCTGACGTCTTTCTTGTTATCTGTCTTTTTGCACTAAGTAGTTTTTTCGCATCCTGATTGTGTATTAGCTTCCCCAAGGAATGTAAAATACAGCAGGAGAGTTATTACATGCGTACATAACAAGCAATTACTACGTAGTTATAGCTTGTAAATGACTGCGGTACAAGTTGCGGCCGCGTGTCTTTCGTCTCGTATCTTCAACAACTCATCTGCTCACATCATTCGCCTTGTGGCAGTGATGACATTCATCGATTATCATTCCCGCAAAAATCATTATAAGCGTTACTTGAAAGCACTTGAATTGCTCAAAAGGGCCGACTTAGAGCGCTCCTAGCGTATTTATTCATTTTGTTCCGTGTTGCTGGCGCCAAATACGCTTCGCGTTACGAGAAATATCCGTTTTGAGAAACGGTGACCGAATAACAAAAGTTTTTTCACCGCAAAAGCATTTTTTTAGGGTAACACTTAAAACAAAAACGATGAAAAAGTACATTCTTTTAGCAAGCATGGTTGCAACGTTAGCGATATCTTGTAATTCAAAATCCAATTCTTCCTCCGGTTCAGATTCAACAGGCTCAGACACTTCAATGAGCTCGATGAGTGCAACATCTCCAATGCAGGATTCATCAATGACCGATACCACCAGAACTGATAGCACTACGGTAGATAGCGTGGGCAAATCTGGTTCAAGAAACTAACTAATATGTTGGCGAACCGCCGGTTCAATTTTCAATCCAACTTCACCTCATCTGTTAACCCATCTTCCCGGTTAAAACCCTCCCTGTAAACCGATTTTATCATATAAATAAAATGAATAACCTAACGACCGAACGCTTACGTATTTTTACATGGCACATTCATGGAAGCTATCTATATTATTTGTCGCAAGGTGATTATGACATTTACATCCCCTATAATGATGAGAAATCTCCCGGTTATGTGGGGCGGGGCGAAACGTATCCTTTCGGTGAAAATGTAATTGAAGTTAACGCAGCTGATGTAAGAAATATTGATTTCGATGTTATCCTCTTTCAAAAAGATGAAAACTACCTGGTAGACCAGTTCGAAATTTTTTCTGAATCGCAAAGAACACTTCCAAAAATATACCTCGAACACGACCCGCCCTGGGACCATCTCACCAACGCAAAGCATCCGGTAACGGATGGCAGCGTGCTTATTGTTCACGTTACGCATTTCAACGAGTTAATGTGGGATAGTAACGGCTTAAAAACCAAAGTAATCGAACATGGTGTAATGCCTCAACCGTTTACATATACCGGCGAAATCCCCAAAGGCATCGTTGTCATAAATAACCTGCCAACAAGGGGGCGGCTTCTTGGTTTAGATATATTCGAAGAAGTACGAAAGCACATCCCGCTGGATTTGGTAGGGATGGGCGCCGAAGAATATGGAATTGGAGAAGTCATTCATCCACATTTACCAGCGTTTATTTCGCGCTACCGGTTTTTCTTCAATCCGATACGAAAAGTGCCTGCCTGTTGTAAGTCGGAATAACTACTGATATTCTTTTCTCCTTCATTTTTCGAAATTAAAAACGAGCCCATTATCAATGCGTCAAAAGGTGAACCCCAGAAACATTCAATTGCATCTCTCGGGGTGCAAACTATTGGCTTTCCGAGCGTATTAAATGAGGTATTTACCAATATTGGTACGCCGGTTATATCTTTAAAAGCTTTTATTAAATCATAGTATGCGGGGTGTTGCGCTGCATTTATGGTTTGAATTCTTGCAGTTCCGTCGGTATGTGTAACGGCCGGGATTTTGTCGGTCATTTCTGGCAAAACTTCATGTACAAACAACATAAACGGCGATTTTGCGGCATTTTTGAACCAGAGGTGTGCATCTTCTTCCAATACAACTGGTGCAACAGGCCTGAAATCTTCACGGTCTTTTACTTCGTTAAGTCGGGCCTGCATTTTTGGCGATATGGGCGAAGCTAGAATTGACCGGCTACCTAGCGCACGTGGTCCAAATTCCATTCTTCCCTGAAACCAACCGATAATCATGTCTTTGGCAAGTAATTCTGCAGCTTCTTTTGCCGGGTCTGCTAATTTTTGATAAGGCACTTTAGCCCATTTCAGAAAACTTTCGATTTCATCATCCGAGTACGATGGTCCCCAATAAACATGTTCCATTACAAACTCCCTTGTTTTTGCCTTTCGTTCCTGAACATCTACATACATTGCGCCACCCAGTGCAGTACCAGAATCTCCAGAAGCCGGCTGTATCCATACCTGCCTGAAATTACTTAAATCTCTGATGCGGGCATTAAGAACGCAGTTTAAAGCTACCCCGCCTGCCATAACCAGGTTTTCGCTCTTTGTTGCATGCTGCAACCAGTTAACGAGTTTAAGTACAGACTCCTCCAAAACAAACTGTAACGACCTTGCTAAATCGAAGTGAAATGAAGTGAAGGGTTCATGTCTTAGCCTTGCCGGCCCGAATCTTTCGGTCAGGTTTTCATTTTCAATGGTGTACTGACCATTATTTTGTATTTTAATGATGTCTCTAAAATCATCAATGTATTTGGTTTGGCCGTATGATGCAAGTGCCATCACTTTGTATTCATCTGATGAATGTAGGAAACCGAGATGCGTAGTCAGGTTTTCATAAAGCAATCCGAGTGAATGGGGAAGCGGAACTTCATTTATCCGGAGCATTTCATTTCCGTTTCCGGTTGCATATGTTGTTGATGTCGATTCTCCCCGGCCATCCAAAGTCAATATAGCAGCCTGCTCAAAAGGGGAAGGGTAAAAGGCGCTGGCGGCGTGTGCCGTATGGTGCTCTACAAAATGCCATACCCAATCGCTTAGCTTACTTCCATAAAATCTTTTCTGCAAGTGATGCGGCCAACCATCAACCAGCTGGGCAGGGGCATTTACAATAGACGATAGAAATAAATTATCCCACGGGTTACCTTTGGTATTGTGCTGCTGTTTACCTGGAGCAAAGGGAATCTCACAATAGGGAAGATTTGCATCGGTTTTGGGAATAAGTAAATATGGGTCGAAAGAATAAGCGATATGATCTACATCCTTAAGGTGAATTCCGGCAACGCTCAGGCAGTAATCAATGGCATGAAATGGAAGCTCATAAGTGCTAAATGGGATAGGGCGCTTGCCATGTTTAAAATGCGTAAAACGCTCTTCCTCTGCAGCGGCTAAAAGTTTACCATCTTTTAAAATAGAGGCTGTTGAATCGTGGAAAACGGCGTTTATACCGAGTATATACATAGAATGATGTTATGATGGAAAAAAAGAGAAGAATTTAAACAGATAAGACCCGTTAAACCGGGTCTTATCATTACATTGGTGGAACACGCTTAGCAGTGTCTCGTCTCATGGTGTCCCGTTTAGTGGTGTCACTTCTTTTGGGATCTTGTTTCGTTTTACTTTTCTTTTCCGTTTTTTTCTTCGTTGTATCTTGCCTTGTTTGAGCAAATCCGCCGAAGCTAAAAGCTGATAGCAGCATTAGAATTATTAACTTTTTCATAGATTAAGAATTTATTGTTTTAAAAAAACAGTAATCCTTCGAATAAAGTTCAGCACCAGAACTAAACTAAGTTTAAATCATTGCTGCTTTTTTAGTTTATGTATTTGATTTACAATATCTTATATCAATGTATGGTAAAATGCCGAAATCTAAAACGCGTAGTTTTATAGACAACTTGCGTAGAAATCCATTTCAAAAATTTCGTTGTGGAAGGTTGTTATTCGAGTGTCAGCGCTCTTAACTATGCACCGCCAAACTTTCTGATTCGGTAAATGAGGGATACCATGAAATACCGGCCAAGGCGATTTACCTGTCTATCAACGATTACGTTGTCAAAAACATCCCTGCTTATGCCAGAATTTTGGTTAAGTAAGTCAAATCCTTCCAGGCGCACGGTGGCCATATCATTTTTAAGAAACCTAAACTCCGAATACAAACGCAGCAATGTTGGGTTTCTAACATTTCCGTTATCAAATCCTGTATTTATTTGCTTTGTGAAATCGTAGCCAATGGTTAAATCTTTAAAGAAATAGTTGCGGCCTTCTATGCCATATTCAAAACGGTTCGAACGCCGGTCTGAAAAAGCATCTGTTGAGTAATTAGTAAGATTCTGCGAATAAGACGTTTCGAATTCCAGATTAACTATGTCTTTGAGGTCAACCCGGAATTCAAGTTCCTGCCTCCATGATGTGTTTTTAGCCTCTATTCTGCTTCCATCAGTAAATGAAATGTTGTTGTTCATTTGGCCTGAGCCCGAGTATCCAACAGAAAATTTGCGCTCCGGTGTAAATGGCCGGCTGATATTATAATCTCCCTGAAGTGAGTAATATCCATCCGTATTAATATAACTTGTTAACTGGTTAACGGTTCCTGGCACTTGCTGCTTCGTTGTTACAATTTTATCGCCGGTGTGTTCATACCTAAAATTAGCGATAATAACTTTTCCTGCACTCCAGTCAGCCTGCTTGTAATGCGCATTAATGCTTTGTATAAATTCTGGTTTTAAGTTGGGATTACCAGTTACAATATTCTGAAGATTGGAATTATCGGTAATTGGTTGCAATTGCAGAAAACCAGGCTGATTATTTCTCGCCCAATAATTTACATCAAACGATTTTTGATTCGAGAACTTGTAGGAAAATCGCCCTGAAGGAATGAAATTAATGTTACGGTTTTCTGTTCTAACACCGTTGCTCAGGTTTTCTCCACTCAGCAGGGTAGGCTGAACGTTAAAACCTAGAGTTAAATTTAACTTCTCACCAATGTACCGATAATTCAGGCCCGCTCTATGCGTGGTAAACTCATAATCAAAGAGATTGCTTAATGCTGGGTTGTATACTTTATTGGAGCCGTTAATGTCGAAAGTATTTTTACTGTTATCGGTTGCAGATCTGTTCCAGTTGTAATTAACTTCTAAAAAGTTTTTGCTCCAAATCGGTTCCAGAAAAGATGCCCCGGCATTTAGCCCAAGGTTACGGTTTTCCTGATTATTGATTTGATTTTGAAGCAGAGAATCAATACCCGCAGATGTTCTGTTCAGGTACTTGTTTATCGAATTTCTATCCGTCTCACCGTTTGTATAATTTAAATTTGTCCACATGGTGATGCTGCGTCCTTTTTTAGCAAATTTATGGTTGTAGAATATATTCGTGCGTACGTTTAGATTATTCGTAAAATTAGCATTTATGCTTTCACGGGTTGTAGACAGGGCGTTCTGTGTTGTTAACGAGTTGCCTGAAGAATTGTCGCTGTTGTCGGCAAAAGATATATTGGGTGAAATCTTGAGGTAATTCATCGTATCTATCTTATATTCCAAATTACCACCGAACCAGTGGTTGCGGTTACGCGTTAACGAATTGTTGCGTGCATCTTCCAGCCTGTTGGTTCCATTTTGGCCGCCTTGCAAAAAGTTTTGTGTGTAGGTTGAACTGATGGTATTATTTTTATTGTCGTTAAAATTATAACTTGCATCAGCAGAGAGTTTACTCCCGAAATCATTCTTGTAATTTAATCCGAGTGCGTTCCTGGTGGTTATTCCATCGCCTCCGCCACCACGCATATTTGCATTTGCAGCTGTACCGTCGAATGAAATTTGCTGTTCACCATCAATTCTGTTTCCACGCAAACTCGTGTTGTAACGGTCGGTATTGCCAAGTCCTGCAGATGCCCGGGCAAAGTATCCTTTCTTCTTATCTTCATCAATCGTTAAGTTCAGGATTTTTTCGGGCTCGCCGGTTTTTATGCCGGTAAGCTTTGCCTGGTCGCCATAGTCATCAACAAACTGAAGATTTTTGATGATATCGGCCGGCAGGTTTTTGATGGCCGTTGCCACATCTGTTCCAAAAAAATCTTTGCCATTAACCCTTATTTTAGTTACCGGTGTTCCCTGACTGGTTACGTTGCCATCTTTATCAACTTTTATTCCCGGAAGCTTTTTCAGCACTTCATCTACAGCATCGCCGGCTCTAACCGGAAATGCTTTTGCACTAAAGCTTACCGTATCTTCAGAAACCTTTACAGGTGGCACCCCGGAAATGGTTACCCCAGTTAAAGTGTTCGAAAATTCCTTCAATCTGATATCTGTAATATTGATGCTGGTGCCAGCTTCAATCCGGTATTTTTTCTGAAACGTATTATAGCCGATAAATGAAGCAGAAAGGGAGAATTCACGGGTTTTGATTTTGTTGAAACTGAATTTCCCATTCTCATCACTCGATGTACCTGCAGAATCGCTAATGGATTTTATTCTCACAATGGCTCCTGGAATTGGCAGCCCTAAAGTATCAGCAACGATTCCGCTAATGGTGTAATTCTGCGCTTTCGATTGTGAAAAAACCGCAAGCAATAAAAATAAGAAGAAAATCGATTTAGTAATGGTTTTCATAAAGATATCCGGCAGGTAAAGATAGATTTAACGGCCGACAAAAAATCCTAGGTAATCAATTTTTTACCTCAAACGTATTTGCCCTATTTACATAAATATCATTTTATGGAATGATGTTTCTTGAAAAAACGTCTATAATTTCATGATTGTTACTACGCTATTTTGCTTTTCCAGCTTTTTGTGATGTAATATTTTTTACCTTTTTGTGTAGGAAACTTTAACTGATAACCACCCGGCACTTTTTCAGCCTTTTGCTCTGACCCTTTCAATTGAATGGGTACACCGGCCTGGATGGTACAGTTGTTTCCTAAAAGCGATACGATTTCAGCACTAAAAATTTTACCATCTGCCCAGTTCATATTAACTTCAAATCCACCCCTTGCACGAAGTCCTGAGATGCTGCCATTCTTCCATTCACCCGGCAGCGCAGGCAATAAATCGAGATACTTTAAGTTGCTTTGTAACAGCATTTCGGCCATTCCGGCGGTTCCGGCGAAATTGCCATCTATCTGAAATGGGGGATGGGCATCGAAAAAGTTTGCATAAGTACCGCCACCAACCGAATTTCCGTCGGCAGCATCTACATAAGTTAACAAACTTCTAATCAGGCTATAGGCCCGGTCTCCGTCACGCAGTCTAGCCCACCAGTTAATTTTCCACCCTTTGCTCCAGCCGGTTCCCACGTCCGTCCGTAAATCGAGGGTTTTTCTGGCAGCAGCAAAAAAATCTGGTTGCTCTGGCGAAATTTCGCTTGCAGGAAATAAACCATAAAGGTGCGATACGTGGCGATGGTGCGGATCTGTTTCCGGAAAGTCCTTGTACCATTCTAAAATCTGCCCCTGTTTCCCAATTTTAAGCGGGTAGAGCTTTGCCTGTCGCGATAAAAGTGTATCCCGAAACTGTTTGTCAGTTCCCAGCACATTAGCCGCGGCAATTGTATTCGAAAACAGATCGCGGATGATGGACATATCCATTGTTGTTGCAACAGATACGCCTTGTTGCTTACCATCCTTATCTAAAAATTTATTTTCAGGCGATGTTGATGGTGCCGTAACGTAAAGGCCATCTTTATTTTTAACGAGCCAGTCAATTGTAAACAAAGAAGCGCCTTTCATTAGTGGATACGCAGTGTTTTTTAGAAAACTTTTATCTCCGGTGTATAAATAGTGTTCCCACAAATGCCTTGTTAACCAATTTCCACCCATATACCAGTTCGCCCACACCGGGTCGCCTTCGCCGCGATCGCCCACAGGGTTTGAGGTTGCCCAAATTTCCGAATTGTGGTGCGCCACCCAACCTCTGGCATTGTAAAACTCTTTAGCAGTTCTGGTGCCGGTAACAGAAAGGTCTTTTATAAAGCTAAATAAAGGTTCATTTAATTCCGAAAGATTGGCCACTTCCGCTGGCCAGTAATTCATCTGGGTATTAATGTTGATGGTATAATTTGAACTCCAGGGCGCTCTCATTTCTTTGTTCCATAGCCCCTGCAGGTTTGCAGCAGGACCGCCAGGTCGCGATGAAGAAATAAGCAAGTACCTTCCAAATTGAAAATACAAAGTTTCCAAAGACGGGTCTTTTGCCCCTTTGGTATAAGCCTTTAAGCGTTCGTCGGATGGCAAATTCGCTGAGGATTGGGATGTTTCTGCACCTGGAGCGCCAAGTTCAAAAGTTACCCGGTTAAAAAGATTTTGGTAATCTTTAACATGCGCCTCATACAACTGGCTGTACGTTTTATTCTTAACTTTGGTCATTAAATCGCCAACAATTTTCAACTCATCTTTTCCATCTTTGGCAGGGCATTTATCAAAACCATTAAAACTTGTTGCGGCGGTGAGGTAGAGGATAACTTCACTGGCACCTGAAACATGGATGCCTAAACCATCCACCCGATATTCGCCATCAGAGGAGGCAACAGCAATTTTGTACGAGAAACGCATGCCGTTACAGCCACTGGTATCCTCATAAATAATGGGCTTTCTATCTTTTGAATTGTAGTAAGAGGGGTCTACATGTGCAGGCGCTTTACCGTTTACTTCTAAACTGTTTTTTGTAGGGATGATATGATTTTGCAGCGGACTTGCAACTGAGGCGGTAAAATTTAGTGAAGATTTTTTGGATGCCGTGAGTTTAATAACGAACATATTTGCCGGCGCTGAAATAAACATTGTTCGGCTGTAGGTTATGCCATTCAGCTCAAATTGAGAAGAATAGGTAGCTCTTTGCAAGTCAAGTTCGCGGGTGTAGGCGGTTGGCTTAATGCCCTGTAGGTTTTGTTTAATTATCAGATTGCCAAGCGGCATATATGATTCCGTGTACATTCCCTGCATTTTTTTTGCAAGCGTATTGGCTTCGCTATAGTCTTCATTAATTAATAAAGCTTCGCGGATTTTTGGTAAGTATGATGCTGCACCCGGGTTTATATTCGGTTTGACCGGGCCACCACTGTACAGTGAACTTTCATTTAGCTGGATGAGATCTGAGTCTGCGCCACCGAAAATCATTGCACCCAAACGTCCGTTTCCTAAAGGAAGTGCCTGTGTCCATTCTTTAGCTGGTTTATCATACCATAGCCTCAGTTTTTCTTGCGAAAAACTTACGGAGATGGAGAAGAGCAATCCAATTGTGAGTACATATCTAAAATTCATATCGTTGTTGGTGTTATTTGGAATGAAAACATCTTAAAAGGCACAGTGAGCAATCAGAAAGTTCAAGTTTCTCCTTGAGCATAAACAAACGTAGTTCCGACGCTAATATACAAACACATCTTAATTCTAAGCTCAAAATATGCATTAATATAAGCTGCAATAACAAAGCTATTCGGCAGGCATATGCAAATCAGCTGCTGCCAGTGGTTACAGTCAATTAATGCTGATGATGAAGAATGCTTCTAGCTATGAATGGTTCCGATCAAACATGTTAATCTTTAAAATTAACCACAGAATTAACAATTGCGATACATAGTGTTAAAAGTACACACCTAGTTTTGCGGAATGATAGCAACAGCTGATTAACCCTTTCACCTTGCCTAGGTGAAATTTAAAACTTACACCAAAATATAACTCAAGCCTTATTAAAAAAATCATTACTAACAATTAAAAGATGACATCAATTCTTCTTAAAGCGGGTATTAAACTTACCTGCAGACGATTACTTATGCCAATAGGATTACTGGCAATATGTAATTTTCAAACCTTGGCGGCAAGCCCTCACCTTAGTGTTCCGGTTGCTAAAAATAAGTTCGCTTTTACTGTAAGTGGTACTGTAACCGACGGGAATCAACTACCAATTCCGGGCGTTAGCGTTTACGATAAAAGAACCAGGAAAACAACGGTTACAGATGGCAACGGCAGATATTCCATAGCACTTGACGAAGCAGCAACACTCGTTTTTTCATTTGTTGGGTATGATACGCAGGAAATATAGGTTAGAACAACCCGCACGTTAAACGTTTCGTTAAAAGAAAGTAGCAACACTTTAGATGAAGTGGTTGCAATTGGTTATCAAAAAATACGAAAATCGGATGTAACCGGGGCGATTAGCAGTGTTAAAGCTGCCGAGCTTAATTTAACATCGCCAACCGTTGGTCAGGCTTTGGTAGGGAAAGTTGCGGGTGTACAGGTTTCGCAAACCAGTGGTGCGCCCTATGCCGGAACTAAAATCAGGGTTCGTGGTATTGGTTCAATCAATGCAAGTTCAGATCCTTTGTACGTAATCGATGGTTATCCGGCAGGAAATAACGTTTCTATAAATCCTGAAGACATTGAAAGCATCGACATCCTAAAAGATGCGGCTTCTGCGGCGATTTATGGTTCGAGAGCTTCGGGAGGGGTAGTTTTGATTACAACTAAAAGAGGCCAGGATGGTAAAGGACGGTTTGAATACGATGTTCAGGGCGGCATTTCGCAATTGGCTAAAAAAGTTAAATTGCTGGATGCGAACCAGTTCATCCAACTCCTTATCGACGGCCGTAACAACGCCTATAAAGATTTATGGGTAAATTCTGGTAAAACATGGAACGATGCAATGTTTGGAGATAATAATGCAACACGTATTGCAAATGTTGGAAATGGAAGCAGCGTAAGTATCCCAGCCGATTTATACAACTTCTCTACGCAACAGGCAATTCCTGCAAAGTATAATACCGACTGGCAGGATGAACTTTACAGAAATGCGGCGTTTCAACGCCATAATCTTTCCTTTTCCGGTGGCAACAAAGATGTGAGGTATTTTATGAGCGGTGGTTACCAGAACAATGATGGTATCGTTACTAATACAAATCAAAAAGTAATCAACTTCCGGGCTAATATTGATGGAAACGTTAGCGAGCGCCTGCATGTGGGTGCAAATATGTCGTATACTCAAAACAACAACCGGGAGGTTCGCGAGGGGCGTTACGATTTAAGTCCGATGATGTCTGCCTTAATCTATCTTCCATACTTACCTGCGAGAGACGCTAATGGCAACCCGATTCAATTTGGTATGGCGTCATTGGCGTCGGTTTATGGTATCCAAAACCCGGAAAATCCTTTAGCAACTGTGGAGCAGCTAAAAATATCTAGAAAGGGCGACAGAAGCACTTATAATGCCAACGCCGCATACAAAATTCTGGACGGTTTAAGTTTTAAAGCAAATCTTGGTATGCAAACCTACAGTGAGAGATACGATTTCTACCTGCCAACAAGTTTGAGTAATGGGAACAATCCACCTTACTCAACGGCTTCGCTTGCTGCTGCTACCGCAATTGCACAAAACTTAAAACAGATAGATCAACTGGCAGAGTTTACATTAAATTATAACAAAACATTTGGTAAACATAAAATTGATGTTTTGGCAGGTTATTCGGCTCAAAAGACAACGAGTGATTTAATCCGTGTTTCTGCCAAAGGCTTTCAAAATGATAATATAGGTGAGATAACGGACAAGGGTGCCGATGCAAGTTTTTTTGCGCTTGATAATGCTGCAAAATCAACAAATACATTGCTTTCTTATTTTGGCCGTTTTAGTTACAATTACGCCGGAAAATATTTTTTAACGGGTTCCTTTCGTCGTGATGGTTCTTCAAGGTTCGGACCATTAAATAAATACGGGAATTTTCCATCTGTTGCAGCGGGCTGGAGCTTATCAGAAGAAGAATTTTACAACAATTTTCTTGGCGAGCAGTCTACTGTTAAAATTCGAGCAAGCTGGGGTTTAAGTGGAAATAATAACATTCCAAACTACAGAACCCAACAGGAAATGAGTTCGCCGGGTGGGGTTGTTTTCGGTAACTCAATTTCGACTGCAATTTGGCCAAATGCTATTCAGGACGGAAGCCTGGGATGGGAATCAACCTCGCAATACAATTTCGGTGCCGATGTAGGTTTGTTTAAAAACCGAGTATCCGTTATTGCTAACTATTACCTAAGTTATTCGTACAATTTATTGTTTAATCAATCTATTTCTGCAATATCTGGAACATCATCAATATTAACTAACCTTGCAGATAGTAAAATCCGCAACAAAGGTTTTGATGTGCAGGTTGATGGCAGAATTGTACAAAAAGAGCATTTTACCTTTGGTTTGAGCGGCAATATCGCGGTTAACCGCAACGAGGTTTTAAATATGGGCGGAGCGAGCACGATTTTAACCAATGGCGCTGAACGTTCCTACCTAACGCACATCACCCAGGAAGGGCAGCCTGTTGGGATGTTTTATGGTTTCAAGGCCCTAGGTAGATTAACCGCAGATAATGTTGGCAAGGTAGCGCCTTCGGCATCGGCCACAAACCCGGCAAAAATCGGCGATTTGTATTTTCAGGATACAGATGGCAATGGCATTGTTAACGATGCTGATAAAACAGTAATTGGTACACCATATCCAAAATTCACTTACGGTTTTGCATTAAACACATCATATAGAACGATCGATTTAAGGGCGTCTTTCAACGGCTCTTATGGCAATCAGGTTTTGGATGGCCAGGACTATTATCTTTATAATTTCGAGGGTTCTGGCAACCAGTATGTAGACGTGGCCGACCGCTACAGGAATGAAGCAAACCCGGGAAGTGGTTTAAATTATCGTGCTTCACGTGCAGGTACGCAAAGTAACAGTACGCGTTTGTCGTCATTCTACATTCAGGATGGTTCATATTTCAGGTGTACAAACATCACTTTAGGATATACATTCCCTAAAAGCCTGGCAACAACTTTGAAAGTAAGCAACGTTCGCGTTTACGCAAGCGTGGATAACGCATTTACAATTACCGATTACAAAGGATACAACCCGGAAGTAGATTATAGCGGTGGTTCGAATTTAACGCCTGGCGTTGATTACGGAAATTACCCTTTAGCGAGAACTTATAATGTTGGCGTAAAATTGACTTTCTAGAATTTAACAAAATGAAAAAATATACTTTAATTCCCGCTTTATGCATCGCTGTTTGTTTCAGCTCGTGCAAAAAAGAATTTTTACAGCAAACAAACCCAAATGCGGTAATCGTCGATAACTATTTTAAATCTGAAAATGACGTATTGCTGGCTGTAAACGGCGCATATCAATCTTTGCGAAGCAGCAACACCATGGGCGAAAACAGCGGACTATTTACTGATGAACGTTCGGACGATGCAGGCCGTAATGATAACCAGAGTAACGCAGGTGAACCGTTTCAGTTTAATGATTTTTCTTTACTTCCCAGTAATTCATACCTGAAAAGCCATTGGCTTGCGCTTTATCAATCTATAACAAGAAGTAATGTAATCCTGTCTAATATCGACAAGGCGACCTTCACAACGGCCGCAAATAAAAATATTTACAGTGCAGAAGCAAAATTTATCAGGGCGATAATGTATTTTGAACTGGTTAGAAAGTGGGGGCCTGTACCTTTGGTAACTAAACAGCTTACTACTACCGAAGAAATAGCTGCGAGTACATTCAGGGTACCTGAAGCAGAGGTATATGCACAGATTGTAGCCGATTTGAAAGATGCACTGAATAGCGACTTGCCTAATTTTCAGCCTGTTGCGGGCATTGGTCGTACGTCTAAAGCGGCTATTAATGCCTACTTAGGCAAAGTATATTTAACAATGGCTGCAACGCTGCCTGCCAGCAAAACTGAAAACCTCGCCAGCGCAAACACTTATTTGCTCGCCGCTTATAACATGCGGGGGTTCGGCAGTTTATCAGAAATTCCGTATCAGGATGTTTTTGATGTTGCAAAAAAATCTACCTGCAAAGAACTGATTTTTCAGATTTCTTATAAACAGGGCGATTTAAATTACAGCTCAAGCATTGCGGCGAATAACCAGGCGAGGGGGGAATCTATAAATTCGTTAAAGGTTGCTACCGGAATTGGCGGTAATGTTAAGGCAGATTTAATCAACGAATACGAAACCGGTGATTTACGGAAAGATTTTTCTGTAAAGTTTGCAAATGATGCTAACGTTAAAGATTGGTTCATCACCAAATTCCGCGATGCAAGTGCTGCAGCAACGGTTAATGGCTATGGTGGCAATGATTGGATAATGATGCGCTACGCCGATGTAATTTTGATGCTTGCTGAAGTTGCTAACTTGCAGGGAAATGATGCGCTTGCCGCACAATACCTTGATATGGTTAGGGTACGAGCCGGAAAACCGCTTTACGCAGTTGCTAAAACCGATCCTTTATACGCCGCTAATTATCCGACAATGAAATTAGCAATTCTGCACGAAAGACGCGTTGAACTTGCTTTTGAACACCACCGGTGGTTCGATTTAATTAGAAATTTCTCTGCTACAGAATTAGTAACCTATTTAAAAGCCAAGCCTCAGGCTCTCTATGGCATTGCAAAACTTGCTAACGTCTCTACAAAAGATCGTTACTTTCCAATTCCGTTTGATGAAGTGAAACTAGATCCAGCGAAGATGTATCAAAACCCTGGCTATTAATTTAAAGTAAATTGATGTTTAATGGCGACTGATCTTCAGTCGCCATTTTTAACTTTTAACCAACACTAAATGAAACAATACACGAAGAAGATATTTGTTTTTTTAATTTTTTCAACGGCATTATTTTCGGCAAATGCGCAAAATCCATCCGCAAAACTTGCCGCAGTTTTTAATGGTAATAGTAAGCGTATTTTAGTTGCAGCGCACCGCGGCGACTGGCGGAATGCACCTGAAAATTCTATGCAGGCGCTTTTAAATTCCATCGAAAAAGGTTTCGATATTATGGAACTCGATGTTAAAATGACCAAGGACAGCCAGATGGTGGTGATGCACGACAACACGGTAGACAGAACGACAAATGCAAAAGGGAAGGTGAGTGATTACACGCTCGATGAGATACTAAAATTTAAGCTTAAAAATGCCTTGAGGAGGGTTACAACGCATTCTATTCCGACAATGAAAGATATGATGTTGGCTGCGAAAGGTAAAATTATCGTTAACGTTGATAAAGGTAACGATCACCTAAAGCAGGTTTTCCAGATACTCTCAGAAACAGGAACTTTGAGCCAGGCGATAGTAAATGTTGGTGACAATGTTGATTATGCTAAGCTAAAAAAGGATGAAAATGTACCAGAGCAAGCATATTTGATGGTGGTTGTAAACATGAAACGAAATGATTTTGCTGCCATTGCCAGCAGTTATTTGCCTAACAAGCGAAGCATCATTCAACCAATTTTTGATACTGATTCTCTTGAAAGCATTAATGCAATACCACAAATTGCCAAGAAACAGGTTGTTTGGTTAAACAGTCTTTGGCCATCACTTAATGGTGGACATGATGATGACCGGGCTGTTGAGCAAAACCAGAAAAAGGAAAGCTGGGGTTGGCTAATTGAAAAAAAGCCATCAATTTTGCAAACAGACAGGCCAAGTGATTTACTCATTTATTTGAAAAAAGCTGGCTTACACAGCAACTGATTTCAGATGGTGCTGAATTGTTAACCGAGCGATATAGCGATTAATTAAAGGGCTAAAGCAATTCAAAATAAAGCATTAACAAACTTCTGCCTGCATACTAAGGAGTCACCTTTGTGCCTCCTTTTTTATTGGAATTTAATATCCGCAATGCGGAAAACGCATTTTAATTTAACCATATGTGGTACATGTTAAGTTAATATTCGGTTTCGATTCTTAAATGCCTATTCTCTTAATATTCAATTTAAATAGCTCGGTTATTTTAACAATTTAATAACCCTGGCTAACCAAATTGCTAACGCATCCAGGTGATCTTTGTGGCGCAACGAGCATTTCATCTACGGTATGCTCAACTGCGTAATCCAAACATTCATAACAAATCATTCATGAAACAAAACTACAAATTCCATTATTTGTCTTTTATTGCAAAATGGCAATGTTTTACCGCATTGTTATTTTTCCTTTCATTTAGTCTTTTTGCACAAAACGTAAAAAATGTTACCGGTAAGGTTGTTGATGAAAGCAATCAGGCTGTTCCTGGCGTAACCATTCGGATTAAGGGAAGCAACAGCGGGACCTCTACAAATGCAGATGGTATTTACAACATTCAGGCAAAAAGTACAGATGTTATTACCTATTCTATGCTAGGTGGATTAACAAAAGAAATTGCAGTTGGAAACCAGACAACGATTAATGTAACGCTGATGCCCGACAATCAAACTTTGAAAGATGTGGTTGTTATCGGTTACGGTACGGCGAATAAGAAAGATTTAACCGGCGCCGTTACTTCCATTAAAGCCGAAGAATTTAATCAGGGTGTGTTGGTCAATCCGGCGCAATTGTTACAAGGAAAAGTTGCTGGCTTAAACGTTACAAAAAGTGGCGACCCAAATGCAAAGCCATCAACCATTTTGCGTGGTCCCTCTACCTTAAGAGAAGGAGCCGCACAGGAACCATTCTATGTTATTGATGGCGTTCCGGGTGCTTCAATCGATTTGCTTGCACCTTCCGATATCGAAAATATCGACATTCTGAAAGATGCATCTTCTACAGCAATTTATGGTTCGAGAGCAGCAAACGGCGTTATAATCGTTACCACCAAAAGGTCCAAAAACGGACAGGCCCGCTTATCATATAGTGGTTATGCCGCCGTAGAAAAAGTTTCAAAAAAGTACGACATGCTTTCAGCACCCGAGCTGAGACAATATTTAGCCGATAACAAACAAACCTTAAATGCGGTTGATGATGATGGTTCTGATACGAACTGGCAATCGCTGGTGGAGCGCACAGGCTATTCGCAAAACCACAACTTGTCTTACGGGGGCGCCGGACAATCATCAGATTATGGTGCAAGTGTAAACTACCTCGACAACAAAGGCATTTTAAAAAATACATCGTTAAAAAGAACTGTAGTTCGGGCTTACCTCAATCAAAAGTTTTTTAATGATAGATTGAAGTTAGGCTTAACGATTACCAACAGTAATTCGAAAAGTTCAGACATTTACCAATCTCAGGCCTTGCCAAATATGCTTTTCTATTTGCCAACGGTTAGTCCTTTTAATACTGATGGTACTTACAAGGAAAACTACAACCGTACCGGAAGTGGAACGAGAAACCCCTTATCAATTGTAGATAATAATGCAATTGCTAACCTGAACAATAAAACGTTAATTAATGGAATGGCCCAGGTAAACATTATCGATGGTTTGAAATTTACAGCAAGCGTTTCATCACAAAGAGACCAGAATAATTACAGCACCTACCTGAACAGCCAATCTGGTTTGGCCAGAGGTGTTAACGGCCAGGCACAAAAAATCGATGTGCTGAATAAAAGTCAGGCGTTGGAAGGCTATTTTAACTACGATAAAACCTTTGGAAAACACAGTTTAAAACTACTTGGTGGTTACTCCTGGCAGGAAGACAGAACCAATGATGGCTTTGGTGTAACGACACAAAATTTTTCTAATGATAACTTAGGTTATAACAACCTTTTTCTCTCTAACCCAACTTTACTATCGCAAATTGCGTTTAACAATGCGCCAATTTCTACGTTGAGGTTGATATCTTACTACGGCAGGGTTCAGTACAACTATAATGAGCGGTATTTGTTCCAGGCATCGTTAAGGGATGATGGTTCCTCGGCTTTCGGAAGAAACAATCGTTGGGGTTTATTTCCGGCAGTTTCTGCAGGATGGAGAATCATCAGTGAAGATTTTATGCAGGCGGTTCCGGTAATCAGTGATTTAAAACTTCGTGCAGGCTACGGTGTATCAGGTAACAGCCTGGGCTTTGATGCGTTTTCATCTTTACTAATTTATGGAACGCTTTCAGGCAGTAACAAATTCCTGAATAACGGAAACATCAGTAATGCAATTGGGCCGGTAAGAAATGAAAACCCCGATTTGAAATGGGAGAGTACTGCAACCACAAACATTGGTTTAGATTTCGGTCTATTCAAAGACAGGATTACCGGTTCCTTAGATTTTTATGTTAAACAAACCTCCGATTTAATCTACGACCGTTACGAGGTTTCTACCACTCAGTTTTTCCTTCCAACTATTACCGCCAACGTAGGTAAAATTAAAAACACTGGTATCGAGCTTTCATTAAATGCAGTTGCTTTGAAAACCAATAACTTCAGGTGGACAACTTCGCCAAATATCGCACACAATAAAAACGTTGTTCAGACGCTGTCTGATGATTTTTATAAAATTGCTGCCATTCAAACAGCACAGTTAGGTGGAAAAGGACAATCTGGAAACTACAGTCAGCTAATTCAGCCTGGCTTTGCGCTGGGTACATTTAATTTATGGAATTATGCTGGTAAAAATGCTGCAGGCGTGAGTACATACATAAATGCTGCCGGACAAACCATTGCTACACAACCTTTAACAACCGATGCAAAAATTGCTGGCGATGCACAACCGAAATTAATTTATGGCTGGGCCAACAGTTTCAGCTACAAGAACTGGGATTTAAACTTTTTAGTTCGCGGAGTATTGGGAAACAAAATTTTGAATGCTACAGCAGCTTCGTTAAATAATCCTGCTGATGCAAAGCTGCAAAATATACCAAGATTTACTGTTGGCGAATCGTTCAACGATATAAATGCTTACCTGATTTCTGATCGTTTTCTTGAAAGTGGTTCTTACCTGCGCTTAGACAATGCAACACTTGGCTACACCATAAAACCTAAAACACCTTCAATTAAAGCGGTAAGGCTCTATGTTACTGCAAACAATCTGTTTGTAATTACAAATTACAGCGGTATCGACCCCGAAATTAATATTGGTGGTTTAACGCCGGGAATTGATAACAATAACTATTATCCAAAAACAAGAACTTTCAGCTTCGGTGTAAGTGCATCATTCTAAAAAATACAAAAATGAAAAAATATATTATTCTGTTTAATATTCTTGCTTGTTTAATGATTTTCGAATCGTGTAGCAAATTAGACGTCGATGTAGAATCGCAGTATGTGAAAGATAATTTTCCATATACCAATTCAGATTATGCAGCACTTTATGGCACGATGTATTCCAACCTTTCGTCGCAATATGGCGTACCTTACTGGAGAATGCAGGAGCTTTCTACCGATGCGGCAATTATTCCGGCCCGGGATGGTAACTTTGATGATGGCGGCCAGTATCGTCAGCTTCATTACCACACCTGGACAATAGACCACCCTAACGTTAGGGACATTTGGCAATGGGGTTTTGGCGGCATTAATAACTGTAACCGTTTAATCAACCTAACCAATGAATCATCAGTTTCGGCTGCTTCAAAAGCAAGTAGTTTAGCCGAAGTAAAGGCCATGCGGGTCTTGTATTATTATTTTATGATGGATTTATATGGTAATGTCCCGATTATTGATTCATTTCCTGTAAGCACGCTTCCAGGCAACCAATCACGCGATAAGGTATTTGATTTTATTGAGAAAGAACTTCTGGCCGTGGTTGCCCAGCTTCCTGTAAAAGATAATAATAACCGGGTTTTGGTTTATGGCAGGCCGACACAGGCAATGGCTTATGCTTTGCTCGAAAAAATGTATTTAAATGCAGAAGTATACACCGGAAAACCAAGATACCAGGATGCTGTGGTAATGGCTGATAACATTTTGAAAAACAGCAATTATGTGCTAGATACAAAATACAGCGATATATTTGATGTTAATAACGGTCCGCAAATAAACGAAACAATTTTTGCAGTTCCATACGATCAGCAGATTCCTGGAAATCAGATCACAAGGTTTGGTTTTTACCCGGCGCTGGCGGCAGCTTACGGCATAAACGTTGGTTTTAGTATTGCAATGAGCACCACACCAGAATATTATAACCGCTTTAATTTAGCCAATGATATTCGCAACAGTTTCTGGTTAATCGGTAAGCAATATGCGCCAGATGCAAATCGCAAGCCAGATTTAACGAAGCCGATTTTAGTAGCTGGTACAACAAATCAAATAGAAATTACGCCAGATTTAATTCTGAAACCCGGTAAACCTATGGATTTAGGCAACACAGTTGCCGACCAGGCAAAGGGTGTGCGTTCGGTAAAATACTGGCCAGATGTAAATGCCATCCAGGCAACCAGGTTAAACGGCAACGACATGCCACTTCTACGCCTTGCCGATGTAATGTTGATGAAAGCGGAAGCCATTTTAAGAGGTGCAACAGCAACTACAGTAAATGGTGAACTTCAAACGCCTATGGTATTGGTAAATAAAGTGCGAAACCGTGCCGGCGCTGCGAGCGCATCAACAGTAACTTTAAGTACTTTGCTTGATGAGCGGGCACGTGAGTTTAGCTGGGAGGCCTGGAGAAGGAATGACTTAATCCGTTTCGGACAATTCGAAACTGAATATCCACTTCCAAATGATGTACTATTTATGAATAAAGACGTTACCAGAAGAATTTATCCAATTCCAGCAAACGAGCTTAAGCTTAATTCAAACCTGAAACAAAATCCTGGCTACTAATATTTTTAAACTTCAACTATGAGATTGATTACTTGTGTTGGTTTATTGCTGGTGCTGCCTGCAATTGCCTTAATAGCGAAAAAGGAAGATTTACCGATAAACCAGATACAAGTTATCGGCTCACATAACAGTTATAAACAAGCCATTAATCCTGCGCTGTTTAATGTTTTGAAAGCGCAGGATACAGTGGCTGCCAACAGCCTGGATTATGATCATATTCCAATGCCGGAGCAGTTGGAAATGGGTTTAAGAAATCTCGAAATTGATGTATATGCCGATGCTAAAGGTGGAAAATATGCTCATCCCGCGGGCTTTGAGCGTGTAAAAGGACAGCCAGCGTTTGATAAAGATGGCGAAATGGAAAAGCCGGGATTTAAGGTTCTGCATGTCCCTGATCTTGATTTCAGGTCGTCGGCACTTACTTTGGCAATTGCCTTGCAGCAGCTTAGAAAATGGTCGGAAGCTAATCCTGAACACAGTCCGGTGTTTATTACGCTTGAAGTTAAAGACGATTCGATAAAAAGAAAAGGGTTTACACAACCGGAAATGTTCACAGGAAAAACTTTCGATGAGTTGGATTCTGTTATTATGGCAAATCTGGGTAAAGGTCACGTTTTGAATCCTGATTTAATTCGTGAAAATTACAAATCCCTGGAAGCAGCGGTTCTTGCTAAAAACTGGCCCAAAATGAGTGAGGCGAAAGGCAAATTCCTTTTTATTCTTGATGCTAAAGGAAGAAAACTAAGCACCTACATAAAAGATCATCCGTCGCTAAAAGGAAGAACAATGTTTGCAAATGCCGAAGCCGGCACCCCGGAGGCTGCGCTTATGATTAGAAATAATCCCTTTGATGAGCAAATTCCAAATTTAGTTCGTAAAGGGTACATCATCAGAACCCGAGCTGACGCAGATACAAAACAGGCCAGGACAAATGATCGCAGGGATTTTGAAGCAGCCTGCAATTCAGACGCTCAAATTATTACAACCGACTATTATAAAAAGAGCACGCATTTTCCATCAGAATATGTAATCAGCTTTGCTGATGGAAAATATTTTAGAGCAAACCCATTATTTAAAAGATAGAGAACATGAACAGACGATCGTTATTAAAAGGCAGTTTGCTAACTGGATTGGGCTTGCCCTTTATTGGCTTAAATGATATTGCGGCAAAGCAACTTTCGCATAATAAAAAAGCAAAAAACATCATTATGATGGTTAGCGATGGCATGAGCATTGGCACATTAAATATGGCAGATTTGTACTCAAACCGTATTTTGGGTAAGAGCAGTAAATGGCTTGGTTTGTACCGGGATAATAAAGCTGTTCGTGCCTTAATGGACACCGCTTCGGCAAGTTCGCTCGTTACCGATTCTGCCGCTGCAAGTTCATCATGGGGTGGAGGTATTAGGGTAAGAAACGGCGCACTTAATGTGGGTGTAAATGGCGAGAAGCCTCAGCCAATTCTTCAAAAATTTAAAGAGAAAGGTAAAAAGGTAGGCTGCGTAACCACAGTGCCGGTTACACATGCAACTCCTGCCGGTTTTTGCATTAATATTGATAACCGGGGCGGACAGGATGTTATTGCAGAGATGTATCTGAATTTAAAATTTGATGTGATGATGGGCGGCGGGCACAAGTATTTTGGCGAAAAAAGGGCCGGTGGCAACCTGATTCCAAAATATTTGACGGCTGGTTACAAAGTTGCCGAAAACAGAGATGAGATGCTGGCGCTGGATAAATCCAAGCCTGTTTTAGGTTTATTTGCAGAAGATGGATTGCCTTATGAAGTGGACCGGATGCATGATCAGGCGCTAATGAAGTCGACACCAACTTTAGCAGAGATGACCATGAAGGCCATAGAATTGATGAAAGACAATAAAGATGGTTTTGCATTGCAGGTTGAAGGCGGAAAGGTGGATTGGGCAGCGCATTCCAATGATGTTAGCGGATTAATTTTCGATCAGCTTGCTTTTGATGAGGCTGTTGGAAAAGTAATAGAATTTGCTGAAAAAGATGGAGAAACACTGGTTATCATTACCACAGACCACGGCAACTCAAATCCGGGTTTATTCTATGCCGATGAAGCCACTAAAAAATTCGATTCCCTTCAAAACTTTAAACACAGCAATACCTGGTTACTGGCTCAGCTTAATCAATCTTTTGGAGAGCAAAAAATAATAGATTTGATAAAAGAAAACCAGGGTTTTGAGATGAAACCAGACGACGTAAAGTCGTTGTTAGTGCATTTTAAGGAAATTGTTCCCGGGCAGCTTTACAATGAATCGAATTTACCATTTTATGAATATGGAAAAATTCTGGGGAAATATACAGATGTTCAGTGGGCTGGCATGAACCATACCGGTGATTATGTAGAACTAACGATGTTTGGGCCGGGAGCAGAAAATCTTAAACCATTTATAAAGAACTACGAACTTCATAACTTTATGCTTAAAGCTGCTGAAATGCCGGAAAGTTTCATCGTGAAATCTTCAACGATATAGAAGAAATTAATTGATGTTTTCCAGCCTTTGGAAGGGCATCTTAAAAAGAATCAGACATAATGTATTCTAAATTTATATACATTTCATTCATTACGATTGCACTATTTTTCGTAAGTATTGAAGATGGAATTAGTCAGGAAGTAACCAATCCTCCGAAAATTACAAATCCTAATGGGCTTTGGCTTAAAGGGGATTTACACGTACACTCCAGGCACAGCACCGAATCCTCAAATAATTCTGTGGCTAAAATTATTAATTTTTCGAAATCGGTAGGCATGGATTATTTGTGCATTACAGATCATGATAATCATGTAAATGGTGATGTTGCGCATCACACCTGGGCCGATCCTGAATTTAAATCAGATTCTCTGCTACTATTATTCGGTGCGGAATGGACCACCACACGGGGGCATGGCAATGTGTTTTCCGACAAGCCTTACAACCACCAGCGTTTGTATGACATCAGAGATGCGAGGGACGTTAATATCTTGAAGGTTAAAAATTCACTCGGCGTACACTTGTCGGCAAATCATCCCAGCGGTAAAGATAATTTTGGATTTTCTTATGACTTGATACAGTCGATAGAGGTTTGGAATTCTGCTGTTTGGGCAAAGAACGCCAACGCTATCATGACATGGGATGATATGCTTTCTTCAGGAAGGATGATGACAGGAAGAGGTGGGAGTGATGCACACCACGGTAAGCCAACCGGAACAGAGCAACCCACATCAAATACGCCACAAGCTGAATATAATTATGTTGGAACGCCGACGACCTTGGTTTTTGCAAAACGCAGGGATTTGGCGTCGGTAATCGATGCATTAAATCATGGAAAGGTCTCGGTGAGTTCAAATCCATTTTCACCGCGTGTCGAATTTTATGCCGATGCGAATAATGACGGAAATTTTGAAATGATGATGGGGGATAATGCGGTTTCGAACGGTAAACAAATTAATTTTCAAGTGCAATTATCAGGCAACTCACTGCCAGATGAAACGTATACGATAACGATAATTAAAAACGGTAGAAAATTAAATGCTTTCCAGGTAAAAGGTAAAGTTCCAGCTGTCAAATTCACGGATACACCAGAACTAAAAGGCCGTACCTACTACCGAGTTACTGTTGAGGGACAAAATACGGCTTATCCGCAGGTGCCAAAATCAATGTCGTTAAGTGAAAAGATGGTGGCGCTTTCAAACCCAATTTACTTTAACTTTGATCCAAAGTTTTAAGCCGAACAGGCTTAAAAACGCCTTGTTTTGCCATAATATCTATTTCTTTTAATACAAAAACTAATGAAACTTTCTTTCTTACCATGTTTGGTTGTACTTTTTCTGTTTGCGGCAGTAAGCAGCGCACAAACAATTAAGGTTAAGCATGGGCATAGTCACAACGATTATCATCAGAATATTCCGCTTCTCCAGGCTTACTATTCGGGCATGGGCTCTATCGAGGCCGACGTATTTTTAAAAGACAATGAGCTATCGGTAGCTCATGAACCTGCTGAAATTAAAGCGGGCAAAACGCTAACTAAGTTGTATTTGTCGCCACTTGCAGAACTTTACAAGGATAACGGAAACCATGCATTTAAAAATACAGCGCAGAAACTTCAGTTGGTGATAGACGTTAAACAGGATCATCAAAATGTATTGAAAAAACTGATAAGTGAGTTAGCGCCATTTGGTGATGTTTTCAATGCTGAAAAAAATGAAAACGCAATTAGGATTGTGATTAGCGGAGATATGCCTTTACCTGCCGACTTTGAAAACTGGCCTCCATTTATTTATTTCGATGGTCGGCCCGAAACAAAGTATACCGCCGAGCAATTGAAGCGGGTTGCAATGATAAGCCAGGACATTAAAAAATATACCGTTTGGAATGGGAAAGGTGTGCCAACACCAACAGATTACGCAAAGTTAAAACAAGTGTTAACTGCTGCGCACGAGGCTGGAAAGCCTTTTCGCTTTTGGGGAACAGCTGACAATCCGAATACCTGGCTGGTATTAAGTCGCCTTGGTGCCGATTGGCTAAATACCGACCATCCGGAAAAGCTTGCAGAATTTTACAGCAACCAACAAAAACTCAGTTACACCAACCCACAGCCATATCCGGTTTATACACCGAGCTATCGAAGTGATGATAAAAACAGTCGCGTTAAAAACGTTATTTTATTAATTGGAGATGGAATGGGGCTGGCACAAATTCATGCAGGTTTGATAGCTAACCATGGCGATTTAAATTTAAGCAGGTTCAAAAGTATTGGCTTCTCAGAAACGGCCGCCGCCAATTCTGATAACACCGATTCGGCAGCTGGCGCCACGGCGATGGCTACCGGTAAAAAGACGAATAACCGTTTTATTGGCATGGATGCGAACGAGCAAAGACTAACCAATATGGTAGATACCCTTGCCCATTTTGGAATGAAGAGCGGCATTATCAGCGTTGGCGACATCACCGATGCAACTCCGGCAGCCTTTTATGCGCACCAGACAGAGCGGACAATGAGCAACGCTATTGCTGCAGACCTTCAGCAATCGAAGGTTTCTGTTCTAGTCGGTTCTAACCAGGATGTTTTTTTAAAAAACAAAGACAATAGTTTGATGGATAAACTAGCTAAATCTGGTTTCAAGCTAAGTACAGATTTGGAAAGTTTTGTTCAGCAGGTAGCTGGCAAACAGTTGGTTTTGTTGCCCAAAGAAGCTACAGTCCCGGTATTGAAAGGCCGTGGTGATGTTTTGAAGCAATCACTTAATAAAACCATCGAAATTTTAGGCGAAAATAAAAATGGCTTTTTCATTATGGCTGAAGCAGCGCAAATTGATCATGGTGGCCATTCAAACGATTTGCCTGTTGTAGTTACCGAAATGCACGACTTTGATAAAACGATTGAAGCTGCACTCCGTTTTGCAGATAGAGACGGCGAAACGCTCGTTATTGTTACTGCCGACCATGAAACCGGTGGCCTGACTCTTTTAGATGCAGATACGCGAAACGGGCAGATAACCGGACACTTTAGTACGGACGATCATACCAACATTATGGTACCTGTTTTTGCTTACGGGCCTAAATCTGCGATGTTCAAAGGTGTCTATCAAAACAATGAAATCTTTTATAAAATACTTTCGGTTCTTTCAGCTGCTAAAAACAGCGGGAAAAAGTGATATAATTTACCGTTAATTGAGGGAAGGATTTGGGCAGCAAGTTGGCATAAGCGGATTCGTCAGCAACCATACTTTTTCTGTTGGAGAATTTTCAAATGAACTTATCCCTAAAAGTAAAACCCTGCTAATCGTGCGATTGCAGGGTTTTATACGTTTTGATAGTCTTTGGTGTGATCCCGCTGGGATTCGAACCCAGGACCACTACATTAAAAGTGTAATGCTCTACCAGCTGAGCTACGGAATCAATTTAAATGAGACGTTTAATCGTTTCCTTTAAAGTGGTGCAAATATAGGGTTATGATGTATCTGGTGCAAATAAAAAACAGTGAAATATTCTACATTACTGATTTATAGGGCAATTAATTTATTTTGACTAAAATTTCCGGTATAGAAGGCATTAATTTGAAATTGTTCGCGGCACCTTCAAACTGTTTTTTAATTGAATTTACCTTCCCACACCATATTAGTTAACCCTTTTTCGTTTGTCTCCAATTTTAACTGGTCAACCCATGCTGGTTTTGAAGTGTAAATCACGCAAACGTTTGATGCTTAAAAAGATGAATTATTTGTTTAGTTTGGCGGCATCAACCAAACCAAACAATTCATGTCAACTACTCAAAAAGATCAGAACTATGGCTTTGCACTATTTATTATCTGCATTCTGTTTTTCATTTTCGGCTTCATCACCTGGGCCAATAGCCAGCTCATCCCTTACTTAAAAATCGCTTGTCAGCTTACAAGTACCGAATCATATTATGTGGCTTCTGCTTTCTTTGCAGCTTATTTTGTAATGTCTATTCCCTCATCCTATGTCTTAAAATTTACCGGCTTCAAAAACGGCATGTCGGTCGGTTTGTTTGTTATGGCTCTTGGCGCCGCGATCTTTATCCCTGCAGCATATTCAAGAAGTTTCCCAACATTTTTAATTGGGTTATTTGTAATTGGAAGCGGTTTGGCTTTACTTCAAACTGCATCAAATCCCTACGCTGCGGCAATTGGGCCAAAGGAAAGTGCTGCCAAAAGAATCAGCATCCTGGGTATTTGTAATAAAATCGCGGGTATTATGGCGGTTTATGCTTTGGGCAGCATCATACTGAAAGATAGCGATGCTTTTGAGGCAAGTTTGAAAACGATGAATGATGCGGCAAAGAATCTAGCCCTTAATCAACTTGCTGAAAAAGTTGTTGTGCCTTATATCGTTATTGCAGCATCTTTTGCGCTGGTGGGTATACTATTGCTGGTTATTAAACTTCCGGCAGTTGACGAAGCAGACGACTCATTAATTCTTGAAGGCCATTCGCAGAGTAGTTTTAAAGGCGTTAAGGAAAAAACGGTTCTGAATTTTCCACATTTAATAATTGGCGTACTGGCGTTGTTTTTCTATGTTGGCATGGAGGTGATTAGTTACGATACTTTCGCTGCATTTGGTACGCATTTGGGTTATTCGCTTGATGTGTCTAAAAGTTTCGCAACTTACACCGGTTATGGCTTGCTGCTTGGCTATACCGTTGGCATAGTATCGATTCCAAAGCTTATTTCACAACGAAACGCTCTTGTAATTTCCTGTGTACTCAGCATACTCCTTGTCGTTTTAGTGATGGTGATAAAATCAAACCCTGATTTTGTGAGTTTAAATTTAGCTGGTTATATCATGCAGATTCCTAGTCACCCGGCAGTGTGGATTTTTGCACTCCTGGGCTTTTCCAATTCGGTAATGTGGCCGGCAATTTTTCCTATGGCAATTGATGGATTGGGCAAATTTACAAAAATGGGCTCCGCTTTGCTCGTTATGGCCATTGTGGGTGGCGCAATACTGCCACCAATTTACGGTTATGTATCAGAAAAAATTGGAAGTGCGCAGCAAGCATACATAATTATGATTCCGGCATATCTGTTCATTTTGTATTTTGCTGTGAGTGGTTATAAACTTGGTAAAAAGGCATGATAGATTTGCTGAGATTTTCCATTGCGGGTAATTTTCAGTTAATTTGAGCAATTATTTACAACACGAATCGGTTAAACCCGGTTATGTTTATAAATCACAATCCATAAATGAACAAAGCTATTTTTCTCGACCGTGACGGCGTTCTGAATCACGAAATATACGATTACATCTGTCGCGTTGAAGATTTTAAAATATTAGATTACCAGATTCCGGTTCTGAAAAGATTTTATGATGAAGGCTATCTGTTAATTGTTATCACAAACCAGGGTGGCATTGCGTTAAAGCGATATACTGAACAGGAGCTGGCCATTATGCACCAAATGCTAAGAAATGCTTTTGTAGCAAAAGGCGCAGATATTGCCGGCTTTTATTATTGCCCGCACCACCCAACAGTTGGCGGCGAATGCAAATGCCGTAAACCTAAATCGGGGATGATTTTAGATGCGATAGATATGTATGATATCGACCCGAAATTATCGGTTATGATAGGCGATAAGCCAAGGGATCTTGAGGCCGCAAATGGGGCAGGGGTTAAGGGAATCTTGATTGAGCCTGATGAGCAAATTGATTACGAAACCGTGAAGAACGTACTAGCTTCGTAAAAGTAAGATAAAAAAAATGCCTTAAACTTTATAGCTTAAGGCATTTTTTTGAAATATTGTATTTAGTTATTTACCGGCCGCCTTAGCGTGGTCGGCCAGGAAGGTAGCCAAACCGCTATCCGTTAGCGGGTGTTTCAACAAGCCAACAATTGCAGCTAAAGGTGCTGTAATAACGTCGGCACCCAATTTTGCGCAGTTTACAATGTGTAACGGTCCGCGGATTGAGGCAGCTAAAATTTGAGTTTCGTAACCGTAGTTATCAAAAATTGTTCTGATGTCTTCAATAAGTACAAGTCCATCACTCGAAATATCGTCTAAACGACCTAAAAATGGCGAAACGTAGGTTGCACCGGCTTTCGCTGCCAGTAACGCCTGACCAGCTGAAAAAATTAGTGTGCAATTTGTTTTTATTCCTTTTGATGAAAAGTATTTTATCGCTTTAACACCATCTTTAATCATTGGAACTTTCACAACGATTTTCGGGTTAAGTGCCGCAAGAGCTTCGCCCTCTTTAACAATTTCGTCGAAAGTTGTCGAAATTACCTCAGCGCTAACGTTATTGTCAACAATATCACAAATCGCTTTGTAGTGGTTAATTACATTCTCATCACCCGTAATACCTTCTTTAGCCATTAAGCTAGGGTTAGTAGTTACGCCATCTAAAATGCCTAAATCTTGTGCTTCCCTGATTTGATCAAGGTTTGCTGTGTCGATAAAAAATTTCATGGTTATAAATTCTTAAATATTTGAGTTTATGATTCAACCCTGAAGAATTTAATTCCCCCTTCAGGGGATTAAGGGAAAAGAAAAAAAAGGGCAAGCACCTTCTATCGCACCGCTACAACCTTCTACCCTTGCTGCGTTCCCACCCTGGGGGAGTTCAAAGGGAGCTGGTCGTAAAAGACTTGCCCGCCACAAAGGTAGAAAAAGATGTTGTTCCGCAAAATGCATTTTTCTAATTTTTTAGTCATTAATGCTATATCATTGATTAGTAAATTGATAAAATTCGTTTTCTGATGCGATAACAGAAATTACAGGAGCAAACGAAAATATTAATATGTAAATTTTATTCATTTATAAAATTTACATTCATTATTAAATATAGATGTAAATCGGTTTAGGTTTTAAAATTGATTTTTAGAACGATTTTAAATAAATATCGGCTTTATGATTTTGTTAATTTATCGGGTTCATCGTTATCGAAATTTTAATTTAGTTAGTTATTATTGCTTTATGGCTAAAATTATTCTAAAAATGGTGTCAATCCTGTAATTTGGTCTTTCTTTTTTGTATCTTAGTGTTTCCTATACACTAACAACTAACGAGCAAAGAATGGAACCAAACAGTGGATTGTACAATGCGCAATTTGAACACGACGCCTGCGGCATCGGGTTTGTTGCGCATGTGAAAGGGCGAAAATCGCATCAAATAATCTCCGATGCACTTACTATTTTAGAGAATCTAGATCATAGAGGGGCATGTGGGGCCGAACCAAATACAGGCGATGGTGCAGGTATTATGATTCAGATTCCTCACGAATTTTTTTACGACGAGTGCCTGAAAGCGGGCTTTAGCCTTCCAGCAACCGATAACTATGGTGTCGGCATGCTTTTTATGCCAAAAGATATTCGTTCAAGAGAAGAATGCAGAGAGCTTATATATCGTGCAGCAGAGAAACTTGGACTGGAAATTTTAGGTTTTAGAAAGGTAGAAACCGATACCAATGACATCGGAAATATGGCGCTTTCGGTAGAACCGGAAATTGAACAGGTATTTATTGCCCGTCCTTACGCAGTTAATCCAGGTGCAGATTTTGAACGAAAACTTTACATCTTTAAAAACTACCTGATAAAGTTAATCACCAACACCGTTCACGGTGGTAAAGATTTTTATATTGTTTCCCTCTCTGCGCAAACCATCATTTATAAAGGGCAGTTGACATCACTGCAGGTGCGCACTTATTTTACTGATTTAAGTGATAAGCGGGTTGTTTCTGCGCTAGGACTTGTCCATTCACGTTTTGCTACCAACACTTTTCCTTCCTGGAGGCTTGCACAGCCATTCCGTTTTATAGCGCATAATGGTGAGATAAATACTTTACAGGGAAATTTAAACTGGTTCAGAGCCGGCGTTAAATCTTTTGCCTCGGCATATTTTACCCCCGAAGAGTTGGATATGTTACTCCCTGTAATCGATGAAACCAATTCAGATTCAGGCTGTTTAGATAATGTTATTGAACTATTACTTCATGCAGGCAGAACGCTGCCGCATGTGCTAATGATGCTTGTACCGGAAGCATGGGATGGAAATGAAGATATGGACCCGGTGAAGCGGGCATTTTACGAATTTCATGCTACTTTAATGGAGCCTTGGGATGGACCAGCGGCGATTGCCTTTACCGATGGTAAGTTGATTGGCGCAACGTTAGACCGCAACGGCCTGCGTCCGTCCCGCTATGCAATAACTTCCGACGACCGCGTTATTATGGGCTCTGAAGCCGGGGCTTTAGCGATTGACCAAAGTACAATTATTGAGAAAGGGCGATTAACACCGGGCAAAATGTTTGTTGTAGATATGGAACAGGGCCGTATTATCAGCGATGAAGAAATTAAAACTCAGGTTTGTGGTAAAAGCCCTTATGCCGATTGGATAAATCAATATCAAATTCGTTTAGAAGAGTTACCAGAGCCACGTGTAATGTTTACAGGCTTATCCGAAGAATCGATTTTTAAATATCAGCAGGTTTTTGGTTACAGCAGGGAAGATATCGATCTGTTGCTTAAACCGATGGCTATCGAAGCAAAAGAACCAATTGGTTCGATGGGAACCGATACACCGTTAGCAATTTTATCTAAGCGGCCGCAACACCTATCAAACTACTTTAAGCAGCTTTTTGCCCAGGTTACCAACCCACCAATCGACCCAATCCGCGAAAAAGTAGTGATGAGTTTGGCCAGTTTTATGGGAAGCAATGGTAATCTATTGGAAGAAAACCCACTACAATCACATTGTGTAGCAATTAAGCATCCGATATTAACCAACCAGGAACTTGAAAAACTTAGAAGTATTGATACAGGCGTTTTTCAGGCTAAAACTTTACAAACATATTTTAGGGCGGATGGAAAGCCCGGCGCTATGGCAAAAGCATTAGATCGCTTATGTCGTTATGCCGTTGATGCTGTTGAAGATGGCTTTCAGGTTATTGTTCTAACCGATAGGGCAATCGATTCGGAACATGCTGCAATGCCATCTTTATTAGCGGTTTCAGCTGTACATCATCACTTGATCCGTAAAGGTTATCGTGGTGCTGTGGGTATCGTAATCGAAGGTGGAGATATTTGGGAGGTCCATCACTTCGCGACCTTGCTGGGTTTTGGCGTAACTGCTATTAACCCTTATCTGGCTTTAGAAACGATAAATGGTTTCCAAAGCGAATCTGGATTATCGGCTGAGCAGTTAACTAAAAATTACATTTATGCCGTGAATAGTGGCTTGCTGAAAATCTTTTCGAAGATGGGCATTTCCACCCTCCAGTCTTATCAGGGTGCTCAGATTTTCGAAATCTTAGGCTTAAACAAACAGGTGGTTAATACCTATTTCACAGGTGCAGTTTCCCGAATCGGCGGTTTAGGGCTGGATGAAATTGCGAAAGAAACACTGGTTAAACATCACCGTAGTTTTGGTCCGGCAACGCAAACAGAAAATTTATTGCCTGCCGGCGGCACTTATAAATTCCGCCGCCGTGGCGAAGCGCATTTGTTTAACCCGCAAACCATTCATTTGCTGCAAAACGCAACGCGTAAAAACGATTACAATATTTTTAAACAGTATTCGAAACTCGTGAACGAGCAAACACAGCAGGCTTACACGATTCGTGGTTTGTTCGAGTTTAATTACAGTCGCACGTCTGTGCCCTTAAATGAAGTTGAATCTACAACGGAGATTTTAAAGCGATTTGCAACAGGAGCAATGTCGTTCGGGTCCATTTCTCACGAGGCACATTCCACTTTAGCAATTGCAATGAACCGCATTGGCGGAAAAAGTAATACTGGTGAAGGTGGTGAGGATGAAATGCGCTATACAAAATTGCCAAATGGCGACAGCATGCGGTCTGCGATTAAGCAAGTTGCATCAGCACGTTTCGGGGTAACCAGTTATTACTTAACCAACGCTGATGAATTGCAGATTAAAATGGCCCAAGGTGCAAAACCTGGCGAAGGCGGACAATTACCGGGACATAAAGTAGACGATTGGATTGCAAAAGTTCGTCATTCAACGCCTGGCGTTGGCTTAATTTCTCCACCGCCACACCACGATATTTATTCAATCGAAGATTTGGCACAATTAATTTTTGATTTAAAAAATGCTAATCGTGCGGCCAGGATTAACGTTAAACTAGTTTCAAAAGCGGGTGTTGGAACCATCGCTGCAGGCGTGGCAAAAGCCCACGCAGATGTGATTCTGGTTTCGGGTTTTGACGGTGGAACAGGTGCTTCGCCACTTACTTCTATTCAACACGCTGGTTTACCATGGGAACTTGGTTTGGCAGAGGCGCATCAAACATTGGTGAAAAATAAGCTGCGTAACCGAATCGTACTGCAAACCGATGGGCAACTAAAAACAGGTAGAGACATTGCAATTGCAGCGCTGCTTGGCGCCGAAGAATTTGGCGTGGCCACGGCCGCCTTGGTTACTGCAGGCTGTATCATGATGCGCAAATGTCATCTAAATACTTGTCCGGTTGGTGTTGCAACCCAAGATCCTGAACTGAGAAAGTTATTTACAGGAGATGCAGATCATGTGGTTAACTTATTCCATTTCTTAGCGGAAGAGTTACGTGAAATAATGGCCGAACTTGGCTTTAGAAGCGTTAACGAAATGGTTGGCCAGGCAGATATTTTGAAAGTACGCGAGTTGCCTGCTGAAGACTGGAAACTAAAATATCTGGATTTATCTCCAATTTTATTTAAAGCTGAAGAAAACGGATTGCCGTTATTTAATACCGAAAGTCAGGACCACGGACTTGAAAATGTTTTGGATCATCAGCTTATTGCTGCCGCTAAGCCCGCGATAGACCATAATGAACCAATTTTCGCAAGCTTTGAGGTGAAAAATACAGACCGTGCGCTGGGTACCATGTTATCAAATGAGATATCGAAGGTGCATTTAGGCGCCGGACTTCCACCAGATACAATTAACTTCAAATTTGTTGGTTCTGCCGGGCAAAGTTTTGGCGCTTTCAACACCAGGGGCGTTACGCTTTCGCTTGAAGGCGAAGCCAATGATTACGTTGGTAAAGGTTTATCAGGCGCAAGATTGGCTATCTATCCATTCTCAAACTCAACGTTCGTTCCCGAACAAAATATAATTATTGGTAATGTGGCACTTTACGGAGCAACTTCAGGCGAATTATTTGCACGCGGAAAGGCTGGTGAGCGTTTTGCCGTCCGCAATTCTGGTGCTACTGCAGTTGTTGAAGGTGTTGGCGACCATGGTTGTGAATATATGACAGGTGGTGAAGTTTTGATTTTAGGCGACACGGGAAGCAATTTTGCTGCAGGTATGAGTGGTGGTATCGCCTGGATTTACGACCCTAATAAAACTTTTGCCAGAAAATGCAATAAAGAAATGGTTGATTTAGATCCGCTTTTAACCGAGGATGAAGAAAGAATTCTGGCTTTACTTAAAACACATATCCGTTTAACAGATAGTAAGGTTGCGGAGTTTATATTAAGCGATTGGAAAAATCAGTCGGGCAATTTTATTAAGGTGTTCCCTAAAGAATACAAAGCAGTTTTAAGCAGAAGAGCGTCACAAGTAAACACACACTAGGTCATGGGAAAAGTAACAGGATTTCAAGAGTACGATAGAGTTGCCCCGACCAGAGAAGCGGCCGCAACCAGAGTAAAACATTATGGCGAATTTTTAAATGAATTGCCTGCACAAGAATTAAACAGACAAGCAGCCCGTTGCATGGATTGCGGGGTTCCATTTTGCCAATCGGGTTGTCCGTTGGGCAATGTAATACCCGAATTTAACGAAGCAGTTTACCAGGCTAAATGGGAACTAGCTGCTAATATTTTATTGAGCACCAACAATTTTCCGGAATTTACAGGAAGAATTTGTCCTGCACCATGCGAATCTGCATGCGTGTTAGGCATTAACCGCCCGCCGGTATCAATTGAAGAGATTGAAAAACACATTATTGAAATTGCCTTTGATAAAGGTTACATACAAGCGAAAGCACCGCTAATCAGAACAGGTAAAAAAGTTGCTGTAATCGGTTCGGGTCCGGCGGGTTTAGCAGCTGCTGCACAGTTAAATAAAGTGGGCCACGAAGTAACCGTTTTCGAGCGTGATGATGCGCCAGGCGGATTGTTAAGGTATGGAATTCCCGATTTCAAACTGCAAAAAAATATCGTCGACAGGCGCATAGATTTAATGAAAGAGGAAGGAATAATCTTTAGATGTAACGCGAACGTTGGCGAAAACGTAGAGATAAGTACCTTGTTAAGAGATTTTAACGCCGTTGTTTTAGCCGGTGGTTCAACAATCCCCCGAGATTTGTCGATTCCAGGCAGGGAAGCAAAAGGCGTTCATTTTGCGATGGATTTCCTTAAACAACAAAATAAGCGGGTGGCAGACAGAACTTTTGATGTTGAAGATATTTTAGCCAGTGGCAAAAATGTAATTGTAATTGGTGGAGGCGATACGGGCTCTGACTGTATAGGAACTTCTAACCGACACGGCGCAAAATCTGTAACGCAATTCGAAATTATGCCGATGCCGCCACAGGTCCGCAATGAAAATATGCCTTGGCCAAACTATCCGATGTTGCTGAAGAACACCTCATCGCATGAAGAAGGTGCTCAAAGAGCATGGTCGGTAAATACCAAAAACTTTATTGCCGATGAAAATGGTAATCTGAAAGCTTTAAAAGTTGTCGATGTTGAATGGGAAATTGATGCGAATGGCAGACCGGTAAGTTTTAAAGAAGTGGCCGGTACAGAAAGAGATTTGCCTTGCGAACTTGTGCTACTGGCTATGGGTTTCTTGCATCCCCAAAAAGAAGGTTTAATAGAGAAGTTGGGCGTTGAGCTGGATAACCGTGGAAATGTGAAGGCTTCGGAGCATACTTATCAAACTAATATAGCCAAAATTTTTGCCGCTGGCGATGTTCGCCGTGGACAATCTTTGGTTGTTTGGGCCATTTCTGAGGGTAGGGAAGCCGCCCGGAAGGTTGACGAATATTTGATGGGAACAACTAAGCTCGCATCCCGTGATGCGGTGGCTTACGCTTAAAATTAAAACCAACTATTTCATAAGGTCGCGGCTTCAAGTCGCGACCTTTTTAGTTTTAAAACAGGCTTAGCTGCTTCACAGAAGGTGGCTTTTCAATTCCGAAAACTGTGCGTCCACCAAATTTCCAGCTTTCCGCTCTTTCCTTTTCTATTAACCTGTCGAAATCCATATTTGGAACAAAGTCCTGTTCGGCATTTTTTGCAATCTGATGTAAAGCTTTAATGGCCTGCTGTTTATCAGTGTTACCGATTTTTGCCATCTCAACGGCTTTCTGCAAAACCTTAATTGTCTCGTCGTAAACATTAACGGGTACAGGAAATGGGTGGCCATCTTTACCACCGTTTGCAAAAGAATAGCGGGCCGGGTCGCTGAAACGCGAAGGCGTTCCATAAATCACTTCACTAACTAAAGCCATTGATTGTAGCGTTCTCGGCCCCATACCTTCAAGCATCAAAAGTGACTCAAAATCAGCAGGTTTTTTTTCCTGAGCCAACCACAAAATACTACCCAATCTTTTTAAATCAACGTCTTTTGCCCGCACATCGTGATGTGAAGGCATAACTAACTTCTGAACTTCAGCGAGCATTTTATTTGGTTTTTCATCCGTAATCGCCAACATGCTGGTTCGCGTTTCAGCCGCTTCATTAGCAGTTAAATTTAAAATTTTCCCTTGGTTTATACCGCAAACGGCAGTATGAGGCTCTTCAACAAAAGATTTTAAATTCTCTGAATGCCAGTGATAGCGTCTGGCCGTCGATGTGGAATCGCACATGCCTTGCTGAACAACAGCCCAATCGCCTTCGCTGCTCAAAATAAAACTGTGGAGATAAAGCTGAAATCCATCCTGAATGGCGGTATTATCGACTTTCGCACTAAGTTTACTCGCTCGTACCAACTCCGCTCCATTCAATCCCGTTTTATCCGCAATTCTCAAAAGTTCATCAGGTGTGGCCCTGCTGTGTTTCCCTTTTCCACCACAGATGTAAATACCAAGTTCTTTTGAGCGTGGATTGATAGACTTTTTTAAGGCACCGATCACAGAGGTTGTAATGCCTGAAGAATGCCAGTCCATACCCATAACGGCGCCTAGACTTTGGAACCAGAATGGATTGCTCATTCTTCTGATTACCTCTGCCTTGCCATACTCTGCCAAAATTGATTCAGTGATTGCCAAACCTAATTTGGCCATACGTTCTGCAAGCCAGGGCGGAACCTGACCGTAATGTAATGGTAAATCTGTACTTCCTGACCTTTTCAATACTAACAAAATTAGTAATTCTTCTTGCAATTCCTGTATTTTCCATATTTTTTTTTCCAGCCTTGAGCATATAAACTTGCTTAGTTCAGTTAAACTAAAGCTCCCGATTTTTGTTACTTTGCTAAATACCCAAAATTGTTAATGAGGAAACTATTACAGAAATTGTTAACCGGATGGATTGTCAGAATGTCTAACAGATTTGGATCGAGGCCGGATAACCAGCGAATTCAGGAAGCGCTATCCAAGCTCTACGAAAACATTTACTCGAATCCGGGCAAGAGGGGCGAAATATTTGAAGTCAAAGCAGGTGATAGGTTCATCATTCTTTCCGACCAGCATAAAGGCGCAAGGGATTTTGCAGATGATTTTGCCCTTGCCGAAAAAAATTACCTCGGGGCGCTTCAGTTTTATGAATCAGAAAAATTTCACTACATAAACCTGGGCGATAGTGAAGAACTTTGGGAAAACCTTATGGAAACAATCATAAGGCACAACAAGCAAACATTTGAAGCCGAAAAGTTATTTATAAATCGAAATGCCTTTACAAAAATTTTCGGCAACCATGATTTGTATTGGGATAACGACCCTTTATCGCAACTTAACTTAAAAAGAATTTACGGAGAAGTAATACGGATATATGAGGGCGCAATTTTACGCTTCGACTTTGATGGAACGGTGCTCGATGTTTTCTTAACTCACGGGCACCAGGGCGACCTTCAAAGCGACGGCAACTGGTTTAGCAAGTGGTTTGTGAGTACAATCTGGGCACCGCTGCAGTCTTATCTCCGCATCAATTTAAATACGCCGGCATATAATAATCAGCTCAAAACGGTGCACAATACTTTGATGTATAATTGGGTTCAGGCACAAAAAAATATTGCCTTAATTACCGGTCACACCCATCAGCCGGTTTTCGCCTCGCTAACCCATTTAGAACGACTTTATGTTAAGCTAACGAAAGCAACAGCTGCGCATGATGCTATTGCAGTTGAGGCGGTTAATAAGGAACTGACCGGGCTTGAGGCGAAAGGAGAGGACTCAACAATTTCTAATAAATACAGGTCTGGTTACTTTAATTCGGGTTGCTGCTGCTTCAATGATGGCGATATTACCGGCATCGAAATCGAATCAGGACAAATAAGACTCATCAAGTGGTCTTATCAAAAAAGCGGGCATCCACAAAGATATGTGCTGGAGGAAATGAGTCTGAAAAATCTGCTTGAATGATTAGGTATTAACGATCGCTCTTCCTGAATAAATTTGTTAGAAATCCCGTGGCGTTATAGTACAAATACTGAAACAAATACCGTATATTTTAGTTTCTATTAATATAAAAATCCCGAGGATATTTAATTTTACAACACACAAAAAAATACGAAATGAGATTATACATAGAACGAAAACCCGTAAAAGTAAATCCGGATACCAAGAGAGTTATCGCCCGGTTCTTCTTTAATGGTGATGAAAGAGCACTTCAGGTGATAAAGAAAGTGCTTGAGTTTTCGGATGAAAAGGTCTTTTCGATAATATCACCTATACTTCAGGAGTATTCAAAAAGGCACCGAAACATTACAAAAATTTTTAACCGCCACTGCAAAAAGCTAAAAAAGCAGTTTATTGAACTTAACGTAGAACCGGAAGATTTACATCCTTACACAAAGCTACTGATTGGTGCTTACTTCACGCACGAGTATTCCATAGAATCAGCCGCCTTTTTTAATCCAAGTATAATTGAAGATCCCGATCAGAAAGATTTGGTGGAAGGCGAAAAGCGTGTTATCATAAGTTTTAGGGCCGTTGGCGAAGGCCATATTTCATCAATTGTTTTTAGGCGTGCCCTTATTGATGCGAAGAATAATATTCAGGTTTTACCTGTAGGAAATTATGTTGATGAGGCTGAGGTTGTAAAAAACGCTATTTATGTAAAAAAGATGTTTTTGAAGAAAGCAGCTTATGCACAAATAGACGTTTCGGTTTTGGAAGAAATGGAAACTAAACTTGATGAAAAATTCGAATACACAAGTTTAAGTAACATAATCAAAGATTCTAAAACGCTCCATAAAGATAATCCACAGCGGTTGATGGAATATGATAAAGTGCTTTGGTTGTCTGATACCTATCATACCATTACCTTTTCGAAAGATACAGATATTTCAGACCGCGTAATTTTTCCAATCTCGGAATTTGAACGTAAAGGTATCGAAGATGCACGCTTTGTGAAATTTATTAAGGATGATGGTGGAATTGTTTATTATGCAACATACACTGCTTTCGATGGCTCTCTGATTATTCCCAAACTGGTAAAAACTGAAGATTTTTATGAATTTAAAGTGATTCCGCTCTATGGTGACGGGGCCCAAAATAAAAATTTGGCGCTGTTTCCCCGCAAAATTAACGGAAAGTACGTAATGATGAGCAGAATTGACGGCTGGAATAATTACCTGATGTTTTCTGATAAAGTTAATGTTTGGGAGAATCCAATTTTGTTAAAACAGCCCAGGTTCGATTGGGATTTAGTGCAGATTGGAAACTGTGGGTCGCCGATAGAAACAGAAAAAGGCTGGATTGTAATCACGCATGGCGTTGGCCCGATGAGAAGATACTGCATTGGGGTAAGTTTACTTGATTTGGATGATCCAAGTAAGGAAATTGGTCACTTAAAAGAGCCATTAATTATTCCTAATAATGATGAACGCGAAGGCTATGTGCCCAATGTTGTTTATTCATGCGGTTCAATAATTAGCAACGGAGAGCTGATAATTCCATACGGTTTGTCAGATTATAGTTCAACGTTCGCGACAGTAAACCTGGAGCTTTTATTAAATAAGCTCCTCGAAAATAGTGGTAACAATTAAGTTCAAAAAAAAAGGCTGACAAATTTGTCAGCCTTTTTTTGTTTAACTATCAGCGGCTCAAATACATTTCTCTTCATCCACTAGTGGAGATGATAAAGTCTGAAATTCGATTTCAGCAGCCTTTAAAACAGTAAGATGTGAGATAAAATAGGCAAGCGTGCTTTCAGCGCCCTGGTTTCTGTTCACACTGTTAAACTGTAAACCATCTGCACAACCATGCGTTTCAAAATCATAGAGTGGAATGTGCAAACTGTTTTTCCCTAAAAACCATTCGTAGCTTAATTGCATTAAACTTAAGTATTTATCGTCTTTTGTAACTTCGAATGCTTTCGAATACATTAAAACCATTGCCATGGTCTCTAGTGCCTGCTGGTCGTAAACCGGGTTCTTGCCATGTTTCTTCATCCAGCCATCATTTCCAACCGGATTTAAATATCCATTCTCAAATGAAAAGCTATTTAAAAACGCAATGCTTTCCATTGCTATATTAAAAGATTCTTTATTGTTGGTTGCCTCATAGTGACTGAGCAAGGCTAGTGGCAAAATTGCATTGTCATAGGTCAGGATGTCTTCAAACCAGGTCCATTCTCCATCTTTGTGTTGTTTGTACGATTCGGTCAAGGTTTTCGCCAGTCTGTTGATTTCTTTTACTAAAAGTTCATCACCAGGGTGAGCACAGAGATAGTATGATATACCAATAATTGTGTTTGCAATAGCACGAAGGTATTTCAAGTCTTTGAAATGCGGCACCGAGTTCGAGAATAATTCCTTACCAAATTCTCTGTACGAGTTATTCGGGCCGGTGCAGATTAAGTAACCTAAAGACCAGATTGTTCTGCCAAACGAATCTTCAGAACCGACCTCATCAAGATAGCTACGGTTAAAGCTTAAAAAGTTTCTGAAATTTCCATCCTCACGTTGCATATATTGAATGAAACTCAGGTAAACGGGCATTAATTTCAAGGCTTTTTGATTTTTATCCTGATCGTAAGCTAACAGCGATAAAATTAGTGCCCTGGCATTGTCATCAATGCAATAACCTTCTTTTAGATTTGGTATTCCAAACTTTGCATGTTGAATAATACCGGTATCATCAGTAAGTAGGGCAACATGATTCAGGTTTAAAGCCGGCATATTGTCTACATCAATGATTGGGGGTATCGTTCTTCCCGGCTTTTTACCATCTGTTAGTGCGTTTCTTAAAACTTTGAGGTAAACATTGCCAATTGCAGGCCAGCGCAACTTTAGCCCATATTGGTAAGCATTGTTCTTTAGTTCACGGTGTTTGTTTTCATCATCAAGAAGCGTATTAACGATTTGAGCAAGTTGGATATCGTCTTTAAAATCAAACAATTTGCCCCTGTTATCTGCAAGGAGTTCCTGCGCATGCCAGTAAGGTGTAGAAACCACGGCGGCGCCTGCACCAACTGCATAAGAAAGCGTTCCGCTGGTAATTTGCGCCTCGTTCAGGTATGGCGTAATGTAAACATAGCAGGCCGTTAAATATTGGTGCAACTCCTCTTCCGAAACAAATTTGTTTACAAATGCGATGTTATTTTCTACGCCCAGTTCTTTGGCTAAAGATTTTAAGCTGTCGCGATACTCCTCTCCATTATGCTTTACAACACCAGGATGAGTATTTCCTAAAATAACATACAGCACATCTGGATGACGCTCAACAATTGACGGAAGCGCCTTGATTACGGTTTCCAGCCCTTTATTTCTGCTTATCAACCCAAAGGTAAACAAGACTTTGCGTTGTTTAAATAAATCACTTTTTGCAACCTCATTACCAGGAATTGGTTCCAAATCAGGAACACCATGCTCAATTAACTCAATAGATTTTTGAGGAATCTGGTAAATGCTTGTTAAAAATAGGACAGCCTTTTTGCTCATCACTACTATTTTAGATGACTTCAATGAAATCTCTTTAATAATAGTTTGCTGCATAAAACTTGGGTCTTTCAAAACCGTATGCAGGATTGTTATAAAAGGTTTTTGTAAATTATTTATCAATGATAATAGAAATACACCACTGTTGCCGCCGTAAATACCAAACTCATGTTCGATTATGCAGGTGTCAACATCGCTTTTATTGATAAAGTCGGCAGCGTCTATATAATCTTGTTGGTTTTGCTGTCGGATAATAAATTTAACTTCTTTTGGATAGGCGTGTTCGTCAAGATTATCCGATTCGTTCATTGCCACGATGAAACTTTTATTAGCATCGTAGGATGGATTTAAACCTAAAGCATTAACCAAATTCTGATTAAACGTTGCTAAACCACATTCTCGTGGTGGATAGGTGGAAATGTAGGCAATTTTCATATACTATTTCAAAAGATTAGATATTGAAATAACATTGAAACACACAAATGGTTTGGAATTGGGGAAATTATGAACCAAGAAAATTCAAACAATACCATTTGCAAACTTGTTAATAAGGCAATTTCTAAAAAATTTTAATATGAGGTCGATTTGGAAAGGTTCCATTGGATTTGGATTGGTAAATATCCCTGTTAAGTTGTTTTCTGGTGTGCAAAATAGCAACCTTGATCTCGATATGCTTGACGAACGCGACCACGGGAAAATTAAATTTCTTCGCGTTAATGAGAATAGCCAGAAGGAGGTTCCCTACGATAAAATTGTTAAAGGGTATTTCTTAAAAGATAGGTACGTAATTCTTGATAAGCACGACTTTGAAGAAGCGGCACCAGAGAAAACGAAAATCATTGAGCTAGAAAACTTTGTTGACATCAAGGAAATTAATCCTGTATACTACGAAACATCATATTACACGGAGCCTGAAAAACAGGGTAGAAAAGCTTATGCTTTATTGTTAAAGGCCTTGGAGAAATCAGGAAAAGCAGGTGTAGCAAGGTTTGTACTTCGAAACACTGAAAACCTTTGCGTAATTCATCCCATGGATGGCGTTATCGTTGTTACAAAAATACGCTTTCAACAGGAAATTAGAGATTTGTCTGAAATTACGAAAGTTGAAGATATTTCGATTACAAAGAAAGAAATGGATGTTGGCCTTGCGCTAATAAAACAGTATAGTTCAAAATTCGATTTGAGTGCTTTTAAAGATGATTACAGTGATGAGCTACTTAAAATCATTAAAGCAAAAGCTAAAGGTAAACGGGCAACTGTGAAGAAAATCAAGCCGCAGAAAGCGACCAGTGATGACTTATACGATCAGCTTATGCAGAGTTTGGGTTCTAAGAAAGGAGCTTAATAATTACAAAAAAAAAAGGGAACCATGATTGGTTCCCTTTTTTTTTGTGCTTTATAATTATTTAAATGCAGCCTTTAATTGTTCTCCAGCATAGGCCTGAGCAGCTTTAGCTTCTGGTACAACAAGTGCCATTCCAAAAAACTCATGCGTAACACCCTCATAGTTTCTGCTGTTTACCTTAACGCCAGCATCAGAAAGTTTGTTTGCCAGCATAACACCATCATCATGCAAAGGGTCAATTTCTGCGGTAATTATCGTTGTTGTTGGCAATCCTTTTAGGTTTGCATTAACCAATGATATTTTCGGATTCTGTGCTTCAATCATTGTGGTTAAATACTTTTCAGTAAACCAGCTCATCATTGCTTTATTCAGTGGTTTTGCATCCGCATACATTTTATAAGATTCGGTATTCATATCTGCCTGAGCAATCGGGTATACCAAAACCTGATGCACCGGAACCATTATATGTTTGTCTCTTGCCATTATTGACACATTCGCAGCTAAATTTCCACCGGCGCTCTCGCCAACTACGGCAATTTTTGCAGGATCTGCTTTTAAAGATGCAGCATTTTTAACCGCCCATTCATAGGCTGCAAAAGCGTCATTGTGTGCAACCGGAAATTTATGTTCCGGTGCAAGGCGATAGGCAACAGAAACTACAATCGCACCAACCTGTTCCGCTAACCCTTGTGCCGATGCATTATAAACATCGAGATCTGCAATTACAAAGCCACCGCCATGGTAATAAACAATCAATGGAAACGGACCTTTTCCTTCTTTCGGCGTATATATTCTTACATGGATTTTACCGCCTGAAACTACGATGTCGTTTCCGGTTGTATCTACTTTTGCAGCAGGAATCGCAATATTATTTAACTTTGCAACATCCATAACAGCATCTGTTGGCGTGTGGTTTTTGCGGGCCGAGGTTGCATCTAATGTTTCAATTGGCTTATCTCCGTAGCTCACCAGCTTTTCAATTACAGTCTGCATTTCGGGTTTTATACTTTTGCCCCATTCAGGTGCTGGTCCGGCAGGTTTTAATGATGCGGATGCCATCGAGTCTTTTACAGAAGAATCGCTTTGCGATGTATTTTTTTGCTCACTGTTGCAGGCAGACATGGCTAGTGTGGCCGATAGCGCCAGGGCAGTAAGGATTGGATAAGTGTTTTTCATAAGGTTAATTTTTATTTTAATTAAATGATGATTCTATAACGCCGTCAGGCAGATAACTGTTTTAGCTCACTTACAACTTCTTAGAATTTTACCAATTTCCAAACATCTTCAACTAAAAGGGTGTTCTACTATCTACAAACAATAAAATTATGTTGACAGAGATTACAGGATTACCGGATAACGTATTTGGAGTAAGGGCAACAGGCGAAGTTGATAGTGAAGACATTAAAAATGTTTTGCTACCCGGACTTAAAAGAACTGCAGAAAAGTTCGATGAAATACGATATTTATTGGTTTTAGAAACCGATGTAAAACAGTTTACTGCCGGTGCCTGGGTACAAGATGCGAAAGCGGGTTTGCAGAATTTTACAAAGTGGAAAAAAATAGCGGTAGTAACTGCCGAGAAAGGAGTGGAGTGGTTTACGGATGTATTTACAGTTGCCACCCCTGGCACCTCTAAAGGATTTAAGCCAGAAGAGCTTGAAGAGGCTAAAGCTTGGTTAGTAGAAAATTAATAATTATGAAAGGTTCTAAAACTTCGGCAGAGCGTAGCAAGGCTACTGCACCGAAAACGTCAAAAGCAAAAGGCGCTGATGAAAACACCACCTCCGCAAAAGACGCTAAGAAAGTTAGTGTTAACAAAGATTCCTCAGTAAAACATAAAAAACCATAAAAATATCTGCTGTTACCCGTTTTATGAAATTAGATGCAAGTACTATCGATCGATTTTATGATAAAGTGTATGATTGGTTAATATTAAAAGGACCGTCGGTTATATTAGGTATTGTTCTGCTTTTTATTGGGCTGTGGCTAATAAAGTTATTAGGGAAATGGCTTGCAAACGGGATGCACCGGAAAGAGGTAAATCCCTCGCTCAGGCCGTTCTTAGCCAGCCTTACTGTAATCACGCTTAGAATATTGCTGGTTCTAACGGTAATGCAAATTATCGGCATAGAGCTTACATTTCTCACCGTATTAATTGGGGGAATTGGAGTAGCCGCCGGACTCGCCTTATCTGGTACACTTCAAAACTTCGCCAGCGGCGTGCTTATTTTATTGTTAAAGCCATTTGTAGTCGGCGATAATGTTGTTGCACAAGGGCAGGAAGGCATTGTTACCTCAATTGAAATATTTTATACCATCATTACAACTTTCGATAACAGGACGGTGGTGATTCCGAATTCGAAGCTATCTAATGAGGTTATTCTCAACATTAGTAAAAAGGGTAGCCGCAGGTTGGATATCGAAATTAAGTTTAGTTACGGCATAGATTACGACAAGGTCGAAGCAATTTTTAACAAAACGGTCGAAGAATTTAAAAACTGTTTAAAAACACCTGAGCGTAGAATAGGTGTCTCTGTGTTAGACGATAGCGGCTTCAAAGTGAGCCTGAACGTTTGGGTAAAGGCGCATGGCTTTATGGACACCAAGCTAGTTTTCCAAAAGGAATTAATGCAAAACTTAAAGAATGGTGGTATCAAACTTCCGGGTATGCCCGATTAAATTGCAGATTGCTTTAACAGCGAATAAATTTTATCCATCAACTCATCTATATTGAAAGGTTTTGCCATAAAGTCATCTGCAGGAACGTCATCCAGTATATAATTTGTAGAATTATACCTGGCCGATATCATTAACACTGGAATGTGGTTTGTTGTGGCATCATTCTTCAACTCCTTCAATAAAACGCGTCCATCTATATCAGGAAGCATAATATCCATTATAATAACATGGGGCTTAAAATCCTGAACATGACTTATAAAATCAGCACCTTTATTTAAACCAGTAACATTAAAAGCTTCACTTTCCAGAATAAGTGTAATAACATCTAAAATTGCATGGTTATCTTCAACAACCAAAATATTTTTTTTCGCCAACGGGATAACATTAAAATTTTAACAAATATATAATAAAAAGTAAACAGCAAAACCGAAATTACTAAAATAGAATTTTTCTTAAATGAATTACGTATTTGATAATTGGAAATTTCTAATATTTTTGTAGCAACAATTATTTATGAATAAATTCTCTGTAGATCTAACGAATTGTGATAAAGAACCTATCCACATTCCCGGAAAAGTACAATCTCATGGTTTTTTAATTGCTGTCGATAAATCAACAGGCAAAATTTCTTACATCAGCGAGAATGCGCAGGCCTTTCTCAATTGCCCGCCAAAGGATTTGTTGGAGATGCCATTAAACATCATCGATAAATTTATTAAACAACAAGACCCACATTTTAGTGTAGAGGATTTGTTAAAACTTGGCATCATAAGAAAAAGCTTCGATGCAATTGCCCCTCATCCCCTGGAAATTAACGATCGTCCGTTCTATTTAGTAATAACATCTTCTTCGCATGACTGGCTCTTGGAGTTCGAGCCAGTAACCTTACAATACGATTTACAAAGTTCAATCGGGCGTTCGGCTTCTGCTATGTTGCAGGGAAAAAGCGTTTCTGCATTGCTAAAGCGTGCAGCTACCGAGGTAAAACAACTAATCGGTTACGACCGCGTAATGATCTACAAGTTCCTCGATGATGGCCATGGTGAAGTTGTCGCGGAAGAAAAAGAAGAAAAGCTGGAGCCATTTTTTGGATTGCACTATCCGGCTTCTGATATTCCAAAACAAGCCAGAGAACTTTATAAACTCAATTTGACCAGGCTAATTGCAAACGTTAACACACTGGATGCCGAAATTATAACCTTTAGGGATGAGCATCCACTGGATTTAACAAACAGCAGTTTGCGAGCCGTTTCGCCGATACATATTCAATACCTGAAAAATATGGGCGTACAATCCAGCTTTAGTATTTCGCTGATTTCGCATGGCGAATTGTGGGGGCTGATTGCCTGCCACAACTACAGTCCGAAATTTATAGATTACAAGGCCCGCGAAGGTTCTAAATTAATCGGGCAAATTCTTTCTTCAGCACTTGAATATCGACAGGGTGAGGAAGATTCTGAAATTGTGCAACAATTTAAAGAGACCGCAAATATACTTTCAGACCAGTTAAACCGCGACAAGTATTTAACGGATGCGTTAACCTGCCATAAGCGAACAATATTAAATGTTACAAAAGCAACCGGTGTTGCGCTCGTTTTTGAGAACGAATTAAAAACAATTGGCGAAGTACCCGACAGCGCAGATATTTTGGAGTTGGCCGAATGGTTGAAATCCAGTACTGATGAGTCCGTTTATTATACACACAGGTTATCCGAAATATTTCATCCGGCGAAAAACTATAAGAATGTTGCTTCAGGGATTTTATCCTGTTCATTAAGTAAAGAACTTAATGAAATGATTATCTGGTTTAAACCTGAGCAAATAGAAACTGTTAACTGGGCTGGGAATCCTGAAAAACCAGTAACACCCTCAGAAAACGGATTGCTGAGTCTGTCGCCCAGAAAATCTTTCGAAACCTGGGCTCAGGTCGTAAATAATACATCTGAAAAGTGGCTTCAGGAGGAGATTTCATCCGTGTTGCGTATCCGGGAGATAATTATTACAGATTTGAACAAAAAGGCCAATGAGATAAGGTTGTTAAATGAAAAGCTTCAATCTGCTTACGAGGAGCTTGATACCTTTAGTTACACCATATCTCATGATTTACGAACGCCTTTAACCTCAATAAAAACGTATGCCGAGTTGATGCTCAAGAATAAAAGCATCGACGAAAACGGAAGAAAAATGTTAGGTAGGATTTTAGCAGGCGCAGATAAGATGAATTTTTTGATAAAAGAAATTCTCAACCTCGCCCGGGTTGGCCGCTCTGAAATCAATTTTGAAACCGTCGAAATGCAAGCCCTCGTTCAGGAGGTGAGCGTTGAGGTATGGTCGGCTTTTAAAGCAGACAAAGCCGAACTTATTTTAGGGCAATTGCCAGATATAAAAGGAGATAAAACAATGATTGCCCAGGTATTTACAAATTTACTTGGCAATGCCGTAAAATATTCGCTGATGGTTGATAAACCCAAGATTGAGGTTTCTGCGTATATAGATGGTAATGAAACGATTTACGCTGTTAAAGATAATGGTATAGGAATTGATAACCGTTATTACGACAGAGTTTTTGAGCTTTTTAAGCGGATGGATAATGTTAAAGACATTGAGGGAACAGGGGTAGGGCTTGCTATTGTAAAACGGGTAGTTGAAAAGCATAATGGAAGAGTTTGGTTTGAAAGCAAACTTAATGTTGGTTCTACTTTTTATGTAGCTTTTAAGAATAATTAAAATGAAAACGCCGGATATATTTTATGTAGAGGATGATGTGGACTATGCATTTTTTATGCAAAGTGCCATTCAGGAAGTTAAGGAAACTTTAAATTTAACCATTGTTGAAGATGGGGTGGAAGCGCTTGCAAGACTGCAAAACTTTGCCGACAGCAAAACAAAACCAAAGTTAATTTTGCTTGATTTAAACTTGCCAGGTTTATCAGGCTTAGACCTTTTAAAGTTTATTAAAGATATTCCCTATCTTAAATCCATCCCGGTTATTCTTTTTTCAACCTCAGATAATCCTGATGACGTAAAAGCTTCAATTGAGTTCGGTGCAAATGCCTATTTAACAAAACCCGATGGTTACGACAAGCTTGTAAAGTGTGTACACTCCGTACACGATTTTTGGTTTAACCAGCACCTAAGGTTAAATTAATCCTGCATCTTTGCAAAGATTCGGGTGCTGATTCGGATCTTTTGTTTTTTAAAAATTATCTCCTGTATGATTTCCAATTTATTAAGAAGCGAAACTGCTGATAGGCATAAGGCGCTTGAAGCAATGATGTTCGTAAACGAAATTATGAACCGTTCGCTCAGCGTTGAAGAATATAAAACACTGCTCATCGTTAACTACATTGTTCATCAAAAATTAGAAAATACGCTCGCGAATAGCTTAGATGCAAACATTGCCAATAAGATGGAAATGAACTCGAGGCTTAAACTCACTTCACTGGAACGCGACCTGACCTATTGGAACATCGACCCGCTCACCTTGCCGGCTTTAGATTTCGAGCTTTTTATTCCTGAGAAAAACAATGCAGCAGTATTAGGTGCATTTTACGTACTCGAGGGCGCTACACTTGGCGGTAACGTTATAAAGAAACACTTGCTTTCTAACCGGAATTTTGAGGGTCATGAAGCCGGATTGAACTATTACGGCGTTTATGGTGAGCAATTGGGCGCAAAATGGAAAACATTTCTCAATGTATTGAATGAAACGGTTAAAGAGGAGGATTATGCGCTCTGCGTAACCAGTGCAAATCGAACCTTCGATAATCTAATTCGCCTGGCAGAACAGCTTCAATAATTAGAGGATCTGTTAGCAAGGAAACTAAAAAATAGTTTTAAATAGTTCTAAGGGCATGTTAGCACTTTATAAATGTGCAAAACTTCTTTCAAATTAAAATTTGCTTTCTCTTGTTAATTCAAGGTAAATATGTATTATTGAAAAAATAAATTTTTTAAACCTTAAAAACATCAATTAGCGATGGAAAAATTCTCAAAAGTTAAAGCTGCTGTTGCTGCTATTGAAGCAGATGTAGAAAAATTTTATAACGCTGGCAATGCAGCTGCTGGTACTCGTGTGCGTAAAGCAATGCAAGATCTTAAAGTTTTAGCACAAGAAATCCGTGCAGAAGTAACTGACAAGAAAAACTCTGGAAAATAATATTTCGCGAGTATGAACGAAAAGGTCTTGATTAACGTCAAGACCTTTTTGCGTTTGAACTTATGCCAATTGGCTGTAATTCGCTTTAAAAAACACGACTCACGAAGGTTCGATTTAAAGCCCTTAACGGTTTGACTATATTAGCTCTGAATAAAATAAGGATGGAAAAGGCTTTTCATCATGTAGCTGTTGAGAAACAAGCGAAAGGCGAAGTTGTATTTCTGGTTGGTGGTAAAACGCACAGCATTTTACAGGTGATTTTAAAAAAAAAAAGTACAAGCTTTAACCTGAAAGCCTAAAAAAACCAAGTTTCTCCACGCAAACGTTTGATTGTGCCGCAGTTACTTATTGTTAATCACCAAATCGGACTCTACAATTGTGTTATAATAAGCTTGCGTTTCGGTTGTAGGGCTGTTAATTAAATCCAGCAAAATATTAGCGGCTTTCTGCCCTTGCAGATAAGGATTTTGCTCAACTGATGCAATTGGTGAATAATCCAGGTAAGCCATGATGGGCAAATTTGCATAACTAACGATATCTATCGTTTCAGAAAGGCCGAGTTTTTTAAGGTATCTGATTAAGAAAAGGGCGATATAATCATTAAAAGCAACAATTGCAGTGGGCTTTCTTTTGTGATTAATTAACTGATTAGCAGCATCTATGGTACCTTCTTCAGTTAAGTCGCAGTTTATTACCAGCGATGGATCGAACTTTAACCGGTTGAAGTTAATGGCATGCATATAACCATCTTTTCGTTCACCACTCGCAAAAAGCGTAGTTGGGCCGTTTATCAATCCAATACTTCTGTGACCTTTCTTTAACAGGAAATTAACCGCTTTAATGGTAGCGCTTTCAAGCGAACACGCCACTGAATGCACATTCTTTGAGGGTGGAATTCTATCAAAAAAAACGACCGGTATATTCAGGGCTTTCAATTTTTCGAAATGGTCGAAGTTAGACGTATCTTTAGTTATAGAAACCAAAAGGCCATCTACCCGCTGGTATTTCATTTTATCAACCAAGCGAACTTCTTTCGCAAAATCATCATGAGACTGGGCAAAGATTACCGTGTAATTTTTCTTTAAAGCTTCATCTTCAATAGCGGAGATTGCAACGGAAAAGAAGTGCTCAGATAATTCGGGTAAAATTACGCCTATAGTATATGTTTTCCCCTTCTGAAAAAGAATTGCAGCATTATTAGGCTCGTAATTTAATGATTTAGCGAGCTCTTTTATACGTTCACGGGTAACAACACCTATGCTCGGATGGTCGTGTAAACCTCTGGATACGCTGGACGGCGAAAGGTTTAAAAGTTTGGCTATCTCCTTTATGGTTGTTGGTTTCGATTGCATTTAAGTTGCTAAACTATATAAAATTTGTTAGTGATGTAATAATACAAAATTAATCAAACGTTTGCGTTGTTTTTTTTGCCTCATTTTTTTCAATTGAAGCTTTAATATCTATACTTTCGGCAAGATAAGACCACTTTATTAAATCAATTTTCTAAAACTATTTATGAACAGAAGAGACTTTTTAAGAGATGCCGGATTAACAACAGCTGCTTTTGCGGTTGTACCGGATAAAGCGTTATTCGCTTCAGAATCTAACGAAAAAATTAATGTTGTAATGATTGGTGTTGGCCTGCGTGGTCAGAATCATCTTGATTTGCTCTTAAAAAGAAAGGATGTAAATTTAGTTGCCATCTGTGATGTGGATAGCCGAATGCTCGAAATGAGTAAAGCCATTATCGCCAAAAGCGGAAAGCCAATGCCAAAAATTTTTACCGGCAGCAATGATGCATGGAAAAAAATGCTCGAACTGAAGGGAATCAAAGCTGTTGTAATCGCTACACCCTGGGAGCTGCATAAGCCAATGATATTAGGTGCAATAAATGCAGGCATCAAATACGTCGGCACCGAAGTAATTTTAGGCATAAACTTACAGGATCATTGGGATATTGTACATGCCGCAGAGCAACATAATGCCCACGTAATGATGCTCGAAAACGTTTGCTATCGCAGAGATGTTATGGCGGCGCTAAATATGGTTCGTCAGGGTGTTTTCGGAGAAATGCTGCATTTTCAAGGTGGTTACCAACACGATTTACGGGAGGTAAAGTTTAACGATGGCGTTAATCCTTATGGGCATGGTGTAGAGTTTGGCGAAAAAGGTTTTTCGGAAGCGAAGTGGAGAACGAATCATTCCGTTTATCGCAATGGAGATTTGTATCCAACCCATGGCATCGGGCCCGTGGCGCAATGCATTAACATAAATCGTGGTAATCGCTTTGTTAAGCTGAATTCTTTCTCTACCAAAGCCCTTGGTTTACACAAATACATTGTAGAAAAAGGTGGTGCGGCACATGCCAATGCTAAAGTTAATTTTAAGCTCGGTGATATCGTAACCACAACCATCGGCTGCGCTAACGGCGAAACAATTATTTTACAACACGATACCAATTCGCCGAGGCCGTACTCTTTGGGCTTTAGATTTCAAGGAACTAAAGGCTTATGGATGGATGTAAATAAAGGCATTTATGTTGAAGGCGTGAGCAAACCGCATACCTGGGATGACGCGAAGCAATGGCTCGACAAATATGATCATCCACTTTGGAAAAAATTTGGTGATGATGCGCAGGGTGCCGGACATGGCGGTATGGATTTTTTCGTAATCCATGCATTCATTGAGGCCGCAAAGCGTGATGAACCTACACCATTGGATGTTTACGACGCGGCGGCTTGGAGTGCAATCACGCCGCTGAGCGAGCAATCCATTGAAATGGGCAATGAAACCGTCGACTTCCCTGATTTTACCGGTGGTCAGTGGATGAACAGGAAACCAATATTTGCGTTATCAGACGAATATTAAATCAATTGCCATTAAAATACCATATTTTTCTCAACAAAGCATTCAAACGCTCCTTTTTTCAGGAGCGTTTTTTTTAAGCTGAAATTCGGCTTACATTACACCAAAAAAATAAATGATCGTTGTCTGTATTCTAGCCTTTATTATTCTAAGCATTGTTATCATTGTTAATTTGCCTGTTTTCGGCCGTTTGCCTCAAGGCTCGCGACTCAAAATAATTCATCAGTTACCAAATTACAGGGCGGGCGCTATTCAAAATCTATCTTACACGCCGATGCAGCCAGAAGGCGTTAGTTTTTTTACCTTGTTAACAAAATTCATATTTAATAAGGAACCTGAAAAAGTACCAAACAAAGCGCTCCCCTTTGTAATGCCGGATTTAGATGCGGAAGCCAAAAGTAATAAGCCGGAAATAATCTGGTTTGGCCATTCCTCATATCTTATAAAAATTAATGGTAAGCGTATACTGGTCGACCCGGTTTTCAGCAAAACAGCGTCTCCATTCTCATTCATCGGTAGCAAAGCTTTCCCCGGCACTGAGTTTGTTCAGGCTGCTGATTTTAAAGATATTGATGTTTTAGTGATTACCCATGACCATTATGACCACCTCGATTATAAAAGCATCCTCGAAATTGCACCGAGGGTTAAAAACATTTTAACCTCGATTGGAGTGGGGTCGCACCTCGAAAAATGGGGTATCGAAACCAACAGGATTACTGAGCTTTCCTGGTATCAGGAAATAAACCTATCAAACTCGATAAAACTTACCGCTGTGCCTGCACGCCATTTTACGGGAAGAAAATTTAAGCGTAATCAAACACTTTGGTCGGCTTTTGTATTGGAAGTTGCCGGGTACAGATTATTTTTAGGAGGAGATTCAGGTTACGATACTCATTTTCAAAAAATTGGAAATGAATATGGGCCCTTCGATCTCGCACTGCTCGAATGTGGGCAATACAACGAGTTATGGCCATATATTCACATGTTTCCTGAACAGGCAGTGCAGGCTGCTATCGATTTAAAATCTAAGGCTTTAATGCCTGTACACTGGGCAAAATTTAGTTTGGCAATGCATAAATGGAATGAGCCCATTCAACGCCTCACACTCGAGGCTGAAAAAAGGAATCTACCACTAATTACCCCAAAACTTGGTGAAACGGTAGTTTTAGGCGAAAGTTTTTCTCAAAAAAAATGGTGGATAAATCATATTGATTAAACAATTACATTGTGCACGTGTTTAGTAGCTATAATTAAGCTTATGAAAACCGATTTAGTAGAAATTTTCCAAACCATCAGAGCAAGTTTACAGCCCTACGCAACGCGTGGCTATACCGTACACGAAAATTCGGAGACTGGTTACGATTTGTACAGTGAAAAGAATGTAGAGATAGATGGAGAGAAAGTAACTGAAAGATTTTTTGCCGGAATTTACATTAGTGGTAACGCCGTCGAAGTAAAGTTGAATACAACTGAATTCGAATCGTCTAAACAAAACCTCACCGAATTTGGAGATAATAAGGCCGGTTTATCAATTGCTGAGTTAACTGACGACAGACTTAAAGAGGTGGAAACACTTATAGAAATTATTCACACAAACTTTAAAGAAAAGGAGTGGATTTAAATCCATTGTCGGTTTGAAATTCTAAATTTGTGGTTCAATATCTTTAATTAATCTTATTGACCACTGCGCAATCGAACCGGCAAATATTTCCTGATACCTGGAAAAATAATTTTTTGGCTGCACTTCCAGAACAGAACATTGTTTTTGATTGTAGCTATGATTATTTTACTATTGTATCGTTCCCAGCACACAATCTTTCCATTAACCTCATTAATATTGAAAACCGCTTTTTGCCGGCAGAACTCATAGCCCTTCAAAATTTTGAGCTACATAAAGGTGTTAAGCTTATCAATTTATGGGAAGACGTGTGGCTAAGCAAAACAAAACAAGTCATTTTTAGGATTAAATCTCTTCTCGGTTTAAACAAAACCATTCACGGTAGAAAGACAAACTGTTTAAGACTCGATAAAGCCATCGCTGATAAGTTTTTAAATGAAAACCATTTGCAGGGAGCTGTAAGTAGCCGATATAAATATGGTTTATATTATTTAGATGAGCTGGTTGCCGTCGCTACTTTTTCTGCACTTCGGCGAATGAACCATTCGGATAATTACAAATCAATAGAGTTGATAAGATTTGCGGTTTCTGGTGGCTTTTCGATAACCGGAGGACTGAGCAAACTAATTAAACATGCAGAAAACGTGCATAACCCTGCAGATATAATGACCTATGCAGATTGCGACTGGTCTTCCGGCGACGCTTATTTAAAACTGGGCTTTCAAAAAGTTGCGGTTTTAGAACCACAGCATTTTGTTTTAGACGATAAATTGAATCGAATTTTGATTAAAGAAGGTTCTGAAATCAATGGACTGCAAGTTTTCAACACTGGCAGCTTAAAATTTATTTTAAAATTTTGAAGACACCCGAAAACCCTTTACTTATACTTTTAGGTGCAACTGCATCTGGTAAAACCAAACTGGCGGTACAAATTGCGGATGAGCTAAATGGAGAAATTATCAGTGCCGACAGTCGACAGGTTTTTAAGAGGATGGATATTGGTACGGGTAAAGATTTGGAGGAGTATCAGATTGGAGAAAAATCGATACCGTTTCATTTAATCAATATTCTGGAACCTGGCGAGCGATACAATGTTGATGCTTTTAAAAACGATTTTTATGCTTCCTTTCAGGAGATATTAAATCGTGATCATTTACCAATTCTCTGTGGTGGCACCGGAATGTATATTCACAGCATTTTGCAAAACCAACCTTTTACAGCCGTTCCCGTTAATAATGAATTGAGATTGCAACTGGAAAGTCTGCCTCGTGAAGCTTTGATGAATGAGTTGAAGAAACATCCGAAGGAATTTACCAGAAATGTTGATCTTTCTTCAAAGAAAAGGTTAATAAGGGCTATTGAGATTGTTGAATACCTTCGTGAACATACCATTCCGGAAATTTCGAGGCCAAAGATTACCCCTGTTGTTTTTGGTTTGAAAAACGCAGTCGAACAAACACGAGCAAATATCTTGGCAAGGCTGGAATTCAGGCTAAGCAATGGCATGATAGAAGAGGTGGAAACTTTGCTCAACAATGGAGTAAGTAAGGAAATGCTGATTTTTTACGGGTTGGAGTATAAATTCATCGTTTCATATCTATCAGGAGAACTTAGCTTTGATGACCTGAAGCTCAGACTTGGCACTGCAATTTGCCAGTTTGCTAAAAGACAGAACACTTTTTTTAGGAAGATGGAAAAAGACGGTGTTAAGATAAACTGGTTAGATGCCGCTCAATCAAACAACCTTTTGAAACAACAAATTGTTGAAAAGGTTTTAAAGTGGTGATTTTTCTGTTTTGTGTGCTAAATATGACCTAATTGTAAACTTAAGCTACCAATTCTTTGTCGTTTGGCACAGGGTTTGTGTTTGCTGAGGCATATTCGTTTAACTCAAAAAAAAATATCAAAATGAAAACAATTACTAAAATTATGGCAACTTCAGTAGCTGCAGTAGCTTTATTTTTCTCTACCAACGTTAATGCTCAATCAAGAAACTTAGGTATTGGTTTAAATGTTGGCGCAGGAACTACTACAGGTTACGGACTGGTTATCGGTGGCGATATCAGATATCAATTTAATGTAGATAAGCAATTATCAATCCCTGTTACTGCAGGTTATAATAATTTCTCTATTAAAGATTCTTTTGGCGGTGGTAGTTTTGGTATCATCCCTGTAAAAGTTGGTGCAAAATATTTCTTTAATGATTCTGGGGCAGGTGCATATGGCTTGGCTGAATTAGGTGCTGGTTTCGGAACTAACAAAGGGTCTGGTACTGCATTCGTTTATTCTCCTGCAATTGGTTACGCCTGGAGTAACGGACTTGATTTAGCCGCTAAATATGAAGGTTATTCAAATAATGGAAGTATCGGCTTTGCTGGTATCCGCTTAGCTTACGGTTTTTCATTGTAAGTTTTAAACTTATCTTAAAGCCTCCGAATACTCGGGGGCTTTTTTTATTTTCAGTATTTTCAAAAAAAATAATTTTTACAAAATCTGTTTTCATTTTATCTACGTAAGTATGATTAAACCCTTAATTAATAACTTAAATACATCCAAAATGAGAACAATTACTAAATTTTTAGCAGCCGCTTCCGTCTTTGCGGTTTTTGCAACAACAAACTTAAAAGCGCAAACAATGACTACCACTTCGATGCCGGCAAATAGTGGCATGGCATTTAAAGTGGGCGTAGGCGTACAGGGCGGTCTTTTTCCTGATAAATCTGAAATGGATTACGGATATGGAGCAGATGTTAGACTGCAATACGATTTAAGCCCTTCGGTGGCAATTACAGCTTCTGGCGGTTATACAAAATTGAAATGGAAAAGCAGTCCGCTAAATTTTGAATTTATTCCTTTAATGGGCGGTGTTAAAGCATTCGTTGTAGACAGAATGTTTTTAACTGGTGGCGCAGGTACTGGCTTAGCTTTAAAAGACGGCGCTAATATGAACTTTATTTATACTGGTGGTTTGGGTTACGAGTGGACCAACGGCCTTGAAGTAGGTGTGAAGTATGAAGGTTACGTTAACAATAGTTCTTCTGACTTGTACTTTATGAAAACTGGTCAGTACGCATTAAGACTTGGATATAATTTCAAATTATAATCGAAACATCATTTAATAGAAGCCTCCGAATTTTTCGGGGGCTTTTTTTATTTATTTAACTTTAAAATTGCTATTTTGAGGCCAAAACCAAATACAATGAAACGAATAGTCGGAGTTGCAATATTAACCGTGTTAATGGGATGTAACCAAAGTGAGCACAAAACGGTTGAGAAAAATGATTCTACTCAAGTGAGTTCTTCAACTCAAGCACCCATTGTAATTAAGGACGAGAAAAAAATGGAAATTTTTGCTCAGTACGAAGATTTGAAGGATGCTTTGGTTAATTCAGATGCTGGTGCCGCTCAAACAAATGGTCTAAAACTCGAAAAAAGCCTGGCTGCTTATGAGGGCTGCGAAACTACGGCCAGTATTGCTAAAAAAATTGGCGAAACTGAAAATCTTGTCGCACAAAGAAAAAACTTTACCGCTTTAAGCATGGATTTGATAGCCTTCATCAAATCAGGCGAAATTGAAAAAGGAACAATTTATGTTCAGCATTGCCCAATGGCTAACAAGGGTGATGGGGGAGATTGGCTATCAACCGAAAAGGATATTAAAAACCCGTACTACGGGAAAGAAATGTTAACCTGCGGCCGGGTTATAGAGGAAATTAAGGTAAAGTAGGATTGCTAAAGTGCACTGTTATAAATCATGATTGTTACGTCGTCCTGACTAATATTTCATATTAAATTAACAGATTTGCTATGCATGTATATTAATTTTATATAAATTAGAAAGCTATAAACACAACACAATAATATGTCAGATATTGCAGAGATTAAAGTTGATGGTAAAACGATAGAGTTACCGGTAATAACAGGAACAGAAGACGAGAAAGCTATTGATATTTCTAAATTAAGAGATTTAACCGGATTTGTAACTTTAGATACAGGTTTTAAAAATACAGGCTCTACCAAAAGTAAAATTACATTTTTAGACGGGGAGAAGGGTATTTTAAAATACAGAGGGTATTCTATTGAAGAACTTGCTGAAAAGTCTAGCTTTTTAGAGGTTTCTTATCTTATCGTATACGGCAATTTACCTACCCAGGAACAACTAGATAGTTTTCAGGCCGATATCAGTAAACACACGCTGATTCATGAAGATATGAAAAAATTCTTCGACGGTTATCCATCAAGGTCTCATCCAATGGGTCAGTTAGGTTCGCTAATTTTCTCTTTGTCAACGTTCTATCCAGAGTGTTTAAAGCCAAATCAAACTGCGGAGGAGCAAAACTTAACAATTATTAAATTGTTGGCCAAGTTGCCGACGATAGTTTCCTTTATCTATAAAAAATCGTTAGGCCATCCGCTTATCTATCCAAAGAATAAATACGATTACGTAACAAATTTCCTTTGGATGACCTTTGGTCAGCGTACTGAAGATTATGATGTAAACCCTATCGTTGTTAACGCAATGAACAAGTTATTGATTTTACATGCAGACCACGAGCAGAATTGCTCTGCATCTACGGTTCGTATTGTGGGTTCATCAGATTGTAATCTCTACGCCTCAATTTCAGCAGGTATTGCAGCACTTTGGGGGCCGCTTCACGGTGGTGCTAACCAGGCCGTTATCGATATGCTTGAATTAATTAAAGCTGATGGCGGCGATACTGAAAAATGGATTAACAAAGCCAAAGATAAAAATGACTCATTCCGCATGATGGGCTTTGGGCACAGGGTTTACAAAAATTTCGACCCACGTGCAAAGATAATTAAAAAAGCTTGTGATGATATTTTAGAAAATTTGGGAATTGATGATCCAATTTTAGAAATCGCTAAGAAACTTGAAGAAGCCGCCTTAACTGATCAATATTTTATCGACAGAAAATTATACCCTAACGTAGATTTTTATTCAGGAATTATTTACAGGGCGTTAGGTTTCCCTTCAGAAATGTTTACGGTTCTTTTCGCACTTGGACGTTTACCTGGATGGATTGCACAATGGAAAGAAATGCACGAGAATAAAGAACCAATTGGGCGTCCGAGACAAATTTATGTTGGAGAAACTGACAGAGATTTCGTTGCCTTGAAGGACAGAAAATAATTCAGTCAAGCACAAAAAAAAAGCTTCAGAAATTCTGAAGCTTTTTTTTGTGCCCGATAATCTCATCTATGTTGCTACGTAATAAATTAAATTTAACATCACCATTTCTGTTAATTTAAATGCGATAGCATACAGCAAAAAAATCATAATCATCTTGAAAATCACTTTCTTGCGTTGGTAAAATATCTTCAATGCATTAAACATATACCAGCAAATCCATACTATAATGGCAAGTCCAATTAGATTTGAAATTATTGAATCTTCACCAAATACATACTTCATAAGTGGTTTGGTAAAAATGGAGACGATAAAGTACGCTGTCATCCCATGTATGGTAAATATCAAGTGGTCAAGGTAATAAATATGATTTTTTCTAAAATTCCACATAATAAATAGCGCAAGTAAAGGCATCAGCAAAAAGTATTGCTTCGGCCTGTTATGCTCTAAAGTTTCCTGTATCACTTCAGATTTTTGTCCGATTGTAATTGAACGTTTTGTAACCATTCGCTCAAACCAGTTGTCTCTTTCAATCAATGGTAAATCTTTTTGTCTCGATAGATATGCATCATAAGTTGAATCATTTCTATCGTTATGAATGGTGTTAAACCTTTCAATAATTTTCTGCAAGGAGTCTGATTTCTTCGCTTTTTGTTGTTTTTTCAAATCATCGAGAACAACAGTCTGCGTTTTAAAATCAAGATTTTTAAAAGTACTTCTGTCAAAATCTTCTTTAATTTTTGCTTTAACTTTGTCTGCAATTCCGGGTGCCTTGCCAAAAATCCCTGATTTTTCAAGCTTATTATTAACGGTATCTATTGTAGCCTTTTGCTGAACTCTTGTTTTTGCATCAACATGGTCCTCGTTGTTTGTGCTGTGCTCTGGTGAATATGCCACCAAAAAATAAACGATAGAAACGAAAATGTACATGCTCACCGGATTGATGTATCTAGCTCTTTTACCAGCTAAATAGTCGAGCGTAACTTGTCCGGGTTTGGTTAGGAGTGGGGTTAGCGTTTGAAAAAATTTATTGTCGAAATGGAAATAATGAGCAATACTATGACTTATGAACCCCCAAAAACTTTCTTTTAACTCTAAATTAGGTTGACCACAGTTGCTACAATAATGCGTTTCTACATGAGAACCGCAGTTTAAACAATTATGTTCTTTTCTGTATTTACCTGCAGACATAGGGGATTTCGAAAATAATTTTAGTGACTTATTGCTTCAATTGCTTTTTCTTCGGCTTTGGTATGTTTGTGTTTAAAAAGCAAGGCGAAAAGGACTGTTATAATTAATGCATAAATGGTAAATGACAACCATATGCTATGCCAGTCTTTCATATGGATAGCTTTATCGAAGGTGCCATTGTTTAAAATACTTACGCCCTGACTTTTCACGAAATCAAGTAAATGATTATTTGTAGGCTCTGAACCTACAAATTCTGAGGTTGCCTGAATTGTAGAGAACGATTTAGTGAAGTATTTATCAATCATCCAACCGGAAACCAAACTCCCGAACACGGCACCAAATCCGTTTGTCATCATCATGAACATGCCTTGTGCCGACGAACGTGTTTTTGCAGTTGTCGAAGTTTCTACAAATAATGAGCCCGAAATATTAAAGAAATCGAAAGCCATACCGTACACTACGCATGATAAAATTATCATCCATAAATTACCTGCAGGATTACCGTAGGCAAAAAGGCCGAAGCGGAAAACCCAGGCAAGCATTGCAATAATCATTACCTTCTTAATGCCGAAACGTTTTAAAAAGAATGGAATGGCCAAAATGAAGAGCGTTTCTGATACCTGCGAAATAGACATGATAATTGTAGAATACTTAACTACAAAAGAATCTGCATATTTTGGAAAATGCTTAAACTCATCCAAAAATACATCACCATATGCATTGGTAAGCTGTAAAGCACCGCCCAAAAACATAGAAAAGATGAAGAAAAGGGCCATTTTATAGTTCGCAAAAAGCTTAAAAGCTTCTAAACCCAGTGTTTGTATAACCGATGCCTTTTCAGAAATTAATTTGCTAGGTTTACATTTTGGTAATGTAAAGGCATATAAGCCTAAGAGGAATGCACCCGAGCCAGCTATGTAAAACTGATAAGCGCTTGCTTTGTTTCCCGTTAAATTTGTAATCCACATGGCAACGATAAAGCCGACCGTTCCCCAAACCCTGATTGGAGGAAAATCTTTAACCACATCCAGGTTGCCGGATTTTAAAGTGGTGTAGGATATGGAGTTACTTAATGATATTGTTGGCATGTAGAAACACATGGCAATAAGGATAGTCCAAAAGAAGGCATTTGGGCTTTCTACCTGAGGTAGATAAAACAAAACACAGGCATATAGAATATGAAGAATGCCGTACAAAACTTCTGCGTTAACCCATTTATCTGCAATGATGCCAGTTAAGGTTGGCATAAAGAGCGACGCAAAACCCATCGTTGCAAAAATTGCACCGAACTGGGTTCCGTCCCATTGTTTTGTTCCAAACCAATAATTCGCAATCGTGATAAGCCATGCACCCCACACAAAAAATTGCATAAAGCTCATTATGGTTAAGCGAAACTTAACGTTCATCATATAGTTTTGTTTGATTTTGAAAGTAAAGGCTGAATATAGAACTATTTTGAATCATAATTAAAAAATGAGCCCAAATTATTTTAAACAATTTGGGCTGGTCTAAATCCATTTTCCTTCTGTTGATTAATGCTATAATCAAAGCTTTGTAACGGATTCGAAGAGAATTACGAAGATTAAGATTTACCTCTTTTATTTAGCTCATCTCTAATCCTGGCTGCCTTTTCGTAAGCCTCGTCTCCAATTGCTTCCTGAAGCTTTTGCTGCAGTTCTTCTACCGTGAGGTCTGTAAAACCCTGCTGGCTGGTAGCGATTGGAATGGTATCCGCATCAGGTTCTTTGGCAATGCTATCCATGTTTTCAAGAAAAAGAAAATCATTGCCTTCAATCACAATGCCTGCCGAGGCTAAAATAAATTCATAGGTATAAATCAATGCATTAAACCTAACGGCTAGCGCTATTGCATCAGAGGTTCTCGCATCAATTTCGTGTGTGTTTTTGCCATCGCTGCAAATCAACTTAGCATAAAAGACTCCATCTACCAGGTTATAAATTATAATTTCCTGAATGTGAATATGAAAAGTTTCCGCCATCGACTTGAACAAATCATGCGTAAGCGGCCTGCTAGGCGTCATTTTCTCTATCTCAATGGCTATCGCCTGCGCCTCGAATGCCCCGATAATGATGGGTAAGCGTCTTCGGCCATTTACTTCACCTAAAACTAATGCGTAAGCCCCAGACTGAGTTTGGCTGTACGATAAGCCCACGATATCTAATTTTACTTTTTTCATATTTCAAACTGTCATTTAAGGCCTGACGAAATGCTTAATTAAGCACTTCGCCAACACTCTTAATAACATGATTATCCTTTGTGTGCCTTTAAAGCCTCGATTAATTTTGGAACAACTTCAAATGCATCACCTACAATACCGTAATCGGCAACCTTAAAAAACGGCGCTTCCGGATCTTTATTTATCACCACAATAACTTTTGACGAACTTACGCCCGCCAGATGCTGAATAGCACCTGAAATACCAACTGCGATATATAAATTAGGGCTGATTGCGATACCAGTTTGGCCTACGTGTTCTGAATGCGGTCTCCAGTCGGCATCACTAACTGGCTTAGAACAAGCCGTTGCTGCGCCTAACAAACCCGCTAGTTCTTCAATCATTCCCCAGTTCTCGGGGCCTTTTAAGCCTCTGCCGGCAGAAACAACCAATTCTGCATCTGGTAATGATACTTTATCAGTTGCACGAACAATGTCTTTAATTACCGTTCCTAAATCTGATTGTTTTATGTCTGCTGAGAAATTCTCGATAGCTACCTCAGTTGCATTTTCTTTTACACCAAAGGCATTCGGATTCAAAGCAATAATTTTATTTGCAGAAGTTAATTCTGTGATGGCGAAAGCCTTCCCGGAAAAGGCTGTTTTCTTAACCTCGAATTTTGGGCCGTCAATTTTTGGTAACTCCACTGCGCCATCTGCTAAACCTGCTTTCAGTTTTACCGCGATGCGGGGAGCAAGACCTTTTCCTGAAAACGAATTGGAAAGCACTACGATGTCAGCAGTTTCTTTTTCTGCAGCTGCAGCAATTACACTGGCATAAGCCTGGTTAACAAAAGTTTTTAATTGCGCTGCGCTTACATTTAATACTTTGGAAGCACCATATTTTCCCAGTTCGTTCAACTCGCTTTCTGCTACATCGCCGATAGAAATTGCTGTTAAATTAGTTGATTGCTGATCGGCGATAGCTTTGGCATAAGAAACAGCTTCGAAAACCGATTTCTTAAATTTTCCTTCAGCTTGTTCTACATATACTAATACTGACATATATTTAATTCTATATCCCTCAAAGAAAAGGACTTGTGATAAATTATTTAGTTAATTGATAATGCCGCTTAGATAACTTTGGCTTCGCTGTGTAAAAGATTAATTAAATCTTCTGTTTGCTCTGCCGGTATTAATTTAACGGTGCCACGTGGGGCAGGGGTTTCGTATTTCGCAACTTTAGTTACTTCTTCAATCGAAACAGCTTCAACTACGTTTAATGGCTTCGTTCTGGCCGACATAATGCCCCGCATATTTGGAATTTTTGGCTCAGCAACGCCTTCAGCGCAACTTGCAATAAATTTACCTGTAACGGTAACCACTTCTTTTCCACCTTCAATTTCTCGTTCTATGGTAGCATTAGTACCATCAGTGTCTAACTTTTTAATGATTGAAATGGAAGGAATATCCAAAAACTCGCCTACCATGGCTGCAACCTGGTTACCATTGTAATCAATAGATTCCCGACCTGTAAGTATAATATCGAAATCTTTGTCTTTTGCATATTCAGCAATCTGCTTTGACACAAAATAAGCATCTCTAGGGGCCGCATTCACCCTTACGGCATCGTCTGCGCCAATGGCAAGCGCCTTTCTAATGGTTGGGTCGTTGCCTGCCTCGCCAACATTTATTACAGTTACCGTACCCTTTCCGCCTTCGGTTAGTTCAATTGCCTTGGATAACGCAATCTCATCGTAAGGGTTAACAATATATTGAACACCTGCAGTATTGAATTCGGTATTATCGTTGGTAAAAGTTATTTTTGTCGTCGTGTCTGGCACGTTACTGATACAAACTAATATTTTCATATAATTACGTTTAATATATAAGGTCTTTCTGCAAATTTAATTAAAAAAGCAAGGAAATAAAATGTCATCAACCCGTTTAAGTAAGTTATTAGAATTTTTGGAGAGCGATCCGAATGATCCGTTTATACTATATGCCTTAGCCACAGAGTATAACGCTCAAAATGATAAGGAAAAGGCCTATTCTTTTTACCTTCAATTAACTGATAAACATCCTGATTATGTTGGCACTTACTATCATTTAGGAAAATTATACGAAAAGGATGGTTCAAAAGAGAAAGCAATCGAAATTTATCAAAAGGGAATGACAGTTGCCAAAACCAAAAGAGATATGCATGCATTTTCTGAACTTCAGGGAGCCTACAACACTGCTGCCGGGTTAGATTACGAAGATGATTAAAGGTACAGGTTTTAAAACAGCGGGGTAAAAAAAACAATATTAATGCAGGCGAAACCTTTACAATTCAAAAAGCAGTTACTTTTTTTAAGGAATGTACTTTTTTTTACTTTTACGTCTTTTGGAGGTGCTCAGGCACACCTGGCACTGCTTTTAAAGTACTTTGTTTATAACACAAAATTTATAACAGAAGAAGAACTTCTAGAGCTAAACGCTCTGGCGCAGGTATTGCCTGGTCCGGCGTCTACGCAAACCCTGGTAGGTATCGCCTGGAAGGTTGGGCGATTGAAACTTGCAATCATTACCTTTTTGATTTGGATTCTGCCAACCGCGGCAATTATGACTTTTGCCGCAATTAGCTATGCGATGCTTGATCAAAAGCAGAAATTTATCGATATACTGGAATACATACAACCGATTGCTTTGGGGATTGTTGCTTTTGGAGCCTTCAAGTTAGCTAAAAAAGTGCTTACTTCTCAAATGTCTGTTTTCCTTTCAATTGCTGCTGTGGTTGCTACATTTGTGTTGAAGAATGCCTACGTTTTTCCGCTGGCAATTCTTGTGGGTGGCATGATTTCATCGGCAATTGAAACGCCCAAAGAGGAAGCAGAGTTAAGGGTTAAGTTGTTTTCAAATGTTAACCCTAAAAAGTTAATTTACTTTTTCAGTGCATTGCTTTTGTTTGCCTTAGTTGGCGCAATTATAAACCGAACATCTCCTTTTAGTTTGCCAATACGTTTACTTGAAAATTTTTATCGAAACGGAATACTTGTATTTGGCGGCGGGCAGGTTTTGGTTCCGCTGATGTACACAGAATTTGTTGAAATGAAGCATTATCTTCATGCATCAGGGTTTTTATCTGGATTTGCTTTACAACAAGCTTTGCCTGGTCCAACGTTTTCATTTACAAGCTACCTGGGGGCGCTGAGCATGAAAAACTTCGGCTATGGCATGTGGGGACAGATACTTGGAGGTTTAATTGGCGTGGTCGGCATTAATCTGCCCGGACTCATTTTGGTTCTTTTTATTGTGCCTTTCTGGGATGATCTAAAAAAGATTTCCCGAATTCGTCACAGCCTTTCGGGTATCAATGCCGTTAGCGTTGGTTTTATTATCGCGGCTTTTATTCTACTGTTAATACCAATGGGTTTTAACTGGCTTTTTTTGGCCATTATGCTGGCAACGTTTCTGTTGCTTAATTATACGAAAATAAGTCCGCCGGTAATTGTTTTGGCCGGTATTTTAATTGGTTATATTTTTTAAGGCGGATATATTAGTTTAAGGCTAAATTACAAATACTGTACCTTAGAGCAATTCTTGTTCGGTTAAAACGGTGGCTCTTCATCATTATAATCGTCCATTTTAGATGGGCGAATGATAACGTTACTTTGCTTTTCAAAATCCTGCGAAGGATACATGCCAGCCGATGGGTCTGCTGAAAATGAGGCCGGAGCGGTAAAATCCTCTTCTAAATCGGTAAATTTAACAAACTTACCAATGAATCTAAGTGGAACAATTCCAGTTTCCCCATTACGGTGTTTAGCGATGATTACCTCGCCAATACCTGCCTGCGATCTTCCTTGTTCATCTTCGGTAATTCCATAATATTCAGGGCGATAAAGAAATAAAACCATATCCGCATCCTGCTCAATCGAACCAGATTCCCTTAAATCCGAGAGCATTGGCCTTTTTCCCTGTAAACCTGGTCTGCTTTCTACCGCTCTACTTAACTGCGATAATGCCAAAACAGGAACATCTAACTCTTTCGCTACCGATTTTAAAGCCCGCGAAATGCTACCGATTTCCTGCTCACGGTTTCCGCCACCTTTTCCACCTTCGCCTTTGCCATGCATCAGCTGAAGATAATCGACAATCACCAATTGAATGTCGTATTGCGATTTGAGTCGCCTGCATTTTGCCCTGAATTCGAAAATATTCAAAGCCGGTGTATCATCTATCAATAGCGGGGCTTCAGTTAAACGGCCAATTTTGCTGTGTAACTGCTGCCATTCCCATTCTTGCAAGTTTCCTTTTCTAATCTTTTCCTGCTCAATTTCAGCCTCTCCAGATATTAAACGATTAACAAGCTGAACCGATGACATCTCCAAAGAGAAAACTACAGTTGGTTTTTGGAAATCGACTGTCGCGTTTCTTGCACAGGTTAATACAAAAGCAGTTTTTCCCATCGCCGGACGTGCAGCAATAATTACTAAATCCTGCTTTTGCCAACCGCCGGTTATTCTATCAAGCCCGGTAAAACCTGTTGGAACGCCGGTTAAGCCGTCTGTTTTAGTTCTAAGTTCCTCAAGCGTGGCCAAAGATTGTTTAATGATATCGTCCATTTTCTGGGTATCTCTACGCAGGTTATTTTGGGCAATGTCGAACAAACCTTTTTCCGCATGGTCTAACAAATCGAAAATATCTGTGGTATCTTCGTAAGCATTCGTAATAATGTCAGTAGAAATTCTGATGAGCTCTCTTTGAATATATTTTTGAGATATAATCCGGGCGTGGTACTCAATATTTGCCGCCGAGGCTACCCGGTTTGTTAAATTTGTAATGTAATATGCACCGCCAACCATTTCTAAAGTACCTTGCTGGCGTAGTTCTGAAGTAACCGTTAAAATATCTACAGGCTTAGATTTTTCGAAAAGCATATGTATTGCAGCGAAAATCTTTTGATGTGCTTCCTGGTAAAAAATTTCAGGCTTTAAGATATCGATAACGGCAGACAAGGCATCTTTTTCAAGCATTAGTGCGCCTAAAACTGCTTCCTCTAAATCCAGTGCCTGAGGCGGCAGTTTACCCATCGAACTTACTGTACTTGTCAATCTTGCTTTTCGGGATAAAATGTTGCCTTTTCCGCCTTGTTCGTTTTCGATACTCATACAACAAAAGTAGATAAAAGTTAGGCGGTTTGTTTTAATAAGTTTTGAGTTGTTTGTTAACAAATTGATCCAGAATAAATTTAAATTCTTTCACTTTTAGGAAAATGGAAAATTTTTAAACAATTAAATGTTAATAAGAAGATTATAGATTAGTGCTAAAACATTTATTTGAATACTTTTGCCTAACAATTTTTAAACATGGATAATTTTAGAAGACCACAACGCGTAAAAGAAAATAATGAATTTGTATTCGGTATAAGGGCGGTAATAGAAGCCATTAAAGCAGGAAGGGATATCGAAACCATTTATGTACAGAGGGGATTGGGTGGTGATTTATTTCTTGAATTGAAAGCATTGTTAGCAGGAACATTGATTCCATTAAATTCTGTACCGGTTGAAAAGCTGAACCGGATGTCACAAAAGAACCATCAGGGTGTTATTGCGGTAATTTCGCCTATCACTTATCAAAATATTGAAGATATTATTCCTTCTGTTTTTGAAAAAGGAGAGGTGCCGCTGATTTTAGTATTGGATAGCGTTACTGATGTACGTAATATGGGTGCAATTGCCCGTACGGCTGCTTGCGTGGGTGTTCACGCTATCGTTGTGCCGTTAAAAAATGCAGCTCAAATTAATGCCGATGCCATAAAAACATCGGCCGGAGCACTTTTCAGCATTCCCATTTGCAGGCATTCAAATCTTCATAAAACCTGTCTTTTTCTGCAGGAGAGTGGCTTACAAATTGTTGCTTGTACAGAAAAAACGAACGACTTCATTTATGCGCCTGACTATACAATGCCCACTGCAATTGTAATGGGCTCCGAAGACGAAGGCATTTCTAATGAACTTTTAAGGGTAGCGGATCATCTGGCTAAAATCCCGATGGCAGGAAAAATTGAATCACTTAATGTATCGGTTGCCGCAGGGGTAATTTTGTATGAGGCCGTAAGACAAAGAACTTTATAATTTGTTGATTTTTAGGCCGATAATTTGTTAAATTTATTAACAAAATTATCGCTATGCAACCTGCCAATACCATAATCGAAGTGATATCACGTTTAGATGATATCATCATTGATAGTATTAAAGTTAAATCACGAAACGGATACTTTGCCTGCCTTTATCGAAAAATGACCATCGCCGTCCAAAAAGGTATTAATGATGGCTTATTTAAAGACGGGCAGCGAATGGAAAAGCTGGATGTTATTTTTGCGAACAGGTATATTGATGCCTATCATTGTCAATCGCAACGGAAGCCATTAAGTTCATCTTGGAATGCCGCCTTTTCTGCAGCCTTCCAACCTTATACAGTAATTCAGCACTTGCTTTTAGGAATGAATGCGCATATAAACCTCGACTTAGGCGTTGCTGCAGCTGAGACCAGTAAAGCTGGAGACATTCAGTTACTTAAGCAAGACTTTAACCTGATAAATGATATCATTGCCAGTCTGATAAATATTGTTCAAAAGGATTTGGAAGAGATTTGCCTGCCAATGAAGATGTTGAAATATGTGGATAATAAAAGTAAAGAATCCGTAATAAATTTTAGCATTACTGCAGCAAGAGATGCTGCCTGGGCTAACGCGGTGGGCCTATCGAAGGTTTTACCCGGCATGTACATTCCGTACATTAACGCCCTTGATTCCAAAATAGCGTTGGTTGCAAATGGCATAAAAAATCCTAACTTTTCTCAAAGTTTTACACTGAGAACCGTTAGGACGTTTGAGCCAAAAGACGTTGGCGATATTATTAAGTTTTTAAAAGACTAAATGTATTTATTGCCAAACCTCGATTTCACCTCGGCAACAAATTCTTTAACCCGCTGTTCTTCATCGCGTGGACAAATTAAAAGCATATTATTGTTTTCAACAACTATAAAGTCGTGCAATCCATTCAAAATCACCAATTTATCCTTTGGTACATTAACCATACAATTAGATGAATCGAACATAATTACCTGGTCAGACGGAATAACAGCATTGCCAACATAGTCTTTATCTGCCATTTCATATATCGAAGCCCAGGTTCCTAAATCAGACCATCCAAAGTCAGCCGGCAGAACGTAAACATTTTCCGCTTTTTCCATAATTCCGAAATCGATGGAGATATTGGTGCATTGAAAGTAAGCATTATTTATAAATGCCTTTTCCCTTGGAGTGTTCATTTCGTTTCTTCCGGAGCTAAAAATCTCATACATATCAGGCAGATATTTTTGAAACGATTTTAGAATAGCCTTTGCCGACCAGATAAAAATACCAGCATTCCATAGGAAATCCCCGCTTTGAATGAAAGACTTGGCAAGTTCAAGATTCGGCTTTTCGGTAAATGTTTTAACCTTATGCAGGTCTTTATCTGTATTTAGAACATGGTCTGTATGTTGAATATATCCATAACCCGTATCCGGACGGTTAGGCTTTATACCCAAAGTTATCAGGCAGTCGTTTCCTGAAGCAGCGCTCAACGACTGTTCTATTGAAGAAACAAAACCCGGCATGTCGGCAATTGTGTGATCTGAAGGTGCGACAACAATGGTTGCGTTCGGGTTCAGTTCTGAAATTTTCATACAGCCGTAGGCAATACAAGGCGCTGTATTTCTCAACAACGGCTCGGCGAGTATTTGGTTTTCAGTAATTTCCGGTATTTGAGTCTTAATTAAATCTGAATAGATTTCGTTAGTAACGATAAAAATATTTTCAGGTGGGCAGATTTGAAGGAACCGCTCGTACGTGCTTTGGATTAATGTTTTACCAACACCAAAAAAATCGATAAACTGTTTAGGGTATTCTGTACGGCTTACCGGCCAGAAACGGCTTCCAACGCCGCCGGCCATAATTAGAGCATAAAAGTCTTTATTCATTTTAAAATTTAAATCTACACAATGCCCTCATTCAATAAATCGTGCAGGTGTATGATGCCAAAATAGGTATTTTTGTCTAAAACTAATAGTTGCGTAATGTTATTTCTTTTGATCATGGCGAGCGCATCAACCGCAAGCGCTTCACGTTGAATGCTTTTAGGCGTTTTCCCCATTATTTGTTGAGCGCTTAAATTTTCAATGTCAGTATTATTCTCCAACATCCGCCTAATATCACCATCTGTAATGATTCCTAAGACCTCATTTTTCTCATCAATAACAGCAACTGCACCCAAACGGTTTTTACTAATTTCGATTAAAACCTCTTTAACTGATGCCAACGGACTTATTGAAGGTTTTTCATTTGAGGAAGCTAAATCGCCTGCTTTCAGGTAAAGTTTTTTGCCTAGAGAACCGCCAGGATGGTATTTTGCAAAATCAGATTCATTGAACGCCCTGCTCTCCAATAAACAAATTGCAAGCGCATCGCCCATGGCTAACTGTGCAGTGGTGCTGGTTGTTGGCGCCAAATTATGCGGACAGGCTTCTTTCTCCACCGAAGTATTTAGTATAAAATCGGCATGCTGGGCCAGAAACGACTTTGTTTCTCCGACCATGGCAATGAGCTTGTTTTTTGCGCCTTTTAATAACGGTATCAGCACCTTGATTTCCGGAGTATTGCCGCTCTTCGACAGGCAAATTATCACATCATCAATCTGGATCATTCCCAAATCGCCGTGTATCGCATCTGCTGCATGCATAAAAATCGCAGGTGTACCTGTAGAATTAAAGGTTGCAACAATTTTCTGAGCAATTATGGCACTCTTGCCAATGCCGGTAACGATAACGCGACCTTTGCACTGTAAAATGGTTGATACCACTTTTTCAAAATCGTCGCTTAGGTTTTTCGCAACGTTTAAAATTGCCGCGGCTTCCAGCTCCAATGTGCTTATAGCTGATTGGATAATTGATTTTTTACTTTTCAAAGAGAAAAAAATTGTTTGTTGATACTTGAATTTCTTGTAAAATTATGTTATTTTGGATAGAAAAATAGCATCGCATATTTTATTACACAAAATGGACGTGAAAAAGTCGTTATTTGATAACCTGCAAAATTTCTTCGGGTTTGATAATTTCAAAGGTGATCAGGAGTCGATCATTACAAATATTTTAGAAGGCAATAACACTTTCGTTATTATGCCAACGGGCGGAGGGAAGTCTATTTGCTATCAATTACCAGCTTTAATGAGTGAAGGAACAGCAATTGTTATTTCGCCATTGATAGCATTAATGAAAAACCAGGTTGACCAACTCAGGGCATTTGGTGGAAATGACAGCATCGCTCATTTTCTTAATTCATCCCTAAACAAATCAGAAATTACACAGGTTAAATCTGACCTCTTGAGCGGTCAGACAAAATTGCTTTATGTGGCACCGGAGTCTCTGGCGAAACAAGATAATATTGAGTTTTTAAACCTGATAAAAATTTCTTTTGTCGCCGTTGATGAAGCACATTGTATTTCTGAATGGGGTCACGATTTCCGGCCCGAATACCGTAAAATTAAACAAGTTATTGCCGGGTTAGGTAACAATATTCCAATCATTGCGTTAACCGCAACGGCAACTCCAAAGGTACAACAGGATATTATGAAGAACCTTGGGATGACTGAGGCTACTTTATTTAAATCATCGTTTAACAGGCCAAATTTATTTTATGAAATCCGGCCTAAAAGAGATATTACGAAAGAGATTATCAAATACATAAAATCCAACCCGGGAAAATCTGGTATTATTTATTGTTTGAGCAGAAAAAAGGTGGAAGAAGTTGCTGAAGCTTTAAATCTTAATGGAATCAGTGCGCTCCCATACCATGCCGGCCTCGAACCAAAGGTACGGGCAGAAACCCAGGATAGATTTTTAATGGAAGACGCCGAGGTAATTGTTGCAACTATCGCCTTCGGGATGGGCATTGATAAGCCAGATGTGCGTTTTGTTATACATCACGACGTGCCGAAAAGCATGGAAGGCTACTACCAGGAAACTGGCAGGGCCGGAAGGGATGGAGGCGAGGGCGTTTGTATTGCTTTTTATGCTCAGAAAGACGTAGACAAGCTTGCAAAGTTTATGAAAGACAAGCCTGTTTCTGAGCGGGAAATTGGTACCCAAATATTGAAAGAAGTAATTGATTATGCCGAATCAGGCGTTTGCCGCCGTAAACAGATCCTTCACTATTTTGGAGAAAATTTTAACGAAACGGGTTGCAACTGCATGTGCGACAATTGTAAGAAACCGAAAAAGCAGTTTGATGCTGAGGAGCAACTCTCAACACTTTTAAAGTTTATTGATAAAACCGGCGAAAAATTCGACGATGCACACTTACTTAATGTGTTTTTAGGTTTGGAAACTGCCCAAACAATCGCTTATGAGCACAGTAAGGTTCCTGAATTTGGTATCGGCAAACAAGAAGGTGAATTGCTTTGGAAATCAGTCATCCGCCAGGCTGTGTTAAATAATTATCTTTTTAAAGATATTGATAACTATGGCTTATTAAAACTGACCAAACAAGGGAAAGATTTTATCATTAACCCTTATAGCTTGAAATTCATTTTGAATGAGCCGATTGAAACCGGTGCAGATGATGACGATGATGATTTGAAGCACGGTACTGGTGCGCTAGACACTCATTTGCTGCAACTGCTTAAGGATTTGCGGAAAAAAATCGCGAAGCAAAAAAGTGTGCCGCCATTTGTTGTTTTTCAAGACCCATCGCTCGAAGAAATGTGTACACATTATCCGGTTACGATGGAAGAACTTCGTCAGATTTCTGGCGTAGGCTCTGGTAAGGCAATGAAGTTTGGGACGCCTTTTATAGAATTGATAAAAAAATATGTTGAAGACAATGATATTGAGCGCCCAATTGACCTGATTATTAAAACTCAGGCCAATAAATCGCAAATGAAAGTATCGATTATCCAAAACATCGACAGGCAAATTGGTTTAGAAGATATCGCTGATTCGAAGGGTATTACCTACGAAGAAATACTTAAAGAAGTAGAATCAATTGTAAATTCTGGTACAAAACTTAACCTTAACTATTTCATTGATGAGGTAATTGACGATGATAGGCAGGATGAAGTCTTCGATTATTTCAGAGCTGCAGAAAGCGACTCGATTGATGAGGCATTAAACGAATTGGGTGAAACAGACTACACTCGTGAGGAAATACAATTAATGCGGATAAAGTTCATGTCGGAACTAGGAAACTAACTTAGGCTTTTGATGCAGCTATTTAAATTGAAGCGTAACCGTTTTTAATTTTGCTTGTTGCATCTCAGGTCTCAAATATCAGCTATGCTTAATTATTTAGATAAGATTAAAAACACAGAATCGGGAAATTTCTTTTTAATGGCGGGACCTTGTGCAATTGAAGGCGAAGACATTGCGATGCGGATTGCTGAAAAGATCATCACAATTACGGATAAACTTCAAATTCCATATATTTTCAAAGGGTCTTATCGAAAGGCAAACAGAAGTAAGGGAAGTTCTTTTACAGGGATTGGGGATGAGAAAGCTTTGCGTATTCTGGAGCGTGTTGGCCGCGAGTTTGGCGTACCAACGGTAACTGATATACATGAAAGTGCAGAAGCTGCCATGGCTGCTGCCTATGTTGATGTACTGCAGATTCCTGCTTTTCTGTGCCGGCAAACCGATTTGCTAATTGCAGCTGCAGAAACTGGTAAGGTTGTCAATGTAAAAAAAGGTCAGTTTTTATCGGCCGGTTCGATGAAATTTGCCGTTGAAAAGATTAAGGAAGCTGGAAACGAAAAAGTAATTTTAACCGATAGGGGGAACACTTTTGGCTATCAGGATTTAATTGTTGATTACAGGGGTTTGCCAGAAATGCAAAGTTTCGGTGTGCCTGTTGTGATGGATTGTACGCATTCTCTGCAACAACCCAATCAAAGTAGCGGTGTAACTGGCGGTAAGCCAGAGCTCATTTCAACGATAGCAAAAGCAGCGATTGCAGTAGGGGCAGATGGTTTATTTATTGAAACGCATCCGGACCCCGCAAATGCAAAATCAGATGGCGCCAATATGTTGCATCTTGATTTGCTGGAAGACACGTTGACGAAATTAATCCGCATCAGACAAGCAATTTTGTAATTTTGGAAGCTTCTAAAGTGTTTCTAACAGCCGAATGGCGCAAATTGGCCCTGGCGCAATATCAGGTCGATAAAAATATATTGTCGAAGTATTTACCTCCACACACTGAACTAGACGACTGGCAAGGCAAATATTATGTGAGTTTGGTAGGTTTTATGTTTATTGATGTGAAACTGCGGGGCTTCAACATTCCGTTTCATACTGATTTTGAAGAGGTAAATTTGCGTTTTTACGTTAAATTTAAAGATGGTGACGAGTGGAAACGCGGAGTCGTTTTTATCAAAGAAATTGTTCCTCTGCCTGCGATAACGTTTGTGGCCAACACAATTTATAAAGAAAATTACCAAACATTGCCCATGAAGCATGTATGGATTGAGCAGGAGCATCAGCTTGAAGTTAACTACCTTTGGAAAAACAAAAGCTGGCATAAATTTTCTGTTACGGCTGCATCAAAAGCAGAAGAAATTGCTGTCGGAAGTGAAGAGGAATTTATTACCGAACATTATTGGGGTTATACTGAAATTGGCCCAGGTAAAACCTCCGAGTATGGCGTAGAGCATCCTCGCTGGCAAGTTTATTCAGTAAAAGATTACACTATTGAAGTCGAATTTGGCACAAATTACGGTGAAGACTTTGCTTTTTTAAACCATACAAAACCTGATTCGGTAATGCTTGCCGAAGGTTCTGAAATCAGGGTTTTGAAGGGGAAGAAGTTTTAACCCGGGTTTCTTCAATAACTAAACTTTCGTGATTACAAAAGAGGTCCGGCGGTTATTTTTTCTTCCGGCCTCGGTGTTGTTATTAGCGACAGGAGTGCTTGCTCCGAAACCTTTAAATATGAGCCGATTACCACCGATACCATTTTTAACTAAGTATTCGTAAACCGCATTAGCCCGGTTTAATGATAGTTTCTGATTTAATTTCGCATCGCCCATGCTATCGGTGTGTCCTTGGATTTCGATGTTTACGGTTTCGTTCTGGTTGAGGAAGTCAATTAAAAGATCCAATTCCCTGATCGATTGTGGGAGCAGATTGTACTTATCGGTATCGAAAAAGATATTCCGAAGGGTCACATTTCCGCCCTGTTTTATTTTTTCAATATAAACTTCTATCTGATAAGGCTTGTTAATATCTTCCGGTTTGAGAGCGAAGTTTTCGGAGTAAAAGAGATAACCCTCTGCATTTACGTTGAAGAGGTAATCGCTTCCAATCGGCATTACGGCCAGAAATTGACCTGTTTCGGGGTCGGTGTAATCGTCGAAAACCGTTTTATTTGATTTTAAGTCGATAACCTGAACGTTACTTTCGATAGTTTTCCTGGTATCCTTATCTTTTACAATTCCTTTTACGTAAGATATTTTTTTCGGTTTGGCCGTTTCCGGTATTCCAAAACTATAAATATCCTGTTTGCCGAAACCATCTTTTAAGTTTGAAGAAAACATCCCGGAATTTCCGTCAGCACTTACAATCAGGCCGCTTTCATCATCAAAAGAATTTATTGGGTAGCCTATGTTTAAAGGCTTTTGAAACTTACCGGCTTCATCCATTCTGCTGTAAAAAATATCTTTATTGCCAAAGGCCGGCCAACCATCAGAAGAAAAATAGAGCGTTTTTCCGTCAGCATGTAAAAACGGTGTGTTTTCATCAAATGGTGTATTAATTTCGGGGCCAAGGTTTATGGCGGGTCCCCATTTCGCATCATCGGTAATTGTGCTTTTCCAAATGTCGTATCCACCTAAACCTCCGGGCCGGTTGCTAATAAAATAAAGGGTTTTGCCGTCAGGACTTATTGCCGGTTGTGATTCCCAATATTCGGAGTTTACAGGTTTGCCCACATTATAAGGCTCGCCCCAATCTTTACCTTCACGATGGGAAACATAAATATCGCATCGGCCTAATCCATCGGGGCGGTTACATCCAGTGAAGAACAGGTATTTCCCATCTGGGGAGATGGTTTGGGCACCTTCATTAAATTTTGGTGTGTTGATATTTGTTGATAAAGGCGTGGCGGCACTCCACACATTGCCGTTAAACTTTGCGGTCCAAAAATCCTCATTTCCATTTATCTGGCGGGTAAAAATCAAACTTTCTCCATCAGCAGTCAGGGCGGGGAAATATTCTGAATCAATTGTATTTACCCCATTTCCAAGATTAACTGGTGTGTAGGTTACCGCATTTTTAATGTTTAAGGTCGCAAAATCGCAGTCGACAAGGTATTTTCTAGCCCGCTTTGCCCTGTCAGATGAACCATCCGAAGCCAGAAATACGCCAAAATCTTGTTTTGCCTTTTGGTAATCCTGAGTTGCAAATTCCATTTCCGCAAGGTTATAGATAACAGCTGGAGCAACGTCTTTATTGATGACCATCGCCCGCTGATATGCTGCTTTAGCATCTGCGTATTTCTTTTGCCTTTTAAACACATCTGCCAATAAAATGTAAGCCTCCTGAAAGTTGTTGTCAGCTTCAACAGCACTTTTTAATGCTTGCTCAGCACCTGCAAAATCCGATTGCTCTAAAAGTGGTTTAGCTCTATCAAAAAGCGTTTGGGCTTTTCTATTTGGAGCATTTTGCGCATCGCAGAAAAAGCCCGGCAGAATAAGGATTAAGAGAAACCAGAATTTCATTACATTAACATTTGCTTACCAAAGCTAATGTAAACTATTTAAGGAATATTTAAAAATTTGTGTGTTTGAAGCGAAATTTCCCATTTTGGGTTTGCCATAACGTATTCAATAATCAATGGCGTAATTTCTTTCGATTTAGACCATTCGGGCTGTAAATACAATTTGCAGGTAGAAGATACCATGGCGGCATATTCCTCAGCCCATTTAAAATCACTTCTGTTAAAAACGATAACTTTTAATTCGTGTGCGAATGGGGTAATGTCTGGTCGCGGAGCCTTAAACTTCTTTGGTGATAAACAAATCCAATCCCATGTGCCAGAAAGTGGATAGGCGCCCGAAGTTTCGATAAAAGTCAAAATGCCACGTTCTTTTAGTTTTTTAGTGAGGTAATCGAGGTTGTAGATTAAAGGCTCTCCACCAGTAATTACAACAGCCTTGCCTGGGAATCTATCGGCATTTTCGACAATAACGTCAGCTGTTGTTAAGGGGTGCATTTCAGCATCCCAGCTTTCTTTAACATCGCACCAATGGCAACCCACATCGCAACCGCCTAAACGAATGAAATAAGCCGCTTTGCCAGTGTTAAAGCCTTCGCCTTGTATTGTATAAAATTCTTCCATTAAAGGAAGTAATGTGCCGTCTTCTGGTATGTCTTGTTTCATTTTTGAGGATGCAAATATCTTAAAAAAATACCAGCAAGCAGTTTCTCTTTCAAAAATTAACTCAAAGATGAAATAACACTGATATTTAAATAGCTATTTTAGTACCATGAAGTGGTTTAAGGCATTGAATACAGCTCAAATTCCTCACGTTAACACGATAAAAACGGTTGAAGTTGGTGGAAAACAGCTTTGCATTATCAATAATGACGACAAAATTATCGCAACACAATCTTCTTGTCCCCATGCCGGAGGTCATTTTTCTGGTGGCTGGTGTAAAAATGGTCACTTAATTTGCCCTATACACCGCTATGCTTACAACCTTGAAACCGGCCGCGGTGCCGAGGGGCAAGGCGATTACATTAATATTTACCCAAATGAAGTACGTGATGATGGACTTTATATTGGGTTTGAAGAAAGCTGGTGGACTAAACTTTGGGGCTAGATAAGTAAGCTCTCAAAGGTTAAACTAATTTAGTCTTAGCTTTTTATCTATTTAAATCTAGCCGAATAAATGTGCATTAAAGGCTATAATAAAAAAGCAACCTATTTTGTAAGCTGCTTTTTTATTATTCCATGTCTTAAAGCTTGCTATATCTTTTCCGATTACCTTTTCGCTTAAGCATATATTTCTTTTCTGGCTGAAGCCAGTGTGTTTTTCAATAAGCCAACAATTGTCATTAAACCAACTCCACCCGGAACCGGGGTGATGAATGACGATTTCGGTGCGACGTTTTCAAAGTCTACATCACCATAAAGTTTGAAACCCGATTTTGTTTCAGAGGAATTTTCGCGGTTAATTCCGACATCGATGACAACTGCACCAGGTTTTACCATATCCGCAGTAATGAAATTCTTTTTTCCAATCGCAGCGATGATAATATCAGCTTGTAGCACCTGCTCTTTTAAATCTTTAGTGCGGGAGTGCGTAAGCGTTACCGTGCAATTGCCCGGATTTGTGTTGCGGGCCATCAAAATACTCATCGGACTGCCAACAATATTGCTTCTTCCCACCACAACGCAATGCATTCCGGTGGTATCGATATTGTATTCCTGAAGCATTAATAAAATTCCATAAGGCGTAGCAGGAATGAAACAAGGTAGATTACGCATCATCCTTCCTAAATTAACAGGATGAAAACCATCAACATCTTTGCGGTAATCGATGGTTTCGGTCACTTTTTCAGGGTCTATATGTTTCGGTAAAGGCAATTGAACAATTAACCCATCAACATCATCATCCTGATTAATTTCTTCAATTTTTGCCAACAATTCAGCTTCTGTAACCGAATTATCATACCGATGTAGAGACGATTTAAAACCAACCTTTTCGCAGTTTTTCATCTTACTGGCCACATATGTTTCGCTACCACCATCGTTACCAACTAAAATAGCAACCAAATGGGGCTTGCGACCGCTTTTGGTTAAAAATTCTGCAGCCTCTTCAGCAATTTGAACTTTAATTTTTTCTGATACGTATTTGCCGTTTAATAATTCCATTTTAAAAGCATCGGGTAAAGAGAATCAAGTATCAAAAATTGATGGACTACTTGATTACACTTTATGATTTTAAGTACTATTTAAATTCGTGGAAAATCTCGATACCTGATACTTGTATCTTGATACCTATTTAATCCAATTTCAAAACGGCCATGAAAGCTGTTTGTGGAATTTCCACATTTCCAACCTGGCGCATCCGTTTTTTACCTTTTTTCTGTTTCTCTAACAACTTACGCTTACGCGATATATCGCCGCCATAACATTTGGCTGTAACATCTTTACGCAAAGCACTAAGCGTTTCGCGGGCAATGACTTTTGCGCCAATTGATGCCTGAATTTTAATTTCGAACTGCTGACGGGGAATTAACTCTCGCAGCTTCTCACAAATTTTCTTTCCAAAATCGTAGGCATTACTACGGTGGATAAGTGATGACAAGGCATCAACAGGTTCATCATTCAATAGCATATCCAAACGAACTAAGTCTGATTTGCGATAACCCGTTTGATGATAATCGAAAGATGCGTAGCCTTTTGAAATCGTTTTCAGTTTATCATAGAAATCGAATACAATTTCACCCATTGGCATTTCAAAAACCAATTCTACCCGGTCAGAGGTTAAGTAGGACTGGTTTACGATAATTCCGCGTTTTTGAATACAAAGAGACATTACAGGACCAACAAACTCAGCTTTGGTAATGATGTTTGCCTTGATGTATGGTTCTTCAACCGAATCCAGTTTGCTAGGGTCTGGCAAATCTGAAGGATTGTTAACAATAATTTCATCGCCTTTAGTGGTATGGGCAATGTATGAAACGTTAGGAACGGTCGTAATTACGGTCATATCGAATTCACGTTCTAAACGCTCCTGGATAATTTCCATGTGCAACATGCCCAAGAATCCGCAACGGAAACCGAAGCCAAGTGCCGCCGAACTTTCCGGTTCGAAAACTATAGATGCATCATTTAACTGAAGTTTGTGCATCGCTTCGCGAAGTTCTTCAAACTCATCCGTATCAACTGGATAAATTCCTGCAAAAACCATTGGCTTAACTTCCTCAAAGCCTTGTATCGCATCCAAAGAAGGTCTGGCAACGGTCGTAATCGTATCTCCAACTTTTACCTCACGCGCTTCTTTAATGCCGGAAATTATATAACCAACATCTCCGGTTTTTACCACGTTGCGGGGAGCCATATCTAGTTTTAGAATACCAACCTCATCAGCCAGGTATTCTTTACCGGTATTGATAAATTTAACCTTATCGCCTTTTTTGATTTCACCGTTAACCACTTTGTAGTAAGCGATGATGCCGCGGAAGGAGTTAAAAACGGAGTCGAAAATTAAGGCTTGTAAAGGTGCGTCAGGTTCGCCTACGGGTGCAGGAACACGATCTACGATAGCCTGAATAATATCAGGAATACCCATTCCGGTTTTGCCGGATGCAGGAATAATTTCTTCACGCTTACAACCGATTAAATCAATAATCTGATCTTTAACTTCCTCAGGCATTGCACCCGGAAGGTCCATTTTATTTAAGATCGGAATAATCTCAAGGTCGTGTTCTAAGGCTAAATATAAATTCGAAATCGTTTGTGCCTGAATTCCCTGAGAAGCATCAACAATTAACAAAGCGCCTTCGCAGGCCGCTATTGAACGCGAAACTTCGTATGAAAAATCTACGTGTCCGGGTGTATCAATTAAATTGAAATTGTACTCGATATCTCCAACTTTGTAGTTCATTTGTATGGCATGACTTTTAATCGTAATGCCTCTCTCACGCTCCAAATCCATGTTATCGAGTAATTGCGCCTGCGCCTCCCGCTGCGAAATCGTCGCTGTATATTCTAATAACCTATCGGCCAAGGTACTCTTACCATGGTCGATATGTGCAATAATGCAAAAATTACGTATATGCTTCATCTTTGCGCAAAGATATAGTTTTTAATGGAAAATTTAAGGTTGAAAATAGGGAGGAAAAACCGTTGGTTTTTGGTGCAGAAATGCCCATTACAGCCAAAACATTCATTTTTGTAAATGCGAATCTTCGTACCATATGTAATGTAGTGATGAGATTAAACCATTGTTTTCTTCCATTTACCTTTTTTAAATAAGATAAATGCTGCAACTGCAATTCCAGCCTCTGCGGTTGGAATGGCTATAAAAACACCCGTCGGACCCATTTCTAAATATTTGGCTAAAAAATAAGCCAGTGGAATTTGAAACAACCAAAAAGCGAACACATTTATTTTGGTCGGCGTCCAGGTATCACCCGCACCGTTAAAAGCACTGCTGAAAACCATCGCGGCACCGTAAATTACAAACCCAAAACTTAGAATTTTTAATGCCTTGCCTGCAATCGCAATCACCTTCGCATCCGAGGTAAAAAATGCCGCGAATAAATGGCCACAGGTAAGAAACAGTATGCTAACTATAGCCATGAAAATAATGATGTATTTCAAGGTTTGGTAAACTGATTTCTCGGCCCTGTCGATATGACCTGCACCTAAATTTTGACCCACTAAAGTTGCAGCGGCGTTACTTAAGCCCCAGGCCGGAAGCATGAAAAACATCATCAAACGTAGCGCCGTTTGGTAACCAGCCGAGCCTTCATCGCCACCGGTTGTCGCCACCAGTTCTGCAAGGAATACCCAACTGCAGCTTGCGATTACAAATTGAAAAATAGCCGGAGCAGCAATTTTAATAATTGCTTTTATTTGGGTGAGATCTGGAATGAAATGAATGATACGGATTTTTAGCGCATTTTTTCCGTTGAATAAATTATACACTTGATAGAGCACACCCAAACCACGGCCAATAGTTGTTGCAATGGCCGCACCTGTTAAACCAAATGCAGGAACTGGCCCGAAACCGTTGATAAAAATAGGGCAGAGGATGATATTGGCAATGTTTGCAATCCATAAACTCCGCATAGCGATTGCTGCATTTCCGGCTCCTCTAAAAATCCCGTTAATTAAGAAAAGCAAGACAATAATGATGCTACCACCCATCATAATCTGAACAAAATTGACTCCCTGGTTTGCCGTTTCTACAGAGGCACCCATCAGCAGGAGTATGTCGCGGGCATAAATAAAACCTGCAACACTTATCAATATATTTATAGCTACCGCAATTACGATGGTTTGCATGCCAGCTTTCGATGCTGCTTCAGGATTTTTTTCGCCGATTCTTCTTGCAACAACTGCTGTTGCAGCCATACTCAAACCAATTGCAAGTGAATAAATAATTGTTAAAACAGACTCTGTTAAACCGACAGTTTGTATTGCATAACTACTGTTTTCTAAATGCCCTACAAAATACAAATCGACCAACGCAAAAACAGATTCCATCGCCATTTCCAACATCATCGGAATGGCCAGTAATATTATTGCCCGTTTAATACTGATCGAAGTTAAATCAACCTCGTTTCCTTTTAACGATTGGATGACTACATCAAAAAAAGATGAAAGCTTGCCCTGTGTCTTTGTCGACTGTGACATAAAAATATATGTAAAATGTTATGAATAAACCAAACGATATGCCGCTAGGCGACATATACCTGAAATTGAAATGAGAGGGAATCCTCGGTTGCTTAAAACCTCAAACGGATTGCAGATACTATCATCGTTCTGTTCTTTTTGATGAGTCAAAGATAGATAAAATTTCCAATTGTCAAATTTTCATGACTGATTTCTAGCAGGTTGATTGATTTGCTCACTGCAATAACGCCGAACCACGCGATTAATTTATATAAATCTCCGTTTCGGTTTTTGGAGCCAAAACCGATAAGGAATCATCATTTATTGAAATGCTTTAATGAATTTAGCTTGATGAACGGCTATATACTGTAGGCTTTAATCATTTCTTCGGTAACTTTTGTTCCACGACTGGTGTTTAAATCAATTAATACATAGTCAAATATGCCGTCTGATGCAATTTTGCCGGTTTTTTTATTCAGAATCTCAAACTGAACCGAACATCCTTTATCATGCATGGTTAATATCCCCGTTCTGATTAGCATCAAATCATTCATCAAAAGCGGGCGCTTAAAATTAATATCGACATGGCTTACAACCCAACCCAAGCCTTGCTTGGTGAAATGTTCCCAAGGCATGTTGTAAAATTTTTCCATCTGTTCGTAACGGGCGGCCAATACGTAATCCAGGTATTTGCTGTTATGCACGTGGTTAAACATGTCTATATCGTCAGGGCGTACGCGGAGTTCGCTTTCAAAAATGTTGAATTGATTCTTTTCCAATGGTAAAATGTTTTGTGCAAAAGTATCGAATAGACACAAGAAATATTTATATTAAAGTATTTTTGTATTTCAATTCTTTAATTACCTATCTTTGCGCCACAATTAATTAATTTTTATTGCTTTAATATTATTCAAGAAATGTATTTAAGTCCAGAAAAGAAAGCCGAAATCTTTAAACAACACGGCGAAGTAGAAACCAACACGGGTTCTGCAGAAGGTCAAGTAGCGTTATTTACATACCGTATTGCGCACTTAACAGAACACTTAAAGAAAAACCGTAAAGATTTTTCAACTCAGTTGTCACTTCAAAAATTAGTAGGTAAACGCCGCGGTATTTTGGCTTACCTTTACAAAAAAGATATTGAGCGCTACCGTGCTATCATCAAAGCTTTATCGCTTCGTGATATCATTAAACAAAAATAAGCGAATTTTATCAGCGAAAGCCATTCTTTACGGAATGGCTTTTTACATTTCCTGTTAAATATTTAACGGGATTTATTTTAGATAGGCTTTTTAAACCTTATCTTCGTTTGCAAAAACAAAACATATATAAACAACGGTGTGTAGAAAGAGGAAAACACACCATAATTCTATTTAAATGAATGTAATAAAAAAATCGTTCGATTTGGGCGATGGCAGAATTGTAGAGATTGAAACTGGCAAATTAGCTAAACAAGCTGATGGTTCGGTTGTGGTAAAAATGGGCGATACGATGTTGTTAGCAACAGTGGTATCAACTGTTGGTGCTAAACCGGGTACTGATTTTTTACCGCTATCGGTTGATTATCAGGAAAAATATGCGGCTACTGGCCGTATTCCAGGAGGCTTTTTACGCCGTGAGGCAAGATTGTCTGATTACGAGGTATTGATTTCTCGTTTGGTTGACAGAGCTTTACGCCCAATGTTTCCAAGTGATTATCACTCTGATACACAGGTGATGATTTCATTAATCTCTGCAGATAAAAATATAATGCCGGATTGTTTGGCAGGTTTAGCGGCGTCGGCTGCATTATCAGTTTCTGATATTCCTTTCAACGTTCCGATTTCTGAAGTGCGTGTGGCTAAAATTGATGGTAAATTGGTAATTAATCCTTTAGCCAGCGATTTAGAGCGTGCAACCCTGGAGTTTATGGTTGCTGGTTCTGCTAATGATATAGGCATGGTGGAAGGTGAGTGCGACGAAATTCAGGAAGATGAAATGGTTGAGGCGTTAAAATTTGCACACGATGCAATTAAAGTTCAATGCGCAATCCAGGTTGAATTAACTGAAGCTACAGGTAAAACTGTAAAACGCGAATACAGTCACGAAGACCATGATGCTGATTTAAAGGCGAAGGTTTATGCGGACACTTATGATAAGGTTTATGCTATTGCGAAATCAGGTTCTAACAAAGATGAACGTAAAGTAGGTTTTACAGCAATTATCAATGAGTTTTTTGAGGCAATGCCGGAAGATACAGCAGATTTAACCAAGGCAATGGCTAAACATTATTACCACGATGTTCAGTACGATGCGATTAGAAATTTGTTGTTGGATGAAGGTATTCGCTTAGACGGCCGTAAGACGACTGAAATTCGTCCAATCTGGAGTGAAGTTGGTTATTTACCTGCTGCTCACGGTTCAGCTGTGTTTACACGTGGCGAAACTCAATCACTTACATCCGTTACTTTAGGTAGCAAAGATGATGAGCAAATGATTGATGGTGCTTTCTTTAACGGTTACCAAAAATTCTTATTGCACTATAATTTCCCTGGTTTCTCAACCGGAGAGGTTAGACCAAACCGAGGTGCTGGTCGCCGCGAAATTGGCCACGGTGCTTTAGCACAACGTTCATTGAAAAAAGTATTGCCACAAGGTGAGGCAAATCCTTATACAATTCGTATTGTTTCCGATATATTAGAATCTAACGGTTCATCATCAATGGCAACTGTTTGTGCTGGTACTTTAGCACTTATGGATGCAGGTATCAAAATCAAATCACCGGTTTCTGGTATCGCCATGGGTTTAATTACTGATGAAAAGACTGGTAAATATGCAATCCTTTCAGATATTTTAGGAGATGAAGATCACCTGGGTGATATGGATTTTAAAGTAACAGGTACTGAACACGGAATTGTTGCTTGTCAAATGGACTTAAAAATCAATGGTTTATCGTACGAAGTTTTAACAAAAGCGTTGTTACAGGCTAAAGAAGGTCGTTTACACATCTTAAATGAGATGAAGAAAACGATTAGTCAGCCGAATGAAGATTACAAACCACATGCGCCAAGAATTGTTTCTTTAACTATTGAGAAAGAATTTATAGGTGCAATTATCGGCCCAGGAGGTAAAATTATTCAGGAAATGCAACGCGAAACTGGTGCTTCAATATCTATCGAAGAAGTTGATGGCAAAGGTATTGTTGAGGTTTTTGCTGATAACAAAGCTGCTATCGATGCGGCCGTTACCAGAATCCGTAACATTGTGGCCAAACCAGAAATTGGCGAAGTTTACCAAGGTAAAGTGAAATCAATTATGCCGTTTGGTGCCTTTGTAGAGGTTATGCCTGGTAAAGATGGTTTATTACACATTTCTGAAATTTCATGGGAGCGTTTAGAGACTATGGATGGTGTTTTAAAAGAAGGTGATAAAATCGAGGTTAAATTGTTAGATATTGACAAACAAGGCAAAATGAAACTTTCCCGTAAGGTTTTATTGCCAAGACCAGAAAAACCAGCTGCACCAAAAGCATAAGCTAGTTTAAAAGTAGCGGAAATTCGGTACTTAGAAATATAAGAATGGGCCCTTTTAGTTTTACACTGAAAGGGCTTTTTTATTGATTACTACTTTATTTTAACTCCGTTTTTATAAAGTTCTTCGCTTACAATTTTAGCTGTTTCATCTCTACAAATCCTGGTGCCTTCTTTGTTGCCGTTTACATAAAATGATTCGCATTTTGGTTTGCCGCTTTCAAAAAAGCTTTTCCAGTTGCCTTCTTGTTTATCGTTGTGGTAAGCACCCTGTTGCGATATTGTACCATTATTGAAATAGGATGTAAAGTTTCCCTCTAGTTTATCATCTACATAAACGCAGACTTCTTCTGGTTTACGATTTTTAAAAAACTTTTTAAAAGTTCCTTCTTTTAGTTCAGCAAAATCTCTGTAAACATAAAATTCATCAGCCTCTATAGCTCCGTTTTCGTAAAAATATTTCCACTCTCCATTTCTTTTATCTTTAGTAAAATTTCCTGTAATTTTTAATTGGCCATTTTCATAGTAGTAATTTGCAATTCCTTCTTTTTTGCCTTTTTTCCAATTTGCAGTTGCGCTTAGTTTGCCATTAGCAAAAAATTGTTTACAGGTTCCCTCTTGCAACCCATCCTTAATTCCGCATGGCTTCTCTTTTTGAGCGGATGCGAGATTAAAAACAAAAAAAGGATGATGACGGATAAATATTTTTTCATGGTGAATTGATTTATAGTTCAAAATAGGTTAAATATGTAATATTATAACTACATTTTTAAAAAATAAATTCTATAACTGTATTATGAAAAAATTACGAATCATTATTCTATCCCTAATCCTCACATCCTCATTTTTTAAAGTAAATGCACAAAAGACCGCCTATTATCCGCAGGTTCCATTTGATTCATTACAAGCAAAAAGTATGTTGGGCCTGGGAACATCGAGTATTGAAGGACTAGCATACGCTAAAGTACCAGGACAATGGGGCTCTAAAAAGCTTTATGCCACAAATGTTGTGGTAACAATATTTCCGGTTACTGCCTATTTTAATGAATGGTACAAGTTAAGAGGTAAGCTGGAAAATAAAAAAAACAGTGTATATATGTCTGAACAAGCTTTTAGATACCGTATTACTGTTCAAACCGATGAGTATGGGAGATTTAAGTTCGATAAAATGAAACCAGGTAAATATTTCTTACAATCTTTTGCAAGTTACAGTAAAAGTGGGTCTACGCCGGTTTACAGGGGTAGTGGCTATAACACTTATGGTGGAAGAACAGATTATTATGATTATCAAAACTATACTAATAATTATACTGATAGAATTGAGGAAATTGTAGAAATAACAAGAGGTGGACAGGCAATTGAAATTAAACTGAAAAAATAGGGTTTTCTGTTTTACTGGAAGGGTTTTTTGTTGAATTCTGTTTTGTTTAACATTGATTTTGTAACTTGCATTGTTAATAAAAGTATATAACCACATCGTCATCTGTATCGCTGCGAGGCAAAAAGCAAACTCATTTTACAACACTAACTGATTAAAATGCTTTGTGCCTTGCAATGACGTAAAACACCATAAAATGAAATACATTATTGCCCCATCAATACTTTCTGCCGATTTTGGCAATTTACAACACGATATTGAAATGATTAATCAGAGTGACGCCGATTGGTTTCATGTCGATGTGATGGATGGTGTTTTTGTTCCGAACATATCTTTTGGTTTCCCGGTCATGGCAGCCGTTAAAAAGCATGCAACAAAACCTTTAGATGTTCATTTGATGATTGTTGAGCCAGACAAATTTATTCCAGAATTTGCAGAAGTCGGTGCCGATAGAATTACAGTTCATTATGAGGCCTGTACTCATTTGCACAGAACTATTCAGTTGATAAAATCATCTGGTTGCAAGGCTGGTGTGGCTTTGAACCCACATACGCCGGTTAGTTTATTGCAAGATGTAATCGAAGATTTAGATTTGGTTTTAATTATGTCTGTAAATCCAGGTTTTGGCGGACAAGCATTTATATATAATACTTACAAAAAAATTAAAGATTTAAAACTTTTAATTCAGGGCGTAAATGAAGAGCTAATTATCGAAGTTGACGGTGGTGTAAGCTTGCAAAATATTGTTACGCTGGTTTCAGCAGGTGCAAACGCATTTGTGGCCGGAAATGCCATTTTTGCAACAGACAACCCAACGGAAACCATTGCTAAAATGAAATCTCTTACGGTTAGTAATTTTACGATTTAACGTTAAATTAATCGTTTGTCGGGCTATAAAATGCCTGAAAGTCTTGATACCTGAAATTTATCTTGATACCAAAGAATGCTCCAGTTTCGGCTAATCCTTTTTCTACTAATCGCTGGCTGCAGTTTTGCTGTAGCACAGCCATTGGTCAGGGTATCGGGCATAATTTACAACGAAGAAAAAATTCCTCTGCCACAAGTTACAGTTATCGTTCTCGGTCAGGCACAATCTACCGTTACCGACGAATTTGGTGCATATACAATTTACTCCAAGTTCAAAACTTTCGCTATTAAATATTCATTGCTCGGTTATCAGCCAAAAACCCTGAAGTTTAATGAACGTTCAGGCGCCAGAATTATACAGCAGGTTAACCTGGTTGCCAATATAAATGAACTCGAACAGGTAAATATTACGAACAAACAGAATCAGCTCAGTAATACCACAACAATTAATGTTGCCGATATTGCCTCGATGCCTTTAGTATCTGGCAACTTTGAAACGATGCTGAAAACCTTGCCCGGGGTATCCACAAATAATGAGTTAAGTGCTCAATATAGTGTTCGAGGAGGGAATTTTGACGAAAACTTAATTTACATCAACAATGTAGAAGTAAACAGGCCGGTGTTGATACGCAACGGCCAGCAAGAGGGGCTAAGCTTTATAAATTCTGAACTAGTGAGCAAAGCAAAATTCTCTGCCGGTGGTTTCGAAGCAAAATATGGTGATAAACTTTCCTCTGTTTTAGATATCCGGTATGATAAACCAGACAGCAACCAAACCATTTTAAGTACCAGTCTGTTAAACACTTCCTTAACTGCAAAAAGACTTTTTAAGCACAGTTTTCTACTTGCAGGGCTGCGATACAAAAACAATTCGAGCGTGTTGATTAAACAAGATGAAAAAGGGAGTTACAATCCAAATTTTGCTGATGCACAACTGATGTATCAATATGATTTTTCGTCGAAATTTAATATAAGTGTGTTGGGGAATTTGAATTTGGGTCAGTTTAAATTGGAGCCAACAAACCGTGAAACCCAGTTTGGAACGCTAAGTACAACCTTGCGCCTAAATGTTGATTATACAGGAAAAGAGGTTGATGACTACCAAACTCTTGGAACAGCAGTTACAGCAACTTACTCCCCTAAACCAAATCTGGTTATAAAATTTATAAATAGTTATTTCAATACGATAGAAAGAGAACGGTTTGATATTGAAGGAAGTTATATTTTCGATGAAGTAGATAATACTTTTTCAGCGGATAATTTTGGCCCGGTTAGTAAGAACAGAGGCCTTGGAAGTTATTATAATTATGGGCGCAACAGTTTGAACACGCAGATTTTCGCTTCAGAATTTAAGGTTGATCAGAATTTTAATAATCATGTTTTCTCCTGGGGATTGAAGTTTGATAAATCGAGGTTTAACGATAAATTGAACGAATTTAACTATGTTGATTCTGCCGGATACATTTTGCCAAACAATTCACAAAACATAAAGCTTCAAAATGTTATTAATGTAGAAAATAACATCGATATAATAAAATATAGTGCTTATATTCAGGATAGTTACTCGCTCTCAAATTATGTAGAGCTTCAACTGGGTGCACGTGCAACTTATAGTTCCTTGAGTAAGCAGCTGCTGATTAGTCCGCGGATGCTGATTGCTTACCGACCGAATTCAAATAATAAAATTTTTAGATTTACTGCCGGCGTTTATAAACAACCGCCATCTTACCGAACCATTCGGGATTTCACAGGAAAGCTAAATATTTCACAAAAGGCGCAAAGTTCTTACAACACATCATTCGGCTATGATTATGCATTTGATGCTTTCGGAACACGCTTAAAATTCACTTCAGAAATTTATTTCAAGTATTCTGACAGGCTTATTCCATACAAAATTGACAACCTCAGGATTAAATATCTTGCCGATGAGGTTTCTAAAGGATATGCTTATGGCGCTGATTTTAGCATAGGTGGGGAGTTTGTGAAAGATTTGGTTTCTTATTTCAGGATGTCGGTAATGCATGCCAATGAAGATATAATTGCTGATAGTTATACCCAAAACGGAGAAACGATTTATCCTGGTTTTTTGAAACGCCCAACTGACCAGCGGGTCAATTTTTCAGTTTTTTTTCAGGACAGGCTTTTGAACAGTCCGACCTATAAAGTTCATCTAAATGCCCTATATGGCTCTCGTTTGCCCATTGGTCCTTCGCAAACACCGAGATATTTAGATAAATTCTTTGTGCCATCTTACAAGCGGGTTGATATTGGCTTTTCAAAGGATTTTCTGGATGATGCTGCGCTGCACAAACCAAAGTTTTTGGACAAGAACTTTAGTTCAGTAATTCTGTTTTTTGAGGTCTTTAATATGCTAAATATCAATAATACAGTTTCTTATTTGTGGCTTAAAGATGTTGATAATGTTCAGTATGCGGTTCCAAATTATTTAACGGGCAGGCAATTCAATTTGAAGCTGATAGTAAAATTGAAAACGAAACGCAACTAACTTGCTTGGTAAACATTCAATTAATTTCTTCTTTTTGAAATGAGGACCTGCGTCGAAGTTTTGATGTTACTTTTTTCAATGTGCGGCTGATATCAAAACAGTCGATTATGGCTTATTAAACTATTGCAAAAAGTGCAATAAAACTTCGAAAATCAGCCTAATTTTTAGCAAATTTTAATTTTTTATAATACGATTTTTTGGACATAACTGCTTTAAAAATTTTACATTTACGGCCATAATCATTTATATAATAAGATGAAGCATAATTTTGGCGCAGGCCCTTGTATTTTACCTCAAGAAGTGTTTAAACAAGCTGCACAGGCAGTTTTGGATTTTAATGATGGACTATCAATTCTAGAAATTTCGCATAGAACAACTGAATTTGAGGCAGTTGTTGCTGAAGCTGATAAGTTAGTGAAGGAGTTATTAAATGTGCCATCAGATTATTCCGTTTTATTTTTACAAGGCGGTGCAAGTTTGCAATTTGCCATGGTTCCGATGAATTTGTTGGGCGATGGGCAGACAGCATGTTATCTTGATTCTGGCGTTTGGGCGACAAAGGCTTTAAAGGAAGCCAAATTTATAGGGAATGTTAATGTTGTTGCTTCCTCAAAAGATGCAAATTATACGTTCATTCCAAAAGGTTTTCAAATCCCGGCAGACAGCGCTTATTTTCATTATACATCAAACAACACCATTTATGGAACGGAACTTTTCAATGTTCCTGAAACGAGCGTTCCTGTTGTTTGTGATATGTCATCTGATATTATGAGCAGGGTTATCGACGTTTCTAAATTCGATTTAATTTATGCTGGGGCACAAAAAAACGTTGGTCCGGCAGGCTTAACCATTGTAATTGTGAAAAACGATGCACTTGGTAAAATTGAGCGTAAAATCCCATCAATGTTAAATTACCAGGCTCACATCGATAATGGTTCAATGTATAACACACCACCGGTTTTCTCCATTTATGTGGCTTTATTGAACCTGCGTTGGTTAAAATCAAAAGGGGGCGTTGCCGAAATTGAAAAAGAAAATAAGCAAAAGGCTGAAGCACTTTATAGAGAAATTGACCGTAACCCATTATTTAAAGGCACTTGTGCTGTTGAAGATCGCTCTAAAATGAACATTTGTTTTGTAATGGAAAACGCCGAATTGGAGAAACCATTTCTAAAATTCGCAGAAGATCAGGGCATCATTGGCATTAAAGGCCACAGAAGTGTTGGCGGCTTCCGGGCATCAATTTACAATGCGTTGCCAATTACAAGCGTTCATGCACTTATTGATGCAATGCAGTCATTTGAAGAGAAACAAGCAAAGGCAAATTAAGATTTTTATCAAATCACAGAGCTGCAGGTGCATCTTTTGAGCCATCTGTTCACAAAATCTGGAAAGTCGTAAATAACAATGATTAAGATATTAGCAAACGATGGGATAGATCCTATCGGAAAAGAGTTACTAGAAAAAGCAGGTTTTCAGGTTGATACCGAAACCGTTCCGCAAGACCAATTGGCAGAAGCTTTAAAAAACTATGATGCCATTACGGTGCGCAGCGCAACTAAAGTTAGAAAAGAACTAATTGATGCTGTTCCGAATATAAAACTGATTGGAAGGGGCGGTGTTGGTATGGATAATATTGATGTTGAATATGCCCGTAGTAAGGGCGTTGCTGTGGTCAATACGCCAGCTGCATCTTCATTATCTGTTGCAGAATTGGTTTTTTCACATTTGTTTACAGGTATTAGGTTTTTACAGGATGCAAACCGAAAAATGCCAATTGAAGGTGCAACACAATTTAACAACTTAAAAAAGGCTTACGCAAAAGGGACAGAACTAAGTGGGAAAACGATAGGAATTATTGGTTTTGGTCGTATCGGTCGTGCCACGGCCAAAGTTGCTTTGGGATTGGGGATGAATGTTTTGGCCTACGATTTGTATCCGGCAGATGCCGAAATCACCTTGCGATTCCAGGGGGGGAAATCGGTAAGTATTCCGATAAAAACGATCTCATTAGAGGAAGTAATTGCTGGTAGCGATTTCCTTAGTCTGCATACGCCATTTGCAGATAAACCGATTCTGGGCGCTGAGGAATTTGCCAAAATGAAAAATGGTGTTGGAATTGTAAATTGTTCTCGTGGCGGAACCATTGATGAGCCAGCTTTGATTGAAGCTTTAAATTCTGGTAAGGTTGCTTTTGCTGGTTTAGACGTATTTGATAATGAACCAACACCTCTGGCTGAAATTTTAAGCCATCCGAAAATTTCATTGACACCGCATATTGGTGCATCAACCAATGAGGCGCAAGAGCGTATCGGTACAGAACTTGCCACCTTAATTATTGAGCATTTCAAAAAATAATAGTTTGGTCATTCTGGGCTTAATCAACGAACTTGTTATCGATTAAGCTCAGAATGACTTTTTTAATCTAAGGCTTTAGTTAACACCCAGTACCGATAACCTAACAGTGCTTTCTGAAGGCTGGTTAGTTTATTCGGATCTTTCTTATACAAACTTGGTAAAATTGCCTTATTAATTCTCACCAGCGTTTTAAATAGCGCTTTTTTCATACTTCTTGTATTTTTGCAATTTCTTACTGTAAAAATAAAAGCCGCCAATTATTACTAAAATCAATAAAATGATGATGTAAGTTGACCAGCTTTTACTTTGTTTACTCAACTCCTTATTCAATTCCTCATTTTGATCCTGTAGCTTTTTAATTGTTTGCATGTAATTTTCCAGTCGTTCCTGAGAATTATCCGCTACGGCTACCTTCTGTTGATTTTGTAGATCCTTATAGTCCATTAATATTTTCAGTTCTTTAAAAATATTATTGTCTGTGAGCACAACCTGGCGTAAAATTTCGTTCGAGTTTTTAATGTCGCGTTTGGTTTGCCAGCCGAATATTCCGGTTCTTTGATTTAAACTTTCATCATATTGCCCAAATTTCGAACTGCGCTCCGCAAGCAAAGAATTAACCTTAACGCGTTGTGCAGCAAATGCGGTGGTATCCTGCTGGGCAAAAACCTGAAAATTTAAAAATATAATGCAAACAAAATAGAAATATTTCTTCATCTGATATAAACGTGTAAAGGTTAAAAGTTGTTTGGAAAGTCGTTTAAAAGGTTCATTGGCTGAGCAGTTCATTTGTTCATTAATTTGCAAGTCGGCTATTTAATAATCTCTATCACTCCGGCAGCATGCAATGCTTTTCAACCCGATAATCAATCAATATTTGACAACAGAACCAATAAACAACTACCAATAAACGACTGAACCAGTGAACAATTGAACCAAAAACGACTGAACCAGTGAACAATTGAACTAATGAACAATTAAACCAATAAACCAACAAACTAAGGATGAAACTCAACCCTTACAATGTCGCCGAGGTGCAAGCCAAGTAAACCACTTGCTTTACCTTTGTTAATGGCGATTTCAAGATGATTGCTGATTCCGAACAAGCAGAGTTTTTCGCCTTCCTGTACTTCGTTATAATGCCAGCTTAGCTGCGTTATGGTTTCGCTTTTTCTAAAGTATAAAGTAAAGTCGCGGTTCTTTTGGATTTTTGTGAAGAGGTCTTTGGTGATGTTCGTTATTACATTGCAGAAAGTGTCGATGTAGACCACGCTTCCGCGAATGATATCACGCTCGATAACAGGATGTAAAAGCATCTTTTGCTCAATTTCTGCTACAGGTAAACCAATGTCTTTTAATTTTCCACCTTTCGCTAAATGCGTAGCCGCTTTTACAAAAATATCAACTAAAGGAAAGTGAAGATATTTTAGGTCTTGCATAATGTTCAGCTCAACTACATCTTCAGGAACATCATCAAAAAGCAAAGAAAAGATACCATTATCTGCGCCAACGAAATAGTGGTCGCGATGCTTAATAGCAATGTATTTTGTATTTTCGCTGTACACAGAATCGATGCCAATTAAATGCACAGTATTCTTCGGAAAATATGGATATGCATTCTTTAAAACGAATGCTGCATAAGAAATATTGAATGATGGAACCTCGTGGGTAATATCAACTAAATTAACATTAGGCATAAGATTTAACAGACTACCTTTAAGGGCACTCTGGTAAAAATCTTTCGAACCTAAATCTGTTGTTAAAGTAATTATCCCCATTAAAAATTCATTATTATTGCTTATTCTTGTGTACAGGCGTAAGCGTCTGCAAATATTCAAATTTTAATTAATATACCCCGATAACTTTTTAAAATACTACAGTTTGAACGAATTAAAATTATCTCTTGACACGGTAAATCCTGCTCACTTCTGGGGGCCAAATAACGAGAATTACGAAATGATTAAAGGTGCTTTCGCGAAGTTAAAACTGGTAGCGAGGGGAAGTGATGTGAAGGTTCTTGGTGATGAACAGGAACTTAAGGCATTTGAAGAAAAATTTAATCAGCTGGTTGCGCATCTCGAAAAGTACAGTTCGCTAACAAATAACGATGTCGAATCTATTTTAGGTGCTAAAGCTGCCGGCGTTGCCAAAAAAGACGTGGAGCAACCAACCGGTGGTGGCGGCGAAGTAATTGTTTTCGGTACAAATGGATTGCTGGTGAAAGCAAGAACGGCGAACCAACGGAAAATGGTAAGTAGTATTGCAAAAAACGACATTCTTTTTGCAATTGGTCCTGCCGGAACGGGTAAAACCTATACAGCGGTTGCGCTGGCCGTACGTGCTCTAAAAAACAAAGAAATTAAACGCATAATATTAACCCGCCCGGCAGTAGAGGCGGGGGAGAACCTTGGTTTCTTACCCGGCGATTTAAAGGAGAAAATCGACCCATACTTGCGCCCGCTTTATGATGCGCTGGACGATATGATTCCTGCAGAGAAACTCAAGTTTTACATCGAAAACAGAACCATCGAAATTGCACCTTTAGCTTTTATGCGTGGCCGTACGTTAGACAATTGTTTCGTTATTCTGGATGAGGCACAGAACGCTACAGACATGCAGTTGAAAATGTTTTTGACGCGGATGGGGCCGACGGCGAAATTTATTGTTACGGGTGATGTTACGCAGATAGATTTACCTAAAAAACAAATGTCTGGCTTGTTCAATGGATTACGTATCCTCGAGGATATTAAGGGCATCGATATCATCTATCTGAGCGGAGAAGATGTTGTTCGTCACAAACTGGTTAAGGACATACTCAAAGCTTACGGCGATATTCAGTAAGGCGAAAGTTTAACAAAGAATAACGAAGTTAAAGTACAGATTAAAAAGATTAAACCTCGCAGCACTTAAGCTACGGGGTTTTCTTTTGCAAGTTTAATCTTCCGGTTTCGGCATTGGCCCGCTAACTTTCCGAATTTTTATTTAATTTTATCGCCACATGAAAGCACAAAAAGAAACAAATTTCAATTTTCCAAACCAGAGCAATTTCTATAAGGGCAAAGTACGCGACGTTTACACGATAGCCGATAAAGTTATGGTAATGGTCGTGTCAGACCGTATCTCGGCGTTCGACGTCGTTTTGCCAGAGCCAATTCCTTTTAAAGGGCAGGTTTTAAATCAGATTGCAGCGAAATTTCTAGCAGCCACACAAGATATCATTCCAAACTGGGTATTATCTGTTCCAGACCCAATGGTAACAATTGGCCGTATCTGCGAGCCGTTTAAAGTTGAAATGGTGATTAGAGGTTATTTGGCTGGTCATGCCTGGCGTGAATATAGCGCAGGAAAACGTTCGGTTTGTGGCGTGTCGCTGCCGGATGGTTTAAAGGAAAACGACAAACTTCCCCAGCCAATTATTACGCCAACTACAAAAGCATCTGTTGGCCATGATGAAGACATTTCAAGAGCGGATATTTTGGCAAAGGGAATTGTTTCTTTAAATGATTATGAACAATTAGAACAATACACTTACGCCCTTTATCAACGCGGAACGGAAATCGCTGCCAAAAGTGGTTTGATTTTAGTAGACACTAAATACGAATTCGGAAAAGCTGATGGTATGATTTACCTGATTGATGAGATTCACACTCCAGATTCGTCGCGTTATTTCTATGCTGATGGCTATCAAGAGCGCCAAAACGCTGATGAGCCTCAAAAACAACTTTCGAAAGAATTTGTGAGGAAATGGTTGATAGAAAATGGCTTCCAAGGCAAAGACGGGCAGTCAGTTCCAGAGATGACACCCGAAATAGTGAATTCAATTTCTGAAAGATATATTGAACTTTATGAAAAAATTGTTGGCGAAAAGTTTATAAAAGCAGATGCTGATGCAATTTCAGCCCGCATAGAAAGCAATGTTTTAAAGGCTTTGGAAACACTTTAAATTTTTATACATTAGCAAAATAAAGATTAGTAGAGATGAAATTTTCAGTAGATAAACACGATAAATATGTAACCTTAAAGCTCAAAGAGCCCAAGTTTACGAATGAAAACGCTCCAGGTTTAAAATCAGAATTATATTTACTTAATGCAGAGGGTTTTAAAAATATTATTGTCGATTTGAGCCATGTAAAAGAGTGCACCGATGCGCAAGATTTAAGTTGTTTGCTGGTTGGCGACAGGCTTTGTAAATCTGCGGGTGGTTTATTTATTGTAACCGCTGTAAACGAAGAAATTGCGCCTATTATAGAATTATCAAATATATTTCAATCTGTTACGTTTGTTAATACATTAGAGGAGGCTACCGATTTCATTTTCATGGATGAGTTGGAAAAAGAATTTAGAGGCGATAAATAAGTACGTTTTACATAAATTGAGGCCTCGTAGTTTTCAAAAACCTACGAGGCTTTTTATATAACAATAATATGAAATTCGAAGTTACCATTCTTGGAAGCAGTTCGGCAACTCCTGTTTTTAACAGGAACCCATCGGCACAGCTTTTAAATTGTAACGAAAAATTTTATTTGATAGACTGCGGAGAAGGCACCCAGCAGCAGCTTACAAAATACAATTTAAAAGCTGCAAGGATAGATTATATTTTCATCAGCCACTTACACGGCGACCATTACTTTGGTCTAATCGGTTTACTTTCAAGTTTGCACTTAAACGGCAGAACTAAAGCAATGCAGATTTTCGGTCCGAAGCCACTTTTAGAAATACTTGAAATTCAATTTAAATATTCTGATACCAGTTTAAGATATCCGCTGGAATTTTTTCCAATTGAGGCAGATGAATCCAGGTTGATATTTGAAAATCAGGATTTAATTGTTAAAACGATTGTTTTAAATCACCGCATTCCAACAACAGGTTTTGTTTTCCAACAAAAACAAAGACAGCGTAAACTGATTAAAGAGCTAACAGAAGAAATTCCAATGGCGTACTATACAGCTTTGAAAAAAGGCCTGGATGTAGAACTGCCTGATGGTAAAGTTTTGAAGAGCGAAGATTACACAACCCCGCCAGACCCGCCAAGAAGTTATGCTTATTGTTCAGACACGATGTATGATGAGCGGTATTTTCCGGTTATAGCTGGATGTAACACGCTTTACCATGAAGCTACCTTTATGCACGAGCTTTTAGACAGGGCGAATGAAACACACCATACAACAGCCCTTCAGGCCGGAGAAATTGCTAAAGTCAACCGAATTGATAAGTTGATTATTGGTCACTTCTCGTCCCGGTATAAAACGTTGCAGATGTTGCTCGAAGAAACACAATCGGTTTTTGAGAATACTGAGCTTGCAATTGAGGGTAAAACCTTCCAGTTATAAACAGCAACACTTCACAAATTCGCATTGCCATGTTTGCTCCATAACAGCGTTTAGCAATTCCTTTTAAAACAAAAAAGGCTTACATATACACTGCCCCCAAAAAGTTAGACACTTATTGGGGGCATTTTTATGAACAAGAAGTATGATGCGGCTTTTAAAGCCGAAGTTGTTAAAGAACATTTAGAGGGCGATTCTCTTACAGCAGTAGCATTTAAGTGGGGTTTATCGCGGTCTTTATTGACAAGATGGGTAGATCAATA
>NZ_LMPU01000011.1 GCF_001423945.1 Pedobacter sp. Leaf194 | reverse complement strand
ACTTAATCTAAAAGGAATGAGCCCGGTTAAATACCGAGCTCATCATATTATTAATTAAATTAAATTTGTCTAACTTTTCGGGTGCACTTCATTTTTAGAAGCCTTTTGTTTTATGTTACTTTGATTCAACCACTATCTGTCTTATCGTCAAATTGCCGTTGTTTGCATCCTGATTTGATTTAAACATCAAGAATATATTGTGATATTTTCCATCCGAAATAAAATCTATTGGAAGCGATAACTTACCGGGAATGTTCTTGCCAATAATCTTACCATTTTCACTATCCAGCCTCAATTCAATTTCGTAATTCACATCATTTTGTGCCCTGCCAGAAACAATTTCGAATGAACCGATATTTGTCAGATCAATAGCGGATAATTTTAACCAGCCTGTATTTTTAGTCAAATTAAGCGCTCCGTTATCGGCCTTGCTGAAACCGGAAAAACTTTTTATATCAGTGCTATTAATTACATTGTTTCTAAGATTTAGGGTATTTGTAATTGTTAAAGGTCTTAAACCCTTCGATCCAAGATCAGAATAGCTAGCCTTAAGTGTTAAAACTGATTTATTTTTGCTTACGGTTTCTGGTGGCACGATTTTGCCCGAAGTTGGAAGTGAGGCAATTGTGTTCGCCTTGGCAGACAAGCTTAAAATCCATTCAACAATTTGCTTAACCTCTGTTTCTTTCATCGCTGGGTGGGCAGGCATTGGCACCTCACCCCAAACACCACTACTACCTTTAATTACTTTCGATGCAAGGTATTCAACCGCTTTGGGTTCCGTTTGGTATTTAGTTGAAACTTTAGAGAAAGCTGGCCCTATAGATGCTTCAGAAACTTTGTGGCAAGTGCTGCAATCCGATTTCATCATTAACGATTTACCAATTAGCGTTTGCGCAGCTTGCTGATGCCCTAATTGCGCACCGGCCATATCGGTTCCTTCCGTGTAAGAGTTTGATACAAAAACACGATCTTTGTTAACAGTAGCTCCTTTATCTGAAACCAATACCTGATAGCTAACCGGTTTCCCAGGAAAATAGAAGCTTTTGTTTCCTGATACCACAATATCAACTTTTGGATGCTCATTACCTGCAAATACGGGCACGGTTGCGCTTTTAGCAGATGCCTTCGCATTGTCTGTCACCCTAACGCTTACCGGATATTCACCGGCCTTAGTGTAGGTGTAATGTAATTCAGGTACCATTGTCGTTTTTACAATCCCATTGCCTAAATTCCATACATAAGTTAATTTATCACCATCTGGATCTTTAGCCATAACCTTCGCATCCAGCCTGTAAGGAAGTAAGCCGCTTGGCTTATCAATTACAAGGTTTGTTACCATCGGCGGTCTGTTACCTTTAAGATAATCAACCCTGGCGATACCAGCATCAGGATTTTTTGAAAACCAACCTTTGCCGTATTCCAGAACATAGATTTTACCATCGGGACCAAGTTCCATATCAATTGGTGCAGAAAACGATAAATTGGACATTATTGGTTCCATGCTAAGATAATCGCCATTAGGAGCCATTGTCACCGCTTTAACCCAGCCTCTTACCCATTCATAAATAATTAGTTTTCCGTTGTAATAATCCGGGTAAGCTGAGCTGCCCGCTCCACTGTATAAAGTAGGGCCAGCCATGGCTGTTCTGCCGCCAGAGCCCACTTGTGGAAAATCTTTCGATTCACCATAAGGATACCAGATGAATGCCGGATTGGCAGCAGGAATATTTTCTAACCCTGTATTGTTTGGCGAATTGTTCACCGGATTTTGCGGGTCGAAAGCTGGGCCGCTTTTTCCATTGGTAAAATCGTAACTTCTGTAGGCATAATTATTTCCAATAAAATATGGCCAGCCAAAATTTCCGGCTTTTCTTGCCTGGTTTACTTCGTCATAGCCTCTCGGGCCACGTAAAGGGTCATCATTCGATGCATCCGGACCAACTTCTCCCCAATATAAAAAGCCGGTTTTCTGATCAACCGATATTCGATAAGGATTTCTATTTCCCATCACAAAAATTTCCGGACGGGTTTTATCGGTCCCAACGGGAAATAAATTACCTTTCGGAATGGTATAAGTGCCATCTGCTTCAACTTTTATCCGAAGAATTTTGCCTCTCAAATCATTCGTATTTCCGGCAGATCTTCTGGCATCGTATTGTTGTAATCCCTGCCTGTTATCCAACGGTGCATAGCCTTTGTTCACAAAGCTTTGCTTCGGAACGTCGAACGGCGTCGAATTATCACCGGTAGATATGTACAAAAGCCCATCAGGCCCAAAAGCCAAAGAACCACCTGTGTGGCAGCAAATCTCCCGTTGAGCGTAAAATTCTAAAACTACTTTTTCCGAAGACATGCTGAGCATATCGTTTACCATTTTAAATCTTGATAAGCGGTTAACCGACTTTCCAGCCGGGCTGTAGAATAAATATACATATTGGTTTGCCGCATATTTCGGGTCGATTGTTAAGCCGAGCAAACCTTCTTCTGCGTTAACATCTGCAACACTGGTTTTAAAATATACATCGAGTTTTGCAGATTGAATAAGCTTTTTAGTTGAATTTTTGTACATCAAAAGTTCTCCCCTGCGCTGTGCTACTAAAATATCGAGATTTGGCAACACGGACATCTCGGTTGGCTCGGTAAACTGTCCCTGAACAAGATTTACTTTTACAAACCTATCCTGGTCGGGCGTGTCAATTTTTAGTTCTTTAATTTTAGATTTCTCCAGATTGCTAGAAAAGCTAAACTTATTAACTTGTTTTGCAGATAAGAAAACTGTAAGGCCAATGCCCGAAAGTAGTATTGCAGAGGTGATTTTCATTTTTTGGTAAGATGATTATTTTCACTAAATATAGATGAATGTTTCAAAAATTGGTAGCAGTGACAGCATAAAAGTTTTTGAGCCATCTACTAAGTTTTAATTTTAATTATTCAGAAAGTTAATCTGCAGCACTTATCTTTGTAATATAAAAGCGGTGTGGTTCGTATTGTATCGTTTGTAAATTATCCTAATAATGAAGAAGTTTTATATTTTAATCTGTTTCGTTTTACTAGCTTTCTTTGCCAAAAGTCAGACTTTGATATTAGCGAAAGATGCCGCACAGTATGTAGGAAAAACCGTTACCGTTTGCGATTCTGTGTATGGTACGAAAGCTTTAGAGAAGTTAAGTCTGATTAATATTGGCGGCGTTTATCCGAAAGAACTCCTAACGATTGTAATCAATAAAGAAGATTTTCAAAAGTTCCCCTCCGACCCTTCCAGTGTTTATTTGGGTAATAAAATATGCATCACCGGAACAATTTCTGAGTTTAAAGGAAAGTATCAAATTGTAGTAACCGAACCGAAACAAATTGTTGTTAAATAATTTCAGTTTAACAAGCTGTCCGTTAACAAAACACCTTTTTCGCCACTTGTCGTTTCAATAGTATGAATGTGCTTGTACGAATGTGAAAAATTATCGTAGGCCCGCTTAACTGCATTTACCTGCACATCTTGTACGGGGAAACTCCTGTTCGTTTGCATGCAAACCAGTATTTTATTATCTAGCAAAAGGAAGTCGCAATCGTAACCCTTGTCATGCAATTCGATAACTTTTTCGGTTATAGAACCGTTCATCTCTAATTTTCCTTTTATCATAACATTTAACTTTATGGTTTTTAACAAACTTGTTGAAGCGAATTACAAAATACAGATTGTAAGTGTTTTACATATTTAATTACAATAATAAAGATTAAGCGTTTCAATAGTCTGTTCTTTTTGTTCATACAAACGATACGCTGTTTGCAGGCCCTAAACTGATAACAAACCTATTCTTCAATTGGATTCCATAAATCGTTAAATTTTTCTGGATGCCTTTTAAATTGTAAATGCACATATGGGCATAAGGGTACAACTTTTAACTTATTCTCTCTGGCATAGCTTGCCATTGCATCCAGCAATTTTCCCGCAAAGCCTTTCGTTTCGGGTTTCTGAACCACCTCGGTATGGTAAACAGTTAAATTGCCTGGCGATAAGCTGAAAATCATTTCGCCAACTTGCTCATCGCCATCCATAATAAAAAATTTGCCTTCCTGGTTTTCGTTTATCAATAGCTGAACATCATTCATAATGTATTTTTTTCGGGATAATTTTATTTTAAAGCTAAATAATAAAAAGCGAAAAAACCATTTGTACCCTTCCTTTTAACGGGAAGGGCTAAATGATGAGCTAGATAGATGTATGGGTCTTTTTGAAATTTAATTCGACATTGGGGCTTTGGCAGCCGGCAAAGAGGTAGCCTTGCCGACTGTTTAAGCGTAGATTTCCTATAATCTGTTTCGAAGATGCTAATTGGTGTTTATAAATGCTAATTAGTTATACAGAAAGCCAAAAATCCGTGATAGACAGCTAAAAATCCGTTATGAGTTTTCTGGTTGATTTAATAATTGCTTCAACCTTTTAAGATATTATTTGTTTATGGAAAAATCACATATCTAAATGGCTAGAGCCAACAAATCAATATTTAGTGCCTTGGCGGCAAATCTTTTAATTGCGGTTACAAAATTCATTGCAGGTGCATTTACAAATAGTTCATCAATGATAGCTGAAGGTATACATTCTACTGTTGATACCAGTAACCAGTTGCTATTGCTTTATGGCTTGAAACGAAGTACCAAAGCGCCCGATGAACTTAGGCCTTTTGGCTATGGCAAGGAACTATACTTCTGGTCGTTCATTGTTTCAATAATGATTTTTGGATTGGGAGGCGTTCTTTCCATCTCGCAAGGGATTGAACATATTCGCCATCCGGAAAAGCTGGAGAACCCCGGTTGGAATTACCTCGTATTGGTTTTATCGCTGATTTTCGAAGGCGCTTCTCTGTTTATCGCAATAAAAGAATTTAACAAAACACGAAACGGTGTTACATGGTGGAAAGCCATTATCAAAAGTAAAGATCCTTCAGGTTTTTTGGTACTATTTGAAGATGGTGCGGCCGTGCTTGGGTTGCTCATTGTATTTGTGCTGATGGTTTTTAGCCATAAATTTAACTTACCATTTCTTGATGGACTAGCGTCTGTTCTGGTCGGCTTGTTATTAGTTTTTGTATCATTTATTCTCGCCCGGGAAAGCAGGAGTTTGCTTATGGGCGAAGGCTTTTCAAAAGAAACGCAAGTTAAAATTAAAGAATATATTGAAAAAGACCCTGATGTTATAAGCCTGATCAGTCAGCTATCAACTTATCAGTCTCCGAAAGAAGTTGTTTTAATGCTTATCATTGAATTTGAAGACGAGCTAAATACAAAAGATATTACAACTGCAATTGAACGACTACGAGAACATGTGAAGAAGGAGTTTCCCTTGGTTAAGTTTGTGATTATTCAGCCCCAACAACTAACAAAACTGTAATATTTCTATGCGTTTTAAACAGGTTGAAATTTAAGTTTTATCTTGTCTGGCCAGTACCCAAATCATTATTCCCATGAGCCATAAAACTTACTTTAGCACACGATCATTATCTTTTAGGTTTTTATTCCTTATATTATTCAGTTCCCTGCTTGCAGTTTCAAAAAGTGATGCACAATCAAAATTGAATGTAGCCATTGCAGGCTTAAATCACGATCATATTTTCTTGATCATGAACAGCTATCAGAAAGGCGAAGTAAACATTATTGGAATCGCCGAGCCAAATGCGGAACTGATTGAGCGTTTCAAAAAACGCTACAAACTTAGTGACAGCCTTTTCTTTCCAGATCTCAAGACCCTACTGGCGAAACGGAAACCGGATGCTGTGTTAGCTTATAATGCAATTAGCGACCATTTAGCTGTAGTTGAAGCTGCCGCCCCACTTGGCATATCTGTTATGGTTGAGAAACCACTTGCGGTAAGCGTTAAGCAGGCAGAAAGAATGGTTGAACTAGCTACGAGATATAAAATTCACTTGTTAACTAATTATGAAACTACCTGGTATCCGAGTAATCAGGAAGCATTTTTGAACATTAAAGAACAAAATCGGATTGGCGATATCCGGAAAATGATTGTTCACGATGGGCATCAGGGACCGAAAGAAATTGGTGTAAGCAAAGAATTTTTAACCTGGTTAACTGATCCAGAAAAAAATGGTGCCGGCGCTTTAGTAGATTTTGGATGTTATGGTGCCAACCTAATGACCTGGCTTATGAATGGTAAAGCACCAATTTCGGTTTCCGCAATTACACACCAGATTAAACCCGAAATTTATCCAAAGGTTGATGACGACGCGACCATCTTACTGGAATATCCAGATGCAACAGGCATTATCGAAGCTTCATGGAATTGGCCTTTCAGCATTAAGGATATGGAAGTATTCGGTAAAACAGGCTACATCCAGGCAGTAAATGATAATAGTTTAAGGGTAAAGGAAAATGGCAAATCAGAGTACAAAATTTATAAAGCACAACCACTTGCACCGAAATATTCAAGTAGTCTGGCCTATCTTTCTGCAGTGTTAAAGAATGAAATCCAACCGCTTAACGACCTATCTTCGTTGCAAAATAATTTAGTGGTCGTAAAGATTTTAGAGGCCGCAAAACTTTCAGCAAAAACAGGAAAGAAGGTGCTGATAAAGTAGATTTGTAGCCAAAGCAGAATTATAAAAAGATTATTTTTGATAGCTTTGGTTTTTTTTAACGTCAAAAGTTATCATGCCGAAAAATCGAAAGCTCCTCATTTTAATATTAAGCATCTTAATAATCTGCTTCCTGGCGTTGAGCATTTTCATCGCTCAAAATCCAATTCTTCCGTTTGACATTGATTTCTCGCTCGCGATTCAAAAATATCAGGCTAAATGGCTTGATTACACTATGCTTGCCGTAAGCTTTTTTGGAGAATTGCCTTGGTCGCTTCTTTCGGTGCTGGTGGTTGCGGCTATTTTTTACTTCAATAAATTTAAACGAGAAAGCTACTTTATAACGTTGGTGCTATTCTCCGGATTGATAATTTTGGGGATAAAAAACACCATTAACAGGCCGCGTCCGACGAGTTTCTATGTTCGTTTGGTGGAAGTGAACCGATTCCAGAGTTATCCAAGCGGGCACGTTTTGTCGTACGTTTTATTCTTTGGCTTTTTAATTTTCCTGATGACTCAGTTAAAAACCATTGCTGAACTCTGGAGAAAAGCAATAATAACCATATCCGCTTTCCTGATTTTTGCCATTGCACCCTCCAGAATTTACCTCGGCGCCCATTGGTTTACCGACACTTTGGGAGGCGCTCTATTAGGGCTAATTTGCCTATTTCCCCTTTGTTATTTCTACTTGCAAAAAAAACGGACAAACAATTAGCTTACCGTTTAGTAGCAGCACCAAAAACTTACTTTGGCAAATCTGCTTCTCCTCCTTAAAAAGTGGTATGTAGGGCTTCCTGAAACGCATGATACCATAAAGCTATGCGCTAAAAAGCGGGCTTGCAATACCATATTCACGGTATTTATAAATCAGGTTATCACTTTTCCCCGAATTCTTGACAGGGTTTCCATCCTCATCCCCAAAAACGAAGCAACATATTTTAAAGGAATTCTATCTATTAAATTTGGGTATGATTGCAAAAACCGCGAATATTTTCGCTCTGCAGATTGTAAACGGCATAAAAACCCTCTTTCATAAGCCTGGGCATAATACATTTCAGTCATTTTACGGCCAACATAATTAGCGATTGGAAAGTTTTCGTACAGTTCTTTAGACATATGATGAGGAATGGCAATCGCCTCAATAGGTTCCAGCGCCTGAATGTATTCTTCGGTTTCCTCATCTTCCCATAAATTTCTTATCGTACCCACAAGTTCGTTCTCAATGGCTATCCAGGTAGTAATTTCTTTATTTCCATGCCGCATAAACCCTCGCACTACGCCTTTAAGTAATAAAAAAATATATTTATTTCGATGGAGCGGCGATGATATAAACTTACCTTTTTTAAATACTACCGGGAACGTAGCTTCATTAATAATGTGTTCGATTTCTGGATTTAGCGGATGAAAATGTTTGAAAACATTAACTAAGGGAGAAAAACCGTTGTAGGCAGCCCACTTGTTTTCGGCATAATTTTTCTGAGGATTCACAGCAAGTAAAAAATTTAGAGATGATTTGCAAAGAATATTAAAAATTTTAAAAAGGCGTAATTTCGTCGGTAAATTATTTAATGCAATGCATTTTTTTTGTGTGTTGTTACCACTTCGTTCTGATGTTGATTACTTATTAATACACAACGCAGGCTATACTAAAACCATTTAATACGGAAACTTTGGGTATTTGTACGCAATCTTTTCAGCAAAATTAATCAAGCCCGGAAATTAATGGCGAAATGGGGACCGTTACATGCATTTATAGACTATTATTGAATTTGGTTAAGTTAAAGTCGGTAGCTTAATGGTATATATTTTGATGAATTCGAAGTACATCTAACCCTATTAATCATGACTACATTCGAATTTAACCATTTGGTAAATGCGCACTCAGTATCTCTTAAATCTCACGCATTGAAATTTACAAACGATGTTGAAGACGCAAATGATCTTGTTCAGGATACCTTAGTTAAGGCCATTAGATTTTACGAGAATTTTCAGGAAGGCACGAATTTAAAAGGTTGGCTATTTGTAATTATGAGGAATACCTTTATCAATAATTACAGGCGTATTGCAAAAACGAGATCGGTAATCACACAAACTGATGAAATTTCTTCTGCTAATCTGGCGCATAGTGCAACAAGAAATAATGCTGAAGGAAAATTTATTGTGGGTGATATTAACAAGGCGCTCGAAAGTCTGCCCGAAGCATATCACACGCCATTCGTTCGCTATTTTGAAGGCTACAAGTATCATGAAATAGCAGAAATGCTTCAAATTCCATTGGGAACGGTAAAAACCCGGATATTTGTTGCCAGAGAAATGCTTAAAAAATTCTTGAAAACTTATGCAAAGGATCAACGAGAAGATTAACGGTCTTCTAAATCTATAGCGTTCAGGTTGCAAGCGCAACAAATCTTGTCTGTGGATCATCCCTATTTTATGATACAACCATTAGCTCAATCCCCGAAAGTTAGTCTTTCGGGGATTTTGCGTTAAGGACCTCAAACCCATTCTAATCTTCAAGCTTAGTTTAAAAGCTGAATTTAATTACAGGTAATTTTGAAAATTCCGGTAGTTTTTTACCTTTGCTTCACATCAAAAGAAACATGCAATTTAAGCCCAAAGCCCTTCTATTCGACCTCAACGGTACCATGATCGACGACATGGAATTTCACAATAAAGCCTGGTTTACAATCTTGAACGACCATTTAGGTGGGGATATCAGCTATGCTGAAGTTAAGAAGCAGATGTACGGGAAAAATGATGAATTGCTGAAACGGGTTTTTGGCGACGATTATTTCACTCAGCAGCAGATGGATGAAATTTCCATGAAAAAAGAAAAGATCTACCAACAAGACTATCAGCCGCATTTGCATTTGATTGCCGGTTTAGACGACGTTCTAAAACGTGCAAATTCGCTTGGAATTTTGATGGCGATAGGCTCTGCCGCAATTCCATTCAACATTAATTTCGTTTTAGATGGTCTAAATATCCGCCATTACTTTAAAACAATCGTTAGTGCAGATGATGTTGAGAAAAGTAAGCCAAACCCTGAAACCTTTTTAAAAGGCGCCAAGAACCTGGGGATTGCGCCAAAGGATTGCTTGGTTTTAGAAGATGCACCTAAGGGTGTTGAGGCGGCGCTTAATGCGGGAATGGAATGTGTTGTTTTAAGCACTGCCCATAGCGCAAAAGATTTTGAGCAATACCCAAATGTTCTAAAGATTGTGAGCGATTATAACGACCCGATATTTGGAGAGTTGATTCGTTAAATTTTCAATTGTAAAGGGTTAATGACAATATTTTAAATTGAAAAAAGCCGATTACCTTTGCCGAAATTCAATTAATATGAAATCTCGTCATTCGTTTTCGCTCATTATTTTAACGCTGAGCCTATTTTTAATTTCCTGGGGCTACACTGGTCACAGAACAATTGGCAAATTAACTGAAAATTATTTAACACCTACCGCAAAAAAAGCGGTACAGGATTTATTGGGAGATGAAAGTATTGCCGATGCCTGCACCTGGGCAGATGAAGCAAGAAAATACCCTGAACTGAAAGAAACGGCTAACTGGCATTTTTTAAACTTACCACTTGGCTTAAGCTTCAGGGAATTTAAACAAACGCTGGATACATTGAAGCAGGCTAATGTTTACAGTGCATTGATTAATGCCAAAGAAAATTTGCAAAAACCTGAGCTTTCGAGAAAACAAAAAACTGATGCTTTAAAATTTTTGCTTCATTTTGTTGGTGATATTCACCAGCCGATGCATATTTCCCGTGCCGAAGACAAAGGAGGAAATACGATCCAGCTCAATTTTGATGGCAAAGGAACCAACCTTCATAGCTTGATTGATACTAAATTGCTGGAGCGTGGCGGCTTAAAATATGATAGTCTGGCCCTTGAATTAAGCCATATTCCAAAAAGAAAGATAAGGAGATGGCAGAGAGAACCAATAATTGAATGGGCTTGGGAAAGTTATCAGATTAGTTCGAAGCTTTATAAGGAAGTTGATGAAATGAAAACGAGAAATATTGGCGATGAATATTATCAGGAACACATCGGCATGGTTAAAAAACGAATTCAGCAAACGTCGGTCAGACTGGCGGGTTTATTAAATGAGGTATTCCCTGAAGGTTATGTCGCTCCACCCAATCAATAAACATTCCAGCGTAGCAAAGCAATCAGGCATCAAAGTTATTAACAGTTTTCAACAGGTGTTTATAATTATTTTAGGTTGCAAACCTTTCAATGCATAACTTGTTATTGTAAAAGAAAACAACCGAAAATAAGTCCTGTGAGCGGGGTATCCGCGAAGGGCAGGCACACCATAACAACAAAACAAAGCATTGAACCAAACAAAAAGCCCCGCATTTGCGGGGCTTTTTGTTAAAAAAGATATGATTACTTCGCGATAAATACTGTTCCATCATGGCGTAATTTATAAAAGTATTGTTTCTGCCCTTTGTTACATACCACCTGTATTTTAACAACTTCGTCCGATTTTCCGTTACGCAGTACAATCCTGTCACCTTCACGAATACTTTCCAAATCGCGAACAGGTGTATGTTGATTAAGTTGTATCATGGTAATTGAGTTAATACAAATCTTAAAACCGGCCAACGAATAATTTAAAGAAAAAATTGCAGGTTACGTAGCAACCTGCAATCCTCTAAATTAATCATTGCTTCCAATCCTGATAAGCTTTGTAATGATTTAACTCCAAAGTAGAAATTTTGTTAAATTTTTTCCGGGTTTGAATAAAGTGAATAAAATAAGGCTTTTGAATTTAATATGAATTCTATGTGAATGAATAGCAACAATGTCGATTTAACAGATGCTGCTGTAGCAAATGTTACTTTGAAAGCAAGAAAACGGATTCTTAGACCATTATTGATACGCTCTTTTTAATCTTTGATATTCTGGCAGAAAACTCAATCACTGAATAACAAAAAGAACATTGCGATTTATACTCTACTTTGGAATTTCGATGTAAAAACTGCTTCCAACATTCTCTTCGCTTTTAAACCAAATTTTTCCGTTGTGCATCTCAACAATTGTTTTAATTATCGCCATGCCCAGTCCCCACGATTCTTCTCCATGTAAGCCATTTCTCATCGCAATACTGAAGCGTTCGAATAGATAAGGCTGTAAATGTTGTGGAATGCCAATTCCATTATCGGTTACACACACCAGAACAAAGTCTCCCCTGTCTTCAATCTCAACTTTAATGGAACCATTTATTTCGGTAAACTTAATGGAATTTGATATGAGGTTATTTATTACCTGCATAAATTTCATGCTGTCGGCACGTGCATACAGTTTGGTCTGCCTGCTTACAAATTGGAAATTTCTGAAGAGATTCACCTCAGCCTGCTGATAAAAGCCAATAACGGCTTTAATTTCGTGCACCAAATCAACCCGTTCCTTTCTAATTTCAACTTCCGACGAGGTTAAGAATTCATGATTTATCAAATTTCTGATTAAAAGAATATTCCGTTCGCACATATCTTTGATAAACGTAAGCGATTTCAAAACCCTTTCCTGGCCTTCAAAAAGCTTGTTATGCAATAAATCAGAAACGGCGAGACTAATCATTGCAAGCGGTTCTTTCAAATCGTGAGAAACAATTTCCAATGCTGTATTTTTACGGGCATTAATTTTTTCGATGTGAAAGTTATTGCGCTTAGAAACGGTAACATCCTCTGCCAAGCCTGAAATTTGAGTTAATTTGCCATTTAAAAAAACGGAATACGGACTCACCCTTATAAACTTTTCCTGTTCTCCAATAAGAACCCTGAACTCATATTTCCGCGAAACATTTTTTTCCAAACATTCTTCAAAACAATCTATAACGTGTTTTTTATCTTCAGGATGGACCAATTCCAGCAATAACATTGGATTGTTCTTTACATCATCTGCAGCGGTTTCGAAAATGGTTTCAAACGCTTTATTAAGGTATGAGAAGCAATTTGTTTCTACCTCGAAAATAAAAAACACATCTCTTGATGCATCGCCCAAATGGCAAAAAAGTTCTGAATTTAACTCAGGCATTGATTATTTTTTTTATGATTAGTTAGTGATTACTTATCGTTATTTACTTCAAGCCAATGTCCGTCGGGGTCTTTAAAATAGATTTGTTTAACACCGTCTACTCTTGTCGTAAACTCGCCCATTGCACCAGCCCAGCTTTCGAAGGCTATATTTCTCGACTGCAATTTTTTTATGAAATCGTCGATAGATAAAACACTGAAACATAAATGTTCATTTTTATCGTGATTTTCTGAGCTTTTTGCGCCTTGTATTAAATGTAACTGACCAGCACTACCAAGAGTAAACCAGGTATGCCGCCCATCATGAAAAGGTTCGGGTATTTGAGGTAAGTCGAAAACATTTTCATAAAAATCTGTTGCCGTTTTCAAATCTTTAACGTAAACAGCAATATGGTTTAAAACGGCGGCAGGCTGCTTTTTCTCTGTCTGTGCCATAACTTTATGCAATGGATTTAAAATAATAAATGCAAAAAAAATTGGTGCAAGAAATTTCATAGGGTAAAATTTGTCCAAACAAAGTGGTTAGAATTCCTCAATATACGGTGTAATAATTTCGAAAGCGAATTTCTGTAATTATAAGATAATTTAAAAATATTATTAGTCACTTTATCAGTGATAAAAAACAAAAAAAATATCCAGAAAAAGGGTCTTCCCCAGTTAAAATAATTCGCTGAAACTTCGCTTAGCAACTTAAAGCGTTGCCATTTAAAACGTAATTCCAACTCGTTGGTTTCAATTTATTAAAACGCGAAGCACAGCTATTCTGCCAGCAAAGTCATTTTAGTTTCGGCTAATTTGTTTTGCTCTTCTTCCTCTAAAACGGGGAATTTAAGATCTAAACTTTTCAATTTGTCTTCGATGATTTCACTTATCGCCAAACGGGCAAACCATTTTTTATCAGCAGGAATTACATACCATGGTGCGTCTGAAGTGGATGTTTCATTAATCGCTTCTTCGTAAGCTTTCATGTACTGGTCCCACAAAGCTCGTTCTTTAATATCTCCTGATGAAAACTTCCAGTTTTTTGTAGGGTCTTCTATCCTATCTAAAAAGCGCTGTTTTTGTTCATCTTTACTAACATTTAAAAAAAACTTTAGTATTACCGTTCCGTTGGCAATTAAATGTTCTTCAAAATTTCGTATACTTTGATAGCGTTGCTTCCAAAAATCTTTATTTACTTTTTTAACATCTTGATAACCCGGAATATGCTCACTCAAAATGTATTCAGGATGCACCTTGCACACCAAAACATTCTCGTAGTGCGATCGGTTGTGTATTCCGATACGGCCCCGCTCGGGCAAGGCTTTGTAATGTCGCCACAAAAAATCGTGCTCATATTCTTCTGTTGTTGGCACTTTGAAGCTAAACACCTGACAACCCTGAGGATTTAACCCACTCATTACATGCTCAATAGCGCTGTCTTTCCCTGCGGCATCCATTGCCTGAAATATTATAAGCAAAGAACGGGTACCTGCAGCGTAAAGTTTTTCCTGAAGCTCATTTACTTCAATCTTGGATTTTACCAAAGCATCTTTAGCTTTTTCTTTATTATAACCTCCCGTATAATCGGTTTCGGCACTTTTTATAGAGAATTTTTTCTCTCCGGTTACGGTTAGGTTTTTAAATTCGTTCTTCATATATGTATGGTAAAAATCAAAAAATGTCAATCATTTATTTAAATATAGACTAAAAAATAAGTAAATTAAATACGTTAATTTGCATTTAGAGTTTTTTATATTTAACGCCAAAGCTTTTACCAAATACATCATCTTAACCAATATGTTTAAAGAGATAAAAAACAAGTACTTACGTTATTCGGCAATTTGTGTTTTTTTTATAATAATATTTTTCTCTGCACTTCAACTAAATTTTTTATGGCTATTTGGTTACTCGCCAAGTTATCATGACATCAAAATCCCGACGCTGCGTGTGGGTTCAGAACTTTACACAGCAGACGGCAAACTTATCGGAAGGTATTTTAAAGAAAACAGAACGCCTGTAAATTACAATGAAATTGCGCCAAGTGTGTTAAATGCCCTGGTTGCTACGGAAGATGTGCGCTTTTATAAACATTGGGGTATCGATGTTCTGGCAGTTGGGCGAGCTGTAATCGGTTTTGGTAAAGATGGTGGTGCAAGTACCATTACACAACAATTAGCAAAGAATTTATACCGTACGCGTTACAACAAGTCGCAAGGCTTTTTATCAAAGATTCCTTTGGTTAGAACCATTGTATTTAAACTGAAGGAATGGATGACCGCTGTAAAACTGGAATCCAACTACTCGAAAAATGACATCATTACGATGTACCTGAATACGGTATCATTCGGCAATAATACCTACGGAATAAAAACTGCGAGTCGTATTTATTTTGATAAGGAAGCTAAAGAATTATCGACTAATGAATCTGCCTTACTTGTTGGAATGTTGAAAGGAACATCTTTTTACAACCCGACAAAAAATCCTGAACGGGCTTTAGTAAGGCGTAATACGGTGTTAAGCCAAATGAACAAGTACAAATACTTAAGTAAGGATAGCCTGGCAGAATTTTCAAAATTACCGATTAAATTGAAAGAGGGTAAAATGGAAGATGGCAGCGATGGCGACTCTTATTTACGTGCTGCCGTTGCAAAATACCTCGAAAAATGGTGCAAGGATAACGGCTATGATTTGTACGAAGACGGATTGAAAATTTATACAACCATCGATTCAAAACTCCAGAAATATGCAGAAGAAGCAGTTCAGGAACAAATGAAAACACTGCAACGCAGGTTTTATAGCGTTTGGGGTAACGAAGACCCGTGGTATGATTCTGAGAAACAAAAGGTTGATTATCCCGATAGGGCAATGAAGAACTTGCCTGTGTATGCTTTGCTTCAAAAGAAATTTCCAAACAACCCAGATTCTGTTACCGCCTATTTTAATAAAAAGAAAAAGATGCAAATCTTTACTTATAAGGGCGATAGAGATACATTATTTTCAACGCTCGATTCAATTCGGTATTACGGAAAAATAATGAATACTGGTATGATGACCATGGAGCCAGCCAGCGGAAAAATAAAGGTTTGGGTTGGCGGAATCGACCATAAATTCTTCAAATATGACCACGTTAACCAGGCTAAGCGACAAGCCGGCTCTACCTTTAAACCCTTTGCATATTTAACTGCGCTGGAACAAGGCATGAATCCCTGCGATAAATTTACCGACAAGCCTGTTAAAATTGCTTATCAGGATAAAGGTGAAACAAAATACTGGGAACCTAAAAATGCCGATTACAGCGTTACCTACCGGGAGATGAGTTTAAGGTGGGCTATGGCAAAATCGGTGAATACCATTACCGCACAAGTTACTGAGAAAGTTGGTTGGGATAATGTGGTAAAGTGGGCGCATGAGTGTGGCATCGATAGCCACCTCGAATCTGTACCGTCAGTGAGCCTCGGCTCCAACGATGTTTCTGTTTACGAAATGGTAAAAGCCTACAGCACATTTTTGAATAAAGGCCTTAAAACCGACCCGATTTTAGTCGAAAAGATAACCGACCAGGATAACAATGTAATTGATGACTTTAAACCGAAAACAAAAAGGGTTTTAACGGAAGAGATTGCGTGGTTGATGTTATATATGTTCCGCGGGGGCATGGAAGAACCTGGAGGAACGTCTCAAGCGCTCTGGGAGTGGGATTTATGGAAAAAGAACAATCAAATTGGTGGTAAAACCGGAACCTCTTCCGATTATGTAGATGCCTGGTATATGGGCATTACTAAGGATTTGGTAACCGGCGTTTGGGTGGGTTGCGATGAGCGCACTGCTCATTTTAAGAATGGCGAGCAAGGAGAAGGTTCGCGAACCGCTTTGCCTATTTTTGCCAAGTTTATGGAAAAGGTTTACCACGACCCTACTTCAGGATATACTTACGGCCCCTTCCCTAAAGCAACTGTAGATATTACGCGGACAATTAACTGTCCAAGTCCACGCATTGTAGAAGATACAACCTCTACAGATAGCGTTGTGGTTGATTCGACCGATTTTGCGGTACCTGAAAACCAGGAGCCGACTGCGCCAACGCCAACTACAGAAACAGAAATTAAAAAAGAAGAGAAAAAGCCAGACCCTGCTCCCATTCAACCTGCGGCTGTTGTACCCTTAACAAAAAAAGAAGAGCGTGAATTAAAACGGAAACAACGACAGGAAGAACGTGAAAAAAAGAAAAACGGAAATAATTAAGTTTTATTCCCATTCTAAAAACTTTTGAGATAAAAATAGTGATTCTAAGAATCGCTATTTTTATTTTTGGGTAAAATTCGAAAACTTAGTCCTTAAATATACTGCACACATTAAACCAAAACGTATGAAAATAAGCGCTACTATTTTAAAGCAATTTATACTGGCGTTGCTCCTGACCACTTTGTCTTTATCGGTTCAGGCACAATATTTTGGTCAGAACAAGGTGAGGTACAAAAACCTTGATTTTAAGGTTTTACAGACTCCACACTTTGAAATTTATTATTACCTGAAGAATGAAAGCTTGCTGAAAAAGTTTTCTCAGGATGCCGAGACTTGGTACAAAATGCATCAGGAGGTTTTTAGAGATACTTTTTTGAAAAAGAATCCTGTAATTCTTTATAACAACCACCCAGATTTTCAACAAACTACAGCGCTTAATGGCGAAATTGGTGTAGGCACAGGTGGCGTTACGGAAGCCTTAAAAAACCGGGTAATTATGCCGGTAATGGAACTAAACAGTCAAACAAGGCATGTTTTGGGCCATGAACTTGTTCATGCTTTCCAATATCATTTATTACTCGAAAAGGATTCCATAAGTCTGGAAAATGTTGGGCAAACTCCTTTGTGGATGGTTGAAGGAATGGCTGAGTATCTGTCTATCGGAAAGCGTGATGCATTTACATCGATGTGGATGCGCGACGCAATGTTAAACCGTGATATTCCTTCGCTAAAGGATTTAACAAATTCGAATAAATACTTTCCATATCGCTACGGACAAGCATTTTGGACTTACATTGGTTCACAATACGGTGATACAACCATTGTTCCATTATTTAAAAATACGGCGAAGTACGGATATGAAAATGCAATTCGATACACTTTCGGCTATGATGATAAAACACTATCTGGCTTGTGGAAAAACGCAATTGATGCGCACTACAAACCGATGTTAAAGGCAGATAGTTCGCAGATAAAAATCACCGGGACTAAAATTATCGACAATAAAAACGCTGGAAATATGAACGTTGCTCCTGCGATTAGTCCTGATGGAAAATACCTTGCTTTCATGTCTGAAAAAGACTTGTTTGGGATAGACCTATTCCTGGCCGACGCAAAAACCGGCAGGATAATAAGGAAATTAACAAGCCAGATTTCGAATGGCCACATAGACGATTTCAATTTTATTGAATCTGCCGGTGCGTGGTCGCCGGATAGTAAACAGTTCGCATTCAGCATTTTTAGTCACGGCAAAAATGAAATGATGATTATCAACGTTGATAATGGCTCGACGGTTTCTCAGACTGCAATGGGCGCTGTAGCACAGTTTGGCAACCTAACTTGGTCGCCAAATGGAAAAGATATTGCTTTTTCGGGCATGGTTGAAGGACAAAGCGATATTTTTTCTTACAATTTAGATAGCAAACAGGTTACGCAGATTACCAATGATGTATATTCAGACTACGCCCCGAGTTATTCGCCCGATGGCAGAAAACTCGTTTTTTCTTCGGATAGAGCAGCGATTCAGAATAATAATATTGCCGCTGTTAACCCAATAAATCTTGCCGTTTTCGATATTGAATCCAAAACGGTAAGCAACCTAAATGTTTTTGCCGGGGCAAATAATTTAAATGCACAATTTTCTCCGGACAGCAAATTTGTTTATTTCTTATCGAACAGGGATGGCTTCAGGAACCTCTACAAATATAGCTTCGCCGATAACGCTGTAGACCAGCTAACTGATTACTTTACAGGTATAAGTGGGATTACAGAATTTTCTCCGGCAATCTCCATTTCGAAAACTAATGACATTGTTTATAGCTACTATCGCTACCAACGGTATACGTTATACAATGCCAACCTCGATAAATTTAAGCCTAAAAGGATAAACAACCAGGAAGAAAACTTTGATGCCGCAATCCTCCCTCCAATGGAAAATATCGGCGTAAACATCATCAATTCAAATCTAAATAACTTCGATAGGTTTGAAAAGATTGTAGCCGATTCGATGAAAACTGTTCCATACAAACCTAAATTTAAGTTAGATTATCTCGCAAACAGCGGTGTCGGCGTGTCAACCAGCAGATTTGGAACAGGTGTTCAGGGTGGAATAATTGGTATGTTTAGCGATATACTTGGGACAAACCAAATCGTTGCAAACTTATCTGTAAATGGCGAAATTTATGATTTTGGAGGACTTGTTGGCTATATAAATCAGAAAAGCAGAATAAACTGGGGTGCTGCCGTGTCTCACATTCCATACGTTTCAGGTTTTAGTTCTTACGGATTTGAGCAATTGCCAACCGGCAGCACCACTACCGATGCAATTAATTACCGAACCGATATTATCCGAACTTTCGAAGACCAGGTTCAGTTGTTTGGTTCGTACCCTTTTAGCAAAATTCACAGGTTCGAATTAGGAGGTGCTTTTTCACATTACAGTTATCGAATTGATAGATATAGCAATTACTACAGCACAGATGGCTATTATTTAGGTTCAGATAGAGGGAAGGTTTCGAATGAAGAGGCATCTAAAGATTACGGAGTACCTTTTAATTCTTTCACACTTTACCAGTTAAACGCAGGATTTATTGGAGACAACTCCATTTTTGGCCTCACTGCCCCACTCGATGGTTTCAGATACCGCGTAAGTGGCGAACTCTATTTCGGCACTTATCGTTTTTCAGGCATCACAGCAGACTTACGTAAATACTGGAGAATCAAACCAGTTACACTTGCCGTTCGCTCTTATAACACCTTGAGAATTGGTGGTGATGCCGACAGGCTTTACCCAATGTATGTTGGTTATCCTTATCTAATTCGTGGTTACGAGGCCAATTCAATTTATAAAAACAACACCTCAACCATTGGCAACAACTACGACATAAATCAGCTAAGCGGAAGTAAGCTAGCTGTGTTTAATTTCGAAGTTCGGTTACCTTTCACCGGGCCGAAAAAACTTACCGCAATACCTTCTAAGTTCTTATTTACGGATCTGAACTTATTTTTTGATGCCGGCGTTGCCTGGACAAATGATACCAAAGTTGTATTTAAAAAAGAGCCCGCTTACACTACCACCCCAATTTTTGACGAAAACGGGCAAATCGTTGGTGCAAATCAGAGCTCAAATGAGCGGGTTCCGGTTATGAGCGTTGGTATCTCACTACGAGTAAACGTGTTTGGTTACTTTGTACTTGAACCTTATTACGCCATTCCCTTTCAAAGGAAAGATGTTAAAACCGGTGTATTTGGCTTAACCTTTGCACCCGGTTGGTAGCCTTGAGTAGATAAAAAAAGGCTTTGATATTTACAAAGCCTTTTTTTTTGTTTTATACTATGACATACTGCTGAATGACAATTTTACCTGATTGGTAACGTTTCTGTGCAGCAGGATATTTTCAAAATCTAAGCCAAGCGTAAGGTCTATCCAATCCGGGTTACAAGCTCTTACCAACCGCTCTTTTTGCATACGGGTAAATCTGCTAACCAATTTAAAGCGGCTTAAAGCTTGCGCTTCCGTTTTAAATTCTTCAAAATATACCAAACGGGTTAGTTGCTTTCCATTATCAAAAAACAGGTTTGGCATCTGCTTGTAGAAATCCAGTGTCTTGATCAAATCAGAACTCATGCCTACGTGCATACTTGTACGATTTCTGTCGGTAACGATGTAAACAAACTTTTTCATAATAACGTGTTTAAAATTAAAACTAAACTATTTAGTATACCTTCTTGCAAATCAAAATAATATTACTAACTTTATGAGCATAAAATTACTAACTATTTTAGTATTTCCAAATTTATTTTAAAATTTATTTTTATGTCGAATATTTCAAACAACTTAAAGTACCTAAGGAAGAAAAAAGGCCATACACAGCAAGGATTCGCTGATATTATGGAGATAAAGCGATCGCTTATTGGTGCGTATGAAGAAGACAGGGCTGAACCAAAATATGATTTACTAAAGAAAATAGCTGAATATTTTGATTTAACGATAGATGAATTCATCAATGAAAAGATATCAGACAGCTGGAAACCCAAACCAAAAAGTTCGGGTTCTAACTTGAGGGTACTCAGTATTTCGGTTGATGCGAACGATAATGAAAATATCGAACTTGTACCTGTGAAAGCGAGCGCAGGTTATTTAAATGGTTTTTCTGATCCTCAATATATAAGCGACCTTCCAAAGTTTCAGCTGCCAATTGCTGCTTTACGCCAGGGAACTTTTCGTGCTTTTGAAATAATGGGTGATAGTATGTTACCGGTACAACCAGGGAGCGTTATTATTGGTGAGTATTTGGATAACTGGAATGAAGTTAAAACTGGCGAAACCTACATAATTATTAGTAAAAACGAAGGTGTTGTTTATAAAAGAGCCGGTAATCGTTTCAGGGAAAATAAAGATTTAAAATTAATTTCTGACAATAAAGTATACGATGCTTATACAATAGCGGCAGATGATATTTTAGAAATCTGGCGGGCTAAAGCATACATATCAACTTCTTTACCCGAGCCAGCACCGGATCCAACCATCGAAACATTAACGCAGATGATGTCTCAAATGCAAAAATCTATTTCTCAGTTAAACAAGAATTAACATCTTTTAACAGGTTGAGATTAAACCGTTGTGCGTTTTTTATATCTATTAGTTTAAAACACATAGAGATGAAAAAACTAATTTTAACAATGGCAATTGCGGTAATGGGATTTACGGCAACTTTTGCACAAGATTCTGCCAAACGGGCAAAAAGACCAATGGCTAAATTAACTGTCGAGCAACGTGCCGAAAAAAGCACAAGCATGATGGAAAAAAGATTAAGCCTGACCGCCGATCAAAAGCAGAAAGTATATGCGATTGAATTGGACAGGGCAAAGAAAATGGAGGCTTTCAGAACCGAAGATAAGGCGGCAATAAAAGGAAAAATGAAAGAACGCAAAGCCGAATTAGAAAAAAGCAAAGCCGATTTAGATCAGATTTTAACCAACGACCAAAAATCAAAATTGGATGCCTTCAGGGCAGAGGCTAAAGAAAAAGCCGGGAAAATGAGAAGAGGAATGGGACGAGGAAGAGATAAAGCACCAGTTGTTTCAAGTCCGCCGGCTCAAGGCTAAAAATAAATTTTAAACAGAAAAAGCGCCCGAATATCGAGCGCTTTTTCTGTTTTATAATAAACTGCAATGGTAACTATTTCAGATAATCGTTTGCGTTGAGGTAGTCGGCCCAAACTTTATACCCTTCCGGAAGCAGGTGCAAACCATCTTTGGTAAGCTCGGGTTTTAGTTTTTTATCATCAGTTACAAAAACCGGGTATAAATCAACAACGGTAACTTTTTTCGAAGCAAATTTTCTTATCTCGTCATTCAGCCAAAGGATGTGATTATCCTTTCCATAATGATTCTTGAACTTTTCGAATGATGCATTAACAGGCAAAAGTGTATTAAAATAAATGTGCGTTCGTTTCGACTGACTTTCAACTCTTCTTATCATTGTTTTATAGTTCCGCAAAATAACGCTATCCGGTATATTCCTCGAAATGTCGTTTATCCCGATCAGGATGAATAGCTTAGCTGGTTTTCTGTCGATAACCTCCTGAAGTCTTTCTAAAATACCGAAAGTGATATCGCCAGAAATGCCCCTGTTTTTAGCCTGCGGTAAATTTAAGAGCGTTGCCCAATCCGTGCCTGCGGTAATGCTGTTTCCTAAAAAAATAAATTCCTTTTTCGTTTTTGGTTCTGCTTTAAACTTCTGCACTAATTCTGCGTATTTGCCCGGCCGATATGTACTGTCCCATTTAACAATTTGAGCCTTTAAACCGCCTAACCCAACGCTAAGAAAAAAGCAGGTAGCGAAAATTAATTTGTTTGGAAGCAGTTTCATAAATCATTTTTATTTAAAGATAATTATTTAGATTGAACCAGTAAATCCGGATAGTCAGAAATAATTCCATCAACGCCTAAAGTCCGCAGTGCATTCATGTCTTCAACTTTGTTTACTGTCCATGGGATTACTTTTACGCCGTCGGCATGTGCCTTTTTAATCATTTCGTCGGTTACCATTTGCCAAACCGGGCTTAAAATAAAAGGTTTATAGCCTAAGTCGGTAATGTTTTCTTCGTAAGTTTTTTTGTTTGCAACCAAAAACGAAGTTTTAACATTTGGATATTTCTCGTGAAGGATTTGAATGGTTCGCTTATCGAAAGACTGAATTACAACATACGGCGTTATTTTTTTCTTCTCGATAACATCCATAAGCTTTTTCACAAAAACGGCAGGTTCAGGATTTGTAATACCATCTCCGGCAATATCACATTTGGTTTCAATATTATAAAACACCTGTTTTCTTTTATTCGCTTTGATGTCTTTTTGTACGGCATCAATTAATTCTTCGAGCAAAGGAATGTAGGTTTTAATCTTTTGCTGACGAGGGAAACCAGCCAAAGGTTTTGTACCCAAATCAAACGCTTTTAAATCTTTATAATCCATCTGAAAAATTGGATATTTCTTAGCATCTGTTGCCGGGATATCTTCTCCGCTTGCAGTAAGCATAAAACCAGGACTAAGATAATCATCATGCGTTACCACAACTTTCCCGTCCTTTGTAATGTGTGTATCCATTTCGAGCGTAGTAATGCCATCAATTTTCATCACATTCTGCATGGCGATGATGGTATTTTCTGGCCACAAGCCCCGGCCACCACGGTGTGCCTCTGCACTAAAAGCCGGAAATTGTGCAATCTGGGCACTTGCGTTAACCGAAATACCAGTTATAAGGATTACCGATAGAGATTTCAAAAGTTTCATATTTAAGTTTTTTAAGCAGTAAAATCAGCCTGATATTTTACACCAAATCTATCTGTCGCCACAATCTTAACCTGTTTAACGGAGGGTTCGAAATGGGCTACAAATAAGTGATCAGTTTTACTCGGCTCGGGAAAAGTTCTTCCTGCCGGCAAAGTAGGACCTTTATATAAACTTACCGATAACGGATCGTAACCTTTCTGCTGTTCGAGAACGCCCATTGCCTTTCCATCTAAAAAGTATTCAACCTTCCATTTTGGATCCCAATTCCATACGTTTGCGATAAGCCGCTTTTGGTTGGTAAGTTCATCAACATAAATATGAACCTGTTCCTTTTGTGTAGAACCGGTTGGCTGATAGTACCATTTTAAATCCGTTCCATCAACCTCGTAAACGCCATAACCACGAGGTGTTCCGTCTTCGCAAATCGGGCCAGTCCACCATGCGCCACAAACCGCACCATGGTTGTGTTCAAAAATGCCGTTGGTTATCACGTTACGGTTGTAATGCGTGTGCCCCGACATAATGTGAACGTTATTAAAGCCAGCTAAAACTGCATAAAAATCGGCATTGTTTTTAACCGCATTGTGCACAGGAATATGAAGATTTATGATGACCAAAGCATCTTTCGATATAAATTTGAGATCTTTAGCCAGCCAGTCCAGCTGTGCCTGCGTAATAAAGCCATCATAAGTTCGCTCTACGCCCAGGTATCTAACATCATCAAGAACTACATAATGCGCCTTACCCCTATTAAAGGAATAATAAGTTGGCCCGTAATGTTCCTGAAAAGTTTTATCGGAGGTTTCATCGCCACCCATCCGGTAGTCCATATCATGATTACCCAGCGCCTGAAAAAACGGAATGCCCATAGCAGCTACTGCTGTATTGTAATCAGCGAATAGCTCATGGTTATCCCACACAATGTCGCCAACGGTAACCCCATGAACAGGGATTTTTGGGTCCATTGCTTTGATGGTTTTGATGGTATCAGGAACAGAGGTTTCCATCATTTGCTGAACGTCTTTTTTATTTTTTACCTGAGGATCGGCCCAGATTATAAAATTATGGCGGTTATCATCCTGCTTTAGTTTGCTAAGCTCGAAGTTTAAGCTGTTTGTACCCAGAGCGCTTTCGTAGTGTTTAGCAATATAACTTTCTGTTTTAAATTCGTATCCGGCCGGTGTACTTATCCAGATAAATTTCGCCATTGGATTTACCTCTATGATGTAATTGCCCGACTTATCAGTTTGTACTACATTAAATCCATCGGACACGACCACGTTTGCTATACCCTTGCCTTTGCTAATTACTTTACCCGAGATTTTACGCTCTGATAAACTTGTAAACGAAAATGATTTAAGGCTAACAAACAACGTGGTGCCTAATATTGCCGATTTCTGAATAAAGGATCTTCTATTCATTTTTTAGGATAAGATGATTTTTATCGGGCTTGCCAAAACATTTCTTTTATTTCGACAAGCCCAATAGAATATTATAACTGTTATGCTGGCTAGTTAACGATGGTGGTAAAGCCGGCCTGAGTTTCAATTGTGGTTAAAGGTGAAGTTGGAGTAAGCTGGATGAACTGTGCGGCCCTTCCCGTACTCCACAAACCTGTTTTGGCATCGTAAACACCTCCAAGCATTGTGAAATAACCTGCGGTAGATGGAAATGCAAATTTACTTGTATTTGTTCCGGCTCCATAAAACGCCACTGCTTTTCTGTTTTGAATCGTACTGTACTTATCTGTATTTGTGATTCGATAACCAGCCTCTGGCGGCCCTGCGGCATAAACCGCCCCGTTACCTCCGTACATAATTACATCCAGCGGGATACTGTTTCCGGTTACCACAAGCCCTTCGAAAACAGCAATGCCGGCAACATTGCCACTGTTCGCCAACAAGTTGGATGTGGCAGTTCCAAAATCAACACTGTTCACAGTAGAATATTGTGTGCTACTAATCCAAACACCAGATGCGATGTTAGTTGTGCCGGCTCCCCAAATATTTTTATTACCTCCTACATAACAAAACTGTCCTTTTTTAACTGAGCCTGTGTTCAGGTTTATTTTATAGGTTCTGATATCACCCAATGCCCATCCAGTGGCCGGAGCAGCTAAAATGCCTGCATTATTGCACACCACAACTGAATATGGTGTTGCGCTGAAATCGATATCTCTGGTTGCTTTAAACTGTATGTACTCGTAATTAGCGTCAGAACCACTTGGATCTGTTAAATAACCCGTAATTACCAGGGCCGATGGCTTAATTACCGCAAGCGGGAAAATATCATCAAAAGTACGTGGCCAAACTTGCGGACCGGTAGCAGTATTAAAAACAATACCAGTAAAATCTGCAAATGGTGTTATGGTTTCATTGGCGAATGTAGAAGTGGCTTCTGTATGAACAACCGCCGTTCCGTAACCATCATTGATGGTCTTATCACCCACAACTTTCGTAGTTGAAGTTGGTACCGGGTCTACATTTCCTTTGCTTATCGTAATTAATGTACTCTCGTAGAACCCAGGTCTGCTTGCCAGCGCTGCAGTATTTACAGCTCTTGTAATAATGGCTCTCCCCGATGCTTTTTTCTCTATGTTCGAGGCAAGCACGCCTGCCAACTGCAACATTCCGCTAACCTTTTTAAGTGTAGCACCTGTTATGCGCACATGCACAGAGTCGCCGGGAATGTATTTTGCTGCGTCGGCGCCAATATTGATTGCGATACCGCGTAACGAATCAATGCCACTGCCGGCAATGCGGCTATTTTGTAAAACCAGCAAGCCACTTGGCGCATTGCTTCCCGTTTGATTTGAAATTACCACACCTTTTATGAAATCGGCGCCGCCAAGATTTTCATTGTTTAACGTAATATCTGAATTTCTAAAAAGCTTCCGCAAATCAAAATTAGAAATATAAGGACTAACGGAAACGCCAATGTAATCGGTTTCACGCTTGCAGCCCATCCAAGTGGCACAAAATAAAATTAGTGCACTGATATAAAATATTGTCTTTTTCATATTAATTTTTGATATGATTAAGGTTTTTGCCACCAAACAAGTGTATTAATGTCATCAGCACCCTGCGATGCCACGGCATTTCTATAACTTGTTGGATTGGTTGATTGTGTAACTAAAGGATAATTTAACCGGGCAGGCATTCTACCACCATTTGCAAGTCCTGTGCCTTTTTGAAGAAACGGATGGCCGGTTCTGCGGTACTCAATCCATTGCTGAAAATCGACTAAAAACATTGCGTAATATTTTTGCAAATGAATCAGCTGCATTTTACTTGATGAGTTAGCTGCCGTATTTTCCAAAGGCAAACTGTTATTCCAGTTTATATCTGCAGCAATAACGTAGTTGGTAAAGGCTGGGTCAGAAACAGTAGTAAAGCGGGTGGGCAACCAATAATTAATTGCATCGGCAATGCCTTTTAAATAATAACTTTCACCGGTTCCGGAAATCCATCCTTTAGCTGCCGCCTCGGCCAGAATAAAATCAACTTCAGCGCAATTCATGATGATGCCGGTATACGGATCGGTTTGTAAGGTAACACCTGCATTTTGTGCGTCAGAATAGAAGTAAGATTGTTTTAGTATAGATGTACCTGCGTCATAACCACTCGGTACGCCAATTAAACCAGCCGGCCCCGGCGAAATGCCAAATCTGCTTACACCATTTACCCCGAAAGTTGTATTTACACGTGGATCTGCCCAATTGGCGAGGTTACCAATAAAAAAGCTGGTTATCGCTGGTGTTCTAAAATCCACCGCCCGTACATTTATCATAAAAGGCGACGAATAGACAGATGTACTGCTATTGGTTCCATTCCATAATATTTTCGCGGTGTGGGTATTGTTTTCCATTATTGGATAAGCTGATTTATTGGTTTCAGCTATTTCTTTAATTTTCGCAATCGCCTGAGCGCTAACCTCGGCTTTGCCGGAAATACGAAGTAACAGCCTTAAGTAAAGAGCGTTTCCGAATCTGCGCCACTTACTTATATCGCCCTGGTAAACCGGATCACTACTTGCGGCAATTCCCTTCCCTTCAGACAATAATTTATTCGCCTCCTCCAGTTTGCTAAACAAGTCTAAGTAAATATCTTTTTGTTTATCGAAAACCGGCTCAAAAACTCCATCCTTTCCTTGATTTGCCTGCGTGTAAGGTACATCGCCATAAACATCTGTTAACAACTGAAATACCCATGCTTGTGTTATTAGGGAAATCCCTTTGTAAGATGCATTTAAGGATTCCGGCCTGTTGGCGATGGTGTAAATATCACGAAGGTTTGTCAATTCAAGATACCAGGAATTCCAGGTATAATCTGCCCAGGTGCGCCTAACATCGTACCTAAAAACTTTTCCCTCTGAATCGCTAATGTCTACTGTAACCTGCATCAACTCATTGTTAAAGTTGCGGTTACGCACCATATTTGCCGATAAAACATTTACCAGCGCCGGTGCCAAAAGCTGACTGGCAGTTACCGATGATTTGCCAATCGGGTCGGTATTTACTTCGTTAAAATCTTTTTTGCAGGAAAGCGCCGTTACGCTGACTGCTGCAAGTAATATATATTTAGTTAGTCTATTTATCGTTTTCATACTATTTTTTTATAAGCCCACAACTAAACGTACACCATAAGTTCTGGTTGCCGGTAGCTGTCCGGTTTCAAAACCTTGAACAATATCGGTTCCCGACAAGGTACCAAACTCAGGATCGAAGGCTGGCCAGGGCGACCAGATAAACAGATTTCTTCCATAAGCGCCAATGGTTAGCTTAGTGAAACCAATTTTCTTCAGAAAAACCTGTCCAAAAGCAAATGTGATATTCGCTTCCCTGAACTTCAAATAATCTGTGCGAAAAACACTTCCTTCCGCCTGGTCTGAACCGTAAAGTGAAGTGTAAAAGCTCTCCAGGTTTGTTGCAACAACATCATTTGGTCGGAAAGTTCCGTTCGCATTCTGCACCACTCCGTCGCCAATAACGCCATTATATCTACCCGGCAAAGTTAAATTCAGTTTACCCAAAGCAGCCATTCTTGAAAATGTAAGGGAGTGTGCGACAGCACCAAGTTGAGCATCGAACAAACCGTTTACGCTGAAACGTCCGTAAGTTAGTGTTGTACCAAAACTGAACCTGAATTTTGGCATCGTATTGCCAAGAAAAACTAAACCAGTTGATGTTTTTGCATTACCGGTATTTGCGTCATAAATAATCTGTCCGTCTGGCGAACGCAAATAGCCATTTCCATATAAATCGCCCATGCTGCCGCCAACGTTTGCAACAATCTGACCACCGCCCAGGGCGCCAGTTCTTAATACAACCGAACTATCTGCAAGTTCTACAATTTTGTTGCGGTTTGCCGTAAAGGTTCCTGTAAGTTCCCACTTAAATTTACCGGCTTGTACCGGCGTACCATTTACCGCTATTTCGATACCCTTGTTCTCTACTTTTCCAACATTGAAAACTGCCACATTGTAACCAGTTGCTCTATCCACAATGCGACTTAAAATCTGGTTTTTCGTATTTCCCAGATAGGCTGCGAAATCAAAGTTCAAGCGATTTTTAAAAAGGCGTAATTCAGTACCTACTTCTATAGTTGTGGTTTTGAGTGGCTTAAGGTTTGGATTTGGCAAAATAGATGGATTAGTCATCGCACTATCCGGATAAATACCGTTTGAAGCAAGATTATAATTGTAAGCAGTACGATATGGTGTTGTACCACCGCTACCAACCTGAGAAATAGAAGCACGAAGTTTAAAGAAACTAATCTGGCTTGGAAGTTTCCAAAAATCTGAAAGGATGAATGATGCACTCGCGGATGGATAGAAAAAGCCAACATTGTCTGTTCTAAATGGCGTGGCTAGTGTACTGCTCCAATCCTGACGGCCTGTCAAATCAAGATAAAGGTAATTTTTATAGCTAAAAGAAATTGCCGCATAAAAACTATTAATTCTATAACGGGCGGTATCAGGAACTGAAACCAATGGATTTGCATTGTTCGTTAAGCTGTAAAGGCCCGGAACAACTAAGCCATCAGCTCGAAGCTCTGATTTACTGTATTGATTACGCATCTGACTTCCGCCAAGGTTTGCAGTCATACGTAAATCCTCCGTGATTTTCTTATCATACTTAAGGAGGAAATCTGCATTGATCTCATAAGAATCAATGTCTTGCAAACGATAAGAACCTTGTGCAAATTTATTTCCTGCAGCGTCCCATGGGCGTTGTGTTTCACGGATGTCATGATTGTAATCAATCGATCCACGAACTAATAAGCTTAACTCGTTGGTGAACTTATAATTCGCTTGCAGGCTACTCAAAATACCATTTCTACGTTGTTTATTGATGTATTGTTCAGAGATTGCGTACGGGCTTTCAGGATTAGTTGTCGTAATGTTTACGAACTGAACATTTTCCTTTCCGGGCGCAAAGTAGTCGCGGTACCAATCTGTATTTACATTTGGCTGTGCAAACATAAACCAATACATTAAAGATTGGTTTCCATATCCGGTGGCCGGCAGGTTGTCGCTATGTCTGTTGTTGTAAGCAGCTTTGAAATTAATATTTAGTTTTTTGGTCACATCTGCATTTGCAGAAAATGAGGCCGATGTGCGTTCTAAGCCGGTATTTGGAACAATCCATTCATTATCTCCATGACTTGCAGAAAAACGCATGCCCACTTTTTTGTAAGTACCATCTAAACTTACAGAGTTTGACGATTCAAAACCGGTTTGGAAAAAGGCATCAACCGGATTATCATAAGCAACCCATGGCGTTCTGGTTAAGCCACGGGTTTTTGTAATTGGATCATATTGGTAATACATCCCCCCATTAGCGAACGGTGCGCCCCAGCTTGCGCTTGTACCATTTGTACTCGGTCCATCTTCTGTTGCACCATAAGAAAAATAAGAAACCCCAAACTGACCCTGGCCGTACTGATTTTGAATGTCCGGACTTTTACTCACCTGCTCCCAGGTACTGTTTGAGGTAAATGTAATGTTAAGCTTTTTGCTGTTTTTACCACCAGATTTTGTAGTGATAATAATTGCGCCATTTGCGCCACGCTGCCCATAGAGTGCAGAAGCACCAGGACCCTTCAAAACGGTAACGCTTTCAATATCATCCGGATTTAAATCGTTTAAAGCCGAGCCAAAATCCGGTGGCATAATGTCGCCCGAAGTTCCGTAAACGCCGCCCGATGACGCCGCCGTACGACGGGCAGAGCTGCTGGCCACAACACCATCGATAACAATCAAGGCTTCATTATCGCCTGTAAGATTATTTTCGCCACGTAAAATTATTTTGTTAGAGGCAGCCGGACCACTATTTCTAACCAAATTTAAACCTGCCACTTTACCCGAAAGTGCGTCTGTCCAGTTACTTGCAACGGCATTTGTAAATGCCGTACTGTCTACTTTGGTTGTTGAATAACCTAACGATTTTTCTTCGCGTTTTATACCCAAAGCCGTTACAACAACATCATTTAACTGACTTGAGGACGATTTTAAACGAATGGTAATGTTAGTCTCGTTTTTTTCAAACACCCGCCTTACCGCTGTAAAACCCAACATATTAAACACAACTGTTGTGCCCTTTGGTACCGATACCGAATAAACACCATCGTTGTTGGTTGAGCCTAATGTTTTCTTATTGCCATCGGTAATGGTAACACCGATTAATGGCTGGTTATCATCCTCGTCGAGCACAGTTCCTTTCACAGTAATATTTTGCTGCGACTGCTGTGCAAAAACGCTGTTTGTGCAAAAGAATGTTATGAAGAGCAAAAAGCTCAGCAACTTAAGCAAGCGTCGATAACTAGTTAATACCTGATGTTTTTTGAGATTGTCGGGCTTGCTTCCAGTTACTGGCCACACGCATTGAAATCTGCATTTCTGTTGGGTAGAAATTTCATTCATAATTGTTAATATCCGGTTAGTATTATAGGAATAGTTAATTAAATTATTTTAAATCCGGACGTCGGCAAAATAACCTCACCAACATTAAATTAATATTAAGCAGTTGTTAAAATTATAAAAGCAATGGCTAAAATATTGCGTTTTATTAGCTTTATATTATTTAATGTTTCGTTAATTAAAATTAATAAAACAAATCGAAACTAAAAACAAATAATTGAAATGGGAAATAACAAATTAAAAAGAGCGGTATTGCTGATGCCAGTCGTGTGATAATAAACATCATAAAAACCAATAGACCGCAATTATAAACTATTATAGCACTATTTTTTAAGAATATCAATTCAAGATCCTAACTTTTATTCGGGTAAAATATTGTTACTGCAATGATTTATATAACGAACAATACGAAAGAACTCGATTGTAACAATTACGTATCGCTATATTTCGAAAGAAGTAGAAATCGCTCTTAGTTGGTGTGCGGATATTTTAACACGTATTTATTATAGAGCGAACGCAGCGCAATTGTGCGTTCGAGTACGATTAGTGCGGCAACTGGAAATATTAAGAAACCGAAGATACCAAAAGTGTAGAATGCGTACGCAAAAACGAAAATCAGCCTGAAACATTCCAGGTAATAAATCCACTTACGTTGCTCTAAAAGTGCACCGATATTTATAAGAGTGAGGATGGTAAATATTAATGCAGCAAATGCATCTAAAGATTTCATCTGCCCGAAAAATAAGGTGGTAAAAGTTAAAAGCGCCACCACTAAAATCATTTGAAAATTTACATAGCCCTTAAATCGAATTTTTGCAGCATTTTTCCGCTGAAAATATTTTGATTCGAGCTTTGGTCTTATTTCCTGATCCATAAGCGCCGGGCTTCCAAAAAGTGTATTCCATTTAGCTTTGAAACCACTTGCTTGTTTATAGGCTTCCAAAATTTCAAGGTAGTAATGAAAATGTTGCCACAAAAAACTATAACTCTTTATTGGATGGGTCAATCCATATTTTGGCAATTCTTCTTCAGTTTGAAATGTTCCAAAAATCTTGTCCCAAAAAACGAAGACATCGCCATAGTTTTTATCCAGGTACTTTTCGTCGGATGCATGATGAACACCGTGCAGTGATGGTGTGATAAAAACGTGTTCTAGCCACCTAATTTTGCCAATTAGCTGGGTGTGCGTAAAAAATGAATAAGCACCATGAGCAAGTAAAATCACAATGATCATATCTGGATGAAAACCCAACAGCGGCAAAATACACCAAAACACGTTTCTGAAAATAGCTTGTATTGTGGTAATTCTGGCTGCAGCAGATAAGTTAAATTCTTCACTCTGGTGATGGACAATATGTGCAGCCCAAAGCAAATTGATTTCATGCCCCAAGCGATGGTACCAGTACCAAACTAAATCTGTTGCAAGCAATAAAAATATCCAGACATACCACTTATCCGAAATTTCGAATAAAGAATAGTTAACATAAATCCAATTGTATAGCTGATAGAAACTTGCAGCAATAAATAAATTAAGCAACCGCTCTGCAATACCAACACTAAAATTAGCTATTGTACTCTGATATTTAAACACTGGGACACCCTTTCTTCGCCAGGCAAGTTTATATTCAATAAAAACAAATAAGAAAAATGCTGGAATTGCAAATGCAAGGTAATTTATGTCTGCCATAGCTTTTTTAGTGATAACGACACAAACTTAAAAATATTCTATTAATCTTATAGACTTAGTAGTTTATTTTATTACACATAAATTACTTCCATTATGGATTTATGTTTGTTGTTTTAATTTATTTGTAGAACTTCGATATCACAAAACGCATAATTATGGCAACAAAAAAACAAGCTGAAAATACCAATGTTTTATCTATAGATATCGGCGGAACCAGTATAAAAACTGTGTTATTAGATGAAAATGGCAACATGTTATCCGAATACCTGAAATTAAAAACACCTGATGGCGCTACGCCGAAAGATATTATTTCAGGGATTATCGAATTAATTAAGCCTTTCCCCGATACGTTTGATAGAGTTTCAGTTGGTTTTCCGGGCTATGTAAAAAACGGCATTGTTAAAACAGCGCCAAATCTTGCCAAAAATAAATGGGAAGATGTAGATTTAGGTCAGCGAATTGCCAATGCGCTAAAAAAATCAGTAAGACTTGTTAATGATGCAGACCAGCAAGGACTCGGCGTTGTTGAAGGAAAAGGCTTTGAGATTGTTTTTACAGTAGGCACCGGTTTCGGAACTGCCTTATTGTTTGATGGAAGCTTACTTCCTCACCTGGAGCTTGCACATTTTCCAATTAATAAAGAGGAAGATTATGACGATTATATTGGCAATAAGGCTTACGAAAAAATCGGCACCGAACGATGGAACAAGCGTTTGAAAAAAGTTATCGATATTTATAAAACAGTTTTTAATTACGATACCTTATATATAGGTGGGGGAAATTCTAAACAAATAGATTTTAAACTGGAAGATAACATCAAAGTAGTTTCGAACAGGGATGGTATTAAAGGTGGCGCGAACCTTTGGAAGTTATCAGATGGAAATAACATTACAACTTTGACCCCCGATAAGTGAGTTTGAGTAGAATGTTTTAAAACCACTAATGAGAATATTAATTTGTAAACCCTAATTTTGGGCATTTATTAAAATATAAAAAATGGCGACTAACGAATCCACACAATATAAACTGGGCATGATAGGTTTAGGCACAATGGGCCGCAACCTTTTGCTAAATATGGCCGATAAAGGCTTTTCGGTTACAGGCTACGATAAAGATCATAAGATGATTGCAAAGCTTGAAGACGAAGGCAAAAGCCACAACCTTAAAGGTTTTGATAATATCGAGAATTTTATTGCCAGCCTGGCTTCGCCGAGAACTTTAATTCTTCTTGTTCCGGCCGGGCCAATTGTAGACAGTGTTATTGCAGAATTAAAACCTTTGTTAAGCAAAGGCGATATCATTATCGATAGCGGAAACTCACACTTTACTGATACCAATCGCCGCGTTGATGAATTGGAAAAAGACGGTCTTCATTTTTTTGGCATGGGAATTTCGGGCGGAGAAGAAGGCGCCCGTTTCGGCCCGAGTATGATGCCGGGCGGCGACAAACAGGCTTACAATGTAGTTAAGGATGTATTTGACGCAATTGCCGCAAAAGTAAATAACGAGCCATGTGTAACTTACATTGGTCCGGGCGCTTCCGGCCACTTTGTTAAAATGGTACACAATGGTATTGAGTACGCAATCATGGAACTTATTGCGGAAGTTTACGGCATTTTAAAAAATGGTTTAGGCTACACAAACGAGGATATTTACAAAGTTTTTAAAAAGTGGAATGAAGGCCGGTTGCAATCATTTTTGCTCGAAATTACGGCAGAGATTTTTGTATTCAAGGATGGTGATACCGACATCGATTTATTAGATCAGATTAAAGACGAAGCCCGTTCTAAAGGTACGGGAAAATGGACTTCTGAGGTTTCAATGGAATTGCAGTTGCCAATACCAACAATTAATGAAGCCGTATCAAACCGCGATTTATCTAAGTTTAAACAACTACGCTTATCATTGGAAAATGATTTTGGAAAAAAAGATACGAAGATTGAGGTAACGGTTGATGAGCTTGAGAATGCCTTCTATTTTTCGATGATAAGTGCGTATGCTCAGGGCATGCATCTCCTGGTACAGGCTTCAAAAGAATACCAGTACGGGTTAAAACTTCAGGAAATTGCGAAAATTTGGCGTGGTGGCTGTATTATAAGGGCTAAATTTTTAGAAGATATTTACCAGGCTTATGAAAAAGACAACAACCTTGAACATTTGTTTGGCGATGGTAACGTTCAAAACGTAATCAAAGGCACGCTAGGCGGAATTCGAAAAACGGTTTCATCTTGTGTAAATTCTGGTTTGGGCATTCCGGCTTTTGCTTCTACCCTAACCTATTTCGATACGATAACAACCGGACGTATGCCTTCAAATTTAATTCAGGCACAAAGAGATTTCTTCGGCGCCCATACTTTTGAGCGTATCGATCAGGAAGGCGTTTTCCATGCCGATTGGAATAAATTATCATAATACTTTCGATTTTAAAAACATCAAAATGAAATCAAATACAGCGTTAAGTCCAACAATATTTGTAATATTTGGCGGAACTGGCGATTTAAATAAGCGTAAGCTTGCTCCTGCCTTATATAACTTGTTTATAGAGGGTTACATGCCCGAAAAGTTTGCCGTGATTGGCACTGGTAGAACTGAATTTACAGACGATAGCTACAAAGCCGCTTTAGAAGAAGCCGTAAATGAATTTTCCCGCTCAGGGAAAGTGGAAAAGGAAAAGTGGAATACTTTTGGGAATACAATTCATTACTGCCCTACCGATTTTGCTCAGCCAAAAACTTTTGAAAATTTAAAAGCCGCTGTAGAAAAGTACCAGAAAGAATATGGTGCGAACACCCAGGTAATTTTTTACCTCGCTGTGGCGCCTAATTTTTTCCCGGTTATTGCAGAATGTTTGCAGAAATACAAGCTTACACAGAACGAAGATAACAGCCGGATTGTAATTGAAAAACCATTTGGCCACGATTTAGAATCGGCAAAAGAGTTGAATAAGTTGTTGAGTACAATCTTTACCGAAAAACAAATCTATCGTATAGATCATTATCTGGGTAAGGAAACCGTTCAGAATATGATGGCTTTCCGATTTGCAAATGCGCTGTTCGAGCCGCTTTGGAACCGTTCGTATATCGACCATGTGCAAATTTCTGTAACCGAACAACTTGGCGTTCAAGACCGTGGTGGCTATTATGAAGGCGCAGGAGCCTTGCGTGATATGATTCAAAATCACCTGCTTCAGCTACTTTGCCTAATCGGTATGGAAGCTCCGATTACATTCGATGCCGACGAAATCAGAAATAGAAAGGTTGAAGTATTAAAAGCTATGCGGCCATTTTCTTCTGAAGATATCCGCTTCGGCACTGTTCGCGGTCAGTACAGTAAAGGTTGGGTAGAAGGTAAAGAAGTACCGGGCTACCGCCAGGAAAAAGGTGTAGATGCGCACTCAAATACTGAAACTTTTGCTGCTGTGAAATTCCACATCGATAACTGGAGATGGCAAGGCATTCCGTTTTATTTAAGAACCGGAAAACGTTTGAATCAGACATCATCATTAATAACTATACAGTTTAGAGACGTTCCACACCAGATATTTTCTTCGGATGTGACTGAAAACTGGCAGCAAAACCGATTGGTGATCAGCATCCAGCCAGAAATGAGTATTCGTATGCAGGTACAGGCAAAACGACCAGGTTTAGATATGGTTTTAAATCCGGTTGATATGGTTTTCGATTATAAGGGAACCTATGAAGGCGATACGCCAGAAGCTTACGAAACGCTGTTACTTGATGCAATGATGGGCGACCAAACCTTATTTATGCGTGGCGATCAGGTTGAAGCTGCCTGGGAGTTGGTTATGCCGATTTTGAATACCTGGGAAAGTAAGAAATCAATCAATTTCCCTAACTACCCTGCAGACAGCTGGGGGCCGGAAGAAGCTGAAGCACTTATTGCCAGGGATGGCTTCCACTGGTTTAACTTGCCTTTGAAAAATAAAGACTAAAATTTAATTTGTGATCACGGGGCGCTAAGCAATCTTATACTGAAAGAGCAATCGATCAAGTTTGCCTGGTGCCCCGAAATTATTTTACCCATAAATCATGAACCTACTTATTTACAAAACCATCGAAGAATTAAACCAGGATTTAGCGGACTATGTTATCAAAATTGCCGAAATGGCTATCGAGGAGAACGACTGTTTCAATTTTGTTTTAACAGGTGGCAACTCTCCAAAAGAATTGTATAGACTTTTATCAACAGATTGCAAAGACCGTATCGATTGGGAAAAGGTTTATTTTTTCTTTGGCGATGAACGTAATGTACCAGCCGATGATGAAAATTACAACGGCTTAATGGCCAAAAAAACTTTTTTCGACAACCTGAATGTTGCTGAAGACCATATTTTTTATGTAAACACGACATTAGCTCCGGAAAAGGCTGCCATTGAATACAAAAAGGAAATTGATAACCACTTTGGTGGAAGTGATATTGTTTTCGACTTAATTTTGCTGGGTATGGGTGATGATGCGCACACTGCGTCAATTTTTCCACACACCAGCCTTGTGAAGGATGAAGAGGTAAATGTGGCATCTGTTTTTGTAGAAAAGTTAAATACCTACCGCATCAGTTTTACTGCTCCACTAATTAACAAAGCTGAGAATGTAGCGTTCTTAGCGTTTGGAGAGAACAAAGCTGAGGCCTTGAAACATGTTATCGGCGATGAACAGAAAGATTTCGATACTTACCCGGCGCAATTGATAAATCCAATCGATGGAAAATTAACGTGGTTTGTAGATGAAGCTGCAACTAAACTGCTCGAAGATTAGTTAATATCATGTCTGAAGGGGAAGATTTATCAGCTTACCTGAACGGGAAAACGGAATACACTTTAGCGTTATTCCGTTTTTTTATAGCCGAGTTTTCCAAACTGGGCGATGTAAATGTGAGACCTCTAAAATCGATGATTGCTATTGAGGGAAATCATAATTATGCCCATATAACCAATTTAGGAAAAAACTACATTCATATTGTTTTCCACTTTAGCCAACCATTTACAGATAACCTTTGCTTTAGTAAAATTGCCCAGGTTCCGGGAACCCGGCAGTTTAATCATCACCTTCGCATTTATCATAAAGATGATCTAAACGAAGAGGTTAAAGCTTATATGAAGATGGCAGTTTTGGGTTTGGAGCGGGCTTAATAAAGTTTTTCTTCAATTAACAGGTTAATTATTCCGTCGGCCATACCAACTTTAGGCACATAAATTTGCTTTATTCCCGTCCACTTCATCAGCGTTAAATAAATTTCGCAGGCAGGAATAATTACGTCGGCCCTATCGGGATTTAATCCTAAAACATGAATCCGCTCCTTTAAAGAATAACTGGTTAACCGGTTATACAAGGAATTTAGTTTTTGTAGTGACATTGGCGCCCCATCTTTTTCTTCAGCCATGCGAAAAATCTTGTTAATATTTCCTCCGGTGCCAATTCCGGCAAGGTGTTTATAAGCTTTGGTATTATCCTTAACCCAGGTCTTCATTTCTTCCCAGGTTTCTTCTTTATCCTGGTTATCAAGCATTCTAATGGTGCCAATGTTAAAAGATTTTGAAGCCTCAGGAACCCCGTTAACAAAAACAGACAATTCGGTACTGCCTCCTCCAACATCAATGTATAGATAAGTTTTGTTCTGGTCTAAATCCTTTTCGATGTGGTTTGCATAAATAATGTTTGCTTCCCGCTGTCCTTCAATTATCTCGAGTGTAAGCGATGTTTCTTCCTTAATAAGCTTCACAATTTCCTGTCCGTTTGCAGCCTCACGCATTGCAGAAGTTGCGCATGCCAGATACTCCGTAACGTGATAAACGTCCATCAGATTTTTAAAGGCTGCCATCGTTTTCACCAAATCACCCGCTTTTTTCGGAGATATATTCTGGTCTAAAAAAGCGTCGTCTCCCAATCTTAAGGGCACACGAATTAGCGTATTTTTTTTGTATTTGTACAGGCCATCCTGTTTACTGATATCTGCGATGAGCAAACGAACTGCATTTGAGCCAATATCAATGGCTGCGTATCTTAACATATTATTGATGCTTGGTTTTCAAATAGTTATAAATATCCACTTGCGCCCTTGTTTTTTTACTTAACCTGTTTTTGTGGTATTTGTTGTTGTTTTGAGCATTTATCTGGCGTGATTTGGTATTGTCCTGCAATTGCAAATCAATCATGTCCTGAATTTCCTGCTTAACATCAGCATCTAATACAGGAAAGCCAACTTCTACCCTATGCTCGAAATTTCTGCTCATCAAATCTGCAGAAGAAAGGTACATATCGTTTTTTCCGTTATTGCTGAAAATATAAACCCTGGCATGCTCCAGAAATTTATCTATAATGCTAATGGCCGAAATGTTTTCGCTAAAACCGACAACGCCTGGCACGAGGCAGCAAATTCCCCTTACTATCAACTGGATTTTAACGCCGGCATTGCTTGCTTCGTAAAGTTTGGTAATAATGCCCTCATCGGCTAAACTATTAACCTTTAGTAAAATATAGGCTAATTTTCCTGCCTTGGCATTTCTAATCTCCCGGTTAATAAAGTTTGTAAGTTTCGAGCGGCTTTCTAAAGGTGATACAATTAAATGTTTGAAACCTTTGGTTACTGTACGTTTGGTTAACGCATCGAAAAGTTTTACCAAATCGTTTGTAATTTCCTTTTTCGCTGTGAAAATGCTGTGGTCACAGTAAAGGCCGGCGGTTTTTTCGTTAAAATTTCCGGTAGCAAGGTTTGCATAGTAAACCGCTTTATCTTTTTCCATGCGTTTAACCAGGCATATTTTGGAATGTACCTTATAATCGGTTAAGCCATAATTAACTTTTACGCCTTCCTCCATTAATCTGCTGGTCCAGAAAATATTTGCCTGTTCATCAAACCTGGCCTTTAACTCGAGTAATACAGAGACATTCTTGCCATTTTTAGCCGCGTTAATCAAAGCATTTATAACCTTTGAATTCTCTGCCAACCGGTATAAGGTGATTTGTATATCTGTAACCTTTGGGTCAATCGCTGCTTCCCTTAAAAATAGAATGATGTAATCATAAGATTGATAAGGCAAATTTACCAGGTAATCTCTCTGGGCAATCTTCGCGAAAACGCTTTCAGTTCGATGTAGTCCGTGTACTTTTAATGGCACATTGGGTGGATATTCCAAATCTTTTCCCCCCACATTCGGGAAGGCAATAAAATCACCAAATTTATGGTACCGGTTTCCGGGAATTAAGCTTTCTGCTTCCAGTTTTAATTTATTTACCAAAACGGTAAGCATATTCAATGGCATTGCAGAATCGTAAAGCAAACGCATTGGTTTACCTTTTTTACGCTTTTCGAGACTACTCTTCAAATCTTCAATAAACTTATCGTTTATGTTTTTATCTATATCCAGTTCGGCATCTCTGGTAAGTTGAATCGAGTAAGCTTCTAAATTATCGTATGTAAAAACATAAAAAATGTCATCGAGGCAATAACGGATAATGTCTTCCGCGAGGATGATAAATTTAAGATCATTGGTTTCTGGCAACACCAAAAAACGAGGCAGATTTGGAGGTATTTCAATCAGTGCATACTTTTCCCTCAGTTTTGTGTCTTGCCTCGATAGTTTTACAAAGAAATATAAGAACCTGTCCTTTAACTCCAGAAAAGGCTTATCCATATCCAGCATTATTGGCACCAGATTAGAGAGGATTTTATCTCTGAAATGGTTTTTCACAAACTCTCCGCGACTAACATTCAGTTGCGTATCGTTTAAAATAAAGATTCTGTTTTGTGCCAATTCATTTATAAGCGTAGCCTGAAAAAGCTGGTCGAATTTACGCTCTTGCCTAACAACAATATTTTTAATTTCGTTTAGAATTTTTTTGGGATTGAAACCCAACAGCGCTTTTGCTTTCTCGTTTAAGTTCGTTAAACGGGTCATCGTAGCAACCCTAACTCTATAAAATTCTTCGAGATTTGATGAGAAGATTGACAAAAACTTGATGCGCTCAATCAAAGGAACTGTTTCATCTGCCGCCTCTTGCAGTACGCGTTCATTAAAATACAACCAACTTATTTCGCGATTAAAAAAAGGTATCTTCTTCTTGCTCATTTAAAAAAATAAAAATCCCTGCCAAAACAGGGACGCTCAAAACTGCAAATTAATTTGTTAAGTGGATGTTAATTCGTAACCATATTAATGTTAACAAACTATTTAGTCGTTGTTGTTTTTGCAACCTTTTTTGCCACCGGCTTTGCTTCAGAAGCAATCTTTTTAGCTGTGGTTGCCGGCTCAGTTTCACTTGCTTTCGACGCAACTTTCTTAACGGCCTGTTTTGCAGCGATAACTCCTTTTGATGCAGAATTATCTGCAGCAGTTTTTACTACCTCCGTTGCGTTCCCGGCAGATTTTTCTGCTGCCGAAACTACCGCCTTAGCACTCGAAACAGCCTTAGCAATTGGCTTTGAAATCGCCTTTTCAGCCTTTTCTTCTGTCGCTATTGCAGCAACTTTTACACTTTGCACAACTGGTTTCGCTTTCGAAACCGCTTTTTTAACCACCTTTTCAGCTTTAGCTGCCGCTTTTTCTACTGGTTTTTTAATATCTTTTTTAACCGTCTTCGCTGAATGGAGTATGTCATCTATTTTATGTCCCACGTCAGCCTTTATAACCGTAAACTTTTTTGTCAGCTTCTTTGCCACTCTTTTGCTCGCTTTTGCAACCTCCGCACTAATCTCCGACGCGTCGTGACCTAAACTTTTAACGACTTCCAAAAACTGAGCCGTTAAAGATTGCTCCAACTGTTTCTTCGCATCTTTTTTTGTTGTTTTTTTTAGCGTCTTCGCTTTAGTGGTTTTCATAATATTTTTCGTTTTTTTGTAGCATCAGTAATGATGTACTAAATCTACTTATTTTTTTACTTTAAAGCTAAAACCATGCCTTCTTTTGATATTGTAAGTAAAGTTGATGCGCAAACACTCGACAACGCAATCAACAATGCTAAAAAAGAAATTTTGAACCGTTTCGATTTCAATGGCTCAAAGAGTACGATAGACCTTGATAAGAAAACCAACATCGTAACCATTGTTACGGAAGATGATATGCGTTTAAAAGCTATTGAAGGGTCGATAATTTCCAGGATGATGAAACAAAACCTCGATCCAAAAAGTCTGGACTTCGGAGATGAACAACAGGCATCAGGAAATATGATTCGTAAAGAAATAAGCATTAAAGAGGGTTTGGATAAAGAAGCTGCGAAGAAAGTTGTGGCTAAAATTAAAGCGAGCGGCCTCAAAGTACAACCGTCAATAATGGATGACCAGGTTAGGGTTACCGCAAAAAAAATCGACGATTTGCAAGCGGTAATTAACCTTTGCCGTAACGAGGATTTTGGCCAGCCACTACAGTATATTAATATGCGCAACTAAGGGTTCGAATTTTAGCGAACTATTTCGCCCTAATCTGTCCATGTATAAATAAAAAACAAGCATCATCCCATATGGAAATTAGTGAACATGGTTTTGTCTTTTCTGATAATAAAGACCTTTTACAACTCGATGCCATCCATCGTTATTTGAGCAAGGAATCTTACTGGGCCAAAAACATACCTAAGGCTACGGTTAAAAAATCATTAGAAAATTCGCTTTGTTTTGGTATTTATAAGGGTGATTTACAAATAGGTTTTTCGAGATGGGTAACGGATAAGGCAACTTTTGCATACCTGTGCGACGTTTACATTGAGCTTGAATACCGTGGACTTGGCCTTTCTAAAAAATTAATGTCTTTCATGATTTTCCATCCTGATTTACAAGGTTTACGACGTTATCAACTTACCACACTAGATGCACACGAGTTATACCGGCAATTTGGATTCTCGGAAATAAAAAATCCCGAGCGCCAGATGGCAATCGTAGTTAACAATGTGTACGACCCGCAGTAAACGCTTCGTTAATTAAAAACCTTTTCAACGCTTTCTTGTTTTTTAAGCAAACAAAAGAAAAAGCAATGAAAAAGATATTTTTAGGTTTAGCCCTTTCTACATTAGTAATTTTACAATCTTGCCAAACTGCTGATAAAAAGTCATCAACTACAAAAGACAGCGTAGGTGGCGATACTACAATGGTTAATGGCGTGCATGTTTCTGGCTCAGAAAGTACCGAAACTACATTGGATGATGATGGAGCGACATTTCTAAAAAAAGCAGCTGTAGGTGGGATAATGGAAGTTGAAGCAGCAAAAATAGCACTCAAAAATGCAAAAAATGGTGAGGTTAAGAATTTCGCCCAGCAAATGATTACAGACCACAGTAAGGCAAATCAGGAGCTTAAAGCGCTTGCTTCTAAAGCAAAAATAATTACTCCTGATGCGTTACCTGCAGATGAGCAAATACATCTGGATGAAATGAAAAAGATGACAGGCGATAATTTTGATAAACACTACATTGCGATGATGGTAGATGACCATGAAAAAACGGTAAAACTTTTTGAGCAGGGCAAACAAAATAAAGACCTTGATTTAAAAGCCTGGGCAACAAAAACCCTGAGCGTTATTGAAGGCCACACTGCAAAAGCAAAAGAAATTGCCTCAGCAATAAAATAACATCACATATATTATTTTAAAAAGCAGGACTTGTTTTGTAACAAATCCTGCTTTTTATTTATAAAATGTTCGGCGAACATCATTTTTATTAATGGGTTTATCTTTTGATGAAAATTAAAGCTATATTTTGCCGTTAAATACAAAAAACAGAAATGAATAAGAGTAAAATTTTTAAAAGGTTATTTAGTTTAGCAGCGATTATATCAGTGCCTTTTCTCGCAAATGCGCAGAAAGCGAACTGGCAAAATCTCGACTTAAAAACTGATTCGGTATTTGGAATCGGTACGGAAAAAGCATATAAAGAATTACTGAAAGGTAAAAAATCGACCAAAGTTATCGTGGCCGTGAATGATGGCGGCGTAGATGCGCAACATGAAGACTTGAAGCGTGTTATGTGGGTGAATACAAAAGAAGTGGCTGGCAATGGGAAAGACGACGATAATAATGGTTATGTCGACGATATTCATGGCTGGAATTTTATCGGAGGCCCAAAAGGTTCTGTAGACCATGAGACCCTGGAACTTACCCGTTTAGTTCGCAGAGACATGAAAAGATTTGCAAACACAACTGACGCAAACGTTACCGAGCAGGACAAAAAAGACTATGAAGCATTTAAAGTTATGCGCTCTGATTTGGAAAAGCAACTTGGTGAAGCAAACGCAAATCTGGCAGGTTTGGCTGGCTTTAAAAATGCTTTAGATGCTGTTGTGAAAAAGATAGGGAAACCGAATCCTACTGCTGAAGATTTTGTTAAGTTTAAACCTGAAACTAACGCTGATGCACGGATTCAGGAAGTTTTGTCTCAAGAATTGAAAAAAGGAAGCTTCAAAGATTTCTATGAGGACCAAATTACGGAAGGCGTAAAATATTATACCGAACAAGCAAATTACAACCTAAACCTTGATTATAATCCACGTGATATTGTTGGTGATGACCCTAACAACGACAACGAGAAAAACTACGGAAATAATGACGTGAAAGGCCCTGATGCGATGCATGGTTCGCACGTTGCCGGTATTATTGGCGCCGACAGAACCAACAAACTTGGCATAAACGGCGTGGCCGATAACGTCTTAATTATGGGTGTTCGGTGTACGCCTAATGGTGATGAACGCGATAAAGACGTTGCCAATGCGATTCGTTACGCGGTTGATAACGGTGCTAAGGTTATTAACATGAGCTTCGGAAAAGCCTACAGCTGGAATAAAGCTGTTGTAAACGAAGCGATGAAATATGCAGCCTCAAAAGATGTATTAATTGTGCAAGCGGCTGGTAACGAAAATAAAGATATCGACACCGAGAATAATTTTCCTAACCACAAAGACTTAGATGAGAAAACAATTGCATCATGGATTACCGTTGGCGCATCAGGGCCAAAAGACGACGAAACCCTGAAAGCGAGTTTCTCCAACTTTGGTAAAACCCAGGTTGATGTTTTCGCTCCCGGCGTTCAGATTTACTCTACAATTCCGGATTCGAAATACAAAAATTTAGATGGGACAAGTATGGCTTCGCCAGTAGTAGCAGGCTTGGCGGCTTTGATTCGCTCATATTATCCAAAACTTAGCGCAGCTCAGGTTAAAGAGATCATCGTAAAATCTGTTGTTAAAGTGAACCACAATGTAGAATACAAAAAAGGCGAAGGCGATGATGCGCCGAAAGCATCCGTTCCATTTGCAGATTTATCTATTAGTGGCGGAATTGTTAATGCTTATAACGCATTGAAATTAGCTGCTACATATGATGGCAAATCAACAGCCAAATAACATTTACATTAAAGAAAAACCAACAAAGGCGAACCAATCGGTTCGCCTTTGTTGGTTAACTGAAAATCATTAAACGCTCGCCAATATTTTGTCGGGTGTAATTGGAAGTGTTCTTATCCGCTTACCGGTAGCGTTGAAAACCGCATTTGCTACGGCCGCAGAAAAACCAATCAAAGCAATTTCACCCATTCCTTTTGCGCCCATCGGATTTATGTAGGGGTCTGGCTTGTTTATAAAATGTACTTCAATTTCAGGGATGTCCGCATTTACCGGCACGTGGTAGTCTGCAAAATTGTTATTAATATACCTGCCATAGCGATGGTCTATTACCGATTCTTCGGTTAACGCCATGCCAACACCACCCACGGCGCCGCCAACCATTTGGCTTCTGGCAGTTTTCGGACTTACTATCGTTCCGGAATCGCCAACTGAAACAATTTTATCTACCTTAACCACACCGGTTAGGCTATTCACTTTAACTTTCACAAAGTGGATGGAAAAAGAATACATGGAATAATCTTCACGTTCCTTGCCCGCCTGACTTTGCCTGATAACCTCAATTGAGGGCAAGCTGTTTTTCTTCAACACATCTACAAAATTTGAAGTGGCATCCATATTCGAGTTTGCGGCAAGCTCTGCTATGGTCGACTTTAAGCTTACGCAAACATCGTTTACAGCAGAACCGACGGTAGATAATGTTGCCGAACCACCCTGGCTAGGCGCAGGTGGTAACGAAGAATCGCCGAGCTCAAACTTTATCTTATCACCCGGAATGCCCAACAGTTTACTCGCGATGAGCGTCATACCGGTTCCCGTACCCGGACCAATATCACTTGTAGCACTTTGTAAAATTAATGTGCCATCGGCTTTTAGAATACCTTTCACGCTTGCCCTGCCCCTGTTCGCATTAAAAACACCGATACTTACGCCGTAGCCGCTTTTCCATTGGCCATCTATCAAACTGCCTGGCTTGTTCTTTCGTTCCGACCAGCCAATTTTTTCGGCGCCTATTTTATAAGCTTCCTTAATGTTTTTATCAGAAAAAGGTTTGTTGCGTTGCTGGTCTTTTTCAGGGTCATTCTTCGTCCGGAATTCCAGCGGATCCATATCTAAAGCATGCGCAAGCTCGTCAATAGCACTTTCGAGGGCGAAGGCACCTGTTGCTTCTCCCGGCCCACGCATCCAGATTGGCACGCCTAAATCTACAGGTACAACGGTGTATTGTGTATTTACATTATCGCATTGATACATAAATTTAGCCATGTTTACGACACCTTCGGTGAAATTTTCATAAGCAGAAGTTTCGCCAAAGGCTCTGTGCGTTATGCCTGTTAAGGTTCCATCCTTATTCGCCCCTAAACCCACGGTTTGCACTGCTGCCGGCCTGTTACCCACCATGGTAAACATTTGCATGCGGGTAATTACAAGCTTTACAGGTTTAGCGATATGCTTTGATGCCATAACCGTTGCTATTTCCAATGGCCAGGTTCTAAGGCCCATTCCAAAGCCACCACCCACAAATTCAGAATTTACCTGGATATTTTCTACCGGAATTTTAAATACGTTTGCAATGGTTCCCTGCGTTGCCTTAACGCCCTGCGTTTTCGCATAAACAGTTACCTGGTTATTTGGGCGCCAGTCTGCTATAATTCCCGCCAACTCCATCGGGTTGTGTGTTTCTATTGGCAGATGATATTGCGATTCGATTTGTACCTCTGCAGTTTTATATGCATTTTCTGTACCTCGTTTATAATCTGGCTGTCCCTGCAGCTTCTTCGATTTTGCATCCTTTACCGCTTTTTCAAAATCGGTATTAAATTCTTCTTTAGAGTAAGTCGCTTTCACCAGCGATGCAGCATATGTTGCTCTTTCGAAAGTGTTAGCAACTACAATCGCAATTGGCTGCCCGTTGAAAAAGATCTTGTCAGTATAGAAAATTTTGAAGGGTGAGCCACCCTCTTGCTCATAAGCCGGAGCAGATGGCTTATTTAAGTGCGATATTACTGCAATAACGCCAGGCGCTTTTTCAGCGGCCTTTGTATCGAGCGCAGTTATCTTGCCTTTTGTAATTGTACTCGTTACTAAAACGCCATAAGTTAAGCCTGGCAATTCATATTCGGCAAAGTATTTAGCTTTTCCCGTCACCTTGTAAATTCCATCTACACGGTCATTTGCATCTTTTGATATTCGATTGTCCATGTTTATGCTTTCGATTTTGCAATGGTTAACGCTTCAATAATTGTGTTAGGAGCCATCTGAAGTTTAAAATCGTTTTCTCCGAAACCTTTTGCACCACTCATGGCCAGTTTGGCAGCTTGCCCAAAATTTCCGAGGGATGGCTCTTTGCCTTTCAGAAAATCTTCTGCCGCAGTTAAACGCCACGGTTTGTGTGCTACCCCGCCCATCGCCAGCCTAACATTAATAATTTTATCATCCACAACCTCCATTCCTGCTGCTACAGAAACTAATGCGAAAGCATAAGATGCCCTGTCTCTCACCTTTAGATAATGAGAATTTTTAGCCATATTATTTGTTGGAATTTCCAATCTGATAATCATTTCATCAGCTTTTAAGTTATTGTCTATCTGAGGCGTATCTCCCGCAAGGCGATGAAAATCTTTAAATAAAACGTTCCGTTCGCCTTTTGCATTCGCGAGCACAACAACCGCATCCAACGCAACTAAAGCAACGCACATATCACTCGGGTGAACGGCAATACATTTGTCAGAAGTTCCAAAAATGGCATGCATCCGGTTGAAACCACCAACAGCCCCGCATCCGGAGCCTGGCTGCCGTTTATTGCAAGGCATTTCGATATCGTAAAAGTAGCCACAACGGGTTCGCTGCATCATGTTTCCACCTACAGTGGCTACATTTCTAAGCTGTGCCGAAGCGCCGGCATTTAAAGCCATCGCCAAAAGTGGCAGTTTTGCATTAACAATTTCGTTGTTTGCTACCGCGGTATTCGATGCCAATGCACCAATAATAATTTTATTGCCTACAAGTTCTATTTCTTTTAAAGGAACATGGTTTATGTCAATCAATTTTTCAGGAGCGGTAACTCCTCTTTTCATCAAATCAATTAGATTGGTACCGCCCGCAATGAACCTGGAATTTTTATCCTTTAGTAGTAAATTAATTGCTGATTTTGCTGAAGTTGTTCTTAAATACTGAAAATTTATCATGCCTTCATTCCTCCTTTCGAAACCTCAACAATTGCATCAACAATGTTTGGGTAAGCACCACATCTACAGATGTTTCCACTCATATATTCACTAATCTCTGCTCTTGACCCGGTATGGCCTTCATTAACGCAGGCTACGGCAGACATGATCTGGCCGGGCGTGCAATAGCCGCATTGAAAACCATCATGCTTAATGAATGCAGCTTGCATAGGATGTAATTCTTCGCCATTCGCCAGGCCCTCAATAGTTGTTATCTTTTTACCTTCGTTCATAACTGCCAAACTCAAGCAAGAATTAACACGTTCGCCATCAACATGAACGGTACAAGCACCACACTGCCCATGGTCGCATCCTTTCTTTGTGCCTGTTAAATGAAGTTCTTCCCGTAAATAATCCAAAAGTGTAACTCTTGGCTCAATTGAAGTCTTAAAGGCTTTGTTATTGACTGTAAGATTAAGGGGAATTTTTTCGAAAAGCTCGGCGAAACGTTCATCGGCCTGGTTTTCTGCCGCCTTTAGTGCTGCAGCTGGTGTTAAGGCGATGGCTGTTATCAAGGAACTTTTTTTGAGAAAATCCCTCCTCGAGTCGCCCGCGGTTGATTCCTTATCTGATGATTGCATAAAATGTGTTTTGAGATGTTGTTGTTTCTAAAGTTCGCTATTCTTAACCTTAAAACACCGCAATTTGGAAATTTAGAATAATTCTAATAAAGCATTGAAGAGTGGCAAAAAAACCTTTCACATTGCAGATTATCCCAGGGTTTTAGTGGTGTTTTTCTTTGGCATGGACATAGCGTTTTGTGAAAATAATTTCGAAAATGTAAACGCTATTTATACTTTTATCAAATGGAAGATATTATAGCCATCCCCAATTTATCTGCAGAAGAACAACGTGTTTTAGGATCATTGATTGAAAAAAGCCGGACTACGCCCGATTATTATCCAATGACATTAAATAGCCTGACCGGTGCCTGCAACCAGAAAAGTTCGAGAAATCCGGTGGTAGAGTATGATGAGGAAACCGTTACCCTAACCCTGAACGCTCTAAAATTGAAAGGCTTAATATCAACTGCTACAGGAGGTTCGAGCCGTGTAATTAAATACAAGCATAATCTCGGCATTGTATTTCCATTAGTTCCATCAGAACTTGCAATTCTTTGTTTGCTGCTTTTACGCGGACCGCTTACACCCGGAGAAATTAATAGCAATTCTGCCAGATTGCACGAATTCGAAAGTATTGAGGATATTGTACTGCAGCTAAAAAAATTGGCTGAAGAAGAACCTGCATTCGTAAAGTTGTTACCTAAAAAAGCTGGACAAAAAGAAGCCAGGTACATACATTTACTTGGTGAACAGGCAGATACAGCAGAAAATGAATCGCTAACTACGCAAACAATTTTCCAACCCAATGAAGCGTTGGAAAATCGTGTGGCAAAGTTGGAGCAAGAACTTGAAGAATTAAAAGAACTTGTTAATTTGTTAATGGATAAATAATTAATCCTGGTATTTTTTGAAAATTGTACTGGCAACGTGACCGCCAAACCCGAAAGTATTGTTTAATACGTAGTTGATTTCTTTTTTTATCGGCTCTGCCAAAACAATATTCAATCCTTGCGGGATCTTCTCGTCGAGTTTTTTAGTATTAATTGTTGGTGGAATAATGCCATCTCTAATTGCAAGGATGCTGATTAGACTTTCTACCGCACCGGCGGCGCCCAATAAATGACCTGTCATAGATTTTGAAGCGCCAATTACTACCGGCAAACCTTCAAACACATTATTAATTGCAATTAATTCGCTCAAATCCCCTAATCCTGTTGAGGTGGCATGAGCATTTATGTAATCGATTTTGTCAGCTGAAATGTTGGCATCCTTGAGCGCTTTCTTCATTCCGAGGGTTGCGCCAATACCATCTGGCGGCGTCCCCGTCAAGTGATAAGCATCTGCAGCCATACCGCCGCCAACAATCTCAGCATAAATGTGAGCACCGCGGGCCACAGCGTATTCCAGTTCTTCCAAAATCAGAGCGCCGGCTCCCTCGCCCATCACAAAGCCATCGCGACTTTCATCAAACGGCCTTGATGCCGTCTCCGGACTATCATTTCGCTTGGATAAGGCCTGGGCAGCATTGAAACCACCAACCGATGCTTCCGTAATGGCTGCTTCTGAGCCACCTGCAACCATAATACTCGCTTTGCCCAATCGAATGGTATCGAACGCACTTATAATGGCGGTATTGGATGAGGCGCAGGCTGAAACTGTACAATAGTTTGGTCCACGTAATTTGTGGCGAATACTAATTGCACCTGCTGCAATATCTACAATCATCTTTGGAATAAAAAAAGGACTAAACCGTGGCGTGCCATCACCCTGATGAAATTCCGCCAATTGTTCCTCAAAGGTGGAAATACCACCGTTACCAGTCGCCCAGATAACGCCAACTTCGGCCAGTTGCTCATCACTCATTGTTGTAAAATCCAACCCAGCATCTGCAATAGCCTGGTCGGTGGATGCAATGGCGTACTGGGTAAAAGTATCGAATTTTCTAGCTTCCTTTTTATCCAAAAAATCCTCTGGATTAAAGTCTTTTACTTCTGCAGCAAAATTTGTTTTAAATTTGCTGGTATCAAATTTAGTAATCGGCCCGACACCACTTTGACCATTTAAAATATTAGTCCACAGCGTTTCTACAGTGTTTCCAAGGGGTGTTATCGCACCCAGGCCAGTTACAACTACTCGTTTCATTTTATTATATTTTATAGTTTTTTCTCAAGGGTATAGTCAGCACAGAGATTCAAATCGACATATTCAGGTTCAAAATCATGTAATCAAAAAGTCGTTCTTCTAACAGCTATTTCAATTCTCGGTGTCCGGTAGTTATGCCCTAATTGCCGCAAAGGTGCCAATTCCAAGTGTGAAATTTGCTATATCAACGACAAAAGTTTTTCAAATCATTTTCTTAATTGGCTATTTAACCGATTCAACCCATTCCTTCCTATCTGCATTTAGTAAGTTAAGCGCATCATCAGGTGATTTCCGGAACAGTTCATAAATTTTAGCCGTGTCGCCCACCCTGATTTCAAACTCATCCTTTGCGAGTGCGGCGATAAAATCATCGGCGACAACAGTCGGCTTAATGCCGTTGTGGCCACCAATTTCTTTCGAAAATTCTGTATCAACCAATGGTGGCATCAATTCAAAAACCTTAACCTTTGTTGCTTCTAGACTTAGCCTTAAGGATGTGGTGTAAGAATGTAGTGCTGCTTTACTTGCTGCATAGGTAGGGAGTGTAATGCCCGGAACGTATGCAACAACTGAAGAAACATTTACAATTGCAGCTTCCGGCTGTTGTTTTAGAATTGGCAATAATTTTTCGTTTATCCTGATGATTGACAGATAATTCGTTAGCATTTCGTCTTCAGCGTTTGCAAAACTGTCCTGGTTAGCATCTCCCAAATTATAATAGATTGCACGACCAGCATTATTGATAACCATGTTTAGCTGTTTAAATTCTGAAGAAATACGTTTGACCAAACTATCTACATCTCCTGCTTTGCTTACGTCAAATTGAATTCCGGTAACATTGTTCAAGCCCGCCAATGCAGTATCGAGGCGCTCCTGGTCTCTACCTGTAACAATTACCCGATTATTTAATGCAGTTAATTGTTTAACAATTTCTAATCCGATTCCGGCAGTTCCGCCGATAATTAATACTGTGTTTTGTGAAGTTTTCATAATTTCTAATTTTTATACCAATCGGTATATTTTAAGTTAAAATTTTTTAGCCGAGGCTGTTTATATATTTTTTTAAAGAATTCATTATCGAATGCCAATGATCAAAGTTATTGGTAAGCCGGGAAATCATGATGGCGCCCTCAATCATAGCGATGAGTGTTAAAGCAACCTGCTCAGGATCTGTGCCGGCTGTAATTTCGCCATTGTTAATACCATCAGTAACCAAACTACTTATACCTTTTTTCCATGATAACACTGCTCGAAGAACTTTTTCCCTGAGCGCCGGGTGTGTATCATCAGCATCAATAGCTGTGTTTAATACCGGGCAACCGCCCACTGTGATCCCATCAACCAGCACACTTTCGTATACAGCTATATAAGCAAGAAGTTTTGATTTTGTAGAACGGCTTTTGCTAACCGCCGCTTCAATTTTCTTTACATTACTATTTAAATTGTAATCAAAAGCGGCCAAAGCAACCTCGTCTTTGTTGGCGAAATTACCGTAAATACTGCCTTTAGTTAACCCAGTTGCAGCTGTGATATCATTTAATGATGTACCTGCGTAGCCTTTCATATTGAAAATCGGCGCTGTTTTCTCAACAATATAATTTTTGGTCTTTTCTGCTTTTGTCATAATCAATAAAATCGACAGGACAAATATATACCGAATGGTATATTAAGTGCAACTATTTTTATCATTTTAAAGTACTTTTATTAGCTGCAATAACCGCCAGATATTGGACGTTTCAGGAGCTGATCTTTTTAATGATAGGTAGTAAATTACGAAAAAATTGCCGGCCAAAATCAGGCGATTAAAAACGAATTCTCAGTCCGGCGGCAATTACATTTTCACTTACAAGTTTGAATTTTGTAACTTTGACCTATGAGCAAATCAGAATCGATAGCAGATTTTTATAAGAACAAGTTTGATTTTTTGCCTGATAACTTACAAAAAGACATTGGCCATTTTAACGTCTTTCGTTTAGAAGATTGTCTCGGCGATGATAAGCCACCAATGAGTTACAGCAGAAGGGATTTTTACAAAATCGCGTTAAACCGTGGTCACAACATATATCACTATGCAGACAAAAGCGTAGAAATTAACGGCACGGCGCTCATGTTTTTTAATCCTCTCGTTCCTTACACCTGGGAACTTGCCAGCGGTAAAATGCAGGATGTAAAGGGCTATTTCTGCATTTTCACGGAAGCTTTTTTCAACGAGAAAATCAGAGGAAATATTGGTGATTTGCCGATGTTTGCCGTTGGCGGTAAGCCAGCTTACGTTTTAAATGAGCAGCAAGACGAGTACGTTTCATCGATTTTTGAAAAGATGCTTAGTGAAATTAACAGTGATTACTTATATAAATATGATTTGCTGAGGAACTATACTACGGAGATTACACATTTTGCATTAAAGACTGAACCGTCGGAAGGCTTGTACAAACACCCTGATGCAAACTCCAGGATTACTGCCGTATTTACTGAACTTCTAGAGCGGCAGTTTCCTATAGAAAATCCCGCTCAAAGGTTTACCATGCGTTCGGCCAAAGATTATGCCGCACAACTTTCTGTACACGTAAACCACTTAAACAGAGCAATTAAAGAGACTACCGGAAAAACAACTACGCATTACATTACCGAACGTTTGCTTAGCGAGGCAATGGCTTTGCTTAAACATACAGACTGGAATATTTCAGAAATTGGGTATTGCCTTGGCTTCGAAGAACCCACTCATTTCAATAATTTTTTTAAGAAATTAACTAACCATACACCAACATCCTACCGGATTGTTTGAATTTCGTAATCATTAGTTTGATTCGCGTAGTTATAAGTTTATACTTCATCCATACTTTTGTATCAACAAAAAGGATAAAATTATGGGACTTAAAAAAGTTTGGTTTATAACTGGCGCGTCCAAAGGACTGGGTTTAAGTTTAGTAAATCAATTATTACAAGCAGGCCAGTCTGTTGCAGCCACTTCCAGAACAGGAAGTGAGTTAAGCCGGGCCGTAAATACGAACTCGGAAAAATTTCTTCCGCTGGAAGTTAATTTAGCAGACGAAATAAGTGTTGAGCAAGCTGTTAATGCAACAATCGCGAAATTCGGGAGAATTGATGTAGTGATTAACAACGCTGGCTACGGCGTTGGCGGGAGTATCGAAGAGCTTAGCGACGAGGAAACTCGTCAGGCTTTTGATGTAAATGTTTTTGGGACTTTAAACGTGATTAGAAAAGCGAGCCCACATTTAAGAAAGCAACGTTCAGGGCACATCATAAACATTGCATCAATAGCGGGAATAGCTGGCGCCACCGGATGGGCAGTTTATTCAGCAGCAAAAGCAGCAGTAATTGCACTTTCGGAAGTGTTAGCAGAGGATGTTAAAGAATTTGGAGTTAAGGTGACAGTTGTGACACCAGGCGCCTTCAGAACAAGCTTCCTTACTCAAGAATCTTTGGTACTGGCGCAGCACCCAATTGATGAGTATGCGGAAGTCCGTAATGTGCATGCGAGATACCTTAAAATGGATGGCGCACAGGCTGGCGACCCCGAAAAGGCCGCCGCTGCAATGATTTCTCTGGCAAGTATGCCAAACCCTCCGCTTCATTTACTGCTGGGAAATGATGCTTTGCTACGGGCAAATGCAAAGCTCGACGCATTGACAAAGGAAATTCAGGATTGGAAGGCAATAACGATTTCAACTGATTATTAGAAGATTATCAGTATAAACCTAATGCAATCCTCGCCGCAAATGCCCTTTTTGTGCGTGGCAAGATTGAAAATTCACAATTTAGAAACAAGAATCATGGAAAATAAAAAAGTTTGGTTCGTTACCGGGGCATCAAAAGGCCTGGGACTAACCTTGGTAAAAAAATTATTGAGTAAAGGTTATGATGTTGCTGCAACATCGAGAAACGTAGAAGACTTATCAAAAGCTGTCGGCTCGTTTAGCAACTTCCTCCCCTTATCTGTTGATTTGATGAGCGAGGAAAGCGTTGAAAAAGCTGTAGGACAAACGATTAGCAAATTTGGACAGTTAGATTTCGTTGTAAATAATGCCGGTTACGGCATGCTTGGCGCTTTAGAAGAACTAAGCGACCAGGAATCTCGCCAGAATTTTGATGTGAACGTTTTCGGCTCGCTAAATGTAATAAGAAAAGTGCTGCCACAAATGAGGAAACAGCAGTCTGGCCACATTTTTAATATCTCGTCTATTGGCGGTTTTTCTGGCAACTTTCCAGGTTTTGGAATCTATTGCGCTACCAAGTTTGCTGTTGCAGGCTTCACAGAATCGCTGGCTGCAGAAGTAAAACCGCTCGGAATTAAAGCTACAGTTGTGGAGCCTGGCTATTTTAGAACATCGTTTTTAAATCCAGACTCCTTGGCAGTTCCTAAAAACCCGATTGATGCATACAAGGAAGTTCGTGATTCGCAGGCTGCGCACCAAAACGACATCAACAACCAACAACCCGGCGACCCGGAGAAAGCCAGTGATGTGATTATTTCCGTTGCGGAAAGCAATAATGCGCCGCTACATCTTTTTCTTGGGCCGGATGCTTATGAGCTTGCAAACGCAAAAATTGCCGATGTGCAAAGAGACATGGAAAGCTGGAAAGCCCTTGCCACCGCGACAAATTTCAGTTAAGGCCCATTAAAAGTGTACATCGCTCATATTAAGTAGCGCGAAAGTAGCAAATGCCATAATTGAAACGGTACTAAACGAAATTACGACAGTTTTCTTAATGAAAAGGGATGAGCGATTATCCCTTTTTCCATTTTATGCTACAACCGACCGCCTTATTTGATGCAGCTGATGTTTTTTTGTTGCAGATAAATCGCTTATTGCATTCTGCACATCGTTAATCTGTTCCTGACTGTCGGCCTTTTGCACTTTTATAATTTGAAAGCGAAACCATTTTTGAGTCAATGTTTTTGAGGAAAATCACTAACAAAATCGCAAAGATTACAACTCTTAGTTTGTGCTTTAACTAATACTGCATTCAGGATAAACCAATTAAAAACAAGTGCTTAATGATGTCTATTTTAGGTTTAACAGCGCATTTTTAAGTTCGGTTTCTGTGAATTCCTTTTCGTAAAATCGCCTTACCTTCTTTTTTACAAACAAAGTAGCCGGTATAGCACCAGACCATTTGCCCTCTATTCGTTCTATGTATTTTTGCTGGTCTGGCTCGTTTAAAAGAAAAACTTCTGTTTTAATGCCATTTTTAGCAACAAACGGATTAACTTCTTTCTGCAGTTTAGATTTAAAATCGAGGCTAATCAGCAAAACTTTAACGGGTTGTTTAGCATGTGCCACCCGGATTTTTTCAAAATTTGGCAATTCTGCCACACATGGCGAACACCAGGTAGCCCAAAAATTTACGATGTAAGTTGTATCCTTTCCCTTTGCAAAACGATTATCTAACTCATCAAGCGTAAGTAGTTTAACCTGTGCGTTTGCAGAGTAAGTAATTATAAATAAGGAAATTATAAAAGAGATACGCATAATTTACCGAGTTTAGTTTGTTAGCTTAAAACCTGATTGGAGATATTGTGTTGGCAAAAGGAACAATAAACAAGCAGTTAAGCGCATTCCGCATAACAGCTTAGTTAATTAACAGAGCCGGATTTTACCAGCACTTTTTGATATGCGGGTAGATTTAAATCATCAACAATTACACCACGGGTTGTGCTCGCGTGAACAAAAAAACCATTATTAAGGTAAACCCCAACATGGTCTACATCGTTACCACCAAAAGAAAAGAACACTAAATCTCCTTCCTGCAAAGCGCCGTAGCTCTTCTTTCTTGCAAAATTAGCCTGGTCGCGGGAAATTCGTGGTAAGCTTACACCATAAATTTCCTTTTCCAACAAAAATGCAAAGCCGGAACAATCAACACCACTTTTATCCAAGCCTCCAAAACGATATTTTACGCCAGTCCATTCGGTAATAAATCTGTAAAGCTGCTGACTTTTGAGGTTTGCCATAGCATCGGCTGCCTTAGAAGCTTTTGAATCACTTTTTACGGCAAGTTTCTTAGAACCACAGGCTGTTAATACCAGTGAAAGAAGCAAAACCAGCCAGAAAGAATATTTCGTTTTTATCATCTCTTTAATTTTTAAATACCCGCTTAACGATGAACAAAATGAGGGCATTTCAGTTCTTTGCCAATTCCTTCCATACTGTTTATGAAAGGGTTAATTCTTTATCAGGCGTTGTATTTCATCCAGCTTCAGCAATGCTTCAACCGGTGTCAGCGCATTTACGTCAAGGTTGTTCAACGTGTCTCTAATTTTAACTAAAACCGGGTCATCAATCGCGAACATTTGCAACTGGTAGGCCTGATTCTGAACTTTTTTTATGCTGTCTTTAATACTTTGTCCCTCAGTCCTGTCAATTTCCAGCTTCTTTAAAATCTCGTTCGCCCTGCCGATTAATTTTGGTGGCATACCAGCCATTTTTGCTACGTGAATCCCGAAACTATGTTCACTTCCGCCAGGAATTAATTTCCTTAAAAAAATAACCTTGTTAGTCATTTCCTTCACAGAAACATTGAAATTTTTGATACGGGGCATGGTATTAGCCAACTCGTTCAACTCGTGATAGTGTGTTGCAAACAACGTTTTCGGCCGGGAAGTTGGGTGTTGGTGCAAAAATTCGGCAATGGCCCAGGCAATTGAAATCCCGTCATAAGTGCTCGTTCCGCGACCAATTTCATCTAATAAAATCAAACTATTGTCTGAAATATTGTTCAATATACTGGCCGTTTCATTCATCTCAACCATAAAGGTACTCTCGCCAGATGAAATATTATCTGAGGCGCCCACACGAGTAAAGATTTTATCAACTAAACCTACATCAGCAGCCTTGGCAGGAACAAAACAGCCCATTTGAGCCATCAAAACTATTAAAGCAGTTTGCCTCAAAATCGCCGACTTACCAGCCATGTTCGGCCCAGTTATCATAATTATTTGTTGCGAATCCGTATCCAGATATACATTATTGGTGATATATTCCTGACCCACAGGCAATTGCTTCTCAATAACCGGGTGGCGACCCCCCTTAATATCAAGAACTTTTTCTTTATTTAAGCTCGGCTTAACGTAATGATTTTTCTCTGCAAGCTGAGCAAAACACAACAAACAATCAAGTTGGGCAATCAAAAATGAATCCAGCTGAATTGGCTTGATATAACTTGCCGTTTCGTACATCAATTCATTATACAAGCGGATTTCTATGGCCTGAATTTTTTCTTCAGCGCCTAATATCTGCTCTTCATATTCTTTAAGTTCGGGTGTGATATAGCGTTCGGCGTTAACCAAAGTTTGCTTCCGAATCCACCCATCAGGAACCTTGTCTTTGTGCGTATGCGTAACCTCCAGGTAGTAGCCAAACACATTATTAAAAGAGATTTTCAAAGATGGAATCCCCGTCGTCTCTGCTTCACGTTTTTGAATTTGAACCAGGTAATCTTTACCACCAAAAGCAATTTTCCGCAATCGATCTAAATCTTCGTCGATACCGTCATTAATTACGTTGCCTTTAGTTAACAAAGCCGGTGGCTCAGCTTGCAGTTCGCGTTCAATTCTTTCGCGAATGGCCAAACAAGGGTTAAGCTGATCTGCAATTTTAACAAGAAAAGGATTTTTTGAACTTGCAGCAAGGTTTTTAACAGCCTCAATATGTACTAATGCTCTTTTTAAAGCAACCAATTCTCTGGGTCCTACGCGTTGTAAACCTACTTTTGAAATCAACCGCTCTATATCGCCAATTTGTTTAATGTGGGTCAAAAACTGTTGCCGGATTTCTTCGTTTTTTACAAAAAAATCGACCATCCCCAGGCGTTCCTCAATAGGTTTGAGTTCCTTAAGTGGCATAATAATCCACTTTTGGAGTAACCTGGCGCCCATGGGTGTGCAAGTGTGGTCGAGAATATCAAAAAGCGTTACCGCATTATCATTTGCAGAACTCACCAACTCTAAATTGCGAATCGTAAAGCGATCCAACCACATGTATCGGTCTTCTTCGATTCTGCTAATTGAGGTAATGTGCTGTAAATTTCGGTGTTCGGTTTCACCCAGATAATGCAAAGCCACGCCTGCGGCAACAATCGCACTTTGCAGGCGCTCAATTCCAAAACCTTTCAACGAGGCAACATCAAAATGTTTGGTTAACGTTTCCTCTGCATAATCCGAAGTATATGGCCATTCGTCTAAACCAAAAGTATAAAACCTATCGCCAAACTGTTCTAAAAATGTCTGTCGCTTGGCTTTCTGAAACAGCACCTCCGATGGTTTGAAACCTTGCAAAAGCTTATCAATATAATCGCTGTTGCCCTGGGCAATCATAAACTCGCCTGTAGAAATGTCTAAAAATGAAACGCCAATTTGCGTTTTATCGAAAAAAACTGAGGCTAAGTAGTTGTTTGATTTTTGATTAATAATGTTGTCGCCATACGCAACACCCGGCGTAACAAGTTCAGTAACGCCACGTTTAACAATAGTTTTAGTTGTTTTCGGGTCTTCTAGCTGGTCGCAAATGGCTACACGCTGCCCTGCCCTAACCAATTTCGATAAATAATTATCTAAAGAATGATGCGGAAAACCTGCAAGTTCAAGCGCACCACCGTTTGGGCCGGTGCCGCGTCTGGTTAGCACAATGCCTAATATCTGTGCTGTTTTTATGGCATCCTCACCAAAGGTTTCGTAAAAGTCTCCAACCCTGAAAAGTAAAAGCGCACCCGGATACTTCGCTTTAATTGCGTTGTATTGCTGCATTAACGGCGTTTCTTTGTTCGTATCTTTAGCCAAAACTGAAATTAATTTGCAAAAGCTATAAAGATAGCACGATTACGCATTCTACAGCTGTTTTGTTGAAAAGTTGAAAAAATGTTTTTCAGTAAATCAGTTAGTTGTTATGCTTAGTAAATGAACAGTTCTCTACTTTTCGGATACTGCAGTCCTGCTATTCACTTTACTTCGTTTCACTTCGTGCTCGTTCCTATCAGGTTTATGAACAAAGTATGCTCGTATGCAGAGGGTTACTAAATTTAATGCTAAAACAAAAACGTTTCTGCATCTCAACTGTTAATCTAATATAATTTAACCTAATATCTTTTATTATGACGATTCAACTTAATACCGACAAAAATCTAACAATACACCAGGAATACGAAGACAAAATTCAAAGTCAGATTAATGATGCTTTAAGCAGGTTTGATGATTTAATCAGCCGTTTAGAAGTGCACCTGTCTGATGAGAATGGCAGCAAAGATGGCTTGGAAGATAAGCGTTGTTTATTAGAGGCCCGTATTTCGGGTAAAGAACCGGTAGCAGTTACCAACTTTGGTAATAATTACGACCTAGCGATTGCCGGTGCACTAACAAAATTAAAAAGTAAGCTGGAAACGATAGCAGGAAAACTGAAATCACACTAAAACAGAAAAAAGGCAATTTGAAAAAATTGCCTTTTTTATTTTAAACCGTTGTTGGTTCAAGCTGATCGATATAAGCTAAAAACATCTTTAATGCCTTAGTCCTCTCTTCGGTAACTTCGAATTGAAGCTTGTTATACAAATAATCCTCTAAATCAAAGTTTTCAGTTGGTTTCAAGGCTTTTAATACATCTTGTCTGTGTGCTAAACCAAGTTTCATTGCCGCGTTAAACTCAGCCTTAAATTCGGGAGAAATGTCTTTGTTCGCCACCCATGCAGCATACATAAAAGGCAGTCCGGTAAAATTTTTCCATTCCTCACCCATATCATATGCGTATGCATAATCGTCCTTTTTACCGAAAGTTCTATCACCAATTAATACAATGGCATCCGTTTTTGCTAATGGATCGGTAGTAAAATCGACTTCCTTTTTCCAATAAAATTTTAGGAGCACTTTGGCAAGGTTGTTCGACGTCCGGGAATGAGAGTCCAATTTCAGGCTTCTGATTTCTTCAACAGGCACATCACTAAAAATGAATACAGAATTCACTGCTCCATCACTTCCTATACAGTAATCGGCAACAATGTTTGCATTTGGCACCATTGCAATTGCAGCTACAGGCATTAAGCCCATATCCACTTCACCACTAATCACTTTCGCAGCACAATCTGATGGAATATCTAAACTTAAATCTATTTTATTGCGGATATCCGAATGTTCGAGTCCGTATATAAATGCTTTGGTGTTGGTGTAAGCAACAGCCGATATTTTAATTTTATCCAATGTATTAAACTGTTATTTTCAATTAAGGCCATCAATTTATGGCACTAATGTTTATCCCGTAACTAAGCCGTCGAGGTGAACAGCACTATTAAATTCGACAACCGAAAATTTACCATCCTCAAAGCCCATTTTATATAAAACGGTATTTTGATGTGGAAACTCAGTCATTTCATTTAACGGCTTTCCAAGCAAAAGACAAAGAAAAACCCGCATTGCTCTGCCATGCATGCAAAGTAAAACTGTTTCTTCCTGCGGTCTGCCTGCCAAAACTTCCATGGGTTGTTTTAGGCGCTCATAAACATCCTTAACGCTTTCGCCCCCTTCAAAATGAGCTGTGTAGTCGCCATCCTGCCACGCCTGTAACATATCACGAAAAGCATCTCTTGAATCTTCAGTATTTGGTTTACCTTCCCAAACACCCCAGGCCAATTCATCCAAACCCGAAAGCTTTTCCCAGGGAATCCCTGAATCAATGAATTTCTGAACGGTTTGCCACGTCCTCTTCAAATCGGAAGTGTAAATTTTATCGAAGGAAACGTCTTTATATTTTTGATAAAAAGCTTCAGCCTGAGCTCTACCCGTATCATTTAAGTCAGAATTTATGCCTCTACCCTGTACTATTCCCTGTCTGTTCAGTTCTGTTTCGCCGTGGCGGATAATATAGATAAGCTTCATTTAATGATTGAATTTGGAATTTAAGAAGGATTAAATTTTGGATAGCTACGAACGTAACTGTCACAAAACCCACCATTCACAATTTAATTTACAACGGGCAACTTATAATAGGCAGGCTTCTTTTCTTCTTCAAAAACAACATGCTCAAAATCCGTAACTACATTGTAAAGTGTATCACGTTCTATCGCTTTACGGCCAACTTGCTTAATTAGGTTAACCAATTCGCGGGTGCTCATCGCTGGTGTCTGCTCTTCGGCGCCAGCCATAGAATAAATTTTCGTGGTATCATCTAATGTGCCGTCAATGTCGTCGACACCATAGTTTAGCGATAATTGCGCAGTTTCCCTACTAATCATCGCCCAGTAAGCTTTGATGTGGTCGAAATTATCCATATAGATACGGGCGATGGCATAATTTCTTAAGTCTTCAATTACAGACGATTCTGGTACATTGCTCATCTGATTATGTTGATTCCGGAATTTCAACGGTATAAAGGTCTGAAAACCACCGGTTTTATCCTGAAGCGTCCTTAGTTTTTCCATATGATCTACGCGATGCCAGAACTGCTCAATATGACCATAAAGCATTGTGGCGTTACTTCTCATACCCAAATTATGCCACTCTTCGTGTATCGCGAGCCATTGTTCACCCGTACACTTATCTTTAGCAATCTGTTCACGAATTTCGGGATGAAAAATTTCTGCACCACCGCCTGGCATAGATTGTAAACCTGCATCTTTCATCAATTTCATACCAGTAGCATAATCAATTTTAGCCTTTTTGAAAATATAATGGTATTCTACAGGCGTTAAGGCTTTTACATGTAAACCAGGGCGATGTTCTCTAATGGCAGTAAATAAAGCTGAGTAAAAAGCAACATCGTATTGGGGCAAAACGCCACCAACAATGTGCACTTCGGTTACAGGCTCATCATCATATTTTTTAACAATATCGAGCATTTGCTCCATTGTTAAAGCCCAACCCTCTTCCTTCTGTTTAATTAAACGCGAATACGAGCAGAATTTACAATCGTAAACACAAAGGTTTGTAGGTTCGAGGTGGAAATTACGATTGAAATAAGTTTTATCGCCATGCTTTTCCTCTCTGATGAAATTAGCTAAAACGCCCAGATAACCAAGCTCAGCGTGTTCGTAGAGGTAAACACCCTCGTCAAAACTAATTCTGTTTCTATTTAGGACTTTGTGCGCAATATTTAATAGTTCAGTTGATAATGATGTATCAGCTAATATTTTTTCAACCTGCTCAGTTGTATTCATTCCTGATTTATTTTCCACAAAAATACGACATTGAGGCGATTCGAAAATCATTTTCTTGTAACAAACAGCCATGATGCCGGAGATTCGGTAACCTTAAACTCTAAATTTCATCTGGTGCATAGTCCAGTTGACTTCAAATTTGCCGGATATCCAGACTTGTAAGGGATATGATTAGATGAAGCGGAATCTTTAGGCATAAAAAAAGCACCTCTGTACAGAAGTGCTTTAATATTAGTTGTTTTGTTAATTTCTAATTTACCGCCGGAGAAAAAGTTAACACGATGTTAGCCGTTTTACCGCCGAATTCAATTGGTGATTTCAGCACCATGTTGCCTTTAGATAGTTGAGAAAGCACCAAACGATAGCCTTCAGTTACATTCTTGGCTTTATCACCTTCAAAAATTTTCTTGAATTGAAAAGTCTCTTCAGCTGGTGTGGCAGACCAGTAAATGGTTTGCATTACAGCGCCACAAGCACTTGATGCAGGCAAAGTGTAAGAGCCATTTCCGCTATTTGTTAATTTCCAGGTACTGCCCTGAAAGCATTTGTAAGATTTTTCGCCAAATAAACCTTGAACAGCCTGATCTGGCAATCCTTCTAAAGTGATATTGTTCAAAACCCAGGTGCCTGTAACGGTACCCCTGCCACCACTAATGCCGCTTGCAGCATTTTTTGTAGACGAACAACTTTGTAACATTACCAAAGTAGAACACGCTATTGCGATAGCTATAAATAATCTTTTCATTTTTGTTTAATTTAATTTTCGGGAAACTGGTTACATAAATCTTGCCAAAACAATTACGAACCTTAAATTAGCGGCAAATTATTAAATTGCATTCCCTTTAACACGACTAAAATTTTACCGATAATGAAACCCGAAACCCTTGCTATCCACGCGTCTAATATTGTAAAAAGTACAACTGGTGATGTTACCTCGCCAATAAATTTATCTACAACTTTTTTCCGCGATGAAAATGGAGGTTATCCCGGCGGGCATATGTATAGTAGGGTGAGTAACCCAAATCGGTCTGCTTTAGAAAACACCGTAGCTAAACTTGAGTATGGAGCAGCTGCTGCCGCCTTCGCTTCTGGTAATAATTGTGGAATGAGTTTGTTTCAGGCGCTAAAACCGGGAAGCCATATTATAGCACCCGACGATATGTACTGGGGCATTAAAAAGCAATTGCTAACCATTTTTAACGAAACGCTAGAATTTGATTTTGTCGACCAAACCAATCTTGCGTTAATCGAAGCAAGCATAAAACCCAACACAGCCTTAATTTGGATTGAAACGCCCTCTAACCCGTTATTAAAAGTTACAGATATTGAGGCAATTTCCAGCATTGCAAAATCCAGAAACATCACTTTGGCGTGCGACAGTACATTTGCTTCGCCAGTTTTACAGAATCCAATTTTGCTTGGTGCAGACATTGTAATGCATAGCAGCACAAAATATTTGGGCGGCCATAGCGATATTTTAGGTGGGATTTTAATCACTGCCAAACAGGATGCACTTTGGGAAAAAATCAGAAACGTTCAGCAAACGGGCGGTGCCGTGCCTTCGCCTTTCGATTGTTTTTTACTTTGCAGAAGCATAAAAACCCTCGCCTATCGTATGAAAGGCCATTGCGAAAATGGAAAACAAGTTGCGCAGTATTTAGCTAAGCATCCAAAAGTTGAAGCGGTGTTTTACCCCGGACTGGAAACCCACCCGCAACATGAAATCGCAAAAAAACAAATGAAAGATTTTGGTGGAATGATGTCTTTTTTGGTTAAAGGCGATGTAGAAGCTACTAGTAAAGTAGTGAATGGTGTGCAACTATTTGCGCAGGCCACAAGTTTGGGTGGTGTAGAAAGTTTAATCGAGCACCGTTTTTCAGTTGAGGGTCCGGATAGCAAAACACCAAAAAATCTTTTACGGATTTCAGTTGGGTTGGAACATCCAGATGATATAATCGCTGATTTGGAGCAGGCACTCGGATAGAATTTGCGTATGCGGATGAGCGCTAGTTAAGCTTGGGCATCCATAAATGCGTAATCGTGAATTGCAAGAGCGCACTTAGCGCACATACAGACAAGAATCTTTGTGTTTAAACCCGATTGTAGCGACAGCCCCCGATTTTTTTTCGGGGCTATAGCAAAAAGCGGGACTGCAATTGCCTAAGAATTACAATCCCGCTCATTTCCAAAACCTATTTTGGATTACAAACCGTTACTAACTTTGCTGAATAATTCGCATTTAATGGCTCGTTTGTTTGTGCCAATCGCTGTGAACCTGTATTCGCCGGGCATGCAATATCGCCTGCTGCATCATAAATCACCTTGTTTCCATTGGCTAACAATTCTTTGGGCACGTAAACCTGTACCTTTGTAACAGAATACCCTGCAGGAAAATAGCGGACATAATAGCCATCAGGATGCTTTGTCCATATGCCGCTCGGTACATCGGCCCTTGGCGGCGCCATGCCGGCAATTATAGCGTATTTTTCCATATCGGCATAGGTGTAGTTACCGGAAGAAACCAATTGGCGAATGTTATTTTCAGCCTCGAAAACGGCCTTGATGCCTGATGGAAGCTGGTCTTTTGCTTTCTCCATCACATCAAACGGTAAAACACCCAAGGCCCCACCTTCTAATTGTGTTAACTGCTTTGGTGTTAAAAGTTTTAGTGCTGTAAGTTTCACGGTTCCGGCATAATCGGCAAATTTTGTTCGGGCTATAATTGTCCACAACAAAATCTGAATGTCATGTTGCTCAACATCCGGATGCTTTTCAGCACTCTTCAAAATTGACACAACAATTTCTTCTTTCGGGCCCAGCACTGGTGCAAACATGTATCCATCGCCTTTTGAAGGCGCATAAGTTCCTGCTTTTAAACAGTAACTTTTATTTGTCATTTCATAAAAGCCTTCGCAAAGTACAAAACCACCCTCAGGATTTTTTGGCAACAGATACAATGGTTGAAATTTAGCGTTCGTGTTAAAGTCTGGCATTTTTTCACCGTCGCGATTTACATCCTCGAATGAGGTTGTGATGGCTGCTGGTTGCTTTAAAAATTTATCGACACCAAGTGCTTTTGCGCCCTGGGCAGTGCCAACTTTTAATAATTTGTCTTTTAAACCGCCGAACTGTGCCTGAGCGGTTAACCCTGAAAACGTAACAAGCAGAGCTAATGAGATAGATTTGATTTTTTCCATAATGATTAGATAGGTGATACAAACATAAAATTTTTAAGGTTAACTTTATGTTAGTTCATTTTATGTTTGTTGGTTAAAATTAATAGAGCTGATTTACAAGTGGTTCATAAAAATTCAAAATTTAATTTTGTTGTTTAAAATATAATTCAGACATTTGAAATATTATTTGGTGTAAGGCAAATAAAAGTCAATTCTTAAATCGGATTGATTTATAAAGAAGTGGCGAGAGACTGGCTCAATGACCCACTGGCAACCCTCAGAGAGAGAAGGTGCCAATTCCTGACCGGCTAACATGGTGTTATACGGAGATATAAATTATAAAGATGAAAACATTTAATCTTCAATCGCAAGGCGAACAAAATCAGAACCTTGAACACGTAGAATATTCTTCTATTTTATTGATTTGCAATGATATGCAAGCGATTACTTGTATGCGCTGTTGCATGCAGTAAGTCAAAAATCTTCCCTTTTTGTTTATTTTTTTCAAACTGGAAGGTCCCGGGAAATCGGGATACGCCCAAGCTAGAATATAGGTTTCTGTAATTAAAAGTTTAACGGAAGCCTGTTAAATTAACTATTTTATCATTTAACATTCAATTAATAAGAAAATGTCAACTACATATAAATTTGAAACTTTACAACTACACGCTGGCCAGGAAATAGACCCAACTACAGGTTCAAGAGCAGTTCCAATCTACCAAACAACATCATACGGCTTTAAAAATGCAGAGCACGGCGCTAATCTATTTGCATTAAAGGAGTTTGGGAACATTTACACCCGGTTAATGAACCCAACAACCGATGTTTTTGAAAAAAGGATTGCGGCATTAGAAGGCGGAATTGCGGCTCTGGCGGTAGCATCTGGGCAGGCAGCCCAATTTATTGCCTTACATAACATATTAGAGGCTGGCGACAGTATCGTATCATCATCGCATATTTATGGTGGAACTTATAACCAGTTTAAAGTTGCCTTTAAACGTTTAGGCATACAGGTGGATTTTGCGAACCCGGATGTTCCTGATGAATTTGAACAAAGAATTACAGGAAAAACTAAAGCAATTTACCTGGAAACGATTGGCAATCCGGCATTTAGTGTTCCCGATTTTGAAAAGATTGCTGCAATTGCCAAGAAATATGATATCCCTTTAATTGTAGACAATACTTTTGGCGCTGGCGGATATTTATTTAAACCCCTTGAGCATGGCGCAAACATTGTGGTAGAATCTGCCACGAAATGGATTGGCGGACATGGAACAAGTATTGGAGGCGTTATTGTTGATGGTGGTAACTACAATTGGGGCAATGGTAAGTTTCCTCAATTTACAGAACCTGCTGAAGGTTACCATGGTTTGGTTTTTAATGATGTTTTTGGAATTGGCGGCCCGTTTGGAAACATTCAGTTTATAATAAGGGCTCGGGTTGAAGGCTTGCGGGATTTAGGGCCGGCGCTTTCACCGTTCAATTCATTTCTTTTATTGCAAGGTTTAGAAACTTTATCACTTCGCGTACAGCGCCATGTAGATAATGCTTTGGAATTGGCCATCTGGCTGGAAAATCATCCTTTGGTTAAAGAGGTTCATTATCCGGGCCTGGCAAGCAGCAAATACAATAGCCTGGCTAAAAAATATTTAAGCAATGGTTTCGGCGGAGTCTTGTCATTCGAATTAAATGGCACCAAAGAAAATGCCACACAGGTTATTGATAATTTAAAACTGGTTTCGCACCTGGCTAACGTGGGTGATGCGAAAACGCTGATCATTCAGCCATCGGCCACTACGCACCAACAGCTAAGTGATACCGAACAATTAGCCGCGGGCGTAAAGCCAAACGCTTTAAGGGTTTCTGTTGGTATAGAGCATATTGATGATATTAAGGCAGATTTCGAACAAGCGTTTGCATCCATTGGCGCTCAAAAAACTGTCGAAAGTTTGCAATCCTAAAATCAATTATTACGAGAATACATATTATAATGAGCACATCAGCTACTTACAGTTATCCCAAACAATTTAAGCTAGAAAACGGAAAAAAAATCCGGAATCTAAAAATTGCCTATCAAACTTTTGGAAAATTAAATGCCGCTAAAGATAATGTGATTTGGGTGTGCCATGCATTAACTGCAAATGCGGATGTTTTTGAATGGTGGGAGGGTTTGTTCGGCCAAAATGCTTTGTTTAACCCGAATGAGCACTTCATCGTTTGTGCAAACGTTCTAGGTTCTCACTATGGCACTACAAATCCATTGAGCACAAATCCGGTTACTGGTTCACCTTACTATTTATCATTCCCACAATTTACCATCCGCGATTTCGTTTCTGCGCATCAGGTGCTGGCTAGTTACCTGGGTATTGAGAACATCAGATTGCTCATTGGCGGTTCATTGGGCGGTCAGCAGGCGGTGGAATGGGGCATTATCGAACCTGCCAGGATTGAAAACCTAATTCTGGTGGCAACCAATGCAGTGCATTCACCGTGGGGAATTGCCTTTAATGAAAGTCAGCGTTTGGCAATTACAACCGATAGAACTTTCTATGCCAATAAAAAAGATGGCGGTAGCAAAGGATTAAAAACTGCAAGAAGTATAGCTCTTTTAAGCTACCGGACCTATCACGCGTATAGCAACACGCAAGTTGAAAGTGATAACGACAAAACGGACAATTTCAGGTCTTCGTCTTACCAAAATTATCAGGGTGAAAAACTGATAAACCGCTTTAATGCTTATAGTTACTATTATTTAACTAAAGCAATGGATAGCCATAATGTTGGCCGAAACAGAAAATCTATTGCGGAGGCACTAAAACTGATTAAAGCAAATACGCTGGTTATCGGCATTGAGAATGATTTACTCTTCCCGATTTCAGAACAGAAATACCTGGCAGATAATATTACAGACGCAGAATTTGCCACCATTCATTCGGAATACGGACATGATGGTTTTTTAATTGAAACAAATGCTTTAACCAACATTATCGGGACGTTTATCAAAGAAAGCAGACATAAAAAAATTATTAAGCTACAACATACTGCCTGATGAGGTTGAGGTTTGGTTTCTGCAAGGTTTATTTAATTACCCGAGTAGCGATAACTGATTATAGCCATAGAAAAGCACATTAAAAATTTGAATTTAAATTACCAACGGGTGTTTTCATAGCACTACAAAATAAAAAACATTTGAATGGCGAGTCTTCAGGCACTCAATTTTAATACCTGAGCCTCGCTACTTGATACAATAAAAATCATGAGTAAAAATTTAAAAATTGGATTATTTGGTTTCGGAGTTGTGGGCCAGGGTTTATTGGACATTATTCAAAGCCAAAACCTGAACCTCGAAATCGTTAAAATAGCAATTAAAGACCCGAGAAAGAAACGGACCCTCAATAAGGAATTGTTTACAACCGATAAAAACGAGATACTAAATAACCCTGAAATCAATACCATTGTGGAGTTGATAAATGATGCAGACGCTGCTTACGATATTGTGACTAGTGCATTAAAAAATGGGAAACACGTGGTTTCGGCCAATAAGAAAATGATTGCCACGCATTTGAAAGAACTGGTAGAACTGCAACAGCAACACGGAACGTCGTTACTATATGAAGGGGCTGTTTGCGGAAGTATTCCTATAATCAGAAACCTGGAAGAATATTACGACAATGAGCTTTTCCATGCATTGAGTGGTATCTTCAATGGTTCTTCAAATTACATCTTATCAAAAGTTTTTAACGAAAACCAGAGTTATGATGCTGCTTTAAAAGAGGCCCAAGACCTGGGTTTTGCCGAAACTGACCCTATTTTAGATGTTGGAGGTTACGATCCGAAATACAAACTAGCCATTGCAACGGCCCATGCGTATGGTTTGTTTGTTAATCCCGATGCCATCTTAAACATTGGTATTCAAAATTTATCTCAACACGATATTAAATATGCACGCGAGAAAAATTTCAAAATTAAGCTTGTACCAACAGCAAGAAAGGTAAATACGAAGGATGTGGTAACTTATGTTTTACCAAAATTAGTGGCGAAAGACGATTTCCTATACAATGTCGAAAACGAATATAACGCAGTAACCGTTCAGGCTGCTTTCGCCGATAAGCAATTCTTTTTTGGCAAAGGTGCCGGTGGCCATCCAACTGGCGCAGCTGTGCTTTCTGATATTGCTGCCCTGCGTTACGATTATCGTTATGAGTATAAAAAATACCATTCCGAAAATGGTGTAAAGCATACAGAAGACATTCTACTGGAAATTTACCTGCGTTACAGCGATGAAGATTTAATAAGCCTTTTGGCTTTTGACAATATTAGCGAGCGTTATGCCGCAAGTGAATACAAGTATGTAATTGGTACTGTAAAATTGCATAATCTTATTACCAACCGAGATTTGCTTTTAGAAAAAGATGTTTTTTTAGCCTACACAGGTAGGCAAATATACAGGCAGGAACAGGTTGCCGAGAACGTTTATGCAGCAGAATTAGCTGCACTTTAAAATTTTTTAAGGTTAATTTTTTTATTTGTTTTGTTGTTAAGCACAAAGGTCGGAGCGATTCCGACCTTTTGCGTTAGTTGTGTTCTTTAACGTATTTCTCGATAATTACCCTGTCGATTCCCTCCTTTTCAACCTGCTCTAAACCAGTCTGGGTTAATGTATCATTTGCTAAAGACAGCTTGAAATTAAAAGATTTGCCTTCCCAGTTTTTATTCTTATAATATTGAAGTTGTTCGGTATAATCATTACCCTTGAGCTTATAAGTTCCACCTCCTGCATCAAAGCCCGAGCTGTCCTTCGGATTTTTGTTATGTTTAAGAAAAGCAAAGTGCGTTTCGTTAATAATCTTAATCATGCTAAAATCCATGGGATAACTGGTCGTTCGTCCTGACTTTTTATCGTTAATTGTTCCTGAAATTAATTTCCAGGTACCCTGAATGGCTGGCTGATTCTCTGCTTCCTGATGACTTTTGTTTTTGCATGAAAACAAAAATACAACCGCAATAAAAATTAAACATTTTGACTTCATATTCCTAAATTAAATTATCCCCGGCCTGCCATCTCCATTAATTTCTTTGCCAAATCTTTTCCAAGATAACCATCAATTATGGCATGTACAAGGTATAGAATGGGCGTCATCAGGATGGCAACAATAAATTTATAAGTGTAATTAACCAGGCCAATGGCCGCAACCATTTGCCAGCTGTAATGGTATTGGGGATTTAGGTAAAAGGCAATAAAAATTACCACAAAGCTGTCAATTAGCTGAGATACAACTGTAGAACCGGTTGCCCGCAACCAAAGCGACTTCTCGCCCGTTATCTTTTTAATTTTGTGAAAGATTAAAACGTCGGCAAGTTGCCCAACAATGAAGGCGATAATTGAGCCAACGATAATCCACATGCCCTGGCCAAAAATACCGGCGAAAGCATTATTCATATTTAAGTCTTCGCCATTAATGTTTTGATGAACCCAAAAATCGGCAGCACTCAAATGCATGGAACCCCAAACCACTAAAAATGCGAAAGCAATTAAAATAGAGGTCATGATAGACAAAAACCGAACTTGTTTAACACCAAAATACTCGTTGATAATATCCGTCATGATGAAGATAATTGGCCAGGTTAGCACGCCTGCAGACATTACAAACGAAAGGTTAGGAACGCCAAACAGGTTAATATCAAACTTCTTAAAACCAAGCGTCTCTTCAACGCTGAATAATTTAACACCAATAAACTCTGATAGTATTGCATTTGCCACAAAAAAACTTCCCAGAACGAGAAGCAAACGGCTTTCTTTAGTTTTAAAAGTCATAGACCATAAATCTAAAGATAAATCGAATCAGATTTACTTTTTAAGCATTAAATTTTAAAAACGTTACTTTTTACAATCCTTCAACCTTAAAAATAGTTTAAGAACTTAAATCTCCCAATCTTTGCGACTTCAAAAAAAAGGGTATTCTTCATGGCCAAAAAACAGCACTTCTATCTTATATTAATTTTGGGTTCTTTAGCGGCACTTGGACCATTCTCTATCGACATGTATTTACCGGGTTTTGTTGATATTGCAAAAGATTTAAAAAGTACAGAATCCACTGTGGCTTTGTCACTATCTAGTTTTTTTATTGGTATTTCTGCCGGTCAATTGCTTTATGGCCCTTTGCTGGATAAGTACGGCCGTAAAAAGCCCCTGTATTTCGGTTTGGTTCTCTATATCTTTGCTTCTTTTTTATGTTTAGCAGTTACCGATGTTAACCAGCTAATTATTTTGCGTTTTGTACAGGCAATTGGTAGTTGCGCAACTGCAGTTGCATCGGTAGCAATGGTTAGAGATTTATTTTCTGTAGATGAGAGTCCGAAAGTATTTGCATCGCTTATGCTTGTTATTGCCGTTTCGCCGATGCTTGCCCCCACTGCCGGCGGTTATTTAATTTCAGCTTTAGGCTGGAAATATGTATTTGTCTTTTTAGGCATTATGGCTATTTTGATGTTACTGGCTTCAGTTTTTAAACTTCCGGAAAGCTATAAACCAGATCCAAACTATTCGCTGAAACCGAAGCCGATTTTAAAAAGCTTCTTAAGTGTTTTGAAAGAACCGCAATTTTCAACCTATGCATTAATCAGTTCTATTACTTTCTCCGGTTTATTTGCCTATGTTTCTTCATCGCCACAGGTTTTTATGAAAATTTATGAGGTGAGCAAAACTGGTTACGGCTGGATTTTCGCGTTACTATCAGTCGCTTTTATTGGCTCAAGTCAGTTAAACAGTTTAATTTTAAGGTGGTTTGGCAGCAAGAAAATCGTTACCTGGGCTTTACTGGCTCAATGTGCATTTAGTTTGCTATTTTTAATTTTCGCATTAAACGATTGGCTTAATCTTTATTCCACAATCGGTTTTATCGCATTATTTCTTTCTTGCCTGGGCTTTATTAACCCAAATGCAGCGGCGCTATCGCTTGCTCCTTTTACAAAAAATGCGGGGAGTGCATCAGCCCTTATGGGCGCTTTGCAAATGGGCTTGGGCGCTTTAGCATCGGTAATGGTTAGTTTGTTTAGTGAGCATTCTGTTGTGCCAATGCCTTTAGTTATGACGGGAGCAGCATTTATCGCTTTAATTTGTTTGCTAATTGGCAGAAAATTTATTAGAACAGAAGTAGAGGCATCTGCAGATGCTGCGATGGTTGGGCACTAAACTCCGCCCTATCATACTATAATTGGTTGAATATTTAACAGCCACCAAAAATTATCTTGACTTAATAGTCCCACTGAATAATGGGATCTGCTTAGGATAAATAAATTTAGATGTAAGCAGCGGCTTTTCGATGCAGAAATCCCGGTATAGTAAATTCGCTTTTTGAAACCGCGAACTGCTGCGCTTTCTGAGCCATATAAACCCGATTGAAATGAAAAGCCCCAATTTTTCATTGGGCTTGCAATGCAAAGCGGGACAAACCCGAACCAGTTAACTACTGTAACTGCTTTTCAAATAACCATTTAGTAAAGCAATTATGGCGCTACCTAAGAAGCAAATTATTCTTTAAAGTTTTTTTGCTATTTTCGCTTAGAACATGTTAAATATACAATCGAAACTTCCTGGCGTAAGTACTACCATTTTCTCGGTAATGTCTAAGCTTGCGGCAGAACACAATGCAATCAATTTATCACAGGGTTTTCCTGATTATTCTTGCGATCCAAAACTTACGGAACTGGTAAATAAGGCTATGGCAGATGGTTTTAACCAATATGCGCCAATGCCGGGCAATGTTTTTTTAAAAGAAACGATCGCTGAAAAGGTTGAAAATTTATACCAGGTAAAATACAATCCTGATACGGAAATTACCATTACCGCCGGTGGAACCCAGGCCATTTTTACGGCTTTGGCTGCCATAATTAATCCTGGCGATGAAGTGATAATTTTTGAACCGGCCTATGACAGTTACGCACCAACCATAAGGCTTTTGGGTGGTTTGGTTAAAACCTATGAGCTTGCGCCACCGAGTTATGGCATTGATTGGGACATGGTAAAGAAGCTTTTTACCTCGAGTACGAGAATGATTATTTTAAATTCTCCACAAAACCCAACGGGAAGCATTTTAACGGAGAATGATATGAAATCGTTAATTAAACTGATTAACGGAACGGATATTTTAATCCTCAGCGATGAAGTTTACGAACATTTAATTTATGACGGTGAGCAACACAGAAGTGTTATGCTTTTTCCCGAATTGAGAGAAAGAAGCTTCGTTATTGCATCATTCGGGAAGCTTTTACATGCTACAGGATGGAAATTAGGCTATTGCCTTGCACCCGAACTGCTCACCAGGGAGTTTAGAAAAGTACACCAATTTAATGTTTTTAGCGTTAATAGTCCGATGCAGCAAGCTATTGCCAATTACATTAAAGAGCCGGGCAACTATACCGGTATCACTTCTTTTTTCGAAAAAAAGCGGAACTACTTTAGAAGCCTTTTGGCCGAAAGCCGGTTTGAGTTGCTACCTTGTAGTGGTTCGTACTTTCAATGTGCAGGCTACCGTAAAATCAGCGACGAGAAAGACACAGATTTCAGCATCAGGCTGATAAAGGAATTCGGAGTTGCCACCATCCCGGTTTCGGCATTTTACCAGAAAGCAACAGACCATAAAATAATAAGATTTTGTTTCGCCAAGGAAGATTCTACACTTGCTTTGGCTGCAGAAAAATTGAGAAATGTTTAATCATCCCGTAATACTAAACATATGGAAGCACCTGTTTATACTCAAATAGAAAACCTGAAAGTAACTGTTTTTCAGGCTTACCTTTTTTGGGAAAACATAGAAAAAAACTTACAAAATCTTGCCCTGCGCCTATCCATGGGTGTTCGGGAAAAAACCGACTTAATTGTTTTACCTGAGATGTTTAACAGTGGCTTTAGTATGAACTCTGAGACCCTGGCCGAAGAAATGGGCGGTTTTACCATGCAATGGATGCAAAAAATGGCGCATCAATACAACTGCGTTATAACCGGAAGCTTAATTATAAAGGAGAATGGAAAGTATTACAACCGTTTAATTTGGATGGAGCAGAACGGGGACTATAAACATTATGATAAGCGACATTTATTCGGTTTAGGTGAAGAAGATAAGAATTTTAGTCCGGGAACAGATAAACTGATCGTTACTTTAAAAGGCTGGAAAATCAGGCTGGCGATTTGCTACGATTTACGTTTTCCAGTTTGGTTGCGCAACGTTAACGAAGAATACGACATTTTACTTTTAGTGGCCAGCTGGCCTGATAAGCGATCTGCACATTGGAAAGCACTAATTCCGGCCCGGGCAATAGAAAACCAAAGTTATGTGATTGCTGTAAACCGTGTAGGCCACGATGGAAACCAGGTTTACCACAGCGGCCATTCGATGTGTATAGACCCCTACGGAAGTACAGTTTACTATAAACCTGAGGACGAAGATTTATATACCTTCAGCATTAACTACGAAGAATTGGTAAAGATTAGACGTCAGTTTCCTTTTTTAAGAGATGCGGATAAATTTACCATAGTTTAGCACCAAATTACAACTCATAAACTTCAAAATAAACCACAGTTAATCCAATATGTTCAATCGTCGTAAATTTATAAAAGCCTCTGCCCTTTCTGCAGGTTTGTTAGCCATTGATAAAGCTGCTATGGCTGATGCGATTCCGCCTGTATCCACTCGTGCTACCAATATTCCTATCGTAATTTCTACCTGGGATTTTGGCATCGCGGCAAATGCCGATGCCTGGAAAGTGCTTTCTAAAGGCGGCAAAGCCCTTGATGCGGTTGAGCAAGGTGTTTGGGTGCCCGAGGCTGATGAAAAAAACCAGTCTGTTGGTTATGGCGGTTTACCAGACCGGGATGGCAAAGTAACCCTCGATGCCTGCATTATGGATGAAAATGGAAACTGCGGCGCTGTTTTGGCGCTTGAACACATTAAGCACCCAATTTCTGTTGCCAGAAAGGTAATGGAGAAAACGCCACATGTTATGCTTGCTGGAGATGGTGCTTTACAATTTGCGCTAGAACAAGGCTTTAAAAAAGAAAATTTGCTTACGCCTGCAAGCGAGAAGGCGTGGAAAGATTGGTTGAAAACGGCTAAGTATGAGCCTGTAATGAATATTGAAAACAAACTTTACGATAAAGCCGCTCCGCAGAAACTGCCAGGAAACCAGTATAATCACGATACAATCGGAATGCTTGCATTAGATAGCAAAGGCAATATTTCTGGCGCATGTACAACGAGTGGCATGGCTTATAAACTTCACGGCAGAATTGGCGACAGTCCGATTATTGGTGCCGGCCTTTATGTAGACAATGAAGTTGGTGGCGCAACATCAACAGGTGTTGGAGAAGAAGTTGTTCGAAATGTGGGTTCATTTTTGGTGGTTGAGCTCATGCGCCAGGGTTATACGCCGGAGGCTGCCTGCAAAGAGGCAGTTATGAGAATTATTAAGAAAAAACCCGAAACGGCAAAAAATATTCAGGTAGGCTTTTTAGCCATTAATAAAAAGGGAGAATATGGTGCTTATGCAATTCAGCAAGGTTTCAGTTATGCCGTTTGCAATGCAGAAAAGCAAGATTTATTAATCAAAGGGAAAAGTTACTATTAGTATCTTTACCCCACTACAAACATTTCCAATTTTTAAGAATCAATTAAGTTAGTTTATGAAAAATGACGCTTCGCCTTTATTCCAAAGGAGTTCAGGTTTGGAGGTTTGTGCAAACGGGTACGAGTCTGCCTTAAATGCCCAGACTGGAGGCGCAATACGGGTGGAGTTTTGTGATAATCTTGCTGAAGGCGGAACGACCCCAAGTTATGGGCAACTTGCCTTGGCGAAGAAAAACTTGTCTATTGAAATCTGGCCAATCATTCGCCCACGCGGCGGTGATTTTCTGTATTCTGAGCTAGAGTTTGAATTGATGAAGGAAGATATAAGTGCTTGCAAATCATTAAACTGTGACGGACTAGTGATTGGAATACTTAAAGCCGATGGAACTATTGATAAACAGCGTTGTGCCGAACTGATTGAGCTGGCAAAGCCGCTACCTGTCGCCTTTCATCGTGCTTTTGATATGAGCAATAATATGGAACAAGCACTCGAAGATTTGATTGAACTTGGAGTTGTTAGGGTGCTATCATCTGGCGGGGCAAAATCGGCCATTACCGGTGCAGATAAATTAGCCGAATTAATTAAACTAGCAAATGGCCGAATTGCGATTATGCCAGGTGCGGGCATCAATAAAGAAAATATTTCTACGCTCATCAGCGCTACCGGCGCTACGCAATTTCATGCATCTGCTAAAAGTTTGGTTGCAAGTAAAATGGAATTTCGAAATGCAGAAACAAAGATGGGCAGCATTGAGGATGAATATCAATATGAGCAAACCTCGGTAGCGCAAGTTAAAGCCTTGGTTGAGGTTATAAGCAAATCTGTTAACAACGGTTAATTTGAGGTAGGTCCCTGATTAAAGAGGCGAAAACCACAATACTTGAAAATTCCATTTCAAAAAGTGGCAATTTTACGATAGTGGAGCGCTTTGACTTTAATTGCAATTAGCGGTTGATATTACCATTGATGCATAAACGCCTTGTTTTTTTCAGGCTTTTTTGGTTTCCCCACTCCCAGGAACATAACCTAATCCCGGCGTTAACCAATGTAATAAAATTACTCTCGAGTAACGATAATTAATTGGCGATAACAGAAGAACGCCGAACAAAATCAAACCAACATAATACCACAGGTTTTCGTAAATAAGTGGCAAACCTAACACATAAGATGCAACCCCGATGGTAATAATTTCCGCAACGTTCATCGCATAGCTAACAAACATAGCAACATAAAAAAAGCCAGGTTCACGCTCGAACTTTAAATTGCAAACCGGACAATTTATGTTTGTCTTTTGTAGTCTGAATGAATAAGCACTCCCCGTAAAGATATCACCTTTGCGACAACGTGGGCATTTACACTGTATAACCGCCTGAAATTTAGAAAGCTCTGCCATAACTATTTTATTGATGAAGCAAATTTACCATTTGAAATGTTGCTAAATTATGATTTGAATCATATTAGCTCAAACATTGCAAACTGCCAAAGGTTCGACTGAAATCAAATCTTCATAATTTTTCCTCCAGCCAGTTGTAATAAGCCTTCGTTGGCAAGTTGCTTCACGCCTCTTATCACAGTCTCAACCCGCAAACCGGTCATATCCGCCAAATCCTGACGGGTAACTTTTAGGCGCTCGCCAGATTGTAAGTCTAGAAATAAATAATTGATAATCGTTTCAAGCCGATGCGCCGCTTTTTCGCTTGCGAGCTCTTCTAACATCATCGATTTATAAAAAAGCCTGTTGCTCAATACTTTTATCAAATTTATACTGAAAGCCGGATCGGTTTCCAACAGACTGAAAAAAGATTTTCTATCAACTTGAATTATTTCAGCGTCCTTATTAACAATTGTATATGCTAAATATGGCCTGTTAAGTATTAGAGCGGGTTCGCCGAAGTACTGGCCAGTTTTAAAAATGCCCTGAATAAATTCTTTCCCCTCATCGTTAACCGTTACCATCCGCACCTCACCTCTCCTTATAAAATAGACAAACCTCGGTTGCATTCCAGGTTCATAAATGATAGAATCTTTCTCGATTTTTTTAACCGGGTAACCTTTATCGATGAGTAGCTGGATGTACATTTAACCTCGTTAAGGAATTAAGCTAAGGTTTCTTTCATCAAATCTGAATAAAATTGCTTTAGGGTTAAGCCCATTGCTGCCACCTGTTGCGGAATAAAACTAGTAGCCGTTTGCCCGGGAATGGTATTAATTTCGATGAAATAGAAATTTCCGGTTTCGTGTTCCAGGAAATAATCAATTCGAACAACTCCCCGGCAATTCAGCTTCTTATAAATATCTTTTATTACCTGATGAACCCGCTCATATTCCTCATCAGACATGTTGCCTGGAGTAATTTCCTGGGTAGCGCCCGGCGTATACTTTGCTTCAAAATCAAAAAATTCATTAGCCGGAATAACTTCTGTGGTCGGTAACACAGTTACAAAACCTTTAGCGCTAAAAACGCCTATAGAAAACTCTCTTCCACTAACAAATTCCTCAATTAATACCTGCGTATCTTCTTTAAAAGCTTTTTCTACCGCAGTTTCCAAATCATCGGCATGCTTTACTTTACTCATGCCAATACTGCTTCCGCCACTATTCGGTTTTACAAAGTACGGCAGCTTTAAATCCTGTTTAATCTGATTTAAGTTGTAGTTACCATCTTTAAAAATTTGGACCGACTTCGCTGTATATAAATGCTCAATTCCATCAACAATCGCTTTTGTATAGCCTTTATTCATTGTAATAGAAGACGTTAGCGCATCGCAGGTGGTATAAGGAATGCCGAGCATATCAAAATAGCCCTGTAGCTTACCATCTTCACCAGGAGAACCATGAATCGCAATAAAAACCCCGTCAAACTTAATTTTTCGGCCATCCAAGGTTAAAGAAAAATCATTTTTATCAATATCTATTTTAACGGAATCAGCAGGCTCGTAGAACCAGCCTTTATCGTTAAGCATAATTTTATATACATCATACAAATCAGCATCGATATTTTGAGCAATGGTTGCTGCGCTTTTTACAGAGACAACCCACTCGCCTGTAGTACCGCCGGTTAATAATGCGATTGTTTTTTTCATTGGAAAAATCCTTAATTATAAATAGAAAGTGAATGTAAATATATCTTCAAAAATATAAATATCTTTGAGCAAAATTTAATTAATGCATAATAGACTTGATAATTGATGGTATTGTATTTGCTTAAATATGGGCATTCAATAATTAAGCAATCGCCGATGCAATTATTAAATTAACTACATTTGAATTGTACGCATAAACCCAGAATTTTAGCTTCATGTCTAAATTTATAGATTATTTAAAAACCAAATCCTTCAGAAAGACGATCTTAGCAGCCATCATTACCGTTTTCGTATTGCTGCTAATCGCATTTTTCAGTTTACGTTTCTACACAAAACACGGCGAGGGACTAAACGTTCCTTCGGTTAAAGGCTTGTCTTTTGCTGATGCTGTTGTAAAACTCGAAGAAGCAGGACTGAAATACGAAGTAGATTCAGTTTTCATATTAGATCAGCCTGCAGGTATTGTAATTGATCAGGACCCTGACCCGAATACTTTTGTTAAGGATAACCGAACGATATACTTAACCATCAATGCAGGCAAAATACCAAATACAAAATTCCCTGATATTGCTTTCAAAACGCTCAGAGAAGCGCAGGCAATTATCGAAAGTTCCAGACTAAAACTTGGCGATACAACTTACAAAGCCGATGTAAGTCGCGATGTAGTTTTAGAAGCTACTTTTGGCGGTCAGCCTATCCAGGCCGGAGAAACTTTGCCCGTTGGTTCAAGAATAAATCTGGTTTTAGGCGATGGCCGCGGAAATCAGGATGTTGATATTCCTCAATTGGTAGGTTTAACGATTGATGAAGCCAAATTTAGTTTAAAAGGATCTGCCTTAACTTTAGGGAATATTATTTACGAAGGTGCGATTACAGACAGTGCAAACGCTGTAATTACCAAACAAGATCCAATGCCTGCAGATTCAGTTACCAAAGTAACTATCGGCACAAAAATTAACATTACCCTATCCAATAAGCAACAATAATTACGCACACTACGATAATGACTGAAATAGAAAACAAGCAAATGGGTAACGGAAAAAAAGCTGCAATAATAATAGCTGCAATAGTTATTTTGATTGCCGGGTATTTCGCTCTTAACTTTTACAAAGTTTACTTTGCGCCAAATGTTACCGAAAATCAAAAATACTTGTACATAAAAACTGGTGCCGATTATGACGCCTTGGTCGAAAACCTGAAAAGTAAAGACATTGTAAAAAGTATTTCGTCTTTTACAACGGCAGCTGGCAAAATGAACTTAAAAACCAATGTTAAGCCGGGGCGCTACTTACTAAAAAAAGGCATGACGAACCGCACCTTGATTAACATGATTAAAGCTGGAAACCAGGAACCGGTAAAGCTTAAATTTCAAAACATCCGCAAGAAAGAAAATTTCGCAGCCTATTTGGCAAGTAATCTTGAGGCCGATTCGCTAAGCTTTATAAATGTATTGGATTCAACTGCGTTGATAACGAAATATGGATTTAATCAAGACAATATTTATGCGATGTTTATTCCGAATACCTACGAAATGTATTGGAACGTTTCCCCTGTAGATTTTCTGGAGCGCATGCATAAAGAGTATGAAAAGTTCTGGAATGCGGAACGCAAACAGAAGGCTGCAAGTCTTAATTTAACTCCAGCCCAGGTTTATACACTCGCATCTATTGTTGATGCAGAAGCGCTGTACGACAAGGAAATGCCCATTATAGCGGGTTTATACCTTAACAGATTAAACAAAGGCATTTTATTGCAGGCAGACCCAACGGTTATTTTCGCGAATAATGATTACACGGTTAAACGCGTTACCGGTAAATTATTGCAGGTGCAATCGCTTTACAACACATACAAATATGCGGGTTTGCCTCCGGGTCCGATTATGATGCCGAGCATAAACGCAATTGACGCTGTTTTAAACCGCGATACTAACAACTACATTTACATGTGCGCCAAAGAAGACTTTTCTGGATACCACAATTTTGCAGAAACGAAGGCCGAACATGAGGTAAATGCCAGAAAATATCGCGAAGCGCTAAACAAAAGAAACATTTTTAAATAATGTATAGCCACACAACCAAGATAAGAGTGCGGTATGGAGAAACCGACCAGATGGGCTATATGTATTACGGCAACTATGCTCAGTATTATGAAGTTGGCCGGGTAGAAATGTTGCGAAGTCTGGGCATGAGTTACAGTTCTATGGAAGCTGATGGAATTATGATGCCTGTTTTGGAATTAAAATGTAAGTATATAAAACCTGCCCTTTACGATCAGGAAATTACCGTTAAAACGACAATAAAAACCCTTCCGGGAATTCGCATTTTTTTTGAATATGAACTTTTTAACGAAAGAGAAGAACTTATCAATCTTGGTGAAACGACATTGGTTTTTGTCGACATGAAAAAAAATAAACCAACCAATCCTCCCGCAAATTTTATGGAAAAATTATCGGCATTTTTTAATTAATCGCAAAAATGGAATGGTTACACAGGCAACTATTAAAACTTAAGGTCTATTCAGATTTTATTGAATGGACGAAACACTGCATTCTTCCCGGGTTTAGTCCACTCCCACTTTATACCGTTGCCACCTTTTTCTTCAAGGAAATTGGGAAAGAATCTTTGGTTAATAAGTCGTCTTCTTTGGCATACAGCTTTATGCTGGCGATATTTCCAAGTATTATCTTTCTCTTTACCTTAATCCCATTTATTCCGATATCGGGTTTTCAGGATAAACTTTTAAGCTTAATCGAGCTCATTTTACCACACAATGCCTTCGAGGCATTTGAAACCACGTTGAAAGACATCGTTAAAAATCAAAACAGAGGTTTGTTGTCTTTTGGTTTTCTATCGGCCATATTTTTTGCTACGAATGGTGTTAAAAACTTAATGAAAGCATTTAATAAGGCATCATTAATAATTGAAACCAGAAGCTGGTTAAAGCAACGGTTGATTGCATTGGTTTTAACGATGATAATCTTTTTATCAGTAGTATTTTGTATAAGTGCCATGGCAATAGGTGAAATATTACTTAATTACATTAAAACAGAACTGCATATAAAAGACAGCCTGGCAATCTATGCCATTCAGCTTACCCGGTGGATACTTTTGACAGCGCTATATTTTATCACGATATCGATTTTATACCGCTATGGTCCTTCTCACGCTAAAAAATGGAAACTTTTCAGTGCCGGTTCATGGCTGGCTACAATACTTGCTTTTCTAACCATTTGGGGTTTTGCGTTCTATATCAATAATTTCGGCTCGTACAACAAGGTGTATGGCTCTATCGGTACTTTAATAGTTGTTATGATTTGGCTTTATTTAAATTCACTAATTCTGTTAATCGGCTTTGAGCTAAATGCAAGTGTTGATGTGAGCAAAAGAAGCGTCAAAATCATCCGGCCAACCTTCAATTTATTTAAGAAAACGGCACCAATTGAGGAAAATATCACCAAGAAATAAAATTTTTCTCCCTCTGTGTTAAGCAATTATCAAGTTTATATAAAAAAAAGTACATCACAGTTTGCAGATTTAAACTGGATTTGTACTTTTGCCGATGGAAAGCTGGCAGAGTGGTCGAATGCGGCAGTCTTGAAAACTGTTGACTGTAATAGGTCCGGGGGTTCGAATCCCTCGCTTTCCGCTCCGAAAAAATAGAAATCCTGCATCGAAAGATGGCAGGATTTTTTCATTTTAACGCGTTTCAATCAAAAAGTCTAGTATCTGTATTTCCTTCCACATCTGGAAAATACCCGCTTGATTTACTTTTATGTCACTCCTTTTAAATTTTTCCAACTATCTTGCCGCAAATTGGTTTAATCAGAATAATTTTCTCCCCTATGACAAAAAACATCTTCATCGCTTCTGCAGAACCTTACACCGGCAAATCGGTCATTGCCTTCGGCATGATTAATATGCTGCTTGCCAAAACCCAGAAAGTAGGTTATTTTAAGCCAATTATCGCTCAAGACGATCTCACAAAAAAAGATGAACATGTTGAGGCAATGTTAGATTATTTCTCGCTTCCTGTAAAATACGAAGATGCTTTCGCGTTTACCCGACAAGATATGTTGCATCAATCGGAAAATAGCGGCGAGATTATAAATACGATTATCAGTAAATACAAAAAACTGGAAGACAATTACGATTTCACTGTTATTGAAGGAAGTGATTTTTTAGGTGAAGGCATGGCATTTGAATTTGAATCGAATGCTTTGATGGCGAAAAACCTTGGCGCACCGGTTTTGATTGTTGTTTCAGGAAAAAATAAAACTGCAAGTCAATTGTTCAAAACTGCGATTAATATCTATCGTAACTTTCTGCTTCGCGATGTACAGGTTTTAGGCGTTGTGGCAAATATGGTAAATCCTGATGAAGCCGAGCGCATAAAACAAGCACTATCTAACCAACTTCCGGCAGAGTTGCTTATTGCCGTAATACCTATAGAAAGTGGTCTGCAAAGCCCAACAATGAAGGAGATTGCAGCTGCTTTAGATGCAGAAATTTTGTTCGGAGCCGATTTAATGGATAACCAGGTTGATAATTTTGTGACCGGGGCAATGATGCTGCCGAATTTTTTGCGGCACATTAAAGACAACCTGCTAATTGTTACTCCTGGCGATAGAGGTGACATTATTATTGGCTCGTTACAGGCAAATCTTTCGGCAAACTACCCGAAAATTGCGGGCATCGTTTTAACTGCAGGTAGCCTCCCCGATGAGCCAATGATTAAACTTATCGAAGGTCTGCAAACCATTATTCCGATTATTTCCGTAAAAAAGGGCACATTTGAAACCACCACCACAATCGGTTCAATACACTCAAAAATCACGATAGATAATAAAAAGAAAATTGCTTTAGCGATAGAACTTTTTGAGAAATACGTAGATATAAAAGCACTTGATGATAAGATAATTACTTTCAGTCATGTGGGTATAACGCCCCATATGTTCCAATACAATCTTGTTAAATGGGCTAAGAGCGAGAAAAAGCATATTGTTTTACCAGAAGGTAATGATGACAGAATTTTAAAGGCTGTTGAAAAGTTAATCACTCAAGATATCGTTAACATTACGCTGCTGGGCGATGCAACTGAAATTGGAACATCGATAAAACGCCTCGGGCTGAATCTCGACATCAACCTTATTAACATCCACAACCCTTCGCAATCTCAACATTATGATGAATATGTGGAAACGTTGTATGAGCTGAGGAAAACAAAAAACGTAAATATGGAAATGGCAAGAGATATGATGACTGATGTTTCATATTTTGGCACAATGATGGTTTATAAAGGCGATGCCGACGGAATGGTTTCCGGAGCAGTACATACAACCCAGCATACAATAAGGCCTGCGCTACAATTTGTAAAAACCAAGCCCGGCGTTTCTGTTGTGTCGTCGATATTTTTTATGTGCCTGCCAGAGCGTGTGGCCATTTTTGGAGATTGTGCTGTAAATCCAAATCCTACTGCACAACAGCTTGCTGAAATTGCTATTTCTTCTGCAGAGAGTAGTGCCAAGTTTGGAATTGAGCCAAGAATTGCGATGCTTTCCTACTCTTCCGGAACTTCTGGCGAGGGCGAAGATGTTGAACGTGTACGTGAAGCCACAGCAATTGTTCGGGCACGACATCCGGAGTTAAAAATTGAAGGCCCGATACAATATGATGCAGCAGTTGACCCGCTTGTTGGCCAGCAGAAGTTGCCGGGTTCTGAAGTTGCCGGTAGAGCAAGCGTGCTAATTTTTCCCGATTTAAACACGGGCAACAATACATATAAGGCAGTTCAGCGGGAAACCGGCGCACTGGCAATCGGGCCAATGTTGCAAGGATTAAACAAGCCGATTAACGATTTAAGCAGAGGTTGTACGGTTGATGATATTTTCAACACCGTTGTAATTACAGCCATTCAATGTCAGGATATTAAATAATTTATGAATATTTTAGTTATCAATTCAGGAAGCAGTTCAATTAAATACCAATTATTTAGAATGCCTTCCAACCTACCCGTTTGCAGTGGCCTGGTTGAAAGGATAGGCATAGAAGGGTCTTTTATCAAACACTCGGTATTTCCTGATGGGGCAAAATTAAGTATCGAGAAGGATGCTTTTATTTCAAATCATGGGGAAGGCTTGAAACAGGTTTTAGCATTGCTGACCGAGGGAGAGCACGCCGTAATCTCTAGTCCTGAAGATATTGCCGCCGTGGGCCATAGAGTTGTACATGGCGGCGAGCACTTTTCGGGCGCTACTTTAATAACCGAAGGCGTTAAACAACAGATTAAAAAATTGTTTTCTTTGGCTCCCTTACACAACCCGGTTAATTATAAATGCATAGAGTTTGCTGAGCAAACCTTTCCGCAGGCAAAGCAAATCGCAGTTTTCGATACCGCTTTCCATCAATCTATTCCAGAAAAAGCATTTCGTTTTGCAATTCCAGAATGGTATTATAAGGAAAACGGGATTCGGGTTTATGGTTTTCATGGCACAAGCCACAAGTATGTGAGCGAAAAAGCGATCAACTGGTTTAACAAACCTAAATCAAAAATAATTAGCATTCACCTTGGCAATGGTTGCAGCATTACGGCTATAAATGATGGTAAATCAATAGATACCAGCATGGGTTTTGGTCCTTTAAGCGGATTGATGATGGGAACGCGTTCGGGTGATATAGACCCTTCGGTTATTTTTCATTTAATGGAACATGCCGGTTATAGCCTGGAGCAATTAAGCACATTGTTAAATAAACAGTCGGGTTTGCTTGGTGTTGGTGGCTCGAGCGACATGCGGGACGTAAACAAACTTGCAGCCGAAGGTAACGCGGCTGCGAAACTGGCATTAAGTGTTTACGCCTATCGCATCAAAAAATTTATTGGGGCATATGCGGCAGTTTTAAATGGAATAGACCTAGTAATATTTACCGCAGGCGTTGGTGAAAACGACTCGGAGATGAGGGCAGCCGTTTGCGAACAACTCGACTATTTAGGCATCGAGCTAGACCTCGGCAAAAACCGGAATTACAAAGGTGAATTGACTGATGTGAGCACCGATAGCTCGCCTGTAAAAATCCTTATTATCCCAACCAATGAAGAATTTGAAATTGCTAACCAATCTTTCAATTTGCTGCAATAACCACTGAGGAAAATTAGATCGTGTAACATTCACACAACAAACGATTCAAATCTCAATTTTGTGTTAAATTTATTCTCCCATCCAATATGGTTTGATATTGGCTAACCAGAATAAAAAATATGAAAAAATCAATTAGCGCAGTCATTGCTTTTTTACTGTTATCGCCAATAATTTTGTTGGCTCAAACAGGTAAGGTTTACGATAACCTTGTAGTTCCAAGCAAAATTTTAAAGAGTGATAGAAAATTTGCGATTTATCTGCCACCAGATTACGAAACATCAGGGAGAAGTTATCCCGTATTGTATTTATTGCATGGTGCCGGCGATGACCAGACCGGCTGGGTGCAGTTTGGCGAGGTATTAAACATCACTGATAAGGCAATTGCAAATGGTAGTTCAACATCAATGATAATTGTAATGCCGGATGCAAACACTGGTCGCCGCGGCTATTTTAACGACATTAAAGGAGACTGGAATTATGAAGATTTCTTTTTCAAAGAGTTGATGCCATTTGTTGAAAAGAAATACAGAACCAAAACCGATAAACGCTCAAGAGCGATAGCCGGCTTATCTATGGGTGGTGGCGGAACTTTTGTTTATGCATTACACCATCCAGAACTTTTTTCTTCGGCTTGTCCGCTAAGTGCCTACCTGGGTTTTCTGAGTTTAAGCGACGCACAGACTGCCCTTAAGAAGGCTAACCCAAATATGGATGATGCTGCGATAACAAATTATTATAACACACAAAACGTGTTGCCTTTGCTTAATAATATGCCCGATGCGCAAAAGAAAGCAGTAAACTGGTATATAGATTGCGGCGATGACGATTTCCTCTACGAAGGCAACTCGCTTGCACACATTGCTATGAGAAAGAAAGACATTCCCCACGAGTTTAGAATCCGAAATGGTGGCCATACCTGGACCTACTGGCGTGAGGCGCTGCCGAAGGTTTTGGAATTTGTTACCGATTCTTTTCATCAGCACTAAGCTTTTTAATGGTACAAATTTAACCGTGATTAAGCGATTATAACCCACTTAAAGCAGCAAGCAATTTAAAAATCCTCAAAGTTTTTATCTTAGCAAAAACCTTTTACTTAGCCGAATCAGCCCGAAATGATAAAATTTTCTTTAAGCCTTATTTACTCCTTTTTTATTCTTGGAATTTTAAGTTTTTTAAACCAACCGAAGGTTGCAGTCCCAAACCCGACAGCGCTCACAATTTCTACATTTGCCGGACCAGACATTACCCCTAGTCCTGCCTGCCTTGCTGTAGCCCCTACCGGTGAAGTTTATGTTGGCGTTGATATGATTGGCTCGCTGGGTAAAGACCCTGGAAAGGGTAGAATACTTAAGCTGGTAGATAAAAATAACGACGGCAAACTGGATGAACACATATCTTTTGCCGAAGTTGATAATCCCCGGGGAATTATTGTTCAGGGAAATAAGGTATTCGTTTTGCACACCACTTTTTCATCAGAAACGAAAGCTGCTACCGGAATGAATTTAGTTGTTTTTGAAGATAATGATGGCGATGGAAAGGCCGATGGACCCGAAAAGCCCTTGATAGAACACATCAGCAATGCCAAATACATCCGCGAAAGAGGAACAGACCATGCAACCAACGGAATTCGGATGGGTATTGATGGCTGGATTTATATTTCTGTTGGCGATTTTGGCTTTCATGATGCTGTGGACAGATCTGGAAAAAAATTGACAATGCTTGGTGGTGGAACTGTTCGCGTTCGACCAGACGGAACCGAGATGGAAATATTTACACATGGAACAAGAAATGTTTATGATGTAGCTATTGACCCTTACATGAACATTTTTACCAGAGAAAACACAAATGATGGTGGTGGATGGAACGTACGTTTCTCGCATCATATTCAAACTGGCGAATATGGATATCCTGTTCTATTCCAGCATTTCACTGACGAGATAATACCTGCGCTGGCAGATTTGGGCGGTGGCTCCGGAACTGGTGCATTGTTTATGAACGAGCCGAACTGGCCAGAAGAGTACAATAACGTGCCGATGATGGCCGATTGGGGAAGAAGCATGCTTTACATTCATCGGGTAACACCTGATGGGCCAACCTTCACTCAAAAAGATGAAGAGTTTATCAAAATCCCTCAAATAACGGATTTAGATGTTGACGGTTCCGGCCGACTTTATTTATCTGCCTGGGATGGCGCTGGTTATTCCGGCAGCCCAACAAAAGGCTACATACTCCGAACCGTACCAAACAACTGGGTTTATAAAGCCTTCCCCGATGTAAAAAAATCATCAATTAAGCAATTGTCAGAATTGTTGAAATCAAATAGTGCCGTGGCCCGTGTTTCCGCATCGCAAGAAATGTTAAGCCGGGCTAACAAACAGGCAACTTCGGCAAGTTTAAAAATTGCCGCCGACAAAAACCTTCCGTTATACGCCCGGGTTGCCGGTATTTTTACATACGCACAAATTGCAAAAGAAGCCGGGATAGCGGAATTAGTTGCGTTATCAAAAGATGATTCTGTTCGCGAATTTGCTTTAAAAGCACTGGCAGACCGGAAAGAATTTATCAGTAAAGTTCCATCAGAACCTTTTTTAACTGCCCTAAACGATGCTTCGCCCCGGGTGCGGGCAGCTGCAATAGTCGGCCTCAATCGTTTGGGTAAATCAGACGCAATTGCATCATTGTTAAAAGTGAAAGTTCCGCCGTCTTTTACAGCGCCGGAAAGAGACATTGAAGGGCCGCACGCTACTCCGAATGCTGCCATTATCCTCCCTCACCTTGCAGTGCAGGCGCTGGTTAATTTAAATGCTACTGACGCATGCTTGGCAGCTGTTGGATCCGACAATTCGGAACTTGCGCTATGGGCTTTGCGCTATATGCACAACCAGCAAGCTGTAAATGGCTTAATTAAAACTTACAATTCCACGTCAGACTTGAAATTAAAAAAACAAATTTTAACAACATTAGCCCGACTATACAAACAGGAAGAAAGTTATGATGCGAGTTGGTGGTGGGGAACCAGACCAGATTCTCATGGTCCGTACTACAAAGCCGTTACCTGGTCTGCCTCTCCTGTTATCGAAAAATTTCTTAAAGGCGAATGGGCAAAAGCAAACACGCAGGAGAAACAATTTTTTGTGGATTTAGATGCCCGGCACCGAATGGAAATTAAAGAGTTTGCTGCTGAAGAAAAATTAGCGGCAACAGAAGAGCCGAAAATAGATTTAGAAAAGATAAAAAATAACAAAGGTCAGGTTGGAAAATCATCTATCGAAGATGTGCTTTTAGCCATTAATAAGCTCCAGGGTGATCCGCTGAAAGGCAGAACGATTTTTAATAATCAAGGCTGTATTGCTTGCCATAGTTTAAGCAGAACAGAGAAAATGAAAGGTCCGTTTATGGGACAAATCGGGTCTATTATGAATCGGGAACAAATTGCCGAATCAATTCTTAAGCCTGATGCATCTATATCACAAGGGTTTGCTACCGTGATGATTACGGCAAAAGGCGACAAAACATATATGGGTTTTATAACCGAAGAAACGGCATCAAAAATCGTAATGCGCAATATTGCCGGCGAAGTTTTCAATATCAAAACGAGTGACGTGCTCTCGCGTAAGGAAATGGAAAATTCGATGATGCCCCAAGGTTTGGCTAATTCCTTATCATACGATGAGTTAGCTTCGCTTGTTACATTCTTGTCTCAGCAGAAAAAATAATGTAATACCTGAATATTGTTTTGGAAGTTGACGAGCATCAACCAAAAAACTTTTTCGACTTTCAAAAATATGACTTTCAGCGTTGCTTACATACGCCGGAAGAATTTAATAAAGCGGTTAGGCTTGATGACATTAGTGTTCATCTGCGAAACTTAAAAGGCAAGGTTGCCGAAAATTTAACATAAAAAAAGGAGGTAAAATTACCTCCTTTTTTTTATGCTCGTTTGCGAGTTAAGCTTTTTCAGCTTTTGCTGCCCGGCTTTTATCAATCAATGTATTTATCGTTTTCAAAACCTCATAAATATCAAATGGTTTGCTAATGTACGCATCCGCAAATGCATCAATCGCTTTCTGTTCACTATTATTTTGAGCAGACATCACAATTATTGGGATGTGTTTTGTAAAAATATCGGTTTTCAAATCCTCACAAATCTCGGCACCGTTTCCATCAGGTAGCATTACATCTAAAAGAAATAAATCCGGCATCGCATCCTGAATGTTCTTTTTTAGCTCTGAAAATGTTGATGATAATTGAAGTTCAAATCCTTCTTCTTTCAAAAGAATTTCAATCACGTTTCTGATTTCCTGATCATCTTCTAAAATGTGTATTCGCTTTTTTAACATAATTCAAATTATTGTTTTGGTTTTAATCGGGTAATTGTTCTATACGATAGTTACAGTAACACCTAAACTTTCCAAATGTTTTACTATTTGCTCAGAAATTCCCTTATCCGTTATGATGTGGTCAATTTCTTCCAGTCCACATATCTTCCCGAAACCCCTTTTGCCGAATTTTGATGAATCGGCAAGTACGATGGTTTTCTGAGAGGCACTGATCATTTTTCGGTTTAAGTGCGCTTCCATGGCGTTTGTAGTCGTTAATCCGAAATCAAGATCGATACCATCAACACCTAAAAACAGCTTATTAAAGTAAAAATCGCCAAGCACCTGTTCTGCGTAACTTCCCATAACAGATGATGAGCTCTTTCTTAAAATGCCGCCCAACTGTATAACTTCAATCGTGGGCTGTCTCATTAACTCCAGCGCCACATTTAAAGCCGAGGTTACGACCGTTAAATTTGATGCCGGCTGAATGTTTTTGGCAAAATAAAGTACTGTGGTGCCAGAGGCTATAACGATGGAATCGTTATCATTTAAAAGTTCGGCAGCGGCCGCCCCTATTTTGTTCTTTTCTGATGACTGAATTTTCTCCTTTTCATTAACTGGCCTATCCACCGTATAAGGGTTGTTCATTGTGGCACCGCCGTGTGTTCGAAAAAGTAAACTTTTATCTTCGAGCAGTTTTAAATCCTTTCTTATCGTAACTGATGAAACTTTCAATTCCTTACATAAGTCGACCACGTTGATGTATTGATCTCTTTGTAAACGGCTTAAAATTAATTGGTGCCTTTCAGCTAAATTCATCATAATATATTCTGCTTTTTTGCAATGCGACAAATTAAACAATTTGTTAAATGATTTGGATAAATAAAATAATAATTTTTTAACCTGGATATTATATTATTTCGATAATGATTACTTATAATTGCGTATTGTTTCGTTTTATTATCTTTTGACCCAAATGAACAGAATCCGTAACCTAGAACTTAACGAAAATACCATTTACGATATCGTAATCATTGGTGGTGGGGCAACCGGTCTCGGCACAGCTTTAGATGCAGCAAGCCGTGGTTACAAAACCTTACTGGTAGAACAATCAGACTTCGCGAAAGGTACTTCAAGCCGGAGCACAAAATTAGTTCATGGCGGGGTGCGTTATCTTGCGCAAGGGAACATCGGCCTGGTAAGGCATGCTTTGGAGGAACGCGGAATATTGCAAAAAAATGCTGCTCATCTCGTTAATAAAGAAGAATTTATAATTCCATGCTACAACTGGTTTTCTGTTGCGAAATACTTAACAGGGTTAACAATTTATGATTGGCTGGCCGGAAAGTACAGCTTCGGCAAATCGAAATTCCTTTCGGCTAAAGAAACGATAAAGCAAATCCCTGGGATAAAAGCAAAAGGGCTAAAAGGAGCGATTCGCTATTTCGATGGCAAGTTTGACGATGCCCGGTTGGCCATAAACATTGCCCAAACTGCGGTAGAACATGGCGCCACATTATTAACATATACAAAAGTGGTTGGGCTAACAAAAAATGGCGATGTGGTAACAGGCATCGACACAGAAGACATACTAACAGGAAAACGGTTAACTTTTAAAGCTAAGGTTATAATTAATGCAACAGGCGTTTTTGTTGATGACATTCTGAAAATGAATGATCCGAAATCGAAAAACATGGTACGGCCAAGTCAGGGCGTGCACCTGGTTTTGGATAGAAAATTTTTAAACAGCGAATCGGCATTAATGATTCCTAAAACATCAGACGGGAGAGTTCTATTTGCGGTACCATGGCATAAACATCTACTTGTTGGCACAACCGACACGCCTTTGGATGAACACAGTCTGGAACCCCGGGCTTTGAAGGAAGAAGTTAGTTTTATTCTAAATACCGCTTCCGAATACTTTAACCAAAAACCAACTGAGCAAGATATTCTTAGTGTTTTTTCAGGGTTAAGGCCGCTGGCTGCGCCTACAAAATCTGATGGAAACAGTACAAAAGAAATCAGTCGGGACCATAAACTAATCGTATCTGCGCAAGGCCTCATAACCATAACCGGCGGCAAATGGACTACCTATCGCCGAATGGCTGAAGAAACGGTGGATTTGGCGATAAGCCATGCGAACCTAAAACCACAGGCATGCAGAACAAAAAGTTTACAGATACACGGTTCTACTGAATCAACTGCGAACAGCAACCTCGATATCTATGGAAGCGATAAGACTGATATTGAGTCGCTTACCGCAGAACATCCAGAATTAAACGAGAAGCTTCACGCAGATTTTCCTTACAAAAAAGGCGAAGTGCTTTGGGCAATTAGAAATGAAATGGCCGAAACCGTAGAAGATATTTTAAGTAGAAGGCTCAGGGTTTTATTTATAGATGCAAGGGCTGCAATGGAAATGAGTAGAGCAGTTGCATCTATTTTAGCAAAAGAGTTACAAGCAGATAAGGATTGGGAAGATAAGCAAGTCGATATTTTTAATAAATTGGCTTCTGGTTATATTTATAAGCCCAACAATAAGAACTAAAAGCGGCTTAAGCCAAAAATAGCTAACCAAATTTTAAATTATGAGCAAATTTATTTTGTCACTCGATCAGGGAACCACAAGTTCGAGGGCGATTATTTTCAACCACGATGGCGAGATTGTAGCCATTGCACAAAAAGAGTTTACGCAGATTTACCCGCATGCAGGTTGGGTTGAACATGATCCGATGGAAATCTGGACGACTCAGTTATCGGTTTTGGCCGAGGTAATCGTAAAAGCGGGTTTAGCTGCAAGAGATATTGATTCGATTGGCATAACCAACCAAAGAGAAACCACGGTGGTTTGGGATAAAGAAACCGGAATTCCTGTTTATAACGCCATTGTTTGGCAAGATAGAAGAACATCAGCCTATTGTGATGAGATTAAGGCAAAGGGCCTTTCAAAAAAAATACAGGAGAAAACTGGCTTAATCATCGATTCATATTTCTCGGCTACAAAAGCGAAGTGGATTTTGGATAATGTTGATGGCGCAAGGGAAAAAGCCGAAGCCGGAAAGTTAGCATTCGGCACTATCGATAGTTGGTTAATCTGGAAATTAACAGCAGGAAAGAATCACGTTACAGATGTTACCAATGCTTCGCGAACGATGATTTATAACATTAACAGTTTAGAATGGGATGAAGAGTTGCTGGAGTTATTCGGCATTCCAAAACAAATGCTTCCGGAAGTAAAATCTTCAAGCGAGGTTTACGGCGAAACCGCCGGAAATATAATTGCCGCCAAAATACCCATCGCTGGTATTGCCGGCGACCAGCAATCGGCGCTTTTTGGACAGATGTGCACGGAGACTGGTATGGTAAAAAATACCTACGGTACAGGTTGTTTCATGTTGATGAACATTGGCGCAGAGCCAAAAATTTCAGCTAACAATTTGCTTACAACAATTGCATGGAAAATTAAAGATGACGTTCAATATGCGTTAGAAGGCAGTATTTTTATTGGCGGCGCAGTTGTGCAATGGCTTCGCGATGAAATGGGATTGATTTCAAAATCGGCTGATGTAGAAACGCTCGCAAAAAAAGTACCCGACACCGAAGGCGTTTACATTGTGCCTGCCTTCGCCGGGCTTGGCGCCCCGCATTGGGATCAGCATGCCCGCGGAACAATTACGGGTTTAACCAGAGGGACAAACAAATCGCACATTGCAAGGGCAGCTTTGGAAAGTATTGCATACCAAACGATGGATGTTTTAAAGGCCATGGAGGCTGATGCCGGCATAAGTATTGCCGAATTGAGGGTTGATGGTGGTGCGACCGCAAATGATTTGTTAATGCAATTTCAGGCAGATCTGTTAAAGAGCAAAGTTATACGGCCCGAAGTAACTGAAGTTACGGCAATTGGCGCAGCATACCTTGCCGGGCTGGCTACAGGGTTTTGGGATAGCATCGACCAAATCCGTTCGCAGTGGAAAATTAACCGAACCTTTTCTGCGGCAGAAGGTATAGATAACACCGAGCGAATTAAAGGATGGAACAGAGCGGTGAAGGCAGCCCGTGTATGTGCTGAAAACTAATGATTAATTTATCCTATTTGGGGCTTAACTAAATATAAAATGACAGAATTTGTTGCAGAATTTATCGGCACAGCGTTGATAATTCTTCTCGGAAACGGCGTTGTTGCCAATGTGGTACTTAAAGGAACTAAAGGAAATGACAGCGGTTGGATAGTAATCACCACCGCTTGGGCGTTGGCCGTTTTCGTTGGCGTTGTAATTGCGGCACCATATAGTGGCGCACACCTTAACCCTGCGGTAACCATTGCGCTTGCAATCACTCAAAAATTTGCCTGGGTAAAAGTTCCTTATTACATACTCGCACAACTATGCGGGGCTATGACTGGCTCCTTTTTGGTGTGGATTATCTATAAAGACCACTTTAATGTAACGGATGATAAGGGTTTGAAAGCTGCCCCATTCGCAACTTCGCCAGCTATAAGAAATTTAACATCTAACTTAATTTCAGAAATTATCGGAACGTTCGTGCTCATTTTTGTAATTTTCTATTTTACCAATGCAGAGATGGGTACAGACAAAACGCCAATTGGTTTGGGTTCTATCGGAGCTTTACCTGTTGCATTTTTAGTTTGGGTAATTGGTTTAGGACTTGGCGGAACGACAGGTTATGCAATAAATCCGGTGAGAGATTTAGGACCGAGGATTATTCACAGCATCATCCCGATGAAGGGAAAAGGTAGCAGTGATTGGTCTTACGCCTGGGTTCCAATTGTTGGGCCGATTGTAGGCGCAACATTAGCCGCACTACTCTACCTGGCATTAAACTTTAAATATTAAACTCGGTTATATTGATGAGCTAAAGATTTAGGAATAAAAACACATGACTATAAACAAAATGATCTAGTGTTGTAAAATAATACGCACTTGATATTTTTTTACCCAGTCAACATAATCTTGAAACCATTATTTAATACATTTGTTATTAATTAATTCATTCATGTTTGAGCGCATGTTTGGGTTTAGATATGGGATGGGCTTTTAGCCCATCCTTTTTTTTGCCTCTTAAAGATTATTAAATTCGACTTCAAAATTAAATACTGCTTAGTTGCTGAATTTTAGCAGGTTGTAAATAATTGCAAAAATGTTTTTATTACATTTAGCGGATTAATCATCTCCGGCAGATTATGCAAAACCTATTATTTCTTCACATCCGAAGCTCGCTCTGCCTTTTCCTGCTGCTTATTTTTTCAAAGCAAAGCCTCCTGGCTCAAACAAATAAAACGCTGCTCTTTAAACACCTTACTCAAGAAAATGGTTTAAGCGACCCAACCGTCCGGGCCTTGCATTTGGATAAGGATGGTTTTTTATGGATTGGGACAGAGAACGGCCTCAACCGTTTTGATGGAACAAACTGTATAGCGTATAAGAAGCAATCAGCAAAAAACAACACATCACCCGGAAATTACATCACTAAAATAATTGAAGATAAAGACGGAAGCTTAATCATCGGATCGCAAAGCAACCTTGTTAAATACGATAAAAAAACAGATGCTTTTAGCCTGTATAGATTCAAGCTCGACAAACTCAAACAAAATTATTATTCGTTTCCGTTCTACATTGATAACCAGGATGTCCTATGGGTTTACCTGGCCGGTGAAGTGTATAAGTATCACGCTAAAGCAGATAAACTCGTTAAAATAACAGATTACTCTAATGGTTTTCAGTTTGTGAATAAACCTTTTTATCAGGAACTTAAGCAGTTTATTAGCAGGGGCGTAAAGGGAATTTACATTAACAAAATCCAAGGCGGGAGAGAAATTTCAGCGACTGATTTTTTTATGTCGGCCGAAAAATCGCATGTTGTGAGCCACATCGAAGACGTTTACAGCCAATCAGACTCTACACTTTGGTTAGTCGGTGATAAAGGCTTGATGGAACTGAATCCTAAAACAAAGAATTTCAAAATTTTTGAACTTTTTAATGACAAGAAATTTACGGGTACCGCAGTTGCAAAATATCCGGGCAAACCATGGCTTTTGGTCGGTACGAATGGTAGTGGTTTGTTACTGTTTGATTTATCGGCCAGGAAATTTATCAGGCAGTTTAAACATTCGGCGAGCGACCCGAATAGCATCTCGGCCAATTATATCAGGAGAATTTTAATCGACAAGAAAAATAACCTTTTTTTAAGTGTTGATAAATATGGGTTAGATTATACAAATCTTGACCAGGTTATATTTCCAAGGTATGTTTCTAAAGAAGAAAGTCCTGACAATGACATCACATCTATTCTCAATTATTCTAACCTTGAAGTGTGGTGTGGAACAAAAAGCTCAGGAATTAAGGTTTACACAGCCGACCTTTCCAGATTAGCAAGAACAGAATTAACCGGTATTGGCGTAAATAAGCTGATAAAACTAAAAGACCAAAACGTTCTACTGGAGAGCAACAATGGGGAGTACTATTTATTCACAGCGAAAAATAAGAATTTCAAAAGGCTTACCGTAAGTTTCAGTAACCAGTTTAAGGGGAAAGCAAACGTTCATCAATTTATACAATTTGATAAAGATACTTTACTCGCCGCTACCGAATTTGGTGTCGCAAAGGTGACCATAACCGAAAATGGCTTAATTTTTTTCGACCTGATTAGCGAGGTAAACCGTAGCCTGCCCTGGAACAATGTACAGCAGGTTATAAAACTGACTGACGAAAAATTTCTGGTTCAAACCTACTACACAGCGCTATACCTTTACAGTTTCAAAAACAATAAATTTAGCTACGTTAAAGAAGTTGGCAGAGTTCCCTTTGCAACAAACAGTTGTTTAATGCTCGGAAATGACCTGTTCCTGGCCACAAGCTCTGGCCTTTTGAGGTTTAACGTTGGCGGTAGCCGCACAAAAGAAATAACTTTAATAGATGCCAACTGCTCAAGCCTTGTTGCAGACAAAAACCGTAATCTTTGGGTTGGAACAAATAACGGACTGTATTTTTACGATACCCGTACTCAAAAATCCATACGGTATACAGTTGCCGATGGTTTACAAAGTATGGTTTTTAATGTTGGTAGTGTTGCAACTTTGCAAAACAATAAAATTGCTATAGGAGGTTTAAACGGCATTAATGTTATTAACCCGGATAATGCAACCCAATTTAAAAGTGGTAGCTGCCCACAAATTGTCTCACTAAAAGTTAATGACAAAGCTTACAAAAGTGCAGATAATGCGCTGTCAACAAGCCTGCTAAACCTGAGCCACAATCAAAATACGATTACAATTGGCTTTAGCTCTATGGATTTTGTAAATCCTGCTCAAAGGGAGATTACCTACAAAATGACAGGCTACGAAAACAGGGCGGTTACAACAAAAGGAAATGGCGAATTGAGGTTTCCCAACATGCCATCGGGAAATTATACATTTGAACTGACAGATGTATTAAGCAAAAACAAAACCGTTATATCAATACACATCAATGCACCGTTTTGGCAAAAATGGTGGTTCATTACGGTTGCCTGCATCACCATGATTTTGTTGGGAATTATTATACTAATTCTTTATTTACGATGGCTTAAACATATGCAGGCCTTGCAGTTACGGCAAATGATTAGCTTTCAAAAAGATGATCGTAAAAGAATCGCGGATGATTTACATGATGACCTGGGATTGAAATTATCGTCCCTGAAACACTACCTTCTCGCAGGCGACATAAATAAAATGATTTCGGGTGGGGAATTGAGAAGTTTGTCGGTTCAATACATAGACCAGGCGCTGCAGGTTTTGCGTAATACCTTGATAAATCTAAGTCCTAAAACGCTCGATGAAAACGGCTTGATACCAGCCCTGCAGGATTTGGCGAGCACGATTAACCGTTTGGGTATAATTAAAATCCACATAGATAACGTAGGTTTTAGTGCCATCCTTAAAAATGCACAACAGTACGCCATATACAGAATTTGCCAGGAACTCATCAACAATACAGTAAAGCATGCGGAGGCAAAAAATATTTACATTTCTATCGTTAACCGAGATGACAAATTCATTCTGCTGTATGAAGATGATGGAAAAGGATTCGACTACCCCGCCGTGAAAAGAGGCTATGGCTTATCAAATATCGAAGCACACATACAGGCCATAAAGGCTAATATTGATATAGATACCCAACCTGGAAGAGGTGTTGCCGCAACAATTACAATTTACCTTAAACAGAAAAATAAACCAAAAACTGATGGTTAAGATACTCATTGCAGACGATCATAACATGATGATAAATGGCCTGAAACTCATCCTTGCCGTTCGCCCCGATTTCAACATTATCGCCACCGCAAACAACGGATTAGAAGCGCTCGAAGTGGTAAAAAACGACAGACCTGATGTGATTCTGCTCGACATTAATATGCCCATGATGAACGGCTATCAAACTTTGCAAATTTTAAAAAGCGATTTTCCTGAGGTTAAGGTCATTGTGCTCTCAATGTCTGCCGAACGGAAAAGTGTTTTAAACATGCTCGAAGCAGGCGCAAATTCCTATCTTTTTAAAAATACTGACGACAAAACACTTTTCCAGGCCATTGATGAAGTTGTGAAAGGACGATACTTTGTGAGTACCGAAATTGAAGACGTTTTAGAAGAATTTCTGACAAAGGACCGGTTTAATCTGAAAAAGCAATCCCAAAAGGTATTATCAACCAGAGAAATAGAAATAGTAAAATTAATTACCGATGGAAACACCAATGGCGAGATTGCGGATATCCTCTTTTTGAGTGTTAGAACCGTTGATACCCACAGAAAAAATATACTTTATAAGTTAGGGCTCAACAACACTGCATCTCTGGTAAGATATGCAATAGAAAATAAAATTTTCCTGGGTTTAGATTAACGACAAACCATGCATAACTCTTCCCTACGCTATTAACAAAAACGAAAACAGCTGGTACGAAAAAAGGGTAATCAGATGATTACCCTCAATTTTGTAAACTTTAATCTACAGCCGGCTTTATTCAAAATCACGAAGGATAACAAACGGCTTATTTTGAAAGTGCGTCAAAATCCTCATCAGATAACTGAATATCTGCAGCTTTCAAGTTTTCTGATAAATGTTCTACCGATTTTGTTCCCGGAATCAACAAAATATTTTCTGCCCGCCTTAAAAGCCATGCCAGAGCAATCTGTGCAGTGGTTGCATGATGTTTTTCAGCAATCAATTCTATCTTGTCTTCCAACTTCGATGGCCCTGAGGCGAGTGGAAACCAGGGAATGAAAGCCATACCTTGTGCAGTGGTATAGTCTAAAACGTTTTCCCATTGCCGGTTTCCAAGGTTATAAAGGTTTTGTACAGAAGCGACCGGCAAAATTTTTTGAACTTCTTTAATTTGCTCAACAGAAACTTCCGACAAGCCAACATATCGTATTTTACCTACTTCAACTGCTTTTAAAACTGGTTGCAGCGTCTCATGAATATTGATTTTCGGGTCTATTCTATGCAACTGCCACAAATCTATTGTATCAACTTTCAACCGCTCTAAACTTCCATTGATATTCTCTTCTATGTTTTTTGCTGAACCGTTTGGCACCCAATTATTTGGACCGGGGCGGTCAAAACCTCCTTTGGTTGCGATTACCAAATCCTGTTTGTAAGGAAATAACGCCTCAGCGATTAGAGATTCGTTCAGTTTTGGACCATAAGCCTCTGCTGTATCAATAAAGTTTACCCCGCCCGCAACTGCCGCCTGTAAAACTCTAATCGCATTAGTTCTATCGGCTACTTCGCCAAAAACACCATTTCCGGTTAACTGCATGGCACCATATCCTAGGCGATTAATTTCTAAATCGCCAATTTTGAAAGTCTTCTTTATGTTCATCATAACTAAATTATTACTACGACATTTAATTGTACTGCAATAAACGAAGGACTATTGGTATTGTTTAACGCTTAACTTTTTGTGATAAAAATTTAACAAATTCCCTAAGTGTCTGTTAAAGATAACTTTGCAAAACCATATTGCCCCAATGTTTGTTGTAAAAAGAAAAAACGACAAAATCCTATGAAAAAATTATTGTACACAGGCATGCTTGCCACTTCATTATTGGCGTTTCAGGCATGTAACAGCGGTTCTAAAGATGCTAAGGAAAATGCAGATAGCATTAACAAAAGCAAAGACACAACAACCAACACAGCCAGCACAGGCGGAATTGCAGTCGAAGAGGCAGATGCTAAGTTTGCTACCGATGCAGCTAACGGAGGATTGGCAGAAGTGGCTTTGGGAAAACTTGCCCTTGAAAAAACCACAAATGCTTCAGTTAAAGAGTTTGCAAACATGATGGTTAACGACCATGGAAAAGCAAACGAGGAACTAATGTCGATAGCAGCAACAAAAAATATTACATTGCCTGCTGATGTTGATGCTGAGCACAAGAAAAAAGCCGATGATTTAAGTAAGAAAACCGGCAAAGATTTCGACAAAGATTATGTAGACGCAATGGTGGATGGCCATAAAAAAACGCTGAAATTAATGCAGGATGAAGCAAAAGATGGCAAGGACACTGAACTAAAAGCTTTTGCTGCGAAAACAGCACCTATTGTTCAGGCACATTTGGATATGATTAATAAAATTAACGATAGCATGAAATAGTGTTCCGTGAAAAATGCTTAAAAGCCCTTTCTGTTTAGAAAGGGCTTTTCTTTTACCCAAAAATTTGCTTTGCTTTATCAATTGCCTTTTTAAGATCGATACCTTTTCCTAAAACGCCTTTAAACAAATCCCCTTCCGACCGCAAGCGGTCCACTGCGTTAGTAATATTGAAGTCGCTCATTTTTAGTCCAGGTTTAACCTCATCCCAGTGTAGTGGCATAGAAACTGTTGCCCCAGGTTTTGGCCTTAAAGAATACGGCCCCGCAATAGTGGCTCCTGGTCTGTTCTGTAAAAAATCAAGGTACATTTTCCCCTTCCTTGCAGAAATCATCCGCTCAAGCGAAGTGTAATCAGGAATTTGCTTGTTAACCAATGTAACAATAATCTTTGCGAACATCTGGCTTTGGTCGTAGCTGTATTTCGCATCTAAAGGGATGTAAATATGAATCCCCGTAGAACCGGAAGTTTTTGGATAGCAAGGCACATCTATCGCATCCAGCACCTTTTTCACTTCTAATGCCGCTTCTACAACCTCGTCGAAACTCTGCTTGTCGGGGTCAAGGTCGATAACACAATAATCAGGGTTATCCGGGCTTTGCACCCTACTAAACCACGGATTCATTTCAATGCAACCTAGTGAAGCCATCCAAAGTAAACTATCAACATTGGTACCGACCAGGTATTCTTTCTTTTCTCCTTCCCCGTTTTCATATGGAAATGTCTGCGCCCAATCCGGAGCTTTTCCTTTAACATCCTTTTGATAAAAACTCGGTCCGTGTATGCCTCCGGGAAAACGATTTAATGATTGTGGTCTATCTTTTAAATACGGTAATATGTAATCGGCTACCTGATAGTAATAATTAAACATATCACGCTTAGTTACCTTATCTTCAGGCCAGTATATTTTGCTTAGATTCGTAAATTTTAATTCATGCCCATTCAGTTTCCTAACCTGGGTTTCATCTTTCGGGTTAAGCAGGGTTTTTGGTTCTTTACCTTTTGGTGGTTTTATTGCCTGGGCGTGGTTGTCATGTTTCTGCTCATCCTTATCCCCTTCCACTATTGCTTCGGTTTCCACCTCCTGCTCCCTTACAACATCTTTAGCCTTTTTATCTTCACGCATCCCTTGAAATGAAGGGTGTCGAAATACCCCATCGTCTGTCACTTCTGTAAAGGCAACTTCACAAACGAGCTCAGGTTTTAACCAGGTAGCTTTAGCCTTCGGCGGGTTCGGACGAAAGCGAGATGGCTTATTTATGTCTGGAATATCATCAAACGGGCTTTTATCAATTATCAACGGCTTAAACTGAGCCATCATCGTTTTCTGGAGTTTATCAGAAAAACCGGTTCCAACTTTGCCAACATATTGTAGCACTTTATTTTCATAAACGCCAAGCAATAACGAGCTGAATGATTTGGAAGTGTCTTCATTTTTTGTAAAACCGACTATTATTACTTCCTGCCGTTTATGAACCTTAATTTTCAACCAGTCTTTAGAGCGTCGGTTCGGGCTATAAACGCTGTCTGATTTCTTCGCGATAATACCTTCTAAACCCATCTTTTCAGCGGCTGCAAAGAAGTCGATACCGCTTGCTTTGAAAACCTTACTGATTCGTATGCGGTCATCATCAGCTGGCAAAACCTGTTGCAAAATGGCCTGTCGTTCACTTAAAGGCAAATCCATCAAATTTTTACCGTTGTACCAAAGCAAATCAAAAACATAAAATACAAGTTCTCCATCAGCTTCGCTGCGCCAGTTTTGTAAAGCACCAAAATTTGAAACGCCTTTATCATTTAACACCAAAACTTCACCATCAACAACAGCGTCAATTCTCCAAGTTTTGAGCAATTCATAAATGGGATAGAATTTATCGTTGAAGGATTTATTGTTCCGCGACAGCAGGTCAACATTGCCTTTATTTACAAAGGCAAGGGCACGGTAACCATCCCATTTAACTTCGTATTGCCATTCGGGGTTATCGAAAGGTTCATCCACCAAAGTTGCCAGCATTGGCTTCATCCCCTCCGGAATAGCAGACTTCTTTATTTTCTTTAGAGCCGTTTCGATATTGTAATCATCGTCCGGTTCATCTGCTTCAATTTTTTTTTCAAGTTTATCCTGGGTAGTTTCTGTTTTAGCTTTTGATTTTTTCTCAGGCTTTATCTCTTCCTCGTGCCCCTCTTTCCAAACCTTTTCAGATGTGTGTTCCATCGTTTCAATGGTCTTTCCAGACAAAACCGATTTGTCTTCCTTAGTTATATCTTTAACCGAAGCAAATTCATCTTTATGTTTTATCAGCAGCCAGCCATTCTCGCCCATGCCATGCGTTTTAACCAAGGCAAATTCGCCCTTAAGCTTCTTCCCTTTTAGCTTAATTTTCAGCGAACCTTCTTTCAGTTGATGAATTAGATGCTTTTCCTGAGCTTTTTTTCCTTCAATCTCTTCTATCGGCTCATATGTTCCTTCATCCCAAACGATTACGGTTCCACCACCATATTCGCCCTTAGGTATAATACCTTCAAAATCTTTATAATCATATGGATGATCCTCGACCATCATGGCCAGACGTTTTGTTTTTGGATCTGTAGATGGCCCTTTCGGAACAGCCCAGCTTTTTAGAACACCCCGCATTTCGAGCCGGAAATCGTAATGAAGCCTTGAAGCATCATGTTTCTGAATAACGAAATGAAGTTTTTCTTTGTCGACGCTTTTGCCGGTTTTGGGCTCTTTCGTTTTCGAAAAATCTCGTTTGGACACATACTTTTCAAGACTCATAACTGTTCTGTTTTTCTTTGTAAAACAGTATTTTCACAAAAAAGGTTTTGAGCGTGAATTAAAGCGAAGATGTGAAAAAATACGGTCGCTATTATGCAATTACCTTTACCAGATTATGACGCGTTGGAGTATAGAGAAACACCCTCGTAGCTAATATCGTTCATGCAGCTTAAATTACTTGTGTTGTTTGCTGGTAAAAAATGGCCCGAAGCTAACCTGGCGCCCATTACGCGGGCGCCTAAGTGGTTAACAATCATCGCAGCAAACATCAGCAACAGGCACTAATGCAGAGGTTCGATAAATTCGGTACGATCCTAAACCCGTAGTAAGCGGGTTTAGAGGTTGCCTGGCTGCAGCGCTTTCAACCAGGGCACGGTTTTTTGCATCTTCAGTTTGCCACATATTTTCCATAGGAAACATTTCAACGCAAAGCACACTCAAACTGCTTTCAGATGACAAGCCTAATTCTGAAAGCTTTTGTTGTACCTCTTCCAACTTCAAAACTGCAATGCCTGATTTAGTTCCTTCACTTTTTAAGGCAAGTTCATTTTTTCCTAAAACCCTACGTTTCGGCGGAACATATGCCATGTTGCCTGAACTTAATAAAAGGTTGCGGTATGATGCCCCATCTGCCTGACGGACTTGGGTATAAAGCATATACCAAAGCGATGTTTGCGGTGGATTTGCAGTCACATTTTCTCCATTGAGAACAGCAGTTGCAAAGGGTGCGGTGATTACAATTTCATTTAAAAATGTAGTTTTAACCGGAGCAGTTGTCACCAATCTCGATGGAATCTTACTGATCTTTTCGCCTCTGCTGATCAGCACTTTCTCTTTTAGGCTTCTAGAAAAGACTGGTATTTTCCTTCTGAACACGTTACAATTCAAGTTTGGAGCCGGATGTTGCACGCCATTTACTTTCAGGGGTCGGCCGTATCTTGCCTGGGCTGTACTCCATAAATCCTTATTGTGTCCCACCCGAATTTCATAACTGAAAAAACCAAACACTTCATCACTGTCGGCATTTAATCCAGGAGGCAGCGGCAGCATATAAAAATTCGATCTACCGGAAGCATCATCGCCTTTAAGCATTTCCTGCATCGCACCGATACCAGCAAAATCATTATCCATGCCCGCAACAATCGCCCTTACTTTTTCATCGTTGATATTCAATGGCGGGTCAACTGGGTCGTAAGTCATTAACTTCTGCGTAACCAAGCTCAGTAAAGGATCTGGTGCGTTCGAAAGCACCCTGGCAAAATAAGTATCGTTCGGATCAATTGGCGGGGCATCCATTTCCAACCATAAAAACCGCTGCCTCGACTCTGTTGACGCGTATTTCTGTTCGTCGGCGATATAGGGTGAAAGGGCAATCCCTGCTGATATCAGTTTTGGAATCTGCGCAGGAATTATCGTTACCGGCAAATGCAATTCCTGGTCGGTTATATCGAGATCTGCACGTGCCGGACGGCCATCTTTCTTAAAATGAGTTTCAATTCTGTAACTCAAAATAATTTCGGCAGGAAATGGCGTTGCAGCTTCTTTTGGATCAAATGCATCTAAAAACAGCAACCTCGAATAGCTCCGTTCCGGATCGCTTAATGCATTAATAGCCACCGTATTTGAAAAGTTGATTGTTCCGGCGAGCACTTCGTTGCTAAAATTCATATCTCCCTTTCTTTTCCATTTACGAAAAACGGAGAAGCTCTCCCGTTCCAACCCATCCCAGGCCCAATCCCGGTTTAGAGAGAAGTTTACGCCTATCATCCAGTGGTTAAAAAGTTCGCCAAGCGATGAAAATGAAATCGATGAGGAATCGGGAGCCAATGAATGCCGCAACATTTTCGAACATCCAAACTGCAGGCGCTTTCCTTTTTCGCCTTCCAGCGTTAAATTGTGCGCAATCAGGTTAAATGCATCGGCGAGGCGACTCACTTCTACAGGCGTGCTGCTTTTAACCAAATTAAGCGTAACCATTGTCTTGTATATTTTAACCTGATTTTGGTCAACAGCGTTTTCTGGCTGAAGATACAGTGCCTTAAACCCACCGTCAATTTTAGAGAGTAGGTTTAATTCAGTTTTAGATGCCTGATAGGCAGTTAAGATAAGCTTTTTACCTTCCAAAATACTTGAGTCGGCGTAGTCGTTATTGGCAGCAGAAATAATTGGTGTAAAAGTTAAGCGGATGTGTCTGGAAGTTGGCAAAACCAATTCACTTTCGCTTCCTGTATCATCAAATGCCCCGGTAAAATCGACGACATCGTACTCCTTGTAAACAACTGTTACCGGAAACTCCTGGTCGTAGTTATTTTCCGCTGCCTCGAAAGCAAACTTTTTCTCATATAAGATGATGAACGATTCCTTGCCATTTTCTGACCGGCCATTATCCATTTCAAGACTTTTAACCTCTACCCTAACTTTGAAACAATCAACGTCTGGGTCACACAAACCAATGTCGACAGATTTTCTCTCGCCGGGAGGTAAATCGTTTAAGATGGCGCTCAGTTTGCCAACTGCATCAGTATATTTTCCGGTAAATACAACTGCCGGGTAGCCCAACAATGGTCTTTTAATTTTTAAAACCGGACGGTCTGCAGTGATAATATTTTGAAGAATACTGGTGTCGATAATTGGCTTAACTTCTTTTGCAGGAAGTTTGTCAAAAACATCATTAATGTTGAGAATTTTTAAAGCTCCGGCAGCAATATGCCTTTTAAAATGCAAATCTGCTACGGGCTTTTCTCCACCGTTTAATGCTTTTGCAGCCGCTGGTGGGCCGCCACCGGAGATATCCATTAACCTAACCCTAAACTGATAATCATTGCCATAAACAAGGGCCAAAGCGTTAGCGGGGTCGGCAAGGTAAGGATGGAAAGTTCTTTTCGGAATTGAATTTATCGAATTTTTGATTCCCGGGCGGGGTTCAATCATCTTATCCGGCCGGAGCATATTAATATCTTCAGCATCCTTATCGGCAATTGTAACCGGTTTGCCAATCCAACTGCTAAAGTACATTGGCAACCAAAAGCCCGAGCCCTGCGAATCTCCATGTGCAGCAGGGTGTATTTCAATTCCTGGTTCGATAATTTCGCCAGCGTTAGAAATCACTAACTGGCCGTTTTTTAGAGCCGTATTATGTTGAAGCACGAGGCTGTTTTGAGAAAGCCAGAGTTCCTCGCCTTTTTTTCTAACATCTACCTTATAGCCGAAAACGCCTAGCGGCGCATCCACCGGTGCGTCAGTCTGCTCTTCTTTTTTAAGCATTTGCCGATTATACCAAACGGCAATTTGCTCATCGTCCCATCCTAAACGGATTCCGATATCTTTTAAAGGCGGATTTGAATTATCCTTTTCCTGAAGCAAATCCTGGTTTACAGGCTGATTTGCATGAACAATTTTGGCAAATCCATCATCATATACAATTGCATCACGCAAAACTTCATCGTAACCAACGCTATTGTTTGCTACAGCTGAAACCGGGAATTGAACTGCAGAAAACAAAATCCGCTCTTGCAGCCCTTTCAATGCAGGTATTCTTGCTGCATACTGCATGTCGTCAAGCCCTTCAAAAGGGCTGCCCGCAGCAAATCCACAATAAAGCCAACCCCCTTTTTCAAATAATCCCGCAGAATCGTTTACTGCGATGGAGGCTTTATAAATTAAGCCTCCTTTTTGTGCCAAAGCCGGATTGCGCAAACAAAGGGCAATTACTTTCCCCCAGGAAAGTGCATCTCTGTGCGAGCCTGTATCAGTATTTTCTGGATTTTTATTTTTAACAGCGCAACTGTACTCGTCACCTGTTAACGCATACTTACTCCTCGCCCGCACATAATTAAAAGAAGCTCTGTAACTTTCAGGCAAATATTTTTTTATTGATACGTTTTTGTACTTATCAATCGCATGAGCAGACCTTTGTTCGCTTTTCGCCGATTCTGCATCAGTTATTTTCATGCCATCGCTTGCTTCCATCTGCACTTTTAAGGCTTCCCAAACTTCCCGGCTTGATGCAATCTGATCTTCGATGATTAGCGAAGATGATTGAACCGCACTGCCAGACAATGGCAAACCTTCCAAACTGTTTATTACCATAGCCTTGAATAAAATTTTTGCATCTGCAAATGCCGGTAAACCTGCCTGCAGCGGCAATAAAGGATTTAAATTTCTTGGAATGATAACGATATTGAAAGTAATTCTTCCGTTTTTATAGTATTGAGGGAAGGTTAAAATACATAGATTTGGTTCCATAATAATTAAGATAAAGCCTTAAGCAATTTGACGTGTTTCTTCCCAGGTTTCTGAGAAATTGATGTCGATAACCCAAAAAATACTGATGTCAAGTGCGAAGGTGCACATTGCAATACAACTGGTTGGGCCATCATTTAATGGTTTTTGAATTTTACCTGCCGCTTCAATCTGGATGGTTACGGTAACAATGCCACCGAAAATCTCTGCCCGACCTCTAAAATAAATAAATGCGCCTACAACAAGTTCTTCGGTATTTAGCGACATATCGACGCCAACCATATACATTACGGCAACGCTACCGATTACAGGCAAACCAACACACAATTCTACGCCGAAGCCAAATTTAAAATAAAGCGTTGGCGAACTTTTTAAATCGGCAGCTAAGCCAACCTCTGCCCTGCCTGTGGCATAAATTGTTGCCGCCGCTAAAGAAACGCACATAACCCTTAAATCGGCGCCAAGTTCCAGAAAGGCCCCTGCCGAAGGCATTACCTGATCAATTGTTTTTGGAATTTTTATAGGCTGATTAAAGTAACAGCCAATCTTAAAGTATGCATCAAGCTTTAACGGTGTTGTTGGCGAATTATAGTTAATAGGGTCAAACGGAAACTTTACAAAAGGAATCTCCTTCGAAGCTTTAAATTTGTAGTCCCAGCTATCTGCTGCATTACTCATGGCAATCTTTAAGCCTTTTTTAATGGCATCAACAGGCTGAGTTGGGTCGAGATTATCAAGAAACTCCAGAATCTGGTATATTTTCTCGAGCGGCTCTGCAAGCTTTAACTGGGGCGCTGTGCCTGATGCAAAATCAGGGTTTATAGATGCATTCGCTTTAAAATCACCGCTGATTGTCATTAGTGATTTAAATGATGCCAAATCTACCACGATACTCATGTTGCCCAGCTCGTTTTTCCATTTATCTAAAGCGGCTTCTGAGTTCGTCACGTAATCTACCATCGTGTTCGAGCTAGGCCCTGTTTTAGGGTCGCTCTTGTATTTAATGTACATCCTGAAAGGCGAACCTTCAGAACCAATCACATCGAAAGTAAAATTATCTGGCACCTTAAAGCCCAGAATTTCTTTCGCTAAGCCATTGGGAAGAATCTTAGTAACCGCAGTGGTAACATTCTCAATGGTAATCGCATTACTCAAATTCGGAAACGGGCCTTTGCTATTCAGCAGCCTGAAACTGTCTGCCAGTAACGGCGCCTCGGTCAACAATGACCCTATCTTGTTTATATCGTAATTTGGATCGGCCATTAATAGTTTCTGTGTGCCGGTATTTTGTACAAAGCCATATCTTTTGGCGAAAGTTGTTACATTGTTCAGCAAAGCATCTGGGAAAGCAATTTTAGAAATACTTTTCGGTCCGGCAACCTTAAACAGCGGATTTGCCCGGTCGCGTAAACCGTCACGTATCACCGGCACACTTCCTTTATTTGCCAGAGGTAACACATCGCCAGAAGTTTTATCGAGCTCGACTACACTCCAGCTCCCATCGGCAGGTAACTGAACAGAACCTCTTGCGGCAGCCACAAAGATTATTTCATTAGTATTGTTGTTTCTGAAAGAAGCCGATACATCGACACGGTTAACCTGGACAGATTGTTCGCTCGCCCCTAAATTAAGTACGCAATCTACATTGCCGCCAACAGAATTCTGCGCTTTAATCATCAGTTCCCTAAACACCCTTTGCGGAACGGGAACACCTTCAGGACCTAATTGGAGGTAACCTTTAAATTGCTTTCCGGTTTGCAAAACGTAGGTTCCCTTGCCGTCGATATCGAGATTCGCATTGGCGTCGAAAGTAACTGCAATAAATTCAGCACGAACCGGCGTTCCGGCTTGCGTCCGGTGAACAAAATCGGATGGGTTGGATTTCCAGTACTCACCGTTTTGCGGTGTGTAATCTATTTTTATGGTTTCGCCGGCAATTTCTTTGATGTTGTGGACATTAAATAAACCGCCTACCAAACCCGGGTAAAAAAAGTAAGGATTCTCAAACTTAGCGTTATTGCCTGCTGCATCTGCCATGGTTTCGAACGAAAAATCGAAAGTACCTTCACTTTTTGCCTGCCAGCCGCTGTCTTCCCGGTAAATTATTGCATTGTTGCGCCTGAAAAACGTAACGGTTCGCACCACACAAATTCCCCAGGGATAAAGCATGCTCACTGCCTGTACAATTTCGTGCGACAGCCGTCCACGCATAACATCGAACTTTACCTGGGCAATGGATGCAAATTTCGATAGCGGTGCCAACCAGTTGCTAAACATACTCGCTCCATAACCCGAAAAATCTATGTGTGTTAATGGAATTCCGGTTTTAATACTTCCAGATTCGCCAAATCTCCGGTTAAAAATTTTATGTACGCTTTCACCCAAAATACTCTGCGGAAGCGAATTGCCCCATTCATCAACCAGGTTGCGCATTTGCCCGGTCATACCCTGCATCTCTGGCGGGTTTAGTTCTTCCAGTGCTTTATTTGCAGCCAGACGAAATTGCACGCCTCCCGCAAGCTTTACTTCCTTAACCTCAAACTCAGGCATGATGAAATCTAAATGCCGGCTGTTTACCGTTGCCTGTTGCGCATTAAAAGGAACCAGATTTGCAATTGAGAATTTTCCGTTTGGCAAAGCAAATAATATAGAGCTTCTCAGGTTGCCGTCCTTTTCCAGGGGATTAAGGGGAGTTACATTTGCATTTGCAACTACATCATCAGGCTTCAGGTTTCTCCTGAAACGCTGAATGTATTTTAAAGGGTCAATGTCAATTGCCCTGCTATCCAACTGCGTAAATACAGTTGCCGGACCCTGATCGCTAAAGCCTAATACGCCAAGTTTTGGATATGTTCCATCGTCCGGTGGGGCAAGGTTAATTAAGGGTTCCCAGGTAATGTGTGGCAGCGTAAAGCCGTTTAACATTGCCATTGGCGAACGCAAATTCATTTTTTCGATGGTAACCACCTGCTCCGCCGTTTGTTTTACTTTTGCATAGCCTTCGGCGACAACCCTTACCTGATTAAACGACATTGAAATGCCGAGCAGATCATAATTGGTACTCAAATCCAGTAAAGAAAAAATCCGTGGTGTTCTAAGCATCGCAGAATTATTCATCCTGTCGAGATGCATTATACCGGTTGAAACCATTGCAGATGCGGCTTGTACATTCGCCCCGCTGTTGGCAGGCGTTTGTATAATTGGCGGAATGGTTTGAGCGGTATTGTAGGTCAATTTAAAATCGACTTGTACAGGAGCGAAACCAGATTCGTTTTGCACCCACTCGCAGGTTGAGGTTAACAAACCTGCCATATTCTGGTTGTAAGTTGCGGCATCGCGAAAAGTGGCCGCCGCACGACTTGGTTGATACAAAAATTCTGAAGTATAGGGATGCGGCAAAGTTGGAATGAGGTCGGTTAAGCCGTAGAGAATTGTCAGGTTGCCTTTAGTTATAACATTTTCAGCATCCCAGCTTCCCATAAGCATCAGCGCTGCAGGCGGCGTGCACAACAAATAGGCATTCTCCAAAGCAAATCGATATCTTAAATCTGCCTTTTTTATCTCCTTAAATTTTCCGGGAGAAATCAGATTTTCTGTATTTTCAGTAACCGCATTTTGTTCATAAAGCATATCCTGATCGATAACCATCATTTGCGCCAATGCTTCAGAAATGTATTTGAAGTAAATGCTGTCTTTAGTTTTTGGCGCTACCGCAGTTCCATCCACTTGTAAAGGCTTATCGGCATCTGTGTAAGCATCTGCCTTAGCAACTATCCCCTCAATACCTTCTTCAAAACAGGTATAATCGAACTTTTTCTGGCGATTAAAACTTAGCTTCAAGCCCGCTTTTATTTCTCGCTCGGCTGATATATCCCAAAGCTTATAATTTTCTTCAATTGTTTTAAAATCAGCTTTAAGTTCGTGGATAAGAAACAAACCCTGTTCTGCAAAAATAAACGGACTTAAAAGTTCTACAGGCAAACGATTATCAATGCCCTGCCAGCTGCAGCTAAGGCCCTGACTACAAAACAGCGCAAGAGCCCCATTATTTCGGATCGAGAACGGTTTAGTTACATCAAGTTCATTCAACGATAACGACCAAAACGATGCTTTTACTGACGATTCGCCATCAAGCTGAAAAAATGTCGACTTTACATCAACTGGTCTAAAGGATAAATTGCCGGTATCGAGTGGAATTAAAAGCTTATCAAGCGGGGCACTAAAAGTTGCTTGTTTATTGGTATATGTAAAACTTCTGCGGTCGCCGTAAAGCTGCCAGCCAGCATCGCCAATTCTCGTGATGGTGAATTTTTTGGCAGAATAAGTCATTGTTAACAGTTCTGGCATTTTGATATCCGCATTTCTTGAGTCAGCGCCATAAACACCATTGCCTTTTGAGGTAAAGGCATTATCGAGGTTTAACTCTAGTGAAAGAGATATCTCTGGAGTAATCTTTATCGAATCAGCAGCGATAGCGGTCGTCTTCGAAAAAATTATTTTGCCGGAAGTGATTTTAAATCCCGTGTATTTCGAGCTGCCTGCACCGGCTGCAAATAAATCGGCTCTTAACCAGATGCTTCCTTTTGTAAGCGAATAGGTTCCAGTCGGCCTGCTAACTAGCGACAATTTTACAGGAATCAGCATTAGTGGTTTTGCTTCGCCATTTAAATAAACGGGTATTAGTTTTTCGTAGTTGAAAAAATCGTACCATACCAAACGTCCATCATTAGCAGTAAATGGGCCTAAAGTTTTTGACGCCGAAGCAAGCGACGCCAGGCCACCTAGTGGTGAAAATGCGGTCCCGGGCGAAGCAGCACCGGATGGAATGGCAATGTTGCTTAAGGCAGAAAACGGGGTTTCCCGACGAACAACTAACTGCTCATTATCAGTTTTAGGGATTTTCGATTCTACAAAATCACTCAAGAACACATTTTTACGGATGTTCTCGGTTATCTGCGTTTTGCTTTCCGTTTTAAGGGGCCTCACACTTAGCGGAGATACATCAGATTTCTTAATCTGATTTAAAAGAGTGTCAATCTTTGCCGCATGAACTTCGGGTTGTGCTTTTAAATCGTGTATGAGCGTTACACGGCTCTTTAATGAGATAGTTTTAGCCATTTCAGGATTAATTATAGCACAAGTGCCAATTAAAAATTAAACGCAATGAAAAAAGAAACAATCGTGTATGTGCCGCTGTAAATAAGGATAGAGCAAAAAAGCAGGAAGCGCACAACCGGGCTTTGGTAGAAGAAAGCCGCTACAATAATCTGAATTTAAGATCCTGCAATGTAATTATACAAATACACGATGTAAATCTGCAATAAAAATCTCTAGGAAGGAATACCCGATTTACGGTATTCTTTGGGAACGGGCGTTAAAATTTGAGAGGTTTAAAAACGACAAGTTGTTTAACCCGCCACCGACCAGGCGTAATCCTGATTGATGCGAAGGGTCAAATCATATTTGGTAAGTTCATAATTAATCGCCATTCGCCTTAAGTTATTCAGCTCTAGAAGGTTATTACTAAGGTTTAACTCACTCATAGTATTTGTAAGAGCAGCGATGCGATTGATAACATTTTTATACTCAGCATCAGTTAAAATAGCTTCCATGTTTTGGCGTTTAATCTTTATGTTTTTATAAAACTCGAAAATTAAACACTTAAAGATTTCAAAAGTTTTTAACAATTGTGAAATAAATTATGGCCAGCGCCCATCTCGTTCGAGCGTATGCATAACGTGTACCAAATTTTTCGGGCGGTATTTTTCATTCAACGCCCATTTTTTAATTACTGAAGCATCTATTGTTGCACAATAATTTTCTTTTGAGCTAATTATGCGGTAAACCGGACCGAATAAATTAAATGGAAAAACAGAAGAATTGTACAACTTCCCGTCAATGCTCGGATGAAGATGGGTTTCGCAATAAGCATTATCTATGGCTAAGCCTACCGCTGCTGCTTTTTCTATTATCCAGTTGAGTGTAATATCGTTTAACCGGGCATCAGGATAGCCTCCTCCAATGTTGGAATGTACACCCGCAAACCAGCGCTGCTCCATAACCTGCGGAATTTCACGCTTGTGGGCATTTTTACTTTGCGACCAAAGCGTTGGTTTAAAGCTCTTTCTTTTTTCATCAATCGCCAGCGCATGATAAGCATAATCTACGTAGCTGCTTAGCGTAGTATCATGAAATTTATATTTGTTGCTGTTAAATAGCCGAAAAATACTCAATGGAATGCCTAGAGAGCCTACTGTGTCCCAAACACCAATAAATTTTACGGCAGTTTCTACGCTATGTTTAGCACGAAATGCTTTTGCATTTTTACCGTCAGGACTCCAATCGCCCTCGCCCCTGTTTCTGTAATGGTGATAAGCTTCGTTAATCAAGCCTAAATCATCATTTCGTATTATGCCGCAATTTCTAATTAGTCCGGCTACACTTCTTGCCGTGTATGCTCCCCGACTGAAGCCAAATAGATAAATTTCATCGCCTTTAACATAGTTCCAAACCAAAAATTTATAGGCACTGATAATGTTGTGATCTAAACCCCAACCCGTTGCACCATCTAAAATCTGCCTGGTTTTACTGCCAGAAGTGCCCACCCCTTCTATGTAATGCTTTATCTGGAATATCCCCTGCTCATCGATGTTGCAAACACCTTCGAACAGTTTTTGAACATTGGTTTTTATGGGCTCGCCGTCTTCTGTATCTCCGGGACTATTCCAGGTACCATCGCAGCAAATAATAATTCTTTTCATTGAGTAGTTAATAATGATGATTAGATGATTTTACCCTAAAGTTAATGTAATCAGTCTGTTATATCCAAATATTTCTTGTAATGAAGAAGCAGGCAACAAAAGTGATTTGCTACAGCGATGTTCCGTGTTGCAACAAAAACACAAAACGTGGCTGGTTATGAATTGCTCGATGAGGATACCGAACATAAGATGCTTCTTTATTTTGATGGGGCGGTACGGAGCCTTTTCGGGCTTTTTAGAGCAATAATGATTCGAGGTGATACTTCACCAAATCAGCAGACGTTAAAAAAGGCAGGAGCTGTAAAGCGCCTGCCTTTCATACTAAACTATGGATTGATAACGCTATTTCTTCGTTACCTTAAATTCTGTTCTTCTGTTTTTGGCACGGCCAGCCGGATTATCTTTGCCGTTTTTAAACTTGTTCGCCGCAACAGGGATACTTTCTCCATAACCTTTGGATGTCATTCTGTTTTGCGCTATATTCTTACTTACCAAATAATCAACGCAAGATTTCGCCCTTCTTTCTGATAAATCCTGGTTATAAACTGCCGTTCCGACATCATCTGTATGGGCACCAAGTTCTATCTCCATTTCAGGATTATCTTCCATAATTAAAACTAAGGCATCAAGCACTTTTTTTGATGGCTCTGTTAATTCCGCACTGTTAAACTCATAATAAATGTTATCTAAAACGATTGGCACATTTACTTTGAATGAATTCAGACAGTAATCGACGTTCATCAGCGTATCGGCTTTGGCAATTTCTTCGTATGTGTAACCCTTATTTAGTGCGAAGTAATTCTCTTTGGCAAAGTTTAGTTTAACTGGTCTCCGGCGATCAATTTTAAACTGATACCGTCCGGAATTATCCGTCACTAAAGTATCTTCAACATCCTGATCAATCATTTTAACCGAAACGCCGCTCAAAGGTGCTTTTGTTTTACAATCTGTAATGGTTCCGGAAATGGTAACATATTCTATTTTAACTTCGAAAAGTTCTAAACAACAAGAAGACTCCCTGTCAGAACTGATATAACCTTTGCTGCCTTCATCGTTTGCAGCAGTGAAATAGACATCATCTTTTGATGAATTTAAGGGATAGCCCATGTTTTTTGGTGCAGTCCAATTTATCAAATCGCCCTTCGATTCAAAAAAATCAAGTCCGCCGAAACCAACACGCCCGTTACTGCTAAAAATTAACGTTTTAGTAGTGGTATTGTAGTACGGTGCTTTTTCATCCGCTTCGGTGTTTACGGTGGCACCCAGATTTACAACATTGCCTACAGAGCCATCGTTACGGATTGCAGCGTACCATAAGTCGTATTTACCAAATCCGCCAGCTCTGTCTGAAGAAAAAATCAGAAATTTACCGTCTTTCGTTACAAAAGGTTGGGCAGAATTGTGATCTTTACTGTTAATCTGTAAGCCTAATGGTTGCGGGTCAGACCATTTTTCATTAATTTTTGATGCGGAGTAAATCGCGTACTTTTCTTGTTCTCTCCAAGCGGTGAAGTAAGCTACGGTGCCTTCCGGATTAAAGGTAACTGCGGCAACCTCCATATCTTTCTGAAAGTTAATATCGACTTTTTTTACACCCACTTCCGCTTCATCGATGTTTTTCTTCGCCTGGTAGATGTTATTAATAAATGGGTTCGCTTTGGTGGAAACAACCGTTTCCCCTTTTACCGCCTTTACTACTTCAGGTTTTCCGGATACGGAAACCGGCCTTGATGAGGTAAAATAAAATTCGCTGCCCATTTTAAAAGGTGCATAATTAGAACCTAACCCATTTAAATCGTTTGGTAATCTTTTCATTTGCACCAACCTTGGATACTTCATCTCTTTAACCGCAAACTTGCAGGAAAGAACTTCAAGCCGGGCTTGTTTTATCAACTCATCCGAACTGTTTTTCTGGATAAAATTTTCGAAAGCAGTTATGGCCTGCGGAAATTTCTTGTTTGCCCTCAAACTTTCGCCATAGTAAAACATTGCCCTTTTGTATTTTGGATTGGAAAATGTGCTGGCAATCGAATAATACTTTTCAGCTTCAGAAAAATCCCGGTACAACCTGCTGGCTTCAGCCAGATTATAGAGTGAACTCTCGTAATCTTCAATCACTTTATCATCGCTGCCCTTCTTTGTTTCATTACCATATGGCAAAACAATTTGTGAGCTATCTGAAGTTATTTTTAAGGCTTTTTTGTAGAAAGTTGAAGCCGCGTAATAATCCCTATTTTGGAAATAAGCATCAGCAACTTTTTTGTAATTAACAACATACTGTGCTTCAGCAGATATTGCTGAAATTGTAATCAGGAAGAGGATCAATTTTTTCATAATACGATTATAAACGAGGACAGAAGAAATTAGGACCGATGATACCATTACGACCGATTAGTGAAATTGACAATTCTAAACCGCCGTTACTATTTGATGCCCGGTTAAAAGTTGAGGTGTTAACATCATAGCTTAAACCAAAAACCATGTTTTTAAATTGTAAGCCGACGAAAGCAATCGCCGCATCTTTTATGCGGTAGTTTCCACCGAACAAGATGTTCGATTGGTTGTTGACCATCAACTGCGCATAGGCACCTAAAGAAACTTCATTGGTATTTCCCTGATACATTACCAAGGCATTTGGAACTACGTCAAGTATTTCTGAGGCCCTTATTCTGGCGCCACCATGACCGGTAAACCGGATTGGTGTACGCGTGCTGTTGTCTGAGAACCGCTCAATCGGCCGGTTTAAATGTGCTGCACTGGCGCCAATAAAAACGTTTACATTCTGGTTTGGGTTTCCGTCGAAATACATTATGCCGGCGTTAATATCCGGTACAAATGAGGAGGTCGAAGAAAAGGTTTCGCCACTCAAAAGTCCGCCGTCGTAACCTGAAACAGGATTAAACTGATTGCCAAATCTTCCCTGCGACAAGTCGAAACTTCTGTTTACAAAGCCAGCTTGCAAGCCGAAACTCACCATTTGCAAACCTTCTAATCCAAATCTTAACCGGTAAGAACCTGAAACCAGCGCAGTTAAATAATTGAAATCCAACTCGCCTGCCCGCTGATTTAAAATTGTTGCACCAAAAGCGAAATTTTTTGTTGGCGCAACATCAAATGATGCGCCACCAGTTAAAAAGGAGTTCGAAAGTGCACCCCATTGTTGTTTAAAATTAACCGAAGCTCGGTAATCACCGTCGATAACACCAGTTAAAGCCGGATTTAGCCATAACGGATATGCATAATATTGCGAAAAATGTGGGTCGGTCTGCGCTTTCAAGTTTAGTGTAAAAACACTAAGCAGAAGCATTGTAGCATATATTTTTAGAGGTGATAGAATTTTCATGGCATGTAGTTTATATCGGTAAATTATATCTGTTAATTATCTGATTAGCGTTACGGTTCCTTTTTTCATTACTCTCGTTCCATCGTTTGATTCAATTTCGATCATGTAAACATAAACGCCACTTGGTTGAGCAACGCCTTTGTATGTTCCATCCCAGCCGGTAGTTGTAGAATTTACCTGATAAATTAATTGACCCCACTGTGTGTAAACGCTCATTTTAACCGATGCGATTGTAGTACCGTAAACTAAGAATACATCATTTTTACCATCATTATTTGGAGTAAATGCATTAGGAATGTAAATGTCGTTTCCTATCGGATTTGATGCTTTTCCTGTTACCGGGATTGAATTTGCACTGGTTTGACAACCAATCTGGCCGAGCGCTCTAACCAGGATTACAGCACCTTGATCAGGTTTTAAACCTGTAACCGCATGACTTGTTGAAGCGGCACCATTTGATGGCGATTGCCAGCTTAAGCCATTATCCATAGATACCTCGTATCCTGTAGCATTAGCAACCGGATTCCACGCAAAGGTTACGCTAGCAGGTGTAGTTGTTTGCACCCTGACAACTGGCGCAGCCAAAACCGGCAGAACGGTAACCGTTGTAGCAGTTCGGGTGGCACTGCTACAACCCGCTGCACTTACGCTTTCCACGTAAAAAATAGTTGTTGTGGTAAGCGCCGGAGTTATAAAACTTGTACCCTGACCCAAAACTGTACCGCCAGAACTAACGTTGTACCACCGGTAAGTTAAACCTGCATCAGGAGAACTTACATTTAGTATTGCTGTGCTTCCTGAGCAGATAAGGCCGTTTGTGGCACTAACCAGAAGTGGTGCAACTGGCAGCGGCGAAACGGTAATTGCAACCGGCGTACGGTTAGCCGATGTACAGGTTCCGGATACCGCTTCTACATAATAGGTTACGTTGCCAGATAAAGCAGGTGTTGTAAATGTACTTCCGCTGCCTACAATGGCTCCGCCTGTGAGTGTTGTGTACCAGTTGTAGGTAACGCCTGGTTGCGTATTTGTAACGGAAAGTGCAGCGGTACTTCCGGCACAGGCACTTACTGAGTTGCTTGCAACAATCGGTACAAATGGCTGCGGATTTACGGTCACCATAACCATTGTTCTTGCCGATGAACTCACACAGCCGCCAGCACCAATTGCTTCTACATAATAACTTACAGAACCATTTAATACACCCGTTGTGAAGCTTGTACCGGTTGTTAAAAGATTTCCACCGGAAGCGGCATCGTACCATTGGTAAGTTACACCCGCCTGAGGATTCTGAATGTTCAACGTTGTCGCATTACCCGAACAAACAGTAGATCCAGCGGCTGCGATTACCGGATTTGCAGGCGCAGCGTTTACCGTTACCGTTACTATTTTCGCAGTTGATGCTGCATTTTCACATTTATTATTGCCCCGAACGGTTACGTAATATGTAGTGTTCGTTGTTAATGCTGGGGTATTAAATACTGCACCAACAAAAGCAACATTTGTTAAAGCGGCGTCGCTGTACCAGGTAAATACTGGATTGGTTACCGTTGTTGAGCTTGCCGTTAACACTGCTGAAGAAGCAGCGCAGGCATTTGTATTTCCGGCTACGATTATATCAGTTGTGGTTGCCAGTGGATTAACATTTACAGTAACTTCTTTAGCATCCGCCGCAGCGTTTTCGCATTTATTTGTGCCCTTAACCGTAACATAAAAACTTGTCGTGGTTGTTACCGAAACGTTGTAAGTTGGACCAGTAAATACCGGAACAGTTAGCGATGCATCGCTATACCAGGTAAATACCGGTTGTGTTACTGTAACGCTCGATGCCATTAAGGTTGCAGAATTACCCGAACAAATGTTTAAGTTGTTCAAAGTGATGTCGGCCGCCATAGCATAATCCTTAACAGTAACCGTTACAACCTTTGCGTCGGCCGGTGCGTTTGCACAACTATTATCGCCCTTTACCGTTACATAATAAGTTGTTGTAATAGCTAAAGCAGGTGTTGTAAATGAAGAGCCAACATATGCTACATTCGTTAAAGCAGCATCTGTGTACCAGGTAAACACCGGATTGGTAACTGTACCAGAAGATGCCGATAAAGCTACAGTAGAATTTTTGCAGATAATATTCAACCCGGTCACGTTAATATCTGCCGCAGTTGATAGCGTATTTATATTTACCACTACGGCTTTCGCTGTGGCCGGCGAATTTTCACATCTGCCATCACCCTTTACAGTTACGTAATAAATTTTTTCGGCTGATAAAGATGGCGTTTGGAATGAAGCACCAGTGAATGCTACACTGGTTAAAGCCGCATCATTATACCAGGTAAACACAGCGTTTGGAATAGCAGAACTTGCTACCAGCGTGGTCGATGAACCTGCGCAAATTGTACTGGTTCCGGTAACATTGATATCCGAAGCTGTCGCAACAGGGTTAATGCTAATTAACACCACTGCTGCATTACCTGAAGTGTTCGCACAGCGATTACTTCCGCTAACAGTAACATAATAATTTGTATTGCCTGAAATTTGAGGTGTGGTAAATGCAGGACCAACAAATAACTGGTTGGTTAAAGCGGCGTCGCCATACCACGTAAATACCGGATTGGTTACCGTTGTACTGCTCGCGGTTAATATTGTGGTTCCGGCTGTACACAGAGATGTATTGCCTGTAATACTGATATCCGATGCCAAAGCATTTGGATTTACGGTAATGGTTACCGGTGTTCTAACCGCATTAGCGCAACCTGAGGCAGATGACGCTTCGACATAATAAACATAAGTACCTGCCGCTAAACTTGCGCTCGTTGTAAACGTATTACTGTTGCTTACCAGTAAATTACCTCCGGTTGCTGCATCATACCACTTATAAATTATTCCTGCAACAGGTTGTATACTTAAGGTAACAGGCGAGTTTAAGCAGGTTGACGCAGGATTCGTTGTTGCGGTAACAGGAACTGCAGGCGGTGCAGAAACGGTAACGACAACTTTTACAGGCGCAGATTCGCAACCATTGTTACCTGTAGCGGTTACAAAGAAATCGTAAGTTCCGGCGGCAAGTGTTGGATCCGTTAAAAACGTTACGCCATCTTTATTGGCCTGATAAACTGTTCCCTGATACCATTTATAAGTTGTATTTGGTTTAGGATTGTTTACTGTTAAAACAGCCGACGAACCTAAACAAGTAGTAGCGCTTGCAACACTTACTTCAGGGGCTGCAATAGAACGCTGCGCATAATTAAAGTCAATAGAATTGAGTATACCCACCAACCCGGAACTCAGCCTTAATTCTACACCATCAAACTGCTTAGCAGGAACAAAAATTAAAGTTGCTTCGCTGCCGTTATTAGCTAAATTAAGCTGAATAAGCTGGCTGTTTAATGTTACACCATCATTATTACTGGTGCTTCCGCTATAGGTTGTTAAAGTAATATTTGGAAGTACAGCTGCAGATAATAAATTACCTGGTGATGAAATTTTTATTCTTAAAGTATCTCCAACGTTTGATAAGCCGCCAGTGAAACCTAAGCGATGATAAACTGAGGTGTTCAAAATCCCGGCAGGAATAAACAGGGTCGACCCGGTGTTTAAATCGCTATCTGTAGCAGAACCTTGATTATAGACTGCGGCTCCGATATTTACTCCATCCACTCCGGTAGCTCCTGTTACGGTAGCAATTCCGCATGGCGTAGTGCCTGGCGTTGCCGGTGTTACAATAACAGTTACCGGAACAGGTGTGCTTGTACCACATCCTGAAACGGTCGTTGTTACATAATAAGTTGTATTTGCTGCTAATACTGGTGTTAGAAATGTGTTGCCGGTGTTTACCAAATTGAGCATTCCGGAATCGCTGTACCAGTTAATTGTCGCACCAACAATTGATGTTGTTGCCGTAAGAAACGCACGTGTACCTGAAACAATTGTTGCAGATGCCGGTGTAATTACAGGCGCATCAGGGATTGCCCCGATATTTACCGTAGCCGTAGCTCTGGCTGATGCTGTTCCGCAGCTGTTTACGGCCTCTACGGTATAAGTAGTGCTTGTTAATGGCGTAACGGTTAAAGTTGTTCCGTCGGCTCCAGCGCTGTTACCATTTACATCGAACCACCTGTAGATTATTCCGTTAACAGGATTTTTAACCTGTAACACGATGGAACTTCCGGCACAAGCGCTCACGGTTGGAGCCAATAATTCTGGCGTGGCAGGCAATGGTTGAACGGTAACATCTACTGCTGTTTTAGCGCTTACGCAGCCTGAGGCAGAAACTATTGCTACATAAAATCTAGTATCAGCAGTTAAAACTGCGGTTGTGTAAGTAGGCCCATCTGCCAATACATTTTGAGCTGCATCAAACCATCTGTAAGTTACACCCGCAACAGGATTTAAAACCGACAATGTTGTTGTTAAACCAGCGCAACCCGAAACGCTTGCAGAAGCTACCTTCGGTGCTAATATAGCACGCTGCATATAGTTAAGGTCTACAGAGGTTAACGCTCCCAACACACCTGAATTTAAACTTAATCTTGCGCCGTCGAATTGACCGGTAGGAATCAGGGTAATCAGGGCCTGAGTGTTACCGTTCAAAAGCCTGACGTTAAGTAGCCCGCTATTTAAAAGTACAGCATCATTATTCGAATTTGCACCGTTGTAAGTGGTAATCGAAATATTATTTAACACGCCCACTGAAGCCAGGCTTTGAGGAAAAGAAACGAGTACCTTCAATGTATCCCCAACGTTAGACAAACTTCCAAAATATAAGTTTTGATAAACGGTTGCGCCAATCGCACCTACCGGCATAACGAGTGAGGATGCAGTTTGCGCATCGTTATCAATTGCTAAATCAGCATTAAAAACACCGGCAAGCAAAGCCACTCCCGAAACGCCGTTAGTTTGAGTTGCGGCAACTTCACAAGGTATTATAGTTGGCGTACCAGTACCATTTACGGTTATTGTAACCTGTACCCTGCTCGAAGATGCACAGCCAGATGCCGAAACAGATTCGACATAGTAGCTGGTGGTTGTTGTTATTGGAGGCGTTACAAAAGTTGAACCCGAGAAAACTGGTGTTGTGGATGATTGTGAATCGTACCAGTTAAAGGTAACGCTGGTTTCATTTGAACTTGCGGTTAACGTTGCGGTTTGACCAGCGTTTACGTTCAATGATGAAGCTGTTACTGTCGGAATCGCCGGTCTTGGAGTTACTGTTACTGCTGCAGGAACTCTGTTTGGACTAACGCAACTTCCGTTGGCAGCTTCGAGAAAATAAGTTATATCAGCGTTCAAAGCTGGTGTTACAAAAGTACTTCCGGTAAAGAGTAAACTACCACCCGTAGCCGCCGAGTACCATCTGTATGTTTGTGCAGGGTCTGGGTTGCTAACCGACAAAGTTGCTGACGAGCCGATGCAGGCATTCGCAATCGGTGCTAATACAGGTAAAGCCACGGCCGGTGTTACCGTTACAACAACCGGCAGTCGGGTTGTATTTGCACAATTTCTGTTTGTAACTTCGATATAATAGGTAGTTGTCGCATTTAGGGTTGGCGTTGTAAACGTTCCGCCGGATGCAAGCAGATTTCCGCCGGTTGGCGCATCAAACCAGCTTAAAGATGTGCCTCCATTTGCTGTTGCTGAAAGTGTGGCTGTAGTTCCTGAACAAATTGTTTGAGAACCACTTGTAAGCGTTGGATTTGGATAAATAACAGTTGCTCCATAAATATCAAGGCTGCTAACCGCTGAAACCAAACCACCGAAACGCACTTCCACCCTGTCGTAAGCGCCACCAGCTGCAAGTGTAGCAGTAAACCTGCTTCCACCTAAAAGCGCTAGTTTAAGTGTTGATGAATTTAACTGGTTGCTGGAAACAATTGTCTGCCCGTTCATAACATTTACGGTTACATTGCTCAAGAGCGATAAATCCAGCAATCCGGTTGGCAAACCCAGATCTAATCGGATACTGTCTGTTGCTACCCCTACTGAAGGAAATATCAGTTGTTGATATCCTGTTGAGGATACGCCAACCGCCAGACTAATTCTTGTAAAATTATTTGGGTTTACATCGGTAGAATTTCCGGCACCACTAATACTGCATAACAGGCAAATACCAGTGATTCCTGTATTTTGATTGTTCGCAGTGTTACAAGCGGTATTTCCGCCTCCGCTGATAACGGTAACGGTTACCGGAACCCTCGCTTCACTTACACAACCATTTGCATTTGTGGTTTCAACATAATAGGTAGTTGTTGCCGTTAATGCAGGCGTGGTAAAGTTAGATCCTGCAGCCAATTGCGCTCCTCCTGTGGCTGCAGCGTACCACTTTATCGTGTTGCCGGCATCGGCTGTTGCCGACAATACCGTACTCTGACCCGAATTTACAACCTGGTTATTGGTGGTTACAACCGCTGGATTTGCCGGTGGGTTAACCGTAACATTAACCGCTGTTCTGCTGCTGACTGCAGTTCCTGAAATTGCTTCAACATAAAAAGTAGTTGAAGAGTTAATGGCTGGTGTAACAAAAACACCCGAATTGTTTGTTACAAGTGGCGTGCTACCTGTTGCACCATACCAATTATAAGTAACACCAGTTTGCAGATTGCCAACTGTCAGAGTAGCCGAACTTCCTGCGCAAACAGCTACACTGGCTACAACAGGCTGATTTACATTGATAACAATTGTGTAATCTGTATTAACCTTATTGTTATTCGCGTCTGTTCCGCTTAAAGAAACAACATAGGTTCCTCCTAGTGTCGGCGTGCCTGCAATTTCCCTGGTAACGGTATTAAAACTTAATCCCGGAGGCAGGTTACTTGCAATGTAGGTATATGGTGGAGTACCGCCGGTTACCGGTGGCAAAGTCTGCGTTGAATAAGCGGTTCCAACAACACCGCTTGGTAAGGCTGCTGTCGGCAGCGATAAAACGCCCGATACGCTCAACGGATAAGTGTTAGATGCCGTTCTTCCCTGACTGTCTGTGGCAGTTACCGAAATGGTATAATTTCCCGCCTGAGTTGGTGTTCCGGTTATTTCTCTTGTGGTTGCGTTAAATGTTAGTCCGGGAGGAATTCCGGTTGCCTGGTAAGTATAAGGCCCAACCCCACCTGTTGCCGATGGAATCGTTTGAGCTGGATAGGCAGTTCCGGCTGTGCCACTGGCAAGGGTTGCGGCTGGTAATAAAAACGGATCAATTACAGCAATACTATAATTTGTACTTACAGTTTTGCCGTCAGCATCTGTAACAGTTACCGGGAAGGTAAAAGTTCCGGAAGCAGTTGGCGTTCCTGTAATTTCTCTTGTTGCTGGGTTAAAACCTAGTCCCGGAGGCAGATTAACAGCTGCGTAAGTGTAAGGACCTGTACCACCTGTTGCACCTGGAATAATTTGTGGTGTGTAAACCTGACCTGTTGCACCATTTGCCAGCGTGGCAGCAGGTAGTAATAATGGATCAGTTATTTTAACCGAATAAAGCGTTGTTACACTACTCCCGTTTGCATCTGTTACCGTTACCGGGATATCATAATTACCAGCCTGCGTTGGTGTTCCGGTAATTTCCCGGGTTGCAGAATTAAAAGTTAAACCCGGAGGCAGATTAACCGCTGTATACGCGTAAGGACCTGTGCCGCCGGTTGCAGAAGGGATTGTTTGCGCAGGATACGAACTACCTGTTACGCCAGCAGGTAAAGTTGCTGTTGCAAGCGCAAGTGCGTCAGTAACTGTGAGCGTATAATTCGCAATCGCTGTGCAGCCTTTGGCATCGGTAGCAGTTACCGAAAAGGTATAATTGCCGCTAAGTGATGGCGTTCCGGAAATTGCGCCTGCTGAAGAAAGGCTTAAGCCAGAAGGCAACGTGCTACCACTGCTTAAGGCATAGGTAAAAGCAGGTGTTCCGCCGGTGGCTGCATCAATTTGTTTCGTATACGAAGAGCCGACAGCAGCATTGGAAAGTGCTGTTGTGTTAAAGGTAATCGCTGGATTTACGGTAACATTAATAGGAACCCTTACTGACTCTTCTGTGCAACCCAAACGCCTGGCAGCCACATAATAAACCTTATTGGCTGATAGTGCCGGCGTGGTGAATGTACCATTATAAGCGGTTGTAGATAAAGCAGTTCCTCCTTCAATTACATCATACCAGCGCAATTCATTTGTGTTTGGAGTTGTAGCAGCTAAAGTTGCAGTAGCGTTAAAACATGTTGCCACATTATTACTAGCAGGTAAAACGAATGTTGGTCTGCCTGCCGACTTCGTTAGTCCGTAAATCCGGATTGTTTGCGTTAAATTTGCATTTAGCAGAGATGAGAGTGTCACACTTACCCGGTCAAAAGGAAGGCCTGGCGAAAATGGCACGGTAACTGGCTGGCCGTTGGTTAACAGTGCAAGCAAATCAACATTCAAAAGTGCCGAGGCGGAAGCTGAGTATACCGAATTGCTGCCGCTATATGCTGTAACGGTAATCCTGTTTAACACCCCTGCAGTTAACAACGCAGAAGAAGTACTAAATCTCAAATTAAAATCGTCGCCTGCATTTGATGGTGTACTAAAATAAAAATTCTGGGTAATTGAACCGGCCACACCCAGTGCACCTAAGCTTAATTCCGAATAATTTGTGGCGCTTGCATCTATGGCGTAACTTGGATTGGTTACACCGGCTTTACCTAAACCTAAAGCATCTACAGTTAAGCCGTTACCTTCAAAATCGGTCGCAAAAGCAGGCGAACAGGCATCGACGCCAGATGTGTAAAAAGCATTAAAAACTTTTGTATTGTTTAATGTACCTAATAATAAAGCGCTTGTTGCATCACGAACGTAAACCCTGTCGTAAGCTTGTGACGGCCTTAACGCAAAGTAGAAAAAGCCCTGCCCGTCTCTAATCAACCGTAAGTTTGGCGATGTAAAAGACCCGGTACTTGAACCGCTAAGAACAGTTGTTCCGCCAGCATTTCTTGCCCCCGCTTCGATGGAGTGGTTACCCAAAGCAACACCTCCTACCACGCCAGAAAGCAGACCACCCAGGTTACCGCCAAGTAACTGGTTTAGCAAAGTTGGATCGGCATCAATTCTTATGAAGGATGTTGTGCCCGCAGGAAGCGTATTTGGAAACTTCAATTCAATCTCGCCCACATAAGCGCCTATTCCGAGTGCTAAACCTCCCGAAGATTTGACCGTTGCAAAAGTGGTTTCATCAGCCGTGGTTGCGTTTATAGCATTATCTACGGTGGGTGTATCAAAACATCCGAAGGCATTAAGTAAGCCACAGCCCGTTAAAGAAGATTGGCCGTTGGCGCTAACTTTACTTACCGTATTTGCATAAATTTTTGTTTGGGCATACGATTCGGTGTTTGTAAGCGTTAGTAATGAGATGATTGCAACTAGTTGGATAATGCAAAATTTCCCGAAACGGGATTGAAGGGTAGCGAATTTCATCATATCAGGCGTTATTAGGTTTGATTCTTCGAATCTCAATAGCACATCCCTCTAAAGGGTGGTTTGGCATTCGTTGTCAAATCTACGTTAGCATATCGCAATAGGATTTATCCATTGTTGTTCATTGTTTTTCAGAAATTTTCATTCATTTTGTTCATAGGAACTTTGTTACGTAAATGATTTCTGCTAATGCATAATTTTGGTGACATTAGCTTTTTATCCTCTAAAATGAATACAAACGAATTGCTCTCCCAGCTCAGGAAATTCGTTCTTATAAAATCGGGTTTGAGAAATATAGACCCGGGACATTGTAAGACGATATCTGAACTCGTATTTAAGGAAACAAAAAACTACGTTAGCGAAACCACCGTTAAACGCTTCTTTGGTTTTGCCCAAACTTTGCATAAATTTTCCCTCTTTACTTTAAACAGTCTTGCCCAGTATATCGGCTATACCGATTGGGATTCATTTTGTAAAGACAAGAAAAATCAAATCGAAGATGTAAATGATGTCTGGTCTGACCTCAAGATAAGATGTCAGGCGGTTACAGATGTATCGCTTATCGCGAAAAAAAATAACTCGGGCGTCCCCTTCATCGCGACAGCGAACAGAAGTTTTTTATACGCTGATTTCGACTACTTTTTAAATAAACCTTACCAGTTTACAACTATCAACGCACAACCTGGTCAGGGGAAATCGATTTTTATAGCGCATTTGGTAGAGCATTTTTTCTATAGTGAACACGCCATTTACAAAAACGACATCGTTCTGTTAATTAATTCAGGAACGATAAATGAAATTATTCAGAACGATTTATCGTTAAAGGAATGGTTTCTAAAAGAGTTTAAATTTGCTGGTATTTCAGAACTTATTGCCTATTTCAAACGAAACCCGAGAGAACGAAAGGGTCGCTTTGTTTTAATTATTGATGGAACAGACCACTTCCTATCAAAAAATAAATACTTTGAAGTTTTCACTGATTTTCTATTCAGTGTTGCAGAATGCGATTTCCTGAAGATTGTTATTGGGTTGAGGGTAAATACCTGGATTAATATGCAACCAGCCATTACGGGCTCTGCATTTTTAACTAAATCGTGGTACAAAGGTTTGTTTTTCGATGATGAAAATGGCACAAATGTACCGCTGTTAAACCAAGAGGAGATTTTCTATACGCTCAGCCACATAGAAGGAAGAAAAATCGATGAGGGGGATTTACATCCGGGGCTTATTAAGCAATTTTCAACTCCATTCTGGCTGCAGGTTTATTTTAAATTAAAACAGGAGCATACCACCATAAGGCTTGATAATTACCTGTTATGCCTCGAACTGATAAACTATTTTTTGGAGAAGAAAATATTTTTGTCAAAAAACAGTACTGAGAAAATTTTCATTCTGAAGCAAGTCAGCAATTCCATTTCTAAAGGGAATGTTTGCCACCGCGTTGCCAAAGAGAAACTCTTAAATTACATTTCAAGCTATCCGGAAGCTTATCAGGAGTTGATTTATGACGGGATTCTTATCGAAGAAAAAAGATTAACAACATCGATTCCAACGGAAATAATCAAGTTTTTAAACGATGATTTATACACCTATTTTCTGTTCCTGGAGCTTACCGAAAAAGTAAACTTTAAGCCAGACAAGGCCTTCTTTGAAGAAATTTTGAGTGTTTACGAATTGGAGCCGGAGCTAAGGGCACTTATGCTAAACTGGAGCATCCGTTTCTGTCTGAACAGAAATGAAATTCAGGCGCTTAAACATATTTTTAGGCTACCATTCAGTAATGATGAAAAAAATAATGCGTTTGATTTTATTTGCGATGTGGCGCTGTTTGAGCTGGAGAAGGGAGATGGAAATTTTAACGCCCAGACTATTGATATACACTTCATAGATATTTTAGTTTTAGGAAAGCTTGTTAGTAAAAACTACAAGGAAACGATAAAAAGAATTTCTGAGAAAGTTTTCAAAGAAGAAATTCAAATTTTGCTGAACGTTATCGAATGCAGCGTTTGTGTGATAGATATGGACAGAAATGCCCTAACTAAGAACATGAACGTTTTAAAAAGACACAGCAAAACCATGCAGGATATGTTTCCAATAAATCCTTATGATTTAATTCTGTATTTATCTAACGTACTGAACAATAAGCTTAACAAGAGCAAAACACTTGATGCAAAGATTTTACACCTGTGTGAAGAAATATATAATAGTGAGCCTAGAAGAAATGAGGAAATTACAAGTGTAGAAATTATAACTTATAGATTGGTTGTTTTAGTGCTATTTACCAATAGAAGTTATGAAGAGTGCGGGCGGTTTTTACAAGCGATTATAAACAAATATCCAAAAATTTTTTACTTGCGATCGTCTATATTCTCGTCGTTTCTGTTGATATTTTCTGTTCAAATCTGCATCAAACTGAATCAGCACAAACAGGCGCAGCGTTTAATAAAATACCTCGATAAACTCATTAATGAAAGCAATACCTATTACACGCCATATATAAAATCTGCATACTATATTGCAAAATCAAACTTTCTTAACCAAACCAAAAATTATGAAGGTGCCTTAACAGAAATAGATAAAGGACTGAATATTACAAATACTAACGAGCTTTATGTCTCTGAAATTGCCCTTCGCTTAGTTAAAATAGATGCGCTTAAGCGCTCCAATAAAACCGAAAGTATTAATCAAAACATTAAAGATCTACTCAACTTTTTACAGGCTCGAAATTTAAATATGCCCGATTTTTCAAACGTAAACAGCAGCGACTTTGATCACACTTTCAGTATTCTTAAATCTTACAAACAAACCTGAGTTTAGTTACATTTGATTTATAATGAGCTGTATTCCAACTGCAACCAGGCCTGCATTTCCCAACTCTATATCAAAACTTACGGTTGCTCCTTTTATACTCTGCAACATATTTCTTTCAAATTCAAAAGGAATTTCCTGATCATTCTCATCAGTAATAATCCCTCTTCCATCATTTTCTATCGATGTGATAGTACCTTTCCTAAGCATACAACAAAAGCTAAATTGTAATTTGGCGCAATAATAAAAATAATTGTAATATTAATTTGTATACGCTATAATACAACTCACAACTTTTTTGATTAAAGGATCAGGTGAATTATTTGGCAATAATACAAACAAAGCCCTTTGCTTTTCAGCTGAAGGGCTACTTAAAACTTAATCAATCCTTCAAAATTACGAACTGACTAAATTCTTACAGCATAATAACGGATTGTTATACAGATAGTTTTATTTTTTTTAAAAAACTTTTATAGGGATTTTTTTTCGAATTATTAAACCTTAAATGGTTTTATAGGTTTTTTAAGTACATCTAGTAAACAAAAACATGAAAGAAGAAAATAAAATTAGCAGACGCAAGGCAATAGGAAGCCTTGGTCTTGGCTTGGCTGCCGTGGCCGCTACCCCGGTTTTTGATGCTTCGGCCAGGACCGGAGCATTTTCTGTTGCTGCAGATGGCTTGGTGGATCCGACAACAAAATATCCAAGGCCGCCATTTCAACATGTTAACGCACCCTGGCCTGCGCTTACCAGCGAGATGAACCCAAAACCAGATCATGGCGAAACCACTTACAAAGGCTCTGGTCGGTTGGCAGGCAGAAAAGCCCTGATTACGGGAGGAGATTCGGGTATGGGACGGGCTGCAGCAATTGCGTATGCCCGTGAAGGTGCAGATGTTGCGATAAATTACCTGCCAAGAGAAGAGCCCGATGCCAGAGAAGTTGTTGAATTAATTAAAAAAGCCGGCAGAAAAGCGGTTGCTATTCCCGGCGATATACGTGACGAATCTTTCTGCAAAAGACTAGTTGATGAAGCTGCAAAGAGTTTAGGCGGACTTGATATTCTGGTAAGCAACGCCGCCAGACAGCAAACGCACGATTCGATTATGGATATTACCAGTGAGCAGTTCGACTGGACAATTAAAACAAACATTTATGCACCATTCTGGATTATAAAGGCAGCACTTCCCTACTTAAAACCCGGGTCGTCTATCATAGGCACTACATCAGTTCAGGCAACAGATCCATCTGGTAATTTATATGATTACGCCCAAACCAAGGCCGCAACAACTAACTACGTTAAATCGCTGGCGAAACAACTGGGACCAAAGGGAATACGGGTGAATGGTGTAGCGCCAGGTCCTATCTGGACGCCATTGCAAATGGGAGGCGGTTCAACGCCAGAAAAGTTAAAAGAGTTTGGTAAAGAAACACCGCTCGGCAGACCAGGGCAGCCTGCAGAGTTGGCCTCTATTTATGTGCAACTCGCTGCAAATGATGCAAGTTTTTCTACCGGACAAATATATGGTGCTGCTGGTGGCAGTGGCCAGCCTTAGCATTAACGTGCCGCGTTTAGCGGCACGTTAACTATTTTACCGCAACAAGGTATTCTGGATCCTCCATAATATTAACATCAATAACGGCTTCTGCATTTTTTAAAAGCAACCGGCAATCATTGCTCAGGCGCTTTAAATGCAAGGTTTTTCCAACGCTAGCATATCGTTCTGTTAGTTTATTTAACGCGTCAATTCCGCTCATATCAGCAACCCTGCTTTCCTTAAAATCAATCACCACTTCGTTAGGGTCTTTGGCGATATCGAACTTTTCATTAAATGCAGTTACGGATGCAAAAAATAGCGGACCGTAGATTTCATAGTGTTTTACGCCTGCATCATTCAGGTATTTCCGGGCCCTAATTCGCTTTGCGCTTTCCCATGCAAAAACTAAAGCTGAGATAATTACACCAATTAGAACTGCCAGCGCAAGGTTATGCAGAAAAATAGTGATGGCGGCAACGATAATGCCAGTGAAGATATCTTGTTTAGGCATTTTGTTTATGATTCTGAAGCTAACCCATTCAAAAGTACCAATAGCGACCATTATCATGACACCGGTGAGTGCCGCCATGGGTACACGCTCGATTATTGGCGCCCCAAAAAGTATAATCAATAAAATGGTAAACGAAGCTATAATACCTGATAATCTCGCTCTTGCGCCCGCCGATAAATTGACAAGTGTCTGGGCAATCATCGGGCAACCGCCCATCCCAAAGAAAAACCCGTTAACAATATTTGCAGTACCCTGAGCAACGCATTCTCTGTTGCCATTCCCTTTTGTAGCGGTCATTTCATCAACAAGATTAAGCGTAAGCAGCCCTTCAGTTAAACCTACGCCCGCCATAATAATTGCGTAAGGAAAAATTATTTTAAGCGTATCAAAATGGAAAGGAATTTTCGGAATGTGAAATGGAGGAAACCCGCCGCTAACAGAGGCGATATCTTTAACAGTTTTGGTATCTACGTTAAAGAAAAAGACAATAAGGAAAACAACAATAATTGCGACTAATGATGGTGGAACTGCCTTCGTGATTTTTGGCAGCAATACAACAATTGCGATGGTTAACAAAACCAAACCGAGCATGATAAACAATGCCGGACCCGCAAGCCAGCTAACCTGGCCGTTCACAACGGTCTTAAATTGTTGCAACTGCGCCATAAAAATGATAACAGCAAGTCCGTTAACAAAACCATACATAACCGGTTGTGGAACAAGCCTAATGAATTTTCCTAGCTTGAACAGCCCAATTATGATTTGTATTGCCCCAGCTAAAATAACTGCAGCAAAAACATAATCAAGTCCGTGAGATTTCATCAAAGCAATTAACACAATAACAGTGGCTCCTGCCCCGCCGGAAATAAGACCCGGCCGCCCCCCAAAAATGGATGTGATCAGGCCCATTATGAAAGCCGCATACAAACCAACAAGTGGCGGAAAACCAGCTAGAATTGCAAAGGACAAGGATTCCGGCATCATCGTCATTGCCACCGTTAAACCCGCGAGGATTTCATTTTTGTAATTAACTTTTTGTTTAAAATCAAACAAATTAAGGTACGATTTCATAGAAGCGACAAAGATAAGCCAATTAACCAATGGATTTTAACATCACAAAACTTTTTAAACGTATGAAGGTTATAATCTTAGAACATCTTAAGGATATGAAAAACTCAACTTTCTTCGCTGCAGGCATTGCATTAATTCTTTCGGCAGGGCAAACGCAGGCCAAAAACCGCGTTGAATATTCACCAATTAAAATTATTTACAAGCAGGATAGTGCGAATACTATTTCTACTGCATACGCCATAAACATTAAAGAAATGGAGGCAGCGGGCCTGGCGCTAAATTCGGGTACAAATAAAACTAAAACGCTGGCTAAAAAACTTGCCGATTACTTTACAAAAAGTAATACTGAACTGAGGGCGCTGGCGAAAAGAAAAAATGTTGCCTTACCCATGAGCAAGCCTTTAGGTGGCATGCGCCCTGATGGCCGGATAGATTCGGCACCTGAAAATATGCGGGATACGAGCCGGAATCAATCTGGAACCGGCGAAGCTGGCAATAATGGAACAAGAAGTCCAAAAAACTTGCCAGCTACTCCAGCTGCAACATCAGGGCTGGCTTCCCTTTCAGGTACTAAATTCGACAGCGCATATTTAGGTAATTTGAAGGAAAGCTTAGCGCAATTAAATTCGATTTACCAGAAAGAAGCACAATCTGGCGACCCGGAGCTTAAAATGTTCGCGAAAACCCAACTGGAACAGCTTAAAAAGTTTTCCGCTAATTAATTTTATTGAAATATTTCAGCAAGTAATTTGTTGGAACGAAGCTTTGCGTCATAATCGTAAATATGGGATGTGGTCATGATTTCATTTACGCCAAATTTTGAAACGAAGCGCTCCAAATCGGCCTTAATTGTACTTTGGCTCCCAATGAATGAATAATACAACATTTGCTCAACGGCTTCTTTTTCTAATTGATCCCAATACGCGTTAATATTTTCTACAGGCGGCTTAAGCATTTCCCGCCTGCCGGTAATTACGCCTAGAAACATTCTTTTTACCGAACTAGACAAAACCTCAGCTTCCGCATCAGTATCGGCGGCTACAACATTTACGCAGGCCATAACGTAAGGCTCCTTCAAAAATGGAGAGGGCTTAAAATTATTCCGGTAAATTGTAATTGCCTGCTCAAAATATGCGGGAGCGAAATGACTTGCGAAGGCATAAGGTAAGCCTTTCTCGGCTGCTAACCTTGCACTATCTGTACTCGATCCTAAAATCCATATGGGCACCTCAAGACCTTCGCCAGGCATTGCCCGAACGTTTGATGTGCGGTTATCTCCGGAAAATAATTGTTGGAGTTTTTCTACATCACGTGGAAAGCTATGCGCAGCATTAAAATTTTCGCCCCGGATGGCTAAAGCCGTAACCTGATCCGTTCCCGGAGCCCGACCAAGGCCTAAATCAATTCGGTTTGGATAAAGTGACGCAAGTGTTCCAAACTGTTCTGCAACAATTAGCGGCGCATGGTTCGGCAACATTATTCCTCCAGAACCAACGCGAATGGTCTTTGTACCACCGGCAATAAAACCTATCAAAACCGCCGGTGCCGAACTTGCAACTCCAGCCATGTTGTGATGCTCGGCAAACCAATATCTTTTGTAGCCCAATGTTTCGGACTGCTGTGCAATTTCTAAACTCATTTTAAAGGTATCTGCAGCAGTATGGCCGTCTAAAACAGTGGCAAGATCGAGAACTGAATAAGGTATATTTTTTAAGGTATTTTCTAACATAGCGGGAATAATAAAGCACAAAAATATTGTTTATATATCCATTCAAAGGTTATCCTAAAACAAATGACGGTATGGAAACAGTTCATACTTAGTTTGATTAATTAGCAAACATCAGGCTGAAAAAATCTGTTAAAGGAGGTATGAAGTTACTTTTGAGTTTTTTGCTTTCCATTGTGGGTTCAAACGCCTTCGGCCAGTTTACGGATTCTACCAATTACCACATCGTGCTGTCATCCTCGGGTTCGGTAAACCGAACAAATAACGAGAACGCATACCTTCTAAATAACAGTTTGAATTTTGGTTTGAAGAAGAAAAGTATCGTTTTAAATAGCAGCAGCACATGGCTTTACGGTAAGCAAAATAGTGCATTAAGCAACAACGATTTCTCAACAACGATGAACTTTAACCTGTACAAAACCTTTCCGCATTTTTACTATTGGGGTTTGGCTAATTACAACACCAGTTATTCCCTGCAGATTAAAAACCAATTACTTGCCGGTGTTGGCATCGCTTACAACTTTATCGATAAACCGAATGCGTACATCAATTTAAGTAATGGAATTTTGTTTGATAAAAGCAGTTTGGTTGAACTGGAAAATTATACAACACTTCGAAATTCGCTGAGGTTGCAATATCATTTTTTAATTAAAGATATCATCACAATAGATGGAAGCCACTTTTTGCAAAATTCTTATGCCAGAAAAGGCGATTACATTATTCGTTCTGCAACAACCTTAGGCCTTAAAATCAGAAAGTGGATTAGTTTAACAACAGCCTTAAATTACAACAAGTTAAACATTACAGGGCGGGAAAACTTAAATTTAACTTACGGGTTAAGTGTAGATAAATATTTTTAACCAAAACAAACATAGCGCTCTATAAAAGTTTTTCGGTTAATCATTTCCAGAAACGGATAATCGCCCGAAAGTTGCTTTCTCACCCGCATGCGGTATAAAAAATGTCCTCCCAAATCAACAATTATTGGTGCTGTTGCGGAAAACCATACAGCATGAGGCTGTTTCCAGCAAAAATGATAAAAATTTGAGGTAATGCTTACACCCTTTATTTCTGGATGGTAGAAATTTAAAACCTTCGGGACTTCAACCGCCCTTAAAACATCAGCCTTCCTAACCATAGAAAGGTGGTCGCTTTTTCTAAATTCGTAGTCTTTTAATTTTGGATCATCCGGGTGAGGCAGGTTCTTTAAAATCTTAAAGCCTTTGAATTTTTTTCCATTCAGTATCCAAATCATCTTTGGATAAAAAGCTTCCCTGCTCTTCATCTCAGCAACGCTTATTGGCGAGTTCTGAAACTCTATTGCGGTGCCGCAAGGTGTATACACATCTGCACGATGTAACTCGCCTGTGGTTTGGCAACAAAAACTTTTTTCCCTATACTCCAGCGGAAAAGCTTTCTTCCAGTTTCTATGCCATACACTTTCTTTATGATATTTCTCCGGAACCCAAAGCGGTGGCAGACTTAACGCAGCAGCATCCGGAAATTCTGTAATAAGATTTTCTTCACTCCTATTCATTTCCTTTAAAAATGTTCACCACATTGGTTTTCCATTTTATATAGCCAAGATTACCACAGGTGTAAGCAACAAAATTTTCAACTTCTTCCGGCACATCATTTACCACGCGAAAACGAATCGTATATTTTGGATTGTAACTTATGTAAATTACCAGATCATCTTTCGGTTGCCCAACAGAAAGCATAGCCTGCAAATGAATATCCTGCAGTTCGGCAGCGGCTTGCTTAAGTCGTTCATTCATTATTTTGGAAAGCGAAATATCCGGTACAAAATCAGTTTCTGTAATGGCAAGTACGGTAACCGTCATATATAATCTTCAATTAATCTTTTTGGAACAATAGCATCAACAAATAAACTACTGTTACAACGGCAAAAATATACTAATATTTTTAGCAAGCAAATATTTAGGATATAAATTTACCCTCCGTGCGGTAACTTACTGTTGATTAATGAAATAAAATTGCACCTAAAAAGGATTGAAATTTATATATTCAGAGCGGAAACATTAATGTATAGCATTGTCGACTTTATTCTCTGAATTTGATTTCAAGATTTATCCGCTAAGCGAGCAGGCAGTTACGCTTACTTTCGGGAGCGAAATTGCAGAACCAACAGCTGCTAAAATCGCCCGCTTCAATTTGCTGCTCGAAGCTAATCCTTTTCCAGGTTTTAAGGGATGTGTTGCGGGTTATACCACGTTAAGTATTTTTTACAATCTATTAGAGGTAAGTAGTAGTGAGCTTTGTGGCGACAACGGCTTTGAAAAGGTATCACATTATTTAAAGTCGCTGAGCGATAATAGTAAGTTGGATGGCCGGAATTTTACTCCAAAACGCATTGTACTACCTGTTTGCTACGTTGCCGATTATGGTTTGGATTTAGATGAGGTTGCAAGGAATGCTAAATTATCTGTTGATGAAGTTATCGACCTCCATACCCGTCAAATTTATAAGGTATACATGATTGGCTTTGTACCTGGCTTTGCTTATCTGGGTGGAATGGATGAACGACTGGCAACTGCCAGAAAATTAGTCCCCAGAGCAAAAGTTGCAGCAGGGAGTGTCGGAATTGCCGGAAAACAAACTGGAATTTACCCCTTGGAAACGCCGGGTGGCTGGCAAATTATCGGGCAAACACCATTGAAAATGTTCGATTCAGACCGTTCACAGCCTTCGCTTTTAAAAGCAGGCGACGAGGTGCAATTCAAATCGGTTAACTTAGAAGAATTTAAAGCGCTGGAGAAATGATGACGATAAGCATTTTAAAACCAGGCATATTAACCACCGTTCAAGATGGCGGACGGAAAAATTACCTTGCCCAGGCTGTACCTATCTCCGGCGCAATGGATAATTTATCTGCCCGGATTGCAAATATTGCTTTAGGGAACGAGGAGGATTCTGCAACAATCGAATTTACTTATGCCGCGGCAGCGTTTAAAGCAGAAACGGATCTTGTAATTGCCTACGCCGGAGATGGTGCAATGCTGGTAGCTGATGGCGTACAAATACCGTCAGAACGACCGGTTTTTATCCCAGCCGGCACCTTAATTAAGTTGACAAACAATCCTGAAGGCGCAACAACTTACTTTGCAATAGCCGGAGGATTTGAAGTGCCCGATGTGCTTAAGAGCAAAAGCACCTACTTACTTGGTGGTTTCGGGGGCTTGGAAGGAAGATGTTTAAAAATTGGCGACAGGCTATCGGGAGGCGAAAATCTCAGTTCCTTATCGCAAAAAATAATAGCAAGTATTAAAGGACCTAAAATTTCCTGGCCTGCGTGGTTCATTCCCCGCTCCTCTCTTTTACCTTCCGATAAAAAAACGATGAGGGTTTTTCCAGCCGGGGAATTTACCTGGTTTAGCCCTGATTCTATTATAAACTTTCTTTCTAAAGATTTTTTCGTCGGTATAAATAGCAACAGAATGGGAATTCAAATTTCGGGCGATAAAATATCAAAGCGCAAACAAGATGAATTGTTAAGTACAGCGGTTTGTCCGGGCACTATTCAGGTTACCGGAAATGGCGAAATGATCTTGTTGATGGCCGATTGCCAGACAACTGGTGGCTATCCAAGAATTGGACAAGTTACCGCAGTTGACCTATCGCTTTGCGCACAGCTAAAACCAAACGACACCATCTGTTTTACCGAAATTAGTTTTGATGAAGCAGAAATGCTGTATATTCAGCAGGAAAAAATATTACAAAAAATTAAACTCGCGGTTAAAAACAAATTCTTAAGCTAAACTATTTTTAATGCAGAGTATTGACCTAAATTGTGACATGGGCGAAGCGTTTGGCAATTACTTTATGCCTAACGATGAGATTTTAATGGATTACATTTCCTCGGCTAACATTGCTTGCGGTTTCCATGCAGGCGACCCGGAAGTGATGCAGCGAACGGTAAATCTGGCCATAAAAAAAGGTGTTGCGATCGGCGCACATCCAGGCTTACCAGATTTGCAGGGTTTTGGCAGACGGGCTATGAAAATTAGCGCAACTGAAGCTTACCAAATTACACTGTACCAAATTGGTGCGCTGCACGGATTTGTTAAAGCTGCCGGCGGAAGACTCAATCACGTAAAGCCACACGGCGCATTATACAACATGGCGGCCACTGATACTGGTTTGGCAAAAGCAATTGCCCAGGCCATTTTTGATTTCGACGCGGGTTTGATTTTCTATGGCCTTGCAGGAAGCGAAATGATAAAAGCCGCCGAAGCAATTGGCTTGCCTTCGGGATCGGAAGTTTTCGCAGACCGCACTTACCAACCCAACGGACAACTTACGCCTAGAAGTGAAGAGAACGCAATCATTGCGGATAAACAGGTGGCTTTGAGCCAGGTTTTGATGATGGTGAAAGATCAATGTGTTATCGCAACAGATAAGCAGAAAATAGCTTTAAAAGCAGAAACGCTTTGCCTCCATGGCGACGGGCAGCATGCAGTAGAGTTTGCAAAACTAATCTCTAAACAATTAAAGGCTGCCGGTATTATTATTCAGTCGCATAAAAAATGAAAAGAAAATACAACTGGAGTGTTTTAGTTGGTGCGGCTTTTTTAATGGCTTCATCAGCCATCGGGCCTGGTTTTTTAACTCAAACTGCCGTTTTTACAGAACAGTTGGGTGCCAGCTTTGCGTTCGTTATTTTGTTATCTATTGTGCTCGATGCCATTGCTCAGTTGAACATTTGGCGTATAATTGCAGTGGCCGATAAACCCGCCCAGGATATTGCGAACAAAGTTTTTCCGGGATTGGGCTACTTTCTTTCCTTTCTTGTTTTTTTGGGTGGCCTTGCATTTAATATTGGGAATATTGCCGGCGCCGGCTTAGGTTTAAATGTACTGTTTGGCATAAGTGTTGGCCAGGGTGCCGTAATTAGTGCGATTATTGCTATCGGCATATTTATATACAAAGAAGCCGGCAAAGCGATGGATGCATTTGCTAAAACCATGGGCATCCTGAAAATCTTTCTGGCTTTATTTATCGCCTGGGTCAGCAATCCTCCGCTTGCAGAAGCCGCAATTCGCTCCGTAAATCCAACACAGTTCAGTTTTACAGCTGTACTCACAATTGTTGGCGGTACCGTTGGTGGTTACATTACCTTTTCGGGTGCTCATCGTTTACTGGATGCCCGTCAAACTGGCATCGATAATCTGTCTGCGGTAAACAAAGGTGCCTTAAGTGCAATTGGTTTGGCTTCGGTAATGCGATTGCTCCTTTTTATTGCAGCGCTTGGTGTGGTGAGCACTGGTGCACGTTTAGACCCCGCAAATCCTGCAGCATCGGTTTTTAAACTGGCGAGCGGCCAATTTGGTTATAAAGTTTTCGGTATCGTTATTTGGGCAGCAGGAATATCTTCAGTTGTTGGTTCTGCCTACACATCGGTTTCATTCATTAAAAGTTTTCACCCGTTAATCTTAAAGTACAACCGGGAAATTATTATCGTTTTTATATTAATCTCCTGCCTTATTTTTGTGATAATTGGAAAGCCGATAAAGGTATTACTGACCGTTGGCGCAATAAATGGATTAATCCTGCCAATTGCCCTCGGCGTAATGTTGGTTGCTGCTTATCGCACAAAAATTGTTTTTGGCTATAAACAACCACTTTGGCTCACAGTTGCCGGCGGCGTAGTGGTTTTAACCATGATTTGGATGGGCTACGGCACAATTGCCCAAATGTTGACTCCATAATTTTAAATTTATGTCGAAATTTTTAATCTGTTTCCTTTTCACCCTGTTGCTGTTAAGTTCAGGTTTATCCGCTCAAAAACTACCAAATCCGCTAGTTACAACTGGAGTTTCCTTATCACTGGCAAAATATCGCAAAGCGATGATTAGCGATATTCAATACAAAATTCATTTCAACATCCCTGCCGACAAAAGCGCTGATATTTTGGCTAATGAAGAAATCACTTTTAATTTGGAGGATTTGCCCCCGTTGCTACAGCTGGATTTTAAGCAGGACGTAACGCACATTAAAAGTGTATCCGTTAACGGTAAACCGAGTGAAATTAGACTGGAACAGGAGCATCTGATAATTGATAAACAACACCTTCGAAAATCATCAAACAATATTGCCGTTCAGTTCATCGCAGGCAATGAATCGCTAAATAGAAATTCTGATTACTTATACGCTTTATTTGTTCCAGACCATGCCCGAACTGTTTTTCCATGTTTTGATCAGCCCGACCTGAAAGCACGGTTTTTATTAAGTTTGACGGTGCCAAAAGATTGGAAAGTGCTTGCAAACGGCAATAAAAAAGACTCAATTGCTACAAGTTTGGGTAATACTTACAGTTTCGATAAATCAGATTTACTTCCAACTTATCTTTTTTCATTTGCTGCCGGAAAATTTAGTGCTTTAAAAAAGGTATTTGGTAACCGGTCTATGGAATTCCTTCACAGGGAAACTGACGACAAAAAGCTCAGGCTCAGTGTAGATTCGGTTTTTATTGCGCACAAAGACGCAATCCAATTCTTAGAAAACTGGACAAGCATACCCTTTCCATTTAAAAAAATTGGCTTTGCAGCCATACCCGACTTTCAGTTCGGGGGAATGGAACATCCTGGAGAAGTTCAATATAAATCATCAGCACTGTTTTTAGATGAGGGCGCAACCCGCGATCAGTTCATTTCACGCTCAAACCTGATTTCGCATGAAACTGCACACATGTGGTTTGGCGATTTGGTTACCATGAGGTGGTTTAATGATGTTTGGATGAAAGAGGTGTTCGCAAATTTTATGGCCGATAAAGTTACCGAAAACCTGATGGGTAAAAATACCTTCGACTTAAAATTCCTTCAAGACCACTACCCTGCTGCTTATGGTATCGACAGAACTGCAGGCGCAAATCCGATTAGGCAAGAGTTGGATAATTTACAGGATGCAGGTTCTATGTACGGCAACATCATCTACCACAAAGCACCGATTATGATGCGACAACTGGAGCAGATTATGGGCAAAGAAAATTTCCAGAAAGGCATCAGAGAATATTTAAAAAAATACAGCTACAATAATGCCGACTGGACAGAACTTATTGCTATCCTGAACAAATACAGTAAAACTAATTTAGAAGAATGGAATAAAGTCTGGGTGAATTTGCCCGGTCGGCCGGTTTTTAACTACAACATAAATTATCAGGAGAATAAAATAAGTAGTTTGACGATTTCTCAAAAGCCAGAAAGCGGAAACGCAAGAATCTGGCCTCAGCTATTTAGTGTTAAACTTTTCTACCCCACCTACAGTAAAACGATTTCTGTTAATATAAAAAATGCATCTATTGATTTAATTGAAGCAAAAGGTTTAGCGAAGCCATCATTTGTACTCTTTAACGCCGATGGAATGGGTTACGGAATATTCCCGGAGGAAATGATGATGTTGGAAAACTTCGATGAACTTAAAAGTCCTTTGGAGCGTGCATCAGTTTATATAAATGCGTACGAAAACACGCTGGCAGGCAAATCCTTAGATCCCAAGAGACTTCTAAGATTTCTAACGATCGGCTTATCGAAGGAGCAAAATGAAATGAATTTGCGCCTTTTAACTGGTTATTTAACAAGTTTATATTGGAACTTTACCCGGCCGAGTGATCGCCTTGCCCTGAGCAAAACCTTGGAAGACGCGATTTGGCAGGCAATGGAACATCAGACTGCGCCCAATAACAAAAAGATTTTATTTAATACTTATCAGAATATTTATTTAAGCGCTTCAGCAGCTAAAAAAATCTATAACATTTGGGAAACGCAAACAGCACCTGTGGGTGTAAAATTGATTGATGAAGATTATACGGGTTTGGCTTTATCGATTGCATTAAAAGCTGACACAGCCAAAAACGTTTTAAATCAGCAATTGCAAAGAATTACGAACACCGACAGAAAAGCCAGGCTAATGTTTTTGATACCAGCCCTTTCTTCGGTGGAGGCCGTAAGAGATAGTTTTTTCTTCAGTTTAAAAGAAAGAAAAAACAGGGCAAAAGAGTCGTTTGTAACTACTGCGCTTTCTTATTTGCACCATCCGCTGAGACAAAATACCTCAATAAAATATTTGCCAGAAAGCCTTAAACTATTAGAAGAAATCCAGAAAACCGGCGATATTTTCTTTCCGCAATCCTGGTTATCTGCAACATTTGGCAGTTATCAGTCGGCAGAAGCTGAACAGGTTGTTACAGACTTTCTAAAAACTCACCCGGGTTATAACCCAAAGCTTAAAGATAAAATTCTGCAGTCTACAGACAATTTATTTAAGGCAAAGAAGTTGTTGAAGAATTAGCTATGCGGAACAAAGCAATGTTATTCAATTGAATCGGTTTCATTATTCAAATGGTCTAAAAGACATTTTAACAATCGTTCCCGCTGTTCTTTTAAATCAGCCTGATTTTCCTGTATCACCTGCATTTTTACATTATCGGCAGCAAGTTTTGTTCCTTTTAAATAACTAGAAAAGTCGAATGTATTTATCATGGTTATTAGTTTTCGTACATAAAAAAGACAAGCTATTTTAAATTTTGTTTGATAAAATTTTGTTACACTGGCAAGCAGCTAAATCCTGTTTTTTTTAATACTGTAAAACAGCTACTTACATTTTTTATGACTACTTACTATAATTAATGCAGTTGGAAGCTATTAATTTTGCAACATGGCAAATCAAAATATTAGCAAGTTATTGCAAAATAAAATAGAACTTTTAAAAGTTGAAGTTGAAAACGCGAAGGTTGAACTTCAGAAATGGCAAACGATAGAAGAAGAATACAACCAAAATCCGGAAAAATTCGAGCTGATGGCAACATTACTTCTCGGAGAAAATTCGGATGTAAAAAAAGCCCGGAAGAAATCTTAAAGACGTTATCTGTATAGCGACGAACCGCAAAACTTACAAAACAACGCATCATTTTCATGTCCTTCCCTACCGCAGGAAGGGCATGATTCGAGAAGTTCCTTTTTCTGTTTGGCGGCCAATGCAATATCATGTGTTATAATTCCGGTGGGTACGGCAATAATTGCGTAACCAATCAGCATCACAACTGACGCTACAAACTTTCCAATAGGCGTAACCGGGGAAATGTCCCCGTAACCAACAGTTGTAATGGTAACAATTGCCCAGTAAATGCTTTCGGGGATATTTGAAAAGCCGTTTTCCCGCTTTTCAACCAAATACATAATCGAGCCTAAAATTACAGTAAGCGTTAGTACTGTTAACAGAAAGATGCTTATTTTTCGAACACTGCCTTTTAATGCTGTAGTTAAAAAATTAATTTCAGTAAGAAAGGTACCCAACTTAAAAATCCTGAAAACCCGCAGTAAACGAAGCGCCCTAAACACCAGTAGCGCCTGCGCTCCGGGGATAAAAATACTCAGATAAGAAGGAATCAGCGAGATTAAGTCAATCAAACCCAGGAAACTGAAAACATACTGCCATGGCTTTTTAATGCTGATTAAACGCAGAAAATACTCAACTGTAAAAAGCGCCGTGAAAACCCATTCTAAAATATTAAAAAGGTTGCCATGGTGTTTGTGTATGCTTACCACGCTATCCAGCATAACCACCATAATGCTCGCAAAAATCGCGAACAACAAGGTTACGTCAAAAGCTTTACCTGCTTTTGTGTTCGATTCATAAATAATTTCATGCAACCGAAATCGTTGCTGGTCTATTTTCGATGCATCCATTTTTAAACATCAGTTTTGACAGACAACAAATTAAATTAGCGTTTGTGTTTATTGGCCATTAAGCTCTGGAAAATTCTAAAAGAAAAAAGGGAAAAAACTCGTTTGAGTTTTTTCCCTTTGGCGGAAAGCGAGGGATTCGAACCCCCGGACCTATGACAGTCAACAGTTTTCAAGACTGCCGCATTCGACCACTCTGCCAGCTTTCCATCGGCAAAAATACGAACTCAGACTGCAATAGCAAATTAAAATCTTAGTTTCGAAACTATTTTGAGCTAACTGAAAGATAACCAGAGAAATTAAATGGCTTTAATCAATTTTGCTTCCGTTATTAAGCAACCCGATTAAATACCAGGCTACTGCTGCCTTCTCCATCGATATTTAAAAAGCAAATTTTTAAAGGGCCGCAGAAATCTACAAACAAATTTACTTTAGGCATTAAGCTTTCAGCAAATTCGGCAGGAGAAATCTCATCCTTCAAATGAATAAAGACCAGATCCTGTGTTTTAAAGCTTATTCGGTCGATTTTGCCGGGCCATTCCAGTTCAATTTTCTTAAAAAACGATTTGATTTTTTGATTTTCGATTACTTCGTCCATGATTGAGCATTATAGCCATAAAAATACGGCTAGATGCGCTATAAACCCACTCAAAAACTGAATTGTTGTTAAAAATGAGTTGACAAAAATCAATTATTCAAAAAAAAAGCCCGTTGCTTTTGCAATGGGCTAAAATGGCGTGGGTTGTTTAACAAAAGGTCAGCCAAGGCATCACTTTTAAGTTGTGGCAATCCACAAAATTGAATAAGATTAACGAATAAAGAACTGTATTAGGTTCGCTTATAGTTTCTCCTAACTCATTATAAAAAAGGTTAAGAAAAAAGTCGGTTAATACGATAGACGATGCTACCCTCTATTACGCTTTTCTGTATCCAAATGTATTTGATTGCTTCGATAATTGCAAGTTTAATTTGTCTGTTCAGAACTAATGGCTGGTAAAGCAAAATAGCAACATCAATGTGTCGCTATTTTGCTTCGCGGATTAGTAGCGATGTGCCGGAACCCAGTAACGCCCGCCATGTGGCCCAACATTATAATGTCCGGGAACCCAATGCGCTCTTGGTGCTCTGGTTCTAACTACGCATGCACTCAAATTAATTACTATAACTAATAAGAGTAACAGATTTACCATTCTTTTCATAACCTAACCGTTTAGTAAACAATAACTTCAGCCTTTCGCTGTGTGTATGTTTTTGACAGTTATTGGTGCGAAAAGTTTAATGTAGTTTCATAAGTTTACAAGGTCCATTCGGGGCGCTCATAATGGCAGGTGTAGCCATAAGGGTTTTTCTGCAGGTAATCCTGATGCTCTTCTTCCGCATTCCAGAAATCGCCAGCCGGAACAACCTCAGTAATAATTTTTCCAGGCCATTTCCCTGACGCATCCATCTCTGAAATCAAGGCGTTTGCAATATCCCGCTGCTCATCGTTTAAATAGAAAATAGCAGAGCGATAAGACATGCCAACGTCATTACCTTGCCTGTTTTTTGTGGTTGGGTTGTGAATTTGAAAGAAATATTCCAGCAATTTCCGAAAGGATAATGTCGCTGGGTCAAAGATAATCTCGATTCCTTCCGCGTGCGTGCCGTGATTTCTGTAAGTTGCATTGGGCACATCGCCACCGGTATATCCAACAACTGTTGAAATTACGCCTGGCTGTTGTCTGAACAATTCCTCTACGCCCCAAAAACAACCGCCCGCAAGTATCGCTTTTTCTGTATTCATATGTTTTCTTTTAAATCTTAAAGTTACATGGATTATAATCGGCAAAGGCAACATAATTGTAATTTAATACACAGCCTTCCGGGTACATCTTACTCTACATATTTTTCCCTCATTAGTTTTTTTAAAAAAAATTTAAATTTTAAAGTATTTTCTCTTTTGACTCGTCTACGTAGATAAATCTTCATGAAAAAAGCTTTCCTGAAGTAAAACCAAAGCTTATGATTTCTGTATTTAAAACTAATGTGCAATCTGAAGTTGAACTGCACAAGCTAAAGCCAATGCTTAACTTTCCAAACGTGAACTGGAACCTGGACCTATACGACTGCGATAAGATTTTGCGCATAGATTCGCAGGAAAACGTTAATGAGGTAATCATATCCCTATTTAAAAAGCTTGGTTTTAACTGTACCGTTCTTGAGGTATTTTATAGTCCGCCGCTTTAAAAAGAAAGTGATTAGCGTTAAGCTGATCTAAAAATATTGGTTTGTAACTCTTCCAGCTAATACAGTTTGCTGCCTTAGCAACCGAGGCCGGAAATTGCGAGATAACAAACTTGCGTTTTAAGTATTTCGATTTTAGTTCTACCATTAAATAACAAAGGATGGCTTGAAAGAGCCATCCTTTGTTGAATAATAAATGTTTTTATTAGTTCCAGCCACCGCCAAGTGCATGGTAGATGTTTACAACAGCATTGAGTTGTTGCTTTTTAGTTTCTATTAATTCTAGTTTTGATTGCAACGCATCTCTCTGAGTCATTAAAACTTCGAAGTAATCTGCTCTTGCGGATTTAAACAAATCATTTGAGATATCGATTGACTGCGTTAAAGCAAGGACTTGTTTCGATTTCAAATCGTAACTTTTTTGAAGATTAGTAATGTTCGAAAGTTGATTAGCGACCTCGATATAGCCATTTAGTACCGTTTTTTCATAATTGAACACGGCCTGAAGTTGCTTTGCATTGGCTGTTAAATATTCAGCTTTAATGGCATTACGATTAATCAACGGCCCAGCCAAATCCCCTGCTAACGAATAAGCTAAAGATTCGGGCGTTCTCAACAGGTATGAAGGATTAAAGGCCTGGTAACCAATTGTGGCAGAAATGCCCAGTGAAGGATAAAATTGGGCTTTAGCAACCTTTACATCTAATTTCGCTGCTGCTAAATCGAATTCTGCCTGTTTTATATCCGGGCGGTTTGCCAATAATTGCGAAGGTAAACCTGCCTGTACTCTTGGGGGAACCAAATCCGTAAAACTTGTTTTATCCCGAACGATTGGCTGAGGATAGCGACCTAGCAGAAAGTTAATCTTATTTGCACTTTCTGTAATGTTCTGTTCAATATCAAACTCCAAACTTTTTGAATTTAACACCTCCGCTTCAAATTTTCTTACCGCCAGTTCAGTTACCCGTGTTGCCTGTTTTTGAATTTTCATCAACTCTAATGCATTGGTTTGTAAGGCAATGTTTTGTTTTACGATAGCCAGCTGGTTATCGTAAGCCAGCAACTCATAGTAGCCATTGGCCACTTCTGCAACCAGGTTGGTAATTACGAAGTTTTTGCCTTCTACGGTAGAAAGGTAGCGATTTACCGCAGCCTTTTTTGAATTGCGTAGTTTGTGCCAAATATCGGCCTCCCAGTTTGCCTGCAAGCCGAAAGCATAATCAGGCAGCACATCGGGCACTTCCTTACCCGGCGTAATGTCGGTAGATGCATCACCAGCGCCAGAACTAGTGTAGCGGCCAACTTTCTCTAATCCAGCACCAACCCTGTAGCCCACAGTTGGTAATAGCTCGCCCTTTCTGGCTTTGATTTCATTCTTAGCGATTTCAATCTCCTGCAGGGTAATATTTAATTCCTGATTATTTTTCAGGGCAGTATCGATTAAACTAACCAGATTTGGGTCGGTAAAGAACTGTTTCCACTGTATTTTGCCAGTATTTGTACTGTCAGATGAGTTGCTGAAACCCATTGGCAGGTTTTTTTGCTCATCGCGTTGTGCAAAATCAGGAACTTTACATGCCGAGTACGTAGCGCAAATAATTAACAGGCCAACGCACTTATAAATATTTCTTTTAAACATTATCTTCTATTTCTTCAGTTAATGGATGTTCTTCTTCAATTTTAATCAGCTTATGTTTTGCTGCAATTGTTCCAAATACGTAGTATAATCCTGGGATGATAACGACACCGAAAATGGTTCCGAAAAGCATACCACCAGCCGCGGCAGAACCAATCGTTCTGTTTCCTATTTTACCAGGGCCGCTGGCAATCATCAGTGGAATTAAACCGGCAATAAAGGCAAACGAAGTCATTAAAATTGGCCTGAACCTAACACCTGCACCTTCCATGGCTGCTTTTAGAACCGTGGCCCCCTGTGCCTGCCTTTGTGTGGCAAACTCAACAATTAACACGGCGTTTTTACCCAGCAAACCAATCAGCATTACCATGGCTACCTGCGCATAAATGTTGTTTTCCAGACCTAGAATTTTGAGGAAAAGGAAGGCGCCAAAAATCCCAACGGGAAGTGATAAAATTACAGAAAGCGGTAATATAAAACTCTCGTATTGTGCCGCCAGCACCAGGTAAACGAAGCCAAGACAGATTAAAAAGATGTATATCGCCTCATTACCTCTCGATACCTCATCTTTAGAAATACCCGCCCAATCGATACCGAAACCTCTTGGTAAAGTCTTTTTGGCAACTTCAGTTATCGCGGCAATGGCTTCTCCGGAACTATAACCCTGTGCAGACTGACCGCTAATTTCGGAAGCATTATACATGTTATGTCTTGTGATTTCTGAAAGACCATAAACCCGTTGCATTTTCATAAAAGCTGAAAACGGAACCATCTCATCCTTATCATTTTTAACCGATAATTTTAAAATGTCTTCGGGTAAAGCTCTGTATTGTGGCAAAGCCTGCACCATAACTTTATACTGGCGATCGTACTTGATGAAACTAGTTTCATAATTACTGCCGACAAATGTAGAAAGCGTGTTCATTGCGTTATCAATGGTAATTCCTTTTTGCTGTGCTATATCATTATCAATATTTAGCATATACTGTGGAAAACTGGCACTATAAAATGTAAACACAGAGGATAGCTCTTTGCGTTTATTAAGTTCGCGAACAAAATCGTTAGCAACTGTTTCCATCTTTTTATAATCGCCACTACCCGCCTTATCCAGCAAACGAAGTTCAAAACCTCCTGCCGCACCATAACCCGGAACTGCGGGTGGCTGGAAAAATTCGATTGTTGCACCCGGAATCGATTTAGATTTTTCTTCGAGTTCCTTAATGATGTCTTGAGCAGAACCTTTACGTTCATCCCAGTCTTTAAGGTTTATTAAACAGGTTCCCGAGTTTGAGCCCGTACCTTCTGTCAGGATTTCATAACCGGCGAGAGAAGATACCGATTTCACGCCATCAATGCCTTCACACATTTTTTGTAACCGCTCTGCAACCTGGTCGGTACGTTCCAAAGTAGATCCGGGCGGGGTTTGAATAATTGCATAAACCATACCCTGATCTTCGTTAGGAATAAAGCCTGACGGTACGCTGCCACTCAAGCCCCAAATACCCAGGCAGAATAAAATTAAAACCCCGAAGGTTACTAATCTCCTGCTAACAACCTTTGTTAAAACCAGTTCGTATTTGCCTGATAGTTTCGCGAAACCGCGGTTAAACCCATCTAAAAATCTATCTACAATGGTTTTCTTTTTAGCATGACCATGATTATTTTTCAACATGATGGCACATAAAGCCGGTGTGAGGGTTAAGGCAACAATACCCGAAAGGATAATCGCGGTTGCCATGGTAATGGAGAACTGACGGTAAAAAATACCAACCGGCCCGGACATGAATGTTACCGGAATGAAAACCGATGCCATAAGGAAGGTAATGGCGATAATGGCACCACTTATTTCCTTCATGGCTTCCTGTGTTGCCCGGAGTACAGACAATTTTGGATCGTTTTCCATTTTTGCGTGTACAGCTTCAATAACAACAATCGCATCATCCACAACAACACCAATTGCAAGCACGAGCGCAAACAAGGTTATTAAATTCAGCGTGATTCCAAAAAACGACATAAATACAAATGTTCCGATAAGGGAAACCGGAACTGCAATAGCCGGAATAACGGTAGAACGCCAGTCGCCAAGGAAGAGAAATACAACTAAGCCTACCAGAATAAATGCTTCCACAAGTGTGTGGATAACCTTTTCTATCGATGCGTCCAGAAACTTCGAAACGTCGTAGCTTACTTCATAATCCAATCCTTTAGGAAACGAACTTGCCTTAATCTCAGCCATTTTGGCCTTAACATCTTTAATTACCTGGCTTGCATTACTACCGTACGATTGTTTTAACACAATCGCCGCCGAAGCCTTTCCGTTTAATGTTGAATATAGGTTGTAAGCAGAAGCACTGAAATCTACATCGGCAACATCTTTTAAGCGCAGCATTTCGCCATTGGCATTTGCTCTTAAAACAATATTCTCATAACCTTCTTTGGTGTTAAATCGGCCAGAATATTTTAAAACATATTCAAAAGCCTGCGATCTTTTTCCAGAACTCTCACCTGTTTTACCGGGCGATGCTTCTAAACTCTGTTCATCAAGCGCTTTCATCACTTCATCAACAGAAATTTTATAGGCCTGCATGCGGTCGGGTTTTAGCCAGATACGCATTGCATAATCCCGGTCACCAAGAATATCGGCGAAACCTACACCATCAATCCTTTTTAGCTCTGCAAGTAAATTAATATCTGCAAAATTGTATAGGAAGTTTTGGTTCATTTTCGGGTCTTTACTATACAAGTTAATGTACATCAACATGTTAGATTCTTCCCGGGTAATTTTAACCCCTTCCCGAACAACCAATGGAGGAAGTTTATTCGTTACCGCAGCCACACGATTTTGAACGTTTAATGATGCCTGGTTAGGATCGGTACCCAGATTGAACACTACCTGAATAGACGCTTCGCCATCATTACCTGCATCGGATGCAATATATTTCATACCGGGAACACCATTTAAGGCCCGCTCCAACGGAATGACAACTGATTTTATTAATAATTCGTTGTTCGCTCCAGGATATTCTGCAGTAATATTAACCTTAGGTGGCGAAATAGATGGAAACTGCGTAACTGGCAGATAGCTGATTGCCAGCACACCAAGAAACACGATTACAAGCGATATAACTATAGAAAGGACGGGCCTTTGTATGAATTTGCTAAACATAAATTAAGTATGAGGGTTTAAGATTATTCGGTTTTCAATCTTAACTGTTTGATAACTTCTTGGGGATTCTGGAATTTATAGGCGATTTTGTCATCATCCTTAACCTTCTGTACGCCTTCGAGCAATATTTTATCTCCAAGTGCTAAACCATCGCTTATAACATACAAATCTGGTAATTCGCTGGCAACAGTAATTGCTCTTGAATGAACTTTATTTTTGCTATCTACAACAAAAACATATGTTTTGTCCTGGATATCGTATGTTGCTTTCTGTGGAATAACAATTGCATTTTTTAAGGGCACAACCATCTGAATTTTGCCGGTTTCGCCATTTCTAAGCAAGTTATCCGAATTGTTAAACCTGGCACGGAAGGCTATATTGCCCGTTTCATTGTTAAATTCACTTTCAATAACTTCAACTTTACCTTTCGATTTTAGCATTTCATTATTTGCAAGTAACAAACCTACCTCCTGCTGTCCTTTGGCCTTTGCAGCCGATTGGTAACTTAGGTATTCTGGTTCGGAAACATTAAAATAAGCGAAAACCTGACTGTTATCGGAGAGACTGGTTAACAGAGCGCCTTCATCTACCATACTTCCCAATTTCAAAGGAATGCGATCGATGGTGCCATCAAAAGGTGCCTTTATTTCTGTGAATGCCAAATGCATCTTGGCCATCGCTGTTTCTGCATTAGCGCCCTGCAGTTTTGCTCTTGCCATTGCAAGTTCATTTTTAGAAACGACATTCTTATCGGTCAGTAATTTTGTATTCTCCAGCTCAATTTCTGCAGCTTTAGTTTCTGCCTGTGCCTTCAAAAGTTCAGCCTGAAGCATTTTAGGCATGATTCTAAACAGAACCTGCCCGGCATGCACATGCTGCCCTTCATCTACATAAATGTTTTGGAGGTAACCCTTTTCAAGGGCACGGATTTCGATATTTCGCACAGATTTAATTTGCGAAACATACTCTTTCGTAAAAGAGGTATCAATTTTTACGGGCGAAGTTACCGCATATGTTGCTACTTCTTCTTTTTCTTCTTTTTTCTCGGTACAACCTGTTACGTAGAGTAAAGCACACAGGCCAAGGAACATGACATTTCTCTTCATCTTTTTACTGATAGTTTTATCTGATTTATTTTTCTTATTAACCTTCAGATAGTTAATCTATAAAAGACGATACTGCAAGTGCAGACGAGAGACTTCAATAAACTAGGGCTATCCGTTGATTAATTCTGATACGAAATAACCATAGAATTATGAAGTTATAATGAAGTTAAAATTCAGGTGTAAATTTTACACTTAGGTTTAGCGTAAAAAGTGTTTTCCAAAGCAGATTTTTGAAGAAATCATTGCAGATTTGGGAACAATGTTTTAATACAGATGAGGTAGGTTTAAAGACATACGATTAAGCGCAAACGACGACGCTTAATCAATAATAATAATTTTGATAAACACAATCTTGTTATTTCAAACGGTTCCTAGTCAGGTTTTTACTAATCAGGTTATTAATCGTTTTTAGCACTGTATCAAAATCAACAGGTTTTATCAGGTATGCATCACCATTTTCGAAGGCTTTCACAGCGTACTCTTCATGCCCGGTTACAAAAATAATATACCTGGCCTTTTTTTTCAGCATCCTTGCTAAATCTAGTCCAGATACCTCCATCCCAATATCAAGAAACAGGAAATCGATTAGCTCAAAATTTTGAAATGCCGCCATTGCAGCCACCGGATCGGTAAAAGTGCCCTTCAAAGCTAGCTTATCAATATTAGTTAAATAACTTTCCAACAGGAAAACACTTAACGGGTCGTCGTCGAGAATTACGCAACTATAGGCTGTTTTTTCAGATGGTTTCATTTTATTTTGAGATTAAAATTTTTTACTGCGCAATAAAATCGGTAATTTCTTTTATTTGTTTCAACTTTTCAAGGTGCTCTTCCTTCAAAGGTTTGCTAATAAAATCGTAAATATTATCGTAGGTATTTGCCTTTTGTTTATCACGTTCGTTTATAGAGGAAGTAACCATTACCACCGAAACATTTTCCTTAAAAACGCTGGCACTTACTTCTTCAACCAAATCCCAGCCGCTTATCATTGGCATATTAATATCCAGCAGAAGCAGAAATTTTTTACACTGTTCTTTTTGCTCTTCCATGTAGAGGAGTGCATCGCCTGCGTCTTCAAAATATTTGCAGGTAGAATCTGGCAGGGCCGATTCTAAAACCGCCTGATGAATCATCAATATGATCGGGTCATCATCAATAACTAAAATTTCTCTCTCACTCATTCCTTATAAATTTGTTTTGTCAGACATTGCTGTAATCTCCCGTATAATATTATCGAGTTCTGCAGCAGAAGTTTGAATGTGTTTTTGTATGTCTTCCTTTGTAATTACGTTTTGCTTTGCTTCATTGCCAAGCATATCCACAAGGGCCATAATTCTTGCTAATGGTGCCCTAACCGTGTGCGACTGTATCCACGCAATTTCTTCTAACCGGGTGTTCTTTTCTTCAATCGCATCTATATACAACAATTCTTTGGTAATGTCTGATGCAACGATAAGTTTTGCGTCTCTTCCTTTAAAAAGCATTGGTGTACTTCGAATATCGATTTTGATAATGTTGCCATCTTTGGTTTGATGACTGTATACCGTTCTGTTGTACAGCAATTGACCACTTCTTATCTGTTCCAAAGCCTGCTCCAGCGCCGGAATTTCAGCTTCAGGCCGGATATCACGGATTGTCATTGAGAGAAATTCTTCTCTGCTGTATCCATAATGTCTTATGGCAGCGAGGTTTACATCTAAAAAGTATAAAGTATTTAAATCGTAAACCCACATCGGCAGCGGACTAAAATGAAAAAGCTCGCTATATCGTTTCTCTGATTCTGCAACCTCTGCCAAAATCTCACTGTTCAACAATTCTGCACGTTTTCTTGCATCGATATCCTGGAAACTTCCAAAAATCCTGAAACACTTTCCATCTACCATTTCGGCTTGCCCTATTGTTCTAATCCATTTAAAGTTGCCTTTAAAAGTTTCAATTTCAAGTTCTTCATCCCAGGGTGTTCCGTGCATCATGCATGCCTGTACCTTTGCCTTTATGGTATCTTTATCTTTACCATCTCTAAAATAATGAATTCCTGTGTCTAAATCAGGTTGGAAATCCAGCTCGGCTTCCCTTATTTCTTTAGTTACATCAGACCAAAAGACCGTCCCATCAACTACATTTATTTCCCAGCTTCCTATCCTTGCCAGACTGTTGGTTTTATGCAACAAATCTGCAAGCATTTTTTTTTCTGTGATGTCTTTTGCAACCGCGAATATTAATCCGTCGACTGAAACCGCATTTGCTGTCCACGAGAGCCACTTCACCTGACCTGATTTTGTTAGATAACGATTCTCGAAACTCATTGCTTTATCGCCTCTGCTAAGCTTCTTTATCATTCTTATCGTGGCAAACCTATCGGCAGGATGAACAAAGTACTGAGCGGGTTTTTTCAGCAATTCAGCTTCCGAATAACCCAACAAATCTGCCGCGGCCGGATTTATCCTTTTAAAGTAACCGTCATAATCGAGCGTTGCTAAAATATCGGGTGCGAACTCAAATACCTCACCAAGTTCCTGTTCTAAAAGTTTCCGCTTAATCTCACCTGCTAAAAATTCAGAAAAGTTATCGGAAAGTATAGCCATACCTTCCAATTTATGGCTGGCCCTTACAGCGAGGACTAAAACACCTACGAGTTTGCCATTATAAATAAGCGGCAGGCCGTAAACATGTTTTATCCCGGCATTTATTGCAGCAGGAATCCGTTTGCCTTCAACTTTTATACCCGATATGGATGTATCTTCGGCCTTCATTTCGTGCCAAACGCGGCCTGCAAGTCCCTCTCCCCTTTTACAAACCATTAAATCTGCAGTTTCCTCGTAAAAACGTTCCATCCTTTCATCTACCTCGCTCCTTGCAAATAGTTTAAGCTTTATTTCATTAGCATCGGGCAGCCAAAGTTCCGCTGTACAAAAATTACCACATTTACTAATTTCATCGAGAACCGAAGCAGCCGTTTTCTTCAAATCAGCCGGGTCGTTAAATAATACACTTATTCCGGATAGCAGGCTTTGTCTTACTGCTTCAACTTTTAATTGTGTAACATCTCGCTGAATGGATATCCAACGATTAAATTGCCCTTTATCATCAGCTATAGGTGTTACCGATAAATTTAACCAGAACTCTTCTCCATTCTTTCTATAATTTATCAATGTTGCCTCGCCAGGTAAACCCATCAATAACTTCTGGATTAATCCCTTTAGCTCTTCCTGGTCTGTTCGGGAGCCTTCCAGCATTCTGGGCGAGTTTCCGATAATTTCATCATAGCTGTAGCCAGACATTTTACAGAAGGCTTCGTTCACATAAACAATTTCACTTATTGGAAATTTTTCCGGATCAACTTCCATAATTGCAACCGAATCCGTTGTATTTAAGACCACCGATTCGAGCAATTTCAGGTGCTGTTCTTCTTTTTTAGTCTTGGTAACATCTTGCATAGCACCTACCATGCGCAGGGCTACACCATTCTTGTCAAAAATCACAAAACCCTTATCGGCTACGAAGGAGTAACTCCCATCTGCATTTAGCAAACGGTACTCATCAAACCAATTTGTTTCCTTATTATCTATTACGAGGTGGATGCTTTGCAATACTCTATCCAGATCGTCGGGATGTATTTTGGCATACCAGGATTGGATTGTAGCTTCCATCTCATCGGCCTGGTAACCAAATTTGGTAAAACCTTCACCCCATGATAATGAGCCCGTTGCTATGTCCCAGTCCCATATTGCCTCAGAACTTGCCTTTGTTACGTAACGAAGTCGTTCGTTTGTGAGCAAAACATTATTTCGGGCATCTATCTGATCGGTAACATCTCTTGAATTAGCAACAATTCCATTTACAGTTGGCTCTTTACGCAGGTCAGTTAAAATCGTTTCTATCCATCGCCAGCTTCCATCACGATGCAAGAAACGAAAAGGCTGTAGAAAAACCCTGCTTTTCCCGGCGATGCTGGATAACGCTATTACTGCTTGTTCTGCATCATCCGGGTGGATAAATTCAAATGCATTTCGACCAATGAAATATTCTGGCTCGAAGCCTAAAACCGAAAGTGATGTATTGCCCACATATTTGTAGTTTCCTGCATCATCAAGGATAGCAATCATGTCTAAACCATCCTGAATCAGGTGATTAAACCGCTTGTTAATCAATTCATCCTCCGGTAACTCAGTGTTCTCTACCAATGACTGACTATTTTGAACAGTAACTAATGAAAAGGAGACCACGATAAAGGAGAAATCCTGCCCTGTAGCATGATAAGGCTCGACTATACAAGTAAATTCACGGCCTTGATTTTCGTGAAAAAAGGGAAAACTTGAAACTTGTTTGGAATGTTTTGCTTCCCTTAGCTGATCTAGAATTAAATTATAGCTTTTCTCATCAGCTATTAAATGAGCAAGAGTGTTAGGTGTAGAATCAGAAGAAATTAGCGGATTGTTTAACCCCATTAACTGTAAGTAGGAATCTGTCACCTCTAACACCCCAAAATAATCGCTTGCCACCTCTATCAGCATTGCAGCCGTTAGCGATTTGCGAAACAATTCCCGAAAGATATCCTTTAACATTTTATTAGAATTTTAGTCACGCTTTTAACTTTCAGCTTTAGAAAAATCAAAACCGTTTGATATAAAGTTTGAAAAATATTTATATTTCAACAGTATTACAAATTAATTACATGTACCTGTAAAACTTTATACAGGAAAGCTTGAAAGGAAATTAGCCAGCGCTAACGGAAATCTTCGGAACTTTTAGGAAATTGTACTGATAATGAAAGCATTGGAATAGTAACAGGTTGGGCAAATCCCCTGTTCATTTTTTGCTTAAAAAAATGTTCATTCTATTCATTTAATTATGAACCGGGCGCAAAAGTGCTAACTGTGGGGAGTGTGTTGAACTTATGTTTGTATAACGCTTATTGTAAACTTTTATTTCATACAATCAGAACATTATCAAGCTGTTTTTGTTAGCAGTGTTACGATTCTGAAAATATGATCAAAAACTATCCATTTTATATCAAGGCGCCGGTAATTTTACTTGGCCTTGTAATAACTGTTTTTATTTTGAGCACCCTGCGGGATGTGCTTGTACCTTTAGCGTTTGCTACGCTGATAGCCATACTTTTAAACCCTTTAACAGTTAGAATTGAACGATTCGTACCAAAAATTGTAGCCATTATATTAGCGATGCTGATTGCGCTCCTGTTTATCGCCGGGCTGGCCTACTTTCTTTCATCACAAATTGCCCATTTCTTTGATAACGTTGAAGCAATGAAGCAAAAATTTTCTGAATTGCTGGTTATTATCCAAACGTGGCTGGAAAGAACTTTCGGTATTGCAACGCAAAAGCAGGTGCAGATGGTGAAAGAAGCTGCGAACAACAGTAAAGCATTGGTTGGCCAAACACTTAGCGGTGCGCTTGGCATTTTGAGCGTAATTTTCCTGATTCCCGTTTACACCTTTTTGATAATGCTTTACAAAACTTTGATATTGAACTTTCTGTATGAAGTTTTTTCTGAAGAAAATCAGAAAAAAGTTGGTGAGATCCTTTCAGAAACAAAGGCAGCCATCCAGAGCTACATTATTGGTTTGCTTATAGAAACCGGTATTGTGGCGGTAATGAATTCTAGTGCATTGTTAATTTTAGGCGTTCCTAATGCAATTTTAATAGGTGTAATTGGTGCGATACTCAACTTGTTACCATACATCGGCGGTATAATCGCGATTGCGTTACCCGTATTAATGGCAACGCTTACGTCGGACGGGTTCACAACTCAGTTGTTGATTATTGCATCTTATGCTTTAATTCAATTTATTGATAATAACATACTTGTTCCAAGAATTGTCTCTTCTAAAGTTCAAATAAATGCGCTGATTTCTATTGTAATTGTACTCTTGGGCGCTGCATTATGGGGCGTGCCGGGCATGTTTCTCTCCATTCCTTTTATCGCAGTGCTAAAAATTATTTTTGATAGAATTGAAGGCTTAAAACCATGGGGTAAACTCCTAGGCGATACGATACCCACCGAACACATGGGCCAATTAAAGCGAATGCGACGAAGAAGAAGTGTAGCTGCCGTTAAGTAAACGACTTTTTATAGCGATCAGCATACATTTCTAGACTTTAAAATAGATAAAGGACAGAATTCGTTCAGAAAGACAAGGAAATATCTTACAAAAATAACGATAAGGTAGTCTTTAGCCAATGCAGTTGCTAATAAATAATACGGAATATTGGGCGAAATGTCATTTTTTCTCACCAAAACAGAAAGTTCTCTTTATTGGCTTAAATTGCATTAAATCCCGTTAAACTAACCAATAATGACCAAATTACTGCTGGCCTTAAGCTTTCTTTGTTTAAGCTTACCATCCTCTGTAAATAAGCTCGCTTTTAAGAAAAATCCTGTACCAGTTGCAATCGACTTATTCGAAAAGCCAGAAGACATTAAGCTATCGTGGCTCGGAGATTTACAGTCGGACAATACAGACAGGCATATAACAAACTTACCGATGTTCATATACCGCGACGGACAATCTACCTATGCGAAAATTATTTGCGTACCAAAATCACTGCCGAAATGGAATGAAAAATTTAAAGGGAAGAATGCTAAAGAGAAAGCATCGATTAATAAAACGCTGGCTCTTGGTATAATAAACCATTCGTTCGGAGAAAAAACATTTTCTATTTATGCTTTTCTTCAACAGGATAATAAAAAAGGCATCCTGGTAGATAAAAATAATAATGTAACGACATTTCCGGCCACAATATTTATTTACAGGAATAATGGAACAAAATGGACGCAGCTTGCACAGAAAATAGTTGCAAGCAGCAAGGCATATCAAAAACTTCAGTACAGCATTGCCCTGGCTTCGGCCGCTATGTAAATGGTTGAGGCCGCATACTATTTCAACAATAGCATGCGGCCCCTAAAATTTTATAAATATTAACTAATGTGCCTTAACACATTAAGGTTTAACAGGTTCTTTTACCGGAACTGGCACTTCAGCACCATCCTGGCCATCTTTAAATTCTTTGATGCCTTTACCCAGGCCTTTCATTAGTTCTGGAATTTTCTTTCCACCAAATAAAAGTAATATTGCTAATGCAAGGATAATCATTTCAGGACCGCCCAATAAGGCTGCGATAGTAGTTGTCATATGATTCAGGTTTAAGTTTGATTTTGCATTTGCAAATCAACATTACATACGAACTTTACGAACCATTGGTTTTTTTCACAGTACTATTAATTCGGATCGCCCGGCAATTGCAATCTTAGCAATAAGGTATTTTTCTTACATATAAACCTCCGAAAAGCAAAAACTTAAAATTTCAATTGCTAGGCCTGAATTTTGGCTCTGATTCTACTCAACGTTTCCAGCCTGATTGCTAAAAAAGAAGCTACGTACTTTAGGGAAACCCGATTAATAAGATCGGGAAAAGAAGATAAAAATCTACGGTATCGCTTTTCGGCAGACGAAATTCGGCATAAATAAGCGCTTTCCTCAGCGGCACGATAATACTGTTCCATCATTTTCCGGCCGACAATATTTGCCTCAGGATAATGCTCATAAAGATAATCTGAAACTGCTCGTGGTAAACAAATTAATTCTACATCTTCAAGCGCCTGCAAGTACTCCTGAAAATCTTGTTTTGCCCGAACGTAATGTATTGTACCAACAATTTCACCTTCACCCGCAATCCACGTTGTAATCTCAGTTTTACTGTCTTGTATAAAGCCCCTTACGATACCTTTTACAATCAAAAAAAGACTTTCATTATGCTCAACCGGTGTGATGATAAATTTGTTCTTTTTAAAATTTACCGGAAAGGTATTTTGATTCAGGTACACTTCAATCTCATTGTTCAGATTGTGAAATTGTTTAAATACCGAAATTAGCGGAGAAGAACCGTTGTATTTTTTCCACCGGTCCTCTTCAGGCAAATTAACTGCAATCATATAATTGTTAGGGATAAATTAAAGCCCTCAGTGCTTTAAACCGCAATTATAAGAAGATGAATTTTAAAGACGAAGTTATTTATGGTGAAAAATTTTTGCAGTTACATCTTTTTTTCCACACCCAAACCAAAAAGTGCAAAATCGTATTTTACAGGGTCAAGGTTATCGAACGTTCTAAGATTCTGGGTTAGTTCCAACGCAGTTTGCCAGTCGGTTTGTTTGCGGTGAATCAGGTTTAACAATCTGCCAACCCGGTCTACGTGAACATCGCAAGGGCAAATTAAATCTGCCGGCTTCAAAGTATTCCATATGCCGAAGTCGACACCGTTTTCATCCTTGCGAACCATCCACCTTAAAAACATATTCAATCTTTTACAGGTTGATTTCTGTTGCGGGGATGAGATGTGTTTTCTGGTACGGTACGGAAAGTCTTTGAGAGAAAAAAAATAACTTCTAAAATGGTTCAAAGATTGTTCAATGCTAAAAGTCAGATTAGATGAAAGGCATGGTGCTGATGCCTGTAATGGTTCAGAACTAGACGAAGCTGACTCTAAATAAGCAGGCAAAAATTCTGTGGCAGTCGGAATAAAGGCACTTTCCAAACTTTGGAACTTAAGGTAATGTGATTTGAAAAAAGCAATGAAATATAGTAAATCAGTATCATTAAAAGTTCGGTGCTTGAAACCCAGCAGCTGCTTTAAATCATTATCCTGATGATTCAGAACGAAATCATATGGCGCATTATCCATACGGGTTAACAACTCTTTACACTTATTGATTATGGTTTTGCGCTGGCCCCAAGCTAACACAGCGGCGAAAAAACCTGCTATCTCTACATCTTGTTTTTTAAGGAACAAATGTGGAATACATATTGGATCATTTTCAATAAAATCGGGCTTGTTGTATTGCTCAACTTTACCATCAAGAAAATTTTTGAGGTCTAAATAATCCATCTTAAAATAAACAAAATCCGATAGTTCAATGCAAAAACCACTTAACTATCGGATTCTTAAAGTTTGGGCAATACTATTTCAATGCGTTTTCCAGGTCTTCGAGCAAGTCGTCGATATCTTCCACACCAACGCTTAAGCGAAGCAGGTTATCTGTAACGCCAACTTTTTCACGTTCTTCCTTGGGTATAGAACCATGCGTCATCGTTGCCGGGTGATTGATTAACGATTCTACCCCACCCAGTGATTCCGCCAAAGTGAAAACCGAGAAGTTAGATGCAATCCTGAAAGTTTCTTGTAAATCTGCATCTTTCAGGGTTATCGAAATCATCCCACCAAAACCCCTCATTTGTCTTTTCGCGACTTCAAAATTAGGATGATCTTCAAATCCAGGCCAGTAAATTTTATCTACTTTAGGGTGATTTTTTAAATAGTGAGCAATCTTTTCGCCGTTTTCGCAATGTGCTTTCATGCGTAAGTGCAACGTTTTAATTCCTCTCAAAACCAAAAATGCATCTTGCGGACCTGGAGTTGCACCGCAGGCATTGTACACAAACCAAAGGTCTTTGTAAAGTGCCTCGTCATTTGTAATTAATGCGCCCATTACAACATCAGAATGCCCGCCAATATATTTCGTTACCGAATGCATTACGATATCTGCACCCAAATCAATCGGGTTTTGCAAATAAGGCGAAGCAAAAGTATTATCAACCGTTAAAATCAGGTTCTTTTCTTTAGTAATCTTCGCAACGCCCTCAATATCAATAATTTGCATGGTTGGATTTGTTGGCGTCTCAATCCACACCAATTTAGTTTTTTCATTGAGGTATGGCCGCATATTCTCTGGATTAGACAAATCCAAAAAATGAAACTTAATGCCGTATTTGGTAAAGATTTTTGTGAAGATGCGATAAGAACCACCGTATAAATCATTTCCGGTAATAACTTCATCTCCGGGTTGCAAAAGCTTCAATACGGCATCGGTAGCACCCATTCCACTGGAAAAAGCCAAACCGAATTTTGCATTTTCCAAAGCCGCCAGGCAATCCTCCAGGGCTTTACGCGTTGGATTTGTTCCGCGGGAATACTCATAACCTTTATTGTCGCCCGGCGATTTTTGCCAGTAAGTAGACGTCTGATATATAGGCGTCATCACGGCACCTGTTGTTGGGTCAGGCTCCTGACCGGCGTGTATAGCTTTTGTTGCGAATTTCATTTTCGTTGTATTTTGATGTGAACTTAGAGATGCGTTACAGACGGATATTTACGTCAATTAGTCAAATTAATATGCCCTGGCAAACAACACACGTTCTTTTGAGGGCTTACCCGAGTAAATGCAAACTCCGTCTTCCAGTTTATTATCTAAAGGAATGCAACGGATTGTAGCTTTAGTTTCCTCCTTAATTTTTTGTTCCGTTTCCGGAGTTCCATCCCAATGTGCAGAAATGAAGCCGGCCTTACCGTCAAGAAGCGTTTTAAATTCCTCGTAACTGTTCGCTTCTGTAATGTGTTCATCACGATAGGCCAATGCTTTGTTAAACATACTGGTTTGGATGTCTTCAAGTAATTTAGCAATGTAAATATCTAAACCTTCCTGAGGTACAGTTTGTTTAGTTTTTGTATCCCTGCGGGCAACCTCAACGGTTTTGTTTTCCAAATCACGGCCACCTATGGCAACGCGGATAGGCACACCCTTCATTTCGTAATCGGCGAATTTAAAGCCAGGCCTTTGTGTATCCCGATCATCATATTTAACAGAAATGCCCATGCCTTTTAAGCGCATTGTCAGCTCATTAACATAGGTTGTAATTTTGGCTAAATCATCTTCGCCCTTGTAAATTGGAACGATGACTACTTGAATCGGCGCAAGTTTTGGTGGGATAATTAAACCAGAATCATCACTATGTGCCATAATTAATGCACCCATTAAGCGGGTAGAAACGCCCCACGATGTTGCCCACACATAATCTAATTTACCATCTTTGCCAGTGAACTTTACATCAAAAGCTTTGGCGAAATTTTGACCCAAGAAATGTGACGTTCCCGCCTGCAGCGCCTTTCCATCTTGCATCAAGGCTTCGATACAATAGGTATCTAATGCGCCGGCAAAACGCTCATTCGGCGATTTTCGTCCACGGATAACCGGAACGGCAAGCCAGTTTTCCGCAAAATCAGCATAAATGTGCAACATACGCTCAGTTTCTTCTATCGCCTCCTGCGCGGTAGCATGAGCGGTATGACCTTCTTGCCATAAAAATTCAGCCGTACGCAAAAATAAACGGGTGCGCATTTCCCAACGCACCACATTTGCCCATTGGTTAATCAGAATTGGCAAATCTCTGTAAGATTGAATCCAACCTTTGTAGGTATTCCAGATTATCGTTTCAGAAGTTGGACGAACAATTAATTCTTCTTCCAACTTTGCAGTTTCATCGACAACAATATTTCCATTTCCATCATTTTTTAAGCGATAATGTGTCACAACTGCACATTCTGTCGCAAACCCCTCAACGTGAGAGGCTTCCTTAGAAAAAAATGACTTAGGTATGAATAATGGAAAGTAAGCATTCTGATGACCTGTATCTTTAAACATTTTATCTAAAACGGCCTGCATTTTCTCCCATATGGCGTAGCCATTAGGCTTTATCACCATACATCCGCGTACTGCAGAATGTTCTGCCAAATCGGCCTTAATCACGATATCATTATACCACTGGGAATAGTCTGCTGCTCTACTTGTAATTTCTTTACTCATATTATGTATTTGGAACGTAAATTGTGTGTTAAATAATGTGAAATTAAGTTACAAATTTATAAATTTATGCCTACAAAACGATTATCAGCACAAGCATTAGGATTATTTATATTTCCTTCTTAGTTTGAGACTGGATTTTTATTTTTTTGACACACACAACTAAATATAAACACAATGAAACCAATTAAATTTTTACCCATTGTTATGATAGCCGCCGCAGGGCTGGTGGCATCATGCTCTACATCAAAATTGGCGCAAAATAACGCCGGTGATGATGTTTATAATACTGTTGCGAAAGCCAGGGAGGTTGAATATGCTGCACCGGTGCCACAACAACAACAAGTTCAAACACAAAACGATCAGGATTACGACGAGTATTACGGAACCAGTAATCCTTATTATGACATGGATTATTCTTCGAGGATAAATCGTTTTTATAATGGCAGTACTTTTAGAGGCTACTTTGACCCATATTACGATAATTACTATTACGGAAACAGCTACGGCAATACCAACTTTTTAGGCTATGGCTTAAATTGGGGAAGCGGTTATGGTTTAGGTGGCTGGGGTGGCTATTTTGGCTACGGAAATATGTGGAACAACCCATACAACTATAATTACTTCGGGTATAATCCATACTGGTATTCTGGCGCTTGGGGACCATACTCTTACTACGACCGTTTTGGTTGGGGCGGTGGTTTTTATGGTGGCGGAGGCGGTTACTACGGTGGTGGCTTAGGTGGTGTGTATTCGAACCGCAATAACAGGGCAAGACCAAACCGAGACGGTGACAACCGCAACGCATATGGTGCATCGGGCTCTAGAACGGCTCCAATTAGTGGAAATTACGGCAGACCAAATGTATCGACAAATAATTCTGGCAGACCAGAAAGGTATTCAAATGGAAATAATTCAACCATCAATGGCCGACCAGCTGGTGTAAGTTCAAGACCATCTCGTGATGACAGTTACAGACCACAACCTCAAACTCAACAATCTCAACCTGCTAGCAGACCAGATCGTGGCAGCTACAGTCCACCTCCAATGCAATCATCTGGAAGTAGCGGTGGTGGCGCAAGTTCAGGCGGCGGCGGCGGTGGCGGCGGCAGACCAACAAGAGGTGGAGGAAGATAATCAGCACATACACATTTTATAAGATGAAACTAAGATCAATTTTTATTGTGGCAGGAATAGTTCTTGCCAGCAACTCTTTATATGCGCAATACACCAGTGATGTGTTAAGATTTTCACAACCCGAACTCGGTTCCTCGGCCAGATTCAAAGGATTGGGCGGTGCACAAACCGCATTGGGTGGAGATATAAGTTCGCTTTCCGGTAACCCTGCAGGTTTAGGCTTTTTTACAAAATCTGAATTTACCTTCACTCCGGAATTCAATAATTTCAAGGTTGGCTCGGAATATCTGGGAAGCACTCAATCTGATAAAAACAGTAAAGCCGGAATTAACCAGGTTGGCGTGGTTTTCTACTCTCCGGTTAACAAACCAAAAGGTTCAGATTTGAATAGTGGCTGGGTAAGTCTAAATTTCGGTGTTGGATATAATAAAACGAATAACTTTAACAGTAGAATCTCATACGGTGGAAAAAACTCCAAAAGTTCTATGGCCGATTATTTCGCTGATTTAGCAATAGCTTCGGGAGGAGGTGATCCTGCCACGAGCACTGATGCTCTGGCTGCCGGTTCGCTGGAACAAATGGCATACAATACTTTTTTGATAGAATATGACCCCGCAGGATATTTTCCTACCACAGCATTAAATAACACTCAGCAAAGTGTTATCAATAGATCTGGTTCGCAATCTGAGGTGAATATTGGGATGGCTGGAAATTACGAAAACAAACTTTATTTGGGTTTATCATTAGGACTCACTAACCTCAATTATACTTCTGATTTAGCTTTTACTGAGTCGGGTAATAACTTAAACTACACAGGTCAGCCAGCCGATTTTTTAAATGGAACATACACTTTTGATTACAATTCCATTCAGGAAACCAAAGGAAATGGAATAAATGCCAAACTCGGATTAATTTATAAACCAGTTAATGAATTAAGATTGGGCTTAAGTTTTGTAACGCCTACGTGGTACAGCTTAACAGATAACTTTTCTGAAAACTTGAACGCGTCTTATAGGAGAGCAAACGGGTCGGCAGTTCCTGAGTATACTAATCCATTATCAAGTTATAACTCTGAATATTCATTAAGAACGCCATACAAAGTTAGTGGTGGAGCGGCTTATATTTTGGGAAATAGTGGATTAATTACCGCTGATGTTGAGTATGTAGATTATAGCAGTATACATTTTTCTTCTAACTTCCCGAATGAGGAAAGAAGGACCAATCTTGATGTAGCAAATCTATATAAAGGCAACTTTAATTATAGGGCAGGTTTAGAATTTAAGGTGGTAGACAATTTTATGTTGCGAGGTGGATACTCATTCGCAGGTTCGCCTTACAAAAACTTGGATTTTACAACGCAAGCTTATAGTGGTGGATTAGGCTATCGGTTTGATAATTATTATGTAGATGTAACTTATAGACATACCAAATGGGATTCTACGAATTCACCCTACACGATTTCTTCAAGCTACCCTGATTACAATGTCACCGGAGTAGGGCCAACTGCAAATCTTAAAAATACAGCAGATAATGTATTCTTAACTTTCGGAGTAAGGTTTTAAATTATCTTTATCCAAAAATAAAAGTCCCGGCAGTTCGCCGGGACTTTTATTTTTTAACCGTTATGGTTTTTTCTGCATAGACAGATCCATTATCAGTTATTCCCTGTATAATAATTTTGAATTCCCCGCTCAAATCACCTGTTGTGAAAGTCAATGAGGTATCTCCGGTTTTACTAATTGCAGTTTGGTAGTTCCAGTAAATAGTTGAAAAGTTTATGGGTTCGTTCAAATTTCTTATGTCAGCAACATAAAATTCTTTCGGCAAGGATATTCCATCCAGGATAAATAAATTTGGTTTATTGGCATCGGCCGAACATCCGCCGTATACAGTAGTTCCACCGCCGAACAGCTTGTAGCTTCGGTTGTTTTCAGCTGGCTTATTTTTCGGATCGTTCCTATGATTCGGGCAATTTAAATAGCCATTACCGCAAACATAGTCGCCGCACTTATTCATGTTACTGGCAAAAAAGATTGAGTTATCTTTCACCTTTTTTATCGTTACATCTTTAAGTTTAATTCCAGAAAGAGCACTTATACCTTCACTTCCCGATTGTAAGACACTTGTATTTTGTGTTTTCTGAGCGTAATGGCTACTTCTTAGTAACGATTTAATTTCGCTAAACGGGTTAAGAATGTTAACATTATAAGCTGAAAAATTTCGATCATTAATGGTTAGCCAAATTTTGGGTTTGTCTTCAGTAATTAAGGCGCTATAGGGCAGAACAAATTTGCCTAAACTATCGGTTGTTATGGCATTGAGGTTAGAACCTGCAATTGTAGTTAGAGAAATAGGTACCTTCAACATTTTTTTACCCTTGGTTATTTCGCCACGATATTCAAATGCTGAAATTGTTTTTTCCTGAGGAAAACCTTCAGTGACTTGGTGAGGCCATTTATACTTTCGCCATCCTTTTATAAGTAATACGTTTTCCAGATAATTCAAATCCTCCAATTTAATCCCTGAAGAACTTGGAGGCAATTCGTTCGTGTGATTTTCCAAATAAGCAAAATCAACAATATTTTTTCTACTTGACAAATTAATCCTGTTTCCTTGCACCACCGCTATTGAAACAAGGCCGTTTAGTAATTTACCGCTACTCGAAACCTTCAGATTAAGCTTCACACTATCTCTGGTTTTAAACTCCTCTCCTTCCGGAAGAATTTCGAGTTTACTGAGTTCGTTGTAATGAGCAAAAAAAATCCGCTCGGCGATGGGTCTATATAAACCATCAAACAATGTAATGGTGTTCAGGCCTTTTGGCACAGAATCTAGCTTCAACAAAACCTTCAAGGGCCGGTTATTCTTCATATCCAATGCAGTTACAAGAAAGATCTTTTCCTGGTTATGAACTACCAAATGTATCGTTTCATCGATGTTGCTTTGCAACACAGCCCGAATTTCATCGTTCCCAATTGCCGAATTTAGTCTGATAACTGTGCCTTGCTTTAAACTTTCCGGCAAAGCGTAACTCCCAATCAGTTTATTTTCGTTAAGCAATTTTACCTTATAGCTTTTACCGGATTCGGGCTTCAAGTAAAAGTTTCCAAGGCCCGATAAATCAGTTGAAATCGTATCTAAAACTTTATCATCCGCAAATAAAACGGCTTTGGCACTTATGGATAATCCATCCCTGTCTTTCACCTCCCAACCAACCTTATTTTGGATACCGGATACCATATATCCGCCTTCGGAAAAAAAACTAACCTGAAAGCGTACCTCTTCCTTAATCGGAATTTCGAAATTTAGATATTCCTTACTAACACCTTTTTTTACCGAGACTGAAACAAGGTTGTTTTCATTCGTTAGTCTGTTTGCAGGAAAGTCTATCATCATCTCGCCTATGACGCTCGTTTTTGCCTTACCTGTTTTCAAAATGTTACGATCTCTGCCAATAGTATAACTTACTTCAGCATCAGCAACGAAGCGATTGTCGCCCGTGAGCGCTTTTAGCAGAACAGTTCCATTGCCAGTGGTTTCATCACCTGCCTTAAATAACGATAAACTCGCAACTAATGGATTTATGGTGGTCGATTTGATTGTTATTGGTTGCAAGAATTCTACATCAGGCTTATCGCCGAATTTGATATTGGTATTCGCAACAAATCTATAGCTGCCGCTTTGCAACGAATCGGGAAGAATTAAACTCCCGAATGTATATCCTTTTTCAATCAGAAATTTTTGTTGCAGCACAACGGAGCTGTCGGCATCACGAACAAGAGATAAGTAGAGCGTATTGTAATGCGCTAACCCCACGATGGTTTTAAGCAAATATCCTGTAAACCAAACCTGATCATTGTTGGTATAAATATTTTTATCGAAATGGACGAATAAAACAGAATTTCGATTATGCAGATCGTAGTGCTCTAAAACATTTGCCAGACTGTCAGTTTTGTTAGTCTGAGCCCGAAGGTTTAACTCCAGAAACAAACTTAAAACCAGAAAAAGCAGGCTTTTTTTAAGCATTATCCATTCATTTTGCTTAAAAATCAGGATATTATTTTAAAAATTCAAACTTAAATGATGCCGGACAACGGCCCGCCTTCTTCAGCAAGTTTATTAATTCGCTTTTCCACTTCATCATTTTTAATTAATTCTGGTGCATGATGTGGCTTTTTCCTCGCATCTATAATAAGTGAACCTTTGCAACCCCAATGCTTATTAATTGTAAAATCGTTAATACCGAATATGTCAGCTGCTGGATTACTTCTTGTAAATGTAATCCAAACGAGGTTATTAATGGTTTGTGCTGCGAATGTGGAATCGTCGCATAAAACAATTAACGGAAAGCCAGATAGATCTAAATCCATCACTGCCATATTAAGTAATGCGATTTCAGCTGCCGTTTTCTCCTGGTTTTGATAAAGCGGTGCGCTAAGTGTAAATATACCTGGGATAGCGACTCTGGCATTTTCAAATCCGGCAGGAAAAATTATTCCTTCTGGCAGTTCGGTCCACAAATTTCGCTTTTTTTCGCCGGCAGCTGCAAAAACCACTTTTGAACCACTATTAAGGCCATCGCCACTATAATCCAGGGTATCAATAGTTGTATTTGTATAAAAATGAAGGTCTGTTTTGAAGTCGATTCTTTCCAAAACATGTTGTAAAAACGCGGATATGTTATGTGTGGTTAATTGCTCATCATCCTCCCTCGCGGCGATAAAGAGGTACTTTGCTAAACTCAGTTGGTTTTTACCCAAAATATGGTTTGCGATTGTTAGAATTTCCTGTGGCTTCCTCCCCTTTAAATAAGGCGTATATCGCTCACTTCCAATCGCAAACAAAAGCGGATGTACGCCGGCGGCATCAACTGCATTAACCTCCTTTAGACCATGAATTTCCTGAGGAATTGCCGAACCCGTTATCTCGTGAATCAAAGCACCAAAACTTGTGTCCTCCTGGGGAGGGCGACCTACCACAGTGAACGACCAGATCGCATCTTTTCTGTGGTAAACATTGCTAATTTTCATCAGTGGAAAAGGATGCGTTAAACTGTAATAGCCTAAATGATCTCCAAACGGTCCTTCTGGTTTATTTTCATTTGGATAAACCATTCCTGTTATAATGAAATCAGCATCTGCAGAAATGCAGAAGCCTTCATCATCGTAAAAATACCTGAACCTTCTGTCGCCCAACGCACCTGCAAAGGTCATTTCAGACAAGCCTTCGGGTAAAGGCATTACCGCTGCCAAAGGATGAGACGGTGGTCCGCCAACAAAGATACTCACCTTTAAAGGTTGCCCTAAGGCATTTGCTTTCGATTGATGAACACCAATGCCACGATGAATCTGATAATGTAAACCGATTTCCTTATCCTGTATGTATTCGTTTCCACCGAGCTGAATTCGATACATTCCAAGATTTGAATTCATTACGCCAGGCTTTTCGACATCTTCGGTGTAAACTTGAGGCATTGTAACAAAAGGGCCTCCATCCATCGGCCAGTTTACAATTTGAGGCAATTTACTAATCGTTGTCTTTAAAAAATTATTTTTGGCTGATGGCGTTTTTAAAGGTAAGGCGGAAAGCGCCGACATCGCTGAACCTGCATATTTAAAGGGATTTTTGAGCGCTTTAATTGGGTCGTTGCGTAAGGAAACCAGTTGCTGCACTTTTGGTAAGGTATCGCGAAAGATGAACTTTGAACGTTCTAATGTTCCAAACAGATTAGATACAGCCGGAAAAGGACTTCCCTTTATCTTTTCAAAAAAAATAGCAGGCCCGTTGCTTTCATAAACGCGTAAATGAATAGCGGCCATTTCCAGATAAGGGTCTACTTCATCCTTTATCCTTAATAAATGACCGTGCTTTTCTAAATCACTAACACATTCTGCTAAACTTTTGTATGCCATGCCCAAAGATATGTGCTCCAAAACAAAAAAGCCACAGAATAATAGATTATGTTAAATCTATTATACTGCGGCTTCATCAATAAGATAATTCTATTTCTTACCTGCAAATGAGCGAAGCATCCAGGTGTTTTTTTCTTTAAATTGCATAAAACGGTTAACCATATCGTTAGAACCATCATCGCCGGCACTCGCAGTTGCATCTAAAATTTCGCGTTCCATTTCAATTAAGGTCGACATATCGTCTAAAATCGCATCAACCATATCAAGGTCTTTCATGCCAATGGTATCAATTTCTTTAATTTTTGATTCCTGTATGTAATCTGCGAAACGGCTATGTGGTGGCTTACCCAACGTTAATACACGTTCAGCTATTTCATCGATGGTTAGTTGCGCATTGGTATATAATTCTTCAAATTTAACATGAAGTGTAAAAAAGTTTTGTCCTTTGATATTCCAATGGCAACCTCTTAATTTTTGATAATGAATATGATAATTGGCCAGGTAATCATTTAATAAGTCTACAACTGGTTTAACTTCCTTTTCGTTAAGGCTGATTTCTTTAGCGTCCATTTTAATTTTTGTTAAAGTATGCTTTCCGAACAAATAAAAATTAAAAAAGTTTGTCATAAAACAACAATTAAACAATACAGAATTTATCCTTCCGTTTAATAGACGTAAATACAATAGAGCAAAAATTATAAACAATTGTTAATTAGCGAAATGTGGTTTCAGTGAACGAATAATCAAACTATAAATATCAAATGCTGGCTTCTACGCGGCTATAGGTTTTATAATATTATTCGTATAATTGCTACCCCTGATAAAAAATTTAGATAAAAATAAATGTATAAAATAGGTTTAACTGCTATAGTTTTGTTTGCTTTAAATGCAACAGGTGCTAAGGCAAATGCAGTAATCGACTCTATCGGAGTAGAAAATAATAATGGAAAAAAATTAATCATACATCAAACAGCTGCAAAAGACACATATTATTCTATTGGGAGAAGGTATAATGTACCACCAAAGGAGATTATGGCTTTTAACGATAACAAATATCTTCAGATTGGTGTTGTGATAAAAGTTCCCACGAATTTCCCTTTTAGCCCTGCAGCCGGAAGTGCCGCAAATCAAACTGTTAGCTCAACAACGAACGTTACGGAGTACGTTGTAAAGCCAAAGGATAATTTGAATATGCTGGCTGAAAAATATGGCACAACTATTAATGAATTAAAAGCGCTTAACAATTTAAGTGGCAATAATTTGAGCATTGGCCAGGTTTTAAAGATCCCTGCAAAAACCGGAGAAGTAACTCAAACTCAAAAAACCGAAACCGTTGTACCGGTAAAATCAGCGGAACCAACGAGCATTCCTCAGCAAGCTGAAAATACACCATCTACATTGATTGAACATACCGTGCAACCGAAAGAATTTTTGGGAAAAATTGCAGAAAAGTACGGCACAACCGTAGAAGAGATAAAGAAAGCAAATAATCTTTCAGGTATTAACTTAAGAATTGGACAGAAACTAAAAATTCCTGCAACAAAAAATATAGAAGATAGTAAGGTAGCGCCTGCCGGCGAAAGTGTAACAACCCAAACAGTAGAAGTTAAGGATGCGCCTGGTACATATACTGTAAAAAAAGGAGAAAGTATTTTCGCAATTGCGAAGCAGTTTGGTATAACCGCATATCAAATCAGAAAGCTTAACAATTTAACGGATAATGGTTTATCGACTGGGCAAGTTTTGAAAATCCCTACCGAAATCACAACGGAAATTCCGAAAGTGACAGAAAAAGAAGCTCCAGTTGCAGTGAAAGAAACTACTAAAGATGAAAGTTTTATTTACACCGTTGGTAGTGGCGAATCTATCTTCAATATTGCGAAAAAATTTAATTTAACAGCTTACCAGATTAGAACGGCCAATAAATTAAGTGATAACACGATTACAACAGGTCAGAAACTTGTGATTCCGAAACCACCTGAGCCGAAATCTGTTAACGATTTAGCCAAACAAGATCAGGAAGAAAATCCGGATAGTACATCGTTTAAAGACCCAAAACTTAAAGGCGCTCCCAGCAAATACGGATTAAACCAGATAGAAGAAAAAGGAACAGCTGTTTCCATTGCCGATGCGGATTTGGATGCGTCGAAAATGCTTGTTCTACACCGTACTGCACCTATTGGTACAATAATAAAATTAACCAACCCAATGACAAATCGAACTGCGCTGGCCAAAGTTGTTGGTAAATTTACAGAGAACGAATCCACAAAAGATGTTATAATTGTAATGACGAAAGCCGTAGCAGACTCGCTGGGCGCTTTAGACAAGAGATTTTTTTGCAATTTAACGTACGGTGTGCATGAACTTGAATAAGAAACCATTTATTATTGGAATTGCAGGAGGAAGCGGTTCAGGAAAAACATTTTTTTTAAATTGTTTTCTTCATCATTTTAAACAAGATGAAGTTACGCTAGTTTCTCAGGACGATTATTACATTCCTGCCGGAGAGATGACGCAGGAGGAAAATAAACTTTATAACTTCGATTTACCATCAACAATAGATAGTGAGCAGTTTTTAAGAGACATTAAGCAGCTTCTCGCTGGCGAGGTTGTTTACAAAAAAGAGTACAACTTTAATAATCCTTTAGCAGTTGTTAAAATACTCGAAATAAAATCGGCACCAATAATAATAGTTGAAGGCTTATTTATTCTTTATTTTAAAGAAATTGCCGCTCTGTTGGATCACATGATTTTCGTAGATGCAGATGAGCAGGTGGCGTTAGACCGCCGCATAAAACGCGATGGATTAGAGCGTGGCTACCCTGAAGAAGATGTGTTATACAAATGGCGAAACCATGTTCTGCCGGCTTATAAAGAATATTTATTGCCTTATAAAAACGATTGCCACAAAATCGTTATAAACAATACAAATGAGCCCGATGAGATAATAGCCATTACGGAGGCCATTTCCAATGACTTGAGAAATAGCATTTTGGTAGATATTTCTTGATGAAAGCGAACTTAATGCCGATATGCACAAACCTTCTGGCTTTTGCATATTGGCTTTACCTACTCGATCCTTTCAAATCCACACCACAAATCAGGAGATACAAATCTTTGCTGCAAACAAAAAATGCACTGGTTACACATTTGCTCGTCGCCACATTTTTTGCACTGTTTGCAACGCTATTAATCATCAATGAAGAGCAAAGGGATATATTTTCTTTTATCCCGCTATTCTTTATAATTCTCGTAGTGGCTTTTAATTAAAATCTGTCGTTATAGGTATCATCGCGATTTCCACCTGGTTATTCGTGGCGACCGCCTTAAAACATCCTGGTTTGACAAGCTGGCGAGCATCCTGGTTTTAATTTTACCATTGCTTGCCAATATTTTCATTTGCATACTATTTACAAAGAATTAATTTAAAGTCATCTCCGGAATTTTACCTTCAATCACCAGCCTGCCGGCGGTAGCTTGTTTTATGAAATCGACACTTACACCCGGCGCTCTTTCCAGAAGCCTAAACCCACCTTCAGGTAAAATATCTAATACGGCAAGTTCAGTAACAACCTTCTTTATGCACTTAACCCCTGTTAAAGGCAATGTACATTTTGGTAAAAGTTTACTTTCTCCTGCCTTATTTACGTGTTGCATGGCCACAATAATATTCTTTGCAGATGCCACTAAATCCATAGCGCCACCCATTCCCTTAACCATTTTACCGGGAATTTTCCAGTTCGCAATATCACCGTTTTCCGAAACTTCCATAGCACCTAAAATAGTTAAATCTACTTTTTGAGCTCTAATCATTCCAAAACTCATTGCCGAATCGAATATTGAAGATCCAGGCAAGGTTGTAATCGTCTGTTTCCCTGCATTAATTAAATCGGCATCTTCTTCACCTTCAAAGGGAAACGGTCCCATGCCCAAGAGGCCATTTTCTGATTGTAATACAATATTTATATCCGGTGGAATGTAATTGGCAACCAAAGTTGGAATACCAATGCCCAGGTTAACATAATAACCATCTTTTATTTCTTTAGCAATGCGCTGTGCTATTTCCTCTTTTGTAAATGCCATAAATCAAATGAATGAAAGTTAATTGAGTAAGTGTTATTGATTAATTTTGTCAGGGAAGAATTTCTTAACTGTTTTCAGGGACGATTACTATTTCATGTTAGCAATCAATAAAGTAATGAAATACCGACTTACAAACGAACTAATGAGCCGATGAACTAATGAACCTTCCTTACGGTTCTTTGCTCAATTCTTTTTTCATAATCTTTTCCCTGAAAAACCCGATGCACATAAATTCCAGGAGTATGAATGTAGTCTGGGTCAAGCGCTCCAACTTCAACCAGTTCTTCAACTTCGGCAATGGTAATTTTGCCGGCCATCGCCATTACGGGATTAAAATTTCTGCTGGTTGAGCGGAAAATGAGGTTTCCTGCAGTGTCACCTTTCCAGGCTTTTACAATTGCAAAATCTGCGTCAAATGCATATTCAAGGAGATAATCTTTACCATCAAAATTTCGGATTTCTTTTCCCTCAGCCACTTCGGTTCCTACACCTGCAGGTGTAAATATTGCAGGCATGCCATATCCCGCTGCCAAACACCGGGTTGCAAGTGTGCCTTGCGGAATTAAATCAACCTCCAATTCGCCACTCAGCAGTTGCCTTTCGAATTCAGCATTTTCTCCAACATAGGATGATATCATCTTTTTGACCTGACGTTGTTTCAGCATTAACCCGATTCCAAAATCATCCACGCCGGCGTTATTGGATATGCACGTAAGGTTTTTGGTGTTTTTTGCTACTAACGCGTTGATACAATTTTCAGGGATGCCGCATAAACCGAACCCACCTAACATAATGGTGGCGCCATCAGGTATATCATGTATGGCTTCTTCAGCTCCTGATACAACTTTATTTATCATTTTATGAATTTTTGGTTAGGCTGCTAAAGTACAGAAACGATACAGTTTTTTAAAACTTAAATGCGAGTCGGTCCTAAATATTATGTAACCCCTTTAAAGAATAATAAATTGGAATTAATCTAAATAACACTACCTTTGTAATCAGATGTTTAACGATAGAGATAACGAGGATTTCAGAATACCAACAGACCCTGAATGTCAAAAAGGAATGGGATTTATTTTCAGCTGTACGGCAGAACATAAAAAATGTTGCGAAAAATATAAAAAAGGAAAGCGTTGCAAAAAGTGTCCTGGCAAGGATAAAAAGTAATTATTTATAAATTTCAATAATTTTATCATCGTTGCCATTGCTGGTGCAAACGTATATTTTACCTTCCGGCGAAATACAAACATCCCGCATCCTGCCATAACTGTTTACAAAAAAATCTTTCGTACCCTCAATTTTAGTTTGTCCATCATCTAGCTTAAGCTGCATTAATTTTGTATTCTTCAAAACAGCAAGAAGTAGTGAATTTTTAAACTGGGGGATATAATCTGAAGTATAATAAGCCATTCCACTTGGCGCAATTGTAGGTGTCCACACAATTAAAGGTTGGGCAATACTATTTGCCGAACAGAAAGACTGCTCTCCTGCTTCATCACAAAATCCTTTAATGTTTGGCCATCCATAATTTCTTCCTTTTTCGATTACATTGATTTCATCGTCAGAATCGGGTCCGTGTTCTGAGGAAAAAACTTTATTTCCAACCTGTACCAATCCTTGCGGATTACGATGACCGAAAGTCCATAAGCGATTATTCGGGTAAGGATTATCCGCAGGAATTGAGCCATCGAGATTAACCCTTAAAATTTTTCCCGAAGTTGAATTTACATTTTGAGGCGTGTTGGTATCTGCCGCATCGCCTGTCGAGATGAAAAGCTTTCCACCAGAAATTAGTAACCTGGAGCCATTGTGATTCGAAGCAGCACCGATATTATCTAATATGGTAAGAGGATTGGTAAGTGCGCCGCCGGTGTAGGTGTAGCGTACTATTTTTTCTTTATAGCTGCTGCCGTAATTGTAGGCTACATAAACCCAGGGATTTGTTGAAAAATCAGGGTTTAACGCAATTCCTAGCAAACCACCTTCGCCATTTTCCCGAACCTCACTGATTGTGAGAAGTGGTGATATTTGTCCGTTAGCAGGGTTTAACCGACTAATTTTCCCGCCTCTTTCGGTAAACCAGATAAAGTTATCTGGTCCGTAAACCATGCCCCATGGAAAACGCAAACCTGAAACGACAACCCTGTTTTTAAGTTCAACATCTGGAAGGTTTCCGGTATCATTACCATCACTTTTGTTTTTTTTGCAGGTTGTAAACAAAAAGAGTACAACAATGCAGGTAAAAATGGCTCTCATAATCGTAACGTTTTAATAGTAACACACTTAGTGAAAATTAGTTTTGGTGCTGCCCTACTGCCTTTTCATATACTAGTTTAAATAAACGTAAGTAATACCATCTCCTCCTCTATCTGCATGTTCATCTTCCATTCTATTTACCTGACTATATTTCTTCAAATATTCACGAATCATTTTCCGTAAAATACCATCGCCCTTACCATGAATTAGTTTTATCGAGGGAAAACCCAACATAATGGCTTTATCTAAATATTTCTCAACTTCAAAAAGTGCATCTTCGGTTCTTTTCCCACGTAGATCCAGCTCCGCTCTAAAACCGGAAACAGCCTCATTCATCCGCCCTGCGAAAGAGCCGGCGCTACTTTGAGCAACTTTCTTAGCTTCTTTATTGCTAATCTTTTGAACACGATTTTTTTTCACGTTAGATCGTAAATCTCCAATCGCTAAAACCAGTTCGTTTCTGTTAATTTCCAAAACGGTTGCAGTTGTTTCGCTATCCACAAACTTTACCCAATCGCCAACTTCAATCTCGCCACCAACTACAACAGTCTGCGTTTTCGGCTTTTCTTTCGGAACCGTATTCTTCACCAATTCTTTTTGCAGATTTTCCCTTAATTCTTTTGTAACGGCTTTATCTGCTTGCTTCTCTTTAATCTCGGCAATGGTATTTTCAACGAGTCTGTTCGCATTTTTTATGATGTTCTGCGCTTCCTGCTTTGCTTCCTTAATCAAAATACGTCTGTTTTCATCAAGGAAAGCCCTGAGTTTTTCATTCTCGGCGACAAGATTTTTGGCTTTATTCGTCTGGTTTGCCAAGCTAACTTTGGTATCGTAAATCGTTTTCTTCTCCCGCTCCAAATCAACCAGCATCGTATCAACCCGATTTTGATTAGAGCCTGTTTTTTCTTTGGCAAGTGCAATAACTTCTTTCGGCAAGCCTATATTTTGCGCAATCTCAAAAGCGTAAGAACTTCCGGGCTTACCCATTTCAAGTATGTATAGCGGTTTCATCTTCGCATTATCAAAAAGCATTGATGCATTTTCAAGTCCGGCAGTATTGCCGGCAAAAAGCTTCAAGTTGGAATAATGTGTTGTAATTACACCGCGAACTTTTTTATTGTTTAAAACCTCCAGAACAGCCTCTGCCATAGGCCCGCCAAATTGAGGGTCAGTTCCTGTACCAAATTCATCAATCAGCACCATCGTTTTTGGCGAAGCATGTTCAACAAAGTAACGCATCTTTTTAAGGTGAGCGCTGTAGGTACTCAGGTCGCTTTCTATTGATTGATCATCGCCGATATCTGCAAAAATATTCTCAAAAATGCCAACCTCCGAATTCGCATCAACGGGAATTAAAAGGCCAGTTTGCAGCATAATTTGTAGTAAACCGACCGTTTTCATACAAACGGATTTACCACCGGCGTTCGGGCCTGAAACCAAAACAACCCTTGTTTCTGCATCAATATGAATGTTTAAAGGCGTTACTGTTTTCTTCTCTGCAGCAAAAGAAAGCATTAGTAACGGATGTCTGGCATTAATCAATTTAGTTTTAGGCTCTTTTAACAGCCCGGGCATTTCGCCCTCTACATCAATTGCAAACATTGCCTTAGCTCTTACAAAATCCAACTTTGTTAAAAAGCCGTGGTACGATAACAATAGTGGCGAATATGGCCTTAACTCATCGGTAAGAGCGATTAAAATTTTGATAATCTCCCTTCGCTTATCAAATTCTAAATCACGAAGTTTATTGTTTAGCGTAAAAACTTCTTCAGGTTCAATGTAAACGGTTTGTCCGGTTGCCGATTCATCGTGAACAAAGCCTTTTAGTTTGCGTTTGTTCTCTGCCAAAACCGGAATACACATCTTTCCGTCGCGAATTGTTAAACTGCCGTCCGCAACCCAGTTATTCGCAATCGCCTGCTTATAAATAGAATCCATCCGCTTACGTACATCCTGTTCGGTTTTCGAAATTGAAGCAGTGATTTCCTGTAGTTCTTTCGATGCATTTGGTTTAATTTTTCCTTTAACATCAATAACCTGCTCAATTTTACGAAGGATATTTTTTTCAATCGGCAAGTGCTCAAATAATGCTTCCAATGTTGGGTACACTTCTGCCCTTTCTTCAAAAAACCTCAATACAGAAAAAACGGTTTGCAACGAGGTGTAAATTTGAAACCACTCTTCTTCCTGTAAGTAAGTTCCTTCTACACGGATTTTCTCAACAAGCGCCTTAATATCGAAAAAGCTATTAATTTGCAAAGGTTCCTGATTTTGAATGATGGTTTTAAACTCATTCGTCTGGCGAAGGAATTTATCAATCTGATCGAACCGGTTCATTACCTGCATCTTCTGCACCATTGCCTGGCCCATTGTACTTAAGCAATGTTTACTTATCAGCTGTCTAACTTCAACAAAGCCCAAACGCTCTAAACAATTCTCGGGATATAACATATTATTTAACTGCTGGAAGTACTTTAATTTTAGATTTAGCTAAAGAATCAGCCTTTTCCATTGCTTTTTGTTGTTTTGATAGCCGCTTGCTAATATATTTATACATCTTATCCAAATCCTGAGGATGCTTATAATAATAGCTCATGCTTTGCGCATACTGTGTAGAATCGATACCAAATTTCTTATAAATGCCCTTATAGTATGATGCGGCTACTTTCTTTGACGAATCTGGCATCGCGATTGTTGAAATATAACCATCACTAACGTGGATATCGTACAATATATTCTGCATCTTATCGGGAGCAATCACATTTGAAGGCCTTTCCTCCTTACAGGAAGCTATCCCAAACACAACCGCTAGCACCCAAATCAATCTTCTCATTCTTAATTTAAAATATTATTTATTGCCCAAATTGCGGCAAGGTTATTAATTTTACGCAAAAATAGTTATAAATGAGCATAGCTGATAATCTTAAACATTATAAAAGTGAAGTAGAAACGGACGGCGTAAAGTTAATTGCAGTATCTAAAACGCAAACCAACGATGCTATTCTGGAGGCCTACCACGCCGGACAAAGAATTTTTGGTGAAAACCAGGTACAGGAGATGGTTGATAAGCAGCTACAACTTCCTAAAGATATTGAGTGGCATATGATTGGTCATCTGCAAAGCAACAAAGTGAAATATATTGCACCATTTGTCACTTTAATTCATGGGGTAGATAGCTTGAAACTGCTTCAGGAAATAAATAAACAGGCTTTAAAAAATAAGCGAACCATAGATTGCCTGTTGCAGGTATATATTGCAGATGAGGACACAAAATTTGGCTTAGGACATGATGAATTGATTGAGCTTTTACGTTCGGAAGAATTTTCCGGTTTGAAAAATATTAGAATAGTTGGATTAATGGCAATTGCCACAAACACCAAAAATGAAAAACAAATTGCCATCGAATTTCATGAATTAAAAGTATTTTTCGACGGCATTAAGGTTAGTTTTTTCCGTAAAGATGATTATTTTAAAGAAATTTCTACAGGCATGAGCGCCGACTACAAAATTGCGATTGAGGAAGGGAGTACGATGGTGCGAATAGGAAGCGGCATTTTTGGAAAAAGAATTATAAAACACTTCAAGGCCGATATTTCGGCAAATTAACAGACCAATGAACGTAAATGTTAGAACAGCCGTTGCAAGCGACTGCACAAGGATATTAGAACTTATTAATGAACTCGCCGTTTATGAGCGTGCGCCTGAAGAGGTAACGGTAACGCCCGAACATTTTGTTGAAGCTGGGTTTGGAGACAAACCGGTTTGGAAAGCTTTTGTTGCTGAAATGGATGGCCTCATTCTAGGCTTTGCGCTTTATTATACACGTTATTCTACCTGGAAAGGCTGCCGGTTATATCTGGAAGATTTTATCGTTACCGAAGAACACCGCGGAAAAGGAATTGGTAAACTCCTTTTTGAAAGGGTGATAGAAGAAGCAAAAAATGGGAATTATAATGGAATGGTTTGGCAGGTGTTAGACTGGAATCAACCCGCGATAAACTTTTACAATAAGTACAAAGCCAACCTTGAGGAAGGATGGCTAAATGCATCCTTTTCTAAAGAGCAGGTTAAGGCATTTTAAACTATGGAGATATTTAAATTTGGAGGCGCTTCCGTTAAAGATGCTGATGGCGTAAGAAATCTGGCCAATATTGTTCGCGATTACAAACAAACAGAATTGCTAATTGTAGTTTCGGCCATGGGTAAAATAACAGATAAGCTCGAAGCGCTTGCCTTTGCCTACCTCGAACAATCCGAGCAGACACATTCAATTTTTGAGGAAGTTAAACATTTCCATTTTAGTTTGATAGAAGAGTTGTTTGAAGGAAAAAACAACACTGTTTATGATGATGTGGCCAATACTTTTGTCGAAATAGATTGGTTAATTGAAGATGAGCCTGACAACGACGCGGATTATATTTACGATCAAATTGTATCAATCGGCGAAGTTGTTTCTACTAAAATTGTGGCCGCGTGGTTAAACGAAACCAATAACAAAGCGCTGTGGGTTGATGCCAGAAATTACATTAAAACGGATAACAGCTATCGCGAAGGGAAAGTAGACTGGGATAAGACTTATCAGACTATCCAAAGGGATTTACTTCCAGAGATGCAAAAAAATATTATTGTAACCCAGGGCTTTATTGGTGGAACCAGCGAAAATTACACCACTACTCTTGGCAGGGAAGGCTCTGATTATTCTGCCGCGATTTTTGCTTCGTGCTTAAACGCAAGCGCTTTAACCATTTGGAAAGATGTTCCAGGCGTTCTCAATGCCGACCCGAAATGGTTTGATGAGACAGAAAAAATTGCGCAGCTTTCTTACCATGATGCAATTGAGCTCACTTATTATGGTGCAACTGTAATTCACCCAAAAACTATAAAACCCTTGCAAAACAAAGGCATTCCACTTTTCGTTCGCTCGTTTATAGAGCCCGAAGGTAGTGGAACGGCAATCACTAAAGAGAGCAATCCTTTACCGGTGCCGTCCTTTATTTTTAAGGTGAACCAGGCGCTTATCTCTATTTTTCCAAGAGATTATTCTTTCATTATTGAGGAAAATCTAAGCACCATATTCGAGCTCTTTCATCAATATAAAATTAAAATAAATACGATGCTCAACTCTGCGATTAGTTTCTCAGTTAGCGTGGACGACGATGAGGAGAAGATTAAAAAACTTATCGCAGCACTTTCAACCCAGTTTACCGTTAAGTACAATAAAAACCTGGAATTGGTAACCATTCGCTACTATAACCAACAAACAATTGAAAGAGTTGCTGTTGAAAAAGACATTTTACTTGAAGTTAAAAGTCGGCATACCTGCCAAATGGTAATGAAAAACAAAGCATAGTTTTCTGGTTCATTAGTCTGTTAAGGTTCGTCAGAAGTAAGTAGTGTTGGAACCCGCATTCAGATAGTGATGAATTCGTTAATCGAGCAACCGGAATGAATAAAAGGATTTTAGATTTAGAGGTGCAGAAATATATCACAGCAAATTTAAGCAGTGATGTAAATAAAATTGCTTTAAGCAAAAGTCCGTTTGCAGGCATAAGTGCAGCAGAACTGGCGAACCAGATTGTATCGAAAAACAAAGCAGAAAAAAAGTTGCCATCATGGTTTAATACCGCTCAGATATATTATCCTCCTGCCCTGTCCATCGAGCAAACTTCATCAGAAATTACAGCAGATTACAAGGCTCGATTAGCGAAGGGAAAACTTTTAATTGACATCACGGGTGGATTCGGCATTGATTCATTAGCATTTGCAAAGCATTTAGACCGCATTATTCACTGCGAAATAAACGAAAAATTATCTGAAATTTCTCAATATAACGCGAACGTGCTCGGCTGTAAAAATATCGAGTTTGAAGCTGTTAACGGGCTCGAGTTTGTAAAAAATTCTACGCAACAAATCGACACAATCTATGTAGACCCTGCGCGAAGGGCAGAAACGCGAAAAGTATTTTTGCTGAAAGACTGCAGCCCCGACATAGTTACTAACCTTTCCGGCTTACTAGAAAAGGCAGAACGGATAATTGTTAAAACAGCACCATTGCTTGATATTTCTGCCGGCCTGCATGAATTAAGTTTTGTTAGCGAAATTCATATTGTAAGTGTTAGAAATGAGTGTAAAGAGTTACTTTGGGTAATTGATAGAGGATTTTTTGGCGAACCGAAAATTGTAGCAGCGGCGTTAAATGAGGAACAAAAAGAATTTTCATTTCACAAAGCTGAAATGAACACTTCAGTTGTGTTTGCCGATCATCTTTATCGTGATGAGTATTTATACGAACCCGATGCAGCTTTATTAAAAACAGGTGCATTCAACCTGATTGGAAATCGCTATCACCTTAAAAAGCTTCATGCTCAAACGCAACTATATACAGCACCTGATTTTCAAAAATCTTTTCCAGGCAGAATTTTCAAAATTGAAAAAATATCAGCTGCAAACGATTTAAAAAAAGAGAAGCAGCTGGCTGGAAACATCATCGTCAGGAACTTTCCAGGCAAACCGGAAGAGCTTTCTAAAAAATATAAGATAATACCTGCCAAAGATGATTTTTTTATCTTCACAAAAAATATAGCTGACCAAAACGTGGTTATCCAGGCGAAAATAATTCAGTTTTACTAAAAAAGCTTCCCAAATTTGGAAAGCTTTTTTGCATTTGGGATGTACAATTTATAAAATTCGCTTAAACTTTCTTAACGTTTACTGCTTGTAAACCTTTTCTGCCTTCAGCTACTTCAAATTCTACTTGATCGTTTTCTTTTAAGCTTTCAATACCGCCTAAAACATCTTTAAAATGTACGAATAAATCTTTATTGTCTTCTTGAACAATAAAACCAAAGCCTTTTTGAGTGTTAAACCATTTAACTTTTCCGTTAGCCATAAAAAAATAAAAAATTGTATAAAAAAATAAAACCCTTATTGTTTTGCTTCTAATTTTCTACAACTAATTGGAATTTAAATGAATAAAACAACCAGAATAAGCGTTAACACCGAAACAAAACTATCAAATATAATAATTAAGAGATATAATGCAAGCTATTTTCGCCTAAGTAATAAAAATTATGCATTAATCCAAAGCAGCTATTATTTAAGTATTCGGCTGGGGCGTTGTGCGCAAATATGGCTTGATCTGTTTAAAACCTTTTGGAAATTTTTTGGGAATGTCTTCCGTTTTAATGCTGTTAAGCACAATCACGTCCTCCCCATTTTGCCAATCGGCAGGTGTAGCCACACTATAATTAGCCGTTAACTGTAAAGAATCGATTACCCTTAAAACTTCGTTAAAATTCCGGCCTGTTGATGCCGGATAAGTAATAATCAGTTTTACCTTTTTGTCTGGACTGATAATAAAAAGTGAACGAACGGTTAGCGTTTCGGAAGAATTTGGGTGGATCATATCGTAGAGATTTGCTACAATCCGTTCAGGGTCAGCAATTATTGGAAACTCCACCGATGTATTCTGTGTTTCGTTAATATCACTTATCCAACCTTTGTGTGCTTCTGCTGAATCAACACTAACGGCCAGAACCTTAACATTTCGTTTCTCAAACTCATCTTTTAAAGCCGCTGTGCGACCAAGTTCTGTAGTACAAACAGGTGTATAATCGGCCGGATGTGAAAATAGAACGCCCCAGTGTTCTCCCAAATAGTTATAAAAGTCGATTTCGCCTATTGATGTATTTGCCTGAAAATTCGGGGCAGTATCACCTAATCTTATGCTCATATGTTAATTCAATTAATTATTTAAACAAACTTAATAAATAGTATACAAAACACATAGATTTAATATATTTAATTTTTTTTCACAAAAAAACCTTGAAGGCATTAGCCAGCAAGGTTTTAAGAAAATTAATCTATTGGGTAGTTAATTATAAACTTTAATCATGAATACGTAATCCTGCAACTTTTCAATTTGCTTTGCACGTCTCATTCCAGCTAAAATACTTTTCTTATTAACTGTTAATTTTTTACCTAAAGAATCTTGAGGAATTGCCCTCATCGCTTCCAAAATGTACTTGGACTTTATCGCAAATGAAGCGCCCTCAGACGAGGTTTCTTTACCGCTGATTATGCCAACCAGGTTTCCGTTATTATCCAAAAGCGGGCCACCACTATTACCAGGATTTAATGGTATAGCAACCTGATATTGAGTTGTATCGCCAATGAAGCCACTTTTAGAACTCACGTAACCTTCACCTAGCACTGCATCATCCTTCGGATATCCCCAGGTGTAAACATTTTCTCCAACACCGGTGCTGTTTTTCTTAATTGTATAAGGCAAGGCCGATAAGTTTTTAAAATGTTTATCATCAATCTTCAGGATTGCAATGTCATATTCCGGGTCTTTCAATATCACCTTTACCTTAAAAGATTCGCCTTCGCTGTTCTGAATATAAACTGAATCTGCATCTTTAATCACGTGAAGGTTGGTCGCGATGTAACCGTTGGTTGACACAGCAAAACCGGTTCCGCCGAAATTACCAGGATTAATCTGCTTATTTGCCGGCAGGTTATCTGAACTGATTTTACGAATTAAATTATTTTGAGTTTTTACAGCGTTGGTTACATTTTTACTCAACTGTACAAATTTATCGGCTTGTTGGCTGCTGTGCTGTATCGAGTAAATAGAAACGAATGATAGCACAATAAAAGATGCAGCAACTGCAATTGCTGATTTATGCTTACGCCATAACTGAACAACCCGTGAAGGATGTGGCGCAAACTTTGTCACCAGCGAATCGACGTCTATCTCTGCATGAATATCGTTGAGCTGCTCTTTTAAAAGTAACTGCCGCGAATATTCTTCCATATTATCTAAAAACAGTTTATGCGAAACAACCTTATGATCTACAGTTGCATCATTACGGCGCAACTGTTCAAAAGCATCGGTTTCCTCTGCATTAAGTTTACCTAAAAGATAATCTTCAATAATTGCATCTAACTCTAAATCGTTTCTCATCTCAATTATTTGTGTTGAAAAAATATTTTCTTTAACCTCTGCAGGCACTTATATTTTTGTGTTTTTGCGTTATCAGTATTGGTGTAACCAAACTTTTCGCAAATATCCTGCATGGATAAATTGTGTATGTAAAAATCCTGAATTATGGTTTTGCAAGGCTCGCCCAGGTGTTCAAGAGCAGTTTGCATTTTAGTAAAAGCTGCGTCTTTCTCCTCGTGTTGCTCTACATCTTCCTCAACCTCAAACACATCTTCGTAATCCGTAATGCTACCTGTCTTTTTACTGTTTTGGCTCAACTTTTTAAGCCAAATTCTACGGCAAACCGAATATAAATATGTTTTTAATTTGCTGCTGAGTTCAAAATTCCCCTCTTTAACTTTGTTATATAAAATAATTATCGCTTCCTGATAAACATCTTTCGCATCGTCCTCATCGCCATTATTATTCAAGATAAATTGCAATACCATCGCAAAGTGTGCCTTATATAACTTATTTAATGTATCTGCAGAGTTATTTAGAATGCCTAAAATAACTTCTCTATCCGTTGGAACTGAACTCTTTAAACCGTTATTCACCAATTAATACGTTTTTCTGTAAATAGTAACCCAATATTAGATAAAAAAATATTTATAACGACTAACAATTGGCTAATACTATCCACACTAGACATCACAACTGCGGATTCAAAAATATTTTCAGTTTTTTTAAAATTATCGGGTTACCTTTTTACCTTTGCGGCATTAATGATAAATTAATTAATACTTAAAAAATTCAAAAATGAAAAATTCATTCAAATTAGGCTTTTTAGCTTTAGCATTATCTTTATCAGTAGCAGCTTGTAACTCAGAGAAAAAAGCTGAAGGTGCTGATACTACAGCAACTGATTCTACTACTGTAGTTACTGATACAACTGCAAAAGATACTTCAGTAACTGATTCAACTGTAAAAGATACTACAGTTAAAACTACTGTTGAAAAAACTGAAGTTAAACACTAGTTTACCTTTACTTATAAGAAAAGGCTTTGGGGTTTCTCAAAGCCTTTTTATTTTATTTTACTTTTTTGGGTTACCTTTTTACTTTTCTGGTATAAAGGGTAATTAATTACTTAAAACAAAAAAAATTCGAACATGAAAAATGCATTCAAATTAGGCTTTTTAGCTTTGGCTTTATCTTTATCAGTTGCAGCTTGTAACTCAGAAAAAAAAGGCGAAGGTGCTGATACTACAGTAACTGATTCTTCTACAATTATTACAGATACTACTGCTGTTGATACAACTGTGAAAGATTCTACAGTAAAAGATACTACAGTTAAAGCAACTACAGAAAAAACTGAAGTTAAACACTAGTTTTTAGTTTTAAATTATAAAAAAAAGACTTAAGCATTTTGCTTAGGTCTTTTTTTTTGATTTGGCGGGTTACCTTTTTATTGTATTTGTATTAATTGATAAGTAATTAATTAAAAGATCAAACCAAAAACAAAACAAAAAATGAAAAATGCATTCAAATTAGGCTTTTTAGCCCTAGCGTTATCTTTATCAGTTGTAGCTTGTTCAGAAAAAAAAGCTGACGGTGCTGATACTACAGTAGTTGACTCTACAGTTGTTGATTCATCAATGAAAGACAGTTCAGCAATGGATACTTCTAAAATGGATACGACTAAAATGGACACTACTAAAAAAATGTAGTCTAATTTTACCTAATTCTAAAAGGCTTCTTTCACAGAAGCCTTTTTTTCTTTACAACAATTCTTTAGGGCACATAGTCTTCAAAATCCCCCAATTGTAGTAAATTTGCGGCAAATTATATTCCGCATAATGAATTTAACATCACTACAGGCAATTTCACCAATTGACGGCCGCTATAGAAAAACGACAGAAAATTTAGCTGCTTATTTTTCAGAAGAAGCACTTATAAAATACCGTGTTTTTATAGAAATTGAATACTTTATTGCGCTCTGCGATATTAACCTGCCAGGCCTGGAAAATTTCGATGGCAGGCTTCATTCAGAATTGAGAAAAATTTACGAGCAATTCTCGGAAGCTGATGCACTCGAAATTAAAGAAACAGAAAAAGTAACCAACCACGATGTTAAAGCCGTTGAATATTTTATTAAAGCTAAATTCGATGCCTTAGGCCTTAATAACTTTAAAGAGTTTATTCATTTCGGATTAACCTCACAAGATATTAATAATACCGCTATTCCTTATTCTATTAAGCTGGCATTAACCGAATGCTATTACCCGGCAATTAGCTCACTAATCGAAAAAATAAATACCCTGGCAACAGAATGGAAGGATATTCCAATGCTTGCCCACACCCATGGCCAGCCTGCATCTCCAACCAAACTTGGCAAAGAATTTTTAGTTTTTGCAGAACGTTTAAGCATACAGCTCGGTAGCCTGAAAGCAATTCCGAATAGTGCTAAGTTTGGCGGTGCCACCGGAAATTTCAATGCCCACCATATCGCCTATCCAACCGTAAATTGGGTAGAATTTTCTAACAAGTTAGTGAATGAGACGCTAGGTTTAACCCGTGCGCAACATACAACACAAATTGAACACTATGATCAGTTTGCAGCCCAGTGCGATGCTTTAAAACGCATAAACAACATTATAATTGATTTAGACAGAGACATCTGGACTTATATTTCCAAAAATTACTTTAAGCAAAGGATTAAGGCTGGGGAAATTGGCTCGTCTGCAATGCCACATAAAGTTAATCCGATAGACTTTGAAAATGCGGAAGGAAATGCTGGGATTGCGAACGCTTTATTTGAATTCTTTGCAGCGAAGCTTCCTATTTCCCGTTTACAACGCGATTTAACAGATTCAACGGTTTTAAGAAACATTGGTGTTCCTTTTGGTCATACCTTAATCGCTATAAATTCTACCCTTCGTGGTTTAAATAAGATTCTTTTGAATGAACCAGCATTGCATGCCGATCTTGATGATAATTGGGCAGTTGTTGCCGAAGCGATTCAAACCGTGTTAAGGAGAGAAAACTATCCTAATCCATACGAAGCATTGAAAGAGCTTACAAGAACAAATTCGAAGATAAATGCGGCTAGTATTGCCGAGTTTATTGAAGGTTTAGCTGTTTCTGATTCGGTAAAAACACAGCTGAGGACCATTACACCTTTTAATTACACAGGCATATTTTAGTGAAATTAAATTGACGATAAACAGACAGCCTGTAAAAGCTTTATTGATGAGTATTTGTTAATTTTGATAATTCTAATTGATTAAGACATGAACATTAACGTATATACAGAACAAACGCCAAATCCGGCGACCATGAAATTCATGGTTAACAAGTTATTAATTAACGGAAGTGAGGATTTCGCAACTAAAGAAAGTGCAGAACATTCTCCTTTTGCTAAAGAGCTTTTTAAATTCAACTTTGTTGCTGGCGTTTTTTTTGCAAGTAATTTCGTTACCATTACTAAAACTGACGATGCAGATTGGGCTGATATTGAGGCAATTTTAAAAGAATTTGTTAAAGGTGCGGTTGAGTCTGAACTTAAAATTAAGGAAGCAACAACAGAAGAAGCTCCTGCATTTGAGGGTTCTGAAACTGAAATTAAAATACAGCAGATTTTGCACGATTACGTTCGGCCTGCAGTTGAGCAGGATGGCGGTGCGATAACTTATAAATCTTTTGATGAAGGTGTTGTAACGGTAGAACTTCGTGGGTCTTGCAGCGGTTGTCCGTCTTCCACAATTACGTTAAAATCAGGTATACAGAACTTGCTTCAAAGAATGGTGCCCGAAGTTACAGAAGTGGTTTCAGAAGCATTGTAAACAATATAAGCTAACAAAAAAAGGCTCTCGATTAAAAACCGAGAGCCTTTTTTTGTTGCCTTCAAACACTAAAAATGCCTTTTAATTGCTTCCAGTAATTCCTTTGTAAGTAGTCCGTTGGTGGCCAAGATTTCTCTTTTTGTAAAATAATCATTTCCTCCTGAAAAATCCAGTACTTCTCCCCCAGCCTGCTGAACGATAAAACAGCCCGCGGCGAAGTCCCACTGTTGTAAATTGTACTCAAAAAAAGCATCGAAACGACCGCAGGCTGTGTAAACTAAATCAATCGCTGCTGCACCTATTCTGCGTACACCGTGACTTTTCTGCATCATTTCTTCCAGCAATTTTAAATATTGAGCTTGTTTATCGAACTGATAGTATGGAAAACCGGTTGCCAGTAAACTTGATTTCAAGTCAGGATTGGCAGAAACATGAATCTCTTTTTTATTAAGAAATGCGCTTCCTCCTTTATAAGAATAAAACATTTCACCGCGATTTAATTCATAAACCACGCCCAGAACTGGTAAATCTTCTTCGTATAGCGCAACACTAATTCCATAAGCCGGAATTCCGTGGATGAAATTTGTGGTCCCGTCAAGCGGATCAATAATCCATTTATAAACTTTCCCCTCGCGACTAATGGTTTTCTCTTCAGTAATAAAACCAGCATCAGGAATGAGTTTATCAAGATTTTGAACAAGTTTCAGTTCTGCAGTTTTATCGACATAAGAAACCATATCATTTAAGCCCTTATATTCAATTTTGTTAACATCAAACAGCATTGCTTCCTTCCTGATAAAATTTCCGGTAAGCTTTACAATTGAAATAACCTTATTGCACAGTAATTCGTAATTCATAATTGATTAACAACAATCATTTAAGGTTGTTGAGATTAAATGAAATAAATGAACGGTTTAGGCGAGGTTGTTCTTGTTTCTAAGTGCATAAACACTTAAGCAAATCCCTCCAAGAACCAGCAATGTCGAAATCATTTCGGCCTGCGTAAACGGTGGCAAACCAAGAACATGGTATTTTGAATTTACCCTAATAAGCTCGATAAAGAAACGCTCAACACCGTTCAATATCATGTAAATTCCGAACATTAATCCGGGTGCCTTTATTTTATCTCTTATGCTCCAAAGAAACGCAAATAGAATTAAGCATATAATTACTTCGTATAATGGTGTCGGGTAAACGCCCTGAGCAAGTTCGTTACAGAATTTACCTGTGCAACCTGGAATCGGAATACCTTCGCCGACAACATTGTTGGGGTATTTGTAAGACCAAAGCCAATCTGGCAACCAAGAAAACGGTTTTGGATTTGGATTAACAATTCCCCAATCACCATCACCTGAAAGATGACACCCAATGCGACCAACTGCATAAGCAAGCATCATACCTGGTCCGCCAACATCAAGCATATGCAAGGGTTTAATACCATGCTTTTTGGCGATGAATAATACAGCTGCGCCTCCACAGATTAAACCTCCATAGAAGGTGAAACCACCTGCAGATAATATTCTTTCGATTGGGTGTTGGATGAAATCGTCCCAATATTCCAGACCATCAAAAATTTTCGCCCCTAGAAAACCACAAACAGCTGCCCAAACCACAAGATTACTCATGATTTGATAAGGGTGAACGGTTACCTCAACTTCTTTAGGTTTGGCAAGTTTTACCTTGTTCTTTTCCTTGTAATCCCAATAGGCAAATAGCCCGCCAAGTGCTAAGCCACCAATTACATTTCCTTTTAGAGAAAGTAAAACCACTTCGATATTATCGGCAGCCAGCTGATAATTAGTAATTAAGTACAGTAGTTTATAACCGATGATAAAGCCGAATAAGCCATTTAAAATCAAATCACCCGTGCTCGCTGGCAAACCAAGGGTTACTTTTTTCTTAAAAGAATGAAGTATACCTAGCGCTTCCTTACGTTTTAACTCCTGAGAAAAAGCCCAGTAACCAGCAACAAACGCCAGGGCAACAAATAAGCCGAACGTTTTAAATGGAAGTGGCAAATTGATACCAAAAAGATATTCTAAGAAGTGCGAAACGGTAGGAAACATACAAATATTTTGAAGCGAAGATAGTAAAGAAAGCGTAAAGCTGAAAGGTTAAAGAAAACAGCAAGTTTGAGAGCAGAAAACGTCGCTAAAACCTTGATGCTAGAAATTTTTCTTAATGGTGCGCATAAACATTTTCCAACTCTGCTACCTCAACTTCGCCATCCGCAGTGAGTTCCAAGAGCTTAACCGCTTTTAATTCGTTTACCATTACCGGATCATACTTGGCCCGAACTTTTACGTAATTTTTAGTAAAGCCATGCATGTAACCCATTTTTTGGTCTGCTTCAAATAAAACTTCAGCCTCGTTTCCAATTTGGGATTGGTAGAAAGCCCTGCGTTTCTTGTCAGACAGGATATGAAGCATTTTACTACGCTCGTTGCGTTCACTGCCCGCAACAACGCCTTTCATTTCCGCGGCAGCGGTTAGTTCGCGTTCAGAGTAAGTGAATACGTGTAAATAAGATATATCCAGTTGATTTAAAAACTGGTAGGTATCAAGGAAATCTTCTTTTGTTTCTCCGGGGAAGCCGACAATAACATCGACACCAATGCAACAGTTTGGCATTACTTCCTTAATCTTCGCCACACGCTCTACATACAAATCTCGGCGGTAACGACGACGCATTAAACCCAAAATCTTATCAGAGCCCGATTGTAGCGGAATGTGGAAGTGTGGAACAAATCTTTTTGAACTTGATACAAACTGTATAATTTCGTTGCTTAAAAGGTTGGGCTCAATGGAAGAAATTCTGATCCTTTCTATTCCCTCTACATCATCAAGCGCCTTAACTAAATCAAAAAACTTATCCTCCCGCTGGCCATTACGGATGCCGAAATCACCAAGATTTACACCGGTTAAAACAATTTCTTTAACGCCGCTCCCGGCTATCATTCTAGCACGGCTTACTACATTTTCAATGGTATCACTACGACTTGCACCGCGGGCCAAAGGAATAGTGCAGTAGGTACAAGGATAATCGCAACCATCCTGAACCTTTAAAAATGTACGGGTTCTATCGCCTATTGAGTAAGAAGCTATAAAATTGTGGTTAACCTTTTCTATGTTCTGTTGATGAACAACCGCCTTAGGATTTTTTGTCAAGTCAGAAATGTATTCTACAATCCTGAATTTTTCTGCAGCCCCTAACACCATATCAACACCTTCAATTTCGGCTATTTCCTGAGGTTTCAGCTGAGCATAACAGCCCACAATTGTTACATAGGCATTTGGCGAATGCTTTAAAGCTTCTTTAACAACCTTGCGGCATTTCTTATCAGCATGATCGGTAACCGAGCACGTGTTAATCACGTACACATCAGCAGCGTCTTGAAACTCAACGACTGCATAACCTGCATCGGTAAATAACCGACCAATAGTTGATGTTTCGGAGAAATTTAATTTGCAACCTAATGTATAAAACGCGACCTTTTTCATTTAGCCAGCAAAGATACAATTTTGAAGCAAGATTGGAGATTTAGCATTTTAGTTTGCGTTAACCTTACAGTAAGATAACAAATTCAGACTATTGCTCCTGCCAACGATAACTCGTTTGCTCAAAACCTGCTAAATCTAAAACCCTGTTTACTACGGTTTCTGCTACTTCTTCAATGGTTTTTGGGAGACTATAAAAGGAAGGATTTGCAGGACAGATAATACCGCCAGCTTCTGTTACGGCTTTCATATTGTTAATGTGTATCAAACTGAAAGGGGTATCCCGGACAACAGCAATCAGTTTTCTTCGCTCTTTTAATACAACATCTGCCGCTCTGGAGATTAAATCGTTTGAAATTCCGTGGGCTATTCTACCGAGGGTACCCATAGAGCATGGCAAGATAATCATCGTATCGTACTTTGCGGAGCCAGATGCAAAAGGTGCATTGAAATCGTTCTTATTGTAAAAAGTAAAATCAAAATTTTCGTAGTCGTGGTTGCCCAATTCAAACTGCCATACAGCTTTCGCGTTATCACTCATTACCACACCAACCGCCGCAATCTGCGCTTTCAAAGCCATCAGCTTATCAAATAAAACTTTAGCATAAACGGAACCACTTGCGCCGGTAACAGCAACTACGATTTTTTTCTTATTCATTATACAAACAAAAATACGGTTAATTAACGATAGAAAATAAAAAAGGGCCGAATACAAGTATTCGACCCTACATCTACCTATGAAAAACATACCCTCGAAAGGGTAAGAACAAATATATATATTTTTTTAAAAAAAGATGATAGTTGAACGGTAAATTGCACTAATCACTAACTAATATTCGAAAAAAAAATACAACTAACTGTTTGCCAAACGATTAAATTGTGAATTTTTTAAAACTTTTTTTAAATTAAAGTGTGCAAATAACACTAAGGTGCATTAATCGTTCTGTTATACAACCTTCAGGCGCTCTTTTGCTACTCTATTTGGGTAATAACCGTCAGAATCGTATTTAAGTTGCTGGGATAGAATTCAATAATCATAATAAAGCCCCAACATATGTTGAGGCTCAAAGCGATTAATGGCGCATTATTGTTTCGGTGTTGCCGATGCTGCCGGTGCTTTGCCGATTAGTTCCATAAACTGATCCAGTTTCGGCGTAATGATAATTTGGGTACGTCTGTTTTTAGATTTTCCGGCCGGTGTGCTGTTGTCTGCCACCGGGTTAAATTCACCCCTACCGCCTGCAGTTAATCTTTTCGGATCTACAGCATATTTTGTTTGTAACACCTGAACCACTGAAGATGCCCTTAAAGCACTTAAATCCCAGTTGTTTCTGATGTTTGCTTGCGCTATTGGAACGTTGTCCGTGTTACCCTCAATCAATACATCATAGGTATCATAATCTTTAATGATTTTAGCAATTTTGCTCAAGGTTTCACCAGCCTTGTCTGATACTTCATAACTTCCAGACTTGTAAAGCATGTTATCTGCAAGCGAAATATAAACTACACCTTTTAAAACCTGCACGTCAACATCGCCTAACTCTTCTCTGCTCAAAGAGCGTGTTAAGTTGTTTGTTAACACCATATTAAGCGAATCGCTTTTGTTTTTGGCATTAATTAATTGCTTAATATATTTGTTTGAGCTGTTAATCTCGTCAACCAATTTTGAAATGTTAACATTACCCTGATTACTAGAGCTTAAGCATTTGTTTAGTGCATCTTGCAGTGCAGCAGTGTTTGCCTTTTCTGAGGCGATTTGCTCTTCCAGACTTTTTACCCTGCTGTTTGCTCCGGTAAGTTCGCGTTGGCTATCCTGGTATTTATTACTGAGCTCCTGATTTCGCTCGCGAAGCTTATCAAAAGTAGATTGAAGTTCTGTGTATTTCTTATTGCTAACACATCCTGAAACTAACAGAACAGATAAAAAAACTAAAGGGATTGATTTGTAAATTTTCATAACTTATTATTTTAATTATAAATTTTCGCTTTTCAACATGCAACAACCGATCCTTTTTAAAAATCGACATTAAAAATTAAGTTTTATTAACTTTTAATCAGCGTTTTAGTCAGGTTTAAATCCACCATAATTTTTACAAAGCTAAGGCAGCAGAATCTCAAAGATTTTTTTTTATATTCGATGACTAACAAACGAACATGATTAACAAAAAAACCATCACAATGGCTATGCTTGCAGGCGTAGTGCTGCTCTTAAGTGCATTTATGCCTAAACAGCAGGAGGCTTTTAAGGCTAAAAATCTTAAGGTTTTACCGAAAAATATCAGCAAAGAAGATTTAGATAAAGTAATGGATGGCTTTAAAGCTTCTTTAGGCGTACGCTGTAATTATTGTCATGCTGCGATGAAAGACAACCCCCGTAAAATGGATTTCGCAAGTGATGACAATCCAAAGAAAGAGGTTGCTCGGGAAATGATGAAAATGACTGCAAAAATAAACAAAAAGTATTTTCAACACGAGATGAAAGATGGAAAAGGCCTGGTAGAGATTTCATGCACCACCTGCCACAACGGTAAGTCTGAGCCAGTATTGAAATCAGACGCTGCAGGCAAATAAAAATCAATGATACATCATTTATCAAAGCCTAATCCTGCTGATTAGGCTTTTTTTTACGCAAAAATGCGTTACAAATTGAGAGTTGCCTTTGGTTTCAATTTTTAATTGTATTATTTTGCAAAAAAAATTAAAACCAGAGCAAAATTTTCTTGTTCAAGAATAAAAAATACGATACGTTACCTGAATTATAACATTAATTTTTATGACTAAACTTTTCATCGGTGGTTTGGCCGACAATATTCAGGAAATGGACTTAGCAATTTTGGTAAGTTTACACGGAGAGATTGACACCATTAAGGTTGTTAGAGACAGGGCAACGGGTAAATGTAAAGGTTATGCTTTTTTAGAAATTCCTAAAATTACCGATGCTAAAAACATCATTTCGATGCTAAATGGTGAAACGTTTAAAGGAAATACCTTAACGATAAAAATATCGGAGGAAGGAGCACCAAAACCTGCACCCCGATTCAACAAATTTGCCACGAAAAAATTTTCCAAATAAGGCTGAAAACCTCTTGAATTGCTCACACCGATTAGACGTGTCTTCATTAGAAATTTTGAAAAAGCTTATCAGCAATAACCCGCAAGTAACCAGGCATCGTTAGAAAGGTTGATTAAAGCTGTGTGTGGAGCAGGCATGACGTATCGGCAACCAACAATTTTCCTGAAGTCTTTTTTATCGTTTTATTGCAGAATACCAGTTTATTGGATGTGAACGTAAACTAACGCCATCACTTTCGACATGGTATAGTATTATCGGTCGCGTAAAGTCGACTAATCTTTCAACCTGTCTTGATAAACTGCTCAAAAAATCCAGACTTGAAATCCCTTCTTTTAGATGGACATAAATTACACTGGCAGTTTTAAACTCAAATCGCTCAATTTTTCCAGGCCACTCAGCTTTAATTTTATTTAAAAAAGCCGTGATTTTTCTTTCATCTTTTGAGGAATCCATAAGCTAGGGTTTTGATAACTCAAATTAATAAATTATTTCAGCAGAGAATAACCTGTAACAGAGACAATACACAAATTTACAAAGGCTATCAGTTTTCAATTTCTATCCAAACCGGCCCATGGTCGCTGGATTTTTCCCAGCCCCGTACATTTCTATCAACTCCGCCTGCCTTTAATCTATCCTTTAAAAGTGGACTTAAAAGAAAATGGTCGATTCGGAGGCCCGCATTACGCCCATACGCGTTGCGGAAATAATCCCAAAAGGTATAAATTACTTCATCTGGATATAACTTTCTGATGGCATCTGTCCAGCCCTGGGCAATTAAGTTATGAAACGCAGCCCGCACCTCGGGTCTGAACAATGCATCGTTTACCCAACGCTCCGGTTTATAAACATCTAATTCTGTCGGCATTACGTTATAATCTCCACATAACACAACCGGCAAATTATAATCTAACAACTTAGCAGCGTGTTGTGTCAATCGCTCAAACCAGGCGAGTTTATAGTCTAACTTTGCTCCGGGCGCCGGGTTTCCGTTTGGGAGGTAAAGACAACCAATTACAACATCATCAATCATAGCTTCGATATAGCGGCTGTGCAAGTCTTCCTCATCACCGGGCAAACCCCTTCTCAGTTCTTTAATTTCTTTGCCTTTTGCCAAAATAGCAACTCCGTTCCAGCTTTTTTGCCCATGCCAAATGGCGTTATAGCCAGCGTTGTTTATGGCTTCTATTGGAAATTTTTCATCTGGCGCTTTAAGCTCCTGTAAGCAAACCACATCTGGCTTGCACTCTTCGAGCCAGCGAAGTAAAACCGGAAGCCTTCCATTCACACCGTTTACGTTATAAGTCGCTATCTTCATATCATTCTTTGTAAGTTAATATAATGCTAATCAAACGAAAAAGTTTGCACGCTTAAGCTTTGTTGTTTATTTGAGAACATCCAAATTTTCGCAAAGCTAAAAACGATTGCATTGTAATCAAAAATATAACAAGCGCATCAATTTCCGTTATAATCCATCAATTTTTCAAATACCTAATTTCGAACAGATATTTACCAGATTTAATATTTAAGTTGTTGGCAACTTTTTTTCCATCCAAAAAAACTTCAGCATCTGTTGTAACCGGGATTTGAACACTTGCTGTTGAGTTTGCAGGTACGATCACATTGTATTTAATACCTTTTGGTGCTCTTTTCCAGGAAGATAGAATCAATCCGTATGGCCCTTCGTGCGAGGCTTCGAAATGGTCGAGTCCTTCAACAAAATGTGGCGTCAGCAAAATATTTTTAAATCCTGGCTGTTTTTCATCAACTTTGATGCCTCCAATTCCTTTAAAAAACCACCCACCGATTTCTCCAAACATCATATGGTTGTCGGAGATGTCTCTGGTTGCCTGCATATCCCAGTTTTCGTGAAGGGTTGTAGCGCCATTTTTTATCCACCAACCCCAACCAGGATAAGTATCCTGCGATGCAAGTTTGTAAGCTACATCGCTATGCCCGTTATCACTTAGGGCATTTAAGACGGCCTTCGCACCCAATACCCCAACATTTATATGCATCCCGTCGGCTTTTACACGAGCCGCCAAATTATTTGCAACCAACTGCCTTGAGGCCTCGGGCACTATATTCCACTGCAAAGCCATCGAAAGTTCTGTTTGTACACCTTTACCATAAATGCCGGTTTTGCTGTCGAAAAACTTTTCGTTAATGGCATTTCTAATCTTCGCAGCCAAGGCGCTGTATTGTAAATAATCATTTTGATTACCAAACAACTTTGCAGCTTTGGCGAGTATATCTGCATCAACATAAAAGTAAACTGACGATGTGTACTCCAAATCGGAAGTGGATTTGACAGGTACCCAATCTCCCCTGCCAAAAGTTGTTAAATAACCTTTACTCGTCCCTTCAACGTAATTTACATAGCTTTTTATGCTTTGATAATTATCGGAGAGCAACTTGCTATCGCCGTAAAACATATAAATATTCCATGGAATAATGGCTATAGTACTGGTCCAGTCGGTACCATTTGCTGTGCCATAACCCCAACCACCTGTAGGAATAATGTCTGGAAGTACACCGTTTGGTTGCTGTTCATCACGATGGTCGGCCATCCATTTTTCGTATACCGTTATGCCATCAAAATTATACAAACCGGTTTCAATTGCAAAATGTCCGTCGCCTGTCCACCCATTTTTTTCTCTCTGCGGACAATCAGTAGGAAAACCATAAAGGTTAGATAAGTATGAGTTGTTAGTTGCCCACCAAAGCTTATCAATTAACTCATTTGATGAGGAAATTTTCCCAACAGCCGGCACATCGCTGTGCATAAAAAAACCAACAAGGCTTTTTTCATTCAACGATATCGGACTGGAGCTTGTTACCTCAACATACTGAAAACCTTTATAGTTAAACAAAGGCATAAATTCTTCCTCACCATCGCCACCCAAAATAAAAATATCAGTTTGAAATGGGTCAGATTTATCTTTTGGCCGGTGGTACACGTCGATGTTAGATAAATCGGTGTGGCCATCCGGGTATAAGCGCTCGGCATGTCGCAGTCTTATTACCGTTCCTTTTTCACCTTTTACCTTTAATCTGCTCACACCGGCAATGTTTCTCCCGAGGTCAAAAACGTAAGAAGTATCTGCAAATTTGCGCAGCTTTTTCACACTGATTTCTTCCGCATTTCGTATTGGATGCATTAATTGCGATACAATATTTTTTGATGGTGTAGCCCTCAAAGTTACCTCACGCCACTTGGAATCATCAAAGTTGATGGTATTCCATCCCTTTTGTTCTAAACGGGCATCATATTGCTCGGCTGTGTAAATGCTATTGGAAATAATGGGGCTCAAACTTGTTTTCCAGTCTGCGCCCGTCTTAACGGTTTCTACTGTCCCATCCGTATAGGTAATTCTTAAATCGAGGCAAAAGGTTGGCCTGGCCCGCCACGGCGCTTTATCAAAGTTCCAAACAGCAAGCGATTGATGATTATACCAGCCATTACCAAGAAGCACACCAACTGCATTGTCGCCCTGCCTTAAATCTGTAGTTACATCATAAGTTACATAAAGGTTTCTTCTATCAAACCGGGTATACATTGGGTCGAGCCGGTGGTTACCAACCTTTTTGCCGTTCAAATAAAGTTCATACAAACCTGCAGCAGCAACATAAGCCCTTGCAGACTTGATAACCTTTGCCGGTTTAAAAACTTTCCTGAAATATGGCGCAGGCATAATATTGATGTCATTTCTGTCGCTAATCCAGGTGCCTCTCCAGTTTTGCATACCCATCATACCTGTTTCGAAACTTGAAATTGACTTTTTTAACGGCTTCGAATCTTTGTCCCAAAGTTCCAGCTGCCAGTAATATTTTGTAAAAGGTTTAAGCGTTGCTCCGTCATAAGTCACCAAAGCAATTGTTGAAGATTTTTTACCAGAATCCCATATAATACCAGCTTTGTTTATAAGCTGAACCGAATCAGTACCCACAACGATTCGATAAGCTTTTTGCATTGCACCATCTCTGCCATCCGACATCTGCCACGAAAGCCTTGGATGAGGGTTGTCGACACCAATCGGTCTAAGCAAGTATTCACATTTCAGCGCCTGGGGCTCTGCCGAGAATACTAGTTGAGCAGCACTAAAAACAAAAATCAGCGTTGCGATGAATAATTTTGGCTTCAGAATAGACATGGTTGAGAAAGGCAGCAATTAAAAAGTAAAACGTTTAACTAAAGGCTGAATTTATGCTATTATTTTTAAGACACAGAAATAATTTAAGAATTATTTAGAATTGTTCGTTCGGAAGCAGTTAGCTGGTGAACAAAAATGAATTCTGTTACAATCTGATCTTCCTTTCGGAATCTCCAGATTCAAGTTGAAGCTAATCTGATCAGAATGTTTTAATGAAAATGAGTTTTATACGAATGCCTGAGCACTTCAACACCGGATTTAGACGGCAAACTTGCGCAGCTGCGAATTAAGCAGAAAGAACGGCATGTACTGAGAACTCAAAGACTGGTATCCGTTTCGCTTTTTAATTCGGATTCAATTTTTTCAATTAGCGCCTGTTTGGCTTTGTTATAGGTTGATAGTTGTGAGAAATCTTTCATAATTTCAGAGATTTCATCGCCAGCTTCATTCGAAGAAATCTTTTTAAAATCAGCTGCTGCTTTGTAAGCATCCATATCACCAAAACCTCTCAGATGCTTAACTCTTGTGAGAAAGGTTTTAAGATCAGTTTTACGTTTTTCCATTGACGAACACAAAATTATAATTCTCACTCATTAATCATACAAAAATTAAAACAATTTTGTTAACATCTCTTGATTATTAACAATCTCAATAAATTCAGGATTAGCAGCTTGAATCGAAAGTTGACTTTAAGGCACCTTCTGTTCAATAATGCACACCTCTACATTTTTAAATATCGAAATCTTTTTTAACTTTGTATCTCAAAGTGCTTTTAAAATATCTTTTATTTTAAACTTGGCCTATTTACGTAATGTTTGTCGGAAAGGTTTTTAGAGTGCGTCATTATGCTTAAAGTTTGTGGATGGAATTATGGATTTTGTAGATAAACAATCGATAGTAAGGAAAATTTGGGGTGATGCAGATGTTGTACTTTTCATTTTCGCCGGGGCCGCCGCAGAATTTAGTCTTAATAAGGCCGTAGATTGGCTTTACTTTACCGGCAAGCTTCCGAAAGACCCGCTTGGACGACTCTTTTCAACGGTTACCTACGCACAAAAAATCGTTTTTTCGGAATTGTCGGCTGCAAATTCAGCGATAGATCAAATTGTTTCTATCCATAAAAATGTTGAAAAATCCAGGCAGAGCCAAATTCCTGACTGGGCTTACCGGGACGTCTTATTCATGCTGATATATTACTCCATCCAATCGTTCCAAGCATTAGAAAGGAAACTTACCTTAAGTGAAAAGGAAGAAGTTTTTCGGACGTTTTTAGCGGTGGGTGAGCGAATGCAAATAAGTGGCCTGCCTAAGAATTTTGAGCAGTGGGTAATTATGCACAACAAGCAACTCGATGAGGATTTAATCTATAGTAAATTCTCAGCGGATCTTTTTGTACAGTACCGGAAAAATTTAGGTTTGTTCAGATTTTCGCTTTTGAAAAGAATTCAAGCGCTTATTGCGCCACAACATGTTAAACAACTGTTGAAGTTGGGGAATGGAAAATCTATTGTGCCAATTCTATTGGTTTACAAGCTTTGAAAACTTTTAAGCTACACCGCTTTGTGAGGAATATGTTACTCCCAGCCCAATACAAGAGCGAAATATTAAATTTGGAAATGATTGATAAAACCACGAACACACCTGGGTAACAAAAGCAAACTGGAGAAATTTTATTTAATTTCGCAGCATGACGAGAGAAGAAATATCGCAGCTTGAGGATTTTTTTGCCAATGCACCTAAACAGGCGACGCCGATTTATTTAAACGAAGCCACGGTAATTGAAAATTACGATCATTTTCTTGAAAGCCACTTCACGCCATTGAGGCTGAATCCGGAGAGCCGCGTGAACCAACCATTGATATGGCGGTTAAAAGCTTTAAAACTGATTGTTGAGGCTAATTTGTAATTAAAGGTGGCTGATTAAAGCAAACTGGTTTTACTTCGTTCGGCTTCGAAAAAAGAGTCGATTAGAAGATTTTGTTTATTCTGTGATGCAGCAACTGCCAAACGGTCGCATCGTTCATTTTCGGGGTGATCGTTATGGCCCTTTATCCAAACAAATTTAACTTTATGTAACTTATAAAGCTCGAGAAACCTTAACCATAAATCCTTGTTTTTTTTATCCTTAAACTGCTTTGTAACCCACCCGAAGACCCATTTTTTTTCAACAGCATCTACCACGTATTTAGAATCTGAATAGATTGTGACCTCTTGATTTAAACTTTTAAGCGCCTCCAAACCCTTAATAACCGCCAGCAACTCCATCCTGTTATTTGTTGTCATCCGAAAACCACCACTTAACTCTTTGTAGTGTTTCCCCGACCTTAAAATTGTGCCGTAGCCACCCGGACCAGGATTTCCGCTTGCTGCGCCGTCTGTATAAATTTCAATCATAAACACTGTAAAGTTATGTTTTTAGGTTTAAACTAAACAGCAGCAAAACCTTTTTTAGAAAATCTCGAAATTCAAATAATTGAATCATAGCCGTTTAAAACGATATTCCCCCATTTTTAAAAAAATATTTGCAAGAAATATTAAAAGTCGTACTTTTGTGACACTAAAAAACACGGTGGTTGTAGCTCAGTTGGTTAGAGTATTGGTTTGTGGTGCCGAGGGTCGTGGGTTCGAGCCCCATCAGCCACCCCAAGTTTTAAAGCAGTTCTTTTCAAGAACTGCTTTTTTGTTTTTCAAGCATTCTTCCGTAAATCTTCTGCATCGCTCCTTGTCAGCTGAATAATAGCTAAACCGTCCTTGTACCTCAAAACAAAAACAACAATAAGTCACCAATGGTGATAAATTCAGGATGATTTTCTGATCTGCTCGGATGAAACTTTTAAACCTCTCCGAGTATGATCAGCCTTACTATCAACAGAAATTATTGCAATCCAAACAAATAAAAAAGTATTTAGTGCTGAAATCGAAGTCTAATCCAATTGAAGGCGAAAAGTAGAAGTAAGATACCCAGGATATAAAGTTCAACCTTATTTACCGAATGTGTTCCAAATTTTTTAACGCAGAGCCTGTCGATAATTAGGAAAAGAACAGCCACAGGAACCCAAAGCAGATTTACCCAGCCCTGTAGTCTTTGGTCCATTCCGTTACTGTTTATCAAAATAATGGAAGAAATAACGATTGCTAACATCGATATCAGGCTGAGTACTAAAATTATGGTCACTTGTTTTGATTGAAGCATTTTATAAACAGATAGTTACGAAGCTTAGGTTCAGTAGATGCTACCATCACCGGGTTCGAAAAAAATTTATCACTATTTAGTGATTTAACTCAAATATAACATTTGTAGTTTACCAGGTGATATGAAAACCAGTAAATTTGATCATGCATTTTACAGGCCCTATGTAAAGTTTAATGGAATGAAAACTGGTTGAAGGCAATGTCAGAAATAAAGACAAAAGCAAAGAAAAGTTTCTGGCTGCTGTTGGAATAATCATAGAAACGGAAGGTTTTGCTGCCTTAAAAGTTAATAACATTGCCGTAGTTGCTGGGCTGGATAAAAAACTGCTAAGTTCCGGCATTTATTACCTGGATATTTATGCCACAACCAATGAAAATACGTTTTGTGAGTTAGATTTTAATAGTAAAGCGGGAAGAGCGGTAAATGAAGAAGGCTTGTCGTTTCTTGTTGACATGAGCTATAAACTCTTATAATCATTGGGGCATTTACTACCGTTAACAGAAACAGTTAGTAACTGCCCGATATACTTTTTGAAGATTGATTCGTTGAATGGCTTCCGCCCCCTATCACAGGCAGAAACTAAATTGAATGAATTTATCATAGATCAAGATTGATTAATTGTATCCACATTATCTTCGCTTAAGAAAAAAAACTCTCTATACAAATTGATCACATTTAAACACTTAAACTATGAGTACTTTAAAATTAAAAGATGGAACGGAAATTTTTTACAAAGACCAAGGTGAAGGACCAACCTTGATGTTTCACCACGGATGGCCGCTATCATCAGATGACTGGGATGCGCAGGTTATTTTTTTCTTACAAAAAGGGTTTAGGGTTATAACTCACGACAGAAGAGGTCATGGCCGTTCGAGTCAGAATATTTACGGACACAATATTGAAACTTATGCAGCTGATGCCGCTGAGCTGGTTGAGCACCTGGATTTACAAGACGTTGTTCACATTGGCCATTCAACAGGTGGCGGCGAAGTTATCAGATATGTGAACAAATATGCCAATGGAAGGGCTAAAAAAGCGGTGCTGATTAGTGCAGTCCCGCCGATTATGGTGCAAAGTGACAGCAATCCTGATGGCGTACCCATCTCGGTTTTCGATGGTATAAGAGAGCAGACATTAAACAACAGACAGCAATTTTATATAGATTTGACGATTCCATTTTATGGCTATAACAGGCCAGGCGCCGATATTAAAGAAGGCGTACAACGTAACTGGTGGCGCCAGGGAATGATGGGTGGTATTGTTGCGCATTACGATGGGATAAAAGCCTTTTCTGAAACAGATTTTAGAGAAGATTTACAGGCCGTTGATATTCCTGTTCTGGTTTTACATGGTGAAGACGACCAGATTGTTCCTTATCAAAATGCCGGTGTAAAATCTGCAAAACTCTTAAAAAACGGAAAATTGATTACTTACCCTGGTTTTCCTCATGGAATGCCAACCACTGAAGCGGCAACAATTAATAAAGATATCCTTGAATTTATTCAGGCTTAACTGACGTTTTTGTGCCGATATCTAAAAAAGAAAAAGGGTTCGCTTCGAAAGATGCGAACCCGTTTTTTCCGGTTCTAGAATCATGTTATGTTATAAACTTGTACTGATTTGGCCATTTCCCAGGCTAATCTAATCCACCAACAATATTTAAGTTTCCGAGTTGTTCCTCCACATTTACGCTCATTGAATTTACTCTATCAGTGTGCATTGACATAAGTTCTTCTGCTTTTTCAACCATTTTTTTCGACCCTATAAAAATTGGAACCCGTTGATGTAGTTCAGTTGGATTGATGTCCAAAATTCGATCGAAGCCAGTTGATGCTTTACCACCGGCCTGCTCAATAATTAAGGCCATTGGGTTGCATTCGTACAAGAGCCTGAGTTTACCGTTTGGCGAACGCGATGTTGTTGGGTAAATATATATACCACCCTTTATCAAATTCCGGTGGATATCGCCAACCATAGACCCAATATATCTCGAAGTATATGGCCGTTTTGTGGCATCGTCTTCCACCTGGCAATATTTAATGTATTTTTTCACCCCATCAGGAAAATGCACGTAATTTCCTTCATTAATGGAATACATATAACCAACCTCCGGCATTTTCATTTCCGGGTGCGAAAGGCAAAATTCTCCGATAGATGGATCCAAGGTAAAGCCATTAACGCCTTTACCGGTTGTGTATACCAGCATTGTAGAGGAACCATAAATGATGTAGCCCGCCGCAACCTGTTGTGTGCCTTTTTGCAACACATCTTCTAAACTTGCCTTTCCTTCTACAGATTTTCTTCGGTAAATAGAGAATATCGTACCCACAGCAACGTTTACATCAGTATTAGAGGAGCCATCGAGCGGGTCGATACATACAATGTATTTTGCGTTCTGCGATACAGGCGATTCGATATGAATGATGTCATCTTCTTCTTCCGTGGCAACGATGCAACACTCACCACCACTTGTTAACGCGGCAATAAACTGTTCATTTGCATAAACATCGAGTTTTTTCTGTTCTTCACCCTGAATATTTGTGGTACCAACATCACCAAGAATGTCAACCAAACCTGCTTTGTTAACTTCTCGATTTACAATTTTTGCGGCTATCGCGATATCACGCAGCAATCTCGAAAGCTCGCCCTTTGCATATGGAAAATCTGCTTGTTTTTCTATAATAAATTGTCCTAATGTTTTTACGCCAAAAGTCATACTTAGTGTATTTTTTACATTATCTACCCGATAACTCTATTACCTCTAATGTATGAATATTTTCGTCAGTTATGCAAAAACGAATTAAGGTTCTAACCTTGTGCCATCCGTGTTTACCGGCAGCACCAGGGTTTATATGCAATAATTTTAGTTTTTCATCAAACATGACTTTCAAAATATGCGAGTGTCCTGTTATAAATAATTTAGGCGGCTTAGTGTAAATATCTGATTTTACTAAAGCTGAATACTTTCCCGGGTAACCCCCAATGTGAGTCATCAAAACATCCACTTCCTCGCAGCTAAATCGATTTTGTTCCGGAAACTCACTCCTTATGGCTATATCGTCTATATTTCCGAACACGCCTCGAAGCGGTTTAAAGGCTGCTAAGGGTGCCACTACATTGGGACCAAAATCTCCCGCATGCCAAATCTCATCACAACTTTCGAAATGTTTAAAAACACTTTCATCGAGAAAGCCATGCGTGTCAGAAATTAAACCTATTTTTTTCATTCCAATTGATAAATTTTAGCTTACAGGTTATTCATTTGCCGTAAAAATAGCTTTTAGATCAACCATTGCAAGCAACAAGAAAACATTAAAACTTCGCTCAGATTCTCCTTCAGCACAGAAAATTTATTGTATGATATTATCATTCCAGCTTGAGGAAAAAATCGCTTAGTAACAAGTTATAATCTTTAGTGTGGCATTTAAAAGACTCATAAATATAAAAGTGTCTTTCTATCAGATCTAACTTTTGCTTGCCCAGCGAAAGCATTACCCTAAATGGGGGCTTGCTTTCGTCTGAATGAATGTAAAGCCTTTCGGATAAAATCAATCCGATGTCCAATCCCATTTTCACAACCTTTTCTGCCTGCGCTAGCGGGAGAATTAACCACAAGCTTCCTGTTTCCGCCAATATCGACGCTGATTTACTAATCAATGTGCTGAAGAAGCTGTCGCTTGTGTGCCGGGCAATCCCCTTCCGGTCTTCCCCACTCCGCAAATCGTTTACAAAGAACGGCGGGTTAGAAACGATTAGGTCGAAAATCTTATCCGTTTGAAAATCTTCAAAAGCAGTGTTGTGAACGGTAATTTTACTGGCAAACTTCGAATTTCTGGAATTACTTGCGGCAGTTTCACTGGCCTGAAAATCAATTTCCACAGCATCAATTTCTGCTTCATTAAACCGTTGTGCAAGCATAAGGGCAATTACACCTGTACCTGTTCCGATGTCTAAAATATGTTTAGCCCGTTTGTTTGTGGCGGTAGCAGCGAGCAGCACACCGTCAGTATTAATCTTCATTGCACAACCAGCCTGGTTCACATCAAACTGTTTGAACTTAAATATCAGCTTGTCGTTACTCATTTATAAAGTCTAGTAAAAAAAAGTTTCCACATTACAAATTGAAAATAAAACACTGACAAACAGATACTTAAAAAACCGTTAGCTATCGCTACAAAGGCTGTTAATAACTTTAACAAACGTTTGTTTTAAAAAAAGCTGTACATGCCCTATGTTTGTTAAAGCAATTTGAATGAACCGCGTTCATACCGGACTTTGAGTTGTTAAAACAAACCATACTCGATCGGTATCTAAGTAGCCAACAACCAAATTGTTGGCTATTTTGTTTAGCCTCATTTTTCGTAAAGTTCCAATGGTAAGCCATCAGGATCCGTAAAGAATGTAAACCTCTTGCCTGTTATTTCGTCGACCCGAATGGCTTCGGTTTCAACACCTTCTTTGTTGAGATTTTGAATTTCCAGTTCGATATCATCCACCTCAAAAGCGAGGTGACGCAATCCTCTTGCCTCCGGTTGAGAAGGCCTTGCCGGTGGATTTTCAAAAGAAAAAAGTTCAATTTGATACAAATCATTTACAGCTAAATCTAACTTGTACGATTTCCGCTCTGAGCGGTAAATTTCATTCAATATTTTAAATCGTAATTTGTTTACATAAAACGCTTTAGATTTCTCGTAATCGGAACAAATAATTGCGATGTGATGGATGCGGTTAAACATTAATTAGTGATTTTGTTGGTGGTTAACGGTTCTAATATGGCAAAGTTGCATAAAATAGCCAAGGTTTCACCCCTGGAATCCGTCATTTTAAATTTCCCTATTCGGTTCCGGCGCCAGGAAAAAATTACATTATCCTCTCAAAATTCTGCTTTTCAGTTACCCATTCCTTCACGCATTAAATTAAAAAAACCTAAATTTGCAACTTCAAAAAAAAAGCATGATTCATTTCTTCAAAAGTCAATCCGATGCGGTTTTTGTTTTACAAACAGACCAATCCCTATCAGCAAATGATACTACCAAGTTAGAATGGTTATTCGGCGGTGCCAAAATACAAAATGAAACTGCCCTGAGCGGTTTTTTTGTTGGTCCACGAGCTGCCATGATTACGCCCTGGAGTACTAATGCTGTAGAAATTACCCAAAACATGGACATCCATGGCATCATTCGAATTGAAGAATTTAAGGAAGTTACAGCAGATTTTTCAGATTACGACCCAATGCTTTCACAGAAGTATGATGGTTTAACCCAGGAAATCTACACGATAAATATCAAACCAGAACCAATCCTGGAAATTTCGGACATTGCAGCTTATAACAAGCAGGAAGGCTTATCTTTAAGTGATGAGGAGGTTGATTATTTAAATGCCCTTGCAAACCGGCTAGAAAGACCTTTAACAGATTCAGAGGTTTTTGGTTTCTCTCAGGTAAATTCTGAACATTGCAGGCATAAAATTTTTAACGGCACCTTTGTAATCGATGGCGTAGAACAGCAAACTTCGCTGTTTAAGTTAATCAGGAAAACATCTGAGGCAAATCCGAATGATATCGTATCGGCTTATAAAGATAATGTTGCATTTATTAAAGGACCTGTAGTTCAGCAATTTGCACCAAAGCGTGCCGATGAGCCGGATTATTACGCAACAAGCGATTTTGAATCTGTTATTTCGCTCAAGGCAGAAACCCATAATTTCCCGACCACTGTAGAGCCTTTTAATGGCGCAGCAACAGGTTCGGGCGGCGAAATCAGAGATAGATTGGCTGGCGGACAAGGCTCTTTACCTCTAGCAGGAACTGCCGTTTATATGACGGCACTATCTCGTCTTGAAGAAGGACGTGAATGGGAAACGGGCGTTGAGGAAAGGAAATGGTTGTATCAAACGCCAATGGATATCCTCATTAAAGCATCAAACGGCGCTACAGACTTTGGAAATAAGTTCGGACAACCGCTTATTGCCGGTTCAGTTTTAACGTTTGAACATGAAGAAAACGATCGGAAACTAGGTTTCGACAAAGTGATTATGCTTGCCGGCGGTATAGGTTATGGCAAAGCAAGTCAGGCTAAAAAGCAAAAGCCGCAAGAAGGCGATAACATCGTGGTTCTTGGCGGCGAAAATTATAGGATTGGTATGGGCGGCGCCGCAGTTTCCTCTGCCGATACAGGCGAGCATGGCTCCGGAATTGAATTGAATGCAATTCAACGCTCTAACCCGGAGATGCAAAAGAGAGCGGCAAATGCGGTGCGGGGAATGGTAGAAAGCGATCATAATACCATCGTTTCTATTCACGATCATGGCGCTGGTGGCCATTTAAATTGCCTGTCAGAACTGGTTGAAGAAACAGGAGGCTTAATTGATCTCGATAAATTACCAGTGGGCGACCCTACCCTTTCTGCAAAAGAAATTATCGGAAACGAATCTCAGGAACGAATGGGATTGGTTATTGGCAACGAACATATCGAAACGCTACAAAAAATTGCAGATCGTGAACGCTCACCAATGTATACCGTTGGTAAGGTTACCGGCAACCACCGTTTTACTTTTCAATCTTCAACCAGCGGAATTAAACCGATGGATTTGGAACTGAAAGATATGTTCGGAAGTTCTCCAAAAGTAATTATGGAAGATAAAAAACTCGACAGAAAATACGAGGCTTTATCTTATCAAAAAGAAAAATTCGACGATTATTTACAACAGGTGCTACAACTGGAAGCAGTAGCATCAAAAGATTGGTTGACCAATAAAGTAGACCGTTGCGTGGGTGGCCGGGTTGCCAAACAACAAACCGCTGGTCCGCTGCAATTGCCATTAAACAACTGTGGCGTAATGGCTTTAGATTTTCAGGGTAAGGAAGGTATCGCTACTTCGGTTGGGCATGCACCGGTTTCAGCGCTGGTAGATCCTGCCGCCGGAAGTAGAATTGCCATCGCCGAATCGTTATCTAACATCGTTTGGGCACCACTTAAAGATGGTTTAAAAAGTGTTTCACTTTCTGCAAACTGGATGTGGGCTTGCAAAAACGAGGGTGAGGATGCGAGATTATACGAAGCGGTTAAGGCTTGTTCTGATTTCGCCATCGATTTAGGAATAAATATCCCAACGGGAAAAGATTCTTTATCGATGAAGCAAAAATATAAAGATGGCGACGTAATTGCGCCTGGCACGGTAATAATTTCTGCCGGCGGCAACTGCGATGATATTACGAAAGTGGTAGAACCTGTGCTTCAAAAAGATGGAGGCTCAATCTATTACATCAACCTTTCTAACGATAATTATAAGTTAGGTGGCTCATCATTTGCACAGGTTTTGAAAAAAATTGGCTCAGATACGCCAGATGTGAAAGATGCAGCTAAATTTAAAAATGCATTTAACACCGTTCAACAGCTTATAAAAGAAAGTAAAATTCAGGCAGGGCATGACATTGGTAGCGGTGGTTTGATTACAACATTACTGGAAATGTGTTTCGCCGACCAGGAATTAGGTGCAATTTTAGATTTATCCGTTCTGGGAGAGCGAGATAGCATTAAATTACTTTTTGCCGAAAACATTGCCCTGGTTTTTCAGGCTGATGAAAGTGTAGAAGCTACGCTTTCTGCGAACGCTGTAGAATTTTTTAAAATTGGAGAGGTGTCTTCGAAACCAACATTGCAGGTTGTAAATGCTGCTGATAGTTTCAGTTTTGATATTGAGCAATTACGCGATGTCTGGTTTAAAACATCGTACCTGCTGGATAAAAAACAAAGCGGAGCTGTTAAAGCAAAAGAACGTTTTGATAACTATAAAAACCAGCCTTTAAAGTACAGCTTTCCAACTCAGTTTGACGGAAAGAGACCGGCAATTGATAACACCAAAGCAAAACCAAAAGCTGCTGTTATTCGCGAAAAAGGCAGTAACTCTGAACGCGAACTTGCAAATGCAATGTTTCTTGCCGGCTTCGATGTTAAAGATGTGCACATGACGGATTTAATTTCGGGCAGGGAAACGCTCGAAGATATCCAGTTTATCGGAGCTGTTGGTGGCTTCTCAAACTCAGATGTTTTAGGTTCTGCAAAAGGTTGGGCCGGAGCATTTATGTATAATGAAAAGGCAAAAATTGCATTAGAAAAATTCTTTGCCCGTCCGGATACGCTTTCTGTAGGTGTGTGTAACGGGTGCCAATTGTTTGTTGAACTCGGTTTGATTAACAAAGAACATGAAGAAAAACCTAAAATGCTACATAACGAAAGTCATAAGCACGAGAGTATCTTCACTTCTTTAACGGTAGCCGAAAATAATTCTGTAATGCTGTCAACGTTAGCAGGAAGCACGTTGGGGGTTTGGGTTTCGCATGGCGAAGGTAGGTTTAGCCTGCCGTACGCTGAAGATAAGTATAGCATTGTAGCAAAATATGCTTACGAGAATTATCCTGCCAGTCCGAATGGCTCTGATTACAATACGGCGATGATGTGTGATGCAACCGGCCGCCATTTGGTGATGATGCCTCACATAGAGCGTTCCTTATTTCAGTGGCATTGGGCGAATTATCCAAAAGGACGCAAAGATGAAGTTTCCCCATGGATGGAAGCATTTGTAAATGCCAGAAAATGGGTTGAAAATCAATAGAATAAAAATGGATGATGCATTTAGCATCATCCATTTTTTTTGCTTCGTTATTTGCCATGAATTTCACGAAAATCATGTTCAATAAATCTCCGCAACTGAACAAAGAACGAGGTTAAAGTATTTATCATTCTGCTGCGCTACAAATTTGAGTGTGTCGATTTAATTTCATGTCTCTTAAACGCGCTCCCATCAAAGTATACCTTTACATTAAATTAAAATTAATTGGCATATTGTACCTTACCCTAACCGGAACGCCTTTGTTTTTTCCAGCTTTCCATAATGGCGATTTCTTGATTACTTTAACAGCTTCTTCATCGCAACCAAAACCAATTCCTTTTATAACCTGAACATCGGTTATAGAGCCGTCTTTTTCTACAACGAAGCTGATGAATACTTTGCCCTGAATATTCGCTTCCTGGGCCTGGTAAGGATACTTTAAATTACGCTCCATATATTTTGCCCAGGCCTTCATGCCACCGGTAAACTCAGGATATTCATCAACGCCGCCGGGAATATAAATATCGGTATCGGCCTTATTACCATCTCCTTCCTTACTCAAGCCCTCAGTATTTCCATTTCCAGTATTCGTATTCATCACCAAGTTGGGTTTAATTTCGCCGTCTTGTGTTTTATTGCTCACAACGGCGTTTTCAATCTCTTTTACCGTTGGTGGTTCTGGCAAATCAACCCTATCTACAACCACAACGTTTGATGGTACAGCAACTGTTTTAACTTTTACGGGCTCAGCCTTTTTGGGTTCCACTTTTTTTTCTGGCTCGGGTTTTTTCATGCTGTGAATAACATCATCGAGAACAATTGTCTTGGTTATAGGTGCCTGAGTAATTTCGGACGGGAACAGCTTATTGTAAGCCATCGGACTAACAAAAAATAAAACGAAGGCACTACTGGCAATCAGCAGCGATTTGGTTAAAATCGACGATGATTGCGACCTAAGCACATAGGCGCCGTAACTTTTGTTTCTGCCTGCAAATACAATATCGAGCCACTCGATCTTGTATACGTTAATTAATGAGTTGAACATAGTTTTGAGTTTATAGCATGATGCGATACCAACATCAATTCCATAAAAAATTAAAAAATCTCCATTTTTTATGAAAATTGAAAAATTTAATCTCGAAAACATTTTTTTATTTCATTTTCTATAAATTTTAATTATTTCACCGAAATGTTTCATAAAAATTAATAAAATATAGTATTTTTGACAAAAAACATAACAAATTAATGAAAAGCTTAAGAACCATCGCATTAAAAGAGGCTCAAAACAGAATTTCACCAGAAGTTAAATCACCATCAGCAAAAATTTCTGACTTTTTTGGCTCTAATGTATTTGATAAGAGAAAAATGAGAGATTTCTTATCTAAAGACGTGTATGAGAAATTAATATCATCCATCAACCAAGGTGAATTAATTAATACTGATGATGCCAACCAAATTGCAACAGCTATGAAAGCATGGGCAATGAGCGCAGGCGCAACGCATTATACACACTGGTTCCAGCCTTTAACAGGAACAACTGCAGAAAAGCACGATTCATTTTTTGAGCCAAGCGGCGACGGTGCAATCGAAAAATTTGCAGGCAGCGCATTGGTTCAACAAGAGCCAGATGCTTCTAGTTTCCCGAATGGTGGCATTCGTAATACTTTCGAAGCTCGTGGTTATACCGCGTGGGATCCTTCTTCGCCTGCATTTATAATGGAAAGCAAAGCAGGTAAAACACTTTGTATCCCTACAGTTTTCGTATCATATACAGGAGAAGCCCTGGATTATAAAGCACCATTGTTAAAAGCATTGGCTGCGCTTGATAAAGCTGCTGTTGATGTTTGTCAATATTTTGATAAAAGCATCACTAAAGTAAACGCTTCATTAGGTATCGAGCAGGAATATTTTCTGGTTGATGAATCCTTATTTAATGCTCGTCCGGATTTATTGTTAACTGGACGTACCTTATTCGGACATATGTCTGCCAAAGGCCAGCAATTAGAAGATCATTATTTCGGTTCTATTCCTGAACGTGTTTTCACTTACATGGTAGATTTTGAAAACGAAGCTTTAAAATTAGGTATTCCATTAAAAACCCGTCACAACGAGGTTGCTCCTTCTCAATTCGAGTGTGCGCCTATTTACGAAGAAATCAACCTGGCAATCGATCATAATCAATTATTAATGGATTTGATGGAAAAGGTTGCACGTCGTCATCATTTCCGTGTATTGCTACACGAGAAACCTTACGCAGGCATAAACGGTTCTGGAAAACACAATAACTGGTCGTTAATTACTGATACTGGTAAAAATTTATTAGCACCAGGCAAAACACCAAAAAATAACTTAATGTTCCTTGCTTTCTTTGTTAACACCATTAAAGCGGTTAGCGAACATGCCGACTTATTGCGAGCCAGTATTGCATCAGTAAGCAATGATCATCGTTTAGGTGCTAACGAGGCGCCGCCAGCAATCATTTCAATTTTCTTAGGCTCTCAGTTAAATGATGTATTAGACGAAATTGAGCACTCACGCATCAGCAAAAAAATTAAGGAAGACAATGCATTGTGGTTAGGTATTCCTAAAATTCCTCAAATTTTATTGGATAATACCGACCGTAACCGTACTTCTCCTTTCGCCTTTACAGGTAATAAATTTGAGTTAAGAGCGGTAGGTTCTTCAGCTAACTCATCTGCACCAATGACTATCCTGAACGCAATTATGGCCGAGCAGTTAGTTAAATTTAAAGCAGAAGTAGATAAACTGATTAAAAAAGGTGATAAAAAAGACATCGCTTTACTAACTGTAATCAAAAAATACATTAAAGAATCTAAATCAATTCGTTTCGAAGGCAACGGTTATAGTCAGGAGTGGGAAGATGAGGCAGCAGCACGCGGTTTATCAAACATTAAAACTACGCCTAAAGCTTTAGATGCTTATTTAACAGAAAAATCTGCAGATTTATTTAACACAACAGGTATCTACAGCAAACGTGAAATTCATGCCCGCCATGAAATTATGCTGGAAAACTTCTACAAAAAACTTCAGATTGAGGCTCGTGTAATGGGCGAAGTTGCAAATACTGCAATTATTCCTGCCGCAATCGCTTATCAGAATTCGTTAATTGCAAATGTTAAAGGCCTAAAAGAAATTGGCATTGAGAATAAAGTTTCTTTAGACATTGTTAAGAAAGTTTCTGAACACCTTGAAATTGTTAAGTCAAATATCGACGCGATGTTGGAAGAACGTAAAGTGACCAACAAAATTGAAGACACTCGTGAGAAAGCTATCGCTTATGATGAGAAAGTTAAAACGTATTTCGAAGTTATCCGTTACCATGCCGATAAATTAGAGCAAATCGTTGATGATAGCGTTTGGCCTTTACCAAAATTCAGAGAATTATTATTTTTGAAATAACATTTAAACCTTAAGGGTTGAATACAGGGCGTAAAGTGTAAACTTTACGCCCTTTTTTTTATCATGATTTAAGGATTCTACCTCTTGGATTTTGTTTGGCGCTCTGAAATATGAAATAGCCCCGAATCCCCAACGAGCTCAGTTGTCGCATATCTTTTAGCTTTCCAGATAGTCTTTTAACTTCCTTCGAAAACCTTTTACCTTTTACCTTTTACCTTTTACCTCTATTCACTATCTTTGCGCCAACATGAGTGATAACAGGTACAATCAACGTGGCGTTTCTGCCTCAAAGGAAGATGTGCACAATGCCATCCAAAACATCGACAAAGGAATTTTTCCAAAAGCATTCTGCAAAATAATTCCTGACATTCTGGGCGGTGATGAAGCATATTGCAACATCATGCACGCCGATGGTGCAGGTACAAAATCGTCTTTAGCTTATGTTTACTGGAAAGAAACTAACGATATTTCAGTTTGGAAAGGCATCGCACAAGATGCTATCATCATGAACATTGACGATTTAATCTGCGTTGGTGCAACAGACAATATACTGCTGTCATCAACCATCGGTCGTAATAAAAATCTTATTCCTGGTGAAGTAATTGCCGCAGTAATTAACGGCACCGAAGAAATTTTAACCGACTTACGCGAACAAGGAATTTCAATTTTTTCTACGGGTGGAGAAACTGCAGATGTTGGCGACCTTGTAAGAACCATAATCGTTGATTCGACGGTTACATGCCGTATGAAACGCTCAGACGTTATCAGTAACGATAACATCAAACCAGGGAATGTTATAGTAGGCCTGGCCTCATATGGAAAGGCAACTTACGAAACGGAATACAACGGTGGCATGGGCTCTAACGGACTCACATCTGCCCGTCATGATGTTTTTAATAAAAATGTGGCGAACAGTTTCCCGGAGAGTTTCGACCCGGCAGTCCCTCTCGATTTAGTTTTTTCTGGAAATAAAAGCCTTACTGATGAGATAGAAGTTGATGGTTTCGGCAAAATTACAGCTGGCAAATTGGTCTTATCGCCTACCCGCACTTATGCCCCGGTTATTAAAAAAATACTTGAGGCTCATCGCAATCAAATTGACGGTATTGTACATTGTAGTGGAGGTGCGCAAACTAAAGTGTTGCATTTTGTTAACGATGATGTCCACGTTATAAAAGATAATTTATTTCCTGTGCCACCCTTATTTGCGTTGATACAGGAAGAATCCGGAACAGATTGGAAAGAAATGTACAAGGTATTTAATATGGGCCATAGAATGGAGCTGTACGTGCCTGAAGAAATTGCTCAAAATATAATTGAGATTTCAAAAAGCTTCAATATTGATGCGCAAATTATTGGCCATGTAGAAAAGAGCGACAAAAAACAAGTTACAATAGAGAGCGAAAAAGGAACTTTCATATATAACTAGTTATGAGTTAAAATAAAAAAATCCTTACAGAGTTAATCTGTAAGGATTTTTTTATGCCCTTTCTACAAATTTGTGAAAAGTGCTTTCTTCGCCATCTGCTTTTTTATCCTGGTATAGGAAATCCAGCTTATTCTTATCAAACGTTTCAAAAAACGTATCCCAATCCGTTTCTTTCAAATCAGATTTACTATCACTGTGCTTAGGGAAGTGGATTCTTAAAAGACCTCCGCCGCCTTTCTCCGTATCTGCCACAACGGACGGTACGCCACCATGTTTTTCCGCCCATGCTTTTATTTCAGCATGGTCATGAGTTTGCTTTGAACTGCTCATCGAATTAGAATTTAGTTATTAAAAAAGATTGTCTAATTATATAATCGTTAAGAACAGAAAAGGTTTTAAGAAAATTTGAGGCACAAAAAAAGTCCCGATTTACATCGGGACTTTTTATTATTCTGACACTTCAGAATTAATTAAAGTTATAACGAACACCAAACTGCATATAGTAAGTTGATGAAATTGTTTGTGAAGTACCGAAAGTATCTCTTACAATGTCACCTTGTGCTGCAGCCAAAATAAATGTTGGTTTTGTTGTTCCGTTGATTTGCGCTGGATTTTGAGGTACCAAAATTGAAGCGTTATTCACGAAGTTTACGTTACCCCATTTACGGTTTAGCAAGTTACCTACGTTGAAAATATCAGCAGTGAACTCAAAACTATTTTTGGTTTTACCGAAGTTTTTAAACACTTGTTGTGTAATTCTTAAATCGAATTGATTTCTCCAAGGAGATTTTGCTGCATTACGCTCTGCATACTCACCTCTGTGTTTACTTAAATAAGGATCTTGAGAAATGTAAGCGTCAAAAATAGAAGCTTGTTCAGCAGCTGTATACGATCTTGGATATGCTCTTGTTGTAACCACACCAGCAGCGTTGGTAGAAGTTACCAAGTTTGTAGGAACAGCTACAAAGTTCATTTCCGAAGCGTCTCTTGGAATATAAATTAAATCGTTTCCGTTAACACCGTCTCTGTTATAATCAGCTCCATAAACGTAAGAATATCTACCTTGCTGAGAACCTTCATAAAATAATGAAATAGAGGTTGAAAGGTTTTTCAAATATTCTTTTCTATAAGAAATGTTTGCAATGATACGATCAGGGTTTAAGTTTTGAGAGTAACTTAAGGTTGGTGTATTTGGATTTGTAGACGTAGCCGGGATTGACCATAAGTTACCTAATTGATCTCCTGCTCCATCACCATAGTTACGTTGGTCAGAACGGGTGTAAGCAATCATTGCAGCAACACCGTTTGAGAACTGTTTTGTTAACTGTGCAGTTGCTTGCCAGTTATAACCACCCTTTGCATTAGTCATTTCAGTAACGTTTAAGGTAGAAGTTGCATTTGCTACTGGTAATCCAGCAGAGTTGATGTCAACTACTTGTCTTCCGGCAACTGAATTTGGATATAAAGGTCTGTTATCCGGGAAACCCGCGATATTAGTTACAGTTGGGTCAACTAAGTTGATGTTTCTGGCAACAGCTACATTTAAATCTTTACCGTAAATACCTTCTAACGTTCCCACGATACCGAATGGCAATTTAACATCAAATGCTAAACTTGATTTCCATGTTTGAGGAAACTTTAAATCAGGAGACATTACACTAATTGTTCCCGGGATACTTGTACCTGCAGCTGGTTTAGTTGCTGTAAGTAAGTTTGGCGCAATGCTTGGATTAAATGATGGAACAGTTCCGCCGTTAGCGCTAGAATAAGTTTGTAAATACTGTAATAAACCAGCATCACTAGATTGTGAAACGATCCACACAAATGGCACGCGACCAGTAAAAATACCCGATCCACCGCGAACTTGTAACGAACGATCTCCGTTTACATCCCAGTTAAAACCAAACCTTGGAGAATAAGAAATTCTATTCTCTGGCAATACGCCAGTATCCACTTTTCTACCTTCTGCAAATGTTTGTGCAGCTACTAGTGGATGTGTTAAAATACCCGGTGAGTTAGGATAGGTTGCTTGTTCGAAACGGATACCCGCGGTTAACTTCAAACGATCAGTTACGGTAAACTCATCCTGTAAATATGCTGAATACTGAGCAAATTTAAAACTTGGAAAAGCTTGAGAACCATCAGCAGTTAAAGGATAAGTAACTGAATATTGTAATGGTTTTAAATTATTTTTGAAATCATCCCATGATCTGAAAGTGTAAAAACCAGTTCCGAAACGTTGGAATCCATTGGTTGTTGTACTTAACTCAGCCTGCAAGCCTAAAGTAATGTTGTGTTTACCTAATGCTAAACTTAAATCATCACTATAAGTGTAACCTTTAACATCTCTCAGGTTACCATAAGTGAATGGCTCATAACCGAAAGTAGTTAGTACGTTACCAGCATTTGCAGAAGTTGCAGTCTGTGTACCATCTAATATATCAACTAACGGAAATGGTGCACTATCAGAATTTCTTGGGTCATTCTGGTGTGAATAGGTAACACGGGCTACGTTAGTAACCTTACTGCCAAAGCTCGAGTTTAACTCGGCTACTGCAGAGTATAAGTTAGCGGCCTGGTAATAGTTAGAATTGAAGAAAGGCAAACCAGCATTATTAGCTGTTCCAGATCTTGAGTTGTTGTAAGCTAAAGTACCGGTTACACCAGAGTTAGTTACAGAAGTACTTGCCGATGAAGGGCTTTGACTTTCTACCTGGTTGTAACGAACGCTGAAACGGTGGTTTTTAGAAATATTCCAGTCTAAACGAGCAAACATTTTCTCGTTATCGCTAACATTTGAATAGCCCTGGTAAGGACCAGTAGCGTATCCATAATTGTTTAATAAATACGAAGAGATTTCGTTTAAAAGAGATGCAGGTGCTTGAACAACAGTATTTGGCGAACCTGGTGCACCATAAGTTAAGCCCGGAGTTGAAGCAATTCTAGTAGTTCCTGGCTGAATGGTGTGTTTCTTCTCGTAATTAACAAAAAAGAACAATTTATCTTTGATGATTGGACCACCTAAACTGAAGCCGTAATTTTTTTCATCTAATTTTTGAATTGCACTCGCAGGAATTCTATAAGTTTCGCCAATTCTTTTACCTTGATTTTCTTCGCCACGCATAGTATAAAATGCGTTACCTTGAAAAGTGTTAGTACCAGAACGTGTTACTGCACTAACAGAACCGCCAGTAAAACCTGTTTGACGAACATCGTATGGAGTAACATTGATTGAGATTTGCTCTAACGCATCGATTGAAATTGGAGAACCGCCGGCAGGGATGTTCTGGCCAATACCAAATTGGTTGTTAAAGTTAGCGCCATCCACTGTAAAGTTATTCGAACGGTAATTACCACCACCGATAGATTGACCATTAGCTTGCGGAGTTAAACGGGTTAAATCGTTTACGCTACGTGTAATGGTTGGTAACGATTGAATTTGTTGTCTGGCAATTACGGTAGAAGTTCCGTTTTTGTTTGAATTTAAAATACTGTTAGCACTTTGACCAACAATTTTTACTTCTGATAAAGTTGAGCTGTTGTCTATTAAAGTAACGTTAACAACATAAGGCTCACCTATTTTTAAATAAACATCAGTTAATTTTGACGGTTTAAAACCAACAAAACTCACTTCAATGGTGTAAGGACCACCAACCCGCATTGCACCAATTGTAAAACGACCATCGTTGTTCGTAGATACGGTGTAAACTGTTCCGGTAGGTGTGTGCGTTGCTTTAATGCTCGCACCAGGAAGCGTTCCTTTGTCATCCTTAATGGTTCCTGTCATAGACGATGTAGTAACCTGCGCATTAACACTAAAGGTAAGGCCTACAACAGCCACAATAACAAGTACTAATCTTAAAAGTAAAGATTTCTTCATACTTTGATTTTTAAATTTGTTTTTTGTTTGAATAATAAATCGGGAAAGATTTTATGGCGCAAATGTACTTATTAATTTTTAACACATTTTAACATCCAATGTTAAATAATTATTAAATCGGGCAAAACTTTTCAACAATTAACATCCAATTAATGGCCTTAACTTTCAGTTTATCAACAGCTTGACAGTTTCTATAAATTTTCAGCAAAAAACGCTCATTTCGCCTGTAAATAATTCATATAAAAACGTAAGAATTTAAAAAATTCAAAAATTTACAGCGCAAAATCCTCTGGTTTTGGGTTATCTCACATCATCTTATGGCTTAATCAATAATAAAATACTTTACTAATTACCATTCCTAACAGACTTCATAATATTTAAAATCTGCGCTGATTGTAATTTTTGGCATTTTTACATTGTATCTTAATAATCACCAACCCAATTAACATTTTTTTTTTAGTTTTGGGGATTATAAAAACGCAAGTTTTAAAAAGTAATGCAGAGATATAATATCGATGCGAGGAAAATCTGATAACAGAGCCTTCTCCTCCCCGGAGATTACAGAAACAAATAATAAAAGAAATCTCTTTAATATAGATATGAACTACGACGTTATTGTTTTAGGCAGCGGCCCAGGTGGCTATGTAGCTGCAATCAGAGCTTCACAATTAGGACTTAAAGTTGCAATTGTAGAGCGTGAATCATTAGGTGGTATTTGTTTAAACTGGGGTTGTATCCCTACAAAAGCGCTTTTAAAGAGTGCTCAGGTTTTCGAATATATTAATCATGCAGCTGATTACGGAATTACAACTGCAGGCGCAACAGCCGATTTTGCTGCTGTTGTAAAACGTAGCCGTGGCGTTGCCGATGGCATGAGTAAAGGCGTTCAGTTTTTAATGAAGAAAAATAAAATTGACGTAATAATGGGCATCGGCAAATTAAAGCCGGGCAACAAGCTGGAGGTTAAGGGTGCTGATGGTTCTCAAAAAGAATTAACTGCAAAAAACATCATTATTGCAACTGGCGCCCGCTCAAGGGAGCTGCCTAATTTGAAGCAAGATGGTAAAAAAATAATTGGCTACCGCCAGGCAATGGTATTGCCAGAATTACCAAAAAGTATGGTTGTTGTAGGCTCAGGCGCCATTGGTGTCGAGTTTGCATACTTCTACGCTACAATGGGAACTAAGGTAACTATTGTAGAATTTATGGAAAATGTTGTTCCGGTAGAAGATGAAGATGTTTCGAAACAATTGTTGCGCAGCTTAAAGAAAGTTGGCATCGACGTCATGACTTCAGCATCGGTTGAGGCCGTTGATACAAGTGGCGCCGGCTGCAAAGTATCTGTAAAAACTGCTTCAGGTATGCAAACTATCGAGGCTGATATCGTGCTTTCTGCTGCAGGCATTGTAGCAAACATCGAAAACATCGGTTTGGAAGAAACTGGCATCAAAACTGAAAAAGGTAAAATTGTTACAGATGAATTTTACAATACATCGGTAAAAGGATATTATGCAATTGGTGATGTAGTGGGCGGACAAGCACTGGCACACGTAGCGTCTGCCGAAGGCATTATCTGCGTGGAAAAAATTGCCGGTCAGCATGTTGAACCGTTAGATTATAACAACATTCCGGGATGTACTTATTGCACACCAGAAATTGCTTCTGTAGGTTACACTGAAAAAGCAGCAAAAGCAGCTGGTTACGAATTAAAAATTGGTAAGTTTCCGTTCTCTGCATCAGGAAAAGCGAGTGCTGCCGGTGCAAAAGATGGTTTTGTTAAACTAATTTTCGATGCTAAATATGGCGAATTATTAGGTGCGCACATGATCGGAACAAATGTTACGGAAATGATTGCTGAAATTGTAGTAGCACGCAAGTTAGAAACAACCGGACATGAAATGATTAAATCTGTTCACCCGCACCCAACAATGAGCGAAGCCATTATGGAGGCCGCGGCCGATGCTTACGGTGAAGTGATACATTTATAAGATAAAGGGTTTATCATTAGGCCAAAGTTAAAACGAAGACCTAAAATAAACACGCCATCATTTACAAAACCCTTTAGTTAATTCTAAAGGGTTTTCTTATTTTTATCCGATTTCAACGTATAATTCTAACTAACTTAACACCTCTGCTGCGTAATATTCAATACGCAATACAGCTACTCAAAAACAGATACTAAATATTAAGAAATGAAACTTCACACCATAAATACAGGCTTTTTTAAACTTGACGGCGGTGCAATGTTTGGCGTTGTTCCAAAAGCGATTTGGCAAAAAACTAATCCGGCTGATGCCAACAACCTTTGTACCTGGGCCATGCGGTGTCTTTTAATTGAAGATGGAAACAAACTTACTTTGGTAGATACGGGAATTGGCAACAAACAGAACGAGAAATTTTTCAGTCATTATTATTTGCATGGCGATGATACAATCGCTAAATCGCTGTCGAACCTGGGTTTCAGCACCTCCGATATTACCGATGTATTTCTTACGCATTTGCATTTCGATCATGTTGGTGGCGCAGTAGTCAGAGATGGCGAACAACTCATTCCCGCTTTTAAAAATGCAACATACTGGAGTAATAAAAAGCACTGGAAATGGGCAGTAGAACCAAATGCCCGGGAAAAGGCCTCATTTTTAAAAGAAAATATATTACCAATTGAAGAAAGCGGACAGCTAAAATTCATTGAAGAAAAAGAGAACATCGAGTGGCAGGAAAACATTAACATCAGCTTCGCTTATGGGCATACAGACGCGATGATGCTGCCCAAAATAAATTATAAAGGAAAAACCATTGTTTACATGGCTGATTTGCTCCCATCTGTAGGTCATTTACCACTCCCCTATGTCATGGCTTATGATATGTTTCCGTTAACAACATTGACGGAAAAAGAGGCTTTTCTGGAAGAAGCAGTAGATAATAATTACATTTTGTACCTAGAACACGATCCAATTAATGAATGTTGCACTTTGCAACGGACCGAGAAAGGCATACGCGTTGCGGAAACATTTAGCTTAAGCGCAATTTAATGTTACGCAGAGCAACTCCGGAAGACGCTAAAGCCATTGCGCCGCTGATTATTCAGGCGATGGGAAAACTGGCGAATAAATTTAGCCGCACCAGCAATAGCACAGAAACACTGGCACTTTTCGAACAAGTTATAGCCGGGCGTAATAACCAGTATAGTTATGAGAACATTCTGGTTTTTGAAGAAAACGGTGAAATTTTAGGCTCGTTAAATGCTTATGATGGCGGGAGGCTTGGCGAGTTAAGGAAAAATTTTGTTGCCTATCTTCAAGCTAATAGCGATGATCAGAGTCTGCCGACAGAAGCGGAAACTGAACCGGGAGAATTTTACCTTGACACGATTAGTGTCGCTCCGGCGGCGCAAGGAAAAGGCATTGGCAAACAGCTAATTGATGGCGGAATTAAATGGGCTTCGGAACTTGGAATTGATAAAGCAGGCCTTTTAGTTGAAGTTGGAAACAAAAAGGCGCTAGAACTCTATCAAAAGAAAGAATTCAAAGTTCAAAATAAGAAAGAATTCCTTGGCGAATTGTTTTATCATATGATATACCAAATCTCCCGGCGGTAGCGTAAAGCGCCTTAAATAAATTATTTACACTTTTATTTGTATTTAATCTAAATAATAGCAATTTTTGCAGTCGATGGACAAAGCATGTGTAGATATTAACGAACTGATTAACGTATTCTCAAATACTCAGGGTTCTATTTACCAATCTGATAAGCTTAATTGCTTCTACGTAGATTTCGGCGGAAAGTTTGCCCGTTACAATTGTATCTCTTTACAAAAGCTAAAAAAAGTTGTTGAAGGCATCGATATCGACGCCTTGCTTTTAAATACCAAAAGAGCAGATTTTGAACTGGTAACTTTTAATGGCTGCGACCACATCTATTTACTAAGTGCGCTAGAAATTATCGCTTTAAAAGATTTGCTTCAAGGTACCTTTACGATGTTTAAACTTAACCACATGGTTAACGATTGTTTGAATAGATTGGTGGTTTAGTAATTTCTCAAATTTTTTTGGCAACACGAGTTTAGCACTCCCCTTCCTTTATTTAAACTCATTACAAAAACTTGCTTCAGAGCAATTTAGACTAATTTCATATTGTAAATATTCCACACAATATGCTTAATAAGGTGTTACATTTGTATCATTAGTTAAGCAAAAGAAATTATGAAAGATTTAATGCGTATAAAAAGTTTGATATCACAGGATATTGAAACACTTTTAAATCAGCAGATTAAGAAAGAGGCTCACTCTTCATCATTATATTTATCAATGTCATCCTGGTGCGACCAAAATGGTTTCGATTTTTCAGCAGATTATTTTGCAAAACAATCTGAAGAAGAAAGAGTACATCAGTTAAAGTTGTTTAAGTATGTTCTTGATATGGGCGGAAACGCGATATCTCCAGAAGTTATGGGCATCAAAACGGAATTTGCCGGTTTTAGAGAAGTTTTTGAGGATGCACTGGAAGCAGAAATTGCAATTACGCAAAGCTTTAAAAACATTTACGCAAGGTGCCAGAAAGAACAGGATTTTGTTACCATGGAATTTTTAAATTGGTTCTTGAAAGAGCAACGTGAAGAAGAATACAAGGCTCGCCGGGCACTAGAGTTATTTGAAGTAATTGGTGAAGAAGGCACAGGAAGATGGGAAATCGACAAACATGTTAATAAAATCTCCTATTCAGAACAATAATTTAGCAATATATATATTTAAAAAGCTACCTTGATTAAAATTAAGGTAGCTTTTTTTGTTTAATCTATTCCGAAAGTTAGTGCATCGCGACTTCGGCTTTCAAGAAATGCTTAAGCATTAAATTAATCTTCATCCTATGATGGATTAAAGTTAGTTCTAGTCAGACAAAACATCCCACTTTTATAATTTCATTCCATTTAAATAAAAAAAGCTTCCTGTTAGGGAAGCTTTTGGTTTAGTTTGTTTGGTTTATGTTGATATTAATGTTGTGTTTAAAAGTCTTATAAAAAAAGCGCCGTTACCAGCGCTTTTTTTAAACCAAATATATAATAATAATTAACGAGCATTACAAATGTACAAACTTATTTGATATTTACAATAATAATTTAAAAAAAATGAATAA
>NZ_LMPU01000010.1 GCF_001423945.1 Pedobacter sp. Leaf194 | reverse complement strand
TGCAATGCCCCCAAAAAGTTAGACACTTTATGGGGGCATTTTTATGAGCAGAAAAGTTAAGCATAGTTTAGAATTTAAATTAGCTATTGTCAATCAAGTATTAAAAAGAGATAGGTCTGTGGTCGAGATCTCAAGAGAAAATGCTCTTGAAAGGCGGATGCTAAGTCAATGGTTACAGTTCTATGAACGTTTTGGCGAAGCTGGACTTAAACCACAGTCAACRATTTATTCCTTAGAGAACAAACTTGAAGTTATCCGTTACTTTATGGACAATAAAGTATCTTTGAGAGCGGCATGTCTTCAATTTAACATCAGGGCAACTAGCGTTCTGTCCAACTGGTTGCGGATATACGCGTCCGATGGAGCTGAGGGACTTTCCGAGGAAAGAAGAGGGATTAAACATCTTATGAAGCCAAAGATTTCGAAAAAAGCAGCAGAAAAAGACTTAACCGAGCATGAACAGGTTTTGGAAGAAAACAAGCGTTTACGTGCGGAGGTCGCGTTTTTAAAAAAGTTACGAGCCTTGATCCAGAGAGAAGAAGCAGAGAAAAGGAAAAAGCACTGATCATCCTTGAATTAAGGCAAGAACACGAATTCGCATTATTGCTGCAGGTTGCCGCCATGGCCCGTAGCAGTTACTACTATTACATAAAACGGAGCAAGTTTCCAGACAAGTATATGGCTGTGAAAGCTGCCATTACAGGGCTCTGCGCCAGGCACCAGGGAAGATATGGCTACAGACGAATCCTTTATGCCCTACGGAAACAGGGCTATGCGATCAACCACAAAACCGTTCTGTCTCTGATGAACCTGCTGGGGCTGAAGAGTATCATAAGGGTCAAAAAGTATAGGTCTTACAAGGGCGAACAGGGCAAGATAGCGCCCAATATTATAGAGAGGAACTTCAAAGCCGATCATCCTTTACAAAAGTGGGCAACGGATGTTACCGAGTTCAGTGTATCGGGAAAGAAACTTTACCTGTCTCCAATTATTGACCTGTTCAACGGGGAGATCATAAGCTATTCGCTTTCTGAACGACCCAATTTCGAACAGATTACAGAGATGTTGAAAAAAGGGCTGGCAAAGGTAAAGAAACACACCAGGTTGGACTACATTCAGACCAGGGCTGGCAATACCAGATGAGGGCATATAGCAATACGCTCAAGAAGCATGGAATTGTTCAGAGCATGTCCCGAAAGGGTAATTGCCTAGATAATGCAATTATAGAAAACTTCTTCGGCACCATTAAATCGGAACTGTTCTATCTGAAAAAGTACAGGTCGGTCAATGAATTAAGGAAAGAAATAATCGAATATGTTAACTATTACAATAATGACAGGATAAGACTGAATCTAAAAGGCATGAGCCCAATCGAATATCGGGTTCATGCCTTAAATAATTAATTACTAATTTCGTCTAACATTTGGGGGGCAGTCTATNATAAGACTGAATCTAAAAGGCATGAGCCCAATCGAATATCGGGTTCATGCCTTAAATAATTAATTACTAATTTCGTCTAACATTTGGGGGGCAGTCTATAAATCAAATGAGGCCTTTTTTTATTATTGAAGCTAATTCTGTTAGCCTACCATCGTATTGGTTGTACGTTTAACGCCAACTTTTCTAACGGCTTCAATTATCGATGCCTTATCATAACCACATTCTGCCCAAAGTTCTGCCTGCTCGCCATGCTCAATAAATTGATCAGGAATACCAAGGCGAACTACATTGGACGTGTAGCCATTATCGGCCATAAATTCTAACACTGCAGAACCTACGCCGCCTTGAAGCGTTCCATCTTCTACAGTAATAATATGTTTATATTTTGAGAAAACCTCATGAAGCATTTCCTCATCTAATGGCTTAACAAAGCGTAAATCGTAATGTGCAGGGTAAAGGCCTTCGCTGTTTAATTCGGCTCTCGCCTCTACTGCAAAGTTTCCGACATGGCCAATTGTAAGTAAGGCAACCTCCTCACCATCACAAATTTTCCGTCCCTTTCCAATTTCAAGCGCCTTGAATGGTCGTTTCCAGTCCGGCATAACACCGTTTCCACGGGGATAGCGGATTACAAAAGGCCCTGCATTGTCAAGTTGTGCGGTATACATTAAGTTTCGCAGCTCCTCCTCGTTCATCGGTGAAGAAACAACTAAATTCGGGATACAACGCATAAAAGCGATATCATAAGCGCCATGGTGGGTTGCGCCATCGGCACCAGCTAAGCCTGCTCTGTCTAAACAGAAAATAACATTAAGCTTTTGTATGGCAACGTCATGGATAACCTGATCGTAAGCCCTTTGCATAAAACTTGAGTAGATATTACAGAAAGGGACGAGTCCCTGTGCGGCTAAACCTGCAGAAAAAGTTACTGCATGTTGTTCTGCGATACCCACATCAAAAGCACGTGTTGGCATAGCTTTCATCATTATATTTAATGATGAACCGGATGGCATTGCCGGCGTAATACCAACAATCTTATCATTTGCCTCTGCCAATTCAACCATTGTATGGCCAAAAACATCCTGGTATTTTGGCGGCTGTGGCTTATCAGGAATACTTTTTTTAATTTCTCCTGTAATTTTATCGAACAAACCTGGCGCATGCCATTTCGTTTGATCTTTTTCTGCCAATGCAAAGCCTTTACCTTTTACCGTAACACAGTGCAGTAATTTCGGACCAGGAATATCTTTTAAATCTTTTATAATGGCAGCTAAGCGTTTAACATCATGCCCGTCAACAGGTCCAAAATACCTAAAGTTTAGCGATTCGAATAAATTGCTCTGCTTTAATAAAGTGCCTTTTATGCTTTTCTCGATTTTCTTAACATACTTATGGGCATTAGGTCCTAATTTCGAAAGTCCTGTTAATACCTGAGATATATCATCGCGAAAGCGATTGTAAGATTTTGAAGTTGTAATGTTTGTAAGGTATTCTTTTAAGGCGCCAACATTGGGGTCGATAGACATGCAGTTGTCGTTCAAAATTACCAGAACATTACTGTTTTCGATTCCTGCATGATTCAGCCCTTCGAATGCCAGGCCTGCGGTCATGGCGCCGTCGCCAATTACCGCGACGTGTTGCCTGTCGGTTTCGCCTTTAATCTGCGAAGCTACAGCCATACCCAGCGCTGCCGAAATGGAAGTAGAAGAGTGCCCAACACCAAATGTATCGTACTCACTTTCGCTAATTTTAGGAAAACCACTAATGCCTTTGTAAATACGGTTTGTGTGGAAAAGATCGCGGCGGCCGGTTAATATTTTATGCCCGTAAGCCTGGTGCCCAACATCCCAAACAAGTTTATCATAAGGTGTATTTAAGGCATAATGAAGTGCAACCGTAAGCTCTACAACACCTAAACTGGCGCCAAAGTGGCCACCGTTTACACTCACAATATCAATAATATATTGACGTAATTCCTGGCTTATTTGTTCTAAGTCAGCTTCACTAAATTGCTTTAAATCAGCAGGATAGTTAATTTTAGATAATAGGGGGCCAGCTTTTACTTGCATTCGGTATTTTGGGTAAAAAACAAGATACAAAGAAAGGTATTTTTGTTCTAATATTTAAGAAAAAAAAGTTCAATAAACACAACCAGGCCCATGTTAGTAAAATGTAGGCTTAATTTAATGCAAACATTTGCTTAACATGCATTTTAAATTTCGAGGTATTAAAATGTATTTGATATTTCAGTATGTTTGTTTTTAGCAATGCAAGCAGAAAATTTTGAAATAAAACTTCCCGTTTTTGAAGGCCCGTTTGACCTGTTGCTGTTTTTTATAGAACGCGACGAGTTAAACATACAGGACATTGAAATTGCCAAAATCACAAATGATTTTCTCGCCTACATTCACAAGTTGCTGGCCCTTAATGTTGAGGTTGCGAGCGAGTTTATCCTCGTAGCCGCCACGCTGATGCGCATTAAATCGAAAATGCTGTTGCCAAGAATCGAGGTAGATGATTCCGGGAACGAAATTAATCCTGAGGAGGATTTAATTGCGAGGCTCATTGCATACAAGAAGTTTAAATCTGTAGCCGAAGAACTGAAAGTTTTCGAAGAGGCAAGAATGCAGCAAGAACGAAGGGGAAATATTGAGCTTGATTTAACGCTGGCTGCAGAATCGTCTGTCCACCAGGATGAACTTCTATCCCTCGATTTGTACAAATTATTGATGGTTTATCAAAAAACGATAGAGAAATATGAGCTGCGGAGCCAGGAGGTTAAACACACAGTTATCCAGTATCCTTACACTATCGAGCAGCAAAAACATTTTATCACCAATCTTTTAAACATTAATAAACAACTCGATTTTGCGCTTGTATTAAAAAACTCAGAAAATAAGGTGCACTTTGTTTATAATTTCTTGGCGATTTTAGAAATGCTGCAACAGCAAATCGTTGAGATAAGCATTGGTAGTGGCTTTAATAACTTTAATGTAAAAGCAATGGCCTAATAGGCGCTTAATTAACTTGTAATTTCTTACTTTTGCCAAAAAAATAACAAACCCAATATAAGGATGAAACGCGACAACCAAATTTTTGAACTTATTGATAAAGAGCTAAACCGCCAGGAGCACGGCTTAGAGCTTATCGCATCAGAAAACTTTGTGAGCAAGCAGGTTATGGAGGCCGCTGGCTCCGTACTTACAAATAAATATGCCGAAGGCTTGCCAGGTAAACGCTACTATGGCGGTTGCCAGGTTGTAGATGTGGTAGAGCAAATTGCTATCGATAGGGCTAAACAATTATTTGGTGCAGCATGGGTTAATGTACAGCCGCATTCTGGTGCACAGGCAAACGCTGCGGTAATGCTTGCAGTTATTCAGCCGGGCGATAAAATTCTAGGTTTTGATTTGTCGCATGGTGGTCACCTAACGCATGGTTCTCCAGTAAACTTTTCAGGGAAATTGTACCAGCCATTTTTCTACGGTGTAGATAGAGAAACAGGCTTAATAGATTATAAAAAGCTCGAAGAAGTTGCCCTTGCAGAAAAACCTAAATTGATTATTTGTGGTGCTTCAGCGTATTCGAGAGAGTGGGATTATGCTTTTATTCGCTCAGTAGCCGACAAAGTTGGGGCATTGGTTCTGGCAGATATTTCACACCCTGCGGGCTTAATTGCAAAAGGGCTTTTGGCTAATCCGCTGCCACATTGCCATATCGTAACCACTACAACGCATAAAACTTTACGTGGTCCTCGTGGCGGTATGATTATGATGGGACAGGATTTTGAAAACCCGTGGGGTTTAAAAACACCAAAAGGCGAGCCGAGAATGATGAGTAATTTGCTCGACATGGCAGTTTTCCCGGGTACGCAAGGTGGACCATTAGAGCACATTATTGCAGCTAAAGCGATTGCTTTCGGCGAGGCGCTAAGTGATGAATACGGTGTTTACATTAAGCAGGTTGCCGCAAATGCCCAAGCTATGGCGAAGGCCTTTGTTGCAAAAGGTTACGGCATCATATCAGGCGGAACAGATAATCACCTGATGTTAATCGACCTTCGTAATAAAAACATAACTGGTAAAGTCGCCGAAAATGCGCTTGAAAAAGCGGAAATTACCGTAAATAAAAATATGGTTCCTTTCGATGATAAATCACCTTTCGTAACTTCTGGTATCCGCGTAGGTACGGCAGCAATTACCACCCGGGGCTTGAAAGAAACAGAGATGGAAAAAATCGTTGATTTGATTGACCAGGTTTTGACTAATCCGGACGACGAAGCAAATTTAAGCGCCGTTAAAGCTGAAGTTGAGCGTTTGGTAAGTGCATTTCCACTTTATAAATAAAACATTCACCGAAAGGTTGAAACTGAAAATTAAATAAGACAGTCTCTTGGAAAAAAACTCTAAAATATACGTTGCCGGACACCGCGGCATGGTTGGATCAGCCATTTATCGCAAGTTGCAGAAAGAAGGTTACACCAATATTGTAACCAAGGTTTCGGCAGAATTGGATCTTCGTAACCAACAGGCGGTAGGTGATTTCTTTGCTGAAGAAAAGCCTGATTACGTTTTTCTTGCTGCTGCGAAAGTTGGTGGCATTGTTGCAAATAATACCTATCGGGCCGATTTCCTTTTTGAAAATCTGGCGATTCAAAACAACGTTATCCATAACGCCTATTTAACTGGCGTTAAGAAACTGATGTTTTTAGGCTCGAGTTGTATTTATCCAAAAATGGCTCCGCAGCCGTTAAAAGAAGATTATCTGTTAACCGGTACGCTGGAGGAAACAAATGAACCTTATGCCATTGCAAAAATTGCGGGTATAAAAATGTGTGATGCCTACCGCGACCAGTATGGCTGTAATTTTATTTCCGTTATGCCAACCAATTTATATGGCTATAACGATAACTACCATCCACAAAATTCGCATGTTTTGCCAGCCTTAATTCGTAAAGTACACGAGGCAAAGATTAACAATGAAGAGCAGGTTACCGTTTGGGGTTCTGGTTCGCCGATGCGCGAATTTCTTTTCGCTGATGATTTAGCAGATGCCTGCTATTTTTTGATGGAAAACTACAATGAGCCAAATTTGATAAATATTGGTGTTGGTCATGATTTAACCATTAAAGATTTAGCGCTTCTGATTAAAGATGTTTTGGGCTACGAGGGAACGCTGGTTTTTGATGCAAGCAAACCAGATGGCACGCCGCGTAAATTAATGGATGTTAGCAAACTTCATAACTTAGGTTGGAAACATAAAATTGAGTTGCCCGAAGGAATTGCTTTAGCCTATGATGATTTTTTGAGCAGATATTAGCTCGTTTTGAAATTAGATAAATTAAGAAAACGCCCTGTATTTTTATGCAGGGCGTTTTTGTTTGCCCTAAATTTTAGAAGCCTTGTAAAAAGTAAAGGGCCGATATTCTTTTGAAGAAATATCGACCCTTACCATCTAAATTAACGCTCTCGAATATATAACGCAGCGAATTCTAAAATGTTTTAGAAAGTTAAAAAAAACTAAAAGTTTTCATAACATCCTAGCGTGGAAGGGAAAGTTCTGGTTGTATTTGTTAAATCTTTATTTAGATAGCTGTTAAAGTAAGGATCTCCACTTAAGTCCACACCTTGCTTTAATGCCGCACTTCCATTAGAAACCCTGAAGTTTGCTGACGTTTTTGATGTAAACCTAGGGTCGGCATTAATAATGTTTTCTGCAGTGAAATTGGTAGCAGTTGTTTTAATTAGATTGCGAATAATTTTGTTCTGCGGAGCAATACCGGGCTTATTTTGAATGCTCAGTTCGTTCTCCAAATCTCCCCAGATTATATTATTTGTTAACTCAATTTCTAACTTATTGTATGCTTTCGCTGATAAATAATCAGAAAAGGTTAAGGCTGCATTTTTGCGTGGAAAGTTAGGATTTATGCCAGCAAAAGTGTTTTGTTTTAGGTTGTATTTTCCACCACCGATGGCGTAAATTAAGTAATTTCCACAATTGTAAACCAAGTTATTAAAAGCAATTAATTCTGAATGGTAGCCAATATAGGCAGCAACCTGCATATTTTTAATTACGTTGTTGCTTAATATTAATTTTGGATTTGCATTGGCCGATAATGAATCTGAAGTAACTGCGACGGATGCATTTTTGATAATTGCATGCTTGATTACACCGCCACCATTCTGTTTAAAATATAGCCCTTGCCATTGTCCGGGTTCATCCTCATATGCGTCTTCCAGCCTGTCGCTACAGAAATTTATCGGCGCATTAGGCGAACCATTTGCACTTAAAAAGCCTTCGATATTCATTGTCGCATCCTTGTGGAAATAAACCTTTGCTCCGGGTTCTACCGTTAAAGTTGCACCGTTCTTTACCGTCACTGCTCCGTTTATAATGTATGGCAGGTTTTTAGTCCAGCTGGTAGATTTATCAATATTTCCATTATTAATAAAAACCGCATTCTGTCCGTAAGCTAAAAGCTGGATTGTTTTTTTATTTCCGTTTGAGGTCAGGATGATAGAATCCTGAACTAAAAAAGCTGTGCTTTTGGCATCGGGATTTATAGTTACTTTAACAAAAAGGTTTATCGAATCCTGTCCGTTTAAAATTAGGTTGGTTGTACCTAAAGTATTTTGCCCATTAATGTTTAGCCTAAATGAAGATGCGTTTCCGCCTGAAAGCTTAATCTCCGAAATATTAAGTGCACCAGCATTTTTATTTAAAATCTTAATTCTTTTGGTTGTAGAGCCAATGCTTGTGAAAATGGTGTCGAAGAGTATGCTGTCTGCTGAAAACGAAAGTTTGGCATCAGTATCTGTAGTAATGCGCTCATCTTTCCGGCAAGCCGATATCATAATCACAATCAGAAATAATAGGCTAACGAGTTTAGACATACATCAAATATGAGGAAATTATTCTGCGAATGCCAAAGCTGCAATGCTTACCATTGCGGCACCATTTTGGAGCAATACATTTGCGCATGCTTCAAGTGTGGCGCCGGTCGTAATAACATCATCAACAAGCAAAACGTGTTTGTTTTTAATTGCTTCTTTGTTCTGTACCTCAAAAACCTGCTTCATATTTTCATACCGGTTGTATCGGCTCTTTTTTGTCTGGCTTTCTGTTGAAATGGTTCTAATTAGCGTATCTTCACTAAAGGGCACATCCATCTTTTCAGCAATGCCCTGTACAATAAAAACACTTTGGTTATAGCCTCTCAAACGCTGTTTTTTTTGGTGCAAGGGCACCGGAATAATCAAATCGATATTTTTATAAAGCGGACTACTGTTTAGCCGTGCGCCCAGCAGGCTGCCGAGCATTAGCCCAACATCAGTTTTGCTGTTATACTTTAGGTTATGAATCAGGTTTTGAACTTTAGCACCTTTTCTAAAATATAACATTGCCATCGCGGCGTTCAATGGTAATCGTCCCCAAAGCTGTTTGGCAACGCGGTTATCTGCATGGATATGATAATCTGTATAGGGCAGATCGTAAAGGCATTTGGTACAAATCAGACTTTCATTTCGAAACAAGGTATTTCCACAGGCGTTGCACAAATTTGGAAACAAAAGCGCAATCAAATCAGCGCCCCAATGCCTGAATATTGATTTGTTTGAATTTAGAATTTCCATGGTGAAGCGATGCTATTAGCTATATTAAATATAACATTTCCGGCAACATTTCCAAAATGTAAGCATGTTCGCTTACCGAAACTAAATTAAGCCTTCGCTTCTTCTTTCACGGCAAGTTGCCCACATGCGGCATCAATGTCTTTTCCACGGCTACGGCGAATGTTGGTATTTATGCCCTGGCTTTTCAGGTAATTTGAAAAGGCATCAATTTTATCACCTTCGGCATTAGTAAAATCAGCAAAAGAAATTGGATTATACTCAATTAAGTTAACCTTGCAGGGAATGTGTTTACAAAACTTTGCCAAATCCATCGCATCAGAAATTTCATCGTTAAAATGATTGAAAACGATGTATTCGTAAGTCACCGGATTTTTAGTTTTAGCAAAATAATATTTCAATGCATCAGCCAGCGCTTTTAAAGAATTTGCCTCATTAATTGGCATAATCTCGTTTCGTTTTTTATCGTCAGCGGCGTGTAGCGAAAGTGCCAGATTAAATTTAGCACCATCATCACCAAGCTTTTTAATCATTTTCGCAATTCCGGCTGTTGAAACTGTAATGCGTTTATAGCTCATGTTTAAACCATCTGGAGCGGTAATGCGTTCTATTGATTTAAGTACATTTGCGTAATTTAAAAGCGGTTCGCCCATGCCCATGTAAACAATATTGGTTAATGGGTTATTGTAGTTTTGTTTTGCCTGCTTATCAATCAATACAACCTGATCGTAAATTTCGTCGGCATTAAGGTTGCGTTTACGGTCCATATAACCGGTTGCGCAGAATTTGCAAGTTAAGCTACAGCCCACCTGCGAACTTACACAAGCCGTCATCCGGTCTTCCAGAGGAATCAAAACGCCCTCTACGATATTTCCATCTGCTAAGCGAAAGGTATTTTTAATCGTATGATCGTTACTAAACTGCGAGTTGTTAACCTGAACAGCGTTAATGGCGAAACTTTCATCTAAGGCTTTGCGCAAATCTTTAGAAAGATTGCTCATTTCATCAAAATTAGTTGCCGATTTTTCCCATAACCACTGGTAAATTTGTTTCGCCCTGAAAGCAGGCTGCTGCATTGCAACCAGATGTTGCTGGAGCTGTGGCAAATCTAATGAGCGGATATCAGTTTTTTTTGCTGTTCTTTCTAACATTTTATTTTCCCTGTAATAACCCGATGCGGAAATTATGAAGATCTTTCATCGTTTCTTTCCGCCTGGTGAATCTTTGTGTCGCGACAAATGATTCATGCAAAGGTACTTAAAAAGCCTCTAAGCTGAAACAGTAATGCGTAATGCACACATTTGAAATTCAGAATTTTACAAATTTTTGGCTTATCTTCCTCTTTGTTTGCCGTTTGATTTTCCTGTTGCCCTGCCTTGCGCAGGCTTCGCATTTCTGCTTGAAGAACTCTTTCTAACGCCCGCTTTTGCAGATGCATTTCCTGAAGATTTTTTTGCTCCTGGTTTATGGGCAGGTTTTGAGGGTTTGAAAGATTTTTTGGGCTGTTCTTGTTTCTCTTCAGATATTTCTTCCCAGGAATTGGTTTTCTTTTTGGTGTTTTTCGGTTTTGATGCCGCCTCTGATGAAGACTTTTCAACACTTTTCATGATGTCGTTCAGTTCCGCTTCCGAAAGTTCCCTAAACTCTCCGGCTGGGATGCCTTTGAGGTTAATATTCATAATTCTGGTACGCTCCAGTTTAGTTACTTCATAGCCAAAATGTTCGCACATCCTTCTGATTTGCCTGTTCAGCCCCTGAATTAAAATAATATTGAACACAAAAGGCCCAACTTGGCGCACTTTACATTTACGCGTATTTACGCCTAAAATCGGTACGCCGTTACTCATTTCGAATATAAAATCTTCGGTAACCGGTTTGTTAACGGTAACCAAATACTCTTTCTCATGCTTATTGCCGGCCCTTAAAATTTTATTAACAATATCGCCGTTATTGGTTAAAAAAATTAAACCAGATGAATCCTTATCTAAACGACCGATCGGGAAAATCCGCTCACTATGGTTTACATAATCAACAATATTATCTTTAACATTTGATTCAGTAGTGCTGGTTATCCCAACGGGCTTGTTAAAAGCCAAAAGAATAAAGTTCGACGCTTCTTTCGGTTCAATGTTGTGTCCATTCACCATTACACGGTCGCCCGCCAACACCTGGTCGCCGATTTTTGCTCTTTTACCATTGATAAAAACCGTCCCCTTTTCGATAAATCTATCTGCCTCGCGGCGAGAACACAAACCACTTTCGCTAATAAATTTGTTTAACCGGGTTGCAGAGTTGTTGTTCATACTGCAATTTTACGGAAATAAATTGTTTAATTAATCAGAGTTTCGGCGGCGATTTCGCAGTTAAACCAACGCCTAAAATAATTTGCCACCGAAACCCTGATTCCCATCAAAGGCTTTTGGATGCCTTTTCTGCTGCTCGGCTTCAGTGGCAAATAAGCTAATTAAACCCTTACAGGTAATTAAAAATTCTGTTCGTCTGCACTTGGTCCGTAGCTTCCCGGAATCGGAATGTTTAACAACCTTAAGTAAACACCCAACTGTGCCCGGTGATGTATCGTTTGGCTAAAAGCAATCCGCATCATTTCATATTTGGTTAAATCGCCTAGAATTTGCTCGCCATTCCTTAAAATCCACTGTTTATCAAAGGCTTGTAAGTCCGCTTTTTCCAGTTCAGCTTTTCCGTTTTCATAGCTTTCTGTTAGTATCCTAAGCAAATCTTCATTGCTTTCTACCTTTTTTTCTTCGTAAGGTGCTGTTGCGAAGTCTAATCCATCGGTTGTAAAGGCCAAACTTACCCAACTTGGTAAATCGGCAATGTGGCTCGCAAGCGATTTCATTTTCATGCTTTTTTCATGCGGTGCCCAGTCAAATTTATCGACAGGTACCAGCGCCAAAAATTTTTTTGTAGTGTTAAACTCGGCTTCGAATTCTTTCAGTAATGCTTTAATAATGTCCATGTTCTTGTGTTTTGTTCGTTCAATTGTATTTAATTCCATTAATAATAGGTCTGCTATGCTCATGGTGTTTTAAGTTTTGTAATACAAAAGAAACAGGAGCGGGTGACAACCCTATGGCAGTGTAAAAATTATTTGGAATTTTTTTTTAGAAAAGCAGTTTTCGGTAATTCTTCGCTTAGTCAGTTCCCGCCATTCGATTTACAACATTGTTAACCGAAAAGGTTAACACTGCGTGTTCGCTGTTGTCGGGTTTATTTAAGCCAATTTAATGCACATCTGTTAAGCCTGTACAGCAAAGGTGCCCAAACCAGGTTAGGGGAGTTTAAAAATTTACTGGCAGCATGCTCATGTAATCACTTAATGGCATGTGCTCGGTTTTTAAGAAAGCTTTGTTAAGCGTTTGCAAAGAAATGATTCTGGTTAAATTAAAATCACGGTATTGATTTCTGAAATGGCACCAGGCAATAAGATGCCAGCTAAATGCATAGAATATTAAACCAATGGGTTCCACTTCGCGTTTACTCGTTTCGTCTTTCGCATTTTTATACTCGAGCGCTACCATGTTTCTTTCAGATATTGCCTGTTGAATAAGCGACAGGTATTCATAATTAAATCTCAAACGATCAGGAACCTGCAACTTAATGTGCTGGTTCATCATTTCAAGCTTTTCTTTCTGACTCGTTTTTAAAACCGCCTTAACCTTGGTAAGGGCTGCCACGTAATGCGATCGGATTGAGTTATCGGCAAAACCATTAACCAAACTTTCTACAAGCAGTAAAGCATTTGCCTCATCCATATTAAAAGAAACTGGCGGCAAAAAATAGCCCTGAACTAAAAAATAACCCTTAGGCTGTTCAAAACCAACGGGGATGCCCTGTTCCTGTAAGGCTTTAACATCTCTGTAAACGGTGCGGATACTTATGCAAAACCGCTCAGAAATTTTCTCGGCAGTTATGTATTTTCTCGACTGGAGTAGCGTTAAAATCCCAAAAAGGCGATCGATGCGGTTCATTAGTTTTGGCTTGGTTAAAAGTATAAAAATTGCCAGAAAAACATGGAATCAACAGAAACTATTCTTTTAAGCTTTGATATTTTCTGAATTGAGGGGTCTTAATTTCTTTACGATTTATTTTGCAGGTAACTCAATTTTGGCTGGCAAGCCTAGAAAAAATCAAAACTTCACATTGTCTTATTTGTATTAAGTAGTTAAAACATGTGTTTTCTGCAAAATGTTCGTTTAAATAAGAGAATACAATTTACATTTAATGGCAGTCGAAATCCAAAAACGTTTCTTCAGGGCAGTAAAAAGTAAAGTTATTATTGGCTTTTTATTCGCCTGCTTTGCTTTGGTATTGGCCTGGGGCATCAGTAAGTTTGCTTTCACGCGGATGCTTAATACCGTTGAGGAAATATCTGCACCGAATGATAGATTGCGAATCGTTAACGACCTGTCGCACAAAATTGCAAGGCTCGACCAGTTGCAAAGAGACGAAGCTTTTAACAAGCAGGGCAATTCGAGTTTCTTAAAAGAATCGAGAAAATTACGTTTAAGTTTAGATACACTACGCAAGCTTTATAAAGGCGATTCGTTGCAGCTGGCACGAATCAAATCCATAAGAAACCTGTTGGTAGAGCGAGATAAACAATTCCTCTCCTACTTACAGGTTCGCGAAACCTTGGTAAACACTAAATCATTTTCTGATGAAGTTAAAAAACTCAACGTACTTGTTGCAACCCGTTCACGCCAAACTGATAGCGCTGTTTTAACCACCGAAACCACCACCTCCACCACCACAGTTGCACCAGATAACGAAGAAAAATCGCGGGGTTTTCTAAGTAAGCTCTTTGGCAAAAAAAAGGCTGACGTTTATAAAATTATTAATGAAGAATTTAAGGTAAAACGCGATACGCTGAATGCCAGGGCCGAAGACAGCCTTATGAAAAGCATGACTGGCTCACTCAAAAATATTGAGGTAGAGCAAAGGCAAAAAAGTCAGAAGTTTTTAAAACGCGAGGCCGATTTATCAAATGCAAGCAATGCTTTAACCAATCAGATTTTACAAATTTTACGCGAAGTTGAGGGGCAAGCCGTTGCCCAGGTCGATTTTAATGGCGTACAGGCGAAAGAGGTGGTAAACGATGGAATTACCCAAATTACAACAATTATCATCGCCTTCTTTTTGCTTACGGTTATACTCCTTTATCTAATTTTGACCGACATTACAAAGAGTAATCGCTATCGGAAGGAATTGGAAATGGCTAAAGACGAAGCCGAATACCATGGCAAGGCGAAGCAGCGGTTTCTTTCTAATATGAGCCACGAAATCAGAACACCTTTGCAGTCTATCTTAGGTTATGCAGAACTCATTGCCCAACAGGATAACCCGAAAAAGAAAGATATAAATGCGATTTACCAGTCGTCTATACATTTACTTCAGATTGTAAATGAGGTACTGGATTATAACCGAATTATTTCTGGTGAGTTTAGCTTTAATAACCAGGTTTTCGATATTCGAAAAATTTTAGAGGAAGTAACGTCTGTGGTTAGGCCATTGGCAGAACAAAAATCGTTGCTTTTGGTTACCGATTTTGATTTGGAAGATGTAGAATTTATAAAAGGTGATGCCTTCCGGTTAAAACAGATACTTTTCAACTTGCTCGGTAATGCTGTAAAATTTACGTTGAGGGGCGAAATTAATCTTCGGGTTTCGTGCAAGAAACAAATAGACAATCTGCATTTTAATTTTACGATACAAGATACAGGCATTGGTTTCGAGGAGAAAGATATGTCGAGAATTTTTAATGAATTTGAGCAGATAGAATCGCCGGAGCAATATGTGCTCAACCAAACCGGAACAGGTTTGGGCTTGCCGATTGTAAAGTCGCTGATTGAGGCCCAGGGTGGAAGAATTCACGTAAAAAGTAAACCAGGAAAGGGTACAACCTTTAACGTTTACCTAACCTACCAGCAAACTAACGAAAAGGTAACCGATGCGCTTGATTTGGAGCATTACGCATTTGTAAACCCTGGTACGGTTTGGGTTATCGATGATGACAAACTTATCCTCGACCTTTGTGGTTTAATATTCGAAAAAAATGAAATTCCATACAGAAGTTTCAATGAGGTTGCCGATATTTTGCGTCAGGAGCCTGATGAAAATTTGAAGTATGTGCTTGTAGATATGCGCCTGCCCGAAATGACTGGCCTGGAACTCCGCCATTTGCTGAAGAAAAAGCTTCCTGCTGAGGTTAAGTTTTATGCTATAACCGCACAGGTTTTGCCAGAAGAAAGGGAAGTGGTTTTGAGCGAAGGATTTGATGGTTTAATAATGAAACCTTTCAGAGCCGCAGATTTACTTTCTATTTTTGATAAAACAGAAATATTAACCGAACAGCCCGAGTTCGACTTTTCATCAATTGAGAAAATGACTTTTGGCGACCAAAAAATGCTCGAGAAAATTCTAACCAGGTTTAGGCAGGATTGTGTTGACGATGCTGCAGAACTGGAAATTTACCTTGAAGAAAATAATCACGATAAAAGCCGGCTAATTGTACATCGCCTTGCCGGTAGAACGGCACAAATGGGCTCTAAAACCCTCGCCCAATCTTTCAGGTTGCTCGAGCTTGAAATTGCTGAAGAGGGTTTGTCAACAACCATTAAAACTGAAGTTGTTATACAACTTAAAAAGTTAAATGCTTTAATTAAAATGATGGAAGAAATGGAGTTTGCTGGCTAAACCTCTTCGCTGCATCGCTTTTCTTAAACTTTCGATCGGTACAGAACCAACGCCTGTTTAAACTGAATTTAGACGCTTAAAGCAAAAACATATGCTTTAAGGAAATCGCCCTTTTCCTCCATTTTATTTGGTAAAGCAAAAATTTTTATTGCATTTGTTGACTTTGGTTTCCATTAGCCGGGCAAGCAGGTTGCCAAATTCTGCCCCTAAGCAACCGGTTCTAATCAATACCGTACCTTTCCATTTTTGCATAAAGCGTCTTTCTGTCGATATTTAGCATTTTCGCTGCCTTGGATTTATTATGCTTTGCTTTGAGTAAAGCCTCGGCAATCAAAGTCTTTTCATTCTGCTCGTTAACCGCTTTTAAATCTGAAGAACTTCCCGGCAAGGTTTGCTGGTTAACGGAAATCATCATTTCATCGGGCAAGGCATTTACCTGTGCAACATCGCCAGGCGTTAACAACACCATGCGCTTAATTACGTTGCTCAATTCGCGAAGATTTCCGGGCCAATCGTAGTTTAGTAATAAAGTTTTGGCTTCGGCAGAGATGCTTTTTACATTTCTTTCCAAATTTCGGTTCGATAAACCGATGAAATGGTTAATGAATAGTTCCAAATCGCCACCCCGATCCCTCAAAGCGGGCAGCTGAATTTTAAATTCATTTAACCGATGGTATAAATCCTCCCTAAACTCGCCTTCCGCAATGCTGTTTACTAAGTCATCATTTGTTGCAGTAATAATCCGTACATCGACGGCAATTTGTTTGGTGCTTCCTAGAGGTAAAATCACCCGCTCCTGTAACGCACGAAGTAATTTAATCTGCACCTCGTAACTTAAATTTCCAACCTCGTCTAAAAATAATGTGCCGCCATTAGCCGCCTCAAACTGGCCTTTCTTATCGTTCAATGCGCCAGTAAAAGCACCTTTTATGTGCCCGAACAACTCGCTTGCAGCCAAATCTTTTGATAAAGCACCGCAATCAATCGCTATAAAAGGTTTGTCTGCCCGCTTACTTTGCTGGTGCAAAGTTCTGGCGGCAAATTCTTTTCCTGTTCCACTTTCTCCCTGAATAATTACCGACATATCTGTTGGTGCCACTAAGGCAATATGTTCATATAATCGGTCTGCGATGGCGCTTTTGCCTTTTATGAAATCGGCATCATTTCCCTCAAGCTTTATTTCTTTCGAATCTTTTTTATTCAAAGAATTTTTAATCACCATCAAAAGTTCATCGGGATTAACCGGCTTGGTAATGTAATCGAAAGCGCCCAATTGCATGGATTTTACAGCTGTACGAACATCGTTGAAGCTCGTCATCACAATAATGGGGGTAAAGAGGCCAAGGTTTCTGGCATGACTGATTAAGTCAAAACCGATCCCGTCGGGCAAACGGTAATCAATTAAAAACAGATCAAAAGACTCATTTTCAATTAATTTTAAAGATTGTTTAATGTGGGTTACGAGCGTAACCTCATGGCTGTTTTTACTTAAAAAACCTTCAAGTAACTGGGCAAATGTTGTATCATCTTCTAAAATCAGGATTTTCGCCATACAACAAAAATAAGAAAAGCCAGTTAAAAACTGGCCTTTCTAATACTAGGTAGATGTAATATTTGGGATTTATTGAACTGGTTTACCATCTTTATCAATTTTCACAGAACCTGTTTCTGCTTCTTTTTTAACATTGATAAGGTAATATTCTTTTGTGCCTTCTTTAACAGACCACGCTTCGGTTGCGGTCCAACCTTTATAAGCATCAGATTTTAACGCGGTGGTAACAGGCTCCGGTAATTCTTCTAATTTTACGGGCGTTTTTACAGCGCTATCCTGTACTGCAATTACAGCAGCAGTTTTTAATGTATTTACTTCACTAGCTTGTACTGCTGAGAATCCTGCAAATGCCAGGAATGCAGCTGATAAAATTAACTTTTTCATCTTTTTTATTTTTTGAGGTGATAAAACAATGTTGCGTAACTGATTATTAATAGTTCAACTACTATGTTTCAAAATGTTATATGTTAATTGCCGAAACAATTTTGTGGTTCTTATAATTAAGTGCAGCCAAAGGCTGCACTTATGTTGATTATGCCTTAATCGGGCTTATCTTATTGAACTGGTTTACCGTCTTTATCAATTTTCACAGATCCAGTTTCTGCTTCTTTTTTAACGTTAATTAAGTAATACTCCTTAGTGCCTTCTTTAACCGACCACGCTTCAGTTGCGGTCCAGCCTTTGTAAGCGTCAGATTTTAAAGCAGTTGTTACTGGCTCTGGCAACTCTTCCAATTTTACTGGTGTTTTAACTGCGCTATCTTGAACTGCAACAATTGCAGTAGTTTTGAAATCTTTTACTTCACTTGCTTGTACTGCTGAGAACCCTGCGAACGCTAAGAATGTAGCTGATAAAATGAACTTTTTCATAGTATATGATTTTTAAAAATTAATATGTGTAACAATACTCTTCCATGTTTCATAATGATGCCAAAGCTTGAGCAAAATCTTAAAACATTCAATATCAGTTTATTGCATTTTATTTCGGAATGATAAACTGTAGACTTTCTCCACAGGTTGTGGGTATTAACATCATATTTGCCAATAAACCCATAGTAAAAACACTATAAAGACAAATTTAGATTCGAAAAGCAGGGTCGGAAGTAAAATTTTTTGTCCGTCCCGCTAATGTTGCTGCCGCGAAAAGCGGCATTCACGTATATCGGGTTTATTTAACTACTGCCGATGCTACTATTTACGAAAAACCAAATGCCAAATAAAATGCCTGTAGAGGAGAGATTGAAATAGGTATTTAGCTTTGCATACGCTACCAAAAAGGCATCCTGTTAAGGATAAATTTTAAAAAACTTTTTTACCGAAAGAATTTTTTTTCTATACTTGCAGCCCGATAAAAGCCTCCTTAGCTCAGCTGGTAGAGCAACTGACTTGTAATCAGTAGGTCATTGGTTCGATTCCGATAGGAGGCTCTTTTTAATTTACGCTTTTCAGTCCTGGTTAAGTGTTCCTTAAAAATCTAAAACTACTCAATCGCGTTTATTTACGTAGATCACAAATCATAATTCGTAAATCAAAAATCTTAAATTCGCTGCATGCTAAAATACATTTCAGCCGATTGGATTTTTCCGGTGAATAAACCTCCAATGCAAAACGCAGTAATAGCTGTTAAGGCAAACGGAGAAGTCGACGCTGTTTTAACCGAAAACGCTGCTCAAAACCTTAACGTGGAAATTGTTAAGTATGAGGGTGCGATTGTTCCTGGCTTCGTAAACACACATTGCCATTTAGAACTATCGCACATGCTAGGCCAGATACCTGTGCAAACCGGTTTAGTAGAATTTGTGCAAAGCGTTATTAAAAGCAGGCAGGCTGACGCTGAAAAGGTTAGTTTAGCCATGCAAAATGCCGATAAACAGATGTTTGATAATGGAATCGTAGCTGTTGGCGATATCTCTAATCAACTCGTATCGAAAGAAATTAAACAGAACAGTAGAATATTTTACCACACCTTTGTAGAAGCAATGGGTTTTAATCCGGAAAGGGCAAATACGATAATGGATTTTGCAATTAGCCTGAAAAACGATTTTTCCCCGTTACCGGCGTCGATTGTACCGCATGCACCATACTCAGTTTCACCGCAACTTTTCAGCTTAATAACGGAGCATGCAGCACGCGAAAATGCTTTTATGAGCATCCATAATCAGGAAACGAGCAGTGAAAACGATTTTTTTAAATCTAAATCAGGTGGTTTTCTAAATCTCTATAAATTTTTGGGCTTGGATATTGAATTTTTCCAACCTACAGGCAAAACATCGTTACAAAGCTGGCTGCCGTTTATCAAAACCCGGAAAACATTATTGGTACACAATACCGTTTCGAGCCAGGAAGATGTTGAATTTGCGAACCGAAATAACCAAAATTTATATTGGTGCCTTTGTCCGCAGGCCAACCTTTACATAGAAAATGAACTACCCGATGTTGAGCTGTTTATTAAAGAAGACTTAAAGATTACCTTAGGAACCGATAGTTTGGCGAGCAATCATCAGCTAAATATTCTGGCGGAGATGAAAACAATTCAAACCTATAAAAAGCTTACTTTCGAAAAGCTTTTGCAATGGGCAACCATTAATGGCGCCGAGTTTTTAGGTTGCCAAGAGAAATTTGGAACAATTGAGGTTGGTAAAACGCCTGGTTTAAACCTCGTTCAGCTATCAAAAGATTTTATCATCGAAAGCGAAAAAGTGGTTAAAATAGTATAAGTGATGAATCCAATCTGTAAACTTTTAAACATAAAGTATCCCATCATCCAGGCCGGAATGGTTTGGTGTAGTGGCTGGCGACTGGCTTCGGCTGTTTCGAATGCCGGAGGATTAGGCATCATTGGGGCTGGCTCCATGTATCCGGAAGTTTTGCGTGTACATATTAAAAAGTGTAAGGAAGCGACAAAAAATCCATTTGCGGTAAACATTCCGCTTTTGTACCCCCACATCCAGGAAATTATTAATATTGTTGTAGAAGAAGGAGTTGAAATTGTCTTTTCCTCAGCGGGTAACCCTGCCAGCTGGACCAGCTTTTTAAAAGAAAAGGGAATCACCGTTGTTCATGTGGTTGCCAACACAAAGTTTGCATTAAAAGCCCAGGAAGCCGGTGTTGATGCGGTAGTTGCCGAAGGCTTTGAAGCCGGCGGACATAATGGCCGTGAGGAAACAACCACCATGTGTTTAATTCCGTTGATAAAAGCAAGGGTTAGCATTCCTGTGATTGCCGCAGGAGGAATTGCCAGCGGGAAATCCATGTTGGCAGCTTTCGCACTTGGGGCAGATGCCGTTCAAATCGGGTCTGCATTTGCGGTTGCCGAAGAATCATCGGCGCACCCGGCGTTTAAGCAAAAAATTATTTCAGCAGTGGAGGGCGATACCAAATTGGCGATGAAGAAGCTGATTCCGGTGCGGCTCTTAAAAAATGAATTTGCTGATGCCGTTTCGCAGGCAGAGGCAGATGGCGCCAACAGTAGCCAGCTTTTAGAAATGCTCGGAAAAGCTAGGGCAAAACTTGGCATGTTTGAGGGCGATATGCAAAATGGCGAACTCGAAATTGGCCAGATATCCGCCATGCTTAGCGAAATTAAGCCAGCGAAAGTGATTTTGGAAGAAATTTGGGAAAATTTCAATCTGGAAAAAAACAGAATTTCAGATTTAAAATTTTAAGTGATAGTAAATGAATACAAAATATTTAATGGCTGCCAGCAGTATTTGCCTGGCTGCGGCTGGTCTTGTTTGTAGTTTCGCTCCGCGTGAAATCATGATTTACGCTGGATTGGCTGAAGCAGAATTAGTACAAATGATAATACAAATTCTTGGTGCACTATACCTTGGGTTTGCTTTGTTAAACTGGATGGCGAAAGGAAATTTAATTGGTGGTATTTACAGTAAACCAGTTTCAATCGGCAACTTTTTTCATTTTTTAACGGGTGGATTGGCGCTCGCAAAATACTTTTCTAAGCATCCTGCTGATTCCATCTTATTAGTGCCAACAATTATTTATCTAATTTTCGCTATTGCTTTTGGTTTAGTTTCGTTTGGAGGGCATCAATTAAAAAAACAAGCCTAACATTGTTAACTTTGTATCGATATGAAACACCTTAATATTACGATTACCGGAAAAGTTCAGGGCGTTGGTTTTAGAGAAACCACTAAAATTGTAGCTAATCAAATGATGGTTAATGGTTTTGTTAGAAATGAAAAAGACGGTTCTGTTTTTATAGAAGCGGAAGGCGAAGATGTATTTTTAGAAGAATTTGTAAACTGGTGCAACGAAGGGCCAGATCGCTCCCGCGTGGAAAATGTTGCTGTTACAGAAGGCGATATGAAAAACTATCGTAATTTTGAAGTCTTAAGAAAGTAAAGCGATTTGCGGCTGTAAATTCAGGAATTTAATCCCTGGAAAATCCCGATGAAAACAAATTAAACAAGAAATCCAGCATCTAAAATCTAAAATCAATTGTCTGTATATAAAAAGTTTCTTGGGCAAACAATGGTGTACGGCATTAGTACCGTTTTTTCCAGGTTGTTCAATTTCATCTTAACACCTATTTACACTTCGGTATATAAAAAAGGTGTGTATGGAATTTTTACCAATATGTATGCGAATGCTTCGCTAATTAATGCAATATTGGCTTTCGGTATGGAGAGTACCTATTTTAGATATTTAAATAAATTTGAAGATAAAAAACAGGAAGTTTATAATAATTCCTTCATCTGCATTGCATTTGTTTCATCACTTTTTTTAATAACGGGATTGGTTTTTTCTAATGGAATCGCAACATACCTGGCTGCCAAAGCGGCTGAAATACCAGACTATAAGCAATATGTTAGCTTCTTTTTATGGATCTTGTTTGTTGATGCAATTTGCGTAATCCCATTTGCCAAGCTGCGTGCCGATGGGAGGCCAATGAAATATAGTGTTGTTAAATTTTTGAATATCGGTTGTTTTGTTGGGTTTAACCTCCTGTTTATTTTTGTACTTCCGGCAATAATAAAACATAACTGGATTGGAGCATCATGGTTGCAAACGTGGTATCGCCACCAATGGATAGGCTATGTTTTTGTTGCAAATCTTATTGCTAGTTTGGTAACACTTGTAGCATTAATCCCCGAGTTTTTAAAACTGCAGTTGAAATTCGACAAGGCACTGTTTTCGAATATGTTTTCTTACAGCTGGCCTATTCTAATTGCTAACTTATCTTTTATTGTAAATGAAAATTTAGATAAGATTGTTTTAAAAGACCTGCTTCCTGCTAACATCGCCAATGAAGAAGTCGGCATTTATGGAGCGGTTTGCAAACTCGCCATCTTCTTAAGCATTTTTATTACCGCATTTCGCTTAGGTGCAGAACCATTTTTCTTCAGTCATGCAAAGAATTCGAATGCAAAGCAAACTTATGCTACCATTTTACAATATTTCGTAATTGCGCTTACTGTTCTTTTCGTTGCCCTGATTGCCAACATTGAAGTTCTGAAATTTTTTATCAGAACAGAAGAATATTGGGTTGGTTTGCCAGCCGTTCCTTACCTGTTAATGGGCTATGTTTTTTTAGGCATTTACATGAATTTGTCAATCTGGTACAGGCTATCAGACCAGACACGGTATGGCTTATACATTTCTGTAATCGGGGCCATAATTACCATCGTTTTAAATTTTGTTTTAATTCCGAGGTTCAGTTACATGGGTTCTGCATGGGTTTCAATGGCCGCCTACGCAACGATGACGATAATTTCCTACATCCTCGGGCAAAAATATTACCCAATTCCTTACAACCTAAAAAAGATTTTAGCTTACATTATCGTTTCTACTGTTATCGTTTTTTCTTCATTTTTCATTTTTAACAGAAATATTTACATTGGCAACGCAATGCTTATTGCCTTCATTGCTGGTATCGCTTATTTTGAAAAGAAAGATTTGATGAAAATCCTGAAAAGGTAAAAAATCGAACATTCGAACTCATTCATTTTTAATATGGAAATTAAAATTATCAATAAATCTCAACACCCATTGCCACAATATGAAACTGCACATGCTGCGGGGATGGATTTGAGAGCATCAATAAGCGAAGAAATTATTTTAAAGCCTATGCAGCGTGAACTTATTCCAACTGGTTTGTTTATCGAATTGCCTGTAGGTTTCGAGGCCCAAATCAGGCCGAGAAGCGGGCTTGCTTACAAGCATGGAATCAGTATTGTAAACGCTCCGGGTACCATAGACGCGGATTACCGCGGTGAACTTAAAGTTTTATTAATAAATTTATCAGATACCGATTTTAAAATCGTTAATGGTGATAGAATTGCTCAAATGGTCGTCGCTAAACATGAAACAGTGATTTGGCAACCGGTAGACGCACTTGGCGAAACAGGCAGGGGCGAAGGAGGCTACGGGCACACCGGGAACCTTTAGGGAAAATTAGGAATGCTTGATTGAAAGCATCATTACGGTCGCAAGTCGAACATTCAGTTATACAACCGCAAATTCAAATAATTACGCATCCAAATAAATATGATTAGAGGATATGTTTTTCTTTTAGTGTTTGTTATTTGCTGCAAAACCAATGCGCAGGTAAGGCCAGCTTATGCTTTAACCAGCGATAGCAACGTGGTTAAGCAATTATTTTTTGCGGGTTTGAAAGAAAAAATGGCTGATAACTTTGTTGGAGCGACAACGAATTTCAATAAGGTTTTAAGTATCGATCCCGCCAATCATGCCGCATATTTCGAGCTTGCCAACGCAAATCTGCGCCAGGATAGAATGGCCGAGGCAGAACTAAATATTAAGCAGGCCGTTAAATTTAATCCGGACAATAAATGGTACTTAAGGCTGCAGGGAGAAGTTTATAAACGAACCAATAAAATGCCTGAATTAATTGCCGTCTTTAATCAGCTAATTCGCGTAGAGCCTGATAATGATGCGTATTACTTTGATAAAGCCAACGCCCAGTTTTTATCCAACCAACCTGAAGAGGCGAAAAAGACATACGATACCATTGAAAAGAAATTCGGCGAATCGAGGGAATTATCAAACGCAAAAAGACGTTTTCAAAATAATGGAACGGCCAGCGACAGCGACATTGTAAAGTTATTGGAAGGCAACCAAGCCGATGCTAAAAATTACTTATATGCTGCCGGATTACTTTTGCAGAAAAACAATGATTCGGAAGCGCTAAAAGTATTGCAAAAAGCGCAAAGTCTGGAGCCCAATAATTTCGAGGTTAATTTAGGGTTGGCAGATATTTACCGCCGACAAAAAAAAGATACAGAAGCGTTTGCGGCACTGAAGCTTGCTTTCGAAAGTGAAGAAATGCCGGTTACTGAAAAGCTCAAAATTCTTGCAGCATTAATGCCCAAAATGGACCAACCTATTGTTGCAAAGAATGTCAGCGATTTAAGTAAGCTTCTGGCCGAAAAAAATCCTGGCGATGCGAAAATAATTGCTTTATACGGCGATGTATTGTATCAGCAAAGTAAGCTGGAGCAGGCATTGGTGCAATATAAAGCCGCTTTAAAGCTCAACTCACAAGTTTATGCCGTTTGGGAGCAGGTAATTAACATTCAAACTTTGCTTGGTCATTATGCGGATGCGGTAACTGTTGGAGATGAGGCGCTAACGATTTACCCCAACCAGGGAAGTTTGTATTATTATATGGCTTACGCTTTATTTAAAACAGGTAAATTTGATGCTGCACAAACCAATTTAAAGAATGCCCTTCAGTTAGATGTAGAAAATAAGAGCTTACAGGCTCAGGTTTATGCTTTGCAGGGCGACATTTACATCAATCAAAACAATTTTGCTTTGGCGAAAACTGCTTTCGAAAAGGCAATTGCAACCGAGCCGGATAATTACCTTATCATGAATAACTATGCCTACTATCTGGCATTAAAAAATGACGACCTTGAAAAGGCAGCCAAATATGCAGAAACAGCGGCTAATGCTTTGCCTGAAAACTCCTCGGTAACAGATACTTATGCCTTCATTCTTTTTAAGCAGCAAAAGTACGATTTAGCAAAGGTTTGGATAGAAAAAGCCTTGCAAAACAATAGTAGTAAGAACGGTGTTTACTTGGAGCGTTTTGGCGATATCCTTTTTATGAAGGGTGATAAAGAGGCTGCGGTGCTGCAATGGCAAAAAGCAAGAGAAGCCGGAAACGGTTCAGAATTATTAAATAAAAAAATAAATGAAAAGAAGTATTTTAAATAGCCTGGTTGTTTTAGCTGCCGCAATTTCGGTAACCGCCTGTAAGCCAAAAAAGGAAATTGTGGCTGCACCTCCTGCCAAAGAGGAAACAAAGGCTGATAATTCTAAGGCTGAAGCTTTGACTTTATTGAATAGTAAACAGTTAAAATTTAATACGCTTTCATTAAAAGCAAAAGCTACGCTCGATATTAACGGCGATGCAAATGATGTTACCATGAACTTTCGAATGAAAGACAAGGAAACCATTTGGGTAAGCATAACCGCTCTTGGCGGTTTGGCAGAGGTTGCCAGGGCCTTAATTACGCCCGATAGTATTAAAATCCAAAATAAATTAAAAAGCGAATACTTAAAAAAGCCTTTCAGTTACATTTACAATTTTACCAATAAGCAGGTTAATTTTAATACCCTCCAGGCTGTTTTAACAGGCAATGCAATGGGTGAGTTTTTAACGGAGCAATCAGATGTTAAGCAGGCAAATGGTGTTTGGGTAGTTTCTGGCGCAAAGGAAAACTTAGACTATAAATTATTTTTCAATACCTTGCTTAAAGTTGCCGAAACCAACCTAAACGATGCTAAAAGCGGACAGGCTTTAAAGGTTTCCTACTCCGACTATCAAAAACTAAATGAATCTTTATTTCCCGGCGCTTTAAAAATTAATACCCTTTCTGGTGCGAAAAAGATAAATATCGATTTGCAGTATGTTAAAATTGATGGCAATGTTCCGGTCGATTTTCCGTTTACTGTACCAAAGAGATATACGCTGGTAAATAAGTAATCCCTCACCTTTTGTGAAGTTTAGATGAAGAACACGCTTCACCTGCCAATAATGCCATTCGTATATCAATTTTAATGTATTTTTACTGCGAATTTTTATACTTTTGGCTTAATGAAGCTACACAAACTTGTATTTATTCTGTTTTTTAGTGTGTTTGCCCTGTCGGCTTCGGCTCAAACTGCAAACGAACTCAGAAGGAAAAAAGAAGCGATAGAACGCGATATTGAGCAACTTCAAAAAAGTCTTAATAAAACTGCTAATGGCAAGAAACTTACCTTGCAACAAATCAATGTAATTAATACGCAAATTAGATTAAGGCAGGATAAAATCGGTGCGATTAATTCCGAAATAAAAAATCTCGATAATCAAATCTCTCAGAACACAAATACCGTACATACTTTGCAAGGCCAGTTAGGCGACTTGAAAAAGGAGTATGCAGGCATGATTCGTTTTGCCCAGCGAAATAGAAATTCATATGATAAAATGATGTTCATTTTTGCCGCAAAAGATTTTAACCAGGCGTATAAACGCATAAAATATTTACAGCAATTTAGTCAGTACCGTAAAAAACAGGCTGGCTATATAGAAAATACTCAGCAAGATCTGAATGGAAAAATCAAAGTTCTGGATAGAACATTGAGGGAGAAAAGTGATTTACTTAAAGAGCAGGAGCGTGAACGAGAACGTTTAGGCAAAGATAAAAGCCAGCAATCGGCTGTGCTGAATAATTTAAGCAAGCAGGAGCGCACTTTTAAACAGGATATTGCCTCGAAGAAGAAGCAGCAGGCGCAAATTGACAGGGCAATCAGAGCTGCTATCCAACGGGCTATTGAAGAAGCGAAAAGAGAAGAGGCGAGGAAGAGGGCAGCTGAAGAAGCAAGACTTGCTGCGGAGGCAAAAGCGGCTGCGGCGAAGGCTAAAGCAGAAAACAGACCAGCTCCGGCTGCGCCGGTTGCAGCTAAGGCTAAAACTAATAGTGAGGCACTTACGGCTACGCCGGAATCGGCAAGATTGGCTGCGGGATTTGAAAATAATAGGGGTAGATTACCGTATCCAGTTAGTGGAACAATCACTGAAACTTTTGGGAGACATATGGTAGACCAAGCACCGTACACTAATGATGGTGTAAATATAACATCAGTAAACGGCGCTGCAGTAAGGGCAGTATTCGATGGAGACGTTACAATGGTTAGTTTAATCTACGGTAAATATGTGGTAATTATAAGGCATGGTAATTATTTTACAATTTACCAGAATTTGAAATCTGCCAGTGTTTCAAAAGGCGACGATGTGAAAACGGGGCAGACAATTGGTTTACTAGGCACTACATTTGATTCTGCCGATTTGCATTTTGAAATTATGCGGGGTCAAACCAAGTTAAACCCAGAAGCTTGGATAAGTAAATAACTTTAGGCAATTAAATGTTTATATTTGTATAAAATAGATTAGTGATGTATCAAGGCACGTTATTAGAGTTTTTAAACATGGGTGGATCGGAGATCGTACTCATCTTAGTAGTGGTACTTTTGTTATTCGGAGGTAAAAAATTACCCGAATTAGCCAGAGGACTTGGAAAGGGAATCAGAGAATTTAAAGATGCATCTGATGGTGTAAAGCGTGAAATTCATAGAAACATTAATGCTATGGATTTAGACAAAGAAGAAGCAGAGCAAACCGTTGCAAATAATAATAATGAACACCATCATCCAACTGAAACCGCAACAACTCCATCGGCGGCAGCAGCAGAGCCTGTAACACACACCGGCGCAGATGTTCCTTATCCCTCAAGCACTCCCATCGACGAGAAAATAGTAACTGACAGTCAAAAAGTTTAAACAAAAAAGTTATGTTAAATACAACAATAGCAGCAATGCTTGGCACACCCGAAATTATCATTATTGCAGTAGTAGTATTGTTATTGTTCGGAGGTAAAAAAATTCCTGAACTTATGCGTGGCTTAGGTAAAGGTGTAAAAGAATTTAAAGATGGTAAAGATGGTGTTGATGGAGAACAAGTAGACCCGTCTAACCGTGATAAGACTGTTTAATAACCATAGTTTTTAGTTTTGAAGAAATACAGTTCTCTTAAAGGGATACAAGCGCTCATTTCACAAAAGCAACTAACTCTACCCGATTTATTGGCTTATTATTTTAAGCAAATTAAAGAAAATGAACACCTCAATGCATTCAACGAGGTGTTTTTTTATTCGGCAGAAGTTCAGGCGAAAGCAGTACAACAGAAAATTGAGGAAGGCAATGCCGGCAAACTTGCGGGCATGGTTATCGGCATTAAAGATAATATATGCTATAAAGATCATATCGTAACAGCATCTTCAAAAATGCTCGATGGTTTCGTTTCGCCATATTCTGCTACCGTTGTACAACGTTTATTGCAGGAAGATGCCGTAATCATCGGTCGGTTAAATTGCGATGAGTTTGCAATGGGTGGTTCTAATGAAACCTCTTACTTTGGGACTGTAAAAAACGCAGTAAACCCTGATTTGGTTCCCGGTGGTTCTTCTGGTGGTTCGGCAGTAGCCGTTCAGGCAGATATGTGCCTCGCCGCTTTAGGTACAGATACTGGTGGTTCAGTTCGCCAGCCGGCAGCTTTTTGTGGTCAAATCGGTTTGAAACCTACTTACGGTAGAATTTCAAGATATGGTGTTATCGCATATGCTTCTTCTTTCGATCAGGTTGGCCCAATTACCTCGTCTGTAGAAGACGCTGCTTTGCTTTTAGAAGTTCTGGCAGGCGCAGATGAAAATGATTCGACGGTTTCCCCTTTGGACGTTCCAGCGTATTCTGCAAATTTAAATCAGCTAGAACCTAAAAGAATAGCTGTTTTAAAAGAAACAATGGAAAGCGAAGCGCTTGACCCGGAAATAAAATCGGCAATCTTAGAATCAATAGAAAGTTTGAAGGCTCAGGGACATGTAATCGATTATGTTTCGTTCGATTTACTCGATTACCTGGTTCCAGCTTATTATATTTTAACCACTGCAGAGGCATCATCAAATCTGTCCAGATATGATGGCGTGCATTATGGCCATCGCAATGCCGAAGCAAAGTCTTTAACCGAATTGTATAAATTATCACGTGCAGAAGGTTTTGGGGAAGAGGTAAAGCGTAGAATTCTTTTAGGAACATTCGTTTTAAGTGCCGGATATTACGATGCTTATTATCAGAAGGCGCAGCAAGTTAGGCGCTTGATAAGAGAGAAACTAGATGTTTTATTCCAGGATTACGACTTAATTTTATTGCCTGTGGCACCAACGCCACCATTTAAAATTGGCGATAACATGCAGGACCCTTTGGTAATGTACATGGCGGATATTTTTACAGTTTTGCCATCATTAAGCGGCAATCCTGCCATCGCTTTGCCAATAGGCAATAATAAAGCTAATTTGCCGTTAAGTATTCAGTTTATAGCCAAACATTTTGAGGAAGCGCAGTTACTAGCCTTTTCTCAGGCATTTTTATCACTATAACCGTCGTTATAAAATCGGAGCCAGCTAAAAAATTGCTTCTCTGTGTTTTCTGCTTTTTTGGTTCAATCCCGTCCATAAAAGTGAGCTGCGGTTTTAATAACAAATGGCCCATGATTAAAAAACTACTTTTTACTACATTTTGTGCTTTAACCGCATTCGTGTCTTTTTCTTTTGGACAGCAAATTTTAAAAGTCGACAGCCTCTACAAGAAATCAAATAACATTTTCGTAAATAATGATACGGTAACGGTTCCGGCTGTTATTGAAAATCCTTTACTCCTCAGCCAAAATTACATTTACAAGCTTCGTTTAGATTCAATTACGAAATCAATTCCTTTGCCGCACAATGAGTATGTGCAGCAATACATTGACATTTATGCAAAACGTAAAGATATGTTTGGCAAAATGCTTGGCCTATCGAATTACTATTTTCCAATATTTGAAAAAGCATTAAAAGATTATAATATTCCGCAAGAAATAAAATATTTAACTATTGTAGAGTCTCAAATGGATCCGCATGCGGTTTCCAGAGTTGGCGCTACGGGAATCTGGCAGTTTATGTTTGGTACCGGGAAAGCTTACGGCCTTAAAATGGATAATTTTGTTGATGAACGCAAAGATCCTGTTCAAGCCAGTTATGCTGCCGCTGCTTATTTTCGCGATGCATTTGAAGAGTTGGGGGATTGGCTATTGGCCATTGCTGCTTACAATTGCGGTAAGGGAAATGTAACCCGGGCGATTGATAAAGCTGGTTCGAGAGATTTTTGGGTAATCAGACAGTATCTGCCAAAGGAAACACGCAACTACGTTCCGGCGTTTATTGCTGCGGTTTACGTGATGAACTATTCTTCAAAACATCAGATTACGGAGCAGGCCTGCAACTTATTCTTAAAAACAGATACCATGCAGGTAAATCACTTTGTGTCTTTATCTGCGTTAGCCAAGGTTTTAAATATCGAAGATGCCTCTCTTTTTGCATTGAATCCATCATACAAAAAGAAAATTGTCAACGGCACATCAGACTTACCAAAGCGGTTGGTTTTGCCAAAAATAAAAGGCGCCGATTTGGCTGCAATGTACGATGTACTTAACAATGAAGATCTCGATAATAAAATGCAGGTTATCCAGGCAAATACCGATGATGCTAGAGAACTTAGAAAGAAAAAACCTGCTTCTGTAAGCTCGTCGGCTATTGTTTATTACAAAGTGTCGCCAGGGCAAAGTTTAAATACTGTTGCCGAAAAATACGGTGTTGAAGTGCAGGATTTAAAGGTTTGGAACAACCTGAAGAGCAAAAATATTGTGCCCGGCCAAAAGCTTAAGATCTATACCGCAAGAAAGACTGTTCTAAAAGCTCCTCTTTTATACTCGAGCTATATCGTAAAACGTGGCGATACACTATCAGAAATTGCTGAAAAGTTTGATGGTGCTACGGTTCAGAACATCAAAAGAGATAACAGATTGGCAAGAGCCGGTTTGCAGGTTGGTATGGTTTTGAAGATTAGTAAAGGCTAGTTTTTAGCATATTAGCTTCGAGCCAAAACTGGCGCTGATGCAAAAAGGATTTGTGTAAACGATTTGCTTCGCCACTTCATTCATTTTCGTATTTATTTCAACCCTCCGTAAAAGAATTGTACCTTTGCACCGTCACTAGTTAGTTACAATTAATGAGTAATACGAACAGAAAGCAAGATGCCCTTGATTACCACTCGCAAGGGCGGCCGGGAAAGATACAGGTAGTACCAACAAAACCAACAAATTCACAACGCGATTTAACTTTGGCCTACTCGCCTGGTGTTGCAGAACCTTGTTTAAAAATAGCCGAAAATAAAGAAGACGTATACAAATATACCGCAAAAGGAAACCTTGTTGCAGTAATTAGTAATGGAACGGCTGTTTTGGGTTTAGGTGATATTGGTCCTGAAGCCGGCAAGCCGGTGATGGAAGGTAAAGGTCTGCTATTTAAAATCTTTGCCGATATCGACGTTTTTGATTTGGAACTCGATACCAAAAATGTTGATGATTTTGTAAAAATTGTTAAGGCTTTAGAGCCAACTTTTGGGGGCGTTAACTTAGAAGACATTAAGGCACCTGAGTGCTTTGAGATAGAGCGTCGGCTAAAACAGGAGATGAATATCCCTGTAATGCACGATGACCAGCATGGAACAGCAATTATTTCTGGTGCGGCATTATTGAATGCTTGTGAAATTCAGAAGAAAAAAATAGATAAAATTAAAGTTGTGGTAAGCGGTGCGGGTGCAGCGGCGGTATCCTGTTCGAAAATGTACTTGTCGCTCGGTGTAAAACGGGAAAACCTGGTAATGTTCGATATCAATGGTTTAATTGATATTCACCGCACTGATTTAGATGATATGCGGATGAGCTTCGCAACATTTAGAACGGATATAAAAACCATTGGCGACGCAATGAAGGGTGCTGATGTATTTATCGGCCTTTCTGCAGGTAACGTTATACAACCAGATATGCTTGTTGGTATGGCGAAAAACCCGATCGTTTTTGCAATGGCGAATCCGAATCCGGAAATTGCTTACGAACTTGCAGTTAAAACCCGCAAAGATTTGATTATGGCAACCGGCCGGTCTGATTATCCGAACCAGGTTAACAATGTGTTAGGTTTCCCTTATATTTTCCGCGGTGCTTTAGATGTTCGTGCAACAACAATTAATGAAGCGATGAAAATTGCTGCAGTTAAAGCAATTGCCGAACTGGCAAAAAAATCCGTTCCCGAGGCTGTTAATTTAGCTTACAATGCAAGAAACTTAAAATTTGGCAGAGATTACATCATTCCAAAACCTGTAGATTTTAGGTTAATTACTGAGGTTTCTATCGCGGTAGCGAAAGCTGCTATTGAAAGTGGCGTGGCCCGGAAAACAATAACCGACTGGGATGCATACAGTGAAGAACTTAGAAAACGCTTAGGATTAGACGACGCAATTATGCGCTCGATAACCAATAAAGCCAAATCGGACCCTAAACGTGTGGTTTTTGCTGAAGCAGATAATTATAAAATCTTAAAAGCAGCGCAAATTGTTCGTGATGAGAAAATCGCAATCCCGATACTGCTCGGTAACAGGGAAAAAATACAGGCAATTATTGATGGACATGCTTTAGAGCTGGATGGTGTTCAAATCATCGACCAGATGCAGGAGCCTGAGAAAACCAAAAAATACGCCAATGCTTTATACAAAAAGCGTCAGCGTAAAGGCATTTCTGAGCGTGATGCCATTAAACTTCTCAGAGATCGTAATTACTTCGGTGCCTCGATGGTTGAGTTTGGCGAAGCTGATGCTATGATTTCTGGTTTAACCAAAGATTATGGTTCCACTATAAAACCTGCATTGCATGTTATCGGTGCAGATCCTGAGGTGAAACGTGTAGCTGGTATGTACATGATGATGACCAAGAAAGGGCCAGTGTTTTTTGGAGATACAACTGTAAATGTAGATCCGACTGCTGAAGAACTAGTAGACATTACTTTGTTAGTCGAAAAATCTGTTAAACAATTCAACATCAAACCAAGGGTTGCAATTCTGTCTTACTCCAATTTTGGATCTAATGATGGCGTTGTGCCTGAAAAAGTTCGGAAAGCAGTAAATATCCTGCACAAGCAACATCCTGAAATTGTAGTAGATGGCGAAATGCAAGGTAATTTTGCAATAAACAATGAATTGTTGAAAGATAATTTCCCGTTCAGTACTTTGGTAAATGCCCCTGCTAATACTTTAATTTTTCCTAACTTGGAATCGGGTAACATTGCATATAAACTATTACAGGAGTTGGGTGGCGCCGAAGCAGTTGGGCCAATATTGCTTGGTTTAAACAAACCGGTGCATATTGTACAACTTGGTAGCTCTGTACGCGAAATTGTAAATATGGTTACGATAGCAGTTGTAGACGTTCAGGCTAAGGAAGACCTCGCCGGAACTTCAAAACGCAAAGGTATTTTTGCAAAAACGCCCGCAAAGAAGTAAATTGATTTTAGATTTTCCCCACAAGCATAAAGACACAGATTTAAAACCGTAAAACGGATGTACGCTTACATTGATGGTAAATTAACTTTTAAAAACCCGGCTTACGTTGTTGTAGAAGCCGGAGGAGTAGGCTATCACATTAATATTTCGCTAAATACCTACAGCAGCCTGGGTGATGCTGAGCGTTGCAAACTTTATACATGGCTTCATGTAAAAGAGGATGCGCATACTTTGTATGGCTTTGCAGATGAAGGTGAACGCAGATTGTTTTTACACCTGATTTCAGTTTCTGGCATTGGCCCAAATACCGGCCGGATGATTTTGTCGTCTATTACGCCGGTAGAGATACAAACCGCAATTGTTAAGGCCGATTATGCGCTAATCCAGCGTATTAAGGGGCTTGGAGCGAAAACCGCTCAAAGGTTGGTGCTCGAATTACAGGATAAACTGAAGAAGGAGGGCGTAGATTCACTAATTTCTATGCCTCAACACAATACCGTTAAAGATGAAGCGTTATCTGCATTAGTAATGCTCGGTTTCGCCAAACAAACTGCCGAAAAAACTATCGATCAGATTTTAAAAGTAACAGAAGGAACGCTTTCGGTAGAGCAGCTAATTAAACAAGCTTTGAAAAATTTATAGATCTAACCGCCTTTGAAGAGAATATTTACCCTACTAATTCTCATCCCACTTTTATTTGCTTCTGAAAACGCCATATCACAGGTTGTTACAGGCAAAGCGGACACCGCTATGTCTAAAAACAACTTTAGCCTTCGCGAAAAACAGCTTCTTGGATTAAGCCCTACCACAAACCCGTTTTATCCGCTTCCTAACGTTTTAAAAAGGGTGGTGGAATACGATGCCAAAAATAAACGGTATGTTGTTAAAGATTTAGTCGGCGATAAATACGTTACCAATACTCAATATTTAACGGTTGACGAATACCAGCGCCTGGTGAACAGTGAGATTAAAAGGGGAAACTGGCGCAGTATTTCTAATGCGGAGGTTAGCGATTTTCGGAACACGGGCATTATTCCTAAAATTCAGGTAAATAGCAAGGCATTTGAAAAGCTTTTTGGCGGTACGACTATCGATATTCAGCCTCGTGGAGAAGCAGAACTTACTTTCTTAGGTCGGGTAAATAAAAATGAAAATCCACTATTTAATGAAAGGCAAAGGGTTCAAACCAATTTCGATTTTAACCAGCGCATTCAAATGGATTTGGTTGGAAATATCGGAACAAAATTGAAAATCAAGAGTAATTACAATACGGAGGCGCAGTTTGATTTTGAGAACCAGATTAAATTAGATTATACCGGCGGCCCGGATGATATCATTAAAAAAATTGAGGCCGGAAACGTAAGTTTGCCACTTAATACAAGTTTAATTACGGGAACACAGGCGCTGTTTGGATTAAAAACACAGTTGCAGTTTGGTAAATTGAATGTAACCAGTGTTTACACGCAGCAGAAATCTCAATCGAGAGAAATTAAAATTACCAATGGTGCACAATCTAACGAGTTCCGTTTGAGCGCTGATAACTATGAGGCAAACCGGCACTATTTTTTATCACAGTATTTCAGAAATACTTATAACAAAAATCTCGCAAATGCGCCCGTTATTACCTCTCCAATTCAGATAACAAAAATCGAGGTCTGGATAACAAATAAATCTGGTAGCACTACAGATTCGAGAGATGTTTTAGGCTTCCTGGATTTAGGTGAGAACGTACCCTACAATACTGCCCAAATCACTGGTGGCGGGTCTGCCTTACCCGGCGGAACGACCGCAACGGGATTTACGCAACAATCGAACAATTTATTGCAGAATTTGCCTCCGGGAGCTCGGTTTACCAACTCAAATGATGTAATCTCGTATTTCCAGGCAAATGGTGCTACTGATAACTTTGCGAAGCTTACTTACGCGAGAAAATTAACCGAACGGGAGTTCACTTTTCAGCCTCAGCTCGGCTACATTTCATTAAACAATGCACTTAATTCTGATGAAGTTTTGGCTGTTGCCTATCGTTATACATACAATGGAGTAGAATATCAGGTGGGTGAGTTTTCAACCGATGTAACTTTTGATGCAACCAACCCGAAAGTTTTGTTCGCAAAGTTGTTAAAGAATGAAACCACAAAAATTAATTTGCCAACCTGGGATTTGATGATGAAAAACATCTATTCAATTGGAGGTTATCAAATTAGCAGCCAGAATTTTAGATTAGATATTTACAGAATTGACAACGAAACCGGGGTGGAAAATCCGGTTATGACGGAAGGGCAGAACACCGCAAATAAGCAGTGGATAAGACTGGTCGAATTTGATAGGTTAAATCAGCAAAACGAGCGGAAATCGGATGGTGTTTTCGACTTTGTGCCGGCAAATAATGCTTTCGGTTCCGCAACAAATTCTTATACGGCAAACAGTTCCGCAACATTTGGTTCAAACTTTTCCGCTTCAGGATTATCCTCTCTAATTACGAACACCAATACGGGTTACATAACCATCGATCCGGCAAACGGTCGCATAATTTTTCCTATTATCGAACCATTTGGTAAAGATTTAGCAACTAAATTTCTTCCATCCGAACAAGCGTTAGTTGATAAATACACTTTTACAGCGCTTTACGATTCTACTCAAACCATTGCTAAACAACTGTTTCAGAACAAGAATCGGTACATTATCAAAGGTAATTATCAATCTGATGTTTCTTCAGAATTTACTTTAAATGCCATCAACGTTCCCGAAGGCTCTGTAAAAGTTTTTGCGGGTACCATGCCTCTAACTGAAGGCGTCGATTTTACAGTCGACTATCAGGGCGGCCGCGTAAGTATTATAAACCAGGCGCTTCTAACTTCTGGTCAGCCCATTAGGATTACGACAGAAAACAACGAACTTTTTGGTTTACAGCAAAGGTCTTTGTTTGGAACGCGGCTAGATTATCGCCTTAATAATAAACTTAACCTCGGCGGTACCATTATGAACCTCACCGAGAAACCACTTACACAAAAGGTAAATATTGGTGAAGAACCTATATCAAACACCATCTGGGGTGCTGATATCAACTACAGCTCACCTTCAAGGTTTTTAACCAAGCTTGTAGATAAGTTGCCTTTAATATCAACCAAAGCACCGTCAAGTGTTACTTTTTACGGAGAATTTGCGCAACTGATTCCTGGTCACCCGAAAGCTCTAAATTTTGCAGGGAGTAAAAATGGTGTAAGTTATCTCGATGATTTCGAAGCTTCGAGGTCGGTTATTGATTTAAAAAGTGCTATTTCGTGGCAACTTTCTGGTACGCCTCAGTTGTTTAGCGAATCACAGTTGGTAAATGATTTAGCTTATGGCTACAACAGGGCTAGAGTAGCCTTTTACAATATAGACCCAACTTTTTATAATTCGGCGGCATCTACAACGCCTGCAAATATTCGTAACAATCGAAATGAACTTTCTAATCACTATGTTAGGGAAGTAATTGAGCAGGAAGTATTTCCGTTCAAACAAACGGCAACAGGCCAGGCCCTAAACATTGCAACGCTTGATGTTGCGTATTATCCAACGCTTCGCGGCCCATACAATTTTAGAACAACTGGCTTTAACAGAGATGGTACTCTATTAAACCCGCGAAATAACTGGGCAGGATTTCAACGCAAAATAGAAACAAACGATTTTGAGGCTTTAAATATTGGTTTTATTGAGTTTTGGGTGATGGACCCGTTTATTTATAAACCAAATTCTTCGGGTGGAGATCTGTATTTCAATTTGGGAAATATTTCTGAAGACATTTTAAAGGATGGCAGGAAAGCTTTGGAGAATGGATTGCCCGCAACTAACGACCCGACTAAGTTCGATGAAACAACCTGGGGACGGGTACCAAAATTGCAGCCGGTTGTTCAGGCTTTTGATAATAGTCCTGATGCCCGCAAGGCGCAAGACGTTGGTCTAGATGGTTTATCGAATGAAAACGAAAGGGCTAAATTTGCAGCGGCGATTAACTTAATTAAAGGACAGTTGAGCGCTGCTGCAGCAGCCATGATAGATGCCGATCCATCATCCGATGACTACACATATTTTAGAGGTCCGGCGCTTGATCAGCTGAATGCAGGAATTTTAAAACGGTACGAAAAATATAACGGTCCGGAAGGGAATTCGAAAACCGCTCAGCAGTCTCAGGAAGAATTGGGTATAGAGAATTCAGCTTCAACATCATTGCCTGATGGTGAAGACATCAACCGCGATAATAATATGACGCAGAGCGATGAGTACTTTCAGTATAAATTCTCGATGCGCCCGGCGGATTTAGTTGTAGGCCAGAATTTTATTACCGATAAAGTAACCTCGCAGGTTAGGCTTGCAAATGGTAATACGCAGGCGGTTTCCTGGTATCAGGTTCGAATTCCAATTGGCGATTACCAGCAAAGAGTTGGCGGAATTCAGGATTTTAAATCCATCCGTTTTTTCAGGATGTTTATGACCAACTTCGCCGATACTACCGTAATGCGTTTTGCAAAACTGCAGTTAATTAGAGGCGAGTGGCGGGAATTTAACGCTACAAATACAGCCGACCAGGTTATTGTAGATCCATCGCTGCCGTTATTAACGCCAGATAATTCTTCGATAGAAGTTTCTACTGTTAATATTGAGGAAAACGGCAAACGTTCTCCAATTCCATATGTTACACCTCCGGGAATCATCCGCGAACGCGATTACAGTAATTACCGTGGCGATACCCGCTTAAATGAACAATCGTTATCTGTAACCGTAAAAACGTTGAGAGACGGCTATGGAAGAGCTGCATTTAAAACAGCTTATAGCGATTTCCGTTCCTATAAGCATTTAGAAATGTTTGTGCATGCCGAGGCGGTGAACAATCAGGTTTTAAACGATAATGACGTTGCCGCTTTTTTGAGGATCGGAACGGATAACCAAGATAATTACTACGAATATGTTTTACCATTAAAGGTAACTTCTCCAGGCACCACAGACCCTGATGCGATATGGCCTGCAGCAAACCAGATAGACATTGACTTAACATTGTTTCAAAATGCAAAGCTCGCCCGTAATTCGGCAAAGCAGGCAAATGGTTCACCATGGCCAATAAATGTACCGTTTACGTATTCTGATGGTGTAAGAACGATTATCGTAAAAGGCCAGCCAGATATGAGTAAGGTTCGGGTTTATATGTTGGGTGTTAAAAACCCATTGCGAAGCCAGGTTAATCCCGAGGGCGATGATGGGCTGGATAAAAATGTTTTAGTTTGGTTTAATGAGTTAAGGTTAACTGAATTTGATGAACGTGGTGGCTGGGCTGCAACCGGGCGTTTAAATCTAAAATTAGCCGATTTTGCAGACGTTAATATTTCAGGCAGCAAATCTACCATAGGTTTCGGTTCGATAGATTCAAAAGTCAGCGAGCGCAACCGGGCCGACAATACTTTGTTAGATGTGTCATCAGCCGTAGAATTGGGTAAATTTTTACCTCAGAAATCAGGCGTTAAAATTCCGATGTATGTAAGTTATTCAAAGCAGGTTTCCACTCCTCAGTATAATCCTAAAACACCGGATATAGAATTAAAAAATGCGCTGGAGCAAGCTACAAAGGCAGAAAAGGATTCGATTTTAAACTTTGCACAAGATTATACGGTTAGAAGGGGAATAAATTTTACCAATGTTCGCAAAGAACGTATAAATAATAGCAAGCCGGTAAGGCTTTGGGACATCGAGAATTTCTCTGCCAGTTACGCTTACACGCAATACGATCACCGCGACTTTATCAACCAAAGCAGTATTCAAAACACGTATAGGGGCTCGTTGCAATACAGTTATTCGCGGGAAGCGAAGAGTTATGCGCCATTTGAAAAAATCATCAAATCGAATATGCTCGCCATATTGAAGGATTTCAACTTCAGTATTTTGCCGAGCGCAATTAATTTCAGGGTTGATGTAGATCGACTTTATTCGGAAAATACGTTGAGAAATAACGATCCTAATAATGCAATTCCATTATTGCAAAGTGGTTACGGAACTACCTTTAACAAAAATTTCCGCATGAGCCGCATTTATGGCATTGCCTGGAATTTAACCCGCTCATTGCAGCTTGATTTTAATGCGACCAATTACTCCATTATAGATGAACCAGACGGCAGGATTGATGGTTTGAAACGCGATACAGTTTGGGAAAACTTGAAACGTTTAGGCCGTACGACAGATTATAATCACAATTTAAATGTTACCTATGCGGTTCCGATTAATAAAATTCCGGGTTTAAACTGGATTACTTTATTAACAAAATACGGAACAAACTTTAACTGGCAAACTGAACCTCTGGCAACCCTTATTGATCCGAATATAAATTTAGGTAATACCATACAAAATAGCAGAAATATCCAGGTAAACCCCACCTTAAACTTAACTACCCTTTATAACAAGTTTGGTTTCATCAGAAACGCGGGCAACATTCAGGGGGGCAGTAAAGCAAAGAATTTCTTCATCAATCTGGTAACCAGTTTAAAAAATGTAAACATAAACTACGTGCAAACAAAGGGTACGTTTTTGCCTGGTTACTTGCCAAGAAGCAGGTATTTTGGTATTGATAATGTAAGCGGAGCGCCTGGATTGGGCTTTGTTTTTGGCAGTCAGCGGGATATAAGAGACATGGCCTTAAACAACGGTTGGCTAACAACTGATACTTTGCAAACGCAAATGTACGTGAACACGCTTCGGGAAGATTTTCAATTAACCGGACAGTTGGAGCCGATAAGGGATTTAAGAATTACGTTAAGGGCGAACCGTGCACAAACGAGAAATTTCTCGACCAATTTCAGATACGTTGCCAGTGTTTCTTCTTTCGAGAACTTGAGTGCAATTACAACCGGCGACTACAGCATTTCTTACATCACCCTGGGTACGGCATTCAAAGAAAGTAATGCCAATACGGTTTCTGCATTGTACAACCGCTTCATGTCTAACAGAATGATAATTTCGCAGCGTTTGGGTGGTCAAAATCCAAATTCAGCCGGACAAGCAAATGGATTTGCCGACGGGTATGGCAAAGAAAGTCAGGATGTAGTTATCTCGGCATTTTTAGCAGCGTACTCCGGCAAAGATGCTAGCACATCCTCAATGAACTCGTTCCCTAAAATCCCCCTACCAAACTGGAGTTTAACCTATAGCGGTTTAACGAGCATTCCATTTATTGCAGATAGATTTTCTTCAATCGATATTAAACATGGTTATCGTTCTGCATATAATATCAACGGCTACAATTCGCTGCTTCGCTATCAGGAAAATAACGGCTATTCGAGCGCAAGAGATGCCAATAATAATTTTCTTCCTCAGTTCCAGTTTGCTCAGGTTACGGTTTCAGAATACTTTTCGCCACTAATTGGTGTAGATACAAGATTAAAAAACAACCTTACTGCAACTTTCGAATTAAATCGTTCGCGGTTGCTGGGTTTAAGCTTGTCAAATAGCCAGCTCGCACAGTTATCAGAAAATAATGTGGTGTTAGGTTTAGGCTATCGTACCACAAAATTCCGTTTTCCTTTTGGTTGGTTTAAAAGTTTAAAGATGGATAACAATATGGATTTTAAACTTGATGTTGCCATTAGAGATAACAAAACAGTTATTTACCGGGCAGATGTTGAGGAAGCCGAAATTTCATCTGGCGCTAAGAACATTACCTTAAGACCTAGCGTTGATTATGTTTTAAATCAAAAGTTTAATATCAAACTTTTCTACGACTCTAACATTACAAAGCCTTATACCTCTCAAACCTTCAATACCTCATTTAGTAATTTTGGATTTAGTTTGAGATTTACTTTAAATTAATGGTGATATTTATGGTGAGAAAAAAATTGTCATTCATCTTCTTTCCGCTCAATCATAGGTTCTTCAGTTGTTAGTATATCGAAGAAATTATTTTGACCAATAATCCTGTAAAAGTCTATTTTCTGAAATTGCTAGCTACCATGTATTTTTTATATATGTTTTAGGAATTGAAGTCCGCTCTAAATTGAGATTTTTTAATTTGCCAGAAGGCTGAAAAGCCTTCAAACTTCTCCTCCTTAAGTTCATGATACTTAAATTTTGAATATCGTTATCCAATGCTGATTCATTAAATTCAGTTGAAAGGCCATTGATATGTCAATCGCCAAATGACAAAACGCTGTCGGTTAAGCTACATTTTGAACGTTTAGTGTCTTTAAATAAAGACATGAATATTGATTTTTTGTCGCATTATTCGATAACATACTCAAGCAAAATATTTTATTTTTCTAGTGTGTATAATGTACACTAAGGAGCTTAAAACAGGTTTATTCTTTCAGTGTTTAAGGTGCTGACAGATTATTAATGAAAATGGTACGCATGTTGTAAAAAGAGGTTAACCTAACTTTTGAGAACATGTTTAAGAAATATAAAACCCGAATTTTATTTGTAAATGGGGATGTCGTTATCCTCAATCAAATTCAAGATGGCCTTGATAAGTGTCGTGTATTTATTGATGGCATAGAAAAAGGATGCCTAATAGAGCGTAATGGGTTTCTTGTGCCAGTTGATGACGCTAAGATTCAAGCCTCAATTATTAAAGAAATAAATAACCTCGCAAGAGGGTCAATTGCCGCTTAATCTAGAACTCTTTACTTATTGCCAGTCCGACGCAGTTACGCTCAAAACCGAAGCGTACAGCGTCTTAGCGCAGACACTTGGGACCGCAGTTATTTACGATATGTTTCTATCTTTAAAAAACGGAACTAGCGCTAGAAATATCACCTTGAGACTTAGCATTGATTATGTTAAATCAGAAGTTTAATATCAAACTCTAACATTACAAAGCCTTATACCGGTCGAACCTTCAATACTCATTTAGTAATTTTGGACTTAGTTTGAGATTTAGTTTAAATTAATGATAACTTTTTTGGTTAAAAATGGTAAACCTTAACATTTTTAGCGTTAAAAAACTGAAATCTTGAAAATCCTAACTAACTTTGGAACAAACAAATTAGAAACAAATGAATTTTCCATCAGAATTAAAATACACCAAAGACCACGAGTGGGTTAAGGTAGAAGGCAGTGAAGCATTAATCGGCATTACAGATTTCGCACAACGCGAACTAGGCGATATTGTTTATGTCGATATAAACAGCGTTGGTTCGGAAGTTGCAAAAGAAGAAGTTTTTGGCACAGTTGAAGCCGTGAAAACAGTTTCTGACCTATTTATGCCCGTAACCGGAACAGTTTTGGAAATTAATACTGAATTAAATGATAATCCTGAATTGGTAAATTCTGATCCTTATGGTAAAGGTTGGATGGTGAAAGTTTCATTATCTGATTTAGCAGAAGTGGAAGATTTATTATCTGCAGATGCATACCAATCTTTAGTTGGAGCCTAGTTCGAATACTGTGTTCAAAGCACTAAAACATCAAAAGTGGGCCATTTTCTGGACTGCGGTAATTTTAGTGCTTTGCAATATCAGAATGCCCGAAACCAAAAGTGGCGGTTTCTTTTTTGAGGGTTTTGATAAAATGACCCATCTTGGATTCTTCTTTATTCTATCGGTACTTCTTTTTTACGGAAAGATAAAATACCAGAATAATTTTGGATTTAGAACCTTAACAATTTTCAAAATCATTTTAATCAGTGCATTAATTGGTGGAGGAATTGAGTTATTGCAATGGAAAGTTTTTACTTATCGTTCTGCTGAGTGGTGGGACTTTGCCTGCGACATGTTAGGCTGTTTTATGGCTGTATTTAGCTACATTTTACTGCATAAGTTAAATTTCGATGAAAAGAAAAATTAGTTTAATCTGCTTAGTTGTCCTGTTGGGTTTAAATGGTTGCGGTATTTTTAAAAAAGGCTGTAACTGCCCTAAGGTTTACTACAAATCTTACCCTGCTGCCCGCAAATAAACTATTATACCGTTTAATTTACAGCATAACCTTGGATTTTGGCGCTGTATTTAAAATGTTACCGAACTTTTAACACTCCTTAACAAACCTTTGGGCAATCCTTAAGTCTGATAGCATAGTTTAGTAATACTTATATTTATATTTTGATGAAAATTTACGTTCGCGGAGCAATATTTCTTGTTCTAATTTTTTGTGGATACTTTGCACAGGCGCAGAATACTGGTTCGGTTAATGGCCGGGTAATTAATGCCAAAGATAAAAAGCCTGTAGATTATGCTACAATCGCAATTAAAAGTTTAAAAGATTCGAGCGTTGTCGCATCTGGCCAATCAAATTCTGATGGAACTTTCTCTTTTAAAAATATCCCGGCAGGTAATTACAGAATAATTGCCGCATTCCTTGGTTTAAAAACCACAAACAAGAATGTAACTGTGGTAAAGGCAGCCGTAAATGTTGGCGATGTTGCCATGGCTGATGATGGCTTAGATTTAAATACCGTAAACGTTACTGCGCAGGTGCCAACCGTTGTAGTAAAAAAGGATACGCTTGAATATGATGCAAAATCGGTTAAAGTTCGAGAAAATGCTGTGGTTGAGGATGTGTTGAAGAAACTGCCTGGCGTTGAAGTTGCGAAAGATGGTAGCATTAAGGCGGGCGGTGAAACCGTAACAAAAGTTAAGGTTGATGGTAAGGAGTTTTTTGGTAGTGACCCATTATTGGCGACCAAGAATCTTCCTGCGGATATGGTAGATAAAATTCAGGTGATCGATGAACTATCCGAACAAGCGCAATTTACCGGTGTTGATGATGGTACAAGAACCAAGATCTTAAACATCACAACCAAAAGCGGTATGAAAAAAGGCTACTTTGGCAATAGCACTGTTGGTTATGGAACCAATGATCGTTACGATGCGAGTTTAAACGTGAACAAGTTTAATAATGATCAGCAATTTAGTTTCATCGGACAGTTTAATAACGTAAATAAACAGAACTTTGGCGGTGGTAACGGTCAGGGCAATGGTTTTGGCGGTGGTGGTAACGGTCGTGGCGGCGGCGGCGGTGGCGGTGGCACATCTGCTGGTGGCGGTATTACAACAACTAATGCAGCTGGTTTGAACTTTGGTGATACTTACAAAGATGGTACTCAGATTCAGGGAAGTTATTTTTTCAATAAGTCTTCTGTGTTTAATGAGCAAACCAGCAGTACTCAAACGCTGTTGGGTAATACCTCTCAGAATGTAAATAATTACTTAAACAGTAATAGTGATCGGTCTAACCATAGGTTGAATTTTATGATAGATACCAAACTGGATTCTTCTACAAGTATTAAGATTCAGCCAAATATTGCCTATACTGAAAATGATGGGCTTAGCCTGAATAATTATGTTAGAAATAACGTAATTGCTACCGGTGCTTCGAATACAGTTGGTAATCAAAGTTACACAACAAGTAATTCCACGCCGGTGATTAATAACAATATTTTAGTGAGGAAAAAATTCAAACGCAGAGGTCGTACATTGTCGTTAAATGTAAACACATCGATAAATGATAGCGATTCTGACAACATCAATTATATTCTCGACAACAATACTGTAAATGGCATAACTACACAGAAACTTACAAATCAGTTGAACGATTTGAACAGCCATAACATCACAAATTCGACAAGGGTTGTTTATACAGAGCCATTGTCTAAAACAACAAGTTTAGAATTGAATTATCAGAATGGAATAAACAATAGCACATCTGATAGGAATGTTTTAAACTTTAACAGCATTACAGGTAACTTCGATATTGTTGATAATACTTATTCAAATCACTACGAAAACCAAACGCTTACAAATGCTGCCGGTTTGAGTTATACCGTTAACCAAAAGAAGTACAATTTCAATATTGGTGTTGCCGGTCAGCAAACTCACAGAGAAAACACTAACCTTACAACTGGCGTGGTGTTCTCTCAAAACTTTGTGAATTTAACGCCATCTGCGCAGTTTAGGTATAACTTTAGTAATAGTAAAAGATTAACAATAAATTATAGAGGAACAACGCAGCAACCAACAATCGATCAGATTCAACCAATTCCTGATAATACAAATACCCAATCAGTAATTATCGGTAACCCGAACTTAAAGCCTGCTTTTAACAACACATTGAGCGTTAGATACAATAATTTTGCCTTCGCAAAAATGCGTTTCTTTGCGGTGTTTTTAAACCTTACACAAACGTTTAACGCCTTTGCTTCAAGTCAATCTGCGGTTACCGACCCGAACGATGTTAATTATGGCAAAATTGCTTCTCAATATATTAATGTTAACGGAAATTATAGTGGCAATGCAAATATTGTATTAGGCCAGCCCATTATCCCGAATAACAAATTGAATTTAAATGCAACGTTAACTACACAATACTCAAGAGGAACAAATATTACCAGCGGTATTGAAAACATCACGAATGTGCTCACGGTAGGAAATACGTATAGGTTTGTGACCAATTTGGATAAATGGGACATTACAGCAGGAATTGGCGGAACATATAACCGTGCAACATATTCTGCACAACCCAATTCAAACAATACTTTTTACACCATTACACCGAGTTTTGATGTTTCTTATGTTTTACCAGGAAACATTCGCTTAGCAATAGATCTTGATTACTATAAAAACACAGGTCGCGGAGATGCTTATAACACAGACTACACGCTGGTAAATTCTTACATCAGTCGCCAGTTCTTTAAAAACCGCGGTACATTTAAAATCGCCGTTAATGATGCGCTTAATCAAAACCAGGGTATTAGTCGTACAGCTACAGCAAATACAATTACCGATTTAAATTACAACGTTTTGAAACGTTATTATATGTTCTCATTCACTTACTCACTTACACGTATTGGCGGTAGAAATATCGGTAACGATGTTCAAATGCCAGGTATGGGTGGCCAGGGTGGAGGCCGTCCTCGGTTTTAAGTGAAAAAAACTTGATGCTTACAAAAAGGCCTGTTCGAGATTCGAACGGGCCTTTTTTGTTTAATTGCTTTTGTATTTCAATTGTTACCTGACCTAAACAAACCCTCGCCAGAGTTTAAGGTCTTAGATAAAGAACACACGATGTAACCAAATGAAGATACTTTTTACCAGCCTGCTCCTGCTTTCTTTTTCTTTTGTTTATGCCCAGCAAAAATCGGGATCGGTTAGTGGAAGAGTTATTCAATCTCAAGATAAGAAACCCTTAGATTACGCCTCTGTTGCCATTAAAAATTTGAAAGATTCGAGCGTTGTTGGTGCTACAACCACGGCGACAGATGGCAGGTTTATTTTTAAAAACCTCCAACCCGGCAGCTACCGTTTGTACGCCGCTTTTCTGGGCTTAAAAAATGCAAATAAAGATTTTACCGTTGCTGCAGATAAAGCAGATGTGAACCTTGGCGATATTATATTGGCCACAGGAAGCATCGATTTACAAACGGTAGAAATTAAGGCAGAGGTGCCGCCTATCGTGGTTAAAAAAGATACGCTAGAATTTAATGCAAGTTCGTTTAAAACGGTAGAAAATGCTGTTGTTGAAGATTTGCTTAAAAAATTACCAGGCGTTGAAGTTGATAAAGCAGGGGCGGTAAAGGCACAAGGTGAAACCATTACAAAAGTTAAAGTGGACGGTAAGGAATTTTTTGGAAACGACCCTTTGCTTGCAACTAAAAACCTCCCTGCAGATATGGTTGATAAGATTCAAATTATTGATGAGCTTTCCGATCAGGCACAGTTTACCGGTATAGATGATGGCACACGCACGAAAATCATTAATATAACCACGAGGAAAGACAAAAAGAACGGCTACTTTGGAAACAGCAGCGCAGGTTACGGCTCTAATGACAGGTACGACGTGAACGCGAACGTAAACCGGTTTAATAAAGACCAGCAAATGAGTGTTATTGCTCAATTTAACAATGTAAATAAACAAAATTTTGGCGGTGGTTTGGGTGGCAACGGTGGTACAGGCGGCCGAAGCGCAGGTATAACCACCACAAATGCTTTAGGATTTAACTTCGCAGATACTTACTCAGACCAAACTCAGCTTAGTGCAAGTTACTTTTTCAATAAAACCGAAAATCTTATTTTAAGAAACAGCATTACACAAAACCTTTTGGGCGATATCACAACTGTATTCAACAACAACCAAAATAATGTTTCTGATAGGTTAAATCACCGGTTAAATTTTATGATTGATACTAAAATCGATTCACTAACATCGCTACGTATTCAACCTACCTTAAGCTACACCAATAACGAAAGTTTAAATAATAGTATTTACACCAGAGATTACAGCAGCTATGTAACGAACGGAACACAGGCTTTAAACAATCATTCTACTGCTCCATCAATAAGCAACAACATATTGCTTCGAAGAAAATTTATGCGCAGAGGCAGAACCCTATCGCTAAACTTTAATACAAGTATTAATAATAACGACGCTGATAACTACAATAACATTATTGATAATACGATAAATGGAGTGACGACGACACAAAAAGTAACCAATCAGTTTAACGATCAGCAGTCAGAATCAATTAATCAAAGTTCGCGATTGGTTTACACCGAGCCAATATCTAAAATTCTTAGTTTGGAATTTAACTACCAGAATGGCTACAATCATAATACATCCGATAGGTTTACCTATAATTACAATCCGGCAACGCTGCAATATGATTTACTCGATTTAACTTACAGTAACTCTTATGAAAATACCATTTTAACAAATTCGGCGGGTTTCAGCTTCAATGGAAATGGAAAAAAGTACAATTGGAATATTGGGATGGCGGTTCAGAATACAGACCGAACTAACAATAATTTAACACAGCATTATGTGCTGAAACAAAATGTATTCAACTACACACCATCGGCCATGTATCGCTATAATTTCAGTAATAGCAAACGGCTCGTAATCAATTATAGAGGAAGCACTACTCAACCCACCATCCAGCAGCTACAGCCAATTCCGAACAATACTAACACGCAAAGTATTCCGCTTGGCAATCCGGATTTAAAGCCTGAGTTTAACAATACTTTGAGGGTTGCATACAATACTTTTACCGCTGGTAAAAATAGGTCGTTGTTTATCAATCTTAATCTTACACAAACCTCAAATAAAATCGCAAATAGCAGCAGCTTAATTCAAAGTGGAATAAATCAGGGTAAAATTGCAGTCCTTCCGGTAAATGTGAGCGGAACTTACACGGGGTCAATCGCTTCATCTTTAAGCCTTCCAATTATGGCTGAGAATAAATTAAATTTCCAGATAAGTGCAAATGGCAGTTATGACAGAGACGTAAATTTTACCAACTCGCTAAAAAATATTACCAACAGCTGGTCGCTTACAAATGGTTACCGGCTGGTTTCAAATCTTGAGAAGCTCGAGCTTACGGCAGGTGTAAGCGGTTCTGTTAACCGATCTACCTATTCAGTTCAGCCAAACTCGAACACCAGGTATTACACCTTTAGCCCGAATATCTCTGTAAGTTATATGTTTCCCGGAGATATTCGCTGGTATGTTGATGCCGATTATAACCAAAATACCGGGAGAGGAGAGGGCTTCGACACGAAGTTTACACTCGTAAATTCTTACATCAGTAAGCAGTTTTTCAAAAATCGGGGTACTTTCAAAGCGGCCATTAACGATTTGCTAAACGAAAATCAGGGCATTACCAGAACGGCAAATAACAATACCATTCAGGATGTTAGTTACAATGTGCTCAAACGCTATTTCATGTTTTCCTTTACTTACACACTTAACAGAATGGGTGGGAAAAACAGAAATAATCTGCGTAGTAACGGAATGGGCGACAGAAACCGGGGCGGAGGATTTGGAGCTGGCGGTGGAAGAAGGAACTAAAATCATTTTCCTGTAAATCATGCGTTAAAATTTAACAGTTATCACTGTCTTATTTGGAATAAATCTAAAGAAAGGGTAACTTGCAGACAAATTAAGCACATGAAACTTTCACACTTAAAAGTTGGCGAAAAAGGAACAATAATGGCTTTTACAGATCTTGATTTATCTGTTAAGTTAATGGAGATGGGGTGTTTGCCTGGCGAAGTTGTAGAAGTGGAACGTTTTGCGCCATTAGGCGACCCAATGGCTATTCGTGTTGCAGGTTATCAGCTTTGCTTGCGTAAAAGCGAAGCAGATGTCATTATCATTCAATAATAGTTGCTTTGGATATTAAAGTTGCATTAGTTGGTAATCCCAATACAGGTAAATCTACTCTGTTTAATCGCTTAACCGGCTTAAATCAAAAAATTGGAAATTTCCCGGGTATAACCGTCGATAAAAAGACAGGTTATATGAAACTTCCCAACGGAAAAGATGTGGAGATTATTGATTTACCCGGCACTTACAGTCTATACCCGAAAAGCAGTGACGAGAGCATCGTTTTTCAGGTTTTGGCAGATAAGAACAACAAAAGTTTTCCTGATGTTATTGTCTTGATTGCCGACGCTTCGAATCTTAAACGTAACCTACTTTTATATTCTCAGGTTGCTGATTTAGGTATTCCAATGGTTTTGGCTTTAAATATGATAGATCTTTCAGCCAAACAGGGAATAGACATAAACCTGAATAAGCTAGCTCAGAAACTGGGTGTTCAGGTGGTGTCAATTTCGGCCAGGAACAATATTGGGATAGATACACTTAAGCAGGCGATAGGAAACACAAATAAAGTTCCAACGCAGTTACAGGATGTAGATGTTAACATACTTGCACCTGCTGCTATTAACGCCATCAAATCGAAGCTAAATTCCAGCAACGATTACTATGCGCTTCAGGTTTTGCATCAGCACGAACATTTAACTTTTTTTACAGAAAAGGAGCAGCTGGAAATCGAAGAGATCGAGGTATCCAACAACTTCGAATCTTCAAAGGTGCAGGCTGCAGAAACAATTGCACGTTACAAGCATTTGGGCACAGTTTTGGCCGATGTAGTAGTGGATAAAGGCACCGCAGAGAAATTTTCATTCAGCGATAAGTTAGATGCAGTTTTAACACATAAAGTTTGGGGTTTTGCCATTTTCCTTGCCATTCTTTTTACCATTTTCAATGCAATTTTTGCATGGTCCTCTTATCCTATGGATTGGATAGAAAGTGGTTTTGGTTTTATAACAGCCACAGGCCATCAATATCTTCCGGCTGGCATGCTTACCGATTTAGTGCTTGATGGCATCGTTGCAGGCCTGGGTGGCATTTTCGTTTTTATTCCTCAAATCGCCATTCTATTTGCCTTTATTTCCATTCTGGAAGACACCGGTTACATGGCCCGCGTTACTTTTATGATGGATAAGATTATGAGTAAAGTTGGCCTCAATGGTAAATCAGTGGTACCAATGATTGGTGGTTTGGCTTGTGCTGTACCTTCAATTATGGCTGCCAGAAATATCGAAAACTGGAAAGATAGGATGATAACGATAATGGTTACGCCCCTGGTAAGTTGTTCGGCCAGGCTTCCTGTTTACATTTTAATCATTTCGCTCATCATCCCTTCAAAAACGATTTTAGGTATTTTTAACTTGCAAGGCCTCGCTTTAATGGTGATGTATTTAGTTGGTATTATCGCTGCGGTTCTTGTAGCCTGGGTAATGAAATTCATCATCAAAACAAAAGAACGGGCATATTTTATCATGGAGCTACCCGTTTACCGCATGCCTCGGTGGAAAAATGTTTTTTACACCATGTATGAGAAATCAAAAACCTTTGTTTTTGAAGCAGGTAAGGTAATCATCGCAATTTCTATTATTTTATGGGTAATGGCCTCGTTCGGCCCTGGAAATCGTTTCGAAAATATCGATAAAAAGTATCAGAGCGCCATGCTCGATTCTACAAAGGCAGATCATACTAAAACTTTAATTGCGACCGAGAAACTCGAAAATTCTTATGTTGGCATTTTGGGCCATCTGATAGAGCCGGCAATCCGGCCTTTAGGTTACGATTGGAAAATTGGCATCGGTTTAATTACTTCATTTGCCGCACGCGAGGCATTTGTAGGCACCATGGCCACCATTTACAGTGTAGATGGCGGCGATGAAGATACCACTACCATCAGGGAAAGGATGGCTGCATCGGTAAATAGTCGTACAGGCTTACCGGTTTATTCTTTCGCAACGGGCATTTCGCTCATGTTGTTTTATGCCTTCGCCATGCAATGTATGAGCACTGTTGCAATTGTTTACCGCGAAACTAAAGGTTGGAAATGGCCCGTTATTCAGCTGGTTTACATGACCGCCATGGCCTATTTTGCAGCATTAATTGCTTACCAGATACTTAAATAAACTTATTTTAGCTATTCGAAGAGCAATTTTCTGCAACTATTCAGGTCTCTTCCCGCTTTTCGTTTTACTGCGCCCACAGCAGAAAAGGCTGGGGCTACGTGTTCACTGCAATCGGGTCTAAGTGGCAAAACAGAACCAGATATTATTGGTGAAATGTAAAAGTCTTACAAAAAGCTTTCGTTACAACTAAGGCAATTAAGCCATCATTCTAGCCAAGTTCAATCTGTCTCTTAATACTTTCTTCAAGCGAAATCAAGGTTTCAGTTCTTTGAATACCATTTACAGCCTGTATTTCTTCATTTAAAACGTGGCGGAGGTGATTGGTATCTCTACAGATAATCTTCGCGAACATGCTGTAGGCGCCCGTTGTATAATGTAACTCTACAACTTCTTTAATTTTACTTAGCTGGTCAACCGCATCTTTATACTGAATGCCTTTTTCAAGATATATCCCCAAAAATGCACAAATATCATAGCCGGCCTTTTGAGGGTCGATTATCAGGTGTGAGCCTTTAATGATACCCATTTCCTGCAGTTTTTTCATCCTAACGTGTATAGTGCCACCAGAAACAATCAAATCTTTTGCTATTTCAGTATAAGGTTTCGTGGCATCAAGCATCAGTTGTTTTAAAATGTCAATGTCCAGGTTGTCAATTTCTAAATTGGAATTGTCTTTTTTAAGCATATTTTCGAATTTTGATAAGCGAATATAATAAAAATTATCAATATTATAAAAATAAAATTAAATGTTTAAAATATTTGCAAGATATTGATTGTTCCTTTACATTTGTATCAAGCAAGTAAGAAAAAGGGACGTTCTTTAACAATTTGCTAAACATAATGTAGGGTGGTGAAACAGGCAGACACACCTCCTTGTCTCGGTGGTGGAGAATATGGGAAACCGGTAACGGCTAACTACTCCTTGAAGGTTCGATTCCTTCCCCTACAGCTAGTTTGGAGTTCGCGATTATGAGTAGAAGGCCCCGGCTGAAAACTGAAAATTGCAGCCTCAAACTTAATTAGAATGTTGGGTGGTGAAATTGGCAGACACGCCTCCTTGTCTCGGTGGTGGGGAATAATGGGACAAACGCAGTTTATTGGGTTGACCACAATTAATTTTTTGAACTGTAGCTAACTACCCCTTGAAGGTTCGACTCCTTCCCCAACAGCATTTTTTATGAATAATAAGTTAGTTAATTGAGCAATCCCGGATGGGTTGCTCTTTTTCTTTTTAACAGGATTTCTAAAAATGCTATTAAACAAAAAAGGAGCAAATTAATTTGCTCCTCAAAAATTTATGTTCATCAGATATTAGACAGTCATAACGTCTTTTTCTTTAGCTTCAGCGTGCTTATCAACCTTAATAATATATGCATCAGTTAATTTCTGTACTTCAGCTTCGCCGGTTTTAATTTCATCATCAGAAACGCCTTCACCCTTTAGCTTTTGGATTTTGGTATTGGCATCTTTACGTATATTCCGAACAGTAATCCGGCCACGCTCTGCTTCTTCTTTTACTTTTTTAACCAGGTCTCTTCTTCTCTCTTCAGTTAAAGGCGGTACAACCAGGCGAATAACAATTCCGTCATTCTGAGGATTGATACCAATATTAGCAACTTGAATCGCTTTTTCAATAACTGTTAAAAGAGATTTTTCCCAAGGCTGAATTACAATTGTTCGTGCATCGGGTGTGTTGATACTTGCTACTTGCGAAAGCGCTGTAGCGGCGCCATAATAGTCAACAAAAATGCCATCAAGCATTCCTGCAGATGCTTTTCCAGCCCTGATTTTGGTTAATTCAGCTTCACAATGATCGATAGCTCTATCCATCGCAGATTGAGCATCCATTAATTGCAATTGTATTAGGTCATTCATAATTGTGTGTATTTCTACAAAAATAATAAATTTTTAAATGCTATTTTACTAATGTACCAATAGCTTCGCCGTTGGCAATTTTCATAAAGTTGCCGTGTTTATTCATATCAAACACAATAATTGGAACCTGGTTTTCTTCGCATAAAGTAAATGCGGTCATGTCCATTACGTTCAAACCTTTCGCGTAAACTTCTTTAAAAGAGATTTCTTCATACTTAGTCGCCAGCGGATCTTTCTCCGGGTCGGCGGTGTAAATGCCATCAACACGGGTTCCTTTAAGCACTGCATCAGCCTTAATCTCAATCGCCCTAAGTGCAGCTGCAGAATCTGTTGTGAAGTACGGATTGCCCGTTCCAGCTCCGAATATAACCACACGGCCTTTTTCCAGGTGCCTTACAGCTCTCCTGCGAATAAAAGGTTCGCAAATTTGTTCCATCTTTATTGCCGTTAACAAACGGGTTTTTATACCAACTTTTTCAAGGGCATCTTGTAAAGCCATAGAATTGATTACCGTGGCCAACATACCCATATAATCTGCCTGTGCTCTGTCCATCCCACTTTTCTCGGCACTCAGGCCTCTGAAAATATTTCCTCCGCCAATAACGATTGCGATTTCTAAACCTTTGTCGTGTACTGCTTTAATGTCTTCAGCATATTGTTTAACACGTTCATTATCAATACCGTATTGTTTATCGCCCATTAGCGATTCGCCGCTGAGCTTTAGTAGGATGCGTTTGTATTTCATGACCTCAAAAATATCAACAATTTTTTAATACCCGCTATGCTTTTTAACAAATGATGTAATTATTTAGATTGATAGCGTTTCACCATTGAAAATCACCTTTTCTAATTTCAGATCCTTATCCAGAACGAGCAAGTTGGCCTGATAACCTGCTGCAACTTTTCCGATTTGATTGTCTTTTTTAATCAACTTAGCAGGATAAACTGTTGCCATCTTTACAGCCTCCGGCAAATGAATACCACAGTGTGCTACGCAATTTTTAACAGCCTGCAACATGGTAAGCGCTGAACCTGAAAGCGTACCATCGGGCATTACAAACTTGTCGCCGTCTTGAATATGCTGGTAAGGCCCCACGCTGCATGCAGTCACCGCATCCGTAATTAAAAATAATCTTTCTTTAAGGAGCTTCTTCGCAAACTTTACAACTTCATAATCTACGTGCTGGCCATCGGCAATGATGCTTGCCATTGCTTTGTCGTGGTTAAAAACAGCTGTAGGTATTCCGGGCTCGCGGTGGTGGATAGGACTCATTGCATTAAAAAGATGCGTTGTGGTTTGTATTCCACGGTTGTATGCGTTGGTTGCCTCTTCAAAGGTGGCGTTACTGTGGCCTAGAGAAACCAATACGTCGTTATCCAATAAGTGCTGGATAACTTTTTCATTCTGACATTCCGGGGCAATGGTAATCATTTTAATTACGCCATCACCAAAATCCAGCAACGCTTTAATTTCTTCAAGAGATGCCTGCCTCACATATGCAGGAACGTGTGCCCCAAGCCGCTTTGGATTAAGAAACGGACCTTCTAAATGCAAGCCTAAAAAGTTTCTTGCTGATGAACGGTATTCTTTTGCTGCTTTAATGCATTCGTTGAAAACCGCGGGTGTGTTGGTTGCCATACAGGCAAGAAAACCTGTTGTTCCTTTCTTAAGTAGATCATCTTCCATTATCTTTAAAGATTCAACGGAAGGTTCTGCTGAAAACAGGCGGCGGCCCGAACCATATATTTGCAAATCTATAAATCCGGGAACCACAAACTTCTCCTGATGCGAATTTGCATCGCTTGCTGTAATGGAGGCAATTAAACCGCCATTTATTTCGATGTTTTGATTTTCAGCAAGAATATCGTTTGCAAAGAGATTTACATTTTTGATTGTTATCATACTTATTTACGCTTAAGCTAAATTATGGTTTAAACAATTGTCTAAAAAATTCCAGCAAAAAAAAATCCCGATTCTCATCGGGATTTCGTTATCATTTAAAAGTGCTTATGCACCTAATTGTACACGTTTGAAAGCAGAAACTGTTAAACCTTTAGATGTGTTATCTAAAAATTTACGTACATCTACAGAACCATCTTTAACAAACTCCTGGTTTAATAAAGTACTGTCTTTGTAGAATTTATTTAGCTTACCAGCAGCGATTTTTTCAACCATTTCTTCTGGTTTACCTTCAGCACGAATTACATCTTTAGCAATTTCGATTTCACGCTCGATAGTAGCAGGATCAACACCATCTTTATCAACAGCAATTGGGTTCATTGCAGCAATTTGCATTGCAACATCTTTTCCAGCTTCTGTAATATCTGCACCGTTAGCACCTTCGAACACTACTAAAACGCCCATTTTGCCGTTAGAGTGAATATAAGAAACGACTTTTTCGCCAGAAATATTTGCGTACTCCTGAATAACGATTTTTTCTCCGATTTTACCGGTTAATTCAGTGATGGTTTCCGCAACCGTACGGCCATCTTCTAAAGTAATCGCTAATAATTCTTCAGTATGAGCAGGGTTGTTTGCAACTGCTGCAGCCAAAACTGCCTGAGCTAAATTACGGAAATCCTCAACTTTAGAAACTGGTTCAGTTTCGCAAGCTAAAGCAACTAATTTACCGTTTGTGCCATCTGCTGAAACATTAATTGATACCAAACCTTCAGATGTTGCATTACCAGAACGAGCGGCAGAAACTTTCTGACCTTTTTTGCGTAATAAATCAACAGCAGCTTCGAAATCGCCATTAGCTTCTACTAAAGCTTTTTTGCAATCCATCATACCAGCGCCAGTTTGTTGGCGTAATTTATTTACATCTGCGGCAGTAATTTGTACTGTAGACATTTTATTTCCTTTTTAAAGTTTTTAAATAAAAAAATTATGGGTTATAAGTTACATGTTGCAAGAAATCCCGTAACACATAACCTGTAACCCACAACCGAATTGATTATTCTTCTGTTTTAGTTTCTTCTGATGAAGGCGCTTCAACTTCTGCCTCTGCAGTTACCTTTTTTGTAGTTGGTCTTTTTTCGCCAGCTGCTCTAGGTTCTTTAACTTCAGGTGCATCAGCCGCAACTTTCGCTGCTACTGCTTCTTTTTCCGCTTCGTCATCTTTTTCGCGTTTGCGTTCTTCTAAACCTTCTTCAATTGCTTTGATAATTACATCAGTAATTAAAGAAATTGATTTTGTAGCATCATCATTCGCCGGAATGGGAAAATCGATGTTAGAAGGGTCAGAGTTCGTATCAACCATCGCAAAAGTTGGGATGTTTAATTTTAACGCTTCAGTTACTGCAATATGCTCTTTCTTAACATCAATTAAGAATAAAGCTGCAGGTAAACGGTTTAAATCAGCAATACCACCCAAAAGTGATTCTAATTTAATACGCTCACGCTGAATCATCAAACGCTCTTTTTTAGATAAAATAGCATAAGTACCGTCTTTAGTCATTTTATCGATGGTAACCATCTTTTTAATTGACTTACGAACTGTAGCAAAGTTAGTTAACATACCACCTAACCAACGCTCGGTTACGAAAGGCATGTTCACTTTTTTAGCTTGCTCAGCTACGATTCCTTTTGCTTGTTTTTTTGTTGAAACAAATAATACTTTACGTCCTGATTTTACGATTTGTTTAATCGCAGCCGCAGCTTCTTCAGTTTTAGTTAAAGTTTTATTTAAATCTATAATGTGAATTCCATTACGCTCCATGAAAATGTAAGGAGCCATTTTTGGATTCCATTTACGGGTAAGGTGACCAAAGTGTACACCTGCATCCAATAAGTCTTGATAAGTTGTTCTTGCCATTGTTCTTGCCTCCTGTGATTAACGTTTACTGAATTGGAATTTCTTACGAGCTTTAGCACGTCCTGGTTTTTTACGCTCAACCATACGCATATCACGCGTCATTAGGCCTTTAGCACGTAATGCAGGTTTTTTCTCCGCATCTAGTTCAACAATCGCTTTAGCAATAGCTAAACGAACAGCTTCTGCTTGTCCTTTTACTCCACCACCTTGTACGTTTACAGTAATATCGTAACGGCCTGTAAGCTCAGAAACCTCTAAACTTTGGTTCACGATATATTGCAAAGGTAAAGTTGGGAAATAAACTTTGTGATCTTTACCGTTTACGGTAATTGCGCCAGCACCATCTTTTAAGTAGATGCGTGCAACAGCTGTTTTTCTTCTTCCTGAAGTGTTAGTAACTGACATTTCTTAAAGTTTAATGGTTTTTGGAGATTGAGCTGCATGTGGATGAGTTTCACCAGCATACACAAAAAGATTGGTGTAAAGTTTTTTACCCAATTTAGTTTTCGGTAACATACCACGTACCGCTTTCTCGATTACACGTTGAGGGTGTTTCGCCATTAACTCTTTTGGAGAGATAAAACGCTGACCACCTGGATAACCAGTATAAGAAACATATTGCTTTTCGCTGAATTTGTTTCCTGTCAATTTAACCTTGTCTGCATTGATAACAATAACATTATCTCCGCAGTCTACGTGTGGGGTGTACTCAGGCTTGTTTTTACCACGGATGATCATAGCGATCTTCGATGACAAGCGCCCCAAAATCTCGCCTTGTGCATCAACAACAATCCACTGTTTGTTAACAGTTTTCGCATTGGCAGAGACAGTTTTGTAACTTAACGTATTCACTTGCTTGTATTTAATTTATTAAACAATTATTTATTCCCATTAAATTTGGGACTGCAAAGATAGATAGAAAAGTTTTATTATCAAATAGTTGGTGGTAAAAAAGTTTGAGTATTTATAGTCATTGCAGACACCGCAGCGATGTCGCAGTCTTATTGGAAGATTGTTTGAAGCATCTGTTTCATCGGCTGCAGATGCTTCGTGCCTCAGCGTGATAGACTTTCTATAGCCTTTTTTTCGACCGTAATTTGAGCGTTAATATTTCCAATCTTACTTTTATCAAGGACAGTCGAAATGTAAATACATATGAATGCACCAAGCGAAATGGCAAGACCTAGGAGAAATAGGATAGACGCTCTTGCAATTATTTTGTGGTATGAAGATTTATGAGAACTGATTTTGATGACTTAAAGTAAATATAATGTATTGATGCAAATATTTTACTGAACTCACGTAATCAAGCTACAAATCATCTGGCTTAAAACCAATTCTTTTTCTCGGTTCAATTTTCTTCTCCATCAATTTATCAAGATAACTAAAAACCAGCTCTATATTTTTATCCTGATTGTTTAATTTTCTTTTGATGTCTTCAATCTCATGTTTCATTTCTCCATTTTCAGGCAACCATTGCCTTAATCTTGTAAAGATTCTAACTATTTGAATATTAACTTGAATAGCCTGCTGACTGTTTAGAACACTAGAAAGCATCAATACACCATGTTCAGTAAAAGCAAAAGGAAGTTTTCTTGTACCACCCCTACTTTTCTTTGATGTCACAATTTGTGATATCAAATAACTCCATTCTTCTTTCGTTAACTGAAACATAAAGTCTTCAGGAAATCGTTCGATATTTCTTTTGATTGCTTGATTTAAAGTCCTAGTTTCAACGCCATAAAGCTCAGCCAAATCGCGGTCTAACATTACCTTATGACCTCGAATTTCATAAATTTTATTTACTAATATATTTTCAGGGATGATAAAGAGCGTTTGTTCAGCTGCCATATCATTATTTGGATTTAATTTAAAGATACTAAAAACAGGTTTGATTTTTGAAGTCGCAAATTGCAACTTCAAACAATAAACTTTACCTGTTGTTATTTACATATTCCCTTAACCAACAGATTTCTTTATGCAGTATTTAGACCATTTTTTCGGTTATCCAATTCCTTTGTTTTTTAAGAATTTAATTATTGGAATATTGGCTGTATTACTTGGAATGTTGGTCAAATTCATCATCCACAAAACCTTCATATTACTCTCTCGCTGGTGGGATTTTATCATCATCAAATCTACGATGAAACATTTAAGGCGGCCAGTTGCTGTCTTTATTCCTTTACTATTTCTTAACTTTTCGTTGAATTTAATGGTGATGCCGTCGGTTATCAGGTTGCCGTTAGATAAAGCACTTGAAATTGCGCTAACGATAACATTTGCCCTTATCTTGATAAGATTAATTAATGTACTGGAAGATTATTTTTACTTAAAATATGACTTAAACAAAGAAGACAATCTAAAAGAGCGAAAGATAAGAACGCAACTTCAATTTGTGCGAAAATTTATTGTGTCTTTAATCATACTCATCACGGCAGCCATCATTTTGTTAAGTTTCGAAAGTATGCGTAAAATAGGAGCCGGGTTGCTTACTGGGGTAGGTATAGGTGGCATTATCATCGGTTTCGCTGCGCAGAAGTCGCTCGGTAATTTGTTGGCTGGTTTTCAAATTGCCTTTACGCAACCCATCAGGATTGATGATGTTTTAGTAGTAGAAGGTGAATGGGGAAAAGTAGAAGAAATTACCTTAACTTATGTTGTGGTAAGCATTTGGGACCAGCGCCGGTTGATTTTGCCGATAACTTATTTCATTGAAAAGCCTTTTCAAAACTGGACCAGAGTTTCAGCTGATTTGTTGGGAACTGTTTTTCTTTATCTCGATTACACGGTTCCGATTGAGCCACTACGCCAGGAAATGACAAGGCTTTTAACCTCAAACCCACTATGGGATAAGCGTGTAAATGTAGTTCAGGTTACGGATAGTACCAAAGATGGCTCGATAGAGGTGCGTTTTCTAATGAGTGCTGCAAATTCATCAAGAGCGTTTGATTTGAGGTGCAACATCCGCGAAGCGATGATTTCATTTATTCAAGCTAATTACCCTGAAAGTTTGCCAAAGAAAAGACTGGAGTTTAAGGATAAGCCTGAGGAGTTATAAACCGTCAGGCTGAGCCTGTTGAAGATTGCTTAGTTATTCTACAGGCCCAGATTGACAAATTTACAAAGCTATTTAAACATGCCTTTCAGCTGCGCTAATTTTTCCTGCAAATCGCCATCAGCATCTTTTGGCTCGTTACGGGGCTTAAAGTTTTGCTTCTGATTACCCGACTTCAAATCTTGTTTTGTTTTTTCTGCAAATGGCTTTCGGCTCTGGTTATTTTGCTTAGCACCTTCTTCAGTTTTCATTGAAAGTGAAATTCTTTTGCGGGGCACATCAATTTCCATAATGGTAACCTGAACTTTCTGGTGCACTTTTACAATATCGTTCGGATTTGCAACGAAACGATTGGCTAACTGGCTTGTATGCACCAAACCATCCTGATGCACACCAATATCTACAAAAGCCCCAAAATTGGTAATATTTGTTACAATTCCTGGCAGTTTCATCCCAATTTTTAAATCGCCGATTTCATTTACACCGTCAGTAAAACTAAAGGCTTCAAACTGCTCACGCGGGTCGCGACCAGGTTTGGCCAACTCTTTTAAAATATCGGTAAGCGTTGGTAAACCAAGTTCGCCGGTTACATATTGTTGTGGTTTAATCTGTTTTTGGAGTTGGCTATCGTTTATTAATGCAGATACCGTTGTGCCCAAATCTTTCGCCATTTTATCTACTACAGCATAACGCTCCGGGTGAACGCCGCTTGTATCTAATGGGTTTTCCGCATTGCGAATACGTAAGAAACCTGCGGCTTGCTCATAAGCTTTACCGCCTAACCGAGGTACTTTTTTTAAACTTTCGCGGTTTTTGAACGCACCGTTGGCGTTTCTGTAATCTACAATGTTTTGCGCAAGGCTTGGCCCTAAACCAGATACGTAGGCTAGAATCTGTTTAGAAGCAGTATTTAGCTCAACGCCCACAGCATTTACAGCACTTATCACGGTATCATCCAAGCTTGCTTGCAATTTGTTTTGGTCAACATCGTGCTGGTACTGACCAACGCCGATGGATTTTGGGTCTATTTTCACCAGTTCCGCTAAGGGATCCATTAACCTTCGGCCGATAGAAACTGCTCCACGAACGGTGATATCCTGTGTTGGAAATTCCTCGCGGGCAACTTCTGAAGCCGAATATATTGATGCACCACTTTCATTAACCATTACGATGGTGATGCCTGGCAAATTTAACCCCCGAATAAAAGATTCAGTTTCTCTTCCGGCAGTTCCGTTGCCGATAGCAATGGCTTCGATACTATGCTTTTCGCAAAGCTGGCGAATGGTTGCTTCAGCGTTTTTTACGTTCCCCTGTCCGGTATGTGGATAAATGGCTGTATTTTCCAATAGCTGACCTTGCTCATCCAAACAAACCACTTTGCAGCCTGTTCTAAAACCGGGGTCAATCGCTAAAACGTTTCTCTGTCCCATTGGAGCGGCTAACAATAGCTGGCGGGCATTTTCTGCAAAAACCCGAATGGCTTCCTCATCTGCTTTTTGCTTTGTAAGCACGCGAAGCTCAGTTTCCATTGCTGGTTCGAGCAAACGTTTATAGCCGTCTTCCAGCGCCTGATGCACTTGTTTTGCTGCTGCGTTGTTTCCGGTAACAAATTGATTTTCCAAAATTGCCAACGCATCCTCTGCAGGAGGCAAGGCATCTAAACGTAAAATTAATTCCTTCTCACCCCGGCGCATGGCTAGCACACGGTGAGAGGCAGCCGTTTTTACCGGTTCATGCCAGTCGAAATAATCTTTGTACTTAATGCCTTCTTCTTCTTTGCCTTTAATTACTTCCGATTTAAATACCGCTTTTCCTGAAAATACAAACGCATTTTTGTTCGTGCCTCAGTGTTTTCCGCAATCATTTCTGCGATGATATCGCGTGCGCCGGCCAAGGCCTCTTCCAGCGAGTTGACCCCTTTTTCTGTATCAATAAATTTCTCTGCAGCAGCATTTAAATCAAAGTTTTGTTGCTTAAAGATTTCCAAAGCCAGGGGCTCCAAACCTTTTTCCTTCGCCATCGAAGCCCGTGTTTTGCGTTTGGGCTTATAAGGCAAATAAATATCTTCTAAAAGCGAAATAGTTTCAGCTTCGTTTATCTGTTTTTCAAGTTCTGGCGTTAACTTTCCAAGCTCAGTCATTGATTTTAAAATCGCTTCCCGGCGCTTGTCAAGGTCGCGTAATTGCAGAACTCTGTCGCGAATTGCCGCAACCTGAACCTCATCTAAACTCCCGGTTAGTTCTTTCCGGTACCGGGAAATAAAGGGCACAGTTGCGCCCTCATCTAACAAATTAATAGTGGCTGATATTTGTTTTTCCGCAACCTTTAATTCGGCGGCGATTATTTTATGATGAGTGTGCATAGTTTAAAATTAAAGGGGCAAAGCTAATCAGGATTCGCGGTATTTCAGGTTTTTTAAAGGGAAGTTTTCCACCGAAATTTGTGAGTAAAATTATAAAAAAAGGAAAAGAACAAGCATTGTTTTAACCGGGCTTTAGGCTAAATCCCCGATGAAAAATCGGCATATACCGCTTCAATTACGTTTAGGTAATTTGGATATTGCTACTATTTTTTGGTTGCATGATGGAGAGATAGAAGTTATGGAAAAGTAAAATAATCGCATCATATTTATAAGATGAAAAATGTAATCGTTATTCTGCTGGCATTTTGTCTCGGGTGTACAAATAAAGCGTCTGAGAAAAAAGAGAATGTTAATGTAGAAGTTCAGGTAATACTTAACACTTTTGCAAATGGAATTGCTGGGTGTCGGAAAATGACTTTAAAAATATGCACGCTGAAATACATCATCTTCCACTAAAAAAGGCAAAAAGAACCAGGAAATACACTGTAACAGACTCACTTTTATCTATGCGTGAATTTAGATTCGCACATAGTGATACGGCAGGGAAATCCATTAAAAAGACTGTGCCTTTCCGATTCAAAGCCTTTAAAAATTCTAAAGATATGGTTGGATTCGAAATTATAAAAGCATCTAAAAACGTTGCAGAATTAGATTCTAATTACAATGGAAATTTAACTTTTAGCCGGGTAATTTTTAATAAAGAAGGAAATCTTGCCAAATACTATTTTGAACAAGGCAAAATGGTTGGCATAGGAAGAGGTTGGGGAATGGGTACTTATATTTATGCGAAGAAAATTAAAGGAATTTGGGTCTTTGATAAGAAAGAAGAAGTTTGGATAACTTAGGACGTCTTCTTCGCCACTTTCTCCAAATCTCTTTCTGCTTTAAACTTCGTAATTCTTGTAATTAAATCTAAAGGCATGGGTTTATCTATTGGAAACTGAACAGCTCCTTTGCTCCATTTATAATCTCCGAATTCATGCTTAAAAGCTTCAATGCCAGAGCCTGTCGGGTAAAAGCCAATATGATTTTTATAAGCTGCAAAATAGACCAACACACTGCGTTGTTTAAATGCAGGCATTTTATAGCTTATAAGTTCTTTTGCATCCGGTCCGGCTTTTTGAATAGTCTCTCGAACTTGTTGTAGAATTTCCCGCGTTTTTAGCGGAAATGAGGCAATGTATTCATCGATGGTTTTTGGTTCTGATTTTTCCATAATCTAAGTTTGGAATTGCAAAAAAACACAATTTATTCGCTAATTAGGATATCGTATTTGTGTAATAGACCTGCTAAACCCGAGACAGAAAACCTTGCCTTTTTAATACGATTATTGTCGGGATCTATAGAAAAACTGTAAGCTGTTTTAAAATCGGCTTTTTCGAGATTTGTTCTGTCAAATGTTGTGCGAAGCAAATCGCAGTTTTCGAATATGGAATTAGATAGATCGCATTCTGAAAAATCGACTTCATGAAGCTGGGTGTTTTTGAAAGTCGTGTTCTTTAGTTTCAGTTTGTAGAAAGAGGAATGGTCTAATTTGCAGTTATTAAAACTGAATGCCAAACCGAAATCGTTGCAGTTTTCGAAATGGAGGCCAAGCATTTTACAATCACTGAAAGTGATATCGTTAAGTGAGGTTTTGGTTAAGCTTGCTAAACTTAAATTACAAGAGATAAACTCACAATCGAGGAATTTAACGCCGCTTAAATCGGAGTTGGAGAAGTTGCAGTTAATGAATTTGCAATTTTCGTATTCAGCTTTTGGTAAGGCTCGCAAAGAAAAATCTTCTTTGCTGAATGTTTGCTCGGCTATATAATTCTCGGACATGTAATGTGGTTTTTTGTTGTAGCGAAGTTAAAAAATATCGTTCGGTTTTTAAGGTTTGAGCAGGAACTGAACTGGTTTTTTACACGGGTTTTAGTAAAATAAACCCGACAGGAATGATTCCGATTTTTCATCGGATTAATGGATGGCGGGGCTGCTGTTTCTGAAGAATTACTGAATGTTGGTTTTCAAATATTTACCAAGGAAACACAGAATTTATTTTTCTAAATGAGATTGCTTCGTGCCTCGCAATGACGTATAATGCAAAAATCCCCCAAATTGCTTTGGAGGATTCTTATATTTTGGTTCCCGGGCGGCCGAGAGTTTTCTTTATTTCGTTGCGTACATTACTTCTTTAACTGCTTTTACAACTTTTTCTGCGTTTGGCAAACTAGCGGCAATTAAAGTTGGCGAGTATGGAAGTGGAACATCCGCACAAGTGATGCGTAGAACTGGTGCATCTAAATAATCGAAGGCTTTTTTCTGAACCATGAAAGCGATTTCACCTGAAAGTGATGCTAATGGCCAGGCTTCTTCTACAACAACTAAACGGTTCGTTTTCTTAACAGATTCGATAATCGTATCATAATCAATTGGGCGAACGGTACGTAAATCGATAACCTCTACATTGATTCCTTCTTTGGTTAATTCCTCTACAGCCGGGTTAACCACGCGTGTTAACATTTTACCAAAGGTTACAATGGTTACATCCGTGCCTTGTTTAGTTACGTTTGCTTTACCGAATTCAATATAATATTCTTCAGCAGGTACATCGCCTTTATCACCGTACATTACCTCCGATTCCATGAAAATAACCGGATCCGGATCTATAATTGCTTGTTTTAATAATCCTTTTGCGTCATAAGGAGTTGATGGAACAACTACTTTTAAACCAGGAGTATTTGCAAACCAGTTTTCGAAATTCTGAGAGTGTTGTGCACCTAATTGGCCTGCGTTACCAGTTGGACCGCGGAAAACCATAGGGCAAGAGAACTGACCACCACTCATTGATAAAATTTTAGCAGCGCCATTAATAATTTGGTCGATTGCAACTAATGAGAAGTTGAAAGTCATGAATTCCACAATTGGAATAAGGCCTGCTGTTGCAGCTCCAGTTGCAATACCTGCGAAACCTAATTCGGCAATCGGGGTATCGATAATGCGTTTCGCACCAAATTCATCAAGCATGCCCTGACTCACCTTGTACGCTCCGTTATATTCTGCTACTTCTTCACCTAATAAAAAAACGCGGTCATCTTTACGCATTTCTTCTTGCATGGCTTCGCGTAGTGCTTCTCTAAATTGGATTTCTCTCATTGTAAATTTTAATAACGGTGGCAAATATAAATATTAATCGCTACCAAACCAAAGGGAATTAAGCCTGTATTTTGTAATAATTATGGTTGATAATGGTGATTTTTAAGGCTTTCGGCTCAGCATTTTAACATCGATACGAAATTGGCTAAAATTTTATTTTGCAATGGTTTCTCCGAGCTTGTTTTTGTACCAGGTTTACTGGTTTCTACAAAATATGTTCGCCAAAATCAATGATATTTCCATTATTATCTTTAATAGAAAATTGGCGCATGTTCCAAAACATATTTTTAGCTCGCTCTCCAGATGAAGTACCTGCTGTGTATTATATTCTCCCGTTGATTTAATTTAGAAATAGAGCCAGTATTTTTTAGGTAAGCAAGGTTTTAAGTCGGCCAAGTGTTAAAATATACACTTTATTAAAAATCAAACAACCATCCGGTTTTAATGAAAATTTAAGCCCAAATTTCTAGGTGATTTTTACTATTTGTTGTTTTCAAAGATTCAAGCATCGGAACTGCGTGTTTCGAGATTTTTTCAATGATTAGGGTTTAGCAATCCATAAATTTCGCTGTCTAAAAACTGTCCTCTGAAATAAAAATCCTGTTTAAAATGAGCTTCTTTTACAAAGCCATGTTTAATAAGCATTTGCCTCGATGCATTATTTTCTACATTAATATTTGCCTTGATGGTATGCAGGTTCATTTCAGTAAAACCGAACTGAATTGTTCTTTTCAGCGCTTCAGATATAAATCCTTTTCTCCAGAAATCTGGATGAAGCATGTAACCAATTTCTGCCCTATGATTTGCAAAGTCAGTTCGCCAGTAACCGATTGAACCGATCATTTGCTCCGGATTTTCTTTAAGTGCAATTACCCAAGCCAAATTATCACCGTTTTCAAAACCTTCATTAAAGGTGGTTATAAACGTTTTAATTTCGAGTAATTCTTTGGGCCGCTCGCGGTCGATATACTTCATAACTTTTTCATTGGTACGCATCGCGAATAGCGTTTCTGCATCCGAAAGGGAATGCTCGCGGAGGATTAGTCGTTCAGTTTCGAGCGTCGGAAATTTTGTGAAGTTGAGGGTTAGCATTTTTACTCCTTTGGTATTTCAAATTTAAATTTATCGACGAACTCTTTTACCTCAGCTTGAAAAGTTTTTTTACTATGATAGTTTCATATATAATTATTGACAATCTCTAACTGGATTCACTAACAGAAACTGCGAAATAATCGTCCTGCCAAGTAAAGGTTTCAGGAAGTAGTTTGTCATTATTTCCAGTGGGCAGGTTCTCCTTTAATCAATTTTGCAATTTTAGCTACGGTTTGTTCTTTTCAAATCGATATCAAGCAGCTATATTCCTTACCGATGGTTTCAACCAACGGATAACTAATTAACTAAAATGGCTTTAGCCAGCTTACTTTCCAAACAAAGTTTTATAAATGGAATATTTGTAATTGTCGGGGATTTCGCTGGCCTCAAAATACGGTGAGCCAAATAATTCACTTAGTTTTTCCTTAAGTCTGGCTAAAAACAAAGGTTTAATTTCTTCAAGAAAATCTCCCCGCAAAACCTGTCTGTTAGATTTAAACCAAACGCCACCATAAATTGGGTCGTTCATGGTTTTTACGATATACAGATTTGGTTCTACGCAGGTTTTACCGGCGAATTGCTCATAAGCATATGTGTAAAGCAAAGTCTGGATAAGTGCTTTGTTGATGTGTTTTCCGTCCGAATTAAAAAGTTCATCTACATCTTTAAAAGTCAGTTTATCACTTCCGGTTTTATAATCGATGATTTTTGTTACTCCATCTTTAACATCAACCCTATCAATATAACTGAAAATTTTAATGCTTTCTTCTTTTCCATTAAGCGGAAAAGTTATTTCGGCCTCAACTTTTTGTTCTAAACTGATAATAGTAAACGGCGTTTGCGAAATATCCTGATTGAGAATAATATTTACGTAAGCATCAACAATCGCAAGAATAACTTTTTGCATACCCTTATATTCCATTACCAAATCAGGATGTTTAAACATCACTGCGTTAAAAGCTTTCTGAATTAACATCGGCACTTTTTTTCGCTGCGCCGTAATTCGCTCTTCGGTAATTTCTGCGGTTTTTAAATCGGCATAGAAATATTCCATCACTTTGTGCAAAATTGAGCCAATTTCATTTGCCTCTACAACTGCGCTGATTTCCTTGGGCTCTTTTATTTCTGCAATATAATTGAAGAAAAAGTCGATTGGATTGGAAATATATTGTGTTAATGCCGATGGAGACAGCGATTTCGTTTTATTCAGGTAGCGGTTCAGTTTCCCTTGGATAAAGTCGTTGCCAGTCTTTTCAATTTGAACCTCTTTAAACTGTTCAGTTTTTACTTCGAGGTTAAGTTCATTGTAAGTAAAGTCGAAACCACTCTCATATTCCAGTTGTTTCAATATTCTACTGGCTTCGCCCGAAGTCGATTCATCGGTTAGGCTATTGTACACTAAATTAATGCTTTTTGCCCGCTGCATTAACCTATAAACCATGTAAGATGAAATTGCATCGAGATTTTCGAGCACTGGCAGGCCATAAACGCGGCGGATAGAATCGGGGATAAAGCTATTTCCTATGGATGATTTAGGAATGATTCCTTCATTGAACCCGAGAATTACCACTTTGTCGAAATTTAAATTTCTCGTTTCCAGTAAACCCATCACCTGAATTCCATTCAGCGGGTCGCCGGAGAGTGGAACTGCAATCGCCTGCAGCGATTTCTGAACCAGATATATCACAAACGGAATTTCTTCCATTCCGATGTGATTATTGAAGGTATCATGTAAGCGGTTCAGTTCCTGAATGGTTTTTACAAAGAGTTCGGCATCAATTTTCTTTAGTGTTTTTGCGTTGGATAATCTCGTTAAAACAAAATCTAAAACTTCTAATAAACTGGAAACAACCGACTGAGGATTTTCAATTTTTTTATAGAAGATTTCAAATAAACCACTCTGCCGCAACAATCGTTTGTGGTCAATCTCAACCTGATTTTCTTCGAGCAACGCAGTCATGATTTTATCACGCATTTTTTGCGTTAACCCAGTTAACGGATGTGTTAAAAAAGCTTCAACATTTTTGTAGGTTACTTTACTGGCCTGCAAAATCTCCAGCTGACTGGTTAACCACAAATCAACCAAGCCGAAAATGCTTGATGTAGATAGCGCAAAACCCATCGTTACATTAAGGTCGACTGGTGTACCGTTATAACTCGTCGGGATGGTTTGTAATGTGGGAATCAACAGGCTTTCATCCGCTAAAACCACCACCGTTTTACCTACCGTTTCCGCATTTGTATAATCTTCTTCTAAAATATTATTGAGAATTTTCGCTTGCGCCGATTGCCCCTGAACCTTAAACACATTAACTTCATGCTTGCCCGTTTTCATTAAACTTACACGGTTTGCAAACTCATTTTTCAGTCCGAGCAGATTTAAGTTCTTTCTCAGAAACAAACCAGCCTCTTGGGCGGTATCATCTAAATAATAACCATCCGCATCGAAGTAAAAAAGCGCTTTTTCTGCCTCTTGTAACTGGGTAAAAATTCTCGCCTCAGCACTGCTTAAGGCATTAAATCCAACGAAAATAATTTTCCCTTTATCAAAATTAGAAATAAATTCATGGTGGCTTATGATATCATCTGCGAGATGTCTATAAACTAAGCCATTGGTTAAATAACCTTGCTTTTTTAACGCATCATGGAATTTATTGTACAATTTTGGCATCCTTCGCCACATTTTGATAAATAATTCCTGCTGTTTCTTATGCTTGCCCTCAGAGTAGGAAGTCCAGAATTGAGATAGGAACTGGTACTGCTCCGCACTTAAATAATCGAAATCCTGGTTAATTACCGAAATATCTTCCAAATCGCGGTAGAGCTTTTCTGCATCAACTAAGTCGGCATCGATCTGATTAAAATCACTCAAAATGATTTTAGCCAGAGGGAAAAACTTATGACTCGAAATGGTTTCCAGTTTTTCTTCTGCTAAAAGTTGGTTGTAGAGCTGGTGCAGCGTGAAAAACTGTAAGTAAAAATCGGCAATTTTATAACTGGTAGAGCAGGCAAAAAACTCCTGAATTGTAAAAAACGAAGGACTAAAAAATGGCCTGCCGATAATATCGGCGAAATGTTTTTGCAAATACGCAGCAGGCCTTTTATTATTGAAAACTATAGCACAGTTTTCCAGTTGATTTCCAAATCTGGCAACTAAATCTTCTGCAACTTCTTGTAAAAATGGTTTCATCTGCATAGCTTAAACTAACTTGAGTTTGCCTTTAACTGCGTAAAAAAGATAGGTTTTAATATTGCGGTAACCCATTTCACTAAGCAAATTCCGATAGGAATCTACCTGTTTAATGTGGCTGTCGCTCTCCTCCAAAGTAAATTTATAATCAAGAATGATAACTTCATCGGGATTAATCAATACGCGGTCTGGTCGGTGAAGTTTGCCATTAGCATCGATAATGTTTTTCTCGGTAATGCTTTCAGTTGCGCTGCTTAAAATTTCTTTAAGCTCTGGATGATTTAAAACCTCCAAGGCAGAATCAACCAGTTTCTGTTTTTCTTCCTCCTTAATTATGCCTTGTAAAACAAGGTTGGAGGTATAATCTTCAACCCCGTTTTCGGTGGTAGCACTCGCTAAAATATCGTGCAGCAAGGAGCCTTTTCTACCCGATTTTTCAATGTTCACCAGATGTTTTAAATGCTTTTCTTCTGATGAAACATAAAGTTCGGATAGCCGGGTAGTGGTTGGGTAACTTTTTAAATTGATGAAATTTGTATCATCATGTTTGTTGTCAGTCGCCACATAATCTACGATTTCATAAATGCCGGTTTCGTCAAACTGGTCATCGAAAGTGTGGTTAATAACGTCGCCCATATTCGATAATTTTGGTTCTTTCTTAGCCATTGTAGCTATATAAAGATAATCTTTAGACCTCGTTGTGGCCACGTAAAGCATGTTCAAAGCATCCATATTATTATAGAGCAATTCCTCGTAATATGCTTTTGCGATAGACGAATCTGCCAGTGCCTCATTATATTTTAAAGGAATTCCGCGAAGTTCTTTGTAGGCGGTATCTTCTGATGAAACCCAGAATGTCGAATTTGTTTTACCCTTCACTTCCCAATTACAAAAAGGCACGAAAACAGCCCTGAATGCCAAGCCTTTCGATTTATGAATGGTAATTATCTGTATTGCATCTGCACCCTCTGGCGATGGAAGCGACTTTTTCACACCGTCTTCATCCCACCAGGTCAGGAATGAAATGATCCCCTTTTCGCCAAGTTTTCCGGCGTTAGCCGTTAAATCTCTAAAAGCAAGCAAATAGGGCAGGTGCTGACTCAAATTTTTCAGGTTGTAAGCCTCAAGCAAGATTTCAACTAATTCTGCCAACGGAAGTTGTAACCAAGATTGCCAGTTTTCGCAAAGCGATGGCGGCAAAACGTTACTTAAGGTACTTAAAGAAACATTGTTGAGGTTTAGATAAAGATTTGCGTGAACTTCTTTTTCATGTAGAGCATGATAAAGCGCAATACAATTGGCTTTGTATAACGCCGTTTGCGCATCTAAACCAATTAAGGTTTTTAACGTGTTGATAATAAGTTGCACAGCGGTATTATTGGAAATCAACAGCGCATCGCCCGACAGTACAGGTAATTTTTGTTCCATCAGTTTTTGAACTGTGAGCATTGCCTCACTATTGGAACGAACCAATATTGCAATGTCTTTTAAGGCATAATTTTGTTCGTTTTTCAACAGAAAAATTTCCTTAATGATATCATCTAAAGCGATTTCCCTAAAAACGGTTTCGGTAAAGCGAGGCTCGTCTGGCGCATTATCTTTACCAAACCTTTTAATCTTTATGGTTCCACCTTTTAGCGTATTGGTTGCGAAGTTTTGGGTAGAACCTGCGTAAATATCGGTAATTATGGAATCATACTTTTCGCCAGCCCACCATGCCGAGATGCTTCCAGGTTTACTTTCCAGGTTTTGGTTCAATTCATTCTGAAGCGTTGCCGGTATAGAGCGGTAAAGGAAATTATTAAATGTGATAATATTTTCGGCACTACGATAGTTTTCTTCTAAACTTTCTTCGATAACATTATGTGCACCAACATCCAATCTCGCATGTTTGTGCAGAATATTCCAGTCGCCATTTCGCCAGCGGTAAATAGATTGCTTTGTATCGCCAACAATTAAATGATCTGTTAAATCAAGGCTTGGAGTAGCAATAGCATTGGTTAAAAGCGACTTGAAACTTCCCCACTGACTGGTTGAAGTATCCTGAAATTCATCAAAAAGAAAATTCCGGTAACGATTACCAACTTTTTCCCAAATGAAAGATGGATTGTCTCCTGCATCTTCGGTAATTCCGGATATTAACTTTTGCGCATCGCTGATTAAAAGGTTATCATTTTCTGCCCTGTATTCCTTTAAAAGCACTGCGATTTCTTGCATCAACCTTAAATAATAGAGGTTTTTGTTGAAAGCTATGGCGAGCTGATAATTTGGCAAATGCGCCACGTAATGTGCTTTAATCTTTTGTAAAATGGGATTTATGGTTTCATAAACCTCCTGAACATTTGCGTTTTTCTGGAACCATTCTTCGGGGTTATCAATCAACTTAAAAAGCGATTCAATTTTAGAAAAATCGCCCCGGGCAACTGCAATTAGTTTTGTTAAAGGACTTTTCGACTTTCCTTTAAGTTGCTCGTTTTCTACCCCTAAAACTTCGAGTGCGGTATGTGCATCGGTTGCCAATTGAACGATTTCACCTTCAAAATTTTTGAGTTCATCCTTTGTTATGGTAATGTACCTTTTAAAAAGTTCGTCAATGTTTTCTAATCCTAAGGCTTCAACAGCAGCTTCAAAAACCTGAAATCTTTCAGAGAAAATTTCTCCGATAAGATTATATAACTCAGTTTTGTAGTTCCAGCTCTTATTATCGCTAATGCGTTCGATAGCCAAATCGATAATCCATTGCAATAGTTGTTTATTGTCGTTTAAAGCCTCGTCGAGTTTGTTCACCAAATCATCCTTAACTTTATCATAATTCATTTCTAAATTATAGTCTGCGTTTAAACCAAGCTCAAAAGCGAAACCACGAATTACTTTCTGTACAAAACCGTCGATCGTACTCACAGAAAAGCGACTGTAATCGTGCAGAATTTTTCGGTAAATGTTATCTGCTTTCAGCTTTAACCCTTCGGGTTTTAGTTCCGGGTAGGCAAGTAAAATAAGCTTACGGTAATCTTCAATTTTTTTGGATGGATCGCCCTTTGCTAGTCCGACAAGCACTTCCAGAATTCGCGACTTCATTTCCTCCGTAGCCTTGTTTGTAAATGTTACGGCCAGGATTTCGCGGTACTTATTTTCGCCTGAAAATAGCAAAGTAAGATAGTGGGCGGTTAAACTGAATGTTTTCCCGGAACCGGCAGAAGCTTGCAGAATTTTGAGGGGTTGAGGCATAAAATGATTTTGCTTTTCAGAATTTTAAACTTACAACAATTTAAAATTTTCCCGAAATCATAGTATCAACAAATTGGTGGGCGAGTTGCTTACTCTTTGGTCTGAAGCAAAAAACTAAATACCTTTCTTTTTCTTTTTTGCTAAAACCTTGTGGCTAATTCTAGCCGGGCGTTCGGCCATTTCAATCGGCATGCCTAATAAATCCCTGATTACGACCGAAGCGCATGCGCCACCGAAGGCAGCCGGAAGGTAAGACACTGTTCCATAAGCCGACCGTTTGAAATTGCTGCCGTCGGTCATAATCATTGAATTTTTATCCATTTGTTCGGTAGAAAAAACAGCTTTTATCCTGTCGGCGCCAACAAGCTTATTTAGCCGTTTGCGAACGTAACTCGCAAAAACACATTGATAGGTATCAGGCAACATCGTAATCCTCAATTTCGTTGGGTTTATTTTACCACCAGCGCCCATGGAACTTACAATTGGAATGTTTTTTTCCAGTGCCGTAGAAAGTAGCGTTATTTTTGGCATAACACTGTCAATGCAGTCCATTATGTAATCAAACTTCGATTCGAGGATTTCTCGACACTTTTCAGGCGTAAGAAAACTTTTTACTACATGCAGTTTCAGCTCAGGATTTATGGAGCGCAAACGATCTTCCATTATCTCCGCCTTGCTTATGCCATGATTTGTTGCCAAGGCCGGTAATTGTCGGTTACGATTGGTGGGGTCAACCACGTCACCGTCGACGATGGTCATTTCTCCAATGCCCGAGCGGCAAATAAACTCAGCAGCGAACGAACCGACGCCACCGAGGCCGATAACCAAAACATGTTTCGATTGTAGAGTATCAATTCCATCGTTTCCTAATAGTAGGGCGGAGCGTGAAAGCCAGGTTGTATCAGACATAATTGCATTTTTCTTTCCAAAGAAACACTGATTTACACAGAATATTCTATTTGCTTCTGTGAATTTTGTGTTTCTGTGGCGGTTTATTTTTTTGCCAGAGAAGCACAGATTTACACAGAATATTTTGTTTGCTCTGTGATTTTTGTGTTTCTGTGGCGGTTTATTTTTTGCCACGGAAGCACAGATTTACACAGAATATTTTCTTTGCTCTGTGATTTTTGTGTTCTGTGGATATTTACCGTGGAAACACGCACCAATGCAAATCCTTGGAGTTATTGTGGGTTCTGAGTTCCACTGCACTTCTTTTATAATAAATTCAATTCTTTCCAGTTTGCAAAAATACGTGCTTTGAGTTCATCAACCGAGCATTTTTTTAAATTTGCTGCGGCCTGATAAATCTCTTCAATCGTTATCTCAGAATCATCCGTCTCCAAGAAAAAGTTTTCGTTTTGTGCAAGCAATTTTGCTGCTCCAGAATCCTGTTTTAGAATTGTTTGTCCGAATGAAAGCAAAAATCCCTTGTTAATTAGTTGCCTGCCCAACTCTTCACTCTTGTTAAAACCGTGGATAATCATCGGAACACTAATCTCTAGTCTTTCTTTCAATAAAATCAGTTCAGCAAATGCTCTAACGCAATGTAAAATCAATGGTTTGTTCAGTTCCTGTGCCAGAGTGACCTGTTGCGTCAATATTAAGGTTTGATTCTCCAAACTTTCGCCTCTAAGTTTGTCTAAACCACATTCGCCAATTAATTTTACATTTGGTTGTTTAGCCAAAACGCTCAAGTATTTCAGTTGGATGTCTAGTTTATCTAACTGCGCATACCATGGATGCAAACCAAGCGATATGGGCCGGGTTTTCGGCATCGCAAGAAATACATCACTGGTTAACGACAAACTTTGGATACTTTCCACACCTTTTTGCCTGGCAGTTTTATGCGTATGTACATCTAGAAAATCCATAACAAGGCAAAGATATGGTTTTGTATATTGTATTTGTTCTGTAAAGAATTCGTTGGTACTCTATTAAGTTTGTAGACTTTTTTATTTTTGCCTTAATACTCAAAAGATTATGAAAAAATTGTTCACAATAGTAGCTGCGGTTCTGATTTCAGCTACCGCTTTTAGTCAGGCAAAAACAGAGGGCGTTCATATTTACAATCCTGAAGCCAATGCTATGGCAGATTTGAAAGCTGCAACTGAAAAAGCCGCAAAGGCAAACAAACATGTGTTAGTTCAGGTTGGTGGCAACTGGTGTTCCTGGTGCATAGCTTTTCATAATTTGGTTGATACAACTGCGGTTTTAAAACAAACCATCAACGATAATTACGAATATGTTTTGGTAAACTGGGATAAAGACCACCACAACGATGAGGCTATGAAGTACCTTGGGTTCCCGAATCGTTTCGGCTATCCGGTTTTTGTAGTTTTAGACGGAAAAGGAAAAGTTTTGCATATAGAGAATTCTGCATACCTGGAAACGGATGAGATTTCAGCAAATGGAAAAAAGAAAGTGGGACACGACGTAAAGAAAACGATATCATTTTTAAAAGGGTGGACAGTTGCGGCAGTCAATCCCGAAACATATAAACCCAAAGCTAAGTAAGATTTAGGTAGAAGTATATCCCTTAAAAAAGCCGAAAGTTAGCAGTATTTAGCTGTTACTTTCGGCTTTTTAGTTTAATCATTTGAGGTGTTGTCATCATCTTTTAAATCATCAAGATTTAGTTCATATGATGCTTTTGAAGCTTCATCAGCTTGTTCCAACATATTTTTATCATGCTCTATGTTGGTATCGTCACCATCTAATTCGTTAATGTTTTCAGTATCATCCTCTCTCCGCAACGCATCATTAGGGTCGTTAGAATATTCCTCGTTTTCTGGGTCTATCATAATTTTAAGTTTTATAAATAGATAATGATTTAGAGTAAGGAATTGTTTTAATTTATCTCAAAATGGATCAGCAAGAGCCTTTTACCATCTAAATGGTTTTGCAGGTTATGTAAAAAAGGCAATCAATATGCATAAAAAAAAAGCCGGATTTTTGAGCAAAATCCGGCTTGATGTGTTGAGAAACTATCTTTTATAAATTTGCGCCATGGCAGTTTTTATACTTTTTGCCACTACCGCAAGGGCAGGGTTCATTTCTGCCAACTGTTGCCTCCTTACGGATTGGTTGTTGAGGAACAGCCTCGCGGGTATCTCCAAATTCAATCCCAGGCTCTTCCTGTCCAAACTCTTGTTTGGTAGTTTGCAACTTAGGCTGTTTTTTTGGAGCAGGTGCTTCCTTTACATCTTCGGGTTCTTGCTGAACCGGAATACCACCTTTATACAAGAAACTTACCACTTCCTTATTAACCGCAGTTAGCATGTTTTTAAATAAGTTGAAGGCTTCCATTTTGTAAATCACCAACGGATCTTTTTGTTCATATACCGCATTTTGAACAGATTGTTTCAAATCATCCATTTCACGCAAATGTTCTTTCCAGCTGTCATCAATTAAAGCCAGAACAATTGTTTTTTCGAACGAACGAACTACTTCTTTTCCTTTATTGTCGATGGCTTTTTTCAAATCTACCGCTACCTGAATACCACGGATACCATCTGTAAATGGTACTACGATTTGTTCGATATGCTGACCGCGTTCTTCGTAAACCTGCGTTAAAACGGGCAAAGATTGCTGAACTATTGCTTCCGATTTACGGGCATAAAATGCTTCAGCTTCTTCAAATAACTTTTCTGTAAGCTGTGCCGCATTGGTTGATGAGAATTCTTTTTCAGTAATCGCAGTATCTAAAGAGAAGTTTTTAATTACTTCTAATTTAAATCCGTCGAAATTTGCTTCTTGTTTATATTCGTTAACAATATCTTCAGCAACGTCGAAAACCATGTTATTCATATCAACATCTAAACGTTCTCCGAACAATGCATTTTTACGTTTAGCATAAATTACAGTACGTTGAGAGTTCATCACGTCATCGTACTCCAATAAACGCTTACGAATACCAAAGTTGTTTTCTTCTACTTTTTTCTGTGCCCGTTCGATTGATTTTGTAATCATAGAGTGCTGAATAACCTCTCCATCTTCAATACCCATACGCACCATGATACTCGAAATCCGTTCGGACCCGAATAAACGCATCAGGTTATCTTCCAACGAAACAAAGAATTGAGACGAACCCGGATCGCCCTGGCGTCCAGCACGGCCGCGTAACTGCCTGTCTACACGGCGAGATTCGTGGCGTTCCGTACCTACAATTGCTAAACCACCGGCATCTTTAACGCCTGGGCCTAACTTAATATCGGTACCACGGCCAGCCATGTTCGTTGCAATTGTAACCTGACCTGCCTGCCCGGCTTCGGCAACAATATCAGCCTCTTTCTGGTGCATTTTCGCGTTCAGTACATTGTGTTTAATGCCACGAAGTTTAAGCATTCGGCTCAGTAATTCTGAAATTTCTACAGATGTAGTACCAACCAGAACCGGCCTGCCTGCTTCCGTTAGCTTTACAATCTCATCGGCAACAGCATTATATTTTTCACGAACTGTACGGTAAACGTAATCTTGCTGGTCCAGTCTGGAAATGTTTCTGTTGGTTGGAATTTCAACTACGTCTAATTTGTAGATAGACCAAAACTCACCAGCTTCTGTAGTTGCTGTACCCGTCATACCGCAAAGTTTGTGGTACATACGGAAATAGTTTTGCAGGGTTACTGTAGCGTAGGTTTGAGTAGCATCCTCAACTTTTACATTTTCCTTTGCCTCAATTGCCTGGTGTAAACCATCAGAGTAACGGCGGCCATCCATAATACGACCGGTTTGCTCATCAACAATTTTAATTTTTCCTTCGTCAATAATGTACTCAACATCAATTTCGAATAAGGTATAAGCCTTTAAAAGCTGATTTACAGAGTGAATACGTTCTGCCTTCACCGAGTAATCACGCATTAAAGCATCTTTCGTTACAACTTTTTCATCCAAAGGCAAATCAGATTTCTCCAATTCGGCAACTTCGGTACCAACATCTGGCAGGATGAAAAAGTTAGGGTCTTCACCAGATTGGGTAATCAATTCAATACCTTTTTCCGTTAGTTCTACCTGATTGTTTTTCTCATCGATATAAAAATACAACTCAGAGTCTACTTTCGGCATATTCTTAGACTGATCTGCCATGTAGTGATTTTCTGTTTTTAACAATAAACCACGAACACCACTTTCACTCAAGAACTTAATTAGCGCTTTATTTTTCGGTAAACCACGATAAGCCCGAAGCAAAGCCAAACCACCTTCGCCTTCTTCTGTACCCGTGTTGCCTGCGTTAATTAGTTTTTTCGCTTCATTCAAAGCTGAAGAAACGTACGCTTTTTGTGCATTAACCAGGCGTTCGATACGTGGTTTTAACTCATAAAACTCATGTTCATCGCCGCGTGGTATCGGACCAGAAATAATCAATGGGGTACGGGCATCATCAATTAAAACTGAATCGACCTCATCCACCATTGCAAAGTGTAACTTTCTTTGAACCAGTTGGTCGGGCGTTTGCGACATATTGTCACGCAGGTAATCGAAACCAAATTCGTTGTTTGTTCCGTAGGTAATATCAGCCGCATAAGCTTTTCTGCGTTCTTCAGAATTTGGCTCATGTTTGTCAATACAATCAACGCTGATGCCGTGAAACTCAAATAAAGGGCCATTCCACTCACTATCACGTCGAGCAAGATAGTCGTTCACGGTTACGATATGAACACCTTGTCCGGCAAGGGCATTTAAATATGCCGGAAGCGTGCTAACCAAGGTTTTACCTTCACCAGTTGCCATCTCAGCAATTTTACCACTGTGTAGAACGATACCACCAATTAGCTGAACATCGTAATGAACCATGTTCCAAACAACTTCGGTACCGGCAGCATCCCAGCGGTTTGCCCACTGTGCTTTATCGCCAACAATTTTAACATTGCTTTTTCTCGCAGCATAATCTCTATCAAACTGCGTGGCTGTAACTTCCAGGTATTCATTTTCACTTAAACGACGGGAGGTTTCTTTTACCACTGCAAATGCCTCTGGAAGTATTTCCAAAAGTACTTTTTCCAGCTCTGCATCACGATCTTTGCCCAGAGCATCTACCTGATCATAAATAGCAGTTTTTTGATGAAGATCTACATCTTCACCCTCTGCATCTGCCTTCAAAGCAGAAATTTTGGCGTCAATATCAGCTAAAAAGGAAGAAATCCTACCTTTAAACTCTATAGTTTTAGCCCGCAACTCATCGTTGCTTTTTGAAGATAGCTTTGCATATTCTTCATTTATTTTAACAACCAGCGGCTGGATGCTTTTTATATCTCTTTCTGATTTACTTCCGAAAACCTTCGCTAAAAATCCTAACATTATTATTATATATTAAATCGTATTAATTAAAAAATTGGTGTTTTGCAACAACCAAACCACTGTCTTGCGTAAGTCAGTTTGGCAGTTGTTGGTAAAAAGGGGCGAGAAATCACCTTTGATTGAGGAAGTCAGGAACTAAGGGCTGTTATTTTTTGGCTTTTTCCTTATGGTTAAATCAGTAATTACCTGATTCGAATTTACATGTTTCTCAATCTTAAGGGGCGTTTGCGTTCCGATTAGCGCAAGGCTTGTGTACGATAGCAAATAAGGATTGCGCTCTTCGTTAAGTTGAACGGAGATTTTCCCGGCATCGTTAACGCTGATTTTATGCTCGCTGCAATATTCGTTTAATATTCTAAGCCCTTCTACACGCTCAGCCCTTGCTAAGTGTGTTAAGCTAAAAAATACTAGAGATATGGTAACGAGGTGTTTCATCAAGCCGCAAAGCTAGTTTTAATCTTTTACAAAATGAAATTACACCATCTCAAAAAGCGTACCCCAATTTATGGCCTCTTATGGTGTAAGCGAAAATTGCACAATCAGCATTTTTAATCATCGTAAAATCGTCACAATGTGGTTACCATTCGCTGCGTTTTAAAATTTTATTTGGTTACTTGCGGCAGGGAAAAATGCTTTTTCTTTAGGCACAGGTAATTTTCACAGACAGAAAGGTCGGAGCTAAAAACATTTTTTGGCCATAACTATCAACTCAATTAAATACAACTTGTAATGGAATCGCCGGGTAAAATATTTTTAGCAGATCAACGAGGCTTTGTGCAATCAACTATTTTGCGGCGTTACAGTACTTTTAATTTTGAGCAATATTTTAACGATAACAGCATGCCATTCGGCGATCTGTTTCTTTTTAATGATGATTCAATTTCTGGCGGAAAACTAACATTCTTCCTTTCGAAAGAAGATTCGTATCAGATATTTATGCCTGTAACTGGCGGATTAGACATCGTTTTCAACGGCAAAGAATATGCATTGCAAACAGGCCAGGTTCAGATATTTAATGTTGGAAAAGGTGAAGTTTTAGAAATCAGTAATCCCTATCAAAACGATGCTGTAAACTATATTCAAATTGGCTTAAAAACCGACTTATTCTTGTTGAGGCACAGCGAGATGCTGTTTAATTTCGATTTTGAAAAAGACAAAAATAAACTTATCGAAATCGTTTCAAATCCGAAACTAGCTTTTAAATTAAGCGCTGGCATTTTTGGAGCCAAAGCAGAAACTACTTACAGGCTGCGCTCTGCAGAAAGCAATGCTTTCCTATTTGTAATTGGTGGTTCCTTCGAAACTTCGGGCAGATTAATGCACGCACGTGATGGACTAGCCATTTGGGAAACGGAAACTGTAAAATTTCAGGCTTTATCTAATAATGCTATCGTAATGGTTTTAGAAATGTTGGAGCCAGGTTTTTAGACTCATGAAAGCAGGAGAAGCGTAGCTAAATGGAGCTGGTTTCGATTTGCAGTTTGTTTAAAAATTTCTCCGCTAGAGTCGGGATAAGGGTTAGCAGAAACATTACTTAAAAACAACCTCGGTTGCACCGTAACCAAACTTTTCTTTTCGGGCATCCATATAAGTTTTTATATGGGGGTTTTTGCTTATTATTTTATGGATTTTATCTCTCAAAGTTCCGTTGCCGGCACCATGTATAAACACTATTTTTTCGAAATGATGAACAATTGCGGCGTCCAAAGCATTTTGAAAATGAGACAATTGAATTTGCAAAATTTCATCTGCTTCTAAAAAGTGGTGGTCATCGCGAAGTTTCTCAATATGCAAATCAATTTCCTTTGCAGGTGCCTCAACCGTTTTCCTTTCGGCGGGCGACTTGAAAAAGCTTTCCTTTAATTTTTGCGGGTCAATTGTAGCTGGTGCCAATTCATCTAAACGCACCAGCCAACCCTTGTTTTTGAGTTGAGGCAACGCTTTCTGTTCAACGGAGAAATCTTTCGCTCTAAATTTTTTCTTAATTACCAATGGTTCTGCAGGTTTAACATCAGCCTTGCTGAACAACAAAACCTGAAACGTAAACGCTGGCCAAATATCTAAATCTGCCAGCGAAGCAGAATAGATTAATTTGGACTCGTATGCCTCCAAAACTCCATAAAATGAACCGGCGTATTTTTCCTTCCGCTCAGAGGTTAGTGTGGCCAGAAGTACGTGTTCAGATTGATTCTGTAAGTGAAAATGCACCACGTTGCCCGCTTTATCATCTGTAGCTATAGCAACATAAATTCCATTTTCGATTTTGCTAACGCTTGGTACATTAACGTGGATTGGCTTGGGTACATCTATCTCTTCTGCAACAACGCCATGTCCGTGTACAGAAGTTAGGTTGCTAACAGCCACAGGAATTTCAAACCCATCTTCATCAGTAACGCCCAAAGTTTGCGAATCGATAACTTTTGTTACGTATCCTTCGCGTTTCTCATCAACAAAACGCACAAAATCGCCCAGCTTAAATTTCATCTTAAAATATTAAATTGATGCTCTGAGTTGCTCAGAAAATCGGTTTAGACAAAGGTACCGATTTTTGGTTAGGCTACGATGAGCATATTGCGAACTTGTTGCAGTTCGCCATTTTGAAGTCGTGCATAATACACGCCCGGTGCATAGCGTTGATTTTCAAAATTGATGTTGTAGGTGCCTTCATCTTTTACAGCGTCGACAACGGTTGCCATTAGCCTGCCCATGGTATTGTAAACCTGAATTAAAACATGCCCGCCTTTAGAAGAATATTTTATGGTGGTAGAAGTAGTAAAAGGATTTGGGTAATTTGAAATTAAACTCTCACCACTTAAATGGTTTGCCTGAGCCAGACTTGTAGACATGCAATTCGTTCCCGGCTGGATTAGGGGTAAAGACTGAAAATCTTTTAACATGACATTAGATAACGTTGCCTTATCAACGCAGAACCATTTCTCGAGCAAGGTAGCATAAACCGACCTGAAATCGTATTGCATCGGAACGTTATCGTTTACGGAAGTACTTGCCGAAATGGTTGGGTTTTTCCCCAAAACACCACCTTGTATGGCATCGCCAAAAACAATGAGCGGAGCTGCAGCACCGTGATCTGTCCCGTTACTGGCGTTTGATTTTATCCTCCGGCCAAATTCTGAAAAGGTCATTCCGGCTACTCGCTTTGCGGCGCCAAGCCCTTTTAAATCATCCATAAATGCTTTGATAGCATCGCTCACTTTTTGAAGCAGCACGGCATGTGTGCCGGTTTCATTTGCGCCTGTGTTTACCTGAGCGGCATGCGTATCGAAAGAGCCAATATTTACCATGTAAAGCCTGGTTTTTAAGCCGCCACCAACTAATCTGGCTACAACTTTAAGCTGATCGGCGAGGCTGTTGTTGCTCGGGTAGGTTCCTTGCTTGGTTACTTTGCCAGCTGCAGTTTTTATAACTGAAGCGTACTGTTGCGTTTGTTGGGCAACCTGCCTAACATAGGTTAGTTCTTTACCAGCATTGGTGTTCGGAGCCGGCGATTGAATACCATTTATCAGGTTGTAAAAATTTACCGGATCAGAAATTGCCATCCCCATATTTACAGAAGGCCCTTGAAAAGCCGGCGAAATAAATGAGCCAATTTGAATGGCCAAAGGATCTGGCATTACCGTGTTGGGGTAACCTATCGGAAAGTTGGTGTACTCCTCGGCGAGGTATCTTCCTGCCCAGCCGCTATCAATCACCTGGTCGGAAGCTGATGCGGAAAGCCAAATGTCAGTCGCTCGGAAATGACTGTAATTTGGTTGTGGATAACCAACAGACTGAATAACCTGAACTTTACCATCATCATACAAACCGGCCAAGCCAGACATTGCGGGGTGTATACCAGTGTTGTAGCCTGAAAGTTTTATAATTTTATTTTTTGGAAGAATTATGTTCGGACGGGCCAGCGTTAAGTTGTCGTACTGATCCAAAGGGAGAATCATATTTAAACCATCGTTGCCGCCGTTTAATTGAATTATAACTAAAACATGGTCGGTTTCCTGGTTAGCTGCCGTTATTGCCGACAGTAAGCTTGAGGCACCAAAAGCCTTAAGGGAAAATCCGCCAAGCATTGATGGGATTACGACACCCGCAGGCATTGCTTTGGTTAAAAATTCACGTCTTTTCATGACAGTTGGTACTCTTCCAGGTTCATAATATATTTATAAAACTCCTGTAAACGTGTTTGTACAATAGTAGTTTTTGCCGTAGTTGGAGCCGCTTTGTAATCGGTCCAGGCTGTGGTCCAATAGGCGTCATTAACCTGATTACTGAGCAAAATGCTTTTTAAGAATTTTTTCACATCAGCGCTTACGTCAATGGTATATAGGTGTGCAATCGCTTCGTCTACAACTACATTTGGGTCTTCCGGCTTGCTAAATTTCGCCGTGTATGCAATTGGATCGATAACAATTTTTTTTCCGTTGCGGGTATAACCTGTACTTATAAATCTATCGGTAAAAATGTTCCGTTTTGGTAAGGTATCCGAGTTAATCCACAATTCGTAAAATTGAGGAACCTGATAGTAGGCGGGCCAGCCTGAAACATTTGGCGGGTCGCCGAGGTTTTGTTGCAGGTTAGATGCCGTACTTCTTAAATAATCGCTCATGTAATAAACGTTTACATAATCAGAAGCATCAGGGAAAACAATTTCAAATTCCCTGGCCAAGCCAACAACAAAATCAACGGGTGCTTTTATATTGCAGGAACGGTTTTGTGGGAGATAAAAATGGCTGCTGGTGAGCAATGCTTTTAAAACAGGCTTAATTTCATAGTTTGCCGTTCTAAAAATTTCTGCCAGTGGCGTAATTATATTAGCTTCAATGTCGGCACTAATGTCATAGTAAACAAAAAAGCGATATAGTCTGCGGCAAACGTACTTACTTACCTCAACCTGAGTAAAAATCATGTCGAGTAAATCGTCTACTTCTTTAGCGCCATCTGTACCAGTCCTCCCTTTAATTAACTTATTTCCATAAAATGATGAAAATTGCTTATCTGTTGTATCGTGCCTTGAGGTATTAAAAACTGATGTTATGTTAACACCATCAAGTGTATAGCCAGTAAGCAATCGGGCAGCGGCTTTAACATCGGCTTCGGTGTATTTCGAATCAGGTCCTTTCCCAACGGTAAACAGTTCCTGTAATTCCCGGCTGTAATTCTCATCGGGAGCGGTTTTTGTACTTGCATAACCGTTAAGGTAGCGAAGCATTGCCGGGTCTATAGTTACCTGTTTAACCAGAGATTTAAAGTTGCCAAAAGCCATGCTTCGCAGCAAATTGTTATGCTTGTATATGTACCGTGCGTCATCAACAATATCCGCTTCGGTAGAAAAATGATTGTGCCAAAACAAAGTCATCTTCTCTCTCAATGAAACTGGCTGGTTTAGCATTTGTGTTAACCACCAGGCTTTAAAAGACGCAACCCTCCGGCTGTTAGCTGTTCCATCGGTATAAATTGCATTTACCCAGGTTTGCCCTGCCGGCACGTTTGCATCGGTATAGCCAGCATCGTTGTAATTGTTAACCGGTGGATTTGGAAGTGGAAGGTCTTTCAATAGCAAATCAACAACCTGACTCAAAGATTGGCCCGCAAGGCTACTTATATCACTTCTTTTCGCACCAAAAAGCGTGCGTTTTAGTAAATGATTTAATTCTTTTGTCCCGAAATTTCCTGAGTAAACGTCTATTGCCATAAATTCCTATAGAATCGCAATAAAACTAAAAATTAATCAGCTGAAATTCAGTTATTTTACACGAAATGTTAAAATTCAGTTACGAAACGTCATTTTACCACCGGATTAGCGCACTCGCCCAGGTGAAACCTGATCCGAAAGCTGCCAGACAAACTAAATCGCCGCCTTTAATTTTACCGGCTTCCCAGGCTTCACACAGTGCAATCGGTACAGATGCAGCTGTTGTATTTCCATATTTCTGAATGTTGTTAAAAACCTGCTCATCTTTTAAGCCAAGCAGCTGTTGCACATACTGGCTAATCCTCAGGTTTGCCTGGTGTGGTACCAACATATCTATGTCTTTCTCGGTTAGATTATTAGCTGCCAAAGCCTCTTTAATTACTTCCGGGAATTTAACCACTGCTTTTTTGAAAACAGCAGGGCCATCCATATATGGTAGTGCGACACCGCTTTCCAGTATTTCAGGCGTCATAAATAAGCCCCCTAGTTCCTGATTAGGGAAGGCCGGCTTATCTTTGAGCCATTTATTTGCATGAGCGCCTGGATAATGCATAGCCAGGATTTCAGCGTCGGCACCATCGCTGTGTAAGTGTGTACTCAAAATGCCTTTGCCAGGCTCATCGGTTGGTTGCAATACAACTGCGCCGGCGCCATCTCCAAAAATTACCGATACATTTCTGCTACGGGTCTCAAAATCCATCGCAAACGAGTGTTTTTCGCTACCAACAACCAAAACATTTTTGTACATACCGGTTTTTACAAACTGATCGGCTACAGATAATGCATAAACAAAGCCAGAGCATTGGTTACGGATATCAAGCGCACCAATTTCGCCCATTCCCATTTCGCGTTGCAGCAAAACTCCACAACCAGGAAAGTAATAATCAGGGGTAAGCGTAGCGAAAATGATAAAATCAACATCTTTTATGGTAATGCCTGCCCGTTCTATTGCAATTTTTGAAGCCTCAATTCCCATGGTGGTTGTCGTTTCCTCATATCTATCCGCAAAGCGGCGCTCTTTAATGCCGGTGCGTTCCTTAATCCATTCATCACTTGTGTCCATAAAACGGCTCAGGTCGTTATTGGTATAAATATTTTTGGGAACGTAATAGCCGATTCCTGCAATTTTGGATTGGTGCATACTTGTTTATATTATGATTTGGTTAAGTAAAGTTAATCATTTATTGCCTAAGCCATTATTAATCGTAAAACAACAAAATCTTGATGGTTGATACCAAATACTTGATACTAATGTTTATTTTTGCGCCATGTCTACAGAAACCAAAGAAGAGACCTTTACGCTCGAAGAAATTTTAACTTCTATAAAAACCGTACATCGCCTTATTTTGTGGAATGATGATGTAAATACCTTTGAACATGTAATTTACTGCATGATGAAGTATTTAGATTACAACGAATCTCAATCAGAGAAAATTGCCTGGAAAGTTCATAACGAAGGTAAATGCCCGGTTTTAGAAGGTTCCTTTACCGAAATGGAAATTTACCGGAAAATTTTACAGCAAGAAGGCTTAACAGTAAGTGTAGATTAATGCTACGCTAAACTTTTTAATAAAGTGTTAAGTTCTGCCTGCGTGGTTTGGGTTTTATCTTTAGCGTACCAGCTGTGAAGCTTTTCTGATAAAATTGTCATTTCACTCGTTTCCTTTCTCCACTCTTTCAGCAATTGCTGTAAAACCTGTGGCCTGGGTGCCCAGCTAGCCAAAACCTTATCGCCCGTTTCATTTAAAACCAAAAGCACTGGAATCGCTCTACCGCCGTTGGTTAAGTGTGCATCAATCAAGGGTAAATTTTTATCGCGGAGTACAAATTTTAACTCAATTTTGCCGAGTGAAGCCGTTGCAATTTTATTAAATACCGGAACAATTTGAGCCGCATCTCCACACCAACCTTCAGTGATTACTAAAAACTTATAATTTTCTTTAAGCTGGTTAATAGATGAAAGTAATTCATCGGTTAAGCTAACCGTTTTATCCACGCGGCTCATCCTTTGCACATTCATCTTGGTGTAGTGCAAATCGTAGGTAACATCGCCTGTGGCCTTTCCTTCTAAAAGAAGTCGATCTATTAAAGCACGGTAGCTTAAATAATCCATTCCTTGCCCGCTAAAAATTCCCCTGTAATTAACCATGGTTTTTAAAAATTATGTTGCAAATAAAAGGAGAAAATCAACGAAAATAATCATTTATTTGCAAGAAATACTACCCTAATTTCGTTAGCAAACTTTAATTGCAGAGCTTTTGATTTACCTTAAACTTAAGCTTCCATTAATTTACTAACATGCTGGGTTAAAGCCACAAAATCGGCAACTGTTAGCTGTTCAGCTCTTTTTTCGAAGTAAATATGGTCATCCATTTTATCTTTTGGCATCACGGCCGAAACGGCATTGCGTAACGTTTTTCTACGTTGGTTAAAACCTGCTTTAACCACCCGCCAGAAGAGCTTTTCATCGCAGTCTAAATTTTCAACTTCATTTCTTGTTAATCTGATAACAGCAGAATGTACTTTTGGTGGCGGGTTAAAAGTGCCCGGTTTAACCGTAAACAGATATTCAATTTTATAATATGCCTGAAGAAAAACGCTTAATATTCCGTAATCTTTAGTGCCTGCCGGAGATGCACACCGTTGTGCAACTTCTTTTTGAAACATCCCAACCATTTCAACTACCTTATGGCGGTTATCTAAAATTTTAAATAAAATCTGAGATGAAATATTGTAAGGAAAGTTGCCGATGATGGCAAATTGACCAGGGAAAATAGAATCAAAATCGAGTTTTAAAAAGTCGCCATTTATAAGTCGGTCGCCCAGTTGCGGGTACTTTTCATTAAGAAAATGAAAAGATTCTGTATCAATATCGATTAAATAAGTTTGTAAATCCTGGCGTTGCAGCAAAAAATCAGATAGAATTCCCATGCCGGGGCCCACCTCTAAAACCTGATTATACTTTTCGGTATTAACCAGACTTTCTACAATGCGGTTTGCAATTCCTTTATCGGTTAAAAAATGCTGACCTAAATGCTTTTTCGCTTTTACTAAACTCATACCTTTAATCCTGAAAATTCAAGACCTTTTAAAATTTAATTGTTGGCAAAGATAGGCTTAATATTCCTTTGCGAATAACTAAGTGTTCTTTGCCGTTTCATTTTTTTTGATGTCTTTAGCCGAAAATCAGTAATTTGCGCTAAAATTTTCCATTAATTATGAGCAATAAACTTAAAATTGGCATCAGTATTGGCGACGTGAACGGCATAGGTTTAGAGGTAATTATCAAAACATTATCCAACCCGGCTATTTTAAATTATTGTACTCCAATTGTTTATGGTCATACAAAGGTTTCGTCTTTTCATAGAAAGGCAAACAACCTTGGCGACTTTACTTTTAACGTTATTAATCATGCCAATCAAGCGCAGCTTAAAAAAGCAAATATGATTAATTGCTGGGAGGAAGATGTGAAAATTGAGCTTGGCCAAATAACCGAAACCGGTGGAAAATATGCCCTCTTATCATTAGAACGTGCAACAGCCGATTTGGTTGCCGGCGATATCGACGCCCTGGTTACTGCGCCAATTAATAAGCACAACATTCAATCGGAAACGTTTGCATTTCCCGGCCATACCGAATATTTGCAAGAAAAAAGCGGAAGTAAAGATGTGCTGATGTTTTTAATTAGTGAGAATCTGCGTGTTGGTGTGGTTACAGGTCATATTCCGGTAGCGGCTGTTCCAACAGCAATTACCAAAGAAAAAATCCTCAATAAAATAAAACTTATAAACGAAAGCTTAAAGAAAGATTTCTGGATTGAGAAACCAAAAATTGCGGTTTTGGGTTTAAATCCTCATGCCAGCGACAACGGTTTGTTGGGCACTGAAGAAGCTGAAATCATTTCGCCGGCCATACAGGAAGCTTACGACAAGGGTATTGTTTGTTTCGGGCCCTATCCCGCCGATGGCTTTTTCGGCAATGGCAGCTACAAACAGTTTGATGCCGTTTTGGCGATGTATCACGACCAGGGTTTGATTCCTTTTAAAACACTTGCTTTTCATAACGGAGTAAATTATACGGCCGGTTTAAATTTTGTTCGTACTTCGCCAGATCATGGTACAGGTTACGATATTGCGGGCAAAGATTTGGCTGATTCTACCTCGTTTACAGAAGCCTTATTTTCGGCAATTCATATCGTAAAAAACCGGAGGGAGCAAGAAGAAATGTTAAGCAACCAGTTACGCACAGGCGGAAAAATTGTCGAAACACAGTTCGACATTAAAGATGATGCTTCATAAAATTAACTAATCGCTTTTTTTTGAAAAGCAAAGCGTTGCATTTCATCGGTTTCGAAAGTCCTGCTTTCCCTGCAAGCCCAATTAAAAAATTGGGGCTTTTCGTACAATCAGGTTTATTTGGCTAAAATTGTGCTTGCAACTCAAAAATGATGAGCGCCACAACAAATCGATACATTTTGCCAATTATCGTGATTTCGCAGTTTCTCTGCACCTCACTTTGGTTTGCCGGTAATGCGGTACTGGCAGATATTACGGGCAATTTTCCTCAAGAAATGAACCTTTTAGCCAATTTAACAAGCATGGTTCAGCTTGGTTTTATTGGCGGAACGCTGGTTTTTGCATTTTTTGCGCTATCCGATATTTTTTCGCCTTCGAAAGTTTTTTTCGTTTGCGGTATTGCTGCGGCGCTATTTAACCTAGGCATTTGCCTTGATGTGAAAGAAGTTAATGTCTTGCTGCTTTTTCGCTTCTTAACCGGATTTATGCTGGCCGGAATTTATCCGGTGGGTATGAAAATCGCTTCAGATTACTTTAAGGATGGCTTAGGCAAATCTCTGGGTTTTTTAGTTGGCGCCCTGGTTTTTGGTACTGCATTTCCACATTTGCTAAAAAATTTTACGGGCAGTTTTGCCTGGGAGTACGTTATTTATGCCACGTCCGCATTAGCAGTTTTGGGTGCATTTTTAATATTTATGCTCGTTCCAGATGGCCCGTTTCGAGTAGCGGCACAGCAATTTAATTTAGTAGCATCGTTAAGTGGTTTCAAAAACGCGAGTTTTAGAGCGGCAGCGTTTGGCTATTTCGGCCACATGTGGGAGCTGTACACTTTCTGGGCGTTTTTGCCAGGTATGTTGCTGCTTTACAATAGCACGCACCCGGCGGCAACAATTAACGTATCGCTGTTTTCTTTTTTGATAATCGCATCAGGAGGCATTTCCTGTATGGTCGGCGGATTACTTTCGCAAAGATTTGGAGCAAAAAGAATCGCCACAATTGCACTCGCCCTTTCAGGTTTATGTTGTTTACTTTCTCCTTTATTTCTCTTTAGCAGCTCCATGTATTTATTCCTGACTTTTTTGTTTACCTGGGGTTTATCCGGCACCGCCGATTCGCCATTATTTTCTTCGCTTGTGGCCAAGCATGCGCCGGAAAAATTAAGAGGAACATCTTTAACGCTGGTTAATTGCATTGGGTTTGCAATTACAATCATCAGTATTCAAATGATCAATTTGTTCGCGAAAGAAATCAATTCACACTATCTTTATATGTTGTTAGCCATTGGGCCTGTGTTGGGCTTAATAGCATTAACGAAGCCAAAAAAATAACTTTATGTCAAAACTTTCTCCAATTATACAGCCAGAAGATTTAACCTGGTTAAACCAGGATGATGAAATTGTAATTATTGATGCGAGTGCCGGCTCTAAAACGCGTTACGAAACTGAGCATTTAGCTGGCGCATTATTCGCTGATGTGAATGAAGATTTAGCTAATGTTGGCGATTTTGCTTTGGGCGGTCGCCACCCATTGCCTGGTTCTTACCAATTTGCCAATGTTTTACAAAAACTTGGCATTACAAAAAATACCCATGTTATTGTTTACGACGATAAAAATGGCGGTAACGCTGCCGCCAGATTATGGTGGATGCTAAGCGCAATCGGGCACGAAAAAGTTCAGGTGATTAATGGTGGCTACCAGGCCGCTGTGAAAGCTGGTTTCCCGGTAACTGATAAGGTTGAAATCCCTAGAGCAGTCGAAAAATACGATGTGCAAAACTGGACCTTACCGTTATCTGATATCAGCGAAGTTGAAAAAGCAGCTAAAACCGATGGCTACAAGGTTATTGATGTCCGCGATGCAAACCGTTACGCCGGATTAACAGAACCGATTGATTTAATAGCCGGCCACATTCCGGGCGCAACGAATATTCCTTTTACCGAAAATTTAGATGCAGAAGGGCGTTTTTTAAGTCCTGAGGTTTTAGAAGCCAAATATTTAAAAGTTTTGGAGGGTGTTGAGCCTGGACAAGTAATTGTTCACTGTGGCTCTGGCATTACTGCCTGCCATACGCTTTTAGCGATGAATTATGCAGGTTTGCCCATCCCAAAGCTGTATGTTGGTTCATGGAGCGAATGGAGCAGGAACAACAAAGAAATGGTTTTGGCTAAAAATTAAGCGCTTGGTTTTTTAGCAAAGGCCGTTGTTAATTAAACCCGATTGCCGTGAAAATACTTTTTTTTTAATAGTACTGCTTACAGGTAAAAAAAAAGATTGAACAGAAAGCGGGAGTTTCCTGACCGATTAGCAATGACACTGATTTTCAAAAAAATAATATTTCAGGCCGGGATTTTGAAATTTCGCTTTAAGAATGGCAACAATTTTTAAAAAAACATTTTTAATCTAAGTATTTTATCCCTACATTTGCAGGCTAAAATTTTACAGTACTTTGAACCCGCTAAAACAATTTTCTGTACCGTTTACCGGATTAAAATTGGGAAGCCATCAGTTTGAATATGAGCTTGATGACACCTTTTTTAACGCCTTCGAGTACTCGTTAATTAAAAGTGGAAATTTAAAAGTAAACCTGGAACTTGAGAAACAAGAAACCATGTTGCTATTAAAATTCAAAGTTATTGGTACGGTAAGTTTAGATTGCGATAAATGCTTATCTGAATTTCCATTGCCGGTTAATTTGTACGAAAGGCAGATTGTAAAATTTGAGGGCGACAATCTGGAGAGTGATGATGACGAGATTATCTCACTTAGCAGAAAGGAAACGTCAATTGATATTTCGGGGCCTTTATACGAAATGATTAACGTAGCGGTGCCTTATATTAAAAACTGTGAGCAAGCTGGTAAGGAGTGCGATCAGGAAATGATTGATAGATTAGAACAACTTTCTATCGATAAACAGGCTGAAGAAAATGAACAATCGAGCGACCCGCGTTGGGAAGCACTTAATAAGTTAAAAAAATAATTAGATTATACACCAATGGCACATCCAAAACGGAAAATCTCGAAACAGAGAAAGAATAAAAGAAGAACCCACTATAAAGCAGTGACTCCTTCTTTAGCAACATGCTCAGCAACAGGTGCTATCCACGTACCTCACCGTGCTTACAACGTTGATGGTAACCTATACTATAACGGTAAATTGGTTATCGAAAATACTCAAATCGGGTAATTTTCTTAAAAAATTGTTTGTGTTTTCAGCGGCTTTAGTCATACCTTAGTCAACTGAAATTTTTAGGATTAACCTAAACTAACACAGACAGATTTTTTCTATGAAAATAGGCCTCGACATAATGGGCGGAGACTATGCTCCTAAAGCAATTGTTTTAGGAGCAATAGCAGCTCATCAATCGCTAAACGCTGGAGAACACCTCGTTCTTATCGGCGATACCGAACAGATTAAACCAATTCTCGCAGAAGAAGGATTTAATCCGGATCATTTTGAATACGTTCATACTGATGAAGTAATTGGTATGGGCGAACACCCCACAAAAGCAATTGTTCAGAAACCTAAATCGAGCATAGCTGTTGGCTTTAACCTTTTAAAGGAAGGCAAAATCGATTCGTTTGCAAGTGCAGGCAATTCTGGCGCTATGCTTGTTGGCGCAGTTTTTAGCGTTAAAACAATTCCGGGCATTATCCGCCCATGTTTATGTACAATTCTTCCGAAAATAAAAGGTGGCACAGGCTTATTGCTTGATGTTGGCGCTAATGCAGATTGCAAGCCAGATATTTTATTGCAGTTCGGTGTGTTAGGAAGTTTATATGCAGAAAATTTATGGCAAATAAATTCCCCTAAAGTTGCGTTATTAAATATAGGCGAAGAAGATGAAAAAGGCAACATGCTCAGCATGGCCACTTTCCCTTTAATGAAAGACACGAATTTATTCAATTTTGTTGGTAATGTAGAGGGAAGGGATTTGTTTAATGATAAAGCGGATGTTATTGTTTGCGACGGTTTTACAGGGAATGTAGTGCTAAAATTAGCAGAATCATTTTATGTGCTTACCGTAAAAAAAGGCATGAAAGATGAGTTTTTCGATCGTTTCAATTACGAGCAATACGGAGGCAGCCCCGTTTTGGGCGTTAATGCTCCGGTTGTAATCGGGCACGGAATTTCAAGTCCGCTGGCGGTGAAAAACATGGTTCTGCAATCGCGTGAGATGATAACAACCGGATTAGTAGAAAAAATTAGAGTGGCATTTAAATAATTCATTAAAATTTTTAAAATGAGTAAAATTCACGCTGCTATTACAGCAGTAAATGGTTACGTCCCCGACTATGTGCTTACAAACGCAGAGTTAGAAACCATGGTTGATACTTCGGATGAATGGATTACCAGCAGAACTGGGATTAAAGAGCGCAGAATTTTAAAAGGAGAAGGGCTGGGAACATCAGATATGGCCGTTCATGCTGTAAATGGTTTGCTAAAAAAGAGAGGTATTGATGCAAAGGAAATTGAATTAATTATTTTTTGCACCACTACTCCTGATTTTACTTTTCCTGCTACGGCTAACGTTTTAGCGGATAAAATTGGTGCTTCGAATGCCTGGGGTTACGATCTACAAGCGGCCTGTTCTGGCTTTATTTTTGGCCTTTCTACAGGCGCCTCTTTTATAGAATCAGGAAGACATAAGAAGGTATTGGTTGTTGGCGGCGATAAAATGTCGTCGATAATTAATTACGAAGACCGTACAACCTGCATTATTTTTGGTGATGGCTGTGGTTGTGCATTGCTCGAGCCAAATGAAGAAGGCCTCGGCATTCAGGATTCGATTTTAAGAACTGATGGTGCAGGAAGAGATTTCTTAGGTATGAAGGCGGGCGGTTCAGTTAAGCCGGCAACCCACGAAACAATTGATGCAAGAGAGCATTATGCGCATCAGGAAGGGCCAACAGTGTTTAAGTTTGCCGTTACAAACATGGCAGATGTTGCTGCAGAAATTATGGAACGCAACAGCCTTACGGCTGACGATGTTGCATGGTTAGTGCCTCATCAGGCAAACAAACGTATTATAGATGCAACCGCAAACCGAATGGGTGTAACAACCGATAAGGTAATGATTAATATAGAACGCTACGGCAATACCACAAACGGAACAATTCCATTATGTTTATGGGAATGGGAAAGCAGGTTAAAGAAAGGCGATAACATCGTATTGGCTGCTTTTGGTGGCGGTTTTACCTGGGGTTCTATCTACCTTAAGTGGGCATACAACAGTTAGTCGGTTTTTTTCAGGCAGCGTCATATTAATAAGGGGCTTGCTAAATAAGAACACTCAAACAGCTAACCAACTAAAATTTAAAACAAAAAAAGTATAACTTAGTTAATTCAATAAACACTATTTTTTACAATAACTAGCCTAAAAAATGGATATCAAACAAATACAGGAACTGATTAAATTTGTTTCTCGTTCTGGTGTAAATGAAGTTGCAATCGAGCAAGAGAATTTCAAAATTACAATTAAAACAAACCAGGCGCCTACGGTTGTGCACGCAACTGTACCGCAAGCTCCGCTTTTACAGGCAGCAGCACCGGTTGCTACAGCTCCTACTGCACCGGCAGCTTCAACTCCAGCTGTTCCAGCTGCAGAAGATACCTCGAAATACATTACCATTAAATCGCCAATGATTGGCACCTTCTACCGTTCATCAAGTCCGGATAAGCCTATGTTTGTTAACGTTGGTGATGAAGTTGCAACCGGTAAAGTAATTTGTATCATTGAAGCAATGAAGCTTTTCAACGAAATTGAAAGCGAAGTTTCAGGCCGTATCGTTAAGATTCTGGTTGATAATGCCTCGCCGGTAGAGTACGACCAACCATTATTTTTAGTAGAACCTATTTAAAAATTGATTTCACATATTTGAGGTGTGTGCACTGTTTCAGTTACAATAGTAATTGTCAAAGAATCGGTGTAGTCCATCCATGGGTGTAATCATCAATTAAAAAATCATGTTTAAAAAAATACTAATTGCCAACAGGGGCGAAATCGCTTTGCGTATTATCCGTACCTGTAAGGAAATGGGCATCAAAACGGTTGCAGTTTACTCTACTGCTGATAGGGAGAGTTTGCATGTACGTTTTGCTGATGAGGCTGTTTGTATTGGCCCACCGCCAAGTAAAGATTCATATCTGAATATCCCAAATATTATATCAGCTGCAGAATTAACTAATGCAGATGCGATTCATCCGGGTTATGGCTTTTTATCCGAAAACGCTAAGTTTTCGAATATTTGCCGCGAGTATGGCATTAAATTTATCGGTGCAACGCCCGAGCAGATTAATGGTATGGGTGATAAAGCTTCGGCTAAAGAAACCATGAAAATTGCGGGTGTACCAACAATTCCAGGTTCTGAAGGCTTGCTTACCAGCGTTAAAGAAGGTATTGGAATTGCTAATGAAATGGGTTATCCGGTTATACTTAAAGCTACTGCCGGTGGTGGTGGCCGTGGTATGCGGGTGGTTTGGAAAGATGAAGATTTTGAAAATGCCTGGGATAGTGCCCGCCAGGAATCTGGTGCCGCCTTTGGTAACGATGGTTTATATTTAGAAAAGTACATCGAAGATCCTCGCCACATAGAAATTCAGATTATTGGCGACCAGTTTGGTAAAGCCTGCCATCTTTCAGAAAGAGATTGCTCTATTCAGCGCCGTCACCAGAAATTGGTTGAAGAATCTCCTTCTCCGTTTATGACAGACGAACTACGCGTACGAATGGGTGAAGCTGCGATAAAAGGTGCAATGGCCGTAAATTACGAAGGCGCCGGAACAATTGAGTTCCTGGTAGATAAGCACCGTAATTTTTACTTTATGGAAATGAATACCCGTATCCAGGTAGAGCACCCGGTTACAGAAGAGGTAATTAATTTCGATTTAATTAAGGAGCAAATCAAAGTTGCCGCTGGAATCCCTATTTCAGGTAAAAATTATTTTCCGGATATGCATGCAATTGAGTGCCGGATTAACGCAGAAGACCCTGCAAATAATTTTCGCCCGTCGCCAGGTAAAATTACCAATTTTCACTCGCCAGGCGGTCATGGTGTGCGTGTAGATACCCATGTTTATGCAGGTTATCAAATTCCTTCAAACTACGATTCGATGATTGCAAAGTTGATTTGCGTTGCTCAAACAAGGGAAGAAGCCATTTGTACAATGGAACGTGCTTTAGGTGAGTTTGTAATCGAAGGTGTAAAAACAACCATTCCATTTCACTTACAGTTAATGAAAGATCCGAACTTTAGGGCCGGAAATTTCACAACAAAATTTATGGAAACATTTGAATTTTCAGAATAATATAAACTATTTCTATATTTAACACGTAAATACCATTCTATTCATTTAGAATGGTATTTTTGTTTTCAACATGAGCGACACTAAAAAATCATTACTTACAAAAGCTATCGGACAAAAGAGCACAACCCTCGAGGCAGAAATGTCTTTTTTCGATCACCTCGATGTTCTCCGTAAACACTTAATCAGAGCCGTAATCGCCATCGCTGTCTTTACAGGAATCGCATTTTACTTTAATGAAGAAATTCTTGACAAGATAATTTTCGGGCCTAAAAAACCAGATTTCTGGACTTACAGAATGATGTGTAAACTGGTTGAACATTTCCCATCTTTAGGCAAAGACATGTGTATCACCAAAATCAACGGTGAAATTATCAACACTGAAATGGCAGGCCAGTTTAATCTGCAGCTTAACGTTTGTGTTATGTGTGGTATTGTACTCGGTTTTCCGTATCTCCTGTGGGAAATCTGGCGCTTTGTTAAGCCTGCTTTACATGAGAAAGAACGTAAATCTGCAAGCGGATTTGTGTTTTTTGCATCGGTACTTTTTATCATCGGTATTGTATTCGGATATTTCATTATCTGCGCATTGTCCATTAACTTTTTAACGGGTTACACGGTCAGCTCTGAAATTAAAAATACATTCACGGTCGATTCATATGTATCCTCTATTGCTACTTTAACACTTGGAACAGGTATTATTTTTGAATTGCCAATCATTATTTTCATTTTATCGAAATTAGGCTTGATGACGCCAAAGCTAATGCGTTCGAGCAGGAGATATGCCGCGGTTATTATTCTAATTATCGCAGCAATAGTAACGCCAACACCAGATATTTTAACAATGCTTACAGTAGCTGCACCTTTGTTTTTATTGTATGAGGCCAGTATTTTTGTTTCGGCATACATCGAAAAAAAGAAGAAAAAAGCGGAGGCTGAGTTCTACGCTAACTAACAAAAACATTACGCAGAGATTTCATATTTCTCTATAAATTTGACGGATGACAAACACCAAAATTAAAATTGCAATTGGTTCAGATCATGCAGGTTTCGACCAAAAGGAATTATTGAAAAATTTTTTGGCAGACTATGAAGTTGAGGATTTCGGAACACACACGGCAGATTCTGTAGACTATCCGGATTTTGCTCACCCGGTTGCTTCGGCTGTAGAAAACGGTGCTTTTGATTTTGGTATTTTACTTTGCGGCTCTGCAAACGGTGTTGCAATAACGGCAAACAAACACCAGGGAATCAGAGCCGGTTTGTGCTGGGAAAATGAAGTTGCATCTTTAGTTAGAAAGCACAATAATGCTAACGTATTATGTATTCCGGCACGTTTTGTATCTGATGCGCTTGCAACAGAGATTACAACCACTTTTTTAACTACCAAATTTGAAGGTGGTCGCCACCAAAACAGGGTTGATAAAATATCCTGCTAATTATCAGAAACTAACTTTTACTATATAATGAACAAAAAATTTTTAACCCTTGGCTTAGCTTCCGTACTTAGTATTGGCTGCTTTGCACAAGTTAAACCACTTGTGGCCAACAAGGATGCAATTAAATTTGGCAAGGCGATTAATCCTGCCGATGGCTTTAAACACCTTTCTGTTTTAGCTTCTGATGAGTACGAAGGTCGTGAGACTGGTACAAAAGGCGCCTGGATGGCAGCAGATTACATTCGCAACTATTTTAAATCAATCGGTTTAAAAGGACCGGTTAACGGCGAATATTTCCAGAAAATTGATCTGGTAAATGTTACCCTTAAACAAAGTCAGTTGACCGTAAATGGCCAGCCAAAAGAGTATCAAAAAGACTATATCGTTTCTCCAACCTTAATCAGTGATAAAGGATTTACGTTTTCAACTGATCAAATTGTTTTTGTGGGTTACGCAATAAACAAAGGCGGTTACAACGATTTCGCTGGAACCGATATCAAAGGTAAAGTGGTAATGATGTTTAGTGCGGGTGATCCGACTGTGAAAGCCGGAACGAGAGTAGACAGACAAGCTTATCGTGCCATGCTTGAATCAAGAGCAAAATATTTTGCTGAAAATCAGGTAAAAGCCATTATTCTTATCGACCCAATGGTTGATAGAATTACGGATAACACAAAGCAAACTTTAAACAAAGGACGGGTATTCGTTAAAACGAATGCTGCCTTAGAAGCGCAGAAGCAAAATGATATCCCGCGTATTTCGATTTCTACTACTGTGGCGAACGAGCTCTTAAAAGCATCAAACACAACAGTTGCAGATTTACAAAAGAAAATTGTTGATAGTCAGGCGCCGGCTTCTCAGGTTCTAAACGTTCCATTTTCTGCCAGTGCAGCAAAAACTGAAACGCCTGTTCGGTGTGAAAATGTTTTAGGTTTCCTGGAAGGTTCTGATCCTGTACTTAAAAAAGAAGTATTGGTTTTAACAGGTCATTATGATCACATTGGATTGGTTACTGACCCAAATGCGACAGATAAAGTTAATAACGGTGCCGACGATGACGGCTCTGGAACAACTGGTGTTTTGTTAATGGCAAAAGCATTTGCTGATGCAAAAAAAGCAGGTAAAGGGCAAAAGCGCAGTATTTTATTTATGACTGTTGTGGGTGAAGAAAAAGGCTTATGGGGTTCTGAGTGGTATTCAGAGCATCCGGTATTTCCTGTTGAGAACACAATTGCAGACTTAAACACAGATATGATTGGCCGCATTGGCGAGGAATATTTAGGTAAACCAGATTCTGCAAACTACATCTACTCCGTTGGTTCGAAAATGTTGAGCAGCGATTTGGCTAATTTGCAGGAACGTGTAAATGCAACCTACACTAAAATGAAGCTGGATTTTAAATACGATGATCCGAAAGATCCTGAGCAAATCTATTACCGTTCAGACCATTACAATTTTGCGAAATTAGGCATTCCGATTATCTTTTATTATGATGGTATGTTGCAACAAGACTACCACAGACCAGGTGATGAGGTAAGCAAAATTAACTTCGAATTATTAGCAAAAAGGGCACATTTAACCTACTATATTGCATGGGAGTTGGCTAATCAGGCTAAACGTCCGGTTGTTGATATGGATGGAAAAGGTAACCCAAAGAAATAATAAAGTAAAAATATTGAGCCTCCCGATTATTCGGGAGGCTTTTTTATGCACATTACTTTTGGCGGCAATAGAAATTCCTATCTTTGAGATATGATGAAAACTGCCGAAGAATTTTTAGAGAAATCTGATGAGAAAGCGTTCGATTTACCGCATCGTAAAACCATTAATTATAATATTGGCAAATACAATACGGCAGTAGAGCGAGGCTTATCAAAGTTCGAAAACCTCGAGGCATCAAAAAAGAAAGCACATGTTGTAAAATGGCGTGTGATGGAAAATCTCGATAAATTTCTGCCCGAGTTTGAATCTAATTTCCAGCGCAGAGGCGGAAAAGTTATCTGGGCAAACGATGCCGAAGAAGCGCAGCAGGAAATCTTAAAAATCATCAGAAGAAAAAACGGAAAAACGGTTATCAAATCTAAATCGATGACGACCGAAGAAATTCACCTGAATGATTTCCTGGAGCGTAATCAAATAGAATCGTTAGAGAGTGATTTAGGCGAATATATTGTTCAGCTGCTCGGCCAGGCGCCTTACCATATTGTTACCCCTGCAATGCACCTTAGCGCAACAGACATTGCGCAGTTATTTCACGATAAATTCGGAACACCGATTGACGCTACCCCACCTCAACTCGTTCAAAAAGCAAGAGAATTACTTCGTGATAAATATTTAAATGCCGACATAGGCATTAGCGGCGGAAACTTTTTAATTGCAGATACTGGGAGTATTGCCATTACCGAAAATGAGGGAAATGCCCGCCTGAGCACCACTTTCCCTAAAATACACATTGCCATTGTTGGCATAGAAAAAATAATACCATCAATTGCAGATCTTGATTTGTTTTGGCCTTTACTTGCTTCGCACGGCACCGGGCAAAATTTAACAGTTTACAATACCATTTTAAGCGGCCCCCGCCAACCGAATGAAACTGACGGACCGGAAGAAATGTACGTCATTTTGTTAGATAACGGGCGTACGAATTTGCTGGCTCAGAAAGATCAGCGACAAGGTTTGTATTGCATCCGTTGTGGCGCCTGTTTAAATGCCTGCCCTGTTTATAAAAATATTGGCGGCCATACTTACAATACCACTTATAGCGGACCAATTGGCTCGGTAATTACACCTCATTTAAAAGGGATGGAAGAGTTTAAACATTTAAGCTACGCCTCCAGCCTTTGCGGAAAATGCTCTGAAGTTTGTCCTGTAAAAATCGATATTCATAAAATGTTATTGCTGAACCGTAGAGATGCGGCAACAAGCCACGAAAACGGAAAGGTGGAAGAAGTGGGTTGGGGCATGTTTAACCGTATGATGCAAAATCGTAAATGGATGGATTTTTTTGGTGGGAAATTTAAAAATTTCATGCTGAAAACATTTTTTAGAAAAAGTTGGGGTAAATATCGCGAGATGCCTAAAGTTGCAGACAAATCTTTCGCGAAGCAATGGGAAGAGTTGAAAAAGAGCAAGGAAAATTAACGGGAACTCGAATTGTTGAGTGCAATTTCCTAAATTCAGGATAGCGTATCGGCAAAATGCTTCGCCCAATCGCAAGTGTTTTTTGAAGGCGTTTTTTCCAATTGCAAGCAGCATCTGTCAATTCATTTGCGTGAGCTAAAGTCTAAAGAGCAGATACTATGTTAATTTTAAACAGAGAACCTAAGATAAAGACGCGAGTGTTTTTTTAAATTCACCAATCAGGATTTAGTTAAAGCTGAAGAATGGTCGATTTTTTTTCAAATTTTATATGCATTTCAACCGCCGGGACAAAGACGACAAATTCTTACTGAGTTTATATAAAAGATTGCTTTATCCTCGGATGGTGGAGGAAAAGATGCTTAAACTTTTGCGTCAGGGCAGAATTGGAAAATGGTTTTCAGGAATCGGTCAGGAAGCCATTGCCGTTGGTTCTACTTTGGCCATGGAGGCCGACGAATATATTCTGCCAATGCATCGAAATCTCGGTGTTTTCACCTCCCGGGATATTCCTTTAAAAAGATTAATGGCGCAATGGCAAGGCAAACAATCGGGCTTTACCAAAGGCCGGGACCGCTCCTTTCATTTTGGTACACAAGATTATAAAATCATCGGCATGATTTCTCATCTCGGGCCTCAAATGGCTTTAGCTGATGGGATTGCATTGGCCGACGTTTTGAACAACCAGCAAAAGGCAACTTTAGTTTATACTGGCGACGGCGCAACAAGCGAGGGTGATTTTCATGAAGCAGTTAACGTTGCTGCTGTTTGGAACCTGCCTGTTATTTTCCTGATAGAAAATAATGGATATGGGTTATCTACGCCAAAATCAGAGCAGTTTAAGTGCAAAAACCTTATCGACAAGGCCATAGGCTACGGCATTGAAGGTGTTCAGATTGATGGTAATAATATTCTCGAAGTTTTTGATACCATTAATCAACTGGCAAATGAATTGAGAAAAGATCCGCGTCCTGTTTTGGTAGAGTGCTTAACGTTTAGAATGCGCGGACACGAGGAGGCTTCTGGTACCAAATATGTTCCTCAGGAATTGTTCGATGAATGGGAGAAGAAAGATCCCTTAAGCAATTTCGAATCCTATCTGGTTGAACAAGGTGTTTTAACGCCTGATTCAGTAAGTGCTATAAAAACTGAAATCAAGAAAGAAATAGAATTGGAGGTGGAAGAAGCCTTTGATGAACCTGAGCCTGAGGCAAACGCGGTGCGGGAAGAGACAGATATGTACTTTCCTTATCAGCAAAAGGTGGTTATACCTGGTCAGTCATCCACCGAAAAAAGATATTTAGATGCCATAAGCGATGGGTTGGATTTGGCCATGCAAAAATATCCAAACCTTGTACTAATGGGACAAGATATTGCGGATTATGGCGGCGCTTTTAAAATTACCGACGGCTTTACCGCAAAATTTGGAAAAGGCCGGGTACGGAATACACCCATTTGCGAATCGGCAATTGTTGGTGCAGGTTTAGGTTTATCCATTAATGGCTATAAAGCGGTGGTAGAAATGCAGTTTGCCGATTTCGTGACGGTCGGTTTCAATCAAATTGTAAATAATTTGGCAAAAACCCATTATCGCTGGGGTGAAAAGGCAGACGTTGTAGTTCGGATGCCAACCGGCGCCGGCACAGGCGCAGGGCCATTCCACTCGCAAAGTAACGAGGCCTGGTTTATTAAAACACCAGGGTTGAAAATTGTTTATCCGGCTTTCCCGGATGATGCAAAAGGTCTGCTGCTTGCCGCGATAGAAGATCCAAACCCTGTGCTATACTTTGAACATAAATATCTGTACAGAAGTTTATCTGCACCTATTCCGGATGGTTACTATACCACAGAGATTGGAAAGGCCGCAACCTTGGCGAATGGGAATAAATTTGCAATCATCACCTACGGCTTGGGCGTTCATTGGGCATTGGAATTTATCAAAAACAACCCCGATTGCGGTGCAACTTTAATCGATTTAAGAACCCTGCAGCCCTGGGATAAAGAGACGGTTTTAGCAACAGTAAAATCTACAGGACGAGTTTTGATCTTACATGAAGATACCTTAACAAATGGTTTTGGTGCTGAAATTTCGGCGTGGATAAGCGAACATTGTTTCCAGTATCTGGATGCGCCGATTTTACGGTGCGCCAGTTTGGATACCGCTATACCAATGAGCAAAGTGCTTGAAGAGGATTTCCTGGCTAAAGCAAGACTGGCAGAAACGATTGATAAGCTATTGAAATATTAGGCTTGGTTTATTGTTGAAATTTATCAGTTGGAGTCGTCTTTTAGGAACAATTAACAGTAAATCCTTTTTAAATTAAAAAAATATAAATGAGCAGTTTTAAAGTTGAGGGGAACATAGTCGATATCAAATTGCGAAATATTTACTTCGGCGGAATTGAGGTAGAGGATGGGAAAATAAAAGCCATTAGTAAAATTTCGGGTGCTAAAATTGATACGCCTTTTATTCTTCCGGGCTTTATAGACAGCCATGTTCACATTGAAAGCAGTATGCTCATTCCTAGTGAATTCGCCAGGTTGGCAGTAGTTCACGGAACCGTTTCTACCGTTAGCGACCCGCATGAAATTGCCAACGTTTGCGGTATGGAAGGTGTGGAATTTATGATTGAGAATGGTGAAACCGTCCCTTTTAAATTTAATTTTGGCGCTCCAAGTTGTGTTCCTGCAACAATTTTCGAAACCGCAGGTGCGGAGTTAAATCATGATGACGTTAAATTACTTTTACAGCGGCCAGAGATAAAATATTTAAGTGAAATGATGAATTTCCCTGGCGTGCTTTACAAAGATGAAGAAGTATTGAAAAAGATTGCTGCTGCGCATGCGCTTGGGAAGCCGGTTGATGGGCATGCACCAGGTTTACGTGGCGATGCGGTTCAGCAATATATTGACGCAGGTATTTCTACAGATCATGAATGTTTCACCGCTGAAGAAGCACTGGATAAGCTCCAACGCGGAATGAAAATCCTTATCCGCGAAGGAAGTGCGGCAAAAAATTTCGAGGCTTTAATTGATTTACTAAATGACTGGCCGGAAAAGATTATGTTTTGCAGCGATGATAAGCATCCCGATAGTTTAGTGGAAAACCACATTAATAAACTTTGTGCCAGAGCAGTTGCCAAAGGAATTAATATTTTCAACGTTCTTCAGGCTGCCTGTATAAATCCTGTTAAGCACTATAAACTTGATGTAGGCGTATTGCAAATTGGTGATGCTGCTGATTTTATTGTGGTACAGGATTTACAAGACTTCAACGTTTTGCAAACTTATATTGAAGGTGTGCTGCTTGCCGAAAACGGTAATGTTGTTGGGGATTGGGTAAAACATACCAATGACGGCGCATCGGTAAATCAGTTCGATTGTAGCGTAAAAGACGTAAAAGATTTTATTTACCCTTATACCGGGCAAGATACAATTCCTGTTATCGAAGCATTGGATGGTCAGTTAATTACGAATCGAATTTCGGCAAAGCCATTCGTTTTAGACGGAAACATGGTTTCCGATTTGAAGAATGATATTCTAAAAATGGTTGTTTTAAACCGTTACCATGATGCGCCAATAGCCATTTCATTTGTTAAAAACTTTGGTTTAAAGCAAGGAGCAATTGCATCCAGTGTGGCGCACGACAGCCATAACATTATCGCCGTAGGCGTAGATGATGAAACTATTTGCGATGCTGTAAATCTGGTTATTAAAGCAACCGGGGGCGTAGTAGCGGTTGGAAATGGAAGGGAAGAGGTGCTGGCGCTGCCTGTTGCAGGTTTAATGAGCAATCAAAACGGCTATAAAGTTGCAGAAAGTTATACGCTGATTGATAAGTTTGCAAAAGAACTGGGTTCTACGCTGGTTGCTCCGTTTATGACGCTTTCATTTATGGCTTTGCTGGTTATCCCGCGTTTAAAACTCAGCGACAAAGGCTTATTTGATGGAGATAAATTCGAGTTTGTTTAAATTTGTACAGGCTTTCAAATTAAACAAACATTAATTGATAATTGGCGCTATGGCTCAATAAGAAAAACTTCAGCCAGAGGATTAAAAAGATATATCCTTTTATCATCGAGACAGACACAGCGGTAGCGTTTTCTAATCCTTTCGCCTTTTTTAAACCGTCGCCCGTCTTTTATCTTGAAAACAGAATCTCTAGGGATTTGCTCTAAATGTAAAGTTTCAGTTTTATCAGAATCATATTTTTTCAAAGCCCTCGAAAGATGTAAATCCGAGCAACTAGATGCTGCAGGATTCGACATATAATTATCAATTGCCTTGTGGATATCTGAAGGAAAAATGTTCATGTCGAAAAATGGCACCATCATGCGTTGAAAGTTTTTTTTCCATTCCGAACCATGTGGTTTTACTTTGTTTTTGTAGTCGTTCCAGGTTAGCAGATGCGCAAATTCATGAACGGTTGTAACCAGAAAAGCGTAGTTATTTAAATTAAAATTTACTGAAATACGGTGGCCTTTATCCCGAAAAGGGTGACGGTAATCGCCAAGCTTAGTAGAACGGGTTTTCGCGATTTTAAATTCGCATTGAAAATAATCTATCCACTTTGCAATTAGCGGCGCCGCCTCTGGGGGCATGTATTGCGCTAAAAGGTTAACTTTCTCCATTTAACCGCAAAGTTCGCAAAGTTTTTCGTTGTTTCAGCGAGTTGCACGATTTTAACGCCCTATTCTTCAGACGGAGATAACGATGCCAGCACCAGTTTAATTTCGCCAAAGGAGTAATCTTTGCCAAGAAATTCACGAATGGTGGCCATCGATTTTGTTTTCTGGCTTTCAACAGCGTCACTAATGTTTTTAATTTTGTTCTGCTTAACTAACTTCGAAACATCAATTTGCTGTGTTGACACATAATAAGCTAAATGCCCTTCAATCGTTCCAACAGAAAAACCACGCTCTTTCGCAATTTCTTCTAAACTTTTGCCTTGTTCAAAAAGTTCAAAACTGATTAACTTCGTATCTACCTTTGGTTCCTTTTTCTTCTTTTCAACAGCCGACTTCACTTTCAAAACCTGACCTTTCAGCTGAATCGCTTTTTGCAACTGGTTGTTACGTTCAGCAATGTTTAGCAAGGCATCTGTATCCGCTTTGCTAAATTCTTTGCCATGGATAATGGCCAGCAATAACGCCTTACTTTTGTGCATTTTTTTCAGCTGTTCATAAACAAGAATTTCTAGTTCCAGGAGTTCGGTTAAGTAAGTTTTAATCCCCTTCTCTTCTTTTACCGATTCAATTTGCGCCAAAAATTTATCAGATACTTCTTTTACAAGCGGATTAAAATATTTTAGCGCTGCCTCAACTCTTTTCGAAACGTTAAACAAAGTGTGTTCAGTTTGTTGTGAAAAGAGATTTTTGAGCTGATTAATGAAAGTGTCGGCAGTAGCCGTAATTTTCTGAAATTCCTTATACAAATCCATCGTCCAGCTGTCATAACGTTGCTTGGTCGATTTTGCCTCACTTTTATCGAAGGTTTCTACATGCTCTTTCAGGTAATAACGAACCAGGTTAAAATCGAAAGCTGCAAGTAAATAAGTTCTAATAAAATCGTAACTCTCAAAACTAATTTGTTGTTTAAGAATATCTGCAGGCTGTTTGGTGTTTGAGAAATAATGAATGTTTTGATCCTGCTGTAAGCCATTTTCACGCAGGTGCGAAGTGAGCACCAAGCCTTTTAACGAGCGTAAACGCGAAAGCGCGACGTAGGCCTGGCCGGGCGCAAATGCATCCCCAATGTCAATTATTGCCTTATCAAAAGTTAAACCCTGACTTTTGTGAACCGTAATTGCCCAGGCTAATTTTAATGGATATTGAACAAACGAACCCGCAACATTTTCTGCAATTTCATTGGTGGCTTCGTTCAATTTATACTTTACATTTTCCCAGGTATATGGCGAAACGGCAATAATGGTTTGCTCTTCCGGCAGTTTAATTTCTATAATATCCTTTTCGATATGGTGCACAACGCCAATTTTGCCATTGTAATAGCGTTTATCGGCAGTCATGTCGTTTTTGATAAACATTACCTGTGCGCCAACTTTAAGCTCTAAACTTTTTTCATTCGGATAAGCATATTCGCTAAACTCGCCGGTTATTTTGGCATCAAAAAAATAAGATTTTGTTTTCAGTTGCGTCAGCCTTTCCCTGTTAATCGCATCGGCTTTATTGTTGTGCGTAGTTAGCGTGATGTAATTTTCATTGGCGGCAGGCTTAAAATCCTGCTGAAAATGTTGGCGAAGCAGAGCCGTATCTTCTGGTGTTATTTTGTTGTTTCGAAGGTTATTCAGCAGATCAATAAATACGGCATCATCCTGCCGGTAAATCTTATCCAGTTCAATATATACCGGTGGGTTATTTTGAAGTGCAAGCGCATCGAAAAAGTAAATGCTTTTGTAAAAACCAGCCATAACCCGCCACTCATCATTTTTAACTACAGGAGGCAATTGGTGCAAATCGCCAATAAAAAGCAGTTGCACGCCGCCAAAGGGCACATTTCTGCTTCTGCGAATGTACCGAAGTGAAAAATCAATTGCATCGAGCATATCAGCACGCAACATACTCACCTCATCAATCACAAGAAGTTCGAGCTCCTGGATCATACGCCTTTTATTGCCCTGCATATTTAAATGCTTAACAATTGTTCTCGGCGTATTAAAATTAAAAGTGATGTTTTGATTAATTAAATTGCCTGCAGCATCAGGAAAGAACGCCCCAAAAGGCAGTTGAAATAGAGAATGTATGGTTACCCCCGCCGCATTAATTGCCGCAATGCCCGTTGGTGCACAAATTAAAGCTTTTTTGTGGGTAAGCTGGATTAATTTCCTTAAAAAGGTTGTCTTACCAGTACCGGCTTTCCCGGTTAAGAAAACATGTTTTGAAGTGTAATTAATAAATTTTGCAGCAATTTCTGCAGGCATAGAAATTTCTTCCAATTGTGGCATCGACTTAAAATTTTGGTTTGCTTTACTTTGGAGGGATTACTAAAGCTAACAACTTTAGCACAAAAATAGGCATGATTTATTCATAATCTGACTGGAAAATTGATTTTTCTTTTCTGGAAATTTACGTTCGGCTTTCTATTGTAAACTGCTTACCTTTCGCTGTAGCGCCGAAGAAAAATCGGCGGCTGCCGCTCCAGTCAGGTTTAAAATGTTTGGGCCGGCGCTTTTAGGTGGGCAAACGGAACCACGAAGCGCTAAAAGAGGTTTAATAAACCCGACAGTAATGAAAATACTTTTTTATGCAGCTCACGAAAAGGAATTTTTGACTTGTTATGCCGCTTGAGGCGTGATTATGAGCAGACCAGAAGCTTAAAAAAGATTGAAATAAATGGCGGGGCGGTCGTTCCCAAGCAACACTAAATTTGCTTTTCTAAAAATATTTATCAGGCTTTTAAGATAGAATGTTTATTGCAAACATGCGCTTGCAGATTAAACAATTAAGCAGTTTAAACAGTTAACCATAATTCTTATCTTTGCAGGCTGATGAAACAAAATTATTCAAATCTTATCGCAGTTAAATTTCTTTAACCTAGGTTTCATCACCCTTTTTTACCCAAAATTTTATTATGCTTAACCCTGAAATAGAAAAACGTAAAACCTTTGCAATTATTAGTCACCCCGATGCGGGTAAAACCACATTAACGGAAAAGTTTCTTCTTTTTGGTGGTGCAATTAATACGGCTGGAGCGGTAAAACGTAACAAAGCGAACCAGAGCAATACTTCCGATTTTATGGAAATTGAGAAACAGCGTGGAATTTCGGTGGCAACCTCGGTAATGGGTTTCGAATACAGCGGCAAGCGAATTAATATTTTAGACACCCCCGGCCACAAGGATTTTGCTGAAGATACCTACCGGACTTTATCGGCCGTAGATAGTGTAATTTTGGTTGTAGATTGTGTGAAAGGTGTGGAGGAACAGACGGAAAAATTGATGTCGGTTTGCCGGATGCGGAATACGCCGGTAATCATTTTCATAAATAAAATGGACCGCGAGGGGAAAGAGGCTTACGATTTATTAGATGAAATTGAGGAAAAACTTAACATCAGTTTATGCCCGCTTTCATGGCCTATTGGGCAGGGACACACCTTTAAAGGCGTTTATAGCATTTACAATAAACATTTAAATTTATTCAATTCTGATAAAACCAAGGTAACTGATTCGGTTGTGGCGGCAAATGATTTGAATGACCCTTCTTTGCTGAATTACCTTAAGGAAAATGAAATAAACAACCTTAAAGATGACGTTGAACTGGTGGATGGCATTTACGGTAAAATTGAGAAAGATTTATATACTGATGGTTTGGTAGCGCCGGTGTTTTTTGGGAGCGCGATAAATAACTTTGGTATTAAGGAACTTTTGGACACGTTTATCGACATTGCGCCTAGTCCGCGGCACAGGGAAGCTGAAGAGCGTGACGTTTTGGTAGAAGAGAAAAACTTTAGTGGATTTGTATTTAAAATTCATGCCAATTTAGACCCTAAACACCGGGATAGGATTGCCTTTTTAAGGATATGTTCTGGCAAATTTGAGCGAAATAAATTTTACTACCATACCCGTCAGGATAAGAAACTTAAATTTTCTAACCCGATGGATTTTATGGCAAATGAGAAAAGTATTGTTGAAGAGGCATGGCCGGGAGATGTAGTCGGCTTGTATGATAGCGGCAACTTTAAAATTGGCGACACGTTAACAGAAGGCGAAAAATTACAGTTTAAAGGCATTCCGAGTTTCTCTCCGTCGATTTTTAAAGAGGTAGAAAATATGGATCCGATGCGTACCAAACAATTGGAAAAAGGAATTGAGCAATTAACTGATGAAGGTGTGGCGCAACTATTTGTGATGCAGCCCGGAAACCGGAAAGTAATTGGCGCAGTTGGCGAATTACAGTTTGAAGTAATTAATTTCAGACTGGAGCATGAATATGGTGCAAAATGTAGGTTTCGTACGCTAAGCTATACGCGTTCCAGCTGGGTAACTTCTACCGATAGAAAAAAATTAGATGAGTTTGTAAAGCGTAAGCAGCAGCATATCGGTTTCGATAAAGAGGCAAATCCTGTTTATTTATCGGATAGCGAATACATGATTAATTTAACCAAGCAGGATTATCCTGATATTGATTTCCATAAAACAAGCGAGTTCAAAAGCTAATTGATAATCGAATAGAAAATTTTGAAAAGCAAAAACCTCATTTTACTCTAATGAGGTTTTTTGGGTTACGGCGTTAAGGTTCCGGACTCAAGCGCCTACAACTTTCAGGCAGCGTTTACCTATTTTCTAACACCTAGGTAAATTTCTACTTCCGAATCTGCGCCTTGCTGAGATCTTTCGCTATAAACTTCAAAATCAGCATTATACGTTCGATATAGTGCGATGTTATCTTCCCAGATTTCTTTCCAAATGGCTACAACTGCTTGTGGCATTTCCCCTTTTGCTTTATATTTTAAAAGCTTTTCATTTGTAATTTCTCTACCCACCAAACCATCAGGTATAATGTTCAGGGTGCTTACCCGCTGGCCGATAATGGCGGTATACTTTCCGGTATAATCACTCTCGTAATCCGTATAAACGGCATAAATATCGTTGCTCTCTTTGTTTGGGATTTTATTAAAAATTTCTTCGAGGTAGAACTGTTGCCAAAGTTTTCCCAAATCTGATGCAGCTTGATTGTTTTGATTGGTCGTTTCCGTTGAGATGCCGATAATTTTGAAGTTTTCCATGGGTAAATTTTGAACGAAGATAGTGTTTATTGAGAGGTTAAACAGACAGTTTTTTCGTTGAGCGCTTGTGTTTAAGTAAAGCGAAAAGGCTGGGATAAGGTTAATTCAAAACTTAGGGTATTGGTTTCCGAATCATCTTTATTTTAGCGCCACATTTTTAACTCCTTTTTATACCTTTGTTACAAAATATGCAGGGCTTAGTTATTAAATCTACCGGAAGTTGGTATAGCGTTTTGGCCGATAATGGTAAGCGTTACGACTGCCGTATTGTGGGCAAATTCAGAATTAAAGGTATTAAAACGACCAATCCGATTGCGGTTGGCGACCGTGTAAAATTCGAGCTCGAGAAGGATAGCAACCAGGGTTTGATAAACGAACTGATGCAGCGGAAAAATTACATCATCCGCAAATCCATAAACCTGAGCAAACAGGCGCAAATTTTGGCCGCGAATTTAGATATGGCCATCTTGCTGGTTACGCTGGCATCTCCAAGAACATCTTTAGGGTTTATCGATAGATTTTTAGTTACCGCCGAGGCCTATGATGTTCCTGCCGTTCTGGTCTTTAATAAACTCGATTTGTTTAGTAAAGAAGGTTTAGAAATACTACAGGAATTTAAGGATATTTACGAAAACATCGGTTATCCATGCTACGAAGTTTCGGCTTTGAAAGGCATCAACATTCCAGTCATTCAGGAATTAATTACCAACAAGATTACACTGATTTCCGGCCATTCCGGTGTTGGCAAATCTAGTTTAATTAATGCCTTATTGCCCGACAGGGATTTGCGTACCGGCGAGGTTTCTGATTGGAGCGATAAAGGGCAGCATACCACTACTTTTGCCGAAATGTTCGAACTGCCGCAAGGTGGTTTTATTGTAGATACGCCCGGAATCAGAGAGTTGGGTATCATCGATATCGAAAAAGAAGAACTTGGCCATTTCTTCCCTGAGATTTTCAAAACCTCTCACAATTGTCGTTTTAACAATTGCCGGCATGTTAATGAACCAGGATGTGCAGTTATCGAAGCCGTAAACGAAGGTGATATTGCTGTGTCACGCTACGAAAGTTACCTCAGCATTTATCATGGCAATGATACAAGGCATTAAATTAGCCTTAAACAAAGTTCAAAATCATAAAACAACCGAAATTTATCTTCTCGTAATAAAATCTTTCAGGTAGCTACATTCGCTAATTGCTGTGTTGTAAAATGGCGTTTTAGCATATTTAAGTTTTAACTCTTTGAAGTATGGATTGTGATAGTTCGCAGTTAAAAAGTTTTGATATTTTACATCTTTTGTATCATAATAACTGAAAGAAACGGTATTGTAATTCATGATAATCTGTTTCTGCGCACACTTTGCAAGCATGAAAGTACACTTGGCTTTAAAATCAGCATTTGTGCTTAAGGCTCTCGCCTTTAAATACCAGGATTTGGCGGTCTGCGCTTTTTTGTAATCTACATCATAACCAAATTTAGGTGCGCTGCTGTTATCATAAGATGACCAGTCGTAGCTTATCAAAAACCAGCTGTTTCCGTAATAACCTGTTTGATAAACTGCATTTGCCATTTTATAGTAGTATAATGCCGCATTCTTTTTATCGCTGAGCGTTAATTTTTGCAACCTCAACATTTCTGCTGCAAAAGTTTTCTTTGTTATTGATGTTTTGGCAGAAACATACCTTTTTGGAAAATCATTAATGGTTTCGATAAACGGATTGGCGTAAAGCTTGGTCTCGCCTTCGCTGGCATACCAGTTTTCGGGATTAAAATAGTTGTATTTTGGCGATACCTTGCCGAACATCTGCAAGGCTTTAGCGTACTGATGGGTGCGCAGGTAAGCTGTGCCATAAAGCTCATAAAAGTCATCATTATTTAACTGGTTTAAGGCTTTAGAAAGTAAGCCAACAAGGTTATCTTTTGGCTTGGCACTTTTAAAATCTGCCAGATGTTGCATACTCAGCGGAGTAAGATATTTTTGCCAAAAGGAGGTGGTTTGGTAGCTGATGTTTTTAAATAGTGAATTTTCATTTAAGGATTTATATTTCAAATCACCTTTTACCATTGCGAGTGCAGCTTTGGCTGTATCGCCCATTTTCATGTATGCGGGCGCTAAAATCTGTTGGTAAAAATTCCTAGTCGTTATGGTAAAACGGCTGTTTCCACTTTCTGACTGGTTATAGTTGTAGTTTTCATTTCTTGTTTGTTGCTTATTTTCCTCGAAGCGTTTTTCGTCGAGCCATTTAAGTGCTGGCAGCAAATCATTTTCGTTAAATGAGTTTCCTTTTTGAATATGTTTCGACTTAATCAACAAGTCTACAATTCGGTATTGGCTAAGCAGCTTTTCCGGCAGTTTCTCCGGATTTAAGGTTTTAAGGTAATTTGAAGCAAGTAAATCCTTATTTTCCATCCACGAAAGGTAAGCGGCTGTTAAAGTTCCTAATGCTGGCTGCGGATATTTCTTTTCTGACGCAAGCTTTACTGCAAAATCTTTTATCTGACTTAGGTTTTTAAGATTAAGGTTTTGAACGCTGTCGCGATACTTCTTACTACTCCCATTATCTAGAAAATAATAGTTGTAACCAATTTTCGCGATATCATTATCTTTAATTAAAGCTTGTTCAAGCTTGTTTATTTCTCGCACCAGAAGTGCTCCGTTTAGTGGGCTTTTTGGATTGTATTGATATACCTTTTGTAAACTTGCCAGGTCGAATTCGGAGTTTCCGAAGCCATTAATCGCCCAAATGTTGGTTTTCTCCTCATCGTTTTTAGCATATTTTAAGGCGCCATTTATCGGCGAATCGGTGTAGTAATAATTTTTGTAAGCCTGTATTCTGCGCTCTGGATTTGATGCAAACACTTTAGAAAAGATATACGCAGCCTGGTCCGGGCTTCCGAGTTTCCGGATAGAACCAGCATACAAAGCCTGGCTCCAGCCCTTAACTGCGCTGTTACTTTTGATGGGCTTGATGTACTTCTCGTAAACGATTTTGCAATCTTTATAATTCCCCGAATAATGAAACATCCGGGCAGATTGGTAGGCGTAACGCAGTTTCAGGAAGTCATCCCGCTCTGCTGTTGTCAATTTTAAGGCTTCCTTTGCTTTGGCTTCCATCGCCGTAGAATCTCTTGGTTCCGGGTCCCATTCATTCCATCGTGCATTGGCTAATGGCTCGCAGCTTTTAGCAAATGTGTAGTAGTTTAACGCCTGTTTTTTTCTCGTCAACGCTGCAATAAAAGTATTGTTCTTTAAGCTGTCTGGCAATTCGTCCAACGAGTTTCCATCGTAGCCCGCAAGTTTTACACTTGCTGCGCTGTCTAAACCATACATCACTTTGTGTACATCGGCTGCTTTTACATCCAGGTAAGTTGCCCATTCTTTACTGTTAATTTCTGCTTCGTCCACAACCGCTTCTTCGCTGTAGAGGTAAGCCATTTCGGTAAACGCGAATGGTACATACTCATCGCCTTCCGTATTATTATGGAAATATGAAACATAATAATCATAGGGATCTACTTCACCGCCACAGGCCAGGTTAACCGCTATTTCCCCAAAGTAGGCAACAAGAAAGGCGCTAAAAATTATCGATAACTTTCTGAAGTTCGTCATGTTTAAATGTATTTAAAAGGTCGTTGTCCAGGTGGTAAAACACCACATTACGTTCTTCTGGCTTTAAATGTCGTGATAAAAACCGGGATGCGGTAAGCAAGTCATCCGGCGTAACTTCTTCCCACCTTATAACGTCTCCGGTTCTTAGCCCAGCTTGTGGATAATCAATCATCAAATCAAAAAATGTCGATTTTCCCCGTCGCTTAAAAAGTTTTTTATCGTTTATCTGGGCTTTTGATATCCGTTTTGAAATGCCCGCATATTTCTCTTTCCTAAACACAACGGCCCAATTAAATAATGGCAACGCGACATCGATTTTAAGAGGGTAGGTCTCCAGCTTGTCGCTGAGGTAAGTCTCCATTTCCTTCATGTCCAAAATTGAGTTCTGTTCTCCATATTTTCGAAGGTTGCCCATGTTGTAGCACATGAGCATCACTTTTGTAACCGGAGGAATTCCGCTTGATGCCAGGTTTTTTACCTGATGTAGTCGCAAGGTTACCGAAATCTGTTTCCGCTTAAGTAAAGGCGTTAATTTGAGTTGATTCAGGAATATGAAGTACTTATCTCTGGTGGTTTTTGTCCAGTCGCAATCTATCTGCAGTTCGCTAAAAGTTTTCTTACCTGCCTGATTTACTTTCGAATTTACAAATTTAGAAATGCGGGTTGCGAGCAGTTTGCTATCGCCTTCTGATAAATTATTGAAAATGTTATTAACCAGGTAAACAACCGGAACAATGGTGGTTTGTTTTGGTAAAGAGTCCTCAAAACTTACAGGCGAAACAGGCACGGGTTCTTGCGTATCCGGATTGATATCTACATCCATAATGCGGACATAAAGCGATTTGGATTTAAAATCGTTTAGGTATTTTGTTTCTGCTTTCTGGTTCGTATAAACCGTTCGCCAGAAATAAAATGTTGGATGCACTGCAAATTTAGGTTTACAGGCGGCAAACAAAAGTGCAGTAATTAGTAAAATACCTATCTTGCGCATATATTTTGATTCCCAAAAGTAGTATAAAATGCGTGCAGTTTTACAAAGAGTTACTGAAGCCAGTTGTGTAGTCGAAGGAAAAATAACTGGTCAGATAGAAAGCGGGTTTTTGGTTTTGCTTGGCATTGAAGATGCAGACAGCAATGAAGATGTTGACTGGCTTGCTCAGAAGGTTGTAAATATGCGTGTTTTTGCTGATGAGAATGACCTGATGAATAAAGCTTTGGCAGATATTGGAGGCAGCATCCTTTTAATCAGTCAGTTCACCTTATTTGCATCAACAAAAAAAGGAAACCGGCCTGGCTTTACCAAAGCTGCCAAACCCGATGTTGCTATTCCGCTTTACGAGCAAATGATTGACAAGCTTTCTTCGTTGCTTGGGAAGAAGGTGGAAACCGGAATTTTTGGGGCAGACATGAAGATTTCTTTGGTAAATGATGGCCCGACGACCATTTTTATCGACACAAAAAATAAAGAATAATGAAGAACAGGTATCCCCATTTCATCGAGTTCGGTTTGCTTGTATTTTTTTTCCTGCTTAAAATCGTTTTAAGTTACGTTTTAGTCAACAATGTGTATGAACTTCACCGCGATGAGTTTTTACATTTAGATCAGGCCAATCATCTTGCCGCAGGTTTTACTTCGGTTCCGCCGCTAATGTCGCTCTTTTCATTAATAATTCAGTTTTTAGGAAATGGCGTGTTTTGGGTAAAGTTTTTTCCTGCCTTTTTTGGTGCGCTAACGATGGTTTTTGCCTGGCAAATTGTAGGCAAACTGAAGGGTAACCTTTTTGCGAAATGCCTGGTTGCCATTGCTTTTATTTGCTCGGTTTACATCAGGCTTAACATTCTTTATCAACCAAATTCGTTCGATGTTCTTGCATGGACAGCTATGTTTTATTACCTGATTGGTTATTTTGAAACCAACAAACCTGGCATGCTTTACAAATTTGCAATATGGACAGCCTTAGGCTTTTTAAATAAATACAATGTGCTTTTTTTGGTGCTTGGCATTTTACCCGCAATTCTAATCACCCCAAGAAGAAGCATTTTTACCAATAAGCATTTATATTTCGCTATAGGACTGGCCTTGTTAATTATTTCTCCAAATGTAATCTGGCAGATAAAACACAACTTCCCGGTTATAAGCCATATGAAAGAACTTGCCGAAACACAATTAGTAAATATAAAACGGATTGATTTTTTTAAGGAGCAGTTGCTTTCTTTTATCAGTGATATTTTTCTGCTATTGGCGGCTTTTGTTGGTTTCGCTATCTATAAGCCTTTTAGAAAATACAGCTGGGTAATATTGAGTTACATTTTCACCTTATTAATTTTTAGCTATTTTAATGGGAAAAGTTACTATGCATTGGGGCTCTACCCGGTATTGTTAGCCTTTGGCAGTGTATACATAACTGAAGTGATTTGTAAACGGTACATTCTTCGAACAGTTCTGGTGCTCTTTATTGTTGGCTCATTTGCGTACATCATTCCGATTATGATGCCTGTTTATACCCCCGAGAAGATAATCGCAAACCATAAGCGATTTGAACGCGTTGGCGCTTTGCGTTGGGAAGATGGAAAAAATCATGATTTACCACAGGATTTTGCAGATATGCAGGGTTGGAAGGCCCTGGCTGCAATTGTCGACGTTGCTTATTCGAAAGTTAAAGATAAAGCTGCCGTGGTGGTCCGTACGGATAATTATGGGCAGGCAGGCGCAATTAATTACTACTCGAAATACAGGAACATCAATGCAGTTTCTTACAATGCAGATTACCTCTACTGGTTTAAACTGGACAGGCCCGTTAAGGACTTAATCCTTATCAGAGAAGCAGGAGAGGAAGATCCGGAAAGGAAGAAAGAACAGCCATTTTTTGAAAAAATTTCGAAAATAGGAGAACTAAAAAGTCCTTTTGCAAGAGAAAAAGGTGCAACGGTTTTTTTACTGGAAGGCGCCAAAATAGACATCAACAGGAGATTAAAGTTAGAAATAGAAGAAGAGAAAAATGACAATTAACGAAGCACAGGAAACTGTAGATAACTGGATTAAAACAACTGGAGTAAGGTATTTTAATGAACTTACTAATACGGCTATTTTAATGGAAGAAGTTGGCGAGGTTGCCCGTATCATGGCCAGAAAATATGGGGAACAGTCTTTCAAAAAAAGCGATGAAGATGTTAATTTGGCTGATGAAATGGCCGATGTGCTTTTCGTTTTAATCTGCCTGGCTAATCAGACTGGCATTAACCTAACCGATGCCCTTAAAGAAAATCTTCAAAAAAAGGCCATTCGGGATGCTGACAGGCATAAAAATAATGATAAGCTGAAATAATGCTATGCTGAGTAGACTAACCTACAAACTCCATCAAAGTTCTATAGGCCACAAAACGATTTTTGAATTTCTCATTTAAATCCTGTTGTAAAGCCGGTGCGTAAACTTGATGGTATTGGTTATAATTTTCAAGATTTTCTGCAACGTACTGTGCGCAATAAGTAACGCCTTCATTCGGCGAATCCAAAACTTTAAGCAACCTGTGCGATACAAACATGCCCGTAGCCATCACTTCAGGTATATGAATTTCTGTCATCCATTGCAACCATTCTTCGGCAGCTGCGTCATCTAAAATTAAAGTAACATTGTATAATAACATAAGGCAAAGATAGTAATTATGGCATTGTGTTGCAGAAATTGATAAGATTACTGAATTAAATTTAGTCTGAAATCACAACCTGAAATTGTTAAATTGTATTAATTTTTCGGATAGTCATAAATTTTTCGAACTTAGTGGATTGAGAGCAAATTAATCCCTTCATCCCTAAAATGAAAAATTTTCGCCCGTATAGATTTTTTAAAGCCTTTATAATAATTGGTTTTTTAACCATGGTATGTTTTTTTGCTTTTGCATCAGAAGACAGACATGTTTTTGCCAGTAATTTATTTTTAAGAACGCTTGCAGATCTATATTCTGTTTTCCAATTTCCAACACATACATTTTTCGGCAGGTTTTTAGGTGCACACCTCTGGTTATACTTTTTAACCTTAGTATTTAATGCTGCAATGTTTGCGTTCATTATCGAATTTGGGCTTTCCACAGAGGCAACATACCGAGAAAATAAACACAAAAAGGAAAACGCAGGCTAAACGCCATCACCGCGTAAGTTTCTAAATCTCTTCCTTGCTTCTGCACTAAACATGCTGCCCGGATAGTCTGTTATTAATTTCTGAAAATAAATCTTTGCCTGTGGCAAATCATTTAACTTCTTTTCGTAGAGGTCTGCCAGGGTAAATAATGCATCGTCCGTCCAGATTCCATCTTTAAAATCTTCGGTAATTTTTTTTAGGACAGCCGTGGCTTTTTGAAAGTCGTCAGATTTGATGAAAATTTTTGCTTTGCTCATTAAAATTGCATCACTTAACGAGTTTTGCGGGTAAGCAATCGAAATGCTGTCGAGTTTTTGAACGGATTGCGTTGGTAAATTGCGAAAGAGCAACATCTCCGCATCTGCGTACATTTTCAGTGCACTGCTATCGGTTGGGTTTTGCGTATTGTCAGAAATCAATAAACTTAAATTCAGCGCATCATTTGCAATGAGCTGCGAAGTTGCAGCTTTTAAAATAAGGCATTGTCCGTTGCTGTATTCAAAATTTCCCTGGTAGAAAGATAGTTTTGCACTTTTAAAACGGGCTTCATTACCAATGGGCTGCCCTTCGAACTGTTTGCTTACCTGTTCGTAAACTAAAAATGCTTCCCAGGGTTGCTTTGTCAGGATGTATATATCGCCTAAATCGAGCTTAATCTGGCCGACATCAGACAAACTTACCCCGGGCATTTTTATGGCTTCCTCGAGCGCAAGTTCCGCTTTTTTAGGAGCGTTAAGGTAATATGCCTGCAGAGTGGCCCACTTTTTTATCGCAAACAGTGTATTTTTGTTTTTGCCATTTTCATCCATCAAAACCTGATAATCTTTAGCAAGCAAATCCAAATCTGCTGTGTTGTATTTGCCTTTGGTTTGAATGCTGTATTTTGTGTTAAGCATTTCAATTTTGGCTGGTAAATAGTATTGATTGTCTTTCCCTTTGCTTAATAAATATTCGTAGGCTTTTATAGCAGTTTCGTATGCACCGTTATCTACAAAAGTATAAATTACATTAAAAAGTGTAGCTCCATCGGCTTTTGTGCGCTTATCAAAAGCAATGAGCTGCCGTAATGCCATATCATATTCCTGTTGCTGTATGTAATTCCAGGTAAGTAGCTGAATGTAAATTTCTGCATCCGGATCCTTTTGGATTTTCTTTAAAATACCGGTTTGAAACGCCTGGTAATCGCTCTTATCCTCAAAAACCATTGCCAACACAGCTTCCGCCTGCGGCAACAGTTGAGGTGTTGAAGGCAGAATATCCAGATACTCCTGCATCAACATTGGCTTATCTTTTTTAAAACGATAAATGTTTACAAGTTCAAAAGCAAAGGCTTTATCGTCGCTTAGTATTTTTCGTCCTTGTTTAAATGTCTGCACCGCGAAATCATAATTTTCAAAGCGATAAAAATTATTGGCAAGCATTCTTATTTTAAATTCATCCTTCGGAAGTTTAGCAATAACATCGTTAAAAATTTTATTTGCTGTTTGGGCGTCGCCTTTTTCCTGGTAAAGTTTTCCTAACGCGATTTCGTAGATTTCTGCCTGTGGCGACTGTTTAATTTGTTTTTTAACAATTTTTTCGGCAACATCGTACCGTTTTAACTTTAATAATGTATTGAAATAAATGTCGAAATAGCCCTCATTATTCGGGTTGGCGAAAAGCTTTTCGAAAATAACCGCTGCTTTTTCGTAATCCCCATCCTGGTAAAACTGAATGGCTAAATCACTTTCATCGGGTGCGAGTTGCCTGTTCTGCCGAAAGTTTTGTGCCCCGGACTGAGCCCAGATAAAAAAGAAAACAATTACAATGAAGCGGGTCATAAAACTAAATTATAAGATTTAAATGTAACATTTTAATACATCTTTCTTAGAAGTGTAAACAGATATAAAACGTATTTTAAATGTTACCTGTATTTTATTTTCTGTGTTTATTATTAATACTAAATTGGAACCGGAGCGTTGCTTAAAACTGTTAGTAACATTGTTACTGTATTTGCCCGTTAAGCCGTTAGGTTATTATATTTTTGTCTTCCAGTTAGGAAAATATTTATGTTGAAAAGAATTATTCTATTGATTTTAGTTGCTTTTATTTGGGCCTGTAAGGGCGATAAACAAGAGCAAACTATACCTGTAGATAACTTTTTTCGTACGCAGGATAAAGCCTATTATCATGTTTCTCCGGATGGAAAATCCCTTTCCTACTTAAAACTTCAGGATAAAAAACTCGATCTTTTTATAGAAGATATTGCAACCGGAACAGTAAAACAACTTACCCATTTAAACGAAAAAAGTATCAGCTTTTACTTTTGGACGAGCAACAACGAGCTTATTTATTATACCGAAGATGAGTCGAAAGAACGGAAGTCGGACCTTTTTGTGGTGAGTAAGGATGGGAAAAGCCAGAAACAGCTCAGTGCAAATGAGAAGAACCGGCTTAGGGTTATAGAGGATCAGTTAATTGATGATAAGTATATAATTGTCGCTTCAAACAAGCGAGATTCTACCGTTTTCGATGTGTATCGTTTAAATGTGAGAACTGGTAAGATGGATATTGCAGCCAAGAACCCGGGAAACATAACTGAATGGGTTACGGATAATAAAGGTATACTTAAAATTGCGGTTGCGAGTGATGGCGTTAATGAGACGCTGCTGTACCGCGAAAATGAAAGTCTGCCTTTTAAGCCCGTTACCACCAACAACTTCCAAACTACCTTACAGCCTGTTGCCTTTGCAGAGAATGAGGCAGATGTTCTATTCGCCATTTCAAACGTAAACAGGGATAAAAATGCACTGGTTGCCCTCGATTTAAAAACCGGGAAGGAAAAGCAGGTGCTGTTTGGAAACGACACTTTAAATGTTGTTGATGCAAAGTATTCCAAAACCAAGCAGAAAATGATTTTTGTGACTTGTGAAACCTGGAAAAAAGAAAAATTTTATCTTGATGACAGTACAAAAGTTAGGTATTCGAAAATTGATAAGCTTTTGCCAAATACCGAATGGCGTATAATGGATAAGGATAAGGGTGATAACGTTTTTGTTGTGAGAACTTATACCGATAAAAATCCTGGGTCTTATTTCCTTTACGTTGCCGACCAGAATAAACTGAAGAAGCTCGCTGATATTAATCCTTCAATTGATGAAAAGGATATGAGTGAGATGAAGCCAATAAGCTATAAAAGTAGCGACGGCCTTACCATTAACGGTTATTTGACTTTGCCCAATGGTAAAAAGCCGGTGAATTTGCCTGTAGTTGTTTTACCTCATAACGGACCCGGTGGTAGAAATTCATGGGGGTACAATGCCGACGTACAGTTTTTTGCCAACCGTGGTTATGCGGTTTTGCAGGTTAATTATCGCGGTTCTACCGGATATGGCAAATCTTTTTACGCTGCTGGCTTTAAAGAATGGAGCGATAAAATTCAGGCCGATGTAAATGATGGCGTAAAGTGGTTAATTGCACAAAAAATAGCCAATCCGAAAAAGGTAGCCATATACGGTAACGGTTTAGGTGGTTTTATCGCCTTAAACTGTTTGTATAAAAATCCTGATATTTATAGCTGCGGCGGCTCAAATTCTGGTGTGATAAGTTTATTTAGTTATTTAACAACCATACCTCCGTTCTTGAAATCTAACTTACAGATGTATTACGAAATTTTTGGCAACCCGGAAACCGATACTGATTATACTCGTTTCGCATCGCCGGTTTTTCATGCAGATAGATTTAAAGCACCGGTTTTTATTGCTCAAAATCCTAAAGATCCGCGTGTTAACGTTGCTCAGGGTGTTCAGTTTGTAAAAGAACTTAAAAAGAGAAATGTTCCTGTAACTTACATCGAAAAAGAGGAGGGACCCAACCCGGTTTTACGCCAACAAGGCAGAACCGCGTTGTATAAAGCGTTGGAAGGTTTTTTACAGGAAAACCTGAATAAGAAGTAAGCTATGGCTCTGGAGAAGAAGAGTGGTTATCGTAAGAATTTTTCTTTGAGTGTTACGTTCATAGCGCTCATTTCTATACTTTTTATTCTCTCACTTTTTCTCGCTTTCAACTACAGCAAAAAGTCGATCGAAAATGAGTTCGTTTCCGAAAAGGTTAACGTTTTGGAAGAAAGCATTAAACCTTACAACGAGTTCTTTCAGAATAAAATGCCCGAAGTTTCTTACTATAATGGCTTTTTAGATTCGGCCACTGCATCTAAATTTGTAGATACAATTGCGCTTAAGTTCCCTTTCATATCTAAAGTTAAATTTTACGATTCTGAAGTTCGAAATACGCCTGTAAAGGATGGCATGAATGCCGGACATTTTTCAATAGGCCCGAAATCAATATTTCAGTTTGGAAAAACCGTTAAACCAGATTCAGTTAAGCTGTTTTCAGAATCTGATACGCGTTCTTTTAAAGTTGATGACGATTTTAACGGCATGGCGCTTAAGCTTGTTCGTTTTATAGATAAGTTAGATACTGCTTCAGTACCTAGTCAGGAAGAATTATTTACTAACTTTTCGGTTGTACTTTCAAACAAAATTACCTACCTAAATATTCCAAGGCGGGAAGATTTGAAGGTTTACAAAGAAATGCTGCAAAGTAAGTTAAACCCGGCGCCAGTTTATCAGCAGGATATGCTCGTTTTTCAGCTCGACCCGCATAAAATCAAAATCATCAATACCCGTCCGCTGCTTTATCAGAATATTAGAGTAGAGCCCTTAACCTACGATCCTATTGATACATCAGATGAAAACATTACAACGGAAATTGCTTTGCCCGGAGCGTTTTCCGATTTTAAATTATATTTTACTTCGTCAAAATCTTACATCAAGAAAGAGATTTTTATCTACTTTATGCCAATTGCCTTAGTGCTTTTATTGGTTTATGGTGTACTGTTACTGGTTGCATTTTTAATTTACAGAAATTTAAACATCAATAGTAAAATGTTTAAACTCCAATACGATTTTGTAAATAACTTAACACACGAATTTAAAACGCCGGTTAGCGTAATTAAGATTGCAGGCAATAACATTAAGAGCGCTACCGCACTCAGCCAGAAGGAACAGCAGCTTTATGGCAAAATTTTAGATGAAGAAGCCGATAAATTGAATGGGTTAATGAATAAGCTGCTGGCTTTTACGCAGATTGAAAATAAGGCAATAAAGCTGAATCAGGAAGAGGTAAATATTAAAGACTTTATTGAAAGTACCATAGAATCGCATACGCTAAAGCACCCGGATTTTGCAATTACATACGAGGTTTCGGGCTTTAAAACTTTTATAACCGATCCGGTTTTGTTGGGGAGCTTGTTTGATAACCTGGCAGAAAACGCTTATAAATATTCAAATCCCGGTAACAAGAAGTTAAATATTAGTGCTAAGCTGATAAAGGGCGTTCTGGTGTTTAGGTTTACAGATAAAGGAATTGGTATCCCATCTTCAGAATTAAATAATATATTTAAGAAGTTTTTCAGAATTCAGAACGAATATAATCAAATGGGTAGCGTTGGACTTGGTTTGGCTTTTTGCAAAGAACTGGTTAACTTTATGCAGGGCGAAATTACTGTAAAAAGCAAGGTAGGCGTTGGCACAGAGTTTAAAATCGTTCTTCCGTATAATAGCTAAAATGAAATGAAACAGTGGAAAATTTAATTTTTTGCCGACCTTAAATTTTTCATCCTAATAATAACACATAAATGTCTAAAGAAGTAAAAATTTTAATTGTAGAGGATGATGAAAATCTCCGCTTTTTAGTAGCTCACAGATTAAAAACCGAAGGCTACAATGTGCTTGAAGCGAATGATGGCGAAGCAGGTGAAAGAATGATTGTTGCAGACCAGCCCGACATCGTTTTATTAGATTGGATGATGCCTGGAAAACAAGGCGCTGAGGTTTGTGAAAGTGTTCGGAAACAAGGCTTTGAAAACCTAATCATTATGATGACCGCCAAGGCGCAGGATGTAGACAAAATCGACGCTTACAATTTCGGCGCATCAGATTACATTACGAAGCCTTTCAATATGGATGTTTTGGTCGCAATGCTGGAGAGTAAAGTTAAATTTATCGTAAATAAGGATACTGCCGAAATTCATCGTTTTGGAAATATGGAGCATCACCCAAATATCCATACCTTATTTAGAGATGGAAAGAAAATTGAGCTTACGATTTTAGAAAACCGCATTCTGCTTTATTTCCTGCGCAATCCTGGTAAAGTAATTAACCGCGATGAACTAATGCTGGTGGTTTGGGGTTACAATTCTGATGTGAACACACGTACGTTAGATATGCACATTGTTCGGTTGCGTAAAAAGATCGAATTAAATCCTGATAACCCGCAACTGTTGCAAACCGTTCGTGGCGTAGGTTACCGCTTTAACGCAGGATAAAACTTAATATCCTGCTGAGCAATGATTGCGTTTTAGAAGGAGATTTTTTGGAATGATAGAAGGGTTGAGTGATAGATTGCTTGGTCGATTGATTATGCAAACAATTCTATCATTCATTCAATCAAAATTCACTCATTCAGAATTGATTAGCTTCTAAGCCCGTTTTAATGTAAAAATCGTTATCTCGGGCAAAATACCAACTCGTCCAGGATAGCCCAGGAAACCGTAGCCAACGTTAACATACAACTGTTGTTTCTGTTCCTTATAAAGGCCGGCCCATTCTTTATAGATGTACTGCACGGGGCTCCATTGATATTCTTTTAGCCGAACGCCAAATTGCATGCCGTGCGTGTGCCCGCTAAACATGGCATCAATTTGTGGGTATTTCTGCAAAACCTCGCCACGCCAATGCGATGGATCGTGACTTAACAACAGTTTAACGGGTAAATCATTAGTATTTTGAACTGCAAGCTCCATTTTTCCATATTTTGGAAAGCGGCCCATTCCCCAGTTTTCTATGCCTAGAATTCCAATTTCCTCTCCGTCAACTTTAAGTCGCCGATTTTCATTCATCAGCAAATCGTAGCCCATAACTTTATGTACATCAACCATATCCTTAAGGTTTTTTACTTTAGCTGGTGATGACTCCTTACCGAAATAATAATCGCCGTAGTCATGATTTCCCAGCGAAGAGAAAACGCCCAACGGTGCTTTTACTTTTGAAAAAATATCCTGATATGCGCTTACCTCTCTGGTAAGGTTATTCACTAAATCGCCCGTGAAAAAGATAAAGTCTGGTTTCTCGCCTAATAACATTTCCACGCCTCCTTTTACAGCCGTTTTATTGTAAAAGCTGCCAGAATGGATGTCTGATATTTGCCCTAATCTAACGCCGTCAAACGCTTTAGGAAGATTTGGAAGAATCAGATTGACCCTTCTCACCTGGTAATCGTATGCGCCAGAAATAATACCCCAACTTAATGAAGTTAGCGGAACTGCCGCTGCAACCAAGCCTGCTTTAACCAAAAACTCGGACCGCGAAATTGCTTCAGTTTCAGCAACTGGTTGATTTGTGTTAACCTGTTTTTTTCTGAAGAGTTTGATGAAAAGTCTTCGCAAATCATCCAAAATTAAAAAAGGCAACATGGCCAATTTACAGGCAACGGTTAAAAAGAATGCCACCAGAATTATGGCCCTTAGCGTAAGAAAAAGATTGAGATAAATACCCGCAAATACACCAATGATGAGTAAAATGCTATAACTCCAGTATAAAATACCGAAGATTTTTTTAGTTTTTGGTTTCCATTTGAAAACCGAAACAATGGCTTTGAAAAAGTAAAGATCAAATGCGGTAATGAGTATACAGGCAGCAATAATAAAGGGTAGTCTTCCCATAAAACGGGTGATTCAATTTAAATTAAAAAATAAGGCAGGTTAAAATAACCTGCCTAAATTAAAGAAAAATAATATTTAAACTTACCGGAAATCATCTTCATCTTCCTCTTCATCAAATTCGGCATTAAACAAACTGCCAAACATATCCGAGAATCCGAAGCCGCCATTTAAAAAGTTTTTGCTTAACTGAGAATATTCCGCAAGGCCATGAAGCACAAATTCCATTAAAAGCAACGTTTGATTTTCGCTAAGCTTAGGATGGAATTTCTTAACGGTATCGTATAAGCTTGGCACCAACATCAACGCTTTTTTGTATTGTGCATTGGTTAACGTATCGGTAACATCAACATTGTTTCCCTCTGTAAACCATTCTGTAATTTCGGTATATGGATTTGCCGTTTTCGTTTTCTTCGCTTTTTCAGGATCCGGGAAATAACGGGCAAACAAGGTTTTTACAGCTTTTCCAATTAATGTTGTTGCAACGTGAGCAGGTCCTTCCAGTTCACCTTCGTAAACCAATTCTATTTTACCGGTAATGGCAGGAATAATTCCCGCTAAGTCAGACAAACGAACAAAAGTGTTCTTCTCGCCGGCAATTAGCATTCTCCTCTCGGCAGTGCTGATTAAATTTTCGTAAGCAGAAATGGTTAACCTTGCAGAAACACCAGATTTCTGATCGATATATTCGCTTTTACGGGCTTCAAACGCAATTTGTTCTACAAGGTCTTTCACCAAACCATCTGCCTCAATGTTCAATTTTTGTTCTTCGGTCAGTTTGGCTTCCTGAAAGGTAATTTTGCGTGATACCTCAATACTTTTTGGATAATGGGTTAAAATCTGACTTTCAATTCTATCCTTTAATGGGGTAACAATACTTCCGCGATTGGTATAATCTTCAGGGTTCGCGGTAAACACAAACTGTATATCCAAAGGCAAACGCAATTTAAAACCGCGAATTTGTATGTCTTTTTCCTGCAACATGTTGAACAAAGCCACTTGAATACGTGCCTGTAAATCGGGTAATTCGTTTATAACAAAAATGCTGCGGTGCGCCCTTGGTATTAATCCAAAGTGAATCACACGTTCATCGTTGTAAGTTAATTTCAAGGTAGCAGCCTTTATAGGGTCAACGTCGCCAATTAAATCGGCAACGGTAACATCCGGAGTAGCCAACTTTTCGGTATAACGTTCGCTACGATGTAACCAAGCAATTTCAGTTTCGTCGCCTTTTGTGGCAATTTCATTTCTGGCGAACCAGGAAATTGGGTTTAAAGGATCATCAAAAATCTCGCTTCCTGCAACGTAAGGCACATACTCATCTAACAAGTTAACCATTAGGCGGGCAATGCGGGTTTTTGCCTGTCCGCGTAAACCTAAAAGCAAAATATTATGACGAGACAAAATGGCCGTCTGCAATTCAGGAATAACGGTTTCGTCATAACCAATAATGCCTTCGAATTCTGTTTTCCTATCTCTGAGAACTTTAATCAGGTTTTCTCTTAATTCTTCCTTAACCGACCTCGATTTATATCCTGTGGTTTTTAATGCGCCTAATGTTTTTTCTTGCATCTTTTTTAAAAAGGGTTTAAGGTATGAGTTTCCAGGTTTAAGGTTCGGCCATCGCTTAACTTAAACTCAAATCTCTCCTTGTTAATGTCTTTATGTGTTTGTTATTGTTGTGGTTCTGTTTAACCGTTAATCGCTTGGCTTCAACCTTACTTTACAGTCTTTCTTCTATTCTTAATGTAATCCTCAAAAATGTATTCACCCAATCCGTTTAATGAACTGTAAAAAGCCCTTCCGCCATTAATTTCGGTAAACTGCCGCACAAATTGTTGCAGGTAGGGGTCTTTGGCTATCATAAATGTGGTAATGGGAATCTTTAAACGTTTGCATTGGGCCGCCATGTTCAAAGTTTTGTTAATCACTTTTCTATCCAAACCCATGCTATTTTTATAATACTTGCCATTCTCTTTTAAGCAGGTGGGTTTGCCGTCAGTAATCATAAAAATCTGCTTGTTGTGCGTTTTGCGCCGGCGCAGTAAATCTGTAGCCAATTCTAATCCGGCAAAGGTATTGGTATGGTAAGGGCCAACCTGCAGGTAGGGTAAATCCTTCACCGTAATTGGCCAGGCATCATTTCCAAAAACAACAATGTCTAAAGTATCTTTCGGATATTTTGTTTTAATCAGTTCGGCAAGTGCCATTGCAACTTTTTTTGCGGGCGTAATTCTGTCTTCGCCGTACAAAATCATCGAGTGCGAAATATCAATCATCAGCACAGTAGAGGTTAGGGTTTTAAAATCCTTTTCCTCAACCTCTAAATCCCGATCTGTTAGCGTAAAATCACCTATGCCATGGTTAATCTGGGCATTTTGAATCGAGGCAGTCATGTCAATCTGGTCCAGGCTATCGCCGAAACTATACTCACGTCTGTCTGCATTTTTCTCCTCTCCAATGCCAGATTGATTGCTGTTATGGTTACCGCGACCGGATTTTTTAAGCTTTCCAAAAATCTCATCCAACGCAGATTTCCGAATTGTTTGTTCAGTTTTGGCCGTAATCTTAAATTCTCCCGATTGGTTATCCTCAGTCAGGTAACCTTTATCTTTCAGGTCATCAATAAAATTGCCGATTCCATAATCGTTGTTGGTTAATTTGTATTGTTTATCGAGTTCGTTCAGCCAGCTCAAAGCCTCTGCAGCATCACCAGCTGTATAATTTAGCAATTCGCTAAATAATTTCAGCAACTCATCAAACCCACCTTTTGGCGTATCGCCAGGCTTATAATCAGAAAAACGAAAACCTCTCATGTAAGTGTATAAACGGATTACTAAAGGTAAAAGTTTCGATTTGGATTAATTTAAGCGGGGTGTCATATTTAGTTGGCTGGCTGGGCGTAAAAGCTAAAGCTGAATGAGCCGCTAAAGCTGAACCTCCAATTAAATTGGATTTCGGCGTTCGCCAAGCTACGCAAGGGTCGGGCTTTTCAGGGCTCCGCTTCGCTACGGTACCGATGAAAAATCGGTACTGAACCCTTACAATCCCTAACGCAAAACCCAAGGCATTAAAAAGCCAAACTGTGTATCATCTAAAGCCTTGTTAGCCCCAGGCGAATTAAATCCTGTAATCCTATGGAAAACACATCAAAACAGAAGAAGTAAAACAAATATTGCGAGCAATTAACCCAACGCCATGTGATAAATTTTTCTGTTATACTCCGGGTTTGCTCCAGTCTGCGAGGCCACGAAAGCACCCACCTTGCACGCGTTATCCAGAATGGTTTCCATCGGGTAGCCCTGCAAATAGCAGGCAACAAAAGTGGCTAAGAAGGCATCGCCAGCACCAACGGTATCTGCAACCTGAACTTTGTAACCAGGGTGTTTAAATAATTTTCCATCTTTTAACACGCATGCGCCTTTCTCTCCAAGCGTTAAACATATAATCTCTATGTTATGGGTTGATGAAAGCTGTTTCAATAGCTGCTCATCCGTGTTTCCGGTTAAGCCAAAAGTGTCTTTTACCCAAAGTAACTCATCTTCGTTTATTTTTAAGATATCGGCATGCGCTAAAAGCCCGGCAATAAGTTCTTTGTTATAAAAAGGCGCACGCAAATTAATATCAAAAATTTTAGTCTTGGCCTTTTCTAAAAGTGAAGTCACAGTTTGCTTTGAATGTTCATTGCGGCAGGTTAAGCTGCAATAAACTAAAGCATCTGCCTGCTTAACCGCCTCGATGTTAGCTTCAGTAAGTTGAATATCATCCCACGCAACCGGCTCTTTTATGGTGTAAGTAGCCTGGTGTGTTTCATCTAGTTGCACAACCACCGTGCTGGTAGGCAGTTTCTTGTTTACCTGAACTAAATCGGTAGGGAAACCATTTGCCGCAAGAAAAGCTAATAATTCTTTTCCATTATCGTCATCGCCAACAGCGCTTACGAAATTACTTTCTATACTTTGTTTATGGAGGTTTAACGCAACATTCATACTAGAGCCGCCAGCCTTTTTCCCATCAGGAAAAACATCCCATAGTATTTCGCCGATTGTGATAACTTTATTTTGCATATGGTTGGGTTGAAACTGTAAAGAAACAATTTTTCTGCATCGAACGGAATAATTTGTTTTATATCTTTACAACAAGAGCCAATAAATATGAAGACAATTTTAATCCTTGCTTTTCTTATATTTTCACTAGAAAGCTTTGCACAAACTGCAAAAGACAAACAGGCCATTTTAAGCGTACTCGAAAACCAGCGTCTTAACTGGAACAAAGGAGACCTCGAGGCCTTTATGCAAGGCTATGTAAAAAGCGACAGCCTGCTATTTGTTGGCAGCAAAGGGCCAACTTATGGCTGGCAGCAAACGTTAGATAATTATAAGAAAACTTATAGTGGTAAGGCAGGTATGGGCCAGCTAACTTTCGGTATTAAAAAAGTTAACTTTTTAAATAAAGATGTGGCTTTTGTTTTGGGAAGCTGGCACTTAAAACGCCAGCAAGATGAACCACAAGGCTATTTTACATTGCTTTTTAAAAAGCTTAATGGCGACTGGAAAATATTTGTAGACCACTCTAGCTAGAAATAATTAAGCTTAAGGTAGAAGGTAAAACGGAAAATCTTTCTGTTGTGCGAGCAAGAAAAATTTCTCATTGCAATGCACTATTTATTTTACTGAATTTTATTCTCCTAGTTTAAAATCCTTATAATAAAAATCTTTGTCGTCGTCGGTTAAGTGACGGATAACCCTGCACGGATTTCCCGCAGCAAAAACGTTATCCGGTATGGATCTGGTTACCACGCTTCCTGAACCAATTACCACGTTCGAGCCAATTTTTACACCTGGGTTTATCACTACGTTTCCGCCAATCCAAACGCTGTTGCCGATTGTAATTTCCTGTGCCCATTCATGCTCTTGATCTCGAAGATGGGCGTGAATAGGATGCCCGGCGGTATAAATTGCAACATTTGGCGCAATAAAAACGCTGTTTCCAATACTCACTTTAGCACAATCCAAAATCACGAGGTTAAAGTTTGCGTAGAAGTTTTCGCCAATCTCAATATTATAGCCATAATCGCAACGAAAAGGTGGCTCGATGTAAAACATTCTTTCTGTTTTGCCAAACAATCTTTTTATTAATTCTTTACGTTGTTTAATAAATTTCGGTGCAAGGTTATTAAATTCAAAAACAAGCTCACGGGCCTTTAACCGTTCTTTTGATAATTCTGCATCGCCTGCCTGGTAGGCTTTTCCGGCAAGCATTTTTTGTTTTTCGCTAAGTATTTCGTTTTGCATTATTTAGATTGAGTTTTTCGGAGCGGTTAAATTTTTCATTGCTTCTGCTCAAACAGGCTTTGTATAACCATTACTGAAACAAAAAACGGGGCTACCGATACATCGATTCCCCGTTGAAATTGCTTTCCCCAAACCGATTAAACGTGGTTCGGGATATTTTATTTTAAGGTCTTCCTTTTGCTAATGCTTTTTCTGCAATTTTAACTGCTTTCTTCTCTCTCCAGTTTGCATACTTCTCTTTAAAGGTCATTTTTATAAGGCTGTCGATAGCGCCATGGGTAAACAAACTCCAAACGCTGGCTACCTTGCGACTAATCGATTGGTCCCATGCACGCAGGCTTAATGAGAACGAACCATCCAAATACTTCATCCAATGCCACATTCCGGTCGGCATAAATAAAGTATCACCATGCTCTAAGAAAACTTCGTACCCCTCAACACCATTTAAGGCTGGGAATTTTTCAAAATCCGGGTTTGCTACATCATAATCTTCCAAAGCATAAGTCGCATTTGGTAAACAATACAATCTATCTTTCCATTTGTTATCGAAAAGCACAATGTGTTTCCTTCCACCAAAATGTGTGTGAAAAATGTGTGGCAAATCGATATCGTAATGAAGGAAAGTTACCGAGTTGGAACCACCGAAAAACATTGCTGGCATGCTTTCAATGAAACCGCCCATCAAATCTTTAGGAATTTTTACATCGTTAATCAGGCTTGGAACTTTTTTAAATAAGTTGAAGAAAAATATTCTAAGCTCTGTGGGTTCACGCTTAATTAAATCAAGGTAATCGCCAAATTTCATATGTGCTGTTGCCGCATTAATCGGCTTAGACGGATCGGCTTTAGAATTATCATACAATGGCACTTCCAAATCGCCACCAATTTCTTTTAAATATTCCGTTGTCCATTTTTCTCTTGCAGGCCAATCTTTTGTTAGGCCCCTGATAACTAATGGTTTTTTGGTTTTTAAATAGTTTTTTTTGAAATCTTCCGGAGTAATATGCTCAACGATATCAACTGGTTTTAGAATGAAACTCATGCGCTTTAAAATCTGTTATTTGTGCCGAACAACAAAAATGTAAATTTTATTTTACAAAATAGAAAAACAAAAACAAATGTGACGTAAATTACTTAATTCAAAATTTACGTTTTCTTAACCTAGGCTAAAATTTTTCTGGCAGCGATTTCCGCGTAGGCAGCATCCCATAAATCGATGCGTTTTTGTAGGGCCGACTTTGCTGTTTGATCAGCTTCAAGCCAAAATGCCTCATCGTTTTCACATAATTTTTCAGTCATCGCTAATGCCAAATGACTGTGGTGATCGCCATCAACCTCAATGTGGCGTTCCAGGTAATATTTAAAAGTAGAAACACGCTCTGGATTTGTGGTATTCAAATCGTTTACCATGCCCATAAACATGTTTGGAATTAAATCTTCACGCCCGAAAGTAAAACTCGCGGCCTGTAAATGCTTTTTGCCACTGTTTATTGTTGCGAAAGTAGCATTGATAAAATTTCTGGCAGATTGCGGTACCTGTGCCAACTCGAATGCCATTTCAAAATCGCGGCCTTTTTGCAACGAAATTAAGAAGTTGTTAATCGGCCCAACGTTCGCTCCACATTGAACCATTGCATCCAGATAAATTTCGAAATGACTTTTAATATTGCCTTCTGCATCAAGGTCACTTTCTTCTCCGGCAACAATTTCGTTAAATTAATTGCCTCGTAACCGCATCGCCAACAGGAAACCATGGTAGCGTAGTACAAGTAAGGTTAATTTGTAAGGCCTTCAATAACGACATGAAATCCCAAACTGCAAAAACGTGGTGCTCCATAAATACACGAAGATCTTCCAACTCATTTATCTCCGAATAAATCTGATGGTTAATTATTTGTTGCCTTAGTGGCTCAATATTTTGCTGAATTCTTTTTAGGTTGGGATGCATCTATCCTGATTGTTAAATTGGGGTTTAAAACCCGTTTGTTTTTTGATTCGCTTATAATGGCTCAAAATTAAACACTTATCATCATCAATTGCTACGAATTCTAAAACCTGAAAAGCGGCTGACAAAATACATGCCTGCCGATTAATTTTAAGCAAAAAAAACGTCTCTGCAATTTGCAGAAACGTTTCATCTTAAATTATAGGGATGTGAATATTATTTTGGCATCAAAACAGTGTCAATCACATGGATAACACCATTTTTTTGATTTACATCTGCAATTGTTACTGTACTCATTCCGCCTTTAGCGTCAGTAAGCATTAATTTTTTGCCCATCATGTGCGCTGATAATTTTTCGCCTTGTACAGTTGTAAATTCTGCTTTACCACCACCAGCTTTAATAGCTTTTGCGATTGCTTTGCTGTCCATTTTGCCAGCAACTACATGGTAAGTTAAAATTTTTGTAAGCAAAGCTTTGTTTTCTGGTTTTACTAAAGTCTCAACTGTTCCTGCAGGCAATTTAGCGAAAGCAGCATTAGTTGGAGCGAAAACCGTGAACGGGCCAGCACTTTTTAGGGTTTCTACTAAACCGGCAGCTTTTACTGCTTCAACAAGTGTAGTGTGGTCTTTAGAATTTACTGCGTTATCTACAATATCTTTAGTAGCGTACATTGCTGCTCCACCTACCATTGGGTTTTTTTGAGCGTAAACTTGTGTTGAAATTGCCATTGTGAAAACAGCAAATGCTGATAAGATTAATTTTTTCATTATTTCTAATTTTTAAGTTCTGTTATTTGTGTTCATTTACGACAGGTAACAGATACTTGGTTTTTTAGAAATTAACTTTTTAATTAACTGGCTGTAAATAAGGATTTTAATTTTTTATTGGAAAGGTTCTCCAATAGTTCTTCGGGGAAATCAGTCCGTCTTTTTGCTAAATCCCCGGAGAAAAACCGGGGGATACCGCTTCAATACGGTTTAGATAGATAAGGCTGTGCAAGCCACTTAAACTTCTTAGCGAAGCGGTATCAGGAACTCAAAAGTTTTACAGCTACTATATTACCTTGGCTTCTCTTATTTTTTTTGAAAATAACTTTGGGAAAAATCGTTTGAGTAAAACTGCTTTTGTTTCGCCCCCTCCAATATATACTTCTTCTTTTTTTGCGCTAATTGCCTTAATAATTTCTCCTGCACATTCTTTGGCACTCATCCCATTAGCTTGCGCATCGTCCATCGTTTCCTGTTTCTTTCCTGAGGCCGTTAGTGCATTTATTGAAACATTTGTTTTAATAAAACCAGGGCAAACAATGGTGATATCGATATTCTTATCGTAAACCTCAGACCGTAATGAATCGAAATAACCATGTAAAGCATGTTTCGAAGCCGAATATGCCGACCGAAATTTAGTTCCGAATTTACCTACCAAACTGCTTACTACAACAATTTGTCCGCCACCGCTCTTAATCATTAATGGCAATACCGCTTTGCTTAAAACTGTTGTTCCCCAGAAATTGGTGTCCATAATTTTCTGCTCTGTTGTTAAACTGGTTTCCAAAGCCAGGGCTCTCTGACTAACACCACCGCTATTTATCAATATATCAATCTTTCCAAAAATTTTGATTGCATCTTCGGCTTTATTCAATAATGTTTCAGTTTCACTTAAATCGAAGGCCAAAACATGTACGTTAAATGAATTTTGGCAATTCCCTTTCACCCTGAACAACTCATCACGGTTGCGGCCTGAAATAATTAACTTATCTCCAGCCTTAAAATACTCGTAAGCCAAGGCTTCCCCAATTCCGGAAGAGGCACCTGTAATCCAAACTATTTTCGACATATAAAATTATTATGGAATGATAAATTCTTAATGATAAAGTATAATTTCTCTATTGTTTTGCTGAAAGCGTTAATCCCAGATCGATTTAATCATTTACAATAAACAACTCAGCTGCAATATGGTCGGCAAAAAGTTTTCCATTCTGGCTCAGCCTGATTTTATTCTCGTCAATTAACAGCCAATCCTTATCTTGAAAGTTACGAAGGTTGTGCAGTGTTTCTTCCAGGAAATCATTGCCAAAAGCGGTCTTAATTTTTTGCAAATCGGTTCCCCACATCGTTCTGAGAGAGGTCATCAGGTATTCATTAAAGCGATCGTTTAAACTAAGTTCTTCAACAATTTCAGGCAACTTGTTGCCCGCTAGCTTTTCGATGTAAAGTGTGTTATTAGCGGGGTTCATGTAACGGTTTTGTCCATCGAAACCATGTGCCGATGGCCCGATGCCAATGTAATTAACGCCTTTCCAATAATTTGTATTATGAACAGCATAACAACCCGGACTTGCAAAATTCGAAATTTCATAGTGCTCAAAACCTACTTCGGTTAACGCTTTCATCAAAATAATAAACTGTTCTGCACTTTGGCTATCATTTACCGGAGTTTGTTTTTTGGTCTTTATTGCGTGTGCCAGTGCTGTTCTCGGCTCAACCGTTAGCGCATAGGCAGAAATGTGAGGCACTTTTAAATCAATTGCTTTCGCGATGTTGTTCAACCATTTTTCATCGGTTAACATCGGGTAGCCATAAATTAAATCGAGTGTTAGGTTTTCGAAGCCAGCATCCTGACTTCTCTTAATGCAGGTTTCTGCCTCCTGTGCATTGTGCGCCCGGTTCATCCAAATCAGGTCCTCGTTAAAGAAAGATTGAACACCAACGCTGAAGCGATTAACCGGCAGGGCTTTTAATTCTTTCAATTTTTGTGGAGTCAAATCATCCGGATTTGCCTCAATTGTAATTTCTGCATCTCCAGCGACTGAAAAGTTGTGAGTTATTGCATCGAAAATTCTCTGCAAGGCAGCTTGAGGTAAGATTGAAGGTGTTCCACCGCCAAGATATATTGAACCCACGTTGCCGGCAATCCTATCTCTTTTCATCGAAATTTCCTTGCAGATGGCTTCCACCATCTCATCAGCATATTGCAGTGATGTACTGAAATGGAAGTCGCAATAGTGACACGCTTTTTTGCAAAAAGGAATATGAATATAGATACCGGACATTGCTACAAAGATACAGCATTATCTAAATCCATTTATTTTCTTTAGGTAAACAATGAATATTCGACTACTTTTGCGATGTTATTTTTTTATAATATGCCGAAGGTCATTTTATTTTTATTCGCGTTTCTGTTTTTTGCAAACTTTGTTGCTGCACAACAGATTCCGGCTAAGGTAGATTCAATCTCGGTGGTTAAGTATCAATACCGGCGATACCGGCCTGATTCGGCCACACTGGCCAGACAGAAATACGTCACCGATTCCATAATTCGCAATACCTGGGTTTTGCCAGAACGTTTAATTAACCGGACGGCGCTGCTGGATAGTGTGCAGAAAGAGTATTTGTTCCCAAAGCTCGATTTACTGGCCTGGCAAAAAACGTATCAGTATGCCAAGAAAAAGGTTAATCCCTACCAGCTTGGCAGGCGTATACCGAAAGGAAATGTGGGTCTTCTCGGATTTATTTTTGCCATGCTTGTCATTTTCGCTATACTGAAAAACGCCTTTAGCAAGCAGCTGTCTGCAATTGTTCAATCTTTTTTCAGTAACCGAATTCTAAACAACATTAATAAAGAAGATAACCTCTTCAGTTCCTGGCCTTTTTTGTTGCTTTTTATACAATTCGGATTCATTTTAGGAATGTTTTTTTTCCTTGTTGCACAGTATTACGATATGTATCAGGCAAAAGATGGCTTTAAATTTTTCTTCAGCATTTCGATTATAATCATCGTTTTTTATGCTTTAAAGCTTATCATACTCAGGTTTTTAGGTTATCTGTTTAACATGCAAAAGCCTGTTAATGAGTACATTTCCATTCTGTATTTGAGTTACTTTAACGCTTCATTGCTATTTATTCCCCTTGTTGTCGCTTTTGCCTTATCTCCACTAAAATACGGCTTAATATACATCAGCCTGGCTATCTTACTTTTAGTAATAATTTTTGCGTTCCAGTTGCTAAGAGCCGGGATTACAATACTTTCTAATAATAAGTTTTCGAAAATGCATTTAATTCTGTACTTTTGCGCCCTCGAAATATGTCCTGTCTTAATACTAATTAAAACGATAGGATTGTAGCAGAAAAAGGAAAATGCAAGAAAAGAACGACTCTAGAATCCGTAAAGTGAAAAGTGTTTTAGTTACTTTACCGAAGCCTGAAACAGAAAAATCTCCCTACTACGATTTAGCTAAAAAGCATAACCTTAAAGTCGATTTTAGATCTTTTATTCACGTGGAAGGTGTGCCTGCAAGGGATTTCAGAAAAGATAAGATCAATTTGGCAGATTTCACCGCTGTGATTTTTACCAGTAGAAATGCAGCTGATCACTTTTTTAGAATATGCGAGGAAATGCGTTACGACGTACCTGCAGAACTGAAATATTTCTGTCTTTCTGAAACGATTGCTTTGTATCTTCAAAAATACATACAATACAGAAAAAGAAAAATTTTCTTCGGAAAGCAAACGGCTGCAGACCTGGCTGAAGTTTTGAAAAAGCATGCCAATGAGAAATTTTTATATCCATGCTCGGATGTTGCGACAGAAGACACGATGAAATTTCTCGAAAAAAGTGGTTACAATTTCACGCCTGCCGTGCTTTTTAAAACTGTAGTTAGTGATCTTTCCGATTTGGCGGAAGTGTTCTACGATGTCATCGCATTTTTTAGTCCTTCGAGCATTCAATCGCTTTTTAAAAATTTTCCCAACTTCCAACAAAATAATACTAGAATTGCAGCGTTTGGAGTTAATACAAGTAAGGCTGTAACGGATATGGGCTTAGTTGTTGATATTGCTGCGCCAACACCAGGCGTTCCATCAATGACTATGGCTATTGAAAACTACATCAAAGTTTCTAACAAATAAAGATTCCCTCTATTTTTTTCCTGAGTAACAATAAACTACAGCATTCGGAGTTATAGCAGAATAATGTGGCAAAATTTAACGAAAATGTTAGGTATAGGTTCTTAAAAAAACATACTTATACCCTAATAAAGGTACTTTCGTGTAAAATTTTATATATTGTTGCTTAATTAAATCATTTTTGATACAATTGCTAATTGTGTTTAGTACACTATAAAGGATATATGAAGAAAATCTACTTACTAGCTATAATTGGTTTAACGGTACTTATTGAGAGCTGCGGCCACGGTGGTCAGGGCGAACTTGTGGGTTCATACAACCGAAAATTTAAGAACCAGCGTATTCCCCTGGGCATGGTTTACATTCCGCCAGGTCATACACCACTTGGAGGCTCTGATGAAGATATTACATTTTCACAGGCCGGCCCAAGCAGAATGACTACAATCAGTGCTTTTTTCATGGATCAAACCGAAATTTCTAATGCTGAGTATCGTCAGTTTACGAAATGGGTGAGAGATTCAATTGCCATTGTAATGATGGGCTATCCGCAACAATATATGATGACACAAAAAGGTGCCGCCGCTGGCGCACTTGGTGGTGAAAAATATATCGACTGGAAAAAGGTTGGAAATGGCTCCGGGATTTGGAGCGGCAAAGGAAAAGGTGCCGCTGCTGCAAACGCAAGTCAATTGGATAATATGTATTATTCTGGTTTAGATGCTTTGCCAGGACGTAAGGAGATTGATGTTCGTAAGTTGGAGTACTCTTATGGAATTTTAAATCTTGATAAAGCTGCGCTTGGACACAAAGATCCAAACAGCAAGCGCCAGGATTATATAGATAGATATAGTATTGCTGTTTATCCGGATACAATGGTTTGGAAGACAGATTATTCATATTCTCAAAATGACCCGATGGTTCGCGGTTATTATAATCACCCGTCTTATGATGATTATCCCGTTGTAGGCGTAAGCTGGGAACAGGCGAAAGCTTTTTCACACTGGCGTACGCAGCTTTACCAGGGCGTTGCATCTGCAAGAAAAATGCCTATGAATGCACGGATGGATTATGATTTGCCTGCAGAAACTGAATTTGAATATGCCGCAAGAGGTGGCAATACCAAAACAAAATATCCATGGGGCGGTCCTTACATCAGAAATACTAAAGGTTGCTTACAAGCTAACTTCAAGCCGGGCCGTGGTGATTACTCAAGTGATGGTGGAATTTACACCGTTGGTGTTCGTTCGTACTTCCCAAATGATTATGGCTTGTACAACATGTCTGGTAACGTAGCCGAGTGGACAAAAACGGCCTATAATAAATCATCAGGTCCGTTATTGCATGATTTAAACCCTAACTTTACCTACGTTGCAGGTAAAGATGACAGCAAATATTTAAAACGTAAAGTGGTAAAAGGTGGTTCGTGGAAAGATACTGGCTATTTTTTACAAAATGCTGTATCAACTTATGAGTATCAAGACCAACAAAGATCTTACATCGGTTTCAGATGCGTTTCGGCTTACCCTGGAACTGATTTAAGAAACTAAATAAACCAAAACAACTAAAAACTAAAGAAAAACATTAAAATTTTATGGCAGCAAAAAAACAACCAAGCTGGTTACACGTAGCGATTTCATGGGGAGCAAGTATTGTAATTGTTGGGGCATTATTTAAGATTTTGCACATCGGCGGGATATTGGGTAACTATATGATAGGTATCGGTCTTGGCGTTGAGGCAATCTTATTCTTCTTAACCGGATTTTTTCCACCAGAACCAGAACCAGCATGGGAGCGGGTTTATCCTGAATTAAGAGAGGATTTTAAAGGTGAGTTGCCAACAGCATCAGCCAGACCGGTTGCTGCAGTTTCTGCGCCAACATCTGCAGCTTTAGATAAAATGTTATCTGATGCCAAAGTGGGACCAGAATTAATTGAAAGTTTAGGCAATGGTTTACGCACCTTTGGTGATAAAGTAGCCTCAATATCGAGCGTTGCAGATGCATCACTGGCAACAAATGAATTTACAGGTAAAGTAAAAACGGCTTCAGCTGGTTTCGATAATTTGAGTGCATCTTTTGAAAAAGCGACCGCTAACTTGAAAGCAATGGGTGAAAGCAATGTAGATTCTCAGGCTTATCATGATCAGGTAAATAACTTAGCGAAAAACCTGTCGGCATTAAACGCAGTTTATGAGTTAGAATTACAAGATTCGAGCGCACATTTAAAATCGATGAATAAATTTTATTCAAACTTATCGCTCACCATGCAAAACTTTAACGAATCGATGGAAGATTCTAAACAGTTTAAAGAAGAAGTGAATAAGTTGGCTAAAAACCTATCATCTCTTAATGCGATTTACGGAAATATGCTTTCGGCTATGAACAGCCCTCGCGTATAATTTATCTAGTTTTTAATTTTAAATAGAAAGCTACATAAAAAATGGCAGGCGGAAAAGAAACAACAAGGCAGCGGATGATCAATATCATGTATTTGGTATTGTTGGCCATGCTAGCCTTAAACGTATCAGATACAATATTAGATGCATTCAAAAATATCAATGATAGTTTGGATACGTCAAAAAACAACGTAAATACAGGTATAGAGCAGCTTTTTTCTTCTTTCGAGAATTCTAAATTAAAGGAAGAACCAGCTCGGGCTCAACCAATTTACGAAAAAGCGAAGCAAGCAAAAGCTGCAGCTGATGACCTGAACAATTACATTGAGGGCATTAAGAAGCAGTTTACCACAGCTGGTGACGGAATTAACCCGGAAACTGGTGATTTGACCAATCGTGATAATCAGGATATTGCCCCAAATTTGATGATTAATCAGAAAGAGGGCGAAAAGTTGAAGGCTAAAATTAACGCAACCCGCGAAAAGCTGATTGCTTTGCTAAACCCTGAAGATAGGGCAGGCGTAACTTTTTCTTTAGAAGCGAAAGATCCGGTTAGAAAAAGAAAAGGTAACTGGCAGGAAACATTATTCGGTGAGGGCACTCCATTAACCGCGGCAATGACAATTTTAACCAAACTTCAAACCGATACAAAAAATGCAGAGGCCGAAGTAGTTAAAAAATTGTTCGGAAACATGGATAAAGCCGTTGTTAATATTGATAAGTTCGCCGCAGTTGCTGTAGCGCCAACTTCTTACGTTATCCAGGGGCAGCCATACACTGCTGAGGTTTTTTTAACAGCTAGTGATTCCCGGTCAAATCCTGATATCACTGTTGGTGGCGGTAAGCTGTCAGTAAAGGAAGGTAAAGGAACTTATACCGGCAGTACAGGAAGCGTAGGCGTGTTTAAGTGGGTAGGAACGATTCGCGTTCGTCAAACCGATGGGCAGATTAAAGAGTACAAAACGCCAGAACAAAGCTATCAGGTTGCGAAACCTTCGGCTAACGTTTCATCAGATAAGATGAATGTAATTTATGCAGGTATTCCTAATCCGTTCTCTGTATCAGCGGCTGGTTTTCCTTTGGAAAGTGTTAATGCGAGTGCCTCTGGAGCTTCGATGAGTAAAACAGGCGCAGGCAAATACAACGTACTTGCAAGTGGTTCTCAGGTTGGTTCGGAAGTATCAATCAATGTTACAGCATCAAATGCAGGCAAAAGCATTAGTCTTGGTTCACAAAAATTTAGGGTTAAGGCTATTCCAAAACCTACTGCTAAGGTTGGTGGCAGGTCTGGTGGTGATATTGCATCAGTACAATTGAAAAGCGAATCGGAAATTGAAGCGGATTTAGATGATTTTCCGTTCGATGTAAGATTTAAAATTCAGCGCTATAAGCTAACAATTATAAAGCCCCGTTCTGATGCTATTACGATTTCGGGTAGCGGCGGTGGTTTCGCAGGTGCTGTTAGAACTGCTATAAATTCGATTACGCCAGGTACAAGGGTGTTTTTTGAAGATATTGTTTCTGTAGGGCCAGATGGTCGCCAGAATGTTTTGCCTTCATTGGCGTTTACAGTTAAATAGAAGAAGATGAAAAGGATTTTAAGCATCGCTGTATTGGTTTTATCTACCGGCTTTGTATTTGCACAAACGCCTTTAAAAAAGAAGGGTGTGGCAACAACTACAAGTAAAACTGCTGGTAATACAGTTGCACCGGTTGACAGCACTAAAAAGTTAACCGTTAAGAAGAAGCTAAAGGTGCCGCCAAAAGATGGTTTTTACGCCCGCAAAGATATCGACAGTACGGAGATGGTTCCTTTGGCGGATGTACGTGAGGAGGATGTGTTCTATGCTAAGAGAATCTGGCGTGAAATCGATCTTCGTGATACGGTAAATTCATCGCTCAAGTCTCCAAAATCCAGACTGATTGATGTTTTGATCTCTGCTGTAAAATCAGAAGAACTTACAGCCTATTCGCCATTTGATACGTTAAATAACGAAGATGATGCTTTTACAAATCCACTAACTGCCGATACTGCTTTAATGCAGGCTGCAGGTACTGTAGAGGTTACCGATTCAAAAGCAGGAACTGTAAAAACGGTTGCAAACGACCTGAATCCTGAATCATTTTTGAAATTTAGAATTAAAGAAGACTGGATTTTTGACGTTAAACGTTCGATATTCGAACCTCGTATTGTTGGCATTGCGCCAATGAAATTTATTGAATCTTCGAAACAATGGCAGCCGGTTTTTTGGGTAAGTTACGATGAACTTAGGCCAATAATAGCGCATAAAAGGTTGATTAATACCAACAATGATGCCTCTACGCTGAGCTTTGATGATTTCTTCATCCGCCGCTTATTCAGTAGTTATATTGTTAAGGAATCCAACCCGGGAGATAACAAGTTAAGAGACATCATTACCGACCCAAGGGAAAGGTTAATGGAATCTGAAAAAATTAAGAAATCGGTTCTTGATTACGAACAGGGACTTTGGGAATACTAAACAAAAAGCTTCGATTTTTATCGAAGCTTTTTTTATATAACTTACTTTAGTTCCCCGGAAATAATACCGCCTTACGATAGAATTCTAGGCTTGTTTAAAGTATTCCAATAGGGTAATAATTTGCTTTTTGTTGAGCACTTCACTTAACTCTTTTTCTGTTGCTTCTTTAATTTTTTTAACAGATTTGAAATGAGTAAGCAACCTGTCAGCTGTTGTTTTTCCAATAGCCGGAATTTGTTCCAGTTCGGTTTTCAAGGTACCCTGATCTCTTTTCTTCCGGTGAAATGTGATTCCAAAACGGTGGGCTTCATCACGCAGTTGTTGAATAACCTTTAACGTTTCAGACTTTTTATCAAGGTACAGCGGGTAAGAATCGCCGGGATAAAATAATTCTTCCAAACGTTTTGCTATACCTATTATTGTAACTTTATTTTCGATACCAAGCAGTTTCAAGCTTTTTACGGCCGATGATAATTGCCCTTTACCACCATCAATAATTATCAGCTGCGGCAGTGGCTGGTCTTCATCTAACATTCTCCTGTAACGCCTAAAAACTGCCTCCTCCATGGTCGCGAAATCATTCGGTCCTTCAACAGTTTTCACATTAAAGTGGCGATAATCTTTTTTCGACGGCTTCGCATCTTTAAATACAACAATTGCCGAAACCGGATATTTTCCCTGGAAATTTGAGTTATCAAAACATTCTATATGCTTGGGAAGTTGCGTTAAACGCAAGTCCTTTTGCATGGTAGTTAAAATCCTGTCGGTGCGTAAATCTGGATTCAGTTTCTCGTATTGATTCAGTTTTTCTTTTTTAAAAAACAAAACGTTTTTTTGAGAAAGCTCCAGAAGTTTCTTTTTCTCTCCTAGTTTTGGTACAGTAAAACGTAAACTTTCGTCTTCCAGCGAAGGTTCAAAAGGAACAATAATTTCTCTTGAAGTACTGCTAAATTTTGTTCTGAACTCGAGCAAAGCAAGCGTTAATATTTCATCGTCGCTTTCATCTAACTGCTTTTTTACCTCAATGGTCTGTGTTTGGATAATCGTTCCATTCATCACCTTCAGGTAGTTTACAAATGCATAACGTTCATCGGAGGCAATGCTCACCACGTCGACATTTGTAATTGCGCTGTTTACCACTGTTGATTTACTTTGGTATTTCTCCAAAACCTGTAACCTCCTCGAATATTGATGCGCCAATTCGAAATTAAGATCTTCAGATGCTGTTTTAATAACGCTTTTAACATCGCGGATAACGTTGCCGATTTTGCCATTTAAAATCTCTTTTATTTCCGCAATATTCTTATCGTAATCGCTTTCTGTCTGGTAAGCCTGGCATGGCCCTTTGCAATTTCCAATCTGATATTCCAGGCAAACCTTAAACTTTCCTTCTGCAATGTTTTGTTCGTTTAATGGTAGCGAGCAGGTTCTAAGCGGATAAGTTTCTTTTATCAAATCGAGAATAGTGTGCATCATTCCTATCGAACCATAAGGGCCAAAATATGTCGAACCATCCTTTATAACTTTTCTAGTCCAGTAAATTCGGGGATAATTTTCGTTTTTAACAATAATCCAGGGATAGGTTTTATCATCCTTTAAGTTGATGTTAAATTTAGGCTGATGCTTTTTTATCAGGCTGTTTTCGAGTAACCAGGCGTCAATTTCAGTATCAACAATGGTAAAGGTTATCTTTCTTATTTTCGAAACAAGTACCCGTGTTTTTCCGTTAAACTGATTTTTATCGGTGTTGAAATAGGAGCCAACACGGTTACGCAAATCCTTCGCTTTTCCGATATACATTAACTTTCCATCCGCATCCCAATATTGATATACGCCTGGTTTATGCGGAATTGCCGTTAATGCTGTTTTATGGTCGAAACTGCTCATTTAAATACAAAAATAGAATTTCGGAAACGAAAATCTATTTCTCAAGGGATATTATTTGTGAAGATATTTGTGGCATCAGCCTTTAGAAACCAAGCTTTTCATCCAATTCGGTTGTGCCTTCCTCTTGCTTTTGATAAAGGTTACAATCAAATACAATGGAAACGCCAGACTTTGGTGCTTCAAAATCTGCATGACTGATCTTTAAACCTGGATTTGCATAAACCCGCTTTATAAAACCTGCAAATATTGGGAGCGCTGTATTGGCACCTTCCCCCTGGCTGGTACTTAAAAAGTGGAATGCCCTATCCTCACAACCCGTCCAGATTCCTGTTACCAGCTGAGGTGTAATCGCCATGAACCATCCGTCAGAATTGTTCTGCGTGGTACCAGTTTTGCCGCCTATTGGTGCATTTACTTTATATTTATTGATAAGCCGGTATCCTGTTCCCCCCGTTACTACACCCTTAAGCATTCTGGTCATAACGTACGCAACTTCCTCACTCACCACAGGCTTCGGAATTGCTTTTTGAGAGAATAGTACAACACCATTTTTATCTTCAACCCTAAGCAGGTAAACTGGTTTCGTGTAAACACCTTTATTAGCAAAAGTACCGTAAGCACCAACCATATTGTAGATTGACGCATCGAAAGTACCGAGCGCAATAGAAGGGTAAGGCGGTACGTTTGGTATACCCATTTTTGTTGCAAGCGCAGAAACCGCAACCGGGCCAACTTGTTTCATCAGGTATGCGGTTACATAGTTTTGTGAATAAGCCAGGGCTTTTTGTAATGTAATTGAACCAGGTAACGGTGCACCTGAAGATTTCGGTGTCCAGGGTTCGCCATATCCATCAATCGTTACAGGAACATTTGGCACTGTTAAGCATGGCGAAAAGCCGTTTTCTACAGCAACCGTATAGGTAAAAGGTTTTGCTGTAGAACCCACCTGGCGGGTTCCCATTTTAACCTGGTCGTACTTAAAATGTTCATAATTTATGCCTCCAACCCAGGCTTTAACATACCCTGTAGTCGGGTCCATGCTCATCATGGCATTTCTTAGCAACATCTTGTAGTACCGTACCGAATCAATCGGTTTCATTGTGGTATCAACATTTCCTTTCCAGGTAAAAATTGTTAAGTCTGTAGGCGTGTTAAAATCGGCCTTTATCTCCTCATCAGTTTTGCCTTCCAGCTTTAGCGATTTATATCTGTCAGAACGTTTGATACCCTGTTCAATTTGCAAGGCCTTATCCCTGAAAGGATTTCTTCCTTTCCAGCTATTGATAAACTGTGCCTGCAATACTTTCATGTATTCTTTTTGAGCCTCTTCTGCATATTGCTGCATATCATAGTTAAGGGTTGTATAAACCTTTAAACCATCGCGATCTAAGTCGTAAGGCGTTCCATCTGGTTTAGTTATTCCCTGCTCCTCAAAAATATTTTTTATGTCGGCTTTTAACACCGAGCGGAAATAAGGTGCAATGCCATCATTTACAGTTGCCGCATTAAAATGGAGGTTAAGTGGTGTTTCTTTCTCTTCGTCGAATTGTTGTTGAGTTAAAAAATCGGATTTAACCATCATGGCCATTACCGTATTTCTTCTCGCTTTTGAACGCTCAGGATTGCGTGTTGGAGAATACATGGTTATGCCTTTCTGCATGCCGACCAAAGTTGCTGCCTGTGGAACTGTTAATTTATCTGGTGTAGTGTTAAAGTAAACCCTTGCCGCCGATTTTATTCCATAGGCCTGATTTCCAAAATCGACCGTGTTGAGGTACATGGTGATAATCTCTTCCTTTGTGTAATTTCTTTCAAGCTTAACTGCCACAACCCATTCTTTAAACTTCTGCATAACCCGTTTAAAAAAATTCCGTTGTCTGCCTTCTTCCGAAAATAGATTAAGCGCCAACTGCTGCGTAATGGTACTGCCGCCTTGTTTTTTTCCGATTAAATTATAACCTATGATGGTAAATGTACGTTGAAAGTCTATTCCGGAATGTTCTTTAAAACGCGTATCTTCCGTGGCAATTAAGCCGTTTATTACATTTGGTGAAATTTCTTTATAGGTAACGTTCGAACGGTTTTGTACGAAATATGTTCCAATCGTTCTACCGTCGTCGGCAATAATTTCTGATGCCTGATTGCTTTTTGGATGTTCAATATCTCTGAAAGAAGGCAAAGTTCCAAAGAGGCCAAAACCCATCATAGAAATGAAAATGGCAAATAGTGCAATTCCGCCGATTACAATTTTCCATATTCGAAGGTTGTATCTTTTTTCGTCGGCTGCAGAAAGTGGTTTGTTCATTTTAATAATTGTTTTTGTAAAACTCCAGATAATCGTTAACACGATTTCTATCTGTTAGTTTTTCGAAATTCTCTTTACTGATGATGAAACTCTTGTATTTATTGGCTGGCACCTTCATTATGTTTTTCAAGGAACTTTTAATGCTCTCTTCATAAATTTTTGCATCTTCCAAATCCACAAAACTGGTTACATAAATTAGTTGGTCATCATCTAACTCTACCAATTTATGGGCCAAATCATTATCAGGATAGTTACCGCGGTTAAACTGCCCAATCCCAAATCTCGAAGAGCTCAAAGTTAAGGAAGCATCTGCAACATCTATCACATAATAGTAAGTATTTGATGTTGCCGTGCTAAATATGCTAGCTGGCTTAGCTAAATCTGTATTGGCGTCAACTGGTTTTGCTGTTGGTTTTTCGGTAGTTTTTGGCGTAAGCTCTGGCGTAACTGCGGCATTCATGTTTTCGATAGGCTTTGGTTTCGCATTAGCAGGTGCGGCCTGGCTTACAAATCTCGGTTCTTTTGCATCAAAATCTATTAAAGCAACAGGACGACGTTTAAATTCTTCCATGTTTGCCTCGATGTACTTTAGATGGTCTCTCACCAACGGTGTGATGATTAAATCATTTGGATAATTTGCTGTAATCGAATTAAATTCCGTTAAAAGTGCATCAACTTTTGCAGTTCTGCCAACGGAAATCGCTTTTAAATAAGCATATTGAGGTGCCAAGCCACTGTTTGGGTAAGCAGTTATATTATCTGAAGCTTGTTTAATTACTCCCGGATAATTTTTTTGAGCGTATGCATCAAATGCATTATTGTAACCTTGGTTAATTGCATTTTCGAGCGCATCTTGTTTTACAGAATAAGATGGGTCTAAGATCGTTTTTGCGAAGTTAGATTCAGGAAACTTTGTTAAAACCGCCTGGCGATATTCGTTCGATTTGCCTTCTTCGTTGCCTTTATAATTCAGATAAAGACTGTAATAAATTGCAGCAAGATGGTTGTTATCAGGAAACCTTTTTAACAATTCGAGGTAAACCTTATTTGCTTCAGCTTTATCGTTAAGCTCCTGCTGATAGAAGCTTGCAATTTCGAAATAAGCATCGATTATTTTTTGGTTTGATGTGGCAACCAAAGCAGGGGTTAATGGAAGTGCATCAGCAAATTGTTTTTCTAACGATGTTTGGTCTGCTTCCGTTGAGGCCGTACCGGTGTTTAAAGGCGTAATTCCGTTTGCAACATTTCCACCCGCCAAAATCTGGCTTGTTTCCTGGGCGGATGAACGCACACTCTGGCGCCAGTTATCTTCGAGTTGCCGGTTTCCCCAACGCTTTTTGAAATCGGCGAAGCCGTTACTGATTGCAGCATTGTTATTAAAGTAAAATGTATTGCCGCTGCCAACACTGCTTGCAGAAACGGTCACATTTTCACCCGGGAATGAGGAACTGTTCAGCGCTTGCGCATTATTATTTACAACGGTAGACACTTCAACTTTCGGCCTTAAATAATCTTTAATTTTTGCTGCTCTTTCGCTCTCGGGCAGTTTTGCAATTGCCTGCAAAGTGTCTTCCTTCGAAATTAAGGTGTATCGATATGACAGATACTGGAGGTTTTCGGCTTTTTTTACAATGTTATCGTAATCCGGGAAATTTTTTGGGAGAATTAAAACTGTGCTGTCGTAGTACCTTTTTGCCTTGATGTAGTTTTTAAATTCACTGAAATTCAAATCAGCAATTTTTAAATAAGATAAGGCTTTTTGATTTTGATTTCTCGTGCTGTTTTTAACTGATTTTATGTAGGCGTCTTCCGCTTTTGAAAAGTTATTTTCTTTTGCGAATAATTCGCCAACCTGATAATAAATCTGGTCAGTATAATCGAAATTTTTGTCATCTTTAAGCAATGCTAGCAATGCCTTATCTTCATTTATTTTGTAGCCACTAATTAAGGCCCGCAGTTTAATTCGCTGCAGATTTGCATGGAAATACATCTCAAAAGGCGCATTACTGTTTTCAACCTTGGTATAATTAATAAAGGCATTTTGAAGGTCGTTTTCCTTCTCCTGTAGCTGTGCAAGAATATATTGCCAGCGAATTCTTAATTGCTTTTCATCAGCTGTTCTTATGGCGGTTTCCAATAATAAAATCGCTTCCTTGTTTCGTTTCTGATAAATACGCATCTGCGCAGTTGTAGCCAGGGGCTCAGGCAAATCTCTCTTCAATTCATCCTGAGCACGTAGCATGGTGTCAAGAATCTTATCTGCATAAACCATATTGTTCAACTCCATCTGGCTTCTCGCTTTCCAGTTCATCGCCATGATGAAAGTTTTTAAATTGTTTTTATAGGTTTTAGCGGTGTAATCAAAGTATTCAGAAGCGATAAAATAATTCCCTTTCAAATAATTGGCCTTACCCAAAAGCATATATGCATCATCGATATAATTGCTAAAGCTTTTTTCGTTAATAATCGCCTGACCTTTAAAAATAACATCGTCTAACGGCTTGTTGGCTACAGAAGGTGTTAGGGTCAAAGTGATTTGCGGTTCGGGGTCTAAATAAACCGGCAATATTTTTTCGTAATTATCAGCATAGGTTTGCAACAAACCTTCATTGTATTCTGTTAATAAAACATTTGAGTTATAGATATAGTTATACCGGGCCGTTAAGTTTTGCATCTTTCGGTCTACGGCAGTATCTTTATTGGCTACACAGCCGTAAATAAAGAATGCACTGAAAAGTAAAATGAAGGGAGATAGGGTTTTGTCGGTGTATTTTTTCAATTATAAAAAATCGCGTTAGTTATATACAATAAACAAAATATAGGTAAAAATATTTTACCTGGCAAAAATTTAATTATCCAAAGTTAACTTAATTATTGTATTATAAAATGGAAAAGCCAAACCTCGAAGACAGCAAAAAAAAGGTTAATGCCGCTGCGAAATATTCTGCAATAGGCTTCCAAATGATAGCGACTATCGGGCTGTTCACTTTTATCGGTTACAAAATAGACGAACACCGGCACAGCAAAACCAACATTATTACCGCAGTTTTTGCGCTGGTTGGTGTTGGAATTGCCCTATACCAGGCAATTAGGCAGGCAACTAAATAATTGCTAAAGGTTATATTGCTAGCCTGTTTAAAAAGATGGGGCAAACAGTTAATTAAGTGAATTCAGCATTAGGATATTTACCTCAGCTAACCAATTAACGGGTTTAACTGCTTCAGCAATCTAACAATAATTATTTTGTCACTACTTAGTTGATACTAAAAACCTTATCTTTGCGGGAGTTTTTATTTGCAAACGTTATTCCGTTGAATCTAGCCAAATTTACCAGTTTCTATTTAATATTTGTTGGGGTTTTAATAGGCATTATTGCGATTCTGCCGACGATTTTTCCTGGCACGGAGCTTTTCGTTAAAAACTTTTGGCTTCTGTTTGGCTTCTTAGCAGGCATCACTTTTATAGCTTATTTGCTTGTCGATATTGGAATAAAAAAAGACCCGGAAGTAGGAATTATGGCCATTATGGGATCGATTGCTGTGAAGATGATTTTTTGTATGGCTTTTGTGTTGATTTACAGTATAAAAGAGAAGGGATTAGGTGTTGTGTTTCTCGTAAATTTTTTTTCTTTATATTTATTGTTTTCTGCCTTTGAAATATACTGTTTGTTGCGTAACTTGCGCCACCAAAATTTAAAGTAAAAATCTGCCAATAAATGGATTGTAACCAAGTTTTAGTATCTAAAGTTAAGAAGGTAATTGTTGTTTTTACGCTTTTAATCGCGTTTCTATCTATCAAAATTGATACTTTCGCTCAAGCTGATAGTGCTGTTGTTCCTGTTGATAGTGCTGTTGCTAAAACTGCAGAAGAAGTTTCTGGTGAGCATGCTGCTGTAGCGCATGGCAAAGAAAAATTCGAGCCGACAAAAGTGATTATGGAGCACATTGCAGATTCGCACATGTGGCATCTTTGGGGTCACACTTCCTTGCCTCTTCCTGTAATTTTATATACTAACGGTGGATTGGAAGTATTCTCTTCGGCGCATTTCCATCATGGTGAAGAAGATTATCAGGGTAAATACAACAAATACCGTTTAGAAGAAGACCATGTAAAGGTGGTTGGTGCCGATGGCAAAATTGATGAAGAAGCATCTGTTTTAGATTTCTCTATCACCAAGAACGTTGCGGCAATGTTTGTTGCTATATTTGTTATCCTAATCGTTTTTATTTCGGTAGCCGGTGCTTACAAGAGGCGTGTTGGTAAATCTCCAAAAGGTTTGCAGTCTTTCATTGAGCCAATCATCATTTTTGTTAGAGATGATATTGCTAAACCAAATATTGGTCATAAATACGCCAAGTTTATGCCGTATTTATTAACTACGTTTTTCTTCATTCTGTTTAATAACATATTTGGTTTAATCCCGATTTTTCCGGGTGGTGCAAACGTTACTGGTAACATTGCTTTAACTTTTGTTATGGCGCTAGGAACGATGATAATCGTCAACATTAACGGCAATAAGTATTATTGGAAACACATTTTTAAGCCAGATGTTCCATTTTGGTTGTACCCGATTATGATTCCTGTAGAGCTCATTGGTATCATTTCTAAGCCGTTCGCTTTAATGATTCGTTTGTTTGCTAACATTACAGCCGGTCACATCATTGTATTAAGTTTAATATCGTTAATATTTATTTTCGAAACATTGGCTATTGCTCCGGTTTCAGTTGCATTCGTTTTATTTATGGATGTGTTGGAATTGTTAGTAGCATTTTTACAGGCCTTTATTTTCACATTACTTACTGCCTTATTTATTGGTATGGCAGTAGAAGAACATCATTAATAGAAACTATTTTTTACAAATCAATATAAATAAATTAGTTATGGTAGGTTCAATCGCGGCAATTGGTGCCGGTTTAGCAGTAATCGGTGCAGGTATCGGTATCGGTCAAGTAGGTGGTAAAGCAATGGAAGGTATTGCTCGTCAACCAGAAGCTGCATCAAAAATTCAGACTGCAATGATTATCGCTGCTGCCCTTATTGAGGGTGCTGCTTTATTCGGTGTGGTAGTTGCATTATTAGGTAACAATCCTCAGTAATTCAAACTGGAAAAAATTAGATAGAGTATCTAACGATTGGTTATTTACTCTATCTTAATTAACAAGATTAAGATTAAAAAAATTAGATAAAATGGATTTAGTAACCCCAAGCATAGGATTGGTTTTTTGGACATCATTAGCGTTTATTTGCTTATTGATTTTACTTAGAAAGTTTGCATGGAAACCTATTTTAGGTGCTATTCACGAACGTGAGCAAAGTATTGATGAGGCGCTAAACAAGGCTGAATTGGCAAAACAAGAAATGGCTCGTTTAACAAGTCAGAATCAAGATTTGATGCAACAAGCCCGTGCTGAACGCGATGAAATTTTAAAGGAAGCTAAAACCTTAAAAGACGGTATCTTAAACGAAGCTAAAAAACAAGCTCAGGTAGAAGGTGCTAAATTAATTGAGAAAGCTAAAATCGAAATCGAAAACCAAAAGAAAGCGGCGCTAGCTGAGGTTAAAGACCAGGTTTCTACTTTATCATTAGAAATTGCTGAACGTGTTTTACGTACGCAGCTAGATGATAAAACTAAACAAGAAGCTTTAGTTGCTAACTTGTTAAAAGACGTTGAATTAAATTAAGTTTCAAAGTACAAAGTACAAAGTTCAAAGTTCAAAGTTTCAATCTCGGATTTAGACTTTCAACATTAAACTTTCAACTTTCAACTCAAATATATGTCAGAAATTAAAGTTGCAGGCAGATACGCCAAATCATTATTAGACTTAGCCATTGAAGGTAATACTTTGGAGGCTGCTTACAATGATATGGTATTATTTAAAAAAGTGGTTGATGCGACCCCGGAACTTGAGGCTATACTGAAAAATCCGATTATGCCACTTGATAAAAAAGCTGGCATTTTGAATGGCATTTTTGGTGATAAAGTAGGAAAGTTAACCCTAACATTCTTCAAAACTGTCGTTAATAAAGGCCGTTCGGTTGTGTTATTTGCTACGGCTAAACAATTCATACATCAATATAATGTGCTTAAGGGTATCGTTACTGCTGATGTTACAACAGCAACTCCGTTAAGTGCTTCAGCTAAAGACGAAATTGTTTCCATTGTGAAAAAAGAATTAGGTGCAAATCAGGTTGTGTTAAACGAAAAAGTTAATGCGAATTTGATTGGCGGATTTATACTTAAGGTTGGAGATAAGCAATTTGATGCAAGTATTGCCAGTAGCTTAAGTAAACTGAAAAAAGAATTTGCGGCTTAGGAGCATAAAATAGTTGGTATCAAGAAAGGTTTTTGAACTTTGAGGGATACTGAAATAACAGAAGAGCTACAGCACAATAACATATAAACCCGATTGACAGCGGTATTTTTGTCATCCTGAGTATAATGGACGGACAAAAATTAAGCAAAAAGCGGGACCAAAATAACAAAAGAACTACAAGATTTACATTTACAAAAAGATATAATTAAAACTATGGTAGAGGTAAGACCAGACGAAGTATCGGCAATTATTAGACAGCAATTGGCGGGCTTCAAATCAGAAACCGAACTGGAAGAAGTTGGTACCGTATTGCAAGTGGGCGACGGTATTGCCCGCGTTTACGGTTTAACTAAAGTTCAATCGGGAGAATTGGTTGAATTTGCAAACGGCCTGCAAGGAATTGTATTAAACCTTGAAGAAGATAACGTTGGTGTGGTACTTTTGGGTGCTTTTGACGAGATTAAAGAAGGTGATACAATTAAACGTACCAAAAAAATTGCCTCTATTAAAGTTGGTGAAGGTATGCTTGGCCGCGTGGTTAACACTTTAGGAGAGCCTTTGGATGGTAAAGGTCCGATTCTTGGTGAAACTTACGAAATGCCTTTAGAGCGTAAAGCACCAGGTGTAATTTATCGTCAGCCGGTAAATGAGCCTTTACAAACTGGTATTAAAGCAATTGATGCAATGATTCCAATCGGTCGTGGTCAGCGTGAGTTGGTTATTGGCGACCGTCAGATTGGTAAAACTGCTGTTTGTATCGATACCATTATTAACCAGAAAGAATTTTATGAAGCAGGCCAGCCTGTGTTCTGTATTTATGTAGCTATCGGTCAGAAAAACTCTACCGTTGCAAACATTGTACGTACACTTGAAGAAAACGGCGCTTTACCATATACAGTTGTTGTTGCTGCTTCGGCTGCTGACCCTGCTCCAATGCAGTTTTACGCTCCGTTTGCCGGTGCTGCAATTGGTGAGTTTTTCCGTGATACGGGTAGACCAGCTTTGATTGTTTATGATGATTTATCTAAACAAGCTGTTGCTTACCGTGAGGTATCGTTATTACTTCGTCGTCCACCGGGCCGTGAGGCATATCCAGGTGATGTTTTCTACTTGCACAGTCGTTTGTTAGAAAGAGCTGCGAAAATCAACGCCAATGATGATATCGCGAAAAACATGAATGATTTGCCAGAATCGATTAGACATATCGTTAAAGGTGGTGGTTCATTAACAGCTTTACCAATTATTGAAACACAAGCGGGAGACGTTTCTGCTTATATTCCAACAAACGTAATCTCGATTACTGATGGTCAGATTTTCTTAGAGTCGAACTTGTTCAACTCAGGTATTCGTCCGGCAATTAACGTAGGTATTTCGGTATCGCGTGTGGGTGGTAACGCTCAAATTAAATCGATGAAAAAAGTATCAGGTACTTTAAAGTTAGATCAGGCTCAATACCGCGAGTTAGAGGCTTTCTCTAAATTCGGTTCTGACCTAGATGCTGCAACGAAATCGGTTTTAGATAAAGGTGCACGTAACGTTGAAATGCTAAAACAAGCGCAATTCTCGCCATTTACTGTAGAGAAACAAGTTGCAATTGTTTATGCTGGTACTAAGAACTTAATGCGTAATGTTCCGGTTAACAAGGTTAAAGAATTTGAAACAGAATTTTTAACTCAACTGGAAATGCGTCATCCTGAAACTTTAGCAGCATTAAAAGCTGGTAAGTTTGATGATACCATTACTGGTGTTTTAGACACGGTGGCAAAAGAGATTTCAAGTAAATACTAAATAGAGTTCAAAGTTAAAAGTAGAAAGTTCAAACTTTACACTTTTAACTTTTTACTTTACACTTATTAAAGAATGGCTAATTTAAAAGAAGTAAGAAACCGGATTGCATCGGTACAATCAACACAGCAAATTACCAAAGCTATGAAAATGGTTTCGGCTGCTAAGTTGAAACGTGCTACCAATGCAATTATCGCTTTACGTCCTTATGCAACTAAACTGAAAGAGATTTTAGGAAACCTTTCGGCGAGTTTAGAGGGTTCTTCATCGCCTTTTATTCAAGAGCGTGAACCTAATAAGGTTTTAATTATAACAGTATCATCAAACCGTGGTTTGGCCGGTGCTTTTAACATGAACGTAATTAAAGCGGCTAACAATTTAATAGCTGAAAAATATAGCGAACAGTTGAAAAACGGTAACGTTAGCATCATTTCTATCGGTAAGAAAACTCAGGACTTTTACGAGAAACGTAAATACAATGTTATTGGCAACAATAATGAAGTATATTCTGCACTTACTTTTGAAAACGTAACTAAAATTACCGATGTTATTATGGCTGGTTTTATTAAAGGTGACTTTGATAAAGTAGAAGTGGTTTACAATCGTTTTAGAAATGCCGCTGTACAGTTTATTACAACGGAGCAATTGTTGCCTTTGCCAAAGGCTGAAGAAGCTGAAGTTAACACTGACAAGAAATCTACAAATGTAGATTATATTTTAGAACCTTCTCAGGAAGAAATCGTTGAACAGTTAATTCCAAAGTCGATAAAAATTCAGCTGTATAAAGCAGTACTTGATTCACACGCATCCGAGCATGGCGCACGTATGACATCAATGGACAAGGCAACTGAAAATGCCGGTGAGTTATTAAAAGCATTAAAACTTTCTTATAACCAAGCTCGTCAGGCAGCAATTACAACTGAGTTAACGGAGATTGTGAGTGGTGCAGCAGCATTGAACGGATAACCATTAAAGTCTTATCGGTATAATTTAAAATATTAATCCCGTTTCTTAATTGAAACGGGATTTTTTTTCATTAAGATTTTTTACAATCCATAATCATTATGTTTTTATCGGATTAGAATGCGAAATTATTATTATATTATTGGATTGTAATCCATAATTATTATACATTTGTTTTATAATTACTTGTTATGATAGTAAGAAAACAAATTGATTATGCATTGGCAAAACTATTTAAAGGTAAAGCATTTATTGTTTTTGGTCCTAGGCAATCTGGTAAAACCACATTTGTAGAACAATTGCTAGCAAAGGTTGATAAAAAGACTTTATACTTAAATGGTGATGATGCAGATGTAAGGGAAAATTTAGCTAAACCGAATGCCACACAAATTGCACAAATGCTTGGCGATTATGAAATTTTTTTTCTTGATGAAGCACAGCGTATTAAGGATGTAGGGTTATTTATCAAAATCATTGTCGATAGATTTAAAAATGTGCAAGTTATTGCAACAGGCTCATCAGCATTCGAATTGTCAGGAAAGATTAACGAACCATTAACAGGTAGAAAATATGAAATGATGCTTTTGCCTTTTTCTTATATCGAGTTGGTACAAGCAACAGATTTTGTTACCGAAGAACGTTGTTTAACGCAACGTCTAATTTATGGTTCTTATCCCGAAGTAATTAATCAGCCAAACCATGCAGAGGAACATTTAAAACTATTAACCGATAGTTATCTATACAAAGATCTATTTGCACTTGAAGAAGTAAAGAAACCTTTGCTCTTTGAAAAAATTGTAAAAGCTTTAGCATTACAAGTTGGGAGTGAAGTAAACTTTTCAGAATTGGCGCAACTGGTAAAAGCCGATCAAAAAACCGTTGAAAAGTATATAGATTTATTAGAAAAGGCTTTCGTGATTTTTGTTTTACCAGCATTTTCGGGTAATGTTCGTAACGAGATTAAGAAGAATAAAAAAGTATATTTTTACGATACTGGTATTATAAATGCAATAACCAGGAATTTCAATCCTTTAAGCAATCGCAATGATGTTGGCGCATTGTGGGAAAATTATATGATCAGCGAGCGTAAAAAGTACCTGCAACAAAATCAAATAGAAGCAGAATTGTTTTTTTGGCGAACCACGCAACAACAAGAAATAGATTATATTGAAAAAAGAGCTGATAAACTTTTGGCTGTTGAGTTTAAGTGGAATGAAAAAGCAAAAGATAAAATTCCAATAACGTTTACAAAGGCGTATCCAGATGCAGAAACATTTATTTTATCGAGAGCCGATAGAGGAAGTTTTTTGAATGGCGAAGTTTCCAGTTTTTAAAATAAAGAAACCCATTTCAATTAAAAAATGGGTTTCTTTATTTTAAAAATAAGTATTCTCTGGATTAATTATCAACCGTAAATATCCATTCTCAATTTTTTTAATATTTGTGCCATCGCCCCAATAGACTGATGCATTGAATTTTGCTTCTAACAAATATTTTCCTGATTTAAGTTTCTGCAAGTTTGTGACTTCAAATTTAGATTGGCTTTGTAATTCAGGCTTTAACAGCGCATGATATGCAAGACTAGCGTAGCCATATGTTTGCAGACCATAATTATCCCCAAATAATTCGAAAACAACGCCGTCTTGTGAATTATTTCTAGTAAAATCCATGGCGAATTTACGTTCGCCCATAGAAAATAAATCTAATTTGTTTTTAGGTACAAATAATATGGTTTGGTTGGTTTGTTGCTGAGCTTGATTTTTGTTATATTTTTTTATTAACGATACCTCAATTCCATTTCTATCCTCATCTTCAAAAAGGAAGCCGACTCCAAACATCACAGAATCTTTATCTCCCGAGGTATACTCTTTCTGCTTCACTAACGAATCAAGTTTGACATTAGCTACAGCATTTCTTAATGAGTTACTCCTATTTTTTGATTTTTTTTGTACCATTTGCTTTCCATCAATGATGTACGAAATTGAATCTCTTAACAGCTCCAATGGATCAGTTTTTTCAACGGTAGGCGGCTCAATGATTTGACTTTCCTTTTTGCAGGCAGCAAGGAAAATCAGGGCTATGGCGAGCCCGATTAAACTTTTGTTTTTCATATTCATTATTTTATTTGTGTGTGGTTAAAAGTAATAAAATTCTATAACTAAGAAGCTAATAGATGCATGGTTGTATGTCGTTTTAAGAAAAACAGTCTGAAAATTATTCAATTAGAATCCACCTTACATTCATAGGCAGTTTAATATCTTTGCTCCGGTAATAAGCAATTATGAAAAAATACATCTTTCTCATTTTAACACTGGTTCCATTATTTGTTAATGCCCAATCTCCTGCCAGAGATTACACCAATGCCGTGCTTTGGCAGCAAACATCTGGGGAATACAAGGCTTTATGTTTTCAGGCTTATAATTTTGCTCGCTTATCATTAAAAGAATCACTATGGGCAGATACAAGTCGAAAACCTAATTGTGTTATCGTTGATATAGATGAAACCGTTTTAGATAATTCGCCATTTCAGGGACATGAAATTAAGAAAGGTTTGAGTTATAATCCTACAGATTGGACCGAATGGACTAATTTATCGCAAGCCGATACCGTTCCTGGTGCTTTGGCTTTCTTAAAATTCGCAGCATCAAAAAATATAGAAACTTTTTACCTAAGCAATCGTGATGAAAAAGACTATTCGGCAACATTAAAAAATCTACAAAAGTTCGGGTTTCCATACGCAGATGATACGCATTTGTTGGTTTCTAAAGGTAGTTCCAATAAAGAACCACGCAGACAAAAAATTGCAGAAACACACAATATTCTTTTGCTTTGCGGCGATAACCTAAGCGATTTTTCGAATGTTTTTTATCGCGAAAATAAGAATACTATTGAACAAGTAAATTCAAATCAAACCTTATTTGGTACAAAATATATTGTGGTACCAAACCCAATGTATGGCGATTGGGAAAAGCCTTTGTATCAAGGAGAAAACCTTAGTGATAAAGATAAAGCTAAACAGCGTTTAGAACGATTAAAAAGTTACTAAACATTTATAATAATTCAGCAATAAGTATTACTTTTGCTGCATCATAAAAATAACATTATGGAGAACAGCGAATTAAAGCACAATACAGAAAGTATGAAAACGGCTAACCAGCCAGGAATTTATAAAATGATGATTTTTGGGGTACTGGTTTGTATGGTTGGTACTTACGCACGTTTCGCGTTCGATTCCTGGATACTATCTCTTGTATCATGGATTATCCTTTTCATCGGAGCAATCATAAGCATTAAAGGCGTATTCAAGATTTTAGACGCATAAAATATTTTCTTTCGGAATATAAGAGCCAATTATGTGAGCAACATAATTGGCTTTTTTGTTTTCTGCTCAATCGTTTATGGAAAACAATGCCTAATCACATCTAAATACAAACGCTTATACGGTTGGGTTACCTTAACGTATTTTCTGTATAAAGGGGAAATAAGACGTGGTAAACAAACCGTAACCGTCTAACTTCTAATGGCCATTTGAAGCAATATTTTAAAATGATGAATTTTTTAGAACCACAAAATCATGAAAAGGAATATTATTGCTATCGCCATAATCGCAGGCCTGTTTGGCTGCCAGAATGCTAAAACAAATAACGAAAGTGACAATGCTGCCGAAGCTCAGGAGATTGCACTATCGCCTGCTGCAGACACCGCTGCAACAACGAAGATCATAAAGACAGCCGATATGCGCTTCCGCGTAAAAGATGTTCAAAACACAAAAGAGCAGCTTAGTACAGCGATAAAAGCGCAGGGCGGAAGTGTTACCGAATTTTCCATCCAGAGTTCTGTTCTTGAAACAGACAAAATTAAGCAATCTGCTGATTCCCTTAAGGAAATTACATCGTACCGTACAGACGGATATCTGGTGGCAAAAGTGCCTTCGGAAAACCTCGATGATTTTACCAACACCATCGCAAAGATGGCGGTGTTTGTAGATAATCAATCAATGAAAATGGACGACCAAAGTCTTGCTTACCTTGCCAATAAAATGAAGGCGCAAAATAGGGTTGCAGCCTCCACACAAATTGGCGACATTTCAAGAAAAAAGGCTTCAAATATCCAGACGTCGTTAACTTTGAAAGATGATTATGTAGACCGAAAGCTTGATAACATGAGTATTGATTCGAGGGTGAAATACAGCACAATTACACTTAGTTTTTACCAGGACAACACAATAAAATCGATGGTAGTTGCGAACGACAGGTTAAAAGATTACCGTCCCGCTTTTGCGAACAGGTTTTGGCTGAGCATTGTAAATGGCTGGACAATTTTTGTGGAAATAATTCTCGCCCTTGCCAACCTCTGGATGGTCATTCTTGTGGGCGCCACAGCATTCTTTACCATAAGGTATTTTTTAAGGAAGAACAAATTGGCGATGGAACTGGCCACAAGAAAATTAGTGGATCATCATCAGTAGGCTCAAAGCCGAATTAAAGATTTGCACTTAATTGCCGCCTGGTATTTCGCCGGCGGCAATTATTTCTTAGCCTTTACAGCCAATCCCTTTACTTTAGTTTTGTTATCGCTCACAAAAGATTCCCAGCCCGAATAGGTTTTTGATTTTCCACCGGATGTTATTTTTTGGAAAGAATGGCAAACAGCTACCGCTAACCCATCGGTTGCATCTAAAAACTCAGGCGTTTCCTTAAAGTTTAGTAATCGCTGTAACATGGCAGCTACTTGTTCTTTAGTGGCATTTCCGTTGCCCGTAATAGATTGTTTAATCTTACGCGGCGAATATTCTGTAACAGAAATGCTTCGCGAAAGCGCAGCGGCAATTGCAATACCCTGGGCCCGGCCCAATTTCAAAAGCACCTGAATGTTCTTTCCGTAAAAAGGCGCCTCAATGGCTAAAACATCTGGTTTATATTGGTCTATGAGCACAACTGTTTTCTCGAAAATGCGCTGAAGCTTTAAAAAAGGATCATCAAGATGTGTCATTTTTACAACGCCTAAACTGATGAGTTCTGTTTTATTTCCCTTCTCTAAAATTACGCCATAGCCCATCACCGCAGTACCGGGGTCTATGCCCATAATTATCCGTTCCTTTTTTTCGTTCAACATTACAGCAATATTAAGCATATTTGCAAACTAAAAAAGATAAAACTTGACGGCTGGTAACAAAAAAATATTTTCGTTAATAATCAAAGCAGTAATTGTTGTATTCGCTTTTTGGTTTGTTTACCATAAAATTGTTGCCAATAAAAATCTACAAAATTTCGAATCACTTTTAACTGGTTTGCCAACAGCCGAAATTGTAAGCGTTATTGGTATCGTCTTTTTGCTCATGTTTGTAAACTGGTTTCTGGAAGCTGCAAAGTGGAAGCATTTGATGAGTCATATAGAAAGGATAAGCTTTTATCGTGCGGTGGAGTCTGTTTTTTGTGGTTTAACGCTGGCAATTTTTACTCCAAACCGTCTTGGTGAATATGGCGGCCGGGTTTTTTTTCTATCGCCGAAAAGAAGAATTGTAGGTGTAGTAGCTATGGCCGTTGGTAACATTGGCCAGCTGGTTTTAACCAATATTTTTGGTGCCATTGCTTTGAGTGCATTTATTTATCGCTTCATCGATTTAGATTATCGTCTCTTTTTTGCCATCCAGATTCTCGTTGTCGTTTTTTGCCTGTTTTTTATCGTCTTCTATTTTAACATCCAATGGCTCAATGGCATCTTGCTATCATTCAAATTTACCCGTAAATACAAGAAGTTCTACAGCATTTTGGGCCGATACAGAAAGGCCGAATTATTCAGCATTTTATTGTTTTGCCTTGCCCGTTACGTTGTTTTCAGTTCGCAATATTTTATACTTTTCATTTGGTTAATACCTGGCTTGCATTATGCGGATATCATTATGATGATTAGCATTTTGTTCTTCGTGCAGTCGACATTGCCTTCGCTTGATTTGTTCGATGTTGGTATAAGAAGCGTTACTTCCTCATACTTTTTCAGCTACATAACCCAGCACGATGTTGCTGTTATCGCATGCACAGCAAGTATTTGGCTTATAAATATTATTATTCCTGCTATATTAGGCACATATTTCGTTTTTAAACTCAACTTTTTTGGAAATTCTAAAACTAACTAGCCTTTTATCTGCCGCGTTGACCATCGTTTACGGTTTTTTAGTATTCACTTTTATTAAAGGCTGGTCTAAACTGCCTTATTTTATCTTTAACAATAAAGCTCCGAAAACAAAAGTCTCCATTATTGTTGCTGCCCGGGATGAGGAACTGAACATTGCCAAAACCATCGATGATTTAATCGCTCAAAAATACCCACGGGCCTTAACGGAAATCATCATCATTGATGACCATTCGACCGATAGAACTGCGGAAATAGTTTTAAGTTACCAGGCAACTAACGTTAGGCTTATAAAATTAAATGAAGACAGAGCGCTAAATTCTTATAAAAAAAAGGCTATACAAACTGCTATCGGAACCTGTACAGGCGATCTGATAATTACCACCGACGCAGATTGCCGGATGGGTGAAAACTGGCTTACTACTGTTGTTGCCTTATACGAAGAGAAGGATTTCAAAATGATCTCATCACCCGTGGCCTACTTTCAGGAGCGAACATTATTTGAACGATTGCAGTCGTTAGAATTTTTATACCTGATTGGTTTGGGCGCTTCAACGATTGGAAATAAATCGCCCTCTACCTGTAACGGTGCTAATCTTGCGTATGAAAAAAATATTTTTTATGAAGTTGGCGGTTTCCAGGGGATAGACGATCTCGCTTCCGGAGATGATGAATTACTGCTGCATAAAATCGCCGCAAAATACCCCGATAAAATAGGGTTTTTGAAAAACAGAGATGCAATCGTTTACACGCACGCAAAAGAAAACTTAAGTTCTTTCATCCAGCAACGTAAACGCTGGGCATCAAAAAGCACGCGTTACAAAAACAAAGCAATTATTGTTCTCGGCGTTTTTGTGTGGGTTTTTAACATAAGTATTCTGGCAAATTTTGTAACAGGATTATTTTTTGAAGGCTATTTGGCGATTACATTTTATCAGTTGTTAGTTAAAATGATTTTAGAAAGCTTATTTTTATGGAACGTTACGGGCTTTGCAAAGAGACGAAGCCTTTTAGTTTTAATCCCTGTTTTAAATGTTTTGCATATTCTTTACATCATATACATCGGCATTGCCGGCAACAGCGGAAAATACAATTGGAAAGGGAGAATGGTTAGGTAATGGATAATAGTCCGTCGAAAAAAGTATGGTTAAAATTTAGGCGCAACAAGCTTGCACTAAGTGGTCTTATTTTTATTCTTTTATTGATGTTGATGGGGGTTTTAGGCTACCTAATTATGCCAGACGATTCTCCAAATGCCAACAATCAAAAGGTACAGATTGCGAAAGAGAAACCCGGCGCCAAATTTACTTTTATGATTGTTGAACGCTATGAGCATATCGGGAGCGCAGGCATCTTCGAACGGATGCTTAACGGACAGAAGCCCAATTTCAAAAGTATCCCGATAACATCATACAGAATTGTGGGAAATAGTGTTTTTGCAACGGAATTTATTGGCGAAGAAAAGGCAACAGAAACCAGGTACGACTTAAAAGAGTTGTGCAGGCCTTGCACAATATCATCTAATACGCAAACACGCGAAGCGCTTTTTAAAAATAACAATATCTATCAAAAAACTTTCCTTCTCGGAACCGACATCTACGGCCGTGATTTATTAAGCCGACTTATTTTAGGCATTAGAGTATCGCTTTCGGTGGGTTTAATTGCGGTACTAATTTCATTATTTATCGGCGTAAGTTTGGGCGCTATTGCGGGCTATTTCGGCGGTAGGGTTGATGCTGCGATTAGCTGGTTTATGAACGTGGTTTGGTCGCTGCCCTCTTTATTACTTGTTATTGCCATTTCATTTGCTTTAGGAAAAGGTTTCTGGCAAATATTCATTGCTGTCGGATTATCCACCTGGGTAGATGTGGCCCGGTTGGTGCGTGGACAGGTTATGGCCTTAAAAGAGGTAGAATTTGTCGAGGCCGCGAGAGCTTTGGGATACAGCACTTCGAGAACAATAATTAAACATATTTTACCAAATATCGCCGGACCAATTTTGGTTGTAGCGTCAGCGAATTTTGCGTCAGCAATTTTGCTGGAAACAGGCTTAAGTTTTTTAGGTTTCGGAGCGCAACCACCTATGCCAAGCTGGGGTAGCATGATAAAAGAACATTTCGGGTACATCATCATGGATGCTGCCTACCTGGCTGTTTTGCCCGGATTGGCAATTATGTTAACTGTTTATGCATTTAATGTTTTGGCTATCGGTTTAAGGGATGCTTTCGATGTAAAGGGGCAGAATGTTACGGTTTAGCTAATAGATAAACGGAATTAAACGCTTCGTCCGCTCCATATATTTTAAATAATCGTCTCCAAACTCGCCCTGCAAAGCATTTTCTTCAACAGAAATTCTGTAAATAAAGGCTGTAAAAATCGGCACACAAATTATTATTAAACTTAACCAGTTCGAAAACGTAATTGCAAGTCCTAAAAATGCAAGCAAAACACCGGTATAAGATGGATGACGGACAATTGAATACAGTCCATCTTGTTTTAAGTCTTGATTTCTTGCTATCTGCACATCAACTGTAAATGCCTTTCCTAATTGTTGTATCGCAATAAAACGCAAAATAAACCCTGTAATTGCCACGAGCATCCCAGTGTAACGGAGGTATGGTTGTAAGTTAAAAATTTCGAAACTCGTAAACTGCGATGAAAAACCACCTAGAAACATACTTACACAAATGGTTACCCATAAAATAGTCAGGCTGTTTTTGTCTGCTCCATTACTTTTCCTTTCGGCTTTATTTCGCAGTTTGTAATTTCGATGGATTTCTGTTAGCAGAAACAGCAAGCCAAAAATAATTTGGAAATATCTTGTTACTATTTGCATCTTCTATTTTTTAATTTTCTTTTTAGCGGCTTTAGCGAAAGGATTAAATGCCAAAGCGAGGTTTAGCCAGTAATCTAACTCTTTATTTTGGTTAACAACGTCTTCCGAAACCAAAATATAGCCATTCATTTGCTTAGTACCCATTTTCATTTGTTCCCAACCATCTTTATCATTCAATAAATTAAGGCATTCGGGGTCAACCCTCAGCATAATCTTATCTTTCATAACGCCGATACACATTTTGCCAGCAACCATAAAAACCAATCCGCTGAACATGATTTTTTCTTCAACATCTGGTAGATCTATTAGTTTTTCGGCAATTCGATTGGCCAGTTGGCTGTTAAAAGGCATGGTTAATTGTTTAAAACTAATTTACTTAATCCGCATCCGTTTACCAAAATTTAGCCGTTTATAATTAAATTTGCATCGATGTTGTTAAACTGTTATCAGGAAGATTTTTTAGAAGCTGGCTGTGATGAAGCTGGACGAGGCTGCCTGGCCGGCCCTGTTTTTGCCGCTGCGGTAATTTTGCCAAAAGGTTTTTTTCTAGAGGGCTTAAATGATTCCAAGCAGTTATCGCATGAGCAAAGAGATTTACTGCGGCCGGTAATTGAAAGGGAAGCATTGGCCTGGGCGGTTGCGTCATGTGATCACGAAGAAATAGATGAAATAAACATCCTCAATGCGTCATTCCTTGCCATGCATAGGGCAATTGAGAAACTTCACACCCAACCTCAATATCTTGTTATTGATGGCAATCGTTTCAAAGCTTATCCTCAAATTCCACACAGTTGCATTATTAAGGGTGATGGGAAATACTTAAATATTGCTGCGGCTTCGATATTAGCGAAAACACATCGCGATGAGTACATGGCAAACCTTCACAACGATTATCCACATTATAACTGGCAGCAAAATAAAGGTTACCCAACTATTGCACACCGCAAAGCGGTAATAGAAATTGGCTTGTCGCCCTTTCACAGAAAAACTTTTAATGTTACCGATCCGCAGCTCGAATTGTTTTCGAAAGCAGTCTAAATTTTGTATTTTCACAACATTGTGAAAATTCTGTTAATTACTAAGCGGATTCCCTTCCCGCCAAATAGTGGTTACCCGATTGTGGTTTACAACACCATGAAAGGCTTGCTGCAACTTGGCGCAGACATCACTTTGTTCAGTTTAAACCCTGTAAATGCCCGCCTTGATTTGGAGGAAATCTCTGATCCGGTGTTTGAAAAAGTGAAAACCTTTACTGAAGATATTGATACTGAAGTTAACATGTGGTCCGCATTTTTCAATATTTTCACCAACGAATCTTACAACGTTTCCAGATACTATACAGAAGATGCGGCCAGGCAGTTGGAAAATATTTTGCGTGAGCGCACTTTTGACATTATTCAGTTTGAAGGGCTTTTTGTTGTGCCATATATAGATGTGGTTAAGGCAAATAGTAATGCGAAGTTAATTTACAGGGCCCATAACATCGAGTTTACCATGTGGGAACGACGCTCTTACTCGGAACGTTTCCTTATCAGAAGAAAATATTTGGCCTTTTTGGCCCAACGCTTAAAGGCTTACGAAACTGAACAAATCAATCGCTTTCATCATATTTTTGCAATCAGCGAGCCAGATAGGCAGAGCATAATAAAGTTCGGCTGTGAAATTCCGATGAGCGTTTTTCCGGTGGCGATTGACATATCGAAATACAAGGTTGATAAAAGTAAAACAAGCTTTCCAACCTTATTTCATTTGGGCGCTATGGATTGGCGGCCAAACCAGGAGGGATTGGAGTGGTTTCTTGACGATATATGGCCGGATATCGAGAAGCTAAACAAGGATTTACGTTTTTACATCGCCGGTAAAAACATGCAAAAACATTTTTTTGAATACGATTCTGATAATTTAATTGTTGAAGGAGAGGTTTTTGATGCTGTTGAATTCATGAATTCTAAGGCGATTATGATTGTTCCCTTGATTTCAGGAACTGGTATGCGGGTGAAAATTATTGAGGGAATGGCCATGCAAAAATGTATCATTGCAACAACTACAGCCGCAGAAGGCATTAATTGCAGGCATGGTTACGATATTTTAATTGCAGATTCTGCTGATGAATTTTACCGTTCCATCCTTCAATGTATAATTAACCCGAAGCGCTGGATGGAAATTGGCGAAAATGCCAGGAAAACCGTCGAAAATGATCACGGTGTTAATTTAATATCCTCGAAGATGTTAAATATTTATAATGAATTGATAAAAGTATAGTCTTCCAAACCGGGCTTAAAATACAATAAGCCAAATTATCTGCCAAAATTTCGCAGTTCTTACATATTCAGCCTTTTTCTTAGTAGTTTTGCCCGCAAGAATTAGATTGTATGAAAAACACCGCATTAACAGAAAAACACATCGCTTTAGGCGCCAAAATGGTTCCATTTGCAGGCTATAATATGCCCGTAACTTACGAAGGTATAAATGCCGAACACGCAACTGTTCGCAATGGAGTTGGTGTTTTTGACGTTAGTCATATGGGTGAATTTATTTTAAAGGGCGAAAATGCGCTTGATCTAATTCAACGCGTTACCAGCAACGATGCCTCGAAGCTTTATGATGGAAAGGTTCAGTATTCTTGCCTTCCAAATAAAGATGGCGGCATTGTGGATGACCTCTTAGTTTATCGCATCGATGAGAAAAGCTACATGCTGGTTGTAAATGCATCGAACATTGATAAGGATTGGAACTGGATTACACAATTTAATGATAAAGGCGTTGAGATGCACAACATCTCTGACAGAACTTCTTTACTGGCTATTCAGGGCCCAAAAGCGGCCGATGCGTTGCAAACCTTAACTGATGTTGACTTAGCGTCGATGGAATATTACACCTTCGTTAAAGGTACCTTTGCCGGAGTTGATAATGTGGTAATTTCTGCGACTGGTTATACCGGCGCCGGCGGGTTTGAAATTTACTTCGACAATGAACATGCTGATAAAATTTGGGATGCGATTTTTGAAGCCGGAAAACCTTTCAACATAAAACCGATTGGTTTGGGTGCCCGCGATACTTTACGTTTAGAAATGGGTTTCTGCTTATATGGAAATGATATCGATGATAGCACTTCGCCAATTGAAGCCGGATTGGGATGGATTACAAAGTTTTCGAAGCCATTTACAAACTCAGAAAACCTATTGGCGGAAAAGGAAGCTGGTATTCAAAAAAAACTTGTTGGTTTTGAAATGATTGACAGAGGTATTCCACGCCACGATTACGAAATTGCTGATGCGGAAGGAAGCATAATCGGCAAAGTTACATCGGGTACACAGGCACCATCCTTGCAGAAAGCGATAGGAATGGGCTATGTTGCAAAAGAATTTTCTAAAGAAGGCACGGAAATTTTCATCAATATCCGTAATACGCCAATAAAAGCTAAAGTAGTTAAGTTTCCTTTTTACAAATAATAATGTTAATGCTTTGGCTTTTAGCTTCTTTAGTATAACTAATGCTTTTTGCTTTTGAGTTTTAACCGTTAACCGTTTCCTCGTGTCAAAAAAAATAGAAGTTTGTTTAACCCCGGCGCTGATTGATTTATACGATATTGAAGAAAGTATTGTTGTTGTAATAGATATTTTAAGGGCAACTTCATCAATAACGTATGGTATAGATAATGGCGCAGAAGCGATAATACCTGTTGCTAATGTAGAAGATTGCCTCAACTACGCAGATAAAGGTTATTTACTTGCCGCAGAAAGGAATGGTGAAGTTGTTGCCGGATATGATTTTGGTAACTCCCCGTTCTCTTATACCAAAGAGAAAGTAAACGGAAAAACTGTTGTGTTAACCACAACCAATGGTACCAAGGCTTTACATTTAGCCAATAAAAGAGCATTCCAGGTTGTAATCGGTTCTTTTTTAAATCTTGATTCGCTTTGCGATTACCTTTCCCTGCAGAACAAAAATGTTTTGCTTTTGTGTGCCGGCTGGAAAGATCAGTTTAATTTGGAAGATACCTTGTTTGCCGGAGCTGTTGTAAATAAGCTGCGTAAAAACTTCGAACATTTCGATGATTCCAGCGTGGCTGCTGAAGATTTGTATGCCATTGCAAAAAGCGATTTGCGACAGTATTTGCATAAATCTTCACACAGTCATCGTTTGGCACAGCTAAACATTGAAGAAGACGTAGTTTTCTGCCTTCAATTAAATGTCTGTACGGCAATTCCGGTTTTAGAGGGTGAACGATTGGTTGCACTTAAATCATGGCTTTATCTCTAGCCTGATAAAAAGCCTTACCTGGTTATCAACTCTGAAATCGTAGGGTTATTTCTTATGGTGAGCAGCGCTTCCTCGTGTGCCAGCCAGTAAATATCTTCGGCCCGTTTCATATCAAAGGTACTTATGGCGCCTAAGCCTTTCGGCTCAATCATTACGTCGCAAAATTTTGCTTTCCGTTCCATATCATGATTGATCGACATAATCCCGGCACGACCCATCAGGTTGGTTATTCCTGTTATTTTATCAACAGGTTTTAAGTGGTTGCAAGATGAACCAATTATAAAATCGCATTCTTTCATCAAAGGCTCTACCGGGAAATTATTCAGAATTCCGCCATCAACATACATTTGGCCATCAATCATTATAGGTTTAAAAATACCAGGTATGCAACTAGACGCGTGAATAGCACGAATTAACGGTCCTTTTGTAAAATAAACCAATCTGCCTTCGCTAAAATTAACCGCCGCAATGGTGAGGGGAATCTTTAATTTCTCAATCGTATTTTCTGGAAAGTACTCCTTTAAAATCACGGAAGTGTTTTCGATATTAATTAACCCCAGCGAACCAACTGCAGGGCGGACAAAACGCCAAAGTTTTGTTTTCAAAAAGATGCTTAAACCTTCCTCCGGGTCGATACCTGCCGCAAAAAAAGCGCCTGCTATTGCACCTGCGCTCGTACCACTGATGTGACTAAACGTAATGCCTAAATTGCTGAATGCCTTTAAAACGCCCAGGTGTGCAATTCCTCTTATTCCTCCTCCAGATAATACAATGCCAACTTTCATGTGTAAAGGTTGATTACTTTATTCCAAAATTCCTCAATTAATAGTTCTTTTTACCGATAATTTACAATCGGAAGCTGGCAGTTAAAATTACTTTCTTTTAGGCTTGTATTTAGATTCGTTCAAAATTTTTTGGGCGTCATTATCCGCCATCAGGTGCTGCAGTGTTACTTTTGGGTTTTCTTTCATGTATTTTCTCACAATCTGCCAGCCTGTCCAAACGCCAAGCTTCGGTGCAGATTCCCGGTTATCACCAAGGCCAGGTGTAAATGGACCATCAGAAAGGTAAACCTGTATTTTCTGGTAATCTGTTTCATAAAGATTGTTGTTTTCAAGAAAATAAGCCCAAATATCGGGTTCGAAATTTTGCGCCCAGCCTAATTGATCTGTTGTGTATCCAATTTTCGTAGAATCTGCAACATTTTCGGGCAATACCTGGTCCAGAAAATAAAGAATTTTTCCCTGAAAAATCATTTTAGACAGCAATGTGCGGTTTGCATCAGGCTCTGGAAAAAGTTCCTCATGTGCAAAAGTTTCTGCCACTCTCGGAACAATATTTTCTGGCGTAAAGCGCCTCGACATATACAGTGGAACACTTTCCACAATGCCGCGATAAAATTTGCTATCCTTACCCAAAAAAGTATCTAAACCAATGCCGAGATAGCCATCTCCGATAGGCGTTGGATAGGAAAACCCCGAAACAAACGTAATAAAACGAGGGATGGAAGCCTTCGGATAATAATATTTAATGTATTTAAAAGTTTCTGTTAAATCCCTTTCCTGCACTTTCAGGTTTGGGTAAATACTATCAACTTCCTTCATTAAATCATTGTAAGCCTGGTCTTTATATAAGGTGTTAATGATTTCATCATTTGTGTATTCTGGCGTTCCAACCATTTTGTGAATGTAATCATCGTAAAACACGCCATATTTTTTTGCAAGTAAATTGCTGGTTTGCTCAATGTTTTTACCTTTTCGGGCAAGCAGTTCGGTATCAAATCGTTCTATTTTAATGTCGACCTTAACATCACTTACGTCGGGTCTGCTGCTGCGTTTACAAGAAATAAATATCAATGCAAACAGAAAAATTAGATAGATTTGCTTGTGTTTTACGTTATACTTCATTTATAACAAATATAATAAGACATACCTATGAAAAAAATAACAGCAATTTTAATTTTCTCCTTTTTAGCCACGGCAGTTTTTGCGCAAAATTTCGCTGGTCAGGGTTTTGGATTTAGATTGGGTTTAACGGCTACACCAACGGTTGGTTGGATAAAGCCCGAGCAAGGTAAAACTGAAGGCCTTGGCTTAGGATTTTCTTATGGTTTGATGGGTGACTTTAATTTTGCGCCCAACTATAGTTTTTCTACCGCCTTAACCATTACTACAATTAACGGCAAAAGTACCGAGCTAAATGTAATGCCTTATCATTCTTTGAGCGGTACAGGAACACCAGTTGCTTACGATTTGAGATATAAATTACAGTACATTGAGTTGCCGTTAACCATAAAACTTAAAACCCTCAAAAATGATGGCAGGCGTTGGTATGGGCAGTTTGGATTATCCAACGGATTTAACATTAGCGCAAAACAAAATGCTTCCAGAAATGGTTCTCAAGTAGGTGACAACCAAAATATTTCAGACTGGACAAGGTTCTACCGGGCCGGACTAATCATCGGTGGTGGGGGCGAATTTGACATTTCAGGCAATACGAGTATCCTCGCGGGCATCACGTTTAACAATGGTTTTACCAATATCGTAAAAGACTCTTCGAGGGATACCAAAAATCATTACCTGGCACTCAATTTCGGCTTGTTTTTTTAGTCGGATAATCTGGTACCTTAACTTATACAAACGCAATAATGAAAATAGCGCTGGCACAACTCAACTATCATATTGGTAATTTCGAAGCCAATACAAAGAAGATAATTAACAACATCCAATTGGCTAAAAGCAAAGGTGCCGAACTTGTCGTTTTTGCCGAACTTGCGGTATGTGGCTATCCGCCCCGCGATTTTTTAGAGTTTGATGAGTTTATTTCGCTCTGCGAACTTGCAGCCCTGGAGATTGCGAAGAACTGTAAAGGCATCGCCTGTATTATCGGTTTGCCTGTTAAAAACGATATTTTACAAGGCAAGGATTTGTTTAATGCAGCATATTTTATCGAAGATGGCGAGGTTAAGGCGATAACAAAGAAAGCGCTGCTGCCCACCTATGATGTGTTTGATGAATACCGGTATTTCGAACCTTCTACAACATTCAGTTGCATAGATTTCAAAGGGAAAAAAATTGCTTTAACCATTTGCGAAGACCTTTGGAACATCAATGATAATCCATTATATGTTTCAAACCCGATGGATGTTTTGATTAAGGAACAGCCGGATTTAATGATAAATATTGCAGCGTCGCCTTTTTCTTATACGCATGATGATGAACGGATAAAAGTGCTTTCTGATAATGCAAAAAAGTATAACCTGCCTGTTTTTTATGTAAACCAAATAGGTGCGCAAACGGAAATAATTTTTGATGGTGGCAGCCTGGTTTTTGATGCAGAGGGAGCTTTGAAAGCTGAAATGAAATATTTCGAGGAAGACTTGCAGGTTTTCGACCTGACAGAGGTAGAGAATGTTAAAAATAAATATCCGCAAGCCGAGCGATTAACCGATATCGAACAAATTCACGATGCTTTAATTCTCGGCATTCGTGATTATTTCCAGAAATCTGGATTTACTAAAGCCGTTCTTGGCTTGTCTGGAGGAATAGATTCTGCCGTTGTTTGCGCTCTTGCCTGCAGCGCTTTAGGCGCAGAAAACGTTATGGCAGTTTTAATGCCCTCTAAGTTTTCGTCTGACCACTCCATTCAGGATGCTTTGGATTTAGTGAAAAACATAGGCTGTATGCATGAAATTGTTCCCATCAAGGACGCCGCTGAGGCTTTCGACAGTATGCTTGCTCCGGCTTTTAAAGGCATTCCGTTTAACCTTACCGAAGAAAACATCCAAGCCAGAATACGCGGTACAGTTGTTATGGCAATGAGCAATAAGTTTGGATACATTTTACTTAACACATCAAACAAAAGCGAGTGTGCAGTTGGTTACGGTACGCTCTACGGCGATATGTGTGGCGCAATTGGCGTAATCGGCGACGTTTACAAAACGCAGGTTTTTGCGCTGGCGAAATACATCAATAAAGAACGCGAAATTATTCCGGTCAATACAATTGTAAAGCCGCCATCTGCTGAGCTAAGGCCAGACCAGAAAGATTCTGATTCGCTACCGGAATACGACGTTTTGGACAAAATATTATATGAGCATATTGAATTAAAACAAGGCTCTGCCGCTTTAACGGCAAAAGGTTTCGACGAAACTTTAGTGAAAAGAATTTTGAAGATGGTAAATATTGCCGAATTTAAACGCTATCAAACACCGCCTATTTTAAGGGTTTCGCCAAAAGCTTTCGGCATGGGTAGAAGAATGCCTATTGTTGGGAAGTATATGACATAAATCATTAAACGCGTTCGGACTGCTGCTATCTATTTAACTTTAAGTATTTTAGCAGATATCATTAAACCAAACGCTCTCATGGTAAAAAATGTAACTGCAGCAATGCAAAGTTTGATAGGCAAACATGTTAATTCATTTAGCCAGATTCCTGGCGTTGTAATTATTCACGAAACGATAAACTGGACAGTCGTTTACATGAACCAAAAAGGCCTCAAACAACTCGGACTATCATTGGAAGAGGTTTGTTCGATGACAAATGCTGAATACTACGGCAGGTTCTTTAACGCTGAAGATGCCAAAGACTATGTGCCGAAAATTGCTGCTTTTATGCACAGCAATAACCAGGAAGATACATTAAGCTATTACCAGCAATTAAAGTTTCCGGCTAAAGATAATTGGCAGTGGCATTTATCAAGCACTAAAATATTTGCACGCGATAATGCTGCAAAACCGATTTTGTCAATAACCATCTCAATCCCTATTGATGCTATGCACCATATGGCTGCTAAAGCCGATCGTCTTTTAAAAGAGAATGATTTCTTAAGGAAAAACTTCAATAATTTTTCGAAGTTAAGCAAACGGGAGAAGACTATTCTGAAGGAAATGGCCTTAGGAAAAACTTCCAATGAAATTGCAGATGAACTGCACATTTCGCCAACTACAGTTGATACCCACCGAAGAAATGTGAGGGATAAACTAGGCACAAAATCTTCGTTCGAGATTTCGCAATATGCAAGGGCTTTCGATTTAATTTAGCCGGCAAGTGATTAACCCTGAGCCTGCCCGTTGTACAACCAGCTCAGGGTTAAATATTTCTAAGCTAATGTTGCATCAACAGAAATTGTTGTATCTAACAGTTTGGATATTGGGCAATTTTTCTCTGCATCAGCCACAAGTTCATCAAATTTTTCTTTCGAGATACCCGGAATTGTTGCGGTTAGCGTTAAGTGAGATTCTGTGATTTTTCCCTGAGCCGGATCTAAGTTGATAACACATTTCGTTTCCAGATTTTCTGCTGTGAAACCTGCTTCATCAATTTTAAAAGACAGCGCCATAGTAAAACAACCGGCATGTGCTGCGGCAACTAACTCCTCTGGGTTTGTACCTACGCCTTCGGCGAAGCGAGAGCCAAATGAATATTGTGTATTGTTTAGAGTGGTACTTTGGGTAGTTAAATTGCCTTTACCTTCTTTACCAGAACCTTGCCATACGGCTGTTGCATTTCTTTTCATTAGATTTTTATTTTATGGTTGATTTTTTTGCCTTCTAAACAACTAAAGATAATTATAAGTTTGTTTAAAGAATGCTATTAAATGTTAAGCCATTGTAAGCAATTATTCAGCATCACTTACCTGGGTGTCTTTCTGTTTAATATTCGCTCGTAGAGATTGCATCAGTAAAATTCCAATACCAATCATAATTGATATATCCGCAAAATTGAAAATGCCGGTTTCAAAGAAATAGAAATTCATGTGCATAAAATCAGTTACCGAACCGTGAACAATCCTATCGTAGAGGTTTCCTATGCCGCCACCAATTAACAAACAAAGTGCAATTTGTACGCTGGTTTGTAAATTCCGTTTTGTAAAAAGAAAATACAAGCCATAACTGAGGAACAAAAGTGGTAAGCCCGATAGAATAATCAATCTGAAAAGGTATGGCATTTGATCGCCCAAACTTAAGAAAGCGCCCGTGTTTTCAACTTTTGTAAGGCTAAATCTATCTTTTATTATAGTGATGTATTCGTACTCGCTTATTTTGCGGCGCACTATATTTTTCGAAACCTGGTCGCAACCTACATTTAAGAGTAAAAAGAAGGTTAGTAAAATAAGTTTTGTGGTATGTTTCAATTTCATAACGATTTAACGAATGCCAGATTATAACATCAGCGCATTTCTACTTTTTTATCCATTTTTTATACGGGATAATCAATGCCAGGATAACTGCGGCGGCAGATAATAATTTGGCAATTATATCGCCGCTTTTAACGTAGAAAGTAATCTCATCATTAAGATTTATGTTGGCCTTTATGGCAGTTCTTGTCCACCATTTAGTGCTTTGTGTAACATCTCCCCGTTGATTAATGAAACAGGAAATTCCTGTATTTGCAGAGCGGGCAATATCGCGATGCGTTTCTATAGCCCTGAGCTTAGCATACATTTCGTGTTGCGATTTCCCGGAGGTATTGCCCCACCAGCCATCGTTCGTTATAATGGCAATAAACTGGGCTCCATCTTTAACCTGCTGCCCAATCCAATCGCCCCACAAACTTTCGTAACAAACAACAGGTGCTGCTCCGATGCCGCTTTGAGCATACAAAACGCTCGGCTTATCTTGCCAGCCCCAGCCACCAACGCTTCCACCTAACTCGGAAAATACGCCATCCATAAACGAAAAAACCTTTGGAAACGGCATTTTTTCTGCACCGGGAACTAATTTGGATTTGTGGTAAAACTGAACGTTCGCAGAATTCTCAACCTGCATGGCCGAATTAAAATTATCGTAATAAAGGCCTAAATCCTGGCTGTACTTCGCAGAAACAGTTCTTTTATCTGGATAAAATTTTACGCTTTCTATGCCCGTAATCAGCGTTCCGTTTTTGTACTTGCTTAAGAAATCTTGCAGCGTTAAAAAATCGGGGTTAGTGCGAATTCGATCTTCATCAGCATAATTTGGGATTGCCGTTTCCGGCCAGATAAAATATTCAGTATTTGTTTGTCCGATAGAATCGGATAAATGAGTTAGTATTTTAATTTGTTCTGCCGACGGGATGGATTCAAGCTTTTGGTATGGATCTATATTTGGCTGAACCACGACTACATTGCTGGGCGTACCTTTCTGGCTTGCGCTAAAGTATTTTGTGAGCGATATGCCCACCGGAATTAGCACCAATAGGGCCCAGATTCCTGCCAACCTGAACTTTAAATAACCAGTTTGAGATCTTAATTTTTTGTAAGCTTCAAAAGCCAGAATGTTACTTGCCAAAATCCAAAGTGAGCCACCATAAATGCCGGTATAATCATACCACTGAGCCAGTTGATGCATGCCAGCCAGGCCATTTCCGAGTGTCATCCAGGGGAAGGCAAGGTCCCAGCTTTGCTGTAAATATTCTAATGCAATGTAAAATGAAACTAAACCCAGGTAGGCGACTTTCTTGCTGGTATACTTCTCTAATCTATAAAATAGCCAGAAGGCAAATGTCATTAAAAGGGCACCTAAACCATAGGGGATTAGCGAAACGGGAATGGCTACCAACGTACCGTTGTAAGCACTTATGGCATTATAAACCCAGTAAGTTGATGCTGTATTCCAGATTAAAAAGGTTAAGCCGGCGGTTAAAAATATTTTTTTGCCTGTTTTTCTTTGCCCGCTTTTCCCGATGCTTTCCAGCGTAATAAAAAGCGGCACCAACGCAATCAGCAACAGTGGTGTGGTAAATGGCATTGGTGGCCATGCGAGCCAAAGAAGAAATGCGCTTAAAAAAGCGAGCAGGTAGGTTTGTCTGGAGTTCATTTGTTATGCTGAATCGGCAAATACTGTAGTATTGATTTAGCAGCGAATTGTAAATAATTTTGTCGCTTCGGCTGGCTCAACACAGCAAGTCGATATTAAAAACTATCTAAAATTGCAGCTTTTTTTGCCTCATATTCTTCCTGGGTAATCAAATGCTTATCGTACAAAGTTTTTAGTTTGCGCAATTTCAATGTCGTCTCATCTTCAGGCTCTTCCACAACCTCTGCAATTTGAATTGGCTCAGGTTCAGCAATTTCTTTTTCTACAATAGGGAAATCGGCAACGGGCTGTGGTGAAGGATTTAGAGTTGATGCCATTGCCCTGTTTTCTTCAAGCTTTTGTTGGTGTAGTAACTCCTTGTAAGCTTCCAGCTGCTGGTTTGCGGCCTGATGTAACTTCCTTGCCTGAATTTTTGGAATAAATTCTGTTACAATGTTTTCTCCATGCTGCGGCACGCAGATAAATTTAGAGCCAAAAAATTCTTCTTTAAAAGAAACTTCTTTTACACTTTTCCATGAAATATCTTTGAAATTCATGGTTAGGCCAAGGTTGCCAGGCTCGCAGTAAAAAATGCGTTTGTTGGTAATGGCAATGCTATCCGGCAATAAGTTTACGGCGGGTTTTTTCTGTACACCGAGGTACAAAATTTCCTCGCCGCTGGTTAAAAGGTCGTTTAATTTTCCAATAACCTTTTCAACAGCCTTTGGGTCTTGCTCATCACTTAAAAATCTATCTATACTAATCATAATGTTTAATTTTTTCTTTGAGATAGCTTGCTACCTCCTTTGGTAAACTGGTATATCGTTTATTATTTCTGTATAACGATGTTATTAAGAATGGCTACTCATCAACATCATTATACTTGCTTTTACTTTTAATTGCTGGTTTCCCTGCAATGCAAATTACAAATTCTCCTTTTAAAGTATTGTTTTCGAAATGTGATTTTATTTCTACCAGCGTTCCCCGGACGGTTTCTTCGAACATTTTTGTGAGTTCGCGGCTCACCGAAGCTTGCCTGTCTGCGCCTAAATATTGCGCAAATTCCTCCAATGTCTTCAATAAACGGTGCGGACTTTCGTAAAGTATAATGGTACGCTCTTCTTCGGCAAGTTTTTTAAATTTAGTTTGCCGCCCTTTTTTAACTGGTAGAAAACCTTCGAAACAAAAGGATTCTGCAGGTAAACCCGAATTAACCAGCGCCGGAACAAATGCTGTTGCGCCGGGCAAACACTCTACAGGTATATTATTTTTTATCGCTTCGCGAACCAGAAAAAAGCCGGGGTCGGAAATTGCGGGTGTTCCGGCATCAGAAATCAAAGCAATTTTTTGCCCTTCCTGTAAAAATCTAATAATTTCTGATGTGGCTTTGTGTTCGTTGTGCTGGTGATGTGAGAAAACGCGTTTATCGATACCAAAATGTTTTAGCATCGGAGCACTCGTACGGGTATCTTCAGCAAGAATTAAATCGCATTCCTTCAAAATCCGGATAGCCCGAAAAGTCATGTCTTCTAAATTGCCTATAGGCGTAGGTACGAGAAATAGTTTGCTCATTTGTTTTTTTTAGATTTAGCAACTACGATTTGAGCATTTCAATAAAATCTAAAATCGTAACCCGTAATTCGTAATTCAATCTTATCTTTGAAAAAAATTAAATAATGCTGCAAGTTAATTATATCCGCGAAAATAGAGAGAAAGTTTTAGAACGTTTAAGTGTACGCAACTTTAAACAACCAGAGTTGGTAGATGAAATCATCAAGATAGATGAAGAGCGTCGTTCTACCCAAACTTCTTTAGACAACGTTTCCGCAGAGGCAAATGCAGCAGCCAAACAGATTGGCGATTTGATGCGCACCGGTAAAAAGGATGAAGCTGAGGCAATTAAAGTTAAAACGGCAACACATAAAGAAAGTATTAAAATGCTTACTGAAAAATTAAATGAACTTGAAACGGCGCAGTTTAATGCTGTTGTTCAGTTGCCAAACCTTCCGAATAATTTAGTGGCAAAAGGCTCAACTGCTGAAGAGAACGAGGTGGTTTACCTCCACGGTGCTCCTGCAGAATTGCCAGATAAAGCCTTGCCACATTGGGAACTGGCGGCGAAATATGACATTATCGATTTTGAGTTGGGTGTTAAGATAACTGGCGCAGGTTTTCCTGTTTATAAAGGAAAAGGTGCCAGATTACAACGTGCTTTGATAAATTTCTTTTTAGATCATGCTACTGCCGCAGGCTATAAAGAAATGCAGGTTCCGCACCTGGTTAACGCCGCCTCTGGCTTCGGCACCGGGCAGCTACCCGATAAGGAAGGCCAAATGTATCATTCTACTGTTGATGATTTGTACCTGATACCTACTGCGGAAGTTCCGGTAACTAATTTATACCGCGATGTTATTATTAAGGAAGAAGATTTGCCGATTAAAAACACGGCTTACACACCTTGTTTTCGCAGAGAGGCGGGCTCATACGGCGCACATGTACGTGGTTTAAATCGTTTACATCAGTTTGATAAGGTAGAGGTTGTGCAGATTACGCATCCCGATAAATCTTACGAAACGCTGGAAGAAATGAGCACTTATGTTCAATCTTTGCTACAGGAATTAGGCTTGCATTATCGTGTTTTGAGACTTTGCGGTGGCGATATGGGTTTCACATCGGCGATGACATACGATATGGAAGTTTGGAGCGCAGCACAGGAACGTTGGCTGGAGGTTTCTTCAGTTTCAAACTTTGAAACGTATCAGGCGAACCGGTTAAAATTGCGCTTTAAAGGAAAAGAGGGTAAAGCACAATTGGCGCATTCGTTAAATGGAAGTGCTTTGGCATTACCTCGAATTGTGGCGTCAATTCTGGAAAATTATCAAACTGAAAACGGAATAAAAATTCCTGAAGCTTTGGTAAAATACACCGGTTTTGACATTATTGATTAAGATAGGCAGCTGGTCTACAATTCCGCACTGAGATAATAAATTGATTCAAATAAAAAAAGCTTTGCAGTTATGCAAAGCTTTTTTTATTTTATATGATAGATGTAATTGTGTCTGATTATAAGATCAAAATCAATAATAAAATGATGATGATAATTGCACCAACTGATAAGTAAACGCCACCAGAAACTGCACGAGCCTGACCCTTTAACTCTCTTAATTCATTACGTAAAGCTTTACGTTCAGTTTTAGTTAGGTTAGATTTGTCCATGTCTCTGATTTCTTCAACACGGGTTTTAATTTTTTCTAACTTCAAAGATTGTTCAGCAGTTAATTCCGTTGGGTTTTTTGCCTTTTCAGCAGCCTGAACTGAATTAAAACTAATTCCTAAAGAGAAAATAAGGGCTAAAGTGTAAATGAATTTTTTCATAATATTTATTTTTTTAGTGTTTCGATGTGTACGTAACAAAAAACCTACCAAAATGTTCTGGTAGGTTTCAAAGTGCGGGTAATTAAATGTTAAATAATTTATTTGATTTCGAAAACAGCATTAATTGTAAAGTTTAACTTTATTTTTTTGAAGTCAATTTCAGGCGCTGCATCTGCAGATTCAGCCATGCTTGCTTTCATCATGTAGTTTCTGTAAACAGGTTGTATTATGTTATCACCACCATCCATTATTTCGATTACGTTACCCAATTTGTCGCCTAGAGCGGTAAGCATGTACGTTGCCTTCTCTTTTGCATTTAATAGCGCTTTAATCTTTAAGTCTTTCTTTAACGTTTCAATTTTTGAATAGTCGTAGCTTTCGATATTTGTGCCTGCAATCCCCTTGGCATCAATCTCGTCTATTATCGAGTTAAATTTATTTAAATCGCTTACTTTTAAACGATATTGTTTACTCGCTAAGAAATCGGGATTTTTCTTTTTCTCAGTTGCGTAATTCCAGCTGCTTAAATTGCTTATTGTCAAATTTTCTTTCGAGATTCCTGCTTTTTGTACAGCAGCATACAGTTGTTTTTCCAGGTCGGTGATTTCAACTTTCTTTTTCCCGTTTAAATATTCCTTCAACGAAATGCTGATGTAAATAATATCTGGCGTAACCTCGGTTTCGGCAGAGCCGCTAACGTTAATTTTTCTACGTAAATCTGCCTGCTGAGCCATTGCAGATGAGAGGCCTAAAAATGCAACGAGTGCAATTGCGATTAACTTTTTCATATTCAAATTTTCTTTGTGTGTGCTTTAATGATGTAAGAATGATACAAATTCCACACCGGGATTTTGAAATCTATTGTTTTTTATAAGTTTGGGTTAGTCGTAACCGGAAAAATAAGCCTGGTTATTTAATCATCCACGAAATAGAAAATAGCGGTTACGATTGCTATGAGGTTTATTAACAGCGTTTTGAGATGGCTGTGAATTTTAGAGCATGCTTGTTACCGAAATAAATTTAGATAAAATAATTTTATTTCAGTTTTGGGGGTTATTACGCATTTAGTCGCTTAAAGGAGATTTTATCCTGGCCATTTAAATCCGACAGAAGCGAGCACGAAGTAAAGCGTATGGCGGGACTAAAATAACCGAAGATTGCTGAAACCTGATTTTCAGCCTATTTTTGATCGAGAAAAGAAAAATATGCGCTAGGTTTTATGCTTAAATAGAAGGAAATATAAATGATTATAAAACCTTGCGCAGCAGAAATTTCTGCAGAATTTTTTACCCAGTTCTGGGTTCCGAGAATTAGAATTAAACTTTAGAAACCTTAACAGCAGTTGGTCCTTTTTGACCCATTTCTACCTCGAAAGTAACTTTATCGCCTTCTTTAATTTGAGTTACGCAACCATTAGCGTGAACAAAAATGCTATCCTGAGTTTCAGTGTTTTTTATGAAACCGTAACCTTTACTATCGTTGAAGAAGGTAACTGTTCCTTTTTTAACAGGATTTTCATCAATAATATCCTCTTGTCTGGAGATACCAATTTGAATGTCTTCGGTATTGATAACTTTCTTCTTTTTCGGATCTGGTGGAGTAGAAGAGATGTTCCCGTTTTCATCAACGTAAGCCATCATGTCTTCAAGCGCTAAGCCTTTTTTAGCATTCGCCTGACGTTCTTCTTTTTTCTCTTGTTTGTCTTTTTGTTTTTTTAATCGTTTTTTTTCGTTCTCTTTTTTACTGTATGTTGCCTGAGATTTAGCCATATTTATTTAATTGTTTTTGTTTTTAGAAAGATGAGAGGAAATGGAGAATTATCCAAAGATAACAATACTAAAACGAAAACACGATTTTATTCCGACAAGCGTTGTAGGCTGATGTTTTTTTAGCCGCAGAGAAAGCATTCCCACGGATTTCAATTCGTTTTTGTGTTTCTGTGGCTGATATTAAAATGGTGTAGGTTTTTTAATTTTGCCACGGAAGTACGATTTACACAGAATTGGGTTTCGTTTTTCTGTGTCTTCTGTGTTTCTGTGGCTGGTATTGAAACTGATGCAGGTTTTTTAATTTTGCGACGGAAGCACAGATTTACACAGAACTGGGTTTCGTTTTTTCTGTGTCTTTTGTGTTTCTGTGGCTGATATTGAAACTGGCAGGTTTTTTAATTTTGCCACAGATTTACACAGAATTGGGTTTAGTTTTCTGTGTCTTTTGTGTTTCTGTGGCTGATATTGAAACTGATGCAGGTTTTTTAATTTTGCCGCGGAAGCACAGATTTACACAGAACTGGGTTTCGTGTTTGGTGTGTTTTTATAAAGCAAATAATAATCTTTGATTATTTGTTAGTGGATAATTGCAGGTGTTGCATCCAGTCTGATTTATCAATTTGATAGACAAAATTCCATTTGACTGATTCACCATAATAGGCGATTTCTTGCTCGCCAATTTTTTTTGCGCCAAGTTTTTCTGTTGCTTTTTGCGAACGAAAATTGGTGGCGCCAATGTGGAAAATTATACGCTCTACAAACTGGAAAGCATAATCCAACATTAATTTTTTTAACGAGGCATTATGTCCTTTGCCCCAATAATTACGGCCAATAAAAGTGTAGCCCACTGCTACCGAACCATGCTCTTCATCTACCTCGTAATACCTCGAACTGCCAACTACATTCCCGGTTGCAATGTCATAAACAATAAAAGCACCTTTCGATTCTATGGCGCCTTTGAAGAAATTTTCGAAAACTTCGCGTTTGTAACGATCTTTATTTGGGTGTTGTTCCCAAATTAGTGGATCGGAAGCTACGGCATAAAGTTTTTCAAAATCCCCGGCCTTTAACGGAACCACTTTAATCAAATCATTCGATAAAGTTGGTTGTAAATCGAAATTCATAAATGTTATATAATGAAATTGTCGGAACACCGTTTTTAAGCATTCCGACAAATTCAATAAAAATATTATTCTACTAGTCCTTCAATTTCTACAACCTCATTCGCCTCTTTCTGATAGTCGACTTTCTCAACTTCAAAACCGAAAAGACTTAGAAAATCAGATCTGTAGCCAGGTAAATCACCTATCGCCGGTAAAGTTTCAGTAGTTGCCTCCTCCCAAAGCTTTGCAACTTTTGCCTGCACATCATCACGCATCTCTAAATCATCGATTCTTATTCTTCCTTTTTCATCAACAGGAACGTCGTTTCCGGTGTACAATCTTTCTGCGTACAAACGCTGAATTTGCTCAATTGTACCCTCGTGGATTCCTTCCTCTTTCATTATTTTGTACAATAACGAAATGTACAACGGAATAACCGGAATTGCAGAACTGGCTTGTGTAACCAAAGCTTTATTTACGGAAACATAAGCGCTTCCCTTGATATCTTTAAGGCTATCGGCAATGGTAAAGGCGGTAGCTTCTAAATCATCTTTTGCACGACCAATTGTTCCTTTTCGGTATACAGGCTCGGTTAGTGCAGGGCCGATGTACGAATAAGCAACGGTTTTAGCGCCTTTGGCCAACAAATTTTCAGCCTGTAAAGCATCAATCCACATTGCCCAATCTTCGCCGCCCATCACAGCTACAGTGTTTGCAATATCATCTTCAGTAGCTGGTTCAATTGAAATTTCGGTAACATTTCCGGTGTGGAAGTCTACCGTTTTGTTTGTATAGGTTCCGCCAATTGGCTTTAACGTAGAACGGTGCAAAACTTCAGTGTCAGGGTGTTTTCTAACTGGCGAAGCCAAGCTGTAAATCACCAAATCTACCTGACCCAAATCCGCTTTAATAAGTTCTATTGTTTTTGCCTTAATCTCTTTCGAAAAAGCATCGCCGTTAATACTTTTCGCATACAGGCCCGCTGCATGAGCCTCTTTTTCGAAAGCTGCACTATTGTACCAGCCAGGAGAAGCCGTTTTACCAGCCGATGGCGCTTTTTCAAAAAATACACCGATTGTAGCGGCATCAGAACCAAAAGCAGCGGCAATACGAGATGCCAAGCCGAAACCGGTTGACGCTCCGATAACCAATACCTTTTTTGGCCCGTTGATAGCGCCTTTAGATTTTACATATTCAATTTGGTTCTTTACGTTCTGAGCGCAGCCATCAGGGTGAGCAGTTAAACAAATAAAGCCCCTCATTCTCGGTTCAATAATCATTTTGTTCTTATTTTACGTTTACAATTTGAAATCAACTCGTTGTAAAAAGCATTTTCTGAGCTAAATCCTCAACGAAGATAAATTTTTAATTCTTTACCACTAAAAGAAAATCAATTTATCATTTCGTAGATAGATAAAACTGTTCTTTTATATTTAACAATAATTTAATTTTGTGTTTCAGCATTAACCAATTTCTATTAATTTAGCAGCAAAATGCCCGCCTGCTACTGGCTAAGGTAAACCGGATTATCTTTATTATGAGAAGACTACTATTTTTGGCGATGATTAGTTTCATGGCATTAGGGAAACTTTCTGCACAAACCCAATACCAAAATTCTGGTTGGTTTATGTTTTTAAACAACACGAAGTTTAATAAAAAGTGGGGCTTGCAATTCGACCTACAAGTTCGTTCTTCTGATGACTGGAAATCTGTTCGAAACACTTTGGTACGCCCTGCAGTTCAGTATTTTATTAACGATAAAAACAATGTTGCGTTGGGCTATTTGTGGCAGACAACGCAGAACCAGTTAATAGGCAGCTCCAATAACGTTATGCACGAACATCGTATTTTTGAGCAGTACATTTATACCCATAAACTAAGCTCGATACTTGCAACCCACAGATTTCGAGTAGAGCAGCGGTTCATCGAGCGGCCTAACGAAGATGTTTTCGCCCAGCGTTTCCGATATTTTTTCCGGTTTATTCAACCTTTGGTCAAAGCTGAAACAGGTTTTACAAAGGGGCCGTTTGTGGCACTCCAGAATGAGGTTTTCCTGAATATTCAGAATAAGGAAAAAATCAACAATAGTGTATTCGATCAAAATCGGTTATACCTGGCCGCGGGCTATCGTTTTTCTAAAAAGTTTGATGTCGAGGCCGGATATATGAATCAGGCGGTAAAAAACACCTCCAATCATACAAATAATAACATCATTCAACTAGCTGTTTATACAAGGTTTTAATCTGGTTTTAATGACTCAAAGTCATTTTTTGTAGCAGATTAATTACAAAGTGTTAAAGGGCTTGTAATAGTTGTTGCTTTTCGCTCAATTTGCCGCGTGAAAAGATTTTCTATATTATTTTTGGCGCTCCTGTTCGGCAAGCGGATGCAAGCTCAGGAAGTTGAAACATCATCAAAAAATGTTGCACCAACTTCAAAAAGTTTATTTAATCCCGAACATAAAAGAAAAGATTCGCGAAAAGGTGATTTCTATTTTCACTGGGGTTACAACAATTCATGGTATGGTAAAAGCGATATCAGATTTCAGGGACCAAATTACGATTTCACTTTAAAAGACGTTGTAGCACACGACAGGCAATCGAAATTGAGCTGGAATTACTTAAACCCGGGCTTAATAACAGTTCCTCAGTATAACATCCGTTTCGGCTATTTCATCAAAGATAATTATAGCATTTCAATCGGTTGGGACCATATGAAGTACGTAATGGATATACCACAATCGGTTTCTGTTACCGGCCATATCGGCGCCAAAATTACACCAGAAAATGTACCAACAGGTTCCTTGGCAGGAGATTACAATGGCCAAACCATAAATGTAAAAGAGAGTATGTTAACTTATGAACATACTGATGGCTTCAATTATGCAAATATTGAGGTTGAACGTTATGATGACATCTGGGTTGCCCCGGGGGGAAATACTTCGTTAACACTAGAAACCGGCTTAGGTGGTGGTTTAATGGTGCCCCGTTCTGATGTTCGCCTTTTCGGCTTAGGTAGAAACAACCATTGGAATATTTCTGGATATGGGGTTTCTGCTAAAATCGGGTTGAAATTCTATGTTTGGAAAAATATTTATCTTCAGAATACCACTAAAGTTGGCGCAACTAACTTAACAAATGTGCACACAACCGGTTGGGATGAGTATGATAAAGCCAGTCAGAAAATAAACTACCTCGAAAATATGTGGACTGTAGGCGTTCACTTTTAGCTTCTCAGTTAAGCATCCAGCAACCTGCGGTGGTAGTTAATCTGCCCGAGGTGATAGGCGAGGTGGGTGCTTAGGTGAACAAGGAAAAACTCAGTCGAGGTTTTTTCTTCAAGTACTAACAGCGGATATTCGTTTATAAGTTCTGCTTCGCTTAGATTACCGAGTGATTGGCCAATAACAACGATCGTTTGGTCAATACGTTGAAGGAGTTCGTCGCGTTTAATATCCTTTAAAGAAAATTCTAAGGGCCTGTTTCTAACATAATCTGTGCCACCGATAGTAGCGCCAATGTACAGGTTTAAATTCCCAATTAAATGAAGGCACAGATTACCGGCCGAATTAGCAATGGTATGCTCAATCTTCCAGATGTTAGATTCCTGGTGATATAGTTCAAGCTCGCCTTTCAGTTTTTTAAGGTCTCGTGTAAAAAGAGATGTTAAAATTGGTATTAGCATTAAACAAATTTTTTTGTTCTAAAATAAAGATAACGATTCGAATGCAATTCGAAAATTCAGGTTAAAAAAAAGCCCTGAAATTTTCAGGGCTTTTTTAAGCTAAAATTGTCCTTCAATTAGATTTTTCTAATTCTTCCAGAACCAATTACTGTTTTTTCTACGGTCGCGTTGCCCGAATAATTTACATTGCCCGAACCGCTTATTACCGCTTTAATGCTTTTATCTGCCTTGATTTCAATCGTTCCAGAACCGCTTAAAGTTGTCGAAAGATCTTCAACTGTAAAGTTTTTTCCTCCAAAATTTCCAGAGCCGCTAATTACAACTTTGGCATCGTCTGCAGAGCCATCGATATTCAATTTTCCAGAGCCGCTAATTACGCCATTAAAGTCATCTACATTGGCAGAAACAGTTATAGTTCCTGAGCCACTTAGTGCAGATGATAATGTTTTTGCAGTAACTCTACCTTTTACACTCATGTTACCAGAACCACTCATGGTTAAGCTGTTTAGTGTTTTTGCAGTAACGTAAGCTGTAATTTTTTTGTTTTCATATTTGTGTTCCCAGCTCGTCCAGCTGTTTTGCGGACGAATAATCAGCACATTGCCTTTAACTTCTGTTATCAAGGTAGAAATCGCATCCGCATCACCCTCGAACCGGCAACTTTCAGTATTTCCAAGCGTAATAACAACATTAATTGGTCCTCCAGCGGCCACGCCGGAAAAATTTTTAACATCTCTGTCATCACCTGAAAGTTTTGAAGCACTAACTTTTATTGGTTCAGTAGCTATTGCGCTGAAACTTGAGCTGAATAAAACGGCCGCAAGTAAAATTGAAAATATTTTTTTCATCATTCTAGAAATTAAACCTTTGCTGTTGCCAGCCAAGGCATGGTTAATTAGGGATTTTTAATATAAGACGACGATTTTCTCAATAAGTTGCATGTAGGTTAACTTTTTGTTGAAACGGACTAATCGGAACTTTTTTTGATGGAGATGTAGAATAGTGGGTCGTTTTTAAAATTGTCAGCATTAATGGTTGAACCAAGTTTAATTGTTTTCCAATTGTTTGTGGGCTTAATTAAACTATATGCGCCTTCTTTTAAAGTAACCCTAACAGGCATATCGAATTCTTTTACATCGCATACCCAACGATAACTTAGCAATCCATTGTTGATTTTATATTCCAAAACCGGAATTTTGGTGTAACGCAGATATTGGTCAAAAACCTTATTTAGCTTTATTCCGCTTTTCGTCGAAATGTACCGCTCTATCTCATCTGTTGTTACCGTTTTATGGTAAAAAGTTTTGCTTAAGCCTCGTAGAATTGCTCTAAATCTCTCGTCATTATTAATTAACTGGCGGATGGTGTGGATTAAATTAGCCCCTTTTGGGTACATATCTCCGGAGCCTTCTTTGTTTACGCCATATGGTCCAATTATCGGAACATCATTTCTAATAGTTTTTTGAAGCCCGATTGCATACTCATTTGCTGCCGCCTTGCTTTCTGTACATTCTGTAAACAACACTTCAGAATAATTTGTAAAGCCTTCGTGTATCCACATATCGGCAATATCTTTTGCCGTAATACTGTTTCCAAACCACTCATGTCCGCTTTCGTGTACCGTAATAAAATCCCATTTCAAGCCATATCCTGTCCCGCTTAAGTCCCTTCCTAAGTAACCTTTTTTAAACTGATTTCCGTATGCTACAGCGCTTTGATGCTCCATGCCCAAATGTGGTGCCTGCACAAGCTTATACCCATCTTTATACCATGGATAAGGCCCGAACCAGTACTCGAAACACTTAATCATCGGTTTTACGTCAGCATCCCAATGTGGTCGGGCTTTCGCACTATCCACCTGTAGTGCCCAAAAATCTAAGCTTAACTTTCCATTTTCTCCGCCGTAGCTATCTGTCCAATGTGCATATTTTCCAATGTAAAAGGTTACGTCGTAGTTATTAATCGGGTTACTTACAAACCAATTGTGTTGTTTATATCCGCCTGGTTTATCAACAATGCTTCTTAATCTACCATTCGATATCTCCTGTAATTCTTTCGGTACGCTGATGCTAATAAGCATGCTGTCTACTTCATCACTTTGATGATCTTTATTTGGCCACCAAACACTGGCGCCCAAACCCTGGCACGCTACCGATACGAACGGATTTCCGGCAGAATCTTTTTTAAAGATTAAGCCGCCATCCCATGGTGCATTTCGAGCCACAGTTGGATTCCCTGAATAAAAAACCGTGAATCTATCTTTAGTCCCTTTTTTTATTGTCTTCGGAAAAGTGATGAAAACAGCATTATATTCTCTGCTAACGGTCAATTCGTTTCCCTTGTAAACTACTTTTTCAATTTTTAATTTCGAGAATAAATCAAATTGAAGTTTTTTGAAATCCTGAGTTGCTGTAAAAGCAAATTCATTGCTTCCGTTAACTGCCCTTTGTTCCAAATCTATTTTAACATCTAAATGGTAATAATTGATATCGTAACAGGTGCGCAACGGCGTTAATGTACCTCTAAGGCTATCGGCTCTGGAATTAACTTGGTTTTTACCCAGCATTTGAGCTTTCGAAGCTGAAATAGAAAGGGCTAAACCGAGAATCAAAAATATTTTTTTCATTTTTTTAAATTTATGCCATGCTGCGATGCATCTTTTTTATTATTGTTGCGCGTTCAAAAATGGCGAAAAGACTCTCTGTGACTGGAACATTTCGTAATTTTCAAAACGAGTTATTTTTATTTGATTAAGATAATCAGTTCTCTCGTTCACGAATAACGATTGGTTTTTTAACAGCAGTAGCTCGCAGCACTATTTAATCAGGTCAACCTCGATAAAACTATCATTAAATATGGTCTGCGTAGCTTTTATATAATCGGCTTCTGTTGCTTTATATGGATTATCGACAAATTTCTGCGGGTTTCGGGCAAAGAGCGGAAAAGCAGTGCTTTGAACCTGAATCATAATTCTGTGGCCCTTTTTAAAAGTGTGTAAAACATCCTGCAATCTGAAATTTACATCGGTTTTTTTGTTTGCAACCAGAGGCTCAGGTTTTTCAAAACTATTGCGGAAACGGGCCGGCATAATCTCCGACCGAACCATTTGCCAGTAATTACTTAGCGTAATGTTTTTATTTGGCATATAAGGATTATTCGGTTCATCTGCAGGGTAAACATCTATCAGTTTCACAATAAAATCTGCATCTGTACCCGTTGTTGCAACTTTAAGATGCGACACAATCTCGCCGCCAAGCGTAATGTCATTCTCCAAAACCTCTGTTTGGAAAACCAATACGTCGGGTCTGCGGCCCGCAAAACGCTGGTCTTCACTCATATAATTGTGAGGTGTAAAGCCCAGTGTAGTGGTTAAATCTTCTGTGTAAGGAACGGGTTTCAGCGGGTCGCTCAGGTAAGCTGATTCGCCTGCAGTTGTTGGCGCATTCATGCTCAATTTGCCGTCAGCGCCTAAAAATAGCTTTTGCCTGCTAGCTTTTTCCGTTGGCCATTTATCAAAAGTTTCCCAGTTCTTTTTGCCGGTATCGTACATATACGCTTCGGGTAAACCGGTGTTTTTATCACCTTTGCCCTTTAAAAAATGATTAAAGAATTTCGCCTCGATATTTTTTTGATAAAATGTAGCAATGCTATCGCCAAAATACACGTTGCTGTGCATTGTATGGCCAGTTTCCCGGCTCCAGCGCCCATGCCCAAACGGGCCCATCACGATAGTATTATAGGCATTTGGGTTTTTCTTTTCAATAGACTTATAAATGTTTAGTGGTCCGGATAAATCTTCTGCATCATACCAGCCACCTACAACCATCACAGCCGGCTTAATTGTACTATAATGTTTCAACAAGCCACGTTTTTGCCAGAAATCATCATAGTTAGGATGATTTACGGTTTCCTGCCAGAAAAAGTTATCCTTATAATATTTGTCGGCATTGCTTAGCGGACCTAAATCCAAAGCAAACTGGTAACCATCTTTTGTATTTGGTTTGATGGTTTGTTTGCCATACCATGCGCTGGTCTCCGGTCCGGCTTTTTGAACCCCGAACACGGGAAAAGTGAAAAAATAACTTTGTAAAAATGAACCGTTGTGATGAAAATCATCAAAGAAAAAGTCTGAAATTGGTGCTTGCGGGGAAGATGCTTTCAACGCTGGATGATTGCTCAATATGCCTGCTGCGGTGTAAAAACCTGGATATGAAATGCCCCACTGGCCAACTCTGCCATTATTATTTGGAATATTTTTTACCAGCCAATCGATTGTATCATAAGTATCAGAACCTTCATCAACATCAGTTTTCGCTTTTTTATTGTCGATAACCGGTGTCATATTTGTAAAAGTACCTTCGCTTTTATAACGGCCCCGCACATCCTGCATTACCACAATATAACCTTCCTTCATCATCAAATCGGATGGGCCAAGTTTTGCAGGAAATTTATCTTCGCCATAAGGCGCTATGCTGTAGCAGGTTCGCTGCATAATCATTGGGTATCTTTTATCTTTCGAAGCATCTTTGGGTGTATAAATGGCTGTAAAAAGTTTAACACCATCACGCATCGTGATGTAGATTTCCTTTTTGGTAAAATTTTCTTTTGGGTAACTTCCTGTTTGAGCAAAACTTGCAGAAGCCGACAGGATTAGAGCGAAAACAATAAGTTTGATGTATTTCATGTTTATTTATTTTAAAACGGATACGCTGATGTATGAACTGTTTGAAGTGTCGTGGTATATCTTATGGGTAGCTTTTTGAAAATCACCGGGTTCTGCCTGATAAATGTCCATAAATTTCTGAGGGTTTCTATCGGCTAATGGAAACCATGAATTTTGAATCTGAATCATTATTTTGTGTCCCTTTTTAAAAGTATGTGCAACATCTGGCAAGGCATAATTAACTTTAGTAATGGCACCAGGAACAAAGGCTTCAGGTTTTTCGAAAGTGTTGCGATACTTTCCGCGTAAAATTTCACCTCGTACCAGCATTTCGTAACCGCCCATCATTATGTTGTTTGGATTCGGGCTGGGATTTGGTTCATCTTCCGGGTACACATCAATCAATTTTACAACATAATCGGCATCAGTGCCTGTTGTAGAAACCACAAGGTTTGCCAATACAGGTCCTGTTAAAGTAATATCGTCCTTTAAAGCATCTGTTTGGTAAGTTTTCACGTCAGGCCTTCGGGCAGCAAAGCGCTGGTCGTCTATCATATATTCTCGTGTGCGTTTAGCTTGCACACCATCCTGGTATGGAACCGGATGGTTGGGGTCGCTTACGTATTCGTCCCAGCTATCGGTTCTGCCAACCTTCTCAAAGGCAAGTTTTCCGTTAGGCTGCAAATAAAGATTTTTAGTTTCAACCTCTTTTGGTGGCCAGCTGCCAAATTTTTTCCATTCATTGCTTCCGGTTACGAAAATATTAGCTTCAGCGGCTTTAAAGTCGCCTTCGCCTTTTAAATAGTGTTTAAAAAATGGCAACTCAAATTGTTGCTGGTAATCGATACTGGTGGTTTTCCCAAATTTAATATCCCCAAAAGAAGCGCCATCGCTTCTAACCCAGCCTCCGTGAAACCATGGTCCGGCTACCAAAATATTATTGGCTTCAGGATTTTGTTTTTCGATGGCTTTATAAGTTGCGAAAGTTCCGTAAGCATCCTCAGCATCAAAAAAGCCACCTACAACCATAACGGCAGGTTTAACATTTTTAAGATGTGGAATGATGTATCGTGCCTTCCAGAAGGTATCAAGATTGGGGTGTTTAACCAAATTGTTCCAAAACTTAATGCTATCCGCAAAATATTTATCCTTTAAATTTTTAACCGAACCCGATTCGAGGTAAAAGCGGTAGTTATCTTGTATTGGAAAATTGAAACCTTTCGGCCCTTTGTCTGGTGTAATAGGTTTTGGTCGCGGAACACCGAAACCACTCATGAAACTAAATGCATCCATTAAAAATAAGGCGCCGCCGTGGTGGAAGTCGTCGCCGATAAACCAATCGGTAACTGGTGCCTGTGGCGAAACGGCTTTCAAAGCGGGGTGTGCGTTGGGTAGCGAAGTTGTCGAATAAAAACCCGGATAGGAGATTCCATAAATACCTGCATTACCATTGTTGTTCTTTATGTTTTTTACCAGCCAGTCAATGGTATCGTACGTATCTGTACTTTCATCGATATCTTTCTTTCCCTTTTTTAAAGTTTGTGGACGAATATCCTCAAAAGTCCCCTCACTCATCCATCTTCCGCGAACGTCCTGATAAACGAAGATAAAACCTTCACGCATCATGGCCGGAAAATTCCCAAGGCTAAGCTTATACTTATCTTCCCCATAAGGTGCAACCGTATAAGGTGTTCTGTTAATGAGAAAAGGGTATTTTTTGGATTGATTTTTGGGTATATAAATTGATGTAAAGAGTTTTACGCCGTCACGCATTGGTATTTGTCGCTCTATTTTTGTGTAGTTTTCCCTTACATATGCCGAATCCGGTTGCTGAGCAAACATTTCGTGCGAGACGAACAAACAAATTACGATACCTAAAATTTTACTGAGGTTCATTTTATGATTGGTTTAGAGAATAAAATTTAAATATAGTCTTTCTGGGAATCGAATCGAAAAAACAGCCCGTAAAAGGTTTGTTAGAAAGCTAATCGGAGTGGTTAGTCATTCCAGTATCAGAATTTAGTTAAATTAAGTTAAGGGGTAATCTTTTAGGGTTTTTCACCGTCATATAGATAATTGATTTAAATAAAAACAAATGAAAAGGTTATTAAATAAAGGGTTGGTTGTTTTCGCTGTTGCGGCGATGGTAACAACATTAAGCATTGATACTGCTTCTGCTCAGAGACCAAGCAGAGGTGGCGGTGGCGGAAGCAGCATGGGTGGCGGTGGCCGTTCTGGCTCTATGGCGCCCTCGCGTGGTGGTTTTTCAAGGCAGCCTTCAATGCAGGCGCCATCGGGTAACCGAATTTCGCAGGCACCAAACCGTGGAAGCTATAACTCTGGCGGGCTAAACCGCCTTAGCGGAGGCCGACCTGAGCGCCTGGGTTATCGCACAAATTCTGGCTATAGACCAGGAATTGGTGTAAGACCCGGTTATGGTTACCGTCCGGGCTATGGTTATCATTCTGGTTACCGCGGAAGAGCTTATTTTGGTTATTACAATTACTACAGGCCATTTATCGGTTTCAGGTTAAATGTGTTGCCTTACGGCTACTATCCGTTTTATTACGGCCCCAACCAATATTATTATTCTGGCGGATTATTTTACCGTCAGTACGAAAATAATTACCAGGTGGTTGTGCCGCCAGTGGGTGCAGAAGTTCCAACCTTACCATCTGATGCAAATCTGGTTACGATAGATGGTGTAGATTATTACGAGTATAAAGGCGTTTACTACACCCAGGGCACCAATAAAGATGGCAAGGAAGTTTATATTGTTGCCGGTAAAGATGGTGTTTTAAATACAACAGACGGACCAGTTGATACACACCAAATTGGTGATATCATTAATGTTTTGCCTGACGGCTGCAGAGAAGTAACCATTAAAAACGAGAAATATTTTGTTTCTCCCGATGATGTTTATTACGAAGAAGTAACTAGCGGCAATACAACAACTTACCGCGTTATCGGAAAGCTATTTTAATAAGTATTAATATAATTTCGAACCGCTTTGATTTAATATTGAAGCGGTTTTTTTTTGGCCTAAATTCTATATTTTTGCCAGATAAAAAGAATTGGTTTGAAACAAATATCACACAAAACCATACTGGGTTACCTTGCATTTGTTTTGTTGCTTACCTCATGTTCGGCAACCAAACAATTAGCGCTGCAGCAAGAAACCACAGTTTCATCAATAAAATTTTTGGATGAATACATTGTGCCATTAAATCAAACTTTTCAAAATACAATAGTCGGGGGCTTATCCGGTATTGATTATGATGAGAAAACAGGTAACTATTATTTGATTAGTGATGATCCGTCGCAGGTTAGCCCGGCGAGGATTTACACTGCCAAAATTGACATCAACGAAAATAAAATTGATACCATTAATTTTACAGGCTTTATTCCAATTTTGCAAAGCAACGGACAACAATACCCAAAATACGGGTCAGTTAAAAGTTTAAAGGCAGATGGTGAATCGGTTAGATTTAACCCGAAAAATCAAAGTTTAGTTTGGAGCAACGAAGGCGAGCGACTATTTAAAAATGGTGATTCAATTCTCGTTCAGCCTGCACTTACATTTTTAACCTCTACTGGGAATTTTGTTGATACGATTCCATTGCCGAAGGGTTTTCATTTTACGAAAAGCGAAAACGGGCCAAGAAAAAATGCCCTTTTCGAAGGCATTACTTACGCAGATAATTATACAACCCTTTATGCAAGTCTGGAAGAACCACTTTATCAGGATGGAAGGCAAGCCGCTTTTGGCTACGACAGAGCGCTAACCAGAATCTTGAAATTCGATGTAAAGCGTAAAAAAAATACAGCGCAGTATGCTTACAACCTGGGCGATTTACCTGTAAACCCAACCGTAGAAAGCGACTGGAATTTAAATGGTATTTCCGAAATTCTGGCCATAAACCACCACACACTTTTAGTTATGGAGCGTGCCTGGGCCAAAGGGCACGATGACCACACCTTTATAAAACTTTACCTTGTTGATTTAAAAGGCGCTGAAAACGAAATTGATAATGAATCTTTTGTAAAAACCCCGCCAAAACCACTAAAGAAAAAGTTGCTTTTCGATTTTGATAGCCTGAACATTCATATCGATAATTTTGAAGGCGTAACGTTCGGACCAAAGCTTCCGAATGGCCATAAATCTTTAATTTTTTGTGTTGATAATAATTTCGGCAAAACCCAGGTGCAGCAATTTTTTCTTTTCGAAGTTATGCCCTGAGCACGGTTCGTTTTATTGGTTTTAAGCCAGAATTTTACCGCATCGTGTCTTTGCTTTAAGCTTTTGATTTTCAGCTTTCGGCCTTTTTTCCCTACCTTTGTATAATCAAAATTATCAAGAAATTATGCAATACGATGTCGTTGTTATCGGTTCAGGGCCGGGCGGTTATGTAGGCGCAATCCGTTGTGCTCAGTTAGGTTTAAAAACTGCGGTTATAGAAAAATACAAAACTTTTGGAGGCACTTGCTTAAATGTGGGTTGTATTCCTTCCAAAGCTTTATTGGATTCTTCAGAGCATTTCCATAATGCCGCACACACCTTTACCACTCACGGTATCGATTTAAAAAACCTTAAGGTTAATATGCCGCAAATGATCGCCCGCAAAGACGATGTTGTGGCTCAAAATACTGCAGGTATCACTTATCTGTTTAAAAAAAATAAAATCGATTCTTATGAAGGCGTAGGTTCCTTCGTTGATAAAAATACAGTGCTAATTACCAAGGCAGATGGTTCTACCGAAACTTTAACGGCTAAAAATGTAATTATTGCTACAGGCTCAAAGCCTACAGTGCTCCCGTTTTTGCCAGTAGATAAAAAACGAATTATTACCTCTACTGAAGCTTTAAATATTACCGAAGTTCCAAAAAGCATGGTCGTAATTGGTGGTGGCGTTATTGGTTTAGAATTAGGTTCTGTTTATGCCCGTTTAGGCACTAAAGTTTCCGTTGTAGAATTTCTTCCATCTATTATCGCAACTATGGATGCCAGTTTAGGGAAAGAACTTCAGCGTGTGTTGAAGAAAAATCTGGGCATGGAATTTTACATGGGTCATAAGGTTACCGACGCTACAACAAAAGGTAAAAATGTTACGGTAACTGCTGAAACTCCAAAAGGCGAAACTATTACTCTTGATGCTGATTATTGCATTGTTGCGGTGGGCCGTACGGCGTACACAGAAGGATTAGGCCTGGATAAAATTGGAATCACAATCGAAGAGCGGGGCAAAAAAATCCCTGTAAACGAGCATTTAGAAACTTCAGTTCCTGGTGTATACGCTATTGGCGATGTAATTACCGGCGCAATGTTGGCACACAAAGCCGAAGATGAAGGCACCTATGTTGCTGAAACTATCGCCGGACAAAAACCACACATCAACTATAATTTAATCCCTGGTGTAGTTTATACATGGCCGGAAGTAGCCTCTGTTGGTTTAACAGAAGAGCAATTAGAAGAAAAAGGCACAAAATACAAGGCCGGTTCATTCCCTTTCAAAGCGAGCGGACGTGCGAAAGCAAGTATGGATACCGACGGGTTTATTAAAGTGTTGGCCGATGCTTCAACTGATGAAGTTTTAGGTGTGCACATGATTGGTCCGCGGGCTGCAGATATGATTGCTGAAGCTGTAATTGCAATGGAATTCCGGGCATCTGCAGAAGATATTGCACGTACCTGTCATGCGCACCCAACGTACACAGAAGCCTTAAAAGAAGCTGCTTTAGCTGCAACTGATAACAGGGCGATACACATTTAACAAGCAACATCAAGCTAAACGTTTTCCAAAATCAAGTCTTTGGTTTAGCATAAAAACTTGAAGTTCTTTTAAAAAAGCCGGTAAATTTTTATCGGCTTTTTTGCATTCTGAACTTTTCTTCATTTTTACCAGTTCTTACGAGTATTTTCATGCTGTTTATAAAGGCATTTTAAGAAAAGTGTCTTTAACGAAAATTTGCGACTTTTTTCCGGTAGCCGGGATAATGACAAAATGCACCTGCAGCCAGTTTTCGATGGCACTCCGCAAATTCTTTCCTTACATTCGTAAATATTTCGACGATGTTGGTTTATAAATTTTTGGGCATGCCCCAAGCTGCGCAAGGGTCGGGCTATCCGTTACAATCTTTTTTGAAGAAAAATCAAAAAAGGATTTCCACTACTATCCCTCATGCAAAACCCAAATCATCATTACTGCCTTTTTCTAAATTAACTCTGGTTTTGCTGCTGGCTATTGCGCTTCGTTCTTAATTATCGGCTTTAATCTTTCCTTCGCTGCGGTTTCAGCTTCATCATTCCTTAACAAAATGATAATAAACAAGGTTAAAAAATAGGCGTTCGCGAAATTTATTTTTGCGGTTCAGATATTATAAAACCATGAACTGTAAAAAACTTTTCGTTGCCCTTTTAATGGCAATGATGGCTTCAACTGCCTGTAAAAAAATCTCAGAGCCTGTTGAAGCAACCGAAAATATCGTTGCCGAAGACATAGCAAGTTTTAAAGAAATTGCCACAATCGACCTGGGTGGAGAAACATCTGCGGAAATATCTGCCTACGACCCATCCACGAAAAAACTCTTTGTAGTGAGTAACGAAGGTGGCGCAAAGGTTGAAGTTGTCGATTTAACCAACTATCCAACGGTAACTAAATTTAAAACGTTAAGTTATCCAGCCAATGCAGGCATAAACAGCGTTGCAGTTTCAAACGGTTTATTAGCAATTGCTTTGGATGGTGCTAGTAAGCAGGGAAATGGCGACGTAGTTGTTTTAAAAACTTCAGATTTATCTGAGGTTAAAAAAATTACCGTCGGGGCAATGCCGGATATGGTAACATTTAGTCCTGATGGAAATTACATCCTTTCTGCCAATGAGGGCGAACCAAGTGATGATTACACGGTAGACCCAAAAGGGACAATTTCGATAATAAATATTAAGGATAATTATTCGGTTAAAACGCTTGACTTTGCCTCGCTCGAATCGCAAAAGGCTAACCTGGTGGCTGGTGGTTTCCGGATTTACGGCCCAAATGCGAGTTTTGCACAAGACATTGAGCCGGAATATATTGCAATCAGTGCTGATTCTAAAAAGGCTTATGTAACCTTGCAGGAAAATAACGGTGTAGCTGAAGTAGACATCGTTTCAGGTTCAATTACTAAAATCAATCCTTTAGGTACAAGAGACATCAGCCTTGCTGAAAATCCTTTCGATGTTAGTGATAAAGACAACAAAATTCTTTTATCTAACTGGCCAATAAAGGCATTTTACCTTCCCGACGCAATTTCATTCTTTTCAACTGGCGGTACGTCTTATCTCGCACTTGCAAACGAGGGTGATACCAGGGCCTGGAAAGGTTACGATGAAGAAGTACGTGTTAAAAGTTTAAAGTTAGACCCAACAAAGTTTCCAACAGCGGCAACGTTACAGCTCGATGGAAATCTTGGCAGGTTAACTGCAACCAAAGCTTATGGCGATACAGACGGTGACGGCGATTACGACGAAATATATGCTACCGGTGGTAGAAGTTTAAGCATTTTAAATGCAGGCACTGGGGCGTTAATTGCAAATATTGGTAAAGATTTAGAACAACATGTTATCGATGCTGGCAAATATGACGATGAGCGCTCAGACAATAAGGGTGTAGAAGTTGAAGGTGTAACTGTTGCACAGGTTAATGGTAAGATGTTGGCATTTATCGGCCTTGAACGCGTAGATATGGTTGCGGTTTACGATGTTACCACACCCGCTACCCCAAAATTTGTTCAGCTATTCTCTACCGGAGATGCTCCGGAAGGCGTGTTATTTGTGAAACCAAAAGATAGTCCGAATGGGCGAAGTTTACTGATAGTTGCCAGTGAAGGCGATGGAACGGTAAAATTCTTTCAGCCAAACAAAATATAAATTTTAAAGCCCCGCCAATAAAACGGGGCTTTTTTATTGTATGTAAATGATAAAAATCGCTTCGGATTTACAAAGGAATTAAAGACCTTTGCAACACCGCTTATTATCATAATTACAAAGTTTTGGAAGAGTCTACAACAAACCAGGAATCATCAAATCAAGCAGAGATTAAACCTGTTTTGCGAAGCTCTCCAAACCGCATCCGGCTGGCGGTTTCTTTGTTTTATTTTGGTCAGGGCATTGCTTTTGCCTCCTGGGCAAGCCGGATTCCAGAGATAAAACATAGTTTAAATCTGTCAGATGGTGAATTGGGTAGCATTCTGCTGGCGCTGCCACTTGGGCAATTAATCACCATGCCAGTTTCCGGGCGGCTTGTTACCAGATATGGAAGTAAGAAAATATTAACCATTACAGCACCACTTTATGTGCTAGCGCTTAGCAACTTGGGTTTGGCAACAGCACCATGGCATCTAGCTGTCTTTTTACTTATTTTCGGCATTGTAGGCAACATGTGTAATATTGCCGTAAATACCCAAGGCTCTGAAGCTGAAAAATTGTTCGGGCGTCCAATTATGACCTCTTTTCACGGGGCCTGGAGCATCGCTGGTTTCACCGGGGCTTTAATAGGCCTGCTCATGATAAATCTCCACATTGTTCCCTATCACCATTTTTGGATAATTGTTGGGATAATTTTTATAAATATCTTTTTGAACTACAAGCACCTCGTGCCCGGCAAGGGCGCAAAAGCAGAAAGGAAGCCTAAACTTTTTAGAATGCCCGAAGGTGCGCTATTGCAGTTGGGTATGATTGGTTTTTGTAGTATGGCCACAGAAGGCGCAATGTTCGATTGGAGCGGCGTATATTTTAAGGATATCGTAAAAGCCCCATCATCTTTAGTCATACTGGGTTACGCATCGTTCATGGTAATGATGGCAACCGGGCGTTTTGTGGGCGATAAAATTATTGCAAGGCTCGGGCGCAAAAAAACGATACAAATTAGTGGGTTAATTATTTCCAGCGGTATGTTTTTATCCGTTTTCTTTCCCTACATTTTAACAGCCACTTTCGGTTTTATGCTTGTTGGAGTAGGTGTTTCTAGCATCGTACCAACAGTTTATAGTGTTGCCGGTAAAAACGGAAAGGTGGCGCCAGGCATGGCAATTGCAATGGTTTCCAGTGTAAGTTACCTCGGGTTTTTAATGGGGCCGCCGCTTATTGGCTATATTTCTGCGCTATCAAGCCTTCGGTATTCATATGCTGTTATCGGTTGTTTTGGTCTGTTCGTAAGTTTCCTTGTCACGAAAATCAGGGTCATCGAGTAAGGGCTTTTATCCGGGTTTCTTTATCAGGTTGTGTTCCTGCAAAGCAGCTATTGCAATTTCTATCAATCGTAAATTCTCTTCCTGATGACCATGTTGCACCTCAACATTAATGTAGGGGATGTTATTCTGCATTGCATAAACGGACAAGGATCCATCATTTTCAACAAATTTCGATTGAAGCATTACATTAACATTCGCTTTCTTTAAACTATTGAAGAGTTTCAAATCAGTAACGTACAGCATATCGTCTGCATCCATTTCAAAATTTATGTACACGGAATCTGCAGCACTTGCAAGGTCGTAACCCGGCAAATAAGAGGCGATTCCAAAACCACCGTCTGCGTTGTTGTGCAGGGTCAAAATGTAACCTAGAGATTTTGGGTTATAAAAATCGATGATTTGTTTACCCGCGGCATTTAAAGTTTTTTCGACTTCGTTAGAGCTAAATTCATCTTTTTTAAGCCTGGTGTTAATACCTCTTTCCGTGTAAATGGCGTTTGGGTCTATGCGGTAAACATCATCCATGTAGCTAAAATTATAGTCGCGAACACCTCCGTATTGGCTGTCAACAAGTTCACCTCCGCTCCAGCGAATATAATCGAAGCCTGCTTTAACGCCTGTATCTTCGTTATCGTGTACCACCAGAAACCTTATTCCGTTAGGTTTATAACTGTATTTAACAAGGCTAATATTTAAATCGTAAATTGTAATAAAAGAAGAATCTGATGTCATTGCATCGAAAACGGGAGGATGCTGGGCATGTGTAACGAAAACGATGAGTGCCAGAATTATTTGAGGGATAATTTTAAACATACAATCTAATATACAAGGAATCGGTGTTATTTGTTTCGGCTACTATATTTTATTCTATTTTTCGACTTAAAAATCGAGTCAAATAAAAAGAGCTGCCTTTTTGGGAAGGCAGCTCTTGGTTGATTGTTAATCTGGATGTATATTAATGCGTTGCGTCCACGTCGTATTCCAAAACGTCTTTGTGATCGTACGGCTCTTCAAGCAGTTCATCAATGGTTTTACCTTTTTTGTTAAGGCCAAGTTTATCCAACATTCTATCGAAAATTAAGTAAACAACAGGCACTACAATAAGGGTTAAAAATAATGAACTGGTTAAACCACCAACAATAACCCAGGCCAAACCATTCTTCCATTCGGCACCTGCACCACTCGCCAAAGCAATTGGAAGCATACCGAATACCATGGCAATGGTGGTCATTAAAATCGGCCTCAAACGGGCATGGTTAGCCAAAACGAGCGCTTCTTTGGTTTCTTTACCTTCAGCCTTTAAATGGTTGGTAAAATCGACAAGGATAATTGCATTTTTCGCTACTAATCCCATTAACATAATTAAACCTAATATGGTAAAAATACCGATTGAATTATTGGTTAAAGCCAAGGCAAGGAGCGCCCCGATTAAAGCTAGCGGTAGTGAAAACATTACAACCAGTGGATAGATAAAGCTATCGTACAGTGCTACCATGATTAAATAAACCAATATAATCGCTGCAAGCAATGCAATACCTAAGGTTCCAAAACCTTCCGATTGATTCTCCTGATCGCCGGCCCAAACATAACTAACGCCAACCGGAGCCTTCAATTTACCATTTTTTTGATATTCCTCTAACTTCGCCTGGAAATCTGTAACAACAGTTCCTGTTGGTCTGCCGATAGATTGCGCTTTTACCGAAACCGAAGTAGATTTATTTAAACGTTCCAGCTGACTTGGGCCTGAACCTTCGGTGATGGTTGCAAATTGCGATAACTTAATTGGCGCACCGGCTGTGTTAATGAAAATCAGGTTTCGAACGTCGTCGATATTCTTTCTGTTAAAAGTCTGGTATTGAATATTGATATCATACTCGTACTCGCCTTTTCTGTACTTGCCATCGGTGTTTCCGGCAAATGCAGTTTGCATGGTAGAACCTACGGTTGATAACGTTAAACCAACTGCAGCCATTTTATCCCTGTCTACCTGAACATTAATTTCCGGCGTTCCTTTTTCTACTGATAATTTAATCTCTGTAGCACCCGGAATTGTAGCCAGTAATTTTTGTGCACCCTCTGCATATTTCAAAGCGCTATCTAAATCTGAACCCATTACCACAAGTTGGATAGGCGCATTTTCTGCAATACCCAAAATACTAATTGGCACTGTTTTAACTTTGGCTCCAACTAGCTCTTTTGCTAAAGCACGACTCATTTTCGTCGCAAAAACATCCGATGAAACACCTTCACGTTTTTCACGCTCAACTAACCTTACATTTATTTCTGACTTGTATGCTGTTGCCTGGGTACCACCAAAATCGCCGGTAGATTGACCAACGGTCGTGATTAACTGCGTAATTTCTGGTTGCTTACTCAAAAACGCTTCCGCTCTTTGTGTTAAGAAGTTGGTTTGCTCAAGTGATGCATCTTTTGGAAGCTCTAACTGCACAAGGAATTCTCCTTTATCCGATTTCGGGAAGAACTCCGAACCGATGAAACCTGCACCTAACAAACCGCAAGAACCTAAAAACATTACAAATACAATGATTAGCGTTAAGGCTTTGTGGTTAAGCGACCAGTTCAAAATGCCTGTAATCCACATGGTGAATTTCTTTAACTGTTTCTCAAACCAAAGGATAAAACGGCCAAATACATTTTTACCTGTTATGTGCTCTAGTTTACCAAACCTCGAGAATAAAAGCGGAACAATTGTAAACGATGCAAGCAATGAAAGTAATGTTGCAATAATTACAACCACACAAAACTGGCGCAAAATATTCGAAACTAAACCTGTACTCACCGCAATCGGGAAGAACACAACCACAATTACAAACGTTATGGATACAACCGTAAAGCCAATCTCACGGGTCGCATCAGATGCTGCCCTGACTTTATTTTTGCCCATTTCCATGTGCCGCTGGATGTTTTCCAATACCACGATAGCATCATCCACAAGGATACCGACCACAAGTGACAGACCAAGCAGCGACATTAAGTTTAAGGTAAAACCAAATAAGCTAATGCCAATAAATGTTGCAATTAACGATGCAGGAATGGAAACCATTACAATTAGCGCATTACGCAAACTGTGCAGGAAGAAAAGCATTACAAACGCTACTAAAACAACCGCAAGAATTAAATCGTGTATTACCGCATCAGCCGATTCTAAAGTAAAAATCGAACTATCGTTCACAATCTTAATATCAAGTTTATTCGCTTTGTATTCCGAATTTAATTTGTCGATGATGGCATGTACGCCTTTACTCACCTCTACCGCATTCGCATCACTTTGTTTAATAATTTGGATTGCAATCGAAGCCTGGCGATTTACGCGGGCTAATTTTTCTGTTTCTTTTTGCGCATCCTGAACATCGGCAACATCGCCCAAACGAATTTGAGCACCATCTTTAGAAGTTGTTAGCACAAGATTTCTTAACTCCTCGATGCTTTTATATTTACCCGACAAACGGATAAGGACATCCTGATTCAGCGTTTTAACACTTCCCGTAGGGAAATCTAAATTCGAGCTCAAAATCATTTGCTGAACCTGAGGCACAGCAAGATTATAACCCTGCAATTTATCAGCATCTAAAGAAACCTGAATTTCCCGTTCAGAACCACCAACTAAGTTAACTTGTGCAATACCGCTAACCCTTGAAACCACGGGAGCGATACGTTTATCGATTAAATCGTAAAAGGTAACGTCGTCCATGTTTGCCGAAGCAGTCATGGTAATAACTGGTAAATCATCTAGCGAGAATTTACTTAATGATGGCGTTTTCACATCTTCAGGCAAATCGGCAAGTATTGCATTTACCTTACGTTGCGCATCATTTAATGAAATATCGATGTTTGCTTTATCGGTTAAGGTGATGGTTACAGTTGATAAACTCTCAAACGAAACGGAGTTTATTTTCTTAATGTTTTCCATCGATGATACCGCATCTTCGATTTTTTTGGTAACCGTATTTTCTACCTCCGCAGGCGATGCGCCGGGGTAAATAGTAGAAATAGATACTACGTTGTTTGAGAATTTTGGAAGTAATTCATAACCCAACGAAAAGTAACTTAATAGCCCAAGTAGTGTAAGTGCGGTAAAAACCACGATTACCAGCGAGGGCCTTTTTATAGATATATCTGTTATCTTCATTTTAATTTTTTATTGCGACTGGAAAATATTGTCCTTTCAACAGGCTCAGGCTTACAATCTGCAAACTGAGTTTTGTAAACTGAATTATTTAACGATGCTAACCGCAGTTCCTTCAGCAAGGTTAATCTGTCCGCTGGTAATTACTGTTTCGCCTTCTTTCAACCCATCAAGGATCTCTACATTATCGCCCAGAATACGACCGGTAACAACATTACGCACTTTCGAGGTGTTGTTCGATTTATCAAGCACGAAAACCTGGTTGCTGCTCACACTACCCACAAATGATGTACGTGGAATCAAAATGCTCGGCGCCTGTTTCGGGAAGTTAAATACTGCCGTTCCGTACATACCTGCTCTCAAACTGTTTTTAGTGTTGTTGCTAACCTCAATTTCAATAGGGAAGTTTAAGGTTGCATCGGCCTTAGCGGCAATGAATGTCACTTTGCCAGAGAACTTTTCGTTAGGAAAAACTGTCGATTTGATATCAATGTTATCGCCGATTTTTAAACTTGCCACCTGCGATTCGTTAACGTTTACTTTTAGTTTCAATTTCGAAACATCAACCAATTCAAATAATTGAGTTCCCTGTGCGGTAACAAAAGCACCAACTTCAATATATCTTTTGTTCACAATGCCATTAATTGGCGATTTGATGTTTGCATCACTCAATTTACGCTGAGATGCCTGCAAGCGCAGTTTGGCATTTCTGGTTGCTAGTTTAGCCTGGTCTAACTGTTGTTGAGTTACGCCACCTGTTTCGTAAGAACTTTGGTATCTGGCTTCGTCTCTTTTTGCGTTTTCGAAAGTTGCCTGGGCAGTTTCTCTATCTGTATTGATAATCTCCGCATCAATGCGGGCCAAAACCTGGCCTTTGCTCACGCGGGAACCTTCATCAACATAAATTGCCGTTACACGACCAGCGTTTTCTGATAAGAAGTTTAATTCTTGTTTTGGAACAAAATTTCCGTTCGCAACAAAATCTAAATCTACTACCTTTTTTTCAACTGAAGCAACACGAACGGCAACAGCCCCGCCACCTTTAGCAATGAAAGCAGTTTTTTCTTCGTTCTTCTTTTTATTGTTGCTTAAAACATAAGCTATTGCACCAAGGGCAACAACAACTACGATAATTATGGTAATTACTCTTTTCATTTCTATTGTACTAGCGATTTAATATTTCCGTTTGATTTTATTAATTGTATTTCAGCAACCTTGTAGTTAAGTAAAGCTTGCGTATAACTGTTCTGCGCACTGGTTAACGAGTTTTCTGTTTCAAGTAAATCCGTTAAGGAGGCTAAGCCGTTATTGTAATTATTTTGTGTGCTCTTGTAAATTTCCTGTGCCAGTTCGGCATTTTTACGTTGCGAATTGATGGTGTTCAGGTTGTTGCGCAACTGTATTTTAGCATTTTCATAAGCCAGGTTTAGCGAGTTTGTAGATTCTTTCCTGTCCTCTTTAGCTTTAAGTATATCCACGTTTGCCTGGCGAACCTTCGACCGGGTTAAAAAGCCATTGAAAATTGGAACCCTTAATGTTACACCAATTGCTGATGCACCATAACCAATCGCTGCGGCATTTGAGCTTAAGAAATCGAAACCATCACTCTGGCTGGAGTAGGTGTAATTTCCTGTTAAGGCCAATGTTGGGTAATATTCGGCAACATAAGCTTTTCGCTGGAGCGATAAAAGTTTATCCTGATTATTTAAAAGCTTAACCTCTGTTCTGTTTGCTAAATCAACGGAATCTGCAAACTGAGGTAAAACAGTCACTTCTGTCAACTCTGTTGCCGGTAAAGTAATTTGATTTGAAACCGGCATACCCATAGAAAACTTCAATTGGTTTTCAAGCTGGGTGATTGCGTTGATGGTTTGGTCCCGTTGTGTATTTAAATTAGTCAGGTTAACATTAATCCTGTCAACGTCAATTTTACGGGCTAAGCCGTTTTTATATTGATTGCCAACAATTTTCTCAACTACTTTAACATTTTTGATGTTCGTATCAATTACGTTTAGTTGTTGTCTGTTAACCAAAACCTGGTAGTAATTATTTGCAACAAGTTCAATTATCTGTTCTTCAGTTAATTGAGAAGTTAAGTTGTAATATTCCTCACTGGATTTTGCCGCTTGTAAGCCGGTAAAAACCTGCTGATTAAACAGTTGCTGTGAAAGCTGAACGCCGGCAGATGAATTCCAGTTCTGACCGAGTTTAATGGCCTGTGTTTGTCCACCGAAGTTAGCGACCAATTGGCCGATGATGGGGTTGTAGGTTAAGCCCGCGTTACCAGTAAGCTGTGGTAATGCCTGCGCACGAACTTCCTGTACTTTGTATCTTCCCCGTTCAATGTCCAATTTAGATTTGCGAACATTAGTGTTGTTTTGGAGCGCATAAGTAAGCGCATCCTTTAAGGTAACCTGCTGCTGTGCCGTTACCAGTTGAGGTAAAGCCATGCCGGTTATCAGGATGAGCATTAATTTTACCAGTTTTACTCTAAGCATAATATGTTGTTTTTGTTTTTGGGTTCTTTGTTTTTGTAGTGTTAAGCCTTTAATTAAGTGTCAGGTTTTTGTACGATGGAAGGTATCAGTGCTTATTATTTTGCGATTTTAAAATTCAAATGCTGATAATGTGCTTAATTATATTCCTTACTTTTCTCAGCACTTAAGGCCTTTTGTAAAAATTGTTGAAAGGTCTTTTTGCTTTTGTGTCATCTTATTAACCGCCTTTTTATCCGGTAGCAAGTCTTTTCCTAATTCCATAATGCACATATTTGTCAATCCCATAAGGCTCTCCAGATATAGCTCTGCTACGTGGGCCATGCTTTCATGTTTAATTTCTCCTTTTTCCTGTGCCCTTTCAAAAATCTGTGCGTAAAAGCGCTTTTCAGCGTCTTTCAAGGTTGTAAGTTTCGTTTTCATGGCTGCATCGTTAAAAATATCGGGCAAACCTTCTGATATTCTCAACATGAAATATTTCATAAAAAACGAGTTGCGAATGTCGATAGTTTGAAATAAAGTATTTTCTAAAGTCGCGTCGGGATTATACTTTTTCTTTAACGAATCGAAATAATCAGTAAAAACTTTCTCTATTACACCTACTATTAGGCTTCTCTTATCAGGGAAATAATAATAAAGAGAGGGTTTTGAAACGGATAAATCTTCAGCAATATCATTCATTGTTGTTTTACCAATCCCGAAATGAATAAAGCGTTTTATAGCACCTTCAATAATCTGTTCTCGCTTTTTATCGGCTACAATCATTTTACTTTTCTACTTTCTGACTTTTTTAATATTTTAGTCAAAAATAGATCTTAAATTTCAAATGTTAATCAATCGATTAAAAAATAATTACATCGTTACATTTTAATGACATTCAATTCCTTCCGGATTGGTTTATATATATTTACAAACTAAAATTCACATATTTTGTCAGTATTGTTGTCCGTGTTAACCGTGTTGCTTACCATATTTTTTATGGAATGCCTTTCGTGGTTTATCCACAAATATTTATTCCATGGTCCGCTCTGGTTTATGCACAAAAGCCACCATGAACAATCGAAATCGTTCTTTGAATGGAATGACTTGTTTGCAATTTTATTTGCCGGAATATCTTTGTTCCTGATGTTTATCGATGGCAAAAATTTTGGTATTAAGTTTTTCATTGGTGTTGGCATCACTACTTACGGGATAATTTATTTTGTAGTTCACGATTGGTTTGTTCACCGCAGGTTTAAAACTTTTAAAAGTAACAACAGCTACCTTCAGGCAGTTCGTAAGGCACATAAAATCCATCATAAAAATATGGGCAAGCGAAATGGAAAAGCATTTGGATTGTTATTTGTGAGGAAGAAGGTAATACAGTGAATAGGTAAGTAATGATAAACCTTCGAAAATTTTTTAAACTAAAATTTTAGTTTTATATTTCGTTAGAATATCAAACTATGCTTAAATTATTTCGGCAAAAGCCCAGCATTAAATTTTTGAAATTATTACAGGGGATTGCCTTGATCCTGATGATGTTAGTTTTCTCAAAGTGTAAAACAAATGCGGTTATTACCAATGTTGCTAACACTCATCAAGATTTAGATACGTTGCCAAAAGAATTGCAAAACTCTGCCTTAAAAAAAATAATTAATCGTAATCCAACTGATAACTGGGCTTTTTATCGATTTAATCTTTTGAACGGTGGAGACACTATTATGCTGAATAATCAATACAAAGCCTGGATGAGGAAATTTCCCAAAGTAGGAGAAATTCCTTTGAACTTTTCTTATTTGTTTGAAGGGTCAGGCAAACAAGATTTGTATTTGAAACAAGCAGTGAAGATTAATCCGAAATTAATTAAGGGTTGGGCAAGTCTTAGTTTAAATGCCTATTTCAATAATGATAGCGAAGCAGAAAAGTACTATCTTAAAAAAGGGGTAGATGCAAATCCCGAAAATGCTGAGATTTTTTATAGATACGTAACGTCTTTTTCTGAGCAAGATAAAGATTATGAACAGGGGTTGTTGCAGCTAATTGAAAAATTTCCTAATTCTGAATTTGCTGTCAAAACCCTAAATATATTGGCTAATTATTCGAAGAAATCTGAAGATAAGATTATGTATTATGAACGCATAAAGCAGATTTATTTCCCGCAGAAATTTAATCAGGCAACCGATGCGATGCTCAGTTATTATTCTTTTTTGCTTGAGTATGATGTAGAAAGGACACTTCCACTTTTAAATGATTTGCTAAAACTGAAGTTCAGGCCCTATGATTGGAATTTGCTGCTTGACGAATCGAAAAAAATTCTATGTGCACAAAATTATATCAAGCAGCAAAAGGGTAAAGAGGCACTAACTATTCTAAATACTCTACACTTTCCTTATTTTGTTAATCATCCAAGGCATTTTTTGCCTCTATTGAAAGCACAGGCTTCAGCTGCCACTACCGACGATGTTTATGACGATTTGATAGATTTATATTGTAAAAATCCTACTGTGTCTGTTTATAGCGAATTGTTAAAGTATAGTTTTAAGCAGGAGAAAGATAGTTCGGATGTTAATGAAGACATTTACAAATTTTTAAGTAAAAATGCCAAACAGGCTACGCCATTTAAGTTGTACAATTACCAGAGCAGAGATTCGCTGGTGCTGGCCAGTATGAAAGGCTCTGTGGTGCTGTTAACATACTGGTTTCCAAAATGCAGCCCGTGCCGGGCAGAGTTTCCACACTTTGAAAACGTATTATCAAAATATCTTTCGTCGGTAAAATATGTTGCAATAAACATTGAACCGAAAGAAGCCGATTTGGTGTTACCAATGATGAAGGCTGAAAAATATTCTTTTATCCCTCTTAAGGAGAAACGTTTTAGGGAAAAAGGTAATCTCGATAACATGGGTTTCGCTCCCGCCAACTTTCTGGTTGATAAAAGCGGAAAATTAATTTTTTCTGATTTCAGGGTTGACGGCTCTAATGAAGCTGATTTAAAATTAATGCTTGACATACTAACAACTATCAGTAAGTAGTTAATGCATAAATAATCAGGCTGGTTTGGATAACTAATTAATTAGTTATATATTTATTTTTCAATTACCTAATATGAAAAAGTACCTGTTCTATACATTCATGTTTTTTACATGCACCATCCGAGCTCAGTCGATTACGTTCAATATAAAAGGCGTAATCATGAATACAGATAGTGTTAAATATGCTTATTTAACCACTTTATCTCAGCAAATTCCCATTTCAAGCGATAAAATTTTTATGGTTGTTCCGGTAGTTAATGGAGAATTCAAATTTAATGGAGTTTTTGACCTTAAGGGTGAGAAATATCAATTTGCTAACGTTTTTCTGGAAGAGCGGGGAAACATTACAAAAGAGGAAGCACTTTCTAAATTCAGACGACTGATTTGGATAAGTGGAAGAAGAAGGAACGCGAAAATTGTCATTTTGGAGGATTTAACCTTGTCAATTAACAAATACGGCGACACTAAAGAAGCTGTAATCAGCGCGGGTGGTATGCTTACCCGACAAGCCGATGAAAGAACTGCGGCTGTAAGAGCCGGAAACAGAGCGCTAATACAATTTGTTAAACGCCACCCAAATTCTGAAATATCATTTTATGCAGTGACAGAAGTTTTGTCAATGTACAGTGCGGAAAAAAAAGACAAGCTAGAAAGTTTATGGGGCTCTCCATCTGAATTGTTCAATGCGCTTTCGATTCAACTAAAGAATAGTAAAAGGGGCGTAGCATTAAAGAAACGTATTGATGAAAAGACAAAACTTTAAAGAAATCCTATTATTTCTAATCTGCTTCAATTGTTTTGGTTTCGCCTCTGCTCAAGAGCTATTAAAAGGTAGTTTGACTTTAAAATCAGACTTGAATTTGGCAAGTCAAAAGCCTTGGAAGTTAGTGGTTAAGCGAAGTGATTTGGGTGGCTATTCTGGCAATTCTGATACAATACTTGTTAAGGGAATTGCACTTAAATATAAAACCGAACTTAAAGAGCCCTGCTATTTATCTGTTGATTTTTATTGGAAGGATAGAAAGTTTACCACTTACAGCTTTTGGGCGATGCCAGCGACTTATGAAATAGGCTTTACAAATAATTTAATGCCCATGATAACAGATTCCGTCATATCACAGGTAACTGTCGGAATTGAGCATCTTATTGCTCAGCACATAAAATATGCTAAAGAAGCTGAACGAGTTGTTGGCGATGTCAACTACGAAAATCAAAAAATAGCTGATGTTGAAACAAAAATATGGAAAATCAGAGATTCTTTTGAGAATTTAATTGACTCCAATATTTATCTTTCAGCTGTAAATAAAAATCCTAATTCTGTAATTGGCTTGTATGCGCTGTTAAAATTTGCAGAAAGGCCTTATGGTAAGGCTCGTACGATTAACGAACCGAAGAAGATTGATTCGCTCCTCAACACACTTGACCCTACTATTAAAGCGCTACCGTCGGCGAGAAAACTATTCAGTACCATCAACTTGGAAGCAGAACTAAAAGTTGGTAATGCAATGAAAGATATAGCTCTGCCGAATGCGGTTGGAAAGATTTATAAAATAAGCGACTTTAGAGGTAAGTACTTATTGGTTGACTTTTGGGCGAGTTGGTGCACGCCTTGTAGAGCCGAGCATCCCAATTTAATTAAAATTTTCAACAAGTATAGCAACTCAGGTTTTCAAATAATAGGCATTACGCGAGACCAACCGCTACGGAAAGTGGACTGGCTTGATGCAATCAAAAAAGACAAAATTGACATCTGGCTTCAGCTAAGTGATTTTAATAATACAGCCCAAAAAGTTTATAACGTGGAAGCGATACCGGTAAATTATCTTGTTAACCCTGCTGGAATAATAATCGGAAGAAATTTGCGGGGAGAAGCTTTAGAAAAAGAGCTTAAAAAGAATTTTAAAAAGTAAATTACGAAAATTAGAGCATCGCATGAGAATCAGTTTAATATTTATTTGTCTTTTAATTGCTTCAGTCTCGAAGGCCCAATTTAAAATAACCACTCCGGTAAAATGGAGTTATAAGGCCGTGAAATCAGCTAATAATGAAGCCGTTTTGTTTTTGAAAGGGACGATTGAAGATGGATGGCATATTTACGCACAAGATGGCGGAATTAAATCGCTTCAAACCAGTTTCGCTTTTTCAAACGCAAAAAACTATGCGTTAATAGGAAGAACAACTGCACCGAAATCGCTTACGAAATATGAAAAGGTGTTAAAAGCGAACGTTAGTTATTACGAAAAGTCGGTTATTTTTCAACAGAAGATAAAAATAAACGCAGCTCAGGTGAAAGTTAAAGGAAAACTGGAATTTACCGTTTGCAACGCTACCGAATGCAGGCCCGCTGAAGAAGTGGAATTCAGTATTCCAATAACTTAATCAAAAGGATTATTCCAAGAACCTTTAAATCGGCTACATCTCTCGGCATTAACCTGAATTACGCCGCTTTTGCTGGCCTTTTCAAAATATGCTGTCTAATAAAATGAAATCCATTCAAATAAAACATACTAAATTTTATTTTACTTTTGTGCACAACACAAAATTACCATGCTGCAAATTCAGGAAAACGTTTCGCTTAAAACCTTTAACACTTTTGGAATCGATGTAAAAGCTGCTTTTTTTGCAGAAATATTTGATGAGGAAGATTTAAGAACGTTATTCAAAAACGAATTATCAAAAGCAAATAAGCTGCTCATAATTGGCGGTGGAAGCAATGTACTGTTTACGCAAGATTATGATGGCTTGGTAATTAAAATCAGCATCGTGGGCATCACTTCAAAGGTTGATGGCGATGATATAAAAGTTACAGCTGGTGCCGGTGTTGTGTGGAATGATTTTGTGAACTATTGTGTAAGCCACAATTTTGCCGGTGTCGAAAACCTCACATTAATTCCGGGTACGGTTGGTGCATCACCTATACAAAATATTGGTGCTTACGGTGTAGAATTAAAAGATGTGTTTGAAAGCTGCACGGCTTTTGAAATTAACACCGGCGAAATTAAAACTTTTAGCTACGCTGATTGCCACTTCGGTTACCGGGAGAGCATTTTTAAGGGCGAATTGAAAGGGCAATTTATTATTACCTCCGTTACCTTCGCTTTAAAAACCGAAGCCAGATTAAACACTTCCTATGGCGCAATTGAAGCTGAACTGCAAAAACGAGGTATTGAAAGTCCGGGAATTGCCGACGTATCTGCTGCGGTTGCACACATTCGCGTAAGCAAATTGCCCGACCCAACTACGATAGGTAACGCCGGTAGCTTTTTCAAAAACCCGGTAATCGAAAAATTTGAGTTTGCAGATGTTGTTGCAAAACACCCCGATGTGGTACATTACCCAACAGCCGATGGTAAAATAAAATTGGCGGCTGGCTGGCTGATAGAACAATGTGGCTGGAAAGGAAAAATTCAAGGCAATACAGGTACATGGAAAAATCAGGCTTTGGTGCTCGTAAATCATGGAGACGCTTCTGGCAAAGAGGTGTTTGACTTTTCTGCCCAAATCATAGACAGTGTAAAGTCTACTTTTGGAGTCACTTTAGAACGTGAAGTAAATATCATGTGACCAAAAAGCTCACTGAATCAAAGTTTTGAGTTTCGATAGCGTGCCAGAAATTTTTGGTACTAAGTTTGTTTAGGTTAAGACAGAACAGAATACAATTCATTTGTTTTTTAAATCTTACCTAAAGCTACACATCATGACAAAATTTGAATTCAACCATCTAGTTAACCACCACTCTGTATCACTAAGATCATATGCTCTAAATTTTACAAAAGATGCTGAAGATGCAAATGATCTTGTTCAGGATACAATGTTGAAAGCAATAACTTATTACAACAAGTTTAAAGAAGGTACAAACTTAAAAGGTTGGTTATTCACAATCATGAAAAACACTTTCATTAATAACTACCGTCGCTTAGTAAAAACAAATACATTAATAACACAAAGTGAAGACATTTCTTCTGCAAATCTTTCTTACAGCGCAACTAAAAATCAAGCTGAAAGCAAATTTGTTTTAGGAGATATCGATAAAGCATTGGCTCAGTTACCTGAAGAATATTATGTGCCTTTCATCCGTTACTTCGAAGGTTACAAATACCATGAAATAGCCGACATGTTAAACATTCCTATTGGAACCGTTAAAACCCGCATCCACGTAGCGAGAGGAATACTAAAAAAATATTTAAAAACTTATTCAAAAGATATTGCAATAGCTGAAATGGCTTAAGCAATTTTTCTTTCAAAAATTCAAGGTCTGGAGCATATCCAGGCCTTTTTGTTTTTACGTATGTTAGATAATGCCGTCATTAATAGGTTTGAGAATGTGAATGGATGCAGCTCGGAGATTAATTCTTGAAATTTGTGTACCCGAACCAAATCTTATTTATCAGTTCGGAAAATATTGTGGAAGATATCGCGGCAGTAAGTTTAAAAGCTTAGCAACCCAAAATGTTGTAAAAGCAAAAGGCCTGGAATAAATCCGGGCCTTTTTGCTTATCATATATTTGGTTAGTTGATTCTTATGTTTTATTTCAACAATATTCCTTCTCTCTAATTTCGAAACAAATGCAAACCCCGAACAATTATGCGTTTTGAGGATATTTCACAGTGTTTTTGTTTTGTGGTTATAAAGATAAGGGAAATTTTAAGTTTGTCAAGCTTTTTTTAACTTTTTTTTTATTTCTTTTGCTACCACTTGTCCTGATATGATTGCAGGAGGCACTCCAGGGCCGGGAACGGTTAATTGACCGGTATATAAAAAATTTGTTACGTTACTCTTTATACTTGGTTTAAGGAAAGCGGTCTGTTTCAAAGTGTTTGCTAACCCATATGCGTTTCCCTTAAAGGCATGGTAATCTTCAACAAAGTCTGCCATTGCATAGCTTCGTTTAAATAAAATGCTTTCGCTTATGTCGTTACCAGTTAAATCTTTAAATCGCTTTACTAGCAAGCTGAAATATTCTTCTCTTTTTATTTCGCTATCCTGTAAACCCGGTGCAATTGGTATAAGAAAGAACAGATTCTCACAGCCATCCGGGGCAACACTATCATCCGTTACGGAAGGACAACAAGCATAAAAAAGTGGTTTGCTCGGCCATTTTGCGTTAGTGTAAATTTCTTCGGCATGCTCATCAAAGTTTTCGTCGAAGAAAAGGTTATGGTGCAGAATATTCGTTAATTTTTTATTTAAGCCGATGTAGAAAAGTAAACAAGACGGGGCCATGGTTCGGCTGTTCCAGTATTTTTCATCATATTTCCGGTGCGGCTTACTTAAAAGCTCCTGTTCAATGTGGTGGTAATCTGCATTGCCAACAATAAAATCAGTTTTAAAGTTGCCTTTATTCGTAACAATTTCTTCAGCAACATTACCTTTCACTTCGATTTTTGTTACCTCAGTATCAAAGTGAAACCTAACACCTTGCGTTTCGGCAATATTTTGCATCGCCGCAACAATTTTGTGCATGCCACCAATTGGATACCATGTTCCTAAAACCAAGTCGGCATAGTTCATTAAACTATACAGTGCTGGTGTATTTTGTGGGGTGGCACCTAAAAACAATACAGGAAATTCCAACAACTTTCTAAGTTTTTCATTTTTAAAAAGATTATGGACGTGTTTTCGCATATTTCCAAGAAGCTGAAGCTTTATACCGCTTGCGGCTAAACGCGGGTCGAAGTATTCCATTACGCTATGCGATGGTTTGAACACATACTCGTTCATACCAACATCATATTTATATTTAGCCTGGGCTAGAAAAGACTCCAGGTTTGTGCTGCTGCCCGGTTCCAGTTCTTCGAAAAGTTTATATAAATCTTCGAGTGTGGAAGGAACATCTAAGGTTTCATTCCCGGCAAAATAAATTCTGTATGAAGGACTTAGCCTTTTAAGCTGATAGAAATCTGCAGTGGTTTTTCCGAAAAGATTGTAATAGTTTTCGAAAACGTCGGGCATCCAGTACCAACTGGGTCCCATATCGAAAGTAAAACCATCTTTTTCCCATATCCTTGCCCGGCCACCGGCCATTTCATTCTTTTCTAAAACAGTAACATCGAAACCATCTTTTGCCAGCAATGCTGCCGCAGATAAGCCTGCAAAACCAGCTCCAATAATGGTTACTATAGGTTTTTTATCCATTGCATAAAGAAAGCGATTTTTCAGCTATTTGTTTTAAAGAAATTTTTTACCCTGCAACTTTTGTAAAGCAGGCCTTTTTCGTTTAGTTGTGCCAAGTATTTTACATCTGCACAAATTCTGGGTTTCAGCCTTGATTTTAACTTCGGTGTTGTGCTTTTAGCAAATTGCATCGCTTCGAGAAGCAAAAATGCTTTGCCGACAAAACCAATTTCGTTTTATTACCTTTGCTTAAACACATGAATAAACTACCTATTTTACTCTTTTTGCTTTTTGCATTTACGAATGTTTGCAGGGCGCAGCTTTCGCCAAAAGAAATTGCAAGGCTAAAAACCGATTTAGTTAAGGCGGTAGACAATGCTAAGCTTACAGATTCATTAGCCAGCAAGCTGGAAAAGCTGCAAAATAAGACGGCGCTCGTAACGGCTTACACAGGTACATTGGAGGCTTTAAGAGCCAAACATACCTGGAATCCCTACAATAAAATTAAGTATGTAAAAGTGTCGATGAGAACAATGCAAAAAGCCATCGATTTAGATAAAGAGAACATGGAAATTCGTTTTATGCGGTTTTCCATCCAGCATTTTACGCCATCCTTTTTAGGTTTTAGTAAAGATTTGGTTGTTGATAGAAAAGAAATCGTAAAGCACTATCAAAACAACAATTTTGGCATTGCTGATAAAGAATTAATTAAAAACGTAGCTAAGTTTATGATTGATAGCAAGCGCTGCACCGATCAGGAGCTTAAAATTTTAAAGAAGTTTAGTTAAGATGAATTACACGTACTTACTCATAAACATTGGGGTAATATTATTTCCTTTAATTTTATCTTTTGATAAGAAGGTATATTTTTTCAGCAAATGGAAATACGTTTTGCCTGCAATAGCGATAACGGGTGGGTTTTTCTTAATATGGGATTTACTTTTTGTAAAGCTTAACGTTTGGTCGTTTAATTCGAATTATATAGTCGGCATCAAGCTTCTCGGGCTTCCACTTGAAGAGATTCTATTCTTTTTGACAGTGCCTTATGCCTGCATATTTATATACGAATGCCTTAATGCCTACTTTCCGAAAAATGATTTGCAGAAGTACAGCTTTTCCCTTAGCAACCTCCTCCTCGGGCTTTGTATTGCAATCTTATTTTTTGGTTACAGCAGGTGGTATACGCTTATCAATTTTGGTTTTCTTTTTGTTGTACTGGCGTATGTAGAGTATGCTAATGTGGAGTTTCGGTTTATGTATAAGTTTTACAGAGCTTATCTGGTGGCCTTAATTCCATTTTATATTGTAAATGGTTTTTTAACGGCCATTCCGGTTGTAATGTACAACAACAACGAAAATTTGGGCTTCCGGGTGGGCACTATTCCGGTAGAAGACCATTTTTATTTAATGGGGCTTTTGCTGATGAACATTTACCTTTACGAGTTCTTTAAAGGCAGAAGCCAGGCCATTTCAAATAAACAGATTGAAAACGGAACTATTCTTTAGGCCCTTAAAATCCGCAAAAATGTAAAGCTAACTGGCCAATTAGCCCCGATTGCAGCGGCACGAATCCCGATTTTTCGTCGGGAGAAGTACAGCGAAAAGCGGGAACAAAGGTTCGAAATCGCAGATAAATTGCGCTGCCGGAAAAAAATATAAATGGATTTACCAGCTTTTACCAAACAACAGCTCGCTCTAAGAAACGGACAAGATAAGCCGCAAATTTGGGTGGCATATAAAGGTTTGATTTACGATATGACTAATAGTCGCCTGTGGAGAAATGGAAAGCACTACGAGCACTGGGCAGGGCAAGATTTAACTGATGAGTTGCCAGATGCGCCACATACAGAAGCCGTATTTGAGAAATTTGTGGCGATAGGGAAGGTTATTTAATGTAAAAAGCTGCAGATTCACTTCATATCAGTGTACACCTGCAGCTTATTATTGCGATTTGGCCTATCCGTTACTAAACTATTGATTAGGCGTCAATTGTAAAAGCACTTAAGTTAACAAACTCCTGAATCCTTGCTGCAACTTCCTCGTCCGTTAGGTTTAACAGTTTTTCTGTTCCAAATTTCTCAACACAAAACGACGCCAGTGCCGAGCCGTAAATTATTGCATTTTTCATATTGTTAAAATTGATGGTACCCACCTTTGCCAGATAGCCAATAAAGCCGCCCGCGAATGTGTCGCCTGCGCCGGTTGGATCGAAAACCTCGGCAAGTGGTAACGCTGGGGCAGAGAAAATCTGATCTTCGTGGAAAAGCAATGCGCCATGTTCGCCTTTTTTAATAATTAAATATTTTGGGCCCATGGTAAGGATTTTTTTTGCCGCTTTTACCAACGAATACTCACCGGAAAGTTGGCGGGCTTCTGCATCATTAATGGTCAATACATCAACCATTTTAATGGTTTCCAGCAAATCATCCATCATAATGTCCATCCAAAAATTCATGGTGTCCATTACAATTAATTTCGGCCGGTTTTTAAGTCGTTTTATTACTGTTTGCTGAACTTGAGGTGTTAAATTTCCGAGCATTAAGTATTCACAATCCTGATAGCTTTCAGGAATAATCGGATCGAAATTTTCCAGAACGTTTAGCTCAGTAACCAAAGTATCGCGACTGTTCATATCGTTGTGGTATTTGCCCGACCAAAAGAAAGATTTTTCGCCTGCTTTAATTTGTAAGCCTTCTGTATCGATTCCATGTTCGGTAAACGTATCAATATCTGATTTATGAAAATCATCGCCCACAACAGCAACGATTTTTGCTTCGTTATAGAAGTAAGATGCAGCTAAACTGGCGTAAGTTGCGGCACCACCAACAATTTTATCAGTTTTTCCGAATGGCGTTTCAATAGCATCAAAAGCTACAGTACCTATGATTATCAGGCTCATATATTTTAAATTGAATTTTTTTAAAAATTTTTCACTGCAAATATTGCATAAATAATTTAAAAGCCCTAATATTGCATTCCCAAAACGAACAAGGGTATATGTGCTGCAAAGCGCAGAAAGCCTCGTTTTAAGGGAAACAACCAGCACTCCTTCTTAGCTCAGCTGGTTAGAGCATCTGACTGTTAATCAGAGGGTCGCTGGTTCGAGCCCAGCAGAGGGAGCAAAAATCCTCACAGCAATGTGGGGATTTTTTATGATATAATTGCCAGATGATTTTGGCATGTTTTATAGAAAGTAGTAATAATATTCCTTCTTAGCTCAGCTGGTTAGAGCATCTGACTGTTAATCAGAGGGTCGCTGGTTCGAGCCCAGCAGAGGGAGCTGATTATCAATCAGTTAGCCCCACTCCGTCCGAGTGGGGCTTTTTATTTGCGCAAAGTTTGCACAAAAAAAATCTTATTAAATTTTTAACCTTAGACGGCTCGTTGAAAGATAATGTAGAAGTATTTTTTTTCCAACTTGACATTAAGTTCGAAGTTGCAAAAGCTGCACAAAATAGAACCGCAATCATAGAATTTATGGTTGAGGATGTAGATAGTGAGTATCAAAGGCTAGCCGACTCTCTTCAACCTTACATTGTGCAAGTGCCGACAATAATGCCCTGGGGAAATAAATCCCTATTATTTCGTGACCCGGATGGTAACCTTGTAAATTTTTTCAGTCCCGTTTCTCCGGAGGCAATTAAAAAATTCAAGAATTAATGCCCATATACCACTACCTTATCAAAATGCAATAGGGTCGAAACACTATTATGGTCTGGAACCAACAAAATATTCACTTCGTGAGTCATTTTTTTATTTGCCGTATGGTGTATATAAACTTACAGCTGAAAGAAAAATACACAGTAGGGGATCGATGCCTTCGTTTTTTGAGACAAGCTAATAAGAGGCTAAGGGATTTCATGTGCCGCCTTTCAAGGCAAAAGTAATCGTACACATTACCGAATTTTGTAGCGTATTAAAAATTGTTTCAAGGAATTTCTAGACGATTAATTGTAAAAACTGGAAAAAGAATAATGTTTTTTTGCAAGATGTCAGAATAAAAGAGCGACGAAGTAAAGTTAAGAAGTGATTTTTTTGTGAAACCTGATATATTGTCATCTTGGTTTTTTGCGTCAAATGAATTATTCAAAATTAAAATGGGAATAAGTATAGTGACAGAAGAGTTTTTATTTATTAAGCTGTAGTAATCAATTTTTTTTAATTCATCTATATTTGAAAAAATTTGATTACCGATGGATTTTGAAAACGCCACTCCATCAACTGTAAGTATGTTATTCTTGTTTGTCACCTTAATTCGCAAATTAAAGGCATAGTATGGCTCTTTATCCTTTAACAATTTGATATCGCTAGTCCGGCCTAAAAATTTGAATACTCTAATTGCCAGCTCATGTTCAGTTGGATGATTTTTGTTTGCTTGAGCAAAATTGTGACTTGTAATAAATAAAACAAATAATATAGAAAGGATCACCTTAAGAATTAGTTGCTCATAAAAAAGTATTTTCATTTACAGAACATTTAGGTTTATTTATATGATGCATAATATAGATTTAATTCATAATCTAAATATTAGTATATCCTCAAATAAATCGCTATATCGATTCTCGATATACACACCAACGTAATAACGCCAGATAGCTTTCCCGACATACACAAAAATGACAGCTAGTATAAAAAATATTATTTCCATTTCGTACTTGTTTCTTGGTCTAAATTTGATCAAAGCTGGCGATAAACATGCACCGACCTATGAAATGAAATAGCCAGTTGTACAAATCCGGTTGAACAACCCAAGATATTGTACATAAATGTTATTTGGGTAATACATTTCGTTTGTTGGTATTACCCGAAAACCGCTTTGTGCTGAAAACATACCATCCTTCATAAGATGAAAAATACTCAATGGACCGCCAAATGGCATGACAAGAAATAACAATAATTGAAATGAGCACAAAGAAACGTTGATTATATAAAGCATCTTAAGATATTTCATATTTTTATTATTCTGCATATTTGTTATTTCTTCGTTTTGTGAGACATTTTTCTCTTTGCTGTAATTGGTGACAGCAAACTTTCAGCTGAAGTGGTTGGTGGAACACCCAATCGGGGTTTTGCTAACATTGAATTCGAACAAGCGGTGATGGCAGATATGGTGCATTGTAATAGTACTGCTTTCGATACTTATGGAACGGATCAGGAAGTTCAAGCATACCTCCTGTGGATTGGTGGGCTTACGGACAATCACACTGCTTTTCCAAGGTTCAAGCCTTCAGGGACCCCGGCCGAACAATTAGCTTATACGAACTTTTTAACCACGTATAATACTTTTCTAATCAAATTTATTAATTTACAGGGTAATCCATATCATAGTGAGCTTGCAGGTCTAACACCACTTGCACTAATTAACTTAATTAACAACATTCCGTTAGACTGTCAATAATGAAAAAAATCATCCTATTAAGTACACTTGCGTTTTCGCTTTCGTCTTGCTATGCCCAGAAAAGCATATCTCTGGGAGTTCGACGTGTTAATGGTAAGAAATTTGAAGTTAAAGCCACTGAGATCCAGATTGGAAAAGGCAAGCCAGGGGTAATTGTCTTCAACGCTGATTATGAATATAATTACAAAGCTCCACCTCTACCAAAGGGACCGCACCCGTTTCCGATGCAAATGAAAGATATTCATATGGAAAACGATAAAGTTAAGTCAATTGTTATCGGTGTTTTGCGTTATAAAATGCAAGTTCTCAAAGAACGCTCAGAAACGCTACGTCTTTTGTTTAGTCTCGATCAGAGGGGAGAGCCTAAAAATATCAGTTATAGTATCGCCCAGCCGACATCCATTAGCCTGGAGGATATCAGTAAAATTGATGAAAAAATGAAAAAGCAGGTGAGAGCAAGCTTTACTGGAACAGACTATTTGCAGTATAACGTAATCCATTACAACATGCCATTAATATCTTTTTGAGATCCATATATAAACTAGCTAAATACGATTTATCTTACTACCTAGTTCTGATATTCACCTGTCCAGATAAAGCTTCCTTCCGCTATGATATGGCCAAATGGTAGTTCTTTTTAGGGTATTAAAATAGTTGATTGCACAAACTTTCAGTGTGTTGACGAGTGCTTATTTCATTATGAGCGAAATGTATTAAATGATGAAGTTATATTTGTCACTGCTGAAATAAGATGCACCCTTTAATTTAGCGATTCTCCGGGAAGTATTCACCATGTGAACTGGCAGTTAACCAACTACCTTATTGAACTAACAAAACTTTATAATGCGGCCAATCATCCTAAGTCGGCCAAAAGAGGTTCGAAATTTCCTTTACGGGCTAATAATCCCGAGGGAGTCAGACCCCTTAAGCTACTTCTAGCGTGTTTAAGATCTTCAATTGTTCCACCAAGTGGTTCGAATTATGTCCAGTCTGGGGAGCAAAAATCCTCACAGCAATGTGGGGATTTTTTATGATATAATTGCCAGATGATTTTGGCAAGTTTTATCGAAAGTAGTAACAATATTCCTTCTTAGCTCAGCTGGTTAGAGCATCTGACTGTTAATCAGAGGGTCGCTGGTTCGAGCCCAGCAGAGGGAGCTCACAATTGCTGAGTTAGCCCCACTCCGTCCGAGTGGGGCTTTTTATTTGCATATAGGAATTCTCCTACCCATTTGAATAGTTCCTCAATTACTGCAAATTAGTTTCTCCTCATTAAGCCCTTGCTAGCGCACGCCTGTGGCGTTTAAAATGGCGTAGAGTAATAAAATGAGTTTTAGAAATTAAATACGATGATGGTTTAGAACTTTCACACGCGACAAGCGTGCGCCAACGATGGGTTTTAACCGCGGCTAAAACTGGATTATTGATGATTTGCGGATTGCGTACGAACTTATTCACCAACAGGCACTTACTTATAGTGATTATTGTAAATAAAATTGTAAACTTTGGAAAATCAAAAGCAAAAGAAAATGGAAAGGCTAAAACATCTGTTAAATGCGAACCCGAAATCTTTATTAGCGGTAGCGCTTTTTATTTTGCTTGGATTATGTTCTGCCTTTAGCTTTACAGAGCACGATGATTTTGATTCGGCCAGGGAAGGAATAGTGCTTCGGGCAATCGGTCACAAAATCCTTTTACAATCTGGCGACAGCACTTCCCGGGTGCTCCCGGTAACAAAAATAGCCGAAAATAGTTATCAGATAAGATTTGAAAGAGCATTTACTTTCCATCCAGATTCTGTTGTCAAAATTGTTAGCCAGGCGTTGGCCGAAAATAAATCTGCAGGTGATTATGTCGTGAATGTTTTAGATTGCCAGGGCAAGGAGGTCATATTTGGCTATTCTATATCTGAAAGCGGCAAAAATAATTTAGTGCCCTGTTCGGGCAGAAAACAAGAGGTAAATTGCTACCGCATTAATTTGATTTTGAAAAGTAATGGTATAACAAATGTTCAGAAAGGATACCTGATAGGGGGCTTACCACTTTTGGCATTTATTGGGTTAATGATTTCCAAGTCTTTCAATACCCGAAAAAGAGTGAAGCAAGTTAATGCGCATGAAGACACTATTTTTACGATTGGGAACTTAACTTTCGATGCTAAAAAGCGCCAGCTTAGTGCTGGTGAGAAAGTAACCGAACTTACCGCCAAGGAGACCAAGTTATTTTTAATTTTCGCTAAATCGCCAAACTTAATTGTTGAGCGGAGCAGGTTGCAAAAAGAAATTTGGGAAGATGAGGGCGTAATTGTTGGGCGGAGTCTGGATGTGTTTATCTCTAAGTTGCGCAGAAAACTGGAACTAGACCCCACAACACAGCTAACTAATGTCCATGGTAAGGGCTATAGGCTGCAAACGGCTGTTTAGGTTTTTGCTAGATTGATTAATAATCCGAATGTACCGCTGTAAATTTGGAAAGCCCGACGGTGAGGTAACTCAAATATTCCAGAGATATAATTAACGCCCCTGAAAGATAAGGCTCAAAGCTTTTGGGTTTTAAAATGCTTAGAATATTTCTTTTATAAAAGTAATGGTCTTCGCAAAATAGATTGAAAAGGTCAAATCTTTTTTCGAGGTCGTTCATGGCTAAAATAAATGCCGCGGTTTCGCCTGTTGGAATAAAACCATTGCACTTACTGTCTTTTACCCCTCCAAACTCGGTAAAATTTTTATCGAAATTTTCATTTTTGATGAGGAAAACGTCTAACATTTCTGGCCTGACATGTGGTGCCAAAGCCAATAGTAAAACAATTCTTTCAGGGATAGAAGTTTGGTCCCTTTTAATTACTTCTGCATAAAAGGATTCATCTAAAGTCATATCAGGCGCCTGGATATCATAAATACTTTTGTATTTAGTTTGCTGGCCAAAATGAAGTTTCAGACTTGTGTCTATCACTTCAGCAAGCCAGTCTAACTCCTGGGTTATCGCCTGCGCATTTTTTTTTATGATCCCCTTCATCGAAGATTGTTTTAGTTCTTACAAGTTAAGTTAGCTAATTTTTCGGAATTAAATTTTTTTATTTGTCTGATATTGAACTAATTATTTGCACGGAAAGTTAAATTGTGCAAAGCTCTTTGTTGCGGTCATTTTCAACGTTTTGTGAAACTGTCTAAAAGTCAAATTCCAGCTGCGTATCGTCTGGTTTTTCATGTGCAACATCATCATAAAAGCGAGATAAGGTTATGCCAAGAAGCCTTACTTTTGTAAAGCCGATATCTGCTTCAGCCAATAGCTTTATCGCTTCGGTATAAATTGTTTCTGCTTTGCTAATTGGGTTCGAAAATGATCGGCTGCGGGTAATTTGCTTAAAATTTTCGAATTTTATTTTAAGGGTTACCGTTTTACCTTTTAACTGATATTTTTCCAGCCGGTTGGCAACAGTTACACTAATTTGTTGCAACAAGGCATGCATTACAGCATCCTCATTGGTATCTTCTTTCATGGTGTCTTCTGCGCCAACTGACTTCGTTTCACGATTGGATTGGACCGCTCGTTCATCAATTCCTCTTACAACCCGATAGTAAAATTTGCCTATTTTTCCGAATTGGGCAATAAGTTGTTGCTCCGTAAGTTTTTTCAAATCAGCGCCGGTATTAATTTGCATGGCCTTCATTCTGGCGGCGGTAACCTTGCCTACGCCGAAAAATTTCTCAACGGGCAATTTTTCCATAAAGCTTTCTATTTTCGACGGACCGATGAAAGTCAAGCCATCGGGCTTGTTCATGTCAGAAGCAATTTTTGCGATGAATTTATTTACAGAAACGCCCGCCGATGCGGTTAAGTTCAGTTCGCTTTTTATGGCGTCTTTAATAGACTGCGCAATATCAATGGCCGAGCCAATGCCCAGCTTATCTTCGGTAACATCCAGATAGGCTTCATCTAAAGAAAGTGGCTCTATTATATCAGTATATCTGCTGAAAATTTCTCTGATTGATTTTGAAACAGAGCTGTAGGCATCAAATCTTGGATATACAAATATCGCTGTAGGGCAGAGTTGATAAGCTTTACTGCAAGACATTGCGGAACGGATGCCGTATTGCCGGGCTTCGTAGCTTGCCGTCGCAACAACGCCACGACTATCCGGTTTGCCGCCAACAACTAACGGTTTACCACGGTATTCGGGAAAATCACGCTGCTCAACAGATGCATAAAAGGCATCCATATCAACATGAATAATTTTTCTAACTATCGTCGGATTTTCTTCAGACATTGTACACGTCGAAGTTCGGAATTATTCTTCTGAATTTGGAACTGCATTTTTACTTATAGAAAATAAAGAGGCTTGCCCGATAGTTATATCAGGACTTAGCTACCCTGGTTTCGAGTTGATGGCTTAATTAAGCGGAAAAAGTAACACTTTTCATCTCTGGTAGAGGAAACTAACGATTATTATAAAGAGCGGTTAAATTTAATTAAGCAAATGGGTTACTTTATTTAACAACGAATCCATTTCAAATGGTTTTTCCATAAAGTCGTTTGCACCGGCATCCAAGGCCGATTGTCTTATATCACGGCTTGCCGAAATCATTAATATTGGAATTTCTTTAAATTCAGGGTCATTTTTAAGTTGCTTACAAATGTCCCGTCCATCATGTCCGCTCATCCAAATGTCTAATAAAATAAGGTCTGGTCTTTTCTTCACTGCATCAATAACTGCTCCGCCATCATAAGTAAAATCTACCTCATATCCCATAACCTGTAGTATCATCGTAACCGCATCAACTATGCCCTCATCATCATCTGCAATTAGTATTCTTTTATTTTCCATTCATTTATTCTTCATAACGTTGTTGCGGGTAATTACAATTATTACGCTAACAATTCGGTACTGTATTAATGCTTTATGCAGGTATTTTGTTTTTATAAATATAGATTATTTTTATCCTTGCGAGCATAAACAGCGAACAATGTTTTTTCGCTAAATGCATTTATGTTTTTGGTATAGGTTATTTATTGTGCATAAGTGTATTTAGTACTTTAATATTTTATATTTACAGCGTTATTTTTTAATATCAGCTTTTAAAGCCAAATGGATAGTATTAATATAAAGAAATTAGCTGAAGCCTTAAATTTATCTACTTCTACAATTTCTCGTGCATTTAGAGACAATAGCGACATAAATGCGGCTACCAAAGCGCTTATTTTGGCGAAAGCAAGAGAACTAAATTATCAACCCAATCATTACGCCAGTAATTTAAGAGAACAAAAAAGCAAAACCATTGCGGTAATTGTTCCCGAACTTGCAAATAATTACTTCTCGCAAGCAATACACGGTATTGAACGTGTTGCCCGTGAAAACGGTTACCATATTTTAATTTACGTAACCGATGATGATTACAAAAAGGAGGTTAATTTTATTCGCCATTTGCACAATGGCCGTGCCGATGGAATAATAATGTCGGTTTCTGGCGAAGCAAATGATCATAATTACCTTAACAAATTCGGAACCAATCGTTTACCACTTGTTTTTTTTGATAGGATTTATGAAGATATTGAAACGCCGAGGGTAATTACAAACGATTATAACAGCAGTTTTTTAGCAACAGAACATTTAATTGAGCAAGGCTGCAAACGCATCGGTTACCTGGTTGTAAATAAAAGCTTATCTATTGGTAAAACGCGTATGCAAGGGTATATAGATGCACTTGCGAAACACAATCTTGTATTTGATGAGCAGCTGATTGTAGATTGTAGTAACAGTTATGAAGAAAATAGTGTAATTATAAAAAATGCTTTAACGGATTTAAAGCCGGATGGGCTTTTTACATCGGTTGAGCGTTTGGCCTTCGCGACCTATTATGCCTGCTACGACTTAAGTATTTCCATTCCAAACGACATAAAAATTATTAGTTTTTCAAGTCTTGAAATAGCGCCTTTGTTAAACCCCTCTTTAACTACAATTACGCAGCCCGCTACCGAAATAGGTACCGAAGCAGCAAAAATGCTTTTTAAAATTCTCGATTCGAATGTAGATAAAAACCTGGCATCCGAGGTGGTTTTACAGTCGAAAATCATCATGCGAAATTCGACCTCAAACGCCCCAAAAAACCATTAAAAATAGCGTCATTTTCTGAAGCTTTTCTAATCAAAAAAAATCAACACTTAGTGTATTTTAGGCAGAATTAAGGACGCTCTTCGGGAACGTTCCCGAAAAACCATCAAATTTTAAGGCGAAATCATCGGGAACGTTCCCGAAAATACACGCAAAAAACACTTAGTGTAAAAATTACACTTTATTTTAAACTTTTAATATTTTAAACGATTGATTATAAGTACATTATATTTAATAGACTTAATTTTTGTCAAAAATAATAATCCAAAAAAATAGAATTTTTTGATGATGGCAAATTCCAAAATTGCGGCTTGAAATATATTTTCTAAATAAATTTTGAATTATCATTATGTGCTGTAAATTAGGCCTATGTGTAAATCACTATAATATTTAACCAAATTTTTATACTTAAACGAGCTTCGAATATGAAAGTATTTTACCTGTTAAAACAGGGGCTTTTGGTGCTGTTAGTTTTTTCAGCATTAATCGTAAAAGCACAAACCGGGTCTGTATCCGGTAGGGTGCTTGATGAAACCGGCCAACCACTGCCTGGCGCTTCCATTTATGTAAAAGGAACAACCAGAAGTACATCTACCGATGGAAACGGTAATTTTAAACTGGCGGGTTTAACAAATGGTTCCCTAACCATATCTGCAAGTTTTATCGGTTACCAAACTTTAGATAAAACTGTGAATGTTACCGCTAATGCAACCGAAAATTTTCAACTGGTTCCTGATGCGCAAAAATTGAATGAAGTTGTAGTTATCGGTTACGGTACTGCCGAAAAGAAAAACCTAACCGGTTCAATTACCACGGTTGGTTCTAAAGATTTCCAAAAGGGTACAATTACGACACCAGAACAGTTAATACAAGGTAAAGTTGCCGGTGTTAACATTATTAACGGTAGTGGTGCCCCTGGTGGTGGTAGCCAAATCCGTATTCGTGGTGGTGCTTCATTAAATGCAAGTAACGATCCTTTAATCGTGGTTGATGGTGTTCCTTTTAGTGGTAACGGTATTGGAAATGCTCCAAGTCCGTTGTCGTTAATTAACCCTAACGATATTGAAACTTTTACCGTGTTGAAAGATGCGAACGCAACTGCAATTTATGGTTCAAGAGCCTCTAACGGTGTTATTCTAATCACGACTAAAAAAGGCGGTTCCGGCGCACCGGTAATTAACTTTACAACAAATAATTCAATTGCAACTGTAGCTAAAAAAGTTGCTATGCTTTCTGGTGATGAAGTTCGTGCATACGTTAATGCAAACGGTTCGGCAGCTCAAAAAGCGTTATTAGGTACGGAGAACACAGATTGGCAAGATGTAATTTATCGTACAGCTTTTACTACTGATAACACCCTTAGTATTTCAGGTTCATTTAAAGGTTTGCCTTACCGCGTTTCTGCAGGTTATCTGGATCAGCAAGGTGTGGTAATCAAAAGTGATTTGAAAAGAGCTACCGGTGCACTTACACTTTCACCAAGATTGTTTACCGACCACCTGAAAATTGATTTGACGGTTAAAGGTTCACTAACAGAATCTCAATATCCAAATGATGGTGCAATTGGTTCAGCACTTCAATTCGATCCGACTAAACCTGTTTACGCGGCCAATCAGTTTGGTGGTTACTACGAATGGATTAACGGAACGGTTCCAAATCCAAACGCTCCACGAAACCCGTTAGCGCTAATTGAGTTACAAAATAACCATGGCAACGCAGCAAGAAGTTTTGGTAACGCAAGATTTGATTACTCTTTCCACTTTTTACCAGAATTACATGCAAACTTAAATTTAGGTTACGATGTATCTAAAGGTTATGGTTCTACATCAGTTCCTGTTTTTGCAGCTCAAAGCGCATCAACAAGCGGTTCTTATTCAAGCAGAAAAAACTTAGAACATGATAAATTTTCAGAGTTCTACTTAAACTATGCTAAAACTGTAGAAAGTATTAAAAGTAGATTTGATGTAACGGCAGGTTATGGTTACTATGATATTGCCCAAACAAACTTCAATTTTAACACTTATAAAGGAACTGGAGAGTTATTAACTACACCGGTTTTCCCATTCTCGATAGAGCAAAATAAATTACTTTCTTACTACGGTAGGTTCACTTATACCTTTGCTGATAAATATATCCTTAATGGTACCATGCGTGCTGATGCTTCTTCTAAGTTTTCTGAGCAAAATCGTTGGGGATACTTTCCATCAGTTGGTTTTACCTGGAGAATTATTGGTGAGGACTTCCTGAAAGATAGCAAAGTAGTTTCTGATATGAAATTACGACTAAGCTACGGTGAAACCGGTAATAAAGACGGAATAGGAAATTACGAATACTTATCGAGATATTACGCGAATAGCAACAACGGACAGTACCAGGTTGGTAACACTTTTTATAACTACTATAGTGCTGCTGGTTACGACCCTGATTTGAAATGGGAAACTACAACGACCTATAATGCAGGTTTAGATTATGGTTTCTTAAAAGGTAGATTATACGGAAGTTTAGATGTTTATTACAAGAAAACAAAAGACTTGTTAAGTGTGGTAAATATTCCGGTTGGTATCAATTTTACAAATTTATTAACCACTAACGTTGGTAATATGGATGTTAGGGGTGCTGAAGCAAGCTTAAACTTTGTTGCTATCCAAAAAGAAAATATTACATGGGATTTTGGTTTCAACGCAGCTTACAACAAACGTAAAATTACCAACTTAACTTTAAATCCTGATCCAGGTTCTAAAGTGAGTGCAGGTGACATTACAGGTGGAACCGGGGTTACATTAAAATACCATGCAGTTAATCAAGTGCCTCAATCATTCTTTGTTTATAAACAGGTTTACAACGCAGCAGGTGCACCGCTTGAAGGTGTTTACGCAGATTTAAATGGCGATGGCGTTATTAATACAAGCGACCAATATTTCTTTAAATCACCTGATCCAAACTTCACTTTTGGTTTCAATACCTCATTCACTTACAAAAAATGGACCGCGAGCACTGTTTTGAGAGCAAATATCGGTAACTACATCTACGATAATATATCTTCGAACTTTGGAATTAGAAACAACGTATTGAGTACGCAAGGTATTCTAAATAATTCTAGTGTAGACATCTACAACACAGGCTTTCAGGCTAACCAGTTCTTAAGTGATTATTACATCAAAAACGCTTCGTTTTTAAAGATGGATAATGTTGGCCTTGCCTATAATGTTGGTAAACTTTCTCCTAACGGAAATACAACGCTCCGCATTTCAGCAAACTGCCAAAACGTATTTGTCGTATCTAAGTACAAAGGTGTTGATCCTGAGTCGATATCGGGTATAGATTATAACCTGTATCCTCGTCCGAGAACTTTCACTTTAGGCTTAAATGTTGGTTTTTAATTAATTATGAAAATGAAAAATTCATTTAAAACAATATTAGCATCTGGTTTAGTTATGCTTGCTTTGGCTTCTTGTAGACAAAGCGACTTAAATTTAAAACCAACGAATGATGCAACTGCAGATGTGGTTTATGCAACCCCTGCAGGTTACAAAAATAGTTTAGTTAAGCTTTACGCTACTTATGCTTTAACCAGTCCGGGCGGTTCTGATAATAGTGATGTAGGCGGTTTAAACTCAGGCTTTGCAGATTTTTTAAGGTTATTCTGGACTTCGCAAGAGCTTACAACAGATGAGGCGATTTGTGCCTGGGGCGATACCGGTATTCCAGAACTTGATTACTCTACACCGAGTGTGGATAATCAGTTTCTAAGAGGTTTGTACTCTAGAAGTATTTTGCAAATTACGTTTGTAAACGAATTCCTTCGCGAAAGTACAGCAGAGAAATTAGCAACCCGTGGTATTACAGGTGCCGATGCTACCAATATACAACGTTATCGTGCTGAAGCCCGTTTCCTGCGTGCTTATCAGTATTGGGTATTGATGGATGCCTTTGGTAATCCGCCTTTTGTAACTGAAGCCAATGAGATTGGTAAAGTTGCCCCGCTACAAATCACCAGAGCTGCTTTATTTACTTATATAGAGTCTGAATTGAAGGCAATCGAAACCGATTTGGCTGAGCCGCGTACTAATGAGTATGGTCGTGCAGATAAAGGTGCAGATTGGGCTTTGCTTGCCAGAATTTACTTAAATGCGAACGTTTATACAGGTACTGCAAAATATACCGAAGCAATTACCTATTCGTCTAAAGTAATAAATGCAGGCTATGCTTTAAAAGCAAACTACATGGATTTGTTTAGAACCGACAACAATGTAAATAACCTTGAAACCATCTTATCTATAAACTATGATGGTATTAACGGAACAAATTATGGCGGTACAACCTTCTTAATCAACGCTGGTATTAACGGCGATATGAATCCTGGAACGTATGGTGTTCCGAATGGCGGCTGGGGTGGTAACAGAACGCGTGCGAACTTGCCTGCCTTGTTTCCAGATCCAAATGGAACACTTGATAAACGTGGTGCTTTCTTCGGTGCCAAAACAGGAATCGACGATATAGGTGTGTTTACTGACGGCTTACGTGTTACTAAATTCAAAAATATTAGTTCTACAGGCGTTACGCCTCCATCATTAAACGGTACATTCAGTTCATTGGATTTTCCAATTTTCCGTTTAGCCGAGCAATATTTAATTTATGGTGAAGCGGTAATGCGTGGCGGAACAGGCGGCAGTACAGCACAAGCCTTAACTTATGTAAATCTTTTGCGTGCACGTGCTTATGGCAATGCAAGCGGAAATGTTTCTGTATTATCTACTGATTTCTTCCTGGATGAACGTGGTCGTGAGTTGTATTGGGAAGGCCATCGCAGAACTGACTTGGTTCGTTACGGTAAATATACCGATGGTAGCTACTTGTGGCAGTACAAAGGTGGCGTAAAAGCTGGTACAGCTTTACCTGCATTCCGCAACTTATATCCGCTTCCAACGGCAGATTTGATTGCAAATCCAAACTTGAAACAAAATCCAGGCTATTAATCTTAATCTTAAATAAGATATGAAATCAATATTCTTAAAATCAATGACATTAAGCTTAATCGCTCTGTCGTTATGGTCATGCAAAAAGGATGAAACAAAAGCCGTTGCAACAACAGGCACTGGTGCTCCATTGCAAGCTTCAGCAACCAATGTGGTTTTAGATAAATCGAAACTTACCTCAACGGTTGTAACATTTACTTTGGCCGATGCCAACTTTGGTTATCAGGCAGCCGTTTCAAACACCCTGCAACTTGCAGTAAAGGGAACTAATTTCGCCGCACCGAAAGAAGCTATTTTAGATGCAAAAGCAACTACTAAAGCCTATACTGGTTTAGATTTTAACAATTTGTTATTGGCTTTAGGTATTCCAACCACAGCCAATACTGATGTTGAGGTTAGGATTAAATCTTCTATCTCCAACAGTGTGGCGCCTGCTTACAGTAATGTAGTAACCATTAGCGCCCGGCCGTTCCCTTTAACAGCCTGGATTTACGTTCCTGGAAATTATCAGGGATGGAACCCAGCTACTGCAGATAGTTTAATTTCTGCAACCGGTAACGGTGTTTACACTGGCGTAATTGCGTTTGATGGTGACAAATTTAAAATCACTCCTGCTAAAAAATGGGATGTTGCTTATGGAGACGCTGGCGGTGGTAAACTGAGTACTTCAGGAGGAGATATCAGTTCTATTTCTAAAGGTGCAAAACAACTTGTTGTTGATTTAAATGCAAACACCTTTACCATTAAAGAATTAGTGTGGTCGATTATTGGTAACGCAGTTCCGGGAAGTAACTGGTCTGTTGATACAGATATGAAATTCATCAATGATGGTAAAAACAGCTGGACAATCACTACGCCTCTAACTGCTGGCGAACTTAAGTTCAGGTTAAACCACGATTGGGGAACAAGTATTGGTGATGGCGCTAACAATGTTGCTATCGCTACTGCTGGAACTTACAAATTAACATTAACACTTAACGCAGATGGTAAAACGGGAAGTTTTACTGCGGTTAAACAATAACTTTTACAACCCTGCAGAAAAACTAATTTTTGCAGGGTTTTTTTAAGCCCTTCGTTACATGATCCCATTTCGTTTTTTAGCACAAATTCCTCTTCATTTTCTAATCCTAAATTAATTTTAAGCCATGCTTAATGGTCTCAAAAATTCTTAAATAAGCTGTACACCAGCTTCATTGGTCTCCATCTGAAATTTAGAAAATGAAAAAAATATATCTATTATTCCTTATCCTTTTTGTTGGAAGTAGTTCATTCGCTCAAAAATTAGAGCGCATAGAACCGATGTTCTGGTTCGCCGGGATGCACAATCCAAAGCTACAATTGCTTGTTCATGGCGATAACATTGCTCCAAGCACAGTTACATTAACTTACCCTGGCGTAAAACTGGTTAAAGTTAACAAAGTCGAAAATCCTAATTACCTTTTTATCGATTTGGAGCTATCGTCCTCGGTAAAGGCTGGTAAATTCCCCATAAACTTTTCTGCCAACGGCAAAAAGATATCTGCTTACACTTACGAATTAAAAAGCCGCGATAAAAATGTTGGCAGGATTCAGGGTGTAACTCAAAAAGATTTTATTTACTTATTGATGCCTGATCGTTTTTCGAACGGCGATAAAAGTAATGATGTTGTTAAAGGCTTAGCCGAAACAGCATTAAACCGCGACAGTATGTATTACCGTCACGGTGGAGATATTCAAGGCGTGATCAACCATTTAGATTATCTGAAGGATCTAGGAATCACAACCGTTTGGATGACTCCAGAGATTGAAAATGATATGGAAAAGGCATCCTACCATGGTTATGCCGCTACTGATCATTATAAAATAGATCCCCGATACGGAACCAACGAACTCTATAAAAAATATGTAGAAACAGCTCATGCTAATGGCATGAAGGTTATAAAAGATATTGTTCATAATCATATTGGCACCGGACATTGGTTTTTTAAAGATTTGCCAATGAAAAGTTGGGTACATCAATGGCCAAAATATACCCAAACCAGTTACCGCGACCAAACCGTAATGGATACACATGCGTCTGCGGCAGATCGTAAGAAAATGCTCGATGGCTGGTTTGTTCCATCAATGCCTGATTTGAACGAGTCTAATCCCTACGTGCAAAATTATCTAACACAGAACCATATCTGGTGGATAGAATATGCAGGTATCGATGGGTTACGTTTAGATACTTACCCCTATAACGACCCCGAATATATGGCAGACTGGGCAATTAAGCTTAAAGCAGAGTTTCCTAAGCTCTCCATTTTTGGAGAAACCTTTGTTTCTGGTGTGGCAAATCAGGCTTACTTTACTCAGGGCAACACCGTTAACCGTGGTTTTGATACGCATTTGCCAGGTATTACCGATATGGCTGTTAAGGAAGGAATCTATGAAGCTTTAAATGGAAAGAACGGCTGGACAGATGGCGTGAATCGCCTGTATGATGTTGTTGCCCATGATTTTCTATACAAAGACCCAACTTTAAATTGTATTGCGCTGGATAACCACGATATGAGCCGGTTTTATTCTGTTGTTAATGAAGATTTCGACAAATTTAAAATGGGCATCGCTTTGCTTTTAACCATGCGTGGCATTCCTCAAATGTATTATGGTACAGAAATTTTAATGAAAAATTTTTCTAACCCCGACGGGCTGGTACGTGCTGATTTTCCTGGTGGATGGGATGGTGATAAGAAAGATAAGTTCATCGCCGATGGCAGAACAAACAAAGAAAATGAAGCATTTAGTTTTGTAAAAACCCTGGCCAATTATCGCAAAAACAGCGCTGCTTTACAAAGCGGAAAGTTAATGCAATTCGTGCCTGAGGATGACATTTACGTTTATTTCAGGTACAATACCCAGCCAAAGGGATCGGTAATGGTTATCGTGAACAATGCAGACAAAGCGAAAACTTTGAATACCGACAGATTTGCGGAAAGAACAAATGGAATTACTACCGCAAAAAATGTAATTTCAGGAGAAAATATGTCGGTAAAAGAAATTAAAGTGCCAGCTAAAACAACGTTAATTTTAGAGTTGAATTAAATTCATTGCCGTTAACTTCCGTTAACGGTTATTACAAATATACCATGCAAGAAACATCAAACATACTACCTTCAACCGCTCAAATTAAAGCCTGTCTTTTCGATTTGGATGGCGTACTGGTAGATACCGCCGTTTACCATTATCAGGCCTGGAAACGCCTGGCCAACACAATGGGTTTTGATTTTACTGAAGAACAGAATGAGCAACTTAAGGGGGTGAGTAGGGTAGAAAGTCTGAACAAGATTTTGGATTGGGGTAAGGTGGTTAAAACAGATGCTGAAAAAGAAGAACTGGCTACTTTAAAAAATAGCTGGTATGTAGATATGATTACGAAAATGACACCGGCCGAAGTATTACCGGGAACCGTTGATTTTTTAACCTCTATTCACAAAGCAGGATATAAACTCGCACTAGGTTCGGCAAGTAAAAATTCAGGAGTCATTTTAGAGAAAACTAATCTTGCTCATTTTTTTGACGAGATTGTGGATGGGAATATGGTTACCAAATCAAAGCCCGATCCGGAGGTTTTTCTTAAAGGTGCAGAACTTTTAGGCTTTAAACCCAACGAATGTGTGGTGTTTGAAGATGCGGTTGCTGGTGTAGAAGCCGCAAAGCGTGGTGGCATGAAAGCCATTGGCATCGGCGAGAAAAGTGTACTTACGCAAGCAGATGTGGTGGTAAGCGGACTAGATAAATTAACAGTTAAGGATTTAGAAGAACTATAATAAGGTTTAAGATGTAGGGTTTAAGCATTGGCGATTTCGGTCCTGATACTTGATACTAACTACTTGATACTAGATATGAAGAATTACATTAAAGCGGATGAGTGGAACATTATCGAAGAAGGCTTTGATCCACATTTAAATAAAATTTCGGAAAGCATTTTCAGTTTGGGTAACGGCCGTATGGGGCAACGTGCCAATTTTGAAGAAACATACAGTGGCGAAAGTTTGCCGGGGAACTATGTAGCGGGTGTTTATTACCCTGATAAAACCCGCGTAGGCTGGTGGAAAAACGGATACCCGGAATATTTTGCAAAGGTATTAAATGCCGCAAATTGGGTGGGTATCGAAGTAAAGATTGATGGAGAGATTTTAGATTTAGCCACCGCTGAGGTAAGTGATTTCAGGCGTGTGCTAAATATGCATGCCGGTATTTTGGAGCGTAGCTTCACCGCAAAGTTAAAAGTGGGTAAAACGGTAAAAGTAAAAGCAACACGTTTTTGCAGCATCGCCGATGATGAAGTTGGCGCAATCCGCTACAGCATTACTGCCACAAATTTCGATGGAACTGTTACCTTAATGCCTTTCATCGATGGCGATATTAAAAACCAGGATAGTAATTACGATGAGAAATTCTGGACATTGGTTTCTGATGAAATCAATGGAACAGAAGCTTACATAAAACTAAGAACAAAGAAAACAGCGTTCGAGGTTTGCACCGGAAGCAGCATAGAATTGTATAAAAACTCCGAGAAAGTAGCCATAAAGCCAGAGGCTGTTCGTAAAGAAAAGTTCGTTGGGCAAACTTTTTCCGTAGAGTTAAAAGCAAACGAAGAGATTACGCTGATAAAAATCGCGGCTAATTTATCTTCAGAAAATTATGAGAAGGAGTCGCTTTTAAAGGAAACAAAAGCAGTTATTGCCAAAGCAACTGCGAAGGGTTTCGATGTTTTATTAAGCGAACAAACCGAGGCCTGGGCAACTAAATGGGAGGAAAGTGATATCGTTATTGAAGGCGATATTTCGGCACAACAAGCCATCAGATTCAACATTTTTCAGTTATTTCAAACTTACACAGGTAAAGACGATCGGTTAAATATTGGTCCGAAAGGTTTTACCGGAGAAAAATACGGCGGTTCTACTTATTGGGATACAGAGGCATACTGTGTGCCGTTTTATCTTGCGACTGCTCCGCAGGAAGTAAGTAAAAATTTATTGATTTACCGCCATAAACAGTTAGGTAAAGCAATTGAAAATGCTGCGAAATTGGGTTTTAAAGACGGCGCAGCTTTGTATCCGATGGTTACCATGAATGGCGAAGAATGCCACAACGAATGGGAAATTACTTTTGAAGAAATTCACCGTAACGGCGCTATTGCTTTTGCTATTTACAACTATATCCGTTACACTGGTGATGAAAGCTATCTTTCAGACTTCGGCCTCGAGGTATTAATCGGCATTGCCCGTTTCTGGAAACAGCGGGTAAACTGGAGTGGAGAGAAACAAAAGTATGTAATGCTTGGTGTTACCGGACCCAACGAGTACGAAAACAACGTAAATAACAACTGGTATACCAACTTGCTTGCTACCTGGTGTATGAAATACGCAACCGAAGCTGCTGGAATTGTAAAAGCGCAACAGCCGGATAGGTACGACAACTTGTTAAAAAGTCTGAATTTCGACACCCAAGAATTTTCGGATTGGGCAGACATTATCGAGAAAATGTATTACCCTGAAGATAAAAATTTGGGCATATTCTTACAACAAGACGGCTATCTTGATAAAGAACAAACATTAGTGAAAGATTTGCCGGCAAGCGAAAGACCAATTAATCAGAAGTGGAGTTGGGACAGGATTTTGCGTTCTCCGTTTATTAAACAGGCCGATGTTTTGCAAGGATTGTATTTCTTCGAAGAGGATTACGATTTGGAAACCATTCGCAGGAACTTCGATTTTTATGAGCCACGCACCGTTCATGAGAGTTCTTTATCGCCTTGCGTACACAGCATTTTAGCCGCTAAACTGAACGATGAAGCACGTGCTTACGAATTCTATTTGCGTACCGCCCGTTTAGATTTGGACGATTACAACAATGATACAGAAGATGGTTTGCACATCACATCGATGGCAGGAACCTGGATGAGTGTTGTTGAAGGCTTTGCCGGTATGCGTGTTCGTGATGGTAAACTGCATTTTAATCCGTTCTTACCAACGCAATGGAAATCTTTCTCTTTTACTGTTGGTTTTAGAGGTGCTACCCTGAAAATTAACATTACCGAAAATGGAATAACCATAAAAAACCACAATGGTATTGATTTGAAAATCGGCATTAAGAACAAGATTTATAATTTGGCCGGAAACGCAGAAATTGAAGTTAATAACGCAGCCCTGGTATGAGAAAGGCTGATGGCTTAGCGCTTAAAGGTATGAAGATTAAACAGCAACGCTTAACAGGCTTGACGCGTTTCTCTGCTCCATGCTTCTTAAATTCCGGAGGCCGCTGGTTTAACTTTATAGCGCTTTCGGTTATCTTTGCCATGCTCTCTCAATCATCCTTTGCACAAAAAAAGAGTAAACAAATGAACGATAAGCAAATCGTTATATATCAGTTATTGCCCCGCTTGTTCGGAAATAAAAACACTGCAAATATTCCCTATGGCACCATTGCTCAAAATGGATCGGGAAAGTTTAATGACATTACAGATAAGGCTTTAGATGGAATTAAAGAATTGCATGCTAATTATGTTTGGTACACGGGTGCGCTCGCCCATGCCAGTTTAACCGACTATTCTGCCTACGGAATTAAGGTTGATGATGCCGATGTGGTAAAAGGCAGAGCGGGTTCACCTTATGCTATTCGCGATTATTATGATGTAAATCCTGATTTGGCCGTGGATGTTAAAAATAGGATGCAGGAGTTTGAGGCTTTGGTAAAAAGAACACACCATAAAAATTTAAAACTTCTTATCGATTTTGTCCCCAACCACGTTGCCAGAAGCTACCATTCCTACGCTAAGCCGAAACAGGTTGTAGATTTTGGCGCTGAAGATGATGTAACCAAAGCTTTTAGTGCGACAAATGATTTTTATTATATTCCTGGTCAGCATTTTGTAGTACCCACCAACGGAGAAAAAACGCCGCTATCTGCTTTGCAAGATGGTAAATTTGATGAGAATCCGGCGAAGGCAACCGGTAACGATGCATTCACCGCCTCGCCTAGATACGACGATTGGTACGAAACCATTAAATTGAATTATGGTGTAGATTATCAAAACGGCAAACAAAATCATTTCGAACCTATCCCTCCGGTTTGGACAAAAATGAGAGATATTCTAATCTTCTGGACTAAAAAAGGTGTCGATGGTTTTCGTTGCGATATGGCAGAAATGGTACCTATCGCATTCTGGAGCTGGGTCATTCCGCAGGTAAAAAAGGTTAACCCTAATTTGATTTTTCTTGGCGAAGCTTATAATCCGCTGGTTTATAAACAATATTTAGACGAAGGTAAATTCGACTACCTCTACGATAAAGTGGGTTTGTACGACGGCCTTAAAAAGTTAATCAGAAACGAACCATCTGCAGATGTAAAAGACATTCGTAATGTATGGCAGGTAGAAAGCGCTGGTTTTGGCAAAAATATGTTACGCTTTTTAGAAAACCATGACGAAGAACGTATTGCATCGGCGGGCTTTGCAGGGAAAGCTGAACTGGCTTTGCCTGCAATGGTGGTTTCGGCAACTTTAGGTTCTGGTCCGGTAATGCTCTATTTCGGGCAGGAAGTGGGCGAGCCAGGCAGTGGCCGGGAGGGGTTTGGAGGAGATGACAACCGCACCACAATTTTCGATTATTGGGGCGTTCCAAATCATCAGCAGTGGATGAACGGCGGTTTGTTTGATGGAATGAAACTGAACGAGGAACAACGAAATTTACGATCGTACTACAAGCAACTCTTAAAAGTAACTTCAACAAGTGATGCGGTTATAAACGGGGAAATTTATGATGTTCCGCAAACCGGAAATATGAACAATCGCATGAATGCATTTATTCGCTATTCTGGCAAACAACGCCTTTTGGTCGTTGCTAATTTTGACAGAAACCAAAGCCTGGAGGCTAACATCGAAATTCCTGATGCCGTTTTGAAAGTTAAACATTCATCTCCGGTTACGGATTTATTAACCGATAGAAGATTAAATATACCCGCAGGCACAAGTATCCCTGTAAAACTTGGTCCGGTTTCGGCACAGGTTATAGAATTTTAAACCTTTATAATTAACCTCAAAATACACGAAGAAGAAGTACATAATTAACAGCTTTTAAAAAGTAGGCTTGGTTTTTTTCTTTGAAAATGCTGAGCGCTTTGTAGGGGAACCGCTGCTTCGTTATCGTGGAAAAGACTAAACCAAATAAAATGAGCTTAAAAACAATATTCGAAAACCCGAAACTAACGCTTGCACAGATTATCAACATGAGTGTTGGTTTTTTCGGAATCCAGTTTGGTTGGGATCTACAACGTGCCAACATGGGGCGTATTTATGAAAACCTTGGGGCTAACCCCGATCAGGTTCCGTTGTTGTTTTTGGCTGCTCCTTTAACTGGTCTTCTGGTTCAACCTGTTATTGGTTACCTGAGCGATAGAACCTGGCATCCAAAGTGGGGTAGAAGAAGACCATATTTTATGATTGGAGCAATTGTAAGCAGTATTGCCTTAATCATTATGCCACATAGCAGCGCCCTGTGGATGGCTGCAGGATTGTTATGGGTATTAGATGTTTTCGGCAACATAGCCATGGAACCTTTTCGTGCCTTCGTTACCGATAAATTGCCCGACAGCCAGGTAAACCGTGGTTTTATCATGCAAAGCATGATGATAGGTTTGGGCGGAAGCATTGCCTCTGCTTTGCCCTGGCTCATGAATAATGTTTTCAGCTTGCAAAATACAGCAGCACAGGGAGAGATTCCGGAAAATGTGAAATTCTCCTTCTACATCGGTGCTTTCTTCTTTTTTGCGGCCGTATTGTGGACAGTTTTCACAACCAAAGAATATCCCCCGCAAGATGTAGATTTCAAAGAAAAAGTTCGCGAAAGCAACAAAGGTTTTGGTGGCGGCGTTTCTGAAATTCTCGGTGCATTAAGAAACATGCCGAAGCGCATGCAAATTGTTTCTTTAGTACAGTTTTTTACCTGGCCGGGTTTGTTTTTAATGTGGTTTTATTACACTACCGCAGTGGCTGTAAACGTTTTTGGTGGTAAAGATGCTGCTGACCCGGTTTACGCCCATGGTGCTGATTTCGGGAGTTTAACCCTTGCCTATTATAGCGTAATCACCTTCCTTTTCGCCCTGGTTTTACCCAAAATTGCCGATGCTTTAGGACGCAAAACCACCCACGCATTATGTTTAATATGTGGTGCAATTGGATTAATCAGCGTAGCGTGGGTACACGATAAAAACATGCTTTACCTGTGTATGACAGGCGTTGGCATTGCCTGGGCAAGCATTCTTTCTATGCCTTACGCCATGTTGAGCGGCTCTTTACCAAAAGATAAAATCGGGATTTACATGGGCATCTTCAACTTTTTCATCGTATTGCCCGAAATTATCGCATCATTAGGTTTTGGCTGGCTAATGCGCAATGTACTCAATAACGACAGACTTTTAGCGGTTCAACTTGGTGGCGGATTAATGATTTTAGCAGCACTTATTTGTTACATATTTATTAAAGAGCCTAAAAATACAAACCAGGTTTTGGCAGCAGAACTTGGCATCGAAGAAAACCGGTCAGTTTAACGCCCTTCGACTTGCAGTTACATAGTATAATCTTATTGCGAACCAGTTCGCCTGGTTGCCCGCAACTATGATTTTCCAATAAATACAATTAAAATGAAAAAAGTTATTTACCTACTGTTGTTGCTTACCGGTTTAAATGTTAGCTGTAAAAAAGCATCGACAGATGGTGGCGCCGTTCCTCCGCCAAGCGGTCAGGCTGCTGATTTGCCTGCGGGTGCCAAAGATGGCGTGGCATTCATCAATAATGGAACTTCAGCGATAGTTACCTTATACGCACCCGGCAAAACCAGCGTTTCGCTAATTGGCGAATTCAATAACTGGTCTCCAACGGCATCGGTAATGAAAAAAACAACAGACGGAAATACCTGGTGGATTCAGGTTGATAACCTTAATCCGGGTACAGAATACGCTTATCAGTTTTTAGTTGATGGAAGTTTAAAAGTTGCCGACCCATATTGTGAAAAGGTTTTAGACCCAGCGAACGATAACTACATTTCTGCTTCAACCTATCCAAATTTAAAAGCTTATCCAACGGGAAAAACAACCGGTCTAGTAAGTACAATGATTGCAAACCAGCCAGCTTACACCTGGAAGAATGCCAATTTCATCAGGCCAGATAGAAATAATCTGGTTATTTATGAACTGCTTATCCGTGATTTTACGACCGAACACACTTACGCGTCTACGCTGACAAAGCTAGATTATTTAGTGAATATGGGTGTTAACGCTATTGAACTGATGCCTGTTAACGAGTTTGAAGGAAATCTTAGCTGGGGGTATAATCCTTCCTTTTATTTTGCTCCTGATAAATATTATGGAAGCAAAACCGCGCTTCAGAATTTTATTGATGAATGCCATGGAAAAGGTATAGCAGTTATTATGGATTTAGTCCTGAATCATTCATTCGGGCAATCGCCAATGGTACAGCTCTATTTTGATGGCTCAAAGCCATCGGCAAATAGTCCTTGGTTTAATGTAGATGCCAAACACCCTTACAACGTTGGTTACGATTTTAACCACGAAAGTGCAGCCACAAAATATTTCGCCAAAAATGTAATAAAGTTTTGGATGCAGCAGTATAAAGTGGATGGATTTCGTTTCGATTTATCTAAAGGGTTTACACAAAAAGTTTCTACAGATGATGCAACAATGAGCGCATACGATGCGGGGAGAATTGCAATTTGGAAAGACTATAATGCTTACATAAAAAGTATCGACCCCAATTTTTTTGTTATCCTGGAGCACTTTGCCGATGCAAGCGAAGAAAAAGTTTTGGCTGATGACGGCATGATGCTGTGGAATAATTTAAACTACAACATGAATGAAGCAACGATGGGCTGGCTCGGCAGTTCTGATTTTTCATGGGGATTTTATGCTAAACATGGTTTCACAAAATCAGATGGCCTGGTTACCTACGCCGAAAGCCATGATGAGGAACGGTTAAACTATAAAAACATTTCATTTGGAAACATGTCTGGCACCTACCTGATAAAAGGAAACCTGCCAACATCTTTAAAACGCGAAGAAATGGCAGCAGCCTTTCTTTTTAGCATCCCCGGGCCGAAGATGGTTTGGCAGTTTGGTGAATTGGGTTATGATATCAGCATTGACTTTAATGGCCGCACCGGCGAAAAACCGATTAAATGGGATTACTTTACAGACCCCAACAGGAAAGCACTTTATAATGTGTACTCGAAGTTTATCAAACTTAAAAAGAACAATAGCATCTTCAATACCACAAATGCCGCTTATAATTTAACAGGTGGTGTAAAGTACATCAAACTCAGCGATGCAGCGAATACCGTAGTGGTTGTTGGTAATTTTGATGTGATTAATCAAAATGCGAATATAGATTTTGGCGCTCCGGGTACCTGGCTTGATGCGGTTGGCAATAATGTAAACCTTTCATCGAACATTTACACCGCAACTTTGGCGCCTGGTGAATACCATATTTTTAGTAAAATCGCTTTAAAGTAAGCAGGGCTGTTTGGACTTTATGTCGTAAGATTTTGAAGCAATTTTTAAATCGTAGAATCAGTGGCTTTTTTGGTTACAATCTTAGCTATTTTAGTTAATATTGTTTTAACAACTAGCTGAAATATATGGAGAACAAATTAATGCATCACTTGCTTTGGGAACGGCTACGTTCTGGCGACAAGGATGCTTTTTTTGATCTTTATGCTGCGCTGTATTATCCTCTGGTAAATTTTGGAATCAGGGTTTGTGCTGATGCAGATATTTCCGGCGAAGCCACCGATCTCGTTTTTACAACCATTTGGGAAAAACACAGTACGCTCACCCGTGTCGATAATGTTGAAGCCTACCTTCGAACGTTTCTTAAGCGGAAACTATTGAGGATACTGGAGCGTAGAAAAAAGTTGAATGTTGCATTAAGCAATGCCGGCGCCGATGGCGATTGGATGGAGATGAGTTATGAGGAATTTATCGTAAAAGTTCAAAGTGACGAACTGGTTCGATATCAATTAAAAAACGCACTTGATAAGCTTACGTTCAGGCAAAAACAATTAATACACCTTAAATTTTTTGATGGACTTAGTTACGAACAAATCGCTGAGCAAACCAATCAAACAATAAAAACAGCCTATAACACCGTTTATGACGCATTAAAAGTTCTGCGTAAAGAACTTAAGGCTTAAATGCAAAGTTAACCCGAAAATAATTTTGTGGTTTCTAGTTTTCTCCTCCCTACATGAGCGCATCCTGCAGTTTCGGGTGAAGCATTTAAAATGATGTTCCGCAAAACAGCCATATCTGGTTCAAAATATTCCACTTCTTTCTGGTAAAATGAGGTAATAGACAAATAAAATTTCTTCGTTTTAAGCATCTGGAGGACAAATACCCTGGTTTGTTAAAAAAAAGTTAAAATTCTTTTAGGAAAAAGTAAACTTTTTGGGCACTGATAAGTAAAAGCCAAATAATAATGATTGATAGAAATCAATTCAATGCAGAAGATTTTCTTGTAGACAGTACATTTCAGCAGTATTGTGCAGGAAATGATAAGCTTTGCAGTGAATATTGGGAGAAGTATATTGCGGCTCATCCAGAACAGGCAGATGTTATTGCCGAAGCAAAAAAATTACATTTCATTTTGAGCGGAAATAAACGTCCGTTAAATAATCAACTGAATGCTTTAAAAGAAAGCTATAACAGCGAGCATTCGCTAAAACTTAGCAGAAATTACACCTGGCTTAAAGTGGCCGCTGCCATATTGATTGTGTTGAGTATTGGCTTCCTTTACCGGGCTTACGAAGTTGGAAACACGGAAGTCGTTTCGATAGCAAAAACGTTTCACACCAAAAGCGGCGAAAGGAAAAAAATTACGCTTCCGGATGGGTCAACAGTTTTGTTAAATGCGCAAAGTTCATTATCGATAGGAAAAGATTTCAATCAGACTTCCCGTGAGGTTAGCTTAAAAGGAGAAGGCTATTTTGATGTTGTGCATAATAAGAGTAAGCCTTTTAAAGTGCACACCGCAGAATTTAACATTAATGTATTGGGTACTGCTTTTAATGTAAAGGCCTATCCCGACGAGATATCATCAGAAGCAACTTTAATTAGAGGGTTGATTACTATGGAAGCTGTTAATGGCAATGGCGGAACGATAACGCTTAAACCGAGTCAGAAAGTAACCTTCTACAAAACTGAAGCAGTTAAGGAAACGCAGAAAGCTGTAAAGCCTGTGGCAACCCGCCCGGAAATTATAATAAACCATTACACTTTAATAAAAGACAGTACAATTGTTGAAACCGCCTGGACGCAAAACAGGATTGAAATTTATGATCAGGATTTTGATGAAATACGAGCCGTTTTGGAAAAATGGTTCAACGTTGAAATCAAATTTACAAATCCTGAAATTGAAAAATATCGGTTTACGGCAACCTTTAGTCACGAAAGCATTGAACAGGTAATGTCGGCATTACAGAAAGTAGAAAATTTTAAATATGAGATAAAAGGAAATCAGGTAATTATTTCGAAGTAGAAAAAAGGACGGTGTTGGCGCACCGCCCTTATAAATTCTTTTTGATCAATCAATGGCAGTTTATGCGCAAACAGATTGCTGCCAGTTAATTATGCAACCAAAAAAACAAAAATATGATTTATTATTACTTACTGCAAGGGCGTACGAGATACAGAACGCTTTTAAAATTCATTATGCTAATGAAACTAACCTGTATTATGGTTTTCATTACCTGTCTTAATGTTTCTGCATCGGTTTTTTCTCAGGAAAAAATTTCTCTCGATGTTAAAAAAACAAAACTAGCCAGGGTTTTACAGATTATAGAGCAGCAAAGCAGTTATCATTTTGTATACAGCTCCTCTTATGTTCCTGTTAATAAAGATGTAAGCATTACGGTAACCAACATTCCGGTTACTGATGTTTTATCTGCAATCCTTAATAGAACAAATCTAAAGTATTCGGTTTCTGATGGCGGATTGATTGTCATCAGCAGAAATAAAGAAGTTCCTATTGGCGGCACGGTAAAAGATGCGCAGGGTGGCTCATTACCTGGTGCGTCTGTTAGGGTAAAGGGTACGGCAATAGGTACATCAACCGATGTAAACGGGAAGTTTTCTTTAAATGCCCCGGAAAATGCGGTGTTGGTAGTTTCATACGCGGGTTTTCAAACTAAAGAAATTTCGGTTGGCTCTCAAACAAACTTCGATATTGTTTTAAGCGAAGACAGCAAACAACTAACCGATGTTGTGGTAACGGCGTTGGGTATTAAAAAAGAAAGAAGAGCGCTTGGGTATTCGGTTACGCAAATTGGAGGCGAAACACTAACGCAGGCCCGCGAAAATAACATTACAAATTCTCTTGTAGGTAAAGTTGCCGGTTTGGATATCGCCGGTACTTCGGGCGGTGCGGGCGCTGCAACTAACGTAACCATCCGTGGAGTGTCTAGTTTAGGCCCATCTAGTCAGCCGCTTTATGTTGTAAATGGTATACCGATGGAGAGCGCACCCGTTGGGTTCGGCAGTACAATCGGCATTGGAAACAATGGCGGCCAGTACGATAATGCGCCCGATTTAGGTGATGCAATCAGCAACTTAAATCCTGATGATATAGAAAGTATTTCGGTGCTTAAAGGTGCTGCGGCATCAGCCTTATATGGAAACAGAGCTAAGGCAGGCGTAATCCTAATTACCACAAAAAGTGGAAAGGGAAACAGCATTGAGTTTAGCAGTAATTATGTTGCCGAACAGGTTATGGATAGAACGAACTGGCAATATGTTTATGGTCAGGGTGTTAACGGGCAGAAACCAACCACCCAACTGGCAGCCGCTTCTACAGGAAGTTCGAGCTGGGGTGCAAGATTAGATGGCAGCAATGTTATCCAGTTTGATGGCGTAAGCAGACCGTACAGCGCACAGGAAAATAATATTAAAGATTTTTACAGAACTGGTGGAAGCTGGACAAATACACTAGCATTAAATAAGAGTTTCACCGGCGGCGTAATTCGTTTATCGGCAAGCGATTTGACTAATAATTCTGTAGTACCAAACTCTGGGCTCGACAGACAAAACTTTACCTTATCGGGAACTTTTGATCCGGTTAAAAACCTAGTTATCGATGCAAGAATGAATTACATTCTTGAGCAGGCAAAAAACCGGCCGATGCTATCAGATGGTGCAGGAAACGCAAATTACAACGCAGCATTTTTACCAACAAGCGTTAATATTGCAACGCTTCAGCCAGGTAAAAACGCCGATGGATCTGAGCTATCATATAACACTGGCAACCCTTACGCAACAAACCCGTGGTTTGCCGCCAATGATTTTATCCATGATACGAAAAGAGAACGTTTATTAAGCTCTTTCAGCGCAAAATATACATTTGATAATGGTTTGTTTATACAGGGAAGGGCAGGTAGAGATTCATACAATGATAGCTACATTTCGGTAACTCCTTCTGGTACTGCCTATGATGCAGATGGTGGCTACACCGAACAAAACAGTAAATTTTCAGATATCAATATTGATGGATTAATCGGTAAGTCTTTCAAAATTGATAATTTTTCTATTACGCCAAACCTTGGTGCAAGTTATCGCCGTACAAAGAGCGAAGGCATTACAAACGGCGGTTCATCATTTCAAATATTTGGGATTTACACACTCGCAAATACCGGCGGTAAATCAGTTTCTGCTTATAAGTTAGATCAGGAAACACAATCGGTTTATGGGACTTTAGAACTTGCCTACAAAGATGTTTTATATTTAACGGGTAGTGCCAGAACAGATTGGTTTTCAACATTAGCCACACCAGGTAAAGACAACAAACTCGATGTAATTTATCCATCCGTTAGTGGCTCATTTGTGTTTTCAGAACTGTGGAAACCATCCTTTTTAAGCTTCGGTAAATTAAGAGCAGGTTATGCAATGGTAGGGCAGGCAACAAGCCCTTTCCAAACCCAGCTTTATTACAATTTACGTAGTGAGGCCAACAATGGTGCGCCACTTGGTAATATCGTAAACAGCTCCATACCAAATTCATCTTTGCGGGCATCAAAAGCTACAGAGTTGGAAATTGGTACGGAAATGAGGTTTTTTGGAGATAGGTTGAGCTTTGATGTTACCTGGTACAACAAAAAATCAACCGATGAAATTCTTCCGGTTCCAACCTCAACAACTACCGGCTACAGCGGAGCGGTTTTAAACATCGGTAAGCTTAGAAACAAAGGGGTAGAAGCTTTAATTTCTGGTGTGGTTTTAAAGGCCGACGATTTTAAATGGACCTCAAGCGTAAACGGTTCTTATAATGATAACAAAGTTTTAACCCTTGCGCCAGGCACGGCATCACAGTTATTGGCAACTTCAAGAAGCAACGTTGGTTTCTTACAAAATCTTGAAGGGATGGCTATCGGACAGGTTATGGCCTACGATTTTCTTTATGACGCAACTGGCAATATTGTAAAAGATACCAATGGGGCGCCGCAAAGAGGTGAACTTAAAGCTTACGGATCTGCTTACAACAAATGGGCAGCCGGCTGGAACAATGAATTCAATTACAAAGGTGTTAACTTATCTTTCTTAATAGATGGGAAATGGGGCGGAAAGATTTTCTCGGCCACAGATTACTATGGCTATGTTTTTGGATTGCATCAGGCAACGCTCGAGAATCGTGACGCTTTAGGCATTAATGCTGCAAATTATTACAGCACCTATGCAAACAACGTTTCGAAACAGTTTGTACAGGATGCCAGCTTTGTAAAATTCAGACAGGTTATTTTGGGGTACAATTTCCCTGCTAAAATGTTCAATAATAAAATTAAGGGCTTAAATCTAAGTTTCGTTGGTCGTAATTTATTTATTCTGATGAAGAAAACTGATAACATCGATCCGGAATCGAGTTATAATGCAACTATTCCAGGTATGGAATTGGGCGGTGTGCCACCAGTACGCACATACGGTTTAAATTTAAGTGTTAAGTTATAATCCTTTAAAAGAATTGAAAATGAAAACGATCATAAAATTATATGTACCACTTCTATTATCTGGGTTAGTACTGATAGCCGGGTGTACAAAAGATTTCGAAAAAATTAATACCGATCCATTATCGGTGAGTCAGGATCAAAACAATCCTAATTATTTATTATCTACCGCACAGTTAACCTATACAGGAAGTACCGATTTTGCCTATGAAACCTGGCGGGGAAATTTAATTTATGCCGCCACCATGATGCAGGGTATGTCATCGGTAATTAGTTACTGGGCCGGAGATAAATACATGCTGAACGAAGGTTACACCGCTGCTTATTGGGAAAAGGCCTATCCAGATCAGGTTAAATATGCTGTTGATTTGGTAGAATCTACCAGAGGCAAAGCGCAGTACAACAATGTTCATCAAATGGGTAGAATCTGGAAAGCTTTAATCTTCGAAAGATTAACCGATTTATATGGAGATATTCCATACTCGGATGCTGGAAAGGGCTACTATTCTGCAATCCTTTATCCTAAGTACGATACGCAGCAGGCGATTTACACAGATTTATTAAAAGAAGTAGATGAAGCATCAACAGCTTTAAATGCATCAGGCGATGCCGTAATCGGCGACTTGGTTTTTGCGGGTGACGTTGCCAAATGGAAACGTTTCGGCAATAGCTTAATGTTGCGCATGGCGATGAGGTTAACAAAAGCCGATGCGACCCTGGCACAAAGTTACATTACGAAAGCCGTTGGCAAAACGATGACGAGCGATGGTGACAATGCATTTTTTAAACATGATGTTAATGGCGGCCGTGTAACTCAAAACAGAAATGCGCAGGTTTTGCTCGGCGATGGCGGTCAGGAAAATTTCTACACAAGATGGAGCAGCACCTTTATTAATTATCTGAAAACAAATAACGACCCGCGTTTAGGTAAAGTAGCGGTAACTAAGTTGTATTTAACAGATGTTCTTAAAACACAAAACCCTGCATTTATAACCACTGCATCGGTGCAGAAAGGTATGCCTAACGGTAAAGACTTGAGTGGTATTGCCGGTAGAGATGTTCGTCAGGATCCCTCTTTTACCGATTTTACCGATTATTCTTCGCCAAATCCGGGTATGCTAAAGAGAGATGGAAATACCTTTATTTTAACTTATGCAGAATCAGAACTGCTATGGGCCGAGGCTGCACAGCGTTTTAATATTGGTGGTTCTGCTGCATCACATTATAATGCAGGCGTTACTTCAGCAATGACTTTTTTATCGCAATATGATCCAAACATGGCCGTAAGTGCGGGCGATGCTACGACGTATTTAGCTGCCCATCCGTATGTAGCTGCAAATGGCTTGGATATGATTGCCACACAATACTGGGCGCATACCATCACCATGTTAGATTTTTACGAAACCTGGGCCAACTGGCGTAGAACAGGTCTACCGGCTTTGGTTCCGATAGTTTATCCAAATACGAATACAGGCGGCTCAATTCCACGCCGTTTACCTTATCCACTAGGCGAGGGCGTATCAAATGCGGCAAACTACAAAGCGGCGTCTGCTGCGGTACCCGGAGGAGATAAACTTGTTGGTAGAGTTTGGTGGGATAAATAACTTTCTTAATTTTTATTTTAAATGGCATTGTGGATTCACAATGCCATTTTTTTATGGTAACATTTTCAATGGTTTTTTGATTAGCGAAGCTTAAATTAGATATTTATGAACCAAACCAGAACTAATGAAATTTAAACTTTTACTAACTACCTTTTTTTTAGGAAGCCTTTTTGCAAATGCGCAGCAAACGCCAAGGCGCACACCTGCTAAAGAAACTGTAACAACATCTCAGGTTACCATTAAGGAAGAGGCAAAGCCATCAGGAAACGAGCGGACCATCAAGGCGGAGAGTTCGGTTATTACCAATCATTCGGTCAGCATCGATGGCAAATCGATACCTTATAAAGCTACCACCGGAACTTTGCCTGTTTGGGATGAAGACGGGAAAGCAATTGCAGGCTTGTTTTATACCTATTATGAGAGAACCGATGTACAGAACAAAGATAAACGGCCTTTGGTCATTTCATTTAATGGCGGCCCGGGCTCTGCTTCGGTTTGGATGCATATTGCTTATACGGGTCCGGTGGTTTTAAATATTGATGATGAAGGCTATCCCGTTCAGCCTTACGGTTACAAAGAAAATCCTTACTCAATTCTTGATGTTGCTGATATTGTTTACATCGACCCGGTGAATACTGGTTATTCAAGAGCAATCAACAAAGATATTCCAACGAATAAATTTTTTGGTGTCAGGGCCGATATCAAATACCTGGCAGAATGGATAAATACATTTGTTACCAGAAATAACCGCTGGGCATCGCCAAAATTTTTAATCGGCGAAAGTTACGGAACAACACGTGTTTCTGGCCTTGCCCTGGAGTTACAAAATAGCCAGTGGATGTATTTGAATGGTGTCGTTTTGGTATCGCCTACAGAGCTTGGCATTGAGAGAAGCGGCCCGGTTGATGCAGCTTTGCGTTTGCCATACTTCGCAGCCACTGCCTGGTACCACAAAGCTTTAGCTACAGATTTACAATCGAAAGATTTAACGGCAATGTTACCCGAGGTAGAAAGTTTCACCATCAACGAAGTTATTCCGGCGATTGCCCAGGGCGGAATGCTTAGTGTCGAAAAGAAAAAGTCAATCGCCGCGAAAATGGCCCGCTACTCCGGAATATCAGAAAAGGTATTTTTGGATTATAACCTTAATGTTCCTACAGATTTTTTTTGGAAAGAGTTGTTGAGAGATAAAGGCTTCACCGTTGGTCGTTTAGATTCCCGTTACAAAGGGATTGATAAAATGGGCGCCGGCGAATCTCCGGATTATAATGCAGAATTAACCTCATGGCTACATTCTTTTACCCCGGCAGTTAACATGTACATCAGGAATGAGCTTAATTACAAAACGGATTTGAAGTATAACATGTTTGGTTCAGTTTATCCTTGGGACAACTCAGGTGACAAAACCGGCGACAATTTAAGGCAGGCAATGGCACAAAATCCATACCTTCATCTGCTGGTACAGTCGGGTTATTATGATGGCGCCTGCGATTATTTCAATGCTAAATACAGCATGTGGCAGTTAGATGCTGCGGGCAAACTTCAGGATAGAATGACCTGGGAAGGCTACCGAAGCGGACACATGATGTACCTACGCAAAGATGACTTAAAAACTGCAAACAACCACATCAGGGATTTTATTAAGAAAGCGCTGCCAAAAAGTGGCGAGGCAGCTAAGTTTTAACCAGCTTTGTAGATTCGATGGATTTAAAGACGCTTTCACGGTTATTTACAATTCAATTTGCCAGGCGTGGTAAAGCAAGGAAGTGTTAATGTTTAACTAAAACTGTTAACTGCAAACTAAAAATAAATACTTATTTTTGTAACCCAATTATGCAGCAAATAAAAACATCATTCGATTTTGAAAAGCCTATTGCAGATTTAGTTCAGCAGATAGAAAAGGTTAAACAAGTTGCCGAAAAGACTAAGGTAGATATGACTGCCACTTTAGATGAACTTGACGGCAAATTAAATGAAACCACGAATAACTTATATAATAATTTAACCGGTTGGAATAAGGTTCAAATGAGCCGCCATCCCGACAGGCCGCAGACACTCGATTACATCAACATGATTTGTGATGATTTTATTGAGTTACACGGCGATAGAACGGTTAAAGATGATAAAGCCATTGTTGGTGGTTTTGCAACCATCAATGGCCAAACGGTTATGGTTATTGGTCACCAAAAAGGAAAAAACACCAAAGAGCGCCAATATCGTAATTTTGGAATGGCAAATCCTGAAGGTTACCGGAAAGCATTGCGTTTAATGCGCCTGGCAGAAAAGTTTAACAAACCGGTAATTTCTTTTATCGATACGATGGGTGCTTACCCGGGTTTAGAGGCCGAAGAACGCGGTCAGGGTGAAGCGATTGCCAGAAACTTATTAGAAATGTCGGTACTAAGGGTTCCAATTATTTGTATTGTTGTGGGTGAGGGTGCATCTGGCGGGGCTTTGGGCATAGGCATTGGCGATAAGGTTTACATGCTTGAGCATACCTGGTATTCGGTAATTTCTCCTGAATCCTGTTCTTCAATTTTATGGAGAAGCTGGGATTTCAAAGAAAAAGCAGCCGAATGTCTTAAACTTACCTCAGATGATATGTTTGGTAACAAACTCATCGATGGAATCATCCCAGAGCCTTTGGGTGGTGCACATCAAGATCCTGAATTAATGGGGCAAAGCTTAAAAGATTATATTTTAAAAGATTTATCATCGTTAGGAAAACTGAAAACAGATAAACTTATCGAACAACGAATTGAAAAATTCTGTGCGATGGGCGTTGTTAATGAATAATATATTTTTTTAATATTGAAGTCCTGCCTGGTTATCCATGCAGGACTTTTTTATTTAAAATATGTTTGGTTTTGATTCCAGCAATAAACATTTCGTTTGGGTTTTGTCATGGTCGCATTCAACTTTTGCGAATGCGTTACTTTGCAACTTAGTCGCTAGGTTATAAAGCGCTCGTTAAAACGAGTGCAAACCAAACCCCCATCGAGCGCAAACCAACAGCCACAACTTAATATTCGTATCGGCAATAATAACAGGCAGCTTAGCCCAAAAAAAAAGCAGCTACAAATTAATGCAGCTGCTACTAAAATATTTTTAGAACTTATTGCCCGGGTTGCTGACCAAAATAACTGGAAAATCTTGCTTCAAGTCCTGAAAATTGCTTTTCAAGTTGCGTACTAACTTTCGTTTGTCCCATTGCTTTCGAAGTTTTAATCATCCTGTCCAGATAATATAACCCCGTTTGAACGTTTTGAGTACCTGTTATGCTTCCTTTTGATGCAGAAATATCAGCAAGATAGGTAAGTTCTTTTTCTATGTAATCGCCAGATTTCAATAAAATATCATTGGCTCTAGCAGTTTCCCCAAGTTTGTATAGATTTTCTGCCATGTAGTATTTTACAACAACCGTTCTTATCCCGAAAAATCTATCAGGCATAACCGTATAAAACTTATCGATTACTTTTTTCGCTTCATCAACTTTCCCTTCTTTAATCAGGCTTCCTGTTAAACTGCTGAAAAGATTTGTAAAGATAAAGGTATCGTCAGACGATTGTGGATCTAAATATTTGGCGGTTTTTATATTGCCCCATTTAAATTTCTCCATTACGTTTTTATAAAGAACTGGGGTGTTTAACAATTCCTCTCTATCTTCTGAAGAGGTAGTGTCAGCTTTCAGAGGTAATAAGCGCAAGGCCAAACCTTCACTATACAAATATTTATCTAATCCATTATACTGTTCTGAAGGTACTGTAGAAGCGAAATAAATCGGACGTTTCCAGTTATTATGCGCAAGGATATCGAGCATAGCCAATGTACCTTTAGTAACATAACCTTTGTTAAACTTCCATTGCATTTCTGAAGCAATTTTGTCTGCATTCGCTGCCGGAACAGTTCCTGTATTTATAACATCCTGCGGATTGATGGTTAATTTAAAGTTTTTTGTTGGCAGGAAGTTTGATTTTGTACCATCTTGCATGGCTACTTTATCGTCGGGACTATCAGACAATAGTAAATCGACCACATTTTTAAGTTCCACATTTCCCGCGATTTTATAATCATCGTAAGGCATTACATCACGCTCGCCCTGCACAAACTGCGATTCTTTCATCGATATTGGTAAAGGTTCAGAGTCGTTTTGTTTTTGCTTCATGCCATTTATATACCAATCGGTGTCAAACAAACTCAGGTTAACGATACGTACATCCGGACGCACCCGTTCAACTTCCTGGATATACCAAAGCGGGTAAGTATCATTATCACCATAGGTGAATAGTATGGCATTTGGTGCGCAGGATTGTAGGTAATCTAATGCGATATCATGAGCGACCATTTTTGTAGAACGATCATGATCGTCCCAACCTTGTTGCGCCATTATAACCGGAGCAGCAAACAAGCCAATAACAGAGGCTGCAATTGCACCGGTTGCAGGGGTAAGCTTTTTAAACAGCCATTCCTTTATCGCTAAAACCCCTAGTCCAATCCATATTGCAAAGGCGTAAAACGAACCAACGTAGGCATAATCACGCTCACGCGGTTCTAACGGTTTCTGATTCAAGTATAAAACAATTGCAATCCCTGTAAAGAAAAATAATAAACCAACTACCCCGGCATCTTTCTGGTTGCGGCCAAAATGCCAAATTGCACCCATTAAACCGATAATCAATGGCAAGAAAAAGAATCTATTGTATGCTTTATTATCAACCGTAGACGGCGGCAAATGACTTTGATCGCCATGCCAAATTGCGTCGATGGGTTTTATTCCGCTTAACGAAGTACCTTCGAAGCCGCTTCCCTGTCCTTGTTCATCATTTTGGCGTCCAACAAAGTTCCATCCAAAATAGCGCATATACATATAACCGATTTGGTAGCTGAATAAAAAGCCAACATTATCAACTAAGTTTGGTTTTTTGCTATCGTCCAAATGCATCCACTCCTTGTAAAACTCTGCGTGTTTTTGGTCATCGCTGTACATACGTGGTAAAAAGGTATTATCTGCGTATTCGTAATCGTTCTTTTTGCCTGCAACTTCATACTTTTCAGCGCCTTTTCTCCATATTGTTTTTCCTTCAGTTACACCGGTTCTTTCCGAGTTGTAATCCGGTCCGAAAAGTAATGGTCTATCGCCATATTGCTCTCTGTTTAAGTAGCTTAAAAATGAGAATGCATCCTTAGGGGCGCTGTTGTTCAAATTTGGGTCGGCTTTAGCTCTGATGATTATCATCGCAAACGAAGCGTATCCAAAAATGATTAAAACCGTAGAAATAAGGCCTAAATTGAGTAATCTCTTTTGATGTTTGATGGAGTAGCGAATACCCCACACGAAGGCGGCAATAATTAAAACAGCGAAGAATAAAACGCCGGTTCCAAAGCCTAAACCCAAAGTGTTAACGAAAAACAAATCGAAGTATGCGCCAAAAGATACCAGATACTGGATAATTCCATATTGGATAACGCCCAAAATTAAGATACCAACGATAAGCGTTTTAAAAATGCCCGAAGTTGTTGCTTTGCCTGTTTTTTTGAAATAGTAAATAAAGGCAATTGCTGGTATGGTTAAAAGGTTTAACAGGTGAATACCGATTGATAAACCCATAATATAGGCGATGAATAAAAGCCATCTATCGGCTTTTGGCTCATCAGCGTGGGCTTCCCATTTCAAAATACCCCAGAAAACGATAGCTGTAAATAGAGATGACTGAGCATAAACCTCAGATTCTACTGCAGAGAACCAAAAACTATCTGAAAAGGCGTAGGCCAATGCACCAACAACACCGGCGCCCATAATGCTTATTAATTGCCCTGATGTTAAGCTTTCACCAGCTTTAACTATAGTTTTTTTAGCGAGTGCGGTAATTGTCCAAAATAAAAATAGGATGGTTGCAGCACTTGATAGCGCAGAACCAATGTTCATCCAATAAGCAACTTTGGTTACATCTCCGAAAGCAAATATGGAGAAAAACCTTTGTAGCATTAAAAATAAAGGTGCTCCGGGTTGGTGAACAACCTGCATTTTCAACGCAGATGCGATAAACTCGCCACAATCCCAGAAACTAACTGATGGTTCTAATGTTAAGACGTATGTTATGGTAGCAATTAAAAAACAAACCCAGCCCGTTATATTATTAACTTTTGAATAATTCATTGGTTTTTGATAATGATGATTAAATATTCCTGCACATAAAAATGCTGCCGAAATTAATTAATATAGTCGATAAATGAGGAATAACTCCCATTGTTTTTACACTTTTTAACGCAATTGAGTCTGCTGCGCCGGTAAAAATTACACAAAATTGCTCTTAAGTAAACCAAAACCCGCAAAGTGCTTTTGAAACAGTACTTTACGGGTTTTGGCATAATGGTGATGTTCGGATTAGCTTCCGGCAAATGGGGCAAACCTGTTTACAAACTGATTGTATTCTTTTTCCAGTTTGTTGCTCAAATCGGTTTGCTTATAGGCTTGGGTCAGTTTTACCATCTGGCCTAAATAAGTCATATAAACGTGCACATCTCTTTCAGACGATAACTTGTTTTTACTTTCCGAAACATCTGCCAGGTGTGTAAGTTCTTTCGTCATGTAATCTGCCGATTGATTGATAAATGCATTTGCCCGGGCTAAATCATTTAATCGATAAAGGTTTTCTGTAAAATAAAATGAACTCATTACATGTCTCATGCTGTAAAATTTAAGCGGCATCACCTGGTAGTATTTGTTCACAACGGCTTTACTTTCTGCAATCCTGCCTTCGTTAATTAAGCCAGTAATTAAACCATTAAACATATTCGAAAACATGGTCACATCGTCTGCCGATTGTCGGTCTAAATGGTTAGCGTATTTAATATTTCCGTAGTTATAATTGGTTACCATATTGTCGAAAAATGGCTTTACGTTAACCTGCTCAAACATTTCCTGCTTCGAGGTATCTGGCTTAAGCGGGAGGAGCCGATAGTTCAATCCTTCAGCATATAAATATTTATTTAAACCAACATACTGCTCATCGGGCATTGCTCCACTGAAATATATTGGTCTTTGCCATTTGTTGTGCGTTAAAATATCCAGCAATGCCAAGGTTCCTTTTGTAAGGTAATTGGAATTATACGTCCACTCCATTGTACTGGCAATTTTACCCGCATCCTCGGTAGGAACAGTTCCCGTATCAAGAACTTCACGTTGGTTTACACTTAATTTGAATTTTTTAGTAGGAAGGATATTTGCCTTTGAACCATCCTGAAGTGTGATTTTGTCTTCATCATTATCAGATAACAAAACCTCCATTAGTTGTTTCAGTTCTACGCTTTGGGCAATTTTATAGTCCTGATAGTAAATTACGTCCCGTGTTCCCTCGGCATATTGGTTGGGTTTCATTGAAATTGGTAGCGGTTTAGAGTCGTTTTGGTTGCGCTTCATACCGTCTATGTACCAATCTGCCGTGAATAAACTCAGGTTTACAATCCGTACATCCGGCCGGATATTTTCAACTTCCTGCGCATACCATACCGGAAAGGTATCGTTATCTCCATAGGTAAACAGGATGGCGTTTGGTGCGCATGATTTTAAATAGTCGATTGAAATGTCTCGTGCCAGATGGCTTTCTGAACGGTCGTGGTCGTCCCAACCTTGTGTAGCCATAATAACCGGGGCAGCAATAAGCGCTGTTAGTGAAGCAAAGACAGCGGCTTTTTTTTGCGTCACTTTTCTAAAGACCCAATCTTTTAGTCCGAATACGCTTAAGCCAATCCAAATTGAAAATGCATAAAATGAGCCTACATAAGCGTAATCACGTTCACGCGGTTCGATAGGAACAGAGTTTAAGTAGAGCACAATTGCAACCCCGGTGAAAAAGAACAAGAGCCCGATTACGCCTGCTTGCTTCTGGTTTTTTTTGAAATGCCACACCGCACCAATTAAGCCCAGAATCAACGGAAGGAAGAAAAACCTGTTGTAAGCCTTATTTTCAACGATAGAAGGCGGTAGATTTTTCTGATCGCCAAAACGAAGCGCATCAATAGGTTTAACGCCACTTAACCACCCGCCGCCATTTTCGCCAAGTTGTCCATCCTGGTTATTTTGCCGGCCAACGAAATTCCACATAAAGTAGCGCATATACATTTGGCCCGTCTGGAAAGAAAACATGTAATTTATGTTGTCTAAAAGGCCTGGTTTGTGCGAGTCGTCAAAACCCATCCAGCTTTTGTAAAACTTTTGATGTTCAGGTTTATCGCTGTACATTCTTGGTAACAAAGTTTTTTCTGCATAAACGTAATCTGATTTGGTTCCGGCAGGTTCATATTTCAATTCGCCCTTTTTATATAATTTTCCCGTTTCTTTAACGTCTATTTTTTCTGTGTTGTAATTTTCTCCAAACAGTAATGGTCTGTCTCCATACTGAGCACGATTTACATAGTTTAAAAAGGTAAAAGCGTTTTCAGGGTTTGTGTTATTGAGGTTTGGCTTGGCATGCGCCCTTATAATCAGCATTGAAAAGGAACTATAACCGAATATTAGTAAAACGGTTGAAACCAAAGCAAGATTAAGAAACTGTTTCTTTTGTTTAACCGAGTATCTTATTGCAAAAACCAATGCAGAAATTATTAACACCGCGAAAAATAAAACGCCCGTTCCGAAGCCGAATCCCAAAGTATTTACAAAAAATAAATCCATGTATGCAGCCGCTGCTACTGAGTATTGAATGATGCCAAACTGAACAAAGGCGAGCATTAGAATAGAAAGTAAAAAAGTTTTAATAATCCCTTTGTTGGTTGGGTTTGGTGTTTTTCGAAAATAATAAACAAACACAAGGGCAGGAATAACCAATAAGTTTAACAGATGCACACCAATCGAAAGGCCTATCACATAGGCTACAAATGCCAGCCATCGGTCTGCACGGGGCTCATCTGCCTGCGATTCCCATTTTAAAATCCCCCAGAAGGCAACGGCTGTACAAAGCGACGATAAAGCGTAAACTTCTGCCTCAACTGCCGAAAACCAAAAGCTATCCGAAAAAGTATAAGCAAGTGCGCCTACAAGGCCTGCTCCAATTATGCTTAGCGTTTGGGAGCCAGTTGGGGCTTGGTTTCCTTTTATCAAAATCCGTTTCGCGAGGGCGGTGATTGTCCAGAAGAGAAAGAGAATTGTTGCAGCACTGGCCAGGGCAGAAGCCACATTCATAAAATAAGCTACCTTAGTTTTATCACCTAGTGCAAATGCCGAAAACGCTCTCTGAATCATCGAAACCAGTGGCGCTCCAGGTTGGTGCACAACTTCAAGTCTGAAGGCTGAGGCAATAAATTCGCCGCAATCCCAAAAACTTGCAAATTTATCTAAGGTTAAAATGTAAGTGATGCTTGCAATAAAAAAACATAACCAGCCGGTTAGGTTGTTAATTTTCGAGTATCTCATAGTTCGTTTAGTAATTGATAGTAAAAGGGTTATAGGTTTGACCTATAAAGTCGGCTTTTAATTGAAAACGTTGCACGGTGCGAACAGAAATTTTCAATCTTTTCGAAACAGAAATAAATTTTACTTTTTTTTTGAAATCACTCTTGCATATTTAAAATATGCTGCCTACATTTGCATTCCCTTTCGGGGATATATCCTCGATAAGTAGTTTGTCCGATAGTATAAGGGTAGTACGACAGTTTTTGGTACTGTTTGTCTTGGTTCGAATCCAGGTCGGACAACAAAATTTAGCATCGGATCATGTATTTAGAAAATGCATGATCCGATTTTTTTTAAACCGTAAACTACTCACGGATCATGCCATTGCAGTTTAACCCGGTTAAATTATTTTCCGGAACAGGTTCAAGAGGATTATCATTAAAAATTGCTGAAAGTTACGGCAAGCCACTTGGTGATGTTACTATCCACAAGTTTAGCGATGGTGAGTTTCAGCCTTCATTTGATGAATCAATCCGGGGCTGTGATGTTTTTTTAATCCAATCTACTTATCAGCCCAGCGATAATTTAATGGAACTTTTATTAATGGTAGATGCAGCGAAACGCGCATCAGCACATTATATAACAGCAGTAGTTCCTTATTATGGTTTGGCCCGTCAGGATAGAAAAGATAAACCGCGTGTTGCTATCGGTGCTAAATTGGTTGCGAATTTGTTAAAATCAGCAGGCATTCACCGCATTATGACGATGGATTTGCATGCTGCGCAGATACAAGGATTTTTTGATATTCCGGTTGATCACTTAGATGGTTCGGTAATATTTGTTCCTTACATTAAGAGTTTGAACCTGCCAAATTTAACTATTGCATCACCAGATATGGGTGGTTCATACAGGGCTCGTACCTTTGCGAAATTTTTTAATGCTGAAGTTATTATTTGCGATAAACGCCGTAAACGTGCTAATGAAATCGAATCGATGTCGATTATTGGCGATGTTACCGGACAGGATGTAGTACTGATTGATGACATTTGTGATACCGCCGGAACCTTATCAAAAGCTGCGGCCTTGATTATGGAAAACGGTGCAGCAAGTGTACGTGCAGTTTGTACGCATGCTGTATTATCAGGCAAAGCAATTGAAACGGTTGAAAACTCTGTGCTGTCAGAATTAATCGTTACCGATACGATTCCTCTAAAACAGGAAAGTTCGAAAATTAGAGTGCTGAGTACAGCTAGTTTATTTGCAAGGGCAATTGCCAATGTAAATGAGCATGGTTCAATCAGCGATTTGTTTAGAGTATAAACGTTGATCGTTATTCGTTTTACGATTTAGCGGCAGACTCAAAAAGAATTTTAATAAATAAATATAAATAAAATGAAAACAATCGCAATTAGCGGTTCTCCAAGAGAGAACGTAGGGAAACGCGATGCCAAGGAACTTCGTTACGAAGGTAAAGTTCCGGCGGTATTGTATGGTGGAAAAGAGCAACAACACTTAGCTGTGGTTATTGCTGATTTAAGAGATGTTATTTATACCCCGGAAGTGAACTTTGTAGAGATTGATGTTAACGGTGCTAAAACTAAAGCTATCGTAAAAGACACTCAGTTTCATCCACTTACCGATGTATTAATGCACATCGATTTTCTTCAGTTATTTGATGAAAAGGAAATCGTAATGGAAATCCCTGTAAAATTAACAGGAACTTCTCCAGGCGTTAAAATGGGTGGTAAGTTAATCCAAAAATTACGTAAACTTCGTGTTAAAGCTTTACCTGCTGATATGCCTCAAAACGTTGAAGTAAGTTTAGAAAAATTAGAAGTTGGTAGCTTATTCCGTGTTCGCGATTTACAAGGCAACAAATATGCTATCACTAACACACCTGAAGATACAATCGTTTCAGTTGCAATGTCTAGAGCATTAAAACAAGCAGAAACTGAAGCTGCTAAAGGTAAAAAATAATCAGAATCTGGAAGATTTTCTGATTACAGAATTAAGCGGTGCATTTATTGCACCGCTTTTTTTTTGATTAGCCTTTATCTTTGTTGATTTTCCCCTTATTACTTCTTCCTTGTTGGTCTTTTCGCTTTAAGCCTTTACATTTGCAGCTATGAAATATTTAATAGTTGGTTTGGGTAATATTGGTCCGGATTATGCGCATACACGCCATAATATTGGCTTTGATATTGCCGATGAGCTGGTTAAAGGTTTAGGCGGAAGTTTCGAAAACATTCGCCTGGCTTATTATGCGGAGGTAGGTTTTAAAGGCAAAAAGCTCCATGTAATTAAGCCAACCACTTTTATGAACCTGAGTGGAAAAGCGGTAAACTATTGGATGAAAGAACTTAAAATTGCACCGGAAAATGTTTTGGTGATTGTAGATGATCTGGCTTTGCCGCTGGGTAAACTTCGCTTAAAACTTCAGGGAAGTTCTGCAGGCCACAATGGTTTAAAAAGTATCGAAGAAGTTTGCGGCGGACGAAATTATGCCCGTTTGCGCTTTGGCATTGGCAGCGATTACCCTAAAGGCAGGCAAGTTGACTTTGTTTTAGGTTTATTTGATAAGAAAGAGCAATTAGAATTGCCTGCGCTGATAGATAAAAGCGTCGAATTGGTAAAAAGTTTTGTAACGGTTGGCCCTGCGCAAACCATGACTGCTTTTAACAAATAGTGTCCTGCTCATGACGTTCGTCACAAGCGTGATGGAACCTTTCGCCCACAGGTAGGCAACTGTCCCGGCAGAGACTAAGATGCTACGTTAGCGAAGCGTGTTTTTTGCAAAAATGACTACAAAAAAAAAGACCTTCATTTGAAGGTCTTTTATATTATGTTAGTTAATGATTACTTAACCTGTTCCTGAGCTCTTGCGATATAAGCATCAACTAATTGTGCTTCCTGGCTTTCCGGGTACTGCGTTTTAATTTTAGTATAAGCTTCTACAGCACCTTTAAAATCTTTCAGGTTTTCGTTCACTAAACCTAATTTCTTTAAAAACATAGGAGATGTAAATTTGCTCGATTTATCAGCAGCCTTCTTATAATAAGTAACAGCCTGTTTATAATCTTTTAATTCACTGTAAGCATCGCCCAATAAACCTAAAGCTAAAGGGTCTGCAACCGGACTGCCAGTAGCGCTGTACTTACTCAAAGCATCAATTGCTTGTTTGTATTCGCCTTTGCGTAAATAAATGCCTCCTAAATAAAGGTTTGCTAAATTTGCTGATTTTGTATTATCGTAATCTTTAGCAATTTGCTCTAATCCCGGATAACCACCTTCGCCTTTAATTGCTTTGTTCGATAAAGAATCAACACCAATTAATTGCTCGGCTTTGAACATTTTGCTCGCAGCTTCCTGTGCACGATCTTTTAAATATACGTTTTGGTACCAAATATAAACACCAATTAAAACGATTACAGCTCCTGCTATAAATAACAGGCTTTTATTATTTTCCTGTAAAAAAGAACCTTTTCTAATAGGTTGAGTTGTCTGGTTATCTGTTGTAGACATGTTTGTTTAAAAAATTAAGATTGCAAAAATACGTTTTTCAATCAAAGTATCAACCTTTATTTTCAAGTATTTAATTAAACAATAGTTATTTAGGGGCAGAAATTTTCAAGTTTTAAATTATCAACGCAATAAACTAATTAGGGTATTGAACCACGTTTTGTTGTCGCTAAAAAAGCCGGTATGATTTATCACCAGATAAACCGTTTGGCTTTCGGAGTGGTTTATAAATGATTTAATCCTAATTGGTTGCCAGAACATGCCCAGATTTTTTACTGACGAAGCTGGAAAAAGTTCGTCGAAACCCATGTAAACTTCCTCAATGTTTGAAAGCGGCAATTCTAAATGCTCATCGCCTGTGATAAATAAGCCGTTGGATGCAAGTAAAATATTGCCCTCGTGATTATGCAACGGCTTTAAAAAAGAAAACATGCCCGCAAACCTTTTTATCCAACCAAAATTTTTCTCGTTGTTAAGTTCGTAATCGTAAGACCAAAGGACATTTCCTTCTAACATTTTTTGTGCTACCATATATTTATACTTGCGATGAATGTAAGCTTTAATTTTTAACATTGAACATTTGAAGGGTAAAAATTAGGTAAATTGCGGCATAATTATGTGGTTGAAGAACATTACCCTTCTTAATTTCAAAAACTATGGCGATGCAGCAATCAGCTTCTCTGATACCGTAAACGTTTTTACAGGCAATAACGGCTCAGGAAAAACGAATATGCTCGATGCCATACATTACCTTTGTTTGTGTAAAAGTTATTTTAACCCGATTGACGGGCAGCAAATTAAAACCGGCGAAGACATTTTTATGATTCAGGGCGATTTTAACCGGAATTTGAAAAATGAAAAAATTAGCTGTGGCGTAAAAAGAAATCAGAAAAAACAATTTAAGCGCAACAAAAAAGAATACGATAAACTTGCCGATCATATTGGACTGTTTCCTGTTGTAATGGTTTCGCCCTATGATGTAAACCTGATTATGGAGGGAAGCGAGGAGCGAAGAAAGTTTATTGATAACGTGATTTCGCAGACTGATTCACATTACCTCGACCAGTTAATAGCTTATAACCGCGTGCTGGCAAACAGAAATGCGTTGCTAAAACAAATTGCCCTTACTAAAAGGTACGACGCTACGTTGCTTCAAATACTCGATGAACAATTGATTAACGCCGGTAAGAAGATTTTTGCCATTCGTAAGGCCTTTATGAATGAGTTTATCCCTTTATTTAACGAGTATTATAGCTACCTTACTGATAACAAGGAAACCGTTGAACTGTCTTATCTATCGCAGCTAAATGAAACTCCTTTTGATGAGTTGTTGCAGAAATCTGTTGAAAAGGACCGCGTTTTAGAGCGTACAACAACTGGAGTTCATAAAGATGAGCTTGCTTTTATAATAAGTGGAATGGCTTTGAAAAAATTTGGCTCCCAAGGCCAGCAAAAGTCATTTTTAATTGCGTTAAAACTGGCTCAATATGCCTATCTCGCTAAAAATAAAGGCTTTAAACCATTATTGTTGTTGGATGATATTTTCGACAAGCTAGATGATAGTCGCGTGCAGAAACTTATGCAAATGGTTTCTCATCACGATTTCGGACAAATATTTATTACTGATACAGGAATCGAACGGGTTAAATCAATTTTTAAGAAGATAGAAGTTGATGTAACTTTGTTTGAAGTAGAAAACGGACATATAAAGCATGCGTAAACCCAATGATGTTACCCTTAAAGATGCCATCGGCAAAATGCTTGATGTGTACAGGTTGCGCCGTAAATTCGATGAGACCTCCATCCTCGCCATATGGCCCGAAATTATGGGTACGGCAATAGCGAACCGCACAAAGCAAATTTATATCCACGATAAAAAGCTTTTTATACGTATTGAATCTTCGGTAATAAAAAATGAACTCGTATTGGTAAGGCAGGGCATAATTCAGAAACTAAATGCGCATGCCGGCAGTGAAGTGATAACAGAAATGATTTTTTTGTAAACAAAAAAGCTGAAGTTTTCGTCTTCAGCTTTTTTTAAAATTAATACTTAAAGTAATTTATAATTATCCTTTACCACCAAATACCTTGGATAATATCCAGATTATTACCGCAACTACGATTACTACGACTATAATTCCAGACCAAACGCCGGCTTTAAATATACCTTCTACAAGTTCGCAACTGCTTAAGGTGGTGCATAAAAATGCAATCAGTACTAAAGGGAATGTTCTTTTCATGATGTTAATTTTGATATATCTAACATCTTAATAAGAAATAATGTTTTACAATTTATTATTTACCGTTAACTTTTAAAAGCTCGATTTCGAAAATTAATGTACTGTAGGGCGGTATGTCTGGTCCGTAACCCCGCTCACCGTAGGCTAAATCGTAAGGCACAAATAACTTATACTTAGATCCTGCGTTCATCAGTTGTACGCCTTCTGTCCACCCTTTTATAACCTGGTTTAAAGTAAAAGTAATGGGCTCGCCACGATCATACGAGCTATCAAACTGCTTTCCGTTTAGTAACGTTCCTTTATAATGAACCAATACAGAATCAGATACTGATGTCGGTTTAGCACCTGTTCCCACTGTTAAAACCTCATACTGCAGGCCACTAGCAGTCGTTTTTACGCCGGCACGTTTGCCATTTTGCGCTAAAAAAGATTTCCCTTCGGTGATGTTTCCGGTAAACTTGCCTTTATTAGCGTTGGTAAGTGCATCATTAATGCATTGTTGTGCCTGTTGTTGATTTAAAATTACTTTGCCGCCTGTAAATGCATCCTTAAGGCCTTTCAATAATACCTCGTAATTCATGGTAGAAAGTCCGGTTGTTTTTAGGCTGGCCCCAATAGATGAACCGAACGCATAGCTAACAGAATCTAAACTGGATTTTAATGCTAAAGGTGCTGCGGTTGTCTTAGTCGCGGTAACTGGCTTTTTTGCAACAGGCTTTTTTGTCTGCGCAATAGAGTTAAAAGCAATGCCTAAAGCAAATATTGTTACGATAGTTTTTTTCATTTGTGTGTTTTTATTGTTGTTTCCTAACGGAGGAAAACGATTTGTTATTATTTATGGGGCGAAAGATACAAAACTTATAAAACAATAAAACCCCGACTAATCGAGGTTTTAAATTCTATTTAAACCGTTTTTTAGAAACGTTCGTCAGCTTTGAAAAAGAAATTTCCTTCGATTTCAGCATTTTCGTCTGAATCTGAACCATGTACTGCATTCGCATCGATAGATTTCGCATATTTCTGGCGGATTGTACCTTCTGCAGCTTCAGCCGGATTTGTTGCACCGATTAGCTTTCTGAAATCTTCAATCGCATTGTCTTTCTCCAAAATTGCCGCAACAATCGGTCCTGACGACATGAAGCTTACTAAATCTTTGTAAAAAGGACGTTCTGCATGTACTGCGTAAAACTGACCAGCAGTTTCATCAGTTAGCTTAGTATATTTCAATGCAACGATTTTAAATCCTGCATTTGTGATGTCGTTTAAGATTGATCCAATATGGCCGTTTGCAACCGCATCTGGCTTAATCATGGTAAAAGTTCTGTTAGTGCTCATTGTGCTTTAATATCAAATTTTTTGCAAAAGTACATTTTAATTACTGAAAGATAAATGTTTATTAAATCTTTACTCATCTATGGAGCGCGATTTCAATGCCAAATTAAGGTTGATGTTTTTTAAACTTTTTATTTCTCCTGAAATAGCCTTTTAGATGAGTTTAAGATGGATATTTAACTAAAATGGTTTTCTATTTAAAATAAGTCTAAATAAAATTTGGAAATTACCGTGGCGATATTACCTTTGCGGCTGTTTAGAATCAATCCAAATAATCATGAATAAAAAATTTACCCGTATCTCAAATCTGATAATCGTAATGCTACTTTTATCAGTAAACTTAATAGCCCAAAACAAAGTAGCAGGCATTAGCGGCCAGGTAAAAACCAGCGATGGGAAAGCTGCACCATATGTGAGTGTTGGTTTAAAGAACGGCGGCAAAACCACTCAAACCGATCAGAATGGTAACTTTACAATCAATAATTTAACTGACGGAAAATATATCGTTAAAATTTCTGCCGTTGGAGTAAAAGCCATGCAGCAAGAAGTTACAATTATTGATGGGCAGTCTGCCACCGTAAATTTTTCGATTTCAGAATCGGCCTCTCAGTTAGATGAGGTTTCTATAAACGGATATAAAACACCAAATAAAAAGCCGGTTAATTTAGGAAAGATAGCGATTGCGCCAATTGATTTGCCTCAGGCAGTTCAAATTGTCGGTGCTCAGGTTATTCGTGATCAGCAAGCCAATACGCTAGGTGACGTAATGAAAAACATTAATGGCGTGGCTTTGGGCGCTAACCGAGGTTCGGTAGGCGAAAACTTTTACGCAAGAGGCTATAGCCTGGGTTCAAATAATGTTTTTAAAAACGGGGCCAGAACAACAATTGGCGGAAGTCCGGAAGCAAGCACTTTAGAATCTGTTGAGGTTTTAAAAGGTAGTGCTGCAATCTTGTATGGCGGCGTTAGTGGTGGCGCAGTAGTAAACATGGTTACGAAGAAGCCGAAATTTGAATATGGTGCTGAAGTTTCTATGCGTGTTGGTAGCTACGATTTATACAAACCAATAGTAGATATATATGGTCCTATCTCTAAAAAAGTGGCTTTTAGAGTAATTGGCACTTATGAATCAGCAGGGAGTTACAGGGATAATGTTAGCTCAAAAAGGTTTTATGTAAACCCCTCTCTATTATACAAAATTAGCGAAAACACCGAACTGATTGTACAGGGAGATTACCTGAAAAGTAATTTTACCCCAGATTTTGGAATCGGAACAGTTGGTAATGCGCTTGCTCCTTTGGCAAGAAATGTATTCGTTAATACAAACTGGGCATACAACAAAACCAATACTTCAACGGCCCAGGCTGTATTAAACCACAAATTTAATGATGATTGGAAACTAAACGTTATTGCTGCTGTGCAAGCCTATAACAGAGACTATTTCTCGGCCGAACGCCCTGCTGCTAACGCTGCGGGCATTTGGAACAGGGCGTTAACCCGCTCTGATATTGAGGAGGTTACTTTTAATCAGCAAGTAAATTTAACTGGAAATTTTAAACTGGCAGGATTCAAAAACAGCCTTTTGGTTGGTGCTGATGCAGACCAGTCTAAAACCAAAACCGGTGGCTTTGCTTCAACAAACGTTTTGCCTGCCGCTGCGCCTACCTATTACGATAGCGTAAATCTGTTAGACCCATCATCTTTTGATAAACCAAGTAATTTTAATATGCCCAACACCACTTTACTTACAAATACAAATGCGAATGTATTTAGAATGGGTGGTTTTGTTCAGGACTTGATATCATTAACTGAGCAGTTTAAGGTGTTGGCCGGAGTTCGGTGGTCGTTCCAGAAAACGCCAACAACAACCATAAACACACTTGCCAGCGGTGTAGATTCGAAGGGAAGCGCCGCTGATAAAATTGATAAGGCTTTTTCTCCAAAATTTGGTTTGATCTATCAGCCGGTTTCATCAACTTCAATTTATGCGAGCTACTCTAACAATTTCACCTCTAATACAGGCATCGATATTGCAACCAATGGTCCAATGGGGCCATCAATAATCGACCAATATGAAGCGGGCATCAAAAACGATTTCTTTAAAGGAAAGCTTTCGGCCAACTTAACGGTGTACAGAATTAAAAATGACAAATTTGCGCAGACTGCTTTAGCAGATCCAACAAAACGTGAATTTTCGGGCGCTACTGCAAGCGATGGTATCGAAATTGATGTATCGGGAGTGGTGCTGCCTGGGTTAAACTTTATAGCCGGCTACGCTTATAATTATATGCGATACACATCAACATTGGCTGTTAACGGTATTGTTGAGGGGGAACGTGTTGTTGGAACAACAAAAAACACCGCAAATGGAACAGTATTTTACACCTTTCAGGATGGTGCGGTTAAAGGCCTAAAATTTGGCGCATCAGCTTTTTATACAGGTGATAGAAATGGTGGACGGAACACAACAAAAAACAACTCTTCATCAGGTATTATTCCTTTAAGCGCTTTTACAACCTTCGATTTTTCGGCTGGCTACAGCTGGAAAAAGATTTCGCTGCTTGCTAAAGTTGCGAACATCTCTAATGAGTTAAACTATTTTGTACATGAAAATTATAGTGTGAACCCAATTCCTCCACGTCAGTTCGTTACAACAATATCTTACAAATTTTAACAGACAACCTTTTTTACAATAAGCGGGTTAGCCTTTAATGAAGGCTAACCCGTTTTCTTTTTATAGCGAAATTGGAGCACGCTTTGAAACATTATCATTAATGAGTTAAATAAGAGCTCAACTAATACTAAATTTACTTAGCTTTGCAGCGCAAAAATTATGCTTACATTAACAGAGTTAAAATCCTTATTGGCTACGCCACAGAAAATTGTAATCACCACACATCACAAACCTGATGGCGATGCAATGGGTTCGTCTTTAGGTTTATATGGCTATTTAATTCAAAAAGGCCATCACGTAAAAGTGATAACGCCTACCGATTACCCCGTGTTTTTACATTGGATGCCAAATAATGCCGACGTCGTTATCTTTACAGAAGAACAAGAAAAAGCCGCAAAACTTGTAGAAGAAGCAGCGCTGATTTTTTGTTTGGATTTTAACACACTAAGCAGAATTAATGATTTAGGCGAACTGGTAAGAGCAGCTTCAGCGAAAAAAGTAATGATTGATCATCACTTAGACCCTGAAGATTTTGACGATTACCGCCATTGGGATATCAATGCCTGTGCAGCCGCTCAATTGGTTTACGATTTTATTGTTAATCAGTTAGAGGATGAAAAAGGCATTAATAAAGACGTTGCATCATGTCTTTATACAGGAATAATGACCGATTCTGCATCGTTTCGTTTTCCATTAGCCACCTCGAATGTTTATCGCATTGCGGCAAACCTTATCGATTTAGGCGCCGAGCACTGGAAAATTCATCAATTGGTTTACGATAATGCGAGCGAAGATCGTTTACGCTTTCTTGGTTATTGCTTATCGAACAAGCTTGAAGTTTTCCACGAGTTTAACACGGCAATTATTACGGTTACCAAAGATGAACTTGCAAAATACCACAGTGCAACCGGCGATACTGAAGGTGTGGTAAATTACGCTTTATCCATAAATGGAATTCGTTTGGCCGCTTTGATTATCGAAAGGCCAGATAAAGTGAAGTTATCGTTACGCTCTACTGGAGATTTTTCTGCCAACGAAATTTGCAAAAAGTATTTCAATGGAGGTGGGCACAGAAATGCAGCTGGCGGTGCGTCAGATAAATCACTAACTGAGGTAATTGAAGAGTTTAAGTCGATATTGCCAGAATATAAAAGCCAGCTATTGTTATAATAGTGCTATACTGAATTAAGAAAATCAATAATTAAATACTAAAACCTGCTAAGCAGGGCTTGAAAAAGGAAAAATCAATTAAAATAATGAAACCTGCGAAGCAAGCTTCATGACAAACAAAAATCAATAGACAAATAATGAAAAAAGGAATAATTATTCTATTTGCAGCAACGTTAGGCTTAGCTGCTTGTAACAATTACAAAAAAGGTGAAGGAGATTTGCAGTACAAAATCTTAAAAGATGAAGGCAAAGAAAAAATCAAAGAAGGCGATTTCGTAAAATTAAATGGTATACAAACTGTTGAAAGCGCTACAAATGCGGACTCGACTTTAGTAAACACTTATGACAATGAACGTCCAGCTTTTTTCCCGATTAGCAAATCGATGTTTAAAGGCGATTTAGTTGCTGCTTTAAAAATGTTAGGCGAAGGCGATAGTGCGTCGTTCAAATTGAATTTAGATTCGATGGCAAAATATTCTGGCCAGCCAAAACCAGCAGGTTTGAAAAGTAACTACGCAACCTTTACGGTAAAAATTGAAAAGGTATTGCACAAAGCTGCGAATGAAGCAGATTCTACTTTCGAAACAAAGAAAAGAAGTTTCTTCGAGACAGAATACAAAGCTTTAATTGCTAAAAATAAAGCAAATGAGTCTGCAAAAATTAAAAAATACATCGACGACAATAAATTAGAGGTTAAATCTACAGCTTCGGGTTTACAGTATGTTATCGAAAAACCGGGTAATGCTGAAAGAGCGGCTTTAACGGATACCGTGATGGTAGATTATACTGGCCAGTTTACAACTAAAAAAGGCGATGGCAAAATCAATGTTTTCGATACATCAGACGAAAAAATTGCTAAAGAGGCAGGTATTCACTCACCAATGGCTCAATATAGTGCTCGTCCGTTAGTGCTTAGTCAATTGGCTCCAGGTTTTATCGAAGGCGTTCAATTAATCGGTGTTGGTGGTAAAGTTAAAATTATCATCCCATCAAAACTAGGTTATGGCGAAAACGGTGGTGGACCAATTAATCCATTTACACCTTTAGTTTTTGATATCGAAATCAAATCTATTAAAAAAGGAAATCCGGTAACGGCTGCGGCTCCACCGGCTCCGGTTGCACCAGCTCAATAAGCGGTTATAAATCATTTTCAAAGCCCCGGAATTTCACATTTCGGGGCTTTGTTGTTTGATAAACTTTTCCCTAATCTTCGAACGATAACAATTATCTTTGCGCTATGATTTTTACCGATACCCACACCCATTTATACTACGAGCAAGATGCTGAAAAACAAGCTCAATTGATGGAGCGTTGCTTTGAAAATGATGTAAACCGGTTGTTCCTGCCTAATGTAGATGTAGCTTCAATTGCGATGATTGATGATTTGGTAAATAAGTATCCCAATCATTGTTTCGCAATGGCTGGCTTGCACCCCTGCGACGTGATAGATGGTTTTGAAGAGCAACTTGATGTTATATATAAAAGCATAAGCAACAGGAAAATATATGCAATAGGAGAGATCGGAATTGATTTGTACTGGGATAAAACCACATTAGATAAGCAGAAAGATGCGTTTCATAAACAAATTAGCTGGGCGAAAAATTTATCACTGCCAATCGTGATCCATTGTCGCGAGGCTTTTGATGAAGTTTTTGAAGTGTTAGAAAGCGAGCGTGATGAGAAGCTGCGGGGCATTTTTCATTGTTTCACAGGAAATTTAGAGCAGGCAAAACAGGCTATAGATTTAAATTTCTATTTAGGCATAGGTGGCGTTGTTACTTATAAAAAGGCTGGTCTTGATGCTGTTTTGGCTAATATACCCCTGGCAAACCTGGTGCTCGAAACCGATGCTCCTTATCTGGCCCCGGTTCCTTTTAGGGGGAAACCGAATGAAAGCAGTTACCTGATCTACGTTGCTCAAAAACTAGCCGAAATATATCAGGTTTCAGTTGAGGAAATTGCAAGTGTAACAACCGAAAACTCAAAGAAAATTTTTGGAATATAGTTTCATTCGTAGTCGCTGATGTACCAGTTATTTTACAATTAGAGTAAAACTAAGCTTTAAATAGAAATCTTTTACGTTCTTTTGCGGTGAGCAACCTTTACCAAACCAAATGAACAAAATCCTTATAATTTATACTGGTGGCACAATCGGTATGATAAACGACCCGGTAAACGGGATGTTGGTGCCTTTTAATTTTGAGCAGATAAAAGAAAATGTGCCCGAATTAAGTCGCCTTAATTACCACTTGGATGTTCATTCTTTTAATCCGGTTTTGGATTCGTCCAACATCGATCCGGAAATTTGGAAAACCTTAGCCGAACTCGTTTACAAAAATTACGATTTGTACGATGGTTTCGTTATTCTGCATGGTTCTGATACAATGGCTTTCACAGCTTCGGCATTGAGTTTTATGCTCGAAAATCTCAGCAAACCGGTCGTATTAACCGGTTCTCAGTTGCCTATCGGAGAAATTAGAACCGATGCAAAGGAGAATTTAATTACTGCGCTTGAAATTGCGGCAACAAAAGAAAACGGCAAGGCTTTAGTGCCCGAAGTGTGTATTTATTTCGATGCGCAACTTTTTAGAGGCAACCGCTCGATAAAATATAACATTGAAAAGTTTGAGGCATTCCGCTCACCAAATTATTCAATTCTGGCAGAGGCGGGTGTTCATCTGCAATTCCACGAAAACTACATCTTAAAAGCGCCGGCAGAGCCGCTTATTCTACGCACAAATTTCAATTCCAATATCGGCGTTCTTAAGTTATATCCTGGCATTACACCGCAAGCCGTCCAGGCAATTACCAATTCTCAGGTCAATGCAATTATTTTAGAAACTTTCGGTTCAGGTAACACCACAACGGCTAAATGGTTTTTAGATGCATTGAAAATGGCACTTGATAACGGCAAAATTATCATCGACATTTCGCAGTGTAAAAAAGGTTCTGTGCAACTCGGAAGATATGAAACAAGCCGCGAATTGCAACAAATGGGTATTCTGAGTGGTTTCGATTTAACGTTCGAAGCTACGGTTACCAAGTTGATGTTTGTGATGGGGTTGGATTTACCAATTGAGGAAAGTAAAAAGCTAATGGAGCAATCGCTACGCGGCGAGCTAACCAATTAAGTAAAACTTCTGCAATTATGATGCAAGTCATTCCGGTTATGAGTAATTAGCCCTATTTTTGTTGGTAAAGGTTAAAGTAATGGTTAGAGATGATTTGATTTATCTGAAACCTGATGCTTGTTTTTAACACTTACGATATGAAAATAGAACAAATATATACAGGTTGTTTAGCGGAGGCTGCTTATTACATAGAAAGTAATGGTGAAGCGGCAATCATCGATCCGCTGAGAGAAGTTTCCACTTATCTAAAGAAAGCGGAGAAAGCTGGCGCAACAATCAAGTATATTTTTGAAACTCATTTTCATGCCGATTTTGTTTCGGGCCATGTAGATTTAGCAGAGAAATCTGGTGCCAAGATTATTTACGGCCCAACCGCTAAAACTGATTTCCAATCACATATCGCTAAAGATGGCGAACAGTTTAAGCTAGGCAACTTAACCATTACCGCATTACATACGCCTGGGCACACGCTGGAATCGACCACTTATTTATTAACTGATGAACAAGGTAAAGATTATTGCATTTTCAGTGGCGATACCCTTTTTATTGGTGATGTAGGCCGACCTGATTTGGCTCAGAAAGGGCATTTAACCAAGGAAGATTTGGCAGGAATGCTTTTCGATTCATTAAACGAAAAAATTAAGCCATTAGCCGATGATGTGATCGTTTATCCGGCTCACGGTGCTGGTTCGGCCTGCGGTAAAAGCATGAGCAAAGAAACTTTTGACACGCTCGGCCATCAAAAAGAAGTTAACTACGCCTTAAAAGCGCAAACAAAAGAACAGTTTATTGCTGAAGTTACCGATGGAATTATGCCACCGCCACAATACTTCGCAAAAAATGCGGCCATTAATAAAGGCGGGGTAGAAAGTATCGACGGTATTTTTGAAAAAGGACTTGTTGGGTTGACTCCACAAGAATTTGAAAATTTAGCCAACCAGACTGGCGCAATAATGCTTGATACCAGAGACCCGCAGGCCTTTGCAAAAGGTTTTATTCCGAATGCAATCAATATCGGTTTAAACGGGCAGTTTGCCCCTTGGGTTGGTGCTTTAATTACTGATTTGGAACAACCAATTCTGCTGATAACCGATGAAGGAAAACAGCAGGAAGCCATTACGCGTTTAACGCGGGTTGGTTATGATAATACGATTGGATATTTAGACGGAGGTTTTGACAGGTGGACTGATGCCGGAAAAGAGATCGACACGATAGAATCGATCTCCGCCGAAGCTTTTGAGGAGGCTGTAAACAAAGGCGAAATTACAGCTCTCGATGTTCGAAAACCTGGAGAGTATGAATCTGAGCACTTAGCGTTTACTTTAAGTCGGCCGTTAGATTTTATTAACGATTGGACAGGAGAAATTAATCCAAAGGGAGCTTACTATATCCATTGTGCAGGCGGCTACCGTTCGATGATAGCGGCTTCAATTTTAAAATCCCGGGGTGTAGAAAATGTTATAGATGTTGCCGGTGGTTATGCTGCAATAAAGAATACTGGTTTAGAAACCACTGATTTTTTGTGCCCGAGCAAGGTGATGAGTAGTTAATTGCGTTAAGGAATTAAATAAAGCTTAGGAAGTTAAATATCGAGTTAGACAGGCAATATCATAAATAAATAGAATCTATTGGCAAATCAAAAACATTACGATGTATTAATTATTGGCAGCGGCCCAATCGGAATGGCTTGTGCTATAGAGGCAAAAAAAGCTAACTTAAGCTATGTAATAATTGAAAAAGGTGCTTTGGTAAACAGCCTGTTCAATTATCCCGTTTTTATGACCTTCTTTTCAACTTCGCAAAAACTTGAAATTGGCGGTGTCCCGTTTGTAACCATCAACCCTAAGCCAAACCGGAATGAAGCCATTGAATATTATCGTCGTGTTGCTGAGAAATTCGAATTAAACATCAACCTGTTTGAACGTGTTGAAAAGGTTGAAAAACCGAATGATATTTTCGAGATTTCGACTTCTAAATCCAGTTACACCGCTGGGAATGTAATTGTTGCAACAGGTTTTTATGATGTACCATTAATGATGAATATTCCTGGTGAGGATTTGCCACAAGTTACGCACTATTATAAAGACCCACATTTGTATGCCTTTCAAAATGTTGTGGTTGTAGGCGCAAACAACTCTGGCGTCGATGCTGCACTCGAAACCTATAGAAAGGGTGCAAATGTTACTATGGTGATTCGCAGCGGCGATTTGGGTCCTCATGTTAAGTACTGGGTGAGGCCGGATATTCAAAACCGAATTAAGGAGGGCGAAGTAAAGGCACTTTTTAACGCTGAACTTTTGGAGATTAGGCCAGGTGAGGTAGACATTAAAACGCCGGAAGGTATAAGCACCATTCCAAACGATTTTGTAATCGCCATGACGGGCTACCAGCCGGATTTTTCGATGCTACGGAAATTTGGGATCAACTTACCTGAAAGCCTTTGCCCTGTTTACAACGAAGAAACGATGGAAACAAACGTTAATGGCTTATACCTCGCGGGCGTGGTTTGTGGTGGCTTAGATACACACAAGCTTTTCATTGAAAACTCCCGGGTTCACGCAGAAATTATCATAAAAAACATTAAAAATTAGATCGTTTGCAAATCGGAAAGCTATTTCATTTTCGGATACAAAAACATAAATCCTTTATAAAGGGCGTTATGCAAAATTGTTAAATGATTTTCCGCCGGAAGCGGCAGATATTCCACTCTAATGTTATTCTGTTGTCGCAAAAGTGCTAATAAATTTTTGGCATCGTTCTCCATTTGTTTGCCTTCAGTCCCTGTTGATAGGTAAACCTCCGTGCCCTTTGGCAATAGTTTTTGTAAATACTTCGGTGCCTGAAGTAAAAGCGACTCCTTATTCCACCACAAACTCGGACTAATTATCAAATAACCGGTAAAAAGCTGAGGCTTTTTCAGGAGAATTTCTATCGCCAATAACCCGCCCAGCGATTGGCCGATAATTGTTTTCGAATTGCTTGTTTTGTATTTTTTCTGAATAAAAGGTTGAAGTTCTTCTTCAATAAATTGGATAAAATTTTCTGATTTGCCTGTGGTTGGGAAATCTTTCAAATCCTGTTCGATGGAAGTAGGAAATGTAAAATCTCTCCGTCTATCCACATTTGCAATGCCTACCAGGATAGATTTCGGCATGGCTTCAATCATCGTCAAAAATTGAATTAAACCTGCTACATGAATGAAATCTTCGTTTGCAGAACCATCCAGAAGATAAATTACGGGGTAAGTTGTAGCAGAATTGGTACTGTAGCCTTCGGGCAAGTAAATGTTGAGTGCTCTGTTCTCTTTTAAAATTTCCGATTGAATGGTCTGAACTTCGCCAATTATTAAAGGCTTCGCCTGTTCTGTTTTCTGCGCAAAAATATTACAGGATACAAGAATTAAAGACAGGATTAGACTAGCGCAAAACTTCATATAAATGGGTTAAAAAATCGAAAAATAAAAACTACTGCTGTGATACCGGTATCTTCAAAACATTGCCAACAAAATTGTCAATTGCAAGCTCTACACTTGGTAAATCTTTGGAAGTTATGTACGACCCTAAAACATGATTTCCACCGTTAGGGATAGCGATTTTCTTTTTCAACTCTGGCGCCGTTCCCAATTCGTTAAACATTTTAAGCATCGCATCAATACGAACTACAGGGTCTTGTTCGAGGTTATTTTTGAAATAATAAAGCATTAAAACGGGTTGTTTTACTTTTGCAAATACCGATTTAGTCATTGTACTTTCAACAAGTTCTTCAAGTTCAACCAATGATTCCAGCCTGTAATTGGTGCACCAATATTTTCTATATTCATCGCTCCGTCTATCTAAAACACGTCTTTCATCACCTCCAACAACCTTTCTGGCTATCTGCAAGCCCCAAGGGTCGTTTAAAAGCCATGCGTTTTTATCATTAATCGCCGCGTTGGGCGAAATTAAAATTAAACTATTGATTTCCGGATAAATGGTCGCGAGTTTTATGGCTACTGTTCCGCCTGTTGAGGTGCCGATAATAATAACCTTTTTACCCAGCTTTTTTCCAATGGCGAGTGCCTGCTTGCTCGTTTCCCAAAGTTTATCGGCAGTAAAAAATTGCATTGGCGCAATGGTATCGATACCATGTTCTGCCAAACGCGGAAGAAACAAATTTGCCTTTAGCTTTTTTGCCAGGTTTAAATGTGTCGGGTTTCCTTCCATTTTCGAGGCCGAGAAACCGTGAAGGTAAACAATAGAATATTTCGTTTGCTTGTGGGTAGAATCGGCCCATATGATTTCAGCTTCATTACCTGGTTTAATTTTATGACCACTTTCGATGGTTTTGATATAGCTTTCCAGTTCAGAAATGTCGGGTACCCTGGTTAAATCTTCATTGTAAACAGGCTTTTTGGGTTTAGGCCCGGCGAAATATGTTCCGATTAGCAAAACCGAAAGACCTAATAGAATTTTATAGCGTTTTTTCAATGCAATATTTTATTAAATGTAAACTTTTATAGGAAATTAACCTAAGTTTGCAATCAAAATTTTTCGACTTAATGCCGGGAATCGAACAGATAAAAAAACCTATAGCAGCTGATATTAAAGCGTTTGAAAAAACCTTTAAAGATTCCATGCACAGCGATGCCCCGCTGCTTGATAGGATTACCCATTATATTGTTAAACAAAAAGGCAAACAAATGCGCCCAATGTTTGTGTTTTTTGCTGCCAAACTTTGCGGCGGAATTACAGAATCTACCCACAGGGGCGCAGCGTTGGTAGAGCTTTTACATACTGCCACTTTGGTGCATGATGATGTTGTGGACAACGCTTATGAACGCCGCGGTTTTTTCTCCATCAACGCTTTATGGAAAAATAAAATTGCCGTTTTGGTTGGCGATTACTTGTTAGCGAAAGGTTTGTTGTTATCTGTAAACAATAACGAACATAGATTGTTACAGATTGTATCAGAAGCAGTTAAACAAATGAGTGAGGGCGAGTTGTTGCAGATTGAGAAAGTTAGGAAAATGGATATATCTGAAGAACTTTACTTCGATGTTATCCGCCAGAAAACCGCTTCTTTAATTGCATCATGCTGTGCTGCAGGAGCGGCGTCGGCCGGGGCCGATGATGCAACTGTTGAAAAGATGCGGTTATTTGGTGAAAAGGTTGGAATTGCCTTTCAAATTAAAGATGATACTTTTGATTTTGGAACCGACGATGTTGGTAAACCTTTAGGAATCGACATTAAAGAGAAAAAAGTTACCCTTCCCTTAATTTATGCTTTAAATAACTCCGATAAACCGGAGCGCAAAAGAATTATTAACCTTGTTAAGAACCACCAGGACGACCCGGCAAAAATTCAGCAGATTATAGATTTTGTAAACGCAAAGGACGGCGTATTTTATGCAAATCAAAAAATGCAGGATTATCAAAACGAGGCATTTCAGATTTTGCATCAATTTGAAGCTGGAGAGGCAAGAACAGGGTTGGAACAACTCGTACTATACACCACCGAACGTAAAAAATAATGAGCAACGAGTTACTTTTCAGCATAGGTTTTCTGCTATTCATCACGCTTATTTTAGCGCTCGATTTAGGTTTATTCAGTAAAAAAGAACATGTTGTAAGCTTAAAGCAAGCGGGCATAATGAGCTTAATTATGGTTGCCTTCGCCATTGGCTTTTATTTTATTCTGATAACCGAAGGCCAGGAGCTGCACGGAATTAAAGATTTTGCGCACCTGAAAGAAATTGTTGTCAAACATCAACACCATATTACCTTAATCCCCGGCAATTTTGAGCAAAGCTTATCCATTTATAAGCAAAACCTTGGCTTAGAATTTTTAACGGGATATGTAATTGAATATGCGCTGTCTGTAGATAACATATTTGTAATTGTGCTAATATTTTCTGCTTTCGCAGTTGAAGAAAAGTATTACCACCGTGTGCTTTTCTGGGGTATTTTAGGTGCAATTTTAATGCGCTTCGTTTTCATTTTCGTTGGTGCTGCATTAATTACCAAATTTGCCTGGATACTTTATGTTTTTGGCGCATTCCTAGTTTTTACCGGTATAAGAATGTTTTTTAGTAAAGAAGGCGATGATAAAATCGACCCTGAAAATCATCCTGTAGTAAAATGGGCATCGAAAATCTTCGCGATTCATCCTAAATATGAAGGCAAAAAATTCTTCGTAAAAATTAATGCAAAAAGAATGGTAACACCATTGTTTTTGGTTTTGCTAATTGTTGAGTTTACTGATTTACTTTTTGCTGTCGATTCTATACCGGCCATTTTTGCAGTAACTAAAGACCCATACATTGTGTTTTTTTCAAATATATTCGCAATCATGGGACTTCGGTCTATGTTCTTTTTACTTGTAAATATTATCCACAAATTCCATTACTTAAAAACGGGATTAGCATTTCTGCTAACCTTTATAGGTGTAAAAATGGTTGCTCATTCTTACCTCGAGAAATGGGGTTTCACAACCGAACATTCGCTAATTGTCATCTTAAGCATTCTTGTTATTAGTGTTGTAGCCTCTTTAGTTTTTCCGAAGAAAACAATTCACGTCGAATCTTAATCTTTCGTTATCTCCGTAATCTACTCGAAGTTGTTATTGTAACTTCGCCGGTTTCTTCCAAATTTCTGACTGTGGTTTAACCTGCTTTATACTTGCGGTACATAAAATAGTAGTGCGGAATTTGCTAAGGTCAGGCAAAATATACGTTACAGCGATTCGTATAAATTAATATTTTGTATTTTCAACCCATAAATCGACAACCCAAACCGACATTTCATGAAATATTTTTTCGCTTCTGCATTACTTTGCACTTCTTTTATGGTTCAGGCTCAGGACAATTTCGGCGACGTTTTTAAAAAAATCAACACCGACGTTCAACAAAATTCAAGAGCTTATCAAACACTTAAACAGGAAACTGAAACCATTGGCCACCGGTTAACAGGCTCTGCGAATGGCGCAAAGGCAGAACAATATGCTTTCGATTTGTTGAAATCTTATGGTTGTGATGTTCGATTTCAGCCCTTTGAAGTAGAAAGCTGGGCGAGGAAAACCATCAATGTTGAAGTTGGTAACGATAAAGGCAGCCTGGTAAAAATGAAAGCTGTTACCTTGGCGCATTCGCCTGTTACAGCAGATATTACTGGTGATATTGTTGATGCTGGTAACGGCCTGGAAGTAGATTATCAGGCAAACCCTGCTAAATTCAAGGGTAAAATTGCATTAATTTATTTGGGCGTTTTGCCAGGTTCGGCAGCTGGCACAAAGGCATTACACCGGTCGGAAAAAACGGCTATAGCAACAAAGTATGGCGCTAAAGGCGTTATCATTATAAACACCGTTAAAGACGGCGTATTGTTAACGGGAACGGCCTCAGTAACCGGTAAACTAATACCAATACCTGCCGTTTGCATTGGTTTGGAAGACGGCATGCTGCTTAAAGAAAAGTTAAAAAATCAAAGTCAGGTTGCGCACATTGCCATGACGAACTTTTCCGGATTGATTAAAGCAAGGAATGTTATTGCAACATTTAAAGGCTCAGAAATGCGCAAAGATAAGATTGTTGTTGGCGGGCATCTGGATAGCTGGGATTTAGCAACAGGCGCAATTGATAACGGTATCGGCTCTTTTGCAATTATGGATATGGCCCGTACCTTTAAAAAACTTAACTTGAATACTAAACGAACTGTAGAGTTTGTTTTGTTTATGGGCGAGGAGCAAGGTTTGCTAGGTTCGAAGGCGTATGTAGATCAGGCGAAAAAAGGTGGAGTTATTGGGCAGGTTAAATTCATGCTTAATTACGACATGACTAATGATCCTAAAGGATTTTCGACTTCGAGAGCAGAGATGAAAGAACTGTTTACTGCCTGGGGCGCTGAAATTGTTAAGATTGATACAGGTTTCAAAAATTTATTTAACGCAGGCGCCGGTTTGCATAGCGATCATCAGCCATTTATGCTGGAAGGAATCCCTACGGGGGGCGGAGCCGGTGGAAAATTACCAAATAATTCAGGTCCTTTTTACCATTCTGATGGTGATAGTTTCAAGCTGGTTGATGAACAGGAACTTAAAAATACGGTTCGATATAGCGCAATGCTTGCCTATGCCTTGGCTAATACACCGAAAATTCCGGTTGGCGTGCAAGGCGAAGAAGAATTGAGAGCGTTTTTAGAATCGCAAAACCTTAAGGAGCCACTTACTATAGCAGGGGAGTGGCGGTGGAAATAAAACCGGAGACTATCCGCTAATGTAGCTTTCCAGTTGTGAAATAGTTTGTTTTTGATCTGCGATGATGAATTTAACCACATCGCCGATTGAAACCATGCCCCTAACTTCATCATTTTCTACAATTGGTAAATGGCGAATGTGCTTTTCTGTCATTAATTCCATGCAATAGTCGATGGTATCAGTAAGTTTAATGGAGATGGGATTCGCGGTCATCGCCTCTTTTATCATCGTATCTTTTGAAGATTTGCCTTGAAGGATGATTTTTCGTGCATAATCGCGTTCTGTAAAAATGCCGGAAAGCAGTGCGCCTTGCATAACAAGAACCGCACTAATGTTTTTATCAGTCATGACTTTTAATGCATCTAAAACCGAACTGTTCTCGGTTACAGAGATAATGCGTGCCTGTTTGGCATCTAACAGATGTTTTACACTTTTCATAATTGTTTAATTTGGTTGTCTCAATTTAACAAATAATCGCCTGTAAATCAAACTTTTATTCGTGTTGTTAATATTTTTTCAAAAGAGACATCTACCACGATATTAAACAGGAAAGCAATGGCAGAGTCCTTTTAAGGATTTTGGTCGTCTGGTTACATTAGGCTATGGACATTAAATATCGAAATCATTTATTTGGTTTTGACTTGGACCCGTTGCGTAAATTTTTAATTAGGAGTAAGTGTTAAGTTAATCGGAGCGTAATCAAGGTTACGTTTAAAAAATGATGTTATGTTTTTGAAAATTTTGTATATTGTAATTCACGATGTTGTGAAGCTATCTAAATTTTAAATGCTTAAAAGAATGATTTCAAAATTGACCACAGAATAACTAAGATGGTGATAACAGCAAGTTTCTCATTTATTCTTATGATTATCACTCTAGATTGTCCAGCCCAACAACCTCAATGTCTTTTAGCTGACAGGTCCACACGGAATCCTGATAAGGCTTGACGATAGTCTATGGAAGTTCTTTCGAATGCACTTTCTATTTTCAGTTGTGGATACCTAAATCCAAGGCAAGACCATTTCAGTTTTGCATTAAAGATTGGTAAAAATTTCCCTAATAAAATTGTTGATGTTCGTACTGAAAGTAAGTGCGGTGGAATAGAGGGGGTGATTAAGCTCTTGATGTGTGTTGCCCTTAAACCTAATAGATATGAAAACGATATTTTTTACAATCCTGCTCGCCTCCATCATAATTGTCGGTTATTCTCAGGAGAGAAAAAAACTTTACTTTGTTGCTGATACAGCGGCAATAAATCATGACAAAAGGCTATCTATAACGTATGGTAGTCCATTTGAAAGAACTTTTATCTTTAACTGCGATTGTATAGGGAAATGGAAGGGGCACTTCAATGTTGTTACGCGCATTGGCAAAAAGTTTCCAGAAAAATTGGTTAGGAAATGCCCGTCAGGAGAGTACATTGGGATAGATGAGCTCATCAAGCTGGTTGTCCAGGATGGTTACTCCTTTGATGTTCATCATGAATTAGTGATTGTTGAACCGCTAAAAGGCAAGTATAGGGTAAGCAATGTAAAAAGAGAAGTTTTGCCACCTCCATCAGACGACACTATCTATATCCATTAACTAAATGAAGTTTACTATTAGTGCAATACATGGACATGTAGACGTGCGGTGTCTTTTGATGTAGCATATATCATATCAAAATGATCATTGACTTAATTAATACTTAAGCCTTTGAAATTGATTAAAGTATTGCGTAATTTTGAGGCATTAAAGGTAAAGAGTTTTCAATTGAGATGGGCAAATAGTGGGCAAGTTTAATTTATAATTCTCTTAACCTCCTAATTTACAACAATTTAAACAAAAACAATATGTCATCAGTAGAGACAACTTACATCCCTTACAAAGTTAAGGACATTTCACTGGCAGAATGGGGCCGTAAAGAAATCGAATTAGCCGAAGCAGAAATGCCAGGTTTAATGAGTTTACGTAAAGAATTCGGTCCAACGCAACCGTTAAAAGGTGCTCGTATTGCAGGTTGCCTGCACATGACTATCCAAACGGCTGTATTAATCGAAACATTAATTGCGCTGGGTGCTGAAGTTACCTGGTCATCATGTAATATATTTTCGACTCAGGATCACGCCGCTGCTGCAATTGCTGCTGCTGGAATTCAGGTTTATGCCTGGAAAGGTTTAAATGAGGAAGAATTTGATTGGTGTATTGAACAGACGTTACACTTTGGTCCTGAGCAACAACCATTAAACATGATTTTAGATGATGGTGGCGATTTAACCAACATGGTTTTCGATAAGTATCCGGAGTTAATCGCAGCAATTAAAGGTTTATCAGAAGAAACGACAACAGGTGTTCACCGTTTGTACGAGAGAATGAAAAACGGCACATTGCACACACCTGCAATTAACGTAAACGATTCGGTAACAAAATCTAAATTTGATAACAAATACGGTTGTCGCGAATCTTTGGTAGATGCGATTCGTCGTGCTACTGACGTAATGATGGCCGGTAAAGTAGCTGTTGTTTGTGGTTACGGCGATGTTGGTAAAGGTTCTGCAGAATCGTTAAGCTCTCAGGGTGTACGTGTAATCGTAACTGAAATCGACCCGATTTGTGCTTTACAAGCTGCGATGGAAGGTTACGAAGTTAAACGTTTAGATACAGCAATTAAAGAGGCTGATATTGTAGTTACAACTACAGGTAACTGTGATATTGTTCGTGAGAAACACTTCCGTGCATTAAAAGATAAAGCTATCGTTTGTAACATCGGTCACTTTGATAACGAAATTGACATGGCCTGGTTAAACGGTGCTTATGGCGATACTAAAGTTGAAATCAAGCCTCAGGTTGATAAATACACAATTGATGGAAAAGATGTAATTGTGCTTGCTGAAGGCCGTTTGGTAAACTTAGGTTGTGCAACTGGTCACCCAAGTTTTGTAATGAGTAACTCATTTACGAACCAAACCCTGGCGCAAATAGAGCTATGGACTAACACTGCTGCTTACGAGAATAAGGTTTACACTTTACCTAAGCATTTAGACGAAAAAGTTGCCCGTTTGCACTTAGAGAAAATTGGAGTAGAATTAGAAGTTTTAGATCAACACCAGGCAGATTACATTGGCGTTCAAGTTGAAGGGCCTTTTAAATCTGACGAATATCGTTACTAAAATAGTTGCGAGTCTAATGTTAAAAAGGGATGTGCAAATTGCATATCCCTTTTTTTTAAGACTATAGTGGCGGTTCCTACTCACAACAATTAGCTTAAAATATTTCGAAACGGCGCATCATCATTCCTAAGAAATCTCATTGCTGCTATGAAAATTATACCACATTTACTTCAACACTATCCTTCAGTGCCTTCTGTGTTTGCGTGGCCAAAAAGTTAAAAACCATCACCACTAAATCTTAATAAATTTTAAGTCTGAAAAGCAATTTAATTCAACACCATCCTTCCGTGGCTAAAAAGCAAAGAAGCAATAAACCATTTCCTCATAAATTCCTTTACTAAGCGCTCCTTACTTGCTAACATTCTGTGCTCGCTACGCTTCTCTATTTCCTCAATAAAGTAATTCTTTTAAGCTAACTTTGAAAAAAGAAAACAATGAAAAAGTTATTATTTGCTTTATTTCTATCTGTTTTTGCATTAAGCGCAAATGCTCAAACAAGCCCAAAGGCTAATCCCACAAAGATAATTACTAAACAAACTGTTGATATTGCCTGCGGAGAATGTCAGTTCAAAATGAAAGGGAAAGATTGTGAGCTCGCCGTTAAAATCGACGGTAAGCCTTACTTCGTTGATGGAAAGGGAATTGATGATTTCGGTGATGCACATGGAGAACATGGCTTCTGTAACGCAGTAAGTAAAGCTGAGATAACTGGAGAAATCGTAAATAATCGCTTCAAGGCAAAGGAAATTAAATTGTTGCCAGGCAGAAAGTAACTCTGTAACGGTTAAAGCGAAGTTTTGAAGTACGAAACTATTGCCTATCAATTAGTGGAGTTTTCCGGGAAGGTGGTGGTGTGTAGGTTTAATTTTCGTTAGTTTGCGGTTGAGGTTAAAGTGCTGCTAAAATTCCTTTTCTAATCCCTGGCGTAGGTCGAAAAGTAACCATTGCTTATCGGTAACATCATTTTGTTTGGTTTTTAATAGTTGAATAAAATCTTTTACGCCAGTTTCTTCATTTCCGTTACCGTGAATCAATACAATGCTGCCTGCGTTTGGCTGTTGCCCTTTCGCCAGCCAGGCATCACTGCCAATAGGAATTAAGCCATAGGCTTCAATTTTCTGTACTATCGCTTTATCTGAAACCAAACCCGGAAAACGGAAAAAAGCAGAAGGTATTAAGCCATTTTTTAACATCAGTTTCTCGTTTTCAAGCACCTCTATATCTAAATTGGTTCCTGGCGCAAGTAAAAAATTTTCTGCAAGAGGCAAACTGTTCACCTCGTGGTTGTAACTATGGTTTACCCAGGTAATATTCAATTCTTTTTTGTCAGCAAAACTTTTCAACCAATTTAAATCTTCCTGGTGTTTAATCATCCATTTTCCAGATACAGAGATTGCCAAAGGCGCTGGCTTTTCAATCTTTTTAAACTCATCCAAAACGGATTGGAATATTATTCTGTCTAATGGTTTGTGAGATGGGCATAAATCAATCGTTAAGGTAATACCTTTTTCATTAGGGATGGAATGGTCTATTCCGGCGTTCTGCAATTGCAGATCTTTTGCAGCCGCGGCGTCCAGCGCTCTTACGTAGGCGGTATTTTTAAAAAGGGCAAGTACATTAAAATAGTCTACACTTTTTAAGGAATAATTGTCCGCTAAATCAACTTTTGTATCAAGCGTTTTAGGATCAATCAAAAGCAAATACTTTGTATTGTTGTTTGTAAAACTCCTCATCGCAATTAACTGTTCGTTTGCTTTGGTGGCGATTGAAAAATTTACCTTGTAGCGTTTTATGGCTAGAAAGTTTTGCGCCGAAAGTTTCAGGGTTGATATCAGCATCAATAAAAACAGGCTCATTAATTTCGACAAGTTCATCATTCCTTATTTAAAATCTTTCTAATTTAGTTCAAATCCGTTATCTTTACATCAGCGCCATGAACAAAGAAAAAGTAAAATTATGGTTTAAGCGGGTTGGATTAGCTGGGTTTTTATTTTTCCTGATAAAGGGAATAATCTGGCTTGTTGTGTTCTATTTTATCGGGAAAAACGTTACTTAAAAGTAAACATCATATTAGCCAGGAAATTCCAGATAAACACAATTACGATTGCAAAAAATTTTGCTACATAAAAGTTCGTTCCGTTTTTGCGTTGATGAAAAAGGTAAATAATAAAAGTATTAAGTGCCAGTCCTATTAAACTTACCATCAGAAATTTGCTAAACTCTGTGCCCCAATGTGTGTTGGTGCTTTGGAAAGTCCATACTCGGTTTATCAGGTAGTTATTAGTTACTGCAAGGCTAAAACCAATTGCGTTTGAGATATACTTATCAATTTTAATTTTTTCTTTAAAAAGCCAGGTTGCGCCAAAATCAATTGCCATGCCCAGCAAGCCTGTTAAACCGAATTTTATTATGCGAAAAAATAAGTCCATGCTAATGTAGCTTAACCAAATAGAAATGCTCTAAAACCTCTTTGCGGGTTTTAGCATTCAAAAACTTACCCGTTAGTTTTGTGATGTGAAAATATTCAAACTTTTTCAGTACTTCCGCACGATAATCACTTCGCAGCTTGGGTAACTCTGCTTCGGAGACGTAAATAACCAAATCTTTCAGATTTTTCGTCTTGTCCAAATCGGCATAATTGTGGAGGTATTTTACTTCGCCTGGCGCATAGAAATCGAAAGAAAAAGCATCAATGTAATTTAATACAGCAGGTTTAGCCCTAGGGTAATTTTCTTTAAGCCAGTTGCCGGCCTGCATGCCAGACTGATACTTCAATACCGCGGGATAAAAAAAAATAAAAAGAAATAAGGCCAGCGTAATTGAAACCGCTGCGCTGCGACCAATTAGGGTTTTTACTTCCTGCCCTCTAACATAAGTAAATGTGAAGATGGCACCGGCGAGAATGACGAACATAACTATTGTCGAATTTTCGAAACCGAAAAAGAACCAGATGGTTAGAAGCAGACTCAGAACTATTCCAAGTATTATATTCTGAGTAATAAGAAAAGCTTTGAGTGTTTTACCATCAAGTTTTTGAAGGAATAAAGCGGTTATTATAGAAAATTGAGGAAAGATAATTAATATGTAATGAGGCAACTGAAACTTAGAAAGTGAGAAAATTAGGAAAGTGACGGCTGCGCTTGCCCAGATAATAATACTTTCTGGCGCTAGGTTGTTTCGGTTTTTCCATTTAAAAAGATTTATAACTGCTGCATAAAACAATACCGACCAGGGTAAGAATGCCCAAAGTGTTGTGTGTAGAAAAAAGGAAACATCACCTTTCCCCTTTATTGGTCCGTTGTTAAAAAAACGGCCAAACTGGCTATCCCAAAAGAAAAATTTCAGGCCCGAAACACCAGTTCTTCCGAAAACGACCTTTTCTGGGTGTAAATCAAATTGATTATAAAGTGCGTATAATTCTGGCGTGATAAAAACAAAGATTAGAACGATAGCAATGTACCATTTCGGATTTAGCAGTTGCTTGTATTGTTTGGTTAGCAACCAGTAAATAATAAAGCCGGCAAACACCGGAATGAGCACAAAAATGCCTTTAATTAGAATTGCACAGGCGGCAAAAAAGGCTCCTGCCACGACATGCCAGAAAGAATAATGATGCGCTTTATAAAAATGGTATATCGATGCAAGCGTAAATGTAGTAATGTAAATTTCGGCACGCACATCGAAAGTTGACGTAATAATATGTAGCGCACTTAAAAAGATTAATGCGCTGATGATGCCTGTTTTGTCACCGTAAATATCTTTAGCTAACTTATAAAGGTACCATGCCCCAAGCAGGCCGAAAAGAAAGGATGGAAGCTTGTAAGCAAAGGATGAAATGCCAAAAATCTTGAATGATGCTGCAGAAATCCAAAACGTAAGGTGTGGTTTATCCAACCAATCGGCCCCGCGACCATACAAATTAAACCAATCTCTAAAAAGAATTATATTTTTAGACATCGATGCGTAAAGTGCGCCGTCGGGTTCCATTACGCCCCCAAAAAGTGCGGGAATGCTCGCGAGTACGAGTAAAACGATTAAAAATTTATATAGTGTAGTATCCTTTAAATTCATATTGCTTTAAGCAAATATGAGCAAAAAAAAGTCAATTTTATTTATGGTTTCCGATTAACAAAGGCAAAGTCTTATCTTTGAAGCATGACAAAGTTATCTGTTAACATCAATAAAATTGCCACATTGCGCAACAGTCGCGGTGGTAATAATCCTGATTTAGTTAAAGTTGCATTGGATTGCGAAGCCTTCGGGGCACAGGGCATTACGGTGCATCCGCGGCCTGATGAGCGTCATATTCGTTATCAGGATGTTTACGATTTGAAAGCCGCAATTTCAACAGAATTTAACATAGAAGGGAATTGTAAAGAGGATAAATTTGTCGATTTAGTTTTGACCAACAAACCTGCTCAGGTTACTTTGGTGCCAGATGCAGAAGGGCAAATTACTTCAAATCATGGGTGGGATACCATAAAGCATAAAGATTACCTGAAAGAAATGGTTTCGGTTTTCCAGAAGGAAGGCATTCGTGTCTCTATTTTTGTCGATCCGATTGTTGAAATGGTTGAAGGAGCTGCCGAAACCGGAACAGATAGAATAGAGTTATACACCGAAGCTTATGCACACAATTATTATGCAGATAGAGAAAAAGCTATCGTAAATTATGTTGCTGCAGCCCACCACGCAAACCGCCTAAAACTAGGCATCAATGCTGGTCATGATTTGGATTTGCATAACCTGCATTACTTTGCGCAAAGCATTCCGGGTTTGCTCGAAGTTTCCATTGGTCATGCCTTAATTAGTGACGCACTTTATTTAGGCCTCGAAACAACCATTAAAAAATATTTGCAACAGCTTGCCTAAATGCTTTATTATTAAAGCAAAACGCTAAAACCGCCACACTAAACAGTTGCGTTAATTGTCTGATTATTGATGTTTTCATGCTCAGATACAAAAGCCCATGTCTTTAACATGAAACTAATTAATTGAAACTATATATTAATGTTAAAAGGAATTCTCCTTGTCTTTTTCGGTGCCTGTAGCTTCGGTATCTTATCTACTTTTGTAAAACTCGCTTATCATGATGGCTACACCCTGGGTGATGTAACTGGTGCGCAAGCTTTTTTCGGCGCAGTAATCCTTTGGGTTTTGTTCTTTTTGCAAAGCAGAACGACCACATACCAATCCAAACAAATCAAGTTTATTACCCCCTGGTGGAAAATGATTCTCGCAGGTTCCTGTACAGGTCTGGTTTCAATTTTTTATTACCAGTGCGTTAAACTCGTGCCAAATTCGGTAGCCATTATTTTGTTAATGCAATTTATTTGGATGAGCATTTTACTAGAGTTTTTAATTTATAAAAAGAAACCTTCAGGTTTGCAATTTTTTGCAATCCTCCTGGTTTTAGCAGGAACAGTTTTGGCAAGTGGTATGGTCGAAACCTCTATCTCAAATCTTAATTTGAGGGGAATCTCGTTCGGATTACTTGCTGCGATTTGTTATGCTGGCTTTTTAATGCTAAGCGGAAAAATCGGAAATGAATATCCTGCGCTTAAGAAAAGTGCATTGATGATTTCGGGCGCCTGCATTTTAATTTTCATCATTTTTCCGCCTGTGTTTCTATTCAATGGAGCATTAAACGGAAGTTTGCTTAAGTGGGGCTTGATTATTTCCGTTTTCGGAACCGTAATTCCTCCATTGTTTTATGCCGAGGGCGTTCCTAAAATTGGTACGGCACTAAGTTCCATTTTAAGTGCTGCAGAATTACCGGTGGCCGTTATGATGGCAGGATTTGTTTTGCAAGAAGAAGTTTCTTTTTTGCGATGGGTTGGCGTATGCATAATTCTGTCAGCAATGGTTCTTCCAAATCTAAAATATTTGAAAAGGACATCAAGTAAAAGCTTATAAGTCTAAACCGCTTCTTTATTGGATTTTTTTTGTACTCACCCAACTTTCAGCGTTCCACCCTCAGACTGTTAAAAAAAATAAATACCTTTAAAAAGCAAAAATCTATAAACATGAAAAAATTAACCATTTATATTTTAGCAGTTCTTTTTATCGGCTTCGCCGGATGCAAAACCAAAACCACCATCAATCAGGATGAAGCCGGTTCGGTGATTACAGAATTTTTAACGGCAAATCCAGAGTATAAAACGACCCGTTTCAACTTCGGCGAAATCAAATTCAGTAGCAAAAGCGATAAGATAACACTGGCAAAATATAAAATTTTAGAGCGTAAGGGCATGGTTTCTCTTACCTTAAAAGAGGCTAATAAAAAGTTTTTATCAAAAGACAGCAGTTTTGTTTATCAGATTACGCTTACAGAAAAGGCGAGTCCTTTAGTTTTGAAACAAGATGAAGATAAAGCAACCGTTAAGGTTGTAGAATACGTACTATCTGATGAAAAGCCAGTCGATTTCTCGCAGGTCAATTCGAGTACTGCCAAAGTAACGGTATCACTAAAAAAGGTGAATACGGATTTTGCCCCATTTGATAAAGATGCGAGTGAAAACAGCAATTTTATTACCAAAACCTATAAACTTAAATTGAGTAAGGATGAAGGCTGGAAAGTACAGAAGTAGCGTAAACCATGAAACCGGTTTTAAGCTTTTTTCTTAACAAACCAATTTTTAAATCTCTTGAAGATATCTTCCTTTTTCGCTTTGGGTTTGCCATCGTGAGTTAAGTTATTATCGTAGTGATCTTGTAGTTCTTCAGCATACTTTTTCTGTGCAGCTTTCCCCTTACTGAGGATTTTTATATAGTGTACTACATTGAAATTGAGCGTGCTGTTAAAAGAAACTGCGTGATATTCGCTTCTCGATTTCGGCTGCTGATTTTCATTTATTTCTGCGCAGCTGTTTTCTGCAAAGTAATCGATGTGAAAAATTTGAGGATTTAGCTTTTTCAGTCTTTTTGTGGCCCGTCTTTCGTTTCGCCACGGGTGCTCGTTTTTGTAAAGTTGTGCCAGCAAATAATCTTTTTTCCAGAGCGTAACCTGATGCGACATTAAGAACTCAGATTTTTTATTGTCGATTTCTGCAACATTAAACCCATCAATAAACAGCTCTGTTGGTTTCGTTTTGTAAACGGTCGAGCTATGAAGTTTCACATGCTTCCAGTTGTTTTCTTCCGCTAAATCAAAAAGCTGAGTAAAAAAGCTGCGGTTTACCGGTTTGCTAAGCCACATATCTTCCTGGAAGTAGAGAATATAATCTTCCTTAATTTGAGTATTTAACAGATAAGAAAGTCGATCGGCCCAGGCTCCGTTACCCGATTTTATGTTTTCAAAACCACTTATCTTAACATCTAGTTCTTCGGTAGCAAAATAATATTGCCCCGGAATTTTAAAATCCCAGTGTTCGGAGAAGAAATGATCAAAACCTTCGTATAGAAATTTGTAACGGTCGCAGGCCTGAACTAAAATGGCAACGTTATTTTTTGATCTTGACATTTAAAATGTATTGTTTATTCAAAGGTAGGAAAACTTTAAAAATCCTGTGTCTTCGCAAAAAATGGAAATTCGAGTTTACCCGCCGCATAACAGCTTCGTGAACAAATTTTATTTTTGTAAAAGTACTGCATTCCAAATAAACGAAATTCATGCCAAACTAGACAAACGTTTGTCATCATCGTTGTTAATAAAGTGTGCCTGCTTTATAGCTATTTGCACTAAATAAGACACCTTTTTTACACTGCCTGATAGCGAAATACAGCATCGTTTTTGCTACCTTTGCAGCAAATTTATTATTCATAACCGCATGAGCTTAAATATCCATTACAAGGAAGATTTTCAAAATCGTCATATTGCACCAAATGAGGCAGATACAGCCGAAATGTTGCAAACTGTTGGCGTAAATTCTATTGATGAGCTAATTGAACAAACTGTTCCAACAGCTATTAGATTAAAGCAACCTTTAAATTTGCCGGCAGCGAAATCAGAAACTGAATATCTTGGTGCTTTGAAACAAACTTCATTGTTAAATAAAGTTTTTAAAAGCTTTATCGGTCAGGGTTATTATGATACCATTACGCCTGGCGTAATTTTACGTAATGTGTTCGAGAACCCGGGATGGTATACTCAATACACGCCATATCAGGCAGAAATTGCGCAAGGCCGTTTACAGGCCCTGTTAAATTTTCAAACCATGGTTATTGATTTAACCGGAATGGAAATTGCCAACGCTTCGCTTTTAGATGAAGGTACTGCGGCGGCAGAAGCAATGTTTATGCAATACAGCACTCGTAAAAACCAATCGGCGAAGAAATATTTCGTGTCTGAACTGGTTTTTCCTCAAACAATAGACATTTTAAAAACCCGTGCGAATCCTTATGGCATAGAACTGGTTATTGGCAGTCATCTAGATTTTCTGGCTACAGAAGATTTCTTTGGGGCAATCGTTCAATACCCTGCAGGCAACGGAGAAGTTTTCGATTACAGAAACTTTGCCTCAGACTTACACACTCAGAAAATTAAGTTAACCGTTGCGGCAGATATTTTAAGCCTAACCTTGCTAACGCCTCCGGGCGAGTGGGGCGCTGACATTGTTGTAGGTACAACGCAGCGTTTCGGAATACCGATGGGCTTTGGTGGGCCACATGCAGCATTTTTTGCAACAAAAGATGAATACAAGCGCTCCATTCCAGGGCGTATTATAGGTGTTACCATAGATAGCCACGGAGATTACGCCTTGCGTATGGCATTGCAAACCCGTGAGCAACACATCCGTAGAGATAAAGCCACTTCCAACATCTGTACAGCACAGGCGTTATTGGCAATTATGGCTGGTTTCTACGCCGCTTATCATGGTCCGAAAGGCCTGAAAGCTATTGCAGAGCGCACACATGGTTTGGCCATCAGCCTGGCTTCAACCTTAAAGAGCCTGGGTTACGAACAATTAAATTCAGCTTACTTCGATACCATTCGTTTTGACTTAGGCGATTTAAAAGGCGGTATCCATTCAGGTTGTGTTGATAACGAAATCAATTTAAATTATGTAGGCAATGTGGCTACAATTTCAGTTGATGAAACCACAACTTTTGAAGATATTACTTTAATAGCTAAAATTTTCGCAAAAGTTAAAGCTGTCGCCGCAGACCAACTTGAAGTAATAGAAAATGTAGAAACGGTTATTCCGGCAGAGTTACAGCGTAAGTCGGCTTATCTGGAACATCCAATTTTTAATTCGCACCATTCAGAACATGAAATGTTGCGTTACATAAAATCGTTAGAGGCAAAAGATTTATCGCTTTGCCATTCGATGATTGCTTTGGGTAGCTGTACCATGAAGTTAAACGCTACGGCAGAAATGATCCCAGTTACCTGGTCTCACTTCGGTCGTGTTCACCCGTTTGCTCCGGCCGACCAGGTGTTAGGTTATTACTCGGTTTTTAACGAACTGGATAAATGGTTGAGCGAAATTACAGGTTTTGCGGCAATGAGCTTGCAGCCAAATGCAGGCGCACAGGGCGAATATGCCGGTTTAATGGTTATTCGTGCTTATCATCAGGATAGAGGTGATTTCCACCGTAATGTTGCGTTAATTCCTGCATCTGCTCACGGTACAAACCCCGCATCGGCGGCAATGGCTGATATGAAAATCGTTGTTGTAAAATCTTTGGAAAACGGTAACATCGATGTTGAAGACTTAAAAGCAAAAGCTGAACTTCATAAAGACAATTTATCGTGTTTGATGGTTACTTATCCATCAACCCACGGTGTATTCGAAGAAAGTATCATCGAAATTTGCGAAACCATTCACGCTAATGGTGGTCAGGTTTACATGGATGGGGCAAACATGAACGCCCAGGTTGGCTTAACAAGTCCGGCTAATATTGGTGCCGATGTTTGCCACTTAAATTTACATAAAACCTTCTGTATTCCTCACGGCGGTGGTGGTCCGGGTATGGGCCCAATCGGTGTTGCTAAACACCTGGTTCCGTATCTTCCCGGTCATACCGTGGTCGATATCGAGAAAGGAAAATCAATTTCTGCAGTTTCATCAGCACCTTGGGGCTCGGCGTCTATTCTCATTATTTCTCATGCATACATTGCAATGATGGGTGCCGAAGGCTTAACAAATGCCACGAAATATGCCATTTTAAATGCAAACTACATGAAAGCTCGTTTAGAGCAACACTATCCGGTTTTATATTCAGGTGCTCAGGGTCGTTGCGCACACGAAATGATTTTGGATTGCCGCTCTTTTAAAGCTTTCGGCATAGAAGTTACCGACATAGCAAAACGCTTAATGGATTATGGTTTCCACGCACCAACGGTTTCGTTTCCGGTTGCAGGAACCTTAATGGTAGAGCCAACAGAATCTGAGCCAAAGCACGAATTAGATCGCTTTTGCGAGGCTTTAATCGCGATTAAAAATGAAATTACCGAAGTGGAAAACGGTACTTTCGATAAGATCGATAATCCATTAAAAAATGCCCCTCACACTGTTGCCGTTATTACAGCAAATGAGTGGGAGCATGCGTACAGCCGTCAAACCGCTGCATTTCCGCTTCCTTATGTGCTAGAACGCAAATTCTGGCCATCAGTTGGCCGCGTAAACGATAGCCATGGCGACCGCTCATTAATATGTGCTTGCCCGCCGGTGGAAAGTTACCTGGAAGAAATTGTTCCTTAGAAGCAATTTACGATAAGCGTTGGGTTAGGTATTGTAAATACAACTACCGTTCAAAGGTGATTTGTAATCTCTTTAAAAAATTATCTGCAAGTTTTGTGAAAGCATTTTCATAAAGCTTGCAGATTTTTTTTTTGGAAATGACTGTCAGTATTTAATGGCCGGTTTCAGCCCCGCCATCCGCTTTACTCACACAAGAAAATTGTGTTTCGTGCCCGCTTTTGTCGTGTTTAAAAACAACAGCCAGGCGCATGTCAGCAAAGTAATTTACCCAACTTTTGTAAATGTGGGGTATAAAGATAGCCTTAACCGACTCAAAGAATTATTCGTAATTGAAGTTAGCAGCTGTTCCATGGTTTTTCCATAGGATACATATCGGGTAACCTACTGTGATTTAACTAAATTCGCCAAAATGCCACAAAATTCCTGATGGGTCATGCAGAAAACATTCTTTACCCCAGGTTTCGGTTTTTATTGCACTAAGCTTCACATTTTCGTATCTGGCTGGTAAACCGAGTGCTAAAAGTTCATTGTAAAAACGATCAACATCATCAACTTCCATAAAAATCATTGTATTATCTATCCAATCTTTCACATAGGCATTTTGCAGGTAAAAGGCCATTTCTCCACTTTTGAAAACCGACATGCTGTCGCCCAAGGTTACTTCTTCGAAACCTAAATCACGGTAGAAGCTTCTTGAAGTTTCAAAATTTTTAGCGCCGATAAACGGTCGGATGGATTTTGCGTTGTGGTTCATGATATAAATTTAAACAAACAATATTATTATGAAAACATTTTACGTTTTGCAGCCTTAAATAGCACCAAAGCTGTAACGGGATTTAAACGGGATTGAAGTGATATACTTTTTTGTTTCACAGGTTCTTACAACCTCGAGATGCATGTTACAAAAAAGATTTAACGTAAAGCCCGGCTAACATTCACCATAGTTCTGCATTTGCTTTTCTAAATAATATAAATAGGCTTTATATTAAACCTCAACAACTAATTTAAGTCAATAGACTGATTTTAAATAAATCCGACTATTTTTGAAAAACTTAACATAGGTCAATAACAAGGGTCGACCTTAATTATATCTTTGTACCATAATTTAAAAACCAGAAAATGAAATTAAAAATCTCTTCAATCTTTTTATTAGTTGCAGTTGTATCATTATCAGCTTTTACAACTATTAAACCAGTTGCTTACACTGTAGATGCAGCAAAATCGACCATTACATGGGTTGGCAAAAAAGTAACAGGTTCTCATAACGGAACAATCGCTTTACAATCAGGTACGCTAAATGTTGATGGCAAAAAAGTAACAGGTGGTACTTTTACTATTGATATGAATTCAATTAAAGATGCAGACGGTAGTGCTAAATTAGAAGGTCACTTAAAAGCAGACGATTTTTTTGGTGTTGCTAAATTCCCGACTTCAACTTTCGTAATTACTAAAGTTGCCGGTTCTGGCGCTGCGGTAACAGTAACAGGTAATTTAACAATTAAAGGAATTTCTAAGCCATTAAGTTTCCCTGCAACTGTAGCTGTAAATGCTGATGGTACTGTTTCTGCTTTAGCAGGTAAAATTACTGTAGATAGAACTAAATATGACATCCGTTACGGTTCTAAATCTTTCTTCGATAGCATTGGCGACAAAGCAATTGACGATAATTTCGAATTAGCTGTTAAATTGGTAGCTAAAAAATAATTAATCCTGTCTCGGAATTTAGGAAAGTCCTGGCAATTTTGCCGGGACTTTTTTTTGTTTTACAGACTTTTCTAAAGATTTTTGGAAAGCAACTTCAGTGAAACTATTAGTGTTTGTTCCCGCCATTCGCTGCAATCTTTTTCAAACCTAAAAGGTTTTTAAAACCTTATAGGTTTAATCAAAAGTATTTTCGCTGCTGTCGGGTTTAGAAACTACAGAACTGCAAGAAACGCAGCTTGCAAATTGCAGGTTTGGCTAAAGCCTTGCTCGCCTTATTTATTTTCCGTCAGCTAAAGCTAGGCGGTAATGAAATCCATAGCCAATCGGTTTTACCAGCTTAAGTCCTTTCGCTTTAGCCTATAGGCTTTGGTCTTTGAGCTTTAGTCTTTCCCCCTAAACCTTTCGCCTTTCTACCTTCAACCTCAAAATTATCTTATCCTAAATCCGCCTTCAACCGCATCTACAAAACCCGTTGCGGCACTTTTTCCATGGTAGAATAAACATTCCCAGTTTTCATCGGCGGCACGTTTACCAAATTCTTTACGTAACTCCATGGCCTTGCGCCCGTCGAAATCATATTTAGCAATAAAATTTTTCACCAGTTCTTCGGGTTCTGGTAACACATCGCCACCAAAAAAAACTTTCTGTTTTCCCTCTGTTAACAAAAAAACCTGGTGATTGGGGCAATGAGCGCCAGTAAATTCAAAGGCAATTGTTTCATCCAAATTACCGTTGCCTTCTACAAAGTGGAGTTGCGCATTTCTCTGAAGAAATGCAAAGATATCGGCATGGTAGGAAGATGAAGTGCTGCTGAAGGCAGTTTCCCATTCGCCACGATTAATCACATATTCCGCATCCGGAAAACTAAGTTCAGTTTTATCGCCAAGTTTATGAATCATACCGCCAGAATGATCATAATGTAAGTGCGACATTAGAACTTTGGTTACATCAGCCGGGTCGAAACCGGCATTGCGGATGTTTTTATGTAAAACAAGTTCGCCATGGTCATCGCTAAAACCCAAACCTGTATCAAACAGAATCAAATCGTTCTTCAGTTCAACTAAAAAAGGTTGAACATTGATAAACAATGAGCCCGGCCTGTCTTTAAAATTATGTATGGCCGTGTCGAAAGGAACGAATTTCTTCGACGCATCAACAGAATAGGTGCCTTCGAATAAGGTATGAACTTGCAAAATGTAGAGATTTAAATTAAAAAAGTATATTTACTGTTCGGAAACAAATATAATGGAAAAAAGATGGGTGCTGACATCAAATTGCAATGATGACACGGTAAAGAAAATAACGGAACAACTTAATATAGATAGCTCGCTTGCTCGGATTTTAGTTCAAAGAAACATTTGCGATTACGAATCTGCCAAAGATTTTTTCAGGCCGGATTTAGATCACCTTCACAATTCTTTTCTTATGAAAGATATGGATGTGGCCATTGCAAGGATTGAGCAGGCACTTAATACACACGAAAAGATTCTCATTTATGGCGATTACGATGTTGATGGCACCACTTCGGTTGCTTTAGCTTATAGTTTCTTTTCTCAGCTTACGCAAAATATAGAATACTACATTCCTGACAGATATTTGGAAGGCTACGGCATTTCTACCGCAGGTATTGATTACGCAAATGAAAATGGTTTTTCGCTAATTATTGCACTGGATTGCGGGATAAAATCGCTTGATAAAATAGACTACGCAAATACGCTTGGCATCGATTTTATAATTTGCGACCACCACTTACCAGGCGATGAACTGCCAAAAGCGATTGCAGTATTAGACCCAAAACGGGCCGATTGCGAATACCCTTTTAAAGAATTGGCAGGTTGTGGAATTGGTTTTAAGCTGGCGCAGGCTTATGCGCAAAAACATCATCTTCCAAAAGAATCATATTTGCAATACCTTGATTTGGTAATGGTGAGTATTGCTGCAGATATTGTTCCGGTTGTTGGCGAAAACAGAATACTGGCTTATTATGGTATTCGAAAGCTGAATACAAATCCTTGTGAAGGTTTACGTGCTTTAATGGAGGTTTCAGGCAAAACGGAAAACTACACTATAACCGACGTTGTGTTTACATTAGGGCCCCGGATAAATGCCGCCGGAAGGATAGACCACGCCAAACACGCGGTTGCCATGTTACTTTGCCAGGTTGATGGGAATTCGCTGGAACAAAGCGAGCTTATTAATTTAAAAAATACCGAGCGGAAAACTTTCGACCAGGACATTACAAGAGAAGCTTTGGCGTTAATTGGCGATAGCGAAATTTTAATTAACAAAAAAACAACCGTTGTTTTTAATGAGAATTGGCATAAAGGTGTTATTGGAATTGTAGCTTCCCGTTTAACAGAAAAATATTATCGTCCAACAATTGTTTTAACCAAATCAAATGGCCATGTTGCAGGTTCTTGCCGTTCGGTGGCCGGTTTCGATTTGTACGAGGCGTTAAGTGGTTGTTCACATCTGTTAGATCAGTTTGGCGGACATAAATTTGCTGCCGGTTTAACCATGCAGCAAGGCAATGTAAATGCCTTTGCCGATAAATTTGAGGAAATTGTTTCAGCAACAATTACCGACGAACTTTTAACGCCGATGATCAAGATAGATGCCGAAATAGAGCTTGCTCAAATAGATGGGAAGTTTTATCGGGTATTGGCGCAAATGGGCCCTTTTGGTCCGGAAAATATGGCGCCAATATTTGTTACGCACAAGGTTTACCTGGCCCAGCAGGCAATGGCTGTTGGCGCAAATCATTTAAAAATAAATATAAAGCAACAAAATTCGTCTATTTTTGAAGCCATTGGTTTCGGGTTAGCAGAATTTCAAAATCTCCTGCAACCAAAAGTTCCATTTTCTGTTTGTTATACAATAGAAGAAAATGTGTGGAGAGATAAGAAGCGTTTGCAACTAAATATTAAAGGAATAAAAATTAGTTAAACAGCCCGCTGTGCCCAACACGCTTCAGATTCTTTAGAAAAGTTTCTGAAATGAATTAAAAAGGCATGGTGTGAAAATACAGATTTAGATTTGCAGTAATCGTAAATCGTAAATTAAAAATCGTAAATACGAATGATATTAAGAGCCGAAAATCTGGTTAAAAAATATAAACAGCGTACCGTTGTTAATGATGTGTCTTTCAACGTAAGTCAGGGAGAAATTGTGGGTTTACTTGGGCCGAATGGTGCTGGTAAAACCACTTCTTTTTATATGATTGTTGGTTTGATAAAGCCAAATGAAGGAAAGATCTTTTTGGAAGATCAGGATATTACCGAAGATGCCATGTATCGCAGGGCGCAAAAAGGTATAGGCTATCTTGCGCAGGAGGCATCGGTTTTTAGAAAACTGACTGTAGAGGAGAACATTCTTGCTATTTTGGAAATGAGCAAGATGAGTAAGGAAGAGCAGAAAGAGAAACTCGAGGAATTGATTAACGAGTTTAGCTTGCATAAAGTTCGTAAAAACCGCGGCGATTTACTTTCTGGAGGCGAACGCCGGCGTACAGAAATTGCCCGTGCCCTGGCGGCAAACCCTAATTTTATACTTCTTGATGAACCTTTTGCCGGAGTTGACCCAATTGCCGTAGAGGAAATTCAAAGTATCGTTGCTAAATTGAAACACAAGAATATCGGCATTTTAATAACCGACCATAACGTTCAGGAAACGCTTTCCATTACCGACAGAGCCTACCTTCTTTTCGAAGGAAAAATTCTTGAACAGGGTGTTCCTGAGGTTTTAGCTGAGAATGAAATGGTGCGCAAGGTATATCTTGGTGCAAACTTTGTGTTAAAACGTAAAACCTTTGAAGTTTAAATCGGTATTATGGCAATCGTAAATTCAATTTTTACCTGGTTGATGAAGAAGCGAATCCATCAGATTGAGCTTTTTATGAAGTATCCTTATGATGTTCAGGAGGAGTGGTTTCATAGCCTGATAGATAGTGCAGAAAATACAGAATGGGGAAGGAAATACGATTATAAGAGTATTTTAACCACCCAACAGTACCAGGAGCGGGTTCCAATTCAAAATTACGATACGTTGAAGCCATATATTGAGCGCATGCTAAATGGCGAGCAAAATATTTTGTGGCCGTCAGATATCAAGTGGTTCGCAAAATCATCAGGCACAACGAGTGATAGAAGTAAATTTATTCCCGTTTCAGAAGAATCTCTGGAAGAATGCCACTTTAAAGGTGGTAAGGATATGTTATCCATTTATTGTAACAACCGGCCTGATAACCAAATGTTTACTGGTAAAGGATTGGTTTTAGGCGGAAGTCATCAGGTAAATCAATTAAACGAGGATTGTTTTTATGGCGACTTATCAGCCGTACTGATTAAAAACCTTCCGATTTGGGCAGAATATTACAGAACTCCGGATATGTCTATCGCCCTGATGGACAATTATGAGATCAAGATGGATAAAATGGCGGAGGCGACTATTCATGAAAATGTAACCAGCATTTCCGGCGTGCCAACCTGGACAATTGTATTGGCTAAAAAGGTTTTGGAATTAACCGGGAAAAAGAATCTACTCGAGGTTTGGCCAAACCTGGAACTTTACGTTCATGGGGCGGTAAATTTTACGCCTTATCGTGAACAATTTAAACAACTCATCCCCTCTGCCGATATGTACTATCTGGAAACATACAACGCATCGGAAGGTTTTTTTGGAATTCAGGATCAGGATAACTCCGATGAGATGTTATTAATGCTAGACTATGGCATTTTTTATGAGTTTGTTCCGATGGAAAACATTGGTGAAGAAAATCCGAAGGCGCTCTTGTTGGGCGAGGTTGAAATCAATAAAAACTATGCAATCGTTATCTCAACCAATGGCGGCTTATGGCGGTACATGATTGGGGATACCGTTCAATTTACCTCTTTGCTGCCTTACCGTATTAAAATAACCGGGCGAACGAAACATTTTATAAATGCTTTTGGTGAGGAAGTAATTATAGATAATGCTGAGCAGGCGCTAACCAAAGCATGTACGGAAACCGGTGCGGGGATTAAAGATTATACTGCTGGTCCGATTTATTTTAAAGGCGAAAAAGCAGGTGGGCACGAATGGATTATTGAGTTTGACAAACAGCCTGATAATTTTGAGAAGTTTGTTGATGTGATGGACAATACACTGAGGGAAATAAATTCTGATTACGATGCAAAACGTTTTAAAGATATGGCTTTGTGCCGCCCGAAAGTTCATAATGTACCGGCCAATACTTTTTACGATTGGTTAAAAACGAAAAATAAACTGGGGGGGCAACATAAAGTGCCGCGTTTAGCGAACGAGCGAAAATACCTCGATGATATTTTAGAAATGCTGAAATCCAAAGCATAAATACTTAAATTAAATTTTTACGTTGGTTCATAATCACTTAAAGCATGAAGTTTAACAGGAAAAAGATATTGGATTTCTTTAAAAAGTCAGAAAGCAAAGCATCAGCTATACTTAATGATAAAGCTAAAGCCAGCAATACGATTAAAGAAGCGTTGGGTAAAGCTGTTTCGAACAAAGGCGAACTCGAGGGCGTTTGGGCAAAAATGGTGTTGCTTTTCGCTATTGCCAAAGATTATGTAAACGGCGATTATACCGAAATTCCGAAACGCTCAATTATTGCCATTTTAGGCGGGTTGATTTATTTTCTATCGCCAATTGATGTAGTGCCTGATTTTGTTCCGGTTTTGGGATTTATTGATGATATTTTTGTGCTCAATCTGGTTTACAAACAAGTTTTGAAGGATTTAGAGAAATATAAAGTATGGAAAGACACTCAAATCGATTACATAGAAGATGCTGACGCAACAGAAATCTGATATATTTGATTGGTTAAGTGGCCATTTGCTAAGTTGCCCTTTCAAAGCGCAGTTCGGTTTCGACTGTCCGGGTTGCGGTTTGCAGCGTTCCGTTTTAGCCCTGCTAAAAGGAAATCTGGTCGAATCTTTCAAATTCTATCCCGCAACAATTCCGCTTCTTGCATTATTGATTTTTACCTTTATACACCTTAAAGTTGATTTTAAGTTTGGTGCCCAACTTATTAAATTGGTGTTTACGGGTATTGCGGTAATTATCTTAATCAACTACATTTACAAAATATACAACCATCAACTTATAAACTAAAAACGTCCTTTTATGTCTGAAGAACAAGAAAATCCTCAACAAAATCCATTAGAACCAATAAAGAGCAACATTCCGCCTGCCGAACCCGTACAGACGCCGCCGGTAACGCCTCCGCCATTTCAGCAGCAGCCACCATTTGGCCAGTTTGGAAATGGCATGGGACAACAGAATTTGCCAAATGCTACTGTTGCATTAATTTTGGGCATTTTATCCATTCCAGCCTGCTGCTGTTATGGATTAGGTTTGGTATTCGGAATCGTGGCCTGGGTTTTAGCGGGAAAAGATATAAAACAGTATAATTTAAATCCCGGCGCTTACTCTTTATCATCTTTAAAAAATACCAAGGCTGGTAAAGTTTGTGGCATTATCGGTGTAATTTTGAGTGCGCTTTACATTGTTGCCCTTGTTGCAATGATTATAGCCTTTGGATGGGCAGCGCTACGCGATCCAGAGCTTATGAAAGAGTTGTTAAGAGAAAAAGGTCTTAAGTAAACATTTTTCTAAACTTAATTTTACCTTAAAAATATAAATCGAACGGCTCATGCTGTTCGATTTTCTTATTTTTGTAGTCTGATATTGTAAATAAAAAACTCACGATAATGTATCCAGAATATTTAGTAGAGCCAATGCGTAAGGAATTAACTAACGTAGGTTTTGAAGAATTAAAAAATGCTGAAGAGGTAGACCAGGCCATTAAAGGCGAAGGAACTGTTTTGGTTGTTGTTAACTCCGTTTGTGGTTGCGCGGCAGCAAATGCACGCCCGGCAGCGAGAGCTGCAGCAGCACACGAAAAACATCCTGATAAATTGGTAACAGTTTTCGCCGGAATGGAGAAAGAAGCTGTTGATCAGGCTAGAAATTACATGATGCCTTTCCCGCCATCATCACCAGCAATGGCTTTATTTAAAGATGGTAAATTGGTTCATATGATTGAGCGCCATCAAATTGAAGGCCGCCCTGCCCAAATGATTGCCGATAATTTAATTGGTGCTTTTGAACAATATTGCTAATTAAGCAGAAGCTAAAAAAGCAAGGATTAATTTAAATAATCCTTGCTTTTTTTATGTTCAAGTTTGTAAAGAGCTTTGATTTTCTTAATACTAGAAATCTTTGTTAAGTAACTTTTCAAGTTCTCCGAAAGACACATTCATTCTAACTCTTCCTTGTTTTGCGTAAGATATTTCTCCTGTTTCTTCCGAAATAATTACCGCAACTGCATCGGTTGTTTCCGAAACACCTATACCGGCTCTATGCCTTAAGCCAAATTGAGATGGCAACTGGTCGTTATCGGTGAGCGGTAAAATACAGCTGGCACTTTTTATTTTATTTTCTGATATTACCACAGCGCCATCGTGCAGCGGACTGTTTTTCTGAAATATGCTTTCAAGTAATCGTTTAGATATTTTGGCATCAACAACCTCACAGCTGTTTGCAAAAAACTGTTCATCATAAAATTTTACAAAAACGATTAAGGCGCCTGTTCTGGTTTTCTTCATCGTTTTACAGGCGTCAATTATTGGCTTAATCCGCGTTAGGTTATTGCGTTCAATTTCCTTTCGACCGAATAAATAGCCCCACCAGGCTTTATTTTTTTGAAGAAATGCATTTTTTCCAATCAGTAAAAGAAATCGCCTGATTTCAGGGTGAAAAATCACGATAAGTGCAATGATACCAACACTCATAAATTTTTCTATGATTGTTGTAAGCAACTTCATATGCAGAACGTCTACAACTTTGTAAAACACTGCTATAATGAGCATACCAACCAATAGGTTTACGGCTAAGGTATTGCGGATCAGGGTGTAAACGTAATAAATCAAAAGCGCAACCAGCACAATATCTACCACATCTGTTACGGTGAATTTTACGAAGTCGAAATCTAATCCTTTCATCAGCGACAAGATAGTTTTTTTTGTTTGATTTGGTTTATTGTTCGAATTGAAAAATTGTTGAATTGTTTAACTCTGCAGCTATTCAGTGTTCAAATTAATTATCCGATTCGTGAAGTAAGTCACTAGTAATCGTCAACTAAGCGTAGCATGTAACGAGCTAAAAAACGTTATACAATTAACCCGGCAAGTCTAACCGTTCAATCAGTTTTACACATTCAACTGCCTCTTTAACATCGTGAACCCTTAAAATTTTAGCACCTTTTTGCAGGGCAATTGTGTTGAGTACTGTCGTTCCATTTAGCGCTTCGGCAGCGGTATTCCCTAAAACTTTGTAAACCATTCCCTTTCTCGAAAAACCGGCCAGAACCGGGAGATTGAAGATTTGAAATTCCTGCAGCTGGCTCAAAAGTTCGTAGTTATGATCGGTTGTTTTACCAAAGCCAAAGCCTGGGTCGATAATTAAATCATGAACTTTCAAGCCTTTTAAAATACTGATTTTTTTGGCGAGATAATCCATAATATCGAACAGAACATTTTTGTAACCTGGGTTTTGCTGCATTGTTTGTGGGGTTCCAAGCATGTGCATAAAAATGTAAGGAACCTGCAGCCTGGCTACCGTCTCGAACATATTCTCGTCGAGCTCGCCTGCTGCAATATCGTTAATCATATGCGCACCGGCCATAATGGTTTCTTCCGCCACTTTTGCTCTAAAAGTATCTATTGAAATTAGTGCTTCCGGCAGGTTTTTATGCAGAGCTTCGATAACTGGAATTAATCGGCCAAGCTCTTCATCCTCAGAGATATTTGTAGCACCCGGTCTGGAAGAATAGCCGCCTATATCTACAAAGGAAGCGCCTTCATTTAAAAATTCTTCTGTTTTTTTTAGCACCTCGTCGATAGATTTGGTGCGGCTGTTGATGTAAAATGAATCTGGCGTAATGTTTAGAACCCCCATCACTTTTGGCGTACTTAAGTCAAAGATTTTTCCTTTAATATTCAGGCTTTGTTTTGCTTCAAAAAAGTTTTTTTCTACCATATTAAGCCCTTTCGGGATTTGGGTTTCGCATTAAAAATGTATCTTTAGCTTTTGTTTTTTCTAAACAAAAATACATTAAAACTAAATAATTATTGGCCTTGGCACAAACAAATACCGCTACCGAATTTGATGATGTGATTGCAGTTTGCAGATCCTTATTCCTAAAAAAAACGAAAGATTATGGTACTGCATGGCGCATTTTGAGGCCGAGTTCGATTACCGATCAAATTTTTATAAAGGCCCAACGAATCCGCACTTTGGAAGAAAAGAAAGTGAGTATGGTGGGTGAGGGAATCACCTCAGAATATATTGGGATTATCAATTATTGCGTAATTGCAATGATGCAGCTGGAGCTTACAGAAAACGACCCGATTGAACTGCCTTTTGATGTGGTGCAATCCGTTTTCGATGCCAAGGTAAGTGAAACGAAAGATTTAATGTTTGCGAAAAACCACGATTATGGCGAGGCATGGCGAGATATGCGCATAAGCTCGTTAACAGATTTGATATTAATGAAGATTTTCCGTGTTAAGCAAATTGAAGATAATGATGGACAAACACTTGCATCTGAAGGTGTGAGCGCAAACTACCAGGACATGTTAAATTATTCGGTTTTTGCATTGATAAAACTTGGCGTAAAATAGATGAAGAACACAGCACTAACCTTTTCGAGAATATTTGTAGGCATTTTATTCATCTTTTCCGGATTGATAAAAGCAAATGATCCTTTGGGTTTTGGCTACAAACTTCAGGAGTACTTTGAAGTTTTTCACATCGACTTTTTAAGTCCGATTGCTACCGGAATCGCTATTTTTCTTTGCACGTTAGAGGTGGTTCTTGGTGCCTTACTTTTGCTCGGTTTCTGGGGCAGAAAGGTAAGCTGGGGCTTGCTTTTGCTCATCGTGTTTTTTACAATACTTACGTTCGTTTCTGCATTTTTTAAAGTGGTAACCAGTTGTGGTTGTTTTGGCGATGCAATTCCGCTAACGCCATGGCAGTCGTTTAGTAAAGATTTAGTGCTCCTGGTGCTTATAGTCTACATTTTTCTAAACAAGGCTTTAATCCGGCCGGCATTTAAAAGTTTTATAACGCAGCGAAATGTATCGATAGCGGTTATCCTAATTTCACTTTTATTCGGTTTGTACACCTACAATTTTTTACCTGTGGTAGATTTTCTGCCATATAAGGTAGGGGCCCATATTCCGTCGCTTATGGTAATTCCTCCCGGAGAACAACCCGATGAATATCAAATCATGTATCATTTGAAAAATAAGGCTACAAAAGCTGAAAAAGACATGAGCGATAAGGAATACCTTAAAACCGAAATTTGGAAAGACAATAACTGGGAAATTATTGGTGAACCTTCCAAAACGCTTGTTAAAAAAGGTTACGAACCTAAAATTAAAGATCTTATCATAACCGATGCTTCAGGAACAGATTATACAAAGGAACTTATCGAAAATCCTTATTACAGTTTGGTTTTTGTTGCCTACAGTCTAAATGATGCTAATCTCAAGGCAATTGGCGACCTAAATGCTTTGGCAATGAATGCAACGCAGCAATTTAATATACGTACGGTGCTGCTTACTTCAAATTCTGCTGTTGATGCGGAGAAGTTTATTAAAAAGACCAATCTTTTTTCCGAGGTGTTTTATGCGGATGCCGTTCCACTAAAAAGTATGGTGCGAGCAAATCCGGGGGTGCTGCTTTTAAAAAACGGTGTCGTAATTAACAAGTGGCATTTTCATAATGTGCCTACATTCGAGCAGTTAAGCACTAAATATTTCAGCAAATAAATGTTAGCCTATATCATAAAAAAACTTCTTTATGGCTTGCTGGTTATGGCGGGGGTTGTATTTGTTGTGTTTGTGTTATTTAATATTCTGCCTGGCGATCCTGCGAGGATGACGATGGGTCAGCGAGCCGATGTTCAATCGTTAGAAGCTGTAAGAAAGGAATTTGGCTTAGATAAGTCCAAACCAGTGCAGTTCATTCTATATGTGAATGATTTATCCCCGATTTCCATCCTTGATAATGACAGCACTGCACAAAAAAAATATCGTTTCGTAAAGCTGCTTGGTTTCAACGAAAAGGCTTTAGTTATAAAGTGGCCTTACCTCCGAAGTTCTTATCAAACCAAAAGAGATGTTACTGCGATACTCTCTGAAACTGTTCCGAACACTTTTGTGCTGGCGCTAACTGCCATGATTTTCGCCACGATTATTGGTGTTTTTCTGGGTGTGCTTTCTGCCGTTTACAAAGATTCCTGGGTCGATAAATCGGCAAATGCTTTCGCTATTCTGGGTATCTCAGCACCATCTTTTTTTGCCGGTATTATCATCGCATGGTTATTTGGTTTTGTATTAAGCAATTATACCGGCTTAAGAATGAGTGGAAGTTTATACAGTTATGACCCTTTTAAAGGTGAAGTTTTAACGCTTCGCAATTTGTGGCTTCCAATGATAACTTTAGGACTAAGGCCTTTAGCCATTATTGTGCAGCTAACCAGAAGCGCCATGCTCGATGTTCTGGCGCAAGACTATATCCGCACGGCCAGGGCAAAAGGTTTGGGTAAAAATGCAATCATCTATAAGCACGCCTTAAAAAATGCGATGAACCCGGTGATAACTGCTATTTCTGGATGGTTTGCATCATTATTGGCAGGTTCCTTTTTTGTTGAATACATTTTTGGATACAATGGCTTGGGCAGAACAACGGTTACTGCGCTGGAAATGTCTGACTTTCCGGTAGTTATGGGTTCTATTTTGTTTATTGCCTTTGTGTTTGTGGTGATAAATATCTTGGTCGATATTCTTTATGCCTACATTGACCCAAGGGTGAAACTCGCGTAGAATTATAGAAAAATTAGTGATCTACGTATCACTCATAACTGTTCGCTCAGAATCATAATACCATAGTTAAACGGTTAATTTTAATAGCTACACACTAATTTTTGCAAACATTAACAACTTTATAGAAATCGAATCGCTTAATAGAAAAAAAGTATAAGAATGAAAATTTTTCTCGTTGGATATATGGGCTGCGGAAAAAGCACCAAAGCCAAGCAACTTGCACATCGGCTAGTTTGCCCCGTGATAGATTTAGATGCAGAAATTGTAAATAAATCGGGTAAAACAATTGCAGAATTTTTTGAAGCTTATGGCGAAAATGGTTTCAGGGCGTATGAAAGTGAAATGCTTAAAACATATAACTACCCCGAAACCTGCGTGGTTGCAACTGGCGGTGGTTTGCCATGCTTTTTCGACAATATGGACTGGATGAATGCGCATGGTGAAACCGTTTATCTCGAAATGGAGCCATCACAACTGGTTTCGAGATTGCATAACCGCCAAAAAAGGCCATTGATAAAGGATTTAAACGATGAACAGCTCCTTGAGTTCATCAAACTAAAACTCGAAGAAAGAAACGCCTTTTATAGAAGATCAAAAATTGTTATCAACGCCTTCGATTTAGACGCTGAGCGATTGGAGGAAGCGATACGAAATGCTGAAGGCCGGGCAGCTAATAAATAAGCTAAATATCAATGAGATCTTGATCGATGATTTTTGCAGATAATAAAGCTAATGGGATGCCACCTCCCGGATGCACGCTACCGCCGCAAAAATACAGGTTTTTTATTTCCGGACTGAAATTGGAGTGCCGTAAAAATGCAGCGAATTGATTGTTGGAACTGTTTCCGTATAGCGAACCCTGATAAGAGCCTGTTCTGCTTTCTATCGTCCTGGGGTCTAAAATTTGTTCGCAGGCGATATTAGCCGATATATCTGTTTTTAAAATTCTGTTGAGTTTTTTAAGTATGTTTTGCCTGGCTAAATCAATAAGTTCGTCCCAGTTTTGTCCGTTATTTGCAGGCACATTAATCATTACAAACCAGTTTTCATTACCTGCAGGTGCATCATTTGCAATGTGTTTTGAAGTAATGTTGATGTAAATTGTCGGGTCGTCATATATCGACTTTTCTTTCCAGATTGCATTAAATTCTGCCTCGTAATTTTCCGCAAAGATAATATTGTGTAAGCCTAAGTCGGGATAGATATTTTTCATTCCCCAATAAAAAATCAATGCTGAACTGCTCCGCTCCTGGTTTAAAAGCTTTTTAGGTGCCTTGAAATTTTTCAACAGGTTTTTGTAAGTAAACCAAACATCTAAATTGGAGATGACGACACTCGCTTCTACCAACTTTCCATTAACCTTTACACCTGTTATTTTTTTCTGCTCGGAAACAATTGCTTCAACAGGTTTATTGTAGTGGAATTTAACGCCCAAATCTGTTGCCAGTTTAACCAAAGATTTTACAATTCCATACATGCCATGTTTGGGAAGAAAAGCTCCGAAATGGTATTCGAAATGGGGAATGACGTTGAGTGTAGCCGGCGCCTGAAATGGATTTGAACCATTATATGTTGCATACCTGTCAAACAGTTGTGAAATACGGTTATCTTTAAAAAAACTTTCGTTTGCCGCATGCTGAGAACGAAAAGCATCAATTTTGCCAAATCGAAATACAGATTTGAGGGTATCTAGATGCAGATAACTTTTCAATTTGTGCAAGGTTCGTTCGAGGAAAACTTTGTGGGTTACATCATAAATTGTTGCACTCTTTTTTAAAAATCTTTTAATTTCTGCTGCAGAAGAATTCGTTTTTTCGCCCACTTCGTTCGCAAAAATTTCCACATCAGAAGAGGCCGTTAGCCGGAGGCCGTCCTCATAAAAGTACCTGCAAATCTCATCAAGTTTTTCGTATTCAAAATAATCCTTGGGTTCTTTTCCCGCCAACTTAAAAAGTTCATCAACATATTGTGGCATTGTAAATAAGCTTGGACCGCCGTCAAATCGAAAACCGTTCATTTCAATTTGCGATAGTTTTCCGCCGGGATAATCATTCGCTTCAAAAACCTGTACGTCAAATCCTCTAACGGCCATTCTTATGGCAGATGCGATGCCTGCAATTCCGGCCCCAATTACTACTACTTTCGGCATATGAAATATATAAAGCTATTTCAACGCCTCCACGTACGCTTTTGTTTGTTTTTCCAATTCGAGCGTGGCCACTTTTATTGATGAACCAATTCTGGTTGTTTCGGCCTTCACCGGCATTTTATTTATTGTAGCTAAAGCATCAATATACCATTTACTCCAGGTTTCAATAATGTGCTGTTCATCAGCAACAGGCTTTCCTGCTGCAATTGCTTTTTTACTCAATTCAAACTCCGTTTTTAATCTTGTTAAAGCATCCAATTTAACTTGTGTAACGGTTTTACTTGCCATATTTTCATCGGCAGAGATTAATGAATACGCAGCTGTTAAAGCACTGATGCCCACATTTTTCATTTCCGTTGGAGAAACTTTATCTATCCTATCGTTATCTGTGTGGTAAAATACATCGGTAAAGTGCCACATCAATAAACCGGGAATTTTAGCCTGAAGAAATGGCGTGTGGTCGCTTCCACCTTCGAAAGGATTATAATTTACCGTCCAGTTGGCAAACTTACCCTGGGATTTACAGATATCGAAAATAAAATCGTTGAAGTAATGCGGAAAAAGGTCTTTTTCTTTCACGTCTCCGGCGCCCCATTCGGTATGTTTATCCGTGCCACGGGTCCAGATAGCAGAAGGGTCGGGCATTTTTTCAATCAGAAATGACCCGCCTGTTTTTTTAGTGTCCTCACCAACCATATCTAAACTCATTCCCCACAAAATACCTTTTGCACGTGCTGTATCTTCGGTTATGTATCTTCTGGTCGATACAATTTCATCGCCCCATAAAAATGTGAGAGTACGTTTTGGGATTATCTTTTTTGCCTGATAAAGCTCGGCCGTTAGCCTTGCCATTTCTGCCAGAGTACCAACGCCGCTTGCGTTGTCGTTTGCGCCCGGTTCCTGCACGTGCGCACTGAAAACAAACCGCTCGTCTGCTTTTTCGCTTCCTTTTACGTTTGCAACAACCGTTAATTCTTCCGACTGGTAGATTTTGGTCTCGATATTTACCTTTAGCTTTGTTGTACCTTTTTTACACTCCGCTTTAAGTTTTTCTTTCGCCGAATAAGACAAAAGCAACGTCCAAACCTCACTATTGGCCCGCATGCTTCCAAATTGAATAGAAGTTTGATGTACTTCTGGTTGCGTATATTTTGGCATCGAGTAGCCAAGAACGCCAATGGCACCAGCCTTAACTGCGGTAGGCAATAACCTCGAAGGGTTACTCTCTGAAAACAGTATTTTGCCTTTCAGATCCAGTTTTTCCATCTCGGCTGGCACAATTTTATCGATAAATACCACATCTGCGGTAACGCCCTCAGCAGGGGTAGACACGCAGTTTATCGGAATCATGTTGCGATTTGTTTTGAATGAAATTAGCGGCTGAGCTGTTCCGAGAATTTCTATACTAGCGTTGATGGGTTCCCAGGTTTTGTTTTTCATCGCCCGCTTTTCGATGCGATAGGTTAGTGGCGCTTCAAATTCATTTTGCTTTTGCTCCACAAAACCGGCTTTTTTCAGAATACCTTCAACGTTACGAATACTGGCATTAAAGCCCGTATTGCCCGGAACTCTAAAAAACTTTTCCACAAAAGCCGTAGTTTCATAGGCATTGTTCTCTTTAAAACCGGCTCTTGTAAGCTTGAAATATTGTTCCGTTGTATTTTGGGCGTAACTCGAAAATCCCACTAAAAGCAGGCCTGTAAAAATCTTAGTTTTCATTAATCAGTTATAAAGGCTGAAAGATACTAAGAATACGCTTCAATGTTGCGTTTTACTTCAATCATAACGCTTACCTTTTCTATTTTTTAATCCTTCATCAACGGATAACGGACCAGAGCCGGTTACCCAAAACAAAACAAGTAAAAACAACACCAAAACCGAGAGCCATAACTCTGAATTTGGCATTGAAAAGCCTCGCGTCAGGTTTACAAATAACACGGCGCATAACAATATCGGGATTTGAATTACCGCTGCAAACCTTGTTACCAAGCCGAGCGTTAACAAAATGCCACCAACTAAATGCGCAAAAGCAACAACATGAATGGCAACACTAATAAGCACCCCAGAAAACCCAAATACATTGTTTTCGACAATTAGATTTTGTAATGCCGAGGTATCGCTAATGAAAGAAACACCTTTGCCAAAAATTACCAGGCCTAACAGGATGCGAAGAAAATCGAGCCATTTTGATTGATGAACATCTCCCCAGTGTTCAATTTTACGGATAACGTTCATGATGAACCTCCTTTTTTTGAATTGTTATATTAAGTTACCTATTTAATTTGGTTTAATCAATAACAATTTGAAAACTAAATATTTAACAAAATCCAGCTTAATTTCGTGCTTCTACCGGTTGACTTGTCTAATAAATGATTTCAAAATTAATCAAAAGGTAATTTGAGCGACTGCTAATTTATACATCAGGAATTAACATAAAATTAATTTGAACCGTTTCGGTTTTTGGTCTAAATTTTGTATTATTGCTTAAATACATAAGTTTTTTATCATGAGCAAAGAAATATTGGACTTTTCCGTACAGGTAGATGAAAAGTTCGACCTAAAATTTAACTGGGCCGATGGTTTTTGGGGCGCAGCTTTTAAGTTTTTTGGAAAATAATTTTCACCAACCAAACATTTCTCAACGAACAGTTTTACGTTCGGGGCCAATACTATTGCTTAAATTTTTAATAGTTCTTTTTATCTTCCGGCTTTCTGCCTTCAACCTTTAACCTCTTTTTTCTATCTTTGCGGCATAATGAGTAGAAGAAAACCTGGTGCGGTAACTATAATTCCGAATGTGCATGTAATCGATATTGCGGAAGAAGGAAAAGGTGTAGGCAAAGCTGATGAGTTGGTTGTTTTTATAGACAAAGCGGTGCCCGGCGATGTTGTTGATGTTCGGTTAACAAAAAAGAAAAAGAATTTTGCGGAGGCCGTAATTGAACAGTTGCATGAAAAATCGACATTACGCACCGATCCTTTCTGCCAACATTTTGGTACATGCGGCGGTTGCAAATGGCAGCACATGGGCTACCAATCTCAGTTAAAATTTAAGCAGAAGAATGTTGAAGCAGCATTACAACGTCTTGGCAAGATAGACACCTCTATTGCCGAGCCGATTTTGGGTTCAGTGAAAAACAGGTATTACCGCAACAAGCTGGAATTTACTTTTTCTAACAAACGGTGGTTGGAAAAAACCGACATGGAACGTGAAGATAATTTCGATATGAATGCCCTTGGTTTCCATGTTCCATTACGTTTTGACAAAATATTGGATATTGAGCATTGTTATTTGCAGGATGATCCATCAAACCAGATTAGAAATGCTGTTCGTAAGTATGCTTTGGAAAATGAGGTTTCATTTTATGATTTGAGAAACCACGAAGGCGTTTTGCGTAACCTTATCATCAGAACTTCCAGTACTGGTGAAATCATGGTAGCGGTTATTTTCGCTTATCCGGAGCAGCGCCAAATTGATTCGATGATGACTTTTCTTAAGGTGGAGTTTCCGCAGATTACCTCCTTACTTTACATCGTAAACCAGAAAAAGAACGATACTATTTTTGATCAGGAAGTCAATGTTTTCGCTGGTCGCGATCATATTTTTGAGGAAATGGATGGCATCCGTTTTAAAATCGGTGTAAAATCTTTTTATCAAACTAACTCAGAACAAGCCTTTGAGCTTTATAAAATAACGAAAGAATTTGCGGGTTTCGCTGGCAACGAATTGGTTTACGATTTATATACCGGGGCCGGAACCATCGCAAATTTCATTGCAAAAGATGTTCGGCAGGTTGTGGGTGTAGAGTATGTTCCGACGGCAATTGAAGATGCAAAATTTAATTCTGAGCTGAACGGCATCGGCAATACTATTTTTTATGCGGGTGATATGAAAGATATTTTAACTGCCGATTTTGTTAAAGAACATGGAAAGCCAGATGTTGTAATTACCGACCCGCCAAGGGCAGGAATGCATGCGGATGTGGTACAACGTTTGCTGGAAATGGAAGCTGAAAAAATTGTTTATGTAAGCTGCAATGCTGCAACGCAGGCAAGGGATTTAGAGTTGCTTAAAGAGAAATATGATGTTGCCCGGATAAAACCTGTAGACATGTTTCCGCATACGCAACATGTAGAAAATGTAGTTTTATTAAAATTTAAAGGATTTAATTGAGTGATTTGTGGAGTGGTTTTTGGCAAATAGTTTATTCATTTAGTCCCATTCAATCAATCAGTCATTCAAGATTCAACAGTTAAAAATGGATAGAGAAGAATTATTGGGCGCAACGCCGGAAGATAGCGGAGCACCACAAAAAAAACAGGAAAGTCCGTTGATAAGTCTGGAAAAGGACCTGGAGTTTTATGCAGATGCGATAAAAGAGGTTTCAATAGAAATTATGGTAGAGGGGATTTCTGCTTACCCTATTTTTGTTGCACACCAGCACGAAGTAAAACTGGGTGAAATTATCTTAAACAAAGAAGAACTAAATACCGACTGGACCATACAGGCCTCCACGCTGGAAGAATTTGTAGAAAAGGGAATTATAAATAAAGAGAAGAAAGAACAGTTTCTGAAAGTTTACAAGAAACCTGAGAATTTTATGTGTGTTTTTGTCGTCGTTCCTGAAGGGGCAAACTTTATTTACTATCCTTACAAAAAAGGCTAAAAGTTGAAGAAGCTTATTTCTAAGCAGGTTATGGATGTTAATTTGCTCCCTTTTGATGTTTTTTATATAAAAAATCGCTGCTTTGCATCCGCAAAGCGAGCGATAGTAAAATTAATTAAACCTAAAACTAACTAATTTACTTTTGTAACATCACCACTTTTAGATGATGACGTTTTCTTTAATGATGCGTTGCCTTTATAGTGTACATCGCTTCCGCCAGAAGCACCCGCTTCTAAGCCTTTTGTTACATGTATATTTGCGTCTGAGCCGCCTGATGCGCTAACTTTAGCATAATCAACCACGAAATCATAAGCATCAACATCGCTGCCGCCGCTGGTTTGTAAAATCATATTTTCTGCTTTGCCGGTCAAGGTAACATCGCTGCCACCGCTGGTTTGCAACTCGATATCGGTACAAATCAGGTTTAGTTTAACGTCCGAACCACCCGATGAACGCAGTGCAAATTTGCCTGTTTTCACTTGTCCCTGCGAGAAAACATCGCTGCCGCCTGAAGCAGTAAGTGCCGCCAGCGTTTTAAAATTTACATATGCTTTAATACTCTGATTTTTAAACATAGAACCCCAATGCACGCCTTCTTTCATTTTAATTACCAGGTTGCTGCCTTTCTGCTCTACAACCACATTTTCCAGTAAATCTGAAGTCGCTTTTAGCGTTAAACTTTCGTTGTTTCCCTGGGTTAAATACAAATCGATGCCACTGCTTACCGTGATGTTGCTAAAGTTTTTTACCGCTACATTTTTAGATTGTTGCGCATTTGCAACTAAACTGGAGGTAGCAAGAAGAAATATTGTAGCAGTTGTTTTTAGGAAATTTTTCATTGGAAGTTTATTTAGATTTTGTGTTTTGAAGGGATGATTGAATTTTGATTTTGTTATTCGGTTAAATATTAGACGCAGAACCGGCCAAAACGTTGCAGCTAATCCAAAATTAATTTTGAAATAGTTTGAATTTAAGGCTTAAAATCGTTCTTTTTGTATTCAAACCTTTTTAAAAATGGCCGCGACGCAACTGTTAATTCTCAATAAAAAACAAATACAGCAAAAAATTGATCGTATAGCTTATCAGATTTTGGAAGATAACCTTAATGAAAAGGAAATTGTACTTGCCGGAATTTGGGATAGAGGCTACAAACTCGCTATTCGTTTGGAAAAGGTGTTGAAGAAGATCTCGGATTTTAAGCTTACGTTGCTCCGTATCGATTTAGAAAAGCAAAGCAGTAAACTGGTTGCCACCACCGATTTAAATGAAACTCAGTGGAAAAATAAAGTTATTATACTGGTTGATGACGTTTTGAACAGCGGTAAAACGCTCGCTTATGGCTTGGGTGTTTTTTTGAATACGCCACATAAAAAAATCCGCACAGTTGTGCTGGTAGACAGGAGCCACAAAATTTTCCCGATTGCCACCGATTTCGTCGGACTTGAGCTGGCCACGATTTTAAAAGAACATGTTGATGTTGTTATGGATGTGGACGGCGAAGAGGACCGTGTTTATTTAAGTTAATCTTGATTTCTTTAAAATTTTGTGTTTACACACACATTTGCAATTATTCCTATTTTTTCGCAACTTTCCTGAATGTACTATCCACGAAAAAATAACATCATCCATAAATTTTTTTCCTGGTACATTCAATTTATCGTTGATAAAGATTTCGCTGCCTTCAATTACGAAAATGTTGCCCTCAAAAAGGATGTGTCAGTTTTGGTTTTGGCCAACCATTTCAGTTGGTGGGATGGTTTTTTGATATTTTACATCAATAAAAAAGTATTTAAAAAGCAGTTTCATGTTTTGGTTAATGCAGAAAATTATAAAAAGGTTGGCTTTTTAAAATATCTTGGCGCCTTTGCAGCCGAACATTCGGGTAAAGATGTTTTGGAAACCTTAAATTACGCCGGAACCTTGCTCGATAATCCGGAGAACCTGGTTTTGGTTTTCCCTCAAGGTAAACTGTATTCCAACCACCTCAAAAATATAAGCTTTGAAAAAGGGGTGATGCAAATGATAAATTCAAGTCAGAAGAAAATTAATGTTGTTTTTGCAGCCACTTTTATAGATTTTTTTTCGAAGCGTAAAGCATCTGCATATACCTATCTGCAGAACTGGGAAAATGAAGAATACATTAGTTTGCAGTTATTGAAAAGTGCCTACAACAAACATTACGATAATTCTGTTGTTAAACAAACACAAATTACCGAATGACAATTTTTATCTACGCAGCATTAATCTTTCTCATTATTAGGTTTTCTGTTACCGTTTTTAACTTCCTGTCAAACCCAAAGCTTCCACGAACCATTAAGCATTACCAGGAAAAAGTATCCATTTTAATTCCTGCCAGAAACGAAGCTGAAAATATCCTTCAATTATTACAATCAATAAAAGAGCAGGATTACATCAATTATGAGGTAATTGTGTTAGATGATGGCAGCAGCGACAATACTTTCGAACTGGTAACTCAGTTTTCAGAAAAAAATACGCAGTTTAAAATCTTTAAAGGATTGGAATTACAAGAAGGCTGGCTGGGTAAAAACTACGCATGCCATCAGCTTTCAGAAATGGCAACCGGCAAATTTCTGCTTTTTGTGGATGCTGATGAGGTTATAAAACGCGGTTTAATTAATAGTTTAATATTTCGGGTAGAACGCAATGGATTAAGCTTGCTGAGTATTTTTACCAATCAGATAATGATCAGCTACGGAGAAAAGTTAACCGTGCCATTGATGCATTTTATTTTGCTGAATTTGCTGCCGCTCCGCCTGGTGAGATTTTCTAAAAACCCAGCTTTTTCCGCTGCGAGCGGGCAGTGCATGTTCTTCGATGCAGAAAATTACCATAAAAATCATTGGCATAAGCGGGTTAAAAACCGCGTGGTAGAAGACGTAGAGATAATGAAGCTTGTAAAGCAGGCAGAATATAAAACCGAAGCATTGTTGGCTAACAGTTTAATTTACTGTCGTATGTACAAAAACCTGGCTGAGAGTATCGACGGCTTTAGTAAAAATTTACTAGCAGGTTTTGGTAATAACATCATAATATTATTACTTTACCAGCTTTTGGTGGTTAGCTGGCCCATTTTGTTATTCGTAAATTACGATGTACATCTGCTGGTTTTACCGCTAACTTTAATTGTTTTAAGCAGGATGATGATTTCTTTTTTATCAGGGCAGAATGTGTTGTTAAACCTTGTTTTGCATCCGGTACAAATGCTGTTGTTTCTGTTTATCTCAGTTAAATCAATTTCTAATCATTTACAAAAAAAGGGAACATGGAAGGGCAGATCGATAAAAACGATTTAAAAATTAAAAAGCTGGCAATAGCCATAATCATCATTTTTCATCTCGTTGGTTTGCTGGGGTTTCTAATTCCTGTTGCCCAGCCATATTTTATAAAGCTTGTTCCTTTTCACTTACTTTTAATGTTTGCCGTTATAGTGTGCACTTACAATGCAGATATTAAACGGCTGGCGCTTTTTGTTTGCGGCGTTTTCTTATGTGGTTTCCTGGTAGAGGTTTTAGGTGTTAAAACAGGCAAAATATTTGGTAGCTACTACTATGGTACAACCCTTGGGTTTAAAATTGCAACGGTTCCACTACTGATGGGGGTAAACTGGGTTATCTTAATTTTCAGTACCGGCCAGATGATTAAAAGTTTAAAAATCCGTAATGGCATCCTTGCCTCGTTAATTGGTGGTTTGTGCTTAATTACCTTCGATTTTTTCCTGGAACCGGTTGCCATGAAATTTGATTACTGGCATTGGGATTGGCACGAAATTCCGTTGCAAAACTACATCGCCTGGTTTGTAGTTTCGGTAATTTTACTCAAATTCTATTACGCGTTGGGCCTGAAACAACAAAAGTACATCGGCACAGCAATGTTTCTTTCGCAATTTATATTTTTTGTTGTCTTATACATGACAACTCGATAGCATAATTTTGCTTAATTTTGTAACGCAATGAATCAAAATTTACAAGTCACTATTGATAAATCATCCGGCTTTTGCTTTGGCGTAGTCTATGCAATTGAAATGGCAGAGGATATTTTAGATAACGAGGGTTATTTATATTGTCTTGGTGATATCGTTCATAATGATGAAGAAGTTGAACGCCTCACAAATCGTGGTCTTAAAATTATTGATCATGATGTGCTCAAAACACTCAAAAACGAGAAGGTTTTAATTCGTGCACACGGCGAAGCGCCCTCTACTTATCAGCTTGCCTTAGAAAACAATTTAACACTAATTGATGCCTCTTGCCCGGTCGTGCTAAAGCTGCAGAACCGGATTAAAAGCTCGCACGATGATGATGAACAAATCCTGATATTCGGGAAACATGGTCATGCGGAGGTTATTGGTTTGCAGGGCCAAACGGATGGGAAGGCGATTGTTTTTCAGGATTTAGCGGAGCTTGATAATGTAGAATTGCCTTCTAAATTTACCCTATACAGCCAAACCACAAAGAGCGTAGATAAATTTTATCATATTAAGGATGAACTTTTATCTCGGGGTTACGAGGTAAAAGCTAACGATACCATTTGCAGGCAGGTTTCTAACCGATACCAGGAGTTGGAAAGTTTTGTAAGCCAATACAATAAAATCATTTTCGTATCAGGTAAAAAGTCATCCAACGGAAAGGTGCTTTATGATGTTTGCAAAAAATACAACGACGATTCTTACTTCATTTCAAATGTAGAAGAACTGGATAAAAACTGGTTTAACGAAAATGATAAAGTGGGGATTTGCGGCGCAACCTCAACACCAATGTGGCTTATGGAGAAAGTTAAAGCCGCTTTAGAGCAGTTTTAGTCTTTTTAGGCAATCAATTTTCTGTTAAAACTGTTAATAAGAAAAAGCCACTTGAAAGTAAACCAAAATTATACTGGAGTTCTTATTGCCTGCATCGTAATTACTTGCTGGTTTATATCACTTTTTTTTCTACTAAGCTGGGATTTTAAGTGGAGTAATCCTTTGGTTTATATGATGATTTTTGTCCAGATGCATTTGTACACAGGTTTATTTATAACTGCTCATGATGCCATGCATGGAACTATCTCGCCTAATAAGCGGCTTAATAATTTTTTTGGCTTTCTGTCTGTCTTTTTGTACGCAGGTTTTTTCTACAATAAACTTTATAGCAAGCACCACAAACACCACTCGCATGTGCATACCGAACACGATCCTGATTTTGCACCTCATGGCTTTTGGAAATGGTACTATAGCTTTATGATGAATTATGTAACCGTAATTCAGCTTGTTATTATGGCGGTTGCTTACAATGTTCTCAACATTTGGCTCAGCGAAAAAAACTTACTGGTCTTTTGGGTGCTGCCATCGTTGCTCAGCACTTTTCAGTTGTTTTATTTCGGCACCTATCTGCCACATAAAGGCGAACATGATAACGAATATTATGCTTCAACCCTCCGCAAAAACCATTTTATCGCTTTTATAACCTGTTATTTTTTTGGATACCATTTGGAGCATCACCAGAAACCGTCTATGCCATGGTGGCAATTGTATAAAACCAAATAAATTGCTTTTTACTAAATCCTGATACATTATACTAAATACTTGGCGGTAAAAAAGCGATATTTGCGCCACAAACATATTCTTTATTTAAATGAGCAAAAAGGGAATTTTACTGGTAAATTTAGGAACACCCGATAGTCCTGCGGTACCTGACGTTAAAAAATATTTAGATCAGTTTTTAATGGATGAACGGGTAATCGACATTCCTGCATTTAACAGAACTTTGTTGGTTAAGGGGATTATAGTTCCTTTCCGAAGCCCTAAAACTGCGAAATTGTATAAAGAAATCTGGGGTGAAAATGGTTCTCCTCTGCTATATTATAGCAAATTACAGGCAAAAATGCTTCAGGAAAAGCTGGGAGACGATTACCACGTAGAACTTGCAATGCGTTATCAAAGTCCGTCAATTGCGTCGGCCCTTGCAAATTTGAAAGCTGGTTTGGTAGAAAGCATTCAGGTAATTCCAATGTTTCCACAATACGCATCTGCGAGTACAGGTTCGGTAATGCAGCTGGTTATGGAGTTGGTAAGTAAATGGCCTACGGTGCCACCAATCTCGTTTATCAATTCTTTTCATGATAATGAGCTGATGATAAAGGTGTTCGCCGAAAATGCCAGGAAATATAAGCCCGAAACTTACGATCATATTTTATTCAGTTTCCACGGTTTGCCTGAACGACAACTGCTAAAGTGCGACCATACTGCCAGCTACTGCTTAAAGCATTCGGATTGCTGCCAGACACTTAATGATACTAATAAGTTTTGCTATTCTGCACAGGGACACGATACTGCAAGATTAATTGCCAAAGAACTTAACCTTTCAAAAGAAAACTATACAGTTTGCTTTCAGTCACGTTTGGGTAAAGAGCCTTGGGTTCAACCTTATACTACAGATGTTTTAAAGAAACTTGCATCAGAAGGTAAGAAAAGACTTTTAGTTTTTAGTCCTGCTTTTGTTGCCGATTGCCTTGAAACACTTTATGAAATTACGGTTGAATATCATGAAGAATTCAGGGCGCTGGGTGGCGAACATGTTCAACTCGTGGAGAGTTTGAACGATAGCCCCGTTTTTATTGAAGCTTTAGCTGGAATGGTAAAGTAGATTTAGTTTAAATTCTTCAAAATTACTTCCGTTGCGCCTTTTTTATCCTGAACATATTTCTTTGCTGAAAACGAGGATTGTTCATTAGATTTAAAATATTCGAAAGCGTCCGTCAATTCGGACGCATTTGATATGCTTTTGGCTGCGCCAATGGCAAGTAAATCTTTCGCTTCCTGGAATTTGTTAAAGTTCGGGCCAAAAATTACAGGTAAACCAAAGGCTGCGGCCTCCAGCGTGTTATGGATTCCGGCACCGAAGCCACCACCAATGTAGGCTATCTTTCCATATTGATACAAAGCGGAAAGCATCCCGATATTATCGATAATTAAAACCCGGGAATTAATGTGGGGGTTGGCTTTGTATGTAGAATATCTCGTCGTTTTTCCAAAGGCGTTTTCTATGCTCATTAGATGCCCTTCATGAATTTCGTGAGGGGCAATGATAAATTTCCAGTCTGGATATTTTGCAGGCAGTGCGGCCAGCAGTTTTTCGTCATCAGGCCAGGTGCTGCCACAAATTAACACGGGCGAATCGCCACAAAACGAAGCTATTTCTGGTATTGCTTCTGCATTTGCGGCATTTTCAAAAACCCTGTCGAATCTCGTATCACCACTTATGCTTACGTTTTCAAGGCCAATTGATTTAAGTAAAAAGCTGCTCTCCTGATTTTGTACAAAGAAATGGGTAACATATTTAAGTATGTTTCTGTAAAAGCCTCCGAAGCTTTTAAAAAAAACCTGGTCTTTTCTAAAAATCCCGGAGATGATGTAAAGTGGAATGCCTTTATTATCAAGCTGTTTGAAATAGTAATACCAAAACTCATACTTTGTAAAAATGGCCATTTCAGGATTTACCAGTTCGATGAAACGCTTTGCGTTGGTTTCGCTATCAAGCGGTAAGTAAAAAATTCCATCGGCTAATGCGTAATTTTTTCTGATTTCGTATCCCGAAGGAGAGAAAAATGTAATGACGATTTTCTTTTTAGGGTGTAATGTTCTAAACTTTTCCAGAACGGGTCTTCCTTGCTCAAATTCGCCAAGCGATGCAAAATGAAACCACACATTTTCATTTCCTGGCTGAATTTTTTGGGCTATCTGATTGAAAATCTGCTTCCTTCCGGAAATAAAAAGTGCCGCTTTCTGATTAAAAAAGGAGAAAATCCAGATAATCGCACCATAAATTTTAATTCCTAATATATAAAGTAAAAGCATTGATTGGATTTTATTATCTTCGTGCCAAGATAAAACGAAAATATTTAAAATCCCCTATTAAATATATGAAAATAGCCGTAGTTGGTACCGGATACGTAGGTTTAGTAACCGGAACGTGTTTAGCAGAAACAGGAAATAATGTAATCTGCGTAGACATTAATGAAGCCAAAGTTAAGAAAATGCAAGAAGGACAGGTTCCCATTTATGAGCCGGGTCTGGATTTGCTGTTTCACAGAAATATTGAGCAAGGCAGGTTGCATTTTACGACCAACCTTGCAGAGGCAATTGAAGAAGCACAGATTATCTTCATGGCTCTACCAACGCCTCCGGGAGGAGACGGTGCAGCTGATTTATCCTATATTTTAGGTGCAGCTAAAGACATTTCTAAAATTATCAAAGAATACAAAATCATCGTTAACAAATCTACCGTTCCGGTTGGAACAGCGGATAAAGTGAGGGCAGTATTCGCAGAAAATACAGCTATAGAAGTTGATGTGGTTTCAAATCCTGAATTTTTACGCGAGGGGGTTGCTGTTGAAGATTTTATGAAACCTGATCGGGTAGTTTTAGGAACAAAAAGCGAAAGAGCGAAAAAGTTAATGACAGACCTTTACGGACCATATGTTCGCCAGGGAAATCCGATTTTGTTTATGGATGAACGTTCTTCAGAATTAACAAAATATGCGGCCAACTCTTTCCTGGCAACAAAAATTACCTTTATGAACGAGGTTGCAAACCTTTGCGAACTGGTAGGGGCTGATGTTGATGCGGTAAGAAGAGGTATAGGCTCGGATGATCGTATTGGTAAACGTTTTCTATTTCCTGGAATCGGCTATGGCGGTTCTTGTTTTCCGAAAGACGTTCAGGCTTTGGTAATGGCAGCCGACGAAAATACCTACGATTTTCAAATCTTAAAATCCGTAATGGAAGTTAATGAGCGCCAGAAAACAATCCTGGTTGATAAAGTTTTGAAATATTACAAGAACGGCATCGCGGGCAAGCATTTTGCACTTTGGGGTTTGGCTTTCAAGCCTGAAACAGACGATATCCGCGAAGCACCTGCTTTATATATTATTGATGCTTTGGTTAAAAACGGTGCCACCGTAACTGTTTTCGATCCGGAAGGAATGTCGAACGTTAAAGGTGTAATTGGTGATAAGGTAAAATATGCCGATAACCAGTATGATGCCTTAGAAAATGCTGATGCGCTTTTAATTGCAACAGAATGGTCGGTTTTCAGAAATCCTGATTTCGATAAAATAGAGTCAACCCTTAAAAACAAGGTTATTTTTGACGGACGGAATTTATACGACCTCGATAAAATGGTAGATTTAGGATATTATTACAACAGCATTGGCCGTAAACTGGTAGATTAATATGAGCAATAAAAGAATTTTAATTACCGGCGCAGCGGGCTTTTTGGGCTCTCACCTTTGCGACCGTTTTATAAAAGAAGGTTACCACGTAATTGGTATGGATAACCTGATAACAGGCGATTTGGCCAATATCGAACATTTGTTTCACCTCGAAAATTTCGAGTTTTATAACCACGATGTTTCAAAGTTTGTCCATATCCCAGGCCAGTTAGATTATATTTTGCACTTCGCATCTCCTGCAAGTCCGATTGATTATTTAAAAATACCCATCCAGACTTTAAAAGTTGGTTCTTTAGGAACACACAATTTATTGGGTTTGGCAAGGGCAAAGGGCGCCAGGATGTTAATTGCTTCAACTTCTGAAGTTTATGGCGACCCAAGCGTGAACCCACAACCTGAAGAATATTGGGGAAATGTAAATCCGGTTGGTCCGAGAGGTGTGTATGATGAAGCGAAACGTTTCCAGGAAGCAATTACAATGGCCTATCATACCTTTCACGGTGTAGAAACGAGGATTGTTCGTATTTTTAATACTTATGGCCCAAGAATGCGCCTAAACGATGGTCGTGTTTTACCTGCATTTATTGGTCAGGCATTAAGAGGAGAAGATTTAACCGTTTTCGGTGATGGTAGCCAAACCCGTTCATTTTGTTATGTAGATGACTTAATTGAAGGTATTTATCGTTTATTGATGAGCGATTATGCTCAGCCGGTAAATATTGGTAATCCGGATGAAATTACCATCAAACAATTCTGCGAAGAAATTATAAAGTTAACCGGTACATCGCAAAAGATAATTTACAAGGAACTTCCTCAGGATGACCCGAAACAACGCAGACCAGACATTACCAAAGCACAGGCTTTGTTAAAATGGGAGCCGAAAGTTGGACGTGCCGAAGGATTAAAAATTACTTACGATTACTTTAAATCATTGCCTGAAGAGGCCCTGGCAAAAATAGAACACAAAGATTTTCATAAATACAATCGTTAAAAATGTCTAAAATTTTAGTTACCGGAGGTACCGGATATATTGGTTCACACACCGTTGTTGAGTTACACAATGCAGGTTACGAAGTTGTAATTGTTGATGATTTATCCAACTCAAGTATCAAAATTTTAGATCAGATTGAAGCCATTATCGGCATCAAACCAGAATTTCATCAGTTTGATTTGTGCGATACGGCCAAGGTAAACGATTTTGCTGCAAAATATAATGATATCACCGGTATCATTCATTTTGCAGCTTTTAAAGCCGTTGGCGAATCCGTTCAGAAGCCTTTAAAATATTATAAAAACAACTTCTTTAGTTTAATCAATCTTTTAACTGCGTTTGATAGAAAGATAAATTTCGTATTCTCATCTTCTTGTACCGTTTATGGTCAGCCCGATAATTTGCCCGTTACGGAGCAAGAAAAAGTGAAGCAGGCAGAATCTCCTTATGGAAATACGAAACAAATTGCTGAAGAAATTTTAACGGAAACAGCTGCAGTTACACCAGATTTAAATGTAGTGGCCTTACGCTATTTCAACCCGGTTGGCGCTCATAAAACAGCCTTGATTGGTGAGCTTCCAAACGGTGTGCCGGCTAATTTAGTTCCTTTTATTACGCAATCTGCAATTGGTAAACGTGGGCCGATTACTGTTTATGGCGACAATTACAATACACCGGATGGCAGTGCAATTCGTGACTATATACATGTTGTAGATTTAGCGAAAGCACATGTTGCTGCCATTAAGCGTATGGAACATGCTGAATCTGCCTCTAATTACGAAGTCTTTAATATTGGAACAGGAAAAGGTTCTTCTGTTTTAGAAATCATTAAAGCCTTTGAAACTTCAACAGGTGAGAAATTAAATTACCAGATTGGCCCAAGAAGAGACGGTGATATTGAGCAAATTTATGGCGATGTAACAAAATCCAGAGAATTACTTGGCTGGCAAACGGAATTAGACGTTAATGAAATGATGCGTTCTGCCTGGGAATGGGAAAAATACATTAAAGCAAATCCGTTTTAGATGAAGCTTGCGGAGCATAAAGACTTAAAAAACGCCATTACAGATTTACCTGTTAAAGAGAAAGATAAGTTATTGCTGCGCTTAGTTGCAAAGGATAAAGTTTTAACAGAACACCTTCATTATCGCTTATTGGAAGATGAAACTGATTTAGAATATCGTAAGGAACAGCTTAAATCAGATTTTACCACAGAAATTGCGGAGCTTAAAAAACTAAACGTTAAAGAGGCACTCGCAAAAGTAAGGAAAATGATTACCTCGGTAAATCATTTCTACAAAGTAACCAAAGATGCTTTCGGAGAAGTTGAATTAAAAATTTTCATTTTGTCTTCAATCCCTCTGTATTACAAACGATCGCTTTTTGGCTATAAAGATTTTGGCTTTCTTTTTTCAACTTTTTACCTCAAAACCGTTCAGGTTACGCTAAATAAACTCGCTAAACTTCACGAAGATTTGCAATTTGACTTGTCGGAGCAAACAAACAAATTGCTTGCTAAAATTTATTCATCTAAATTAGCAGGAGCAGCAGAGGCATCAAATTTGCCACGTGCCATTTAAAACTGTATAGTTTACCATGTTCGGATTATTCAAAAAGAAAAAGCCAACTCCAGAATTTAACTTTTCAAATATTGGAACTGATATGCATTCGCACATCATTCCAGGTATAGACGACGGGGCACAGACCCTTAGTGATGCCTTAATGCTAGCCAGGAAATTCAAGCAGCTTGGCTACCGAAAGCTTATTGCAACACCGCATATCATGGCCGATTATTTTCGCAATACGCCTGATACCATTAACCGGGCGCTCGATGTTTTGAGAAAGGGATTGCTAGAAATTCAATTGGATTTAGAAATTGAAGCTGCTGCAGAATATTACCTCGATGAAACCCTAGAACGAAAAATCAGAAAAAAAGAGGTTTTAACTTTTGGCAGCAACTATCTTCTTTTTGAGCTATCTTACATAAATCCTCCTCAAAATCTTTTTGATTTTATTAAATTGATACAGGATTGTGGCTACAAACCGGTGCTCGCACATCCAGAAAGGTATCCTTACTACTACAGTTCTTTAGAAAGTTACCATCAGATAAGGGAAACAGGTTGCTTACTTCAATTAAATTCTATTGCCCTAACAGGTTATTATGGAAAAGGGGCTGCTAAAGTGGCCGACGAGATGGTTGAACACCATTTGGTTGATTTTATTGGCAGCGATATGCACCACCTTAAACATGCTGCAGCATTGGCCGAAAGTTTAAATACCCCTGCTATGCAAAGGTTGTTAACTACCCACCAGTTAAATAATGTTTTGCTTTAAGCTAATAAAGGTTACTCGTATCTAAGCGCCTCAACAGGGTCTAATTTCGAAGCTTTTTTAGCAGGGTAGTAGCCAGAAAGAATACCGACGCCTACGCAAATAACAAATCCTCCAAAAATAAATAACCATGGGATAATGAACGAGCCGCCCATGGCGAGCGATATCAGGTTTCCAATTACAATTCCCAGAAATATCCCCAAACTACCGCCCATTAAGCAGATTACAACCGCTTCGATTAAGAACTGCCGGCGAATAACTTTAGGATTTGCACCAATTGCTTTTCTGATTCCAATCTCGCGTGTTCTTTCGGTAACTGAAACCAACATGATGTTCATCAAGCCGATAGATGCTCCGATTAGTGTAATAATCCCAATTGCCACGCCACCAATGGCAACGAAAGCAAGGTTTTCGAAAAGCGTTTGCGCAACAGCATCACTTTTGGTAATCTCGAAGTTGTTAGGTTCGCTGATTTTAACTTTTCTAATGTTTCTGAATAACGCCGTTGATTCACCGATAATATTTTCCTGCATGTCATTCGTTGGCACCATTACCGTTATCGTATAAGATGGATTGGCATTAGCATTGATTTGTTTTGCTTTTAGCAAGGGCACGTAAACAGCTCTGTCGCCACTAAAACCCATACTCGAACCTTTCGATACCAGAATACCTACAATTTTGAATCGATTATTTCCCACGTTGATGAGTTTATCGATCGGGTCCTGATTTTTGAAAAGTTTATCCACAACTTCACTACCAACAATACAAACATTGCTGCCCATTTCAACTTCCGACTTACTAAAATTCCGACCTTCAGATAAGCTCAGGCCTTGTGAGGCAAGTCCGTTTTCGTCGATGCCCTGAACGTTTATATTAGGATTCGTTTTTAAACTTCCATTTTTTATGGTAGAACCACCACTGGCAAAAACGCTCACTGCAACCGTTGCGGGTGTATTTAAACTGTCTTTGAATTTAACAGCATCTTCATATCTGATAGCCTTGAAGGGTTTTGGGCGCTTGCCCTGGCCACCTATTCTAATGCCCGTGCCGCGGTTACGAATTGTAAATGAATTAGCACCCATACTGCTAAAAGCCTCGGTCATACTTGTTTTTACAGCATCGAGTGTTGTTAAAATACCGACTAAAGCACTCAAACCAATGGCAATAATTAATGCCGTTAGCATTGTGCGCAAGCGATTGCTTTTAATAGATTGTAATGCCAGCCTGATATTTTCTCTGTAATTCATTTAGTTATATAGCGTAATTGCGATGGTTTTTTCTTAGAAGATCCCTAAAAATAAAAAAAGTCCCGATGTTTAGACAAAGGGACTGTACAATATGTTACAATATTATTTTCTTTAGGCCGAAAAACTGGTGCCGCAACCGCAGGTGCTCGTCGCATTTGGGTTAACAAAAGTAAAACCTCGGGAGTTCAAACCGTCTTGCCAGTCTATCATCATGCCCATTAAATACATTTGATGGGCCTTGTTCATGAAAACCTTAATTCCATCAATGAAAAACTCCTGGTCACCATCTTTTCTCTGGTCGAAACCCAAAATATAATTCATCCCGGCGCAACCACCACCTTCTACACCAACACGCAAACCATAGTCATCACCAATTTCTTGTTGATCTTTTAATTTATATAACTCTTTTGCTGCGCCTTCTGAAAAAGTTACCGGTGCAAATGCTGTATCAACTGTTGTGCTCATGTTATTTAAATTTTATCTGTTACAAATATAAATAATAATGCACATTTTTGCTTTTCTCTGGTTTTAAAATTACCGTAGATAAACAATATATATGAATGTACAGCAAATAATCACAGATGTCGTGGTATTAGGCGCAGGCGTTTTTTTAGCGCTAATCGCAATTTATTACGTTTTGAAAAATGATATCCAACGTTTCTTTAACCTAAAAACAATCGAGCTGAATAAAGAAAGCAGGGCACATATCTTGCCCTTGAGGCTGCAGGCACATGAACGACTAATAATTTTTGTTGATAGAATTAACCCTGCGAATCTTTTGGTGCGTCTGCATCAGCAAGGCATCGCGATTGCCACGCTGCAGGCCGGGATATTAAACGAAGTGCGTTCAGAATATCAGCACAACATTACACAGCAACTTTACGTAAATAGTGAAACCTGGAATGTTGTACGCAAATTAAAAGACGATTCGATTGCAATGATTAACAACGCCGTACAAAATATACCGGCAGAGGCTAACGGAATTGAACTGAGTAAAGCGATTCTGCAGCATATGGCCAGTATTGATGAGAATCCTTACGACTTAACGATTGAGTTGATTAAAAAGGATATTCAAAAATTGTTCTGATGCAGCTGCGTGGTTAATTGCATAAATTTCTTAGTCTTTTATCATCAATAAACTGGCTTTAATGCCAACTAACCAAATAAATATGAGCGATAAAAAACATATAACAACATCGGGCATAGAGATTAAAGAGCTTTATACCTCGGCGCAGCCGATGGAAGAAAAGCCGGGGGAATTTCCCTTTACCAGGGGCATTCAAAAAGATATGTACCGCGGCCGGTTATGGACCATGAGGCAGTATGCCGGTTTTTCTACCGCAGAAGAATCAAACAAACGCTATCATTATTTATTAGGGCAAGGCACAACGGGCTTATCTGTTGCCTTTGATTTACCAACACAAATAGGCTACGATTCGGATCATGAAATGGCTGACGGGGAGGTTGGCAAGGTCGGTGTCGCAATTGATTCTTTAAAAGACATAGAAATTCTTTTTGATGGAATTGAATTGAAAAACATCACAACTTCGATGACGATTAATGCAACCGCATCAATTTTGCTGGCGATGTATATTGCACTGGCAAAAAAGCAGGGTGCAGATTTGAAACAAATTTCGGGCACAATACAGAACGACATCTTAAAGGAATACGCCGCCAGGGGAACCTACATTTATCCTCCAAAACAATCTATGCGGCTAATTACCGACATTTTTGAATTTTGCAGCAAAGAAATTCCGAAGTGGAACACCATTTCTATTTCCGGATACCACATCCGCGAGGCGGGTTCTACGGCAGTACAGGAATTAGCCTTTACTTTGGCAAACGGTAAAACCTATCTCAAAGCAGCAATAAATAAAGGTTTAGACATAAATGTGTTTGCGAAGCGCCTTTCTTTTTTCTTTAACTGCCACAACAATTTTTTCGAAGAGATTGCAAAGTTCAGGGCAGCACGGCGAATGTGGGCCAAAATTACCCGCGAGTTAGGCGCAACGGATGAGAAGGCTCAGATGCTGAGGTTCCACACACAAACTGGCGGCTCAACATTAACCGCACAGCAGCCTTTAAACAACGTAATTAGGGTAACCAACCAGGCGATGGCGGCTGTATTGGGTGGTACTCAATCTTTGCACACGAATGGTTTTGATGAGGCCCTATCGCTACCAACAGAAGCGGCAGCGAAGATAGCATTGCGAACACAACAGATTATCGGCTTCGAAAGCGGGGTTACAGATACTGTTGACCCCTTAGCAGGCTCTTTTTTCGTGGAGAGCCTAACCAACGAAGTTGAAGCAGCTGCATGGCTTTATATCGATAAAATCGATGCGATGGGCGGTTCTGTAAACGCAATTGAAAGCGATTACATGCAACAGGAAATTGCTTCCGCGGCCTATCAGTATCAAACTGAAATAGAAGATGGTAGCCGGGTCTCGGTGGGCGTTAATAAATTTACTCAAAAGGAAGAAGGTTTAACCGAGGTTTTTAATATTGATGACTCGATAAGAAAACTGCAAACGGAGAAGCTGGATCTTTTAAAAAAGGAGCGAGATAGTATTGCGGTAAAACACGCATTGGAATCTATCATGGAGGCCGCTAAATCAGAAACCAATCTGATGCCTTTGATTATCGATGCCGTAGAAAAGTACGCAACACTTGGCGAAATAGCTGATGTACTGAGGGGCACTTTTGGGGAGTATTAAGAGCTGTTGCTGGGGTGTTCCGACATCGGGGGAACGAGCGGAAAACAATCGATTAGCGCACAATTTTAAGTTATGATTTTGTAATGGCTTTAATAACAAGTGATTTAACTAAAAAATGGTTCACAATCGTTTAAAAAACTGCCTCTGATACATTAGTGGCCTAGAATTTGCTTTTTAGTTGCAGATTCGAAATAAAGGCTGAAATGCTCGGTAAAACGATTTTTGTGTGGAAAACCAATGTTAATAAATAGTTATCCACACTAAAAATTCAGGTTAAGTGAGGTACCCTACTGCTTATGAATACGTTACAAAATAATTGAAATTTTTGTTTCAAATGTTGATAATTTTATCAATATTCGTAGTCCCGAAACGGACCATCCCGTAAATTCGAATCGGCACTGAAAACCAATAAATTATAGAAATCGCAATGGAAAAAACTTGTACAGAAGTGTGGAAGAACTGTCTTCAAATTATTAAGGATAACATCCCGAACCAAAGTTTCAAAACCTGGTTCGAGCCTATCACAGCCCTTAAATTGGAAGGTAAGGTTTTAACCATTCAGGTACCAAGTTTATTCTTCTACGAATGGCTTGAAGAACATTATGTAGGCTTACTCCGTAAAACGGTGAAAAAACAACTTGGAGAGGATGGCCGGTTGGAATATAACATCGTTGTAGATAAATCATCTAACAGCGGTAGTCCGTACACAACAAACATGCCTTCAAACGGGAATGGGGCAGAAGCAAAAGTGCAGTCGATGCCTATCCCGGTTTCGATAAATAAAGACATTAAAAATCCGTTCATTATTCCCGGATTAAAAAAATTGAATGTCGATCCTCAATTAAATTCAAATTATACTTTTGATAATTATATTGAGGGAGATTGCAATCGCTTGGCTCGCTCTGCAGGCTATGCAGTTGCGGCAAAACCAGGTGGTACATCATTTAACCCATTGATGATTTACGGTGGCGTTGGTTTAGGCAAAACGCACCTTGCGCAGGCAATTGGAAATGAAATCAAACGCAGCATGCCAGATAAACTGGTTATTTATGTAAGCTGTGAGAAATTCTGTCAGCAGTTTGTAGATTCATTAAAGAATAACACAATCAACGATTTCGTGAATTTCTACCAGGCAATGGATGTGATCATTATGGATGATGTACATAACTTCGCCGGGAAAGAAAAAACTCAGGATATTTTCTTCCATATTTTTAATCATCTTCATCAATCTGGTAAACAGGTAATCTTAACTTCAGACAAAGCACCGAAAGATTTAGCTGGCCTGGAAGAGCGGTTATTGAGCCGTTTCAAATGGGGCTTATCTGCCGACTTGCAGGTTCCTGACTTGGAAACCCGCATCGCGATTTTAAGGAAGAAGATGTATGCCGATGGTATCGAATTACCTGGGGAAGTTGTAGAATATGTTGCCCACAACATCGATAATAACGTTCGGGAATTGGAAGGTGCTATGGTTTCTTTATTGGCTCAGGCAACTTTGAACAAAAAAGAAATCGATTTGAACCTGGCTAAGCAAATGCTCAAAAATTTCATAAAGAATACTTCGAAAGAAATTTCTATGGAATACATTCAGAAACTTGTTTGTGAATATTTTGAAGTTCCGGTTGATATGGTTAAATCTCAGACCCGGAAGCGTGAGATTGTTCAGGCCCGTCAGATCTCGATGTATTTATCTAAAAGTCATACAAAATCATCGTTGAAAACAATTGGTGCCTTCTTTGGCGGCCGCGACCATAGTACTGTTATATACGCTTGCCAAACCGTTGAGGATTTAATTGATACCGACAAAAAGTTTAAAGCTTACGTACACGATATTCAGAAAAAATTAAAAATGAGCTAAGACATTAGGTAAAACTAATTGTCGGGCAAAGGCCATAAAAAAGAAAGCCTCAGATAATTTTATCTGAGGCTTTCTTTGCAAAAGGGGTTTTACTTTATAAGTTTTCCAGTTCTGCCAATCCATAGCATAAAGCTGCCACGTGCAGTGCCTGTGCAATTTTGTTCTCTTTTATAAGCTGCTTAACCTCATCAACAGTATATTCTTCAACATTAAGAATTTCGTGCTCATCCAGATTCTGTTCGTGTGTTTTTTCGCCACCAGTTAAAAGGTAAGTAAATGTTATATTGTTCGCGGTTGCAGGGTTTGGATATAGCTCGGCAACAAGTTTGCATGTTTTAAAACTATAACCGGTTTCTTCCAATAGTTCACGTTTAATTGCGTATTCTGGTGCTTCATCGCCATCCATTACGCCACCCGGAACTTCAAGTGAAACAATATCGGCTGCATGCCGGTATTGGCGAACCATCAAAATTTTTCCTTCCGCTGTTAAGGCGATGGCATTAACCCAGTTTGGATATTCCAAAACATAGTAGTCGTTTTTAACCACACCGTCAGGAAGCTTAACTTCGTCGACACGTAATGTTGCCCATTTCTCGCTTACCAAATATTTTGAGGCGAGTTTTTGCCACTTCTCTATAATCATTTCAAATAGGTTAATACTTAAATAAGCGTTCGTTATAAATACTGTTTAATTAGATTCTGACGGTGCATGTTTACCAAATGGACAACCTTATGTTTATCGGCAAGCGTTTGGTAGATCAGGTTCAGTTTTGGCGCAATTAATTTGTTTCGCTCATCGCTTACGCCTAACTCGTAATATAGAAATTCACTCAAAGAATCGAGCTTTTCAGCAGGAAAATCAATACCGTTCAGCCAAGCTTCAAACATGGTTTGGTCGGCGCTTTCCAGGATGTCAATCGGCAGATTAAAACCTGCCTCCATGGTTTCCTCGAAAACTTGTTGGGCCTCGTCCAAATTCCCCTCCAGTTTTAACCCCATTATTTTGGCCAAAACCTGGGCAAGCTTTTGAATCTCGGCCGTTATTAAATCTCTTCTATACATTTTTATTCTATAAAGTTGACCAGCTTTTAAGCCGGGCGATAAAAAGTAAACTCAGCATCAACGAACTTCAAAACAAGGTGATAATTAAGGAACCTGTAAAAAAGGCTGAATAATCAATCCTTATTTTCGTGGTTTACCAACTGCCGCTAGAGCCACCACCGCCAAAACTTCCGCCTCCGAACCCACCAAATCCGCCACCACCGGAAGATCCACCGCCGCCCCAGCCTCCGCCTCCGCTGCCTCCACGTCCGCTTCCGCCAAACAACATGGCCCAAAACAGCGCATTCGAAGCACCGCGACTGCCGATAACTTCGCCATTGCCTCCACCGCCACCTTTTCTCATAATTATGATTACTATAATTATGATGATAATGATCACAACCACACTCGCAGAGCCTCCCTTCTTGGCCGAAGCCCTGGGATTATCATTTTTATATTCGCCTTTGGTATACTTTATAATTGATGTCGTACCCGCATCCAAACCGGCATAATAGTCGCCGGCTTTAAAGTTTGGCTTGATATCATTGTCTATAATTCTTTTCGCATATATATCTGGCAAAGCACCTTCAACGCCATAGCCTGTTTGAATTGATATTTTCCTGTCGCCAACGGCAACAACAATCATAATTCCATTATTTTTTCCGCTTTGGCCAACGCCCCACTTTCTGCCCAGCTCAACCGCATATTCGTTAATATCGTAATCGCCGACAGATTTTACTATGGCAATTGCTATCTGTGTTGATGAAGAATCATCAAAGGCGACTAATTTCTGTTCCAATGCCTGCTTTTGGCTCGCAGACAAAACATTCGAATAATCGTTAACCAATGTTGTCGGCTTTGCCGGGAAATCCTGGGCAAAGGCAAAAGCAAAAATTAAACTGAAGAACGATAAAAGAAGTAATTTTTTCATCGTCTTAGTTGGTTTCTTTATCATCCATGTAAATAATATCATTTGGTAACTCATTTATATCTCCCGTTTGATAAGGGAAATATAGCGCTAGCTTTTCGCCAGCCAGGGCAACTCCGGCAATAATTCCATCTGCAAGGTTCCCCTTAGCAAAATGCGCTGTCATGGCAATTTGTGTGGTTTCCCAAAAATTATCTGGTACAACTCTGTTTATTCCTGAATCGCCAATGATTGCAAACTTATGATCTGCGTGGGCAAGATAAATTAATACGCCGTTCCGTTGTGCAGTTTTATCCATGTCAAGTTTCGCGAAATATTCAGTTGCTCTTTCAAACGCATTACCGTCACAATGTTTATCAATGGCAATTCTAATTTCGCCAGAGGTTGCCTGCTCTGCATCGGCGATAGCTTTGGCAATTTTATCTTGTTCAATATCTGAGAATAATGACATCTTTCTATTTTAAATTAATGAAAAAGGGTAATAAATGTTTCTGAACAAACACCCATTACCCTCAAATGTTATTATTTGGCGAACTAAAATTCTACTTTAGGTGCATTTTTGGCAGCAGCATCGGCTTCAAAATAGCCTTTAGGCTTAAAGCCGAACATTCCTGCAGTTAAGTTTGTTGGAAACGAACGGATTTTACCATTATACTCCTGCACAGCATCATTGAAGTCTTTACGGGCAACCGTAATTCTGTTTTCGGTACTTTCCAACTGGGCAGATAAATCACTAAACTGTTGTGTCGCTCTCAATTCAGGATATGCTTCAGTAATAGATAGTAATTTTCCCAACGCCTGGCTCAGCTGACCTTGCGCAGCCTGATATTTTTGAATGTTCTCTGGCGTTAACTCATCAGCCTTTACCGTCATTTGTGTTGCTTTGGCACGTGCTTCAACAACGGCAGTTAATGTTCCTTGTTCAAATTTTGCTGCACCTTTTACCGTACTAACTAAATTCGGAATTAGATCTGCCCGTCTCTGGTACTGGGTTTGAACAGTTCCCCATTTCGATTTTACATTTTCATCAAGTTTAACCATGCTATTGTAACCGCATGAGCTTAAAGTGCTAACTGCAATTACAGCAGCTAAAATTCCAAATACTAATCTTTTCATTTTTATGGTTTTTGTCTAATTTGTCAAATTGAATTATGGTCAATTTACTAATAAGATTACAAAATCTGTACCTTTGTTACAATTCAGGATAAAAACCTGACAAGTTGTATGCAAAAAGATATCGAAATTACGCTGCTTCCTCATCAGGTTGAGCAGGCTGAAGTCATCAATCAAAAATTAGCTGATGCATTAAACATTCCTTTAAAGCGAATTAAAGGTTATGAAATTGCAAAACGCTCTATTGATGCCCGCTCCAGAAAAGTTATTTTCCGATTGCAGATTAAAGTCTTTATCGACGAAGAACCAATACCTCAGGTTCATACTGTAAACTATCAAAATGTCAGTAATGCGCAACCTGTCCTAATAATTGGAGCAGGGCCGGCAGGTTTGTTCGCTGCTTTGCAATGTATCGAAAACGGTCTGAAGCCTATTATTATCGAACGCGGAAAAGACGTAAAACAACGTCGACGCGATTTAGCGGCCATAAATAAACAAGGCCTGGTTAATACAGAATCTAACTACTGCTATGGAGAGGGCGGGGCAGGCACCTATTCAGACGGAAAATTGTACACCCGCTCCAATAAACGCGGCGATATTAACAAAGTTCTGCAGGTTTTCGTAAATCACGGAGCAGAGCCTGATATTGCTGTTGATGCCCGCCCGCACATTGGCACTAATAAGCTGCCACACATCATTACTTCAATTAAAGATACAATCTTAAATGCCGGCGGTGAGGTGATGTTCGATTCCCAGATGACAGATATTTTAATTGAGTTTGGTCAAGTAAAAGGCATAGAAATTAACTTCGAAGATAAACTACACGCCAATAATATCATTCTTGCTACCGGCCATTCTGCAAGAGACGTTTACGAATTACTACACAAAAAAAATCTTTTAATTGAAGCCAAACCTTTTGCTTTGGGTGTAAGGATAGAACATCCTCAGGAAATAATAGATTCCGCTCAGTACCATTGCGATATTCGCTCAGCGTTTTTACCTCCAGCCTACTACAGCCTGGTAGAACAGGTTGGTAGTCGTGGCGTGTTTTCTTTTTGTATGTGCCCCGGCGGCATTATCGCTCCCTGTGCAACCGGCGAAAATGAAATCGTAGTAAATGGTTGGTCGCCATCAAAAAGAAATAATCCGTTCGCCAACTCGGGCACCGTTGTTCAGGTTACGTTAGATGATGTTCAGGGTTATGACCCCTTAAGAATGTTGAACTTTCAATCCGCGATTGAAAAGCTGGCCTTCGAAGCCGGCGGCGGAAATTTAGTGGCCCCTGCTCAAAGGATGGTAGATTTTGTAAACAATAAACTTTCAATCGATTTGCCGAAAAACTCATACCTGCCCGGCACAAAAAGTGTTATGTTAGATAACGTTTTACCAGATTTTGTCTCCAGCAGCTTAAAAGCCGCATTGCCGTTGTTTGGAAAAAAAATTAAGGGCTATTATACAAATGAGGCAATTTTGGTTGGCGTCGAGAGCAGAACCTCATCTCCGGTGCGCATCCCCAGGGATAAGGAAACCTATCAGCACCCACAACTTAAAGGCTTGTATCCATGTGCAGAGGGTGCTGGCTACGCAGGTGGAATTGTATCAGCCGCAATCGATGGAATCAATTGTGCCAATGCAATCCTTTTAGCAAAATAGAAAAACATAATTTTACTGCGGTTGTTGTTCATTTATGTTTAATCTACCCAGCGAAATTAAAAAAGCTTTTAACGGCGATGCATGGCATGGTAACCACGTAATGCAAACATTAAACAATGTAATGCCAGAAAATGCCTTTCAGCATTTCATACCAAATGCGCATTCTATAGCCGAAATTGCATTACACCTAACCAGTTGGACGGAAGAAGTATCTTCAAGATTAAATGGAAATCTCGCCGTGGAGCCTGCAATGGGCGATTGGCCTCCGGTTCATGACCAAACTGCTCAAGGTTGGGAGAAAATTATTTTTAATTTTAAAGTCGCAAACGAAGAACTAATCAGGGTTTGCGAAAACATAGATGCCAACCAATGGGACGAGAAAACCAATGATGAACGCAATTTGCCATTAGGTAGCGGCGTTACCAAGGCAGAATTGTTAAATGGTTTAATTCAGCATCATGCCTATCACTCCGGACAAATAGCACTTCTTTCAAAATTTTAGTTTATGAAAAAGACACTCATTATCGGTGCATCGCCCGATTCCTCAAGATACGCGTACAAAGCGGCTCACATGTTAACCCGTTTTAATCACCAAATCGTTAATGTAGGTATTAAACGTGGCGAGGTTGCTGGCGTAGCAATAGAGCAACCAGAAAAAATTCACAACGATATAGATACGATAACACTATATATCGGGCCGGCTTTACAAGCACAGTATCACGATTATATTTTAGCAACTAAACCTAAACGCGTTATCTTCAACCCTGGTACAGAAAATTACGACTTAGAAAAACTGTTAGATGCAAATGGAATTGAACCCATCGAAGCCTGCACGCTGGTGCTGTTGAGTACCGGGCAATATTAATTTTTACTAAAGCAGGGTCTGTGCTGCTATTATTGTCAATCCCGCCCTCCATTTCAATTCTCGCTTCGTTCCTCAGCTTGCGGGTTTTTCATTCGGGTCGGGTTTAATTAACCTCTTTTACGTTAACTATTAAAGGGCATCAGCCAACCCTTCAAATCTAAATCATGCTATAAAGTCTCCTGCACGTTTCGGCTTTTGAGATAATTTGCATTTTTTCTTAGTGTAAATCACACACTTACATATTTATCAATAAAAAAACAGCTCATCGTTTCGTCTGCATCAATTTTTTTTCTACTTTTGCATCCCGCTTCGGAGGAAGGGAAAAGGTTGAAATGATGAGGTAGGAGGGCTTGAAATTATTTTAAAATATTTCTTGCGGGTGAGGAAAAAGTGATTACCTTTGGTAGAGATGGTTATTCCGTTTTTGGTGTGAACTTTAA
>NZ_LMPU01000009.1 GCF_001423945.1 Pedobacter sp. Leaf194 | reverse complement strand
CTCTGCATCAATTTTTTTTCTACTTTTGCATCCCGCTTCGGAGGAAGGGAAAAGGTTGAAATGATGAGGTAGGAGGGCTTGAAATTATTTTAAAATATTTCTTGCGGGTGAGGAAAAAGTGATTACCTTTGCAACCCTGTTCGGAAGGAACGGGAAAGAATGAAAAGCTGGGTTWAGGGATTTGAAAGGGCTGAAAAAATAAAAAATATTTTATTTGGAAGTTAAAAAAAGATTCTTACCTTTGCACTCCCAACGATAACGAAGGGAAAACAAACCGGAACGGCGGATGCCGGAAAGGATAAAAAAAGATTGAAATRAGCGTTTAAGAAACGGAAGACTAAYAAGACTTCAGCAGATTAAAAGCTTAACGATATAWAAAAGGCCGCCGCGAGGTACTGTGCCGAACAAGTTCTTAAAAGAGATGTCAATGTAGCGCAAGCGAGGTAATAAAGTACGGATTCAAGTACAGAATACCGGAGCTTGATTTTAAAGTCAATGTCTGACAGACATAATTAAAAAAGAAGACTATTTTTAACAATAGTTAAAACTGGTCAGTATTAAACAACAACATTTTACAATGGAGAGTTTGATCCTGGCTCAGGATGAACGCTAGCGGCAGGCCTAATACATGCAAGTCGAACGATACCAAGAGGCTTGCTTCTTGGAAAAGTGGCGCACGGGTGCGTAACGCGTATGCAACCTACCTTAATCAGGGGGATAGCCCGAAGAAATTCGGATTAACACCGCATAAAAACACAGAATAGCATTATTCAATGTTCAAATATTTATAGGATTAAGATGGGCATGCGTGTCATTAGCTAGTTGGCGGGGTAACGGCCCACCAAGGCGACGATGACTAGGGGATCTGAGAGGATGACCCCCCACACTGGTACTGAGACACGGACCAGACTCCTACGGGAGGCAGCAGTAAGGAATATTGGTCAATGGAGGCAACTCTGAACCAGCCATGCCGCGTGCAGGAAGACGGCCCTATGGGTTGTAAACTGCTTTTATCCGGGAATAAACCTTTCTACGTGTAGAGAGCTGAATGTACCGGAAGAATAAGGATCGGCTAACTCCGTGCCAGCAGCCGCGGTAATACGGAGGATCCAAGCGTTATCCGGATTTATTGGGTTTAAAGGGTGCGTAGGCGGCCTGTTAAGTCAGAGGTGAAAGACGGTAGCTCAACTATCGCAGTGCCTTTGATACTGACGGGCTTGAATGAACTAGAGGTAGGCGGAATGAGACAAGTAGCGGTGAAATGCATAGATATGTCTCAGAACACCGATTGCGAAGGCAGCTTACTATGGTTTTATTGACGCTGAGGCACGAAAGCGTGGGGATCAAACAGGATTAGATACCCTGGTAGTCCACGCCCTAAACGATGAATACTCGCTGTTAGCGATATACAGTTAGCGGCTAAGCGAAAGCGTTAAGTATTCCACCTGGGGAGTACGCTCGCAAGAGTGAAACTCAAAGGAATTGACGGGGGCCCGCACAAGCGGAGGAGCATGTGGTTTAATTCGATGATACGCGAGGAACCTTACCCGGGCTTGAAAGTTAGTGAATTATTCAGAGATGAATAAGTGAGCAATCACACGAAACTAGGTGCTGCATGGCTGTCGTCAGCTCGTGCCGTGAGGTGTTGGGTTAAGTCCCGCAACGAGCGCAACCCCTATGTTTAGTTGCCAGCATGTAATGATGGGGACTCTAAACAGACTGCCTGTGCAAACAGAGAGGAAGGAGGGGACGACGTCAAGTCATCATGGCCCTTACGTCCGGGGCTACACACGTGCTACAATGGATGGTACAGAGGGCAGCTAGCTGGCAACAGTATGCGAATCTCACAAAGCCATTCACAGTTCGGATTGGGGTCTGCAACTCGACCCCATGAAGTTGGATTCGCTAGTAATCGCGTATCAGCAATGACGCGGTGAATACGTTCCCGGGCCTTGTACACACCGCCCGTCAAGCCATGGAAGTTGGGGGTACCTAAAGTATGTAACCGTAAGGAGCGTCCTAGGGTAAAACCGATAACTGGGGCTAAGTCGTAACAAGGTAGCCGTACCGGAAGGTGCGGCTGGAATACCTCCTTTCTGGAGCAGAGTTGACTACTCGCTGCGCAACATGATACTCTAAAAAAAAGTTATAAGTGGTAAGTTTAAAAGACCAGAGCCGAAAGGCCGGCGGTCGGATAGCTTTAATACTGCTTTATACAAAAACAAACAAAAGAAACACCCAGAAGAAATGACGGTTGTCCCAATAACCAAAAAGACATCGGCACTGACGACTAGGTAAGCAAAAGGAAGCGGTAGCGGTAATATACTAACGCTAACCAAAAGCGGCCTTACAGACAGTCCCGTAGCTCAGCCTGGTTAGAGCACTACACTGATAATGTAGGGGTCTCCAGTTCAAATCTGGACGGGACTACTTTAATAATCCTGGGGGATTAGCTCAGCTGGCTAGAGCGCCTGCCTTGCACGCAGGAGGTCAACGGTTCGACTCCGTTATTCTCCACTACCGGGCTTTTAAAGCTCAGAGGTATGAAGACCAAAGCTGAAAGCTTTCAAAAAACAGGCAAATCAARTTACCGGGATAGGTAATCTACATTGACATGATTAAAAGAAGAAGAAACGCCATTGGGGCACATATATATTAAGATGTATATGAAACGGTTCGAGACCGCAGTTTTTTACTAACAAGAGAAAGCTAAAGGCTTGAGCGCAGACAATGAAACCTGCAATCTTATACCCTTTACCTGATTTTGGTAAAGTTCTTTGACATATTGGAAGAAGTTAAAAAAGAAGAGCAAACAACAATAGGCGACTGTTGTGTTTGTGCTCACTTGGARGRAGAGCAATCGACTGATAAGTATGAGACATCATAACAAGAGCAAAAAAGCATACTATACGGCGCAAAAGGCGTATAAGTAGAAGAAAGTAATAAAGAGTACACGGGGGATGCCTTGGCTCTCAGAGGCGATGAAGGACGTGATAAGCTGCGATAAGCTTCGGGTATTTGCAAATAGGAATTAATCCGAAGATTTCCGAATGGGGCAACCCGGCATGTTGAAGACATGTCACATATAATGAGCAAACCTGCCGAACTGAAACATCTAAGTAAGCAGAGGAAGAGAAAATAATAATGATTTCCTAAGTAGTGGCGAGCGAACGGGAAAGAGCCCAAACCTACTTTGTTACGGCAAAGTGGGGGTTGTAGGACTACGATGTGGTATTAACAAACAGAAGTGGAACGGGATGGGAAGCCCGGCGATACAAGGTGATAGCCCTGTACACGTATAGAATGTTAGCCTAGTAGTATCCTGAGTACCGCGAGGTCGGAGACGCCTTGTGGGAATCTGCCGGCACCATCCGGTAAGGCTAAATACTCCTGAGAGACCGATAGTGAACCAGTACCGTGAGGGAAAGGTGAAAAGAACCCCGAACAGGGGAGTGAAATAGAACCTGAAACCGTGTACTTACAAGCGGTCGGAGCGTCCAGGTGGCGTGACGGCGTGCCTTTTGCATAATGAGCCTACGAGTTACTCTTCTCTGGCAAGGTTAAGTGTTTAAGACACGGATCCGAAGCGAAAGCGAGTCTGAATAGGGCGTATAGTCAGAGGAGGTAGACGCGAAACCTTGTGATCTACCCATGGACAGGTTGAAGGTGCGGTAACACGTACTGGAGGACCGAACCGATAAACGTTGAAAAGTTTCCGGATGATCTGTGGGTAGGGGTGAAAGGCTAATCAAACTGGGAAATAGCTCGTACTCCCCGAAATGTTTTTAGGAACAGCGTGGATATTAAGTTTAATAGAGGTAGAGCTACTGATTGGGTGCGGGGGAGTCAAATCCTACCAAATCCAGACAAACTCCGAATGCTATTAAATATGGTCTGCAGTGAGGCCCGGGGTGCTAAGGTCACGGGCCGAGAGGGAAAGAACCCAGACCATCAGCTAAGGTCCCTAAGTGTACGCTAAGTTGAACTAACGAGGTCCGATTGCACAGACAGCTAGGATGTTGGCTTGGAAGCAGCCATTCATTTAAAGAGTGCGTAACAGCTCACTAGTCGAGCGATCGGGCATGGATAATAAACGGGCATTAAGTGTATCACCGAAGCTATGGGATTGAAATATATCGGTAGGGGAGCATTCTATATGCGGTGAAGGTATCTGGTAATGGGTGCTGGAGCGTATAGAAAAGCAAATGTAGGCATAAGTAACGATAAGGCGGGAGAGAAACCCGCCCACCGAAAGGATAAGGTTTCCTGATCAACGCTAATCGGATCAGGGTTAGTCGGGTCCTAAGGAGAACCCGAAAGGGACATTCGATGGACAACTGGTTAATATTCCAGTACTTTTTATAACTGCGATGTGGGGACGGAGTAGTGACACTGCCGCGAACTGACGGAATAGTTCGTTAAAGGTTGTAGGTATATCGATGGTAGGCAAATCCGCCAACGATGCTGAAAACTAATAGTACCGCGAGGCTTCGGCTGAGTGGATAGAGCAGGTAAACAGACTTCCAAGAAAAACCGCTAAGCTTCAGGTTATAAAAACCCGTACCGCAAACCGACACAGGTATCCGGGAAGAGAATTCTAAGGTGCTCGAGTGAATCATGGCTAAGGAACTCGGCAAAATGGCCCTGTAACTTCGGGAGAAGGGGCGCTTGCAGCAATGTAAGCCGCAGTGAAAAGGCCCAGGCGACTGTTTAACAAAAACACATGGCTTTGCAAAATCGAAAGATGAAGTATAAGGCCTGACACCTGCCCGGTGCTGGAAGGTTAAGAGGGGATGTTAGTCGCAAGGCGAAGCATTGAATCGAAGCCCCAGTAAACGGCGGCCGTAACTATAACGGTCCTAAGGTAGCGAAATTCCTTGTCGGGTAAGTTCCGACCTGCACGAATGGTGTAACGATCTGGGCGCTGTCTCAGCCATGAGCTCGGTGAAATTGTGGTCCCGGTGAAGACGCCGGGTACCCGCAACGGGACGGAAAGACCCCATGCACCTTCACTACAATTTAACATTGACATTGGATACAGGATGTGTAGGATAGGTGGGAGGCTTTGAAGCGGCGTCGCTAGGCGTCGTGGAGCCAACGTTGAAATACCACCCTTTCTGTATTCGGTGTCTAATCCCGCAAAGCGGGAGACATTGTTTGATGGGTAGTTTGACTGGGGTGGTCGCCTCCAAAAAGGTAACGGAGGCTTTCAAAGGTAAGCTCAATACGCTTGGTAACCGTATGAGGAGTGCAATAGCATAAGCTTGCTTGACTGTGAGACAGACAAGTCGATCAGGGTCGAAAGACGGATATAGTGATCCGGTGGTTCTGCATGGAAGGGCCATCGCTCAAAGGATAAAAGGTACGCTGGGGATAACAGGCTGATCTCCCCCAAGAGCTCATATCGACGGGGAGGTTTGGCACCTCGATGTCGGCTCGTCACATCCTGGGGCTGGAGAAGGTCCCAAGGGTTCGGCTGTTCGCCGATTAAAGTGGCACGCGAGCTGGGTTCAGAACGTCGCGAGACAGTTCGGTCCCTATCTGTTGTGGGCGTAGGAATTTTGAGTGGGGCTGACCTTAGTACGAGAGGACCGGGTTGGACTAGCCTCTAGTGAATCTGTTGTTCCGCCAGGGGCATTGCAGAGTAGCTACGCTGGGAATAGATAAGCGCTGAAAGCATCTAAGTGCGAAACTAGCCACGAGATGAGAATTCCATATAGGACCGTAGAAGACTACTACGTTGATAGGTTACAGATGTAAAGCTGGTGACAGCATAGTCGAGTAATACTAATCATCCGAAGCTTTCAAAGCTCAACACAACTTGTTGTTTGTTCTTCAAAACTTAACTTCTTTCAATAATATGTCATTTAAGTGGTGAGTGATAAGTTATCGGTTGTAAGTAGCAATATTTATAACTTGATACTTAAAACCTGACCCTTATTTAAAAACCTTTAGGTGCCTATATCGGTGGTGTCCACCTCTTCCCATTCCGAACAGAGAAGTTAAGCCCACCAGAGCCGATGGTACTGCGGTAACACGTGGGAGAGTAGGTCGGTGCCAAATCTTAAACTGCATAAAATGCAGCTTAACAAGAACCCTTGCAGTAACAACTGCAGGGGTTTCTTCGTTTAAAGACTTAAGCGCAAAAACTTAAGCGCAAAGACTAAAGCTGAAAGGGCAAGAATAGATCGGAAGAGCACGCACGTGGGAGAGTAGGTCGGTGCCAAATCTTAAACTGCATAAAATGCAGCTTAACAAGAACCCTTGCAGTAACAACTGCAGGGGTTTCTTCGTTTAAAGACTTAAGCGCAAAAACTTAAGCGCAAAGACTAAAGCTGAAAGGGCAAGAATGCAAAGACTAAAGCTGAAAGACTAAAGTTGAAAGGCCAAAGCGAATTCATTTGGCTGTTTTACTGGTGAGCACAGGTAGTTGACCGTGCCGGGGAAACAGGCGGGATTAGGTACCACCGGAACCGGCTTCCCTAAACCCGATGGCAGCGGAAATCCTTTTTGGCTGCACGAAACCTTCACTTCCTCCAACACACGCAGCCCAAAAAGATTGCAGCAAACAGCGGGGCTGCAGTACTTATGGAAAACCACCACTCTTTTGCCCAAAAATTTCAATAAAATGTTTTTATCTAGTACTCAATAGACTGGGCAAACTTACCAGCTTATAGACTGGGCAAACTTACCAGCTTACTACTCCAACACACGCAGCCCAAAAAGATTGCAGCAAACAGCGGGGCTGCAGTACTTATGGAAAACCACCACTCTTTTGCCCAAAAATTTCAATAAAATGTTTATTATCTAGTCTGAGGTACGCACCGAATATTCTTAGTATCTAGAAATTAGTATTAATACGTAAACACTAAAATATTTTCAAAGCATCGGCGTTGGATACACGTTGGCAAACCATTTACTTTTTGTAGTGAGAAATAGCTTGTTAAAAAATGCTAAAATATTTACCCTGGATACAATAAAACCGTATTATTGTAATATTACGTACCTGTTGATATGATACTTATTAAATTTAAGCGGTCACTATTTTGCTGCTTTTTCTTAGTGTTGAATTCGATTGCTTTTGCGCAAAATAAAAATGTGCAGTTGCCTCCGAACTGGTTTAACCTGGATTTTGCCGAACATGGTTTTTTCGGTATCAGTACTGAAAAGGCTTATCGTGATATTTTAAAGAATAAGCCTTTAGGTAAGAATATTATTGTTGCTGTAATTGATGGCGGTGTAGATATTAGCCACCAGGATTTGAAAGACAATTTATGGACGAACCGAAAGGAAATTCCAGGTAATGGTATTGACGACGATGGAAATGGCTATGTGGACGATATTCATGGCTGGAATTTTATAGGTTCTAAGAAGGGAAATTTGGAATTTGATAACCTTGAGTTGGTTAGGTTATTAAGGATATACAGGCCAAAATATCAGTCGACGACAAATTTGACGCCGCTTGATAGCGTTCAGAAAGAAGAATTTAAGCTGTATAAAAAGCTGGTTGGCGATTTTGGCAAAAAATATGAAGATGCCAGTAACACTTTTGCCGTACTGATTGCGATTAATAAGGTGCTGGATTCGGTCTCCAAAACCACCAGAAAAGCGATCTTAACATATGAAGATATAGAAAATTATAAGCCCGACGACGAGGTTGAGGAGCAGGTTAAAACCATTATCAGGAAGGGTTCGAAGGATGATGGTGGCTTCGATAAATTTTATAAAAATATTAAGGATGGTTACAAGCAATATGATGCCATGCTTAAATATAACCTAAATCCGAAGTACGACATGCGGGCTGAATTGGTTGGAGATGACTATGCGAATTCCAATCAAAAAAATTATGGAAACAACGATGTAAAAGGCCCGGATGCTTTGCATGGCACACATGTGTCCGGCATTATCGCAGCTAACAGAAATAATAATCTGGGGGTTCTGGGTGTTGCAAATAATGTCTCTATAATGGCAATCAGAGTTGTGCCTACCGGCGATGAACGTGATAAAGATGTCGCGAATGGAATCAGGTATGCGGTTGATAATGGTGCAAAGGTTATCAATATGAGTTTTGGGAAATCTTATAAATGGGATAAAAAGGTAGTTGATGAAGCTGTTAAATATGCAGAGCGCAAGGGTGTACTGCTTGTTCATGCTGCTGGAAACGACAATCAGAATAACGATATAGAGGAAAACTTTCCAAATAAGTTTTATGAAAGTGCTGAAGCCGAGGCCTATAAAATTGCACATAAAAAACCATCGTTAGCTGATTTTACACCACCTAAGCCAATGGCTCAAAATAACGGGATGGGCATGAGGCCATCTGTAGCAAGTCCATCAGTTATAAAAACGGCGCCAATTGATTCTGCAAAATATCAGTTGCCGCATGCATCGAACTGGATTGAAGTTGGCGCAAGTGCTTATAAGGATGATGACAACCTAAAAGCCGACTTTTCCAATTACGGGAAATACACTGTAGATGTTTTTGCGCCTGGATTCTTGATCAACTCTACAGTTCCGGGTGATAAATATGAAGAATTGGATGGCACTAGTATGGCTTCTCCGGTTGTTTCGGGTTTGGCTGCGTTAATTTTATCATACTACCCGTATTTGCAACCAGCTCAGATTCGCGAAATCATCATGAAATCAGTTACGAAGGTTCCACACAAGATTAAATTTAAGAATGAAAAAGGTGAGAATGTTCGTGTGCTCTTCAGCGATATCTGCGTGAGCGGCGGCATTGTGAATGCTTACAATGCATTAAAGCTTGCGGAAACGTATAAGCCGTAATTTTTGCGAGGTTTTACCTTGTGCAATTATTTTTTAATTGTTTTTAGAAACTCCTGAAAAGTGCCGAAGGGATAGTTTTTTGATTTCATCCAGGCAATAAAGTCTTCCATTCTTTCTATCATTTTAAGGCCGGTATTTTTTGTAACATACCCGGGAAACCCAAAGCGTTCAAAATTATCCAAATCGGTAAATTCCCAGGGGTGAAAATAAACGTTAAGGTATCGGTCTTTTTTGTAAGTCCACTTTACGAGTGCTTTATAAATGCCAAGTGGTAAGTTGTGGAATGAAAGCCAGAACAAAGGAAACCTAATTAGAGGCGTAACGGAAGCGGGAATCTGCAACACATTCTCTTTATTAAAATATGTTCTCGAAACCTGCAGGTTGTTATATCTTCCGGGTAAAAAAGTAGGGTTAATAGACGTATTGTAGCTGTATCCGGCTTTTTCAATTTCCTTTTCATCAACAGGCATCATTCTTGCCATCCTATACCCAATAACCTCTTTTCCTGAAAGTTCTTCGAGTTTTAACTTAGATTGTAATAGATGTTCAGGTTTAAAATCAGAGTGATAATAACCATGAGATGCAAGTTCATGCCCGCTTTCTGTAATTCTTTTTATTAAATCAGGAATGTTTTCTGCAAAAGTTACGGTACAAAAAAACGTTGCTTTTACCCTGAGTTTATCCAGAATATCAAGTATGGCGATTGTTCCTTCTCTGGAAATTGAGATTTGATCGGCAAAAGAAATGTCTCTACCATATTCAAAAGGCATGTCGAATTCTTCAATATCAAAGCTTAAAAGCACCATTATTTTCCAGGTAAGTTTGTTGAACGAATGATATAATTTGGTCGGTTTTTCGATTGCATAAACATTTTGCCTACATAAATTCCGATTATACCTAAAATAATTAATTGCAGGCCGCCGAAGAAAACGATTGTCATAATAACTGAAGCCCAGCCAGAAACTTCTACATTGTTTGCGAATGCGTAAATGATGTATGGAATGTAAAGAACCGATGCAAACGACAATGTAAAGCCTAAATAAACGGCCGAGTAAAGTGGTTTGATACTGAATGATGTTACGCCATGAAGCGCCAGGCTGAACATTTTCTTTAAGGTATATTTGCTTTTACCCGAGAATCGTGATGCAGGATTGTATCTGATTGCATATTGTTTAAAACCCAGCCACTTAACCAAACCCCTTAAAAAAGGTTCATTCTCGTGGAAATTTCTGAATACGTTTACCACCTTCTGGTCCAACAGGCGAAAATCAGCAGCGCCTGGCTCCAATTCGATGTCGGAAAGCCAGTTGAGGATTTTGTAAAAAAGACTTGAGGAACTTCTTTTTCCCTTTGATAAGTTAGTATCTTCTTCTCTAATGGTATAAACAACTTCAAAACCTTCTTCCCATTTTTTGAGCATTTCCGGGATTATTTCGGGCGGATGCTGCATATCACAATCCATTGAGATTACACAATCTCCAAAGGCATGGTCCATGCCTGCCTTTACAGCAAGCTGATGGCCGAAATTTTTAGAAAATTCGAGAAAAAAAACGTTGTCTGCTGTTTCGGCGTAGTCTCTAATTTTTTGAAGCGTTTCATCAGCGCTGCCATCATCAACCAGAAGGAGTTCGTAACTGTAATTAGTTGCCGAAAAAACCTGCTTAATGCTTTCTGCAATCACAAAAATATTATCGGCTTCGTTGTAAGCGGGGATAACGATTGAAACTAACTTTTTCATTTATCAGCAATCAAATAAGATTCGAAATCTTCTTTCATCATTTGATAAATAATAGTTAACCAAATGATGATGCAAGGTAGGGCTTTGAGCGAATATAGGCGAATAAATTCTTTAACAGCTTTAGGGAAAATGTCTGTTGGCGATAAACTGGTTAATATAAATGCAAAAATAAAAAGTGAAACTGTTAAACTGCTTTTCGGATTTGGTTGTACAACAAACCAGATTGCAACCCCTGCAAAAGCGATGATATAAGTTGGAGATTCGGAGCCACTACTAAATATTACTGTAAAAAGCAGCGTGGAAGCCAGTAACATTAATTTGAAAGCCAGGTGTTTATATTGCTTTATCCGTAAATACGGTAGCGCAAAAAGCAAAACACCTCCAATTAAAAACGGGCTGTTTGGAATGTTTACATTCCCCGAAATTCTGCGAAACATGCCCATTAAAGAAATGTCCTGAAACGACCTTAATGAGGCATTTGTAGCATTCTTATGAACAAGCGAATGGTACCAATCCTGATAAGAGTTGATTATAAAAGTTGGCGATGAGATTAACATTGGTAGGGCGAATAACAGTAAAAGAGCTGCTAAACCGGCTACAATGAGCTTCATTTTGTTCTTGGTGAAGAAAAAAAACGCTAAACCAACAATACCGTACAGCTTAATCAATGTTCCGAAGGCAATGAAAAAAGCAGATTGAACTTCCTTTTTCTTAATCATGGAAGAACAGCTCAATATTATGGTTCCCGTTAGGGCAATATTAAACTGGAAACTGAACAAGGCCGTTAAGGTTTCGTGTGCGCAAATCCAAGCAATTACAGAGCGTTTGTGTATTGAAATTGGCAAACTGTAAATGCCCCACAATAAAATTATAACGTTAAAAATATTCCACAAAATTGTTCCGATGCTGTCAGGTAAAATGGCAAACGGTGCGATTAAAATCGCAAATAACGGCCCATAATGATTGCTATCTAAATATTCGGTGTAGTCAGCGTATAAATTTTGCATGCTACTTGCATGCCAGTAAACATATTTGAATATTAAGTAGTTATTGAAGCTGTGGTGGAGATATTGTTTTAGCGCAGCAATTACAGCCATCAACACGTAAACGCCTACAATAAATTGCCGTTTTAGCAATATCGAAATAACTTGCCGCAAAGTAAATTTCCTGATAGGATTCATTATGATTAGTGTTGCAATATAAGAATTATTAGTATCGAAATATTTTGGGTGGTACAAAAGTTTGCTTAAAAAAAATTAAATGATAACTTTATGCAAACGGTTGCATAAATCTAATCTTATCCTATTCTATGTTTTTACTCGGTATCGATATCGGAACATCTTCGATTAAAGTTTCTGTTGTAGATGTGAAAACACAAACATGTGTTGCATCAACTCAGTACCCGGAAAAAGAAGTAGAAATAAAATCTATTGAAAAGGGTTGGGCTGAGCAATCGCCCGAAGAATGGTGGACGAACACCAAAAAAGCGATTGAGCAGCTGAGCAATTCAGCGCAGATTGATTTAAAAAAAATTAAGGCCATCGGCATTGCATATCAAATGCATGGATTGGTTGTGGTAGATAAGTTACAAAACGTTTTGCGGGATAGTATCATTTGGTGCGATAGCAGGGCGGTATCCATCGGCGAAAAGGCTTTTGATGAAATTGGCAGAGAAAAATGTCTCCATCATCTGCTAAATGCTCCGGGCAATTTTACTGCGTCAAAATTGGCTTGGGTTGCAAAAAACGAACCTGAGATTTACCGAAGAATAGATAAAATAATGTTGCCTGGCGATTTCATTGCCATGAAACTAACCGGGCAAATAGCTACCAGTATTTCGGCGCTTTCTGAAGGAATATTTTGGGATTTCAGCGCAAAAGAAATCTCGAAAGACATTCTACAATACTACAACTTTGATAAGGATTTGATTCCAGAAGTAAAACCTGTGTTTTCTAATCACGGTTACCTGAAAGATGAAATTGCAGAAGAATTAGGTCTAATTCCGGGTGTTATTGTTGGGTATAAATCTGGCGATCAGCCAAATAATGCCTTATCGCTAAACGTTTTACGACCAGGAGAAGTGGCCGCAACCGCCGGAACATCGGGCGTTATTTACGGCGTTAGCGATGGTTTGCCATCTGATAAGCAATCGAGGATTAACACCTTTGCGCATGTGAATTACACCACCGACAGCCAACATACTGGCGTTCTACTCTGCATAAACGGCACCGGGAGCATGTACAGGTGGGCAAAAAGTTGTTTCGCTCCAGATAAGTCTTATCAGGAACTTAACCATTTGGCGGCTTCTGCCCCAATTGGCAGCAAAGGATTGATGGTACTACCTTTCGGCAACGGCGCAGAGCGGATGCTGAATAATAAATATACCGGTGCCCAAGTACTAGGCATTGATTTAAACACGCACACAAGCGCAGATATTTTCAGAGCTGTACAGGAGGGAATTGCATTCGCATTCCGTTACGGATTGGATATTATGCGTGAAAACGGCATGCAGCCAAAAGTTATCAGAGCTGGAAAAACAAACTTATTTTTAAGCGAAGTTTTTACCCAAACGTTTGTTGATGTAACGAATACGCCTGTTGAATTATACGAAAATGATGGCAGCGTTGGTGCAGCAATCGGTGCGGGCATAGGTGCCGGGATTTTTAACAATTTAGAGGATGCTTTTAAAGATCATAAACTGATAAAACGGATTGAGACAAAAAACGTTGACAAATACGAGCCCATCTATCAGGAATGGAAACAAATTTTACTTCAAAAAATATAAATATAATAACATGGGAAAAGTATTAACTGGCACGAAAGAATTTTTTAAAGGCATTGAACAAATTCAGTTTGAAGGGTTGGAAAGCGACAATCCTTTAGCATTTAGATGGTACGATGCAAATAAGATTGTTGCAGGTAAAACGATGACCGAACATTTTAAGTTCGCCTGCGCTTACTGGCATTCTTTCAACGGCAATGGGAGTGACCCATTCGGTGGGCCAACGCATGTTTTCCCTTGGGATGAGAAAAAAGACGTTATCGCAAGAGCAAAAGATAAAATGGATGCAGCTTTTGAATTTATCACTAAAATGCAAATTCCGTATTACTGTTTCCATGATGTAGATGTGGTTGATTACGGCGATGACGTAGTAGAAAATGAGAATAGGCTGCAGACACTTGTAGAATATGCGCAACAAAAACAGGCTGAAAGTGGCGTTAAATTGCTTTGGGGAACGGCAAATCTCTTCAGCCACAAATGGTATATGAACGGCGCATCTACAAATCCTGATTTTCATGTTTTGGCACATGCCGGTGCGCAGGTAAAATCTGCATTGGATGCAACAATAGCTTTGGGCGGCGAAAACTACGTTTTCTGGGGCGGAAGAGAAGGCTACATGAGTTTGTTAAATACAAACATGAAGCGTGAACAGGAACATTTGGCAAAATTTTTACACACCGCTAAAGACTATGCAAGAAAGCAGGGTTTTAAAGGCACTTTCTTTATAGAGCCAAAACCCTGCGAGCCCTCAAAACACCAATATGATTACGATGCAGCAACTGTAAAGAGCTTTTTGCAGGAATACGATTTGCTGGGCGACTTCAAATTAAACTTAGAAGTGAACCATGCAACCTTAGCTGGGCATACTTTTCAGCACGAATTACAGGTCGCGGTAGATAGTGGTTTGCTTGGCTCAATTGACGCCAATCGTGGCGATTACCAGAACGGTTGGGACACCGATCAGTTTCCTAATGATATTAACGAACTTACTGAAGCGATGATTATTATTTTGGAGGGTGGCGGTTTACAGGGTGGAGGCGTAAATTTCGACGCTAAAATCCGAAGGAATTCTACTGATGCGGAAGATTTATTTTATGCCCACATTGGCGGCATGGATATCTTTGCACGTGCATTAATTACTGCTGATGCAATTCTACAGAAGTCTGATTACAAAAAGATCAGAAATGAGCGGTATGCATCTTTTGATGCCGGGAAAGGTGCAGAATTTGAAGCCGGGACGTTATCACTTGAAGATTTGAGAAATTATGCCGCAGAAAATGGCGAGCCGAAGGTTATCAGCGGTAAACAAGAGTATCTTGAAAATATCATAAACAGATACATCTAAAACAGTTTGAAAAAAACGACAATTTATGATATTGCCAGCGCGTTAAATACAAACGTTTCGACAGTTTCGCGGGCTTTAAGCGGCTTTCCGGGAATAAGCGATGCAACCAGGAAAGCCGTTATTGAAACGGCAAAAAGGCTTAATTATAGTCCGAATAAACTTGCCTCAGCGCTAAAATCAGGGAAAACTTATATCATTGGGGTAATTGTTCCATCGGTGGAAGCGCACTTTTTCGCTACAATTATCGACAGTTTGGAAGAAGGCCTCAAGAATAGTGGTTACCGGATTATCCTCTACCAGTCGAAAGAGTCTTTAGTAAAAGAATTAGAAGGTGTTAAAGCATTGCTGGAAGCGCAGGTAGACGGAATAATTGCATCGATGTCGTTAGAAACGGATGATGTCAGCCATTTTCAGGAAATTATAAATCAAAATAAGCCATTAATCATTTTCGATCGTGTAAATCGGCCGCTTGCGGTGCCAACAATCACGCTGAATGATTATAGAGCGGGTTTTCTGGCAGCAGAGCATCTGATAAAAAATGGCTACAGAAAGATTGCCTTTCTCACCACTACGCAACAGATTAAAATATTCGAGCAAAGGTTAAATGGTTACAAAGCCGCCTTGGCTCAATATAACATTCCTTTAAAACACGATTACATCGTATTTGGTACGCTCTCAATAGCCGCTGGAAGGGAAAGTTTGAAGCGCTTATTTGATAATCAGATAAAACCTGATGCAGTTATCGCCGGAGATGATTTTACTGCCCTTGGTGTGATGCAGTATTTGAAAGACATAAACATCACGCCGCCAGAAATTGGTGTGATTGGTTTCGCAAATGAAACTTTCTCAGCCTATATTACGCCATCATTAACAACCATCGAGCAATTTCCAGCCAATATGGGTGAGGCTTGTGCCAAAATGTTTCTCCAAATGGTTCAGCAGGTGCAACCTTACGATAACATTAAACATTGCGTGATTGAACCAGTCGTAATCGAGCGTAATTCGACCAAAAGACGATAAATATTAATCTTCGAACCTTGAAAATGCATCAATAATTTTCATTACTGTAATGGCTTCGTATATTGAGCAGGGATTTGGCTCTTGCCCATTAATGTAGCGCACAACGCTTTCAATCATTGGCTGCTCAATGTGCTCAGGATGTTGAAAATTAAACAACTCTTCACCAGCTGCAGTTTTTAGTAAAATCGACTTGCCGAAAACTGCAAATTTAATGCTTCCCTCACTGCCGATGATTTCACAAACATCCGTAGTTTCAGATTCAGAAACATCGAAACACCAGGAACCGTTGAAGACAATCTGATGCTGGAAAACTATACTTCCGGAAACCTTGTCGGCAACATCGTTAATGCTTTTGCGTAAACTGAAACCTTCATACTTTAGCGGTTCTCCAAAAAAATATAACATTAAATCAAGTTGATGTGGAGAAAGATCATGGAAGTAACCGCCACCTGATATTTGAGGATCTGTGCGCCAGTTCCCGGCATTTTTGGTCACAATTTCAGGTTTCGCACTTTGCCACATTTTAAGTTGCACGGTTCGTATTTCGCCAATAGCCTGCTTATCGAGCAAATCTTTAACCTTTAAAAATAATGGTACTTTCCGGCGATAGTGGGCAACAACCAATTTTCCATTGTATTGTTCAACTGCGGTTGCCATTTGCAAAGCTTCGTTGGTATTTAACGAAACTGGTTTTTCTACATAAACCGGAAGGCCCTTTTTTAATGCAGCAAGTGTGTATTTCAGATGCGATGATGGCGGGGTCGCAATGTAAATGGCATCAACGTTCTCATTGTTGATTAATTCATCCGCATCGCTATACCATTTTTCAACTTTATGTCGTTTGGCATAATCCTCTGCTTTCGCTGCGTCGCGGCGCATTACAGCCAAAAGTTTGCTGTTTGCAACTTTGTTAAATGCGGGTCCGCTTTTTTGTTCTGTTACATCGCCACAGCCAATTATTCCCCAGTTTATTGTCTTAATCATTGCATATATTTTCACCCACCAGTTCAAAAGTTAATTAAACTGAGGTTTGGTATAAATTCAGACGATAAAATTACTAAATATAAGTTAACACGGGCTAAATGAAGGTGCAAAGCGAAAGGGATGCTAATGTTCAAAATTGATAAAACAAAAAGGCTATGATTAAGACTTGATTTGAACTGTGCCAAACCATGCGCAATCATAGCCGTTATGCGTTAGGCAAATTTAGCTGCCTTAAATCCGTTTAGATTCATCTACAGGTTCTTGCATTTTACCCATCTGCTCGGCCTGCAAGCGGTCTGGCGTAATGTTACCAAGGGTTACCTGCACTTTATTTTTAAAGCCAGAAACGACCATATCTTTACCGGCTTTCATCGCTTCGTAACCGTCTTTTGCCACTTCTGCGGGGTCAGCCAATTCCGTTTCCTGAACAATTTTTGCTTCGAGCATATCTGCTTTATTAAAGAAATCGGTATCTGTTGCGCCCGGTAAAAGAGAGGTTACGGTAACTGCTGTATCTTTAAGTTCTGCTCTTATGGCCTCATTAAAAGAATGTACAAACGCCTTGGTGCCATGGTAAACCGCTTGATAAGGCCCTGGCGCTTTGCCGGCGATTGACGCTAAGTTTAAAATTTTTCCTGCGTTTCGTTCTACCATTTCTTTTACATAAAGTTTGGTAAGGGTAACCAGTGAGGCAATATTCAGCTGGATGATATCGAGTTCGCGACTAAGATCTGTTTCTATAAATTTACCATAAACACCTTGGCCTGCATCGTTCACCAGAACATCAATTTGAATGCCTCTACTATTTAATTCCTCGTACAACTCGAAGGCTGCATTCGGTTTGAACAAGTCTTTGCTAACGGTAATCACTTCAACGCCTTCCTGCTCCAGAATTGTAGCTGTGCGCTTCAGGTCATCTTCGGTTCTTGCCACAATAACCAGGTTAAATTTGTCTTTGGCAAAAAGTTTCGCCAATTCCAGCCCGATGCCGCTGGTTGCACCCGTTATGAGTGCGAAATGTTTTGTGCTTTCCATAATGATTAATTCTTAAATATATTCTTCGATAGTTACCGAATCGATTCTTAAAAGGTTGATGTATTATTTTAACACCTTTTTTTTTGTGAAGGTTTTCCTTAAATCATTTTTCATCGTTTATCCGGTGTCAGCACAACTTCATTTGAAAAAACTGATATTATTTAAGGGTTGCAAGACTGAAATTTTTGCAGTGCGAAATGCAAAAATTTCAGAAAATCTGCAATTTTTTCTTCTGCGAAGCTTTGGCATAACACTTGTAAAAAGCCTATTGTGGAGGCTAGCATCCACAGTAATTAATTGATTTTATAGTGCATTTATTTATTTATCTAAAAATTAAAAAGAACTATGACTTTGGTTAAGTTTAATCCAGAAAAAAAGAACAATGTCTTATTGCCAGGCTTTAATGACATTTTTGAATCGGTTATGGGCGACACCTTCTTTTCAGATCGCCGGATAAGCAGTGTTCCGGCTGCTAACATTTCAGAATCGCCGGATGAATATTGCATTGAAATAGCTGCTCCGGGATTAAAGAAAGAAGATTTCAAAGTAGCGGTAGAGGGTGATTCACTCCGGATTTCTGTCGAAAAATCATCAGAACAGGTACAGGCAGATAAAGTTTACAGTAGAAAAGAATTTAGTTATCAATCTTTCTTACGTTTATTCAAACTTCCTGAAAGTACAGATGTTGAACGGATTGAGGCCAGCTACAATGATGGAATGCTCACTTTACACCTTCCAAAAAAAGCGGAAGCAAAGGCAACCACTAAACAGATTTCAATACTTTAAAAAAATGGAGCCGGTTTAAGGCTCCATTTTTTTTAGTTTCGCAAGCTGTATCTCCAATAATTACTTCTTCTTCCTTAAGTATTTAATTGCAATAGTACCAATGATAAGCGCATAGCAGGCTCGTTCTACTAATTTTGCCGTGTTGTATTTAAGCTCTGCCTTGTAACCCCGCTCGGCGAAAATATTTGGAATATTACCTTTCTGGATGTCTTCAATAATTCCTTCCCAGGCGTTTATGCGGTCGGCAAGAATTAACGGAATCCAATGGCGGTAGCGGTCTTCGCTATGCTGAAAGGCATATCTGCGAATCATACCACTCAATCCGGACGGCGGAACCGATGTTCCAAAAACCACGCTGTTTTTTGGCCGTTCGTTAGATTTTAAAAGTTCAATTTTTACCGGCTGTTGTTCAGACTTCTCATAGTTGCTTCTTTTATGGTCGTCGCCAGTGTAGTTTTTCATTGGGTAAGTAGGTTCATTTTCTACATCGATATCCATGCCCCAACCCGGGATATTTTTATAATCTTGGTTATCATTAATCATAACTTTAAGCTTTAGTTGAAGGAATTAGTACGGTTTTGATGCAGTTATCCAGCTTTGATGAAAAAATATGGTAAGCATCGGAAATTTCCTCTAAAGGAACTCTATGGGTAATTAACTTTTTAGGCTCCAGTCTTCCAGACTGCACATGATCAATTAAGCGTGGCAGCAACCGCTTAACCGATGCCTGGTTGGCCCGCAAAGTAATGCCTTTGTTTAATACGTTTCCAATAGGCACATAGTTAAAAGGCGGCCCATAAACACCAACAACAGAAACGATGCCGCCCTTTTTTACCGAGTTGATTGCCCATTGCAATGCAGTTGCGGCTCCGGCCTGCATTAGGGTTATTTTTCCGGTGAAGGTTTGTAAAGCATTTCCTTCAGCCTCGCAGCCAACGCAGTCTATACAAACGTCTGCGCCATACCAGTCGGTAATTTTCTTTAAAAAAAGCACAGGGTCAGCCATTGATTTGAAGTTGTAAGCTTCGCATTTTGCGTAGTTTTTAGCAAATTCCAAACGGTAATCTAAATGGTCGATGATAATTACCCTCGAAGGGCCGAAAAACCAGGCACATCTTGCGGCCATGATGCCTATAGGCCCTGCTCCGAAAACAACAACCGTGTCGCCCTCTTTGATGCCGCCCATTTCTGCTGCCTGATAACCTGTTGGTACCACATCAGTTAACAAAACTGCATCATCCGGGTCCATATCTGCCGGGATAACAGTAGGCCCAACGTTCGCGTACGGAACCCGTACGTACTCTGCCTGGCCGCCATTATAGCCGCCAGCTGTATGCGAGTAACCGAAAATGCCACCCACAGCCGTTGCCATGGTGTTCGATTCGTGGCAATTACCATAAAGGCCTTGCTTGCAAAAGTTACATTTACCGCAAGCGATGTTAAACGGCACAATTACCTGGTCACCAACCTTTACGTTGGTTACCAAGGGCCCGATTTCCTCGATAACGCCAATAAATTCGTGGCCAAACGTAGAACCCACGCGGGTATCTGGCACCATTCCGTGGTAAAGATGGAGGTCTGAGCCACAGATGCAGGTCCGTGTAACCCTTACAATGGCATCTTCGGGATGAAGGATTTCTGGCATTGGTCGCTGTTCGACGCGAACCCTGTACGGGCCCCTATAGTTCATAGCTAACATAATCTGATTTTTATTTTAAATAAATAGATGTGTACGGTGTGCTGGCTCTTTTTTCCAATCTGAAAAAAAGATGTTCGCAGTTGCCAGTATAGAATAGCCCAAATTAAAAATTAATTGCTTTTTGTTTTTCTTAAAAGCAGGCAAACCTGTTGCGGCGCAAAGCAAACAAACATTGGCAATGTCTATGCGTTTGTGTGTTTTTAAACTCAAGTATCTTTTAAATGCAAAGCGATGGTCACTTAGTGCATTATAGGCAAAAAGGCTGATTCCTAAAATCGTGTAAAACTTTACTGATGTTGAATTCAGCCCGATTACCCTCGGCATTAACAATGCTGATACTGAAAAAAAATGGTCATTTAAACCGTGCTGATTGAAGGATAAAAGGTGTCTTTCCATATTTGTAAAAAGATTATGAAACAGATTGAGCTTTCATGAAACTGATTTACCAGCCAGGCACAGCGCAAGTTAAGCGGTAGCCGAAGCATCTTAGTAAATCTGGTTGATGAGCTAATTTCTAATTAGTCTTCGCCATTTTCATTTTTCCAATCTGCCGGGTTACGGCTTGTGTCTGTATCAACCCCATCTCCCTTAGGGATTTCCAAATCCGCAGGTCGCTGATCTTCGAATGACTTAGGTCCATCTTCCGCGTTCTGGTTCTCATTTCCAAGGGGTTCGTCTGCCAACGTATGGCGTTTTTGCTCATCTTTGTTCATTTCAATTCTGTTTATTGTTGACGCTTATTTTTATAGGATAATTAAATTTCATCTGTTAACCATATAGCAGTTGATGTTAACAGTTTTTAAATCCTGATGAGTTACGAGTAATTTTAGAATGCTACTTAAAAAACAACAATTTTTAGATTTGCTGGTTTAGGTATTTTATACGCAAAGTGTCTGTATAAACCCCGGATTTTCCTTAGCCGTTAATTGGTAAGGTTTTTTGCATATTCAGAACCGGAAATAGGATGGTTCGTTTCTATAAATTTCTTTCCAGAAATTATGCGTATCCAGTCAAAATGTAGAAAGTTTGGCGATTATTTTAATGATAGTTAACGTTTCTTTTAAATGCATGAAGCTCAGGAAGACGAAGAAATGTAATCAACAACAAGTATTTAACACAGCGGATATGTAAGAAATACCCTAATTTGTTACGGTTAGTTCGCAAATAATTGCGCCAAAGTTCAATTAAGCAATCCAGAACGTTGCTAGCATAACTGCGAGCGCAGCGCTGCGTCCTTTTATTTAAGATAAATATTAAATTGCTTTCGAAGCGGCCTACGGGATTACAGCGTTTCTCACAACGAATGGATGTTCCGAACCTGCTATCTTACCTTACACAACGAGCTGAGAGGCTGTTTTTCGTCTTTGATTTGAATGAAGACAAGTTTATTTATATGAATCCTTCGTGTATTGCTTTTTTTGGCCTCGAAAGTACCGACGTGCGACCAAAGGTATTGCTGCATATGATAAATAATGAAGACCAGCTTATGTAATTTCGAAGCTTCAGGATTGCAAGGATGGTATGCATGTTACAGATGTACAGTGCAGGGTAAGGCGTGGGGAGTATGAACGCTGGATTAGCATTTCGCCGCATTTGATTGATGATTACCCCAAACACCTTCTGGTAGGGATAGCGGAGGATATTACCGTATTTAAAGCCAACATGGAAGTGCTAAACAACCACAACAGTAAAAAGAATTCTATATTAAATATTCTTGCACACGACCTGGCCGGCCCGATTGGGGCCATCGGCAACATCTCACTCATGCTTGCTAAAGATACTTCTGCTATCGGTAACCCAACCATAGATCGGTATCTGGATATCATCAGCAGGATTACGGAAAAAAGCATTAAGCTAATTCACGATTTTCTTAATCAGGAATTTTTAGAAAGTGCAGGTGTCGAACTCAACAAAAGGAGGGTAGAGTTGGTTAGCAAATATCGATAACCACCCGCAATTATTTCGATACACAAGATCACCTCAAGATCGCCTTTTCCTCCCATTCGAATAAAGACCACATCTTCGCTGAAATTTACGAAGATAAGTTTATGCAGGTGATTAACAATCTAATTTCAAACTCGCTTAAGTTTACCCCCGATGGTGGTAATATTGATATCTATATCCAGGAAAATAAGCGCAATATTGTTGTTTCGGTAGCAGATAATGGCATTGGCATACCTAAAAAACACCATGCCGCTTTATTCGATAAATTCACGAGCGCAAGAAGAAGTGGGTTAAAGGGCGAGCAGTCGACCGGTTTGGGCATGTCTATTATAAAAGCAATTGTGGATTGGCACAACGGAAACATCTGGTTTGAGAGCGAGGAGAAGAAAGGAACAAAGTTTTTCATCGAACTACCGAAAAGGTAAGGTGATTCTGCTCGTTCCAAAATTTTAGCAGCCAGCTTTTCGAAATTGAGACTGTGTTAAAAGAGCTTAGATGTTAAAGATGATAAAGGCCAATTTTATCTTTGTGATGAAAGGATATTGGATTGGTTTTTCGTACTTTTCCTTACTTTTTGACATAAAGAATCTCTAACCTTACCGCATTTATGAAATTTTTAAGACTATTCATACCTATTTGTATAATCTTAATACTTGCGCAAACTGCTCAATCTCAGGAAAAAGCCGGTTACAATTTGATTCAACAAAAAGTTGATTTAAAGACCTATACCACAAATGATGGTCTGCCTTCCAGAAATACAACTGCAACACTGAGAGACAAAAGAGGCTTTTTGTGGGTGGGTACTGAAAATGGCCTTTGCCGGTTTGATGGCTATGCCTTTAAAGTTTTTTTTAATAAACCGGGAGACAGCACGTCGATATCCAACAATTTTATAAATGCCATTGTTGAAGATAAGAGTGGCAAAATATGGGTGGCTACAATGGATGGGCTCAACCTGTTAAATCCACTCTCCGAAACCTTTACAAGGTTTTTTCACAACGATAGCAAAAGCAGCTCATTGAGTAACAATAAGGTCTGGTCTGTTTTGTGCGATCGGGCAGGTAAAGTTTGGATTGGAACCGACGACGGATTTAATGAGTATGTCGCTCCAAAAAAGCAGTTTGTAGTGTATAAGCCAAACCCCGCTGTAAAAAACAGTATGGTAGGGAAGTCTGTAAATTCGATAATTGAAGATGCACGTGGCGATTTATGGCTTGGAAACTGGAGCGCTGGATTAAATCGTTTCGATAAAAAAAACAGAACATTTAAAAATTACGCACAGTACCAAAAGCCGGGCTTTAAAAACCCTAATGATGTTTGGTCGCTTTGCTATGCTGATGATGGAAAAATTTGGGTAGGAACCTACTGGGATGGTTTGTTTAGCTTCGACCCAAAGGTTGGGAAATTTGAAAAAATCGTTCTTCCCGATAAAGATAATTACTCCGTTTTCAGTATTTTAAAGGTAAATAAAAGCCGGTTGCTAATTGGGGGCAATAATGGCTTTTATTGGTTTAATACGGCTTCGTTAAACTGGGAGAAAATTAGCGACATCCAAAACTTTTCTTATGGTGATGCTTATAAAGACCGCGAAGGAATTATTTGGATTAATGCCAGAAACGGCCTCCGAAAACTCGACCATCAGCAATACAAATTCAATTTAAACCCCCTTCCACTTGGAAACCGTGAGATTAAAAGCATTGTAATCCGCGATTCGGTTATCTGGTTAGGTACCAATAACGGACTGTTCAAAATAAATAAAACCTCAGCAAAAATTACCGCTTTTGTAAAAGGTAAGCGCCCCGGTAGCCTGGCAAGTAATGAGATATTGAAATTGTACAGCGATTCTAAAGGTATATTGTGGGTTTTAACCGAGAATGGTTTCGACAGCTACGACGAGCGGAAAAACTTTTTTACCCATCATGGTCACCATTCTTCTATTGGCAATTTATTTAACGAGGATGTTTTCAGGGATATTCTCGAGGTGGGAAACGGCCGCTATATGCTCGCGACAGATGCAGGCATAAAAATTTTCGATACCAAAACCAACCGGTTTGAGCATTACTACAATCAGCCTAAAAATGCGTATTCAATTAACAACAACCATACGTACGTGTTAGCAAAAGCACCAGATGGAAAAATCTGGGTTGGCACTTATGGCGGAGGCGTAAATGTTTTCGATCTTAAAACTAACCGGTTCGAGCCAGTTGAACGCATTAGTAAAGGCAGCCATTTAAGCAGCAACATCATTAAGGCAATTTTTACCGATTCGAGAAAAAACATTTGGGTTTGCTCTCCTGATGGATTAAATAAATACGTGCCTAAAGAGAAAAAGTTTTTCATTTATTCGAAGGCAAAGGGCTTTGCCAGTAACGTGTTTAACGATATTGCCGAAGATGCAAATGGCGTTATTTGGCTCGCGACAGAAAACGGCATTTCCAGCTTAGAACCTCAAACTGATAAAATTATAAATTTTGATGACGCCGATGGCGTTGCTGTAAATTCTGTTATCAGTAGATTTGAAAAAATGCTTTTTGTTGCCGGCAATAAAGGCTATTTTAACTTTAATCCAACAGAACTCAGGTTTAATCGGCAGCCGCCTCCGGTGTTTATAACAGATTTTCAGCTCTTTAACAAGAGTGTTTTGCCAAGTGCAGATGGCCCTTTGAAAGAAAACCTGAACACGGCAACAAAAATTACCCTCAACTACGATCAGAGCGTTTTTTCAATTGATTTTGTAGCGCTTAATTATTCCTATTCGTGGAAAAATCAATATGCTTACCGATTGGTTGGCTTTGATAAAAAATGGAATTATGTTGGCAGTCAGCGCAAGGCGACTTACACCAATCTTAACCCGGGCACCTATACCTTTCAGGTTAAAGCATCAAACAATGATGGCATTTGGAATAATGTTGGAAAACGCATCGTAATAAAAATAAACCCACCCTGGTACTTAACATGGTGGGCATGGTTAATTTACATTAGTGCATTTGCTGCAACCGCCTATACGTATATAACCTACCGTAGAAAACAGGAGGCGCTTAAGTACGAGATAAAGATTGCCCATATTGAAAGCGAGAAAGAGAAGGAGCTGAACGAGCGTAAACTATCATTTTTTACAAATATTTCGCATGAGTTTAGAACGCCTTTAACCTTAATTATTAACCCGGTTAAAGAATTGCTCTATCAGGATAATAAAAACCTGGATACCAGCGGTATGAATATCGTTTACCGAAATGCTAAGCGGTTGTTGAGCCTTGTAGACCAATTGCTGCTTTTTAGAAAGGCAGATTTAAAAGGTGACACGTTAAAGGCAGCCAGCGTTAATCTGGTTACCCTGGTAAAAGAGGTTTTTCTCTGCTTTTATCATCAGGCCAGAACTAAAAATATCGATTATAACTTCTATAGTGTATCCGATCGGGCAGATGTTTTTGCAGACCGCGAAAAGCTGGAAATCGCCATCTTCAACCTGCTTTCAAATGCTTTTAAATTTACGCCCGAGAATGGCCAGATAGCGGTTTACATAAAGGAATTACCGGATGATGTAGAAATATCTATTGTTGATTCGGGATGCGGTATCCGCGAAGATCTGACTGAAAAAATCTTTGATCGCTTTTACCAGGAAGAGAATGGTAACCGCTCTTTTTGGAGTGGCTTCGGCATTGGTTTGTATCTGGTTAAAAATTTTGTAGAGATGCATGGCGGCCTGGTAACCTGTTCAAACAACGAAAAAAGTGGCACCACATTTACCCTGCGTTTAAGAAAAGGCTCTAAGCATATCAATCCCGATTTTATCGTTCCGGAACAGCAGGAAAGTTCGGCTTTTTTAAAAGAACTTAATCAGGAGGAGCTGATCGTAGAACCAATCAGGGCAAAGGATGCGAGCTTAACAGAGATAATTTCAGAAGAAAGGAAATCTATTCTTATTATCGATGATAACCCCGAGATCGCCGATTACCTTGCCCAGGTTTTTGCGCAGCAATACCGGATTTATCAGGCCGGGGATGGAGAAAGTGGTTTGGCAATTATCCGTGAGTTTCTTCCGGACATTGTAATTAGCGACGTGATGATGCAGGGAATGGGCGGCATTGAACTCTGCAGCATTGTTAAGGAAGACGAATCCATCTCACACATTCCTATCGTGCTGCTAACCGCAAGCAGTTCGGCAGAAATAAAGCTTAAAGGCGTAGAAAGTGGTGCAGATGATTACATTAGCAAGCCGTTCGACAAAGATTTGCTGATTGCCAGAATTGGCGGAATTTTAAAGAGTAAAAACACACTGCAGAAATATTTCTACAGCGAAATAACTTTAAACCCAAACAGCTCAAAAATATCTGCCGAGTACAAAGAGTTTTTGAAGCGTTGCATTGCTATTGTTGAAGCAAAAATTGAGGATCCTAACCTGAATATTAAAATGCTTGCTGATGAAATGGGCATGTCCAGAACCAATTTGTTTAATAAAATCAAATCCATTTCGGGCCACTCATCTAACAGCTTTATTCGCTTTATCCGTTTAAGAAAGGCGGCTGAGATTTTTATCAGCACCGATAAAACCATACAGGAAACCATGTACATGGTTGGAATTAATGATATTAAATATTTTAGGGAGCAGTTTAAAAAGGTATTTGATATGAACCCTTCAGATTATATTAAAAAATATAGAAAAGCGTTTTCACACAATCAGTCGCTCGATAGAACGTTCAAAAAGTAAAAAGTTTTTAGCTTCTGCAAAGTCCCGGTTAACGTAACGTTTTTGAGAGAAAGCGATAGGTGTTTTTCTTCCCAAATCAACCTCAAGTATCGGATTTCTTTTAAATAACACCCTAAAGGCAGTATTTATACTGTTTTTTACCCCTTAATATTGGCTGTTTACCCCCTTCTAATTCCCGTCATTTAATGGAATTTAGCTGGCCTTACGGGGCGATAGTCAACAGCAACTCCTCCATCGTTGCAGTTACATCATTCCGGAAGACCAATAATTCAATTAACCAAATTAGACCAAAATGAGAAAAGTTTTACAGGACAAAAATGTTCTGTTTTGCCGCATGGCAAAGCGAACGGTGTTCATTGCAACCCTCGCCACTATTTCCCTGCTAACAGCAGAAACGGCACAGGCGGCGCTACCTTTAAATGTTGTAAATTCATTAAAAGTTAAGGATGAAGTTACCGTAACGGGAACTGTTTACGATGAAAAAGGCGGGCCATTACCAGGCGTAAGCGTTACGGTAAAAGGCACAACAACGGTTGCGGTCAGCAATTCGGATGGTAAGTACAGCATCAAAGTTCCTAATGAAAATGCAATTCTGGTTTTTAGCTATGTTGGCTATAACAGTCAGGAAGTTCCCACAAAAGGAAAATCTACAGTAAATACACAACTAACAGCAAATTCGCAATCGCTTAATGAACTGGTGGTTGTTGGATATGGAACACAAAAAAAATCTACTCTTGCAGGCTCCGTTTCTGTAGTAAAGGGTGGTGATTTAGTAAAAAGTCCGCAACCAAATCTTTCTAATTCCCTCGCCGGACGGGTTTCGGGTGTCGTGATTAACAACCGTGGTGGCGAGCCAGGTTATGACGGCTCCAGAATTTTAATCCGCGGTTTAGGTACCACAACAAACTCAGATGTTTTGGTGGTGGTAGATGGAATTCCGGGTCAGTTAGGTGGTTTAGAACGGATAGACCCTAATGATGTAGAAAGCATTTCAGTTTTAAAAGATGCATCTGCTGCGGTTTACGGAAACAGGGCGGCCAACGGGGTAATCTTAATTACAACGAAAAAAGGTAAAATTGGTAAGCCTACGGTAAGTTATACTTTTAACCAGGGTTTTAGCATGCCAACACGCCTTCCAAAAATGGCCGATGCTGCAACTTATGCGCAGATTATGAACGAGATTAATTTTGATTCTAATCCAAATGGCGGTTTAAACCAGGCATATAGTGCCGCTCAGATTCAGAAATTCAGAGACGGCTCTGACCCGCTGCTCTTTCCAAATACCGACTGGATTGGAGAAACTTTAAAAGATGTTGCCTTACAAAATCAGCATAGCCTTTCTATTAGTGGCGGTACTGAAGACGTAAAATATTTCGTTTCCCTCGGTAAAATTTATCAGGATGCGATTTATAAAAACGGGGCAGCTAAGTATAATCAGTACAATTTCAGAACAAACATTGATGCAAATATCTCCAAAAGGTTAAAAATTGGTTTGGGGGTGTCAGGTAGAGAAGAGGACCGCGTTTTTCCAATTTCCGGTGCGGGCGATATTTTCAGATCAATTTACAGGGCTAAGCCAATAGTTGGTGCTTATTATCCAAATGGCTTGCCAACTACTGGTATTGAAAATAACAATCCGGCGGTACAGGGAACTGATCTGGGCGGAACAGCAAAAAACCCAAGGCAGGTAATTAATGCCATTTTACGGGGCAGTTATCAAATTCCAGGGGTGGAAGGTCTTTCGGTTGATGGTTTTTTCTCGGTTGATAAGACCTTTAACTTTACTAAAAACTTTAACAAACCTTACAACCTCTTTTCTTACGACCAGTCATCATCTGTTTACAACACTGTTGTAGTTGGCGGAAGTGGCGGCAAGGCAACGCTTTATGAAGCTCAGGCCAATACAAGTTTAATTACTTCGAACATTAAATTGAATTATGATAAGAAGTTTGGCAAACACTACATTAATGCATTTGCCGCCTATGAGCAAAGCAGACAACGTTTCGAAACTTTTGATGCGCAACGTTTAAACTACATCTCAACCACACTTCCTGAACTCTCTCAGGGCGGTACGGCAGCAACCGATTTAAGAAATTCAGGAAGTAGTACAGATTATCCGAGACAGAGTTATATTGGTAAAGTTACCTACAACTACGATGAGCGTTACATTCTTGAAGGGCAGATTCGTGCGGATGGATCTTCTTTGTTTGCTCAAGATAATCGTTTTGGATATTTTCCTTCTGTATTGGGTGCCTGGAGACTAAGTAAAGAAAAATGGTTCGCTGATAATGTATCATTCATCAACGACTTAAAAATCAGGGCATCGTACGGTTCTTTAGGTAGCGATTTAATCAACCCATACCAATACTTCGATAACTATACATTGGTTGGAAATGGATTTGTTGGCGCAAACCCGGGCAGCGGAGTAAACGTTATCCAGCCCAATCTTAACCTGGTTAAATTAGCCAACCCAAATGTGGGCTGGGAACGTGCAAACAAGCTTGATGTGGGAATTAACGCCACATTTTTAAAAAACTTTACGCTGGAAGCCATTTACTTTAACCAAAAAAGAAGTGATATCCTTTTAACCAGAAATGCGTCTATTCCAGCCACTTCCGGTATCGTAAATCCTTATGGCTCCGATCCTTTGGTGCCGGCAGAAAATATCGGTAAAATTAACAGTTCCGGCGTAGAGGCAACGTTAGGCTACAACCATTCTGGCGAAAATTTTAACTGGGGGGCAACAGGAAACATCACTTATGCAAAAAGTGAAATCATTTTTATAGATGAAGCCGCAGGCACGTTAGATTACCAACTTCAAACCGGACGCCCAATCGGCAGTTACCTGCTTTTCAATTCAATGGGCATTTTCCGCACTCAACAGGAATTAAATTCGTACCCACATGTAACCGGCGCAAAGGTTGGCGATTTAAAATACGAAGATTTTAATGGTGATGGTGTAATCGATTTTAAAGACAGAACCAGAAGTAAATACGGCAACGTTCCGGAAATTACTTACGGTATTAATTTAAACGCCTCTTATAAAAACTTCGATGTGGCAATCCTTTTTGCCGGCCAATCTCGCGTAAGCCAGTATGTGCTGCCAGAATCGGGTAGCGTGGGTAATTTTTACAGCAGCTGGGCCGATAACCGTTTTAGCGCTGCCAACCCATCAGGAACTTTTCCAAGGGTAACTGAGCGTGCATCAAATGCAATTAGCGGTGGCGCTTTCCAAAATAACTTTTGGTTAAATAATGCCTCGTTTTTCAGGTTGAAAAACATTGAGTTAGGTTACAATTTCAACGCCAATCTCTTATCGAAGATTAAGATTTCTGGTATCAGGTTATATGCAAGTGCTTTCAACCTGTTCACCGTTTCTAAGGTAAAAGATTATGATCCGGAAGGAAGCAGTGAGAGCGGTCAGTTTTATCCTCAGCAAAAAATTATCAATATAGGTGCAAACGTTAAATTTTAACATTATGAAATTTTATAAACCATTATATTTTACCCTTGGTGCGGCATTAGTGTTCGCATCTTGTAAAAAAGATTTTCTAGAAATCACACCTACATCGGTTATCAGTACGGCCTCTGTAGAAAACGATAGTACAATTTTCGAAGCTTTTGTACTTAACCGCTACGTAAGCCCAAGGCTGCAGGAAAAAGAAGGCGAAGGCTCCAACCCGGGCTTTGGCCGCGGCTTTGAGTACAGCATGATGAGTTCGTACACGGATGAGTCTATTTACAACAATGACGATGGAACCTGGTCTATGCAGCGGGGGCAGGTATCGCCAGATAATTTAGGAAGCACGGCTTCTTTCTGGTCGCGAAGTTATCGCAGCATCAGAGAATGTAATTATGCGCTACAGGTTTTATCAAAAATACAGATGAGTGCCGGGCATAAAAAATTAATTGAGGGCGAACTTAAGTTTATCAGGGCGTTTCGTTACCAGGACATAATCCGCAACTATGGTCCGGCGGTACTTCTGGGCGATAAAGTAACTCAACTTGATGATAATTTACAGGATGAATCGTTATTTAAAAGGGCAACATTAAAAGAAAGTATCGATTATACTGTTGCGCAGCTTGATGCAGCGGCGGCCTTGCTGCCATTGAATAATTCGTCTTTTTGGATGCTTGGGCGTGCAACTAAAGGTGCTGCGCTGGCGCTCAAATCGAGATTAACGCTTTATGCTGCAAGCCCGCTTTACAATTCGGGAACCTGGGCTTCTGCAGTTACAGCTGCTCAGGCAGTAATCAGCTTAAATAAATACGGCATCTACACCGGCGGTTATAACAAAATGTTTCTCGAAAACGAAACCAACGAAATGATTTTCGAGCGGTTATTTACCACCAACGCCAGGCACGTATGTTTAGAAATTGCCAACGGACCAAATGGTTATAACGCCTGGGGCGGAAACACGCCACTTCAAAATCTGGTTGATGATTATCAGACCAGCACAGGAAAAGCCATTACCGAAACCGGTTCCGGTTACGACCCGGCTAAACCTTATGCCAACAGAGACCCACGTTTTGCTTATACCGTAATTTATGATGGTGCAAGCTATCGTGGAAGAAACCTGGAAGCTTTTATCCCGGGAGGAAAAGATAGTAAAGATGGAAATTCAAACTGGAATACCACCAAAACTGGCTACTACCTTAAAAAATTTATGAATGATGCTTTCCCGATTGATAACCCATGGGATGTTGCGGGGTTACAACCTTGGATTTACCTGCGCTATTCGGAAATACTTCTAAATTTTGCGGAGGCAGCAAATGAGGCATATGGCCCGGATGCAGTGCCTGCGGGCTCATCAATGTCGGCAAGGCAGGCAGTGAACATGGTTCGTGCCCGGCCAGATGTTAACATGCCGGCGTTGGCAACCGGTCTTAGTCAGGCCGATATGCGCACGGCCGTTCGATATGAAAGAAGGGTAGAACTTGCTTTTGAAGAGCATCGCTATTATGATGTTCGCCGTTGGAAAACTGCAAATGTTGTAGAAAGTAAACCTGCGGCTGGCATCATTGTAACTAAAACAGGAAACACATTAAGTTATGCGACCAAAGTAGCTCTGGATGGTAAAACATTTCAGGATAAGCAATACTGGTTACCAATCCCAAGAGCTGAAATTCTTTCATCGGGAGGCAAACTGGAGCAAAATCCGGGTTATTAATTAAATTATTATATAAGATCTGCCAGCTTAAGTGTCTGTCAGATCTTATTTATTCACTTGTTATGCGCACAACGCTTCCTTTAAGAATTCTAAGCATTATAATTCTTAGCACGCTTTATTTGCCGATAAATGTGCTGGCACAAAATAGAACAATTCAGGCTAGCATCGATTTTAGCCGGCCGGCGCAAACCATGGAAGGTTTTGGCGCTTCTGACGCGTGGACATGTAGGTTTATTGGCCTGTGGCCAGATGAGCAGAAAAACAGGATTGCCGATTTGCTTTTCAGCACTAAGCTGGATAAGGAAGGGAATCCTTTAGGAATCGGACTAAATTTTTGGCGTTTTGCCATTGGTGGCGGAAGTGCGGCGCAAGGCATTGAAAGTGGTATCCGTGATGAATGGAGAAGGCAGGTGTCTTTTCTACAAGCGGATGGCACATATGACGAAAACGCAATGCGCGGGCAAATCTGGTTTTTAAATGCAGCTAAAACACGCGGTGTGAAAACTTTTATTGGTTTTGTAAACAGCCCGCACGTAAATTTTACACTTAATGAAAAGGCTTTTTCCAGTGACGGGAAAAGCAACCTCGACTTTGCAAAGGTGGATGCTTTCTCAAATGATATGCTGAAAAATATTGAAATTATCAGAAAGAAAACAGGCGTGGAACTTGCTTATTTAAGTCCGGTGAACGAGCCGCAGTGGAAATGGAATGAAGGAAACCAGGAAGGTTGCCCTTACACCAACCAGCAGATAGGCAATGTTGTGAAAAGTTTAAGTAAAACGCTTAGCCAGGCAAAAATTAAAACGAAAATTCAGCTGGCGGATGCTGGTCAGTTAAATTACCTTACAAACCATCCTGACAGTGCAAAAAGCCGTCAGGTAGATTACTTTTTCAATCCCGCTTCAGTTGGTTTTGCTGGTTCACTTCCAAATCTTGATAGAAGCATATCAGGACATAGTTATTTCACCACAAGCCCCGAGGAGAAAGCAATAGCCATACGAAAAACTGTTGGTGATGAGGTTGCTAAACATAAAGATTTAAGATTTTGGATGTCGGAATATTGCGTTCTCGGCGATAGTTTGCTCAAAGGTGAAGGTCGCGATTTAGGCATGACCACTGCTCTTTTCATCGCAAAACTTATCCATCACGATTTAATTTACGCAAATGCAACCTCCTGGCAATGGTGGCTGGCTGTTTCAACAGGAGATTATAAAGACGGCTTGGTATACGTTGATAAAAGTAAGGCCGGAGGAAAGATTTATGAGAGTAAACTGTTGTGGGGACTGGGTAATTATAGCCGTTTCATAACGCCGGGAAGCATCAGGCTTGCAGTAAACATGGCAGATGAGAAAGACTTTTATTTATCGAGCTACTTAAAAAATAATGAGGTTATTACCGTTGCTGTTAACAACAGTGACAGCGTAGTAAAACTAACACTTGCCGGGATAAACCAGCAGCAAAAAGACGTAACAACATACGTTACCGCGGAAAACGAGAACCTTAAACGATTCGTTTCGGCTGCCAGCAACATCAATTTGCCGGCAAAATCTATTACCACGATTATTGCTAAAAGAGCAAAGTAGAAGAGTGTTGCGGATACTACATGAAACCTAGGGGATGAGCTTCGGAAAATCTTTGGAAACACTGACGGTTAATGAGATGAAGGCAACGATCAAAAAAATGAAACATATGAAAAAACGAGATATACTTTTTTTTAGCGCCGCGTTTGTGCTTGCACTACTTTTTGGCTGTGGAAATGGAAGTTCGCAACACAGCTTCGCACTTGGCGACAGCACATTTATGCTTGATAACAAACCTTATCAAATCATTTCAGGAGAAATTCATTACCCGAGGGTACCAAGAGAAGCGTGGAGGGCGAGGATGAAAATGGCGAAGGCCATGGGTTTAAATACCATTGGAACCTATGTTTTCTGGAATCTACATGAACCCGAAAAAGGAAAATTCGACTTCTCCGGCAACAACGATATTGCGGCATTTGTGAAAATTGCTAAAGAAGAAGGCCTTTGGGTGATACTTCGTCCGAGCCCATATGTATGTGCTGAATGGGAATTTGGCGGCTATCCTTACTGGTTGCAAAACGAAAAAGGGTTGGAGGTAAGAAGCCGCGAAGAGAAATACCTTTCCGAATATAAAAAATACATCAACGAAGTTGGAAAGCAGTTGGCGCCATTACAGGTAAATCATGGTGGAAACATCATTATGGTACAGGTAGAAAATGAGTATGGTTCTTATGGAGCGGATAAGGTTTACCTGGAAATGAACCGAAAAATGTTTGTTGATGCCGGTTTTGATGGCCTGTTGTACACATGCGACCCCGAAAAGGATATTGTAAAGGGACATCTGGCAGGGCTAATGCCTGCAATAAACGGCCAGGATAACCCGGCAAAAGTTAAACAAGCCGTTAGAAATTTAAATGAAGGTAAAGGACCGTTTTTCATTGCAGAGTGGTATCCTGCCTGGTTTGATTGGTGGGGAACGCCACATCATAAAGTGCCGGCCAGCCAATACACCGGCAAGTTGGATACTGTTTTGCAGGCAGGAATTTCGATAAATATGTACATGTTTCATGGTGGCAGCACCAGAGGGTTTATGAACGGCGCAAATTTTCGGGATACCATCCCTTTTGAACCGCAGATTAGCAGTTATGATTATGATGCGCCCTTAGATGAGGCTGGAAATGCAACCGATAAGTTTATGAAGTTTAGAGCAGTAATCGCCAGGCACCTGCCAAAAGGTGAAAAGCTGCCAGACGTGCCTGCGGCCAAACCATCAATGGCATTAAATGCAATTACGTTCGATAAAGAGATTGGCATTTTCGATTATGTTGGCCCGGGGAAAGTAAATGAAAACCCGCTAACGTTTGAAGACATGAACCAGGCCTACGGCTATATGATTTACCAAACGAAAGTTACCGGCGGTGCAAAAACCGAACTGAAAATAAATGGCTTGCGTGACTATGGAATTGTATTCATCGATGGCGTGAGAAAAGGCATTTTGGATAGGCGGCTGGGACAGGAAAGCATGATGCTGAAAGTTCCTGCCGGAACGCATTCGCTCGAAATCTTTGTGGAAAATATGGGGCGGATCAATTTCGGGCCTAATTTGCTCAAAAATAAAAAAGGAATTGTTGGCGAGGTTACTTTCGGTGGCAAGGTGCTAAAATCGTGGACAATGTTCAGTTTGCCTTTTGATAAAGTGGAAACGTCTAAAATTAAGGAGACTAAATCTGCAAAACAGACGCCTGTATTAAAGCTCGCATCATTTGAAGTAGCAAAACCCTTAGATACTTATCTCGATTTCAGGAAATGGGGCAAAGGAGTGGTTTGGGTAAATGGCCACAATTTGGGTAAGTATTGGAGCATTGGTCCACAACAAACCGTTTATCTTCCTGCCGAATGGTTAAAAAAAGGGAAGAATGAAATAGTTATTCTGGAACTTAACAAGCCAGAAATAAATCAGTTAAGCAGTTTGGAGCAGCCAATTCTCGATCAGATGAGCGACAATAAATAATCTTTCACACAAGCAAATTAAATATTCGTGATGAGCATTAAAAAATATGTATCCGCCGTAGGCATTTTACTCAGTTTAGCGGGTTGTAGTAAAAAAACCGAAGAGATCGTGGCGCCCGTAATACCAGAGCCTGCCTTGGTTCATCCACTTATTGCAGGGGTGAACTGGGCTGATGCACGAGATAATTTTGTAGACGGCTGGGTTATCCCATCGGGGCTTGAAGCTGGCGATACTTACGCCGTTGTTGCGCAAAAATCTGCAAAAATTTACGACGGAATTATTACCAACTTACCGGGCGTGAATGCGATAAGGCTCCCAATAAATCCACCTTCTGTTACAGAACGCTGGTGGGATGCCTACCAGGCAACGGTTGACCAGGCGCTGGCAAAAAAGATGAAGGTAATTTTGTGTTGCTGGGAAAGTTCAAAAGCCAAAGATGGGCTGATAGATGATATGGATGCATTTTGGAAAATGTGGGCCGTAGTTGTAGATAAATATGGCCTGCAGAGCGAAGTATATATCGAGGTTATAAATGAACCATACGGTTATTCTCTGCCACAACTCGGAACTGTTTACGAACAATTTCTGACGAAATTCCCCAATCTCCCCAGAAGCAGATTGCTGTTATCGGGTACCGGCTATTCGGAAGACGTAAATGGAATTGGCGCAGATGCAAGATTTAAAGACTGTTTACTAGCCCTGCACAATTATGCCTTTTGGAATGTAAGAAGCCAGACTGATTGGGAAAACAACTGGCGTTCAAGGTACGGAGCATATGCATCAAGAACAGTTGTTACTGAATTCGGCGCCGGGATGACGACCGGAAAAAATTACACGGGTGCTGTAGGAACTGATAATGAAGTTGCTTACATGGTTGGCTCTACAAACGTATTTAGAAATGCCGGACTTTCAAGCGTGTACTGGCCCGGCCTTCGGGATGGAGACAGCTACGGGCTTTTAAACAAAACCGGCAGTGGTACCGATTTAAAATTAACGGTTTCCAACACATCCGGAGCAACACGTTTACGCTTTGGCTGGGGCTATTAACTGATGTGGTGTTCAAAGCTTTTTGCCCGGGGTACTGTCAGCATTCAGTGAATCCGTTTTGCTACTGTCTTTTTTGTCATCGGTACCATTATTCCGGCCTGCTTTCACAGATCCGCTTCCCGGATGTGAATCGGCCGGACTGTTTTGCCCGGATGTACAATTTGCCAACATGAACGCCACTGCAATTATCATCAATTTAATATACCTTTTCATTGTCTTATTTTCTTTCTATTACAAATGTTTATTTTGCTTTGTTTAAAGAATATGAAAAGGCCGTATTTCGCTTTGGCTGTCGTATTTATACTTTATTTAATCTGCAAATCCCCATAAGCTCTAAATAAAAAAAGTTTCACACAATTGGAAACAGCAATTGCAAAATCAATGGGAGATTACATATTTCGCTTAAACATCTTCATCCGTGTTAAGCGGAGATAGCAAGTCAGCGTCATTGTTTGGTTTTTTTAAAGTAGACACCGCATTAACCCGTTTGCTCACCTGAACGCGTTTCATTAATTCTGCAGGGAAAGTATTTAACACCGCTAATTTACTGGCGAGTGGCCTTGTCTTGCTCAGCCAAATATCTTCCTCAGCTTTGGAAAGTATTACGGGCATACGCTTTTTGTCATGTATTTCAGCTACCAATGTATTAGCCTCGGTTGTTAAAATACCGTATGTTCTAAATTTTTCATTTGTTTCCGGGTCTACCCATTGCGACCATAAGCCGGCAAAGCAGAATAGCTTTCGATTGTTTACCGTAAAGCGATAAGGCTCCCGGTCTCCATTTTCGAGTTTTTTCCATTCATAAAAACTATCGGCAATTACTATACAGGTTTTATGGTTAACCAAAAGCGGGCGCCACAATTTGCTTTCCATTGCTGTTTCGCTTTTGATGTTCCAGGTATCTCTGGTAAGTTTTAAGTTATCAGCGAAATATGGAACGATGCCAAAAGCCATCTGCTGGATAATGTCAGGCTCATCAGCAGTAATTACCAGGCCTTTCTGAGTAATGGCGAGGTTATAGTTTGGTGTCCACTCACCCTGAATCTGATGCGGGTGCGTTTTTAGTATCTCTTTCTCCTCGGCAGTTAAGGTGTATCTTGCGCACATATTAATGTATTTGCAAGGATAACACGCTTGTTGTTCAGACTGTTTTATTTCTTCTGTTTTGTTTTCGGCTTGTCGTTAATCTGATTAAGTGTTGCGGCTTCTTTAAGTAAATATTGCTTTAGTAATTTAATTAGTTCCTTCATATTATCTAACTTTTATGATATCGTTCCAATTTGTGGTGTAACAAGGACTTAAAAACTGCCTTTTCATAGTCCATTGCTGTTTCAGGCCTTCTCCAGCCATCTTTAGTGTTCCGGCTCCATAGTGCATGTTTAGCCTGTCGAGTACTTTCGATACCTTATCATGTTTTACACCCTTAAAATCGCTGAAGATATTCAGTTGCACTTCTTGCTCGGGTATAAGGCCAGTTGCTGTTACCTCTACTTTCTGAAATAAATAGCCACGCAGGTAAATCTTTTTCAATCCCTGCAGCGCAACCCTTACCAAATCTACCGTATTGTTTACCGGGTGTTCAAGCGGAATGGTAATGGCCGGGTAGGCCTGCGAAGCCTCGGGGCCGAATTTATTTGTTAGCAGGCGAACAGAAATTACGCCGGCGCATAATCTTTCCCGCCTGAGCTTAACGCCTAATCGTGCGGCATAACTGGATGTCGCTTCTTTTAATTGATTGTAATCAGTAGTTAGTTTGCCGAAAGCCCTGCTGGTGCACATTCCTTTTTTCGGGTCGAGTATGGTTTTTAAGGGTATGCAGCTTTCGCCCCAAAGCTCACGCCACATCCTAAGGCCCACAACAGTCATGTTCGATTGTACCCAATCCATGGGTAAATTGCGAAACTGTGCCGCTGTTTCAATGCCTCCCTTAATTAGTTTATGGCTAAATTGCCTTCCAATGCCCCATAAATCTTCCACAGGATAATCAGCCAAAGCATCGGCAATCTGCGCTGCGGTTTCCAGCACCATTACGCCATTAAATTTTTTCGATGTTCTGTTTGCTACTTTCGCTAAAACCTTGGTAGGTGCAATCCCCACACTTATAGGTATACCCGTATTGTTCATTACTGTTTCCTTGATTGCGGTGCCGTAATCGGCTAGCTTTTCAAGGCCGCTTAAGCCGAGGAAACATTCATCTATGCTGTAAACCTCAACCTCGGGCGTAAACCTGGCCAGGTTGGTCATCACCCTTGCACTTATATCGCCATATAAAGTATAATGGCTGCTGAAAACTGCAATGTTATGTTCTTTTATGGCTTCCTGTATTTTGAAGAAAGGCGCACCCATTTTTATCCCGCAAGCCTTAGCTTCATTGCTCCGGGCAATTACACAGCCATCATTATTGCTTAATACCACTACTGGCAAACCATTATATTTTGGTTCGAACAACCTGTGGCAGCTTGCGTAAAAGTTATTACAATCTGCCAGTGCGAACATGCTGATGCTTGGTATGGGGTAAGCAGGTCCAGGTTACTGCACCGAACACGGTGATATTTTTCCCGGTGATGTTAAGGCAGGCATCCATACTGTCGTTCAGGCACAAAAAAGTATTTTCACCTTTGATAACCAGTTTTCTGGTAAGCCATTCTTCATCCACACAACACACAATTAGCATACCTGAGCAAACCTTTACTGATTTATCTACAACGATGATGCTACCTTTCATAATGCCGAAGTATCGCATTTGGTTGTCGTCTGCTTCAAAGTAAAAAGTGTTGGTGGGGTCGCTCACAATTTTCTGTGCAATGTGCAACCGCCTTTGTTTGTAATCCTCCGCAGGGGAAATAAAACCTGAAACCCGTCCTGGATTATCCAGCGTATCAATCAGTTCATTTTTCGGTATCTCTAACTCTCTAATCATAAGCTTAAACTTTCAAACAAAAATACTAATAATATTAGCAATATAAACCGAAGTTATCCACATTGTGACTACCAAATTAAAAGATTTAGCTAACGCTGTTTTCGAGATATAAATTTTCTCTTAATACAAAAAACCTACTTATAGCTTTTAAAACGAATTAAATAAAATATTTAACGCTAAAATCATCAGCTAAAATGTTTAAAAATAATATTGCATATCGCCTAGGCGACTTCTATTTTTGCTAATAAAATTAGTATTTGTATTGACGATAACTTTATTAAATTTTGTATGGCAAAGAAGTTTAAGTTTAGGAAGATGTACTTCCATTGCACCGATGGAAAGGTGATAGAAGAAAATGTTGAAATGACCTGGGCATACCGAAAACGTGAAACTGCACAATCGACATTAAAAACCAGCCCAACCCATATGATGTGGGAAGACAAAAAGAAGCCGATACCTAAAAAAAGCGTTGAGGGTTTTTACCTGGTTCATGAAAGTTTATTTGAAAAGGAAGTGAGCCAGGAAAAGTCAAAATGACCGTCTACCCATCTGTCTGTAGAAGCCATTTCTTGTGATAAAGCATATAACAGACGGGGCCATATTAGGCTTTGCAATATAAAACCGGTCTGGTCAGCCCAAAGTCTTTTGCAAAAAAGGGCAGCCACCACAACGCGACTACCCTAATATACACTAAAGCTATTTTCTAAACACCATTCAAATTAAGGAAGTTTTGTAAAAATAAAAAGCAGTTGCATTTAATTGCAACTGCTTTAATTACTCTAAACCAGTAAAGTAATCCCCAAATCAAATTTTAATCATCAATAGTAACCTAAGCTAGACATCAGTTAGTTCCAGATATCCGGCATAATATACGAGAGCTTGAAAAGAATGGTTTTGCAAAAATAAAAATTATTCCGCCTTCCGAACGTTGATTGCGGTGGTTTCAAGATTATCGTAGTTAATGTCGAAGTTCACTGTATCATAGGTAAACAAGTTTCCATGTGTGCTCCGGATATGAAATTTTATAAGAAGATTTCCATATTTTATATATCCGAAGCCTGCTATTTTATTAAAAACAGTTATTATCCCAACTTCCATATAGTCACTACATTGCTAAGCACCAATTGTTTTATCCTTCCATAAACAAGCTGGTTGTAAAAGAAAAAAGCAGACGTAAATCCATACGCCTGCTTTTTTCGAAATTAATTAATCTTTGTAAATATAACCCACAAAAAATGCTAAAGTTTTAGCAGGTTGAAATGAGAGCGTTTGAAGCATGGCGAACTAAAAACGAGTTTTAATCAGGCTTGGTTCAAATCGCTATCCGATGCTTAGCCTAAGTTCCACATCAGCAGAAAACAATGCTTGTTTGTGCCAGAAACGCATTAAATACGCCTTGCATGGTAAAGCGCAAAGCCATCTTGATATGAGGTAATTTATTAATTCTTATCCGAAGAATTAAGTAAATCCTACGGCTGTTAAAACCGCTGTTGATTCTTACACAGTCGCTTACAGCTTCAAAGTTGCCAGTCAATTTTTTTAGCTTGAAAAATGGCTTCTAAAATAAGCTACGGAAACCTATTCAAAGTGATATTTTTTCATATATTACGGCTTTAAAGGGGTGCGGGGCGCTTAATGGCATCGACACTTTAAATAGCCAAATATGCAGGGATAAAAATATGAAGAGGGGATTAACTCAAGAAGATGCTACCAACAGGGTGCTAGGAATGAACGAGATTACAGAAGTGGCTTCTATCTCAAGAATAATCTGTGGATGCGGGCATTTTATTGTCGGGCGAACCGGTCAGGATTTTAAAGGAACCGGGCTCGCAGAAATCTTAAATTACTACAGCCAAAAAGAACTGTGGGCTCTTTTGCCCGGGCTGATTGAGCCTGCTGCTGAAGTTCAGCAGGCAATAGCTACCTTTCAAACGAAAACACCATTTCAATTTTTAAGTGCCTTTCCCATCCTGGGTGAAAATGGGTTAGTGATTGGTGTTCTGGCGGTTTTCGATGAAAAAGAAATACAGCTAAGTGCTGCACAGGCAGAAGCTATGGAAGTGTTGTGCATACAACTTGGCCGCTTATATGAAGAAGAATCCTGTAGCGACCTCGAAAATTACGCTGAACTCTTTGAACTGTCAGAAGACCTGATATGCATCTGCTCAACGGCGGGCGTAATAGAGCGTGTTAATCCAAGTTTCCAGCGAATATTGGGCTGGGAAGATGCGGAGATTGTTGGTAAGTCGCTTTTCGATTTTGTTTACGAAACGGACCGGAGAAAAACCATTGCCAGACTTGGCAGGTTGGTTTCGAGAGCAGGAAGCGTTAAATTTAAACACCGGCTACTAACCGCACGCAATACTTACCGTACTGTAGAATGGGTGGCAACTGTTGTACCAACAACAGGAAAGGTTTCGGCTATTGGGCGAGACATAACATACGAAATTGAGAAACAACAAAAACTTGCGTTAAGCGAAAATAAGTTCAAAGTTTTCTTTGAAAACTCACAGGGCCTGATGTGCATCCATGACCTTCATGGTAAATTCATTTCTGTAAATGAATCCGGAGCACATATTCTCGGCTATACGAAAGCCGAGCTTGACGGCAAAGGGCTCTATGATATTGTACCCAAAAAAAGGCATGAATATTTAGACGAATATTTGAAAGCAATAGCAAAACTTGACCATGTTAAAGGCCAGATGATTACTTGCGCCAAAAATGGTACCGAGCGAATCTGGATGTTTTCGAACGTACTTCAAACAGATGAGCAAGGTGAAGCTTATGTCATCGGCAACGCCGTTGATATTACCGACAGGCATGCACTGGAGAACGACCTTCGGCACACCAAAGCCATTCTTGAACAAACAAACAACGTTGCCCGTGTTGGCGGATGGGAGCTTGACGTTGCTAAACAGGGAATCGAATGGACACCTGTTACACGGGAAATTCATGGGGTTGAAGAAACATTTATGCCCGACATAACTACCGCTATAAATTTTTATAAACCCGGAGAGAGCAGAAACAAAATTAATGAGGCTGTGGCAGACATTATGCAAACAGGAAATCCTTATGATTTGGAGCTGGAAATGGTTGATGGCCGGGGGAGGGAACTTTGGGTGCGGGCGATTGGAAACGCCGTTTTTAGCGATGGAGTGTGCACTCGTTTGTTTGGTACCTTTCAGGATATTGATAAATCCAAGCGATCAGAAATTGCGCTTGGTGCATCGAAAAAGCTTTTGGATGATGTACTTGATGCTGCGGCCGACCTATGTATTATCGCGACAGATAATGTTGGGCGGATTACTGTATTTAACAAAGGTGCCGAACAGCTTTTAGGTTACCGGGCATCTGAAATGCTTGGCGCACAAATGCCTGATTTTTTTGACCACCATGAGGAAGCCATTTTTACCGGTGCAAACGCAGCCGCAGATAAGTTTAAACCTAAAGATCTTAAGCATTATTTCGAAAGCTCGTCTGGTGCCGGTACCGCCACCCACGAGCTTATTTACAAATCCAGCAGTGGCGGGCGTTTCGATATTTCGCTAACCGTATCATCCATTACCGACCCGAAAGGCGAATCTGCGGGCTATCTTGGCGTAGCAACAGACATCACAAAACAAAAGCAAATGGAGGCCGAGCTTGCCACAGAGCGTGCCCGTTTGCTTGCCTTTATCGAACACACGCCTGCGGCGGTAGCCATGCTAGATAACGATATGCGTTACCTCGCCGTAAGCCGAAAATGGATGGAAGATTATAACTTTGCAGCGCAAAACATTATAGGTGCCTCGCACTATACCATGTTCCCTAACCTGGATGAGGAACGAAAACTACGCCATCGGGAAATTTTAAAGGGAAAGGTTGATAGACGAGAAGAGGATGTATTTGTCGATTCGCTTACCGAAAAGCAGCACTTTATTACGCTCGAAATGAGGCCCTGGTATAAATCAGAATTTGTAATCGGCGGGATGATGATATTTACGCAGGACATTTCGGGCATGATAGCCCAGCGAGAAGAACTAAGGGCGGCAAGGATACATGCTGATGAGGCAAACCTGGCCAAATCTGAATTTCTGGCAAATATGAGCCACGAAATCCGTACCCCACTTAATGGCGTTATCGGTTTTACCGATTTGGTACTTAAAACCAAGCTTGATGAAACCCAGCAGCAATACCTTAAAATCGTAAGCCAGTCTGCGGGTGCGTTACTAAATATCATCAATGATATTCTCGATTTTTCGAAGATTGAAGCCGGAAAATTTGAGCTCGACATCGAAAAATGCGACCTTTTTGAGATGACCTTTCAGGCTACTGATATTACAACCTATCAGATACAGTCGAAAAACCTGGAGATGCTGTTAAATCTGGCACCCGATTTACCACGTTTTATATGGGTTGATGATGTGAGGTTGAAACAGGTTTTGATAAATCTGTTGGGCAATGCATCTAAATTTACAGAACAGGGCGAAATTGAACTTAAAGTTCAGCCATTAGAGAAGCTCGATGAGAAATGTCTTTTCCGCTTTAGTGTCCGCGATACAGGAATCGGAATTCAGCAGGATAAGCAGGAAAAGATTTTTGATGCTTTTGCGCAGGAAGATTCTTCGACCACAAAAAAATATGGTGGAACCGGGCTGGGCTTAACCATATCTAACAAGCTTTTGCGCATGATGGGCAGCAGGTTGCAACTGCTAAGTACACCTGGAATTGGAAGTACCTTTTATTTCGACATATTGCTGGATTGTGAACAAGGAGAGGCAGTAAACTGGGAGGCTATAGATTCGCTCAAAAATATCCTTATTGTAGATGATAATGACAATAACCGTCACATCCTGTCGGATATGCTTAAATTGAAACACATTGAAAGCGATTTGGCTAAAAACGGTTTTGAGGCACTACAGCATCTTGCCAGCGGAAAACGTTATGATGCCGTACTGATGGACTATCATATGCCTTTTATGGATGGCCTGGAAACAACAGCCAAAATCAGGCAGACTTTTTTTTCCAGCCATGAAGAATTACCAATTCTGTTGCTGCATAGTTCGGCCGACGACAGCACGCTTATTAATGCAAGCCGCACCCTACATGTGAGTCACCGATTAGTGAAACCCATTAAAATGCCCGACTTATACAATGCACTTTCACGGCTCCACGTTTTGGAGAAAGAACCTGCACAGGCAGCGTTGCAGCCGCGGGTATTGAGCAGCGAGGTTGTAACACCAGAAAGTTGCACAATATTAATCGTTGAGGACAATGAAGTAAACCGCTTTTTAACCAGAACATTGATTAGCAAGCTCTATCCCGCCGCAAAAATTATGGAAGCTAAAAACGGTCAGGAGGGTTTTGAACAATTTGTTTTAACATCTCCAGACTTAATCTTGATGGATGTACAGATGCCGGTAATGAACGGTTATCAGGCTTCTGCGGCGATCAGGGAGGCTGAAACCAATAAGCGTACGCCAATTATTGCCGTTACTGCTGGAAATATTTCCGGAGAAAGAGAAAAATGCCTCGAAGCAGGTATGGACGATTTTATAACGAAACCTATTCTAACAGGCACACTCGAAACCGTTCTTGGCCGTTGGCTGGATGCACAGCAGGAGGAGCAAAGCAATCAGGTTGCGCTTGCTGAGGATGTTAATGCACATTTCGATGCAGCTAAACTAAAAGTGTATTATGGCGAAAATAAGGAGAAGTTAGCAAGGATAGCCTCACTAACAATAAGTCAGCTGCAGCAATCATTAATTGATCTGAATGGGTACGTTGCGGGTGGTGAACTTGAAAACATCAGGTTGCTTGGCCATAAGCTATATGGCACCTCGGTATCTGCAGGGCTCGTCTATCTGGCCGAACTTTCAGGCAAACTGGAGGTACTTGATGAGATGGATAGTGACTTGCCGGCAAGTCTCCAAAGAGAATTTATTACAGAAATTTCATTGCTCACTGAAATTTTAACTTCGAGGTACCTGAAATGATGCCGTAATCATGTTCGATGAAAAATCAATGGGTTTAAATGGTTGCCAGCAGTCCGGATGGCAACTATTTATTCTTTTTAGTTCCGATGCGTTTCATAACCGGGGCTGCTGTTAGGCCATGTAATATCACGGAAATAAGAATGGTAAAGGTTACAATAGCCCAAAGTGCATCCTGCTGCTTAAATTTTGCTTCACCGAAGGCAAAAGCCAGGTAATAGATTGAGCCCATACCTCGAATACCGAAGAAGCTGATTGCAAATTTTTCCTTAAGCGGAGTTGAATTTCCTAATAGCGAAATAAAAGAAACTACCGGGCGCAAAACAATCACAAATCCGATTGACACGAGTGCCATCTTCAAATTTAGTGGCGCAAGAATGCCGCCAACCAGAGAACCACCAAAAAATATTAGCAATACAGCAAGAAGCATCCGTTCCATCTGGTCGGTAAAGGAATGGAGTTGTTTATGGTATTCATGGCCTTTTTCGTAGTGCCGAAGCGTAATGCCGGCAACAAACACAGCAATAAATCCGTAAGCGTGAAATGATTCGGTAATTGCATAGGTTATAAAGGTGAGCGAGATGGCAAGAAAACCATCAGACGCTTTTAGTAAGCGATATTTCTCTGAAATTGAAAACACCAGATAGCCTACGAGTTTGCCGCACAGCCAGCCTATAATTAAGCCTGCGGCAATTTTGTACACCAAATAAAACCAAGTCCAGTGCCATAAAGAAGACGAACTAACGCCCTGCGAGGCGATCACGATTGCAAGCCAGGTAAATGGGAAAGCTAGGCCATCATTAAGGCCTGCCTCTGAGGTCAATGCAAATCGCGGCTCGGATTTTCCGTGCTCATTTGGAGGTCCAACCTGCACATCCGCGGCGAGCACAGGATCTGTAGGTGCGAGCACTGCGGCCAGTAAAAGCGCAGCGGATAAATTTAGACCCAGAACGAAAAAACCCAGCAATGAAGAAATTAAAATAGCCAATGTCATGGCGATGAGTATCAGCCTTAGCGGCGTAGACCATTTCCGAAAAGAAAAACTTCGGTCGATTTTGATGGCGGTACCCATTAAAGAGATGATAACAATAAGCTCTGTCAAATGCACCACAAGGCTATTATCATGCTGTGGGAGAGGGGATGGCAACACTTTGGGCCAGATTAGGTAGATTAAAACACCAATTGCCACATAAATAATTGCATATGATAAGCCTAGTTTTTTTGCCAGTGCGGGGATAAAGGCCATGCCAATACTGGCAATCCCCGCGATTAGCATTAATAGGATATACTGGCTCATTATCTAATATTTAAAGAAATTGAAAATGCAGCCATAGTATCGAGGTTGTTCGCCAAATTGAGGTCATCCGTTGTTTTAAAATAAAATAAAGTGGCGTCAGAATTTCTCATAATTGATCAAAAAAACAACGGCACACTGCCCAAAAATTAAAATGTCTGTTTCCGTATATAGCTGCAAACTGAATGCGATATTATGCTTTCGATTTCAGTTTGTAAACTTACGTGCTTACAGGAAAGCAACATTAATTTATCTTTTTGGTTTCGATTATTTCCTGGGATTTCAAAAGCTGCAAATTGATCGTCAGCCTCAACAACCGAATTAATGAGGTTGCAAGTCGTTCACGACAAAGAAAAAGCATTCCTACTTTCGATTGAAAGATTGAAGAATTACGATGCGCTGGTGCAGGTCGGTAGCATTGGTAACTGAAAAGTTTACCGCATGAGCTTTCAGCCGCAAGACGCATCGAGGTTGTATTTAATCATCCGGTATTTCTTAACATTACTCCTTTGCCATAATAGAAGTTTCTGTGTACAATGTTGTGCCTATTGCTTTGAGCTGCCGGTTTGAATTGGCTTGGAAGTTAATCTAAGCTAAGTTGCGAATGGGTTACCCATGAGCATCAAAACGTCTTTATTAGCTCCTATCTCCCTGGCCCGGGAAACGGAACCACTTGTGTTACCTGCATGGCAAAAATTTTCCAGATACCCTGCTTTTTTTCGAGCACCGCTGTGATGAATTTATGGTTAACAGTTCCCTTGTTAACAACACCTCCGGGAACCGTGTAATCTGCTTTAGCAGTGAGCGTTTCTTTTATATGGGTTACAGCAGATGCAGAACTGGTGAATTTAATATCTAACACTTCAAGTTTAACTTCAGTTGGCTTAATACAGCATTCATTAATCTTATTAAATTCACTCTCAATCTGTTTTCTTCCCTTCCAGTAAAGTCCTAAAAAGTTAATTAGTACGCAATCATCAGAGAAGAAACCGGTATAACCTGCAATGTTATTTTGATTCCAGTAAGTTTGCTGTTGACGGACAATGTTCCTGATTGCCGTTTCACTCGTTTGAGAAAAACCCCTCAGACTCAAAATGAGTAAACAAGATATCATATATTTTTTCATAAAAGTTAAATTAGATTAAATGAGCCTGGTAAAACCTGGTTATTTATTGGGCGCTCAGAACCGGCATTATCCTGAGCACCCGTATTTTAAAGAGAAATCTGAACTTTTCCTTCAGCAATGCGGCAAAGATCGGCGATGGTGAAGTGCTTGTTGTTTCTATATGGTTCCCAGCAGGGCAAACAGGGCTTCCAAAACGGATTTTGAGAGAGGAAGGATGTGTTATCACCCTCTAACAACCCAACAAAAACTTCTGTTACTATCCTCGACCCAACCTCACCAAGTTTTAAACCCATCTGCTGTGTTTCGGCCTCTTTTAAAATATAAAACCATAGGGGTGTACTATGTTCGAAATTTACTTTGTAGTGCTTTAAATCTTCAAATACTTCAGCATCCATCGGTTGCATACGCATAGCATGGGCTACTCTTTGTCCGGATGGCAGCCCAAAGGTCAGGCTCCTAAGCAGGTTTCTGGACGCCAGGGAAATTACATCTGCCGAGGCGAAACCTGGTAATTGAAATAGGGGTGAAGATAGTTTGGTATCGATCAGTTTATTCGGGCGCATGCTCCCATCCCCAAGGTTGAAAAAGGTATGCCAGTCCAAAAATCTCCGTTCTGCCCTTTTTCCGCCCCTCAAATCATTTGGGTCCGCATGCAGCGGATCTGCCGAGAAATCAAATATATCTGCAAAAAAAGGCGCAGGATTTGGCTTGTTTGCAATGCCAAAATTGGCCCTGTAAGATGGACGGATCTGACTGTGGCCAAACCGATAGGCAGCAACTGAAAACTCAACCGGAATGAATGGGCTGTTGTGCCAGCCGTAAAACTGCCTTCCCTTGTTTAAAATATCATCAACTACCTCCTGTCCGCAAAGCAAAGGCAGAAATTCATGCAATAATATCCATTGATAATGCCAGCGTACCAGCTCTTGAGCTTCCGTAAAAATTACGCCTGGAGATTTTGACGGATATTTTGCCCGCAAAGCATCTACAACCGCATTATGAAACCTCAGGAAGAGCACCTGCAGCTGTGAAACGATGAGATTCTCATCATTTCTTGGATCACCAATCAGCGCTGTATTTTGGGAATTTCGTGGTAAATCGCATTTATCAATATCATCTTTGCCTTTCACCCCCATCGGATGTAAAAGCATTTTAATTCCGAGCCCATCCGATTGATCATAAAGATGCGGAGAAGCACCCGGGCCACTTCCATAAACGTTATCCAGGGCGAGTGAAGGCGTTCTGAAATTTTCGATAAACTCAGGATCGCTTTGACGCTCAAGGCTGGAAGTTGGATCAAATGTTATGTCGTGGTCGATGAACTGCCCCAAAAAGGTCATTCCTGCACTCATCACAGGCGAATTCGGATTATTCACCTGCAGAAGGGGGTTAGTGATTAACTCTACCGGGTCTTTTGTCAAATCATCCTTTGCGTCCATTATTCCGCCTTTTTTGCCAATATCGATAAGTGCTTCGCGAACTTTTTTTGTATCCGCCGCGAAAGGCGGAAGAGAGGGAAAGATTCTCCCGAATTTACCTTTGTCGTAAAATCGGGACGTAAAAGGGACTATGTCCTGATAGAGGGCTCCATGTCTGCTCATAATTTTATATTTAGTTTCTGGTTAACTAAATATAGACAGTTATCATTTTATTATTGGAATATAGGAGCGGCTAATTGCTTTATTACGTGATAATTACCGTAAAACACGTAGGGTATGTGTTAGTTTATAAAAGCATTTTTTGATTTTTCCTTAACGGCCACACGAGTAAGCAACGTGGTTTCGACTACATACAAATTCCGGTTTGTGCATTTTTTCACCTCGGAAATATTTTTTTGTTTAACATAAAGCGAACGGGAGTCCCTCAGCAAATGAGACAGTAAAGTTTTTACCCTTTTTTCTTGCCAATACCTGCAAATTTCGATGTATTGCTGAGCCGGCTAATCGGTTCGTTTAGAGCAGTATTTTAGCCTAGTCTAACCTCATCCTGAAACTACTTGGTGTTTGCCCTAAAATTTTTTTAACATACCTGGTAAAAAAAGAAGTACTGCTAAACTGCATTTCTTCGGCAATTTCGGCAATGTTCAGGTGCCTGTTTTGCAACAAAAGGATGATCCTTTCTTTGGCGTGTCCGTGTATCCAGCTGGACGCGGTTCGGTCGGAGTGAATTTTACAAAGATAATTTAGGTATTTAGGGGTAATGTTTAATGCATTGGCGTAAAACTGTACTTCCCTTTGAGTTAGGCAGTGCTGTTGCAGTAAATTAATAAACTGCTCGTATAATGTTCCGGTTTGCAAGCTATGGCGCCGGCGTTCGTACTCATTAGCGAAACTATGCCACATTTCTAAAATAAACAGCTGCATTTGAAGTTTCAGCGCTTCCTCATAAAAACGGTGTTCCGTTTCCTCGAAACGTAAAAGCAACCATTTAAAGTTGTTTAAAATTTTCTCTCTTTCTGCTTTGGAGCGAATATCTTTAACCGGGTGCACCCTCGAATGAAGCTGTGCATTAATGCTCCAACCTTGGTCAGGCACATTATCCAGCAGGAAACGCTTTTCTACAAGTAACACCGTGGCTTTAAATCCCTTCGATACGGATTTAATGCTCCACCTCGATTCGGCAAACCAGAATAAAAACTGCCCGGCCTTACAGGCCAGAAGCTGATCGCCAAAAATAAAAGCTAATTTTCCTTTATGGCAATAAAGGTGCACGTGGTACCTTTTCAACAGTGTTTCAACTGATGGCTCGATGTGGTCGAGCGATAAGTATACCACCCTTGCGTCCTGCGTTTCACTCATTTATTCGAATTTAAATCCTAAATTAGGTAATATTTGACATTAATGGCGTCATTAGTGCCATAAATCAGAACTAAATTGGTCGGAGATTTGATGTTTTAATAAGATGAATAATTCAGATAATTCAATATTCGACGATTTAAATAACGGGCAAAACATCACTGCAGCGCATGGCGGATGGGGTGAACTCAGAAAGTCGTCCTATGCGACGATTGGCCTGTTGCAACAGCTTAACAGCAGTGCTGATCCGGCTTTCATGGTAGAAATCCTTGGTCAAATTACCGGCAAAAAAATAGACCAAACAGTAGCTGTTTTTCCACCGCTGTACATCAATTACGGAAAGCATCTAAGTATCGGAAAAAATGTCTTTATCAATTTCGACTGCACATTTTTAACATTAGGTGGAATTGTGATTGAAGACAATGTGCTGATCGGTCCGAAAGTAAGTTTGCTTTCCGAGGGCCATCCGTTGGCACCAGCCGAGCGGGCATGCTTGGTACCGGGTAAAATCCATATTAAAAAAAATGCCTGGATTGGAGCAAACGCGATCATATTGCCAGGTGTAACCATTGGCGAAAATGCTGTTGTTGCCGCTGGTGCAGTAGTTTCAAAAAATGTTGAAGACAATACTGTTGTGGGTGGGGTGCCGGCAAGGTTCTTAAAACAAATTTAGGGAAGCCGATGGTAAGCAAAATGATAATTATGGCGATGATAGCCTCCTTCACTACGTATAAGCTGAATGCGCAAAGCGTACTTCAAAAAACAGAAAATAAAATGAAAACAGAAATTCCAAAAATAAGCGATTTTCCGACCGGCGAAGAAAACGCCGGCTTTGCCAAATACTTTACCGGCACATCTTATCTGGCTACGCTAACCAGCAATAAAGATCTCAATGTTCCATTGGCAAATGTAACCTTCGAGCCTGGCTGCAGAAACAATTGGCACAGCCATACCGGCGGGCAGTTACTGATAGTAATTGGTGGCGAAGGTTTGTACCAGGAGCGGGGTAAACCGGCAAGGTATTTAAAGCCTGGCGACATCGTAGAAATTGCACCGAACGTAGAACACTGGCACGGCGCAACGGCCGAAAGCTGGTTCTCTCACCTTGCCACCAATGGCAATCCTGCTGCAAACGAAAATAAATGGCTAGAGCCGGTTAGTGATGAGGTCTATCAAAATGCCAATAACGAGATTCCGAAAATATGAAATTAATCAGCTGGAAACTTGGATTGCTACTGTTGCTGTTCAATGTAATCATCCCCAAATCCAAAGCACAAGAAATGGCAACATTAACTAAACAGGAAAGAAGCCTTGCAGGTATTGCAGCAACAACAGCTGCAGGTAAAATAGAGCTGCTTAAAGTTCAGCTGGACCGCGGACTTGATAATGGTTTAACCATCAATGAAATTAAAGAAGCACTTACACAACTCTATGCTTATTGTGGGTTTCCGCGGAGTTTAAATGCTATTAACACTTTTTCTGCAGTTTTGGATGAACGCAAAGCGAGGAAGATCGAAGATCCCGAAGGGCAAAAAATTATTCAAAACACGGTAAGCGATAAATATGAACAGGGTCGCCGAACGCTGGAGCAACTCACTAAAACACCACAAGCTAAGCCCGCACCTGGTTTTGGAGAATTTGCACCGCGTATTGATGCTTTTTTGAAAGAACATCTTTTTGCGGATGTCTTCGCAAGTGAGGTGCTCGATTTTCGCAAACGAGAGCTAATTACTATTACTGCATTAACAGCTATGGAGGGCGTGGAGAGCCAGTTGCAGGCGCACCTTAAAATGGGTAGAAATACGGGCATAACAGATTCGCAGCTGCAAGAATTGAGCGTTGTTGTTCAGGAATTGGTAAGTACAACGCAGGCAAATACCTTACTAAAAAATATAGACCGGCCTTTGCTGCCAGTTGTACGGCGAGATATGATTGTCCGCATTTCTGAAATAGAAATCCTTCCTGAACATTTGGAACATTACAAATCTATCCTAAAAGAAGAGGCGGCTGCATCGATTGCTAAAGAACCCGGCGTGGTTGCTATTTTTCCAATGTTTCAGAAAGCACAGCCAACACAGATAAGGATTGTTGAAATCTACGCCGATAAAGCCGCTTATGAAAATCACTTGCAGACGCCACACTTTAAAACCTATAAAACTTCTACGCTAGAAATGGTGAAAACATTAAAATTAATCGATATGGAAAGTCTGGATAAAGAAACCATGAAATCTATTTTCAGGAAAGTGGAGTAAAGTATTCTTGTCATTGTAAAGGCTAACAAAGCCCGCGAATTGAAACTGAGCGGATAATGTGGCAATGCGAACCACCCAGGTCTTCGGAAAATGCTGTTGTTGATAGCGATTTGTTTTTCGTATGAGGCATATTAGGAAAATACTAACTATATTGATATACAAATAATTTCAAATTATAATGGAGAAATTAACGCTAACTGTAAACGGTTTGGCTAGAGAGGTTAATGTTGATCCTAATATGCCATTGCTTTGGGTTCTTCGCGACCTACTTGGGCTTACAGGTACTAAATTTGGATGTGGCGTAGCCCAGTGTGGCGCCTGCACCGTTCATGTAAACGGAGAAGCACTGCGTTCATGCGTTACCAAGGTAAGCAGGGCAGTAGGACAGCAAATTATCACCATTGAGGCATTGAGCGAAAATAACGACCATCCGCTTCAGTTGGCGTGGGCAGAACTGGATGTACCGCAGTGCGGATATTGCCAGTCCGGGCAGCTTATGTCTGCAGCGGTATTGCTGCGGGAAAAGCCAAACCCAACGGATCAGGATATTGATGATGCAATGTCGGGTAACATTTGCCGTTGTGGCACTTACCCAAGAATAAGGGCTGCAATCCATAAAGCTGCGAAGATGCAGCAGGAGGGAGTAAAGCCATGAACCGAAGAAACTTCATACAATCAAGTGCGGTTCTTGGCGGCGGCTTGCTAATATCATTCACCATTCCACAGGCAAATAAGCTGGCTGCATTATCACAGCCAACAGCTACATCCGGATTTACGCCAAATGCCTTTTTGAATATTGGCGCCGACAACACCATAACCGTTACGCTTAGTCATGTAGAAATGGGCCAGGGCATTTGGACAACCCTACCGATGTTGATAGCTGAGGAACTGGACGTTGACCTCAAAAAAATAATCGTTAAACATGGAGGGCCGGATAAAGCACTAAACCATACTGTTTTCGGCGTTCAGATAACAGGAGGATCCTCAACAACCTGGTCGGAGTTTGACCGATACCGATACGCCGGCGCAACCGCCAGGATTATGCTTATGCAAGCTGCTTCTAAAAAGTCAGGAACGGATTTAAAAGACTGTAAAGCCGAGAATGGTATTGTTATCGCAGGTAAAAACAAATATACCTACGGCGAATTAGCAGCAGATGCAGCCTTGCTTCCTATACCAGAGCGGCCACAGCTTAAAAAACCAGCTGAATGGAAATACATCGGGAAAGGAAACAAACGCTTGGATGCATCGGTAAAAACAAATGGCTCCGCAGTTTTTGGTATGGACATCAAACTTCCCGGCTTGCTAACTGCTGTTGTTGCCCATGCTCCGGTTTTTGGAGGAAAGGTTAAATCATTTGATTCAACAAAAGCCATGCTTGTGCCCGGGGTGAAGCAGGTAGTCCAGATACCGACCGGCGTAGCCGTGATTGCTGAGCATTACTACGCAGCACAACAGGGCAAAAAGGTTTTATCTGTTGTTTGGGAGGATGGAATAGGAGCACAGCTATCTACCGTTAAACAAGCAGCCGAATATAAAAAACTTGCTGCCACGGATGGTTTAACCGCACAGAAAAAAGGCGATGCCGCTGCGGGAATTTCAAAATCTGCGAAGGTTTATAAAGCAGAATATGTATTTCCATATCTGGCGCATGCAGCAATGGAACCTTTAAACTGCACTGTTAGAATAGATGGTGATGGCTGTGAAATCTGGACGGGAACACAATTGCCTGCGGCGGAGCAGGCATCGGCAGCAAAAATTCTGGGCTTTGCACCCGAAAAGGTTAAGGTAAATATTCCCTTTCTGGGAGGCGGCTTCGGACGTAGAGCTACACCAGTTACAGATTTTGTTTCAGAAGCCGTACATATTGCCAAGAATTCAGGCAAATCGATAAAAATGGTTTGGAGTCGCGAAGATGATATGAAAGGCGGGCATTACCGGCCGTTTTTCGTTCATAATGTGCAGGTAGGGTTAAACAGTGAAGGCTTGCCTGTGGCATGGAAACATAATATTGTCGGACAATCAATCATGCAGGCTGCTACGCCTGCCTTTGGTGCCCCGAAAACGCCCATCGACAGCACTTCTGTAGAGGGCGTAATGGGATCGCCTTACCTAACCCAAGTGCCCGATCATTTTGTTGGATTGCATAATACTGAAGAAGTTGTTCCTGTACTGTGGTACCGCTCAGTTGGACATACCCATACCGCTTATGTGATGGAAACGATGATTGACGAACTAGCGAAAAGTAGCGGACAGGATCCGGTAGCCTACAGGCAAAGATTATTGGCAGATCATCCCCGTCACCTGGCTGCACTTAATCTTGTAGCAGAAAAAGGTGAATGGAAAAAAACACTTCCCAAAGGAAGGTTTAAAGGCATTGCAGTAAATGAGGCTTTCGGAAGCTTTGTAGCAGTGTTGGCAGAAGTGAGCATTGCTGATGGACAGGTGCGGGTTCATAAAATTGATTGTGCCATTGATTGCGGTTTGGCGGTTAACCCCGATGGAGTGAAGGCGCAAACTGAAAGCGGGATTGTTTTCGGCCTTACAATGGCTCTCTATGGCGAATTGACATTAGAAAAAGGAAAGCTCCAGCAAAATAATTTTTATGATTATCGCATCGCACGCATGCATGAATCTCCCGAAATTAATGTTTTTATTGTGGATAGTAACGAAAAGATGGGCGGTGCCGGAGAATGCTCTGTGCCACCAACGGCCCCTGCAATCGTAAATGCAATTTTTACTGCCACAGGAAAGAGAATATATAACCTGCCCATTGCAAATCATAAACTTATCCAACAGTAATGAAGAAACCGATTATTTTAGGCCTGATGCTGCTGAGTTCTGTAGTTATGGCATTATCGTTTAACGTTAGCAAGAAAGAAACTAAAACCGAACCATTAATGGTGGTAAAGGATAGTATAGCCTCCGTGGCCGCATTTAAGCAGGTATACGCTGTGCTGATGAGTCCGCGGTGCATGAACTGTCATCCAGCGGGCAATGTTCCCTTGCAGGGAGACGACAGCCATCTGCACACGATGTTACCAAAACGCGGTGTTGAAGGCAAAGGTGTTTTAGCAATGAAGTGTTCAAATTGCCATCAAGCTGAAAATACGCCCGGACTGCATACGCCTCCGGGTAATCCTAACTGGCATCTTCCGCCAGACAATATGAAAATGGTGTTCCAGGGACGTAGTGCGAACCAGCTTGCTAAGCAGCTTGTTAACCCGAAACAGAACGGGAATAAAGGAATGAAGGAACTGATTGCACATGCTGATGACGGACTTGTACTGGCAGGATGGAATCCCGGCGAGGGCAGAAGTTTGCCACCGATTTCTCATGCTGAATTCAAAAAAGCGTGGCTTAAATGGTTGCAAACGGGTGCTTTTGCACCCGCGAAATAATTGGGAACAGCGTTATTAATAGCAAAAGCTATCTGTCGAGCCATTTTTTAAATTCCGACACTTTGTTTTTGCTAATTAGTATGGCTTCATCAGGCTCGGGTGAAACCACAATCTTCAGCTGGTTTTTGCCGTATATGTAAATTGTTTTTATGCAGTTGAGGCTAATAATAAATTGCCGGTTGGCACGATAAAATTGTTCATCATCAAGCTGTTTCATCAGTTCATCCAAACTTAACGCCGTTGTGTACTTTTTGTTCGTATGGGTTACAATGTTAACGGCAGCTCCATCCAGAAAGAAAAAGGCAATTTCACTAATGTCCAGATGAATCAGTTCATCCTTTAAATAGGTAATGATTCGTTTACGGGAAATTTCTTTATCCTGGTATAATTTAATTGTGGCATTTTCCTGCTGCAACCTGGCCAACTGGTCATTTAAGCTGCCCAGTGTATTTACTTTTTCGTTCAGCTTACTTATTTCTGAGGAAACCGCTTTTTCATAACGCCCATAAATTTGCCTGATTAGCAACAAACAGCTACCGATAATAATGAGCGCCGTAATTAGAAAACACACCACAAATTGGCTGTAAAGACCAGAAAGTTCTGCTTTTAATACTTCAATATTTGCATGTGCAGCCACAATCCAGTCGCTGCCCTTAACCGGATAGATATTAACAATTTCCGAATGCCTGTTCTCCGCTGCGGGAAAAGTTCTCGTACCGCCCAAACTTTTTTGTTGAGCAATGGCGTCATTAAAAGGTATTGAGCCGCTTCCGGATGCTAAGATTGAGTTTCCACTGGTTATTTTCTGACCAATCAAACCTGGATTGGGGTGGCAAAGCTCTATTCCGTTTTTATCATACATGCAGATAAATTCGCCTTGTGTGTCGGTATTTTCTATGCTTTGCTGTAAGTTGTGTATTACTTTTTCCTGTGGAAGACCACTTTGCAGTTGTTGCTCCAGCAAACGGCCAATTTCCCTGCTTTCTCTGGCGCCTGATTCCATTTTGCTGGCCCATAATTTTTCGGCTGCGCTATCGTAGAGGTACTGGAAGGAAAGGTAACTGATCATCATTACCGTGATACTTACGGCAGCAAAAAGTAAAATGTGTAACCGGCCTTTTAACATATAAGGTGCTTAAAAATCTGCCAAGTAAACTAATTTGGGATTCGTGGTCAAGGTCTGAAAAAAGATCGGATTATTCAAAGCTATTTATTCGTCTTTAAGGCTAAATTTATCCCTTTCACATACTTATAAGAACCATATAGGCGCTTAGAGCGCTAATTTTGGGTAGGTCAAAAAATAGAAGATCATGAAATTCAAATTTAAAATTATACTCTGTATTGCATGCCTGGTATTGCTGGCGCAACTCATCAGGCCGGAGGAATTAAGCACCGCAAAAGCACAAACGGCTAAAACTTTGACTGGCGTTCCGAAAGAAGTGGCAAATGTATTCGAAACCTCCTGTTTCGACTGTCACTCTGCACAGACCAATTTGCGCTGGTTCGATAAGATCACACCCGCCAACTTCTTGGTAGCCTCGCACATCCGTGATGGCAGAAAGGCGCTTGATTTTTCGCAATGGGATTCGCTTGCCACGCCGCAACGCAATGCCATGCTCTATTTCGCCTTAAATGGAATTCTTTCCGGGGAGATGCCTCTGAGCAGCTATACGGCCTTGCATCCGTCGGCAAAGCTGAAGGAAAAGGATATAGCTCTGCTGAAAAATTATTTTCTGAACAATCTGGTGAGTAAACCTGGCGATGCCGTAAGCAGGGTAGGGCAGCCTAAAGTTAAGGAAGTGAAAAATTCGCCGAATGGAGTAGCATATCTTCCTGGTTATCGCAATTGGAAAGCCATAAGCAGTACCGATCGTTTCGATAATGGCACCATCCGCATCATTTTTGGCAACCCGATAGCCGTCAAAGCAATACACGATGGAAAAACAAAGCCATGGCCGGATGGAACTGTTTTCGCCAAAACTGCGTGGAAACAGGAGAAAGGTAAAGACGGAAATGTTTACGCCGGTCAGTTTGTTCAGGTTGAGTTTATGATAAAAGATGCTACACGCTACGCCGGCACGAAAGGTTGGGGATGGGCACGCTGGAAGGGGGAAAATCTTTTGCCTTATGGGAAAACAGTAAAATTCGACTCCGAATGCATTAGCTGCCACAGACCCGAGCGTAATAATGATTATGTTTTTACAACACCGCTTGATATCAAAGATTTTAAAAAATAATAAGATGAAATTAATCTATACAGGGGGGATACTTCCTTTCATTATTCTATTTATCTGCGGGTGCAATTCAAATCCTTCAGGCCGGATTAATAGACAAGCCTCAGTTGGCAACAATGCCAGCCTTCCGGAAAATCCCTTAGAAATGACACCCATGGCTGTTAGTTTGCAGGCAGAAGCGAAAACAATGTCGACACTTTATGGAAACAGCATTGCTTCGAAACGGTTGAACGAAGTAGCCAATTATGCTCCGGGCTCGGTAGTTTATTTGGTAACGTGGAAGGAAAAGGCTGATTCGGAATGGTTTGGCGCAAGGATTCCAGATCGAGTTGCCACAATAGAGCGTGTATCAATTGATGGTAAAGGACAAAAAAGCTACACTTTTTTTAAAGGACCGGCCTGGCAAGAAGGTTTGCTTTTAAAAGGTGATAGAGAAGCAATTATCCTCTCCATACCGATTGCTACTTCACCTTAGCGTAAAATCGGCATTGAGATTGAGCTTCTTTCCGGTTTTTTCAATATGATGAATCGCCATGGGAATTTAACGGCTTTAAGTGGCGAAACATTCGCTATTAAGCTAAGTAGATCCTATTTCACTTTTGCTATGCACTAACTCTAATCGATGCACAAAATTACCGCAACCACGGTTGCCTGAAAGATTTGAGCATGGCTGGACTGAGAATTTAAAACAAAGTAAACTTTTTGAAAAATAAAGGGTTTCAAATGCAGTCGAAATAGATTACTAGTCAATGGATGAAATAAACGAATATCAGCATTATGATTATCAGCTTAACCCGGATTTAAATGGTGTTGACTGGCAGCGTGTTCTCGAACTTTTTCAAAAAGTGAACTGGAAGCACCGGGTTGCAGACGAAATTCACAAGGCATTTTCTTTAAGTACCGTCACCTTGTTTGTGTATCATCAGGGAAAAATAATTGCATTTGGCCGTGTTGTTGGCGATGGCCGCTATTATGCAATGCTAGCAGACATCGTGGTAGATCCGGACTTTCAGGGAAATGGTTTAGGAAAATACCTCGTAAATACTTTAAACAGCCAGCTGCACGATTATCATTTTGTAAACCTAACTGCTGCACCCGGCGCCGACCGTTTTTACAAAAGCCTTGGATGGAAGAAACAGACCACTTCATTCATCTGGCCACAGGGGCCAAAACAGCTGAGACAACATTGTGAAAAAGAATTTGCAGAGTGATACAAGTGATTAACTGAAGGGTCTACCTAAAGGACAGTTTAATTAAATATGCTACCCTGCATTTAAAATTGCAACTTTATTTTCATTGCTTTTAGGCTTTGCGTACTTTGCGATTAACAAAAAGCAAACTACCAAAATCATGGCCAAAACACAAAACCACATAGAGCTGCAATTTTTAAGTGAGCCATCTGACGTAAATTACGGCGGCAAAGTGCATGGCGGAATGATGATGAAATGGATAGATCAGGCGGCTTTTGCTTGTGCATTGCAGTGGAGTCAGCGTTATTGTGTAACGGTTTACGTGGGCGGTATCAGGTTTTTTCACCCTGTACATATTGGCCATTTGGTAAAAATGGAAGCCCGGATTATTTATACCGGAAAAACCAGCATGCACATCGCAGTTGATGCTTTTTCAAAGCCTGTCGGACAAGCAAATTTTGTAAAAAACACCCACTGCATTATCGTTTTCGTAGCAGTTGATGATGACGGGCAACCGCAACCGATTCCTGCATTTAAGCCTAAAACTGAAAAAGAAATTGCCATGCACGGCTATGCAATTAAATTAATGGAACTTAGAAAAAGCATTGATAAGGAAATGGAGCCTTACATTGTTTAATCAATTGGCAAACTAAAATAAAATGATGAACCTTTGCCGGGTTCGCTATCTACCCAAATGTTTCCGCGGTGCCCCCGAATAATTTCTGCGCATAAATACAAACCAATGCCGAAGCCGGAAATGGTGTCGTTGCCCTCAACACGATAGTAACGATCGAAAAGTTTCTCCTGATCTTCTGCACGGATGCCGATACCGTAATCTTTTACGCGGCAAACCAGCTGATCGTTAACTGATGTGCAATTAATATCGATATTGCCTCCGCCAGGCGAATATTTAATGGCGTTGTTAATTAAGTTTGAGAGGACATTGCCAATCTTATCCCTGTCGGCGTGCAACTGAACCTGCTTATCGATGTGGAAATGAATTTTGTGAGAACTTTGTAGCATGCCTGCATCTTCCACAATTTCAGCAAAAAGTGTTTCCAAATCAAAATTCTTTTTTTCTATCTGAAGTTTGCCAGATTCCAGCCTTGAAACGTTTAAGAAACCGTTTATCATACCGGTCATTTTTTTGATTTGATTATAGGCTTTGCCCAGTGCAGAGGTAGAAAAACTATCCTCTGATTTATCAGCTTTGTGTTGAAGAACCTGCACAAAGCCATTCAGCGCTGTCAGAGGTGTTTTCAACTCGTGACTCACCATTCCGATAAAATCGTTTTTCCTCAACTCCTCAAGTTTTCGCTCGGTAATATCCATAAAAAGTCCGGAGTACTCACTCGGCTTATCTTCATGATCGGTAAATATTCTACCTGTAGCTTTAACCCACTTTACTGCGCCGGTTTTTAGATTTCTTATGGGATATTCAATATCGCTTGGTTCGTGGTTTTGAAGCCCCTTTTCTATAGCCTTTAGCACTGTTCCGTGGTAATCGGGATGGATGGCCTCCAAAATTTGTTTCACCTCGGCCTCCTTATCTAAAGGTAAACCCAAAAGCTCTTTTACAAAATCAGAGACAGATAAATGCAAAGTTTCGGCTTCAATGCGCCATGTGCCCATCTTTGCCGTATCTATTGCCTGCAACAATCTTTCTTCACTGTCTGATAATTCTTTAACACGCTCGGCCACCCTGCTCTCTAACTCATTATTCAAAAGACTCAGGTTTTCGCGGGCGTAAGCTAACTCTTCATTCATTATCATTAACTGCTCATTTGATGCCGCAAGCTCTTCATTTGTAGCCGCCAGTTCTTCATTAAGGCCCTGTTCCCTCCTCAGCGCAAGTTCTTTCTCCGCTGCATCTTTCAGTTTTTCCTTGTTTACAACACGGTCTGTAACATCAACTGCTGTATGAAGAATACAAATGGTTTTGCCCTCGGTATTTTTGATAGGCCTGTACTCAAAATCAAAATAAAAGGTTTTAAGTATGCCATCAATCTTCAAATCTGCGGGCGTATCACTACCTGAAAAAGTAATGCCCTCATTCCAAACTCTTTTAAACATATCGATAAAAGGCTGGCCTTTGAGTTCAGGCAGGGCATCCTCAAGCGATCGGTTAATTACAGCATCTCTGCTTTTACCCCAGATGCTTAGCATCGCATCATTAGCAATTTGAATAAACGCATCCTCACCAACATGAATTGCTGTTGCCGTTGGCGTAACGTTAAAAACGTCGATAATTTGCTCCGTAGTCAGATATGGGATGGATAACTGCATAAACTGAGATTCGTTGTTTCAGCATTAAAGATAAAAATCGAAATTTAATTATTTTCGATCTTAAAACACTTGTTTCCACGAATTGTTGGGCAGTTTATAAACTTATCGGCAATATAAAACTAAACCTGCTGCCTTCGCCAACGGCACTTTCTACCCAGATTTTTCCATCTTCGGCTTCAATAAAATCTTTTGAAATGGCTAATCCCAAACCGGAGCCGGATTTATTTTGCCCATCTGTTGGCACCTGAAAGTACCTATCGAATAACCGCTTCTGGTATTTTTCATCGATGCCTTTTCCAAAATCCTGAACGGAAAACTGCACAAATTCACCTTTTTGAAAAACATCAATTACAACGCTTGATTTTTCGGAACTGTAGCGTAAAGCATTTGATAAAAAGTTGACTAAAACCCAGGCGGTTTTTTGTATATCGGCATTCACTTTCGGGAGCCTGTCGTCGCAATTTAGTTCCAGTTTAATTAATTTCTGTTCCGCCTGAAATTTAACTGCATCGACAGCGTACTGAACAATTTCCTGAGGATTGGTGAGTGCAAAAGTGAGTTTTAAATTTCCGGTTTCAACCTGCGATAAATCCAGGAGTTCGCTCGTAATTTTCAATAAACGGTCGCTGTCTTCCTTAATATGTGTTAAAAGTTGTCGCTGCTCTTCGTTTATTTCGCCAACACGAGAATCATTTAAAAGCTTCAAACTCATTTTTATGGAGGAAAGCGGCGTTTTTAACTCGTGCGAAACTGTGGCAATAAAGTTGGTTTTCGCTTCATCAAGTTCTTTAAACTGGGTTATGTTTTTTAATACATAAACACTTCCGGCAGATTTCGACGATTCGATCAAGGTATTGTCATTCGGCTCATCATAGTTGGGGATTACAATTTCCCGGTTCTCGAGCAGAAAGTACGATTCCTTTTCATCAGCATATATTTTTAAGGTTTTATCGCTTGTATCTGGTTTTATAATTCGCTTTAACAATTCATTTTTTTTGATTAAGTCGGCAACATTTTCACCAATAATCTTTTTCTCGTCCAGGCTCATCAGCTTTGCTGCTAAATGGTTTAAAAACAGCACTTCACCTTTCTCGTTCAAGCCAATAATTGCATCCTGCATTTGTGCAATGATGGCTTCAATCCGCGATTTTTCAGATTTTATTTTCGAAAGATTGCTGTTTTCCCATTCATTCAGCTTCACAACCATTCCGTTAAAGGCTTCTGCAAGCTCGGTAAACTCATCATCATTATCAAAATTTAAGCGCTGCTTATAATTTTTCCGGCTAATGCCACGTATCGCAGCACTAAATTCGGCAAGTGGATTAGCCACAAAACCAGGGAAATTGATGATGAAAGTAAACAAGATGATAAAGCTAAAGGTAGCCGCAATCATGATGTAAAGGTTTGCCCTTCCTGAAGCCTCATTCGCCAGTTCATTCTTGGCATAAATTGCTTTTAAGTTGAGCTCATCGATTTTCTGGAGTGCTAATCTCAAATCCTTAAGCGCACTTTTACCATCCGCTGCCTGCAAAGATTTGTATGTGGATGCTAATTTTTGGAAGGCAATTCTTTCGCCGTTTTCAGTGATGTTGTTTCCTTCCAGGTTTAAATTTCCTTGGAATACTTTTGCTATTGGTGCCGGCAAAGGAAATGCATTCGCATCGACAACACTCCGCATTTCGGCGACATATCTTAGCGATTTGTAATTGTCTTTCAGAATTACCTTCGATTTATCAGAAAGCTCGTTAAGAAAAAACAATGCTATCAAGCCAAATGATAAAACGAGAATAAAGAGAAACCCGAATCCGAGGCGGAGCTTGGTTTTTATTTTCATGGTTGTGTTATTTTTGTTTAGCACTAATGCACTGGCACTTAACAGCACCAAAGTGATGTTTGATTAATTATTGCTATTGCGCTGAATTAACTACTATACAGGGTGTTTTAAACTTTAGGAAAGTATAACCAAATCTATTTCTTTAGCGGCTAAATTACGCAACAACTGGTTAAAAACTGCGGTTCGCATAATAACCTGAAAAATATTTAAATGCGGCTTGCCAATGCAGATTGTAGTAATTTCTTTTTCTATTGCCATGTTAATTATGGTTTGCGTAATTTGATTACTTTTTATTTTAATTACCTCCGCACCTAACTCTGTAGCGAGTTTAAAGTGGTTAATTAAATGGCGCTGTTTATCGAGCTTAATTTTATCCAGGCTTTCTTCGTCGCTTTGCACATAAAGAACAATCCATGGAGAATGATAATAGGAGGCAAGTCTTGCCGTTTTCCGGATAACTACGCCTGCGGTTGCGGAATTTGATGAAATGCAGGCCAGAAATTTTTCTGACCGGAGCTTAACGGATTTGGGGATTTCTGTTTGGATTTTCCTTTCCACCTGATGAACAACTTCTTTCAAAGCAAGCTCTCTGAGCTGGAGTATTTTATCCGACTGAAAAAAATTGCTAAGTGCGCTTTCGATTTTACTTTTATCGTAAATTTTGCCCTCTTTTAGTCTGGTAACCAGCTCATCGGCGGTCAAATCGATGTTCACAATTTCGTCGGCTATCTCCAGAATTTTATCCGGAATTCGCTCGGTAACCTTGATGCCCGTAATGTGTTCTATTTCTTCATTTATGCTTTCTAAATGTTGAATGTTGACCGCAGAAATTACGCTGATTCCAGCCTCCAGTAGGTCAAAAACATCCTGCCAACGCTTGCTGTTTTTGCTTCCTTCTGCGTTGGTATGTGCAAGCTCATCTACTACAACAATTTCGGGGTGCCGATTTAAAATTCCCTGCAAATCCATTTCTTCGATTTCCTTGCCCCGGTAAAAAATCGTCTTTCTTGCAATCAAGGGTAAACCATCAACCAAAGCTTGCGTTTCTGCCCTACGATGCGTTTCTACATAACCGATACAAATGTCGATGCCATTGCGTAAAAGTGCATGGCTTTCCTGCAACATTCGGTATGTTTTACCAACGCCTGCACTCATTCCAATATAAATTTTGAGCTTGCCGCGTCTCGATTTTTGAATAAGTTCAATAAAATGTTTAACCGACTCGTCTTTTTCTAGCATTGGTATCTTATTTTCTGGTCATTTTGAATGTGAAAAATCTGCAAGAAGTGCTGTATTTTGTTGCAGTTTGCAATCGCCTGCAGATTCTTCGCGTTAGGCAGAATAGAAATGATGTTTATAATGTTCCCTTAAAATGCGACAGCGATACCGGCAGTTAAGGTTGTACTCGCATTAACGGTACTATTTGCTCTTGTGAAAATTTTATCCCGGCTATCGTAAGTTTTGCCTTCCAGCCTAATTACTGCATTTGGTATCGGAGCATAATCAACATTTAAAGAATAACCCTTTGTTTTAAAACCGTTTGGTGTTCCTGTTGCTATAAAAACCCCATTTTTATCCTCATAATATTCAAATCTGCCCGCTACGGCCCATTTTTCTGCAAACTTATACTGGGCTATTGCGACTGGAGAAAACACTTTATTTTTAAGGTTGCCCTCTTTTGATTTTTGTTGTGTGCCGTAATCTACACCAAGTGTTAGCCCAAATTTATCGGTTACTTGAAATATACCATAAATGTTGTGGTAGAAACGATTAACACGCACAGAATCTGCACCTTCAGAGCCCAAATAATTGCTATAATTAACGGTAATTTTTGCGCTTGGTTTCCAGGTTAGCTGCAAACCACCTGCGGGTTTATCATTGCCATTTTGGCGGGTAATTCGTTGCCATCCATTTAGGTAGAGTAGGGTCGCGGTTAATTTTCCATCATTTGTTGAGTAAGTTACTTTGGCACCCGACTCATAGTAAGGCGTGTTTTCGGAAGCGATGTTTCTGGTTAAAACCCAGCAATCTTTAGAAATGGCGCTTTCAAAGCCAATGTGTGATGAAAAAATGCCGGCATCAATCCACAGATTTTGTGATTTTGACAGTTTTACACCGGCGTTGGCTTCAAAAATATTTTTAAGTACACCCGGTTCGGCCGCTAAATTGGCATTTGTGTAAGTTCCGGCCATTAGGGCCACATTTGCCCGGATGTTGCCGTTATCATATGCCGCTTTAATAAAACCTAAATTTAAATTTACTTCGTTTGCCCGGTTGTGCGAATAGATGAATCCCGGCCTGTTATGGTCGCTTGGTTTATTAAAATCGTAACCGTAGTAAGTTTCGAGGTAACCGGAAAATTTTACTTTTGGTTCATCTTGTGCAAAAGCAGTTATTGATGCTGTTAACGTTGTTATTAGGGTGATTAATTTTTTCATTTTGATGATGTGATTATTGTTGGTGCCCTTTGCCTTGCTTGCAGCGGCTTAGGGATTACGCTGTTTTCATTAATTTTTTGGAAGGATTTTCACCTTTGCCTCGGCGAGGAAATTTTGCGACAATATTTCTAAAAGGTCAGAAATTTGGCTGCGCTCCCGTTGATAAGCTGGTACTTAAGGTTATAGGTTATCTAAAGCCAGATTAAGTTTCAGAACATTTACCGACGAAGGACCAAATAATCCAAATAAAGGTTTCAGGGTGTTCATAGCCACTAAATCCTTTACTTTTTGCGCACTCAGGTTTCTGTTTTTTGCCACGCGTGCTATCTGGATTTCTGCGCCTTGGATAGATATGTTTGGGTCTAAGCCACTGCCCGATGCGGTAACCATGTCTGCAGGTATTTCAGCTTTCTTTAAACCCGGATTGTATTTTAAAAGAGTATCTATTCTCGATTGAACCTCTTTTAAATAATCGGGATTTGACGGACCTTTATTCGAACCGGCAGAGCCTGCAGCATTGTATCCCACTGCTGATGGTCGACCCCAGAAATATTCTGGTTTTGTAAACGATTGCCCCAAAAGCGCATAACCAACGGTTTTGCCGTTTTTGGTGATTTTTTCGCCGCTGCCGTTTCCTTTTGCAAGTTTTGCAGCTAAGGCGATGCTAATTGGGTAAATGATGCAAAGCAATACGATTAAAACTAAGGTTAAACGTATAGATTGAATGATGTATTTTTTCATGATGATATTTTTTTTTGGTCACGCTAAGGAATTATTGTCTGAATTAAACCCGCACTTTTTGTGCTAAAAATTGCCAATCAAGTTAAGAATCTTCGCTACCTTAGAATGAAGCATTTTATACAAATAAGCCTATTAATAAATCAATTAATTTGATACCGATAAAGGGCGCAACAACACCTCCGATTCCATAAATAAATAAGTTTCTGCGAAGCAGTGCGGTAGCGCCAATTGGTTTGTAAGCCACACCTTTAAGTGCCAGTGGAATCAAGATTGGGATGATAATCGCATTGAAAATAACGGCCGACATAATTGCACTTTCGGGTGTGTGCAGACCCATAATATTTAAGCTTTGCAAGGCTGGAATTGATGCGATAAACAAGGCCGGAACAATCGCGAAATACTTAGCCACATCATTGGCGATTGAAAAGGTAGTTAGCGTGCCTCTCGTAATGAGTAGCTGCTTACCGATTTCTACAATCTCGATTAACTTGGTTGGGTCATTATCCAAATCAACCATATTGCCTGCTTCTTTTGCAGCCTGAGTTCCGCTGTTCATTGCCACACCAACGTCGGCCTGCGCAAGGGCAGGAGCGTCATTTGTTCCGTCGCCCATCATCGCAACGAGTTTGCCTAAAGCCTGCTCGTCTTTAATGTAGTTCATTTTATCTTCTGGCTTTGCTTCGGCGATAAAATCATCCACACCTGCTTTTTCTGCAATGTATTTTGCCGTTAGCGGGTTGTCGCCCGTTACCATTACGGTTTTAACGCCCATTTTGCGTAAACGCTCAAAGCGTTCGCTAATGCCAGGTTTAATAATATCCTGTAATTCAATTACGCCTAAAGCCTTTTCATTTTCAGAAACTACAAGAGGCGTTCCGCCGTTGGTTGCAATGCTTTTTACATGTTCTTCAATATCCGAAGGAAAAATATTTCCTGCTTTTTCAACAATGTTTCTAATTGAGTCGAACGCACCTTTTCTAATCCGTCGTCCATCGGCAGTATCCAGTCCGCTGGAGCGGGTTTCGGCTGTAAATTTAATAAATGTTGACCCTGATGGTGTTCCGGAATTTTTAAATCCCTGCTCATTTGCCAGCTCGATAATTGATTTTCCTTCCGGCGTTTCATCGGCCAGCGAACTTAAAACACAAGCATCGGTAAAGGCTTTAATTACAACACCTGCTGTAGGGTAAAAATTGGTCGCTTTTCGGTTTCCAATAGTGATTGTTCCGGTTTTATCGAGCAGCAAAACATCGATATCGCCTGCAGTTTCTACCGCCTTGCCAGATTTGGTAATTACATTCGCCCTCAAAGCCCTATCCATCCCCGCGATGCCTATTGCTGATAGCAGACCGCCAATTGTTGTAGGGATTAAACAAACGAAAAGTGAAATCAAAGCTGCAATGGTTATTGGTGTATTTGCGTAATTGGCAAAGGGTTTTAACGTTACACAAACAATGATGAACACCAAAGTAAAACTGGCTAATAAGATTGTTAAAGCGATTTCATTAGGTGTTTTCTGGCGAGAGGCTCCCTCTACCAAAGCTATCATTTTATCTAAAAAGCTTTCGCCGGGAGCAGTGCTAACCTGAACTTTTATCTCGTCTGATAACACCTTTGTTCCGCCGGTTACAGACGATTTATCGCCACCGGATTCGCGAATAACCGGTGCCGATTCTCCTGTAATGGCCGACTCATCGATGGTAGCTATACCCTCAATAATTTCGCCATCGGTTGGAATGGTGTCGCCCGTTTCACAAACAAAAATATCTCCTTTTTTTAACTGATTTGATGAACGGATTTCAATCGTTCCGTTTGTTAAAAGAACTTTTGCAGGTGTTTCCTCACGGGTTTTACGCAAACTGTCTGCCTGTGCTTTTCCCCTTGCCTCGGCAATGGCCTCAGCAAAGTTGGCAAACAGAACAGTTAGTAAAAGCACTAAGAAAATAAAGAAATTATATAATGCAGAACCTTGCCCGCTGTGGCTGAAGGAATAAATCGTAACGTAAGCCATTACGATTGTACCAACCTCAACATTAAACATAACCGGGTTACGAACCATCACCCTTGGGTCTAGTTTGATGAAGGATTGTTTTAATGCTGTTTGCACCAAAGCAGGTTCGAATAATTTATTTGATTTCATTTTATTGAATTTTTTTGATTTGGCAGCCAACGCTAACAAAGGATTTTAATTTCTCTTGCTGCGCTGAAAGACAGTTTATTTAAGCATTGTAAAGTATTCTGCCAGCGGACCTAAAGCCAGGGCAGGGAAATATGAAAGTGCGTTCAGCACCAAAATCACGGCAAAAGTCATCAGTGCAAAGGTTTTGGTGTCGGTTTTTAAGGTACCTGCAGATTCTGGAATGAATTTTTTGGCGCCAAGCAGGCCGGCTATGGCAACCGGGCCAATAATCGGTAGGAAACGGCCAAGAAATATGATGATACCGGTAAGTACATTCCAGAAAATATTGTTATCGCCTAAGCCTTCAAAGCCAGAGCCGTTGTTGGCATTTGAAGAGGTGACCTCATAAAGCATTTCAGAGAAGCCATGGAAACCAGGGTTACTTAACCAGTTTTTGGGTTGTACAGCCCAGCCCGCATCGCCATAATTTGTAAACACGTAGCTAGAAATTGCTGTTCCGGCCAGTATCAAAAACGGGCTAAGCAAAGTAATAATCGCGGCGATTTTTATTTCCCTGGCTTCAACCTTATGTCCTAAAAATTCAGGTGTTCTCCCAACCATTAAACCTGAAATAAACACGGCAATAATCAGGTAAATAAAATAGTTCAAAATACCTACGCCACAACCTCCGTAAAACCCGTTTATCATCATGGCCAATAATTGCCATAAACCGGTGAGTGGCATGGTGCTGTCGTGCATTCCATTTACCGAACCTGTAGAAATTACAGTTGTTAAAGTACTCCAGTAAGCAGTAGCGGCCGGGCCGAAGCGAACTTCTTTGCCTTCCATAGCACCGGTAGCCTGAGAAATACCCAGTTTTGCAATTGCAGGGTTACCGCCAAGTTCGGCGCTTAAGGTTGGAATCATCAGCATAAATAGACCTATCGTCATCACGCCAAATATTGTCCAGCCCAATTTACGCCTGCGGATAAAATAGCCGAAGGCAATAACCATGGCTATTGGAATAATTACCTGGGCAATCATTTCAACCATATTGGTAAGGTAACCTGGGTTTTCGAATGGGTGCGCAGAGTTTGCACCAAAATAACCGCCACCATTCGTTCCCAGGTGTTTTATGGCAATCATCTGCGCTGCTGGTCCGCGGGAAACATTTACCGTGTCGCCCTGAACCGAAATAAACTGGTCTTTCGCATCGTAACTTGCAGGCGTGCCGTTAAAGCTTAAAATTAAAGCAATAACAATAGATAGGGGCAACAATAACCTGGTGATAGATTTTACAAAAAACTCCCAGAAGTTACCCAGTTGCGTGGTTGTTTTATCTCTGAAAGCTTTAAATAACACAACAGCAGCGGCAATACCAGTGGCTGCACTTACAAACTGAAGAAACATCAGTACAAATTGTTGGGTTAGGTAACTTACGCCACTTTCGCCAGAGTAATGTTGCAGGTTGCAATTGGCAACAAAGCTGATGATGGTATTAAAGGCCAGGTCTGCTGTCATTCCTGGGTTTCCATCAGGATTTAGCGGAAGTTTATTTTGGAATATCAACACGAAAAAGCCATAAACCAACCATAAAATATTAATGGTTAATAAAGCTTTTAACTGCTCCTTCCAGTTCATTTGCTCCTTAACATTTATGCCCGATAGTTTGTAAATTCCTTTTTCGAGCGGCTTTAAAAAGTCTGTCCAAACTTTTTCTCCTGCAAAAACCTTGGCCAGATATTTTCCCAAAGGGAAGGCGATTATTAAGGTTAAGAGGAATGTGGCAATGATGCCAATTAATTCAGTGTTCATTTTTTTTGTTTTTAAAATGCCCTTTTAGAAAGAGCTAAAATTTTTCGGGTTTAATCAACACGTAAATCATATAGATAAATACGGCGATTGCGATGATAAATAGTGCTAACATGGCTTTAGATTTTTTCGAACCAATCAATTGATTTGTAAGTCGCCCAGCAGAGCAGAAGGATAATTAGAATTAGAATAATTGTCATAACTTATTGATTTATGAAATCCCTGTTGCCAACCTTCATGCCGATGAAAACCAGCTTGTGTTATGCTGTTGATAATGAGTATTTTACAAAGTGGTATCGGGTAAAAATAAATTTTGGGCAAAAAAAAACCTTTCCATTTTGGAAAGGTTTTTATCGTTTTGGATAATCTGGAAGCTATTCGGGTGTATTTATGGCGTTGGGTTTATCGATAATAAACCCGACCAAAATCATTTAAAATTTACCTGGCTGGTTTAGCAACGCAAAATATTTATCGAGGTTTACGCCTAATGATTTTTCCATAGACGCTTTAAAATCAGCAGGCGTTGGGTGTTTGTTTTTCCACTGACTAAAATAGGCTTGAAATGCCTTATCAAATTTTTCCTGGCCAATTTCTGCCTGTAAAACGTAAAGCCAAAGCGCTGTTTTAGCATAAGATATCAAACCGTATTCTTCCGAGGTTTTAAAATCTGCAGCAGGCGTTTCGATAGGCGATTGCATTGGCACATTTGCCAAAGCCCCATAAATACTGGCTAAAAATTTATCAGCAGGCAGTTCTTTAAGTTTTGCCGGAATGGCATCGCCGAAAATGGAATTCGACTTATACTTTTCCGCTTCATATCGAAATTGGAAATAAGTATTAAAACCCTCATCCTGCCAGGTATGCATTCTTTCGTTGCTGCCGAGCATGCTCATAAACCAGTTATGGCCAACCTCATGCGTAATTACGCCATCCAAGGTTTCTCTCTTTGCATCCGGACTGGTAATCAGTGTGATGGTAGGGTACTCCATTCCGCCGCTGGCGTTATTTTTCGGCCCTTCTATGGCTTGCACCACAGGGTATTCGTATTCGCCAATCCAGTTGCTGTAGCGTTTGGTTGCATCTTTTATGTAATCAATACTGTTTACCCAAAGGGTATTTTTTTTGTTGTGATAATAACTAAAAGCGTCAACTACTTTTCCCGAAACCAGCTTAACCGTATCGTATTGGATTACCAAATCCTTATCTGCAAACCAGGCAAAATCAGGAACATTATTTATGGCATAGCTTAGCGTTTTCGTAGCTGCTTTGGTAACAGGCGAATAAATTACGGCCTTACTTCGATTAGCGGTATTTTTTGCACCGATACTTTTATAAGCCGCAAGTTCATCTGCGTTTTGCAGTACGCCGGTAGCGCCAACTACATAAGCCGATGGAAGTGTGATATTCACTTTGTAATTTGCGTATTCACTGTAGAATTCCCCCATGTCTAAATAAGGAAATTCATGCCATCCATCTTTATCAAAAACTGCGGGTTTCGGGTACCATTGGGTAACCATAAATTCGGTATCGGCATAGCCTGAACGCGAAAAATAACTAGGTAATTTTACATTAAAGTCGGTACTGATGGTTACAGAATCTCCAGGCTTCAATGTTGAGGGAAGCAAAACTTTAATGATGTCGATATACTCCGGATTTGGATGTGCTTCCGTCTTTGTGGTCTTGCCGTTTATTTTAAAATTTAAGCCGCTGATGCTCCCGTAAGTTACGTTTTTAAGTTTTTCCTTGCGGGAAGTATCACTGTTTATTTGCTTAAAAAGTGCCGTTGATTGGTTTTTATAAGCATTTGGCCAAATGTGAAACCAGATGAAATCCAGGTCGGAAGGCGAGTTATTTTTGTAAGTAATGGTTTCAAATCCTTTTAAAGATTTGTCTTTGTCGTTTAACGTTACATCAATATTGTATTTTAAATCTTGCTGAAAGTAAGCCTGTTGGGCAAATATCGAAAAATAAAAAAGGGATAAAATAATGGTTAGAAAGGTTTTTTGCATGTGTATTTTTTTTGAAAGATAATAAATAAGCAAATTACAGTATTAAAAAATAGTCAAAAAGTTAACGGCATAAGGCGGGCTAAATTTCGCTTATTCCATATTCCTCTATTTTTCTATAAAGCGTAGTGAGCCCAATGCCCAACAACCGCGATGTTTCTGCCTTGTTTCCCTTTGTGTGGAGGAGCACTTTTTGAATGTGCTGCTTTTCTATTTCCTGTAGGTTAAAACTATTTGCCAGTGGTTGCGACTCAAAAAATTCTGAAGGTAATGCATTGACATTTAGTGTGTCTCCGTCTGATAAAATGACAAGTCGTTCAATTACATTTCTAAGCTCGCGAACGTTCCCTTTCCAGTTATACTTTTCAAAAAGATTTAAAATTTTGTCGTCGAGTTTCATGTCTAAACGATTCACCTTTAGCGAAAACTCATCTAGGTAATAGCGGGCCAAAGCGGGTATATCGCCTTTTCTTTCCCTTAACGGTGGCAGCATTATGGTAAAAACAGATAAACGGTAATACAAATCTGAGCGGAACTTTCCGGTTAGTGCATCTCCTTTTAAATCTTTATTTGTTGCAGCTAAAATGCGTACGTTTACCTGAAGGGTGTGTGTATCGCCTACTTTTATAAAAGTTTGATTTTCTAATACACGCAATAGTTTAGCCTGTAAATCAAGGTTCATTTCCCCAATTTCATCCAGAAATAAAGTGCCGCCATTTGCTTCTTCAAGTAAGCCTTTTTTATCTTTATTTGCTCCGGTAAATGCACCCGCCTTGTAGCCAAAAAGCTCGCTTTCTAACAACTCCGGACTAAAACCGCTGCAATTTAAAGCAACAAAAGGTTTCATTGCCCTGGGGCTTTCGTAATGTATGGATTGTGCAAAAACCTCTTTGCCTGTACCGGTTTCGCCTAAAAGCAAAACAGTTGTATCCGTTTTACTAACTTTTTTTGCTAAATCTATCGCTTCTTTTAAAGCTTTAGACTGACCAATGATGCCGCTGAAGCTGTGTTTTTTAGAAACATTACTTTCCAGGTCGAACAACTTTTGCTGCAGATTTGCCTTGTCCATTGCCTTATAAAGTAACGGGATAATTTTATCGTTATCATCCCCTTTAACCAGGTAATCGTATGCGCCGTTTTTTATCGCCAGAACCCCATCAGCTATCGTTCCGTAAGCAGTTAAATTGATAATTTCGACAAAGGGTTTCAACCTTTTAATGTCTTTAACCAAGGCAACTCCATTTACATCGGGCAACTTTACATCGCTGATTACGATGCTTACCTCGTTTGTTTTAAGAAGTTTTATTCCCTCTTTTCCAGTGTTTGCCTGTAGTGTTTTAAATCCTTCTAATTCAATTATCCGGGAGAGTAAGCTGCAAATTTTCTTTTCATCATCGATGATGAGCACGATGCCATTCATAGGTTGAATTTATCATGCAATATTAAGCATAAATAAATGATTCTATTTTTGGTATGCAATAGAATGTCTCACAATAAAAAGGTAATTTTTGTTATGAGGACTGTAACAATCAATTTTGCTAATTCACAAAAAAAAGCGTTGATTAACTTTTTAGATTAAATGGTGGAATCCCTGAAGGAAAGAAAAATCTTGTACCTTTTTCGTTTCCTGCGCTTCTAAATAAAAGCATTTTAGCATCTTTGGTTAACACAAAGCAAATTGTATGTTCAAGCGACTAACCGTAATATTTTTTTTGGGGGTTTATTCATTTTTTTGTCCGGCTCAGCAAGTCCGGCCTTCCAAATCTTCTGAAATTTACCGGGAACTCAAAACATTAAAACATTTACCAAAGGTTTTGTACTTAGCTGCACACCCAGACGACGAAAATACCGGCTTGTTGTCCTGGCTTATTAATGATCAAAATGTTGAGACCAGTTATTTATCATTAACCAGAGGTGATGGCGGTCAGAATTTATTAGGCACTGAACAGGGCGCTGCATTAGGTTTAATTAGAACGCATGAACTTTTGGAAGCGAGAAAGCTCGATGGAGCCCGGCAGTTTTTTACCAGGGCAATAGATTTTGGTTTTTCGAAGAATACAAAAGATACATTTAAACAATGGGATGCGGATAGTATAACGGCTGATGTGGTGTGGGTGATTCGCAGGTTCCGCCCTGATGTTATTATTTGCCGCTTTCCGCCCACGGCTGCCGCAGGGCACGGGCAACATGCAGCCTCGGCTGTTGTCGCCGAAAAGGCTTTTAAGCTTGCCGGTGATAAACGGGCTTTTCCAAATCAATTGAAATATGTTGATGTATGGCAGCCCAAACGTGTATTATGGAACACATTTCGATTTGGAGGGGTAAACACCACTTCAGAAAATCAACTTAAAGTTATTGTTGGGCAGTATGATGCGCAACTTGGAATGGGGTATGGCGAGTTAGCAGGCTTAAGCAGGAGCCTGCACAAAAGTCAGGGCGCTGGTACGCAATCTGTCGCGGGCATTAGAACCGAATATTTTACACAGGTACTTGGCGAACCGGCAAAAACATCGCTCTTTGATGGTTTGGTTAAAACCTGGACGGCGAAAGGCAACAGCAATATCGACAAAATGCTGGACGAGGTTATTTCCGGTTTCAATTTCAACAAGCCGGCACTGAGTTTACCTGCATTGCTCGTTTTAAGAAAAAACCTGAGTGCGCTAAAAGATGAAAATTTAAGAAAAGATAAGATCCGTGCGCTCGACAATATTATTTTGAGTTGTTCGGGGTTTATGGGTGAAGCTGTGACCAACCAGGCCGAAGCGGTTGCAGGAGATACATACAATTTTAAATTAAACTTAATTTCCAGAGCTGAAAACTCGGTTACTGTGGAACGTGTTAGCTGGTTAAATCAATCCGAAACCCTAAACAAAAAACTTTCAGGCGATTCACTCATTACCATAGAACATAACATTCAAATTCCAGCCGATGCCTCCCTAACAGAACCCTATTGGCTGGCAAAACCGGCCAAAGATGCAGCAACTTTCTCTGTTGCAAATGATACTTTAATTGGTTTACCCGAAGCAGAATCTGCACTTAATGTTTTGCTAACACTAAAAATTGGCAACGAACGATTTCAGGTCAAACTGCCTCTGTCTTTCAAAAAACTAGATCCGGTACGTGGCGATGTAGTTGAAGCCTTAAGAATTGTTCCTGCCCTTGAAGTTAAATTCACGCAACCAATTTATCTGGTAAAGGAAAACGACGATTTACAGTTGAGTTTAAATTTTAAGCTGAATTCAAACCGGCAATTTAAAAATGGCAAGGTAAACCTGTTATTTAATGGGGAACGTATTGGGGGAGGAGACGTTGTCTCAATAAGCGCTAAAGACATGACCATAAATTACGTTATAACAAAAGAAACACTTAACAAGATTAATAGTGGCCGGGTGCAACTGGATGCAAACTATGTAGCAGATGATAAAACCTATAATAAAAAGCAGGTATTAATTCAATATCCTCATTTACCCTCGCTACAATATTTTGCACCGGCAACGGCAATTATAATGAAAGGTGATATACAGGCAAAGGTTAAAAAAGTTGGTTACGTTGAGGGTGCGGGCGATTTTATTCCTGAATTTTTGCGCATTGCCGGCATCCAGGTTGATGTTTTAAAAGATGAAGATTTTTACGGCAATGCAGATGATGCTGGCGGTGGTGCCGGTAAATTATTGCAATATGACGCTATTGTACTCGGGGTTCGTGCAAACAATACCGAAAAGAAACTTGGTCGGTGGATGCCTTTTTTATCGTCGTATGTTAAAGCAGGAGGTAACCTGGTGATGCAGTACAATACCAACCAGGACGTTACGGTTAATAAATTGGGTATGTATGATTTTAGCATCGCAAATAAACGCGTTACCGAAGAAAATGCGGTCGTTACCTTTTTAAACCCAAATCATAAGCTACTCAATTTCCCGAATAAAATCACTGCAGAGGATTTTAAAGGCTGGGTACAGGAGCGTGGCGCTTACTTTCCAGATAAATGGGATGCAGCATACGAGCCGCTGTTTGAGATGCACGACACCGACGAAGAACCCTTGCAAGGCTCAACACTATATGCCAGGTTTGGCAAAGGCAATTTTATTTATACACCGTTAGCGTTTTTCAGGCAGTTGCCGGCAGGAAACGTTGGCGCCGCACGGTTATTTTTTAACTTCTTATCGGCACAAAAAAACTGATGAATAAGCAACTAAAAAACTGGAATACCTGGTATGTATTATTGGCTTTAGCCTTAGTGTTTCAACTGCTGTTTTATTATTTATTTACTAAATTCTGGGCATGAGTAATATCGATTGGATAGTACTTATTTTCACTTTAGTTGCTGTAGTTGTATACGGGATATTTGTTGGCCGTGGCCAGAAAAGCAATGCATCATATTTAATGGCCGACAGCAAAATGCCCTGGTATATTGTATTATTGGGCATTATGGCCACTCAGGCCAGCGCAATCACTTTTCTTTCGGCACCTGGCCAGGCTTACACCGATGGCATGCGTTTCGTTCAGTATTATTTCGGGTTGCCGCTGGCGATGATCGTTATCTGCATTACATTTATTCCGATATTTCAACGCCTAAATGTTTATACCGCATACGAGTATTTAGAAAACCGTTTCGACAAAAAAACGCGTGTCCTTACCTCATTGCTGTTTCTTTTTTCCAGGGGATTATCAACAGGAATAAGCATTTATGCACCCAGTATCATTTTATCTAGCGTTTTAAACTGGAACATTTATCTAACAAATGTACTAACGGGCGGCATCCTGCTGATTTACACTTATGTTGGCGGCGCAAAAGCGATTGCGCACACCCAGAAATTACAGTTTTTAATTATCCTTGGCACAATGGCTTTTGCAGGTTATCTGCTTGTTCAAAACATGCCAAATGGTATTGGCTTTAAAGATGCACTTTACCTGGCGGGGAAATCCGGGAAATTAAATGTTATTACAACAAATTTCGATTGGAAAGATAAATACAACATCTGGAGCGGTTTGATTGGTGGTTTCTTTCTTGCACTTTCTTATTTTGGTACAGATCAAAGTCAGGTAGGGCGGTACATTACCGCAAAAGATAATACTAATGCAAAAATGGGCCTGTTGTTAAATGGTTTGGTAAAAATCCCCATGCAATTTGCAATCTTACTCATCGGGGCCTTACTTTTTGCTTTCTTCTCTTTAAAGCCTGCACCTATTTATTTTAACGAACGCTCCTATCAGCATTTAAAAGATACAAAGCCCGAACAAGCAGCAGTTTTTGAAAGAGAGCACCAGGCTTTACAACAGAAATTTAATTCGGAATCAAAAGAGATTCTGGCTCAAAAAGAAAGTAAATCGCTACATATAAATACAACGATAAAGCGTTTCAAAGAAACTCAGGAACAAGTTAAAGATTTGCACGTGCGGGTGGAAGAAGCCATCAACAAATCGAACTACAACGCCGAGAAAACGGATACAAATTACATTTTCCTTTACTTTGTGAAAACGAATCTCCCTGTTGGCATGATCGGTTTGCTTTTCGCTGTGATTTTCCTTGCAAGCTGGGGTTCAATTTCTGCAGCACTAAACTCCCTCGCCGCCTGTTCACTTAAAGATGTTCATCTGATATTCGCTAAAAACCTTCCTGATGATGAAACTGAATTGAAATACAGTAGGTTGCATACCCTAGGCTGGGGAATTTTCTCTATCGCTGTAGCCATGTTTGCAACCCAGATGGGTTCACTTATCGAAGCGGTAAATGTGCTCGGCTCTTTATTTTATGGTCCCATTCTGGGCATTTTTCTGGTCGCTTTTTATTATAAAAGCATAAACGGCCAGGTTGTATTTATTGCTGCAATTTTAGCCGAAATAGCTGTTATAGCGGTGTATAAGTTCGATATCGTTTCATTTCTTTGGCTCAATGTTATCGGGGCGGCTGCGGTAATTCTATTTTCGGCCATTGGCCTATTGTTTTATAAACCTAAAGCAGTAAATTCGTAAACGAAAAACAACAAAAAATAAATAATACTATGAAAACAATCATCAAATCTGCAACCATTCTTTTTACTGCAATAACAATATCGGTAAGTGCATTGGCACAGGAAGCAAAAAAGCCTGCTAGTCCGGCTGCTACAGCCACCGGTAAAATTAAAGACGCCACAATTACGATTGCCTACAGCAGCCCTTCTGTTAAAGGACGCAAGATTTGGGGCGGTTTAGAGGCTTACGATAAAGTTTGGCGTGCCGGTGCAAACGAAGCGACTACATTCGAAACAGACAAAGATATCATGGTGCAGGGAAAATCTTTGCCAGCAGGAAAATATAGCTTTTTCTTAATCCCTAAAGAAAGCGGAACCTGGACTGCAATTTTTAACAAAGAGCCAAAACAATGGGGTGCTTTCAAGTATGAAGAAGCTAAAGATGCTTTAAGGGTTGATGTTAAAACAAAAGCATTAAAAGCCAGACAGGAAACGCTGGTTTATAAGGTAACTAAAAATGGTTTCACTATGGATTGGGATAAAATCTCGGTTCCGGTTGCAATAAAATAATTTTAAATTAAGTACTGGATTTTGAAAAGCTGCGATTTTTATCGCGGCTTTTTTTATGTGGCAAAATTCCTGTAAAGAAGCTAAAACATAACGTTAATTTAATGATTAAATACATACTTTAGGCACTTCAAATTATCAAGACATCAAATCATTTCTCAGTGAAAAATTTTTTATTCTTTAGTGCGCTTTTCATTTGCTTAAACGTTTTAGCTCAAAAAAAGCCCGCCATTTTTTCTGTAAATAATGCAAAACCGGTTGATTTGGTTAACGTTTTTCTAGGGTCATCGGCAGATCATGGACAAATGTCTCCTGCGGCATCCTATCCGTTTAGTATGCTAAGTATAGGGCCGCAAACTTATCCAAAAACGCATACAGGATACGAATTTTTAGCCAAAAAGTTTTTAGGCTTTACACATAATCGTTTTGAAGGCGTTGGATGCCAGGGTTCGGGTGGAAACATTCTAATAAAACCATTTTTAGGTAATAGCCCGGCAAATTGCGAATTATTGAAAACATCTGAAAAGGCAAGTCCTGGCTTATATGAAGTTGGTTTTGCCAATAAAATTAAAGCCAGTTTAGCTGTTTTAGGAAAAGCCGGTAAACACGCGTATCAATTTCCAAAAGGAGAAAAAGGATTTTACCTGGATTTAAGTTACGCTTTTAACAACGCTTTTGTTGATGAAGAACATCAAATAAACGGCCATGCGGTGAGTGGCTGGGTTGTTTCAAAAACGACCTGTGGTGTTGGAAAATACAAGTTATTTTACCATTTGGAATTGAAGAAGAATTTAACCTGGAAAGATGAGGGCAACCATAAGCTGGTCGTTAAGTTAAACGATGCCGATACCGGGGAGGACATTGATGTCGCATTTTCTTCAGTAAGCGTTGAGGCGGCAAAGGCAAGCATTAATAAAGATTCTTTCCAACAGTTGAAGGCGCAAAGTAGTCTGGATTGGAATATGGAATTGAGCAAAATTGCTGTAGCAGGGGATATGGATAATGCAAAATTGTTTTATTCATTACTGTATCGAACCATGCAGTCTCCATATGTTATTTCTGAAAAAGATGGAAAATACCGAAATACCCGTGGAGAATTAAGGAAAGATGAAAAAGTTCGCTATAACGGCTGGGCAATCTGGGATAATTATAGAACACAGTTGCCGTTGCTTTCTTTAATTGTGCCCGAGCGTTATCAGGGTATAACAAATTCTATTGCTGATTTGTACAACTCTGGCAAGAAGGATTATGCTACGCAAACCGAACCATCCAATACGGTTAGAACCGAACATGGGATCGTCGTTTTGCTGGATGCCTACCGTAAAGGTTATAAAGTCGATTTTAACAAAATTATAGATTCTTTGACGAAAAAGGTGAACAATCTGGATTACAAATCGCCAGATAAGGCACTCGAATCAAGTTACGACAACTGGGCGCTGTCTGAAATTTTCAAAATTTTGAAGAATAAAGAGCAAGCAGTGTTCTATAAAAATAAGGCATTAGAATATAAAACTTACTGGAATAAGGATTTCAAAGACATGAGCAGGCCAGATGTAGACCGGATGCAGGCCCGTGGCTTATATCAAGGCACAATCTGGCAGTATAGGTGGTTTGTCCCCTATGATTTTAAAGGTTTAATTGCCCTGCATGGGGGCGAGGAAGCTTACCTTGGAAAACTCGACGAATTTTTTGAAAAAGATTTATACAACCATGCAAATGAACCGGATTTGCAGGTTCCATTAATGTATAATATCACCAGACAAGGCTATAAATCTCAATATTGGATGCATCAGTTAGTAGCCGATACTGTGATTCAAAATTATTTTAATGACAATAGTAGGGGGATAGGAAGCTATATCGGTAAGATTTACCGAAACCAGCCACATGCATATTTGCGCACAATGGATGACGACGCGGGCGCAATGAGTGCCTGGTACGTATTCGCAGCGAGTGGATTTTCGCCTGCATGCGTGGGTTGGCCGGTTTACTATTTAAATGTTCCTTTGTTTCCTTCGATAACACTTCAATTACCAAAAAGTAGAGTATTTAAAATCGAAACTGAAAATTTCGATCTCAAAAATAAATATATAAAGTCTGTTACCCTAAACGGAAAACCTTTTAATAAAAATTACATCACCCAAAAAGATATTTTATCAGGAGGTGTTCTAAAAATTACAGCTTCTGCAGTTCCGGTAAAACTTTCGGATACTGACAACTGGTTGTCATCAATCGAACCGTAAATTGTTGATTTTTGGTCATAACAAATTTCTTTTATATCGGGTAAAAACTTTTTTAATCAGACCATGTTGTGTTAATATAAAAATAATACATCATGGCTCCTTTAAAAACCGACGAAATCCAAAATGATACGCTCACACACAGAAATCTTTTTTTAAATAAAGAAGGTGAACAAATGGAATTACATCCCGAAGCTTATAAAGTAAAGGGTCCGTCTCCAGATAAAATGCAATCCGTTTCTTCTTCTTTGAGAAAATATGCGAACGGACTTTACGGCTTATTATAAACCGAACCGTTTCACGAAATTAACCCTTGCTTAACAGGCAGGGGTTTTTTTACGCCTTATTTTTCACAACTTATGAAGGATTAATCGTGCATTATAAAACAGATTAGTCAGTTTCTGTAGATTTGCTTGCTCCGTTAAATGCACTATGTGACTAAGCAATTACCAGAGGAGGAAAGTGACATCTGGAGCGTATATTTCCCATGCAGCCAATACAGAGCTAATTTCAAATGCTTCCAGCACAAAAAAATTGTAGCTGCTTTGTATCATAAATCATAAGTTTGAATAGATGAAATTAAGCGCCGGATTACTATTATTTAGAAAGCTGAATAATGACATTGAGTTCTTTTTGGTGCATCCCGGCGGGCCATTTTTTGCGAAGAAACATGAAGGTTGGTGGACAATACCCAAGGGTGAACTGATGGATGATGAAGCGCCCTTGGCGGCGGCAGTCCGTGAATTTGCGGAAGAGACTGGAACCGTTCCTAAAGGAAGCTTTATTGAACTCAAACCTGTGGTTCAGAAAGGAGGCAAAAAAGTATTATGCTGGGCCGTGGAATTTGATATCGATGCTGAAAGGATTCTAAGCAATTTATTCGAAATTCAATGGCCGCCAAAATCGGGTCAAATTAAATCTTTTCCTGAGGTAGATAAGGCAGGTTGGTTTAAGTATGATGAAGCAGTAAATTTAATTAACGAAAGGCAAATTTCTTTTCTAAACGAATTACGGGTTAAGATTTTTCATTAATCAAGGTTTTCAATTCATGGTCGATCGGAACATTTCCAAATGCCATTTGTCCGTGCACGATGCATTGGGTTCAGCAGCACTTTAAAATGTTCCAAAGACTTGTGTCAAGTTTTGATAGTTCAACTTCAAATAAATTCTTGTTTAGCAATAATCCCTCAGATTTCAGTCTTATTATTTGATATTTGTTGTATGGAGCAAAAAAAAATAGGATGGATTGGCCTTGGTAATATGGGTATTCCAATGGCAGAAAAACTGATTAATGCAAATTATCCGGTTTCAGTCTACAACAGAAACAGCGCCAAGGCTGAAGCGCTTATAAAAATGGGGGCATCGGATTGTTCCTCCACCAGTGCGCTGTTGGATAGTTCAGACGTTGTTTTTATCATGGTATCGGATGATGAGGCGATAAAACAGATCTTTGAGTCCGAAAACGGCCTGCTTGCATCGGGTTCGTCAGGTAGAACGATTGTAAATATGAGTACGGTATCGCCGGAAATCAGCATTGAAATGGCTGGACGATGCACGGCGAAGGGAAATTTCTATCTGGATGCGCCAGTATCAGGAAGCGTGAAGCAAGCAGAAACAGGCACACTTGTGATAATGGTTGGCGGTGATAAGCAGATTTTTGAAACTACTAAGCCAGTGCTGGATTGTTTAGGGAAATTGACTTTGCATGTGGGCGAAACAGGCGCTGGGAATAATGCAAAGCTTGCTATAAACGCGCTGCTTGCCGTATATGCGCAAGGTTTAGCGGAAACTCTCCTTTTCGCTAACGAGAAAGGTGTAAGAACTCAAGATTTATTAGAATTAATTAATAATGCGGCTATTGGAAATCTGTTTACAAAGATTAAAGGTGAAGCGATTTTGCAGAATAATTTCAAAGCAGCCTTTGCGTTGAAACATATTGTCAAAGATTTAAACCTGGCTCAGAACCAGGGCCTTAATTCGCCACTTGCAAAGGCTGCCATCGCCACATTTAAGGCAGCTGAAAAAACGAGTGCAGAAGACGATATCATCGCCATCATTAATTCGTTGAAATAAATTGAAACCGTAAACTTTATATTCATTAACTTGTTGTCATACAATCAATAATTTAAAGTTATGAACATTACACTCGAACAGGCAGAAGCTGTAATTGCTGCGGCAAAAACTAAAGCAACAGAAATCAATACAAAAATGAACATCGCTGTAGTCGATGCTGGCAGCAACCTGATCGCTTTTGCGCATATGGATGGAGGCTGGATAGGCTCAGTAGATATTTCCATGAAAAAGGCAAAGACGGCTGCATGGTTTCAAATGGATACCAAAGCACTTACGCCTTTGGTGCAACCCGGCCAGCCTTTATTTAACATCGAACACTCAAATGGCGGGTTAATTACTTTTCCAGGTGGTGTTATTTTGAAAAATGCATCAGGCGATATTATAGGTGCGATTGGCGTATCTGGAAGTACCGTAGATGATGACCATGCTGTTGCGCAGGCTGGTGCTGAAGCGGTTAAATAATTAAATACTTTATTCCTTATCACTAAGAGTCCGAACGATGTTCGGGCTTTTTTTTTGAAAAAAAATTTTTTTGAAAAAAAACTAGATAATACTTGCTTCGTACGAAAACTATCGTACCTTTGGTTTATGAAAGTTAGTAAAACTGAAAAGAATCTACCAGAGCCAACCAAAGCAGAGCTTGAGATACTACAGGTTTTGTGGGAGTTTGGGCCTTCGACAGTTCGGTTCGTAAATGATAAGCTTAATGCGCAGAGAGATGTCAACTACACCTCAACCTTAAAACAGATGCAAATTTTAACCGAAAAGGGCATCTTGAAAAGAGACGAGTCGCAAATGAAACACATCTACATTCCGGTTGAAGACGAATCTAAAACGAAAGATCAGCTGCTGGATAGATTTGTAAACACACTTTATAAGGGTTCAGCATCATCACTTGTGATGCAGTTATTGGGTAACAATAAAACCTCGAAAGATGATATCGAGAAAATCAAAAAACTGCTGAACAACTTTGATAAATAATTACTAATTCTAAAAAGAACCACAATATGGAATTAAATTTAACAGAATTTTTGCCTTCAAACTGGCTTCATGCTTTAGCCACAACTCTTTTCCACTCGTTATGGATAGGTGTAATTTTAGCTTTAGTGGTTGCTATTGTTTTGTTTTCGACAAGAAAAACATCAGCAGTGATAAGATATAATTTATTAACGGCAAGTCTTTGCGTGTTTGTAGTCGCAGTAGGTATGGTGTTTTTCAGTGCATTAAAAATTGAGGTTTTAGAAACAAAAGCAATCTCAACAGCGAAAAACATGTTGCCGATTACTGAAAAATCAAGCCCTAATATTCAGACAGATATAATAACAGGAATAAATACCGTTGCAGGATTATGGAATAGCTATACGGCACAAATCGTGTTAAGCTGGTTTTTGGTAATATGTATAAAAATTGTTCAGTTTTTCGCAGGCCTAACCGCCATACATCAGTTGAAAAGAACCAAAACTTATTCTGCCGGGAAAAAATGGGATAGTATATTAGCGACGCTGTCAATGAACCTGGGAATTGGCAAAAGCGTGCGCATCTTACAATCGGGGATTGCAACCGTTCCTATGGTTGTAGGTCATTTCAAGCCGTTAATTTTAATTCCTTTAGGTCTGCTGAACAGTCTTTCGGCCGATGAAGTCGAAGCCATTCTCTGTCATGAGCTTGCACACATTAAACGAAGAGATTACCTGGTGAATCTACTCCAAAGCTTTATCGAAATTGTATTTTTCTTTAATCCGGCTGTGTTGTGGGTATCAAAATTAATTAAAGAAGAACGCGAGAATTGCTGCGACGACCTTGCAATTTCAAAAATGGATAATAAGCGGAATTATGTAAAGGCTTTAATTACCTGCCAGGAATTCCAATTAAAAGCACCTGCATTTGCGTTAGCAGTTACGGGTGAAAAGAATCACCTTTTTAACCGGATCAGCCGAATGCTGTTCGACACTAAAACCACCCTAAATAAAATGGAAAAGACGATATTAACTCTAGCACTCGTATCTGTAGTAATCTGTTCTGCAGCATTTAAAAATGTTGCTTCCTCTGGCGAGGTAAATCCTGCCAATGAACTTCGTGATACGATAAAAAGAAAAAACACAAGAACTGAAATTGCGAGGAAACAGACGATAGAAAACAAAAAGCAAGCAATTGAGGATTCGAAACAGGCGATTAGAGATGCAAAAGTTGCCATTGAGGACGGAAAGATAGCTGCTGAAGATGCTAAGCATGTCGCTGAGGATGCGAAAGTGGCCGAAGCAGATGCAAAGGTGGCAAAACTTGACGCTTTGCAGGCGCAGATAGACGCTAAAATAGCCGCTGAAGATGCGAAAATGCAGCGGAATGAGAATCTCAATAGAAATAATTCATCACGAAGAGGACACATAAACCCGCCTTCTGCACCAGTAAGTCCGGTGGTGCCGCCATCTCCTCCGGTACATCAAAGCACACCGCCCCTGCCACCCTTAAACAGAAATAATGGGCAAAATGCGCCAGGAACATCAACAAAAACTGGTACCCAAACAACAATTGAATCGGCTACCAGTACAAATTCTGACGTGCATGAATATAAAGCGATAATAAGTGAGATGCTTCAAGATGGAATTATAAAAAATTCAGAAAGACTTTCTTACAAACTGGATAAAAATAATTTGATTATAAATGGGGTTAAGCAACCTAATAACTATCATCAAAAGTGTAAAAAGAAATACCTTCAAAGTGATAACGCTGCGTTGCTTTACAGGTTTGAAACAAATTCTACTACAGCAACTGCGCCTTAACTTAAAGCACCACTTTAAATTATGAAACTTAAATTGATGGCTTTTTTAGCCGTTTGGCTTTGTTTTGCCCAAATTTTTGTGCGAGCCCAAACCACAACCATAAAAATTTCGGGGACTGTGGTGGATGAAAATGCAAACGCCATACCTGCAGCAACGGTAGCATTATACAGTGCTAAAGATTCTGTATTACTAAAAAAGTTGCTCAGTGAAACGGACGGAAGCTTTGATTTTGCAGGTCTAAGTTATGGGGATTACCAGATCAAAATTTCAGTAATGGGTTACAGGCGATATGAAAGCGCAACTCTACGCTTAAATAGTGAAAACGATGCCCTTAATCTCGGTGCGATTACCTTATCTGCTGGGGCCAACAACCTGAACACGGTTAACATTAGCGGCAAAAAGGCCTTTGTTGAGCAAAAATTAGATAAAATGGTGGTTAATGTAGATGCTTTAATTTCAAATGCCGGAACCACAGCTTTGGACGTGCTCGCGAAATCGCCGGGGGTAAATGTTGATCAGAATGGTTTGATTAGCTTGAAAGGGAAAAGTGGCGTTAGCATATTTATAGATGATAAGCCAACTTATCTTTCCGGACCGGACTTGGAGAATTACCTACGCAGTTTGCCATCATCTTCGCTGGAGCAAATTGAGTTGATGACCAACCCGCCTGCCAAATATGATGCCGCCGGGAATGCGGGTGTGATTAACATCAAAACGAAGAAGACTAAAGCTGCCGGCTTTAACGGAAGCATAAATTTGAGTATAAATCAGGGAGAGCTAACCCGCTCCAACAACAGTTTGAACTTTAACTACCGAAAAAATAAGGTTAATGTTTTCGGTAATTTCAGTGATAACCTAAATAATAGTTTTACAGATTTGGATTTAAACCGGACTTATAAAAATCCCGACAATACCCCAAAATACTTCTTTAACCAGAATTCATTTTTTAGAAGGCATGGTAATACGTTTAATGCAAAAGCTGGTGTCGACTTTTACCAATCTGAACAGAGTACCTGGGGAATCGTTTTCACAGGTATGAGCCGCGTTTCTACTCAGGTTAATAACAATACAAGCAATTTGCTTAATGTCGTAAAACAGCCCGATTCTATCATTAAAGCGGAAAATATTGACGTTATAAATTACAGAAACGCCGCAATTAACCTCAATTACAGGCATAAGTTTGGAAAAGATGATGGCGACATCACTTTTGATCTGGATTATCTGAGTTATCGGAATCAAACCGATCAGCAGTATTATAATTACAGTTACTTTCCAAATATGCAGTTGAAGTTTCAGGATTTATTGACTGGTGATTTGCCTTCTGACATCGACATTTTTACTGCGAAAACAGATTACGCAAAACCTATCAATAAATTATGGAAAATGGAAGCTGGTTTAAAAACGAGTTATACGAAAACCGATAACGCAGCCAAATACCTGTATACTGCCAATGGCAATACGGTTGTTGATTACGGCAAAACCAATCAATTCGTTTATAAAGAACATATAAATGCTGCTTATTTAAACCTGAGCATGGAGGGAAAGCGCTTTTCCCTTCAGGCTGGTGTGAGGTTTGAAAATACAATTTCCGACGGGCACCAACTTGGAAATCTGGTTAAGGCCGATTCGTCTTTTAAAAGGACCTACAACAGCCTTTTTCCTACGGCATATCTAAGCTACAAAATTGATATTGCAGGCAATAATCAGGTTGGCTTAAATTACGGCAGGAGAATAGACAGGCCGTACTACCAGGACTTAAATCCGTTTTATTCTCCATTGGATAAGTTTACCTATTATGTAGGCAATCCTTTTTTGAGGCCGGCATTTACGCAAAGTATCGAGCTTAGTCATACCTTTAAAAACAAAATTACAACAACACTTGGTTACAGTTGGGTTCGGGATGATGTTAGTGAAACCATTGAAATTGTAAATGGCACTTACTACAGCAGGCCGGCGAATATTGGTAGGGGAACAGTAAAAAATATTTCTGTAAATGCTGATTTAGACCTTTCAAAATGGTTGAGCGCCCATATTTACATGGAGGTTGCAAACATCATTTCTAAAACAGATTTTTACACCGGCTACTTGTTTACTAATGGAACATATTTCAGAACCAATTCCAATTTACAGTTTAAATTGTCGCCTTCGTGGAGCGCAGAAGCAAACTTGCGGTACCAAACGAAGTTTTCAAATGTTCAGTTTCTAATCGGTCGGGTGCATGAGTTTGGTGCAGCAGTTCAAAAAAAGTTGTCGGCAAAGAGCACGCTTAAGTTATCAGCTTCTGATATTTTTAAGAACCGGGTTTTTGTTGGAATAATTAACAATCTTGCGGCAACCGATGCAAACTGGACAAACAGGGCTGATACCCGAACGGTTATTTTGAGTTACGCTTATCGATTTGGAAAAGTATTCTCGTCGCCCGCGAAGCATGAAACCTCAGGAGCCGACGACGAAAAGAGCCGTGTGAAAAATTAAGTTTTGCATGGTGAGAAGTTTTAACTGATTACTAAATCTATTTCGCATCCCATTTTTAAACGCTTAGTTAAACGGAATGCCAACAATTCTTAAAGTAATAAACAACCACGTTCTTATCGGATTTGATACTGGCGGATTCGACCAATGGTGTGCCTATTTAACCAAAATTGGTTGAAGAGGTTACCTCGGGCATGGTTGCGGCGGAAAATAAGCCAAATGCGATTTTGAAGAAAAGAATTAAGATGTTAGATATGCATCACGTATTAATGGAAGATGAAACACCTGAATATGCGGCAAATCGCTAAAGGAAAAAAATGGCAGGATTTGGAACTCGTTATGAGGAAATTTGACATCTGAACCCTCAATAGTTCATGATCAAAATCTCATTAATTTCTCCTCTTTTAGCCGCAGTTGCATTAATCATGCGCCGGGCCTTAATCCTGCAAATTGTATTTGAAGGTTTATCATAAAGTTCATCAAAAAATACAGCTGCCGGGTCGATATTCTTAGGGTCGGAATTACTAAGTAGCCACCGGTGATTTTTCTCTGTTAGCAGTTCAGTAAATTTTGCGAGGCGCTCCTGTTCCTTATCACCGAAATCGTGTTTTGCATATGCATTAAAAGATGCTGTTTTGCTAATCGGCTTGTAAGGCGGGTCGAAATAAAAAAAGCTGTTTTCTGATGCATGCTTCAATGTTTCTGTGTAATCACCGTTCAAAATGGTAACATTTTGCAGCAACTCGCTAATCGCCAGAATGTTCTTCGGGTCGGAAATTCTTGGCTTAACGTATTTCCCAAATGGAACGTTGAAGAAATTTTTGCTATTTACCCGATATAATCCGTTGAAACAAGTTCGGTTTAAGAAAATAAAATAGCCTGCATTTTCTACTTTGTTATCGGTTTTTAAGTTGAATTTGCTGCGTATATCCATGAAAAAACTGCGCTTTTGCGTTTCCGCCCTTAAGTCGTTGTAATTGCGCTCTAGTTCCTTTAAGAATAGGATTAGTTCTTGTGGTACCGATTTTATGATTTGGTATACAGAAATCAGTTCCGCATTTATATCATTTATTACGGCTTTTTTTATGTTAAATTTTTGTATAAACCAAAAGAACACGGCCCCGCTACCGATAAATGGTTCAACATAAGTTAAATCTGACCTATTAGTAAGATCAACAGGCAAATAGGCCTCAATTGCGGGAATTAACTGTGTTTTACCACCGGCCCATTTCAAAAATGGCTTCGCTAAATTATTTTTTATTTTCTGGTTTTGCAAGATAAACAGACTACGTTTTGTATCGCAAGTTATAAAATTAAGCTCGTTCTGAGCGACTAAAAAACTGCCGGCATAAAGTCATTTTAAAGCCTGAGAAATGCTCCGCAGCATTGAAACCCTCATCTAAAAGCAAAAAATTTGCTGCTAGCTCGCTTCATTTCTTAAAATCTGCAGTGGTGGCTTGTTTAAAATGCTTCTGCTGCTCAGCACACCAGTAATTACAACCAACAACACCACACTACCGAAAAGCATTAATGTTGGTAAAACCGGAGGCATAAAGGAAGCGTCAAAACTGAATTTTGCGAGCCCCCAACTGGCAGACATCGATAGGATTAAACCTGCAGAGGCGGCAAACAAGCCTAAAAAGAAGTATTCAATAGCATTAATTACCAAAATTTGCTTCTTGCTCGCACCCATTGTTCTAAGCAAGATGCTTTCCTTTAGCCGCTGATTTTTGCTTGTTAAAATAGCCGATATCAGTACTATCCAGCCGGTTATCATACTAAAGCCCGCCATAAACTGAATAACAAAACTTATTTTACTCAGCAATTCATCCAGAAGTCTCAGCACTAGCCCTAAATCAATAACAGAAATGTTAGCGAACTTGCGCACAACTGTGCCTTGGAATTTTGCCGATGTTTCGCTATTCGGTACGCGGGTCATTAGTACATGAAACTGAGGTGCCTGCTCGAGCACGCCCGAGGGAAAAACAACGCGGAAGTTTGTCTGCATCCTGCTCCAGTTAACCTCTCGCAAACTTCCTACCACGGTTGGTAGCAGCATACCCTGGACATTAAAAACTACTTTATCATTCACTTTAGCCTTAATGCTTCTGGCAAAGTTTTGATCTAAAGAAATGTAGATAACATCATTTGGGGCCGTTACTCTTCCCGTCCATTTTCCTTCTACGAGCTTCTCTGCAGCGGTAAGCGTATCCTGATATGTTGCCCTTATTTCGTTTCTAAATGCTCTTTTATTTGTACTGTCTGCACCAGCTTTTTTTCCATTTATCTCCTCAATACGCATGGTGATAACGGGTACCTGATTCATTAAAGGCAGGCTGAATGATTTTGCCAAATCCGTAACAGCCGCACGTTGCGAAGTTTGAATGTCAAACAAAACCATATTTGGCTGGTTACTACCCGAGGAAAGCGTAACGCGGCTTATCAGGATTCCCTGAACAAAATAAAGTGTACAGATAAAAGCAGTCGACAGGCCAATTGACACCGTTAACATAAGGGTTTGATTATTTGGACGATAGAGGTTTGCGAAACCCTGGCGCCAAAGATAGTTGAGCGATGCTGGCATTAGTTTTTTGACTAAGAACATCAGCACGCCCGAAAACAGCATAAGCAGTAAGAAGGCGACAAAAATCGCTGTTGTAAATGCAATGGCTTGCATCCAGTTATTCATCTGTAAATAAGAAAAAGCGATTACGAAGCCAATCATGAGCAAATAAACCACCAACTTTAACAAATCTCTTTTCGCCGGTGCGTTCTGTTCAAATATTGCACGTATCGCGTTGAGTGGAGAAATTTTCCTTACAGCCAGTAATGAAGGAAGCGCGAATAGCACAGAGATTACCAGACCAAGTAAAATGCCCTGGCCAATTGCTCCCCAAGAAATTTGCATCGTGATTTCGACAGGTAAAAAATCTTTTAGTACAATCGGAATTAAAAACTGAATTAGAGTTCCTAGTGTAGAACCAATAATTGCAGCAACTAAGCCAATAAATGATACCTGAATTAAAAAAATTAAGAAAGCATCCCAAGCTTTTAATCCCATGCAGCGTAAGGTGGCAATTGCGGATAGTTTTTCCTGAATGTAAACGTGAATTGCGCTGCCTACACCCACACATCCAAGCAGCAAAGCAATGAAACCAGTTAACGCCAAAAACCGGTTTAAATCGCGGAAGGAGCGGCCGGTTTGCGCTTTTCTATCTGCAACGGTATCTATATCCAATCCTTCTTTTTCGAGTTTTGACTGAAGCTTTTTTATCGTTGCATCGAGCTCGGCTGCATTGTTAAATTTATAATAGTATTTATAGTTTACCCGGCTTCCTGTTTTAATTAAACCGGTTTTACTCAAATATTTTAGTGGTATGTAAATTATCGGTGCCACGCTTGCTGCAATGCCTGTTTGGCCTGGCGCCTTATCTAACACGCCGGCAATTTTAAATCTCAGATCGCCAATGCTAATGGAATCTCCGGTTTCCGCGTTAAACTGTAGCATCAGTGTTTTATCAACCAATGCATCTTGTGCGGTAAAAAAACTTTTTGCAGCGCTGGCTGGTGTTGTTTCAATACTGCCATAAAATGGATAATTGCCTTCTAAGGCCTTCATTTGTACCAACCTGCTCCCGCCGCTTTTAACGAAATAAACCATTGATGCGAAAGTGCTTTCAGCCGCACGGTCATTGCCCATGGTTTCCAGCATCCGCTGGGTCTCCTTAGTGGCAGCTTTCCGGCTTTCCACAATTAAGTCGGCGCCAGTTAATTCTTTCGCTTGCCGGTCTATATCATTTTGGAGATTATCTTTAAAGGAATAAACAGCAACCAGTGCTGCAATGCCCAGTACAATAGAAGATATAAACAAAAGTAAACGCGATCGGTTCTTGCGGCTATCCCGCCAGGCCATTTTAAACAACCACGAAATTGGAACGCGCTGCTTAGGAAGGTTATTATCGGGCATAATTTGGGTTCTCGTCAGCTATAATTAATCCACCTTTCATTTTAATCACTCTGCCGGTTCTCATTGCCAAATCAGGGTCGTGTGTTACAATCACAAGCGTAGTTCCGGCATCTTTATTCAAATCGAACAAAAGTTTAATGATTTTTTCGCTTGTTTCTGCATCAAGATTACCTGTAGGCTCGTCGGCGAATAATAAGGATGGTTTATTCGAAAATGCCCGTGCCAATGAAACACGCTGCTGTTCACCACCCGAGAGCTGGATGGGGTAATGATGGCTTCTATCAGCCAAACCTACCTTATCAAGCAACTCCATTGCATGTGCTTTAATGTTTTTTTCGCCTCTCAATTCGAGCGGAACCATCACATTTTCGAGGGCAGTCAGGGTAGGTAACAACTGGAAATTCTGAAAAATGAAACCCACATATTGGTTGCGGATGGCCGCACGCTCATCCTCCGAGCGCTTATCAAGCAGCACCCCGTTTAACTCAATACTGCCTGTACTTGACCGGTCTAAACCGGCACATAAGCCAAGAAGTGTTGTTTTTCCACTTCCCGAAGGACCGGTAATGGCCACGGTAGAACCTTTTTCTATTGCAAAGTTTATATCATTCAATACAGTGAGTTCGCGGCCGGCACTTTGATAAATTTTACTTACATTTCGGACGTTCAGTATGCTTTCCAATGGCTGAATTTTAAAGTTTAAAACAGGCACATCGAAACATTCATGCTGCCTGCTTGGTTAAAGATAATGGCTTTTTGATTTTAAGAGATACATTAAATAGATATGTTACGAAAACGTGTAATGGCATTAATTGTTTTGACAGGAATATTACAAGCCTGCTCGAATACAGACAATAAGGCGGAATCTGCAGGAAAACACTCAGCTCAAAACGTTGTAAAGGAAACTGCAAAGGCAACAAAAAATATTTTGTTTTTTGGAACAAGCTTAACGGCGGGATTAGGGCTTGATCCAACAGAAGCTTATCCTGCATTGATTCAAAATAAAATTGATTCCCTTAGGTTGCCTTATAAGGTTATCAATGCTGGCCTTAGCGGTGAAACTTCAGCCGGTGGTAAAAGCAGAATAGATTGGCTTTTGAAACAGAGAGTTGATGTGTTTGTGCTGGAACTTGGTTCTAACGACGGTTTGAGGGGCGTTCCGACAGATGAAACTACAAAAAATTTGCAGGCAATAATAGACAAGGTTAAAGCAAAATATCCTGATGCAAAGCTGGTGATGGCAGGCATGCAGATGCCACCAAGCATGGGTAAAAAATACACTTCTGATTTTAAAAATATCTTCCCGGATTTGGCCAGGAAAAATAATATGAGTTTAATACCTTTTTTGCTCGAAAAAGTTGGTGGAATCCCAAAGCTAAACCAGCCTGATGGCATTCATCCAACGGCAGAAGGTGATAAAATTCTCGCAAAAAATGTTTGGGCAGTTTTAAAGCCTTTACTGTAATTGACCGTTTTGTCTGAGGAAAAACTAGCTAAATGGGTTGCACAAAAGCATAATGGGCAGCTAATAAAGCAAACGGGTTTGCCTTACTTCAGTCATCTTTTAAATGTTGCAAACACCAGTAAAATTTTTTCCGCATTTGGTTTCGAGATCGGGCTTTGTCATGATTTACTTGAAGATACACAAACAACGTTTAGAGAACTTATTGATGCGCTTAAAAAATCAGGATATGATGATGCAGTTGCCAACCACATTGGAAAATGTGTTACCGAATTAACAGATGTTTATGGCAAGCGGGATTTCCCCGCGTTTAGTAAAAAAGAGCGTAAAAAACGCGAAGCGAGACGCCTGTTAACAATCAGTCCGGATGCCCAAACCGTAAAATATGCCGACCTTATAGACAACATCGCATGGATGTTAGCATTTGATAAAAAGAACGTGAAAAAATACCTTAAAAGAAAGCAGATACTGGTGCTCAATCTCGATCAGGGAAATCCTCAACTGAGAGCTAAGGCGCTTAAATTAATTGTAAACAGTCTGAAAAACTTGAAAGCTTAAAGCGTTTGCAAAGTTGTCCTTAGCAGTGCATCCTCTTCATCATGTTTAAATATTTTTTTGTACATGAATGCTTTATACAATACTCTAATCCAAACCAGAAAGTAAGGAAAACTAAGCATAGAAAGCAATATTCTGTGGCTCTTTGAGAATTCGGGAAAAAACAAGAGTGGAAAATCGCAGGCTGTTATCAATAAAACAGGCAATAGTATGTACTTCAAAACTTTGTTTTTTTCCAAAACATACCAAATGCCAACGCCTGCAATCGAGATTATAAAGGTACAATCTTCAGCGCCGGTGCTAAAAAGTATCGGAAACAGTAAGGCAGACGAAAGCATCAGAAGCTGAAACCTTTTTTTATTATAGCATTTGTAGTTCAGGAACGGGATAGTAAAAAGAATCGAACCAATGGCAATGCATATGGAATTTGTTAAGACAGGCAAATGAAACAGTTCCCTGAAAAAACCCATTATAGACATGTCTATTCCTTCACCGGAAACATTGGTTGCATTTTTATGGGTAAGGGAAATAAACCAGTCGAAATAGGAATCTGTAACAAAAAGCGGCGAGGAAAACAACATAGGTAAAGTAAAAAACACAATTGCCCAAAGCAGCGAATACAAAATGTATCTTGGTTTATCCTTAACAAAAAAGAAAAAGGCCATACCAACTATTCCGTACAATTTAACAAATACACCTAAAACCATAAACATTGCAGACCAGAACCCCTTTGCCTTGTTAAGCTGAGTATAGTTTAGTATTATTAAAGCGCCCGCAGCAGCATTAAATTGCTGATTTAGCATCGATTCGATTAAACAGGGTATTGCGATGTAGCAAAAAATTAAACGGTCTTTTTGGCTTACGGGCAGTGTTTGAACAGCCTTGAAAAGAAATACGCAATTGAACAGGTTCCAGAAAAGCAAACCCAGCCAATTGGGTAGTGCCGCGAATGGTGCTACAATCAGGCTGAAAATTGGACCGTAATGGTTTGCATCTTCATGAAAGGCCGGATACAAAGCGTAAAACGATTGCTGGTGCAGCAAGTTTCTAAAGGTGTTTTCAAAAATGAGGTAATTGTTAAGTCGCTGCGTTATCCAGGAGTCTATCACGAAGAATAGCGTTACTGCAAGCCAGAGTGAGAGTGCAAAACGATTATCTTCGTTAAGCTTTGATAATAACGAATTAGGTTGGTTAGGATGGGATGGGGAATTCATTGTAATGATTGTGTTACACAATGATAGAATGAAGTTTCAACATTTCAAAATTGACAAAACGAAAATTTCTAGATTTCGCACTTCGTAAAGTTGTATCATCAGGAATACATAAATTTACTTTTTTGTTAAAATATCATGTAAATTTTAGCGCTTTCTATCGACTTTAGATTGAAACCGTCTAAACTGAAAACATTTTATCAATTAACTTGTATTTCTAAATGAGGCGCAGATTTTAGATGGCAAAGGCATTCCCCGGTTAATGGTTGTTAAGACTTAAATATTTGGGATTTCAGTATTTTATTGTGCAGAGGATTAATGCGGGGTACTCAAGCAAGCCATTTCATAGCTGCGCCTTTTATCAAATTTAGCCAGTTAAGTCAGGTTTTTAGCGAATTGAGTTTGCTTTTTGACTACAATGTCGTTCGGCACCACTAAAAGAAGAACTGATGCTCATCGCAACAATTTCACTTATATTTTTCTTGAATTAATTGTTTATGTAAAGTTGCTGTGTATTTTTGCCGGATTTATTTTAAATCAGAGATGGAAATCCTAAATTGCATCGCGCTCTGATTTTACCAAACATATGGCATTAGCAACTGAACCCATTCGTCCAATCCCGGCGAACGAAGTAGAGCGATTAAAAGCATTAGCAGCATTCGACCCTGACTATACTGCGCTTCAAGCTGAATTTGAAAACTTAACGGCTTTAGCCGCGAAGATTTCTGGCAACGACATTTCGCTGGTCAACTTAATTGATTCGTTTACACAGTGGACAGTCTCCAACCATGGTTTGGACATCGACCAAATGAAGCGGGAGGAATCAATCTGCCAGTATACTATATCTGGCGACGACCATTTCGAGATTAGTGATATGTCGCTTGATGAGCGGTCAAAAGATTTTTTTTACGTTGGCAGCCCTTTAAACTTACGACACTATTTAGGCATTCCATTAAAAACGAAAGATGGCTACAACATCGGCGCCCTGTGTGTGCTCGATGCTAATGCTAAAAAATTAAGTGCTGAAAAGATTGAGTTGCTTAAGTTGCTGGCCAGTGAAGTGGTAGATAAGATGATTAAATTAAAGTCGTTACAGCAAACCAGGCAAGCTTTTGATGAACTTAAGAAAAAACAACGCAAATTAGCACATGACATTCGTGGGCCGCTATCCGGTATAAATGGCATTATTGAGATTATTAGAAAACGAGGTTACCAGAACAAAATGTTTGATGTAATGGATTACCTCTTCATGATTGACAAAAGCAATAATGAAGTGCTGAATCTAACTGAAGAAATTTTGCTTCAGGATAAGAAAATCATCGGCGAAGTTTTCAATATGGTAATTTTTAAAGATAAATTAGATAAGCTTTATACGCCACAAGCCAAAACAAAAAATATATTCTTCAAGGTTAAAGTTATTGGCGAGCATAAAGAAGTTAATTTCTCCAAAGACAAATTGCTGCAAATTACTGGCAATCTGGTATCTAATGCAATTAAGTTCAGTTCTGATTATGGAACGGTTACCGTGAAACTCGATTTAGTAATTGTTGACAAACGTAAAAGCCTTAAAATTAATGTTTCTGATAACGGTAACGGATTATCTCAGGAAGCCATTGATAAAATCATGAACGGAAAACTCGAATCTTCTGAAGGTACTATTGGTGAACGAGGTTACGGACTTGGGTTGCCAATGGTAATGGCCGACATCAAGGCGCTGAACGGAACCATGGAAATTTCATCTGAAGAGGGTTGGGGAACAAATTTTGAGATAACAATACCGCTTTCTTAATCCAAAAATTACGAGTCGTTTTTTGCTTTTTTTTGTGTGCGTGAGCATACAATTATATCCAAAATGCTACAGAAAACGGAATTTCAAATGATTATATTTGGCTATGCAGCATCAGCGTCAAAATATGGTTGTCCAGTCTTCAAAGCCACAAAACACTTCGAATGAAATAAAAACATTCGATAAATCTATGGCGGAAAATCTGAAAGCTGCCCTGCTTTTCAGTCAATGGCAGAGGCAAAAATAAGCTACAAGCTGTTTAACGTTGTTTCTAAATCTTATCTTTTGGTTAAAGTGAATTTATAAGTAATACGCCTAAAAGGCCTAATACCGATACGATACTTTCCATCATTGTCCAGGTTTTAAATGTTTCCTTCAGGCTAAGGTTAAAGTATTCTTTGAACATCCAAAACCCCGTATCATTAACGTGCGATAGCATCAGGCTGCCTGCGCCAACCGAAAGTACCATCAGTTCGGGCGGTGCATTTAAGCCCACCAATGGCAATACAATGCCCGATGCGGTTAACGCCGCTACGGTAGCCGAGCCTAATGTTACCCGCAATGCCGCGGTAATTAACCAGGCCAGGAAAAGTGGCGACAAATTCAGGTCTGCAGTTAATACTTTTACGGTTTCGCCCACGCCACTATCTACTAAAATTTGTTTAAAAGCGCCCCCGGCTGCTATAATGAGGATTATCATCGCAATACTTTTTACACCCTCAACGCAGGATTCCATTGCTTTGGAAATGCCAGATTGCTGAAAGAGAACGGTAATCACTACGGCGAGCAACAAAGCCGCAGTTGGATCGGCCAGAAAGCTTAAAACCGGTTTAAGATAATAATTTCCCTGGATGGCGCTTCCGATTGTGCCGGCCACAATTAGTACCACTGGCAACAATGCGGTAAAAAAACTTTTCAGGCCAGACGGCAACGTTTCTACTTCCGATAGAAAAAAATCACCCTGAACAATGCCCATATTTCGCTTAATAATCAATTTTGGAAAATAAACGCCCGCAATAATCGCGATTGGAATGCTCAGGCATAGGCCGTATATTAAAGTTTTTCCAATATCAGCATGAAAAATTGCAGCGAGTGCAACTGGTCCCGGATGCGGCGGCAGAAAGCCATGAGTAACCGACAATGCTGCGGCCATTGGAATGCCGACATAGAGCTTTGGAAGCCCAGTGGCAGAAGCAATTGCAAATACAAGAGGTATCAATACAACAAAACCTGCATTATAAAATAGGGGAATGCCTACCAAAAGTCCGGTTAACAAAACCGCCCACTGGATATTTCTGCGCCCAAAGAGTTTAATTAGTACGAAAACAATTTTCTTTGCTGAACCACTATCTTCAATAAGTTTTCCCATCATAGCCCCCAATGCGAGTACCATAACCATACTTCCAAGCGTATTGCCAATTCCGGCACTTACAGAGGTCATTACTTTTGCTGCAGGCATGCCTAGAAATAAGCCAGTAATTATTGCAGTAATCAGTAAGGCAATCATTGGATTCAGTTTTTTGATGATCATCAAAAAAAGCAGCAAAATGCCACCAAGAACGATTATTAACGACATGTTTTAGGAGTTTAAATGCTGGTGCATGGTTTCACTTAAATTTGCATATACCTGCTTAAATATGAGGAATTTTTTCTCGTAAATCATTTGATTTCCCCGGTTTGGCAGTATCACTTCCGGTGTTAAATTTGCGAAAGCGGGATAATCTTTTGACAGGTTTATCGTTTTTGCAGCCAGGTAAGCAGCACCCACCGCCGATGCATCCTCCTGCATTATCAAAACCAGCTTTTTCCCTGTTATATCTGCCAAAATCTGCATCCAAACTTTGGAATGGATGAATCCACCGCTCACATTAATTTGGCTGACTTTATGTGAACTGCTTTCGAGCGCAATTAGTACATCAAATAATGCATAGCAAATACCTTCAATAACTGCTCTGGCCATATGTGACTTTTTATGCCTCAAATTTAAACCAAAGAAAGTTCCGCAAGCTTCGCTATCCCAAATCGGCGCACGCTCGCCAGTTAGGTAAGGGAGAAAAATCAAGCCCTCGCAACCTGCAGTTACGGTAGCCACAGATTGAAAAAGCGAATCGTAAACCGCTTCCGACAGGGCTTTTTCTTCAAAAATATTTTCAAGTAGCCATTTTAGTGCAATTCCTCCGTTGTTTACGGGTCCGCCACAAATAAAAATTTGATTATCCAGAATATAGTTAAAAGTCATCGCCTTGCGATTGATCAATGGTTTGGTGCTGGCCATCCTTACGGCGCCGCTTGTGCCAATGGTTATCGTTGCAACACCTTCTGTCGTTGCTTCGCTGCCAAGATTTGCCAGGCATCCATCGCTGGCACCGATTACAAACGTTGTTTTTAAACCCGGCAACAATGCTGCGGCATCTGCTAGTAAAACGTTATCTGTATAGTTTGTGGGTACAGGCTGCGACAATTTTTCCTGATCGATATTCGCTATTTGCAGGGCATTTATATCCCACTTAGTGTTTAAAATATTGAATAAACCAGTAGCGGATGCAATGGAATAATCTATTTTGAAAGTGCCGAATAACCTGAACCATATGTATTCTTTTATCGATATAAATTTGCCTGTTTTATAAAATAAATTTTGGTTATGCTTTTTTAGCCATAGCAATTTGCAAAGTGGCGACATTGGATGTATTGGCGTACCGGTTTCCTCGTAAATTGTGTAACCATAATCCGATTGCTTCAGGCTATTGGCTTCCTGCGTACTGCGGCTATCTGCCCAGGTAATCATTGGCGCCAGCACGCCACCTAAACTGTCTACCATAATCAGACTATGCATTGCAGCACTTAAACCAATTGCTTTTACATCAGGCCCAAGTGCGGCCACGAGCTGATTGATAGCGTTAATAAATGCTTGCCAGATAAGTGCTGGTTCCTGCTCACTATACCCTTGAGATGATGAAGTTGTGGGATAAAAGAATTGACTGGTTTGAATAGGTTCATAATTTAGATTTAAAGCCACCGCTTTAGTGCTACCTGTACCAATATCAATACCGATTAAATATTCCATGCAAAAGGTTTAAACTGCAATCTACATTTTTTATCTGCACCTGTAAAGCTTAATGTTAAATTAGAAGCGGGCATAACTACACCCTAAATGAGGTATTTTCTCCACCCAATACCGTATTTATCAAGGTTTGGGATTTAAACTTTAGGTTTTTTGGGAATGTTTTTTAAAGAGCTCATCTTGATTTTTTCCATCGCCATACAGCAATGTTCGCCTTGTTTGACTAGTCACTAAAATTCAGGCGGTTTAAGGTTTTTGGAGGATTTCGATAGCTACAAAAGATGTTAATAATCAATTCATTAATTTAATTTAAAATCTATGTTTTATCATGACAACAGTTTGCAGTACAAAGTACGGGTAGACAAACCAAATCCTGCATTTGCAAAACTATTACAGCAAGCCATCGGCGGAATCGAGGGTGAAATCAGAGTCTGCTTACAATACCTTTTTCAGGCATGGGGAAGCCGGGGTCCGAAGAAGTACCGCGATATGCTGCTTGATACCGGTACAGAAGAAATCTCGCATATTGAAATGCTTTGCACTGCGGTAGCCTTAAACCTTGATGGTGCTACAAACGAGTTGAAAGATAAAGTGGCAGGCGAAAATCCAATTGTAAGTAATATTCTGGGTGGAATGGATCCCCGTCAGGTTATCTCATCCGGACTTACCGCAATGGCAGTGGATAGCAATGGTGTCCCTTTTAACGGTTCGTGGGTGGTAGGAAGTGGAAACATTGCCGCAGATATGTATGCTAACGTGATGGCAGAATCTACCGGAAGGGTATTGGCCACGCGTTTGTATGAGCTAACAGATGACTTCGGTATGAAAGATATGCTGTCATTTTTAATTACCAGAGATGCGATGCATCAAAATCAATGGTTAGCGGTGTTGGAAGATTTAGGCGGCGTTGGAGTAAATTTGCCAATCCCCAATACATTCCCTACGGAGATAAAAGTGCCGGAATTTGACTATGCATTTGTATCAACAAATATCGACCAGTCAATGACACAGGACGGAAGGTGGACAAGTGGTTCATCAATTGATGGTAAAGGCGAATTTCGTGTTGTTCCGGCGGTTCCTGGTGCTCCAACGCCCGATTTAGGTATGCCCGACGTAAAAGGTTATGCCCAGGCGCAGCAAATGAGTGGGGAAGATAAAGGCCTTTTAGAAAACATTAAAGACACTATTCTACCTTAATATTTAAATTCAGCCTTTCGTTGTTCTAAATACTGGTTTCTACTAGGTCACGAGCAGCGGAAGGTTTTTTTTGTTAAACAGTTAAATCTGTTATTGTTTGCTTGGGCATAATAGGCCTTAAACATTCGACCCACAGTTATAGAACTTTGGAAGAAATGCCTGCATTCAATACATTCAGGAATTTAGAAAAACTCACTGGTTTTACGAGGAAATTATCAGCTTCGGCGCCAAAAGCAGCCAATGCATGCTCGGGATGGCCGGTAACGAAAACCAAATACTTAACCTTATCTCTCAATAACTTTGCAACGTCAAAACCCGAAACAGGCATGTTAACATCCAAAAAAAGGAAATCTATTTCACCGCCTTTCGTGAGGTCTTCTATTGCCGTTAATGGATTTTGAAAACTCTTGTACAATTTCAATTTTGGAACCATTGATATGTATTGAGTCAAAATTCCTATCGAACTGAAGTCGTCATCTATTACAGCACATGTATATTTCCTTTCCGAAATTTTCATAAAGAATACAACATGAACTTCGTTCAAAAGTTTTCAGAACTATTGTGCTGATTTGCCAGGATAACGGTATAAGGGGTTGAAAATTAAGCTAAAATCAAAGCCTAAGGCTTTTAAGGATTGTTGCCGTTACGGACTTTACACTTTTTTTTAAGTGAACAAACTTCTACCCTTTAAATAAATAACGATGCGATAACCAGAAGAAGTGGAATTGTCATAACAAAAATGCCCGTTTTTAAGAAACTCCAGCCGCTGATCACATAATTTTCACGCCTTAAAGCAACCAGCCACAGAATTGAAGCCAGAGAACCAGTAAGAGAAAGATTCGGTCCGAGATCTATACCGATTAAAACTGCCCTTCTAATTAGTTCTGGTGGATTTGCAGCAAGGATTACATTAGATGCGGTGAGCCCCGCAGGAAGATTATTCATTAAATTGCAGGCAAAGGCTGTTAAAATTCCACTTTGCCAACTTGTAGCAACCAAACTTTGCCGGGCATGCTGCATAAGTAAATGTGCGGCAGAATCTGTTAAACCTGTTTGGCTTAGTGCCTCCACAATTACAAACAAGCCTGCAACCAGCGGTAAAACTTGCCACGATATACCCTTTGCAATATAAATCGGATTTCTTGCAGCAATAAAAAATACAACAGTTACCACCATCAAACCTGCAACGAACGTTGGCATGCCAAGCGCAATATCTTTTGCAGAACAAATGAGTAAAATGACTGCGGATAATACAATGCCTGCAAGTGCGGTTTTTCCACCAGGTGATAAATTGGGAACCGGGATTTCTCTTTCTACCGGCTGTTTTAATCCTTTAAGTTGCAAAAGGAACAAAACAACGAAGGTTGCAATAATAGAAACGATTGAAGGAAGCAAGAATCCGGACATCCATTGGAGTAGGGAAGGAAGATGTTTCCCATACATGACCAGGTTTGCAGGATTTGAAATTGGTAAAACAAATGATGCCGCATTGGCGATAAAGGCACATATTAAAAGATAAGGCATCGGGTTTTTGACTTTCCCGGCTTTCATCGCCGCAATTACCGCTGGGGTAAGTACAACTGCGGTTGCATCGTTAGAGAGGAATACCGTTACAATTGTGCCTACGAGGTAGATAAGGAAAAACAATTTTATAGCCGAGCCCTTTGCGAGGTTGGTGGCTTTGGCAGCAAGCCAGTCGAACAGTCCTTCAATTCTTGCAACTTCAGCAAGCATCATCATGCCTACAAGAAAGAAATACACATCGGTGCCTTTCAATATACCAGAAAGGGCTCCGGAAACTGTCAATAAACCCAGCAAAACTAAAAGCACGGCACCTGCACATGCCCAAATGTATTCGGAAACTTTTAAGGGTCTGAAAATTACGCCCGCTATCGCCAGAATCGAGATAAGTATTATTAATGTTGTATCCATGCGTTCGCCTGCAACTTGTTTATAAAGGAATGAACGTCTTTATCTGTGCAGGGTTTAGTTTGCAAGATAGCTGCTTTTAATTTGGCATTGAGGCGAAATACTTATCACATCAGTTTTGCTAAAAAACAATACTAAGTAATTGCAGAGCGCATGCAGAAACCATAAAAGCAATACGCCCATACCGCCAGAAGTTATCAATTAATTGCGCATGCAAGTGTATATAAAATTCTTTTAATACTAAATATTGAGCGCAAACAAAAAAGTTCTAATTACTATCCAGCCTTGCTTAGGATTTTAAGGAGAAAGCATTTTAAGCAAACTTAGATTAATGAAAACGGTGTTTGCTTTACGTCATTTACCTCACCCGCAGAATGTAGCCCATTCCATAAACATTTTCAATACTAACTTCATTTGAAGATTTAAAAAGCCTTCTTAGTCTGGATATAAAAACTTCGAGGCTTTTTCCGTTGAAATAGTCGTCATTTCCCCATAACGCGAAAAGGATATCTTTTTTCTTAACGAGCGAATTAATATTTCGTGCCAGGTGCTCCAAAACTTCGGCTTCACGCACGGTAAGCGATACTTCACGATTATCCGGCATGATGAGGTAAAGCTGATCGGGATGGTAGCGCATGTCGGCAATTTCTATAAATGAACGTTGCGTGTGAGCAGTTTTGGCAGGCAGCTCTGAGAATTTGCTGATGACATTACCAATCCTAAGCACCAGTTCTTCAATTTCAAATGGTTTGGAAATATAATCGATGGCGCCTAATTTCAGCCCTCTTATCCGGTCTTGTTTCTCGTTGTGTGCAGTAAGGAAAAAGAAAGGCTGATTCGCATTTATTTTAATTATCTCGGCGGCGAGTTCAAATCCGTTCATGCCGGGGAGCTGAACATCTACAATAAAAAGTTTATTATTGGCTGGGCTTGCCTTGTAATATTCGATAGCTGCCGCCGGTGTATCGAACCAAAGCACACTGAAGCCGCGTAACTTTAAATACTCCGTAATCACATTTCCGAGGTCAGCCTCATCTTCGATTATGACGATATCGTAACCCATATTTAGTCGTTTTTAGTACCCTTTTCTAATCTGTTCTGAAAACTGATTCTGGGAATTCGGATAATGAATTCCGTACCCTTGCCGACTTCTGTTTCTAGCTTTATGCTCCACCCATGAAGGTCGATACATTGTTTCACATAGTAAAGTCCAAGACCCAGTCCAGGTACCGACGTATCTGTTTGGGCTCGAAAGAACTTGTCGAAAATCTTCTTTTCAAGTTTTTTATTCATCCCGTTGCCATTATCGTTAATGTGTAAAAAAAAGCTGTTTGGGCCTTCGCTGATAGAAATTTTGACTTTTTTGTTTACACTAACGTTATGTTTAAAAGCATTATCAACGATATTCTGAACCATTGCTGTAAACGCAAAATTGTCGAGCATCACCAGATTTTCTGATTCATGTAGGTCAAAAATTAAGTCATCAGAAGATTGAAGTTTTATTCGGTAATCGCTTACAAATGTAAGTATCGCGTAATTCAGATCAGTTTCCTGCAGGCTGATGTGCTTTCTGATTTCCGAAATTTCGAGCATCTGGTTAATATGGGCATGTAGGCGCCTGGCTTGCCGTTCAACAATCTGAGCCAGGTTTCTTACCCGGTTTTTGTCCGTTATAACATCTTCCTCATCGAGGCTTTTGCTGGCAATAAGAATGGTGGCAATGGGCGTGTTGAGTTCGTGTTTTATACTGTTTAAAAAATCTGACTTTACTTCTGCCTCTTTTTTCTGCCGCATCCAGTTTTTAAAAGTATAGTAATTAATTGCAAACATAATAATGATGCAAAGTCCAACAAGTAAAAAGGTTGGCAGCATATTATAGAAAACCTTTAGCGGGCGATTGGGCGAATCAACGAAAAGGTCAAAGGTAACGCGGTAATCGTAAAGCAAAGTCCCGTTAACGGCGAGGCTGGTAACCATGTTCAGTTCACTGGGCGATGCAAGCGTACCATCGATTATAAAACCGTAATTGCCAGCATTGGTATTCTGAACCTGTTTCCCAGAGGAACCTTTATACACATAAATGTTATCCGTCCGGTTGTTGAAGTTTACCTCAATAGATTCGAATGTGAGCAGGTATTTGAGACTTGGGTCGAGCTGGTTGCGCTTAATTATCGACTGAAATACGCTATCCATCGTGCTCCTTTTTTTTAGCTCAGTAAAGATTGCGCTGCTAACCAATTGCGCAGTTCCTTTAAATTTTTTCGGATTTTCAAGGTAGGTTCTTTTTAGCAAAGGCATTTTTTCAGACAGGATAGAATCGAGGATTTTGCCCCCACCTTGATAAACCTTATCATCGGCGATGCTTTTTCCGTACGCATCCTTAATAAGCTGTTTTTCCTTAAGCCTGTATTCTCTGTCTCGCAAAACATACGTGTTGTAGGTAAGTTCGAGTTGAACCAAAATAAGAATCAGAAAACTGATTAAAACGACCCATTTATAAACACGCACTTTCATTAGCCAATAAATGTAACGGATTTTTTTTATTAAGCGTCCGTCGTTAAGGTTCTGTTAAACATCTGTTAAACATTCATTATATAAATTGCAAGCATTTGCTTCGTAACTTTGAATTTTGAATACCGAGGACGCCGTTAAAACCTAAATGCATCGCGGTTGGCAAAAAAATAATAAACATCCAGAGATATGACGTTTAAAAAAAGTATAACTGCATTTTTTTTCCTTTTAGGATTTACAATTTTTTCTTCAAATGCACAGCAAAATGCATCGCCTAAACCTCTTCGCGAATTGCAGCAGAAATTTGTTGATCTCGGGTTTGGTATGTTTATTCACTACGGGATGCCAACCTTTATGGATCAGGATTGGTCTGATCCTAATGCGTCACTTTCGCTTTTTGATTCTCCAAAGCTTGATGCAGACCAATGGGCAAAGGCAGCAAAATCTGCAAATATGACTTATGGTTGCCTAACCACTAAACACCATAGCGGCTTTCCAATCTGGGACACAAAAACAACCACTTACAATGTAATGAACACGCCTTTAAAGCGGGATGTTGTTAAGGAATACGCAGATGCCTTTCGCAAAAACGGCCTTAAAGTTATGCTTTACTATTCCATCTTGGATACCCATAATGACATTCGCCCGAACCAGATAACGGCGGCACACATTAAATTGATTAAGGATCAGATAACGGAATTGCTTACTAATTACGGGGAAATTACCGCCCTTGTTATAGATGGATGGGATGCCCCTTGGTCTAGAATTTCTTATGATGATGTTCCTTTCGAAGATATTTACAGACTTATAAAATCGCTCCAGCCTAATTGCCTGGTGATGGATCTTAATGCAGCAAAATATCCAACTGAGGCGCTGTTTTACACTGATATTAAATCTTATGAACAAGGCGCCGGCCAATTTATCTCCAAGGAAAGCAACAAATTGCCGGCCCTCGCATGCCTTCCACTTCAGGCTAACTGGTTCTGGAAAACTTCCTTTCCAACTACGCCGGTTAAAAACGCTGCCGAACTAATTAACAAGTTTGTAGTCCCATACAATGGTGCGTACTGTAATTTTATACTTAACGTGGCGCCTAATAAAAATGGATTGATTGACGATAATGCCCTGCTTGCATTGCAGGAGATGGGTAAAATTTACAAAACACCGGCTAAGTCTGCAAAACTTGGTAACTATCCGGCACCTATAATATCCAGTAATATAGCAAAGCATGCCAAAAGCGATGCAAGCTGGAGCGATGACATGAACATTATGGATTTTGCAAACGACGATAGTTTTCGCTCGAGCTGGTCATCTAACCCTACGGTAAAAGCGCCTTGGTATGAAATAACCTTCGAGCGGGCAGAGGCGTGCAACATGGCGGTAATCACATCGAAAAATCCATGTGAATATACCCTAAGCTATTTTGCCAACGGAAAGTGGAATCCTATTAATGCAGAGCAAACCGGCGAACGGAAAGTGAGTATCTTTCGGTTTGATAGAATTTGGTGCGAAAAAATTAAAATTACCTTTTCAAAGTTTAGCCGCCCTCCTGAACTTGCAGAATTTGGCGTTTACAATGAACGGAGGTAGAGACATTTAAAATCTGGCTGGTAGCTAAATATCGCCCGGCGGTATGTGGAATTTCTCCTGTAAAATTGCCGCAACGCGTCCTTCAGGGTTGATGCTTTTTACCTTCGAAGGTTTTACTTTGCGGTAAGTGATGGAAACCCTTCGGTCACGATGATGTAGTGCTCCATTAATATTATCTTTTTTTCGTGGCGGAATTCCGTGACTCCACTTCGCACGGGCGTCATACTGCATTATGTACAACGATCGCCTGGGAATTTCTATATCCACTACTTCGATATTTTTTGCCTTAATAAACCGCATCACGCAGCCACTTCCCAAATTTACGCCACAAATCTGATTCTCGTAATAATTTCTGTCCTTGTGTGGCTTAATGCCTTCGCCCGGTAAATATTCGTTAATAATTACCTGGTCAGGACGTTGGATAAGAATGTTTTTATCAGTTATCTGCGCTGCCAACTTAGCAATCTGTGGCGGAATCGACAAAGGGATCGAAATCAGATCGTACGGTTTTTCAAGTTCGTTTCTAAAGCCGTAATATTGCAGCCGACGCAAATAATCAACCATCCAAGTCTGGCTGTCAATCTCAGCCATCAACTTTTCTTCCAACTCTTCATCGATAAAATTCGGGTATATATATAAACCGGGTACTGCTGTTTCCATGCTTTTAACAACAAAATATTTGTCGGATTGTTGTTAAAAAGCATGTCTGGCTTGCGGGTAAAAAGCTTCTCTTTCGGAGCGATAAATCTTTTGTAAATGTGGACTCGCATTAAAAAGTATATAAATGTGGATGCCGTTTAAATGCGAATTTTCTATCTCGAGCGCCTCAGCAAACTTCACGTTTTCCGCTAATAGTTCAGCTCTTTCAATCTTGTTTTTTAAGAGGTAAATAATATTTTTTCCTTTTAAGGAAGCCGGAGAATGGAGCGAAAAGCTATTTTGTGGCGACACGACCTGAGGCATGTCAGGACCGCCAAAGTACTTCATTCCTCCCGCTATGGCGTAATCGTCGGTTAGAACCATCATTTTTTTGTCGGGGTAGCTTTCTGCAATCTGCATCACTTTCGCTGCCGCCGTATCCCAGCCCGTCATGTCTGCAAAAAATTGGGGTATCGTTCCCACGGTGTTATCTTCCCAAAGCATGGGCCTCGAAAAGCTGGTCAACTTAATCATTTTTGTGATGTAGATTTTCGACACCGGCAATGAAAATAAAGGAATTACCAAAGGTAGACTGAGGATACCGAATAGGTAAACAACAATGAAAAACAACACTTTGAAGGTTCGGTTGCTTTTGTTGAACATCATCTCCCAGCAATACCCACCATATGCAAAAAAAAGCGGAAAGATTCCAAGTCCGTAGTACAGTTTTCCTTTGAGCAAAAGGAGGGAAGCAATTATCAGCAGAAAGGAAAATGCCCATATCCTTTGACTTTGTTGATTCTCTTTCTGAAAAATGATGAAAAAAAGGCCTGCAGTCCACACGGCCACGCTTGCGCCGTGGAAAAAAAATAATTGAAAAAGGTAATCTCCTACGTCAACCTGTAATGCCCCGCTGGCAACAACGCCAGAATAATGAAAAATTGGAAAGCCATGCTGCCATTGCCAAAGCATGTTAGGGAAAAGCACGGCAACAGAAAGCATACACGGACCTGCCCAAAGTTTCAGTTCACTAAAGCGGAATGTTTTTCGATAAAAGATTAAATAACCGAGCACCAGCGAAAGTGCGTAAAAAAGAATGGTGTATTTATTAAGCATCCCGAAAGAGAAAGCCAGGGAGGCTAGATATAAATACCTTCTTTGCCTTTCTTTTTGAAAAGCAATAAGTGCGAATGTTAACAGCACCCATAAAAACTGGTCAAAAACCGCCGGTTGAAGCAGGTAGGAGGTGGCAAGTACGGCTGGTGAGCAAATAATTGCCGAACATGAAATGGCAATCGCTAATTTCCCACCGCCTAATATTCGGGCTAAATATCCCGTAAGCATTACGGTAAAAGAAGAAAACAGGATTGGGAGTAAACGCCACGCGAAGGTCGATTCTCCAAAAATTGAAGCACATCTGGCCATCCAGGTTACAAACGGCGAAATATCCAGGTAACCCCATTCAAATCGACGGCTTAATTCGATGTAGTATAATTCATCAGCATGCAAACCATAGCCATTTATAGTAATGAGGTGCAAGCTGAATTTAAGAATTCCAAAAAAAAGGATTAAAAGATGTGCGCCATAATCCGGATTGACGCCATCCTTAATCTTTAGAGACTTTATCAGCATTCAATGCCCTTTTCTTTCATATCGATAATGGAATTCGAATAAAACTAAAAAATTTAATTGCAAGTTTCATCCTGCGATGATTCTGGAAGGCCCGCCAAAATAAGCGAGATTTCCCTGCCAATCTCTTCTATCGGAACTTCTAAAGCAGCGCCCTGCTGGTGAACACCGCTAGATTTTATTTCAAGGTCGTGACTATGAACTTCTGCAAGCGGAATCTCAACCCAGTTTCCATCTTTTTCTTCAATAGCACAAATTATCTTATCATTAAACATTATCGAATAATAATCCTTTTCGGGCAGTACTGTATACGATTGACATAAATCGCCTTCGCCAATTTTTACATTGAATGGTTGCATGGTAGTTTTATTTATAAAGACAACACTTTTCCAAAGATTGTGTTTTGCCAATGCTGTTAAAAGATTAATCTGCCATTTTAATCGCGTACAAAACCTCGGTCTGGTAGGGAAAATTACGGCATTGCCCGGGTTGCCTTATCGAAAGAGAAAATTAAATTTGGCTGGTCAATTGCCTTCAGCGGAACTTCATCATCATTTTTTTTGGCGGAAGATGTGAAGTATACGCTCATTTTATAAACTTTATTTCTATATACGCCATCTTCAAACAAGGCGATGCCAAAAAGAGAGGGATCAGACTTTGATTCTGCGATAATACTCACTGTACCTAAATCAAATTTCCCGTTGTTTTTTAATGTTACAACACCATCTTTGTAAGTATAACTAACGCCTTTGAGCGTTTCCCTATAGGTTTTATTGGTGCTTACAATTGGTTTATAAATTTGAGCAAAGCCGGAAACTCCAAATAGGAACAGGCTGACTGTTAATGCAAATGCTTTCATGTTTTTTTTATCAAAATACAGAGAAGCAAATGTAATTTCGAAATTAAACGGTAAACGTTTTGTAAATAATTAGGGAGATTTGTCCATTAAATTTTCTTTGATGGAGCGCGAAAGAAGTGTGTGAAAAGGCAAATCGCCTTTAGTTTGCCGTAAAACAGAAACTAAATGCGATTTACAAATTGATATTCATTTTAACCTTTTTTGGCCATATCTATCATCATGGAAATTTCATCAACGGCTGCTTCATTGCTCCCTTCTAAACCCATCAGGTTAAATCAGATATTGCCTTGTCGCTTTGCGTGGTTTTCTATATTTCCTAACTTTGCCATCGCTCAACGAAATCCCAACCAAAAAATCCTATCATTTCGCTCAATATAATTTAAGATATTGATCTACGGCCTTGCTATCACCAATTTATACGCCTAAATTAGAAATACTTTTTGCTAAATTCCGCCTATGCTTTTCCAATTCGGCCTGCAAAGCTCGCTGCTTTTAATTTTCTTTTTTCATATTTTGGTGTACGCTTTTCTCTGCTTTAAGAGAAGTTTCAGTCAGGATAATTATGCCGACAAATTGCTGGGCTGGTTCCTGCTTATTGCTGCATTGCTCATCGTGCCATTTATGGTCGGTTTCGCAGGCTGGTACGATAATCAGCCTTATCGCGATATCCTGTTCTTTATTCCCTTCGTTCACAGTCTGTTTATTGGTCCGCTTTTGTATTTTTATACGCGGTCGATATTCAATTATAGCTTCCGCATTAAAGGTGCTAACTGGTTACACTTTTTGCCCGGATTTCTTTATCTGTTCATTAGCGTAGCTACAAGCCTCGCAGATCTCATTTTTTACAAAGGATATCATTTTACGAATGAATATGAAGATGCTGATTTTGCAGAATGCTATACCATGCTATCGATGGTTAGCGTGTTAATTTATCTTTTTCTGGCAATCAGGTACTATAACCAATATAAGCGCTACACTGCAATTGCAACATCTTTCGCCGATCAGGCAAGTTTAAAATGGTTACGAAACTTTCTTTACGCTTTTGCTTTATTGAGTGTTTTGCCAATCATCAGAACGATACTTTCAAATTTCGAATTTTTTGAGCGGATGCGGTATTTCGGTCCCTGGTATTATTATCTCGGATTTGCGCTTGTTGTCTATTACATCGCCATAAATGCCTTCCATGCAGTACACCTTCCTTTGCATAAACTGCAGTTTTACCCAGCGCTGCTTTCCGGTTTCGATGAGCCAAAAATACTTTCGCCAGCTGAAACCATCGAGGAAAACAGCAATTCGGGCATGCCGGTAAAATCAGACGAAAAAATGATTACACTCGGGAAAGAACTTTTAGAACTGATGGAAAAGGAATTTCTTTTCGAAAGGGCTGACCTTACTTTGAGTGAGGTAGCAAAAAAACTTGGAACAAATCAGGTGCTGCTCAGCAGGGTTGTAAACCAGCAATTTGAACTTAATTTTAACGACTATATAAATCAATATCGGGTTAATGCGGTGATCAACAGACTGGCAATGCCAGCTTTTAAAAACCAGACATTGCTTGCAATTGCCTTCGATGCGGGCTTTAATTCGAAAGCAACCTTTAACAGGAGTTTTAAAAAATTTACCGGTAAAACACCAAAAGATTACCTCGAACCTGCCTATAAGGCCTAAATTATAATCTGATACCTATAGTTGTTGTCTCAAATTATAATGTGAGGCGATGGGCATTACCATAATTCGGAGTTTTGAAGAAAAAACCGATATATGAAACTCCTATCAATTTTATTTCTACTTCTGATTATCAACTTTGTCGCACTTGCACAAACTGAAAACGCAACGGTCGATAGAAAAATAGACACGACGAAAACCTACAAACTAAATGATGTGCAGATAAAAAGCACTGTGCCAATCGTTCAGATTAAAACAGGAAAAATACTACTAAATGTAGAGTCGATGGTTGCTGCTGCCGGACTAAATGCGCTCGAAATTTTGCGCCAGGTCCCGGGCATAACTGTAGATGGGCAGGACAATGTAAAGATCAGTGGCAAAGCAAGTATTCAGGTAATGCTAGACGGGCGGATGCAGATGCTTAATGCGCAGCAACTCGCAACTTTGCTGAAAGGTACATCTGCGGCTACACTGAAAACCATAGAAGTAATTTCCAATCCTTCAGCAAAATATGACGCTGCAGGCAACGCAGGGATTATCAACCTTGTTTTCAAAAAATCAGATGCCAATGGCTTGAGCGGAAACCTTTTGGCCGGGTACCAGCAAATGCAACACTACAAACAGAATGATGCCGCTAATTTGAATCTAAAAACGAAAGCAGTCAGCGCTTTTTTTAATGCCAACCTCGACAATAGTCTTCAGTTTACCGAAGTTACGAGCGATCGCATACTTGCTGACAAAGTGTTAAACCAATCTGGAACGGAACGTCAAGGTTACAGCAATACCATGTTGCGCTCGGGAATGGAGGTTGAATTAAACAAAAAAAGCAAACTTGGTACCATTCTTTCTTACCAGAGAACATGGGATGACTTTCCTTCAACTGCAAAAACGATTGTGTCTGGTAGCGATGCTGATGTGCTTTCAACTACTGCACTGGCAAATATGACTGAAAATCGTTTCGGCGCCAACCTTAATTACCAGTTCACGGGCAAAAAAGATGAAAAGCTAGTACTAGGCCGATTGGCTGCATTACACCGCAATTCTTGGTAACCATGTAGATAATGTTTTTGCGGTTACCAAACGAAGTTCAAAATCTCAAAATAATACCGACAACAAAATAGATCTTATTTCCATCAAAGCAGATTATACTCAAAAGCTGGGTAAAGCAAATTTAGAATCCGGAGTCAAATTTTCTTCTAGTGAAACTGCCAACCTGTTGCAGGGCGTTCAAACGGCTACTGATAATTCACAAATCTTTCAAAAGAATGATTTCAACTATGCTGAAAAAATAATGGCGGCCTACCTTTCACTAGAAAGAACTTTTGGTAAAATTAATGTTCAGGCTGGCCTCCGGGGGGAATATACCAACATGAACGGACTTTCGATAGATGAGTTGGGAAACAGGACCGCCAAGCCAGATACGTCTTACCTCAACCTTTTTCCAACCTTCTTTTTTAGGTATCAGATAAATGAAAATAACAGTATCGGCCTTACCTATAACAGGCGCCTTGGCCGGCCATCTTTTCAGGATCAAAACCCATATCTCTATCGTACCGATTTTTATTATGCTTCGAGGGGAAACCCGCTTCTTTTGCCTCAGTTTACGCAAAGTGTAGAACTCGATTATACTTTTAACGGGCAGCGCCAGCTCAAACTGAGCTATAGCACGACAGCAGATCTTATAGATGTGATAAGAATCCAGCAAGGCGATCAAACTTTAGAACTGCCCGTAAATGCCGGTCGCAGAAGCTTTTTGAATATGAGTTTATCTACACCTTTTAAACTTTTTAGAGCCTGGAGCGGTTACTTTTCTGCTGAACCATATTATCAGTTTTATAAGGCAGATTTGTCTCGCTACCCCGGTTTAACTACAATTAACCAGGGCGGGGTTGGTTTCAACAGTTATTTGAGCAACACGGTCGAACTCGGTAAAGGCTGGAAAGCAGGTCTTAGCGCCTGGTTCAATTACGCAAGTCGCTCATCTATTTATGAAACGAAACCAATTTACAGCGTAGATTTTACGCTTAAAAAACCTTTATTTAAAGAAAGGATTAACTGCAGCCTCGCCATGCGAGACATCTTCGATACCCAAAAATGGACCCAAAACGCAGTAATTGGCAATGTAAGTCAACGCAATTCCAGGAAGTGGGAAAGTCGCGGCTTGTATGTTGGCTTAAACTATAATTTTGGAAACAAAAAAGTTAAAGCTTTGAGTGGCAAAGAGAAAACTGAAGAGCAGGGAAGGATTAAATCGCGAGGTTAGCAACTTATCGTTCTGTTTGTATCGCTAAATGCTTTGGCCAATCTTAATTTGGATTAGATTGGCCAAAGGTATTGAAGCAATTTATAAAACGCTTTTATAACTTATTTGCTTTGTAGCGCAGGGAAGCATTACACATAAGCAGAAATTTTTTGAAGTTCGATATCCGGATTCTTTCCTGTAAAACCGCTTGCGAATCTTTCCTTCTTATTTTATCAAAAAGCTTTTTATAATAAGTGTATGCAAGATAAACACCATTTCTCGAAGAAGCAGGTAATAATTTGATGCCCTCCAGCGCCGAGTTAAATTCATCGGATATTTCTTTTTCGATTGACAACTTTTCCCGGTTGGAAAATTTCGGAATGTCTACACCAGGAAAATAGCTGCGGCTCAGCTTAGAGTAATCATCACTAATATCCCGTAAAAAATTGACTTTCTGAAACGCAGAACCAAGCATCATTGCTGATGGCTTAAGCTGCGAGTAAGCATTGTTATCGCGGTTGGTGAAAACCCGAAGGCACATTAACCCCACAACCTGAGCCGAACCCAAAATGTATTTTTTATATTTTTTTGGGGTGTATTCATTCTTGAGCAGGTCCATTTCCATGCTTTCAAGAAATAGCTCAATAAGCTCCCGTTCAATCTGATACCGGTTTACTACAGCCTGGAAGGCGTTCAAAATCGGGTTAATGCTAATCTGCTCCTCCAACGCTTCGAAGCATTCTCTTTTCAGTTTCCCAAGCATGGCTTCCTTGTCGTAATCGTGGAAACTATCCACAATTTCATCTGCAAGGCGAACAAATCCATATATCGAATATATCGGCTCCCTTAGCTCTTTTCCCAAAAAGCGTATTCCCAGTGAAAAGCTGGTGCTGTACCTTTTGGTGACTAATTGACTGCATTGTGCAGAAACTTCATCAAATATTTTTTTCATAGTTTTTTAAAACAGCGGCAAGGAAATCTTAAATCCATGCCACCAGTTAGTTGGCGTTTGCTTTTCAAATTAGGCGTAACCTGCAAAATTTGAAATCTTCAGATGCCAAAATCTTCCATAATCCTGATTATTTTTCATTCTTTGCATGATGAAAGTCTTCCAGCTTAGCAAGAAGTTCAATCAGCTTTGTTTTCTCCGCTGGCGAAAGTGGTTCAGTCACGTTTGCAGAGGCCGCCCTAATGGCAGTCATCCGTTCTTTTAGGGCTGTTCTGCCCCTCTCTGTAATGTGAATAATCCGGCTTCGCTTATCACCCTCCATAGATTTTTGCTCTACAAATCCTTTTTCAATCAACCTGTTGATAATAAGCACACCCGCGGGCTTTTCGTGAATGTTCTCCCGTATCAGCGCAGTTTTACTCATGCTGCCCATGCTTGAAAGTGTAATCAGGTAAATAAATTCATCAGGCGTGGTAAAACTGCTACCCGTTATGGCTGCCCGTGCGTGCGACCTCGCAAACCGGTATACGTGTACAAGGGAGGTATTGATAACACTGTCTGCAGATCTGCCGCTTTCCTTTCCGGCCCAGTTAGCCCCAGTGATGGTGTCGCCCGTTTTTACGTTGTCTTTAAGCCAGTCAATAAAAGAAGAAACATCCTCCACTGCATTTGTGCCAGATTCCTCGTAGGTTTTCACCGAATTAACAAGGTCGTTGATTAGCTTGTACATCATAATTTTGGCTTTAAAGGTTGGTTCGCAAAGTGCTCATACCGCCGTCAACGGAAATTACCTGTCCGGTTATCCAGCTACTATCTTCCGATAATAAAAATGCAATCATGGCGCTTACGTCTTTCGCTTTTCCGTATCGCCCTATCGGATGTCTTTTGTCTGATGCCTGGATCTTTTCGGGCGTATTCAGAAATTTTGAAGCCATTGGCGTATCTGTTAGCGATGGAGCGACTACATTTACCCTTATGCCAAGGCTGGCGAGCTCGGCAGCAAGCGACAAAGCAAGTCCTTCTACCGCGGCTTTGGAAGTGGCAGTACTTGCATGGAAACCCATTCCGGTTCTTGCGGCAACAGAACTTATCAATACTACCGACGCTTGACTAGCATTTTTTAAAGCATTTAGCGAAGCCTGAATTGACATCGCGGCACCGAGCACATTCAGCCGAAAATCTTCAACGAAGTCTTTTTCAGTCAATCTGGAAAAAGGCTTCAAATTAATATTCCCCACGCTGTAAATAAGTCCGTGTAGCTTTTCGGGTAAGAATTGGCCGAGGGTATCAAACCCTTCGGTTACATCGAGCGTTTGAAATTTTACAGACTCAGGCCAACTGTCTGAACGACTACGGCTTGCCGCAAATACCTTTGCGCCCTCGTGCTCCAAAAGCCCGGTAAGCGCAAGACCAATACCAGAACTGGCGCCTATTACAAGGATGTTTTTATCTTCGAATCTCATTTGCTGATGTAGGTTAAAAATTCATTTTTTTTATCTTTATCCTTAAACTGACCTCCAAAATAAGTGGTAATGGTTGAACTTGAAATGTCTCTAATCCCCCTTGCAGATACACAATGGTGGTTTGCATCAATCATGACTGCAACATCGTCAGTTGCTAAAACCTGCGCAATTTCTTCGGCAATCTGGATAGTAAGCCTTTCCTGTATTTGCGGCCTTTGCGCATAGTATTGAACAATTCTGTTGAGTTTGGAAAGTCCAATAACCTTTCCGCTACTCACGTAAGCCACATGAGCTTTGCCGGTTATGGGCACAAAGTGATGTTCGCAGTTGCTAAACACCGATATGTTCTTTTCTACAAGCATCTCTCCGTAGCTGAAGCTGTTATCAAACAGGGTGGGTTCTGGCCGGTTCGCCGGATTTAAGCCGCTAAAAATTTCCTTAACGTACATTTTAGCAATTCTGTCTGGCGTGCCTTTCAAACTGTCATTGCTCAGGTCAAGCCCTAAAATTTCTAGTATTTCGCCAAAACGCTCGGAAATCAGCGATATTTTCATTTCATCATCCATTAAAAAAGCATCCTCCTTCAATGGTGTTGAAGTTTTCGTGTTTAAAATATTTAGTGAGGAACTATCGTTTTGCATTGTGCAATATAGTATATTTATATATTATTTATATATTTATAACATTATTAATATACTATTAAATTTTAGGGGCGTTATAATTTTAAAGTTATAACCCAAAAAATGGCGCTCACTTACAAATGCAACTTTATAAAACTGCAATTGTTTTTTGAACAATAAACCAGAGAAATTGTTACCTTAAACATATGCAGATTGAAACTGAAATCCTTATAATTGGTGGTGGACTAGCTGGCTTAACTGCGGCGCTGCATTTACAAAAAACGGGGTTTCAGGTCACACTAATTGAAAAAAATACTTTCCCACACCATAAGGTTTGTGGCGAATATGTTTCCAACGAAGTACTTCCTTATTTAAAATGGCTGGGTATTTCGTTTGATGATTTAAATCCATCAATAATTACACAGTTGCAATTCACCTCGCCAGCGGGCACTTCTATGAGTGCAAATTTGCCGCTTGGCGGTTTTGGCTTGAGTCGTTACGCGATGGATCATTTTCTTTACCTTGAAGCCTTAAAAAGAGGGATTTCGTTTGTTTTTGATGTAGTGACTAACATAAAACATCGTGATGAAGGTTTTTATATTGAAACCGCTTCTGGAAAAGAACTGAGTGCAAAACAGGTTCTTGGGGCCTTTGGTAAAAGGTCTACCCTCGATAAATCTCTAAACCGGCGTTTCATTCAACAAAAATCGCCTTATCTTGCCGTTAAAGCACATTACCAGGGCGATTTTCCTTCAAACCGCGTTGCCTTACATAATTTTAGTGGCGGCTATTGTGGTGTATCAAAAGTCGAAAACGATAAATTAAACATTTGTTATCTGGCAGATTATAACAGTTTTAAGCGTTTCAAAAACATCGAAAATTATCAGCAACAGGTTCTCTATAAAAATAACTTTCTGAAAAAAATCTTAGAAAGTTCAAGAATGCTTTTCGAGGCACCAATGACCATAAGTCAAATTTGTTTTGAGGCAAAGGAACCGGTTTTTGAGCACATCATTATGCTGGGCGACACAGCTGCACTAATCCATCCGCTTTGCGGAAACGGGATGGCAATGGCAATACACAGCGCAAAAATCGCTTCTGAACTGGTTACGCGTTTTCTAAAAGACAGGCAAATTTTAAGGGAAGAAATGGAAAAAGAATATACCGCACAATGGAAAAATTTATTTCAGCGCAGGCTCATTGCGGGCAAACTGTTATCTGCCGTTTTTGCAAGCGCACCAATACAGAAATTCGCATTGGGTACACTTGCAAAACTACCCAAACTGCTTTCTACAACCATTAAATTAACTCACGGAAAACCAATTTCAATCCCTGATTAAATGCCAATAGATACAACGAAACGAAGTACCGCTCCAGAAATTATGGACGATTTTGCAATGGAAGGTGATATTTTAACCGATGCGCTTGATAAAATCGCCGCAATTAATAAGCTGCTTGGCGGCAATAAAGTGACGCTGGAAGGTATCAGGATGTTGATGAAAAACAACCAAACCGCAAAGCTAAGGATTACAGATGTTGGTTGCGGCAATGGCGCAATGCTCAGGATGCTATCCGATTATGCCAAAAAACATAAACTCAACTTCGAGTTAAAGGGAATCGACGCAAACAAGTGTACCATCGACCATGCGATAAGTTGCTCGCAGGCTTACCCCGAAATCCGGTATCAGTGCAGCGATATTTTCGATGAATCGAAAGAACCGGAAACATGCGATGTTATGCTTTTTACCCTTACACTGCACCATTTCTCGGATAGCGAAATAATAAAGCTTTTGAACAACCTTCGTAAAGGCGTTTTCGTAGGTATTGTAGTTAACGACCTTCAACGGAGCAGTATCGCCTATCGGCTTTTTACGGCATTAAGTTATGTTTTCAGACTAAACGATATGTCTAGGGAAGACGGCTTGGTTTCCATACTTCGGGGATTTAAACGCGAGGATTTGAATGGCTATACGAAAGCTTTGAATACAACTTCGAGCTATATTGGCTGGCGATGGGCTTTTAGATATTTATGGGTTATAAAAACAATATGAGCGTAAAAATAAAAACAGTAAGTAAAGCCTTACCCGAATTTTCCAGGGAAACTTCTGAAATTTTGCCCTTTCTGGATGTTTGGCTAAACGGTCAGGATGAGCGCTTTATTAGAAAAGTTAAAAAGATATTTGAAGGCGCAGCGGTAGATAAACGGTACTCGATAATGGCGCCAGAAGAAGTGTTTTCTGAGTTGAGTTTTGAAAAGCGGAACGACATTTACATCAGGGAAGTAATCAAACTAGGCAAAGAGTGCCTATCTGTTGCCCTTGGGCAGGCAAACTGGCAACCAAAGGATCTGGATTTCATCATTACCGTAAGTTGCACCGGCATTATGATACCCTCGCTGGATGCTTACCTGATTAACGCCCTCGGCTTAAGGCAGGATATTGTGCGCCTGCCGGTTACCGAAATGGGTTGTGCAGCAGGTGTTTCCGGAATTATTTATGCGAAGAACTTTTTGAAAGCAAACCCCGGAAAGAGAGCTGCTGTTGTTGCTGTGGAATCGCCAACGGCCACTTTCCAGCTAAATGATTTCTCGATGGCCAATATTGTGAGTGCGGCAATTTTTGGAGACGGAGCTGCCTGCGTGCTGCTAAGTTCTGATGAAGCAGACGAGGGTCCGGAAATTGTAGCTGAAGAGATGTATCATTTTTACGAAGCGGAAGATATGATGGGTTTCAAACTAACCGATAGCGGACTTCAAATGGTGTTGGATGTGGAAGTTCCTGAAACAATTGCCTCACATTTTCCGGAAATCATTCATCCTTTTTTATCGAAGAATGGGATGGAAATTGCCGATATAAACCACTTGATTTTTCATCCCGGGGGAAAGAAAATTATTCAGGTAGTTGAAGAACTTTTTGGTGCGCTCGGAAAAAACATCGACCAGACTAAAGAGATTTTAAGGCAATATGGCAATATGAGTAGCGCTACGGTACTTTACGTTTTGCAGCGTTATCTGGAAACGAATCCACCGCCTGGTGAAACGGGATTGATGCTCAGCTTTGGCCCGGGCTTTTCTGCGCAAAGGATACTGTTGAAATGGTAGCATGACAAAAGAAGAGATTTTAGCCAAACTCCCATACGGGAAAGACTTTTTATTTGTAGGAGATTTGCTTAGCATTAGCGAAAATGGCATCACTGGAACATACACATTCGATGAGTCCCTGCCGTTTTACCAGTCGCACTTTAAAGATTTTCCCATTACCCCAGCCGTGATACTCACCGAAACGATGGCACAAATAGGCCTTGTTTGCCTGGGTATTTTTTTAACGGCAGAAACAGAAGTGGTGAAAGGTATCGGAGTGGCAATGACCTCCAGTTCAGTTGATTTTTTAAAGCCAGTTTACCCCGGAACAAAGGTTTTGGTTAATAGTGAGAAGATTTATTTCAGGTTTAACAAACTTTCTTGCCGGGTTATTATGAAAGATGAAAGTGGTGATACCGTTTGTAAAGGAACAATATCAGGTATGTTAACAATGAATTCAAATGAGTGAAAACAGGGTTGTAGTTACGGGATTAGGAATTTGTGCGCCAAATGGAACAACTGTGGAAGCATTTACAGATGCCATTAAGAGCGGCTTATCTGGCATAGCCCATCAGCCTGAACTCGAACGGCTCGGATTTTCCTGCCAGGTAGCGGGTAAACCAACACTTGATGAAGAGCGGATAGATCAATATTTTTCTGCCCTTGAAATGCGCAGTATGGATAGTTCAGGAATTGTATATGGTGTCATTGCCGGTCTTGATGCCTGGCGTGATGCTGGTTTACTGCCCGCCGGCGCAGATGAGCCCGATTGGGAAAGCGGTACTTTTTTTGGTACGGGCACCTCGGGCATTAATAAGTTTAGATGGGCAATTAACAAGATAGACGAGCTCGGAATCCGTAAACTTGGCAGCAGTGTTGTTGCCCAAACCATGGCCAGCGGCGTGAGTGCCTTTATAAGCGGAAAACTTGGCCTTGGCAACCGCGTCAGCACAAATTCTTCGGCCTGTGCGACGGGTGCAGAAAGCATATTGCTGGCTTATGAGCATATTAAATCGGGTAAAGCAAAAAGAATGCTTGCCGGCAGCACAAGCGATAGCGGCCCCTACATTTGGGGCGGCTTTGATGCGATGAAGGTTTGTACTTTTAAACACAATGATACACCGCATACTGCAAGCAGGCCAATGAGTGCAACGGCAAGTGGCTTTGTACCGGGTAGCGGCGCAGGGGCGCTGGTGTTGGAATCACTCGACAGCGCCCTATCTAGAAAAGCTAAAATTTATGCCGAGATAATTGGCGGTTCTCTAAATTCTGGCGGGCAGCGTGGCGAAGGCACTATGACTGCGCCAAACCCCCTGGCCGTTCAGCGTTGTATTATTGCAGCACTAGAAAATGCCGGTATCAAAGCCGAAGATGTTGAAGTAATTAACGGACATTTGACAGCAACAAGTAAAGATGCATTAGAGATTGAAAACTGGAAAATAGCCCTGAACCGCTCGAAGGAGAACTTCCCCTACATCAATTCGCTAAAAGGAATGATTGGGCACTGCATCAGCGCTTCGGGAAGCATAGAATGTGTTGCAAGTGTTTTGCAACTGCATGAAGGTTTCATTTTTCCTAACGTAAACTGCAATGACTTAAATCCGGAAATCGCTTTACTTATAGATGAACAAAAGATACCCCGTAAAACAATAAAGAAAAACTTTGATATTTTAGCCAAAGCAAGCTTCGGTTTTGGAGATGTAAACGCCTGTTTAATTTTAAAAAAATACCACAATGAATAAAAACGACATACTTGCCGGCCTTAAAGAGATTATTACGCCTTACACGGAAGAGAAGACTGCATTGGAACACATCACTGAAGACACAGATTTTATTACAGACTTGAAAATAAACTCTGCAAACCTGGTGGATATTGTGCTCGACATTGAAGAAAAATTCGACATCGCAATAGATAATGACTCCATGGCAAAAATGCTGAATGTAAAAGCAACACTGGAAATTATAGCGCAGAAACAAGCTGAAAATGCTGGGTAATGATGTAGTGGATTTGAAGCTGGCCAAAATCCAAAGCAACTGGCAAAGAAAAAACTATTTGTCGAAGGTTTTTTTGCCAGCCGAACAGCAATTTATTCGAGATTCAAATCAACCCGATTGCGTGGTCTGGTTAATGTGGAGCATGAAAGAGTCAGTTTATAAAATCGTGAACAGAAACACGGGTCATCGCAGTTTTAACCCCTTAGCCTTCCAATGTAGCTTCAATTTGTTTGCTGCCCATGCAATTGGTTCTGTAAATTATTCGGGTGAAACATTTTCAACCTACAGCGACATTACACAGGCTAGCATCCACACGCTAGGTTATCAAAGTCCTGCAAGCTTTGAAAACTGCAAAATTATCCAAACAGAAAACCATGCCGGCTATGCAAGTAATTTTGATAAGATGTATCCGGCTTTATCCCTTCAGAAAGACAAATCCGGCTTGCCTGAAATCTATATAGAAAGCACTCGAAGCACTCATATCGCTTCAGTAAGTCATCATGGTCGTTTTCTGGACCTGGCTTATCTGCTATAACGTTTTTAGCAGTGATGCTGCCGTTTCAACGATAGATTTTGCCCTTTCACCGAAATGCCGGCCAGTTTAATGAGAATCCTTCAGAGATTTAGTCTATCAAAACAAAGCAATTCAGCTTTAACTAAAAAAACTAAATCATGAAAGCTAACATCGGAATCACAGAACAAAGCACAAATGCAGTAACAGACATACTTGCAAAACTATTGGCAGATGAATTTTTGCTCTATACCAAAACCAGAAATGCGCACTGGAATGTAACGGGAGACAATTTCCATGCAAACCACATTTTCTTTGAAAGTCAATACAAACAGCTCGACGAAATGGTTGATAGTGTTGCCGAGCGCATCAGAAAAATTGGCCATTTTGCACCTGCCACAATGAAAAGTTACCTCGACCTTACGCATTTAACCGAGTATCGCGAGGGCGCAAATGATGGACCAGGTTTTATGAAAGATTTGTTGGCAGACCACGAAAGCATTATCGAATTCTTACGTGGAAACATCAGCCCCCTGGCAGAAACCTATAAAGATTACGGTTCGAGCGATTTTATTACCACCCTTATGGAAACCCATGAAGAAATGGCATGGATGATTCGCTCTTATTTCAGGTAATATTCGGCATTTATCAGGTAAATAAAATTCGTTGGCTATATTTGTTTTATACTAAATTATTGCACCAATGAAAGCCCTGATAGTTGATGATAATGATATCGCCAGAACAACGCTTGTGCACCTGGCCAAACAGATTCCAAACCTTAACATTATAAGCGAGTATAACAATGCACTTGCAGCGTACAATCACCTGCAAAGTGAAAAAATTGATTTGCTTTTTCTAGACATTGAAATGCCGGAAATGACAGGTATTGAACTAACGCGGAATCTTAACGACAAAGAAATCATTATCATCTTCACAACTTCTAATAAGGATTATGCATTAGAAGCTTTCGAGCTCAATATTGCCGATTATCTGCTGAAGCCTTTTACTCAATCGCGATTTTTACAGGCTGTAACGAAGGCCCGGGCCATATTGGAAAGCAGGAACGAAAATGTACAGATTAGCAAAGATGAATTTCTGTTCGTAAGAGACTCAAATGTGACCAGGCGACTAAAGCTCGACGATATCTTTTATGCGGAAGCTATGGGTGATTATGTAAAGTTTTACACAAGGGAAAAAATGTTTGCCATACATGGAACGATGAAAGCTGCCGAAGAACGTTTGTTAAAAGACAATTTCGTTAGGGTTCATCGCTCTTACATTGTTTCGCTGGGTAAAATCGACACCTTGCAGGATGGAGGTCTGGTTATCAACGGGCAATTTATTCCCGTTGCAGATGCTTATCGCAAAGCGTTAAATGCCAGAATGAATGTATTTTAACGATGCGCTTTCATTCCAGTCCAGTAAATCTTGTAGCTCATTTATTATCCCGGCTATACCTTAATTTATTATATCATCATGATCAACATATCTACGGTTATGGGCAATAAGCGCTTTGCTTATCTGATTGTATTCACCTTCATTGCAGATTCAATTTTATTGATTGGGATACAGTTAAACTCGGCAAGAAATACCAAAGCGCTGATAACAAACAACAATACGCTCTTACACGAATTACGATCAAGCAACCACCTTCGGGAAATCGATAGGGATATTTTAGGCGTTGAGAGTAGAATCAGGGCCTCCATTGCCACTAACGATACCACGCATCTTGAAGGAATTGACCAAAAAATAAATCAGATTGAAGGATTTCTCGATTCATTATCTCAGGATAACAAAGACCCTGGCGAAGAAAAGCTGATTCGGCGCTTAAGTGTGCTTGCCCTGGATAAAAAGATTGTCAAAGAGCGCCTTTTGCATCGGTATCATACTTTAGGTAATATGGACGATCAAACATCGATTGCCAATCCGCGGGCACGAAAAATTTCCAATGAGATTACTTCCATCACTGCAAAAATCAATAAAAGCCGCCAATTGGATATGCTCGAACTGAGCAGGCTTAGCGAAGAGATGGGCAGCAAATCAAGATTCTACGACATCTGTTTGTTGATTCTATTGGTACTAAGCGGTGCGGTAATCGGTTACCATATTGTGCGTCAGTTTCGCCGGCAACATTTATTAATTATGGAACTGAATGCTGCAGAAAAAATGGCTTCAATAGCTGCACAAACTAAAGAGAATTTTCTTGCAAACATGAGTCATGAGATTCGTACACCTTTAAGTGGTATTTTGGGTTTTACAAATTTGCTTCAAAAGCGAAGTCTCGATTCCACATCCGCAGAGTTTGTATCCTCAATTCAACGCTCAGGAGAAAACCTCATGGCAATTGTAAACGATATTTTAGACCTTTCCAAAATTGAAGCAGGAATGGTTCGCATTAGTCCGGCAACGTTTAGCATAAATGGCCTTACAAACTCTGTTGAAACTTTATTTTCAGAACGGGTAAAAGAAAAAGGGTTAACCATATCCACTAAAGTGGATGCCTCTATCCCTGATACGCTGATTGGAGATGCAACAAGGTTAACGCAAATCCTGGTGAACCTTATCGGCAATGCCATAAAATTTACGCACCAGGGAGGCGTTGGTATCGAGGTTTACACGAAAGACCGGATTGAAAATAAAATCACCATCGGCTTTAGGGTTTCCGATTCAGGAATCGGCATTGAAAAAGGAAAACTTAATGAAGTTTTTGAGCGCTTTAACCAGGGCGAGGATTCGACAACGAGAAACTTCGGTGGAACGGGGCTGGGACTTTCGATAGTAAAAAGTCTAATCTTACTTCAAAATGGAGACATTAAGGTAGATAGTGAACAGGGTAAAGGAACCACATTCGATTTTTATATCCCGTACTACATCTCCCAGGAGCAGCTTAACGTGGTGCCGGCTAAAGATGCAAGTTACTTTAAAGATAAAGCCAATATGGCCTTAAAGGTTTTGGTTGTAGATGATAATGCCATTAACCAGAGTTTGATGAAGCATCTGCTGTTGCAGTGGAATATAGACTTTAATATTGTTTCCAACGGCGCTGAAGCTGTGGAACAACTCGCCAATATTAGCTACGATTTGGTGTTAATGGATATACAGATGCCACAAATGGACGGCTATGCCGCTACTCAGCACATACGCGAGGTTCTAAAATCCGACATCCCAATTATTGCAATGACCGCACATGCCCTGGCGGGAGAACGTGAAAAGTGCCTGAGTCGCGGCATGAATGAGTACATATCCAAGCCCATTAAAGAAGACGAACTTTTTAAACTTATTGCAGGTTTCGGTTTACAGGAGCATGCAATAACGGAAAGCGAACAAGGAAAGGAAAGCGACTTTCGACTTTTGGATTTAACCTATATGCGCTCGATAAGCGGCGGCGACAACAGCTTTGAGCAAACCGTTACCAGGCAATTTATTGAAAACATACCCCTTCACCTGTCGCAATTGACTGCAGCTTATCAGGAGGGAAACTTTAAGGTAGTTAGGCTCCGGGCGCACGACCTTAAAACGAGCATCGCCATGATGGGCTTACTTACACTTCTCGAAAACCAACTCAATGAACTTGAAACTGCCCTGGAGATGACGCCTCAATCCGATGCCATTTTAAATCAATTAAAACAGGTGCTAACCGCCGCGACGGTTGAGGCAGAATTATTTTTAAAACAACTTTAGAAAAGCAGAAAATGAACCTATTCTCTACCTTAGTTCTTCGCGAACTCAATTTGAAAAACAGAATCGTTGTATCGCCAATGCAGCAGTATAGCGCAAAAAATGGCATTCCAGGCAACTGGCACCTTGTTCACCTTGGTAGCCGTGCTGTAGGCGGAGCAGGCCTGATAATTACCGAATGTACCGCGGTTGCTCCGGATGGCCTTGCTACCCTGAACGATGTGGGGATTTGGAACGATGAACAGGAAAAAAGCTGGGCAAACATTGTTGATTTTGTGCATGAACAAGGTGCAAAAATCGGTATCCAATTATGGCATTCGGGCGGAAAAGGAAGCCTTCGCCATCCTAATTTAGGGATGAAGCCATTATCGGCAGAGGAAGGCGGCTGGACAGTTAAATCCTCATCGGCAACGGAAATGAATGGTGTAGTGCCACAACCATTAACTATCGAAGAAATTGAAAACTTGCAGGAGCAATTCGTAAAAGCTGCGCAAAGGGCTGTTCGTGCAGGTTTCGATACCATAGAACTGCATGCAGGCCATGGATATCTGTTCCACCAGTTCTATTCTGCTTTAATTAACAAACGCCAGGATAAGTACGGCGGCTCTTTAGAAAACAGGATTCGTTTTCTCATAGAAACAGTTGAAAAAGTGCGTTTGGTCATTCCGGAAGGTATGCCTCTTTTGGTGCGCATTTCAACAGTCGATTATGTAGATACGCCAGAAGGATGGAGCCTGCAGGACAGCGTTTCCCTTTCAAAAGTGCTCAAAGAGAAAGGCGTCGATTTGATTACTGCCTCAGGCGGAGGATTTACGAACGTAAGTAAAGACAAAGTTTATCCAGGATATCAGGTTCAGTTTGCCACAGCCCTTAAAGCGCAGACCGGCATTGCAACAGGAGCCGTTGGAATGATAACTGATGCTGCCCAGGCAAATGAGGTTATCGAAAGCGGGCATGCGGATTTGGTTATTGTTGCGAGAGAACACCTTCGCGACCCTTACTTTGCCATTCATGCAGCAAAAACACTGAAGCTGGAAATTTCAATTCCATGGCAGTATAAAAGAGCTTTTTAACAGGAAACTGATCAAAACTTATGGAAAATCAAGGCGCCTCAGTGGTGATTACGCATCATATTCTCGAGGGTAAGAAGCTGGATTACGAAAGATGGCTGGATGAAATACTTCCGGTTTCTAAACATGCCCAGGGCTTTATAGATTTGCAGATTGTAAAGCCAATCCCCAATTTAACATTCGTTTATACCGTAATAATGAGGTTCGATACGATTGATAATCTCAAAGAGTGGATGGAATCTCCGGAGCGAAAAAGATTTATCGAAAAAGCACAACCGTTCTTCAGGAAAAGTGATCGGTATCAAATAAAGTCCGGTCTCGATTTTCTTTTCAATTCTGAAAGTGTAACAGGTAAGGTTCCTGTACGATGGAAGCAGGCCCTGGCAACCTGGTCGGCAATTTATCCAGTATCTCTGCTCGTTCCAGTTATTATTTTTCCATTCCTGCGTTTAATTGGCCTCCCCAAAAATCATTTCTTCGACAGCCTTATTAGCACAGGCTGCGTTGTTTTTTTAATGGTTTACCTCGTTATGCCAAATTACACCAAACTCATTAGAAAATGGTTGTTTAAATAGCCTAATTGCAACACGCCATCTACACTTTATAAATCACCACAACTATGTGGTGATTTTTTTTTGTTCCTTTTGAAAATGATTTCAAGCCAACCGAAATGCTTCGCCCTCCATCGCACCGCAAGCTTACTTAACGAACTTTTTTGCCTGTTCACCGAATTCTGCCTGCGTAACCATTGGCGCTGCGGTAGATTTACCTAAGAAAACAACGCACAGCATTTGCCGGCAAAAAATATCACTCAAATAATAAATTTAAAACTTAAACTCAAAGCAACATGAAAACTCTAAAATTAAAAGACGGAACAGAAATTTTTTACAAAGATCTTGGCAGCGGCCAACCCATCATGTTCCACCATGGCTGGCCACTATCAGCCGATGATTGGGATGCACAAATGATTTTCTTTCTTCAAAAAGGCTACCGCGTCATCGCACATGACAGAAGAGGTCATGGCAGATCTACACAAACAACCAGTGGTCACGACATGGAAACCTATGCTGCAGATGTGGCTGAATTAACCGAATTTCTGGATCTGAAAAATGCAATCCACATCGGCCATTCAACAGGAGGTGGCGAGGTCATTCGTTACGTAAATAAATACGGTAAAGACCGTGTTGCAAAGGCGGTTTTAATAAGTTCAGTTCCTCCGGTAATGGTGCAAAGCGAAACCAATCCAGATGGCGTTCCCATTTCAGTTTTCGATGACATAAGAGCACAAACACTTAACAACAGGCAACAATTTTATATTGATTTAACCATGCCCTTTTATGGTTACAACCGCGAAGGTGCCGACATTAAAGAAGGGATTAGAAGAAACTGGTGGAGACAAGGAATGATGGGCAGCATCCTGGCGCATTATGAATGCATTAAAGCATTTTCCGAAACGGATTTTACCGAAGATTTAAAAGCTGTTGAGATTCCGGTTTTAGTGCTTCACGGAGAGGATGACCAGATCGTGCCTTACCAAAATGCAGGTGTAAAATCGGCAAAACTGCTTAAAAATGGCACACTTATTACCTATCCGGGATTTCCACACGGCATGCCAACCACCCAGGCTGCAGTAATTAATAAAGATATTCTGGCATTTATTCAGGCGTAATATTGAGTAGCTCCATTGTTAATTGATGAGCCATCGCCTAAAAATAACGGGAAGCGATCGTATCTAATTTTAAATTGAGTAAATTAAGCCCTATCAAGATGAGCAAATTAAAACTTTACGGAAAGCCTGATTCGGCAGAAGTCTATCAAATTATGGACTTTCTGAAAAGGAGTGTTGTCGCTTTCGACTGGATAGATATTTCAGCAGACAATACTGATTGGCATTTGCATACAGGCGAATTTACAAACGATGAAAAACATCCGATGGTCGAGTTTCCCGACGGAGCATTTGTTGTAAACCCAAGCATTGAACAAATTGCAGCCAAACTCGGCTGGATAAGCAAACCACGCCTTAACGAATATGATGTATCTATTTATGGCGCCGGCCCTGCCGGACTCAGCGCTGCGGTTTACGCTGCGTCTGAAGGTTTGAAGACTGTGCTGGTTGAGCGGGAAGCCGTTGGCGGACAAGCCGGAACGAGTTCTCTGATAGAAAATTACCTCGGATTTCCTGAAGGCATATCTGGCGCTGAACTCGCTGAAAAAGCGAGGCAGCAGGCTTTAAAATTTGGCGTGGAAATTTTGCTCCTCAGAGAAGGGGTGAAAGGCACTTTTTACAATGGACACATAAGAGGGGAGTTTGCCACCGGCGAAGCGCTTATTGCTAAAGCAAATATTTGCACCACGGGTGTAGAATATGCTAAGCTTAACCTGCCGGATGAACAGCGTTTTCTCTACAATGGCGTTTACTATGGAGCGGGAGCGAGCGAAGCGCTTTTCTGCCAGGATAAAGACTTATATATCGTTGGAGGTGGAAACTCCGCAGGTCAGGCTGCATCATATTTTTCGGGATTTGCGAAACGGGTATTTATGGTGATACGGAAAGGCAATCTTTCTGATACCCTTTCCGATTACCTGATTCAGCGCATTGCAAGTATTAAGAACATCACAGTACTTTACCATTCTGAGGTTACAGGTCTGGATGGCGACCATTCGCTTAGGAGAATAAAAATCAGAAATAGCCAGGATGGCGCCGAAAACTGGCATGATACCTCGAAGTTGTTCATTTGCATCGGCGGTAAGCCAAATACAGAGTGGGCGAGAGACACAGCGATTTGCCGCGACAAAAACGGTTACATTTACACCGGTAACGATTTGGTAACCCTTGATCAATATAAAGTTTGCTGGAACCTCGAGCGCCTACCTTACTCATTGGAAACCAGCGTTCCGGGCTCATTTGCCGCTGGTGATGTAAGGGTTGGCTCGGTAAAAAGGGTTGCATCTGCGGTTGGAGAAGGCGCCATGGCCGTAACACAAGTTCATCAATATTTATCTAAATTATAATAAAATGGAAGATCAGAATATTTGTAGCCACATCAGCGCAGTTAAGACGCTGAAAACTGAGAAAGAACATGTTTGTGAAGTTTGCGTAAAGGAAGGAAGTGACTGGGTACACCTGCGTACCTGTCAAACCTGCGGAAAAACATTGTGCTGCGATTCATCACCGAAACAACACATGTCTCACCATTGCAAAGCCGAAAAACATCCGGTCGTAATATCGTCTGAGCCGGGAGAAAGATGGCTTTACTGCTATGTAGATGATGAGGTTGCGGAATATTAATTTTCCAGGCAGAATATCAAAATTTCAGCTTTACTAATAAGTTAAAGGAGACTTCGCCTCCTTTAACTTATTAGCTTATTAAATTAAGAGCGGTTTAAAGTTCTGAAATAAGCAATGACTGATTGTTAAAACCCGTTAAGAATATACACACCTCGACTTCGTAATCATTCCCGCCTGCTTTCAACGGTATAAACAAAGCTATCAGCCTTGTAGAAGCCAAGGTTATATTCGATGGGTTTTTCATTGACGTCATAAACAAAGCGTTTTCGAAACAGTATGGGCAGCCCTGCCTTTGTTTCAAGCTTCTCAGCAATAAACTCATCTGCAGAAATCGCGCTGATTTCTTCCTTTGATACCATTGCAATAACTGCGTGTTCATTTTCCAGCATCTCATAAAGTGGCGCTTTATAATCTTCATCGCCCGTCAGGCCAACACTTGGATGGAAATAAGATTCAAAATAGACAAAAGGGCCTTCGGGTCTTCCCCGGAGTCTGACCAGTTTTAGTATCTTTTTATCTTCTTTAATCTGGAAAAAGCTCGCAATGCGTTTTTCGGGATATACCCAGCTTACATGTAGCTCAAAATTTCTAATCGGAATTCCACGCGCGCTCATTTCCTGCGAAAAGCTCATCCAGTTCTTGGATTTCGAACTCAACGATTTCGATTCTGCAACCTTGGTACCAACACCCTTCTTGCGCACCAGCAGACCATCATATACTAACTTATTTATGGACTGTCTGAGTGTGGTGCGGGAGATCGAGAGATCTTTTGAAAGCTCAACTTCGTTGGGAAGCAATTTGCCGCCGACGTATTCGGGACGCTCAATTAATTTCCTCAATAATTCCTCCGCCTGAATGTGTAATGGTACCGGGCTTTTATGGTCAATGGTAAGTTTCATACTTAATACAATAATATAAAAATTTTGATAAATTAACATATATGTATGTACAATCAATTCGCTTAACTCAATTTAATTAGTCCTCTTGATGGAGATATAGATTGTTTGTTAAATATTTTTGTTTTAAAACGCTTGCGTAATTATAAATAAATATTACATTTGTATATACATACTAATGAATGTATTGTCTAACCAAATTTTTTTCAATGAAATCCCCTTGATTAAAATTGCTAAAATTTGCCTGATTCTGTGACTTTATTCCGGTATCGTCTGATGCATTGGCGCAAATGATTACACTTTAATCCTGAACCTATCTTGATATGGGCGGGTAATTAGAAAGGTTGCAATTTGAAGTTGAGGCTAGATACAATTGTATAAACATGAATCAAATCACAGAAGATATTTATCAGAATTCCAACGTAGACATGTCGATAGAAGAACCAATGCGAAATACCGAGCAGGAAATTATGCCGCCATCAATTGCTCAAATCAATAGCCCAGAGGGGTATAATATTTATCCTTATTATCCTCTGGGCGAAGGGCAAATCTTTGAGGGCTTCAGGCAACTCGCCGACTACATTATAGCCCAAAAGACAGTCATTATCGATGGTTATGTCGGGGTTTACTGGACACGGATTGTGCGTTCACTTGAGCGGGAGTTCCAAAGACGGGGCATCCGGGCAAATGTCGTGGAAGCTTCCTCTTTTTTAAAGCAGGAAAAGGTAATTGATGCGCTCGCGGATGAATTTTTGGGAGAAAAAGATGCTGTATGGGGCAAAAAAACTAGCATGGAACTGGCGGATTTCTTTGATTTAGATGCGCTTAGAAGTTCGGCTATTTTACAGGATTACGAGTTGAACCTGCTGGTTGGATGTGGCGCTTCGCTGAGCGGCTGGGATGCTGCACTTGCCTATGTTGATTTGCCAAAAAATGAGCTTCAGCACCGAATGAGTGCAGGAGCAATCTGCAACTTAGGTAAATCCCGACCTCAGGATCCCGCCGAGATGTACAAACGTTTTTATTTCATAGACTGGGTGGTACTGAATGCCCATAAGCAGGCTTTATTACCAAGAGTCGATATATTCATCGATGCACAGTGGGAGGAAGAAATTAATTTTGCCTATGGGGAATCGATTCGCAAAGGACTTCAAAAGATGTCCCGCTCAGTATTCCGGGCTAGACCCTGGTTTGCTCCGGGTGCATGGGGTGGTCAGTGGATGAAGCAGCGAATGCCCCAGCTGGATCAACATGAGGTAAATTATGCCTGGTCGTTCGAGCTAATCGTTCCTGAAAATGGTTTAGTCTTTGAAAGTGCCGGATTACTTTTAGAGGTATCGTTTGACCTTTTAATGTTTCAGCAGAGTAAAAATGTCCTGGGCCGTCATGCTGAAAGGTTTGGTGCCGAATTCCCAATCAGATTTGATTTTCTAGATACTTTCGACGGCGGGAATCTTTCCATACAGTGCCATCCGAGTTTAGATTACATAAAAACGCAGTTTGGCGAGCAAATAACCCAGGATGAGACCTACTACATTTTAGACTGCAGGGATAATGCGGGAGTCTACCTGGGTTTCCAGGAAGATATCGAAGCTGAGAAATTTAGAAGCGTACTCGAAGAAAGTAACCGGGATGGTGTAGAAGTGGATATTGCGAAATATGTGCAGCTCCACAAAGCTAAAAAGCATGACCTGTTTTTGATTCCCAACCGTACCATCCACAGCGCTGGTGCGGAGAACCTGGTGCTGGAGATAAGTGCCACGCCATATATTTTCACCTTTAAAATGTACGACTGGCTGAGGCTGGATTTAAACGGTAAACCGCGGCCAATAAATATTGAACATGCCTTCAGAAACCTTGATTTTTCAAGAAAGGGAGAAAAGGTAAAGCAGGAACTGATTTCCAGGCCTCAGGTGCTTTTCGAAAAGGATGGCGTGACCTGTTACCATCTTCCAACCCACAAGGAGCATTTCTATGATGTGCACCGACTTGACTTTAGCTCGCAGGTCGAGATTAAAACGGAGCAGGTATGCCATGTCCTGATGCTTGTCGAAGGTGAGGCTGTGCAGGTCTTGACTGAGGATGGTACTGAAATGGACTTTGTCTATGCAGAAACTTTTGTAATTCCCGCCTCTGCCGGAAGTTATAAGCTTATCAACAAGTCTGCGCTCCAGGCAAAGGTAATTAAGGCCTTTTTAAAATAAACCTATATGAACTTAGAACCACAATACAATAGCGATACAAAAGTCGGGTATTATCTTTATCTGGTGTGCCTTGTTGCCGCACTAGGCGGATTTCTTTTTGGCTTTGATACCGCAGTAATTTCCGGGACCATTAGCTTGGTGACAAGAGATTTCGGACTGGATGCGGTAAGCGAGGGATGGTTCGTTAGTTGCGCCCTTCTTGGCTGCATAGCTGGTGTTGTCATTTCAGGCAAGCTCAGCGATAGCTTTGGGAGAAAAATTGTACTCATCCTTTCTGCATTTTTATTTCTTGTATCTGCAGTCGGGTGCATGTATGCTGGCTCTTTCGCTACATTGATTGTCTTCAGGCTGATAGGCGGAATAGGAATTGGTGTGGCATCGATGGTTTCCCCGCTCTACATCTCAGAGTTTGCGCCCGCAAGGCTTAGGGGAACTATGGTCTCACTATATCAGCTCGCCCTCACAATTGGCATCGTAACCGCTTATTTTACCAACGCATATCTGGCCAGTCGTGCAAGCGAACTTCCATCACAGACCACACAGGCCATAATGTCTCAGCAGGTCTGGAGAGCGATGCTTGGACTTGGCGCTGTGCCGGCATCGATATTTCTGTTGTCACTAATTGCTGTGCCGGAATCGCCCAGGTGGCTGCTTTCTAAGGGACGAGAAGGTGCTGCGCTGAAAATTCTGACGAAGATTGACGGGCCATATGCTGCCAAAAAGGAGCTTGATGCCTTCCATGCGAACAACGCAAAAAGTGAAGATGGTTCATTCAAGACACTTTTTCAACCAGTTTACCGAAAAGCGCTGTGGATAGGTTTGCTGCTGCCTTTTTTATCGCAGGTGTGTGGGATAAATGCGGTCATCTATTACGGTCCCAGAATTTTAGAACAGGCTGGCTTCACGTTAAATAATGCCCTGGGCGGACAAGTAACGATTGGGCTTGTCAATGTACTTTTCACTTTTGTTGCAATATTCACCATTGATAAATGGGGACGTAAGCCGCTCCTTTATATTGGCATTGGCGGGGCAGTGATTTCGCTGATAATTATTGGTATGCTTTTTTATTTCAATGTGATTTCGGGTCCCTGGATTCTGATTTTTATTCTTGCTTTCATTGCCTGTTTTGCTTTTTCCTTCGGGCCTGTTTGCTGGGTTGTCATCGGGGAAATTTTTCCGAACGGGATCCGGGGTAAAGCCATGTCTCTTGCGACATTGACACTATGGATAGGCAATTTTTTTGTCGGGCAATTGACCCCTGTGCTGCTCCAGGGACTCGGTTCATCCTGGACATTCTGGATTTTCGCAATCTGCTGTTCGCCCGCACTATACCTGACATGGAAGCTAATTCCTGAAACCAAAGGCCGTTCCCTGGAGGAAATCGATGCACACTGGCAGTTGGATTCAAACTCAATTCATAAAACCTAATAGCCCTGAACACATTTTCAGAATGCCTCAGGGCATCACCACTTAACCAAATATTATGAGACTCAAATTTTACCAAGGCAAAAACAAGGGCCGGCTGCAGGTTCTGCAACTCGCTGTATTGGTGTCAGTTTTGCTTCCTTTCAGCCCCGGGCCAGCTGCGGCGAAGGCTTCAGATTTTCCATTAAGCGTTTCCCCGGCACGCGAAATTTCTATTACGGGTAAGGTCCTGGATGAAAAAAACATCGGTCTCCCGGGCGTAAGCGTGCAGATTAAGGGGACTTCCGTCGGTGCTGTGACTGACCCAAGCGGTGCATACAGCATTTCCATTCCCGAGAACCTATCTGGCCGGAGCCTGACCTTTTCATACCTTGGATACCTGAGTGAGGATGTTCCCATAGCAGGAAAGCGAACGATTAACGTACAGTTGAAACCCAGCGCAGCAAACGCATTGGAAGACGTCGTGGTTGTGGGTTATGGTACGCAAAAAAGGGTTTCCATAACCGGTTCAGTAAGCACAATTGATTCAAAAAATATTGAAAACAAACCGGTACTGAATGCTTACCAGGCTTTGCAGGGAGAGGCGCCGAACTTAATTATCCAGCAGTCAAATCTAAATCCTGGTAGTGATGTTACCGTCAACATCAGGGGCGTGGGTACCCTTGGCGACAATACCCCTTTGGTTGTGGTCGATGGTATAGTCGGGGGGAACCTGAATACCATCAATCCAAATGACATTGCCAGCGTTTCGGTTTTGAAGGACGCGGGTTCTGCAGCGATTTATGGCTCCAGGGCAGCAAACGGCGTGATACTCATCACCACAAAGGCGGGAAAACTCAACCAGGCAACAACAGTTTCTTACAACGGAAGCTATGGCATTCAGGATGCAAATGTTTTGGTCCATAAAGTTCCGGCATGGCAGAACGCCTATTATAAAAATGAGTCGCTGGTCAACTCTGGACTGAGCCCGGCCTACACGCCTGACCAGATACAGCAACTCAAAGATCAGGGTGATGGCACATGGGATATTGAACACCTCTTGCGCACGGCGCCTCAACAGTCCCACAACATAAATATTGCCGGTGGGGGAGAGAAAAGCGCCTTTTATGTTTCTGCGGGTTATCAGGATCAGCAGAGTAATTTTATAGGAAATGGCGGGGATGGTGCGAATTTTGGTTACCAGAAATACAATCTGAGACTCAATCAAACCAATGTAATCGGTAAGTTCAGGACTAACTTTATCTTACTTTATACCAAGACCAGAAACAAAACCAATAGTGTCGGTGATAACAATATTTTTGCCGACGCAAACCGGGTACCGCACAACTTTAACTGGCAGGATGAAAATGGGAACTATCTGACCAATCCCTTCGCTTCCCAGTATAATGAATACGGGGTACTGGAAAAAGGTGGATTCAACCAGGCAGACAATGATGAAATTTTTGGTTCATTCAATGGACAGTTCAACATCACAAAAGATTTGAAACTTACCGGTGAATTTGGTGGCACGCTCCAGAACAACGGCACTTTCTTTCGCCGTGTACAGGTAAACTACCTTCCATCGGGTGTTTACGGGGATGACCGGTCCGTACTGGATGCCAACAGCAAGTCCCAGCTTTTCAATACTAAGCTTTACCTCGAATATGGAAAAAAGATTTCGGAACATGATTTTAAGGTTCAGCTTGGTGCCTCCAGTGAAAATTATTCACAGCGCGGATTTCAGCTGCAAAAAACGTTAACCGATCAATTGCTGGGTACACCAACGACGGGCACCCTGGTTGATCCAATTAATTCTAATAACAGCTTGGGCATAAATTCCAACAGCCTGCTTTCTTTGTTCGGTAGACTAAATTATTCCTTCAAAGATAAATACTTGCTTGAGGCAACGGCGCGTTATGATGCATCTTCAAAATTTGCCAGGGGCAACAGGGGCAGTTTCTTTCCTTCAGTGAGTGCTGGCTGGCTCGTGTCTCAAGAATCGTTCATGCAATCGATAAAGAACACAGTAAATTCTTTAAAGATTCGCGCTTCGTACGGGGTGCTGGGCAATCAGAACGTTGGGAATTTTCAGTATCAGACAACCTATTTCAATTACGCGAGTGCTTACGGATTCAATAACATTCCTGTCGGCGGTGCAGGAACACTGTTGTCAAACCGTGATCTGACGTGGGAAAAAGCTTCAACGTTCAATATTGGTCTTGATGCAGCCTTTTTTGAAAACAAGCTGACCGCTTCGTTTGATTACTTCAACAAAGTAACCAGGGATATCCTTCAGCCCAGGCAGGACATCCCAGCAATTTTTGGAGCGGCCACACCTGATTTTAATGTTGCCAAGGTGCGCAGCAAGGGATGGGAAGCTTCACTGAGCTATAACCTTCGCGGCGAAAACGTGACGCAAAGCTTTAGTATTAACGTTGCAGACAATCAAAATAAACTACTACAGCTATCCGGCGGCGCTACCGAGCAGATTATCAACCAGGATGTATTTCAATTGCTTCGAAGAGTAGGTGAGCCAATCACCCAATATTACGGTTATCAGACCAATGGCTTTTTTCAAAATCAGGCCGACATCAACAATTCCCCAAAGATTGCGGGCAATGCAGTGGTTCCAGGGGATGTTAAGTTCAAGGACATCAACAACGACGGGGTAATTGATGCAAAGGACAAGACAGTGCTCGGAAATCCCTTTCCAAGATATACGTTCGGTTTTACTTACCGCCTGGCAGTAAAAGGGTTCGACCTCCAGCTGTTTATCCAGGGCGTCGGTAAGCGGGAAACATTTCTTCGTGGAGAGCTTGTTGAGCCTTTTCACTATGGATATGGAGCCACGGTGTACGAACATATGACCGATTACTGGACTCCAGATAACCCCGATGCACGCTACCCGATATTTGCCAATATCGGTTCGCCGTCCAATACAAACAACTGGAGAACTGGTTCTGATCTTTATAAATATGATGCCGCTTATCTGCGCCTGAAAAATGTGAATATCGGTTATACACTTCCGGAATCGTTGACCCAGAAAGCCGGATTGAAACGCGTTCGGGTTTCCCTTATCGGACAGAATCTATTCACCCTTTCAAAGCTGAAGTTCATTGATCCCGAAACTTCGGAATTTGGAAACAATGTCAGCACCGGATCGAGCTCAAACAGTGCCCGTCAGTATCCGTTGCCAATATTTTATGGTGCGGGTCTGGACATTACTTTTTAATCACATGGTTAGCATTACTCCTATGAAATTTTTATATAGAAACCTCATAATCGCTTCAATCATTCTTGCCGTGGCAGGATGTAAAAAGCTTGATATCGCACCGACTGACCGCTTTTCAGATTTAACCTTCTGGACTGTGGATGTCAATGTAAACAATGCGCTGAATAATAACTACAGCCTGCTTTATAACAGCTCGCTGTATTTCGAACCTGAAGCGTTATCAGACAATGCCTATTCTCCTTCAGGAGACTTAAACTTAATTGCCAGCGGAAATGCAACTTCGCTGACCGCAAAATTTGCGGGGGACTGGGCAAGCTATTATAAGACCATCAAATCGGTTAATATTTTCCTCGATAACGTGGATCAAAACAAGACCTTGCCCCAGGCAACCATCGCCAGGATGAAGGCAGAGAACCAGTTCATGCGGGCTTTCGCGCTGTTTAACCTAAGCAAATGGTATGGTGATGTCCCACTTCCGGATCACGATTTAACCCCCGAGGAGGCTCAGGTGATTCCCCGCACTTCGAAAGCTGCGGTAAGCGACTACATCATCGCCCAGCTCGAAGCTGCAATCCCGAATCTGCCAAGTAAAGATCAGCTTCCTGCCAGTGAAAATGGCAGGATAACAAAAGGTGCAGCGCTCGCTTTAGAGATGCGGACCTTTCTTTATCAGGGAAATAAAATGAATGAAGTCGTCTCTGTTTGTGAAAAATTAATTAACAATCAGTCAACTTATGGCAACTATGCCCTCAGCCCGAGTTATGGAGCGCTTTTTAGCGATCCGGCAACCAATAAGAACAACAGCGAAAGTATCCTGTCCCTGCAATATGTACCTACAGTAAGGACATGGCAGAATTTCTGGGATTTTGCACCAAGAACCGTGGGCGGCAGGGTAAGCGCAATGGCACCGACCCAAGAGCTGGTAGATGATTATGTGATGCTCAACGGCCGGGGGATAAAAGAATCCGGGTCAGGGTATCTGGAGAGTAACCCATATATCAACCGCGATCCGAGATTGACCGCAACAGTCGTTTATGATAGATATACATGGGTTAATCCAAACAACACCACAAAGACCATTTACATTAAGCCAGGTTCGGATCCGGTTCAACCCGGCCTGGATGAATATTCGCCAGGCTCTCAGAGCGCTTCTGCAACAGGATATTACTGGAGAAAATATTTTGATCCCATTGCGCTTTCAAGTTTTGTATCCGGAAATAACCTTCACCTGTTCCGCTACGCAGAAGTACTGCTTAGTTATGCTGAAGCTAAAAATAGCCTTGGGCAAATGGACGCTTCGATTTGGGCGAAAACGATAGGTGCCCTTCGATCCAGGGCAGGATTTACAGATGCAGCAGCGCTTGCTTATCCTTCAGGTGATTTAACCAATATCATCCGCCGCGAGCGCAGGGCTGAACTTGCCATGGAAGGATTAAGGGCCGATGATATCAGACGATGGAAGGTGGCCGAGGTAACCATGAATGGTTTTGCCCACGGTGCCAGGTTTGCCACAGATCAGAATATTGACGGGGGTTACATCAGGACGCAGCAGCGTAAATTCAATTCAGCAAGAGATTATCTCTGGGCCGTTCCTTCAAGCGAGGTGAGCCTGAATAAAAATTTGACACAAAACCCAGGTTATTAAAATTATCCGGATATGAAAAATCTTAAAAAAATAGTGCTGCTCACACTGCTAGTATGTGCTGCTGCGGTTTCCTGTAAAAAGGATAACAAAACGCTGAATGAAAACATTAGCCAGTTGGGGAGCTTAACTGTCCCGCTAAACCAGGCGAGTATTAAATTAACACCCTCTAATGCCGCGGCCTCACAACAGTTCAAATGGGGTAGCGCCACACCAGATGACGGAGGTCTTGTCCTTTACGAAGTTGCCTTTGATAAAGAAGGCGGGAATTTTACTGCACCAGTATTTAAAGTGGTTTCTGATGGTGGCGGTGTACAGCCCCAGGTGACAATATCGCATAAAGATTTAACCAAAATCGCCGCTTTGTGCGGAATTAATTCTTCCTCCACAGGCAAGGTCAGCTGGACGGTCATCAGCTCAAAAGCATCAAGCAGAAAAGCCAGTGGAGAAACCAGGATGCTACAATTGGAACGCCCTGCAGGATTCGCGGAAGTGCCAGCCGAACTATACCTGACAGGTTCGGCAAGTGAAGGTGGTGATGATTTGAGCAAAGCGGTAAAATTTAAAAAGCTCGAAGACGGCGTTTTTGAGCTTTACACTTCATTAAAGGCTGGGAGCTATCAGCTGACTGATAAGCAGGCCCAGGCAGGCAGGAAATTTTCCACAGAAGGTGCTTTGATAAAAGAGGGAACCCAGGTTGTTACTGTTTCAGGTAACACAAAGTTGTACTATCTAAAATATGATTTCAATGTTGCCAGCGTGGTCGAAGCCAGCGAAATTCAAAGCCTGGGGCTTTATATGTCTGCTTACGCATCAGAAATCGGGCAGCTGAATTATACAGCAAATGGTACATGGAAGTCGGGCATCATTCCGGTTACATTTTATCAGTTTTCCTGGGGCAGGGATGAGCGCTATAAATTTGCACTCCATACCTCATCGGGAATCAAATATCTGGGCAGCAGCAATACAAACAACGTTAGTCCGGTTGGGCAGGCGGCATCCTATTTCTACCTCAACCAGGTAAGTAATGATCAGTGGAACAATACCTACAAATTCAACCCTTCAGCAGATAACAAAAGCATCATTGCCACAGTGAACCTGAACGCTGCAGGAGCTTACACCCATAGCATTGTAACGCAGTAAGAAATTTACCAGTCACCGGCAAGTTCCGGTGGCTTAAAAACCTACCCTATGAAAGCGATAGTGAAAAACACCTTGCTGGGCTTAGCGCTCATTTTAGCCATCTCATGCAAGAAAGGAGCGGAGCCACAACCCGTCTCGCCACCGCCGGTTGTTCCACCGGTGGTGCCAGGTGCGAAAGTAGACTACCTGCAACAAGCTAAGGACACACACAACTTCACAGTCAATAACCTGCTCACCGCGAGTTACGGGTATCGCGCAAATACCACCTCAAAATCCGCAAACTGTTTTGAGTGGTATAATGTCAGCCAGATATATGCTGATGCTGCGATGGTCGCAGCCGGGGAATCCAGCTACCTGGTCTACATGAACAATACATTTAGGTTTATGGAGAACATGTGGGACAAGAAAGATCTCAGAGGTGGCTATTTTGCCTCTGTGAACTTAGACGGTAGCGGCGCTGGTGGCGATAAATATGTTGATGATAATGCCCTGAGCGGGATGGTTTACCTGGAAGCCTACGAGGTCACCTCGGGAACGGACAAACAAGCTTACCTTGCCAAAGCCAAGGCCTGCGGAGATTGGCTAATCAATAGCGGCCTTTGGGATAATGTATATGGAGGCGGTTTCTACTGGAACACGCAAAAGCCTGAAAAACCGACCCAGACCAATGGCCTTGCGCTTCAATTGTTTCTAAAACTTTACGAGCTCACCGGAGAATCGGTTTACAGGGACTGGGCCAGGCAGGTCGATACATGGCTCAATGCAAAGATGTTTGATGCAAACACAGGGTTGTATATCTGGAAAATCGACGGCGCAGGCGAAGGACTGAAACATACTGAAAAGTTTACCTATGACAATGCCATCATGGTTGAAGCGTTCTTACTTTACAGCAAAATTATGAATGATGCCGCTTATCTGAACAAGGCTCAAAATCTTGGCAAGGCTATGAATACTACGCTCTGGAACGCATTGTATAAAGGCTACGTTTTCAATACAGCTGAAACCAGAATTAATCCGGCATGGTGCGCCTGGGGGTCTCAGGCCATGATACGCCTCTATCAGGCAGATAAAAATGAAGCGTGGCTGGTCTTTGCAAAAGAAAATATCAACCGGTTAAATCTGGCAAACCGAAATTCTGCTAATTTGGGCTATTATTTCTTTGCAGGATTTGACGGACAAAACCGATCGAGTGAAATGGAAACCGTTGATCAGGCATGGATGCAACGGCTCCAGGCAATGCTCTCAAAATATTAAAATTAAAAGGGCCCTATGAAGAAACAAGAAAAAAGAATACTATCCGCACTGGCACTTTTGCTTTTGATGATACCCGGGGCGTACGCCCAGGATTTGCTCAGATACGTGAATCCAAATATTGGAACTGCCCACAGCAGGTGGTTTTTTTATACCCCTGCTGCCGTTCCATATGGAATGGCAAAACTGGCGCCCTCAACCAACGGGAGTTACGGCAACCTGCAGGGCTGGGAGGCCGTCGGTTATGATACCCGCCACAACTCGATAGAAGGATTTGTTCATTTTCACGAGTGGCAGGTTGGCGGCATCAGCTTCATGCCAACAGCGGGCAAGCTGAAAACTGTTCCCGGAGATCTTGAAAATCCGGAAAGCGGTTTTCGTTCAGCTTTTGACCGAAAAAGCGAAGTTGCCAAGCCCGGTTATTACTCGGTTATTTTAGATGAGTTTAAAATTAAAGCAGAACTTACTGCCACCAAAAGGGTCGGTTTCCACCGCTACACTTTTCCTCAGTCTGCAGACTCACGAATCATGCTGTCGGTAGGCAATGTCCAGGGTGAGAGCGGGCCGGTAAGCGATGCTTCAGTGGAAATGATTGACGATACCCACTTCCAGGGATTTGTTATCACCTATCCGAAATATGTGAAAACCTATGACCAGGGGGGGCGGGTCGCGATGTTTTTTTTCGGTGAACTGAGCAAGCCGCCTGGCTCTGTAGGTGCGTTGAGTCAAGCGGCTTCCATTCCAGATCAGCGTTTTTCAAAGGGAATAGGCGCTGGTCTGTATTTAGGTTATCAGACAGCAAAGGATGAAGCGATAGAAATAAAGGTGGGTCTTTCCTACACTTCCATCTCCAATGCAAGACTTAACCTTAGGACCGAAGCTGCACACATGTCTTTTGACGGTGCAAAAACTGCCGCCCAAAGGGAGTGGAACACGCAGCTGGGTAAGCTTAGCGTTTCAGGAAAAGATGAGGCAGAGAAAACAAAATTTTACACCGGCTTATATCATGCCTTGCTCGGACGCGGGATAGCGAGTGATGTAAATGGAAATTTTCCAAGGCATGACGGCACTATTGGTCAGCTTCCAAAGGATGCGAGGGGCAAATTCAGTTACAATTTTATGAATACCGATGCGATATGGGGAGGATTTTGGAACATCACCCAGCTCTGGGCACTTTCCTATCCATCGCATTACAGTGATTTTGTACATACCCAGCTGGAAATTTATAAGGAGAGGGGGTGGTTCGGAGATGGAATCGCAAACAGTAACTTTGTTTCAGGTGTTGGCACAAATTTCGTCGGACTCGCCATCGCGGGGGCCTATCAGTCCGGCATCAGGGATTATGATGTTGATCTCGCTTATAAAGCGGTTCTGGGCAATGAACTTAACTACGAGAACCGGCTGGTCGGTTCAGGTAAGATGGACACCCGCAGTTTTATCTCGAAGGGCTATGTACCTTACCTTGATGCGGACAAAACCGATTCGACTGGGTCACACTTTTCAGGTTCTCATACGCTCGAGTATAGTTACAGTGCTTTCGCTGCAGCGCAGTTAGCAAAAAAAATGGGCAAACCATCCGATTTTCAAAAGCTGATGGGCCTATCGCAAGGGTGGAAAACTATATTTGATGAGAAGCTGAAGCTCGTTCGTCCGAAAAACGGGGATGGAAACTTTATTGACAGGTTTGATCCGCTTGAAGCGTGGAGGGGGTTTCAGGAGGGCAATGCATCCCAGTACACTTTTTATGTTCCGCAGAACCCCAAGGAATTAATAGCAAAGATAGGCAGAGACACTTTCAATAAACGCTTAAATGACATTTTTGAAACCTCACGGAAAAACGCTTTCGGTGGGGGTAAAACTATTGATGCTTTTGCCGGAATTCAGTCGCTTTATAATCACGGTAACCAGCCTAATCTTCACATCAGCTGGCTTTTCAATTATTCCTTGGCGCCCTGGCTAACCCAAAAATGGACCAGGGCAATATGCAGTGAATTTTATGGAACCGAGCCTATTCACGGCTATGGTTACGGGCAGGACGAAGACCAGGGTCAGTTGGGATCATGGTATGTCATGGCCTCAATAGGTCTGTTTGATGTAAAGGGACTGACAGATTCAAGGCCTGCCTTGCAAATCGGCAGTCCTGTCTTTGACAATTCGCAGATTGTTCTGGGCAACGGCAAGCGCCTGGTCATCGAAGCTAAAAATAACAGCCGCGAGAATGTATACATCCAGTCTGCACGCTGGAATGGAAAGCCATTAACAAATGCCTGGATGTACAGGGATGAACTGATGAAAGGGGGAGTACTGACCCTGATAATGGGCAATAAGCCAAACAAACGCTGGGGTGTAGCGGTTCCGCCGCCATCGGTACAGTAATGAGCGAAATTAACCTCTAATTGATATGAAATACCTTCTTAGCTCGGTGATGATATTGTTGTTTATGGAAAGTTATTGCCAAAGGGTTACTGGAGGCGATTCCGAGAAAAATAGGGCCGATGCTTTTTTTGACAAGGTCTGGAAGAAGTACAGGCTTGATGGGCATCCAGGACTGTTTAGCGAACATTACCCTAGAGGAGAAAAAACCGAACTAGACTATTTCCAGGGCGCTAACGTCCGGGAAAAAGAGGCCAGTTTCCTCTGGCCGCTTTCAGGAATGTGCTCGGCAGCTAACGTACTCATTAAGTTTCCTGACTTAAAGGAGAAATATTCCAGCTACCTGGATACCCTTGCCATTGGCCTCTGGACTTACCGCGACAGCATCCGAAAGCCCATTGGCTACCAGGCCTATCCTGCCAAATTTGAAAAAGCTGACCGGTATTATGATGACAATGCGCTGGTTTGCATTGACTATTGTGAAAGCTTTCAGAATACTAAAAAAGCCATCTATTCCAAAAAAGCCATTGAAGTATTTAATTTTATTATTAGTGGCTGGGATGGGCAACTCGGTGGGGGTGTTTACTGGCTTGAAGGACACAAGGACCAAAAACCTGCGTGCAGCAATGGGATGGCGACGCTTGCCGCGCTTAAGCTTTACCAAACTACGGGCAATAAAGTGTATCTGGAATGGGGCAAGCGTTTTTACGATTGGATGCATTCATCCCTTCGCAATCCTCAGGGCATCTACTACAATGACATGAAAATGGATGGCAAGCCTAATCCAACATATTATACTTACAATACCGGGTCGATGCTGGAGGCATCAGTAATGCTCTACAAGCTTACCGGTAAAACAAAATACCTTACTGAGGCACAGCTGCTGGCCAAAAACGCCTTTAATTTTTTTTCCAGTGAAATAAGTGGCCGAAGGAGGCTTAGCATCGACCTGCCCTGGTTTGTGACTGTTTTATTCAGAGCTTACCAAGCGCTTTACGAAATAGATAAGAATCCCGAATACATCAAAGCCATTACCTATGAACTAAATGAAGCCTGGCAGAACTCCATGGATAAATATGGCCTGCTCAGCGCCAAGTGGCTTAACGACAAGCAAAGTAAAGAAAAGCCCAAATGGCTCCTGGATGAAGCATGCGTGGCCGAACTTTACGCAAGAATCGGACTGCTTAGCATGACCAATAAAGAATAAGGAAATGAATGAAAATATAATTCTTGGAGCAGACATTGGCGGCTCCCATATTACTGCTGCGCTGGTAAATGTAGCTAACGGTCAGATTTTGCCGGGCTCTTTGCATCGCGAAAAAGTCAACTCAAAAGCAGGCGCTTCCGAGATCATCAGCACCTGGTGCCGGGTGATTTCCGGCAGCTTAAAATCCGCATCAAACTCCGGAAAGATTGCAATAGCCATGCCCGGACCATTTGATTATCAAAAAGGCATATCCTATATGAAAAACATGGATAAATATGATGCCCTTTATGGCCACGATGTTCGCAGGCTTATGTTAATGGAACTGGCTGGGGATGTTGCGGAAATCCGGTTTATTAATGACGCCGGATGTTTTCTGCAGGGCGAACTCAAGCATGGAAGCGCTTCTAAGTACGATAAAGTCATCGGTTTTACCCTCGGCACAGGATTCGGTTCGGCATGGGGCATCAAGGGCACAGCAACAGATGCAGATTACTGGCAATATCCTTTTATGGGCAGTATTTGTGAACACTTTTTTTCCTCCAGGTGGTTCGTGTCCAAACACGCTCAATACTCAGGACTTCAGGTGCCAAATGTGAAACACTTAATTGAGGAAGCGGACTCCGGAAATTCTTTACTTGAATTATTTGATGAGTTTAGTATGAATTTCGGGATTTTTCTGAGTAAGATTTACAAAAAGGAAAATTTTGACTGCATCGTTCTTGGCGGAAACATTTCAAAAGCGTCCTCACTGTTTTTGCCTCAGCTTCAATCATACCTCAGCACCAGGTCAGTTCTTGTCCCGGTCTATATCTCAACCTTTGGAGAATCTGCAGCATTGATCGGTGCGGCTTGTTCGATAGCATAAACGCTGTAATAAAAGCTTGACAAATGACTTCCCGGCTACGCTGGGATATGTGTAGGGTGGAGAATAATAGCATTCATGATGCTTTGTTAACCGAGATTCTTAGCATACCCTTGCAACAATTCCGGAAGAATATCTTTTTATCTTAAAATATTAAGGCAGCAGTTGCGCTAGGCAGTCCTCAAGTGACACAGCCCGTAAATTTAAATGCTAAATCATTTAAATTCAGGCGAAGCCCTTTATCTGCAATCAATGCCCGTTAATCAGGTCATCTACATTTCAGCGTTTTTCAGGGATTAATAATTTAATTATTGTTAACTTATTTTCTTAGGACGCCCCTCGCATCAGAGCTGGCATTTTTTATAGTCATAATGGCTGTTTATCTGGCATGACCTGTCTGGCAGAGAAAAACCAAAGAGTTGAAGCTGTTTTAGAAGGTAGAGTAATTTATAATATAGAAGATGAATGTTTACCCTATCTAAAACAAGGCGATGCGAACTTTGGTAAGACGAATTTTTTGTAGAAATGAACGTACAAAACATTGAACATGTCGGCCAGGTCCGCACAGCTGTTGTGGAGTCGAATAGCTTAGGTGAGCTTCCTTTTCTATACTGTAGACGAAAGAAGGAAAGGGATGCGCATATTACAAACGCCTTCCCGGAAAGGTTCTCAAAGCATAGCGGTAGGCGGAGATTATGCCTGTACCCATTTCGCCAATGCTGTAAAACTTTGGGCATCGGCCAAATGTATACGGTGCGGATGAGAAGTATGGGTGTTCTCAATTGACACAGTTCGCAGAACCTAATGGTGCATGCCCTTTAATATACTGCCTACTAGGTTAGGGCGTTTAGTAAAATTAGGAGTGCTTTAATTACTCTTTCAAGAAGTAAATTTCTTGAATAATTACTAATTTTGTTCGAATTTTAAATGTAAAAGGTGTTTTAAGCTAATAATATTAGTATGCAAAAATGTTTTAGATTATCGACGCTAATTACAATAGTTCTTTGTTTCCGCGTGTTAAATCCTATTTATGAATAAAAAGCTACCCTTACTATTTACTTTATTATTTTTCATTTCCCACGCCTTGATTGCACAGGTTGTTTCAGGAACGGTTACTGATGCTCAGACAAAATCTGTGCTTCCCGGAGTGACTGTTAACATTGAGGGAACATCTGCCGCCACAGTTACTGACCGGGATGGCCATTACCGGATTTCCAGTCCCGGACCTACCGCAACGATTGTGTTTTCTGCAGTAGGCATGCTTGAATTTAAACAGGTTATAGGTAATCTGGCAATACTCGATGTTACGCTGAAAGCGGATGCAAAACAGCTTTCAGAGGTGATTATCAACGCGATTGGTGTGGAAACTATGCGTGATAAATTTGGTTCATCCATCTCAATCGTAAAGGGCAGCGCGCTCGCCAGTTCAGGAGAAACGACATTACTAACAGGGATGAGCAGTAAAGTTTCCGGCGTCTTAATCACCAGAAATGGCGGCGACCCGGGGTCCGGTGGCTATATTCAGATTAGAGGCCAGAATACCATCAACGGAAATGCCCAGCCACTTTTTATCCTAGATGGAATGCCAGTGAGCAATTCCAGCGATAACGGCGGTACTGCTGCAGGAAACGGTATCATTCAGCAATCCCGGATTAATGATCTGAACCCCGAAGATATTGAAAGCATGGAAGTACTCAAAGGCGCATCGGCTGCTGCACTTTGGGGAACTAGGGCTGCAAACGGTGTTGTTATCATCACCACTAAAAAGGGAAAAAATTCAGACGGCAAAGTTGATATTGCTTTCAAGTCAACGCTATCGCTGGATAGGGTAAATAAACTTCCCGGCCTTCAAAATACCTACGGACAGGGGTCTTTAGGCTTTTATAATCAGGGAGACAAACTCAGTTTTGGGGATCTTATATCAGGCAGGACGGGCGGGATTGACGCTTTCATTACCGAACCCACGGCTAAAGGATATCAAGGCTATACCTTGCTTGGAGATGGGAGTCTTAGGTATGCTGTTCAGGCTGGTAATGCAGCCAACCCTCACGGGGGTAAAAATGACCGTCACGTATTTGATAGATATGGCGATATTTTCAAGACCGGCCACTTTATTGATAATTCACTAACGCTTAGCAGCGGCGATGCTAAATCCAACATATTTTTTAGTTATGCCAATTTGAGCCAGGACGGAATTATAAGGTCTTTCAGTGAGTATGATCGGAATTCTGCTCGCATAAATGCTGCCAGCAAGTTAAATTCATGGATGAAAGCATCAGTAAACGTCGGTTATACAAAGGTTAAATCGCTCCGCGTCCAGGAGGGTGATAACGTTGACGGTTTATTACTGGGCGCTACCAGAACGCCTGCAGATTTTAATAATGCCTTATATCAGGGGACTTACACAAATGTTTCCAATGAAGTCTTGCAGAAAGCGCACATTTCTTACCGTAATCCCTTAGGGAAGGATTTATCGACGATTTATTCAAACCCGGTTTGGAATATAAATAACAATAGGAATAGCAGTAACGTCGACCGTTTGACAGGAGTCGTTGAACTTGACATTATGCCTGCTTCCTGGCTTAATATAACCGGCCGCTCAGGAATCGATAATTATGTGGATGATAGAACCGAAAGATTTGCCAGGAATGCTGCATTGTTTTTAAACGGCTATCTATCTAAGAATCAAATTTCAGAAAAGCAGTTTAATACTGACTTATTTGCTTCAGCGAAGAAAACTTTTGGCGATGACCTGGCCGGAACTTTACTTGTTGGCGTAAATTACAACAGCAGGCGACGAACAACACAGTCTGATGCGATTTCTAACTTAATCGTTCCTACCGCCCCTGACATCCTTACCAATGCCCTTAACTCAAACTTGTCGGCGAGTAATTACAATGCGCTAATCCGCACTTATGCCTATTACGCGCAAGCAGATCTCGAGGCTTATAATATGCTGTATCTGACGCTATCGGGTAGATCTGAGAGTGCTTCCAGTTTCGGCAAAAATGCCGAGAGTAGTTTCTTCTTTCCCTCTGCGGCACTGGCCTGGCAGCTCACTAAAATTAAAGGCCTTGATGACCTCCCTTTTTTGAATTTTGCCAAGCTTCGGCTGACCTGGGGTCAGGTCGGAATTCAACCTCAACCTTATCTGAATTTTACCTCCTTTAATCCGGCGGTATATGGAGATACTTTCACACGGGGCCTGTCTTCTGTAAGTTCACTTTATGGGGGAGGTTATGTCAGAAGCTTAACTGAAGGCAATGATAATTTGCGTCCGGAGCGAAAGACCGAACGTGAGATTGGGTTGGATTTGCGTCTTTTTAACAGTAGATTAAGCATTTCAGCAACAGCCTACACAAACCGCACAAAGGACGTAATCTTGCCTTTGAATGTTCCAAGTGAGACGGGTTTCACCATTCGGAACACAAACGCTGCTGAGCTTTCAAATAAAGGTTTGGAGCTTGATGTCAATGGCGACGCAATCCGGGTGGGTGGATTCAAGTGGAATCTTTACGCAACCTTTGCCTTAAATAGAAATATTGTCAAATCGCTTGCAGGTGCAACTGTATACACTTTGCCGGACAGTTACATGCAGAATGCCTCCCTGCTACCGGGCCAACCATTTGGCGTATTTTATTCAACAGATTTTCTCAAAGATAATAACGGCAAATATGTTCTTGATGGAAACGGCTTTCCGCAAGCTGGGATCAGCAATGAAATTATTGGCAATCCTAATCCTAAATGGCAGGGTGGCATAGGCAGTACCTTTTCTTATAGAAAGCTCTCCTTATTTCTCTTGTTTGACCGTGTTGCCGGCAACGATTTCTTCAACGGAACAAGAGGCTCACTTTACAGTATTGGTACCCATGCCGACCAGGGCGGAACTGTTATCGCGCCGCTGGGTGGACTTAAGGATGTAAACGGTAACCTGATAGCTGCAGGCACGTCTTTTCAGGGACAGATCCGCGATTTTGGCGCTGGGCCAGTCGCAATAAACCAAGCGTGGTGGCAAGGTAGAGGCTCTGCATCGAATTCAGCGTCTTATAAACAGTTTGTTGAGGACGCGAGTACCTCGAGGCTTCGTGAGGTAACCTTAAGGTATTCGATTGATGCTAAATCAATTAAATTCATTTCTGCGCTTTCCAGTATTGACCTGAGCATTTCTGGAAGAAACCTCATTTTGTGGACCGATTACACTGGCACAGACCCAGAAGTTAACATCTCAGGCGCAGGATTAGCCCGTGGGCAAGACTGGTTTACCAATCCAAATACAAAATCTGTTTTGTTTTCTATCCAGGTAAAATATTAATACAGCTGTAAATATTATGAAAAACATAAAAGCAATATTCGTCCTCATTTTTCTCAGCTCACTGCTCCTTTCAGGGTGCAAGAAGTTATTTGACCAGCCTGAGATAAACAATAACCCAAATGCGGTTACAAATATCGACTTGCCAACCCTTTTTGGCGGAACGTTGTTGGGCATTTCATTATTACATGAGGATACCGATGTGCGCATAGCATGTATGTGGTCAGGACAGCTTAACGGACTTAACAGGGCACATTTAGGTTATGCACAGTATATTGTATCGTCACAGAATTTTTCCTGGAACAACATCTACTCCGTAGCAGGGCAGGCCAGGCTGATTCAGGATAAGGCCGATTCTGTCGGTAACAAGTGGGGCAAGGGACTGGGCCAGATTCTGGAAGTACTTGCCGTCCAAAAGGTAACTGATTTGTACGGTGATGTGCCCTATAGTCAGGCCTTTGACGGGAAAAAGTATCCTACGCCGATTTTTGATACGCAGCAGAGCGTTTATAAAGCGCTTCTATCGCTTTTGGATGATGCCGTTAAAAATCTTTCTGCACCGAGCGGCTCCGCTTTTCCGACAAAGGATTTTATCTACAAAGGTGATGTCGGTAAATGGAAGGCAGCGGCAAATACCTTGAAAGCCAGGTTAAATCTTCATCTAGGCAATTTCCCTGCCGCAGTGGAAAGCGCTAAACTGGGGATAGGCACAGCTGGTGATGCACTTGTCCCACATGGAAACAGTATTGGTGTGGATATGAATCAGAACTATGATTTCTTCGCTGTATCAAGACCTGGAGATACCGGGTTTGATGGGGCTTATCTTCCGAGATTAATGAATAGCAGAATCAGTTCTGCAAATTCCAAAACAGATGAAACAGCCCTGTTCAGCTATTTTTTCAAAACCGGTATTACCGCTACCGGGAGCCTCGATCCCAACACGGTCGATGGTGCTTTCGTCTCTAATGCCTCACATCCTATACTGACTTTTTTTGAAAATCAGTTAATCCTTGCTGAAGCACAAGCAAGACTGGGGTTTCTAGACGAGTCTCTGGTTGCTTTGAATAGCGTCCGCCTCAAATTATCAAGCGGTTCATTTAATGGCAGGAACTTGCCTTCCGCAGGAAGAAAATATGAGCCTTATACGCTGGCTGATTTCAATACATCCGGATTGGCCAATCCGACTAAGGCCGGAAATCTTCAGACCGCTTTGCTTTATGAGATTATCACTCAGCGGTATATCGTATTATTAATGCAGTATGAAGTATTTAACGACTATCGCAGACTTTCATCTGTGTCGCCCATAGTAGAATTACCCATTCCCTTAAATACCGGCTCGAAAAAACCTGAGCGCTTTATCTATCCCCAAACCGAAATTAACACCAACCCGAATGTTCCAAAGCCCCTACCAGATCAGTTCACTAAAGTTGCTATTTACAATTAAATGGGACTGATTCGCAAACAACGATTACCGGCACTGGCCGATAGCGCTTTGCTGAGGTATTTCAACTTTATTGCGCTCTATTTCGCTGAAGGATTACCGATGGGGACGCTATTCATCGGCATTCCCGCATGGATGGCCATGAATGACAAGACTATTGTTGAGATTGGTAGTTTCGATGTAGCATGCGCACTGCCCTGGACCTTTAAATTTTTTGTTGCGCCATTAATGGACCGTTATACCTATTTGCCAATGGGTCGTAAGAGGCCTTGGGTTATTATATGCCAGACAGGGCTGTTTCTGAGTATGGCTGGATTTGCATTTATCCCAGATCCACTGAGCAATGTACATTTGCTCGTTATCGGTGGCTTCATCGTGTCTGTTTTCGGTGCGTCACAGGATGCCGCCACAGATGGTTTGGCAGTAGACACTGTCCCGGCTGAAGAACAGGCCAAAACAAATGCCTACATGAATGGCTCCCGGATGATCGGGAGCTCTTTCGCGCTGACAGTTGGCACCTGGCTGCTGACAGCCTATAACTTTAGAATTTCTGTGCTTGCCATTGCGTTTCTTATTGGCGTTGTAGTGCTTGTCCCTCTACTGCTTCGCGAAAGACGCATGGAAAGGCTCTTTCCATGGAGCTCAGGTGAGCCGGATAACAGTAATGAGAAACTTCAGATCAACAGCTGGCGGGCCATGGTAAAATCACTTTATCTCGCTTTTAGCCTGAAAAATTCATTTTTACTCGGACTTTTGCTGTTTACCTCTCAGGGCGCTTATAATTATTTCGAAAAATTGCTGCCAATTTTTGCAGTTAAGGTGAGTGGCTGGACAAATGTTTACTATGCCCATGTTTTCTCGATAGCAGACCTTACCGGCGGCATACTCGGGATATTGGCGGGAGGATGGCTGATTGACAGGTTTGGGAAAAAGAAAATGATATATTCCTATTTCTTTTTTATTTGTCTGGAAACGTTGCTACTGGTTTTTTTGAATAATTTCTGGACCAGGGTTCCTTTTCTCTACAGCTTCATCGTCATCTATAGGTGGGTAAACGCTTTCGCAAAAATCGGGGTATTTGCGATTGCAATGCAATGCTGCTCAAAAAAGGTCTCTGCCAGTCAGTTCACATTTTATATGACAATAGGTGCACTGGGGTCTATGGTTGGCGCCGCACTCATTGCCCCGGTAAAGTCTTATTTCAGCTGGGAAGCTTCCTTTGCAATATTTGCTTTGCTGATGCTGGCAAGTGCATTTCTTTTACGAATTTTAGACTTCAATAAGCTCGAACGTCAAATCTCAGAAATGGCAGGGGCTGAAGTGGAATGATCCAATTGGATAAGGCTTGAAAATTAATTGCTTATATTCAAATTTTTGCCGGGCCTATTCATGGGATTACTAAAGAAACTTCAGGTTAGCAAATACTGTAATACTATTAACCCTTAAGGGTTATGGTGAATTCATCGCTTAATAAGGTTCAGAAGAAAGGCAGTTTTCTATTTGAATTTGGGTAGGTTGCTTCAGGATAGTAATGACCCCTGCTGGGTCGATTTGTATCAAGTCCATCTTCTCGAACCCTTTTAGCCATCGTAGCATGGGCAGCGCATTCCACTTTAGCCGATAACGTCTCGCGTTTTCAATAATGGAATCAAAGTGGTTTAAGGGTGGGTCGTACTTATCATGGTATTGATGTAATACGTAATCCCTTACGAATATTAATTTAGCCCCTGCCTGATGAAATTTCATTGCGAAATCGGTATCCTCAGCGCCGTATCCTTTAAAGGTATCGTCGAAGCCGCCAATGCTTTTGAAACCCTGTTTTTGTATTGCAAATATTAAAGACCAGAATTGAAGATGGTCAGTTGGCTGGAGAGCCGGAATGTTTTCCCGGGAGGGATGCGGGACGGCAAGATGCTTTATTTCTTCATAATTTCCCGAATCCGGCACTATTGGCAAGTATAAAGGGTAGGCCGAAATTATCCTTTTTGCCTCCAGGACCTTCAGCATGTTTTCAAACAGGCTTGGGGAAATGATGCAGTCTACATCTATGAAAATAATATTCTGAGTTTTGGCGGCATAAAATCCGAGATTCCGGCCTGCAGCCAGCGGTAATCCGACACCGTTTTCGAGGATTTGAATATGAACATTTAATCCCTCAGGAGCTACCCAATCATCCTGCGGTTCCATAAAGACAATCTGAACATCGAATGGAAGAACTGTAGAGGCTCTTACAGAAATTAGGAGATTGTTCAGCTGCTTCATTCTTCCTTTAACAATCGTAACTATACTAAAATCAGGCATACCATTTTCGCATTTTTTTTGCTATCAATTCGGGAGCATTAAAATTAAATAAGTTACTGCTTTCAGGGGTAAAGGTTTTTGCCCTTTCAATAATATTTCGCCATTGGTCACTGCTAAATGCTTCATTTGCTAACAAAACTACGTTGTTTCTAGCCAATACTGCTGCATGTATAGCCTGCTCATCATAAGGCCTGGGTTCAGGAAGCAGAATTAATCGCTTGCCAAGTGACAAGAGTTCTGCTATGGTATTTTGACCTGCTGCACAGATTACGATTTTTCCGTGAACGAAACCGGCTATGTCTTTAACCTGCCCATAAAGCCTGCAGTTTTTGCCCAGGTTATATGCCCGCTTATCACCAATAATGGTATATGTTAAGTTTTTATCCCTGGTAATGTTTTGCAACACTGATTCATCGTAATTTTCGTAACCTAAAACTATTGTAACATTATTATTGTCAGTCAGCGTGCTATGCTCAGCGTGCGAAACAGCATACTTTGAAATGTAACCGCTATAAAAGGTTTTAGCACCAAACCGGTAGTCCGACTGCTCCATTCCAACAGGGAAGTGCGCTATGATTCGGTCCGAGAGTTGATGGGCAAAAACCTGAGTCGGATCGCTCATGCAGTTTCCATGCAGGTGCACCAGAACCACAGGAACTCCCATACCCCGAACCATTATTGCCAGCTCGGGCGATCCATCGCAATAAAAAGCTTTGGGTTGGTATCGAGCGAGTGCTTCGGCTAGTGACTTTGCCCTTAGTGCAGGTTCGAGGGCATATGGTGTAACTTCGAAAGGCTTCGAGAATGTATGTTCGGGAATGGTAAAGTCTGCCGGATACTTTTTTGGCAGTTCAACTACCTTTGCACCAAAATGATGTTGTATATATTTTGTAATTTCACTGTTTGTCGTCACTGCGACTACTTCAAAAAATGCCGATAATTCGGCATATAGAATGCTAAACGTTGCGCGGTGACCCTTCCCATGGGCATGGACATAATAGAATAGTACAGGTTTCATTCCTCAATAAGTTTGTTGGTGATGTGTTTGTAAAGCTCGACATAAGAGCGTGTGGTTATTTTCACATCAAACTGGGCTGCGAAGTTTCGGCACGCCTGGGGTTTTGATTTTTCTGCGGCTATTAAGGGATTCCTAAGCTCGCGCCAATCCTGCGAATCAACGGCGATGCAGACTTCTTCATGACGGAGCTCCGGAGGTATTGCGGTCTGGAACCCGACAACTGCTAAGCCACTAGCAAGCATTTCCACAGTACTTAAGCCAAAAGGCTCTTCCCAGCTGGCGGTCGCCAGGTATACCGATGCACCTGCTATCAGCCCGCGCAATTGCTGCTGAGTTGCATGCGAAATGTATTCGATATGACCATTTAATTGTGGACGAATGCAGTCATTAAAATATCGTTCATCAAAGATAGACCCGACGATTTTAAGGGGGCGTTTCAGATCATTGGCTAGGGCGATTGCGGCCTGCAAGTTTTTTTCTCTTGTGATACGGCCACTCCATAATAGGTATCCATTCGCATTCCGTTTATGTAACTTCCATTTTTGCAAGGGTACACCATTTAAAATGACTTTTACATCCTTCCCCAGGGTTACCTTCCATTGCTCCGCCATCCGTTCAGAGATGCCAATGGGAATCACAGGTGCGTGGTTGAGAAAAAACTTATACATTAAGGCAAATTTTTCGCTCACCGGGAGATGAAATGTTAATACGCCAGGTATTTTAAGTAGTGCTCCAACTGCATAAATCTCAGGTATAAAAGAATTATAATGTATCACATCATAACTACTGACATCCATCACCCCTAATTGGAAGCTCTGGTATTGTTGCTGCCCGAGCCATTCAGGGCAGGGTCTATATGATTCATCTTTCATGCTTAGGGGACTTTCGCGAAATTCTATTATCTGAAAAAGATTAATTTCATCCGCGTCTTTTGCTATCACATCCACTGTATGGCCCATGCGCACCAATTCGTTTCCATGCTCAACGATAAATGCTTCGGTACCTCCGTTATAGGGCTCACGAAGAGATATAAACGGTCCGGCAACAAGGAGAATTTTCATAGCAGTTCCTCAAAATATTTTATATAGCCCAGCGCCATTTTGTTCAATGAAAATGTTTCTGCCCGGTGCCTTACTTTTTTGCTTTCCAGAGGAATAGCATCTTTAATTGCCAGAGCCAGCGAGTGAACAGTATTTTGTTTGGCAACAGTTCCGCTATCGGCATTAATTAACTCAGAAAAAGCGCCCCTGTTGAACCCGGCTATTGGAACGCCGGAAGACATTGCCTCGATATTTGTCAGACCAAATGGCTCCTCCCACCTGACTCCAGATACTACCGCGGCGGCGCCCTTCATGTTTTTTTGTAAACCTGCCTGGTCAAGGTGCCCCAGGTATGTCGCGTGCTCACCAATTCGCGGGTTAATCTGCTCGTGAAAATATTTTTTATCATCCTGAGGGCCGGCAAATTTTAGGGGTATCTCCAGCTCGCGGGCAGCATCCATTACAATGTCTAAACCCTTATCATGAACTATTCTTCCAAACCAAAATAAATAGTCTCTGCTTATTCTGGCTAGAGGCCATTTTAACAAATCCACGCCATTATGTATCACTGAAGAATTATCGCCCGTATACGGTAACCAGATGGACTGAAAAGATTTTGAGGGCAGAATGAAATGCATATTCGCACCATCAGAGCAAATTTTTACTGCGGCCTTCAATTTACTTATTGGCGGCGTATGTATCGTCGTTACTACCGGAATAGTAGCGGACTTTGCCCATAAAACAGGCAGTTCATGAGTTGAATTGTTGTGCACAATGTCAAAGTCGCTTTGTTCAATAGTTTTAAGAATCGACAGGTATTCATCATGCTCATAAATGTCGTAGTACCTGTCCTCGCGATGTTCATTGCCATAAAATCCCTTAACGTTTAGTTCCGGATCACTGTCCGAGTGGGCAAATAAATTGATCTGATGCCCGAGCTTCAGGTATTCTTCACACAGGGAATGGGTGAACGCTTCAAGCCCGCCCCGGAAGGGCTCAGCTATCGGGAGTCTTGTTTTGGCTATAACTGCAATTTTCATTCCCCGGACTCAATATCGTTGCCGTCTTCTTGGACAGTTAGTTTACTTACGCACTTTAATTTGCTTTCTTTATTTGTACCATCTTTCATTAGTGTTTCTTGATAAATCTTAGTGTAGGATGAGGTCATAAGTTCAATAGTCATATCCGATGCAAATGCTCTGCAAAGTTCAGGCGCTACAGTATCACTCTTCTCAACGAGCTCAATTAAATCCTGCCAGCGGGTTGACTCAGTTGTCATAACGCTTGGATGTTTCCAATTCGGAGGAACAGCAGTACTGAAGCCAATGACTGGTATGCCTGTCGCCAACATTTCCAGCGCTGCTAAGCCAAATGGTTCCGGCCAGGTCGCAGTTGCAAGATAAGCCCGCGCTCCTCTTGCAAGCTCGCTTAGTTCAAGCTGGGTAAGGTGACCGATATATTGAACCTCGCTATTGAGTTGGGGCCTTACCTCCATTTCAAAATATTTTTTATCAACAATTCTGCCCGCAATTTTCAGCGGCAATCGCAGGTGCTGGGCGAGCGCAATTGCAGCAGCGACATTTTTTTCGGTGTTTATTCGTGCCGACCACAACAAATAGCTGCGGTCTTGCGCATTGGTTATTGGCCAGCGATTCATGTCAATGCCATTGTAAACCAGCGCAACATCTTTATCAAGTGCTTGGTCCCACTGCTGCTTGACTCTGTCCGATATGGCTATGAATATCAAATTGCTAGATTGTGATATTTTTCTGTACGCAGCTATCCGTTTTTCGTCAGCCGGAGAGTGTAAGGTAAGAAATGACGGTATTTTAAACTTCATTCCGGATTCCAGCAGATGCGGATAGAACATGTTATAGTGTATTATATCATACCTTGTTAAATCAAGATTTTCGAATTGCCGTTGTTCAATAAGCTCTTGTTTTGCATGTACACTTTCTTTATCTATTTCATCAAAGGGGTTTACCAGTGTGAATTTAGCGTGAGCTCCCGCTTTTGCAGCAAGAACCTCGACAATGTGACCATTTTCAATAAGCTGATTTGCAAAGGAAACTATAAAAGCTTCGATGCCGCTGTCATATGGCTCTTTGAGTGAGATGCCAGGGCCGCACACAAGTAAAATTTTCATCATAAATCTTCCGTAACCAAGATACCCGAATGCGTTTTTACTGATAGGCAATAAATAAAATGATTAACCCTTTTATAGCTGGCCATCTGACCTGCCTTAATCTCAGAGGGAAAAAGATATTTACTGGTTTTTAACATCGGTACTTTATTATACGTTTTATTTCCGAGATAGTTTTTCTAAGTTCAGATTTCTTGCGATTTCTGCTTTAGTGAATAATGACTATCAAAGTGCAAATCATCAGTTCTTATGCGGCTTTTAATCGGGCATTATCGTCGACATAGTTAAGGTTTTCCATTGGGTGGTTTGAGAGGGAGACTTCTGAAGTACAGAATCCGGTGGTAAAGTATGAATTTTTGATTCGCTAACAGCAGTTTGTTTCTATTGGGAATCTGAGGGTTGCACAAAAGAAATTTCTTAATCAAGCTTTGTCATTTTAGTCGACAATTTGTTTTTTCTAGTTAACCGATGTTTTTTCTTTGCTCAACCTGTCAACCCAGATTGCTCTGGCCTTATAGTCTTTACAGAATTTTTAGTTGGGTTGATTTCTTTAACCCGCTTGATTTCTTACCCGGCGTTTTTTGAAATGCATACGCGCAAACGGACCCGGGTTACCCATTTTTAATACTTGCATGCTTCAAAAAAACCGTTAAATTATAGCCTCTTTCACCTTCATTTACTAATCATCTTCATTTCTGTCAACCAAGCCAAACATTGCTCCATCCATTTATCTTTGGGCGAGGGGTTATTCATTCCAAATCCATGCCCTCCAGTTGCATAAATATGCATTTCAGCTTTTACACCATTCCTCTTCAGTGCCTGATAATAATTTATTGAATTGGCAACGGGCACAACTTTATCATCCGTGCAGTGAATCAGGAAAGTGGGTGGTGTGGTTTTGTTAACCCAAAGCTCATTGGAGAACGCCATGGATTTTTCACGACTTGCCTGATCTCCAATTAATGCTTTTTTTGATCCTTTATGTAAAATGCTGTCCTGAAAGGTAACTACCGGATAAATTAGAAGCGAAAAGTCAGGACGCAAGTTCGTTTTTGCTGGATTGTCAATCACGACATCCGTATAATGCGTTGATGCGGTTGAAGCTACATGCCCCCCTGCGGAAAAGCCCATGATCCCAACTTTTGCGGTATCAATATTCCATGCTGTTGCATTTTCCCTAACCATTTTTATCGCTTGTTCTGCATCCTGAAGTGGTCCAATAGAACGGTCTTTCATAATCATATCATTCGGAAGGCGGTATTTTAGAACAAAAGCTGCCACTCCATTTTTATTAAATTCTTTGGCAACTTCAGTTCCTTCATTATTCATCACTAAATAAGAATATCCTCCACCCGGACAAATAACCACGGCCGCACCGCTGGCAATATTTTTATCAGGCAGGAAAACGGTAAGCGTAGGTTCAGTTACATTTTTAGTTGTTATCCTTCCGTTTTTGGAGGTATCTGTTTTTTCAACTAAATCAGAAGAAATCGAATTTGGAACTTTCTTGTAAAGCTTTACTACAGTTTGTGCGGAAAGACCATGACTCATAATTATCATTAGCATGAATGCAGGAAATAATTTTCTCATATACTTGGTTTTCACAAAAATAAAAATTATTTTGTAAATATGTAGTACATATTAATTATGCTTATACTTTACACTCAAGTATTTTTGGACTACATTATTTATTCTTGTACTACATAAAATCGACTATATTTGAAGGTTTCTAATATTTATTTTTATGGCGATAATAGGTGATCTAAGTTTGGATCTCGACAAAATTTCATCAGATACAATGGCTGATGTGGTAGAAATGCGGTTAAGAGATTATTTTAAAAAGAAATCATTTAAGCCTGGTGATGCGCTACCAAAGGAACAAGAACTTGCTGATGCATTGGGCGTCAGCAGGAACGTGTTAAGGGAAGCATTGAGCCGCCTGCGAATGCTAGGTATGGTGGAAACGAAGAAAAAACGGGGAATGATTTTATCCAGCCCGGATGTTTTAGGTGGTTTTGAGCGTGTTCTGGATCCATTAATTATCAGTGCTGATGCACTTCAAGATCTCTTTGAACTTCGTTTAATTTTAGAAATGGGCCTTGCCGATGTTTTATACCTAAACCTTAATGATCAAAGCATTCACGAACTTGAGATGATTGCAAATAATGAAAAGAAAAAAAATAAAGAAATTTTCAGAATTGCTAATGAAATAGCCTTTCACGGCAAACTTTATGAAATGGCAGGAAACGATACCGTAAAGCGTTTTCAACACATGCTTTTACCAGTATTCGGTTTTGTACTTCAACTCGAAAACGAATTCGTTTCTGGCAAAGTAACCCACCTGGATTTGGTCGAAATATTAAAGTCAGGAACTAAAGATGATTTTAGAAATGGAATGTATGATCACTTGAAACCGCATTTTGACCGTTTAGAGGCCATAAAAAAATAAATTTGTTTTTTATGTACTACATAACTATTTATTATTACATTTGTTTTATGCAATACAAATAAGATTGCACTAACCAAATTACCATTAAGCTATGTATACCTCTAACGAAAGTCTTAAGAAGATTCGCCGAGTGCTTTGCTTTCTTTTGCTTATCTTATTTTGCAAATCTATTAGCGCATCTGCGTCCAATTATTCTGAATCTGACAGTCTTAATTTTATATTTAAAGCTGGAGAGGATGGTTACTCCTGTTTTCGGATTCCGGCCTTAATTTACACCAGAAGTGGTAGTTTACTTGCGTTTGCTGAAGCTAGGCGAGTAAATTGTGGCGATTCAGGTGATATTGATTTGGTGGTAAAGCGATCATCAGACAAGGGTAAAACCTGGAGCAAAATGAACCTGGTTTGGAGCGATTCAACAAATACCTGCGGCAATCCCGTGCCCCTGCAAGATCAAAGTACCGGTAAAATCTGGCTAATCTCTACCTGGAATCTGGGTACAGATCATGAGAAGCAGATTGTAGATGGTTCTGCGAAAGATGGCCGTCATGTTTATACACTTTCCTCTTCTGATGATGGCAAAAGCTGGTCGAAACCAACAGAAATTACAGCTCAGGTAAAAAAGCCTGGATGGACCTGGTATGCGACCGGTCCCTGCCATGGCGTGCAAATTGTAAAAGGAAAGTATGCTGGTAGGCTGGTAGTTCCAATTAACCATATTGAGTCTGCAACCAATCAGAATTTTGCGCATATCATGTATTCTGACGATCACGGCAAGAGCTGGAAATTGGGGAACAATACACTACAGGATAAAATGAATGAGACAACTGTTGCAGAGATTTCAGGCGGACGTCTAATGCTAAATATGAGAAATGGGGACCGTGCGATTAAAACAAGACATACTGCTACAAGTATCGACGGTGGAGATACCTGGAGCAATGTAGACGTGGATACCACATTGATAGAGCCCATCTGCCAGGGTAGTTTGTTAAGCTATTTTTTCGGTAAAGATAAACCAACACTTTTCTTTAGCAATCCTGCCAGTAACAAAAACAGGATAAACATCACCTTGAGGATGAGTGTAAATGACGGGAAAACCTGGAATCACAGTCTGGTCTTACATCGGGGGCCTTCAGCCTATTCAGACCTTTCCATTATTGATAAAAATACGATTGGTTGCTTTTTCGAAGCTGGTTATGCAAAACCTTACGAGGGAATTGTGTTCAAAGCCATTAAATATTCCGATTTAAAAAACAATTAAAAACTTTAGCAGCCTGTTAAACATATCACTAATCAATATGTAGTACATAAATACAATAAAAACTATGAGAAAAATTTTATTTTTGTTCCTTACCGCTGCAATTAACCTCTGTGGCTTTCAGGGAATGGCGCAAACAAACGACCTTCAGGTATCGGGGGTCGTTTCGGATGCATTGAAAAAAGAAACCCTGCCGGGTGTTAGTGTCAAATTGAAGGGTACGACCATTGGTGCGGTAACGGATGTTGATGGAAAATATACGCTAAGAGTTCCCGCAAACTCAATCCTCATTTTTAGTTATGTTGGTTATATCGAGCAAGAACTAAAGGTTACGGAATCTGGTACAAAAAACGTACAGCTTAACTCAGATGCACAATCACTGACGGATGTTGTAATTGTTGGCTATGTACAACAATCGAGGGAAAAAACGACAGCGGCGGTTTCTAAATTAGATGCGAAGCAACTCATCAATACGGCTAACGCAAGTCCAATAGCAGCCATTCAAGGCAAGATTGCTGGCGTATCCATCCCGCTTTCAAATGGACAGCCCGGTTCTGCAGGAACAAACATTATTATCCGCGGTGGCTCGAAACTCAATGTTTATGGAACCGGAACTGGAAATTCTGGTGGTGATCCGGTGCAGAGCTCAGATGCTTCCAGTCCCCTTGTTATTGTTGACGGGGTTTTTAGAACCATGAAAGATATAAATCCTGATGACATTGAATCTTTACAAGTAATGAAAGATGCCGCTTCGACTGCAATCTATGGCGCCCGTGGGGCAAATGGTGTGATTGTAATTAAAACCAAAAGTGGCAAATTTGGCTCAAAAGCAAATATTACGTTTAATTACAGAACAAACTGGGAAACGCCTGCTCGCTTGTATGACTATCTGAGCGCGAAGGATTACCTGACCTTGGCGAGAACAACTGCAAAGAATACCAGTGATTTGATAGATAAAAATACCCTTTTGAATAATGGAGGCTTTTCTGCCGGTACCAAGGTATACACTGCAAAAGGCCAGTATGGAATCGCAACAAACCTGACTGCTTTATATGATAATATTGTTGCCGTTGAAGGTCAGGATTATGTTAACAATCTTTTATCTAAAGGATGGCAGGTAATGGACGACCCGATTAATCCTGGTACAAAGCTTTTATTTGCCGATAATAATTATCAGGATCAGCTATGGAATACAGGCATGACTAACAATTATAATTTCGCAATTGACGGCGGAAGCCAGGTTGCAACATATAACGTATCCTTAAACTACATTAACCAGGCCGGCACTTTCGTGGGAACGAACTATAAACGTTACAGTGCATTAGGTAACTTTGGTTTTAAGGCAAGCGATAATTTACAGATTAACGCAATGTTAAATTATCAAAATATATTGCCGAATTATGTAGAGGCATATACCAATGATTTGGTTCGTGCAACACGAATTACACCTTTAATCAGAATTTTTAAAGATGATGGGTCACCAACTACCGGTGAGAATCTGACAACAAGGAACCGTTTCCACACTTTAGCGTACGATAATACAAAAGCTTCAACTGAAAGAATAGTTTCAAGATTAGACGCCGATTGGACAATTATCAAAGGTCTTCATTTCAGACCTGCTGTTTCTTATCTGGTCAGTGATGATAAGTCCATTTTCTCGAGAAAGGCTTTTCCGGATCCAATTCAGTTTGCGACAACACGGTTAAAAACCGAAAGCGTAAACATGACCCGCCAGCTAATGATCGATCAAATCATTCAGTATGACTATACTTTGAAAGAAGATCATCATTTTACTGCATTAGCCGGTTTCAACTACACCAGAAATGATGGTAACTCAATTGATATTGGTTCGCAAAGAGGAACGAATGACTACATTACGACCATTAATGAGCCGTCTGTGACAACAGTTAACGGTATTACAGTTACTAATGTTACCAACTTTGGAACGCGCCTAAATCAGACAAAATCAGCTAGTTTTTTTGGTCAGTTAAGTTATGATTATCAAAGCAAGTATCTATTTAGTGGCGTATTGAGGAATGATGGTTTCTCAAACTTTGCACCTGAAAACAAATTTGCATTATTTCCATCAGCATCCGTTGGCTGGAATATTCATAGGGAAAAATTCTGGAATCCAAATGTTGTCAGTACATTAAAACTGCGTGGAAGCTGGGGCCAGGCCGGCTCGAGTGATCTTGATTTGACCGACACTTATGGCAGTTATACAGCAGCAGTTTATGCGCAGAATTCAGGTATTCAACGTGCTAATCTATCAAATCCTAATCTGCGTTGGGAAACCACTCAAACGACTGATGTGGCGGTTGAAGCTGGGTTTTTTAAAAACAGAGTCAATTTAACCGTAGACCTTTATGATAAATTAACAAAAGATCGAATCGATTCCAAGCCGCTTCCAGCAGAAGCTCCTTTCTCGAGTATAACATTTAACAACGGGACCATTCAAAACAAAGGAATTGAGATTGAACTACAGGCAAAAGTTTTAAGTATTGGCGCCTTTAGCTGGAATGCAAATTTCTCATTTGCTTACAATGCTCAAAAGGTAATCAGCTTACCAAATAATGGCCGGGTCAATAACAGACAGGGTGGTGGGGTAGTCGTGGACCCAAACACCGGAAAAGAAATTGAGGTTGGAGGTTATGCAGAGGGTGAGAGACCTTTTGGATATTATGCATGGAAAGTTGAAAAAGTATTTTCTACAGATGCTGAAGCTGCTGCATGGGGTAAAGTAGATCAAATTGCAACAGCCTCGGGTCTGACCGTAGGTAAAAAAGCAGGCGATTATAAGTTTGCAGATTTAAATAATGATAACATTATCGATAACCGCGATATGGTCTTTGTAGGTTACAAAACACCTAACAAAACAGGTGGCATGCAAAATACATTTACATATAAAAGCTTTTCGTTGAGGGTAAACATGGATTTTGCTTTAGGGCATGTAATTTCTGATGGCGCACTCGCCCGGTCTTTAGGCCAGGGTAGGGCCTATAATGAAGGAGCGCCGGTAGAGGCTTTAGGTGCTGATATTTGGCAAAAACCGGGAGATGTAGATAAAAAGTATGCGCGTTTTTCTTTTGGCGATGCTGATTTTGGCCAGAAAAATTATATCCGTCAGGGTGCTGCGACAGTGGGTACAGGTAGCGCATATGCTTCTGATGTAACTTCAATGATTACCAAAGGCGATTTTCTCGCCCTGCGTGAAATTTATTTGAGTTACGATTTGCCTAAAAACTTAATGTCGAAAATTGGTGCTACAGGTTTAAGTGTTTTTGCCAGCGCTACGAACGTCGGTTATCTAACCAGGTACAAAGGTTTAAATCCTGAATCATATACCGGCTTTGATCCGGGGGGGTATCCTCGACCAAGGCAATTTACTTTAGGTGCATCACTAAGATTTTAATTAAACAGTTATGAAAACGACAAAAAAATATACGCTGTTATCCATTATCCTTTTAATGGCTACCGGCTTCTCATCTTGCAAGAAATTACTGGAAGTTAATCCCCAATCTCAAATAACAGAACAGGTCTATTTCAAAAGCGAGGGTGATTTTCAGCCTTATGTGACCGGAAATTACACCTCAATTCGAGCCTTTGCAAATTCAATCACCTATGGTACGGAAAGAAGTGAAGAATTAATTAACGGAACAAATAGTCGGCTTACGACGGTTTGGTCTCAGATTCTGAGCCCTACAGTAGGTGCATTGAATTACAATGGTCAATACAGGGCGATTGGTAATTGCAATTTATTACTTAACAAAATTGATCAATTTTCTTTTTCAAGTGAGGCGCTAAAAAACCGTTTAAAGGCTGAAACACTTTGCCAAAGAGCGTATACATATTTCTATCTGGTGCGGATAATTGGTGATACTCCTTTAATGCTTGAAGCCATTACAGATGATACTGTTCCACTTTTACCAAGAGCGAAAGCAACTGAGGTGATGAAACAGGTTTTTGCGGATTTAGACCTTGCGATCAGCTTGTTTCCGGAAAAAACATATCTATCGAAATATAGATTTTCTTTTGGTGCGGCGCAAGCTTTAAAGGCTGAGGCAAAACTATGGAGTGCAAAAGTTTTGGCTGGGGGAGCAACAGATTTTAATGATGCACTAACTGCAGCTGCTGCCGTAGAAGCTTCTGGTGTATCCTTATTGCCAAATTTTAAAGATGTAACTACCACAAGGGCAAATGCTGAGGTAATCATGTCAGCGTATTACAATCGTGATGAAAATGGCGCAAACTATGGTTTAAATGCTTTACCGTTTTTGACTGCCATTTCAAATGCATCGAACCTGGATAGCATCGCATACGCGCTTACCTCTGTAAATGGCCAAGGCGGTTATCAGATCAGCAAAGAAAGTCGTTCGCTTTTTAGTGGCTTGGTTAATGATAAGCGGGTGCCATCAACTTTTATAATTGAAAGACAAGGTACAACTCAAAAAAGTGCCTGGATTACGAAATTACCGGGTACTAAGTATGCAGACGACCGGATTTCGGATAACGATGTAATTATGTTTCGACTTGCAGACATATTTATGATTGAGGCAGAGGCTTACGCCGGATTAAATAATTCAGCTCAAGCCATTACTTACCTAAACAAAGTTAGAAACAGGGCTGGAATTGGTAATTATGCAGGTGGGACAGATAAAACAGCATTAGAGCGGGCAATTTTCGATGAGCGTGGTCGTGAGTTCTTTTTCGAAAATAAGCGCTGGTACGATATTGTTCGTTTCCACTTCGGCGGCACTATAAATGCCTACACCTATGTTCCAAATTTAAGGGGTAAAACGGTTCCGCTTTTCTGGCCGCTTTCTACAACTGTTTTGGCTGCCAATGCAAATTTGGTTCAAACTCCTGGCTATTAATTTAAAGTTTATGCAAAGCGAAGATTTATTTAATTTCCAAAAACTAACCCCAGATCAGTTAAGCTTTTTCGAGGAAAATGGCTATCTGATAATTAAAGGTGTTTTAAAGCATGAGGGCTTAAAACAAATCCAGACCGAGTGCATGGAGGCATGGAGGAAGGAAAAGGAATCTTTTGATCCAAATAAAAGCTGGCTTCAAAATGCTTTACTGGTGAATATCCACCATCAGGCCCCTACAGTTAGAAAATATTATTTTGAAGGACCTTTAGTCGAAATTGCCTCAGCAATCATTGGGCCGAATGTAAAAGGCGCCACCTCTCAACTCACCTTTAAAATGAAAGGCAATACCAAACCATTTGGTTGGCATCAGGATAATGGTTATGGCGAGCTCGAACCCTATAATGCTTTAACGACTCTTACTGCCTTAGATGATACCGATCGGGGTAATGGTTGTTTGTGGTTAATTCCGGGAAGCCACAAAGCCGGACAAATCCGCGTGGAACAAAATGTGGACCAAAAGCAGAGCCAATCTGAAATCATTGTGAATGCAGATGATAAGCTAGCCATTCCGATGGAAATTAAAGCGGGCGATGGCTTAATATTTAACTGTTGGATGCTTCATAAATCAGATGGAAACATGTCGGAAAATCGAGATAGACGCATTTTATTTCTTCGTTATGCGGATGCAGACGCTGTTGAAGTTTATAATGATAGAAAGCCACGACTGGGAAAGCTGGTTAAAGGCAAAACGAAATTTGCAGAGGTTGAGGCTTTTGAGGCAGATCTTTAATCCAAGACTAATGAACAAATTGACTGCTGAAACCTTAAAGGGAAATTGGGCGACATTATTGTTGCCGATTAAGCCAGACGAATCGATAGATTTTGCTTTACTGGAAGATGAAATAGACAGCTTGATTGATGCAGGCGTTGATGGAATATATTCAAATGGAACGGCAGGTGAGTTTCATAATCAAACAGAGGCAGAATTTGATCAGATCAGTTTGCTTTTGGCAGAAAAATGCAACCAAACTTCTACACCTTTTCAAATTGGATGCAGTCACCCCGCTCCAATTATCTCTTTAGAAAGGTTGACAAGAATTGCCCATTTAAATCCTGACGCAGTACAATTGATTTTACCGGACTGGGTGATAACCAATGATGAGGAACAGATCAGTTTTTTAAAAAAAATGGAAAGTTATGCTCAGGGAATCCCTTTGGTGCTTTACAACCCACCCCATGCAAAATTAGAATTGAAGCCTAGGGATTACTTTAAGCTTAAAAATGAAGTTCCATCCCTAATTGGAATTAAAGTTTTAAGTAAAGATGAGCAGTGGGTAATGGAGATGAAAGCGTTTGCCAGTCACCTTGCCATTTTTGTCCCAGGTCACTTTCTTGCAAAAGGTGTTGAGTCCGGTGTAGCTTCCGGTGCATATTCCAATGTAGCCTGTATAAATCCGGTTGCTGCTCAAAAATGTTGGGAACTGACGCAGGGTAATCTCGAGGAAGCCCTGAGGATCGAAAATAACATCCTGAAATTTTTTGACCGCTGTATCGCTCCTTATCAAAAACGTGGGTATTCAAATCCGGCTTTAGATAAATTTCTAGCCGCGGTTGGGGGCTACATTAAAATCCCGACTAAATTAAGATGGCCATACAAATGGATTTCTGAGGATGAAGTTTTATCCGCCAGAAAAACGGCAAAACAATTAATACCCGAATTTTTTTAACTCAAAAAAAACACAGAAAATATGAAAATTAATGGCATAGTTGCTGCAACTTTCGCGGCTTATCACGCAGATGGATCGTTAAATTTGACTATAATCCCTCGATTGGTTGATAAGCTTATTGCCGACGGAGTTGCCGGGGTTTACATTTGCGGCACCAATGGTGAGGGACCAAATATGACTGTGGAAGAGCGGATGGCTATAGCTGAGGCTTACGTTAAAGCAGTAAAAAAAAGAATTTTAGTGCTTGTGCATGTTGGCCATACTTCCATTAAAGAATGCCAGAAATTAGCGGCGCATGCAGCTAGAATTGGCGCCGATGCATTTTCATCGGTAGCCGCTTTTTATTTTAAACCCACATCAGTGGAAAATCTTGTTGATTGTATGGCACAAATTGCTTCGGCAGCGCCAGAATTACCATTTTATTATTACCACATGCCAGCTTTAACTGGTGTAGGGATGGATATGGTAGATTTTTTAGCCAAAGGCGGGAAACGCATTCCAAACCTGGCTGGAATAAAGTATACGGCGAGTACACTTCACGAGCTTCAAGCTTGCCTGAATTATGAGAACGGAAGATTTGAAGTACTCTCTGGTTACGATGAAATGCTATTGAGTGCACTTGCTGTTGGCGCGGTTGGTGCAATCGGGAGCACATATACCTTTGCGGCACCCGTTTATCTGGAGATTATAAAATTGTTTAGAAATAGAGAAATTGATGCGGCTGCGGATTTACAGTCGAGGGTAGTCGATTTTATCAGGTGTATCATCAAACATCCATCTATTGCTGCACAAAGGGCAATTATGAAGATGCTTGGTTATGATCTTGGTGAAGCCCGTTTACCACTGGTGTCTTTGTCTTCAGATAAATTTATTGAACTTGAACGTGATTTAAAAACGGTTGGCTTTTTTGAGCTGCTTAAGCAATATAAGTAAAGCTCCTTCGAGTTCACAATGGCGCTTAAAATGTACCTATGAAATATTTTATTTACCTATTTTCTTTAACTCTTATGTTGAGCACTACTCCAGGGCACACTCAAATCAAGCCTAGACCGGCTCGTTTTAAATGGGATCAACTGCCCGCCTTGCCCGATCAATTTGGTTTCGCCGGTTCTTTTAGCGGTGTATCCGGTGGTGCATTAATCGTAGCTGGCGGTGCAAATTTCCCGGATGGTGGCGCACCGTGGACCGGATCAAAAAAGGTTTGGAGCGATAAAATTTTTGTTTTGGATCAGCCTAATGGCCGATGGAAGATTGTTGGCAGGCTGCCAAGTGCTTTAGGCTATGGGGTATCTATCAGTTCCAACAACCGATTAATTTGTATTGGAGGGAGTAATGAAAAGGGTCACTCTGCTGCGGTATTTTCTATTAATTACGATGGAGTATCAATAAGGTTAGAAAAGTTGCCAGATTTGCCAAAGCCGCTGGCAAATGCTACCGGAGCGATATCAGGCAAAATTATTTACCTGGCCGGTGGTTTATTTACTCCCGATGCAGAACAGACAGCGAATGTATTTTGGTCTTATGATGTATCTGGAAAAGGTGGTAAATGGAATAAGCTGGAAGCCTGGCCCGGCGCATCCAGAATGTTATCCGTTTCAGGCGTTGCAGGACAATCATTTTACCTCTTTAGCGGTACTGACCTTGTCAAAAATACTTCTGGCCAGTTGGAAAGGAAATACTTAAATGATGCGTTTTGCTTTACACCTGGAAAAGGCTGGAAAAAATTAGCTGATTTGCCGCACGCAGTTGTGGCAGGGCCAAGTCCAGCTTACACTTCAGAAGATAATACCTTATTGGTTTTTGGAGGTGATGATGGGAAACTAGCCCCAACTTCCTCGTCCTTAAAGGCCAAACATCCCGGTTTTTCTGATGAGATTTTGTCCTATAATCCTAATCATGATCAATGGATACAATGCGGTAAAATGCTGAAAAAAATCAATCCTGATGCGGACATTAATCCTAACGCCAGCATTTGGCCTGCGGTAACCAATTCTATGGTCATCTGGAAGGGTAATTTGGTTTTTCCTGGAGGCGAAGTAAGACCGGCAGTACGGACGCCAAGGGTAATTATAGCTTATCCTATCAAATATTAAACGACAAAATTTGTATCATGGTAAATGTAAAATCAGCAAAATCATATTATTCCTGGACTCTGGTTGCAATACTTTGGGTAGTTGCATTTTTAAACTATTTTGATCGGATAATGATCACTTCAATGAGAGATCCTATCGTAAAGGAGTTTGCATTATCTGATGCTCAGTTTGGTTTGTTAACATCCGTCTTTCTCTGGTCTTACGGTATTCTAAGCCCCTTTGGGGGATTTTTCGCTGATAAATACAGCCGTAGAAAAGTGATCATTTTCAGTGTGTCAATTTGGTCGGCCGTTACGCTTTGGACAGGCTTCACTTCATCTTTTAATGAAATGTTGGTTGCCCGCGTTTTTATGGGCTTAAGCGAAGCTTGCTATATTCCCGCGGCACTGGCGCTCATAACAGACTATCATAAAGGAAAAACCAGGTCGCTGGCTACGGGTTTACACATGAGCGGCCTTTACGCGGGCTTGGCCTTAGGGGGTTTGGGCGGCTATATTGCCGAATTGTGGGGCTGGAGATCAGGTTTCCATGTATTTGGCGTTTTTGGTATTCTATACTCGTTTCTACTCTTATATTATCTGAAGGATTTAAAGACAGCTGTGGTCGAAAAGTCAGTGAAAGAGCTACCGCCATTAAGTTTATCAGGGTCAGTGAAAGTTTTATTTAAAGAAAGATCGTTTCTTATCCTGATGTTTTATTTTAGTGTTTTAGGTACCGCGAACTGGTTAGTCTATGGCTGGTTACCAACTTTTTTGAAAGAACATTTTAATTTGAAACTCGGGGAAGCGGGGATTTCTGCAACAGGCTACATTCAAATCGGATCTTTCATCGGGGTAATTTTAGGGGGTTTTTTAGCCGATAAGTGGTTCCTTAAAAACAAAAAAAGCCGAGTTTATATGATTATCATAGGTTTTACGTTGGGTGCTCCGTTTTTGTTTCTCATGTCATCAACCAGCATCTTTGCAATAGCGATTATTGCTATGTTTATTTTCGGCATCGCCAGAGGGTTTAACGATGCCAACTTAATGCCTATACTGCGCCAAATTGCCGATAGCAGATACATTGCGACAGGTTATGGTTTTCTTAATTTTTTAAGCACCATAATCGGAGGTTTGATGGTTTACGTAGGTGGCGCTTTAAAGGATGCAAATATTGATTTATCGGTTATTTACCAGGTGTCAGCAGTTTTAATGTTAATTGCTACATGGTCGTTATTCGCTATTAAAATTAAAAGAGACACTTAGTTATGGGTATCATCCTTGGGCACAACGGCTATCAATATAAAGTAAATGAGCATTGGTTGCAAAATAACCGGGCTAATTATCCGGTAAATGACTGTCACGAAATGGTACAGGCTAGAAGCGGTCTGCTTTATCTGCTAACTAATGAAACCAAAAATAATATACTCATTTATAATCGAGATGGCGAAATTAAAGGCAGCTGGGGAAATGAGTTTCCGGGTGGACATGGGTTGAGTATTCACAACGAGAATGGGACGGAATTTTTGTACATTACAGATACCCTTAGGCATAAGGTTTTTAAAACCTCCCTGACAGGCAGAGTTATTTTTGAAATTGATTTTCCCAAGGAAATTGGTTTATACCAATCTGCTGATGAATTTAAGCCAACAGAAACATTAATTGCTACAAATGGGGATATTTATGTTACAGATGGATACGGACATCAGTTCGTAGTTCAATATAACGCGAAAGGCGAATATTTAAGGCATTGGGGCGGAAAAGGCCCAGGAAAAGAGCATTTTGATTGCGTGCATGGCATTGCTCTTGATAACCGCAAGAAGGGGCTATCTTCATTATTGATCACATCAAGAAATGAGAATTGCATTAAGCGGTTCAGTTTAGAAGGAGAGTATATCAATAAAATTAGTTTGCCTGGATCTTTTGTTTGCAGGCCCGTAGTATATCATAACAATATTTACGCGGCGGTTTTTCGTTCTGGAGACAATCAGAATTATGGCTCAGGATTTATTACCATCCTTGATGAGTATGACAAGGTTATTTCGTCTCCAGGGGCCAGTGAGCCGATTTACCACAATCATAGACTGTTGCCTCAAAAGCAACTTTCGAAAATCTTTATTCATCCGCATGATGTTTGCATCGACCAGGATGAAAATATTTACGTTCCGCAATGGAACTCTAATAGAACACATCCGATGATGCTATCCAGAATTAGCTGATTATAACTTTCGCCAAAGGAAAATTAGGATAATTCTGCCTGATGGAAAACTAGCCTGTGTTTTTAGGTCATGGTCCACAACGCAGATTTGTCCGTTTAAAGGGACTCATCCTTAGTATCTGGCTTTGTGCTTCTCACATGATATGATTCGAAATAAAACTGACTGACATAAATGCTCCTCGCTTAGTTAACGCTCGGTCTGAATAAACGGTCGTTGCCGAGATGCTCGGCAGCTGATTTATGCTCGACGACCTATGAGCCTCGGTACTGTCTGTGTCGCATTCGTTCTAAAGAATGTAAAAATGTCTGCACGCGGGTTCTTGTGTTGGCTGGACAATAACCTTAATTCAATACCCCCCCCACGGACATACCATTATCTGGATTGCGATGAACAGGAATAAGACAGTGCTCCAGGAGCAGCGTTTTGTCTGTTTGAACTGTCGAAATAAACATACTGTTCACCTTTCAAACTCATTTCGCTCATTAACGAATCAAAAGCGCTGGTTTTTGAACGAAAATCTGCATTGAGTTTTTTAAGCTTTACAGGGCCAGAAAATAAAACAAGCGTTCGCCTTCATATTCACTTTACGTATTTCTTTTTTTATGTAGATTACAGGTCGATAAAATCTATTTATCACAATTTAAATATGAGCTCAGAACTGATGCAAAATGATTATGTTGACACTCGTCTTGTATCAGCGCTGCTTAATAGCCAACAAGGTCCCGCCTGCATTATAAAAATTCAAGATGAACTGATTGGTATCCGTTACGCAAACGATGATTTCCTGAAACTTATTGGCATCGATTCAATCGGCCCTGGGGGGCTGTTGCCTGCAGACATTTATGACCCTGGTGTTCTGTCAGTGCTGATTGCAGATCTATTGCAGGCAGTCCAAACAAAAACACATAGAGAATCTTCAGTTATCTTGTGTTTGCAGGGACTATCATCGCAAACGATGCGCTTCGGGGCTAAATATAGTTACCTCTTTGGCAGCGAGGGTGTCTTTTACGTGCTACAATTGCTAATCCGCCCCAAAGCGCCCTCTGGCCTTGTAAATGACCACATACCATTCGCGGACGCTACCAGGAATGCATTTGCTGTAAAGCATTTATTCGAGAACGGAAAGCTTTTCAAGGCAATGGTGCATGATGGCTCGGACATTATAGCCATACTAGATGAAACGGCTAATTACCTTTATGTAAGCCCTTCATCCAAGTCCATTCTGGATTTAGAGCCAAATAGCTTCGTCGGAAGGAATGCTTTCGAATTCATCCATCCCCAGGACATTGAAAAAGCCAATCTAGAGTTTGCTGATGCCGCCGGGCAAAAGAAAGTATCGTTAACCCCGTTTCGTTTCCGGCATAATAACGGAACCTGGCGGTGGATTCAGACCATTATTACCGATCTACGGGGAACGCCTTCCATAGGCGGATTCGTCGCCAACTCCCGAGATGTCAGCGATATTTTACAGGCACAAAAAGCTTTAGAGGTTACTAACGAACGATACCGCTACGTCAGCAGGGCAACATCTGATGCAATATGGGATTACGACGTCGCCTCAAGTACACTGTTGTGGGGAGAGGGTTTCAAAAAAATGTTCGGCTATTCGGATGATACATTGCAGTCAGATATCATGAGCTGGCACAGCAGGATACACCCAGCTGATGCTCAGCGGGTGGAAGCCAAGCTGGAATCATTTCTGGCATCAGAGGAAACGAATTGGAGAGATGATTATAGATTTTTAAAAGCCGACGGAAATTATGCCCATGTCGTTGACAAGGGCTTTGTGATTCGTGATAACCAGGGCAGGCCGCAAAGGATGATTGGCGCCATGCAGGACATCACCCTGAGAAAAAAAGAGGAGGCACGTTTGAGGGTGCTGGAATCGGTTGTGACGAATACCATTGATGCTGTTATTATCGCCCAGATTCTGCCTCCAGGCGAGCAAAATATTGGAATTGTTTTTGTAAACAAAGCTTTTGAGCGCATGACGGGATACCGGTCCGGAGAAGTGGAAGGCCGAAATCCCTGGTTTCTTCAGGGCTCCGGTTCTGACCACTTGGAACTCGAAAAGTTGCTTGCGTGCATTGAAAGCAGTCAACCCTATCAGGGCACCAACATCAATTATAAAAAAAACGGTGACGAAATCTGGGTAAGTTATTCGGTTGCCCCGGTCGCGGACCCACAGGGGATTCACACCCACTGGGTGGCCATTCTTCGTGATGTGACTGAAAACAAGAACCGTGAAATCAAACAGCAACTACTATCCGATATCAACACCATATTCAATAAAGAGCAAGGTTTGCGTGACACCGTTGTGGCCATGTTGTCGAAAGTCTGTGAGTTCGGGAAGTTTGCATGTGCGGCCCTTTTTACCAACGATGATTTGAGTGATTCGCTCGAACTTTCTGCATGCCGTTTCCACAATGACGCCGAAGCGGGTAGCGGGCTTCACCGCGATGATGTTTTTATTAATAAACATTATGCGCAACAGATCAAAAACAACGGGAAACCCGGTCACTGGAAATTAGGCAATACCGGTGAAGAACTATTCAAGAAAGATATCAGGGGACTTTGTGGAATACCCCTTTACCGCCATGAAACGCTTATCGGCGTACTCTTACTGGGGACAACAAAAACCGCACCTTTAGACCTATCCGGCCTGCCTGAGGATTTAGGAAGTCATTTGGCTACAGAGCTTCATCGAAAAAAACTCGAACAAGATTTAGAACATATCTTCAAGCTGGCCCCCGATATTATAGCCATTACAGATTTTTCGGGTAACTTCAAGAAGCTAAACCCCGCTGCATCAGAGCTGCTTGGATATAGCATGGAAACCTTGCTTTCAAAGCCTTTCAGCGATTTTTTGCATCCAAACGAGAAACAGTTAAACATCAGCGAGCTTGAAAGCCTTCGACAAAGCGGTAAAAACTATTACATTGAGGAGCAGTATCTTACCCTCGACGGTAGGAGCAAGTGGCTAGCCTGGACATCTCACCCGATTCAGCGCGAAGGACTTATCTATTCTGTCGCCAAGGATATCACCGATAAAAAAGAGCTCGAGCAGCTTTTGCTGAATTCAAACAGCCTTGCCCGGATTGGAAGCTGGGAGCAGACTTTCCCAGAAAAAAAAGTGAGTTGGTCAATCATAACACGTGAGATTATGGATGCGGATTCGGGGTATCTTCCGACTGAAGATATGCCTCTTGGGGCATTCTATCCGCAGGAGACAATGGAGATGATGCAGAAACGCATCCTCGCTGCGAGAAATCAAGGTGTTCCCTGGGACGAAGTACTTCAGATAAAAACCAATTCCGGTCAACTCAAGTGGGTGAGAAGTATTGGAAGCAGCGAAATGGTCGAGGGTAAATGTTTGAGAATTTTTGGTAGCTTACAGGATATTGACCAGCAAATGCACGCGGAGTTTTCTGCAAGAGCAGCCAGAGCCGAGCTTGAAGAGTCGGAAAAAAGATACAGTGAACTCTTCCATTTGAGCCCGCTGCCAATGTGGGTATACGACTTTGAAACCCTCGATTTTGTTGATGTTAACCAAACCGCGATTGCCAGCTATGGTTACAGCAAAAAGGAATTTTTATCCATGAACATCAGAGCGATAAGACCTCCTGAGGAAATCCGCAAACTTGAAAAAGCAATGATTAAGACCCGCAAAAACGAAGCTTCCATATTCAGGGGAACCTTTAACCATACCAAAAAGAATGGCGAAATTATTCAGGTAGACATTAAAAGTAACACCATAATATACAAGGGAAGGAAGGCAAAAGTTATTATCGCAACCGACATTACGGAACGGCTCAGACAGTTCCAGGCAATAGAGTTGAGAAATAAGAGGCTTAGGGAAGTTGCCTGGATACAGTCACATAAAGTTAGGGCCCCGCTTGCCAAACTGATGGGGCTGGTGCAGCTCTTGTCAAGCAGAATGCCGCAAGCTCCTGCAACTGAAAAAATCCTTGATTATCTCAACACCTCGGCGCAAGAGCTTGATGCGGTCATCAGAGAAGTTGTAGTTAAATCCGAAGAGTTAGCTGAACCCGATTTATGAACAGAAAAATACTTATCATAGACGATGACCCAATTGTTCTGTTCCTTCATGAGACAATCTTGGACGACAGTGCAAAAGGTGCAGCTGTCCTAACCTTTGAAAGCGGAACCCTGGCGCAGGAATATATTATAAAACACAAAAGTGAAGAGCTGTTGTTGTTGCTTGATATTAATATGCCGGTGGTGAACGGCTGGCAACTTTTAGACTTTCTCTCTACTGTTAGCTTCCAATCAGAGATAGCCGTATTAATGGTTACTTCCTCCGTAAATGATTCAGATAAAGAAAAGGCGCTAAGCTATCCAATGGTTAATGGATTTCTGATCAAACCATTGACTCCGGAAGCATTACTTGCTTTGCTCGACAGTGACCGCCTAAGAAAATTTCTTGAATAATGATTTTCGCTTATCAATCTAAAACTGCGAACACCTGATCAGTATGGCGTTGATTAGGGGTTGGTAAATCATTAAGTACAATAAATGACCTTATCGTGGAGTAGAAGTAATTGGTTTGGGTAAGGTTGAAGCCAGGGCAAACTGACCGATATTTTAAGTAGCGTTCGTTCTACTTTATTTCCTCAGGATATTTTTTGCTTGTCTATTTGTTACCTAAACATGAGATTTGTAAACGCACCATTTGGATTACGTATGTTATCTAAACCGCAAATGTTTTCACCCATTCCCGATAAGTCGTTTGCAAGAATCTCCGATAATAATAATGGCTTGCAGAAGTGATTCAGAAGCCTGTTCCTGAATTTTTCTAATCGGGCGTCTGTCTTCTTACTTTTTTTGCTTTTGGCACTGGTGTTTTGGTTTGCTTCAATTTGCGCTTAGCTGGAGTTGATTTTACTGGTGTAGGCAGCTTCTGTTTTTTGTTTTTTACTGACGCTTTTTTCTTCCTTGCATTTTTAATGCGGTATTCAAGTAGATATAGCCTGGTCTGCCACTTGTCTATGGTCTGATCGTAACTTTTTGGTAGTCCGGTTGGTTCAAGCATGCCGAGGACCTGGGCGAGTTCGCGACTGCTGTCGGCCTTGGTTTGGTTGGTTTTCAGCCAATCCTGTTGTTTGGCTTCGGTCGCTTTTTGAAATTCAGATGTTGCTGTTTTTATGAGCTGTGCTTCCTGATCTTTTGTTTTGGTCTTTCGGTAAAGGATCATCTGCCTGTTCCATGCATGGGTGTTGGTGGGGTCGATGGCAACCGCTTTCTGATAAAGTTTAATGGCGTTTGGGGTATCGCCAGCGCGTTCGAGCATGATTGCTTCCTCGAAATGTTTTTTGGACTTTATCTTTTTTGCTTCGGACATTGATTTCTTTGGAACAATCCGGGCTGGGGATTGTTTGCCGGAATTGCCGGTCTATAATGACCCGGGAGTGACCGGCGGAGTTCTGCGGTATCCTAACTTTGATTGTAAATATTTGATAAATGAAGAAAATTGGATTTTTATCTTTCGGGCATTGGGCCGATCATCCTTCCTATCTTGCCAGAACGGCTAAAGATACTTTGTTACAGTCCATCGATCTGGCTGTTGCTGCAGAGGAGATTGGTTTGAATGGTGCCTACTTCAGGGTTCATCATTTTGCCAAGCAACTCGCTTCGCCGTTTCCACTGCTTGCAGCAATTGGGGCTAAGACCTCTAGCATCGAGATTGGAACCGGAATCATTGATATGCGATATGAAAACCCTTTGTATATGGTAGAAGATGCAGGGTCTGCTGACCTTATTTCCGGTGGCAGGTTGCAACTCGGTATCAGCCGCGGTTCTCCCGAGCAGGTGATTGAAGGGTGGAGACATTTTGGCTTTGCACCTGGTGAGGGAGAAAGTGATGCGGATATGGGAAGGCTTCACGCGATGGAGTTTTTGAAAAGGCTTGAGGGCAAGGGTTTTGCACAGCCCAATCCAAATCCAATGTTTCCAAATCCTCCGGGACTGCTTCGATTGGAACCTTATTCCGAAGGTCTCCGGGAGCGGATCTGGTGGGGGGCAGCCTCCAATGCTACGGCAATATGGGCCGCAGAGCAGGGCATGTATTTGCAGAGCTCAACTTTGAAGTTTGATGAAAACGGTAAGCCCTTCCATATCCAACAGGCCGAGCAAATCAGAATGTATAAGGATGCCTGGAAAAAATCGGGGCATTCGCGCGAGCCAAGGGTATCTGTCAGCCGTTCCATTTTTGCGCTGATGAACGATCAGGACAGGATGTATTTTGGAGGGCAGGGTAAAGGCTCGGACAGCTTTGGCTATATCGAACCTACCCAAAGAGCGGTATTTGGCAGGGGCTATGCGGCAGAACCTGATCAGCTGATTAAACAGTTGGCAGAAGACCAGGCTATACAGGAGGCGGATACAGTGCTGTTGACCATTCCAAATACCTTGGGGGTGGATTACAATATGCATGTGCTCTCGTCAATCCTCGAGCATGTAGCCCCGGGACTGGGATGGAGGTAGATGAATTCGGTTTTTTGAACTGGATAAAATATTTGATTCGTCCCAGCGCTGATGTAGCGCTATAGATATTTATGATTTATAATATCTGATTTCGTGTGGGTTGATAAATTAGTCCCATTGCACCGCACCATGTTGGTTTCATTATTTTACATTTTGAGATTTCGACTCGTCACTTTATTATCCGTTTACTGGCTGAGCACATCATGTTAGTTATCAACAGAAAGTGTAATGCAAGCTGAATTGACAAATTGAATTGCTCCCGGATTTTTGAGCCGGGAGCAATTAATACAGTCTTTTAGCCTGCCTGATTTATAAAAGTCCTGAGGTAATCAGCTGCTGAAGACCATTCTATTAGCTTGAAGGTTTGGTTATCCAGGGATGGGTGTTGAGTGGTAAACATCGAATACATGTACTGCGCCTGTTGCCATTTGGCATACAGTTCCATTTCTCCGGAGGGATTATCTTCCCGCTGTTTCCATATGAACTTCGCAAACTGGTCAAGCTCACTGATTTTATGAACAGTGAAATGTTCGTTTGTTATGGATTCGATAATTTGCGCTAAGCTGTTTGGGCTAACCTGAAAGCTTGCGATATGCAGATTCCGCGGCGTTTTTTCTTGAAGAGCGGTTTCTGCAGTGAAAGCTGCCGTGTTCTCCATCGTCGTGAAATCCAGCTTCCAATCAGCCTGTTCTCCCCAATAACCTATTGTCTTATTTTTTAAATCAAGAATAGGGGTATTGTATTTAAGAATATCGGCAAATGCACCATTAAAAACTGATGTTGCCGCTATGGTCTTTCCATCAATGTAAGCTTTAAACTTTCTCCGTAGATCGAAATTTCTATTTTCGCCAGGAACCAAGGGGTTATAATCCGTACAGAAATCAGATGGGATAAACCTTTTTACCCCACTCATAATGGCAGCATCCAGTAAGGCGCTTTGATGCTCAACGATTACTTCACCCAGGCCGGCCAGTGCGGATATAATGCAATCAGCGCCCCTGCAGGCCTCCGCAAGACTTTTGAGGTCACTGTATTGGGCGCTAACCGGCGCAATACCATTTCGGGTGAGAAAAGCAATCTTTTCAGGATCACTTTCAGGACGAACCAGTGCTTTTACAGCTGCGCCGCGTTCAGCCAGGGCCAGGCATATCATCGATCCCAAATGGCCTGTTGCCCCGGCAACCAAAATTGTTTTTTTCATTTCTTTTTAAGATAGCTTTATTTTTTTAAAAATTCGTTTACCGCCTCGATAACTGCCTTCGGATGCTCTTCAAACAAATAGTGTCCGCTTTCGGTCATTTCAGCCATAGCGAGGTTTTTACATACATAAGGCAAAGCCATTTTCATATAATTATAGCTTACATAACTTCCAATACCAAGTACTGGCATTAGCAAGGGCTCGTATGATTTAGCATCTTCGATATCAGTAGTAAAGCTTTGATACCAAGCATTGGAAGCCCTGATGCTTTCTTTGTCATTGTAGGCGGCGGCATAGATTTCTCGCTCAGTCTCGCTCATCAGGGATTCATCAATCATCACGTAATGGAAGAGCCAGTCAATCAGGAACCTGAAGCGACCTTCAAGAATCAGTTCAGGGAGGCCCTTTACCTGATTAAAACCCATCCACCAAGCATAGGGAAGGTTTGCATCCATTTTTTCTCCAAAAGTGCCGGCAGCAGGTAATAAAGACATATGCATCATGCCTTCACTGGGATGCATTCCATCTGCTATGATTAGTTTTTTTACGTACCGGGGAAAGTTAAACGCCAGACTCATTGCAACCATGCCACCAATGTCATGTCCGATTAGGTTAACCTGCTCAAGATTGAGCGTTTTTATGAGTTCTATGATGTCTGTTGCCATATTCTTCTTGTCGAAGCCAGATTCAGGTTTTTCTGAAGTCCCCATGCCCCTGATATCAACGATGAATACCGTGTGTGTTTTGGAAAGTTCCAGTGCCACATTGCGGTAGGAATACCAGGTTTGTGGCCAGCCGGGAAGGCATAGGAGGGGATCTCCTAAACCTCCCCTTACATAGTGAAGTCTGACTCCATTTACTTTTTCATAGTGGTTCGTAAAACCTGGAAAGTCTTCAATTAACTTTTCGTCGGAAAAGCAATGGTTAATAGCTGTTGAATTTTCTAGCATCTGGTCATGTTTTTTTTATGATCAAAGTTAACAGGAGCAGAGGCTGGTAAAACTACCAGTTGGTAGTAAATCTAGCTATCTTAATTTTGCCCGGATCCTGCTTAAGGCGTTGGGGGTAATTCCTAGAATAGAAGCGAGGTCTTTAACAGGGATTTTCATTAACAACTCGGGCACTTCTAAAAATCCGGCATAACGTTCTTCGGCAGACATCGTTTGGAAATTTAAAAGTTGGTCTACCATCCTTGCCGCTGTGGCTTCCCACACTTTACGCCCGAATTCTTCCCAGCCGGGAATGTGCGCATATAGAAAGTCCATGTCTTTTTTGTCGATAATCAGCAGTTGTGTTTCTTCTATCGCCTGAATGTTAAACCGGGTTGGCTTTTGCGGATTTAAACTGGAAATTTCAGTAAAGAATTCATTTTGAAAACATACCCAGGTTGTATTTTCCTTATTATTTAATTCATAATAGAACCGCAGACCACCGCTTATAATGAAAAAGTATTGGTTGGCAATCTGGCCGGTTTTCAGTACGAGCCTGCCTTTGCGTATTGATTTGAACCTGCACCGGGAGCGTATAAGATCGAGCTCATGCTGTTCTATGGAAACAATTCTTTTTATGAAAGAGACGAATTCATGGGTCTGCATTTATTTCAAAAGGTTTACAGCAATGAATGGTTTGCTAAGGAAAGTGTACATGTTCAGGAATATGATGGCAAAAATATGAAACAAAATGTTTAACAGGAGAAATACTTTTAAGTCATAGTTGCATCATCCTTATTTTTTTTGGGTAAATTGCAAGATGCTTATCTTAAGATGATCCCTGGGAGAGCGAAATTATGCTTTAACGCTGGTAGATAACAATGCGTATGTTTAATTTGAACTGCTGTTAAATATTTACCTTATCTCTCTAATATTTCGTTTTGGAGTAGATTCCAATGCGGTATTTTTCAGTTGATTTTCAGCGCTCGGTAATGAAGCAGATTTCAGCTCAACAAATCTCTATTTCATCTTACGGCCCGGGCTTTAAGCATCCGCAGTCCTTTAGCAGGGTTATTCAGGACTAAAACAGGAAGCGCTCCGTTAAAATTCGGAGCTTCGTTTAATTAGGATAATCCTGACGCAACTTCCTAATTATCTTTATTTCATAGTTGATAATAATCGAATACATAAGATTATAGTTTATCAGACTGATATTGTTGCTAACGTTTTCAAAAAAAAGAATCGCTCCATTCGATATATGATGATTGTCATTTCAAACAAAAGCAACGTTAATGACTTGCATAACAATCATTTTGCGGGTAATTGTTTGTCCAAAAAATCAATAGATGCCGCAGATGCCAGGCGTATAATTTCAAGTTTTCCTTTACTCATCTTCGCTTGCTCTGCGACTGCCGACCATTTCCCAACTACTCTGGAAATCTGGGCTGCGATTTCGCTTGCATGTTTTGCGCCTATACCGTCCGGGGGTAACTAAAGGGATTTCCTGTAACGCTTCTTGATATACATTTAGCATAACGGCTCATAAACGCCAACAGCCGGCCGATGCTGTCCAGCTGATAAGAAGCTTCAGGTGTCTTTCCATCATACTTGCCGAATCGAATCGCTGGGATTTATGAACTGAATTTTCAGGCTTTTTGAGTAAAAACCAGTAAAATACTTGAGCGATATTTACCTTTCTTTCAAATTCGTCAACATTGTACTTGATGCCGGATAATCTGAGAAGATTTCATGTTATTGGCTCATTGGGTTAAAGTAGGTTCTTCTGCCGAAGTTCCCTATTCTGTTTTTTAAAGGCGCTGTAAGCCTTATAATAAAGATGACTGCTATCGCCCTCTCTGCTAAAGCTTTCGAAAAATTTCATCGCTCTTAGAAGGGTTAGCTTATATCTGGGTAGTTCTGGTCCGGGGACTTTGAGCATGTCTGCAACTTCGTTACCCAGTAGATGCCGCATTAAACCAAGGATATCATTGCTACTCACTTTGCGTCTGTTTACTTTTAAAATGTGCTCTATAAGTGATTTTGTAAGTTCCTGCCCATGGGTAGAACTCCGAAACTGGCGCTTTTTAATTGCCAGATCGAGTTGTATAGCCATCTTCCCGTTTTCGGGCAACAAGTCTTCGTCCAATCCACTCAAATAGCCCACCACCTTCCAGAGGTGCAGAAATGCTATCTGTTGTGGGTTACTTATCTGGACACCCAGTTTACGCAGACCTCGAACTACGATTAAGGAAAAGGAAAGGTTTGTGCCGGCCATATCTTCCTGGTTAATTGGGATGCCGAGCTTTTCATCCCAGGTTCCACTTTGGAGCGTATAAAAGCGGACAGCCGCATGGACCAGGCGTATACGCAGAATATCGCTAAAAGCGCTCCCCCCTTTAAAGAAAGCCTCAGGCGCCATCACATCCCAAACAAAAACCGCAGTATCATATAGGCGTTTTGTGGTTTGATTTCTTATCTTTTCTGATAGATACAAAACCATCGCTCCATCGGCAGCGGTGTAACAGTAGGGGAGCGATAATAAACCGAGTAAGGTCATAATATCCTGCGCGTGCTGAGCAAAAAAGGCCTGACCTGCGCTGATTAATTTTTTATCGGCCCATACCGGTAAATCTCCAGCACCGGCGAGAAAACCACAGCCTGGGAACATGGCATCTAAATCGGCTGCATTTGCCTTTCCTTCGAGCCAATGCCTTAACTGGTGTTTTCTCTCCTGGTCGGCGAAGACATATTTTATGAATGCATCAGCCGCGGGGTCGCCAGTTTGCCGTTTTAAATTTAAAAAATCGTCGTTATAGATTCCCACTGCCATTATTTAATCAATTCAGACTTCTGTTTGTGCCGATAATTTCATCATCGTCTGCCAAGAGAAAAGAAACTGAGTCGATGAGGTCAAAGCTTTCAATCCTCCGCAATTTTAGAAGCCTCTCGGGGCCTTGAACAATTCTGCAGAAGTTGCTTTTTGAATCGCCGCTCAGTTTAACGTTGTATAAGTATTTATTTTTCTAAAATTTACTTGATAGAATTTTAGTTAAATTAATACAAAATTGTATCAAAATAGTTTTACCGGTGGGAACAGATACTTTTGGTAGCTGTGTTCTATAATTTTTAGTAGAGGAAAGTTTGGTGCGATATTACTCTTGGAAAAGGGGATACATCGAAAACGTAAATATTGCTTTGCTTTTTGAAGTAATCCAATGCAGACAACAACGAGTTAAGATATCTGCCGTTTTGGATTAAATTGCATTTGCAAAACCAGAGGACTAAAGAACTCACGTCCTAAATATTCAAAATTTTTGTTGCTGCGCTCGTAGGCGAGCGCTGAGATTTACGAACTGAGTTTTTCTAACACATTAAACTCACCTTGAGTTCACTCAGATAGAATAGTAAGAAAGTTAAAAGGGATTTACTCAAGCCATTAGCAACAACAACGGAAAGATTTACCCTAATTCTATTACAACCACCAGCATTACTTACCCTAATTCTGTGACAAAACAGCAATTAATTTACCCTAATTTTGTGACAAAATTTAGTTTAAAATTAAATTTTGTCAATGATTATGTAGGATGAACTCAAAATGATATTCCCTAAACCCTATTTTATTAACGTGCCATCATCAAAAAGAGGTCAAAGCGCGGAGTATTTAAATTACTTTTATTTTAGATATTTGCCGCGATTTGACAACTTTTGAAACATACGGGTCAAGTAGTATCCAGCAATGAGGTGTGAGTATTACCGAAATATGTTTGCCAGTGGTTGCGGCACAAAAAAAAGGGAATAGATTTATTTACATTTTTTTGATCGCTAGGTTTGGATTGGATATAAATATTGTTGAAGAAAAGGCGCAGTTTTACTTTCCTTCACCTTGGTTAGCCCTTTTGCCGGTCCTGAATAGAGGATCTTACCCCCAAGATCACCCGCTTCAGGACCGATATCAATGATCCAGTCGCTTTGGGCAATAACCTGCATATCGTGTTCAACTACAATGACTGTATTTCCCGCATCGACAAGACGGTTGAGCTGGATGAGCAACTTTTCAACATCACAGGGGTGTAAGCCTGTGGTGGGTTCGTCTAAAATATATAAGGCGGAACCATTTTGACTTTTTTGGAGTTCAGTCGCCAGTTTCACCCGTTGCGCCTCACCACCGGATAAAGCGGTCGCGGACTGCCCGAGCTTGAGATAACCTAAACCAACTTCCCGCAGTAGCTCAAGCGAACGGTAAACAGCGGGATCCTGAGCAAAAAAAGTATAGCCTTCATCGACAGTCATCTCCAGTACCTGGGCAATATTTTTCTCCTGATAAATCACCTGTAGTGTCTCAGGATTGTATCTTGTGCCCCCACAGGTTGGGCATGGGGTATAGACGCTGGGTAGAAAAAGGAGTTCGACCATGATGTAGCCTTCTCCCAGGCAGTGCGGGCAACGGCCTTTAGCGACATTGAATGAAAATCTTCCGGCATCATACTTTCTCTTTTTTGCAAGTGTTGTACTGGCAAAACGTTTTCTGACCAAGTCAAATAAACCGGTGTACGTTGCAAGATTGGATCTGGGGGTTCTTCCAATTGGTTTCTGATCGACCACGATTAGTCTGGAAATCCTTTCCAGTCCTGAAGTAATTTTTCCCTGAACAGGTGCGGTTTTTTCGTTTGGTTGCAGGTCTTCTGCGGGCTCAGAGTCTCCTTGAATCTGCTGGCCCAGGCCAGTGGCCACCAGGTCAACCAAAATCTGACTGACCAAGCTGCTCTTTCCCGATCCTGAAATGCCGGTGACGCAGGTCATTACCCCAAGGGGAAAGTCTATGTCAAGGTTTTTGATGTTATGGCGTGTCGCCCCACTAAGACTAAGCATGGACAGCGGTTCGCGGGGGTTAGCCAAGGGGCGAGGTGCTTTGTCAAAAAGAAAGTTACCTGTCATGGACTTGCTGACTTTCTTTAGCCCTTCAGGCGGACCGCTGTAGATAATCTCTCCGCCCTGCAAACCCGCGCCCGGTCCAACATCAATGATCCAGTCTGCATTTCTGATCACTTCAATTTCATGCTCGACGACGAAAATGCTATTGCCTGCCTTTTTCAGTTTGTAGAGTATCTTTAGCAATGCCTGCGTATCGGCCGGATGCAACCCCGCCGAGGGCTCATCGAGTACATATACAACCCCAAAAAGGTTGGAATGCACCTGGGTGGCGAGCCGGAGTCGCTGCAGTTCCCCCGGGGATAGCGTTGGCGTACTGCGATCGAGGGTAAGGTACCCTAATCCAAGTTCAAGCATCACAGAAAGGCGTGAACTGATGTCTGCGGAAATACGTTGGGTGACAATTTGCTTTTCGTCCTTTGCTTCTTGGCTGGCGTAATAACTAAAGATTTGTAAAAGGACAGAAAGCGGCAAACGGGAAAGTTCAGCGATATCTTTACCTTCGAACTTAACCGAAAGGGATTCTTTGTTGAGCCGCTTACCCTCACAAACCGGACATGCGGCACTGATCATATACTGCCTGACCCTGTTTCTCATCAGCTCGGACTGGCTGGAAGAAAAGGTTTTAAGGATGTACGGCTTGGCACCTATAAAGGTGCCCATATAATCCGGCGTTCTTTTATCGCGGACTGCCTTGGCGGTTTCTTTTGGTGTGAAGCCGGGATATACCGGGACTGTGGGCGTTTCCTGGGTAAAGAGTATCCAGTCACGATCTTTTTTAGCTAACGCTTTCCATGGCACATCTACATTGTAACCCATTGATACCAGGATATCCCGCTGATTCTGGCCCTGCCATGCTTTGGGCCAGGAAGCAATTGCACCTTCACGGATGGTAAGGTTGTCATCAGGAACCATAGTTCGCTCGTTTATCTCAAAGACACTTCCAAGTCCGTGACACTCCGGGCATGCCCCTTGCGGGGTGTTGGGTGAGAACCCTTCCGCATATATAATGGATTGACCTTTTGGATAGTCTCCTGCCCGGGAATAAAGCATGCGCAAAAGATTGGATAAGGTGGTGACGCTTCCTACAGAGGAGCGCGTGCTGGATCCGCCGCGCTGTTGTTGAAGCGCTACCGCGGGTGGCAGACCTTCAATAGAATCTACCTCAGGCACACTCATCTGGTTAAAAAGCCGGCGGGCATACGGGGAAACCGATTCTAGGTAACGTCTTTGGGCTTCAGCATATAGCGTTCCAAACGCCAGTGAGGATTTTCCTGATCCGGATACGCCAGTAAAAACCACCAGTTTATCCCGGGGGATTTCCAGACTGACATTTTTTAGGTTGTGCTCTCTTGCGCCGCGGACCAGGATCATCTCTTTACTGCTTTTTTCTCTCATTGGGCTTCGCTTTGATCTAACTAAGGTAATTCAGTTTTTTATCGTACTCACTTTGCGCAACGATGCAGCTCCCCATCATCAAGATTAGCTAAGAGCAAGCGTAGAATTTTAAAGCGCATGCGCACGATGAATTAAACTACGGCAAAGCTGAAAAGTTTGGTTTGGGAAAATCAATTCGCAGTGAAAACCAAAATGGACTCAACGCCCGCCGTCCAGCCATAGTTAAATTTTATCCAACCAGAAAATCCAGACGATATTTCCATTAAAGCTCTTTTGGGACCGAAATTGTGATACGTATGAATAACGATGGCTACAATTCCAACATGCTTTTTTCTTACTGCTAAAAAACATTCAAGGTTTCTCTTTCAAAATTATTCAATTACCATATGCAGGCTATGGTTAAATCCTATTGTAGCGCTTCCTGTTTGCCGTATAAGAGCATACTGCTAGCCTGTTGCAAATAAGATTTTAGCGAAGGTATCAACTAAGATCAATGAGTACCTAATAAAAATTGAACCTTCTCCCTATAATAAAGGCTAGCTAAACACCCCGCGTGCTTTATCTAATATTTATTTTGCGAACCCAATTTGAGCCGCACAAGCAAATTAATTGAGCTTTCCAGACAATTTTATTTTCCTTGCAGGCTGGATATTTGTGTTATGAAAAACATCAATCAAATTCAGTTGGGCGTAAATGGTCCCTTTGTATCCAGTCTTGGGCTGGGTTGTATGCGCATGTCCTCCATATGGGGAGGAGTTACTCCAGATGAATCAGAAAGTATGGCTACGATTAACCAAGCTTTGGATCTTGGCATAAACTTTTTAAACACCGGTGATTTTTATGGCGCCGGCCACAACGAAATGCTCATCGGAAAAGCGATAAAAGGGAGACGGAACGATGCTTTTATTAGTGTCAAGTTTGGGGCGATTTTCCATAACGGTCAATGGTTGGGCCTTGATCTTAAGCCAAATTCAATCAAAAACTTTGTAAATTACTCCCTTACCCGCCTTGGTATTGATACCATAGATCTCTATCAGCCTAGCCGGATGGATGATAGCGTACCGGTGGAAGATATTATCGGAACCGTGGCTGAGCTGGTGAAGGAGGGTAAGGTCCGTTACATCGGCGTATCAGAAATTACCGCTGAGCAGCTGCGTAAGGCCAATGATGTTCATCCGATAAGTGCACTTGAAATCGGGTATTCTCTAGCGGACAGGCAAATAGAAAATGAATTGCTGCCAGCAGCCAGAGATTTGGGTGTTGCTGTAGTTGCTTTTGCAAACACAGCGGAAGGTTTACTAAGCGGAGAACTAAGCGCACCGCTTAGTGATCAGGATTACCGTCAGCATTTCTCCAGATTTCAGGAAGCAAACCTGCTGCATAATCTCCAAAAAGTCGAAGTGCTGAAAGATTTGGCATCCGCAAAAGGATTCACACCTACACAGCTTGCGATCGCCTGGGTAAAACAGCAGAGCAAACAAATCATGCCTTTGGTAAGCATGAGCAAAAGATCGCGCCTGGCTGAAAATCTTGCAGCAATGGAAATTGAATTCAGCGAGGAAGAAATGAATACTTTAAATACTACTTTTGCAACAGGCGCCATCAAAGGAGGCACCTATTTAGCGCGATAAATGGAAAGTCCAGCAGAAATTCTTCCAGGTGTAATCTTTTACTCGTATCTCTCTACCCAGCGGAGGCAGAAAGCATGTTTTTGGAACCACCATACCTTGATACTTCAGGTTTCCGGTGAATTCACACTGGAAACCTCTGAGCAAAGTATTTCGATGGGGGCGGGAGAAATGCTGCTGATTGGCAAAAACCAGTTGGGTACCCTCACCAAGACGCCCGGCGAGAAGGGAAGTTATGAGACCATTGTAATCTCACTCCAGGAAGACTTAATGCGTAAAATCGCGTTGGAAGAGAAAATTACTACTGTCGGCAAATATATCGGAAGGCCAAACCTACTGATTCCTGCTAACGAATTTTTGCAGGGCTATTTTCAATCTATCGTTCCTTATGCAAGAAGTTCAGGAGCCAGTATGACTGATGAGATGGGTATATTAAAAGTAAAAGAAGGCATTAAATTATTACTCCTGGCGCTTCCTTCATTGCGAAATTTTCTGTTTGATTACGCCGAACCATATAAAATTGATCTGGAAAAGTTCATGCTGAACAACTTTCATTTTAATGTGCCTATAGAAAAATTCGCTCAGCTAACTGGCCGGAGCCTGGCGGGATTCAAGCGGGATTTTCAAAAAGCTTTTGATCTTCCACCTCGCCAATGGCTGCTATCCAAACGCTTAGATGCAGCAAAATTTTTAATTGAAAATAAACATCAAAGACCCTCAGCTATCTATTTGGAGTTGGGCTTCGAAAGCCTTTCGCATTTCTCTCATTCCTTTAAAAAGAAGTTTGGATTAATTCCAAGCCACTTAAATAAGCGTATTGTCCCATCAGGGTAGACGATTGAAGGAAAGAGTCAATCGTTTCCTTAATAGCTTTTGATTGTTATAGAATTTAATTTTCTAGTAGAATCCCTGATCGCGCCACACTCCTTCAGGTTAAACAAAGACATGGTTCGAAAAAAACCTCATCCAGAGGTAAGAGATTTTTAAACTTGGATAGATAGCATAAACGCTGTTTTAATATTGGTCATAATCTCTGGCGTTAAAAATTCAAAGAGTCATCTAAGGGCTTATACAGTTTGAAGCGGTAAGGGAGCCACTTTTCGGTATATAGACAGGAATGCTATAAAAAGTACTTAACTCTTGGTATGCGGTTTGTTACCATTCTCCATTCACTCGGACCAGTCTAAAGAGAATAAACAATGAAAGCAGTTCAAATCACTGGCCAGGAAGGTCAACAGGTATTACAGTTGATAGATTATCCTGACCCATCTCCATCCGATCACCAGGTCAAGATAGCCGTTAAAGCCGCCGGGGTGAATAGAGCAGACCTAGCGCAGCGAAAAGGGAAATATCCGCCTCCAGCGGGAGTGCCGGAAGATGTTCCGGGACTTGAGGTATCAGGCATCGTGATGGAATGCGGAAGGCAGGTCACCAGGTGGAAAAAAGGAGATCAGGTATGTGCACTCCTCGCTGGCGGGGGATACGCCGAGCAGGTAGTGGTAGAGGAAGGCCAATGTCTTCCAATCCCAAAACGGCTATCCTTTGCCGAGGCGGCCAGCTTGCCTGAGGCTATATTTACCGTCTGGTCAAATGTTTTTCAAAGGGGAGCATTAAAAAAGGGCGAACACATTTTAATTCACGGTGGTAGTAGTGGGATTGGCATTACCGCTATTCAGCTGGCAAAAGCATTTGGCGCAAAGGTTTTCGTAACGGTTGGTTCTGCAGAAAAAGCAAAATCATGTATCGAGCTGGGCGCCGATGTTGCGGTCAACTATAAAACCGAAAATTTTGAAGACTTGCTCTCCCATCAAGGTGTAGATGTCGTGCTGGATATGATTGGCGGGAGTTATTTACAACGCAATATCTCAATCATGCGTCCCGAGGGCCGCATTGTTTATATAAATGCGATGGAGGGCAATGTTGCTGAAATAAACATTGCCCAGGTTATGCAGAAGCGGTTAACCATAACAGGCAGTACGCTCAGAGCTAGAGAATATGCTTTCAAAAAACAGCTTGCTTCAGATATTCGGGATCAGGTGTGGCCATTGCTGGAAAGTGGTAGCTTTAAGTCCCAGGTTTTTAAAACTTTCTCATTTGATCAGGCTATGCTGGCGCATGAGTTAATGGAATCCAGTGAACATATCGGGAAAATTGTTTTAGTGCGTTAGTGTGTCAGGATGCATTAAACAATAATGGTCAGTTTTTATTATCAGAAATTCAAAACAGCCTTGTTGATAAAAGCTGTTTTGAATTACAAATAAGACGCTTGGCAAAGGACTCATTTATAAAGCCAGCCATGAAGTACTTTTGAATTAGTATTCAATTACGATTTTACCGATGGTTTTACCACTTTCCAATAATGCATGTGCCTGTTTTAGGTTTTCGGTGCTAAAACCGGTGAGGTGCTCGTTGATTGTGGAATTGATTGTTCCATTTTCGAACAACGCTGCAGCCTCAGTTAAGATGTGGTGCTGACGGATAATATCTTGTGTTTGAAACATGGACCTGGTAAACATCAGCTCCCAGTGAAAACTTACGCTTTTGCCTTTTAATTGCCTCAGGTTCACGTTTTCCACTGGATCACTAATCGAGCCGATATGACCTTGCGGTTTGATTAGTGTAACCATCGCATCCCAGTACTGGTTGACATCCACAAAATCAACAATGAAGTCAACCTGATTAAATCCCGCCTGTTGCACCTCCTGCACGAGGTTTTGATGGTTTACTACAAAATCTGCACCTTGCCGCCTGCACCATTCTACGCTTTCCGGCCGGGATGCGGTAGCGAGCACCGTTAATCCGGCAACCTTTTTTGCAATTTGAATTGCGATAGATCCCACTCCACCTGCGCCGCCGATAATGAGCAGTGATTTTCCTTTGTCGCGCTCATTAATCCGGATTCGGTCAAACAAAATCTCCCAGGCGGTCAGTAGCGTCAGAGGCATAGCGGCAGCTTGTGCGGGAGTAAGGTTCTCGGGTTTCCTCCCAACGATGCGTTCATCTACCAACTGGTATTCTGCATTACTGCCGCTTCTATTAAGGTCTCCTGCGTAATAAACCACATCTCCTTTTTGAAATAAGCTTACCTCAGGGCCTGTCTCTTCAACCTCACCCACAGCATCCCAGCCAATTACTTTTGGCTGCTCCAGCACCTTGTCTTTCGCGCTATTTTGGCGAACTTTATAATCTACCGGGTTTACGCTGATTGCGGTAATTCTTACCAAAAGATCTCTCCCCTTCGCCGTTGGCTTCTCAGTCTGGAAAGTGATAAAGCTTTCTTCTTCGATAACTGGTAAAGATTTCTTAAATCCTATTGCTTTCATTCAATATATTTTTGTTTTTATACTAATGATGTTTGTAAAGCAGCCCTTCCCTTAAATTTTTAAGTTCAGAAATATCCTACTAAGTTAACGCTCCTAAGAAAGAATTTTCATAACAAGACCGTCATTTTAAACTAGGAGTTAGCTACCTGGCAGGGTTTTGCGCTTGTAGATTTCTAATTATTGGGCCTTTCCATTAGTTCCGAAAAGATAATGGAAACATTGACATTTCACAGATGAGCAGAAAGCACGACGAGTAGCCCAACTCTGCGATAAAATCAATTCATCAACGACTGGGAAAAAACAGCAAAGGCACCACCTGAGCAATGCCTTTACAAATTAACATACGTCAATCCTTAATCCAGCAACTCAATCATTGTCCTCGCCGTAGGTCCAGCCGATAGCGGGTTTTGCCCGGTTACCAGCAAACCATCTACTTCCACATGGGAAAGAAAAGGTACCAGTGCGGTTTTCATCTCCGCACCAAGCTTTCCCAGTGTCTCTTCCAGCAGATAGGGCACATTGCCTGCTCTGCCCACGAGCTTTTCTTCCATATCGCTAAAGGCTGCGATACGTTTGCCTTTTAGAAATCCCGGCCGTTGGCCTTCCACACTGATCAGCGCCGCAGGTCCATGGCACACCATTGCAACGGGTTTACCCGCATCGAGAAAATCCAGAATCAATAATCCACTGTCATTATTTCTGGCCAGGTCCCATATCGGCCCATGGCCGCCCGGATAAAATACCCCATCGAAATCTGTTGCCGAAAGTTGGTTTAGCGGCGCGGTATGCGAAAAGGCTTGCTTGGCGACCTCATCATCCAAAAAACGCCGGTTCGATCCTGTAATATGCTCAGTTAGCTCGCTCATCGGATCAACCGGCGGGCGACCACCCTTTGGACTGGTCAGGGAAACTGAATAGCCAGCATCAATAAATTCATAATAGGGGTCAGTGAACTCACCCAGCCATACGCCCGTCTTGCTATCTGTATTTTCCATCTCACTGTGAGAGGAAAGCACCATAAGTATCTTTTTCATTTTCCTTTATTTAACATCCTCCAGACTGATATCATTACCTAGCTCATTGAGCTGCTGATCGGCATCTCAGTGGCTGTAACTAGATGAGCACTGAGGATTGGTAGTTTCTTTTTTACGTCTTTAAGCTTCAGCAGGTCTTTATATATTGGATCTGTCGTCATCCTTTTTTAAACTTAACAACAAACCAGCTCCCCAATAGTTCGGGAAAAATAATCCGTAGTACAGGAAGAAACATCAGGAACGGCAACATCGAATATTCTCCTTTGTAGTTTACCACTGTTCTACTAAAATATTATCGACTATTTATCCGGTGTTTTATAGTCATACCGAAAAATGATGCCGAGGCCTTTGCAGCCAAGTGCCAAAGGCCTAAATCATTTACATCCCAACAAATTAATCCAGAGAATTTTGTTGTCTGCTCATGGAACTATAGAGTCATCAAAGCCGCCATACCGAAATGGCCGTTTTCCGAATACCAAGAAAAGTACCCGCCCATCAGAACTAAGTAAATTAATTTCTGGAGAATGGATGGAACACATGCCAGCGATAAGGGAAGAAACTTAGGCCTGCAAAAACCGGAGGGTCCTCATCACCATAAAAGGAAAGCCCTTAGACAGGTGAGAAATCAAAAGACCTATCCGAATTAAAAGCAATGGTAAAGAGGCTACGAAATGCTTATAATCTATTGTCCTGTGACTTCTTCTTGTACTGAAGCCACCGGTTGGAAATCATGATTCAGTCAGCTAAGTATTAATGTTTTGCTAAAGAAGATAATTAATGGACTGTTTTCTCAAAAAGTAGAAAATGCTGCAGCGGCAAAAATGTGCCGTTTTTGATTAGTTTAAAACCGTTGGCCGCTAGTTCTTTTTTCGCTTGTTTTACACTCATCTTATGTTCAGCTTTGATGGCCACTGCCGGATCCTCCTCCTTATACTCTAGTAGCAGCAGCCTGCCACCTGGTTTAAGTGCCTTGCTCAATGCAGCCAAATAGGCTACAGGGTGTGATAACTCGTGGTAAACATCCACCATAAATGCCAAGTCGATGGAAGCAGGTGGTAAGTTAGGAGATATTTCTGAGCCCTTCATTACTTCAACATTCGTCAATTTATCCTCAAGAGCTTTTTTCTTAAGATAGGCAATGGCGTCATCTTGAATCTCAACAGCATAGACTTTGCCTTTTGGGATTCGACGGGCTACTCGGAACGTGTAAAACCCTGAGCCTGCACCGATATCGGCCACTACACTATTGCTTTTTATCGGCAGTGAAGCTACGGCCAAAATGGTGTTTTCTTCCTGCGTTCTGCTGTTGCGCTCCAGCCAATCTACGCCCTCAAAGCTCATGACGTGGGCGATTTCTCTACCCAGATAAACCTTGCCAGTACCATTGTTGGATGGCTTTTTAAAAGTGTAGGATGATTCATCCTGGGCAAATGCACTTTGGCACGAGATGAAAAAGCAAAAGAGAAGTATAAGCTGAGATATTTTCATACGTGATTTTTAGGAGAAACGAAAAGCAAGCAGCAAAAGTTTCGATTCTCAGTAAAACGTATATTCTTTCAGTAAATTTAATAAAATACCAACATGATTCAGTAAAACAAATACAAAATCAATAAAAATGTTATGAAAAAGTTTCTATGGAGTAAACAAATCTACTCTTTGTAAAACGAATAAAACCAATTAGCTATTGAGTAAAACTGATTACACACAAGTAAAACAGATATATTTAAGATTTGCATAGCAATACGATAGCCGCATTTTAAACTAAATCTCTATGATCAAATCTTTCTCATAGCCATTATACTTCTCATTCAAATAGCCATGTGGATTACAGATAATTTCAGTGTTACCAATAGTATATCTGGTAGGCGTATGGATATGGCCATGAATCCAATACAAAGGCTGATGCTCCAAAATCACATCTTCCAGGTTTGAAGCATAGGCAGCTGACAAGGCATGACCTCTATAAAGCTCGGGTATCGACTTCACACCAGGTGCATGGTGGGTAATTACCACGTTCTTAAAGCCGTTTGATTCTTTGAGACTTTTTTGTAGCCAGATTTTGATTTTTGGTGAATCCGGTAAGTATCTATTGATCTTAATTTTGAATATGCTGGATCAACGCGTATCTGTGCATAATCGTTCATTCTAGTCTGGCAAATAATGCCAGATTCCACAGGATTTCCATATTAGGAAAAATCAGTCCATAAAGTTGCACCGTGAAATCTTATCCCCTCGAATTCAACCATATTATTCTCAAGAACATTTATATTTGAGTTTTTGGATGCCTCAATTATCTTGTTAAGTGTCTTCGGATATGATCCTTTATAATATTCATGGTTTCCCAATATGTATATACTGGTTTAGAGGGAATATTTTTCTTAACCCATTCTATCCCTTTTGTCCCCAGGTTTGTATCACCAGCCAGGATAACGATCAGTATTGCTAAAGTCCAAATCTGAAAACCCAAATTCTTGATGCAAATCACTAATTTTCTTTATTCTCATTTCTTTAGGGGATATGTAGCATATTGGCAAGGTTTACTATCCTATAAATACCCGTATTTTCTTCTAATTTGGTCAACGTATTTATAATGATTCCTTTCCTTTCACTATTCAGTAATTATTGTAAATGCAGGAGACATTTCTTCTTGTTCCGCCCGGGATATTCCCAATTTAGTAGCTATCGTTCGCCAATCCTTTACAGCTATTGAAACCTCTTTAATGATTTGTTGCATTTGATTTTCTTTTAGCTGAAACAATTCGCCAACACTTAAAGCCAAATCAAAATCCAACGCATTATTGTCCATATCAATATTAAGAGCCAATCCATTTTTATCTATTGAGGGGTTGATATCATATGCAGGCGATAACCTCCATCCATTTTCTGTCAATAAAAAGCCATGATTCCTTAAATGATCATCCGTGTTGGAGATCGCTATGTTAAATACTATCCTTCTCCACAATTGATGCAGGTCTTTTTCTATGTTCGATCCAAAAAGCTGTATAAAATCTGCTATCTCAAGATAACTAGGGGTAGCATCTCTAATGCTATCCTCACTATTTTTTGTCATAGTCATAGCCGAAGCAAAATGAATACGCTCACCCATATGCCGATCAAACCGCCTCGATAAGAATGTACGATAGGGTCCTTTTACCTTCTCAAGTGTACAAACTGGCATATTTATTCCAGCCTTGGTCGCCAGTTCATAAGCTAAGTATTCCCATGCAGCCTTATCAATTATATCAGCTTTTGAGGGAAACTTTGCAATACACAAATGACCATCCAAATCAACAACATTTGCTTTTGGCCTTGCTCCACCCAGCGATGATCCTGGCGCAAAAAGCATTGGAATCCAATCACTACCATTTTTCCCTTCCTCATCTTCTTCATAAGCTTTGACACTTGCCTGTAGCTCCCGAAGATGAGTAATTGGTGGAGTAGGATTATTCTTGTTATCATCAAGAAAAGATCCGTTGGGATCTAGCTTGAACCTTAATGCTCCCATCCTGGAAGCATCATGAACGCCCAGCAAAAAATCAATTTCATATAGTTTCGGTGTCGCGTCCCCTTTGGCAAAAGCAGTTTGCGCGGCACGACGCAACATAAGTTTTCGTCCCCAGGTATCCGGCATCGAATCCATAAATATACCAAAATTGTCTTTTTTGTCAGGGTATTGGGTTCCTGAATATAAACCGATTTCAGGATCAAGCAAAAACAACTGATCAGACTTTAGCCAACCCCGGTCATATTCAAATCCAAATATCCTATGTCCTTTGCTCTGCTGAGCAGAAATCAAACCTATGCAACGTGGGGCATCCATGCCTTTCCAGTGAGCATATACCCATATATCTGTCTTTGTTGCTGCCATTAGTTTAACAAATCTAAGTCTTGAAGTTTTCTCCCAAGTTCATCATCTACCGCCAGCTTAAGGAAATCTTCATGCAGATTCAGTGCCTTAAGTACATTGAAATATGCCCCCATAGAGACTCCGGGATCCCCCCGTTCAATTTTACGAAGAGTTGCTCTTTCAATAGCAGCGCGTTCTGCAAGTTGAATTGCAGTTAATTTTCTGCGCTTCCTGGCAAGTTTGATGTTTTCGCCTAGCTGATCCCAAATCATTTTATATTTTGGAAATACAACAACCTTCTTCGATCTCATAATGAGTATAATTATACCCAAATATAATAATAATGGATATAATGACACTCATTAATATAATCATATCGTACGACTTTCTAACAAAAGCTACGATTGATAAAACTAAATGGATAATATTATACCCAATAATCACCAAAATGAGTATAATATTACGCATCATTAGCAATTTCATTTTTACTTAAAGAGCCTCATAATTTTCATATTACCAGTATCCTCTTCTTCCTTACTCCGATCCAGAAGTTTCTCCTGTAATGCAGACATCTCAATACTAACTTTCGTATCGATCACCTTCGCATAAGTAGGAGCACAGATGGACGTTCTTGAATGTTCCATAATAGCAAAATAGGGTATTTTAAGCTTTTCTGTAAATTTTAGCATTACTTCCTTTTCATCATGATCAGATTTTAGTATTGGATTTATATGGTAGCATTATTATTAGAATCTGTTTACTATACATATCATAGTTGGTAAAGTTGGATTAGTCTTTCAGCTGGCAAATGTAGTTGAAGGAACATCTATTCCAAATCATGTGGATAATATGGAAGAAGTGTGGACGGAACACCAAATGCATACTACAGTGAATTTTGCTACAAATTCCCCAATTGCTGCCTTTTTTCGCGGAGGATTATACCGACAGATCGAATACCATTTATTTCCGAAAATCTGTCATGTTCGTTATGGTTTGATTTCCGTTGTAGTAAAAAAACAGTTAAAGCGTTTGATATTTCCTATCATGAAAATGATACGTTTACATCAGTATTCGCTTCTCATTATAGCATGCTCAACAAGACGGGTATTCGAAAGAGCCTATTTAACGGTGATTTTTTCGGTGACAGGTTTTCCAGTTGCCATATCTGTGCCTTCAATTAAAGCGTACCGAACATTTGGGAGCCAGAATGAACCACCTACAATTCTTACAAAGAGCCTGTTAATTCGTATGTTTTTGCTATTGGCCGTCACCATTACGATATACTTTTGATCTGCCTTGGTCAGATATAGTGGTAATGCTTTATGCGAAACAAATCTTAATTCGAATTTATCCTTTGTAATTTCTCTGGTAATCAATCCATAAGCAAGTTTTTTCTGAATATAGCCTAATGCTTTTTTTGCTCCATCTTCCCCATAACGCACCCAATAAATTGAAACAGGGTTATCGCTCTTGATGCTTCCATCATTTGCAAGATTTAGTGCATAAATGAGAGTATTGGTTAGGATCGCGTTGTAAATAGAATAGCATGTTTGCTACATTTTTGGGTGTTGGGAATGCGATAGGGGATGGATCGCTAATTTGCGCATAAACTTTATCAACCACCAAAATAGAAATAACAAAGACCAAGACGGTTAAGAAAAACTTTTTAAACGGCATTGTTGATAATCTCATTTGAAAAATTTTTTAGGTTGATTTATGATTTGTCTTTTGTGTTTGGTTTTAAATACCCATAATTTCATTAAAGGATAATTAAAGCCATAGGAGACCAAACTGTCAATCAACAATCTGCCGATACGATAATCTAAATTGAAACTCCGGTGTAGCAAATATGTTCCGGATGATTTTAGTGTAATGCTCCCCAACACAACTCCAAAAAAACGTAAGAACTGGGTTTTTGCCGTTGTGGTATAAACGGATTCATTTTTGAATGCCCAATACCGGTTAATGCTAAAGTTGACTAAACCGCCTAATGTTCCAGAAATCAAGATTGAAATTGTAAAGTGAATACCTATTTTTTCGGTCAGCAGAATCATCATTCCATAATCAGTAACGCCTCCAGAAAAGGCTGAAAGTTGGGCTCTAAGAAAAACCTTAAGTGATTTTTTTTTAATCATTTAGCTTGTCCTTCCCATCGCGTTCATTTCCAAAACGCAACAATTTAATGGTGTCGAGGATATTAACTACCAACAATGTACAGGTTAGTAAAATTGCAGCGTAAAAAATCGATCCTGCTGATAAAACCTCAATAAGCAAAATAAGTGATATTATTATTCGAAGTTCCGTAGGGCCAAGCACTCCTGAATCGATTCGGTAAATATCAATAATTTTGTAACGGAGCAAAGAAATTAGCATCGACCATCCATAAAAAACGACAAACAGGAATGCCAATACTTTTGCTGGTTGTGCTGCATAAAAATAATAGCCTAACCCAATCAAAACAATACTTGCCCAATCCATCGTAATATCGAGCGCAAAACCATACCATTTTCTTGGAATTTGGCGATAATAAGCCAGCCTTCCATCTAAAGAATCGCCAAACCAGTTAATAAAAAGTCCGATGATACCTATAAGAAGCAGGTATTGATTACTGTGTTTAGCGAGCAAAAATGAAATAAAAACCAGTATTGATCCAAGCAATCCAATCCCCGTTAAAATATTTGACGTTACAAGCTGTGGCGTACGTTTTAACAAAAAATGAATAAAACGCTGCTCGCCATTTTTGAGGATATTGGTTCTTTTTCGATCAGAAAAAATTTTGTCACGCTGGCTTTGGATATCGCTCATTAAACGTCTTTTAGTTATTTAATATGAAACATCCCAGAATAACGGCTGCTTCAGGACGGAAAAACCTTGCGCCAACTCTTTTTTGAAAAGCTTTGAAATTTGAAACCTGGGTTTTGAGTTTTCCGGTCTTAGCGAAGTAGCTAAATATTAAGATAAATACCATGTTGTTATTTTACAATTCCAGCAAAACGCTGATAAAAAACTGTTGGACTGTTTTCGTTTTTCGGCGCATATTTTCCAGCAATAATTGGAATATAGATCACTCTTCTGCGGCTTTCCTCTCCTCTGATGGAGGATTCAGCAACTCTATGCCAAAGCCTGCCATCATGTATAGTTAAATCACCTGCTTCAGGCAAAATCGACACTTCATCTTTATCAGCTTTATTATCTAAAAAGTATTTTTTGCGGAAGAGCATTTGATAAACACTTTGTTTATGAGTTCCGGGAATAATTTTTAATCCACCGTTCGCTTCTTTTTGGGTACTTAAATGAATGCCTACATTCAGCATTGGATTTAGTTTGCCACCATAAAAAATATCACGCAAACCATCGGTGTGCCAACCCATCTTGCTAAAACTGCTATCCGGGCCATTGATATAATGATTGAATACCATTCCATCTTTCTCTTCCGTACCTAAACGTGATCCAGCTCCAGCTAATGGTAGCAAAGCGGAAATCCTCGGGTCTAAAAGTAAACCGCTCAAAGTCATGTGGTGCTGATTGATAAAGGCAAAACGCTGAACAATTTTTTCTCCATCTAAATCTTTACCATATTTAATTGGTACGCCATTTACTTTTTTGATATCATTGGAAACCCAGTTTCGCTCTACTTGTTTTGAAGCACGGATGATAGCGGATACGGTTGATTTTTCAATAAAATTTTTGAAATGAATAAAACCATGAGTATTAAAAAACTCGATTTGTTCGCTGGTTAATTTTTCAGATAAGTTGAAGGTTGGATACGATGAAGCCATGGTTCAAAAGTTTAGGTAAAGAAATATGAGTTGGTTGGATGAAGAAATTATGCACAACAACAGCACATTCGCATTCGCGAGTGGTTCTGTGCTGAAGTGAAATAAAACGAGATTGTTTTATTATACATAATCTATAGATTTAGTAGTATTTAATACAAACGTAACATTTTTTTAATATTCCAAAGAAATATGTAGCATTATTTTTTAAATATTTTTTAGGTTTTATAAATTCCAGCTGCCATTTTTTCAATGAATGCCTTTGGTAAGATCCTATTGGCATACACACTGATCCAATTAGTTACTCCTGGTATTATCTCTGATTTTTTTGAAAATAAGCCTTTAAGTGCAATTTTTGCGACCTCTTCTGGCTTCATGTTAAACTTTTCGGCCATTTTACTAAAGGCGTCGAGTCCGGCTCTTTTCGCAAAACCTGTATCAATAGGGCCGGGGCTTAAACAACTTACAGCTATTGGACTATTTTTCAGTTCGTAACGAATCGCTCTGGTAAATGACAGCACAAATGATTTGGTAGCGGAATAAATTGCCAGTGTGGGAACGGCTTGATATGCAGCCGTGCTGGAGACATTTAAAATGTAAGCTTTATTTGATTTGGAAAGTCGGGGAATTAACATATAGTTTAACGCTACTAAAACATCCATATTTAAATGGCACATGTTGATTTGATCTGTAAGAGAAAGCTCATCGAATTTCCCCCATAAACCATAGCCAGCATTATTAACTAATATAGAAACGGGAAAGTCATTCTTTTCTACCCATCCACTTACTTTTCCTGCTGAGGTGTTTTCCGAGAGATCAATAGGATAAAAAGCTACGGTCACACCATAATTGGTTCGTAGTTCCTCGCTTAATTTGGCAAGATCGTTTTCTGATCGGGCAACCAATAAAAGATGAAAACCTTTTTTAGCAAGTTCAATTGCAATAGCTCTGCCCAATCCTTTGCTTGCACCGGTTACCAAGGCAAATGTTCCTTGCAATGTATTCATATTTTGCGCTTAGTAGACGTCAGGGTGGACTCGAATCGCCGTAAAAGGTTTTGCAAACCTGTGCCTAAAGCACTCCGCCGCATGACTATATTATCAAATATCAGAATAGCATATAGAGCTATTTTCTGTTTAGTAATAAGCAAATATATAACATTAATGTCTATAGATTTCATAGTTCTTTATGCTATATTGTTAATCATCAGAAATATTCAAACTCCATTTCTTAAGGGCAACTTTTCTAGCCTTTCTTTTACTTCGAACTTTACGTTTTTTTACTGTTTCTTTTGGAACTTTTATTTCACTAGCTTTTCGCAATCTTTCTAGTCTTCCAAGTTCATCGTATTCTGTCATATTTTTGTCTAGTTCTGCAATTGCCTTCAAATCGGAAAGAAATTTAGAACTTATTTGTACCTTGATTGACCCTTCTTAAGAAAAGTGCCTTTGGGGTCTCCTAAGGCACTTTCTTTTGTTATCAAAATTTATATTATTATGATAATCACTCTCAAACCTTGTTTTAAGGCTGATTTTGGTGTTCGATGTACCATTGGGGATTCGACTTTTCTTAGGCTCATTTATTTTGAAATATCTAATATTTAGATATTTCTGTTTTTGTGAAAGTTCGACAATTATTCTAATAATAATAATTGATGTATTCCTAAAAGAACTTTTTTGAAAAAACTTGAGATTCCTTCTCGATTATATTTATCTGATTCTCTATAGTAACAACACAGATTGTATATATTAAATTATGTATTCTATCTAGTTCTTAAAAGTCTGTAATTGGTTCTTCAATTTTTAATATGCGTGCTATTTCGATTAACAATGTTTCTTATTCTTTAATCTCCATTATCTATACTGGATTAGATTAGCAGATTTGATGATCTGTAACTGTAAAAAATTGTTATTGCTGTAAGTGTGGGGATTTCGCTAAAAGTGTGCACCAGTTTTCATTCCAAAATGTGCACCACGCTTTTTACCATCCGGTCTTGATGGAATCGTAAAGACTGAGCCAAATATATCCAATCTTCCCAGATTCCTCCCCTTCATTTTTCCAATCTATCTTTCCTGTATTTGATCTGTCAATCCTCCACGGAAGATGGTTTTGCAAGAAAAACGGCCTTCCTGGATACGATTTATAGCAAATCAGCCCAATTTTAAAAACACATCAGGATAAGAAATATAATTTTTGATTTTAAGGCCATTAGAGCATCTACATTTGGGTTTCTCTAGACGAAACAACCAATGAATCCAATCCTGCTTTTCAGAAGCTTAAAACCGCTTAAAATGCACCAAGTGGCCACTTTTCAAGCGGAATCTAGTGACCAATATATGCCGAAAAAGATGGCCACGAGGATGAAAACCAGTGGCCACTTTGAGCGGAACCCCCAACCTGTCTAGGAAAGTGAATAAATCATTTAAATTTATTAGACGAAAGTTAGGTAATCAGTTATGTGAAACATTTCAAGTGACTTAGAGATAGACTTACAATTCTTATATTATGAAGAGCAGAATTTTTCATTCCGCTCTTCAGCATATTACAACTATCTCAAGCCCAGAATAAGTTCCGAAGCAAATTCTGCAATCATCAATGTAGGCGCATTGGTATTACAGGTTGGTATTTGTGGCATAATTGATGCATCAGCCACCATTAATCCAGTAACCCCCTTAACCCTAAGGCGGGGATCGACAACTGCGTCATCTCCAATTCCCATCTTGCAGGTACCAACAGGATGAAAATAAGTCGAGCAAGCATTTTTTACAAACTCGATTATTTCCGCACGCTGTAATTTTTCAGGGGGGGATACCCATTTTTTTATAATCTTCCTCATTGACTCTTGTTCGGCCAGATCCATACATAGCTGTACTGCCTTGATAGCTGCTTCCAAATCGTCTGCATCCATTAAAAAATTTGGCTGGATCTCTATTTTACTATCAATGGATGAATCACGCAATTTTAGATATCCTTTACTCTTTACATCAATCAAAGTCGCAAAAATGCCAAATGATCGGTCTGGTACAGGATGATTCTTTTCAATTTCACTCGTTGAAATTGCAACCTGGATAGGTAGTAGCATTATATCAGATTTCAATTTTGAAGATGAACTTTTCCAGTAAATATTCAAAGCACCAAGATTATTACTCATCTGACCGATCTGCTCAATCGATTGATAAGTTATGGAAAAAAGAGGATGATCCTGAAGATTCTTTCCAACTGCTGGAAGGTTAATTATTGGCTTAATACCAATCGATTCTAAATCTATCGCATCACCTATTCCTGAAAGCATTAGTAATCTTGGGCTTTCAAACGCCCCAGCAGTTAAAATGACTTCCCGATTTGCTCTTACTGTAACTACCTTTCCCTCTTTAATGAAGTTTAGACCTACACAAGTTTCCTCTACAATGTTTAATTTCGTAACTTTGGCGTCGGTTAATACCATAAGATTCTTAGCATACATAACGGGTTTCAGGTATCCGGTATAAGGACTTACACGCCGTCCATTTTTAACCGTAAGGCTTGTCGCACCCACTCCTAATGGAGCTGTACTATTGGTATCGGAAAGATATGGTATACCGTAAGCTGAACATGATTCTAAAAGTGCCGAATCGATGAAATGAAATTCTTTTGCGCGTTCAATATGAATAGGCCCCCCTTTGCCATGAAAATTTGAGCTTCCTCCTTCCCAGTCTTCAATTTTCCTAAATAAGGGTAGTACTGAATTATACTCCCAACCTTTGTTCCCCTGTCCAGCCCAGTTATCATAATCATCGCTGTTTCCGCGCGCCCATATCATAGCGTTGATTGTACCTGACCCACCTAGTAATTTTCCTCTTGGGGCGTAGACCATCCGGTTGTTTAAAATGGGGCTAGGCTCGTAAGCATATAAATAATCATTAACCGAGCCTATATTCTCCAGCCATCTTAATGGATTATCAATTACCGGGTCTTCATCTCGTTTTTTTCCAGCTTCTAACAAAAGGACAGTGGCATTTCCATCCTCAGATAAGCGTCGGGCAAGAACGCATCCAGCGGAGCCTCCACCTACAATAATGTAATCATAACTAGGCAGACTGTTTTGGCCCGCCGCACTTTCCCTGGAATGCGCTTTTTTACTTTCTTCCATAATGTTTTTTGTATTAGAATTTCTCTCTTCCTGAGGAACCATAACGACAAAGAGATTTCGGTTCGGTTCAACTCCTAAATATTCTACCTATAAATCCAAAATGCCGCCAAATTATAAGGGTTTGATATTGAGTGTTATAGCTAATCTGATTTTAATTGAAAAAAGTTATATTTCATTTTTTTTTACCTTATCGTTGAAATGTCGTCATCGTGAAATAGCCAAGAATTGTCATTCAGAGGATTAAAGGCCACTAATGTTTTATGTTATAAGAAGGGTTTTATCCCTATTATTTAACTTAATCCGTAATCCTCAGCTTTTGCTCCGAAATTATATCCAGGGCTTGAACAGCAGTCATATTTTTGGGGCTCAAAATTAGATGCTGTTACGTGATCGCACTCTAAAACATCAGAAATGTTTTCTCGCTATATCACAACCAAACTACAATTTGACGAAATCGCAAGATGAATTTTTTTTAATTTTTTTTTAACTATTTGATTAATAGTTAGTTGTTTTCTGGCCCGTTAATGGGATAAGTGATAAGGAAGGTTTATAGGTTAACATATCGCTAGATTCTTAATATAGTGAGCTAGCATAGGATGAAAGATTGTAAAGTAAAAGCAGGTTCATCTATTTTTCTATTTGCTATCGGAAATGGACGGGAATACATAAAGGAGTGCTGTAGCTATTTATTTTAAAACCATCCCAACATAATGATTCAAAGAATACGGGATTTGCTTTGAAATCTGATGCTTCAAATTTTATTTTGGCCTATGATGTTTCAAAAAACAATTTAATCATGCGAGGAATTTTTTCATACTTATTTATTATCTTATTGACTGCTTCTATGCATGTCTGCGGGCAATCTATTATGCCGGAAGCTGGTTCCCTCCATACTATTGGGGAATCATCGAATCTGGAAAGGAAAGGTAGAACCGTTCGTTATGATCTTTACGTAAGGGATACAATTGTAAACTTTACTGGAAAAAGGAAAAAAGCAATAGCCATAAACGGAAGTATACCTGCTCCGGCCTTGTATTTTAATGAGGGTGATACAGCCGAAATCTATGTTCACAATGAAATGAAGGTAGAGACCTCTATTCACTGGCATGGCCTTTTACTGCCTAATCAGTATGACGGAGTTCCTTATTTAACTACACAGCCAATTGCTGCGGGAACAACTCATAAATTTCATTTCCCTCTGATTCAAAATGGTACATATTGGTACCACAGTCATACCAGACTGCAGGAGCAAAGTGGAATGCACGGTGCTTTAATAATCCGCAAGAGTGTTCCGGATCAGGAGAGAGAATATACCATATTGCTTAGTGATTGGACGGATATGAAACCAACAGAAGTTCAGAGACGATTACATAATCAGAGCGACTGGTTTGCAATCAAAAAAGGTAGTACCCAAAGTTATGCAGAGGCTGCAAGAGTTGGCCATTTTGGTACAAAATTAAAAAATGAATGGAAACGTATGGCAGCCATGGATGTAAGCGATGTCTACTACGAAAAATTTATGATAAATGGCAAGCCTTTACAAAATGTACAGAATTTGAAGGGAGGAGATAAGGTACGCTTAAGGGTAATAAATGGAAGTGCGTCAACCTATTTTTGGCTGACATATTCAGGTGGTAAAATTACCGTAGTTGCAAATGACGGGAAGGATGTCGAACATGTTGAAGTTGACAGGCTCATAGTTGGCGTCTCTGAAACTTACGATGTGATTTTGACCATACCCAAAAATATGAAATATGAATTTCTGGCTACCTCTGAAGATCGTACATCTACTACTTCAGTCTGGTTGGGAGAAGGCATGGAAATGCCAGCCAAGAAATTGCCAGGACTCAATTATTTCAGCGGCATGTCAATGATGAACAAGATGATGAGCAGAAAAGGGAATATGAAAGAAATGAAAATGACCAATCAGATTATGGACATGAACAAAATAATGTATCCTGAAACTGCCATGAATAAGAAAATGCCGATGGATATGTCGGAGGATAAACTGCACATGGGACATTCTATGCTTGAAATGATGCCGAAAAATGATTCATCTTCGTTAGTTACCCTTAACTATTCAATGTTGAAAGCCAACACAGACACAGAACTTCCCAAATGGCCAACGAGAATATTGAATTTTGAGCTTACTGGAAATATGAACCGTTATGTCTGGACAATAAATAATAAAACCGTTTCAGAAACTGATAAAATTCTCATCAAGCGCGGAGAAAACATAAGGATCATAATGGTTAATAATACAATGATGAGGCATCCGATGCACCTTCACGGCCATTTTTTCAGGGTCCTTAACGGTCAAGGTAAATATTCCCCGCTCAAGACGGTACTCGATATTATGCCAATGGAAACAGATACGATTGAGTTTGCAGCTTCCGAGAGTGGTGATTGGTTTTTTCACTGCCACATTCTCTATCATATGATGAGTGGGATGGGAAGGGTGTTCAGTTATGAAAATTCTCCTCCGAACCGAGAAGTTCTCGACCCAGTTCAATCCTATAAAAAAATAAAATCGGATGACAGGACTATTTATCCACTAGCAAAAATTGGTGTAGAGAGCAGTGGCAGTGACGGTTATGTGATCTTTGCCAACACTCGTTATAGATTTTCAACAGAGTGGCGGATAGGTTTTAATAAAAAGGATGGATGGGAAACGGAGAGCCATCTTGGCCGATATGTTGGGAAAATGCAATGGTTATTTCCATATATTGGTTGGGATTTCAGAAAAAGGACCATAGACCCTACAGAAAGAAATATTTTTGGGCAATCAGTTGATGAAGGTCAAAATATTTTTGGCCAGGAAAATTCAAAAAATTTCAGACAAGTGTTTCATTTAGGGCTCCAATATACTCTTCCCCTGCTCATTGTTGCCGATGCCTCAGTTGATCATACAGGGAACGTTAGATTTCAGCTTTTGAGAGAAGATATTCCTTTTTCAAAAAGACTTAGAATGAGCTTCATGGTAAATACCGACAAAGAATATATGGCTGGTTTTAGATATATAATCACTAAATCATTTTCTCTATCGACCCATTATGACAGCGACATGGGTTATGGAGGGGGTATCACAATTACATATTAACGCAACGATGGAACACAAATATACAGTTTCAGGCATGAACACTGATCAGGATCGTACTAAAGTAAAGCGGGCCTTGTCAAAAATTACAAGAACCTCTGTTAGAATAATTGACCACACTTCTGAGCTAAGTATAATAATGAGCAGGCATATTCCAACTTCGGAGTTGGAAAAGGCAATTTCGGCTGCAGGTCATTATAAAATTGAGATGTCTAAGACCATTCAAAATGTCTCTCAGCAACATCATCATCATCCTAAAAGAGCCAGCTTACTGAATAATAATGACATCTATAATTGTCCTATGAATTGTGAAGAATCTAAATCATATGATAAAAGCGGAAGCTGCCCAGTCTGTGGAATGGACTTGGTTTTGCAGCCCCGCGCAGCAAGCCAATCTCCATATACCTGCCCAATGCATCCAGAAGTCGCTAACAACGGTCCGGGTTCCTGTCCTATATGCGGCATGGATTTAGTTCCTGTTAATGCTGGGAGAGAAGAAGATGGGGTCTATGATACCCTTTTATTAAAATTTAAGATTGCGATAATATTTACCATTCCAATTTTTCTGATTGATATGTCGGAAATGATTCCAAATAATCCTCTGCATAATATTATGGACATCAAATATTGGAATTGGGTTCAACTATTTCTGTCTATTCCTGTGGTCTTTTATTCAACATGGATGTTTTTCGAACGCGCATGGAGATCTTTTGTTACCTGGAATCTGAACATGTTTAGCCTGATTGGTATCGGTGCGGGCATCTCCTACCTTTTCAGTCTGGTTGCATTATTTTTCCCAAACATTTTTCCAATTCACTTTAGAACTGATCATGGTACAGTGTACGTTTACTTTGAAGCCGCCACGGTGATATTGACCCTGATCTTATTGGGACAGCTTTTAGAAGCTAAAGCTCATGGGAAAACTAATCGAGCAATAAAGGAGCTTATAAAACTAACGCCAAGGAATGCTACAAAGGTCCACAATGATCGAGAGGAAACCATTCCCGTTGAACATATTGCCCATGGTGATATTCTAAGAGTAAAACCAGGTGAGAAGATTCCTGTTGATGGAATTATTACTGAAGGTATGGGAATAATTGACGAGTCGATGATATCTGGAGAACCAATCCCCATAGAAAAAATCACTGGAGATCGAGTAAATGCAGGGACTGTAAACGGCAATAAGACCTTTACAATGCTTGCAGAAAAAGTAGGATCGGAGACTCTTTTGTCTCAGATAATTGAGATGGTAAATTCTGCCAGCCGATCAAAGGCCCCAATCCAAAAACTTGCAGATAAAATTTCCGGATATTTTGTCCCACTTGTTATTATCATCGCCTTACTAACTTTTATTAGCTGGGCTTATTTTGGCCCTGAGCCAAGATATATCTATGCTATGGGCACTGCAATCGCTGTGCTTATTATTGCCTGTCCCTGCGCACTAGGTTTGGCTACGCCTATGTCGGTAATGGTCGGAGTGGGAAGCGCGGCTCAACTTGGTATCTTGGTGAAAGATGCAGGATCCATTGAGCGCATGACGGAGGTTGATATTATTATAGTAGATAAAACAGGTACCCTCACAGAAGGAAAACCATCTTTGGAGAGAATAGTTCCATTAACAAATAAATTTTCTATAGCCGATATTTCAAGGAAAATTGTTTCATTAAATTCGAGCAGCGAGCACCCTTTAGCCCAGGCAGTAATGCGATTCGGGAGGGAAAATAATATTCTTCCTGAGCCGATTTCTTCCTTTGAATCGCTAACAGGAATGGGAATAATGGGGGCCATGAAAAATCAAATGATTAGTCTTGGTAATGAGAGTCTTATGTTCCATGTTCACTCAATGGTAACGCAAGAAACAAAAGAATTGGTTAAATATGAGCAGTTGAGTGGGAAAACAGTTTCTTATTTAGCTGTCGATGGATTTGTTGCTGGATATATTGTGATCTCTGATAAGATCAAGCCAACAAGTCAGCAAGCGATCATCGCATTAAGAAAACAGGGACTTAAGGTCATGATGTTTACCGGTGATAATGAATATACAGCTCATTATGTAAGTTCTCTTTTAGGAATTGACGGTTATAAATCACAATTGAAGCCACAAGATAAGTTCCTTGAAATTCAAAAACTTCAAGAGCTAGGTCATAAAGTAGCAATGGCTGGTGATGGCATTAATGATGCACCTGCCCTTGCTCACGCAGACGTAGGCATAGCTATGGGTACAGGAACTGATGTAGCTATTGAAAGTTCATCTATAACACTCATAAAAGGAGATTTAGCTAAAATCGCCGAATTAAGGATATTAAGCAAAAAAGTTATGGGAAATATTAGACTGAACTTAGTCTTTGCTCTTGGATATAACATTCTAGGTATTCCTGTCGCAGCTGGACTTTTATATCCATATTTTGGTATTTTAATGTCTCCAATGATTGCTGCCCTAGCGATGAGCCTGAGCTCCATATCGGTTATTCTAAATTCACTGCGGTTGAGAGCAAAGCGTATCTGACAAAAATTAAACTTTACCGCCCCTAAAACCTATATGATGTTGAATGTAGGTTATTACAATTCAAGTAAAAAAATTTTTGAGTCGCGATCCGGGTATTTATATTCTGGGGGAAGTGGATAATCCCTACCGATTTCCTGGAACCCGTTTCGTATATAAAATTTATGGGAAGCTTGGGCAATTGCCGGAGTGTCTAAAAAAATAAATTTTAGATTTTTCTCAAGAGCGTAAGACTTAAGCGTATCGAAAAGGTTTTGTGCAATTCCCATCCTTGATCCTCTAAATGCCTTTTCTACAAACATCTTTCTCAATACACCATTTTGTGAATCAATCTTTTGAAGTCCAATAGTACCGCAGATCTGATTTCGAATTTTAGCAATCCAAAACCCTCCGGAACGATAATATTCGCTTGTGTTCATAAGATCAGGTTGTTCTTCGGGAAGAAATCCCAGCCCAAATTCATCGTTTTGTATTCCCAGAACAAAATCCCTAACCTGAATTTCATCTTGCTTATCTAACTTTTTAATATTAAAATCTTGCATACAGCCTGCTTCAATAAATGACATAATCAGTAATATATGGAATGTTTTTCTAGATTATTTTTAAAATCTGAAGCTAAACGGAAGACCTATAATTCCCGTTTATATAACTTAAATTTTGGTTTTTAACTTTAGCTATAAATCTTATAAAGAAAATCCTCCAAAGATAAAGGATTTCGTTTTAAAAGGCCAGCTAGTGTAGCATCACAATTTTCCAATTCACCATTTTTTATTGCCTCAGACCAATCGGCACTAAAACCTGCTGCCTGAAGGGGAATGCCTGATTGCTCCATAACACGAATGTAAGATTGTCTGTCAAAATTAAGAAACGGTACTGCTTCTCCATGAATTTCAGACAGAATCCTCGAAATATCTTCACCAGACCAATTTCTATTGTTAGAGAAAGTTATTTCCTGATTGTTAAACTCATTCGAAAGCGCCAGGGCAGCAAGCCCTTCTCCCATTTCTTCTCTGGATACAAAGGCCCCTCTACCTTTACCAGTAGGAATTGAAATGCCATTAGCCAGTACATTAGGTCCCAGAAAAAATGCTAAGGAATCTGCATAAAGATTATTATTAACAATAGTATATCCAATGCCGGAATCCATTATGATTTTTTTTGTAGCGTTTTCAACAAGAGTAACCTCTGGTATGATAAATTTGCTATTTGTTTTTTGCTGTATGCTAGTATAGATTATTTTTTTTACCCCACATTCGATTGCGGCCTTAACTGCGTTGGTCTGTTGCACCAGCCGATCTGTGAATGCTGGTGCTGATATCAATACCAGTGTTTGCACACCCTGTAATCCCCTAACAAGCGATTCATAATCGAGATAATTTCCTTTACGAATGTTAATGCCAAGTTCAATTAGCTCAATTGATCGTTCCAAGCGATGAGACATGCCCCAAATTTTCGAATTGGGACTTAATTTAATTAATGATTTAAGAGTAGAACTTCCTAGCCCACCCGTAGCACCTGTTACAAGTATCATTTATATAGATTGATGTTTTTTATGAAGAAAATGTTTTTAATAAAACCTGCAAGATATTTTGGTTCAGGCTAGCAATCAATTATGATTTATAGACAATATTTCACAAAATTTAGCTGTAATTATGGTGTATTAACATTATTTACAACCGTTTTTTGCACTTTCTTTCTCAAAATAATCGAGAAGCAATTGTTGCTTTTTTATGAATAAGAATTTTAAGGTGTTACAATTCTTTACGACAATGAAAAATTTGTTCCGATCCTATGATAAAGAAAGCATGAGAATTTTTCTTTTACGTATTTCTTGCTTTTATAGTATTTCTAATACGACTAAGTGTTTCCGGAGTCATGCCAAGATAGCCTGCAATCATATTTTGCGGAATTCGGTTTGCCAACTTTGGATGATTGTTTAAGAAATCCTGATATTTTTCTTCTGCAGAAAAGCTAATTGATGAATGAATTCTGTTCTGAGATGCCATAAAAGATTTCTGAATCAGCATATTCATTAGCTCACCAAATTTTGGTATTTGGGCACATAGCAATTCAAAATTTTCCCTTGAGAAAAGAATAATTTCAGAATCCTCAACACAATCGATATAGTATTTCGACGGTTCCTTCAATACATAGCTTTCCCTGTCACCAGTCCAATAATTTTCGATAGCAAAATAAACGATATGTTCCTGACCTTTTTCATCCATACGGAAATTTCGAAGGCATCCAAGTGCAACGAAGGCGACGAAATTGCATATTTCCCCTTCTTGTAAAATATACTGACCCTTACGCAACTTTCTCTTTCTCGAAGCTTGTTGCACCAGAATATAGTCCTCTTTTGAAATGGCGAACTTTCCTTGTAAATAATCGTAAAGATGATCTAACACGGAACAAAGCTAGCCAAATATTACAATAGTTCAGCTAGCATGCACATCAACTGGTGTCCTGTCTTAAAAACGATTTATTTCTTTTTCCAAGATCCTAATATGCTATAAGCTTCTGGCGTCCTCTCCACCTTTAGCTCCTTTAATGTTTTTTCATATTCCAGTGCATACGGTTTTTTCATCTGAACATTGATAAAATGTTCTATATTATCATTCCAAGTCTCATTAACAAGAAATTCACCAGGTTTGCCAAGCTGCTGATAGACTTTAGCCTCTACAAAATTTCTTTCATGACTAATTGTATCAAATAGATCAAGTAACACTTTCTTGAATTCATCCGCTTTTTCAGCACTTACTTTAAATTTGATGTTCAGTACGAGAGGATTCTGTGATGTCTGCTTATGTTGCTGGGCGTTTGCCGTAAAAGCAAATAATACGGTTACAAGTGAAATAAGAATAATTTTTTTTAGATTTCCTTTACTCATATTATAATTTATTTTAAGATTAATTGTTTAAGCAAAACTACCGGGATTTCATTTTTTAAAAATTGATAAATGATAAGAAATCAATTGATGAAAATCAATTTGGACAGTGGGACTTCTAACTATTGAAACTTATTTTCAATAATTTTTTGCCACTTTTCGATATGTCGTGGACACTGTTCTAAAACATTTAGCGTAATGCACAGTAAATGAATGGATTGTGATTTTTTTTTCTAGGCTTCAGTTTTGCCCTCTTATCCCGTAACTTTTAGGCTAAATAACAATGAAAGCGATTATACTGGAAATTTAGATAGTTGCGATAATCAAAGCCAATGTTTCACTGCTGTAAAAAATATAAGTGATGAACGGAATCAAACACGAAATAGGAGAAGGAAAAAAGGAAGCCTTCAATTTCTATAAAGACGGAAATAAGGTTGCCGGAATGGATATATCAACTGAGAAGGATATATTAGTCGTACACCAGACTAACGTTGATCAGGACAAGCAAGGTGAAGGTTATGCTGCAGAACTAATACATCGTATAATAGAACATGCGAAAAAAAATGAGCTCAGTATAAAGCCTGTATGTCCCTTTGTAAGTGAACAGCTAAAAAATCATCCCCCCTCAGATATTAACATCTGTGGCACTGAATAATGGCGGTTTCTCAAATTATGGAGAAGTGGTTATTGAAAGAATGTTTAAATGTGATCTTTATGCCCTCGTTCTCATCAAAGATCTGAAGTGTCATAAGCTCAACCAAAGTTTGGGATTAAAAAAGTGTATCGTCTAACTTTCAAAACCCTGAAACTAATAACTGTAGGGCAGAACTTTGTAATTTTTCGGTTTAATTGATATTTCATCAAATCGGATAATTTTCGTTTAATAACGCTACCTCTAGTTTCATGTATTTTTGTTATATGTCTGATAATAAGTAAATTGAGCATTGGCACTGGTTTGGCGATTACTTAAATATCATATTTCAACTTACCCAACAAAATATTATAAACTATCAAACAGAACTTTAGTATGGAAACTCCAAAAAAAAGGATAAATCGCAAGGTCCTTGTGATAACTCTTATTGTAATCTTCGTTGCTATTTCTCTGCAGTTTGCAGGCCCGGAAATAATAAATCCACCCGTGACCTCAGCCATTGATGTACCGGATAGTGTTTCGGCGATTTTAAAAAAGGGATGTTATGACTGCCATTCCAATGAATCTAAGCCGGCTTGGTTTGACAAGTTAGCTCCGGTATCCTGGATTGTATCATCTGACATTAAGGAAGCCAGATCCCGTTTTAACTTTTCCCAATGGACCGATCTAGCTCCGGCAGACCAACAGGTGAAATTTTGGGAAATGATAAATATGGCCCAAAACGGTAAGATGCCACTACCAAGTTACCTAACATTTCACCCGGAAGCAAAACTCACATCAAAAGAAATACAGGTTTTAAAGGATTACGGTCAAAAGTTCATCATATCAAAACCAGGAGATACCGCCGGGGTAGCAGATGCGGAAAGGGAACTACAGGGCTTTAGAATATCAAACCAGACCCCGCAAAGAACCCAAGTATCTCTGAATGGTATAAAGTATTCAGATGATTATAAAACCTGGAAAGTCATGGTTGCTACCACCAGATTTGAAACGCGTACGATGCGTGTCGTCTATGGAAATGATATTGCCATAAAAGCTATTGAAAATGGTGATATCAATCCCTGGCCACAAGGTTCAATCATAGTCAAGGTCGTTTGGAACATGATAGAGGACGAAAATGGTGAAATAAGACCAGGTACCTTTAACAACACTCAATGGATGGTCAAAGACGATAAGAAATTTCCTGAAACAAAAGGTTGGGGATTTGCCCGGTTTAACGGCACCAAATTATTGGCATATGGCAAAACAGCAAAATTCGGAACCGCTTGTTTCAACTGCCACAAGCTGGTTAAGGGTACAGGCTACGTTTTCGATTTGCCAGTCAGCAGAAATAATGAAATCGCATCTAGGGATTAACAGATAAGTAATAAATTTAAGAAAAAGACATTATGAAATTCACGAACATATGGCTTATTGTATTCTGCTTCCTGTTTGGATGTAGTCAGCCAAAGGATAAACGCAACATCTTCAATGCAGAAGATCAGAAACCTATAACTTCATTAATAAGTAAGAAACAAAATACAGTTTCCATTTTGTTTGGAAACAGTCCGGCAGTTCGGTCTACAACTAAGGGAATTGATCTACAGGGAGGAGAAATTTTTACCTTGGTTACCTGGCACCAGCAGGGCAACAAATACTGGTATCCTGGGTTAATTAATGGCTCGGTAAAAAGTATTGAAGTTCTCGATATCAAGGATGTTAACGGTGAACTAACAACAAATTATCATCTTAAAGAGGGAGAAGCGCCCGTAAGTTATGATAATAAGCAATACTCTATTAAAGAAAGAATCAGCTACATCCGTAATCTAAAACCTGCTGTTTACCCATAATTAATTTCCATTGTGCCTGAGTTCACTTTCTCTTAAATAGATCACGATTTTAAGAGAAAGTGAATGCTTTTTTGAGATAAAATTAACTGTAATAAAATGGGAGTGGGACTGTTTTTCCCAGTTGGAGAAACATCAAGCGTTTTTCGATTCCCATGATTTCAAAAGCTTCTTTGAGCACTGTCTCCCCTTCAGTATAGTGGGACCAACCCTCATAATGAAGAGGTATTACTATCGATTTCTCAAATGCAATCGAAGTATCAATAGCGTCATTTGAGTTCATTGTAACATTGAAAGGTCCTCGTGGCTGGGCTGCCCCTGCGAAAATGAAAACTATTAGCGGAGCGGATTTTTTAGCCACAGTTTCTATCCCATCATAAAATACTGTATCTCCTGTTAGGTAAAACAATGGTTGGCTATTACCTTTTACGCTCACCAAGAATCCTATTACCTCACCAGTTAATTTTTCACTACCGGCTGGCCCGTGTCTGGCCGGTGTTGCAGTTATTATAATTTCCGCTCCTGTGGGAGCTAATATTTTATGACTTTCCCAGGGAAGTAAGCCCTTGGTATTATTTTTTATCCTTTTTGAACCCGATAAAGTCGTAATAGTAAGGGGTACCTTCTCAAGAAATGCTCTGCCCAGGTCATCTAAATTATCGTGATGCTGATCATGACTCAACAGCACTAAATCAATTTTCCCAGGCTCAATCGCTGGTCCTTCAAATTTGGTTTCAGCAACCTTTGGACTTATCTGAAAAGATTTTCCTTTTGGATCCAATGTTGGATCACTCATAATCCTCATCCCTTCTAGTTCAAGGATGACTGTGGGACCACCTAGATAGGTGGCATTAACCTGTTTTCTCATAATAATTTGCTTATTCATTATAATTTATCTTCAATTTATTCTGTTAACTAAGTGATGTTATTGCGGACTTTACTTTTACTGAAGACACTTGGCTATAAACAGAACAATCATTTTAATTTTTTGAGAAAATCCTGCCTCAAATTATGAGGTGGGCAGGTTGCTGCAATGCCATAACTGGATGTCCGGACCTTTAAGCTTTGTACAGGCTGTTCAACAGATATACAATTCCTATGCTTTGATGTGAGTCAAATATACACCTCTTAAATATTCCCTATCAGCCTCAGCCGCAAATACACCAAGTTGGCAACTGGGCAAACTGATAATTTGGATTATCTCATTTTTTACTACTGGCACATAACGTTTATTTATGAAATCAACCTTTAAAGCAAGAATTCTATTACTCCTGCTACTCCAGGAGTTCAACCATTTCTTCCGCAACTTTTTTGACATCTTGATTTGATTTTATATAACTAAAAAACGAAATACTTGGTTTAAATCTAGATTTCTAATGGAAATTTTTCAATAAGTGACCATAAAAATTTTATGGATACGCTCGTAATGTTCAACCCAGATGCCAATTATTATTAATCTCGTAATCAGGGTTTTGACGTGATTTTAATATTATTTGTCGTTTGCAATCTCGCTTTTCCGCTAATGGTTAACGAAATATCAACAGCCAATTCTCTTTATCCGCTTAGCTATATTCACTAATGCCCAAAGTATTTCAACTTTCGACGGTTATTACTTATTGTCTAAACGGCTGACCAGTATTGCTATTTCAATTTTTGGCACCCATTACCGCGAAATATCATTTTTGGATAATGTCAAAATGTATTTTAAATATTTGATAGTAAGTAACTTACAAAATGGCATAAAGTTTTCTTAACAGGGATAAGCGCTCAATATCAATCCTGAATGCTTAGTTAAACAATCTTTGGACTTATGGTCCTGAAAAAAAATTAAACAATTTTATTATGAAACTAAAATCAATTATCGCCTTGTTCCTGGTCCTAGCGCTAGGCACGGCAAAAGCACAAATTCCTGACATCAATATGGTGAGGTACGGTTCTGTTAAGATAGAGAACGTAAATGTTTTCTATCGAGAAACGGGATCTCCCGATAAGCCTACACTTTTATTGTTGCATGGTTTTCCAACATCCTCCCATATGTTTCGCAACCTAATGCTGGCTCTGCAAGATAAATACCATCTTATTGCGCCTGATTATCCTGGATACGGTAGCAGTTCAGCACCCTCAGTAAAAGATTTTGATTATACATTCGACCATCTTGCAACAATCGTGGACAAATTTGCCCAGGCAAAAGGCTTAAAAAAATACAGTCTTTATGTAATGGATTATGGTGCGCCAGTGGGTTTTAGACTTGCTACAATGCACCCCGAGAAAGTTCAGGCGCTTATTATCCAAAACGGAAATGCATATGACGAGGGGCTTGAAGATTTCTGGAAACCGCTACGAGCATTATGGAAAGATCCGAAAAAACAGGAAAATATTGATCCGTTGATGAAAATACTAACGATCGATGCAACAAAATGGCAATATACTAATGGAGTAGGCGATACTACCAAAATCAGCCCAGAGAACTGGATAATCGATCAGGCTGGAATGGATCGTCCGGGAAATAAAGATATACAGATGGCTCTCTTTTATTCTTATGGCAGCAATCCTCCACTATATCCTCAATGGCAAGCTTATTTTAGGAAATACCAACCTCCTACAATTGTTCTTTGGGGAAAAAATGACTACATTTTTCCTCCATCAGGGGCGACCCCTTATAAACGTGATCTTAAAAATATTGAAGTTCACTTGTTACCTACCGGACACTTCGCACTTGAGGAATACGGTTTCGAAATGGCCAAGCACATCGATGTGTTTTTGGCAAAAAACAATATTAAATAAAACTCATCCAAATGGAAAGCAGATATCCTATTCCGCCCTTTACGATCGCTACGGCGATACAAAAGGTGCAGCTCGCTGAAGACGCCTGGAATAGTTGTGATCCAGTCAGGGTCTCACTGGCTTACACAGTAGATACCGAGTGGAGAAATCGTTCACAGTTTATAAATGGCAGAGATGAAGTGATTGCCTTTTTAACCAAAAAATGGGAAGAAGAGCTGAACTATAAACTTAAAAAAGAGCTGTGGGCATTTACCGAAAACCGCATTGCCGTACGTTTTGAATATGAATGTCAGCGGAAAAACGGAGAATGGTTTAGGGCCTATGGTAACGAAAACTGGGAATTTGATGACAACGGTTTAATGAAAAGACGCTTTGCATGTATTAACGATTTAACTATTAAAGAAGAGGACAGAAGGCTTTAAAAAATGCAGCGTTATAGTTCGTCGGGAATTGTGAACTGCACTTATCAATGGATCTTCCGGATTTTTCCCGGAAGATACCGTCGATAAAGCTATTTAAGTTCAAAATAAAAAAATACAAATGAAAGAAATTTTCAAGTTTATTATTGATTCGCGTCACGCATTTATTAAGTTGCTCGATGGGATGAATATTGAGGAATTAAACCACATACCTCAAGGATACAGCAATAACATGATTTGGAACTTTGGACATATTGTCGTATCGACTCAGGCGCTATGTTATTTGCGCACCCAGGTCTCACAAAGTCCCGAAGCCATTAAATACTATCAGAAGTATAAATCAGGTACCCATCCAGGATCAGATGTGTCGGAAAATGAGTTTACTGAACTCAAGGAAATAGCCTTGCAAAGCATTATAAATATCAAGAATGATTATGAAGCAGGAATTTTTGATTCTATGCCTCCTTTTACAACAGATACCTATTCATCTGAAATACAAAACATAAACGAACTATTGATTACTACAGCAGGCCATGACAATCTTCATTTTGGATATGCATGGGCGATTAAGAAAAGAGTTTTGGTTTAAAAGGGGAAACTAGAAGTGAACTGTAAAAAAATCAAATCCATTGATTGGGCATCTTTACGCTTAAAAAAACTTGAGCCCTTTGAGACAACCTCCAGAGCTGACAATTTTTTACCGCTGATAACACAAACCATCTTTGAGATATCTTCGTGCAGGTGAAACCCATATAAGTAGGTTTCTCGCATAGTAGGTACTAGTGTTGCATGAATTATTAAATATATATCTCTGTTACAAATTCAATAACCCTTTGTAAAGCATAAAAAAATAAATAACCACAATGGTAATTCTGACAACAAAGAAAACGATCTCCATACTGGACCAAGGCCGCTAATTTACAGGCAAATACGATATACACTTGAATTTAAAATTAGATAATGCAAACTCTATCACGTGAAAAATCTTTTCTAGAATTTCTACCAGTTAGTCTCTTTGGAGGTATAATGGGATTATGCGGACTAACATTTTCCTGGCGGCTTGCTGAAAAAGCATGGCATATCAACACATTTTGCAGTGAAGTAATAGGCATGCTAGCACTTAGCTGCTTTATAGCGCTAAGTATTGCATACATTTTAAAAATTATGAAATACCCATCCTTAGTTTTTTCAGAGCTAAAGCATCCAGTTCAGGCTTGTTTCTTTGCAACAATGATTGTATCCCTATTACTTATTCCAGGGGTACTTTTTCTCTACCTTCCCGTAATTTCAAAAATTTTGTGGCTTGTTGGAGCAATATTGATTTTTTTCTTCGCAATTTTTATACTTCGTAAATGGCTGGATAATCAACAAACTTTACAGAGTGCAGTTCCAGTGTGGATTCTTCCGGTAGTAGGCACATTAGACGTACCGATAGTCGGACTTCACCTAGGGATTCCTGAAGCTAAAGAAATCTGTACCATGTTTTTTGGGATAGGGCTGATATTTAGTATTATTTTAATGGTAATTGTACTTTCGAGGCTTTTATTTCAAGCGCAATTGTCCAAAGACATTCAGCCGACGCTACTGATTTTGACTGCTCCGTTTGCGCTAGCCTATACATGCTACATTCAAATTCAAGGGAAGGGAGATTTAGCTTCAGCAACGATGTTTTACTTTAACCTTTTTTTATTTCTTATACTAAGTGGCAAAATTTTATTGCTCCCGAAAACCTGCCCTTTTAAAGTTTCCTGGTGGTCTGTGAGTTTTCCTTTAACTGCAGTTACAGTTACATGCTTTAATTACGCATCGACCAGCGTTTTTTTTCTGCACCGTTTAATCTCGATCATTTTACTGGCAATAACCACACTGATCATAATTTATCTTTTTATCCAGACAGTTTACAGAATTATCACGGGCACCTTTATCGCAAACCCTTCTAAAAACTAAGAATATGCCTCAAGGCTTTGAAATCAATAGAAAGAATTTCATATATCAGCTCAGCGCGGTTGCCGGAACTTTTCTTATTTCATTTAATACAACCGAAATGGATTTCAATGAAAACATAATCACCCGCGAAAGCAAATTTTCTGTGGAAGAAACGCTGAACCGTATCGCTTATCTTCTGCAAAGCAAAGGAATAACTATTTATGCCAGAATAGATCAGCAAAAAGAAATGGCGAAAGCGGGAAAAGCGATAGATGCAATGGAATTCATTATGTTCGGAAAACCTGAAGTGGGATTCAAAGCAATATCGTCAAGTCCCCTTGCAGCATTAGACCTTCCCCTTAAAATTCTCGTTTGGGAGAAGCCAGACGGGAAGGTTTTCATTGCCTACAACCACCCGGCTTATTTCATCGAGCGATACCATCTTGACCCAACAGTCGCCTCCCTATTTGCTTTGGACGACCTTATCAACAATTCGCTGGGCATATAATTCTAACAAATTTAACATTCTATTAATAGAGGTATATATTTGGTCACGGGCCTATTGCTAATGGTAATACTACCAATAGGTATAATCATTCATTTAAAATTCCGCCAAATTCAGATTCCGGGTAAAATTGAAACTTCGTATTCCATTGGTAGTTATCTACTAAAGGTAGAGGTTATAACCTTTTTTTATATTATCCCCGCTCATAAGCTATTCTTTTAATTGGGTGAACAGTCCCCTTAGGAATAGCTCACGAGATTTAATCCCTACTCGATTCAATCCTCATAATCGGTATTAACTAAACCACAAATGCTTTCAAAAGGAAATGAATGCTTTACGCCTAAAGAGCAAAAGCTATCATATTTCAATAGTGAATCACAAAAAAATGATATTAAAGACCCAAAAAAAGTATTGTTAAGCCGTAATCTATTGAAAATCAATACATTAACAGATGGCATATTTTATGAAATAAGTTGTGCGGAGGCAGTCTGGAACTTTCCAGCGAATGATATGTCAGCAACATCAAACATAAGAGTAAAATCAAAACTTACTGAAAAAATTATCGAGATGCACAAAAAAGGCTATGAGTACGATTTCAAGGTAGAAGATGGTCCCCATATCATTTGTCTACAGGATAATGTCCCGTTTCAAAATGAGAGAGTTCAGATCTGCGTAATTGCCCAGTGCTTTGATTCGATTGCCAAACAATTCAAATACATTCATACTATAGAAACAACTTGCGGGAGAAAGGGACTTTTGCTTGATGATAGATTATTCACAAGCCCTCAATCAAACAGCTATTTCATTCCAAAATTTTAGCGTAAAGAATGTTTTATGAACAGGAGTATACGATTGTCCATTTAATAAACTTAAAAAAATGAAGACACAGAAAACACGCAAGATGGAGGCAGTTTCGCTATTTGAAGATGATAACTTAACCTCACAAGGATTTTTTATGACTCAGCTGGTCAAGTGGATCTACATACCAGACATCGAAATGGGCCAAAATATTTCAGCTCCGCTGCTAAGAGCCCGGAACGATCAGTTAAAGGGATTACCACCAATCCTGGTTCAAATCGGAAAGCCAGATGTGCTAGGCGACGAAGTAGAGGGATTTGGCAGAAAGCTTGACCCTGACCGCATTAAAGTCATTTTTGCCATGTACAAGATAGTTAACCATGATTTTGAATTACTAAACCCTTTGGCGAAAATTTATCAGACCATTTCTTTCTCCATTCACCAAACTGTAAAATTTAGAAAATACTTAATGTAATAAACTATATAACAACCAATATTATGAAACATTATGCAATTCAACTTCCCAGGAAATATTTTTTCCTAATACTGACCTTGGCAGTAATTACCTTTAGTTCTTCAGTGCAAGGACAGGTTAACTGGGCTATGGATGAACATATTAGCCCAAAAGTCAAAGACTTTTTGAAAATTTTAAACAACGGATCTCCAGGTCTCGAAACGCTCTCTCCTAAGGCCGCTCAACAAGTATTGGTTGATGCCCAAAAAGCATTTAAGACAGATATGTCAGGAGTTACCATAAGTGAAAAAGTGATAACAAGTGACGGTTTTTCAATTAAACTTAATATTGTCAGGCCTGCCGGTGCAAAAGGCGTACTCCCTGTTTTTATTTTTATCCACGGCGGTGGCTGGATTTTGGGCGATTTTCCAACCCATATGAGGATGGTTCGCGACCTTTCTGTTCTATCCGGTTTTCAGGGTGTCTTTGTAAATTATACTAGAACACCAGAGGCAGTTTTTCCACAACAGATCAATGAAGTATATGCAGCGATAAAATGGGTGGCAGCAAATGGAGCGCAGATAAAGGCTGATGGCAAAAATATGGCCGTCGTGGGAAATAGTGTAGGTGGCAATATGACGGCAGTTACTTCTATAATGGCAAAAGAAAAAAATGGCCCAAAAATCAAATTGCAGATTATGATGTGGCCGATTGTTGATTGTGATTTTGAAACGGCTTCATATAAGCTCTATGGTCAGGACAGATTTCTTACCGTTCCAACCATGAAGTGGATGTACGATATGTATATTACGGACCCAAAGAAAAGACTAGATATCCATGCATCTCCTCTTCGAGCTACAAAAGAGCAGTTAAAGGGACTTCCACCAGCACTTATTCAAATTGCCGAGAATGATGTTCTCAGGGATGAAGGTGAAGCTTACGGACGTGCTCTTGAGCAGGCCGGTGTAAGCGTAACCACGGTCAGATATAACGGAGTAATCCACGATTTTGGTCTACTAAACGGACTTGCATACATTCCTCAGACCAGGTCGCTTTTCATTCAGGCTGCTGCAGAAATGAAGAAACGGCTAAAGTAGATATTATCTATTTAACCATCTGGTCATTTTTATTAGATAAAACGGCCGGAATACTCTCAATAATGGCTCTGCGCGGGAACAAACTGGAAAAATGAGGATAGTTTGACCGGATGGATATTCCTCGCCATGGCCGATGAGTATGTGTCCTGCGATGAGCGGGACACATTTCATGACTATAAATAAGATGCTTACAGGGATTTCGCTTGGATTTATGGATTTGTTCTTTTTAACCTTAAACGCAAAATGTACAATGGTCAAATTTCATTACGATACACTCACAACTGCTCTTCACGAACTCATAGGCAGAGGCTTTAATCTCGATTTTAATCTCGAGCAAAACAGCTTTTTTAACAGTGAAAATGGATTTAATATAGACGATTTTCAGATAGTAGATATTTACAGGTATGAAGGCGAGACCGATCCCGCAGATGAGATCTCCTTGTATGCAATTGAGTCCAATCAGGGTAAGAAGGGTTTCTTCCTTGCCATTTACGGTGCACTAACTGATGAATACTCCACTAAAGTTTTGCATATGCTTAAAGGCAGAAAATATTAAAAGGCAAATAGCAGAAGTTTGAAATTATTGAAAAAAGGTTAAAATGCTGCTGTTAAATATAAAAAGCGATGCGGCCAAGAAACGTTTTAACTGATTTATAATCAGAGGCTGTAAATAAAACTAAAATAACTAAATTGAGCTTTTAGGTCAAGTTGATTTGAGCTTCTGAGTCTAATTCAGGGCTGTAAGGTTCATTAATTTTGTACCAAGAAAAAATAATAAAATGAAAACAATTGATAAAATCTACATCGACGGCAAATTTGTTACTCCGCTAGGTCAGCAAACCCTCGAATTATTTAATCCTGAAGACGGGTCTAAGGCTTCCGTAGTTACCCTTGCCAATGCACAGGATGTTGAACTTGCGGTTGCCGCTGCAAAAAAAGCATTCAAAACTTTTTCAAAAACTACCATAAAGGAACGCGGGGAAATGTTGGAGAGACTTGCCCAGGCTATTTTGGACCGTAAGGATGAACTTAATGCTGTTGCCGTAAGTGAATACGGTTCGCCTATCAGTGCAACAAAAGGCAGAACACACTATGCAGCCCAGATTTTTCTTGATACAAAAGAGGCTATGGACGGGTTTGAGTTCTCAAAGACGCTTGAGCACGCAACCATTGTTCAGCAGCCATTAGGTGTTATCGCCGCAATTACGCCATGGAATGCAGATTATACACATATTTGCGGAAAACTAGCTCCAGCAATTGCGACAGGATGTACTATTGTTATTAAACCCAGCGAAATTAGTGCAGAGCAAACTCACCTTCTAACTGAATGCTTTCATGCAGCCGGTATTCCCGATGGTGTAATAAATATCTTAAATGGTACTGGTGATGTAGTGGGTGCTGCATTAACCTCACATCCTGATGTTGAGGTAGTAACTTTTACCGGCTCAACTAATGTCGGCAAAATAATATACCGCGCTGCAGCGGATACCATGAAACGAGTAGTTCTCGAACTTGGTGGAAAATCTCCGAATGTTATTCTTGAAGATGCCGATCTTGAGGCTGCCATCCCAAGAGCATTGCACATCGCTTTTAGTAATAGTGGCCAGGCTTGCCATGCAGGTACGCGCCTGATTATTCCTGCTTCCAGAGCATCTGAAATTAAAGCCTTGCTAATCAAGGCAGCTGCTGACTTCAAAATTGGCGATCTTCAGTCTGCGGATAGCCTCATTGGACCTATGGTAAACGAAAAACAGTTTGACACGGTTCAAAAATATATTCAGGCTGGAATAGATGAAGGCGCGGAGCTTTTGGTCGGTGGTCTTGGAAATCCTGATGGCCACAAAGGATATTATGCAAAGCCTACTATTTTCACCGGAGTCATGCCGGGAATGAAAATCGAACGTGAAGAGATTTTCGGTCCCGTACTCTCGGTCATTGAATATGATAGCGTAGAAGATGCAATTGCAATTGCAAACGATACCATATATGGACTTTCTGGGTATGTTAGCGGTCAGGATCCAGAAACCTTGGCTTATGTGGCCGGAGAAATCCTTTCAGGTAGGGTTCTTGTCAATACCGTTGTAAACAGAGAAAGTAAATCTCCTTTCGGAGGCTTTAAACAATCTGGTATAGGAAGAACTTCATGGGTTTACGGAATTGAAGAATATGTAGAACCTAAAGTGATTACCAAATTTTAAATTTATACCCGCAGTGGCAGTGAGCCGCTGCGGTTTTTTTTGTTTTTTTAATAACTTAGATAAGATGTTCGCATCCAGGCAAATCAATACTTCGACATATCATCATGGACCAGTTTCCGGAGAACAGTATACTCAGGAACTTTTGTTTAGTTACCAGGTCTCCGGAAAGTTAATGGTCGATGACGATGGACAAGTTCAGGAATTTCCGGCAGGAAGCTTTCGGCTGGTCAGAAAAAATAGATTACTAAAGTATAGTAAGCAACCCTCGAAAAACAGTCCGTACGTTTCTTTGAGTATAGCCTTCAGAACCGAGATGTTAAGATCCTTTGCCGACGCCCACGGTTATCACCCGAGGTATCAGATTCATAGCCCTTCGGTAATTAAATTAAAAAAACTTCCCCTATATCAAGCGCACGTGACTGCACTTCAGGCATTTAACGAAGTTGATGAGTTGGCGAACACTGAATTGATCCAAATGAAGATAAAGGAAACCTTACTCATTTTGCTTAAAGAACAACCGGAACTTCAGGAGATTATTTTTGACTTTTCTCAGCCCGTTAAGACTGATATTTCTCGTTTTATGCAGGAGAATTTTCGGCACAATCTTCGGCTAGAGCGTTTTGCCTATTTAAGCGGAAGAAGTTTGGCTGCCTACAAAAGAGATTTTGAAAAAGCTTTTCAGACGTCTCCCGGGCGGTGGCTACTAGACCGCAGACTCGAGGAAGCACATAAGATTTTAAAAACTACGAATAAAAAGTCTACAGAAATTTACCTCAATATCGGTTTCGAAGACTTATCACATTTTTCCAGAGCTTTTAAAAATAAATTTGGCATCGCCCCATCCAAGCTTTTTACGGCAGGTAGGGTTTGACTGTAGAGAAATCTTTAACCCTTATTGATGGTTTTGCTTTTGAATATTTAAAAAAATCGCAAATTTAATCACCATCTGGCAATCATATTATAATCAAGCTGTCTAAAATTTAATATTGTAACTTGTTTAATAAATCAGAAATCATGAACTATCCCGAAATTGCTTTCACCAAAGAGGTGAAAATTTTACAGGAAAAATATGGCAGCAGAGCAGGTTATGCCCGAATGACTGAAGTTAGAACGACCCCAGGTCTTTCAGAGGATGAAATTGATTTTATTTCACAGCAGGATTATTTTTATTTGTCTACAATCAGTGAAAGTGGTTATCCTTATATACAGTTTAGGGGAGGGCCAAAAGGATTTCTAAAAGTAATCGACTCCTCAACACTAGGCTTTATAGATTTCGAGGGAAACAAGCAGTATATATCGGCCGGAAATATTACAACCAATAATAAAGCATCCTTGTTTTTTTTAGATCAAGCCGCAAGGGCAAGACTAAAAATGTTCACTGAAGTGGAACTGGTCAATTTATCTGACCGGCCGGATTTATTAGAAAAGCTTAGTCTTGTGGATTATAAATATAAAGCCGTGCGTATTATGCTTTTTAAGATTAAGGGCTACGACTGGAACTGTCCCCAGCATATAACGCCAAGATATACCCAGCAAGAGATTCAAGCAGCTTTTCAAGATCAGATTGATGAGTCAAAAAGACTAAAGGTTGAAAATGAAGAGCTGAGAAGGCAGATTAAAGCATTTAAGGGTGGTAGCTAGGCTGATCCAGAATATCTTTTAGTTCAATAAATTTTAATATAGCCTGGCTATACAGTCAGGCTAATGATTATTACGGTCTGCCCCCTGGCGGACTTAGCAAAATGTCTCCAATTGTTTCTGACAGTTTTAAGAATCGATCCATTGTATCTATAGATTCAACAGGTCTATTTCCCGACATAGAAGGGGTACCAACCTCCCTAATCAACTTTGCAAAGCCACTTGGAGAGGCGATCGTTAAGGCCCGATTTATTTCATTTTCTCCCGCTGACACCACATGTGGTGTATTAGCAGGAATAAAAACACTCATTCCCATCGAAGCTTTGACCGCGGAGTTGGGCGTAAAAACAGTAAATTCTCCTTCCAAAACATATATTTTTTCAGAATACTTACTATGGAGGTGCACAGGGGTTTCAACTCTGGAAGCTAGAGTTCCCTCAATTAAATCATATCTTCCTTCGGTATCTTGCTCATCTGCCAAGATCTTTAATTCAGTGCCGAAAAGCCAAAAGTTTTGTTCCATATCATAATATTTAAATTGTTTATTTATCGAAAATTCTGATCCAGAAAAGTGGATTTTTAATTTCTTTATTTACATCTTTTGCATCTAAAACGGTCTTTTAAGTTTCAGCTTCTATATTGGTTTAGTATTACCGTATGAAAAACTTGTTCACAAAAGATATTTTGCCGAAACGCCTCTGGGGTCATTTCGGTATACTTTTTAAAAAATTTCGAAAAGTATGAATTATCATTAAAATTTAATCTGTAGGCAATTTCTGAAATAGACAAATCATAATTGATCATTAACCGTTTAGCTTCCATTACTATCCTTTCCCGAATGACCTCTCCAGTTGATTTGCCAAGGACTTCGTTGCAAAGTGAATTGAGATGGTTTGTAGTCATATTTAACATTCTAGCGTATTCTTTAGGTAGTTTTAGGTCTAAAAGATTGGTTTCTATAAGGTTAAGGAACTTTTTAATCTGTATATTTTTATAGCATTCAGATACATTTTTTTCAGTTTCAGCAGTAAGTCTTCCAATATGGATAAAAAGCTGGATCATCAAAACCTTAATCATATCAATATCAAGCCTTTTCCCCCCTGAGGCTTCTAGGATCATTCTTTCGAAAAGAATAATAATTTCCTCCTGCATAGCCTCCGGAATCTGAATAACCGGGTTATTGAGGGCCCCTTTGAAATAAGGAAATTGATCAAGATAATTAACCTTAAGCAAGAACGAATTGAAGAATTGAACAGAAAAATTAACAACATAGCCCTCTACATTTTCATCGCAAAAGTACGTTTGGAGTTGCCCAGGAATCATAAGATATATTCGATGTGGTTTAACATCGAAGCTGCTACAATCTATTCCTACCTGCCCGTTTCCTTGTGTGAAAAAAACCATATGATAGAAGGAATGTACATGGGGATGATTGAGATTCCAGTTGGAGCGAATATAGCTTGAAAAATGACTCACATATATATCATCCTTCCTACATGGTGAAAGTGAGCAGCTCTCAAAAACGGGAAATTCTCTATACATAACGTAAATGTTTAAATTATCTTTTCCAGGCCCCAAACCATCCTGGGCACTGGAAATACCAATTCTATAAATATGCCAGAATGTATTCTTCTTTAAATCAGTTGTTTACAGAATTTTCGCTTTTCAAGTCGTTTTTTGTATTTCGCCTAATTTCACAGAATAATTGAAATAGCAAGACACCTGAATGTTCCGTACGATTTTCAATCAAATAGGAAAAAAAGGCAAGTGATCGGGAATAAAATCCATTTCTTGGTGCTGTGAAATCCCAAACTTTGTGTAAGCCAATTCCCAAAAGCGTGGTTTTGGATCGCCGAAAGACGATAATGGCTGAGTACAAATCATATGCATAATTAAAAGAATATGGAAAAACTAAACATGACGAGGAGAAACTTCCTCGCCGCAACGGGAATTTTAACTGCGGGAATCATTGCATTTCCCCGAGAACTGTTTGCACACAATACAAGTCCGGTTATCACCATTAAAAACGCAGCAGGGAAATCTCCGGTATCCATAACTAAGCTTAAAGGTGGTATCAGTATGATTGAAGGATCTGGGGGCAACATCGGGGTATTTGCGGGTAGTAATGGAAAATTAATGGTTGACGCAGGAATAGAAGTTTCTAAGGATAAAATCAGAAAGGCAATGGCTGAATTAAGTTCGAAACCTTTAAAATATCTTATCAACACGCATTGGCACTTTGACCATGAAAGCGGAAATTCATGGGTTCATCAGGATGGGGCTACAATCATTGCTCAGGAGAAATCCAAAGCAAACCTAATGAAGACCATTAGAGTAGAAGACTGGGACTACACATTTAAGCCACTGCCACAGGGTGGTATCCCGACGATACTCTTCAAAGATGAGCATCACCTTAAATTTAATAATGAGGATATTTTAATGAATTATTACGGCCCAGCACACACTGATTGCGACATTTCGGTTTATTTTCCGCATGCCGATGTGATTCATGTGGCCGATACTTTCTGGAATGGGTATTATCCTTTTATCGATTACTCAAGTGGGGGTACGATAAAAGGAACTATAGCTGCTGCGGTATCCAATGTTAAAAAAATCGGTTCTAAAACAATAGTAATTCCAGGACATGGGCCTGTTGGGGATAGGGAACAGCTTATCCAGTTTTCGGACATGCTGCAAGAGGTTTATCATAAGGTAGCCACCCTGAAAGCTCAGGGTAAATCCTTGAAAGAAGTTGTCGCAAGTAAGCCTACAAGTCGGTATGATCCGAAGTTTGGCAATTTCGTGATCAAAGGCGACACCTTTGCCTATCTGGTTTACAAGGGTGCTTGATCACATCGGACGGCGGATGCTAAATTTTTATTGTCTTTTTTATAGGGTTCATTTTTTAAAAAGGTGATTTATACCACTAAAGCCGTGCATTACACCATATCAGTTCTTTTTTGGATTATAGTTTTGTGGTAAAAAGGACGTTATGAAATATAGTTTCATCGATAAAGGCAATGGGTCGGAATTATCATTTTTTTTAAAGGAAACAATTATTTCGAAACCGTTTACCACGAAAAAGCAAAAGTCAGAAAATTTTACAATTGCCCTTAATGCTGGCCCTGAGCAAAATGTTATCATTGATGGTAAACAATACAGCTTTTCACCAGCAAGTTTTTTGCCTTTCTTCGGCAATCAGTCGTTCGAATTTCAGCACGCCACTGAAATTATGGTTTGGCAGTTCAATAGCGAGTTCTGTACTGGGCTAACTCTCGGGGAACTGGGTAATGGCAGATTTTCATCAGAAATTGAAAATAAACCATTGACAATTGACTCAGTAAATCAAAAGAAAATCAATTCTATAACCACAATGTTTATAGATGAATTTTTAGGAGAAACTGCACCTGACATAGAAATGCTCGATATTCTTCTTCGACAACTCATCGTGATCGTTGTTAGACTGGCCAAAAGCCAGTATTCAGATCGATACCAGTGTTTTGAAGAAAGACTTGAACTTATCAAAAAATATAACGTTATGGTCGAAAAATATTATAAACAAGAACATCAGGTTCAGTTTTATGCAGATAAGCTTAACAGATCACCAAAGACCCTTTCAAATCTATTTCTGATGTACAGTTACCGATCCCCCATACTTGTTATCCATGAGCGGATAATTAAAGAGGCGAAAAAGCTTTTTTATTATACCAGTATGTCTGCCAAAGAAATAGCCTATGAGCTAGGTTTCCAAGAACAGGCACATTTTAGCCGATTTTTTAAAAATTACACCAGCGATACGCCAACGAACTTCAAAAGAAAGTATTTGCGGTCATGACGTACCCTCGATATCGGTCTAATAAAGTATATAGTTATTATGTACTTATTCATTGAATTGCAAGAATAGTTTCGTGTTAATACAATCAAGTCCGTATAGTCCCAAATCAATATTTATGAACCCTCCTTAACATGGAAGACATCTATAGTAACCATTTGCCAAAAACAGAGAAGATCAGCAAAGGGGTTGTCGAACTGTGCAGTTTTTCTTCTTTCGACGAGCTCGCCTTGAAATTAGCCTCCTGCTCTAAAAACCTTTACATAATATATTTTGTTGAACCGAAACCATTTCTAAAGTCCTCAACCCATGGCGCGGTCCCAGTGATTACCAGACTTCTCGATCCGGAAATTAAAAAATCTAAAATATTCAAGGGGCATATATTAAAATTTCATGAGTATATTTTTATCGATAGTATGGAAATCCATTTTTATTCCTATCCCTTTTACACTGAATTCAATTTTCACACTAATAAAGTATATCTCGAAGAAATAGAATCCATCCGAATAGAAAGTCTTTTCAGCCAGTTATTTTCAGAGCTTGCATCCAAAAGTTATCTGTTTGAGGAAATGACATGTGCAATCGTCGAAGAAATTATTCTTACCCTTAAGCGCAAATTTATTTCTCAGTGGTGAATGGCCTTCGTATCTGTCTAAGGTGTCAACCAGGATTCAGCTGGTTAAATTGGTATTTCAATATTTAGACGTTGAAACATTTCATTTCGAAGGTATTTATAACAAAATCGATTATTAACTAGTTGATTTATAGTTTTTTGTTATTGGATGTTAACTTGCTATGTTAATGGTATGATAAAAATAGAAAATGAAGAATTTCGTCAATTTAACAGGCACTATACCTGATCTTACAGAGGGGGTCGCAATGGGCAGATATGCAGACAGGCTCAAAGTCGCAGATAAGAATAGTGAACAAGACATCAGGAAAGCCTGGCCAAACAATAGTTCTCCTGCGCTGGATGTAAAGGGTAATCCGCACAGTTGCCAATGGGTAAAGTTTATTCAATAGTTTGATTTAAATGTTTTGTTTTAGGTTTATTTGGTTTGCTCTGAAGGATGAATCAGGATTGAGTCCCTTTTGAGCAGTTGGTTGCAGGTCTCTTATCTTTAAGAGGCCTGTTTTTTATAACCGATTGGTTATGCCAATGTAGATTAATTTCGTTATTTTAGTTAAGCCAAACAATTTCCGGATGTTTTTACCTCAAAATGTAACCCGGACAGCAACTATTTTAACTACGCCATGATAATGAAACGATATATTTTTCTTTTGATTGTAGTCTTCCCCATGCAGCTAATCGCCCAGGCAAGAAGTAATTCTTTTTCAGAGCTTTGGCTATTATCACAGCTCAGTCTTAATTACTACACTGTTGTTCAGGAGGGGCTAATTGAACAGGACAGCAGCCTTGTAAGAGTTTGCCAATTGAACGGTGTTAGTAGATGGAATGTACTGACCCAGGGGATTATAAGCGGATCAGACCCTTCGAATCAAAATTGGATAGACTTGCGTAAACCTGAAATTGGAATTAAAATGCTTAAAACCCTGTCTGGAGAAGAGCACATCAAGATGGCTTTACTTTTAGGAACCTATTACGCTTTTGAACCATTAAGCTCAAGAGCTAAAAAGGATTATGGCTTATCCTATCTTGCTATGGCCGAGCGGGAAAGTTCAGAACTGGGTAACTGGTTTTACCTAAGTAATGCAAGGTGCTTAATGGGAAAATCGTATTTTAAAACAGGTAATGTTAAGGAGGGAATAACCATACTCAATTCACTGATTGCTAGCTGCGAAGAGAAAAATGATCTTCGGATGCAGGCTAAAGGATACGATTATCTTGGAACGTATTTACCTCTTTCAGCACAAACCATAGGTATAAAATTAAATAGTTTTATAAAGTCTTCAAAACTATATAATCGCATGCATAATATTAGAGGTGAGATAAATGCGCTTCAGAACTTGGGCTATTTATTTTTCGTCGTAAAAGACTGGGCAAAAGCAGAGACCAGTAGCTTGCGTGCCTTGGAACTTCAACAGTCTATTGGGTTTAAGCATACTCACTATACAACTGATTTTCTCGCCTTTATTGCTGACTTTAAAGGAAATCGAACCGAAAATCTCAAATATGGCTTGAGCTCCATAAAATCATCCCAGGCCACCAAGGATTCATTGGGATTAGGATATTTCTATAAACGTATAGGGGATTCCAGGTTTACATATAATGATCCTAAAACAAGACTTGCCTGGTATAAGCAATCGCTCGTACAGCTTTTGAGAAACGGTGAGCGCTCCTCGCTATACCCGGTCATCCACTCAATATCTTACGAAACAATTGAAGCAGGCAAATCCTCACAGGCCATTATCGAAACAAAAGATTATATACAAAAGTTTCCACCGAGAACCCTGCCTGACAGTATGTTAGCCTATCAGGCTCTAGGTGAAGGATACTATGCCGTTAAAAATTATAAAATGGCAGAGAAACTGCTTCTTGAAGTTGAAAGAATGGGCAAAAGGATAAACCCGCTAGCCAGCGAGCGATTCCGGACCTTCAATGCATTTAAATTGGGGCATTTTTACCTCCTGACTAAAAATTATAAGAAGGCAAAATACTATCTGGAGTTGTTTAAAGCCTCCTCATCGGAAATGCCGTTAAACACTTCCGCCGACGCTGAAATGTACATGTATAAGGTCGATTCTGCTTTGGGTAATACCCAGCTGGCGGTAAAGCATCTTAAAGATTTTCTTGAAGTAAACAGTAAGGTACTTGACCAGTCGCAAACAAGAATTGTGGAGAATTTGCGTATGCAGTATCAGACTGCCCAAAAGGAAATGGACATCAAGCTTTTAAAGCAGGAAACAGTAATGCAGAAAAAGCAATCTTCCCTAATCCGATTGGTTGCAATAACAGTTTTGACCATGGCCTTTCTTATCATTGTTTTACTGCTTAACCAGTACAGAATCAAAAAACGTCAGAAGGAAGAAATTGACGAAAAAAACAAAGTGCTTCAGCATACCATCAGTGAAAAAGACGATCTTCTTGTATCAAAACAATGGCTGTTAAAAGAGGTTCATCACCGGGTGAAAAATAATCTCCATACCGTTATATCACTTCTTGAGTCGCAGGCTCACTACCTTAAAGGCGATGCACTCAAGGCTATTCAAAATAGTGAACATAGGATTTATGCGATGTCCTTAATCCATCAAAAGCTTTATCAGGAGGATGATGTTAAAACTATTGACATAAAGGTATATCTTACAGAATTTATAAGCTATTTAAAGGATAGCTTTGGAACTTATAGCTTTATAAAATTTCTTATTGAAATTGAACCCATAAGATTTGGCGTCTCGCGGGCGATACCTATTGGTCTAATCGTGAATGAGGCCGTAACAAATGCGATCAAATATGCCTTTCCAGACATGGAAAAAGGAATTATTCTGATTCGGCTCGTAGAAAATGAGGAAGGTATTGAACTTACCATAAAGGATAATGGAATAGGACTAAATCCTATGAATTTAGCTTCTGATTCACAGTCCCTAGGTTTAAGATTAATGCGCGGACTGGCCGGAGATCTGGGAGGAGTTATAAAGATTTCTGGAAAGGATGGTGCGGAGATTAAAGTCAGCTTTGAGAGAGATCAAATTGATGTTGGCCATATTTAAATCATGTGAGCGATTCAGGTGGGAGGGTTGAACAGCTTCAGTTTTTGCTCAATGGGAATTGATATTCCGAAATTAAATTCACTACCAAAGAGCTAAGCAGGTTCCATGCATTTATTCATTTCAAATGCCTTAAGTGCAGGAAAGGAATGATTTTTAGCGGAAGCGCATGCGCCCTAAGATTGCAGACAACCAATGAGAACTGACACTAATATTGCAACATTGCTTAACTCTAGGACTGCATTATATTCAGTGATTGCAACAAATAATTCCCTAGTGAGCCGATTAATTAATGGAGGCGGCCAAGAAAGATTCCACGTTACTTGTAAAAATAGCAATTGACGCCCGCAATATTTTTTTTACAGCAAATAAATTTTCTTCTTATGCTAAGGGTAATCAAATTAAAACAAACAATGCATAAATTTATAATAATAAAATTTTAAGGATGATTTTTCAAGGACCTTCCCACGAACAGCTCATGCTGGAGACGATTGATAGCAGAAATAAAAAAAACCTTTTTGATATTAAAGGAACAGACATGACTATAATCTGGAATACAGGTGAATCCATGACTGTCGATATCGACCGGATGGGATTCCGCCTTTCCAGAAATCAAATTATATTCCTCACTGATTACCATAAAATAGATTGTGTAGAAGTAGAGTCGGCACGTCTCATCCGTTTTAATCAACCTTTTTTCTGTCCAGTTAACTATGATAATGAAGTCGGATCTAAGGGACTTTTGTTCTTCGGGGCGATGGAACTTCCAATTGTTGCCATTCTTCCCGAAGACATCAAAAAATTTGAAACCCTTTGGGAAATTTTTTGGACCGAGATGCAGGACCGGGACAGCCTACAGATGGATATGCTTCAGGCTTTACTTAAAAGAATGTTAATCCTTTCTGCCAGAAACCTCAAGAAATCAAGCAGGTTCCAATCCCTTCAAAAAAGTCAATTTGATATTATCAGGGAGTTTAGTTTTCTGGTGGAAGGTAATTTTGCAAAACATCATGATGTAGCCTTTTATGCCGATAAACTTAATAAATCTCCTAAGACGCTCTCCAATCTTTTCGCTTTAGCCTCAGCCAGACCTCCATTGGAAATCATACATGACCGCATTATGCTCCATGCCAGACGTCAGTTAAACTTTACCCGCCTCTCTGTAAAAGAAATTTCCTACTCGCTGGGCTTTGAGGATGTCCAATCTTTCAGTCGCTTTTTTAAAAATCGTGAAGGGATAGCACCGATACAATTTAGAGAAAGGTCGGAATTGCACATGACAGGCTGATTCTAATTTCTTACCCTACATGCAACAGCTTTTTATTCACCCGCACCTCATTCTTTTGTAAATTAACAATTCGGGAAAAAACGCCAACTATTCGGGAAAACCTGCCTAGTCTGTAACGCTTAGATATTGCAAATTTGTATTGTTAAACAACATTTACGAATTAAAATTTAAGAATATGGCAAGGTTAAAAGCATTAAATCCAGAAGAAACTACCGGGAAGTCAAAAGAACTTTTTGATACTATTAAAGGAAAAATGGGCATGGTGCCAAACGTTATGAAAACAATGGGCAATTCACCAGCAGTTTTGAGTGCCTATCTGGGTTTCAGTACGGCACTAGCCGGGTCAACTCTCGGTAACAAGCTTTCCGAGGCATTATCCCTTAGTGTTGCAAATCACAACGGTTGCGATTACTGTAATTCAGCGCATACATTTATTGGCGGCAAGATGGGTATTGGTCCTGAAGCCATCGAGGCTGCCAGACACGGAAAATCGGACGATCCGAAAACTGCTGCAGCGTTAAGTTTTGCTCAGGCGATACTGGATTCCAAAGGGAAAGTTTCAAATGCGGAGATTGAGGAGGTAAGATCTGCCGGTTTTAGCGAAGGAGAGATCGCAGAAATCGTTGCGTCCGTGGCATTGAGTGTATTCACAAATTATTTTAACAATGTTGCCGATACCGATATTGATTTCCCGAAACTCGCGCCCATCGCCCGTAATTAATATTACACATTTCACCCCGAGCTATGATCAAAAAGCATAATGGGAAAAAATGCTGCAAACATTTCTGGGCAGATCGGAAGATCTGCCCTTTAGATCATCTTCATAAACACTCGACTTTAAATTGAGTGAGCGGGAGCCATATATAGAAGTGACTTAACCCACATCATATGAATATTGACATTCTAGCTTTTGGTGCGCACCCCGACGATGTAGAATGCGCAGCATCAGGCGTACTAATATCTGAAATTTTAAAGGGCCGTACTGCTGTCATCGTTGATTTAAGCAGAGGTGAAATGGGAACATTTGGCAATAGTGATGACAGGAAAAGAGAGGCTAAGGATGCTGCAGCCCTTATGGGCGTTTTATCCAGAAGAAATCTGGATCTTGGTGATGGACGTATTGAAAATACATTCGAAAACAAGCTCAAAGTGGTAAACCTCATTCGGGAATTTCGGCCCAAAATTATCCTGGCTAATGCAGTAAGAGACAGGCATCCAGACCATAAAAATGCAGCCGAGCTGGTAAGAGATGCTGCATTCCTTTCAGGATTGAAGAAACTTTCTGATGGGGTCGCTCAGGAATCGCAAATGGAACCTTGGCGTCCATCGGCCTTGTACCATTACATTCAGGATTACTATATAATCCCCGACATTGTCATTGACATTTCTGCCGTGTTCCAAAATAAAATGGATACAATTAGGCTATATCGCTCACAGTTTCTTGATGCCAGCGATCACAGTTCCAGTGGTATAGTTGCACTTTTAGGGCAGATTGAAGCCACTAACAAGATTTTTGGGCGGGCGATAAATGTTCCTTACGCAGAAGGATTCACCATAGAACGATATCTGGGTGCAAGAAGTATTTTTAATATTCTTTGACAAATAATTCGAACCGTAAAGTGTGGCCTATAACGAAATTTTTTATTCGAACCAAAATTGATTCCCTTCTTTTTAGTTGTAAAAATTTAAGATTGCATGGTCGAATAATATAGCAGATTACATTTTTTCAGAGTAAACTGATTTTATGAAAAGTCTGATATTATAGCATTCTGCGCTCTGGCTTGAGTTGATGTGCTCATTCCTATCCGCCATTCAAAGCTCGGCAAAAGACCGGAAATATTACAAAATATTAAATAGGTAAATGATTTGCTGAGCGGTTCGTCTCACAATATTATGAAAATGCATTTTCCTGCAATTGTAGCCATGCGCGGAGAGGAGGAATATGCGACTGGTCTGTGTAAATTAATTGCAGGCAACCCTAAAAAATTCAAGCAGGAGTATCGATGAGAAATTGAAAGGTAAATTTTAACACGTAAGTGTATGAATATTAGGTAATGCTCGAAAAAGCAGTCACTTATGCGTACAGAGGGGAAGATTGTTGGGATTAACCTGCATAATTTCGGACTCGGGAAGAATCGTTAATACATCGGGAAAATATGTCTATTTGACACTCCTAAATCCATTGCAACTTTGTATCGTCAATTAAAAAAAATTAAATTTTTAAGTTATGGCAACGAAATTAAGTATAACCAATTCTCCGACAGGCTATCAATCACTTATAACAAATGGTAAACATGCAATTCTGGGAGTTGAGCCTCTGGCAAGCAATGGTACAGATTTAGGTTTTTCACCACCTGAACTATTACTGAGTGGCATTGCAATGTGTAAGGTGGCAGCAGTAAGATTTATTGCACGAAAAAATGGTTGGGAAATCGGGAATGTAGATGCCCAGCTGACCCAGGAAACGAACCGGGGCAAGGAAGGAAAGCTATCTACCTAAATATCTACGGCTATCAAAATTGAAGGATCAATAAGCGAAGAGCAAAAAAGAGAACTGCTGTCCCAGGCGAATAGATGTTATGCTGTTAGGATGATTGAGGGGGACTGGGAAATTGAACATGCAGTTGAACTGAAAGAACAAGTAGCAGCATAAGGTAAAATGTATCTATATACATTGCTGTGTAAAATATTCCTCACCAAATTTTTAAAAAAATGATATCATCAATAATTGAAAACATTGCAGGGCTAGATGTCCTTGGCAAAAAAGTGACAAGGCTCGGGATTGTGATTGTCCTTATATGGATAGGAGGGTTAAAATTCTTTACTTATGAGGCAGACGGGATAGTACCTTTCGTAGCAAACAGCCCATTAATGTCTTTTTTTTACAATAGCCCAAATGATTATAAGAAAAATACCAACAAAGAAGGGGAGCTCATCCCAAAAATTCATAAATGGCATCAGTCAAACAATACTTATGGTTTCGCTGATGGATTGGGTGCGTTACTTATAATCATTGGAATTATGGTTGCAGTCCACCACTGGTTTCCGATGTTGAGCATGGTTGGAAGTTTGCTTGTAGTTATCCTCGCCATAGGCACCCTGAGCTTTCTGCTGACCACCCCGGAGAGCTGGGTTCCCAAACTAGGAGACAGCGAATATGGCTTTCCATATCTTTCCGGAAGAGGACGACTTGTGCTGAAGGACGTTATTATGCTGGGGGGAGCTATTGTCACCATGAGCGATTCGGCAAAGCTATTTCTGCAGCGAAAACGATTAAAGGAAATAAGTAAATAATCAAAGGCATAAAAATGAAAAATTTAGCATTATCAATCAAATTCATTGCAACAGATGAGAACCGTGAAGAATTTAAAAATATTCTCATAGACCTATTCAATGTAATTGCATCCGAAGAAAAGTTTATTGACGCATCTATCGCAGAGGAAATGGAAAATCCAAATTCAATAATCGTTTATGAAACCTGGAATACAACTGTCTCTGAGTTTATGGAGCAACAGATGACCCGAGCGTATCGTATTCCTTTTGAAAAAGCACTTGTTTCTTTGGATGTAAAAAGAGAACCTAAGGTATTTTTTACTATTCAGGAGTGGAAGTCTTAAAAAGCAATTTCTAATATCACACTAATCTACAATTGAAAGATTATTTTAAATAAATGTGGGTGTCCATGTTTGGATTTTGAGTAAGCTTATTCAATCCCCAAACATTTTTTTTTTCATCGAGTATCTAATTTTTATGTAAAAGTCATTTCTCTTCTCCCACTGTCAGGTGTTATATAATCACTATTTACTGACTTTTCTACTAAAATATCGAAGTAATAAAAAGTAAAAGTTCCTTTCTAACAGGAAACTACTTGAATACTGGATACTAAATCGCGAATTAGTTTAGAGAAGATACCCACATTCCTGTTCACAAAAGGTTTATTTCGGAAACCATGTATAGTTAAACTCTCTAAGTTTTATATTATGATCTTGAGGAATTTCTGCCTGGGATTTTCTAAAGCACTCTTTTGCTCAACCACTCTTACCAAATCTACAGATTTACCAAGAAGATAATTTCCCTTATGAGCAACCAGCAAAAGCAGATGTTTCCTGCATTTTAAAATGAATTGAATTAAGAGATTTTATTCTCCTAATACTAAGGATTAATTAAGAAAAGCGTGCCCTTTTTCGCTTAGCTATAGGTTTTGTTCATAATTCGTAAGTGACCATTTTAAAATAAGTTGTAAGCTCAAACACTTAACCGTATTTCGAGACTGGTAGTGATACTTACGAAATAGCGAGAGCCCTTTATTGTTTGATGTGCACTAATTTACTGATACCTAGTTTTTTATATCCTGGCAGTGCCATTGCTTATAGTTAGAAAAAACCTTAAAAGATGAAAATAACATATTTCGGACATTCCTGTTTCTCAGTTCTTGCCAGGGGGCGGGAACTGCTCTTTGACCCTTATGTAACGCAAAATCCTTTGGCAAAGGACATTGACGTAGACGCAATAAGGGCAGATTACATTTTTGCTTCACATGCCCATTTTGATCATATTACTGACCTGTTGCTTATTGCAGGTAAGACTGGTGCGAAGGCCCTTGGGGGATGGGAACTTTACAATTGGTATAATGCAAACGGTCTCAAAAACACCCATCCGATAAATCCTGGGGGCAAATACGATTTCGACTTCGGAACGGTGAAATCATTTGCGGCGGTGCATTCAAGTAGTTTTGCAGACGGAAGCTACGGGGGTGTTCCATGTGGATATGCATTCAAGACACCTGAAGGGAATTTTTATTATTCAGGAGATACCGCACTAACCCTTGACATGCAACTCGTTTCCAAATGGGGCAAAATGGATTTTGCAGTCATGCCGATCGGAGATGGATTGACAATGGGAGTTGAAGATGCCATTGCCGCCTGCCAAATGATTGGAGTGACGAAGATGGTTGGGGTTCATTACGATACTTTTGGATTTATTAAAATAAACCATCAAATGGCAATAGAAGACTTTAGAGATGCAGGGATTGAACTCATACTTATGGAAATCGGCGAGTCAAGGGATATTTGACAAAGCGTGTTTTCACAGTTAATGTTCGCTAGAACCTTTATTTTCTCAATATGCCATCAAGGAAAAGATATGGTCTTTACTCTACATTTTCAGAAGTTCTTTAAATCTTATAAATCGGATTAACCCACAAGAAATTATCTGCCCAGAGATCAGGCTGAAAAATAGACCGAACAATTGATCTTAAAATTTTACTTAATCTCTTAAATTATGAAAAATTATATCACAAACTTCTTATCCCTAACCATTATTTTTATTTTAATCGCTTCGCGTTCCTTTGCCCAGACGCCAAGAGAAGGTGGAGTTCGTTATTCTGTAGGCGCAGATGTCGGACTGCCAATTGGAACTTTTTCAGACACTTACAAATGGAGTCTGGGCGGCTCCGTTCAGGCGGATATTCCAATTGCGGGAAATCAACTTTATGTTACCATAAATGCTGGCTACAATAATGTTTTTGCTGATAAATCTCTGTCTGCTTTTGTTGACGATGTGCATTTGATCCCAGTGAAAGCAGGATTGAAATACTTCGCTGTTTCAAATTTTTATGTACAAGGGGAGGCAGGGGTATCATTTCTTCTCGACAGAGACAATGAAAAATCGGCTTCATTTGTCTATGCACCGCAAGTGGGATATTTAATACCCTTAGGGGGCAAGAGTTATCTGGATACCGGAGTCAGATTTGAGGGTAACAGTAAATTCTCTGAAAATGGTTCAAGCAACAATGTTCTAGCACTAAGAGTAGCTTATGCATTTCCAATTGGACAATAATATCTTTTGTCTGTCTCTATTTGGGCTGTCCACACTTGGGCAGCCTTTTTTGTACGCTAAAATAAAATAGGATCTTACCAGAGACAATCACTGAAAGTTATGCTAACCTGGATCACTTAATTATGGTGAATCAGCTTGCTAACATGTCTAACGATATTTAGAGTAGAAAATGGATTCTATACGAAATATCGTTATCGTATAAATTATTTTTTTTTATAAAACGCAGTTTATCAATGTTTTATTACTTGGTTTGGGTTTTGTTAATGTGTGAATTGCCGCTTTCGACTAAAGAGGCTTAAACAGATAAACCAAATCATGAAAAAATCTTCATTTTATTTATCGGTGTTGATTCATTTTGGAATTATACAACCAATTTTTGCCCAGTCAACACTTTACAGAGATAGTGTAACTGTTAAGGTAAAGCCAGCTTATGACAGTGTAGGCAAGCTCCATCGAAAAATTTTCGGAGAAAATTACAGAAAAGAATATGCTGCTGAAACACGCTTGCCTGTGCTTAAGATTGGAGAAATATCAGGAGGTCTTAAAGTAATTCAGCGAGGAGGCGGAAACCAGACCCGGTCACTCAGGTTAAAAGATGCCCAGGGAAATGAATGGACATTGAGGAGTGTTGAAAAGTATCCTGAAGTACTACTGCCGCCAAACTTAAGAGAAACTTTTTTAAAAAAAATAATAAAGGACAATATGTCCGCACAGCACCCATTTTCGGCGCTCATTGTGCCCCACCTGGCTGAAGCAATACTTGCACCCCATAGCCTGCCAGTTATCGGCTGGGTAGCCAAAGATCAAGGGCTTGGTGAATTTGAGAATGAATTTGCGGGAACTGTTTGCTTGCTAGAAAAAAGAGAGCCGCTTGGTTCAAGTGATAATACAGCTAAAATGATGCGAAAGCTCCGCGAGGATAACCACATCAGCTATGACAGCGAACTTTATTTAAAGCTTAAGTGTCTCGACATTCTGATAGGAGACTGGGACCGGCATGATGACCAATGGAGATGGAGGCTTGTCCAATCAGGAAAAACAATGACTTATGTGCCAATCCCTCGGGACAGAGATCAGGTGTTTTTCCGTTCAGACGGGAAAATACAGAGGTATGCCCAAAGATCATGGTTCCTTCCCATGATGCAGGGCTACGAAAGAAACATAAAAAACATTAATTGGTATTTATGGGAAGGCAGAGAAATAAATGCAAAGTGGTTTTCCGCAATTTCTCAAGAAAGCTGGAATGCGACTGTTGATGACTTTTGCGCAGCTATGACAGATCAAGTTTTAGAATCTGCTTTAAAACAGCTGCCAGAACCGGGATACACGGCCAGACATGGGCAACTTCTCGACCAACTTCGGAAACGCCGCACTGCTATGCCGGAATTGATGAGAGAATATTACCATTTTTTTAATAGGATTGTCGATGTCGAACTAAGTGATAAATCCGAACGGATCTCGATAGATGGTTTGCCTGATGGAAGGCTATCCGTTACTGTGCACCATATCGGACAGACCAAAAGTCCTACTTTTTTACGAGTGTTTGATCCTGATATTACCAGGGAAATCAGGGTTTTCATGCACGAGGGAAAAGACCTTTTATCAATAAACAATTCTACCTCCTCCATTAAAATAAGAGTTGTAGGAGGGCAAGAAGAAAAGAAATATAGCATTGATACGCTAAAAAGCCAGGTGAAGCTTTACATACCTAAAAATGGCTACGTTTCGCAGGTTAACTCAAAAAATAATCTGAGCGTTTACCGCTCCGATGACTCTTCCAATTTAGCCTATAGAGCCAAGGATGTATACAGAAGACATCTATTATTTCCTGCCTTCGAATATAATGATGATGACGGTATCGCAGTCGGTATTGGACTTAAAATAATCAACCCCGGATTTCGGAAAACCCCATATGGAAATTCGCAGTCCTTTTCATTTTTAAATTCTTTTCGTTCATCCGCACTCAAACTTTATTATTCAGGGGAATGGATAAAAGTCATTTCAGGCGCCGATCTAACTGTTCATGCATCTATTTTCGCTCCTAGCAATACGCAGAACTTTTTCGGACTAGGGAATCAAACTAATTTTGATGAATCAAAGGATAATATAGTTTTTTACCGGGTTCGATTTAACTTGTACGAGCTAAACACCGCCTTGCGATGGAGATCAAAAAAATCCAGTTTCAGCGTAGGTCCTTCCTTCCAGTATTATAACTTTAGACCTGGACCAAATGAAGGTAGGTTTATTAGCATCCCCGAAAATCTACATTCATCGGACAGCGCGAATGTCGCTCAGGAAAAAATATATGCAGGCGTAACATTAAAGTACAGTCTTGATTCCAGAGACAATGATATACTGCCTTCTCGTGGAATTTTACTGGACTTAAAGCTGACCGCCAATGCGGGCTTTAACCAAAATTCAAACGATTATGGACAACTAAATGCAAGTGTTGCCTACCATCTGAAACTAGATGCTGCTGCAACAGTTGTTATTGCCGAACGGGTTGGAGGAGGACTGACTGCTGGAAAACCTGCATTCTTTCAGGCCCAGTGCCTTGGAGGACAGCGAAATCTGGTGGGGTATAGACAATATCGGTTTGCAGGAGAGCAAAGCCTGTTTAATAACTTGGAGCTCCGTTGGAAATTGGGCTCCCTAGTTAATTATGTCCTTCCAGGGCAGATAGGTGTCCTCGGCTTATACGATGTGGGAAGAGTGTGGAAGCGAGGCGAACAGTCATCTGTTTTTCATCATGGTGTTGGTGGCGGTTTATATTTCGCGCCTGCCTCCCTTTCTTTGGTTAAAATCGCAGCCAGCTATTCAAAAGAAGGATGGTATCCCTATTTTACCTTTGTGCTGAAATATTGATAAAGCGCAATTATGGGCAAATACTGAATGTCACGGAATGCTTAGTTGAGTTGCCTAATAGTCAATATCGCATTTAGGGGAAACTACTTTTTATAAAAAACGCTCCCTAGTTTTTACTTGCTAAGTAAATAAATTTGGTTTATTTTAGATTAAGATAAACAGATGCTTTTTTGTTATCATGATCGATGTCTAAGAGATCATGTACGAGACCTGGTTATACTAGATTTGCGCGTCCACTTGATGTTTACTGCTTACCGCTTCGGTCATCAGAGATATTTATCCCGTAGCCGACTTTTACTATTACCGCTTTATGAGCAGGGAACATGTGCTGAGAAATATAAATTGCAAACTCACAACCTAAAATACCCAATATGAGCGGGAAGCATAAGATTAGCAGTCATCAAAGCAACATGCTTAATCGAGGTGCCCATATTGCAGTGTACTTTTTGTTGTTATTCAGCTTTTCTACACGTGCGCAGTATTACGGTGCGCCCGATCCGATACCTTTAAGATACAAGACAGCGCTGCTACTAAAGCTCAAAAAAACAAGTAACGAATCCAGTCAAATATCGGTATTATTAGACCTGAGCAATCTATTCTATAATAAACCATTCCAGAGGGTTGATGAACTCGGTTTAGCCAAACAATATGCGCTTCGTGCCTCCCAGCTCAGTAAAAAAAAAGGAAATGTTGGCGGTTTTGGAAAGGCTCAGATACGCCTTGCAGAAATATTGGGTGAGGAAGGGAGGTTCAGCGAAGCTGAAGCAATGCTAACAACTGTTTCTGGCTCCCTTAAAATCGACATGCTTCTCGCACTTAGCTATAAAAGTTTTTATGCAGCAGATGATATTACAGATATCCACTACAAGGATCTCTTCCGATTTGCAGAGGCTGCCAGGGATTCTGCTATAAAAGCAAAAGATAAAATGCGTGAATTGTTGGCAAGGAATATTATTGCCTATTCGCATATCTATGATAATAAGCCAAAAATCGAAGAAGAATTCTTAAATATCATCAAAGAATTAAAAGCAGGCCAGTACCTGCCAGTCCACCATGTGTACATGACCCTTAATGTTTACTATCGATATCATGGACTATATGACAAAGAGATACCACTATTGCGTGAGGCATTTGTAAGCATAAAAAAAAGCGGTGATTCGGCAGGCCTGGGTGATTACTACGGAGCGGTTGCGGGTGTTTACCGTGTAACGAGCCGCCGAGAAAAATCCGTTGAATACGCAAAGCTCACAATCTCGCAGTTCAAAATTTATAATGGACGTTTCGGGGACAGAATGCAGAATATTATTCCGGATTTGTCGAGCCTGCTTAGATCAATGAAAAAACCCCGCGAGGCACTTGCCTTCATGCTGGAAAAATCCAAAGAATTTCCTGCAATGAACCAAGCGGAAAGGGCGAGGTATGATAAGGAGATCGGGTTTTGCTACTGGGATCTTGGCAATATCAAATTGGCAGAAAGTTTTTTGCTTAGAGCATATGACATACTGGTTAAAAATAAGCAGGCATTTTGGTATGACCATAAAGATATGGCCCAATTTTACATCGACACTAAAAGATTTGCAAAAGCCAATCCATATCTGGAACGCATTTTTAAAGTGAAACAGCAACTTCCCGTCAAAGCAGAATCTCACCTTCAGTACATCGCTTTTTTGACTGATTCGGCTGCAGGAAATTATAAGTCGGCAATGAGTCATCTAAGCCGACACAATGATCTTGATAACGATTATATATCAGTAAAAAGGCATAAGGATATTCAGGATTTGAACATAAAATATGAAACCAAGCAAAAAGAAGATAAAATCAAGATTTTAAATCAAAATTCCGCAATCGAAAAGGCAGAGCTTCAGCGGTCCAAGCTCATAAGAAACGTAACTTTTACTGGTACTGGATTGTTGTTTGTTATTGCAGGTTTACTTTTCCGACAAAGCGCTCATCGTAAAAAAACTAATAAGTTGATTTCCAATAAAAATTTCCAACTGGAACATTTAGTTAAAGAGAAAGAATGGCTTTTAAAAGAAGTTCACCATCGGGTAAAAAACAACCTCCATACCGTAATATGCCTTCTTGAATCCCAGGCTATTTATCTTAAGGACGACGCACTTAATGCTATCGAAAAAAGCCAGCACCGAATTTACGCAATGTCGCTCATTCACCAGAAACTTTACCAGTCGGAGGACATAAAAACAGTCGATATGTCCAAATTTCTTCCTGAATTTATTTCCTATCTCAGAGATAGTCTAATAACGGGTAACAGAATTCGATTTGAGCTGGATATAGAGCCAATAAACCTTGGCGTATCTTATGCTGTTCCATTATCTTTGATTATAAATGAAGCAGTTACTAATTCCATTAAATATGCCTTTCCGGATAATATCGCAGGTATAATCAATATTTCCATACATACCTCAGATAATACGATTGAGCTGCGTGTAGAGGACAATGGGGTAGGTATAGCACCTGAAAAGATCAACGCCAGCTCAAATTCGCTGGGACTGAAACTTTTGGCGGGATTAAGTGAGGACATTCAAGGGAACTTTACAATAATCAATGATGGAGGAACCAAGATTCGTGTTCTTTTTACAATTGAATCAGTAACAGATACTGGCCTGTCAGATTTTTAGTGCAATAAATTAACGAAGGTTTCGATAAGTTTCATTGGATGGAGAAGAAAAAATTTTGGATCTACTTCTGCAAAAACAATCTAAAAGTTACTGGGAAGATAGTTCAGAATTCATATTGGTCAGTTTCCTGTTAGATCACTAAATTTACAGCTTAGCGAGAGGACGCCGTGAGGCTCCGTTTTTTCTGTTTACCTTGACGGAGCACCTCAATATTCTCAAAAGCTCATTATTATCGTGGGAACAAATTGCATTTACACAAGTCAAAGAATCTTTGTGGTGATGAGCCGGATGAATTTATAGCTGAAGAAAATTGGTTGCCAAAAAAATGATTTGGAGACTAATGACTTAGGACGATTTTATTTAGCCAATCAGTATTGGGAAAAGATGGTTCCTAACTAATTTTCAGGTACAGAAAAGGACTAAATTGAACATAGGCCGAAAAGATAAAAAATGCATTCAAGGTCTACCTGGTCAACAAGAACTACATTCGCATGTTTTGGATGCAGGAATATTAATCTGTTTAAAGAAAAAGATTCTATTCTACTAATTTGATTCTTAGCAAAAACTAATAACCTCAGATAATCAGGCGGCCGACGTAAGCCTTATAGTCTCGCTGGTCAATTATCGAAGATTTTTATATGCCATCGAATACAAGCAGGTAGGATTACGGTTCCGACACTCTGTTGGGCCATAATATTTTTATCAATCGCGGGAATTTACTCGAAGTACCTCCTACCTAAACGACACTCCATGAAAGCATACTTTTTAAGTCTTTGACCCAGAAGCCCTATTTTTCTAAAGAGATAATTCGATATTTATATAGAACAAACATCTGGATGTCCGGTTGAACAATACTTGTTAAATTCACTATATGTAACCAACTATCTATTATTTCGCGAAATATCAACTCCATTCATTGTTAGTGTGATTGTTAATTAATTGAATTTCAGGTTTTTGTATGTTGGCTTATATTTGGTCTATAAGTTATAAAAACATGTTAACCAACATTAAAGCTTAATTTTATGAAAACACAGAAAACGGCCTTTTGGTCAAAACAATTGGTTGTATTTGCAACCTTCTTAATCGCTATAGGTATCTCTTTTAATGGAATAGCGCAGGAGACTTTTGTCAAAAATGTGGTCATTGTTCACGGCGCTTTGGCTGATGGATCAGGCTGGCAAGGCGTATTTAGGATACTTACCAAAAAAGGGTACAATGTGACAGTTGTCCAAAATCCTTGTACCTCTTTGAAGGATGATGTTACCGCAACCAACTTTGCCATCGATAAGCAGGACGGACCGGTGATTTTGGTTGGTCATTCCTGGGGTGGCACGGTGATCACCCAGGCAGGGGTAAACCCGAAAGTTGTAGGACTGGTTTATGTTAACGCATTTCAACCTGAAGTTGGCGAGACAAGTGTAAAACTTGCAACAAGTTTGCCTTCAAAACCTGAAAACGGTTTACTCCCACCTGATGAAAAAGGAAATGTATATTATGACAAAGCTAAATTTCACGCTGGGTTTTGTGGTGACGTAAGCAAAGAACTAGCCGATTTTATGTTCGCCTCTCAGGGCTTTATACCTGGCGAGGCCTTTGGAACCCCTGTTACCGAAGCAGCATGGAAATCTAAACCAACGTACGGAATATCATCAAGTGATGATAAAAGTATAAATCCAGAAATTACATTGAATATGTACAAAAGATCAAATAGTATAATCACTAAATTAAAAGGAAGTCATGTTGTCTTCATAACACATCCAGAAGAAGTTTCTGCAGTAATCGTAACCGCATCCAAAAAGACTGCTAAATAAACTTCGTTATCTTTTTAAATCCCCTTTCAGTACCTGAATGGGGATTTTTTTATACATTGATTATAGGATTTCTCATGATGAGGTGTTCTCGGAATACATTTTAAGGTTTACTACGTAAATGTTTACAGGATGATTTATTAGGGATTCAACTTGAGAGAAAAGGCGCCTTTTTTGTTGTTTTTATATTATTCTCTTTTAATATATGAAATATAAAGTTGTCCTTGTTCAAGGCCTAATTTTATGTAAATTTGGGTTTTCACAGAGGAAGTATTCATCCAATAAACTATTGTATTCAGAAGTCCGCAATACGTTGACTCATAAGACTTCGCTTGATGCCACATTGCGCATTTGTAATTAAAATTCTAAGACATAGATCTATTTCTTTTTTAAATTATTAAACAACCTATTGAGCTAAAGGGGATATTAAAATAAGCAAGAACTTTTTATCCAAAAAAAGCTGATTTTGCAACCAGCTTTGTATTTATTACAAATAATACATTAAAGATTTTCTCAACATATTGAGCTTAATTTGAAAATAATTTTTTTTTGCTTGTTCAGGGCAAAACCAATACAGGCTTATGCCCATCCATAACAAGTTTCTCCGAAATGTCCTTGTGCGTTAGATTGTAAAAAAAACCTTTATTCCCCGGCATTGCAATTATAAGCTGTGAATAATATGAATCAGCAAATTTACTCAGTCCTATTGGTTGATCGTATGTTCCTTGTTCATAAACATAATACCTGAAGCTTCTCAGGATAGAATTTAACAGCGTATAGTTATGGCTTTCGGGAACGATATCTTCAGGATGATAGCCTGGCTTTTCACGCTCAAAGGGTGTTGGATTTTTATTGTTCTGAAGGTGTTTTAGCCTGTTCAGATAATATATTTCTGTTGAGGAGTGCTCGTCAAAACTTACTACTGCGTGGGTAATTGGCTGATAATTGCTTCCAGATGGTATAATCATTATGGGAACCGTTAGGTTTTTGCATATGTTAATGATCTGATGACCAATGATGCTTTCGGTACCCAGCTGAGAACTATTGCTTCCTATCAAAATCAGGTCCGCAGTTTCGCTTGACGCCAGCTTACAGATAGAACTAATACTAAAACATTGTCTTAGCCTGGTATCTATCTGGATATCGGGATGCAATTTTTTTTCAAGACGGGCCTTTAAATTTAATAATTGGGTATTCAAGTCTGATAGTGTTCTTCGCATTTCCCTCCTTGCATCCCAGACATCAACTTGGTTTGACCAATAATCTGATAGAGGAGAGGCAATACAATTAGCAATGAGGATAACTTTATTGAATCCCCTATCGTTTGCCAAATCGGCTGCGTAGTCCACCGCATGGGTTGAGGGAACCGAAAAGTCTACAGGAATTAAAAGAGTTTTCATAGTGTTGGGGTTGATAAGTTTTTCATCCCCAATCCAATCAGGGACATCAATCAGTTATTCTGCAACTGATGTGCCTTACTTAATTTGCTGATAATTTGGTGGTTATGATTTCTTTTTCTTAAAAGAAGAAATGTTATCTCGCATTTTTGTTGTATAATAACGAAATTTCAACAAGGGTAAAGTAAGTGAGATTTTTCCTCCAAAACATTCTTAATACTCACCCGCCTGCAAGACCGCAAGCAGAATTATCTGTAATTCAATTCATATTTTCACCGTAGTCTCATAATTTTTAGAAAAGGCTGCCTCCTAACGAAATAACAATAATTTACTATTTAATGCTAGTGCTATATCAATAAAATATCTTAAGATTGATTAGTAAAGCACTGTTATTCAGATGCTTATGTGAGTGGCATGGTAATTGGAATGGTGTGTTCGGTATTGTAGGTGATTAGCTCATCGATTAGTCTTACCAACCAAACTAAAACTAAAGTTATGCGACCAAACTCAAATATCGGGACAATGCAAAACACCACTAGTTACCCTGCACGATCCTTAAGATCAGATAGCCTACCCGGCCTGTATGGAAATTCATCAGAAGATGAGCAAATAAACCAATTGTTTTTGCTCAGCGAGAAAATTTCCCTTGCAAATAGCGTTACTGAACTTGTAAAATATGCGGAACAACCCCTTCTGCGACTCCTAAAACTGGAAAGCTTTGCTATCATTCTTTGGGATGATAATAGAAAGTGCTCGACCTTCTATTCAGAAGAAAATAATTTTGTGTCAAATGGATTTGAAGGAGCTTGCAGCCAATCCAAGATTTTTTCAGATTTATTCTTAGACAGAATTGTTCGTCTTGCAGAATTTCAGCTCTTTGAACCGGGAGAAGTAGCAAAAGGTGTTGATGCGAGAGCAATGAAGAACCCGTGGTATTCTAAGGCTGCGGAAAGAGTTTTCGGGATGCCTCTGATTAGAGGTAAAGAAGTTCTTGGCTTTATACTGATGGAAACTCAATCAACTGAAACAATCTGTTCTGCCCATTCTGGTCTGACCAGTTTAATATCTTCCCAATTGTCCATGTCGATATCAAGGATATATGCGACGAATGATATTAACCGAAGGGTAAGAGAAAGGCAACTGTTCTACTCTCTAGTATCTTCTATTGGTACAGTAAAAAATACGACTGAGCTCTTAGAAATCTTAAATGAAAACTTGAAGCCTATGCTCGGGTTTAGTCACACGCTTATCGGAACTATAAATGATGACGGAGTAACCTGCAGTGCGTTTTTGTTAGATCCTAATTCTCCGTCTAAAGACCATCCGGGATATTCAAGTGCAAAAAGCCAAAAGTACCCTATAAAGGATGGCTTTTTGGACAAGTGTATCAGCCAGGCAGATCCGGTACTTTTTGATCTTCACGATCATGAATTTAATAATGAAACCCCCTTTTATATTAAAGTAAACTTTGAAAAGGGGATAAGCCACGTGGCCATGTCCCGATTCTGTAAGCACAATAATGTATTTGGTTTTTGGATAGTTTTCTTTCCCGAAGGATTCCGGCCTTCCCCTGCCTCTCTCCGAATCATAGAAGGAGTTGCAAGCTTGATCTCTATTGCTGTCTCAAATTTAAAAGCAACTGAAGAAATTAGACTACGGGAGAAAGAAAAAAGTATGCTTCTTGAATTTAGTTTCAATCTTGCCTGTTACACCAAAAGAGTAGCCCTTGAAAAAGTGATCAAGCTCCAGCTTACCGAGCTGTTTGGGATTAGCAACTTTGCTTTGCATGCCTTAAGTGACAATGGGAAAAGCCATCGAGCAGTTTTAACTGATCCAGTGGCAGATTTTTCTAAATATGAACTTCTGGAAAGCCTGAATACTGCAGTTATAGAAACAGAGGATAGTGTATTCAGAAATGCAATACTAAGCGGGGAAAATGATGTGATCTCAATTGGAAGACCTAAAAATCCAGAATCCGCATCTTTATCCGAACTATTTAAAGCTCCTCTTTCGCTTTTCGCAATCCCGTTACGTATTGAAAGCGAAGTAATCGGAATATTGTCATTTACCGAGGGAAAACAAAAACTTGATTTCTTAGATGGCACGTTATTCAGAGGTATATGTTCGCAGATTGCTGTAACTTTAGCTAACCTCGAGGCTAAGGAAAAAATTAAAATCCAGCTAAGGGAAGTTAGCAGGTCAAATGTGCAATTGGAAGATGAGAAAACATACCTGCAAGAGGAAATCGAAACGTTTAAGAACTCTTTCGAGGTTGTTGGAGCCAGTCAAGAAATGTCGCAAGTATTTAAGTTGGTTTCTCTTGTTGCGCCCTCGATAAGTACAGTCCTTTTATTAGGTGAGACCGGAACGGGCAAGGAGTTAATTGCTAGGGCAATCCACAATTCTTCCCCAAGAAGAGACCAGTTAATGGTGAAAGTAAACTGTGCTGCGCTTCCTGTCAATTTAATTGAAAGTGAGCTTTTCGGCCATGAAAGGGGTAGTTTCACAGGTGCAACAGAACGGAGGATTGGAAAATTTGAACTCGCAAACAACGGAACATTATTCCTTGATGAAATTGGTGAAATGCCACTAGACTTGCAGGTTAAACTTTTACGTGCCTTGCAGGAAAGAGAAATTGAGCGCATTGGAGGAAAGGGAACCATAAAAGTCAATGTCAGGGTCATAGCCGCCACCAATAGAGATTTGGAAAAGGAAATGGAGGCTGGAAAATTCAGAAGTGATCTTTTTTATCGTCTTAACATTTTTCCAATAAATCTGCCTGCGCTCCGCGAGCGAAAGTCGGATATCCCCGAGCTGGCAAACTTTTTCATGTCCCGCTTTGCTAAGCGATGCGGAAAAAAAATAAATGAGATCAGCAAAAGAGCAATGCAGGATCTGATGGATTATTCATGGCCGGGAAACATTCGCGAACTTGAACATCAGCTAGAGCGCACCGTTTTGCTCACAAATGACAATGTAATCAGAGAATTTCATCTTCCAACAAAAAAACAGCTCAAAAATTTCGAGACTGTTACCAACGGTTTTGATATGAGTACTCTGGAGGAAAATGAGCGAAAACACATTCTTTCTATACTTACACACTGCAACGGAAGGATCGCGGGCGATAACGGAGCTGCATCTGTTTTGGGTATTCCCTCCAGCACACTAAGTTCTCGCATGAAAAAGCTTGGTATAAAACGTCAGCACCAAGGGTAATCAGCAATTAACGTTAACTCTCACTTACCTAAGTATGATTTTTTTTTCAAGAAATATTCCCAAAAAGCTTCTTATAGGCTTTCAGGTATTAATAAGCGATTGCAAGTATTCTCGGCTACTTTTAAATAATTACAATGTAAGGTCGAACCTAAGCAGGCTGCTTTTTTTGGTAATATTTCTATTTTTTTGTGGTAATTCCTTTGCAAGTAAAACTTTATGGGTGAGAAATTCACTCCTATACTCCAAGGGTATAACATTTTCGAGATTGCCCTCTACGCTGTTTTTATCAAACTGGATGATTTATGGCATGTTGGTGCTTACGCTTGCCTTTGCGGGACTTATATATCGACATAGGATTAAATCTGCGGCAACGATAAGACTTATTAAACAAAACCAAAGGGCTGCAAATTTTAACAAGTTATTGAAGGAAGAGAAAAAAGGTCTACTAGCTGAAAATGAAATCCTGGTTACAGAAAATGAATGGCTACTGAATGAAGTTCATCACAGGGTAAAAAATAATCTTCAGATCATTGTCAGTCTCCTGGACTCCCAGGCCTCCTTTTTGAAAGGCGATGCGTTAAGTGCAATAAAGGAAAGCCATCACAGGGTTTTCGCACTTGCACTTATTCACAAGCAAATTTATGTTGAGGGCAGTACACAACACACCGATTTTTCCAAATTTCTTACCGAGCTCGGCCAGTATCTAATTGAAAGTTATCCCGAATGCAACCAGATTTCGTTAAATTATGATTTAGAAAAAATTAGGGTTGCCCACACCAAAGCGATTTCTTTGGCTATTATTGCAAATGAGATTTTGACAAACTCACTTCAGCATGCTTTTCTTCCCGGGGATACGGGATCGATCAATATATCACTGCATGAGATAAAAGGGCGGGTTGCTTTATCCATATCTGATAATGGCACCGGCACAAATATAAATTTAAACCAGGCAAAAAGCGATTCGCTGGGTATCAATCTTGTACAGGGTCTTGCCAAAGATATTGATTCGGAGATAAATATACGCTCAGACATGGGAACAGAGTTTATAATATTTTTTGATTCATCCTGCCCCAATGAGTCAAAAAAAATAATTAGAGGTATGCCGGTGCTCATGCATTGAGGGATTATACGGATTTTGATAGGACCTTAATTTGATGAAGAAGTATTTGATACCATTTACTAAGCCAACTGCAGTATCGTATATTCGAAGGGTAAACTTCTTTCAGCATGTGTTTTTATTAGACAGAAAGAAATTTTATATTCAGCTATATTTATATTGAAAGTAACCGGAAATTTTGCGATTTTTTTTAAAAAACATAGCCAAATACTTAATACTAATTTTGCAATGGAAAAAGTGCCACTAATCAATAGAAGATCCCAAGCAATAAGGCTGAGATTTACCGTCCCTTTGCCTTGGCTGAATATATTCTTTTTAATCCAAATCGTTTAACATTTTTAAGGATTTAAAGTTATCATGAAAACGAAAATACTAATCGTCGAGGATCAATTTGTAGAAGCCAATAACTTGCAGCTAATTCTCGAACGCGCAGGATATGTGGTTACTGGGATTGCCAGAGCAGTGTCAGCTGCTCTTAAAGCGATTGAACGAACTCGTCCAGATCTTGTAATGCTGGATATTCATCTACAGGGAACACTAACAGGCATCGATCTCGCGGGTGAACTTGCTGAAATGAACATCGGGTTTGTTTATTTATCGGCAAATTCCAATAAAACGATTCTTGATGCCGCAAAACAGACCCGTCCTTACGGTTTTCTGGTAAAACCCTTTCGTGCAAAGGATGTGCTGGTCATGCTGGATGTTGCCTGGTATCTTCATCAGCACAATGAAAAATTTTTATCAGGCAAATATACGGCTGTACACCTTAATGATGAAGGACAGGCAGAACTGGGCAATATTATTAGCCGATGCGCCATAATGGATGAGGTGTTAAAAAACATCAAAATTGTAAGCTCAACAGAAACTTCTGTTCTTATATTGGGTGAAAGTGGGACAGGAAAAGAACTTGCAGCAAAGGCCATCCATAAATTATCCAAGAGAGCAAAAAAGCCTTTTGTAGTGGTGAACTGTGGTGCTCTGCCGGCAAATCTCATCGAAAGCGAACTTTTCGGACACGAAAAAGGTGCCTTTACAGGTGCTATGAATTCCAGGGTAGGAAAGTTTGAGCTTGCAGACGGAGGCACGATTTTTTTAGACGAAATAGGAGAATTGCCATTGGACCTCCAAGTAAAGTTTCTGCGCGTACTCCAGGAGCGGGAAATAGAGCGGATAGGGGGGCAGACTAGAAAAGTAGACGTCAGGATTATCGCTGCGACAAACCGCGATCTTGAAGAAGAGGTTGCCTCTGATAGATTCAGACTAGATCTATTCTATAGATTGAATGTTTTTCCTATACTATTGCCAACCTTACGGGAGCGTAAAAACGATATCCCTCTGCTTGCAGAATACTTTCTAAAGCGCTACTCAGACATGAATGGAAAAATCGTCACGGGTTTTTCTGAAGATGTACTAAATAAAATTCTTGCCTATGACTGGCCAGGCAATGTTCGTCAGCTCGAAAATCTGATGGAGCGAAGTGTCCTTCTCGCAGAAGGACCTCTGATCACTACTATATCACTTCCCAAAAACAAAAATCTGGAAGCCGAGCATTTCGACGAGCAAAGAATTCGGACAATTGAGGAGAACGAGCGAGATCATATCATTTCGGTTCTAAAAATGTGCAACTGGCGCGTGTCGGGAAACGACGGGGCTGCAGAAATTTTAAAGGTTAATGTAAATACGTTGAATTCAAAAATTAAAAAACTCGGAATCAAGAAGCAGTTATAGCCTATCTAAGCTACAGTTCCAAATATAAGATTAGGTTTCGCATAGTGAACGATGTACCCGCAGATGTCGATTGTTTCCTGGCGCAATCTTGCTGCAGGTTGGGCTGTATATTCTTCGGAGATCGACTGCAGTGGATCTCAGTAATTCAATAAAATAATTCAATTGTAGAAGAACATTCCAATTTCGTTGTGTGAATGTTTCATTGTCTATATTCCTCAGCTACCAAAGTTGTAAGTGTTCTGATCCTCATAGTAGTTAGCTAGAAATTACTCCATCCAATGCATTGCAATTTCTGGATGTGATTCTCCTTTAGGTCGAATTGTAATTATATGCCTTAGGAAAAACCCTAGCGGAATCATAAATGTTACCGGTCTTAAACTTTCTTAGTATCCTTGATATTTTATCCCTTATCGTTTCGCCTCTTTATCAAATTTCATACTCCGCTAATAATTTTAGAGTTCTAAGATCCACCTTATAACGAAATTTAACAATTGAAATGATGCAAATTAAGCAGCTTGACAAGGCAACGGGCTACTAATGGGTAAATGAATTCTATTGTAAAAACCTATTATCATTGCGGTTATAAACTGGAAGCGCTACCAACACACAAATTATTTTTATTGTTATATCAATAATAAGCCATCATCTCGCGAAATGCTGTGGTTGAATTCGTACAAAAGGTTATTCAACTTCTTCATTATCAGTTGACTATGGAGCGGAATGATTTTGGAGCATAAAGGCTAAATAGCTGTCTAATATTTATAGCATTTCCAAATGAAATTATTGCATATTATTTCTACTTCCAGGGAGAAAGCGTGGTTTGATATAAAGTTAGGCAACGTAATAGTAAAAAAACTTAGATGGGCCTATAAAGAGATGGAAGTTAGTGGCCATAGTCTTCGACAATCGGACAGCATAATCATCACACCTGAACAAATAGACAGGATTTTATGAAACACCAGTTAAGTTTTCGCTTCCTCAAAATCATTTCCAAATTCGTCTTCTCGGGATTTCTCCTTAGTACTCTAGCTATCTTATGTTATGGTCAGGATGTAACCCACAATATATCCACAGCAGAGGCGAAGGCTTTCGAGGATAGAATTGGTAAAAAAGTCAGTGACTCAGTTAAGATAGATGCATTGCTCCGCCTTGCATTATATAATATTCTTAAACCCGGAGAACTAAAAGCCGATATGGATAGTGCTGTAAATTTTATAAACGACGCTGAAAAAAGATTGCCGAATACCAGAACACCCGCAACGCTTGGTCACCTATATTTGGTTAAGTCCCATCTCTATAGGGAGGCAGGTCGCAGGGCGGAAGGAAAGAACTTTGCACAGAATGCGGTAGATCAACTGCGAAGGTCCAAGGACAGGTATCATTTTTCCCTTGCCTTAATCGAGCTCTCACAGTATGTCGATTTGGAGGGCGGATCAGGTGCGAAAACTAAAATAGAGCTGTTGGAGAAATCAGTAGCTGCTCTCAAAGGGACCCCATTCTTAGAACTTAAGGCATTTGTTCTCAAAGATTTGGCCGACCTTACCCTTAACATAAATCAACAAGACAAAGCACTAAAGAATATTCAGCAATCACTTGAGGTCTACAAATCAATAGGTTATAAAAAGCTTCAAGGTGTTTATACCTTGTACGGATCGATATATTATACCTTAGGTAACTACCATAAAGCAGTTAGTTATTTACTTCTTGCCCAACGAACCGCTGAGAATCTCGGCGATCAATCTATGCAGATCTGCCAAATTTACAATATTACAGGTGTTATATACTGCGCACTTTCCGAGCGAAAAAATGGAATACCATATTTTTTCAAAGCGCTCAATATTGCTAAGATTAACCATGATGAGGGGGCCATAGTACTTATTCTATCCAATATTGTCGACAGTTATAATAAAATCGGTGATTATCAAAGCGCTATTGCGGTTGTCAAATCCATTGAGAAAGAGAATCCAGTTTCTATAATTAATAAGCAACCACATCTTTTGCCGTTGTATTATCTTCGTACATATAATAGTCTAAGACAATTCGATAAAGCAAAAAAGTATTACACCATTTTGCATAAGATGGACGGTTTCGGTTCAGCAGATATGAACGATATCTATAACATTTATCATGAGCTGGTGAGATACTCTACTTTCACAGCCGATTTTTCTCAGGCAGAAAAACAGATGCGAAAATTTAAACAGATTGTCGATGAGTTTAAAGACCCCTTCAGGTACAAGGAATTCTATTTCAGTGCCTTTCGGCTTGATTCAGTGAAGGGAAACTATAGGGGAGCTATGGAAAATCTTTTAAAGTTCAGGCGCGTAAATGATTCATTATTCAACGAATCTAAAAGTAAACAGATCAAGCAGTTTGAGGTTCAATATGAAACACAGGCTAAAGAGAGCGAGATTAAGACAAAGAACACGAGTATAAGACTATTGAACCAAAAAAATTTATTGACTCAAACACTTCTTAAACAGGCTAAATTGGTTAGAAATGTTACAATAGCTGGTATCATTTTTTTAGCCCTCATTGTTATGTTATTGATTCGCCAGTACAAGCACAAACAAAAGATCAATGCAATAACCCAACAGAATAATCTTGTAATAACTCAAAAAAATAAACTTTTGGAAAATCTCGTAAAAGAGAAGGAGTGGTTGTTGAAAGAAGTCCATCATCGTGTTAAAAACAATCTTCATACCGTAATTTGTTTGCTTGAATCACAGGCAGCTTATCTCAAGGGAGATGCGCTAGCGGCAATCCAGAGCAGCGAACATAGAATTTATGCCATGTCTCTAATTCATCAAAAATTATATCAGACCGATGATATAAAGACCGTTGATATGTCTAATTATCTTCCTGAACTAATCCGTTATTTAGAAGAAAGTTTTGGTATGCAAAGCAGGGTGCGTTTTAGTTTTGACATCCAGCAGATTAATTTAGGGGTTTCCCAAGCAATTCCAATCTCGCTAATTGTAAATGAAGCGGTAACAAATTCTTTTAAATATGCATTCAATGATAACAGAAGTGGCTTAATAAATATTGGGATGGCCATGGAAAATGAAAAAATACAGTTGATCATTTCTGACAACGGTACCGGCATCGATCTCTTGCTGGCAAAACAAACTTCAAAATCACTAGGACTTAGTCTGATGAAAGGATTAACGGAAGATATCGAGGGAGAGTTAGAATTTGAAAACGATAACGGAACGAAGATCACCATAACCTTTACATCGGATCCGTTGCTTTTGATTGATGAACGATAAAGGCGAACAGTCGCGGAAGTCAGTGGCACCAAAAATGATTTGCGATAGATAATGGTTAAGCCCAAACTCCATTATGCCGCTAAGAAGGTGGGTCTTTGTGTTGATAGAGAAAGCTGTAATTGAGAGTATGACAGTGTTGAGTAAATTCACTAGTAATAAATTGTCATACATGTGATTGCTTATTTTAGTGATTTCTCGCGAGCTTTGATCTCATTTTTATAATTTATTATAGCCAGCGCCATTCCAGTCATCTGTTGTCTACTAAAATATGACTTTAGGTTATTTAATTATGTGTGAGAAAAACCTCAAGCCAAATTTTTCCATGCGAATTGGTGGTGCTGTCCTCCCTTTCGATTTTTCTGAAGTTTGAAATGCAGGTAGGTAAGCTAGGCTGATAAAGGCTTGCCATCACAGCACATAAAAATAACTGAAAATTGAAATAAAAAGAATTGTCTAATAATTGCGGAAATGTCGTTATAAGGAAATTTGAAATGATATGCATTATACTGTTTATCAATGTTTTATGTGTGGTATTAGTTTTGGAATGTTGAATATGTCAAAAAAAATTGGCAGGCGAAAGCTATTAAATCCTTGGTTACCCTATCCCAGAGAGAAATGAGAAATTAATATACTATTGCGATCCGATAAGCATAACCGAAACCCAACAACGTTTGACATCTGCGCACTTTCACAATTTAACTATCAATTTATGAACAAGACAATTTTAATAACAGGGTCCTCATCGGGGATTGGTAAGGCGGCGGCAAAACACTTTGCCGGCCAGGGCTGGAATGTTATAGCCACAATGCGGGAATTAAATGAAGATTCCGAGCTGGAAACCTATGAAAATATACTTCGAACCAAGCTTGATGTACAAGATCAGCAAACGGTCAGTTCTTCTTTTAAAGAAGGTATAGCCAGATTTGGTTCCATTGATCTACTCTTAAATAACGCAGGGTATGGGGAGTTTGGTCTATTTGAGGCATCTACGCAAGAGGATATTCACACACAGTTTGATGTCAACGTATTTGGTGTTATGCGTACTATTCGCGAGGTACTGCCACATTTTCGTGAGCGAGGATCTGGCATGATCATCAACGTTAGCTCGGGTGCGGGCCGTTTTACCCTTCCTCTAATATCGCTTTATGCTGCTTCGAAATTTGCTTTGGAGGGATTCTCCGAGGCACTATATTTTGAGCTCTCGGCACTAAATATTAAATTAAAGATAATAGAACCGGGAGGGGCATCGACAAACTTCAGCAATGTAACAGCGGAGAAGTCCAGTAAAAGGCCTCAGTTTCCTGACTACGATAATTTTAGCCAGGCTGCGGGAATGATGTTTAACGATCTTCATCAGATGGAGCTGGTCTCAGCTGAAGAAGTTGCAGCAGTAATCTTTCAGGCCGCAACGGACGGAGCAGACACCCTTAGATATGTGGTAGGCAATGAAGATTTCACTACCCGCATTAATGCACGGCAGCAATTGCCCGATGAAGAATACTTAAAATCGGTTAAGGATGGTTACCTGAAATATCTTCAATAGAATACAGCGGATATCAGAATTGCCCTTGTCTACTAATTTTGACAAGGGCTTTTTTTGCTCTGTATGCTGAGAATGAATTAATTTAATGTGGCGTTTGTCAGCAGATGTCTAGCATTAGCAGGCAGGTAAATTACATTCCCAAACATAAAAACTGATTGCACGCTGATAATTAATGGGCATCGGTCACAATGTTTGCGTTTTTCTTGAACTTTTGAAGGTAAAGCAATGGAATAGAGCATAACATTATCAACCCTGCCACCCAGTACGCATCATTATAAGTTAGCAATAAGGTTTGTTTGCTTAAGGTTCCTTCTATAACTTTCATGGCCATGAGTTTGGCGTCGATTTCAGAAGCCCCTTTGGAAGTGAAATTATGCACAAGACTGTGTAATCGCTCAACAAAATCCGGGTTATATTCACTAATATTTATTAGAAAATTGCTTCTGTGAAATCCTTGACGGATATGAATCAATGTGGTCAGTGAGGCGATGCCAAAGGATCCTCCCAATTGTCTTGCCATATTGTTCAAGCCCGATCCCTGACCAATTTCAGTACCGGACAGATCCTGCATTGCAAGAGTTGTCAATGGTACAAACAACAAAGCCATTCCAGTTCCTCTAATGACCAAGGGCCAAAAGAAATCACCAGTTCCCGATGATAAAGTTGACCTGCTCATCATCCAGCAGAACACGAAGAACAGAAACATCCCCCCGGTAGCAATAAATTGGGCAGGAAATCCCTTTTTCAGAATAATACCCACAAACGGCATTGTCAGTATTGTACAGATTCCCCCGGCAATAAACAGCTTTCCAGTCTGTAAAGGCGTAAAATCCAGCAACGTTTCAGCAAATATCGGAAAGACAAATACCGAACCGTATAAGCCAAAACCCAGTACAAAAGATGTGAACATCCCAATTGAAAAACTCCGCTTTTTCATAATCAGAAAATTCACAATTGGATGGTCGGTGCTCGTTTCTCTCCATATAAACAGAAGTATGCCAAAAACAGATAAAATTGCAAGCGCAACAATATATGGGGTAGAGAACCAGTCTTCACTTTCACCCTTTTCCAATAAAGTCTGCAGACTTCCAACAGCAACTGCAAGCAACCCGATACCCCACCAATCGACAGGCTGTCCTTTTCCATCTTTTGGCGTAGCCCGTATAAATGTCAAGGTGAGGTATGCCGCGAGTATCCCTACAGGGATATTAACGTAGAAAATCCATGGCCACGAACTAATCTCTAAAATATATCCCCCTATAGTAGGTCCAACCGTTGGGCCAACAACGGCACCCAAGCCAAACAGTGCTGTAGCAATACCTACGTCTTCTCGTGGCCAGCTTTCTATCAATATGGCCTGTGCGGTAGAGATCAGCCCACCGCCTGCCAGGCCTTGGATAATTCTGAAAAGAACCAGTTCGCCAAGAGATGTGGCATTGCCACATAAAAATGAAACCAGGGTAAATACAATGATCGAAGTCAAAAAATAATTCTTCCTCCCAAACCGGTTTCCCAGCCATCCCGACATAGGCAGTACAATAACGTTAGCTACGGCATAGCCTGTCGATAACCAGGCGACATCCTCAAGTGTTGCGCCCAGATTTCCCTGTATCTGGGGTATAGCAACATTGACAATAGTTGTATCGATTAACTCCAGCAGTGAGGCGGTAATCACTGTAAAAGTTATCACCCATTTTTTTAAACCTGTTTCAGCCATTTTTCTATTTATTAATGATTACCGATGCTTTAACACTCATGCCCGGGCGCAACTTTGCCAGAAATTCTTTGGTGGTCTTTATTTTAATTTTTACTGGAATGCGCTGTACGACTTTGACAAAGTTGCCAGTAGCGTTGTCCGGCGGGAGTAAGGAACCTTTGGCGCCCGTTAAGGGAGAAAAATTATAAACTTCACCTTGGATTCTATTGTCCGGATAGGCATCTACCAAAACTTCTACCTTACAACCGATCGATATTTTCTCAAGTTGTGTTTCTTTAAAGTTGGCCGTTACGAAAAGACTTCCATCATTAACTATAGAAAACAATGATTGTCCTGCTTGTACAAGCTGACCAGTCTGGACATTCTTTTTAGAAACAATACCCGATGAGGGTGCTTTTATATTGGTATAGGATAATTGAAGCTTTGCAAAATTAATATCGTTCTGCCGCTGGCTAATCTCGTTACTGCTAACGGCCAGTTGAGAATTTGTAGTGCCGACCTCCTTGACTGTAGCATCATACTTGTCGCGTGCGGCCTGATAAATTGCCTGGACTGATTGGCTTGAAGCTTCCGCTGATTCTTTATCCGCCTTTGCCTGATCAAACGCCTGCCGGGTTATTGATCCGTCTTTAACCAGGTTTTCATATCTGTTATAATTTTTTCGCGCCAAACCTGCTTTCACGATTGCAGCTTTAACATTTGATCGGGCAGCATCTACATCCGCTTCTGCGGTATTGGTATTTGCTCTAGTGGCTTCGATCTGCGATTTTGAAACCCCGACCCCAGCCGTTGCGCCTTTTCGACCGGATTGCGCCTGAGCCAATTTCAATTCGTAATCATCATCATCCAGCTTTACTAGTATTTGCCCTTGGACAACGTGCGTGTTTTCTTCGAAATTGATATGTTCTACATAGCCGCCAACCCGGGCAATAACAGGGCTGACCTCTCCGTCAATCTGGGCATCATCTGTATCAACGTGTTTACTGTAGTATCTCCATTCGGTTACAGCAAATACTATCCCGATTAATAGTAATATCCCTAGAAGGATGGGCACTACCTTGCTTGATTTTTTAGTTTCACTTGTCATCATTTCGTGGATTGGGTTATTGTTCCTGTTGATTTAAGAAGCGCATAATATGCCAAGCCCGCATCTGCTTTGGCGATTTCCAGACTTATTTTTGCCTGGTAGAGTATGGATTCTGCATCGATACGATCCGTAACAGAAGCAACATTGTTTTTATATTTGGAGGCCAATAATTTGTCGTTTTCAATCGTCTGTACAACGGAGGTTTCTAAAACCTGTATCTTGTTTACTGCGGTCAGATAGTTTTGATACTGCCGGTTTACATCGGATTTTATCTTATCGCTTTCAAGATCCTTTTGAATGGCTATAGTTTTTTGCTCAATTCCTGCTTTTGACACTTTGTTTTTATTTGTGTAAATGCTCGCGATATTCCATGAGAGTGACGCCCCAAGTGTGAGCGGGACTATATACCTGTTCATCATCGGGATAAGACTTGCTGAAGGATTGAAGTAATACAAATTTGCATTTAGGGCTAGGCGAGGCAACGCGTTTGCCTTGATACTTTTTACCTTTAAGCCGGCCACTCTATTTTGAACCGCCATTTGCTTTAGTTCTTTACGGTTTGCGATGGCCAAAGCGATATATTCATTTAGTGTAACAGGCTGAATCAATTCTCGTCCCGGATCGCTAACCATGATTTCTGTTTCTTGCGGAAGACCCAGTAAAATTGCCAGATTATAATTGATTATCGCACGGTTGCTTTCCATATCAAGTTGTTCCAGGACAAGGTTTGCCTTTCTGAGTTTGAAACGCAGAACGTCATTTTTGGTTACAAGGCCCTGCTCAAAAAAACGTTCCGCCTGACTTACCTGGCTCTTCAGAGATTCCAGATTCTGATCAACAACTTTTAAGCTTTGAACCAATTTATATAAGGAATAGTATGTGTTAATTATCGCATAGCTAACCTCCTCTAAATCCATATCTGCATTCAGCCGCGCAACTTCTATCAGCAATCGCGTCGATTCTTTAGCGTACTTAAGCTTGCCGCCTCCGTAAAGGACTTCTTTAAGTAAAACAGTCCCGAAGATGGCATCGGTCCTTTTTGGTAACTGGTATGCAGAAAAATTTTCGCCCCAGTTAAATTCACCGCTAAGAATCTCATTATGGGTATACATCAATCCTGCTGTTGCGGTGGGCAGGATTTGATCTTTGACAATTTCCAAACGGGCTACTGCCTGCTTGATCTCATTTTGTGAGAGCTTTAAGTTTTTACTATTTGCTACTCCAAGTTCAATGGCCGATTTTATCTCTATCTCTATTATACCTTGTGCAAATAGGACAGGTGACATCATTAAAATTGTGAGAAGTAATATGATTAGTTTGAATATCATTTTGTATAATTTAAATCAGTCATTGTTGTTCATATATTATTTCTCCTAATTGATGTCGGCCGCCAAATGCTGATTTTCTAATAAATGCATCCTAACCGATAATCTCTAAATTCTATATCGCTCTCGTTTATCTATTAAATTATCATCATTAGTTTCACCAACGTGAAAATGTTTGCTCAATAGACCTAATCACAATATCATTCCATTTTTAATTATCTGTAAATCAATAATTTAAATAAGTTTTAAAAAAACTTAGATGTGATATATCACTGTTTTAAAGTCCTTTATTGAAATTTCAAACACAGTAAATTGCTTCGGCCATGAATTACTGAGTTCTGGCTAACAGAGGTAAGTTGAGCTGATATTTTGTCTATGGTAATCCTTCATGTTGTCAAAAATTTACTTTCCCTGATGAACCGTTTTAATATCAACCGCACGTAATCCCAGTGCAGTCATCTTTATCTCAAAGTAAACCTTCAATCCGGTCGATAAGTCTTCAGGAGCAAGGAGCAAGTCAAATAAAATATCTTGGTCATGTTCATCTATTATCTTCCCTTTATTGAGAAAAGGATTTATCGCTACTATTTTTCCTGTCCTGTGCATATTTCATCCTCTATTAAGTTCGTTATTAATCTATTTATTGAATTCTACCATTGTTGAAATTTTTTAGTTGATGAGAATTACCTTCAAAATTTTTTCTTTTCTAAGCCGCTAATAAAACTGTACATTTTCGTGATTTTTTTGTCTGTGTAAGATTACAATTGGCCTGCCCTTATTAACTAGCTGACTATTAATTAACTAAGTATGGACCTGTGCATTTACTCACAACGGTATTTCGCGAAAAATTTAAGATTTGGTGATATCTAATTACATGAAGGATTTTAGTAATTTGACTCTATGAACTTTTTGGGGATTTCACCCTCTCGCTGGATCCAACTCGGTTACCCTAGCCAGTGTTCGAAATTTTACCGGGAACAACAAAATCAGTTCTTTTATAAACTAATGGTTGTTTGCCTTCCTGCATACCTGTTTTATTCCAAATCTGAATCCTATAGATGTGAGATAATATTTCTTATACTAAAATAAATTGTGTTGTAGCATTTGGTTTGGAATGTACGTTTCAGGTGTAATGAAAATCCTGACTGCTGCACTCCTAGCAATACTTTGCCTTGGGGGATGTAAGAAAATAAAAGTTCAACAAATTGAATCGTGACCTAATTGCCGACAAATTGACATCCTGTCCTTTGAAGGGATGTAATTACGTTTACTCTAATTGGGCAGATCTGCAGGGAGATTCATATAACCTGGAGACCGGTAAGTTCCGCTTGTTCAGATTGGGATTAATGGAAAATGATTTGAAATATATTTTTTTCATAAAGGCGCCTATGCAGGGAGTAGCCTTTAAACTGGATAAGGCTGATCTTATCGATGGAATGGGAATATGGCAAGCCCAGTTCAGTTCATGTCGGATATTTAACCTTCGCCCCTCTAGTGGCACGGTGAGGGGAGCACGTGTGATAACGGATGATCACTCAACAGTTGAAAGATGGGTTGTGGAGGTCAAAATAGTTCTATCAGATGGTGGGGGCATAGAAAAAAAACTTGATGTTAAACAGATTTTTTATCCGGATTCATACAACTCTGATCCCTATAAAGAGTATCGTTGTAAAATGATCCCTCGTTAAGAATGCAGCTGTAACGTATTACTTCGACAGATATGGTCGGTTTTATGGGAAAGGCAGGTACTTTAAAAATCTGGAGTTGATGGATTTTATTCAAAACACAATTGAAAAAGTAGAATAATCTTCCCTTCCAAAGTAAATTATCAGATGAATATTAAGGCTCTAAACATAGCTTGCTTCAACTGAATCCTGAAGCATTTCTGCCGATGTAAATTAGCAGATGATAGCGTTAATTTAGAGCCTATTACCGCTATTTAATGTATTTAAAAGTAACTACATTCAGGGCTTTAATTCCGCTCACCGCACTTGAATTATACGAAACTGTATATTTTTTTCCAACCTCCAGTTGATAGGCATTTAACAAGTCCAAATTAGCTGAAATTGTATCCTTTGGCTTTACAACCAAATAACTCTCAGCGGGAGGGGGCATAATTCTTTTTGCCATCGGGCCTTTATAAGCAACTTCAATTCCATTCTCATCCCTTATATCTAGATATTTACTCATCAGGGGTTCAAAAGGGGTGTGCCATTTACAAAAGGATTTTTCGGCAGAATGTTCATTATGAACAGTAAATTGTAATTTTGGCTGCTCCCCCGTCTTGGTAACGTCATTGATTTTTAGAACAACAAAGAGGGAATCGCTCGGAATTCCGGAAGCACCTTCTCCTTTAGGATTGTAAACTTTTTGGTTACAGCTTGCAATTACGATCAGTACGGCAGGAAGGATAAATTTTAGTTTTAGCATTTATTGTAATTTTTTATATAAACGCGTGGCAATAGTTAAATGCTACAACGTATTTTTAACCTCTACATTTACAGTGTTATAAAATCATTTCTGGTAATTCCTGTATCAGTACTTAGTAAATATCTAGACTAGTGGCAACTGTACTGTACGGGTAATTTCATTTTCCTGCCCTTGCTTGTTTGGTCCAATTAGCAATCACAATGCAACTGGTTCATCTCTTTGGTCAAGTCTTTATCTGCATCTTTCAATAAATCATTAAATAAATGCGATATATCATGACCAAATCAAAGTTTTTATATAATTAACTTGCTGGTTAACAGGTTTCTGCTTCTGGTCTTAGTTTTGATTTAAACATCAATAAAAATTTAATATTTGTCCTTTGGCTACTTCAAGGAAAAATTATAGGAGAAAACGGACAACTAATTCATCAATTTAAATTGAGACTTATGTTCAGGCAAAATCAGTGGATCCTTTATATTTTACTGGTACTTTCAGTGGGATTCAGTACCAATTCAAGACTCTCTGGCTCAGAGGGCTTTGCGGTTGTTGAGCTATTTACCTCTGAAGGCTGTTCGAGCTGTCCTCCTGCAGACGAATTAATCGCAAAGATCCATAAAGAGTATACAGGGAGGCCTGTTTACATACTCGGTTATCACGTAGATTATTGGGACAGGCTTGGATGGAAAGATAAGTTTAGCAATGTTAGCTTCTCGAAAAGACAGCATCAGTATGCACACTGGCTAAACCTGAGTAGCGTCTACACACCCCAGATTGTAGTCAACGGAACCAGAGAATTCATTGGATCGGAAGAAAGTACCTTGCGCAGTACGTTACAAGAGGCTTTATCCCAGCCATCTGGTAATCAATTGGAGCTTTCTTTGAAACAACAAACAGCAAAGGGCATAACCTTAACTTATCATACAGTTCAGCAAACAAAAAATGAAAATCTGGTTATCGCAATTGTAAATCCCTACGCAGTAAATAAGATTGAGCGTGGGGAAAATCAAGGACGTACCCTTAGCCATATACAAATTGTTACCTATCTGGAGACCTTCAACATCGGAAATAAAGTACAGGGTGATATCAATCTACTGGTTGACAATTCCAAAAAAGATCAGCAAATAGTCGCATTTCTGCAAAATACGCTTTCAGGACAAATATCCTCGGCAAGCAATATAGACTTGAAGGCTTTCTAACGGGAGTAATGGTGGAGATTTCGCTGAAATTGACCACCCCGTTTCGGTTTAAACTGACCACCTGTTCCGCGGGAAACTGACCACCGGATTTCGGACCAAATTGACCAGTCCGAACGATCGGCAAATGTTATAGTCGGTGGTATTCTGCACCCTTGCCCCTTTGATGGTTTCTTTAATGTCCGTTATGATCCTTGCAAAGGCTGCCTTTATATTGGTGATCGATGTTTCTCGGTCTTCGCTTGGTAAGTACAAGAGATCGATATCCACAGATAATCTTGGGAATGGGCGATAGAAAAGGTTGATCGCCGTTCCGCCCTTTAGGGCAAAGCAGGCTTCTTTGTCGATAATTGGCAAAAGCCTAACTAACAGGCGTACCTGTTGGGAATATTCCTCTTTTTTACTCATAGCTTTCTGGGATGGTGATCTGGTAATTCTTGTCAAGCTTTCCGCCTTCTACGATGACACGGTTGCCCGAACCAAAATCCAGTGCCGCTTTGTCCAGCTTGGAAAGCCAGGGATGGTTGTGCCTTTCGGAAAGATAGAAGAATAGACGACGCACTTTCATGTTTTTGCACAGTTCCAGTAGTTTTTGCATTGATCTAGGTGGTAATGTATTCAATCCCTGCATCAGTTCATCAGCATGTTCAAAGGATATAGTATGTGGTACCTGATAGAGCACTTCAAGTATCGCCCAAGCCGCAGACCTTTTGGCGTTTCTCCAGGGGTAGGTCGTAATGAAGTTGTCGAGCTGGGCTGCGTGCTCCTTTGTGAAGCCTGCACCGAGGATCCCTCCCTTACTGTGCTTTTTAAAGGAAGCTTGTTTTGAGACGATATTTATCCAGACCGGGACGTTATCAAGCCCATATAGGTGAATAGTCCTGCGTTCGGAAAGTGATAGGTAGTGCGACAGCTTTTGAAGTTCCAGCGATGAGATCCCACCCACGATAAAGTCTGAACCATGAACGCTTTGTAGGAAATACACGACATCGCCCCATTCTACATCGGCACCTTCACGCTTATATATGCCATTTTTTATGGTTTCCAATTGCTTGCTCTTGACAGAATTGTCTATAGCATGGGAAGATAGATTCTGCAATCTCAGCCAATTACGGCTGGTCAGCGCCCCTTCTGGCACGAGCCTGTACAATTCTTTTCTTCTTTGTGGATCTATGGCCATGTTTACGACGACGTTAGTTATCGGCGTTCATCGCCGATAACTCAGAATAGTATAAATAACTAAGAGGTATTTTATTTAAGGTAATAATGTTGATAATTTACTGACAACTAAAGCTAATTTTATTAGTAATTTAGTATTCTTAAAAGATGTAAGGGAGTACAATAAAAGATGAAAATTGTAGCTCATAATGATACATTTCAAATTAAATAAATGCACATTTGAGCCAGTGAATCATCAAGATGTTCGTAATTCGAACCACCTGTAAATCAATATCTTACAAAGTAATCCGGCACCCGAACATTTCGGAATGATTCTGGTTTTGATACTTCAATCAATCAACTAACCTACAGTGTTTTACAAAAACTCATCAGTTTTCGACTCACCAAATTTAACCATTCAGAATGGTCGAAAGTGAGTGTTAACGTGTTATAAAAACCAAAAGCCCTGAAAATCAGAGATTTGCGCGGCAATGTTCTGGTTTGAATCTAAGGAAGTGGTCCCGACGATAAAAAATTCGCCTTTTGAACATATTTAAAGTGAGTCATAATGACCCAAAATAAAGCATTTTGATTCAATTAAGTTTCCCTTTTTTTTACCCTAAAATTTAGATCTTATTTGTAAATTTAGCTATAGGGCCATAATAAGAAAACGCTATGTTAAACGTGAATCTGTCAGATGGTTTTATCTCACTCCAATTGAAATTTACATCTTCATCATATCTACTTAAAAAAATCATATCACCCTCTATATCTCTTTTTATATATGCGAAGGTTGCTAATACAGTTTTAAGTTGACCTTGAAAGTCACGAACTTCACCATCATCTTTAAGCCAATAACCCTGAGCCATGCCTTTTATTTTAGGGTCGACTTTTGCTTTCTTTAATTCTTCGAACATTTCTTTGGCCAATTTAACTTCACCAGTAACATATAAATATCTCGCATACCAGAATTTAGGGATATATCTGCTGTCACCCATAGTGAACGATCTTTTTAAATAATATAAAATATTATCAAAATTTAACTCATTTTGTTTAATCAAAAAATTTGCCATTTGATAGTTTAAATCCCTATCTCCTGGCTTTCCTTTGAGAGCCTCTTGGATAGTATCAATTGATTTGCTGACATCAATGCCCTCTCTATCATATAAATTACTTAACCTTATGGCCAAATAAGGTGATGACTTATTTATAGAGAATGCTTTTTCTAAAAGTTTTAGCGCATTGGGAGAATCATTAAGGAGCTCTTGAAAACGAGACTCTGCCTCAATAAGATAGTCGTGGTTTGGGAATCTATCATTTCCTCTTTGAATAAATTTTTCTACTTCCTTAACTAACCTTTCTATCGATGCCGTATCCTCATCTTCCTTCTCTAATACAAGCTGCAACCTGAAAGTCAAAACTTTGACAATGGTATGGTAAGGATAAATATTTGGAGGGAAGTTCTTAATGATATTCTCACAGATTTCTTTGCTTGTATTCAGGTATTTGAAAGCTTCAATTTCGTTCTTAGCTAACTTTGCCTTTGCAAGAAATATCTCAGCCTGCGTATGTAATATTATGGCATTCTTGGGCTCAAGTTCATTTGCTTTTTTTATGAATCTTTCAGCTAAATATATATCCCCGCCAGATGATTTAAATTCATAAATAGCACGCTGTTGAAGGAGTTTTGCTTCATTACTGTTATACTTTTCAGATAAATCATAAATATTCCTTACCAACTCTGCATCGGGTAAAGTATCAATTAAGTTTTGTGCGTTAGTTATAGATAAAAATAGTGATCTATCGCTATCATAATCTATATTAAGTTCTGAAATTATTCTTATATATTCATCATACCTATTTTGAGGATTAAGTAGAATATGTTCAAAAATAATTTCTGCAATCCTCGGATGACGAGTTTTATAGACATAATCATTTATTCGATAATTACGTTCGTCAAAAACTATGAATTCTAATGGCTTAAAGAATTTTTCTCTAAAATCCTCAAAGTTTATATCATGCATCCTAGATATTAGTCCAGCTCGTGCGTACGTACCTAATCTACTAAAAATACAAACTGTTAGATATAGAGACTGAGCAATTGGATCCGAAATATTATTATATTCATCTAAGATAATAGTTTCAAATGGCTTCCCTTCAGTTGCCTCATATAATGCAACTAATAGTTCTTTCCCAGCCGTTTCTTCAAATGCTCTTTCCTTTTCACTCTGTGTTTTAGTCTTTAAATTATTTAACGAGTCGTGAAGCTCAAGAAGAACCAAAAGATCTTTAATTTCCCTAGAGTCTAGATATGTGATTTTGAAATTTCTTGTCAAATAAGGATACAAAGCCTTACAATCAGTATTCCATATATTAGTCCTCTCAGTTCCTACAATAGTCAAGGGAATTTTGTCCTTTCTAGCTTTTTCTAATATGTTTTTGATAGCAATGTCACTCTTATGAATATTATCAACTAGGATAAAAACTCTAAGTTTTAGAAGTGTATATATTTCATATACAGATTCATAATTTAAAACACCATCTTCTTTAAGATAAAAACATAACTTGTTATGATTTATTGCTGCATTAAAAAAAAGCCTTTTCGCAAAAATACTTTTCCCAGAACCAGCAAAGCCTTCAACAAGGTAGAAATTTTGATTTTCTGAATCATGATTTTCATTTAGAAAAACTTCAGATAAAATTAGATTTAAGTCTTTTCGCAAAACATCCAACTCATCAATTATTGGATCCCATTGATAGCTATAACCTTTGTAAAACTCTTTAGGATTTGTGTTGAGGCTAATCATATACGAGCCTATCAACTCATAATCAAGTTTCAAAGATAAAATTAAAGAGTCGGTTGGTTTAATTCCAATATTTATTGGCGTGAATAGGGAAAATAATGGGCTAACTGCATTTTCAAAATGTACATTATTTCGGTCTTTATCAGGAATAAGTTCAACTAATTTATCCATAAACTCTTTTAAATTAGATAAAATTGGTGTGATCTTTCTTGACTGCCACATTCTAATTTCTGCATCTCTGAGTTTCGGCACTACCAAATAAGATCGAGCTCGATTATCTCCAAGTTCAGTGTAGATTTGGTTTAAATACGTTCTTATATCTAAGTCTGCCAAGCTATAACCAACAAAAATAATTGTGTAATTTTTAGCATCTTCAAGAAAGTGTTTGAAAAGTCTATCCCTATTTTTACTATGGTTTATATACTGATCAGGCGTGAGAATTAGGGGTAAATCAGCATTATTAATTTCACTTAGGCATCCATGAAGCTTAAAGTAAGGAAGAGTGGTCTCAGGATCCGTGATAATTTCTTTCTCATTTGTATTCTGAATTATCGGATTTAATTGTTGAACCGAACTAATATTCTCTCTAAAAGAATCTTCTATAAGAAAATCATAATTAGTGGTATAAATTGAGCGCCATCGAAAATTTGTAATTAGTTTGTGTTGAGAATTGGGTTTGAATTGTATGAAAATTTCATATATGAACTCTTGAACCTCACGTAAACTTGTTTCAGAAATAGCCAATTCTGAAATAACCTGAAGTGGTTGACCATAATACGTTTCATCCAAAAATTTTTCCGCTATTAAATCTGAGAGTTCTTGCCCTCTCGGAACCAATTTATGTAGATCGCTTAAAGCATCAAAAGAGGCTCCCGCCCCTAAAAACAAAATAACATTACCAGCTGATATTTGGTCTATTAATGGCTTGGGGATTATTGTATCCATAAATTCTCGGGAGTGTTAACGTAAATTTAAAAGTCTTAAGGTATACAATTTTAGGAACAATTTTTAATCCACACATTAGATTCTATAACTATATTCACATTAGACTACATTTCATTTTTTAACAACCCGAAAAATTGTTTTTAGCAGAACAATAAATTTATATGCAAAGCAAAATTATTGCCCGAGAGCAATGATAAGTTTAAACCTGGAACTTACCCTGAATTAAACTACAATCGATCGCCTCGGCAAAGAAAACGCCACTAAAACGGGAAAATTAATTCTGAGTCAATCCTCATTTTTATTTCAAATGAATTAGATTAGTTCTATGAGAGATAAGATTTGTGCTATATAATTCTTCTTCCTGTCTGATTATGATCTTTAGGAAAAGCATCAGGCAACTGAACCAAAAATTAATGAGCTAGCAACTTTTGGATTGCTCCTAATCAACTTGGCACTTGCGATTATTCAACTCAGTAGCTTCAAACCTCGTTGTTCAAGTGGTGCTCTTGATCATTGATTCGTAATTACCCATAACACTACATCAAGGATTGGTCTTGCTCACTCTTATGTTAAACATCAGGTTCTCTTTCAAATAGGCTTTTGGCCATTGTTCATTGTCATCAATACATTAATATACAATATTCCTATATACCTGTTAATAAGAGTCCTTTACCCTCAGCGGGTAAAGTACAGTAACTCTGATTTCGAATTTCGAACACTGGCTGTATATCAGCCAGAATATTCTCACATAATGCGAAGTTTTCATCAAGCTCCAAGAGAAAAATATTTTTATTCGTACAGAAAAAAGTTTTCTTTGGACAAGTAGGAACTGCTTTGATTAAGTGAAAAAGCATTGGATGAAAACAAGCTTCTTTGGGATGATTAAGTTATTTCCCAACCTAATAAATAAAATCTTGTTCTTCAAAGGTTGAACTCTGATAATCAAACATTTGTTTTTATTATTCTTTGAAAGAATCACTTGTTGAAGATAGAATTCTTGGAAGCTTTGATATTCAGGGGTTGTTTTCTTTTTGCTCAGAAGATGTTTTGAACAAGATATAGCAATTACCCTTATTCAGATAGCCTGATGCTTAATTGAACACAAGGAAGCGAAACACAAGGAGACATATCACTACATTATACACCAACATCCAACTCCTTTCACCCCCTCACCCCTCTTTCCTCTCTAACTGGGGTTAAAATAATCTGTTTTTTAGTAAAGCTTTCTTCAAACTATTTGACCTTGGGCAAAAGAACGATACCTCCAAGGTAAGCCACTTGAGCTTTAAACTTAATTCCTTTGATAAAGCAGGTTTTTGATTTTGTCAGTTCATTTGTTTCTTTTAAAACTGCTTGGCAACCATGACCAGCGGACGTAGTGTTGATAAATTGCAATGCTCTTCCCTTACTGTCAACCGCTTTTAAAACACATTTATCACAAGCATAATCTGGATAGCGGGTTGAATGTTTAACATATCTACTACAAGCCGGACAGTGTTGTTGTTTTGGGTATTCTTTTTTTATATTCATTCTCTAGTAGGATGGTTTTAACATGAAAATTTTGTCCGAGAGCTACTTTTTGTTTTTAGTCAGCTCGATAACCATTAGTGATCAGCTTCCTTTGCCTAAGGCAAGGAAAAGCATCAAAAAAGCTTAATTCTTTATTTCAGAATCAGGCTAATTTTTTCTTTTGGTTTATTAATTCATTAAACTGGTATTTTCCTTGATCCATTCGTTGACCTCAGTCACATCAAAGAATTTTGCGCCAGCTGGATCTAAATGGTAGGGTAGACCCAAAGCGATTCTTCTGTTCAGTGTCGACCTGCTCCAACGGTACATCTTTTCCATGTCTTCATGCCTCAACAACGACATTGGCGCATTAGCATTTTGTTGGTTACCATAACTTGTTGGTTGATTCTTTGAACAATTAAACTCTTGCGAAACTTTTAAGAATTCTAGCTCTGCATTTATCCACAAGGCTGGGTTAAACCTTCGGCGATCTTGGTCATACTCAAATTGAAACGCGTCATAATGTCCTTGGTCAACAGGCCGTTCGATTTGAACCACCAATTTTTTAGCATAGTGCAGAAATAAAATTTTATGCTCAGTTTCTTGGATATTTATTATGGTTTCCTCAAGAAAAATAATCAAATCTTCATTGAGGTTTAAAGACTTGATCTTGGCCTTAAGAATTTCATCATTTGACATCTGGAGTGTTTTTAGAATTATAGGATCTAGATTTGCGGTAATTTTCATTGTTGTTGAATTAGCATTTACATGGTTAGTGATTAGTTCCAAAGCACATGGGTTTACACCGTTTAATTTTGTATTAATTACTTAGCCCACATGTTTGTTGACATGGTGATATTTTTCGTTGAGGTTGTTCATTGAGTCAAAGAGATTCCCTACAATACTCTTAGCATAGATCATTGTCTGCTCAATTTTCTGATGGCCCAAAAGGTCCTTAACATATAAAATTGGGGTGTTCATTTCTACCAAATTGGAAGCAAAGCTATGACGGGCACAGTGGAAACTGATACTTTTCTTTATCCCTGCCAACATCATAATTTCTTTTAAATTGCGATTTACAACTTGATTTGCCTGTTGAGGAAGTGCTTTTAGACTATCTGTTTTAATGGTTAGTTTCGAGTATTTATTAAGAATATCTTTAGCTTTTGAAATCAGTGGAACTAATAGTGGTTTTTCTGTTTTTATGATCTTTATTTCGATCCGATCTGGGTTTTGCTTGATATTGCCCCAGGTTAAGTTCACTACGTCAGAGTAGCGGAGGCCTGTAAAACAGCTGAAAAGAAATAAATCCTTTGATTTTTGCAAGAAAGTATTGTCTTTTGAGATCTGAAGATCATCAATGGCATTTACTTCATCAATCGTTAAAAACATCCTCGTCCCTTTAGTGCTTCTTACTTTAAAGTGTTCATACGGAGATTTGTCCATAAAGCCTTTGCTGATCGACTCTTTGATCATGTGCTTTAAGCACTTGTGCTTGACAAAGCATCCATTTGTTGCATTATTTCTTTCCTTGCGCAAATACAAATCAAACTTCTGAATGCAGTCATAGGTAAGGTCACCAAAATTCAGCTTGTTATTAAAATGCCTTAATATGTTCAAGGTCGATTTATAAGATTTAATTGTGGCTGGCTTTTTTTCATATTCCCAAAGCCTTAATTGCTCTTCCCAAAACCCAAAAAGTGTTACTTCCGCATTGCCTTTGAAATAACCGATCGCAATATTTAGGGTTGTTGGTTTGCCTAATGATTGTTGATGAAGCATAAACATTTCCCAGTTGCTAATTTTGCTGTTGATGTAAGCTGACAACGCCGTGTTAAACGCATCTGTTTTCTTAACACAATTAGCTTTTGTGTCCTAAAATTCAGGTTGCAAAGATTTTCCTGATGAGATTCGCATTGTGTATGGGCCAACCCGTATTGAGAAGTGTATTGGGCAAGAACCATCCAATTTTTTCTTATCCAACCTAAGCACAGGTTTAATACTATAAGTGAGTTTCATTGTATTTGTTATTAGGCTGGAAAGTTCCAGCGAGTTTTTTGTTTTCTAAAATTTTATTGTATAAATATTTTATAATCAGACAATTGAATAACATTAATTTTTAGATTTTACCCTACTTATTAATACATTCAGGGCCCTAACGTTCCCTTGCTTGACTTTTTTCAGCAGCTTACGTTCAGCAAAGGCTTGCATAGACTTATAAAGTTTTAAAACTTTTCTCTTAAAATTTTCATCGGTTTTTAACCAAATCAACGTCCTTGACTTCGACAGGCTTCATCTATGTTACAGATACTGACTCCAGAATTCCTTTCAAATACAAGGTAGCCTATTCAACAGATGAGAACGGGAATTACCTTTCAAAATATAAAGTTCTTATCTATGGTGATTACAAATTTGATGTTATCGCAAAACATATAAAATCTGAGAACAAGGTTATAGTTGAAGTACACCAAGCTGGGGGTGGAATTTTAAGTTTGGTTAGTAAACAAGAAACAACTTATTCAACCCCATCAACATCAGGCTTTGGATCCAAAGGTGTTGGTCAAATTCTTGGTGGAAATCGGGTGCCAAATCAAATAGCGGTAAAGTTTTTGGCCAAATCTTTCGCCTATGTAAAAGTTATTGACGTATTGGGATATCATGGTAATGATGGAGCGGAATATTACGCATTTAACTAGAAATCTTATTTCATATAACACAAAAATCCGCCCTATTACTTTACCTATAGAGCGGATTTCTTACGAAATAGGGTTTCTAGTTACCACTAATTGCATTTAATTCTAGTCCTAATTCGACTATAGCTGTTTAGTATACTATGTCATCTCAAGATTAGAAATGTTATCCGATTTAGTATGAAGAATTTTCCTAAATCACCAAGACCAATTAGCAGGCTTATTGTAAAAGGGCGATTCCCGATCTGTATATTTGGTGGAAACATCAAATAGATCTAATTTATTATATAAAACCTAATCAAGCATCATGGCAACAAATCTGGAACAATTCAGAAAGGTTATTTTTTTGCTTATAAATTTACAAGGTTCAGTAAACATCAAAGAAATTTATAAAGCAGCTTTAGCGGAACTACAATTTGATGAACATGACCTTTCCTATACCAAAGTCAATGATGTAGAAACCAGCGAACAGAATTGGAAACGGAATTTGCGAAATGCGCTTCAGGGTTTGAAGGACCGAGGTGAATTAGTCAACTCTCCCAAAGGCGTTTGGCGCTTACCGTCAAAAGGTACTATAGAATTGCTTGATGCGGAGATCGCATGGGAACTAATTATAGAAAATGCAAAAAATGCCCTACTTTATAATACAAATTGGGAATCTGTTAAACAAGGTCAGCTTTATAATATTGAGGCTGTGGAGCATAACAAAATATTAATCAGAAGGAATTCGAAAGATACATTAGAGCAACTTTACAAACGTGATGTGATTCGTGGTATTCAATCACTTAATGCAGCAGGAGGGACAATAGGTCGTCGAGGTATGAATTATACTGTCGCGAAAGAAGTAACTATGGTATTCTTACATCCGGATTTAATATGGGCTAACGATTTCGAGACAATTCAGGTGCATTCGATAACTTCAGGAGCTCTAAATACATTCGTAAAGCAATTTGAAGAGGCAAATGATGATGATATTAATAGCTTTCAACAAATTGCCCGACGAGTGCGAAAGGGACAATCGAAACTAAGAAAAAATCTTTTGATTGCCTATCAAGCACAATGCTGCATCTCAAAAACTGGGCCGGAGAATGTCTTGCAGGCAGCCCACATTGATCCTCATTCGGAGAGTGGAAGCAACATCTCGACGAATGGCATTCTTCTTAGATCTGATTTACATGACCTTTTTGATGATGGTCTCTTAGCTATTGAACCAGAGTCTTTAATTGTTAGAATTCATCCCACCCTTGCCAACACGGACTATTACAAATTTGATGGAACTAGATTATCGGAGAGAATCGATATTCTTAAACCAAATAAAATTTGCCTTCAAAGAAGATGGTTAAAACACAATTGGACTTCGTGATAATTTTTAAACACAGCATTTTAATATATCACAAAATCGTACATTAGGTAATCTTTTAACGACAACGATAAACCAAATGCAAACTAATTACGATTGGCTACTAAAAAAAACCCCCAGATCTGTGAGAAATCTTCATTTATGGGAGCAAAACCCTCGCTTAGATCCTGAGAACACTTACACTCATTTAAAGGAATTTGCAGAAGAAATGACGATTGAGGACTCTGATAGGAGAGATTTTATAGGTTTAGCAAGATCAATTGTAAAAAAGGGCTTTATTCCTGCAGACCCTATAGTTATTTGGCAAAATCCCGACAATAAAAAGTTTTTTGTAGCAGAAGGAAATAGGCGTATATGTGTACTAAAACTACTGCAAGAGCCTCATAAGTCCCCAAAAGGCATCAAAAATGCTTTCACGAAGTTATCAAAGGAAATCGATTTGACAACTATAGAAAAGATTCATGTTTCTATAGCACCGACATTTGAAGATGCTGAATGGTATATTTCCCAACGAAATAGTATTACCTCTCTTCAAAAAAGATGGCAACGAGAACAACAACAACGGTGGGTAGCAGAATTATATGATAAATATGAAGGAGATATCAATATCATTCGTGCCCAGGCCGGAGTCGACGAAAATGATTTAGAAAGTATTTTGCGCACGTTAAAACTTAAAGGCCTTGTTAAGGAGGTTGAAGACAAGTTGACAGATGTCGAATATACGCAAGCATCATCTCATCGCTTCCCAATTTCATCTCTAGAGAGATTTTTTAATAGTAAGCGAGTGAAAGATGATTGGGGACTTGAATTTGACGGTGTTGAAATCCGAATTCTAAGTAAAAAAGATAGTTTCTTAAATGCATATGCGGCATTAATTAAGCGAATGCTACTGCCGAGAGGAAATGATAGCAGGATAGATTCTCGATCAATTACTGAAAAACTAGACCAAATTTTAGATACTCTTCCAAAAGTCGAATCTGCCAATAATGAAGATCAGACTGTAACGAGTGAATCAAAAGCATCCTTAGAGAAAAATGAACAGACAGTCCTTGAAAACCCAGCATCGGTGGAGGATGAGCCTGCTCAGTTAGTGAAACACTCTAAGAAAGATTTAAAAAACGATCCGAATCGGTCTCGGCTTATTTTAGAATGCTACCAACTACATACTGACAATTATCGATTAGCCGACCTGTTCGATGAATTGAAGACAATCCCCTTAAAATATAGAAACGCAGTTGCGGCGTCCATAAGAATTTTTTTAGATCTTGCGGTATTGACTTATATAGAAACCGAAAGTTTGGAAGCACCGATGCAGGCTAAATATAAAGTGGCTTTACGTCAAATTACTTTAAGTAAAAGGCTTGAGTTTTTGAAAGATAAATTAAATCAAAAATCATCATCTATCACTCAAAAACTTCTTAATACGGAGAATGAATTAAGTCTTGATGTATTGAATGGATATATACATAACCATGATTCTCATTTCTTAGACTTGCCATTTCTAAATAAATTTTGGGACTTCCTATTTCCCTTATTCCAGGAACTTCTAGATATAAAAGAAATTTAAGTATACTAATTTAGAATTGCAGAACACCAAGTTTTGATATCGCCCATTAATGCATCGTCAATGTTCTCAGGCAGGTAATCAAGTATCCTAAACCGATCAAAAACCAGCCCTGCTTCATTGGCTCTAACCCTCCATATCTTTAGAGGAAAATACTGAGCACAAAAAAACATTCGTAATGGAGTCATTACAGGCTGTATAGTAAACCAATTTCTACAGAAAGCATCGACATTTAGTTCAGATAATCTATCTTCCCATGAAGTACCTGTCTTGCACTGTCCAAATGCTATAATTTTAGATGGCATTTTATCTGTGAAGCCTTTCCAAATCACAACATCAACATTATCATCTTGAGGCCTAAACCCCTCATTTGCAATAATTGTTCCCCCTTCCCCTATACGCTGGGATAGTTGAGCTAGCTTTTCGCGGAAACCCCCTATATCACTGCGACTTGTTCCTAAAATATCCGATTCGGTATTCTCTCCAAAGAATTTTTTGGCCACTGTTGCTGAAAGCATCTCAAATACCTGCGTACCGTCAATATTGTTCTGTATCTTTTGCTTCGTCATATTTAAGCGAGTAGACAACAAGAGAAACCTATAAATCCAGTTGAGATCTTGATCATCAGCATCGTATTGCAGTATGTAACCATTTTGAATAGCTGAAAACGGATATTTTGACCCCGATATGTTCTGTCGCCTATTTATTTCTATACTGATCTCATCTGCCTTATCATTGAATTGATCAGTTGTGTCAATAATCCCACTAGTCACAGTTTCATCGGAAACCATTAGTGGAGCCTTCACGACATCATGCAAGGAAATACTTCCATTAATCAAAGCCAAATATTCAGCATAATCAGCCCATTCTTGGGCACTACTTCTAAGGGTCGGGATTCCGTCTGGAAGTTTAAACATAGCTAATTATCTTCGTCAAACAGCCTCTTTTTTGGAGCACTTTCCCCCTGCGTCATTTTCCACTTCTTCTCCATAATATCATAAAGGTCGTCAGCAATGCTGGCTACAGATGCACTCAATCGTAGAAGCGCTTCATCTTTACCATCAAACCCTTCAGTTTGATAGGAATGGGCCTTTTGTAATGCCCGCTTAGCTTCTAGAAGACTTTGTTCAAAGGTTTCATCTTTCGGCTGGCTAATCTCATACGCAACAATTAGTGGAACTCTATCTCTCAAAGCATAGGTCGCCTCTTTATTTCTAACCACTGCTTCAAGTCGACGTAAGTCTGGGTTTTGAGATTGTATTACTGGCTCCTCCTCCCTTTTTTTACTACCAAACATCCATAAAAGAAGTTCCCCTAAATTATCTTCCTTTTCAGCCGGCACAGGGTTTTTCACCTCTTCAGAGACATCCTTTATTCCGATAAAATCTTTGATGCCTTCATATGATAATCCAGTATAGAGGTGTGAAAAATAAAGTCTAGGTGCGTTTATATCTGTTCGGTCAAATTTACCGATGTGTTCAGCTTGTTCGATTACTTGAAGTCCTTGATACAGCTTCTGTACTGTTTTATGCGTGTCACCAATTTGAGAAGCAATTTCCTCCAAAGTAATGTCGTATTCGTTTTTGATTAACGAAATATACTGAGCTTTTGCATAACTTCCCCACTTTGCAGGGCCATTGATATGTTTGAACCCGATAAATTTCCATGCATCTTTACGTTCATTAACAAAAATGACAGGAATTGATTCAAGGGCAGCTTTGATCTTTTCTGAGACGAATAGATTATTTTTGTTTATACCAATATAATCTGCCAACTCCGGATTCAAGATGCATTTAACCGCTGCTAATCGTCTATTTCCTTCAATGACTATTGAATGTCCCTCTTCTCGAACGGCAATCAATGGTTCATGTTCAAAAAATCCACTTGCCTTTATAGACAGAACTATTTCTTCAACGCCCATCACATTCCACAGTATTTTTATGATCTCTCTTTCAGAAAGCTCATTACCTAAACTAAATTCGGCTATACGGGGATTTTGAGTATCAAAGATCAGATCCCTTGGATTGACTTGCGTTATTACTTGATTCATAGGATCAAATTAAAATTAAATCACTATTTCTACTGTTTACCTGGATTTTTTCAATTAATTCTAGCGGAGGTGAAAATACTAATAATTCACTACCAAACTTTTTACTTTGAAGCGTATAGTTTAAATCGAATGTAGACATTCTATATTCACTATATAACTTTTTTATAGGATCGACATTATCATAAGAAATTAGCCATCGTATGTTATTGTCTATATCTGCTACTGCATTAGCTAAAGTCTGATGGTTAAAGTGGTCATAATTATTCAAGTACAACATTTTACCCTTATTATAATATGGAGGATCTAGATAAATAAATAAGTCATCTGTGTTTGGATGATACCTTCCTAAATCCCGAATAATTGCAACTGCATCTTCATTAGTGAGAGTGATACGCTCTGCATTTTCAGCTATTCTCCTGATTCGTGATATAAGATCAGATTTATTAAATCTAACATCAATTTTATAATTGCCAGTTTGATCCTGACCACCGATAGGTCCAGCTTTATATATAATTCCCGATCTATTGGTGCGATTTAAGAAAAATGTAGAGAATCCTAAATCAATAATATTAGCATCACGCCCGCTGAGGTAAACAGCTTTTTGAAGATGCCATTCAGAGATTGTAATTGGCGTATTTTCCAATCGGAGTATAAATTCTTCTGAGTGATTTAAGATTGCATACCAAAATGCATAGATGCTATAATCAGCATCATTGATATGAATTTGTCGAAAGGTTCCAGTAAACAACAAGTTGAGTGCGGCACCTGCTCCACCAGCATAAAGCTCACAATATATCCCACCTTGAAGGCCGTTTTGAATCGCAAGCTTAGTAATAAACCCAGATAAGCATGACTTTCCACCTGGATATCTTAATGGACTATGGTTGTGCGAACTACTCAAAATAGCATAATTAATGGATTGGCCAGCAAATATAATAAAGAAATTTTAGTAAAAGTCATCTCAACTTTTACTAACACACATATATTTCATGCTAATGTGAATTTTTACTTATACATTCACTTCTTAATTGATCAAAGTTTCAATTAGAACGGCAGATCAATAATCTTCAAATTTAATAGCCCCTTTTCTAGCCCCACTGAACAAAAAAGCCAGCAGTTATACGTAACTACTGGCGAAAGGAGTGGTCCCGACGAGACTCGAACCTTGTCATTGATATTTATGAATGTTCATCAAAACGGATTAAAGGCTCGGCCAAAGTCAACGTATGCGATTCACAAGTTTCTGACAAAATCGGATAAACGCTTATCGAGTCTTATCGGGCTATGGATTATTTTATACTCATTTAAAGGTGGAGTTGAGCGCATACAAATTTAACTGTTCCGAGATTGCGATTGCCATCAATCTTAATTTGACGTGATTGAACAATACTAGATATAAAGCTCATACTCAAACGACAAATGGAACCAGTGTTTAAATTGATGATTTCTTCTTGGGTTGATTGATAATTTAACTGTTGAGCTTTACATTGATGCTCACAACAAAGTATTCATTCTGCATGCCGTATTTCAAGCTAGCCTTGTCCCCGTAAGCAATCATCAAACGTTGTTTTATATTGGAGAGACCGGTGTTTTGGCTTGGGATAAGTTTTGACCTGCCAGGGATATTTTTTGAGTTGATGGATAATATTTCCTTAAATACGTAAATGCTCAACACTGCTTGGTGCTCAGGATCATGAATGATGCCATGTTTAAAGATGTTTTCTACCATCGTGATTAGAACTAATGGGATGAACATTGTTTTTTTTACGTTTGGACCAATCTCAAGTGTAAACGAAAGTGTTTCATCAGAGCGACTTTGATGTAATTCTATTAATTTATATATCTGTTCTATTTCTTCTTTAAGTGGAACCGTTTCTGACCGAAATTCACAATTGATGCTGTAACGCATCACCTCTGAGAGTGACATAATTGCCTCAGCGGCTCTCGGTGCAGATTGGATTGTGTCTGTATAGATGAAGTTTAAGGTATTAAACAGTAAGTGTGGATTGATTTGGGCTTTCAGGTATGAATTTCGCGCGTGAGCGAGTTGAACTTGGGTGTCCCTTTCAGCAATGAGACTTTCCCACCTTTTTTTTTCTGCGATTTCTCGTCTTTTGACTTGTTCAAGGTGTAAAATAAAAAGGTAATGAAATCCTGCAAAGCCCATGATTGGTAACGCCCGCCACAATACCCCAAGCACGTAACTCGGTTTTAATCTCACTTTTTCCTGGTTGTAAACGGTGATGTGTCCGAAAAAATTCGAGTCGATGTAATAATTGATCATCAAATAGCCCACAAAAGTGAGAATGAGCATTAAGGGAAGTTTCCAAAGCCAGGAAATCTCACTAGTAAAAGCTATCGGGTAAATTTTCAAAGAACAGAAATAAAATAGAAGGATATTTATGGTGTAATGTGTAGCATAACTCACCGGTCTGCCAAATTTCCCCGTTGCCCATCCAACGATGAAAATCTCTGAAAACATATATAATACCCAGGCTAGGAAATGAATTCTGTATCGGTAAAGAAGTTTTAAAGTAAGCCTCATCATATAATTTTTATCTTTCGTCCCTTAAGTGGAATTCTTTTTTAATCCGTACTTTCGCGCTTGTAAACCATGCTAGTTTAATTGTAATTATTATGCAAAACCAATACACGAAGCTGAAGAAAAAAACAGTTTTTATCTTCAGAGCAGTCAAAGACCGAAATCCCACAAGTACTGATCCGACCACAAGTAGTCTTACCATTACTGTCACCAGTACCGGTGCTCATTAGATTATGACCTTCTAAATCCGGCCGGTTAGAAATGTTCTATCTTCTAAAAACTTCAATAGTTCTGCTTTGTACGCATTTCCCATCTGTACCTGTACGCCTTCGCCAAGGTTTATTGTATTACCAACTATTTTCTGAATTTTTGTGACGTTAATAACGTGTGAGCGGTGAACTCTGCAAAAAAGATCTTTCCTAAATATTTTTTCAATTTCCTTTAAGGTTAGATATACCAGCGTTCCTTTTTCACTGGTAACCATATTCACATAATTTCTGGCGCTTTCAAAGTATAATATTTCCTGCTTATTAACCCTGCTGAGTTTACCCCTTTCACCTGTTTTGAAAAAAGCAATGTCGCTTCCAGGATGTGAACATTTATCAAGTTCATTTTCGATCACAGAGATGACAGTCTGTGTAAACGTGGCTAATTTGATTGGTTTTATGAGATATCGGTTTGCCCTACCATCAAATGCATGACAGACTAAACAAAGACAACAGCTTGTTATTACGACCCAATCAAAAAATTGTTTACAATACACAGCAAAATGATGAAAGAAACAGTCTGCATCTTAAACTGGTAAATCAAGTTCTACTTTTAAGCGAAACCAACTGGATTGCGGATACCCTGGTATTCAGAAAAGAAAAACTTAAGGATCTGGCCCTTAAAATGGAGATAAAGTACGATGTAAAAATTGATATCCAAAGCGAAGCATTAAAGGAAAAGCGCTTTAGCGGGATATTTATAAACGAGACCATTGAACAGGCAATAACTTCGCTTAAGTTGTCCTACCCGCTGAACTGTACAATCAATAAAAGGTTGGTTGTGATTAAGGAGCAGCAATGAGAAAAGCGATAATGCTTCTTGCGCTGATATGGATAGCAGGTACCGGCATTTCAGCTCAGGAAAGAAAATTGAACTTGACATTACGTCAGCAACCGATTAAAGAGCTCTTTAAACAAATCGAAAAGCATTGCGGTTATGGTTTTATTTACAGTGATGAAGTTGTAAAAGATACGATGCTGGTGTCCCTGAAGGTAAAAGACATGGCTGTTTCCAGCGTACTTGGAATGGTTCTTAGCGATCATAAATTGGTTTTTAATCTGATTTCCGAAAAACTGATTGCAGTTGGTCATCAAGGTGATCTGATCAAAAGCGGTGAAGTTTTAAGGCCCGCAATCTTTGGAACAGTAAAAGAGAAAAATGGAATAGCCATTCCTTTTGTATCCATAACTTTGCTCGCCTCAGCTGATATTATTGAAAAAACATTGAGTGATGATAATGGCCAGTACCAGCTTAATGCGACTCTTCAATCGGGACATTGTTATCGGCTACTCGTGAGCGCCGTCGGTTATAAGTCACTCGAAATTTCCTTTACCCTCGCAGATAAAGCTAAATTACAGCACCTGGTGATGTCTGAAGCTGCACAAACCTTGCAAACCGTTACTGTGGTCAATACTAAGCCACTCATCGAAAGAAAAACTGACCGGTACATCGTGAATGTGGAGAACGGTTCATTAGCTCAAGGGTTATCAGCATTCGAGGTATTACAAAAATCCCCTGGAATTTGGGTAAACCAGGATGGCAGCATCAGGATTAAGGGAAATCAGTCAGTAATGGTGATGATCAACGACATCGTTCAACGCATGTCGCAGGATGATTTAGTAGAATACCTGAAGTCACTCAGGTCTGAAGACATCAGTAAAATCGAAGTGATATATAACCCGCCGGCAGAATTCGAGGCCGCAGGAACAGGAGGAATCGTTTATATTGTGCTTAAGAAAGCCCGAAAAGATGGTCTGAACGGATCCCTGAATGCAAGGTATCAAAAACAGGGCAAAGGGTCGCTGATAAGTGGTGGAAGTTCCCTGGCTTACAAGATAAAAAGGCTTTATCTATCCGCTAATGGCGCCTACACGAATGATACAAATTTTTCTTATGGTGAAGAAACCTTCTCCTACCCCGATGCCAGCATCTTTAGCAATACGACAGTTCGCAGCAACAAAATTTCGAGATATCAATATCGTTTCAGTGCGGCCTACGACATTTCGATAAATCAATCGCTGGCGATACAAAATACAGGTTCAGAAAACCAGCCTTCGCAACTGTTTTTAACTGATATCATCTACCGGAATATCACGAGCAGACCGGGTTACGCACGTGCAGATTGGGATAGGGCAATTAACTTCAATAGCACCACAGTTAACTATATCTGGAAGCTAGACAGCCTCGGTTCTTCCTTAAAGGTGATTGGAGACTATTCCAGAAACGCTAAAGATGAGCAGAACCAGCTTTTGACAACTTACAGTTCCCCGGCAAGCAGTATGCAGTCCAGAACCATGACGCCCAGCAGCACAGGAATTTATGCCGGCCAAATTGATTATACCAAGAACTGGAAAAATAAACTTGAACTCAGAGGTGGGATAAAATACAGTGCGATTCACAGAGACAATGAAAGCATTAGCGAAAACTTCAACCAAGGCCTGTGGATAAATAACGCGTTAATCAGTAATCAGTTTCTTTATAAAGAGCAGCTGGGCATGCTCTATACAACGCTTGAAAAAACGATTGGCCCAAATAGTCTTAAGATCGGACTAAGGGCTGAGCAAACCCTTTCTAACGGAATTTCAGTTACGTCGGGTGATGCTTTTAAAAGAAAATATCTGAGCCTGTTTCCTTCAGTATATTTGATGAGATTGCTGAATGAGGGTAAAGGTTCATCGCTTTTTTTCAACTACTCCAGAAGGCTTCAGCGGCCATCTTTTAATGACCTTAACCCTTACCGGCTGCAAGTTCACGACTATATGATTTTAACCGGAAATCCTGACTTATTGCCACAGTATTCGCATAACTTTCAGGTGGGTTATAATTTTTTGAGCCATTACAATTTTGATTTATATTATTCTTCAACCTCGAATCTGATTGCTTTGCTGGCAAACACAATTGCTAATAACGTTGTCGAATACAAATCATTTAATTTTAAAGCAGGTAAGGAATACGGGCTGAATATAAATGCCTCACCGCAAATTTCAAATGCCTGGAAGAGCAGCTATAGCCTTTCCCTTTACCGGGCTTCAACTTCCGCAAATGATATAGGCAATACAAAAACTACCTTGGCGGTAAAATCTATGCAGACCATAAGTTTAAAAAAAGTACCGACGCTGGATGTCATCGCGGAGTATAAATCCCCATCGGTTTCCGGTAATACCAGGCTCGGACATATGTTCTATCTTGATCTGATGCTTTCACAAAAAATACTTAAAGATAAAGCTACCTTGCGAGTTTATCTCTCCGATGTATTCAATACAGTCCGGGAGACGGAATTTTCGGTTAACAACGGCACGGTAATCGATTTTTATCAAAAGCGACAAACCCGGAACATCAGTCTGTCCTTCAGTTATAACTTCAGCCTCGGCAGCAAGTTTAATCAGAACAACATTGAGCAAAGCAATAAGGAAGAAAACAAAAGGATGGGTAACTAATAATATTAAGCGCACTGGATATGACTGCTAGAAAATATCAACATACACTAATTACGCTTGCATTATTTGTCGTTATGAATTTACCGGCAAATGCGCAGCAAGTCACATTAAAGCTAGAGAGAAGGCCTGTTATAGAACTGTTCAAACAAATACAGATTCAAACCGGCTACTCCATCGTATACAGTAATGAGATTTTTTCAGATTCGATGTTGGTATCAATAGATGCAAATAGGATAAATGTCAATAAATTGCTGGATACCGTCCTTGCTTCCAAAAATCTGTTTTCTCAAACACTTTCACAGTCCTTGATCGTGATTAGAAGCAGGGAGATGGGGCAGCAAAAATTTCAATCCAATCAAGTGATCATCTCAGGCAAAGTTATGAGGGCCGGTGAACATGGAGTTCCATTTGTAACAGTTTCTCTTCTGAATAACGGAAGGCTCGTAAGTGGAACCATTGCGGATGAAAATGGATATTTCAAATTTGGCTATCCCTTGAAAACAAATACTGGTTTTACGCTGAAGCTGACTTCCCTGGGATATGAAGACCTGATTTTAAAATTCCCGGCGGATAAGTATCCTTTGGCGATACAAGATTTTGGAAAGATCAGACTTGAATCTCAATCTAAAAATCTACAATCGGTACAGGTCAATGGAAATCAAAGGGTCATTGAAATGAATGATGGAAATCTTGTTTTTAATGTTTCTAAAAGCATCAGCGCACAAGGCACAAATGCACTTGAACTACTAGCCCGCGCTCCAGGTGTTAGCGTTTCCAGTGATAATTCCATCTCGCTCAATGGTAAAGCGGGGGCCTCTGTCTTAATTGATGGGAAGATGACTTATTTATCCAACCGGGAAGTTGCAGAACTGCTTAAAACAATGTCGTCTTCTAACATTAGATCGATTGAAATCATCAATAGCCCTGGAGCCAAATACGATGCGGCAGGTTCGGCTGGAATTATCAATGTGAGGACTTTGAAATCTACTGTAGACGGATTAAACATTAGCATGACTACAGGAATAAACTATGGCGTATATTTCAGAAACAGTCAGGATTTCTCTGTCAATTACAGAAAGAACAGGTTTAATCTGTATGGCTCGTACAGTCATTTTTTGGGTTATTATTCTTACATATACGGGGGAGACCGGGTTCAGGAGGGCAAATTTTTTAACAGTTTCACAGACGACATCGATAAAAGAAATAAAATCGGATCGAGGGTTGGTGCAGATTTTATTATCAATAAAAAAAGTACAGTAGGCATTTTATTGAATGGCAATTTTCTTTTTGGCGGAGGAATAACCGATACTAAAACCGATATTGGCCTTGCCTCGACCAAGGTCGTGGAGCAGACCTTGACTGCAGTAAACGACTACTATGCTCAGGGAACCCAGCGTTACAATCTAAATGCGAATTATAAATATGAAGATACGCTGGGCAGAATCCTGAACATTGATGCCGACTATGGAACTTTCACCAAAAGGGCAGGAAACCTTCAGTCGAACAGGTACACGCTGATTGACAACACCGTAATAAGTGACAATCTATACCGCTCTTTAAATGGGATTGATATTAATCTGGGCGCCATAAAACTTGACTATACCACTAACCTTTGGAAAGGAAAACTGGAGACAGGGGTAAAATATTCAGCCGTAACATCAGCAAACGACTCCAGGTTTCTGGAAGTTCAGCAGGCAGCTGAAATACTGGATCCCACCCGGTCAAATAGATTTTCATACAGCGAAAACATCAGCAGCGGATATTTTAATTATAAAAAACAGGTAGGAAAATGGCAGCTCCAAGGCGGATTGCGCGTAGAACATTCGGCCTCTACAGGTAAACTGGAAGAGATATCTACTATTGCGGGAAATCAGCAGCGCATTGACCGGAACTATACCAATCTTTTTCCATTCTTTTCAGCGGGCGTGACGGCCTCCCCTTCGAATAGTTTATCTTTTAGTTATTCTAAAAGAATAGACCGGCCGGCCTATCAAAATCTGAATCCTTTTATCTATTTATTGGATGAACTCTCTTTTTGGCAGGGAAATCCATTCTTGAAACCCCAGATTAGCCATCGGGGCGTAATACAGTATGTACATAAGAGTACCATTATGGGCTTAAGCTACACGTATACGAATGATTTCAGCGTGGAAGTAACTGATACCATCGGGCCATCGAAAATTGTGATGATACCACGAAATCTGGGCAGTCAACAGCATCTCGCACTAACGCTGACTCAGTCGTTAAAGCCTGCAAGTTGGTGGGACATCACCTTTAACGGAACGCTTTTCAGGCTATGTAATAAAGTTAACTTTGGCAACGGACGAAATCTTGACCTCAAGCAAAATGCTGCAAGAATAAGTCTTCAGCAAACCTTTCAACTCCCGAAAGGTTTCGTTGCAGAACTCATGGGATTTTATAATTCCAGACGACTCATCGGAGCGAACCAGTTTTTTGAACCCAACAGCCAGATAGACCTAGGGCTTCAGCGAAGCTTCCTGCAAAAGAATGGCACTCTAAGAATTGTCTATAGTGACACTTTCAAAGGAAGCCAGGCTGATTCCTTTCAAAGTGTAGGGGATTTTACGATTCGGAACTACAGCTATTTCGAAACAAGGCAACTGAAACTGAGTTTTAGCTACAAATTTTCAACTGGAAACTCCAAAGGCCCAAGAGCAAGAACCTCTGCTTTAGAAAATGAAAGCGGGCGCATTAAATAAAGATTCGCTTCAGGCAATCCCGAAATAAAATTTTTCAAATTACCGGTTTTAAATTAGCTCATCTCATCTTCTCCGGGATTATCATCAGATTATGGCCCAAGATGATATTGAAAAGTTTCATGTGCGGAATGCAGAGAAACTTCATTCTAACGCTGAGAAGCATTCTAGAACTGCCAGTAGATTGTTTTGCTAAGAAAAGGGGCATGAAGCCTCTTTCTTCCAATATTTCCAGGGGCGCTGCGCTCATAACCCGAGTTAATCCTAGCGCATACTATTTCTGGTGCGCTGGCTTACGACAGATCTAACGCGTCTTTGTGATTCTGCAAATAGACTCCACGCTGGAAGGGTTTTCGATATTAATCCGTTTGATTCATATCGCATGGCGATGGAAGATTAATTAAATAATTTCTGGGGCTTTCAATAAGTGGTAGTCTTATTGTCTTTTTGATATTTTATGTTTTATCCTACTCAGCGTTTCAGGTGCTATGCCTAGATAGGAAGCGATGAAGTTTTGCGGGATTCGGTCGATTATCTGCTGATTTGATTCAACGAATTCAAGATATCTTTCACTCGCTGGATAAGTAACGGAATTTCGAAGTCTGCGTTCCTTGGTTACAATACTATTCTGATATAAAATTCTGAAATACCTGTCCATTTTGGGTACCCGGAGGGTCAGCGCTTCATAGTTTTCACGGGAAATTAACAGCAAGCTGGCATCTTCTATGGCGTCAATATAGGATACGGATGCAATGCCGGTTAAAAAGCTGCTAAAATCAGATAACCACCAGCCTTCCCAGCCAAACAGGCTAATGTGTTCGATTCCTTTTTCATCGATATGGTAAGTTTTCAGTAAACCACTACACACAAATGCCATGTGCCTGCAAACTTCACTCTCGCTTAACAGATACTGTTTTTTTAACAAAAATTTCGGCGTAAAATGTCGATAGATGTCTTCTCTTTCTTGATCGGTAAGCGATACTTTTTGCTCAATGTGTCTAAATAAAACCTCAAAACCGTTCATGGACTTCGTCTGTATAATTTGTAAATCATTTTGCCAGTGAAAATGAATTTACCTTTTTTGCTCCCTTGACATACATCAAGTGTATTTAATTGTCGGAGCGATAAATTTGCACAAATAAAATAATAATAATATGAAAAGAATAGCATTAGTTGTTGGAGCAAGCGGTATCACGGGAGGAAATCTGGCAGAAAAGCTAATCGAACAGGGGTGGAAAACCTATGGCCTGTCCAGAAATCCGGACCGGGCAAATCCCGGACTCATACCTGTTGCGGCAGACCTGCTCGATGTCGAAAGTTTACAAGCCGGCCTTGACGACATTATGCCAACCCATGTTTTTATTACAACCTGGATGCGCAACGATACGGAGCGTGAAAATGTGCGGGTGAATGCCTTGATGGTTAAAAACCTGCTGAGTGTGCTCTCTGCGAAAAAAACAGTGAAACATGTAGCTTTGGTAACCGGACTCAAACATTATCTTGGCCCATTTGAAGCTTATGCAAAAGAAGGTTTTCTTCCTGAAACCCCATTGAGAGAGGAACACCCGCGGCTTAATGTAGAAAATTTTTATTACGCTCAGGAAGATGAGCTTTACGCAGGAGCAGCAAGAGATGGTTATACCTGGAGTGTGCACCGGCCACATACAGTTATTGGCAAGGCTGTTGGCAACGCAATGAATATGGGAACCACACTTGCCGCTTACGCCACTATCTGTAAGGAAACCGGCAGGGCCTTTAGCTGGCCTGGTTCTAAAGCACAATGGGAGGGAGTATCGGATGTAACAGATGCAAGGATTTTGGCAGCCCATTTAATTTGGGCTTCGACCACAGATGCAGCAAAAAATCAGGCCTACAACGTGGTAAACGGAGACGTATTTCGTTGGAACCGGCTTTGGAAGAAAATTGCCGATTATTTCGAGATTGTAAGTGTTGGTTTTAACAATGAAATAAATCCACTGGAAGTTCAAATGGTTGATGATTCAGTGCAATGGACGGCAATTGCCAGCAAATACGATCTGATAGAAGCCAATCTGGGTCGTTTGGCCTCAGCCTGGCACACGGATTTGGATTTGGGCAGGCCGATAGAAGTGATGACGAGCATGTCCAAAAGTAGAAAACTTGGTTTTTTGGATTATCAGGATACAGAAGAAACGTTTTTTAGTCTGTTTAATGCCTTGCGTGAAGCGAGATTGATTCCATAAAGAAAAGATATGCTTAGCAAGGACAGATGAACCTCGATAAGCCGTAGCCATAAAAACTCTTGAATGTATCTATAAGGTATTTTGTATTCACCGGCACGAATTTAAAATAAGGCTTTAATCGTGGCGTTGACAAATTTGGAGACATTTAATCACTCCACCTGGAATTTAGCCCGAAAGTATTTTTTTTGGTTGTGTATATGTAAACTAAGGCAGTGGATAACCAGTTTATTCGCAGGATGAAATATCCGTATATTTAGGTCTTAATGATTATTTTTTATTTTGCGTATAAAGTAGACTGTAATAAAATAGATTTAGATTAGACGTCGGTCAACAGGTATTTTAATTACATCAATTATGTTAACAAGATCATGATATCCGGGGAATAGAGGATCCAAAAGTATATTATACTCCGATCGATTGACTGCCGACTTAACCTTAATTCCCAGTAATTTATGTTTGGAAAATAGTTGATCTCCTAATATTTTACATGCTAAATTATCGGTATCGAGCCAGTCTTTTTGATAGTCAGAGTCGGGAATTAGATATATCAAATCTTCGTTGGTAATTCTAATTTCCATAATATATAAATCCTCTGGAATTTCCTCCATATCAAAATGCACAAGGTTTTCCAAAAATGCCAAGGATGAGTTTTCGGAGCTGTAAAGTACATAAGTTCCTTTATCATTCCATCGTCCACCTGCTCGGAAGGCCCCGATTCCGGACAAGTATTTAATCCTTTTTTCGGATTTTACAATTCTGTAGACATGCATCTATGAGTAGACACCTTCCTCTATGCGTGTCAAGACATCTTCGACCATACCTATTCCTGTTGGTGTGGAAAAAAGAGATAAGGGGGTTTCGCCGTGAAGTGCATTGTTGGGTTTAGAAAGCCATCTTTGAACTTTTTCCTTATCGTCAAATACTTGATAAGTATGCTCCAAAACCCTTGCGACTTCGATGACAAGGGATGATGTTCTTGTATCAAATTTATCGTCAGCTTGTTTTCTTTCTAGCGTTTTTATTGATAAATTCAATATATCTTCCACAAATTTTCTTTTGGACATTCCTGTAAAACTGATTACTGATTCCGCCGAAGCCTTACTTATGCCCGCCTTTGAGAGTAAGATAAGGTCGTAATAATTTTTTATCGGAATAGCTAGCGATAATGCCCCACCCAGTAGGTCACTTATCCTTGGCTTGTATGTTTTTTTTCGTGAATCAAATTCATGTTACGACATTTTTATTAAAATTAGGTTTTTTTATCGCAAAATACAGCTTTTAAATTGTTAATAATATTGAATTTTATTGATTGGCTTATTTCGTTCGTTTTTTGAGACTAAGTCTATGCTTTAGATTTTTGGTCTATCATTTATATCTTTATGGCAGCTGTAGAGTAATTGATCACTATTTATCATATCCTAAACAAGATAAGCTGTTTCTCTTTTACTTTGGGATAAAACCATAAAACTTTGAATTTTGCCGACAAGGGGGTTGGGTGAAATATGCTCAGTTAAAAAATCGTTATACGCAAACATATCATTTATTACAATTTTTAGCATAAAATCAAAATTTCCAGTAATGTGATAACACTCCATAACCTCTGCATGCAAAGCCATTTCTGCCTTGAAGCTTGCAATTGAATCCTGCCCATGATTCCTCAGTTGTACAAGTGGAAAGGCAGTGAAAATGCTTCTGAGTTTTTCAACATCAACAAGTACAACACACCTGTCAATAAAGCCATCTTTTTTTAGATTTTTAATGCGCTCAACAATATTAGATTTGCTTCGCTTGAGTATTGATGCTAATTCTTTGTAGGTCGTCTCGCCGTCCTTTTGTATTATGTTTAAAATACCACTATCAATTTCGTCTAATTTATATGCTGACATTGCTAAGGAAAGGTTAATATTTGGTTGCGCAAAGGTATTTAAAATTTGAGATTTTCCTGAGCTTTACTTAAGCTTTTATTTGGTTAACCGATTGATAGTGTAATATTTACAATTACCTCGTGTTCAGGATTTTTAGCAGGAAATTAAATTTCTAATCTCCTGCGGATTGATACCATCGGCAGTATTTAATTAGGGGTACTGCCGGTTTAAAAGTATTTTAGACCAATTTTTTAACGAGGGTTCCGACAGGAAATTATCATTCTGAAATTTGCTCCTGAAATCAGTAGATATATGGAGATGCAAAAACAAATTAGCAAGCTGCAACATTGTAATAATTGTGAAAAAGGAAATGATATTCCGCTCTCAGACAGCGTTATTCTGACCTGCGCATGTGGAGGGGAATTCAAGGCCGGAATCCACAGCCTTCAGGTTTTGCTTCGTGAAATCCTGCACGTTCCTTTGAACTTCCATGTGTTGCTCGTCGACAGCCGCAAGTCAGCTCACAGGAGCATTTTCTCAATACTGAATTTCTCAAAAGACATCAAGGGGGGATTTTTGGAAACAGGTAATAGGTCTTCTGCAACAATCAGCCAGGCGAGGAAAATTTTTGATGTCGAAGTCATTGGTTCCTCCAGAGAATCTGCTTTTTCATATATTCCTCAATGTGACTGGATACCATTCGATATTTCTTTTCTGCACATAACCTCCACCGAAGATCTACAGGCTAACAGGATTCCAAAATTCCCAAAGGTTTCCCTGCCGGTTATATGTGACCGCTCCGCTGACTTATTCACTAACTTTATTTCATTCGATAAATTTGATTTGATTTATGCCCATGGCGGTGAAGGGATTATCCCTGAAAACCTGTCCATTGTACTCATCAGGGACTCCCTCCAGGCCACCACTCCTTCTTCAATCTTCAATAGCCCGATTGGTACGGAGGATAGCGGCTGCTCAGAGACAAAATTTGAAGATTTAGCTTCGCTAACCCGTAGCCTTCATGGACTTAAACAGAATGGTGGCGTGAGGGCAAATGCATCACGCCTGTACGCGCTGTCAAAATCCCTGTATCTGGAAATCGAAAGAAACAGACAATTTCAGGCTGTTATCAATCCGAGAGATCGCTCAATGCAGGCGATCAGATTTTATGTTACTAGGCCGGAAAATGAATTGCTTTTTGGATTGTTGCTGGACAAAAGGAATTTAAACATTCTTCAACGCTCGCCACATGGGGACTTTCTGATTTTACTTAACCAGTGCAAAGAAGAAGAAATCCTCGGACTGCTCGAAACAATGCAGGAATTTGAGCGAAAGCCTGAAGTTCAAAGCTTATAGCATTAATGATATGGAACCAAAACAAACTTTAGCAGTTCTCCTGCTCATCCTTTACGTGCTTTCGTATTCACTAGATAAAATCGTTTTGTATCGCCAAAGGAAGCAAAGGGAAAAAGGTGGGGATGGTAAATGGTTGTAGCACACTGCGGGTTGCGAAAAAGAACTTGATTTGAAAGTTAAATAGTTTAGTTAATATCAAGTTCGGCCGGTGGATGCCGGCCGTTTTGATGAACTTGATAACGCTTACCTAAAAGCCAAAATGTTGGGGTTTGTCGACTGTGTCAACGCTGTAGCTTTAGTACTTTGTACAGCACTAAGATCGTCGATGATTAAGCGTTTATTATTACTGAAACTTCAGGGTTATTCAACTGGACTGAAAACAGCAAGCTGCAGCGAAAATTCCTTGCTTGGAACCATAGCCGGATTTAACAATTCATTCAACTTGGAGTTAAGTACCCAAATCCGGTTGGCGTCTGCAACTGCAGTAGAAGGCTGTGCAAAACGATCTTCACCAGAGGTTGCCGCTTTCACCGTCGCGGTCTGCCAGTCATCGGTGCTGGCTATCCGGAATATTTTATTTACGCCTTTATTCTGAACCAGAATGAGTTCGCCTTGATCGAACAGTAGCCCGTCTGCGCCGGGAAAGAGGTTTTTGATTGCAACTTTTGAGATTTTTTTTGGATCAGCGAGGTCTACCTTGAGTATCGACCCGTTGCTGTTATTGACTGTTATCAGGTAACCGGCAGTATGGTAGGCAATACCGTTGAGGCCTATGTCACCGGACTTAAACAATTCACTTTCTGCAAACACACTGGCTTCACCCTTCGCGTCAATCTTATAAATCACCGGCGAATAAGAATCCGTAATATAAAGGTTTCCTGAATTGTCCATAGTCAAATCATTAATGAAGTGATTGCCAGGATAAAGTTCAGCAAGGTTGACGTCCATTGTCTTTTTTTTCGTTACAAGGCTTACGGCGATTAGCCTCCCCATTTTTTTTAGGGTTGCTGCTGAACTGAATTCACTATAGCTCGGATTTGGGTCACTCAGGCAAATCAACAGCCGTTTTGCACTTGCATCTACCTTCATTCCAAAGCTGGAAATCAAATCTTTATCTTTATAGAATTCCTTGTAGTTACCAGATTGGTCTAAAGTTCCAATTGCCCCGGTCTTTACCGAACTGAGGTAAAAAGTTTTGTTCGCCTTATCAAACGCAACGCCTTCAGGATAGAGCAGCGGAGTTTTGAAGGTAATTCTTGGTGTTTGGGCCAGAACCTTAGTGATAGCACCAAGGAGAAAAAAAGCAATAAATAGTCTTTTCATCATTTTATATTTTTTGTTTTTACCGAATAAATAACCCCGCTCTCGTCATCAGAAATATATACAGTTCCAAGATTAGAAACCGCCAGTCCTGCAGGCCTGCCAAATCGCGTTTTGCCATCGGTACTCAAAAAACCCGAGAAAAAATCTTCGACACCGGTCGGCTTACCGTTCTCAAAAATAATACGTTGCACTTTATAACCTTCGGGGTTTTTACGGTTCCACGAGCCATGCCAGCATACCAGGGCATCGTCCTGAAAATCTTTTGGAAAGTTTTTCGCTGCGGGTAAGAATTTAAAGTCAATCGGTGCTGAATGTGCAGGAAATTCCATTACCGATGGCTCTGTACTTTTAGCATATGCCGCTTTTGTGGTACCGATAGGATCTTCCCGGGTTTCATCAACGACCTGTTTAGCAAAAACCCTTGGCCACCCGTAATCCTTATCCTGGCTAATTCTGTTAAGTTCTTCGGGCGGAAATTCATCACTTCGCCAGTCTGTACCGTTATCAATGCCCCAGATTTCCTTTGTGCTTGGTTGCCAGTCGAAGCCGATAGTGTTACGCAGGCCGCGGGCATAAATTTTACGGGATTTGAAATCAGGTGAAACCTGCAACAGTGTCGCATGTTCGGCATTCGTCTCGGCGCAGTCATTACAGCTGCTTCCTACGCTTATGTAAAGCAAATTATCAGGACCAAAGGCAATGACACGGTTATCGTGCTGGCTTCCTTCGGGTAAATCCTTAATCAATGTGGTAGTATCGCTTAAACTGCCGTCTGCATTGATGCGGCCTCTTTTCAAATCGGTGGAAGAGCATAAATACAGGAAGCCATCATGGATGGTGATCCCATGTACGCCTAAAAACTGCGACCACACCGTTTTAAGGCTTTCCATTCGGCCATCGCCGTCCATATCCTGTAAAAGTAGCACATCACCAACGTCTCTTCGTGTAACATAAAGACCACCGGAGTTATTTACAGCCATCATCCTTGGCTTCCCAAGTCCTTCCGCTACCGCGCTAACATCAAAACCCGCAGGAACTTTTAACCGGGAAACTAGTTTTTCATTAAAATCTTCATGGGCAGGATAAAAGGTGTTTACGCTAACGGTTGTGGGAACTTTTGCAGGCAGGCCTTTTTGAGCATGCACCAGATTCAGGCTGAAGAGTAATGCTATACCGCCAACCAGGAGCTTTTTTTTCATAGAGTTTATTAAAGCCAACACCATCGAAGGAAAAAAAGTTTGAAAAAATATTGTTCAGCAGCCGGGAACTTTTAGCAACACACACTCCCATAATTCATCGTCCTCTACAAATGCCTAAAATCTATCAGTCGGCTGTCATGCTTTAGTTGTGTTAATAAAACAGCTCTGTAACAGAAAATACCAAACCATTAAAAATCGTTGGTGTTTCCTTATCGTACTTATTATCACCATTGGCGCATATTTTATTAATATATGGACGAAGAACAGATGAAGCAGGTTTATACCGATTTCAAACAAAACGTGAACATGAGCCCCTCAGAACTGGAACTTTGGCTTGATACAAAGGAGTCGAAATCGGTGGGATGGGATAGTGGCGATGGTGAATCTATCGGGCACAAATCTGGAAAGAAAATCATAGAGATAAAGCATAAGAAGAAAGAACAGCTTAGCCCAGGCGATTACAAGCACATGCAGAAGGTTGTAGGTTATATAAAAAGACACTTGGCTCAGCGGCCAGATGGTAACTTAAATGAAACCGACTGGAATTACTCGCTAAAGAACTGGGGGCACGATTTTAAAAAAGAGAAATAAGATCTACCCATTAGGGAGAAAGCTCAAAGCAGATAAACTATCAACACAATAGAGGTCATGAAAGCACTAATCATTAACTGTACGCTTAAACGCAGTCAAGATTTTTCAAATACCGGAGCGCTGGCGAACCGGGCCTTGGAAATTTTCAAGGAACAAAACGTAGAAACCGAAATCATTCGTTTAAATGATTATAATATAAAGACCGGAAATTCTTCTGATGAAGGTGGGGGCGATGAATGGCCATTGATTCTGGAGAAAATTAAAAAATGCCAGATTTTTATCATTGCTGCCCCCATTTGGATGGGACATCTTGCTTCAAACGCCCAAAAAGTAATTGAGCGTTTAGACGCAATTTTTCGGGACAAAAGCCTAAGTGATGAGACTAACGGGCAATACATGCCATACGGGAAGGTCGGAGGCTGTTTAATTACCGGAAATGAAGACGGCGCCCATAGCTGTGCGGCTCAGGTGCTTTGGGCCTTACAGGAGGTGGGATTTACGATACCGCCAAATGTCAACGCGTATTGGGTTGGCAAAGCTGGCGGCGAAAAGGATTATGTGGAAGCCGGCGGCGAACGCTATCTGTACACAAACCGAACCTTAAGGTACATGGTTGCTAATTTAAGCTGGTTTGCAAATTTGTTATTAAACAACCCAATTGCTACCAATTTATTGGAGGAAGGGAGGAAAGCCGAAAGCGAAAGTGATAAAGCTTAGTAAATCCTGCCCAATTTTTAAATCGTGCCGGTATAAGTTTTTAAAATTTGGTCGAGAGCATGAGTTGAAATACATTGGTTTTGGAATTACGTTCCATTTCTTTTTGGTACCAAAACATATAACTAAAATCCACATCCAGATTTTTACTGAAACGGAATCCTAATCCAGAACTGACGCGGTTCTGGTCGAAAATGTTATTGTTTACCTTTTCCTTGTGCTGCACGTTCATAAAGATTTCATTTTGAATTTTGGCATAAAATCCTTTGCTAAAACTCGTGTCGGCAATCAGTGGTACTTGCAGACTTAAAAACAGGCGTGCCCTTTGAGAGAAATCCACTAGCTTATCCTCGCGGATAAAACGCTGCTCAAGCCGAAACCTGGCGTCAATTTCTGCATTGCCCCATGCTGAATTTAAGAGGTATTGTTCATATATCCGGTGCTCCGGGGAGAAGGTTGGAACATCATTTTCAAAATTCCAGTCTGCTTTATACGCATAACCTAGCGCAACAGAATGCTTTTTTGAAAGATTGTAGCTAAAAGCTCCCCTCAAAAGCAAGGTATTTACATAGTCAAACCGATCTGCTGAGCGAATCTGAATATCGTAAATAAAGTCGAGTTTTTCGCTTATTTGTTTACTGTTACTCAAGAAAAACCATCCGGCGTTTTCAGGCCGCTGTGCTCTTAAACTCCCCATGGAGCAAAAACACAGCATCATCATTAAGAATATGACCTTAATTGACATAAATTTTTGATATTGGATAGCGACTATCTAATCAACACTGAAACTGGGTTAAAGGTTCTTGCTCCGGTTAGCAATTTTAGCCTCAGGACTCTAGTCTCAAATGGTCTTAATGAGCCTCCATGATTCTACATGTATTGGTTTATTATCCTTTACAATAAGTATATGCTCATCACTCCAGCTTGATTACCGATATATAGCATATCACAGTTATGGAAATAATATTCGTGGTATAAATATTCAGGAAATATCTCTAAAGTACAATTGAGAAGGTAATGTCATAACTGAAGTTCTATAAATACACCATCAGGGCTTTCCGGCTCGAAAACAGTGATAACTTTATTGGAAACCAGCTGTTTCAAAACGAGCGTTAGGTCGTCCGGCGCCAGACCACAATCTTTTGATATTTGATTAAGGCTGAATAATGCCCTTGTAGAATCTTTTAATTCCTCAGTTAGGTATAGCCTCACTCTTTCCGTGTCATTCATATCGCGATATACTTAATTCAATAATATTGTGCTGAACCAAGGTATTACAATAACAGTCTTAGGCGATTTTTCGAACTTTAACAGCCTTAGTCTCGAGATAGTCATGTTTGATCTCAAAACTCACAGCATTATAGGTGTAGAGTTTTCCAACCGTTTCCCGCAATTCAAATTTGATGACCATGTTACCGTATTTGATGAACCCATTTCCAGATACCCTGTTCAGTATCGTAATAACCCCGTGTTCCATATCTTAACTACATCATTGATTGTCAATTGTTTTAGAAATAAAATAGCAGTGAAACATCTATATCTTCACCGAGGTTTTATTAAACTTTTCCGTATGCACCATATTAGCTCAAGAAAGTGAGATGAAAAACAATAAAAAAAGCAGATGCAACCAATTGCACCTGCTTTAAACGCCTAAAACCAAACTAAGAATCCTAAGTTAGTATCTTTCAGGTTTGAAAAGCAATAGAACAGTTATCATTATTGATACATAAGCCATTAAGAGTTGAGTTACTGGAAAGCAAGGTTTCCCTCTGAAGCCAGCTTCTTAGCTTATGTGCTGATATGTATCAGGTAATCATATAAGTAGTTTCGAAATCATTTCAAAGAGAATATTTCTAAAATCACCGGTGCTATTTAAACGCATATTCCGTAAGATGATGAGGGTGCGAAAACAGATATATTCTGCCCAAAAACTACTTTACATTTGCCCTGCATCAACCTGGTATCCGGATGCAACGTTTTAATATTTTTTAATTTGAAAAAGCATGATTACAATACAACAGATGCATCCTGTTAATGTACGCGTGCCTGCGCCTTACCACTAGATTTTCGTCAATGAAAAGAGCTCGAAACACAAACGGAAGAATTTTTGAGAATAAATCTATTGTTACCGAGCCGCAGAATATTAATGTCGACTATCGCCTAACGATTTTGCAGCACTTGATTATTAATGTATATTAGCTATAAATCATCATATGGGAAAATCTGGACAACTTTTAGAAGACAGCTTACTGATTATCTGGAATAATAGAGATTCGGCCGAAAGGCTTAAGGCCATGGAGCAGATCTACCATCAGGACATCAGGTTCTTCGAAAATGATTCCGGTAACCCTATTGTTGGATTTGAAGCTATCAATAACCTTATCACCCGGCTGCAATCAGGATGGGCGCCTGAATTTGTTTTTGAATTGTCAAAACCCAGCCAAACTAATCATAATGTTCAAGTGGTGGCCTGGAGACTTGGCGCTCCCGCTGATATGGCAGTTGCAAGTGGAATGGACGTTGCTATCATAGAGCATGAGAAAATAAGAGCACTTCATCTATATCTCGATTAGTGAAGTGAAGGCTCAGGCTTAGCGTCTTGGTACAGTTCACTTAAAATAAGCTAATGCCTACGGGTAGCTTCCATCCTTCAAGTTGGTCCCGAAAAAGCGGATACATTTTGCTGCCAGCTTAAGGCGCGGGGAAAGATGTAGCAACCAGAAAAACTAGTTCGAAGACAGGAGTTTTTGTTTTTGTTCCCCGATAGACTTTTCTGCTGCAAAAGAATTAAGTCCTGTTCATGAATCAAGATATAGCTTACTGCAACAGTTTGTGACAGCCCTTCATTTGTCAGCGAATTTTAGCATCAATTTCTTATCATATGATAAGACGGCGTTTATTCAAACCGCGTTCCTTTATCTTTTGAATAAATGTTTTAAGATGAAGCGAAAAGGAAGAGTAACTCACCTGAACTTTTCTGACAGGAGCGGGCAGCTGCTTGATGAAAATGATCAGGATATAAGATTTCATTCTTATGGCGAAGAACTGTGCTTAGCTATTTTTGACGAGGTTGAGTTTGAAATAGAACTAACGGAGAAAGGTTTGCGTGCGGTCAGAATGACGGTAAAAGCCAATCATTTAAAACATTGAAAATTTTGTCGGTTTGACGCTTAATAGCGCACAGTTATCTTGACGGATTCCAGTGAAGACAGATAAGCAAATTGTTCGAAGCCGGAACAAGTCAGTCACGACCGAATTTCAGAGCGACATTTATAATTCGATTTAAATTATATTAGCCTGAGCGCAAGGCTAGCACCATCCTCAATCCAAAGACAGATCAATCAGGAAAGATTGATGGATTTTACGAACAACAGTGAGACATCCGCTATAACTGTCATCTATTTTTAACCCAAATTCACTTTGGTTTCCCCAGTCTGGGTATGGACTTCTGCTTTTACGCCTGACCATTCCATAAGAGAATAACTCATGAAGTCCGTAAAGATAATTTCTTGAAATCTTGCCAAAACACCATATTGTTAAACCGGTGCCTTAACTCCGAGGTCATTATTGCCGTTTTTCACTAGGCATAAACTAACAACTCATTAATTGGTGTTCTAAGAGATTAAATTACAGCTTGTTAAACCCCAAATTAATTAGGGTAGTACTAAAATCGGTTTAGTCCTAGGTTAGCAGTTTTTTATTGTAGCTTAATTCAGTCCAAAAATTCTTATCGCGCTGCATCATCGATAGTTTTAATTCAATGAAAGTGAAATAACTGATTTTCAGCTATTTCGATAAGGATCTTTGACATTTGGGAATGAAGCATTATTCCGCGAAGAGCGGAAAATCCTGCGAAGTGGAGATGACATATCAAAACGAAAACGCAGGGGCAGGCGACGGCCCGGTCTGTACAGACTGACGTGAGTAATTCCGTATTACCTTTTTACATGCATGGTTCTTCTGTGTTTTGCTAAAGGTGCGAGGGGGCCGAAAGGCCCTTTTTTTGTGCATTGATTTTTGGCTTTTTGTTTAAGTAATGCAAAATATAGAAGACTAAGTAAAATGTGTGCGATAGTATTTTCTCTTTACCGATATATGTATTTTGTTTTACAAAAAGCGTTTAGCCCGTTCGCATTTTTTTTGCCGGTCATCGGCAACTGATAAAAATAATGTCTAACTCTTTTTTATTCAGTGGATTAGAAAAACATTTTATAAGTGTTAATAGGTGCAACGGAAATCCGTTGAAGCTTGAAAGCCTAAGTGGAGGACATATCAAAACCAAGGTACTGATGGAATAAAGCCTGGTCATAAGACAGCGGAAATTCTTTAAAACCTGTTGGAGGTAATCGCATCCATTGATATCCATTAAAAATCTGGTTATATACTTAGTTATCGATATTCAGGACCATTTGGCTAACCAGAGGAGCCGACTTGTTTTCAATTATCGCAGTCAACAGGATTCTTTTGGCATTGAGCCTCTTATCACAAATATTAGCGGTTTTCGGATTTTAATATTTTGAGTAGGGCAGGCAAAATGTTGTCTGTGGCGAGCTGGTAGCCCGCGGCTAGCGGATGTACACCATCTGGCATATTCAGCGCCCGATTTCCGGCCACGCCACTTAAAAAAGACGGGACAAGTACAATTGAATTTGCTTTAGAGAGGTTTTGGAAAATACTTCCAAAGCCCGAACTAGGGCCGACATGTGCCCAGTAAGGCAGCTGCAGGCCTAAGAGTAGTATCGCTGACTGTGGATAGGCTTTTTTGACAGTAGTAATAATCGTTTGTAAATTAGACTCGACTTCCCTTACGCTATGGCCACGCAGGAAATCGTTCGCGCCAAGTTCGAGTACAAAAACAGCGATATCACCGACAAGTATGCTTGGGAGCCTGTCAATTGCTGTACGTGTCGTATCACCACTAATGCCCGCATTTGACACTTCAAAATCCATCCCTAAGTGTTTTAGCCTATGGCTGATTAAAGCAGGAATTGATTCCTTTCCAGGGTCCCTTAAGCCGTAACCAGCAGTCAGACTGTCCCCGAAAAAAACTATCTTTTTCATATAAACTAAACCACTGATCGATGGCAATAGTTTGTCTGAGTGGAGTCAATCTGATGGCGTGGACTGAAAAGTTATGGGATTTTCAAGTGGTTGCAGACAAGGTAAATCTTTACTGCTTGTTTCATCGATTATATGGAGGACAAGACAAATAACATCAAAGGATAAAAAGATATTGCACAAGCGCGCAGTTTAACGATGGCCTTGCATCTGCACGGATAGTATAGGTTTGTACGTTTAGGATCCGCAGGCCGGCCCGTGATACTTAATTCATTGCTGCTTATGGCGTAGATGCTGCTAGTCGTCAAGTTTTCTTCGCCAGCGCCAGAGACAAACTCGTAGCGTTTCATTTTTTTAAATTTTGCTGTTCGTTTTCATTTATGCTCGCTCAAAATAAAAATTCAATTAGCACACGCATCTGCTTTAGTATCGGTTATCAGAAATAGACAGTAATAAACATTATAGCTGTAGAAATGGTTAGATAATCAACCGACCTGTATATATTATTTTAAATTCTATAAAAATTGAACAAGCGCCCCAGCTATTTGAGTTTCGATAAATCATCCTACTTCTGGAAACCGGGTGTGGATTACCGCGCTCACCCTGAGCATTACCGGGTAGGGAAGGGTGAACAGGGGGTTCTGATTTGTGAGCCTTACAAAAGTGAGATTGGCATAAACTGGCGTTTCAAAACTAAAGCTATTGCGCTGGAAAGTGCTCAGAAAATCTTTGCGCAGTTTTTATCTTATCTGGATAAGGATGAATTTGTCGGCGCGGACATGGCGCGGAAGTACCTCCAGATGGGTTACACCCGGGCCCGGCGGTATGCGAACTACAGGGGCGGCCGAAAATATGACCCCGCTAAAGATTATGCACAATTCGAATTCGGTACCGGTGAAGAGGAAAAGGCAGAGGCGGCCAAAATCTTTCATGGTTTTTGGAAACAAGCAGAAGCAACTGAAAAGTATGCGGCATTGAAGAAAAGCTGGAAACAGAATAGAGGTTAAAATTAAAGCTGTCTATCCCGGGTCTTTAAATACCCAAATCCCACCCGTTACCTATCCACTACAACTTTTTGCGTATCTCACTTGGAAACTTCAACGATTGTTGCCTGTGCAGCAGCCTGATACGGCATTTCCGAATCGGCTTTTTGCAATCCGATATATGATAAATTGATATACCCGGCGTTCAGACAGATCTTTTACTCCGAGACATTTAAAGCGATTTCTTAGGCACGGGAATTAAAGGCTAAATATATTGCTGCTAAGCTATAGGCGAATTTGGTCTTATCTATTTTACTTTTACAGAACAGATTTCTTATTGGGCCGTACTCAGGCTAGAGTTTCATAAGGTCTGCAAAACATGGCATTTAGACCAGACATTTTTCTTCAGTTTAAGCGCTATTCATCCCTCATGGAAAGCGGTAGCAGCGACAGCGCGCAAATCGGCTGTTTTTTTACATCTATGAATGATGCACTATGGGGTGAAAGCAAAAAACGATCGTAAAGTTTAAATAACTTCAACAGGATGGGATGGCAGGCCTTTGAATGTCCAGTTGATAGATACCACCCTGAGTATTCCGAAACGCATAAGAACTGGTCATGCTTTGAAAAATGGGCCACTTTTTTTAACCCTGTTCTCGGTCAAATAATAAATTTTATGGAAAAGAAATATTACGATATTGCCCAGTTAAGAGCGCAGGTTTCAATAACCCAGTTTTTAACCGACCTCGGCTTTACTCCGGCGAAAAGGTCTGCCGGTGAAACATTTTATCATTCAATGATTCGTGAGGGCGATTTCACACCGTCGTTCTGCGTAAATGAAAAAATGGGTCTCTGGTTTGATCATGGCCTTGGCAAAGGCGGAAATCTTTTTGACCTTGCAATGGCCATGTGGCCGGAGCTCAGTTTTCAGGAAGTGCTCCACAAAATAGCAGGCAGATTAGCAGATGTCTCCATCTTATCAGGCAGTCTGAAGCCGCTTCCCGCTGAGAATAGCCCGGTAAAAGATTCCTGGCACAAGATTACTTCAATAACTGAGCTGGGAGGAAACAAGTCGCTAATGGAGTATCTTGATTTCAGGGGAATCAAGGACATAGCCAGAGATTATCTGAAAGAAGTTCGATACGAGGTAACCCTCAAGGAGGGTAAGCAGAAAACTTTCTGTGCTGCAGGGTGGCCAAATGAAAAGGGCGGCTGGGAAATTAGGAGCGCTTCTTTCAAAGGCTGTCTTGGGAAGAAAGGGATTAGCCTTATTGAAGGAGCCTCTTCCAAACTGAGTCTTTTTGAGGGATTTATGGACTTTCTGAGCTGGCGAAAGACTAATCCCTCGTATGCTGACACCGTTATCGTGCTCAATTCTGTGGTGAACCTGAAAGAGGTTTTACCCATCGCTGCACATTATGCTGCAGTTGACGTTTTCTTTGACAACGATGTTTCGGGAAAAAAGGCCAGCGCGGAACTCATCAGTGCAATCCCTTACGCGAGGGACCAGGCTACTGCTTATCTGGATTACAAGGATTATAATGAGAAATATATGTCGGAGCACCCGCGGCCCTGGAAAGAGCGGTCAGAGATACTTACTTCGCAACTTTATAAGCCTATCAGTGGCAAACGTTGAGTGGTAAGATAATATTAACGGAGTTAAACAGGGAAACCATGGATAAAAAAATCAACAGCCACTGCATCAGAATGTATTTTAATGATGAGGAATATGCCCTGCTTAGCGAACACGAAAAGGTGCTGGGTATCACCAAGCAGCAACTGGTCCGAAAGGTACTCTTGGACAAGGCTAAATCCACCATCATCAATGCAAGGGAACTGCTCGTGTTCTTCGATGATATAGGTAAGAAATTATCTGGTGCTAATGCGCTGATATACCAACACTTTTCCAATCGCGCCGGCACTGCTGTTATTGATGAAAAGATTGAAGAAAACTTTGAAGCCATAGTTAAAGACTATCTCAACGTTCAGAAAAGCCTCGAGCAAGCCATCCGGCTTCTTTTATCAAAGATGAAAACCTGAAAATATGTTTGCCCGTTTTCTACCTAAATCCAATGATTTTTCAGCAGTGCTTTATAACTTCGACAAAGTACATGACGGTGATGCCCTTTTGCTGGAAACTGCCAATTTCGGCTTCTGGGTGTTTTCGGGCGATGACTTCAACTTGAAGATCAGTGATGCAAAAAATCCTGCTACGCTGGTCCTTGCAAATGATCCTAATACCCAAAACATCAACTCCGCCTGCTATTCAGTCGTACTGAACCGGCTTACCAGGTTAATTAATACAAAAGGTAATCTGCCAAGTGCGCTCATCCTGGACGAACTACCCACCATATTCGTCCATCGGATTGAAAACCTGATAGCAACTGCCAGAAGTAATAAGGTCGCGGTACTCATGGGACTGCAGGAATTGCCTCAGTTTCAGCAGCAATATGGCAAGGAAGTATCGGGAACCATCACTTCGGTTGTTGGAAATGTACTGGCCGGCTCGGTGCGCAACAAGGAAACTTTGGACTGGCTCGAACGGCTTTTCGGAAAGGTCAAGCAGCAGGGAGAAAGCCTTTCTATTGACCGGGCCAAATTGTCCCTTTCGATAAATGAAAAGCTGGAGCCGCTAATACCGGCTGGAAAAATTGCTTCGCTGAAAGCCGGTGAACTCGTGGGTATGCTGGCGGGAGATGCGGTAGAAAGCTATACAGGAAAGTTTGAAACCTCGGCCATTCACTGCCGGGTGAATCAGGACATGAAAAAGCTAGCCCTGGAAGAAGCCGGCTATACCCCGCTACCCATATTTTACGACTTCGGCGGTAAAAAGCCGGAAATTCTGCTTAGAAATTTTAATAAAATTAATGCCGACGTGGCTGCAATCGCCGATAAATTTTCTTGAGCAATCAGATGACTTGCTCAGCCCTTTCTCGTCTAGTTGTTTATCGTGACGGAACGCACATCTGTTCAAAGATGTGGCAACTCAGGCAGTTTTCAAGGATAAACTCTTCAACTATTTTAACAATCAAAAATCATGGAAGAACTTTCAGGAATGCTGGTTATGGTAAATCCCGAACTCAGCGACAACTGGCCCTCAAGAGGCCTAATCGGCTTCATCGCCTCAATAGACGAAAAAAGGCAGGCCGTTATGGTCGGATTTGGCTCACTCGAAATGTATGCCTTCCCGCCCGAAGCGCTTATGGTCATACGCGCTAAGCAAGATTTGTATAAAGTGCTGATGGACCAGCCCTCCGGTATGGAGACAGCAGATTTCAAGGTGTTGATGCGTGTAAATCTGCTCCAGGAATCGGGTAGTCAGAAAGATATACTGAAAGCGCTCGAGATGTTAAAGGAAAGTCCAGGGGCTAGAAGCAGTGGAATGGAAACCCTTCAGAACGTACTCGATTTAAAAAACACCCAAAGTGCAAATCAGTCATTTCTCTCCAGATGATGGGCTATTTATCAAGCCTCAGCGCAGTGATTGTCATCTTAGGACTAGCCCCCAGAAGCTTTGGGCAGCGCTATTTTACCTCGCCGTTGAACAGTTTGTATATGAATCAGGCATTTGGATGGCGAATTCATCCGCTCAATGGTGCACTGAATTTTCATGATGGCGTAGATCTCAAAGCAGACTTCCAGCCAGTGTTCAGCATTGCTGACGGCGAGGTTGTCCGGGTAAACATCAATGCGGTTTCAGGAAAGTTCATTGTCATCCGCCATGGCAAGCTATTGAGTCATTACGCGCACCTTTCCCGGATAATAGTCAGCAGTAAGGATACTGTCTTGAGGGGGCAGCTCATCGGTGTGTCTGGAGCTAGCGGCAGAACAACCGGGCCGCACCTGCATTTTGCTTTAAGCTACTGCGGAGTCAAGCTTGATGCCCTGAAATTTCTGAAGGCGCTCGATGCCGTAAACCCCGGACGCTTAACTGATGCAAATTCCGATAAGTGATAATAACACTCAAGATGGAAACAGATAAGAAACCATTAAAACCGTAATCGATGAATGCGCTTGAACCGTTTTTGCCCTAGCGGCTTACCCGTGCCGCTTACTGCCATACCTAAGTGCCAAAACACGGGTAGCTTTAACTTACAGGAAAGGATTGTTCCATGAAAAAAGAAACTAAAGACCTGCATGTTCAGGTTGCCGAAGGGCTAATAAAAGCATTACAGGCTGGCACTGCCCCATGGCAGCGGCCCTGGAGCACCGAAGGTCTGCTGATTCCAAGACTTCCTTATAATGCGATCAGCGGCAAACGCTATCAGGGAATTAATGTATTAAGCCTGCTGCTTTCGGGCCGCGAAGATCCAAGGTGGCTAACCTTCAAACAGGCTGAAGCGGCAGGTTTCAGGGTTAAGTCAGGTGAAAAAGGAACGCTCATCCAGTTCGTTAAAACTGTTCAGCGCGTTACCAAAAGAGATTCCGGCGGGCAGATAATCTTGGATGATAATCATAAGGTGGTAACCGAAGATCGGCCATTGACTAAGGCCATTATTTCAAACGCCTGGGTTTTCAATGCAGCACAAATACAGGGCCTCGGGGCACTTGTATCATTGGCTGCCGCCAGTAAAAAATGGGAGCCATTAGAGCGGGCCGAGGGACTCATCAAAAATTCCGGGGCAACCATTCGCCATCTCGCTGGTGATGAGGCTTATTATGATCTCAGAACGGACTCAATTACCATTCCTGAGCATTCGCAGTTTGATGCTTCCGATAAGTACTATGCAACCTTGCTGCATGAACTCGGTCACTGGACCGGCCATTCTTCGCGACTGGACCGGAGCCTTTTCAACTTCCCAGGTTCCCCGGGTTATGCCAGGGAAGAGCTACGCGCAGAAATCGCCTCCATGATGCTTGGCGATGCGCTGGGGATTGGACACGACCCCGGTCAGCATAGCGCATACGTAGCGGCCTGGATACAGTTGCTCACTGACAGCCCTTTCGAAATTCATAAAGCAGCTACAGATGCGGAGAAAATTACAGCATTTCTGCTCAGTTTTGACAATAAGCTAGCGCAGGACCTTGAAAACCCCATTCAGCAAGCCTGGAATCCTCAAAAATCCGCAGTTAGAAAATTCCTCACCACTGGCGACGAAATCTTCTATAAAGACAAACATTACCAAATCACCGGCCATTTGAAACAGGGGCGTATAAAAGTGTTCGAGGAAGGTAGCGGAACGCACTTTATAGTTTCCAGAACGGATAAGCTCTACACTTCGCTTTTAGATTGCAAACTGGATGCCTCGTTTTGTCCGGGGCCTTTATTGACAGCAACTGAACAAAGCACCGGCAGTGAAGAAAATCAACATTTACCTAACCTAAAAAGATGAATTATGAATTATTTATTCAGTCAAAATGACCTGCCCTTTCAGGCAATGGAAGCCCTTGGGCTTTCAACTGATGATGATGTATTACTGGAAAGCACGGATTTCAAGGCTTTGCTCGCAGGGCGCCGAACCGGACTGCTAACCTTAAGTGGCCTGAGCACGGAATACTTCCAGATAGAACGGCTTGATGCCCGCCTTTCATTACAGCGAAACTTAAAAGGTGAGGTTGAACTCAGGCTTCACCCGATATATAAAAATGTTCAGGGCCATTCCTTACTTAGCGGCCAGGAGGTATCGCTTTTAAGCTCATCTAAAGAGGATTTTCTTCAAAAGGGGTTCCAGGATTCCACTGGTGGAACATCGCTGATGATTTTTGAATACGATGCGTTGACCAGAGACTTTATCACCTATTTCCCAGAGGAAGTACAGGTGCCTGATTTTGTGAATGGCTACGCGCTGTCACCAGCGCAGCAGTCCGGATTCAAGCGTGGAGAGGCATTGGAACTGGAGGATGGAACGAGGTTGCAGCACCGCGCCAGTGAATCGAAAGGAATCCTTTCCAACAGGGCAGCGCTCGTTTTGTCTGTCGTGGTCGACGGAGGTCAGTCTTACTTTCTAATTAGGGGTATCCGGGCAATAAAGGGCGAAGAAGGACAGCAGGTCGATTACAACACCCCGGGCTATAAGCAGGCTTTCGCCGAGATGCAGCGCAGTCTTCAACTGGACACCCCGGCCCGGACAGGCTATGGCCTGGGTTTCAAAGATGAAACCCAACAAAGCAGAGGACTGGGTCCCGCCCAGTCCAGATGATAAACTCCGCTTACCTCAGCCCGCTGGTCAAGGCTTTTTTTCATCCCGGAGTTTCCGGGCACATGGGAATCCTTAAAACCAGCCATGATTATCTGCCCGCGGCTACAGTCAATCTTTTCTTTGCGCATGCTGCAGATGAGTTGCTCTGTCTGTGCCATTTCTACCCAGAGTGGATCCGGATCAATGGTCAATCCGCTTTTGCAACGATCGGCTGTGAGAAAAGTCGCGACCGCTTCAATGAAATCAGAACGACTTTCCCGAATGCGAAGATCTACACTGTGTTTGCTAATGATCTGACAGGAAAGGTCTGGGATTGCCAACTTTCTTTATGGCAATGTGGATTGGAAGCTGATTTCATGATTAGAGGAACACAGCTCGAAGTGATATTAGGTGCGAAGAAGTTGTCCATTCCCTCGGAAAGCTTTTCCCTCAACCGTTTTTTTAAGTGCATCGGAAAATTTCAGACCAGTCCAGCCCTCAAACCCCGTGGCGGCTACCGGAATTTTACCGAAAAATTCTGCGCCAGATATCCATGCTAATGATTGTTCACCCCAGGTACCTACGTTTTCGTAGTCTTATAAACCAATTTTTAACCCTAAATAACATATTATGAATGAATCAAATCTAGAGTATCTGAAAAAATCACTCGATTACCTCGGTTTTGGTACCAGACTAAACGAAGTTCTCGAATCTCCAATCCGAAGAGAACTGCCTAAATTCTCGTTGGGGATATCCCAGCATTATAGCCCTCCGGGATTTCGTGGCATGCCTTCAGGAGTTAAAGACCATATGCGCTTTGAACTGAACTTTAGCAAGTCCAATGAATCGGACATGTTCTTTTTAAATAGCTATCAGGCAGTGCTGAGCAAATATGATGGCGCTGTGCCTGTGACACAGGTTTTCGACTTAGAACGGGATCACCGGATGACTGCCTTGCAGGCTTACCGGCTACTTTCAGGCTTTTCCTTCGAAAAAGAAATCTCTTTGAAAACTGCAGGCGAAAACTCCCAACCGGAAAAAAGGCCCGTTTGGTTAAAACTTAATCTCGGTGTTACTGACAGCTACGGTAACCACCCTTTGCACCACTTCTACCCCGAGTATAATTTTGATCTGGAAAAGAGCCTGGAGAAATACCCATTCTACCTTGCAGGGGAAGACAGAAAAGAAAAGCTCATAAAGGAGCTGAAGAACGGAGGACTGTCAGAACTCGAAATGATGATGGATGGAAAACCACTGAGTGTTTTTGTATCCGCTGAGCCACAATTTAAAACCTTGAACATTTATAGCAGAGACATGACTAGAATTTCGGATGCTCAAATCTTTTCACAAGCGCAAAGCGGACCAGCGCCGCAACAAGGTGTAGAACAATCCATGCTCAGCTCGGTGGCAACATCCGGGGATAAGCCATGGAAACAGGATGAGGGTGTCGCCTTTACGCCTAAGCCTGGACGTTAGGCGCTTGAGGTTTCGCTTAAATTATGTGCTCAACGAGTAAGTATTTATTGAATTTGGGTTACAGATGATTTAAAACCCCAGAGATTATGGCTATCGTTTGATAGTAAAGACGAAGTTCCTGATTTAATCTTTGCCGAGTAGAGAGCCTGATTGCATTTAAGGTAGATACATTCAGAGATGCATTGCTGCCATTCACTCAACGATTTATTTCCTTAAAAGTCGAAAGCCTGCCGGATGTCACAAGATATCCAGCAGGCTTTTGTATTTGCTGCGCTAATTAATTTGCAGTACGCTGATGCTTGGTGATTTTAGTTACTAGTAATTGGTTATCAACAGAGAGTTTTCCGTTTCCTTCAATGATGAAGATAAGCAATCCAACCAGTACGGAAATTGATAACCATAGCTCTGAATAGGGCCTGAGAATAATCGGCGATAAATTAATAAAGAAAACAGCCCCGATGAGTATAGGCAGGTTTACCAGGCAAAAAGTACGGGTATACGTTCCAATCGCAATGGCTACACCACCAAGGATGTGGACCACGATGATAAAATGGGCGATCATACTAATGCCAACTGCGGTGCCCAGGTGCGCGTTATGCATTAAGGTACTGAAAGCGCCAATATTCAGGTAAAAGGCAATGCCTTTCCAGATTAATACAAGTCCTAAAATTATTCTTAAAAAATCCAACCAGACAGGGTGATGACGATCACCCCAATTCTGCATTCTCTTTAACGTGCTCATATCTTTATAATTGGTTATAAGCAATATACGAAAAAATCAAATGCAATTATCGATTAACAGAAAATTAACATCTGGTCTGAGGTTTAGCTGCATAAAGTAAATTATTCACCTCCGTTTATGTCGGTAATAAGCTGTTTAGGCCATTTTAAGAATGGTATGCTCTGCTGCTCTGTTTTTTATTCTGCTCAGAGTTTCCAGGCGCATACCAAGGTAACTTGCCAGGTAACGTTGTGGTATCCTGCTCAGGTTCATTCCACTTTGTTCCAAACGCAGGTAACGCCCAAGCGCGGTTGGAATTCTGGCAAGTGTAGAGCGCTCGGTAGCGGCATAATAGTGGATGGCCAGCAGCTTTCTAGCAATAATGCCCGCTTCGGGATAAGCTCCATAAAGGAAATTGGTGAGGCTGTAAGGGATTCTGATTAGTTCACAATCTTCGATTGCCTGAATGTATTCCACCGAATATTTAGATTTTTCTTCGGGATTTCTCGCCGCCTCAATAAATTGCTGCTCAAAGCCGAACCAGGTGCTGATGTCTTTATTGTCTTCCTTTATGAAGCCACGAACAACACCCTTTAACAAGAAGAATATAGAATTGTTGCTGTCTGCAGGGGAAAGCACGAACTTAGATTTTTTAATGGAGAAATGACTGCAGTCTTTCTCATAGTGTCTGATAAATTCTTGAGAAAGTGGATGAAACTGCCCAAGATAATTCAGGAGCGGATTTAAATAGCTTTCGCGTTCGGCTTCGTTTTTAATCATTACAGGAAATAACTTAGAGTGATCAGATGCAGCAGTTTCGCACGTGATGTGTTTTGAAACTGAATCTTTTTCAAAGTTATTCGCCGAGGTAGGAGCTGAGCTGATTTTGGGGTCCAATCATGTCAAACGATTCAACGGTTTGAGAAAATCTATCCCTTGAATGCCTCAGGCGCTCAATTCCTGCGAAATGTAGACAGTTGGCATAACACCCTTTTCTTTTTTAAATGCATTATAAAATGTAGCCTGATTTTTAAAACCTGCATTTTGTGCAATCGCCAGGATCGTCATTTTGGCTTTCATCAACGGATATCGATCTAAGAAATGATTTACACGGTAGCCATTTATCCAGTCACGGAAATTTTTACCTAAGTGATTGTTGATTACGAACGAGCAATGGTGCACGGGTATGTTGGTTTTGCTTGCTAAATCGATAATTTGTAAATCGGCATTTAAAAACAGATAATCCGATTCCATTGCGTTTTTGAGCAGTCCAACATAAGCCTCCAGCTGAGCATCGGTAATCCTGATTCGCTTAAAGGAAATTGGCAGAATCCTGGTGTCGTTATCTGGAAAAGCTGCTTTGTTTTTTCTCATCTCCTCGGCAGTTTCCGGCGGCAATAATGGGCGCTCGTGACCCAGAGTCAGATTTCTTTTCCAGTCAATAGCAACCATGAGTGCGCCATAAAATATCTGAGGCTTATGTAAGGCGTAAAGCAACACCACCAAAAGCGCTATACAGTTCAGAAAAATAAAAATCGGATTGTATAGCGGAATGTTTAGGCTGCTCAAGACGATTCGGGATAAACCCATGAGCTGGAAAAAAGTCGCTACCTTCAGTATAAAAAGCATCCAGTTGCGTTCAGAATTATTATCAGCAACTTTCAGAAGGATTTTCGATTTTACAACGGCTCCCCAGGCGAGTATCAGGTAAGTGATGGTTAGCAACGTTCTAAAACCCGAATGGAAATAGGGCGGCAGCAGCCCGCTTCTTGTGCTTATTGACCAATAGCCGTATTCATTAAACTGTTTTATAAGTAATTGCCAGTCCAGGTTTGTGCTACCAGGCCAGGGGAAAACATGCACCAGCGCCAAGAATGCTGGTATAAAATGAATCCAGTCTGTCTTTTTCAGCGATCTGTCTTTTTTCAGGAAACCGGTAATGTACAGGTAAAAGCATGCGGGCGCCGCAAAATATAAAGGTGTAAAGCTTTGGAAGAGTATGAATGACAGTTTCTGCTGGTTAGTACCCATTAAAAGCGACACCAATATATGCCCCGAACGCGTAAATAAAAGCAAAGAAAGTAGCCTGTTCTGTATCCGGTTTTCACTTTTTGCCAGAAATAAGTGTATCGAAAATAAAAAAAGAAAAAAGCAAGTAATACTAACTAAAAAGTTTAAGACTGACATGGCTAAATTTGGGATGATGTGTAATGATAGAGACTTGAAAGCGGCTTTAAAACTCAGTACACCCAGAGCGCGATTGTCCCAGAATGATGATTTTTGAGCTTATCCGTATCAAACCCAGACTTTAGAACTGGAGAAATTGCCACACCTGTATAGCGTCACATCAGGGAAAATATTTAAGATAGAAGAAAAACTACCCCAATCGAATCTTATGTTCATGAGCATCAAATAAAAAGTTAAACAAATTATTTAGGTAGCAACACAAAGATGATGTTTTTTTGCATGATTCAAACTGCTTTGCGGAGAATTGTTTATTGAGGAACTGAGTTAATGAGCAATGCACAAAAAAAGGCCAGTGACTATCACTGGCCTGGACATTGTATTTAAAAACGTTTTATTTTCTAATGATGATGTCTTCCATTACCAGCATATCCATTTTGGTTCTGAGGAAGCAATCTAGAGCTTCTTCCGGCGTGTTTACAATGGGCTCATTTTCATTAAAGGAGGTGTTAAGTAAAATCGGAACACCTGTAGACTGATTAAAAGCACTTATCAAGTTGTAGAAACGTTCATTTGTTTCCTGATGAACACTTTGCAGCCTTCCCGTGCCATCCATGTGGGTAACGGCCGGGATTTCCTTCCTCTTATGCGCCTTTATCTGCAGTACTTTCTCCATAAAGGGAACGCTTTCATCCTGTTCAAAATAATCTTTAACGAACTCTGCTATAATAGAAGGCGCAAACGGCCTGAAAGATTCCCTGCGTTTGATTTTTGAGTTGATGATGTCTTTTGCGTTGGGGTTTCTCGGGTCAGCCAAAATGGAACGGTGGCCAAGTGCACGCGGGCCAAACTCAGCCCTTCCCTGGAACCAGCCGATAACCCCTTCTCCAGTTAAAGCGCTTACGATTTCATCATAAAATTCTTCGCTAGCGGGTTTTGTATAAGCAATTTTGCGGCTACTCAGCATTTTCTCGATATAGCTATTGTCAAATCTGCTTCCAAAATAGCCATGAACCATTGGTGATGTTCGTGGCTTCTGCTCAATTTGATTGTAAACCCAAAGCGCAGCGCCAAGAGCCGTACCAGCATCATGCCCGGCCGGAGGTATGTAAACATTTTTAAATTGCGTTTTTAATTTCAGTTTGCCGTTTGCAACTGAATTTTGAGCAACACCGCCTGCAATGCAAATGCTATTTAATCCTGTTTTCTGATGCAGATAATTGAGTATATGAAAAATAACCTCCTCACAAACAAGTTGTACGGATGCAGCTATGTCTTTGTGGTATTCGGTTAACGCTTCGTCGCTTTGCCTCGGCAAGCCGAGTAAATCGGTCAGGCTTTTGGTGAATAAGCTTTCTATACTGGGAACGCCATCTTCCCAGGCCATTTTTACGCCATTTTTAGGATGGTTGAAATATTTTAAATTGAGTTCGAACAGCCCATTTGGCTTTAGCTGAATCAGTGTCCTGATTTTTTGAGCATATTTGGGAACGCCGTAAGGTGCAAGTCCCATAACTTTATACTCATCACCATAATGAGGAAATCCCAGAAACTGCGTTAGGGTGGTATAAAATAAACCAAGCGAATGTGGGTAGGAAACGGTATCTAAAACTTCAATTTGATTTCCCTTTCCGATGGCGAGCATCGTACTGCTAAAATCGCCAAAACCATCAATGGATAGTATCGCCGATTCATCAAAAGCAGAGGCGAAGAAGGCACTTGCCAAATGGCTTCTGTGATGCTCTACATTAACTACTTTGGCTTTAAGGGATTGATTAGCTAAGTTGAAATGCTGCCAGATTTCCTGTTCTATGCTACTGGCTTTCTTTAAGTTCTGCGCCCTGTTGAGCATATTTTTTAGGCTTAGCCTGTTTTTAAATGCGGTGAAAACTTTTCTGAAAAAATTAGCTTTCGGATCCCTCGAAACGGCGATAAAGTCAACTTCCTGGATACTGATTCCCGCTTCTTGCAAACAAAAATCAATAGCCATTGTAGGAAAGCCCGCCCAATGCTTTATACGCCTGAACCGTTCCTCTTCAGAAGCCGCAATTATTTCTCCATCCTTATAAATACAGGCAGCGGAATCGCCGTGATATGCATTTAACCCTAATATGTACATAGATAAATGCTTATTGTAGATTTATGGATTGGCAAGATTTGCTCCTTTGTGAAATTTTTTCTGGTCGTCGGTTGCATTACTTCTGGTGTTTTTCTTGATCCAGAAAAATAAAATTATAAAGATGACGATATAGACTAATATATTAAAAATCTCATGGTGGTACTCGAAATAATTGCGCTGACTCTGGAAAAATCCAAATAATAAACCCAAGCCCGCAATGCGGCAAATATTTAATAAATAAATGGTAATGATTCCAATTATCAACATTTTTATGGTTTCCTTCCAGCTGGCCGGGAAAGCCAGTACAAATGCCGCGAGAAAACTCATCACGCCAAGCCCTAAACAGGAGTAATTAATTCTCAAATATGGACCGTTAACCACCATTACATCCTGTTTGTTATGGATGGCATAAAATCCAAAAAGTTTAATTATCCATACGGCAGGTGCAATTAATACGTTTTTTAAGCCTTGGATGTAATCGAAGTGTTCAGCAATGTAGGCGTTGTGATAGCGCCCGGTTGGGGTCATTACGCTATTCATAAAAATATTGCCCTGACTAAATAAAATATAGAGCACAAACAGCATCACCACGAATTTGATTGCCTTTTTATCAGCTTGCTTCTTTGCCTGTTGAGTCGTGATTTCGTCCATATCAGTTTTGAATGTTTAAAGTTAATATTTTATGTTCAAATCAAATTATCCTTCCTTACCAGGAAATTTAATTCGGATGATGGTAAAAAACATTTGCTATGAAGCCCGATCTATTGTTCGGAATGCTTTGTTTTTGAATAAATACCTTGTTAAACTTCGATAGTCTTGTGCTTGTTATAATATAACGCCTCTTTTTAACGCCTTGATTTTCGCATCAACTAATTTCCGAAACCACAGCGCCTGCAGGTAATGAAACTGCCTGCCGCTTTTATTTTCGAGAAAGCCAAATTGAAAAGTCATGCGAAAACCGTAGTATAAGTATGGCCTGAATCCCAAGGGTAATTTCCACCAAAGCCGCTTGAGCCATGCTTTCCGCTCATTGGGGTCACCAAATAGTTTTGGTTTCAAAGCTTGAATGCGGAGTTTTTTAATCCTTTCGATTTCTTCCTGTGCAACTAAATCACTGTAGCGCTCATGTTTTGCTTTCCAGAAGCTTAGATCGTTTTCTTTAAGGTTTTCTTCCAGCAGATACCCATTTTTCCAGGTGATAGTCTTTCCTGAAACAATAAACTTATGGTCCATATTTTCATTTAAATCCGACTGGGCAAACCCGGTACGAAACATCTTTAAAAGGTACATTGGGTAGTAGCCGCCAAAGCGAATCCAACTTCCCTGAAAGAAATTTTTGCGATTAAAGTAAATGCCGTTAATGTTTTGATATTTCTGATTGTCAAAACTTTCGAGCATTTGGTAAAGTTCTGGCGTTACTATCTGATCAGCATCAAGTCCGACAGTCCATGGAGTTTCAATAGCAAAATTTTTTAATGCGAAATCCCATTGTCGAGGGTGATTTTCGAAAGGGTTTGTTTTTATACCCGCTCCAAATGCTTTGGCAATTTCTACCGTCGAGTCTGTGCTTCCGCTATCTAATAAAAAAACCGGTGCATTTAAATCAGCAATCGACTTCAGCAATCTCGGCAAGTGAATTTCTTCGTTGTAAGTGAGTATAATGAAACTGAAGTTTTTATTCATCGAACAGGTGATATTCACTTAATTAATACTTAAACTTGATATTCCGGGCGCCGTTGTTGTGCGACTTAAAGCAGTCTTTTTAAAGTCCAAGCTCATTTGAATCAAGTCATTAGCTTTTTCGGTGAGCTTCACCAATAACCGTCTTATACAACGCCAGGTAACGCCTGGCCAGAACCTCATCATTGAAATCTTCTCGAATTTGCCCGGGTGCAAGCGCCCTGATTGCATTTCGTTTCAATTTATCTTCAGCGGCCGCTGTTAGTTTGTTGCCAATCTCTTTAATATCCAGGCTGGTAACCCATCCCAGGTTTTTTTCTAAGATATAGTCTGCCAGGCCAACTTTGTCTGATACCAGAACCGGTGTGCCAACGCTTAAGCTCTCGATAACTACATTCGCAAAGTTTTCGCTATAAGAGGGGAGTACCATCAAATCGTGAGCAGCAATTAAGTGATATTTGTCCTCATTGTTAACATGACCGAGCCAATCGATGTGACCTCTAAGCTTTAAGGCTTCTACTTTCTGCTTTAAGCTTTGTACGTAGTTCTCATCCCCGGTACCGGCAATAGTTAGTTTCCAGGCAATTTCAACTTTAGACATTGCTTCCAACAACAGTTCCAATCCTTTTTTCTCTTCAATGCGAGATAAAAAGATCAACTTGGAAAAATCCGTCGATATGCGCTCCGCTTTTCGCCTTACGCTGTCTGCCAGCTGTACCAAATTCGGTATCACTGTAATATTTTTAGGTTGAACAATTTTCAAAATATCGATTTGTTCGTGTGGACTAGTTGCATGGATATGGCTGTATTGCAACAGTCTTTCCCCAATTAACTTATGAAAAAGTGTTTTGACAATGGAATTTCGATTGGTTTGAGTGTATGCAGTTAGCATACCTCTGGGAGACAAAATAACTGGAATTTGATACCATTTCGCGACCAAACAACTCAAAACTGAAACCAAATTCCACCAGGCATGGATATGTATAATAATTTCATCATTTTTGTTATAACGAGCCTTTCGAATTACTTTTCGTAACTCCAGCATCAATCTCGGCGAAAAATGACTATGATCCTTTGTCCAACGTTTAAAATAGGTAACAGGCACCCCGTCAACAGTGTGCTGCTTTCCGGTATCAACACTGAGTTCATATTTTCCGCTTGCGGTGGTTGTAAGCACCTCAACATCAGTTGTGTACTCCTGAGCGAAGTCGAAGGACATTAAAGCCTCACATAATTTTCCAACACTTTGAATGGTGCCGCCGTAAATGTAGGCAGGTTTGTAAGATGGAGTGATGTGAATGATTTTCAATTTTTTAAATAATTGTCAAGCCTCTTTATTACAAATTTATTCAGGAAAAGATAGATTAGGAAAAAGGCAAAAAAACTGCCGACCAGCTTATCTAGGGCTGTCTCGAAGAGATTTATTTGAAATATGAAAGGCACTAAAAAGGCGAATCCCCAGATTCTGTTATGAGATTTTAACAAAATAAATTTATAAGATAGCCCAATCACGACACCCCATAACAATAATGGAATAAGCATGCCTGGAAAGCCAAAATCAATATAACTTTCTGTTACATAACCCAAACTTATAGAAGTGCCCGAGTTTGCGCCTGCAAAACCCACACCAGTATAGGTAATTGTTTTCTCCGTATCATCGATTACAGTTTTTTCAGGAAAGAAAATCCTTGGCATTAGTATGCGCTTAATCGCGTCTAACCATAGTCGCCCATGTTCATGTGGTCGATTTAAGGGAACGTAAGAGGTAGATGCGGAGAAAATATCGATGTAAGTCAGCCGGTCTAGCAGGTTCGTAATTCCGTCCTCATACTTCAAATTTTTGGCATTGCTGGTTAATTCATATAGTTTTTCCAATGCATCAGTTTTAGAAACTGTAACCACTTGCGCACTTTCACCTCCAGAAAGATAGCTTCTGTATTCTGGCTTTACATACTGCCAAACGATCATTAAGTTAAATAAAAGAACAACTAATAAACCAAATAATGCATAATTGACATAAGTATATGTTCTTTTTACAAAAACATATAATACGATGGCGACGATAAAAAAATCTTTAAATGAGCTGAAATAGCCTGTTAAACTGAATATAATTTCTGCTATTAAAATGGTGTAAAGTAGCTTCTTATTCTTGTCGAAAACAAAGTGGGAAGCAAAGAAGAAAAAGAAGATGGCCCACTTCAAATCTTGGACCTTAATAAAAAATTGTTGTAAGCCTGGCAGAATATGTGAAAATACGAGAAGAAAAGGAGTGAAGAAAATCGCAGCAATGTAAAGCGTCACTATTTTTTTTAAATTATAACGGTCTAGTAGCATTTTAAAATCATCGTGCTCCAGCTGAGGTAACTTATGAATAATGATATAAATGCCAATGCAAATGACGTAGAGTGAGGTTAAACTGTAATAGTAAGCATTATCTATGTTCTGATAATAGGTGAATAGATTGCGAAAGTCTTTATATAAATAATCTGCATAAAATATCTTTAGGCAAACCTGCGACCATTGCATAATTAATCCAAAAAATAAAATTGGAGGTTCATTTTTTCTCCAAAGTAATTTGGCAGCAAATGGAACAAAGAGAATAGCAAAAAACGTAGCTATCGGATTTATTGTTAAAAGCGATAAGGCTAGGATCACCCCAATACCAATTTTTAAACTCCCTAACTTTATAGAATTTTTAAACAATTTTTTAATTACTAATCAAATAAAATGGAAGTAATTTTTCTACGATGTTTGAGGAACTGATCCTTAGTTCTTAGACGGAATCTGATCCATGTCAAAAAGAGTAAAAATATATTGTCCTCTCTACTTAATAGCTTGATTCCCGATATGAAGAGCTTAAATTCCTTACGAACGAATAAAACCATTACACGTTGAAAGTAGTGAATTAATATCACCTCTCGCTTAATTTTTGGTTTTTCTCTTAAATCAACATTAACGTACTTCATCAATCTATTGGTGATGGGAATTCCTTCTACTACAGAAGCATAGTTACTTGAAGCATTGTTCGAAACCTGTGAAGAATGATTTCTAATACTTGTAAGTTTTTTTGATATAAATCCAATCGTAAATTTTTCTGCAATTCTTGTCCAAAGTTCAAAGTCACCTGCGAGCAGATAAGATTCAATGAAATAATAATTATTTCCGATGTTTTTTCTGTTAAGGGATACTTGAGATATACTGCCAGCTAAGCAGCCATATGTAAGGGAATACTTCGAGTATAGATTTTTATTCAATAGTCTTGGTGTCCCATCGAATTTCCATTCTCGAGTCACTAATCCACTTTTATCAATATAGTTTCCGCTACAATACGACATTCCCAAGTTTGAATTTTCGAAATGAAAGTTCACTATAGTAGATAAGCAATTAGGGTACATGATGTCATCATGACTCCAAAAGTGAACTATCTCACCTTCAGCCTTTGAAAGTAAAAAGTTAAAATTACCGAATTGTCCTAACGATTTTTTTTGTTGATGAAGCTGTATACGTTCATCTTGAAATTCTTTGATAACATCTATCGTTTTATCAATTGAATTATCATCGCTAATAAGTAGTTCGAAATCCTTAAAATCCTGAGAAAGTACAGACCTAATAGAGGATGCTATAAACTCTTGACCATTCCTAACTGCTAGTAAAACTGAGACTTTAATTTCCTTTATACAATTCATGAATAAATGTATTGGCTTGAACTTGGAAATTCCATTTCTGAATCTTATGGTAAGAACTCTTTCCCATTTTCCCAAGGTCAGATTGAACTATTTTCTTTAAAGAATCATGTATCGTTGCAGATTCTGTTTTGAAAATTAATCCATTATCGTGGTTAACCAAGTCTAAGTTGCAGCCAACTTTATCAGAAACCAATATGGCTTTGCCAGCGGCCATCGCTTCATTTACCGCTAATCCCCACGTTTCATTTGGTCCCTGTGAAGGAAGGCAAAATAAATCACAAGCTTGATAAATTACAGGCATATAACCTTGATTCTGAAAATCCATAAAGTGAATTCTGTTTTTTATCGAAGAGTCCGCTTCATTGTTCGTGCCATCCGGAGCGTAGTCGCAGGATTCTACTGCTTCCTTCAAACTTTCTTCCATTTCTCCGTTACCTACAAACAACAAATGTGTATTCTTCAATTTCAGGTCCAAGAATGCTTGTAATAATAGTTCTGGACTTTTTTTTCTTTCTAATTTGCCAGCAAATAGAATCAACATTTCTCCCATATCTATCCTTAAATTTTGCCTCAAAAGATTAAGCTCACCAGTTCTATCTTCTGAAAATCGCTCATTATCTACTGCATGAGGTGCAAATATGAGTTGATGCGCTTTTAATCCAGAAGATTTATAGTATGCTTTATTTGCCGTACCTACATAAAACGCCTTATCAATGTAGCTGTAAACCCATTTTAATAAAATTTTTCGCGCCAGTTTTTTCCATAACGGTTTAGAGTCTAATAAATGACTATCACCCCTAAACCAAATAGGTATTTTACCCTTAAAATAGCGTAACACTATTAAATGGCTGTGGTAAGCCCAGCCGTAAACGATTATAATATCTGGATTGAAACCGTCAATACTTTGGATAATACCTGGGTTTTTGATGCCCATAAAATGATGCGATCCTTTTTCTTTTGCTGTGTTTTCCAAAAAAGCATGTTCATAACCTTCTAACAAAGGAATATCCCAGATAATTTTTTGATTAAAGCCTTTATCAAATGTCGCCGCAGTGCCTTCAAATCCCAAGGTATAGAAAACCTTTAGATTGCAGTGAGCTGCCAGAAGTTTAAAAACTGGAGCATAGTATTGGATGGGGTGGGTAATAATAATTGCTAACTTTTTCAAATGCTCAAAACCTTGTCAAATAAAGCACATTGATCTTTTGTCATCATCAAGGCATCATATATAGGAAGATTATTAATTTGATCATCACTAGTTAAACCACTGATAAATTTACTAAAGCTACTATTTATTGTTTCTTGAGTAGAATTTAAGTCGTTTATTACCGCTAAATCATAATTCTTTAATACTTGAATAGCCGGGCTTTTATGATGCAATAGCGAATAAATCTGTTTGTTTGCCATCAAGTAGTTATAAACTTTCGAGCCAATGTAGTTAGAATCATCAGAACCGACTATAAATAATGCGTCGGAATTCAGTATATGATGAATGGCATTATAATATGTTAATCTTTCAGTTACTTCAATAACATACTCACCAATACCTAACTCATTTGCTATTGGTTTAACGCTTGGAATACCTGCTCCATTTGGAGCGTAACTTGTGCCAAGAAAATACAATTCTATTTTTTCCTTAAATAAATCGCTAGTATTAATGAATATTTTGAATGCGTAAAGTAATTTAATAATACTTTCTTTCATTATCGTACCCACAGCTCCAATGTAAGCTATTTTAATCTTATCATTTTTATTGTAGTAAGAATTGAAACTAGAGCTATTAATTTTCGCAATTTCGAAATCTATCAAAGATGAACTGAAGGGGATTGTTGCTGCAGGAATATCTTTGATTTGAAAATATCTATTTTTTAATTCATTAATGTATGCTTGGTTTACAGAAATTAAGCCATCAACTGATTTTAAAGCAATCCGTTCTAATAACTTATTCAATCTATACGAAAACCAATATTTAGGAGGTCGTTCAGATTTTGGCTTATTATTGTAATAATCAGTATGCCAAGGGTCTTGTAGGTCAATTACATACGGGACTTTAAATCTTTTCTTCCAATATGGGCCTAATACGCACACTGGATATTGGGTAGTCGAAAAATAGATTAAATCATAATGCTGGCTAGATAAGAGCTTGCTTACATATGTAAAATAAAACCACAATGAACGTAAGGCAATGCTTCCTAATCCGAATCTCGAAGTCCATTTTTTTGATAGTGCTTTTACATTGTGGACTCTTATATCCTCAGGAATACTTTTTATTAACAAAGAGTCTTTAACTAAATCAGAATAAACTGATTTAACTGTCACAATTTCAGCTTCCCAATCGAATTGCTTAAAATAGAGTAAACTCATTCTGATCCGATGGCTATCAGCGGAATTTGTTGGAATAAAATAAGGTGAGATTATTAGTACTTTCTTCAAAGTCTAAATTCTTTTTTTATAGCCTTTGTAATAAAATGTCGTTGGAAAAGGTACTTATAAATAATCTTTAATGAAAACCCGTTCATATGTGTATGGATATTAAACCAATTACTTATATGCGCTCTATATATAATTGCGTAAAAGGGAAGTGGTTTAATTACGATACCTTGATCCAAAAGTCGAAACTTTGTATAATAGTGGGCAGAAAAGAAACTAAAGGAATCCACATCATTACTAAATAGATCAACATTTGATATATTTTGATGGTAAATAATATTGGTTGAACCATTTATGCCGTTCATCCTTTTCTTTCTACGTAATAAAAGTTTTTTTTCTGTGTAATAGATATAACCTTTTTCAACATAGTAACCTGAACGATTGTCATCTTCAGTAATATATTTTAATATTTTATTGCTAATTAAATCATCAAAATCAACAGACATGATGTATTTACAGTTATGAAATTTAGCAATTTCAGCCCCATACATTATTTTCTTTCCCTGATCAAAAAAGTATGTTGTGCCTTCAGGAGTTTCGCGATGTTCTGCCTTTATCTTATCTAAGGATTCAAAAGTACAGAATGAAAAAGGAAACTTTAAAAAATGAATTTTTCTATGATTAAATAGTATGTCAGGTAAATCATGATAAACAAGAAAGGCCATAAAATCTTCACTTTCCTGATTGCATATACTTTCAAGAGTTTGATAAAGTAGCTTCGAATCATTTTCCCAGTTATTTGAATTGAATTTTGGTTTTAGAGCAATTACGAAACCAATAGTTATATTATTCATTTAAATAACTTAAATATCTTTCATTTATATTATTTATCAATCTAATCCTGTAATCAGACCACTGATATTTCTTCGCTTTCTCCATAATTAGTTTGCTCATATTTGGTAAAATAGATTTATTTTCCACTATCCAAAGCATTTTTTTTGCAAGTGCATTAATACTTCCTGCATCTATGATAAATCCATCTATGCCGTCTTCTATTAAATCGTATCCGGCGGAATTGCTTGTAGTTAGCACGGGCAGGCCTTTAGCCATTGCTTCTGTAATCACCATTCCAAATCCATCCGCTAGCGTTGGGAAAACCAAAAGATCTGCTTGCTTATATAGGTTGTCTAATTCGTGTTTATCTAAAAAACCTCTAAATTCTACATTTTGCGGTAGGTTTTCTGTTAAACCTCTTGGTAAAGAACTACTTCCAGCTAAAATTAACTGGACATTTTGTTCATCAAAAAAACACTTCTGCCAGGCTTCTAGAAGAATATGTGTTCCTTTTCGTAAACTTAATGAGCCAACATAAATAAATGTAAACTGGTCCACTTGTTTTTGGATGTTTTCTACTTCGTCAACTTTGGGATACGCAAGTGGGATATTAACAATTTTCCTTCTGTCTATTCCTGCTTCAATTAGCGTACTCATGGTAAAAGTAGAATTGCAAATGATTAAGTCTGCTAAATCATACTCTCCATCTTTTCTTCTGTTTCTTTTTTTGATGCTTTCCAGCAAAATCTTCTCGTTATAATCAGAACGGAGGTTTGGATATTGGTCAAACTGTTGATCTATTACTTTTTTGTAAAAAGTATGATGTTGGCTTATCTGCTCTAAAATTTTAAAACAGCCAAGCTTTTGTGCTTGTTTAAAACTAGATAGTGCTGCATGTTCATAGCAGTGTACAATTCTTACATTTTTATCAAGTTTTTTGGATACCCACTTATCAAAGCTCAACTCTGCCCATTCCCAAACAGTATCAGCAGCCGTCAAGCTCAAAAATTTTACAGCCAGCAACCTGCACAATTCTTTAAAAGGGTAGAGCTTTATTTTCTCCGGGGGGATTTGCGAAAAATACCTGCTTCTTAATTTTGAGATTAATTTAGGAAATCGTTTCAAAATGTATTTTACAACAAAATTTTCTTGGTGAAAAACCAGTGTTGTGCACATGAAATTTAAGAAACCGGCTTCTTGGTAAGCTTTTATCGTTTCTGTGCTGAATTTCCCAATGCCAGGATTAGAGTGGTTGACTGCATTTTTTAGACAATTCGTAGTTAATGTTTTAGCCAACTTGAATTTGTTTTATAACCTCAATTAATTTTTTCTTTTCCTCATTCCAGTCAAATTTACTTTTTGCAGCACTTAAAGCAGCCTTCTGTGCATCTTCTAAATTCGATCTATCTTCAGCCCAACTTTTCAGGATATCTAAATTTGACTCAGGTGAAAGAATAACGCCTGCATCTGGTGCCTGCTGAATTACCCACTTTTGTCCTGTAGTAGGAGTTGCAATTACAGCTAAGCCTGAATTAAAGTATTGGAAAATCTTATTAGATATTGCAATTTCATTATTGAAGTTAAAGCCTGGTTCTAGTGCTAAACCTATATCAAAACCTTGTAGCCAAAAACTTAATTCTCTAGGTTTACATTGAGGATAAAAGAAAATTTTATTTATCCAGCCAGTTGAAACATTTTCTAGTAAGTGAGTTCGGATAGATTCATCGCTTGTACCTCTTAAATGCAATTCAAAAAAGTTTGGATTGAGTAAAACCAAATTTGAAATAAATTCTTTTAATCCTCTATTTAAACCAATGGTCTGGGAAAACCACACAATTTTAATGGGCTTACTATTGTTCATTTGCTCTCGAGGCACTAAAGCATTATGAGTAAAAAAATTATTAATCGTGACAATCTTTTGCAGTTCAAAGTGTTTCCGATATGCCTCACTGATAAACTTACTTGCCGTACTGATGTATTCAGCAACATTTAAATATTTGTTTTCAATAATTTCAGCAAAATTATTTTGTATTTCATAAGTTGTTTCTCCTCGATGATAATCCTCTGCATCAAAAGCAAACTTAGTCCCATTATTCTTCGCGGCCCATGCTACAATAGGCAAAGCCCGCAAAGTATGGCCAATATATAAATCCGCAGTATTCTTATTAATTAAGTTTTTGAATTCGGTAAAGAACACGTTTTCGCTTAGTTTACTTTTTGGATTAATCCTGATCCAGAACTTACGCAATAACCTTTTATAATTTAAATACCTGGACGCTCTATTTTTACTTCCAAAATTTATTTTATAGAACTTAACTTTTGGAAGCTTTTTAATAATATCCTCATCAAAAGCTTCAAGTTCGGCAATGTGTTGTAAGAAAATGACGCTAACAACAAAACCAACTTCACTAAGCGCTTCGGCTTCTTTGACTAATCTGGGATTGGAAGTTAAGTGACTATTACTGATTAATGTTATTTTTTTAATCGACATTTACTTTAAGCCTTCAAATACAGTAAACTCATCATTTCTAAATATTGTCTTGAAGTGTGAATAATTTTTGAAAGAGCCAAGAATTGCATCTTTCTTTCCATTATTATCAAACCGGGATTGTAAAACAACATAAAGTGTTGGAACTGTTCCTAAATAATGTTTTTCTTGTAACTGTTGCAAGGGCTCGAAATCTGCATGTGAGATTATTATTCTTGATTTGTTAAACTCTAAAGCCGCAGCTGCGTCAGGCAGGTACATAAGGGTTGCTCCAATGGTTTTTTTTTCTAATTGTTTTAGAAATACAAGTGTCGGTTTATCGATTATGGCAAGCCTGAATCCATTATACCCAACATAGGAGTTTTTGAGAAGACCGCTCTCTCGCTGCAGAAAGGAAGTTACACCATATAAACAACTGACAAATATCATGGAAAGTAATAGATAACTAAATACTGTTTTTATATCATCTTTCAAATAACTAATTACGCCTGGTAAAATTAAAAAGCCGACACTTCTAAAATGCCTCATTTCCATAGAGCTAGTAATGTCTTTTTTATTATAAAATAATAAAAATACACAAGTAAATACGATCAAAAATGAAACTAACAGTGCCTTATAATCCTCACTTATTTTAAGATTTAAAATCTTTACGACACTTAAAATGGAAATCAGTGCTACTATAAAGTAGTAAATAAGCTTTAGGACAAATAATATATCTTCCGAAATATTGTACCCAGGAAATTCGAATAATCTTTGATAAATATCGTCAATAGAAAGAATTGAGCCCAAAGGCTCCGCTAATACAAAAAAAGTGTTGGTCAAGCTAAAACTGAATTTAAACGTTTGCGCATTGTATAAGCCCTTGTTAATAAAAGTTAAATAACAAATCGTGAAAAATAGCATGAACAGCAAACAATGTTTTACTGCTGCCAGTAATAAATCATTTGCTAGCACATTTTGAAATGATTTTAAGTTTCGAATTATTAAAAATATAGTTATTGCTAAGGCTACAATTATAAACGAGAATTTGCTAAGAAACCCAATGGAGCACAAGAGCATAAAATAAAAGAAGTCAAAAACATTATCGTATTTAAGAGATCTAAGGCATAATAATATCCATGGTAATGTGCCGAAAAGAATAGTTTCGCCACCATTATACAGACTATAAGAAATTGAATAAAATCGTTGACAAACAATTATCATCAATGCGGTTAAAATTACAGTTCGGTCAAATTTGAGCGCAAGAAATAGATAGTAAAGTCCAAATAACCCTGATACATTCATCAAAAAATTTGTGATTACAATGCTCTCTCCAATATTTAATCCAACGTACTTAATGAAAAGCATGGGAACCAGGTACTGTCCCGGTGCCCAGGTACCATTAAATTCCAATTGGTTTTTAGCTATCGAACCTAAACTGACAGTCTTAGTATAATTAAATGGGGCTCCAGATAACATAGATTTCATTGTCGTAAAACCGATAGCACTATCATAATACATAGATGGTTTAATGATCAAAGAAATTATTAAGTACGAAAGAGTTAACAAGCTGATCGCAAGAACGTACACTTTATTAATTGACATGGTGAAAGGGTTAATCTAAGAGTTTGAGATAGTTTTTTAGCTCTGTAGTTGAATTATATATTTTGATATTAAATCCTTTTTCTCTCCAGACATCCATATCTCCTAGGTTGTTGGCAATAACAGGAATATTTTTTTCGAATGCTTCATATAGAACATAAGGTCCTGTTTCGTAAGTCAAGGAAGGAATGACTAACAAATCTATGCTTTTATAAAACTCATTAGTTTGCGTTTCTGACAAATTAACTTTCCAAAGGATATTTGAGTCTTTAGCTGTTATGTTCTTAAGTCTATCAAAATACTTTTCATCATTGATAATACCTGCAATATGGAGTTGTAAATCTTTTCTATTTACTGATTTAAATGCCTCAATTAAAATATGCAACCCTTTCTCTTGGATTATCCGTCCAACAAATCCAATAACTTTAATCGTCTTTTCAACTGGAATTTCTGGGCTCAATTGTATATCCAACAATTGACTGGTAATGGTAATTTTCGTCGGCTCAAATCCATTTTTAATAAATATTTCTTTCTGCCAATTAGTAAAAAGAAAAACTTTGTCGCATAGTTTGTTTAGTTCCAACAGGTTTTCGACTTTTTTTTCTACTGCGGTCGCTGTACCAACTGGATAATTTAAGACATCTACTGTTTTTGCTATTATTTTACTAATTGGCGTGCTTGCAACTTTCTTACTAATGTAACAGGCAGTACATCTATGTTTTTGAATAAGACCATCACAAGCGTGCGTTCCAAATTGCACTAAGTCGCCATGAATACAGGTAATACCAGGCACATGGGCTGTAAAATGAATTTTTGCATTTAGCCTTCTAGCTGCTGATATATGAAATATATTAAAAGCGGGCGTTAAGGTATGAAAATGAACCAAATTATACTTGTTTTCGCTTAATATTCTTCTAAAATCATTTAGATTTCCAGCTGCCTGTCTGCTTGATAAAATATCTGAATCATTAGATAATTCATCATTAAAGCAATGAACAATTATATCTTCATATTTTACAATTGTATTCGGGGCACCAGTAGTGATAATATGAACCTCATGATGTTGCTTGATTAAACTTTTAGCAAGACTCAGCACATATTTTTCTGTGCCTCCTCTGCTAGTCGGGTAAAAATAAGCAGTCACCATAGCAATTTTCATAACTCAAGAGCTCTTTTAAAACCAGCTAATTTTTCTGCGTTTTTGTAACCAATAATTTTTGACATCGTCCTCAATAAACCTTTTTCTGGAGGTAGATAATGTGGTTCAATTTGAAGTAAAAATTCAATAGCCTCTTTCATTAAACTTTTTTCTAAAACGCTTAAACGATTAATGCAATGCCTTAAAGATTGTATAATTGCTGTTTTTTTATTAGGATTAAGATCTGTTTTCCATGCTGTGTAAATACCCTTGGTGTTTTTATATAAATCCTTCACAAAATTCAAGTCGCTTTCTTGCGAAAGTGAATCCGATTGAGCAATTCTATACCTTGCCATTATACCATTGGTATATATAAATTTACCTTTAGCAATTGCCGCATCCAAAAAGTACCGAGCGTCTTGTATTATCGGTAAATGCTCATTCCATTTTAAGATATCGCATATCCTCCTCGAATACAATATTGCAGCTGGAGGACACCAGAAATAGGTAAAAAGTGCAACTTCTAAATCTCCTTGTATTTCGCGTTCAACGGTTTCTGAAATCTTTATCTGATTATTTTCGATTTTAAACTTTTGCCAGTCTCCATAAGCAACATCGGCATTTTCTGCTTTTAAAGCTTGCAATTGCATCTCAATTTTTTCAGGCATTAATAAGTCGTCCGCATCTAAATATTGTATATAATCCCCCTTGGAGTACTTTAAGCCTAAATTGCGGGCATGGCTAACCCCTTTATTTTCTGTTGATAATATGGTAATGGAGTTAGTAAAATTTTCTAAAACGGCTGAAGTGTGGTCTGTAGAGCCATCGTTAACAACAATAACTTCGAAATTTTTATAGGTTTGAGCATAAACAGAGTCTAATGTTCCCTTGATGGTTTTTTCTGCATTATATGTTGGAATAATAATAGAAACCAAAAAATTCAACCTTTAATTTTTGATAAAAATTTTTGAAACAAGTTTGATTTTATAGCCAGTTTTCGATGAATAACATCTGAATCAAAAAGGTCCTCATGATCACATAAATTATTTTTAGATGCATAGGCATCGATTATATAATGTAATTGGGCAAAAATGACATCCACTTGTTTGCTTTTTAATTCAAGTAGTTCAATAAAAAAATTATAGCTTGTTTTGTTAAGCATGTAGGCCACTGTTGATAAAGTGCTATTACATTTAACTAATAAGTTATTATAGTCGTTTGCAGGAAGGTAATGCTGAGAAAACAAATAAAATATATTCCACTTATTTGGTAGGACTTCAATATGTTCAAAAAATAAAGTGCCGAAATTTTCTTTTAAAATGGAATCATCTTCGAATATTAAAATATTACCATAGTCATGATCCCTTGCATGCTTAAGTACTCCTAAATGACTTTCCAAGCATCCTAATGCTCCTGGCTCGAATGGCCATTGTTTTAAGTCGTATTTTTTTGGCTCAATAGCTTCAAAAATATAAAGTTGTTCGTTAGAGAAAAACTTTGAATTGTTTGAGATCCATTTTTTCAATCGATCAGGACGTCGCTTTAAGTTAATAACATAAACTTTGTCGACAGGTACACTATTTTCCAAAATATTTGTCAATCTTATTAAAAATGAACATTGTGTTGATGCTTTTTAGATGATAAATGAAATAATACAATCCAAAAGGTTTATAGAATTGAGAAGTTTTTAATGATTGAATTCTAACTTCTTTAAAGTATATCTTAAGTTCTTTTAACCTAATTTCCATTCTTATTGCTGTATATATGTTATTTATAATGTCTTCATCTATTAAAGTTTCAATATCTTCAGATAACATTTGTTGACATTTTATCTCTCTTTTCCACTTTTTTAAGAATGGCAACGTTGTTAGCGGATGAAAATGATCCTGTTTGATTGAAGCCCTATTTGGGTCATTATGCTGCCGCATTTTAGTTACTGTATCGTTTATAAAAGTAACTCTAGCTCCATTTAAAATTATGTGAAGGAAGAAATCTGTTACTTCCCAAACCTTTAAATTTTCATTCCATTTTTCGAGGCAATTTTTTTTAATTAAAGCAGCAGAAGGAACTGGTTTATATCTTAAATAAGTTAATAGTTTATCATCAAAGATATGTAAGTATAAATTTTTGCGGTGTACAATATTGCCAAAATCTTCCCAAGCGCCAAAAATCATATCATAACTTTCAATATTATTTGAGAGAGATTTTAAGGCCCAAGTAGTCAGTAAATCATCAGCATCTAGAAACAGAATTTCACTACCATTAGATTTTTCTATTCCCAAATTTCTAGCAGCAGATACACCCCTGTTTTCTTGATAGTAGTAACATATTTTTTTAGATTGAATAAAATTTTGCAGTATTTCTTTAGTGTTATCTGTAGAGCCGTCATCTATAACAATACATTCAAAATCAGTATAACTTTGACTTAAAACGGAATTTATTGCTTCTGTTATGTACTTAGAATTATTATATGTGGGTATAATTACTGAAACCATTATTTTCTCAGTATTTGTTTGGCATTATGATAACCATTATAAACCGCCTTTAGCGCATAAAAGAGTCTTAGCGGTCTCAATAACATACCTTTTTTAATAAAAACAGGTTTCAAATAGAAAAGTAGAAAGGTTTTTCCCTCAATAATTGTTGAATTTTTAATAACATAATAGAAATACTGTTGCCAATATTCCTTTGATGGGTATTGCCTGTTTTGATTAGTGGCAATGTCTCGAGCAGCGCCATATAAAGAAAATTTGTGAAGTAAACTTATTGAGGGGTCGTAATATGATTTGTAGTTATTCTTAAGAAATCTAAACGAAAAATCTGAATCCTCCAATCGTTTTAAATTTTCATCGAATCCACCTAGTTCTTTAAAAACTGATTTTTTAATCATCATATTACAGGTTCCAAGATCCGAATGTTCTAACGGATAACCGTAATGCATGGGTCTAAACATGAAACCGAAAAGCTGGTCATTGAACTCTTTTGGAAGTGAATAACTCGTTTTTTTATCTAATCCAAGCACTTTTCCTGCGATAGCATCAAAATCTAAATCAGAATTTATTACAGATAAATATTTCTCAAAAAAATCTAGAGTTAAGATAACATCGTCATCAATGAAAATAATGTACTCGGACAAAGCAATTCTTACACCAAAATTTCTGGCAGCTGCGGCACCTTTAATCTCTATTTTTTGATAATTTATAGAACTATTCAGTAAAATTTCATTCAATTGCTGTTTAATCTTTAAAGGGTAGCTTTCAGATTGATCCACTACAATAATCTCATGAGGTTTAGTTTCCAAGCTTTCAATTTGCCGTAACAAAGAAACTAGATTTTCACCTCTGTTTAAGGTTGCTATAACTACAGAAATAGGGTTCATTTAGTCGAACTGAATAGTTTTGAGACCGCACGATAGCCAATTATGTCTAAAAACTTTAACCTACCCCAAAGCTCACTTACAAGACTATACCTAAATAAGCGATACCTAAAAAATAATGTTAATCTATCTACAAATCGAATATTATATTTTTTTGAGTAGTACAAAACAACTTTGGCCGCTTCTTTCATGGCTTCGTAATTCATACTTGTTGTTTTTTGATTGCTTTGTATTCGCATTAAGCTTATTGGTTCATCCAAAAAATATATCCTTTCGTTGATTCCTTCAAATATTCCAAACCTAAACCATAAATCTAAATCCATAGTATAATGCAGTTTTTCGTTTAAATAACCACCGCATGATAACAAAAGGTTTCTGGTATAAAAAACTGATGGTTGCGCTAAGCATATCTTTTTATTGTACTTCAATAGATCCAAGTAGGTTTCCGGGTTAGTTGTATGAGGTATAAAGACTTTTGATTTTGGCTCCCAATGTTGTGAACCTCCAACTAAAATCTGAATCTTATTTGTTAAGAAACAATCTGCAACATTACTTAGTGCATTATCTACAAGAATATCATCAGAATTTAACCAACCAATTATTTCGCCTGTGCATTTGGCAAATCCTTTGTTAATAGCTTGACTTTGCCCACTATCTTTTTCACTAATCCAATAAGTTAGTTTATGTTCGTATTTTTTGATGATTTCTACAGAATTATCAGTGCTGCCACCGTCAATAATAATATATTCTAAGTTCTGATATTCTTGATCCAATACCGATTGTATGGTTTGCTCTAAATATTCTGCCTGGTTAAAAGAGGGAGTAACGATGGATATTTTTGGATAATTGATCATGATCTTAGTGAATTTTTTATTTTTCTTTTCACTAAAAGTATTGGTCTTAAATGGTTTTTATAATCAACAACATTAAAATGCTTAAGGTTAAAAAAAAGCATTTTAAATAATAAGCCTGATTTATAATAGCCTTCGGATATGTTATTAGAAATTTTTTTTTTATTAATATATCTAGATATAAAGTTAAAATGCTCATCTAACATTAGCCAATAATGTTTCCTGTCAAATGTTTCATTCATCCCTGAACTGGATCGATTCCAGCAGTAAATGCTTTCAGCTAAGTAAAGGCCTACGGCATTTTTCTGAAATGCTCTAACCCAAAAGTCGACATCTTGGACTGAGTTGGTGTACTTCAGAGCGTAACCATCTACTAAATCCCAAACACGTTTTCGACAAGGACTTTGTCCCATCATAATCCAATTGTCGAAGATAGCAGATAAATCAATTGTACAATCTTTTGTAATAAGATTACATCGTATCAATTTTGTATGATTTTTATCAAGATTTGTGAGTTCATAATCTCCATAAACAAAATCTATTTTTGGATTGTCTATAAAAGTGTTGTATATCTTATCTAAAGCATTTTTTGGAAATGTATCATCGGCATCTAAAGGAGCAATGATTTCTGCCAAAGCCTTTTCAAAGCCTAAATTTCTAGAGTTAGATAGACCCAAATTTTTAGGAGAACGAAAAATCCTGTATTTAGTGTAAGTTTCTAGAAGCTTTAAAATTCTTACAGTAGTGCAATTGAATGAGCAGTCGTCGACTATAACAACATCTACATCAGGGTATATCTGATTTGTTTTTATTGATCTTAAGGCATTTAAAATGCTCACCTCTTCATTAAAAACAGTCAATAAAATTGTTATTTTCTTATTCACCTTTTAAATTGTTAATTAGAAGGGAGAAATAATGTTTTGATATGACATCTTCATTATATGCCTTTAGAATTTTATCACGAGCCCTAATTCCTCGTTGAGTTATGATTTCAGGTTCTTTTAAAATTTTTATAATTGTTTCTGCTATTTCATTAGGTTTTTTAGGATCTACTAAAACGCCGCAATCATTTGCTAACATTTCGCTCATACCTCCATTTTTTCCCCCAATCACGCACCTCGCTGCAGACATCGATTCAAGACAAACATTTGGGAAGTTTTCCCATAAACTAGGGAAAACACAAATACTAGTATTCACTAGAAATTTTGGTAGATCACTTTGAGATATTTCTCCAGCAAATTCAATGTTTTCAATGAAATCAGAAAGCGAGCTCGATAAATAGTTTTTCATGCTAACATCCTTACTAGGCGATGGAAAGTCACGTCCAATAAATCTGAAAATAACGTTTGGATAAACTGATGCAACTTTCGGAATAATTGCAATAAAATTATGTACTCCCTTTCGAATTTCTAAACGTCCTATATAAGTTATAATTGGTTTGTCAGGTAGATTACTAGCACTTATTTCTAATAATTCTGATCTTGGAGAATATGAAGAGGGTAAATAATAAACAGGCTTATCTATCTTCCATCTTTTTTTAACTTGCTTGATAAGATCTTTTGATGGAGATGTTATATAAGTTGCGTCTAATAAATTTAAATATTCTAAATCATTTTTGCATTTGTATCGCCAATATGCTACTGGCTTTTCAAGTTTTTTAAGCGCACCTAACGCAAATCTAACTTTTTGGAAAATAGTTAATTTTTTTACAGTGATATCTCTAATTAGAAAACTAGGTGTGTGCAGCTTTATATGCAAAGGTATCTCAGGAAAATTTTTTTTAATATAATATGTGTCTGCACCATATTCCGGTCCTTCTATACAACTAAAATGTATTTTAGAGTTTCTTTCCTTAAAAAGGCTAACAATTTCTTTTCTAAAGTAATTATGATCAGTTGTAGATAGTCTATGAATTAAAACGCCGTCTTCAATCGATGATTTATTTGTTTCGCCGACAGTTGATGTAAATACTTCGACGTAAATATTGCGCTTTATTAACATTTGCGAAGTTTGATACATATAACTACCAATGCCACCTATTACTGTTTTTGGTGGGTACTCAAACGAAATTAAGGCAATTTTTATTTGTGTCAATTTTTCCTTTTTAGATAATAGAGGATGATATTTGAAAAATAATATTTAGTAACTACAGTAGATTTAATCAACAGCCATGTATTCGTAAAAAAAAATCTTCTCGGAGGCTTGATGATATGGTTGTCGAAAAAATACTTAAATAGTAGAGCTTTGTTTTGATTATCATAAACATTTTTGATAACCCATTTATAAATTTTTAGTATCTCAAAATTTCTGTTATAATTTACATTTTGGCGAGTAGTATTGTTGTGAGTGCGGAAATAGTTCGTTGTATTAGTACTATAAAAGAGTTTATCTGTACTTTTTAAATAGATGAGCCAAAACATCCAATCCCCGCAAAATTTATAATTCACAACTTCATTTAGTATCCATACTATAGTTGAAGTATTTTTAAAAACGACGGCACTTGCATTTACTATGGTATTTTTTTTACTCAAATAAGTAAGAATTTCCATTTTGCTATCATTACTGTGACTTTCATTCCATTTGTTTGCATTTAGATCACTATACCACCAATCTAGATTATTAGCAAATTTCCCATCTTCGTCTACCATCTCGCTTTTCGAGTAAAAAAGGCTTATCAATGGGTCTGCATTAAATGTATCTGTAGCTATTTTTAAAAAATTGCTGCTACAATAATCATCACTTTCCGCAATCCAAATATATTCTCCTTTTGCTTTTTCAATTCCCTTTTTCCATTGCTTAAAAGGGCTCCCACCGTTTTGCCGATTTGTGATAATATGACTAATCTTAGATGGTGAATATGAATTTATAATGCTTAAACTTTTGTCAGTTGAACAATCATCCAATATTATAAGCTCAAAATCTTGATAACTTTGATTGAGTATCGATTCAATCCTAAGGGTTAAGAACTGATCATGATTATAAACAGGTACAATAACAGAAACTTTCGGGGTTTTATTGAATTCCATTAAATAGGTACTTATTTGATCTTAAATATTCTCTTCAAAGCAAGACTTAAATATTTAATTGAAGTTCTAAAAGGTCTATTTCTGTCATTATAATAGATTTGGTTTATACTATTGGAATCTACAAGTGCATTGTAAATAAAATATGAATATTTATTGATGAGATACCTGTGAGATTCTTCATGCCTATTACCCTGGAAAGTGTTTATTATCATCGAGTTTTCCAATATTCTATATTGATAGAGTTCTTCGTTTATAAATATAAATCTGAAGCTATTAAAATAACTATTTAACCAAAAGTCCCAATCTTCTAATCCTTGATATGGCATATTTGCATCATAGCCATTGTTTTTTGCCCAAACTTCTTTCCTATAAACGGCACAAGCATCAATATAGCTGGTAAAAATTAAATCCTTTCCATTAAATTCACGTGTGGAAAATATTCTTTCTTCGGTTACTTTACCAAAAAAAACAGGTTTGGCATATACAATATCGACATTATTTGTATCTAAAAGCTCTATAGCCTTTCGAATATAATCGGCTTTGATTTTGTTGTCTGCATCTAGAGGCAAAATGTATTTACCTTTAGCTTCTGCAATACCAACATTCCTCGCGGTTGCTAAGCCAGCATTGTTTTGCTGGATAACATGATAACTAAGAGCTTTAAGCTCTTCCATCTTCTCAATGGTATACATATCTGTGGAGCCATCATCTACAATGATAATTTCGACTGGTTGGTCTTGATAAGTTAAAACACTATCAATAGCTTCTTGTATGTATTGACCATGGTTATAACACGGAATGACCACCGTTAGAATCATGGCGTTTTTTTTGCTACAATAACATAATTCATTGTATTTGAGTTGTCCGTGATCTCATCATCAATTTTTTCAAAAAAAATATTAACTCCTTTAGTCCCTCCAAATAATTGAAAAGATTTACGTAAAAATATTCCTTTTAACCCTTTAATATTATAAACGCTCGGCAATAATGCATGCAAAAATGCTTGTCCGGCTACAGACCATTTACCGCCGTTCGATTTTATTTCTACAATCTCAAAGCCAGCTTTTTCTAAGATGTATTTAAAGCCATGTTTGGTAAACCTAAAAAAGTCATAGGGTTCTTCATGTAACGGCCAGTACATTGGACCGCTAACAATAAAAATCCCATTTGGCTTCAACAATCTATAAGCTTCATTTACTAAGCCCTGATGATCTTCCACATGCTCTATTGTTTGGGTTGAAATTACTGTTTCAAATAAGCTATTTTCTAAAGGTATTTTATTCGCAGGGCATAAATAATCAACTTTGTTATCACTAGATTGAATAATATCAATGCCTGTATATTTACTAATTTTATGCCGTAATTTATTCTCGTAGGGCTTATTGCCGCATCCAATATCTAATAAATTACCTAGAGCATACTTTTCAAATGCATCAAATAAATCTCGATGGTAATACTTATAATGCAAATAATACAAATCATCAATTTTTATATCTGTTGTGTTTAAACGGCCAAGGCTTTCTTCTCTCATATAGTTATATTTTCTCCCAAGTAAAGTCTTCAGTGTATACGCAAGAGTCTTTTTGCCAGCCCCATTCAATGACCTTATTGGGCATAACCACTTCGAATTCACAAATTTTATGGACTTCTTCAAACTTGAATTTACCCTTAGTTTCAGCTAAGTGCATTATTAAATAATAGGTATTAGCGTAAAGCTTGCATTTGGGGAGTATACAACGCATTTTGTTAACACCACTTTTTCTCAATAGGGGCGATTCTGTATCAAATAAGTAGGTATAGATTATAGGAATTTCCTTTGAATTGCAGATTTGTAATGATACTGACATGCCTTCTATAATCTCAGGCATGTTGATGTCAATATCTACAATTAGATCTTCGCCATTCATGTGAGTACCATCTTTTTCTGATGTTATAACTTCTACTTTCGTAAAAGATGGGCTGTTAGCATTTGGATCTTTGATATAAATACCAACTTCATTTGTATCTGTTTCTAAATATTTCTGAATAGTAGTGTCAGTCTTGTCGTATAAGTTTAATTCACCATTTTTAAGATAAAGTGATTTGGTTGTGAGTGTTGCTACAGCGTCCATATTATGGCTCACAAATAATACGGTTCTACCTTCGCCTTTACTGACATCACTCATTTTGCCCAGGCATTTTTTCTGAAATTCTGCATCACCAACCGCCAATACTTCATCAACAATTAAAATTTCAGATTCGAGGTGTGCTGCCACGGCAAATGCTAAACGAACATACATGCCAGATGAATATCTTTTAACTGGCGTATCCAAGTATCGCTCAATGCCCGCAAAATCTACAATCTCTTCCAATTTCCGTTGTATTTCTTTTTTCCTCATCCCCAAAATCGCACCGTTGAGAAAAATATTTTCTCGTCCCGATAATTCTGGATGAAATCCTGTCCCAACTTCTAATAAACTGGCGACTCTACCTTTTCCAAAAATCTTACCTGTAGTTGGAGCGGTAACCTTACTTAATATCTTCAATAATGTACTTTTACCAGCACCATTTCTGCCAATAATACCCACTGCATCACCTTGTTCAATCTCAAAATTAATATCCTTTAAACTCCAAACTACGTTGCTTGCACTTTTGGTACTCTGGTTGTTATTTTCTCCAATATGTAAAAATGGATCTTCTTTGCCACGTACTTTTGCATACCACCGTTCCAAATCACGACTGATTGTGCCCGTACCAATTTGCCCCAACTGATAAGCCTTACTTAGATGTTCTACTTTTATTACTAGACCGTTATTCATTAAATCAAATACAAACCTTGAAATATCTGGTTAAACCTTGTATCTCTAGATTGTTTAAATAAATTGATTTTTAATACCAAACATTAATTCACCGCACTTTATTAATTTAAAATTGTTTTCTTTTAGCGTTTGGTAGATCTTACTACTCATATCAAATTCATCATGAATTTCTATAGAGATAAATTTTGTTTGATTAAGAAAATTGCTTGTGTTTTTATCTTTAAATAATTCTTTTTCTGCCCCTTCAATATCAATTTTTAGAAAATCAATTACTTTGTGTCCTGATAATTCTAATATTTGATTTATTGTTATTGATTCTACTGAAACTCCACTTAGTGTTTTTTCATCAGTTGTTCTAACTGACCAATCTTGACCATCTCTAAAATCATAGTCAAAATTTAACATTCTTTTTTCAGACCAAATTGCCTTATTTAGACCTAATAAATTAGTTCTTCCATTCAAATTTTTCAGTAATTGCGTGTAGTTACCGAAATCAGGCTCAACTGAAATAATTCTGCAATTTGGAAAGGCATAGGATAGTTGGTACGAGGTTAACCCTATGTTAGCGCCACAATCTATTATGAGACTCGGATTTGAGATAATTGCCTTTATCTTTTCAATTATATAATTGTATTCTCCTCCTATTGTAATTTGTTTAAATACAGACCAATCACTTCCTTTTTTTCTTAAAAAGATATCTGATTTGTTTACACTCGAAACGATATACTCATCAGTTGTAGAATTTATTTTATAACCTTTTTTTAATAATTTTCTCTTATTATATAGGTATTTAATTCTTTCATAGGAAGCTATCCAGTTTTTAAAATTAAAAAAGTATTTACGAAGTGTGTACATTGAAAAATTATATCTAACTCGAAGTTATAATGATGATTAGCTATTTTTGAGAATTTAATTTACTGGAATGAATTTTTCTCTAATTTTTTGAGAACATTTCTCGATAAGTTGATAGGATATTTCCCCTGCGCATAAAGCCAACACAATATTGAATGGAAAAACCAGAAACGAACTAAATTTACCATTGTAAAGATAAGTTGGGATAATAAAAAGTTGTTGCCATAAATATAGGCTATAGGATATAATACCTAAATGGACTATATATTTTGAATTTAGAAATCGATAAATAATCGATTTGTTATTTATTAATGTGCTAATTATCATAAAGATAGTTAAAATGTTGTTAAGGAGATTTCCAAAGGGCAGAAGTACTGGGGCATAAAGACCACGCGATGAAAAAAAGTATATCATTTCAATTATGGCTATTGAAATGAAGAATAAAATACCATTATGCCATAATAGCTGTCGACTTGTGAAAAAACCCTTGAATGACAGTATTGAAAAGAAGGAACCCATAAAAATTGCATCTGCGCTTGATAGGAACGGTTCTAAGGTAACATTCTTCAATTCAGGATTATAGTACCAAAGTACTTTTAATGTAGGCATGGATAATATTATGATTATGCAGATTGACCATGTGTTTTTCAATAATTTGAAGAAAATAATTGGCCATATGAGATAGTATTGCTCTTCAACTGCCAAAGACCATGTATGGCCAGTGAGCCAGGTTCCTTGAAAAAGGTTGAAGTTATTTAGGTATAACATTGGCCCTAAAAAATTATCCAAATTCAAGTCTACTTTAAGAATTTTACTGACAATTAGAACGCACAGAAGATAGATATATAAAGCTGGGAAAATTCTTAACGTCCTTTTTATAAAGAAGTTTTTGATATTTATAGAAGTTGTTTTTATATATTCCTTTATCAATAAGGAAGTAATTAAGAAGCCACTTAAAACGAAGAAAATTCTAACGCCTAAATTTTGATAAATAAAATTTTCAGCAAAATTGTAATAAAATGAATATTGAGGAGCGGTTGCTTTAGCATGTCCTAGAACAACCAAAATAATAGCCATTGCTCTCCATCCATTTAAAGACGGATAATAAGATTTATTCAAAAAATCAGGTGTGCAAAACGGTACATTTAGTTGTACTCGAATGTTATTAAGTTTTGTCGCGACTTTCAAAATCTCCTTAAGATTGTGATGTTAATTTTTGCCTATGTTGAAAAGCTGATTCATTTTACACTACACCGTATCCACAAAATTCCGTTCTACTTTATTAAAGATCAAAATGCCGAATAAAAGCAGGGCAATAGTTACTCCGGTTGCATAACCTAAGCTTCCCCAGCTGAAACTCCCTTCGCCTAAAAACCCGTAACGAAAGGTTTCAATAATGGGCGTCATCGGGTTGTATTCAATTATCCAGGCATACTCCGGATATTTATCAAGCGCTGTAGAAAGTGGGTATATTACAGTTGTAGCATACATTAATAATTGTACGCCAAAGCCAACCAAAAAAGCAAGGTCGCGGTATTTGGTCGTCATGGCTGAGATAAACATGCCTGCACCTAATCCTAATAGTGCCATCAAAATCACAATTATTGGGAAGAGACCAACAGCCCAAGTGATTTGAAAGCGAGCGTCTGACAGGTAGTAGTAACCCATCATCAACAAAAACAATAACATTTGTACCCCAAAACGGACCAAATTGCTTACAACAATACTCAGAGGCATAATTAACCTCGGGAAGTAAACCTTACCAAAAATGCCGGCGTTGTCTCTGAAAACGGTCGAGGTTTTGGTTAAACAATCTGCGAAATAATTCCACGCTGTAATGCCTGCCATATAAAAAAGCGGCTTTGGAAGCCCGTCTGTTGAGATTCCGGCTAAATTGCCAAATATAAAAGTGAATATTATGGTAGTGAACAGTGGTTGTATGAAAAACCAAAGCGGACCTAAAATGGTCTGTTTATAAAAAGACACGAAATCCCGGCGAACCAACAATAAAAGCAGGTCGCGATAGGCCCAAACTTCATTTAATTTCAAATCAAACAAAGAGGCTTTTGCTTCAATAGTCCAGTTATACGCTTCTTTGTTTTCCACTAATTCTTAAAGATTTAGAACCGCTCGTGCAGTTAGGTTTTCGGCTATTTTAGCTGAATAACTAGCATGGCTGAAGGCTTTCAGGCATTCCCTTTGCAGAAATTCAGCTTTAGGTTGTGCAATTGATAATTCGTCGATAATCGCTGATAGCAGTTCCGGTTTGTTATCGGGATTAACCGGACGGCCCAATGTACCATTTAATATTGCATCGCGACTGCCATCAAGGTTTCCACAAATAGAACGGCGGCCACAGGCTGCAGCCTCGATAAAACTGATTCCGAAACCTTCAGCCTTACTAGGCATAATGAATAGATCAGCGAGCAGGTAGTGAGCCACAATTTCATCGTCAGCAATAAATCCAGTTAAAATTACCCGTTGCTCTAACTCGAGACTGCTTATTAATTCTTTGATTCTCAGTTCTTCCCCGGCATCAGCCTTGCCACCCAAAATGTAAATCACGTTTTTAGGGAGTTCCGGCAACGCTTCAATAACTTTGTCGTAGCCTTTATATTGCTCTGAGTAAGACAGCCGGTTGAGTGTAAATAAAACCTGCATATCTGTTGATAGACCGTAACGTTCCATCAGTTCCAACGGCTTAGCAAACGATTCTGGCAGTGCAAAAAAAGGATCTAGGCAGTTATTCAAAACGGTAATTTTTGAAGAATTTAGCTGATGAACCTTTTGAACGGTATCGGCAGTAAACCTGCTTACCGCGAATATTTCGACGTTCTTTCTAATGAAATCAGTTTTCCACTTGCTTAGTTCAGTCCAGATTTCTATGCCATGGGCGAAGAGAATAATCCGCTTGCCGGGCTTAATCTTTTGGATAATCCATCCAAAAATTAAAAGGTTAACATGACTTAAAATAATTACATCAGACGAACTTCCGAATTTAATAGCATGACACGCAAATCGGAATCTGTTCGAACCAAAACCCTTGAAGGATTTCTGGTTTACATATTTCAAATCTGCTACCGAATCGTACATACTCAATACCTGATAGGATTTGATTTTTTGTTGCTCAAAAAGGTCTTTTAGCACTTTGCTAAGGCTTCGGCAAACTTTCTCAATTCCGCCTGTCAAACTGAAAGAATGTAGCGTAAGTAAAAGTATTTTCTGATCTTGCATCAGTTGTTTAATACCTGATAAACGGCCATCATTTTAGACCAATGCACTTTTCCAGATTTGAAGTCTGTTGTAAGCTTGTCTACAAAATCGTTTGAAGAGTGATTGAATCTTTCGATGAAAAAATCGTTTTTAACTAACCATTTCTGGAATGGAAATGTGAAACCCATCTTTTTTCTGTTCCAAATCGTTTCCGGTAAAGTGCCGTAAAAGGCATCTATCAATAACTTTTTTGTCTTTTCACCCTTATATTTTAAATCGTTATGAACTGCATTTACTGCCGCAACAACATCGTCATCAAGAAATGGTACGCGTACCTCCACACCGTGTTGCATACTCATAGAATCAGTGTCTTTTAAAAGCTGATTTTGCATATACAAATTGATTTCCAGCCAGGAAGCTTGTTCTTCTACGCCTAAATGTTTCGGGATTTGAGCTTCCAGCTTATTCAACGTCGTATTGATTTCTGTTAAGGATAGGTTCAGGATTTTCGAAATCTCTGGCGGCGTAAAAAAGCCCCGTAAGAAAAGATACTTTCCTGCAGCATTTTTATAACTCAGATAATAAATACGCTTTAATGCAGGTTTGTTAAAATATTTACCGGCTTTAAGTAAAAAACCAGGGAGTGCAGCTAACAAATTCACCCTTCGCATCCGCTTAAAAGATGGGTAGCCGCCAAAAAGCTCATCGGCACCTACACCTGATAAAACTGCTTTTAAGTTCTTTTGCTTCGCATAATAGTTAACAAACCACGAATTTATGCCATCCGTTGTGGGCTGATCCATCGCTTCCAGCGCCCTTGGCAGCAGCGAATTAAATGCACCTTCACTAACAGTATATTCAGCATGCTCGCCCTTAATTTTCGAACTGATTAGGTCCTGAAATTTTTTCTCCGAAAATTGCTCGTCGTCGAAATTTATTGAGAGGGTATTGACCGACGCATTCACATTTTTATCTGCGATTAGCGTAAGCAGGCTACTGTCTACACCACCACTTAAAAATATCCCGATGCGAGCATCTGCAATTAAATGTCTTTTTACGGCTTCACTTAAGGATTTTGAAATCAAACTTTCAGCTTCTTTTTTAGAGGTGATTGTTTTTAATTGTATTTTCTGCTTGAAGGCACTTATTTTACAAGCTGATGTACGGATATTATATTCCAAAAGGCTTGCTTTCGGCAGCATTTTTACATTCGCCAGTGTGGTAAATGGCTCCGGAATGTGACCGAATGCTAATAGAAAAACCTTCCAATCAGTATTTTCAGTGTATTTTTCTGATGTGCAACTGAAAGCTTTAACCTCCGAAGCGAAGGTGAGATTACCTGATGATGTAGCGTAATACAAAGGTTTTATGCCTGCTTTATCCCGAACAAGATAAACAAGTGCCTTATTTCTATCGTGTAAGGCTAGGGCAAACATTCCTTTTAGTTTATTAAAACTTTCTTTTCCCCAGGCGCTGTAAGCTGCCAGGATCACTTCGGTATCAGTTTTTGTGCTGAAGTTGAAGTTTAATTGTTTCAACTCGTCTTTCAGTTCTAGGTAATTATAAATCTCACCGTTAAAGGTAATCACAAGGTTATCATCATTGTAATGCATTGGCTGATGACCTTTCGTACTCAAATCGATAAGGGCGAGGCGCCTGTGACCAAAACAGATGCCATTTTCCTCGTCGCAGTAAAAGCCTTCATCATCAGGGCCGCCATGTTTCATGCTGTCGCACATCGCTTGAACATCTTTTGCGAGTTGTTCAGTGTTAGCAGCTTTATTTAAAATTCCAGCGATGCGGCACATTAAATTACGATCTACTAATCACGATTTTGGATTTGGAATGGGTAATTCTTAAAAGCAAAAGGGGTGATGGCCGGACACAGCTTCGCCCTTTCAGTCACATTTTTTTAAAAAAAACGAACTGTTTTTTTTGATAATCAATTAGCAATAATTAAGAATTATCAGTGGTCTGGTAAAACAACTTACCGATTAATTACTTAACCAATCTAGAAAACATCTTTCCAGCCTTTAAACCGGCTCTACAAATCCCATTGAGGTATTAATGTTTATTGCAAAGCCCATATTTTCTAAACGTAGGATAATACGCTGTTTATTGTGTACTGAAACCAATTCTCCCATCATATCTTTAAAAGGCCCGGCTTTAATAATCACCTTTTGCCCAGGTTTAATATCATAGTCAAACACCTCCAATTCATCATCGGTAGCGAGTAATAGCTTTAAACTTTCAATTTGTTGCTCAGGCATTGATGTTATTTTGCCCGAAAAATAGAGGAACCTTGCTATGCCGTTCGTCATTAATACTTCAGCATGCTCTTTGGCCGAAATATACACAAACAGATAGGATTTAATCAAGGGTTCTTCAACAATTTTTTTCCTGTCGCTCCATTGCTTTAACTCTTTTTTTAAAGGTAAATAGGCGATAATATTTTTTCTGATCAACTCCTGATATGCTTTCTTTTCTGCTCTTGAACGCGTATAAACCGGATACCATCTGTATTTATTATCAATCATTAACTTGAAAACCTACCTTAAAATTTTTGTCCTTTCTAACCTCTTCCATCTATCGTCAGGATTGCCAATATTTTCCCCTGTTTTCTTTTTCTTCAATATTAAAACATAGAATGAGCTTCCTGAGCCTATTACTCCATTACTTACCTTTAACCCGTTTTCATTTTCTTTTCCAAAACATCCACCATTTTCTGTTCTCATCATCATAATAACCTGAGCCAGAATAGCCTGAATAATCAGAATAGTAATAGGTGCTGTTGCCTCCACCGCGTGAATAGTCTGTCGTATAATAATTCGAGTACAGCGCATCATCGCCAAAAGCATTTAAAATAATGGCGAGGTTGCTCAAACCGTACTCACGTGATAAACGCTCTGGAATATTTGCGGCTCGCTGTTGCGAAACGCCGGAACGGATAACAAAAAGATTAACGTCAGACGAACGGATTAGTGGTATTGCATCCGAAACCAAACCTACCGGTGCGGTATCAACAAGCACGTAGTCGTAGGTTTTCTCCAGGCTTTTTAACAATTCTTTCATCGCTGCGGTATGCAAAAGCTCCGATGGGTTCGGCGGAACTGGGCCTGACGGAATAAAATCGATGTGGTGCACATCATCATGTATCATAACTTCGGCCAGCGTTGCCTGGTCCGACAATAAGGAACTCAGGCCTTTTTTATTGTCGCTTCCAAAAGCTTTGTGCAATTTGGATTTTCTTAAATCGGCCGCGATTAATATCACCTTTTTTTCAATTAAGGCTAACGTACTTGCGAGGTTAATGGTAACAAACGATTTTCCTTCGCCGGAAATTTCGGATGTTATACAAATAATTTTGCTGGCTTTATGACTGGCCAGAAAGCTGAGATTCGTTCGCACGGAACGCACGGACTCAGCGAATACAGATTTCGGTTTTGATAGCGACAGCGCCTGCCGGCTATCCTGGTCTATATAATCGGGGAATTTTCTAATTACTCCAATAATTGGCGTGTGAGTTAAACCTTCAACCGTTTCCTTATCATATATGTATGGATTTAGAAAACGGACAAGCAAAATTAAACCGAAGCCGGCCGCCAAGCCGAGCATCATTGCTGTACTATAGGCTTTATTGCTGTTCGGGGAAATGGCATAATACGATGGATAAGCCGGGTTCACGATAGATGCACCTGGTACAATCGCCGCTGCATTCATTTCGGCTTCCAGCTTTTTTTCTGATAAATAGGAGCGTACCTTATTGTTTACTTCGAAATTGGTTTGCAATTTCACAAAATTTTGCTCTTTCACCGGAATCGTGCTCATACTTTGATTAACACCTGCAATCTGGTTGTCGATATAACGAATGGTTTGTTCATTCTGTCTCAGCATGCCGCTTACAGCACTTCTGATGCTTGCCTTTACATTCGCGATCTGTTGTTCAATTTGTTTCACCGGTTGCGAATCGCTGTTGAACTGACCCAATTTAATTTCCCTGTTGGCGAGCAGCGTATTCAGCTGGCCAACTAATGTGCCCAGACCACTATTTAATTCGCCTTCTAAATCTAAGCCAATTTCTACTTTCGCCCTGTTGCTGTTTACCTGTTCTTGCAACTGCTTAATGCCGAGTTGTTTTAAGTTGAGTTCTGTTTTTTGTTTTTCGAAATCGGAGAGTTTTCCTACCGTTGCCGCTGTCGATGAACCCATGTCGATCATCCTGTTCTGCGTTTTAAAATTGGCCAGGTTGCTACCCGATTTTCCGGCTTCGGTATTGATAAAACCTAACTGGTTGTCGATGAAATCGACAGTTTGCCTCGCCGAACGCCTTCGTTGGATTACATCAAATTTCACATATTCCTTCATGATGGCGTTCAGGATGTCTGCCGCAAAAACAGCATTGCCATCCGTCTGGCTCAAACTCATCACATTGGTAAAACGAGCCGCTTCGCCAATGTTTAAGCCACCCATCGCTCGGCCCACAAAATCTTCCTTACTATTAAATTTAAACTGGTAAACGCTTTTTTCAGGTATCCTGTCTTTAATGCGGAAAGTCATGTTCCCGATATTTATAGTCTGTCCGTAGCGATAAATCGTTTTCTGCTTATCGTTTTCTGCAGGATACAGTCTAAAATGCTGTGCGTCAGCAGCGGTAACCTCAAATAATGAACGGTCGAAATTTACGCTGTCTTGTTTTAAAATTTCGATTACAAATGGTACGTTCGGATAAAGTTCTGTAGTTCTAATCCTGCCTTTTAAATAGTAGCTTATTTTGTAATCTAATGTTTTTACGGCATTCAAAATTACCTCGTTACTGCGAATGGTGAAACTTTCGGCCTGAATTTTATCTGTGTAATTGTAGTTTTGAGGCCCCATCTGGCTTCCCGTGCTAATGGCAGGGTTGCTATCCTCTAATTTTAGCGAAGCGCCGGTTTGATAAATAGGAGGGGTGTACCACAAATACAGCCAGGCAATACATAAAGAAATACCAACAGTTGCGGCTATCCAATACCAGCGACTTAAAAAAACGCGAAAGATTTTGTAGAAATCAATACTTTGGCTCACCGCCTTTTTCTCTTGCACCAACTCAGTCAATGTCTATTTTTTTAGTGTTTGATGTAAACTAATTAAGATTATAAAGATAAAATCAATTTTTTAAAAGCAACTATTTTCGAAGATGTTTCTACGAATTTAATGAGGAAAATCAATAGTTTTTTTACAAAAGACAACTTTAAAGGGCGCTACTTTAATCCTTAATTGATGTCTGGAGCGCTCAATTTAAGTTGATTAATTGGAACACAATGTTTTTGGCTTTGTCCTTCGTTTAGCGGATTGTAACGGCTTGTTCAGGCGAATGCCGATTTATCTGGTTACAGTGAATATTAACACGGCAAGGTTTACCACTACAAGCAGGGGCTGAACGATGTTGTTAAAACTCTGCAGCTTCTCGCTCGTTGCCGAATTCTTGGTTTGCTGCAAAATGATGATATCATTATTCTGAAGAACCAGTTTTTTACTGGCTAAACTATTAATGTCGTTTAAGTTTACATATATAATCTCCGGGTGACTTCTATCGCCACGGATTATTTTTAAAGTTTTCGGGTCTGCGGTTTTTGTTATGCCACCCGCTTCGCCGATAATGTCTATCAGCGTTGTGTTGTCGCGTTCGAGCAAAAAATTCCCCTGTTTGCCAAATTCGCCAAGCAAGGTTACCTTTAAACTTACGACCGATAACTCGATGATGGGATCTTTAAGCAGTTTCGTTTTGTATAGTTCTTCGATTTTTACCGCGGCTTCCCTGCGACTTAAACCAACAACTTCAACCTTTCCGATGGCAGGTAAATTCACTTTTCCATCTAACTCAACCGGGTAGGAAAGTACGCTGCTGGTTGCTCCCGATGCCCCGCTTTGTGTGCCTGAAGATGCGTTGGAAACCGTTGAATTCGTTGCCCCGAATTCCGGATTTTGAACGTTGCGGATAGCCAGTTGATCGTTAATTTTTATTTTATAGAAAGCATCGCTTATGCCCTGGTCGTTTACCACATAAACATGCTTGATGGTGTCGGTAACGATATCACTCGGCGCATTAAAAAGACTATGTTCCTTACGTACGGAACATGCACTGCATGCAAGTATGAACACAAACGATAGAAAATAAAATGCATTCCTCATGTTGAAAATCACCGCCATAACCTGATCCGAAATAATTTTGTTTGAAAAACAAAAATAGTTTTTAATATGATTAAATGAAGAGAAAAATTAATGGCGCCAGTTGGCTATATTTTTGATTCTGGTATTAAGGCATTTTATCAGCGTAATTCATTCATGACATTTGTCAATTACATTTTTCTCTCGACTCACTTTAAATAGCTCTGGAAATTATTTTTGTAAAACCTCTATTTTAAGCATATCCTTCCGAAAGTATCCAGATATTTTATGGGAAAACTGATTCAAATATTCTTTTTTGTAACGTTTATAAATGTTTTAAACGTGAGCGCTGACACGGGCTGTGCTATGAACTATAATTTCTCAAACGAAACAATTTATGGTATCGATATTGGGCCTGCACCAGCGAATACAGCTCGCACTAATTACACAGGTCCAATCATTTACAATAATTTGTCTAACCCGACTGCATGTCCAAGATATGATTACAATTCAGTTTCTAATACCTCGACAATTCGTTGCTGTATTAACAATGTTTGCAATACTGCTTACAGACAAGTAATCTATACAAGAATAAACTGTCCGTTAGACAACTATCTTTTTATATTAGTGCCGTTAATCGGCCTTTTAGGTATATTAGGAATTCGACAATCGCCAACTAAATCAAACTTAAACCGTATTTAACAATGAATTAAATAGTCAATATTCTAAAAAGGGAGATTTTACTTTTTTTTGAGTACATTCGTTAATCCTCTATCTGTTGTAGCTACATGTCCCTGAATAAAATCTATTCATGCTGCTAATTACACAACTGGTACTAATGGTAATTATGTCAAAATAACATCGTGCCCTTTGGACAGTGCTATTCCAATTTTATTACTCCCTCTTGCTTGGGTTGCCTTTCGAAGGATGAAACTAGGGCTTTCCCAATAGTCTGGAAAAGCTGCAGCAAAACTTTTTTTCCGCAACTGCGTTTATATAATACAATTCGTAGCCAAATTTAGTCCTCGTTAGTCATTGCATTTCACTTCAGTAAAGCTCCTAAAGCTTGTAGAACTGATGCAGAGGTTTTTTTTTTATATTCTTAGTTATATTCGTTTTTTACTGTCGAAGTGGAAAAGCCCAAACTTACATAGGTTGCTATTATCCTGGCGATAACCGCATTTACATTTCAGTTGATTTATTTGGCTTCTGGTACAATCCGTTAAGTTTAAACTGTAATGCCGGCAATGCTACTTATGCAAGAAACCTGACAAAAAGAACAGGAACTTACAAATGTTCTGCCTCAGGCAGATCTTTAGCGGGTGGCGATGAATATCTGTTCAACATTGTGAATTGTCCGCTGGACAATAATTTATTCCTGTTCGTTGTGTTTTCAGCATTTTTTGGGTGGTTTTTCATCAAAAAATACAAAAATTGTATGATGATCTAGCAATTGAAGTCCGAATAAATGGTTCTTTCGTATTTTTGAATATGGAAACTTTTCCGTTCCTGATCCCTAAGTGAAAATTATATACTGTATCGTGCTGTCATTCCTTTTAGCCTCGGTTACGAGAGCCCAATCTGTCGGTTGCATCTCCCCAGGAGGTAATATTTATACAGTTACTAGTGGAACCTACATGTCGGCAACACTTTATTTATGGAATGGCGCGACAAATGACCCAACAAGGATTAGTAATGCTCGTGCAGTTAGGTGCGTTCGAGATATCGTGCCGACTTCTACATGCTATATTCGGTTTCCAAGAATTCCAAGTAATTATCTTTGTCCAAACATTCAAACAACGTCATATTGCTATGATCCAGGTAATGAGGTTTTCTATAGCGCATTGCCTTGTCCATTAGATGACTATCCGTTTTTTTTAACTTTTGGATTTGCTGGCATCGGCTTTATTTTTATTAGGAGGTTTAAAATAACTTTTTAGTTCACTTGCTACATAGACCTTTCCAAATACTTCTCATCTCGATAATTTTCCAGTCCAATATTAAAACTTTCGTCATTATTAGACCATTGTGTGGTTGTCTCGCAATGTTGTTCGTTTTTGCTCATCAAACTCTTCACATTTAATCGCCTGTTTAGTATCACTTAAGTGTCAGTAATTGAACAAAATGCACAACTAATTTTCTCTCCGGCTACCATATTTTTGTGGAAAGAATATGTATGTCTAGTAGGAAAATTTTGTTCGTGATTTGTATGCTTTCTTTACATTCTCCTGCTTTCGCTGTGGATGGGTGTCTGTTGCCAAATAATATCGTATACCGAAGCGCAACCTTATTTAACCATTTGGGACTAGAAACATTTCAACGCGGCGGTTTGCAAACTGCACTGTCTGCAAATAATTGCAGTTGGACACCTAAAACCGGAAGTGCATGTTATGTTTGTGCAACGATAACAGGTCTCGCCTGCTCGGATATGGCAAGTGTAGGAATAAGGAGTACTAATTTTCAAATGGTTCAATGCAACCTAGACAATTACACCTTTGCCTTAAGTGCCGCAGCTGGCCTCTGTGGAATGCTTATAATCCGGAAGCAGCATCGAAAAAAGTAAAAACGAATGAAGCTATCGTTTTAATGCATGATGGTAAGTAATTCTCCAAATTGAATGAAACGAACGTAGGTTGTGCTCCCTTGCCTAAGTAATTTTGCGCCATCATATATGGTAATTATGGGTTTCTGTCGGTGGATTCTTATTGCGGGATTTCTTTTTGCTTTCAGCGTTGCAAATGCTGCTGAAGGATGCGCAATTGGATCACAACTTTATACATTAGAAACTACTCCGGCAATTGGTGTTTCGATAGCAGCTGATTTAAAGGTTTACCAGCAACCTGGAAATTCCTGCTACAACGGAGTGGCGAGCACCGCTAAAGCCTGTTTTGTTTGCACAGGCGGAGGGGTGGTTACCGTTGTTGTGGGTGCAACGCCGTTGCTGTATGTGGTAACTTGTGGCAATCGTTATTTTTTGGATTTGGGTTATCTTGCAACCCGCGGTACATATTACTCCAGCTATGCTTTAAATTGTGATTTAGATGATTACACCCTTCCGCTTGCCGCGGTTGCCTGTACAATGGGCTTATTAGCAATTCGAAAAAGGAAGTTTGCTTAAGGGTAATGCGTTCGCTATTTGCCCGTAGCAACTGTTTTTTTTTAAACGAATATCCCAATCGTCATCAACGCTCCTCTGAAATTTCCACCCACCGTTCGCTAATCAAAATACAGGGAAACAATGTATTAACTGCTTGCACATTCGAAAACAAATGCTATCTTCAAGGTATGATTAATACTATAGCTTATGAAAAAGTTGTGTTTAATCATCCCGCTCTTACATCACATCTCAAAACGTCTTTCTAGGTTTTATTATATTTTTCTTGGGATTATTACGTGCTAAAAATTCATTTGGTGAAATCTACGGCTGCCATATAGTTAGAGGGATGTCAGATTATCTGTACTACACACCTTATGGGGCTGGAAGTCCAACTGAATGGCAAACCATAATCTCTGGTCCGGTTACCAGAGCAGGAGAAATAGCTGGCTCAAGAACCGACGGGTCGCAGACTTATGGTTGTATTCGGGATATTGGCGGAACTTGTGCTGTCTACCAGCAATACGAAGTAAGCAGTGGTCCGCCGCAAGTAATTGGCATACGTTTCTATCGAACAGGAATATATGCGAGCATTGATCCAACCAATTGTCCGCTCGACGATTATACCTCCATATTTTTTATCTTTACAACCGGAATTGCAGTTTTGCAACTTAGAAAAATCTGGCGCATAGCGGATGAAAATAACGATTATCACAGTAGTTTATAATGGTGAAGCTTACATAAAAGATTGTGTAGAATCGGTTATTAGGCAATCATACGGTGATATTGAGTATATTGTTATTGATGGAAATTCTTCTGATTCGACCTTATCAATTTTGCAACAGTACAGGCCGCATATTGGCCATTTAATTTCAGAACCTGATAGCGGACTATACGAAGCAATAAACAAAGGCATCAATCTGGCAAGGGGTGAGGTGGTTGGGCTTTTAAATGCCGATGATATGCTGGCTAATTCCGGCGTAATCGACGCGGTGGCAAAAACATTTGCGCTTTCTGCCGGTATCGATGCCGTTTACGGTGATTTAAATTACATAATGCCGCAATCGAATAGGGTATTGAGGCAGTGGAAATCTAGAGAAGCAACCGCAAGCGATATTTTAAGTGGCTGGATGCCTGCGCACCCAACTTTATATTTAAAACGGAGCCTCTTCGAGCGGCATGGAATGTATGCTAACGATTTAGGAACCGCCGCAGATTACGACCTGATATTAAGGTATTTCTACACGCACCGGCTTAAAGCTGCTTATTTGCCAATGCTTATGGTAAACATGCGTGCGGGTGGGGTTAGTAATAACTCTTTAACCAGTCTCTGCAAGGCTTTTTTAAACGATTATAAAGCCTTAAAACGCAATAAAATTCCACTTCCGGTGATGGTAATTTTGAAGAAAAAGTTGTCTAAACTCGTGCAGTTTTGGTAGCTAAAAATTTTTACTTGCTTACCTGAACTTTTGCCAAGTAAAATCTCCACATCTCCTCAGAAGGAAGACTTATGGAATAGCAATTTTATTGCAATACAAAATGCGTCGTACAATTACGGATGCCTCGTTGCAGCTAATGACCGCAACTCATCTTAATCATAAATCGTTCGTTACTGAACAAACTGAACGGTAATTTTCACCGCATTTTATCCATGCGTAAATCAATATTCCTAATTTTGTAAACTGACACTGTTGTCTTAATTGTTATATTTGTTAGCAAAACTTCTACAATATTGCTTACACACTTATTAAATACAAGTCCGGAGTTTTTTTATTTCGCTATCGCATCGTTGGCTTGCCTTATTGTGATTTTAAGCATTCCTTCCATTATTTTCACATCCGATAAATATCAGCTATTTGATCAGAATGATATGCACCGCAAAAGCCATAAGCGCAATATCTCGCGTTTGGGCGGTACGGCAATCGTAGCCAGTTTTACGATCACGACTTTACTTTTCTCAACGCTTGTTAAATTCGAAGAAGCAAATTTCCTCATTACTTCCTGCATCATTTTAGCTACCTTAGGCTTAAAAGACGATGTTTATGGCAGCAACACCAGTACAAAATTTATTTTGCAACTGCTTGTGGCCATCATCCTTGTTTTCTTTGGAGGATTTCGGTTAACCAGTTTGTATGGGGTTTTAGGAATAGGCGATATGCCCACGCTCTGGGGTGGTGTTTTTTCCGTTATTCTGATCATTTTTTTAAATAATGCCTTCAACCTGATTGATGGAATTGATGGTTTAGCGGGTGCCGTGGGCATTCTTGCCAATGCAATTTTTGGGGTATTTTTCGCCTTGATGCACCAGATGCACTATGCATTTATCGCCTTCGCATTGGCTGGTGCAATTGCCGGTTTCCTGAAATACAACTGGTACCCCGCCAAAATATTTATGGGCGATACCGGCGCTTTAATTATTGGTTTGGTTACGGCTGCATTGGCCATAAAGTTTATAGAATTAAACAAGTTTGGTGGCAAATCCGAACCCTTTATTTATTCAGCACCTGCCGTTGCAGTGTCTATTTTAATTGTGCCGATTTTTGATTCGCTACGGATATTTGCAGTGCGCCTGCTCAAGGGTAAATCGCCATTTGAGGGCGATAGAAACCACATTCACCACAGGTTGGAGCGACTCGGTTTGAAGCCATCGCTTATCACGATAGCAACTTGTATTTTGAACCTCAGCATCGTTATAATGGCTACACTGATGCAAAATCTAGGTAACTTTTTCCTCATTTTCTTCATCATCGGGCTATGTGTGGTTTTTGATCTCATGCTTTTCTATCGGCTTCGGAAAAAGGACAACCTGGCTAAAAGGCAGCAGCTGCGAACAGATATTTAATGCGGCTTCGCAATTAAAATCTTTTACAATCCAATCTAAAAATAAACAGTAATTTTGCGCTCTAATTTTTATCAATGAGAATAGCAATAAATGGTTTTGGCAGGATAGGTAGAACCTTTTTACGTTTGGCCCTGGCCGAAGGTTTTGAAGTGGTGGCGATTAACGATTTGTCTAAACCCAATACGATGGCACACCTTTTCAAGTACGATACCGTTCATGGGGTTTACAAAGGAAGCGTTAAATCGAAGCCGGATGCATTGGTAATTGATAAAATGACGATACCTGTTTTTTCAATAAAACATGCCGTTCAATTACCGTGGTCGGCCTTAAAGGTAGATATCGTTGTAGATTGCACGGGTAAAAACCTATCACTTGAGGCTGCCGAAGGTCATTTAATTTCCGGTGCCAAGCAGGTTCTGATTTCTGCCCCTGCGGCTGATGATATTCCTATGGTTGTTTTGGGTGTAAATGATGATGAAATAGATTTGAGCAGCAAAATCTTATCTAATGCCAGTTGTACCACAAACAACATCGCACCAATGATTAAGATCCTGAACGATAAATGGGGCGTTGTGGAAGGTTATATTACTACAATTCACTCAATGACAGGCGACCAAAACCTGCACGATAGCAACCATAAAGATTTACGCAGGGCGAGGGCTGCCTCGGCATCAATTATCCCCACAACTACGGGCGCTGCAAAAGCGATTACCCATATTTTTCCAGAGCTCGATGGTAAGCTGGGCGGAGCGGGGATACGCGTTCCTGTTCTAAATGGGTCCTTAACGGATTTTACCTGCATCTTGAAAGAAAAGACAACCATTCAGGAAATAAACGCTGCTTTTAAAGCCGCCTCAGAAGGTGGTTTTTCTGCAATATTGGAATACACAGAAGACCCGATTGTTTCTGTTGATATTATCGACAATCCGCATTCCTGCATATTTGATGCGCAGCTCACATCCATCGTTGGCGATCTGGTAAAAGTTGTTGGCTGGTATGATAACGAATATGGATACAGCAGCCGACTGGTCGATTTGGTTAAAAAAATTGAGCAGCACAAAATTGCCCTTGCTCATCAGCAGGCGTAAAATTCAAACAATTTGAAGATTCATGCGGTTAATCAATTAAAAAAACGAAGAAAATTTACGGGAACGTTTGCATAACTTTGAAACATCCTTTAAAAGTTATATTAATGGTAAAATTTATCTCGGCAGCAGAGGTTCTTTCCTTAAGAAGTCTGGTTTTAAGAAACGGAAAATCCTTTGAACACTGCGTTTTTCAGGGTGATGATGCTTATGATACCTTTCATCTCGGTTATGCGCTTGGTGGCGATATTAAATCTGTTGCCAGCTTTATGCGTAACGATTTTTTCGAAAATGCAGGCGAAGGCTACCAGCTTCGGGGCATGGCAACTCATCCCGATTATAATGGAAAAGGGTATGGGAAGGCGCTAATAGATTTTGCGATTGAATACTTAAAAGAATACAACACCGCCTATTTGTGGTGCAATGCCCGTTCTTCAGCTGCGGGATTTTATAAAAAAATAGGCTTCGAAACGGAGTCGCCCGAGTTTGATATACCTGGAATCGGGTTCCATTATGAAATGAAATTAAACTTAAATCAAAATAATTAACATGAAAACAGTAGACCAGTTTAACTTTAAAGATAAAAAAGCGCTAATCAGAGTAGATTTCAATGTTCCTTTGGATGATAATTTTAAAATTACGGATGATAAAAGAATGCGGGCCGCACTTCCAACCATCAAAAAGATTTTAGCTGATGGAGGTGCCGTAATTTTGATGTCGCACCTGGGTCGCCCAAAAGATGGCCCGACTGACAAATACTCTTTAAAGCATATACTTGGCGATTTATCTTCAATGTTGGGTCTGGATGCAAAATTTGCCGACGATTGCATCGGTGAATCTGCAGTAAACGAGGCTAAAAATTTAGCACCTGGTGAAGTGTTGCTATTGGAAAACCTTCGTTTTTACAAAGAGGAAGAAAAAGGTGATGTTGCTTTTGCTGAAAAATTAGCAGCATTAGGCGATGTTTATGTAAACGACGCTTTCGGTACAGCACACCGGGCACATGCATCAACAGCAGTTATAGCTCAGTTTTTTCCAGATGCAAAGTATTTTGGTTATTTAATGGCATCTGAACTGGAGAATGCGGAAAAGGTACTAAATCATCCTGAGCGGCCATTTACAGCCATTATGGGCGGTGCGAAGGTTTCTGACAAAATTCTTTTAATTGAAAAGTTATTGGATAAAGTTGATAACCTTATTATTGGTGGTGGAATGGCGTACACCTTTGCGAAGGCACAGGGCGGCGAAATTGGCACTTCGCTTTTAGAAGCCGACAAACAGGAGCTTTCACTCGAACTCATCGAAAAAGCCAAAGCAAAAGGCGTTAATTTAATTCTACCTGTTGATACCGTAATCGCTGATAAATTTGCTAATGATGCGGATAAAAAAGATGTCACTTCTGGTCAGATTCCTGCAGATTGGATGGGATTGGATATCGGTCCGAAATCAGTTGCTTTATTTCAGGATGTTATAAAAAACTCCAAAACCTTACTGTGGAATGGCCCGATGGGTGTTTTCGAAATGGAAAATTTTGAGCTTGGCACCAAAGCAGTTGCTGAGGCAGTTGTTGCGGCAACTAAAGATAACGGTGCATTTTCATTAATCGGCGGCGGAGATTCTGCTGCAGCCATTGCAAAATTTGGTTTGGAAGACGAAGTTAGTTACGTTTCTACGGGCGGTGGCGCTTTACTTGAGTACATGGAAGGTAAAGAATTACCGGGCGTAAAGGCCATAAATGAATAAATGAAATCATAATTTCAGCAAGAAAGACCAGTTGCATTCGTTTCTGGTCTTTTTTGTTACCGATTTATATTATTCTGCTTTCCCGGTTATAATTGCGGTAGTCGGTCAGGTAAATAACATTGTTATCCATAAAATCGTACACCGGCGTAGGTTTGTTTGCCAATACGTCCTCCTGACGAACAGTTTGCCCTTCGGCATCGTACGCTGTTGTTAAACCTTTAGTTGGTTCATATATATCGCTTAAGCTTTTAAAACCTAAACCGTTCGCACGAAAATTTTGTTCATTTTTTCAGTCTGACTATTTCAAACCTTTAAATATGCGCACAGCATTGAAACAAAATCGAGCGTTTACGGTTATTCCCAGCAAGAACATAAAATTATGAAAGCGACATGGAATAATCAGGTATTGGCAGAAAGTGATGAGACCATTGTAATTGAAAACAATCATTACTTTCCACCTGCATCTATAAACAAATCTTTTTTTCAGGCTTCAGATAAACATACGGTTTGTCCCTGGAAAGGAGAGGCATCATACTACACGCTGACAGTAGATGGTCAGAAAAATGAAGATGCAGCCTGGTATTACCCAAATCCTAAAGATGCCGCAAAGGAAATAAAAGGTTATGTGGCTTTTTGGAAAGGCGTGAAAATTGACTAAGCAAATTGCGTCGCTATGCGAAATTTGAAATTGTTGTGTTAAACGTAGTTTAGCGCTCTGCTAAGTGAAAATGATTGCGTATGAAATTTTTAATGGAATCTTTTTTACTGGTAACCCATTGCCTGCAGATTGAACAATTCCGCGTATCTTCCTCGTTTTTCGAGTAATTCGGCATGCGTTCCTGATTCGAGAATCATCCCTTTTTCCAATACTAAAATCCTATCCGCCAGCCTAGCTGTAGAGAAACGGTGCGAAATAAGCACAGCTGATTTTCCTATCGTGAGTTCAGCAAATCGTTGAAAAACTTCATATTCTGCCCGGGCATCCAGCGCCGATGTCGGTTCGTCTAAAATCAGTACCTGGGCATTTTTCATGTATGCCCTCGCGAGTGCTACTTTTTGCCATTCTCCGCCCGATAATTCCACGCCGTCATTAAATTTTCTTCCTAAAGATTGCTCGTACCCGAGTGGGAATTTAGCCACGAGTAAATCGGCCAAACTCTGTTGTGCCGCTGTAGAAATGAGGTCCATGTTGCCAATTTCACCGATGTTTCCAACGGCTATGTTTTGAGCAAATGTCATTTGATATCGAATGTAATCCTGAAAAATGATGCCCATGTTGTGGCGCAGCTCATTCAAATCATAATTTCTTAAATCCTGCCCATCCAATAGAATCCGGCCTTCGGTTGGGTCGTAAAGCCGAGATAATAATTTTACAAGTGTGGTTTTGCCAGCTCCATTTTCGCCGACAAGCGCAAGCTTTTCTCCGGGTCGAAGGGTAAACGTCAGATTCCTGCAGGCATATTTTGGTGCTCCACGATATTGAAAACCCACGTTTTCAAACACAAACCCCTCCCTTATTGGATTGGGGAAAGGAAGCGGCTTTTCTGGCTGCGTAATTTTTGGTTTTATCTGAAAAAACTCAATGAAATCATTCAGGTAAATAGCGCCCTGAGAAACCATTGTGAAACGGGACAGCATGGTTTCCATTAAGCTGCTCAACTGGCGAAAAGAACCTGCTAAAAAGGTAAGACTTCCAATTGAAGCTTTTCCATTAATGGTTTGGTAAATGATGAACCCATAAGCGCCGTAATAACCGATGGTGCCCATTATCGAAAAAAGCGTTCCCCATCCCGAACGACTTAAGGCTAATTTGCTATTGTCAGAATAGAATTTATCAGATAAGGTTTTGAAACGGTTGATGATGAAGTCAGACAAACCGAATACCTTGACCTCTTTTGCAGTTTCATCACTTGCACCCAGGTAACGTATATAATCGAGCTCCCTGCGCTCGGGTGTCTGACTTCTGGAAAGTGCGTAATTTCTGCTGTTGAAATATGATTCGCCCAGAAAGGAGGGAATTATAGCCAGCAACAACATCAAAATCAGCCACGGATTAAAAGCAATTAAACCAGTTAACAGGAATGCCATTGAAATAAAATCCTGAACCTGGCTCATTACCTGCGAAAGTAAAATTGTTCTGCCTACGGTTTGTTGTCTTGCCCGTTCGAGTTTATCATAGAAAACAGAATCTTCAAACTGGTCTAAATCGAGCTCAGTGGCATGGCGCATTATGCGCATTGACGTATGATTGGAGAAAAGATCGCCAAGCAAACTATCCGTTAAGTTAATCATTCTGTTCAGGCCATCAGTTAGTACTGCCAGCCCAAATTCAAGTCCAACCAGTTCCCATAAACGCGTCGAGTCGCCATTAGCAGCGCCTGAATTTAAAGCCACCACCTGATCGATAATAAGTTTGCCCGTATACAAAAGGGCGACAGGCATTGCAGATCTGAAAATGCGCAGAATTAAACTTATTAAAGTTTTTTGTGGACTGCTTTGCCATACCATCTTAAAAAAAACAGGTAGATTTTTGAAGGATAATAACCGCTGCCTGAAAGATATTTCCTCCATTTTTATCGTATTCCTGTTTTTTGCCATAGACTTGCCTGTAATTTTTCAAATATAATTTATTACTGCCTTCCTCAGTTTTAAAAATCTAAATCTTTACTTAAAAGGGCAATTGACTTCACAAATTATTTTAGCGATAATGTAGACGTAAATGCCTAATTTGTAGTATCTTGTGTCTGTTCTGTTCCGCTATTTAGTTTTTGAAGCCCATCGCTCATTTTCACTAATTAATTCATCCCCATGAAATTTTTCTCTACAAAGTGGTACTCTATTATCAGCGGAACAGTACTGCTCATTGCGGTTTTGCTGATATTTATTTTCATTCCTTGTCCTACCAATCCACAGCAAAACGCCTTTCGAATTGTAATAGCGATTGCTGCGGGTGCCTTTGCCGCCAGCATCCCAGGAAAAATTAATATAAAAAACGATTTTGTAACCGCAGGCGGCTCAATAGCGGTGGTTGTGTTTGTTTATCTGGTTAATCCTGCCGGCTGGAAAGAAGAAAGCGATTGCAGTTCAAAAAATTTCAGGGCCATCGTTTATGTCGATAATCAGTTAACTAAAGATGTGGAAGTCGTCTTTCCTGCCTTGGGTAAATCTGCTTTTACAGATACATACGGCGCTATTAATGTAGAATATCTGGCTCAGCAGTTGCAAGCTCCAGTTAAGTTAATATTCAAATACAAATCTGCCATCGATACAACGATTACAATCAATGCATTAACCAATAATAAGGTAGAGTTTTACCTCAAAACCCAAACGATAATTAAGAGCAACAGCAATTTGAGCAGCAATGCTTTGTCGGTAAATTTCGGAGATTTAAACGTAAACGTTTCCCTAATAAATCCGAACAAAACAAATCCTGATTTCCCATATTCTGATACCGTAAGTTATACCTTTTCAGGCAAGGGCGATACCATCTTTGTAAAACCCGCTTCGAAAACACTTTCGCTGCTGAGTTCGCATAGCGTGATAACTGCATCAAATGATTTCTGGTGCATAAACTACCCGCAATTTGATTTTAAGCTGGCAAACAATTCTGATGAAGCTATTTTCATGAATGAAATCCAGTTAGCCGTGTCTAAAAGCCTGCCAGACAATAGCGCTTTAATTGTTCCAAGTGGCCTCGGTGCCATTACTTTTTTGAATGTTGGGTGGGGCACGGCTACTAATGTCAGAATTGATTTCGATATTCTTGCTAAAAAGGATTATAGGCAGTGGCTTGAAGGGCCATACAAAAACCATTACCAATATCAGGCACTAAAACGGGTAATAAACTGGAGGGAACTTGACCAGCCTAGCCAGGAAAAGCGCTCCATCAATATCGACCTGCCAGCGCTGTTAAAGCCGTACGGTATTCCACCGGAAGCCTTTGAACTAGGTGGAAATGCCGATTTAAGCAATCCGAACGACCCTGAAACCAGGAAATTCAAGAAACTGGTTGGCAGATTTGATGCTGGTGGGATGGCCTATGGAACCGTTTCTTACCAGGACAGCGATGGGAAGGAAAAACAGCTAAAGTTTCAGACTCCGTTTGAGATTTCCTCTGGTTATGGCGCTGCGATGCCTGAAGGGGAAGCTTACACTTTGAAATTTAAACCCTCGGGCGAGGCTTATGCGTTGAGCTCGCCAATATCAAGGGGAATTAAACCAAAAGATTTCGACCGTTTTTCAATTGTTTACGGCGCAACACAATCGTCCAAACATATTTTTAAACTTTCTTTCCTTTATAATGCAAGAAAAATAACGCTGCCCTACGTTTTCGTACTGGACTATTTCAACACTCCAGACGGCGTTTAATTTGCCCTATTTCAAATTGTTGGTACTCTTTAATGCCCAGTAAACCAGTGCCGGCTGGAAAAGCAATCTCGTAAATCTTTTGCCATCAGTGTTCAAACCAAAGGCACTTCTTTTGTTTGCATATTGAGCTAGGTTTCCCGGAAAAACTGCAATAAACAGGCCCGCGGCAATCTTTCCTATTGTTTGCTCATGTCTTTTCGGGGACAATATTAGTGCAGTTCCCAACGCAATTTCCACCAAACCCGATTGTACAACAGTATCATCTTTGTCTAACGGAACCCAGTTTGGTACCTGAGCCTGAAATTCTTTTCTCGCGAAGCTCAGGTGGCCAATACCAGCAAAAATTAGTCCTGCGCCGAGCATAAATTTTGCTGCTTTTTTTACGTGTTGTTCTTTCATGATGTTTATTTACAAAGGCTAACAATCCGGGTGACATAAAGTTGGTTTATCCTGCAACGAGCGCCCAAAATGTTTAGAAAGAACTGATAATTTTGTTGTGAAAGAAGACCTTGCTGGCGGTTGGGAAGGTAATTTTTCGAAAGACGGCCTTAAAATTTTTTTAAATAGCCAATGCCGTCTCCTGTAGATTCAAACCCATGCGCACGCCTGATGGTTTCCTGTTGTTCGGGCGTGGTGTTTTTCATAATGCCGGCAGCAACGGCGATAAAAAATTCTTCCATTTTTCCCGCTGGCTGAAAGGTAATTATCATTTTTGCAGGGCCTTCGCTTGTTTTCGAAAATGAGTGCGGAACGCCTCTCCGGCCAAATACGGTATCTCCCGGCTTTGCCTGATAAACTTCATCGCCTACTTTTATTGTAAATTCTCCTTCGGTTATAAACCAAACTTCATCCTGCGAATAATGGAAGTGGGCAATGGGGCCGCCTTTTTTCAACCTGGTCGACTCAAACATATACAAGTCGCCATTTGTATCTTTTGATGAAACTTTTGTGTAAAAGGTGTCGCCTTCAAAAAGGGTAATCGGTTTGCCAAACCTATCAGTATTCGCTTTTACCTGAAAACCTTTCCCAAGTTTCCGTGGCGCGCTCACAAAAGCAAAATCTCTTATTGGTAGTACCGACAACGGTAACAGTGCCGCAATAGACCGGAGGAATAAATTTCTTTTCATATAATTTTAATTGTTTGGTTAATAGTTAATTAGCCCTAATTTAGTTAAATTTAATACAATAAATGTTATCGTTGAAAAGGTTGATGGCGACTGCAGTCGCGTAATTTAATAGGGTAAGCTTTGAGAATTGCCAGTTTGTGAGTAAAATTTCCTCCAAAAGGGCATATAATGTGCTTAGCTTTGAGCTGTTGATCCTGAAAATGATAAAATGATGAGGCGAAAAATAATTTTTGTTTATAATGCTAATATTTGTAGTTAACTCGCTTTTTACCAGTGATTAAGCAGTTTTTATAGCTATTTTAAACCTTTCTTTTCTGTCCGTTTTGGGGGCAAAGTGGGAGAAAGTATATGTGGAAAACTTTTTTGTGGTAAAAAGTGGTAAAAAGTGGTAGAACTATTTACTTTTACACTACATAAAAAGTGTAGATACCACTATGACCCACCTTTTAGGAGAATTTGATTGTAAACTTGACGCAAAAGGCCGCTTATCGGTTCCTTCTGCGCTTAAGAAGCAATTGCCTGATGTGGAGCGGGAAGGCTTGGTTGTTAACCGTGGTTTTGAGAAGAATTTAGTCATTTACCCAAAGAGTGTTTGGGATAAAATCGTAGAAAAGCTTAGTGATTTAAATGTGTATGATGAAGAAAATAGAAAGTTCATCAGGGCATTTACGCGTGGCGCAACTGAGTTAAGTCTGGATGCTGCTGGCCGCGTGCTTCTACCGAAATCATTAACTGAATATGCCGGCATAGGTGCAGATATTATGTTAGCCTGCCAGCTAGATCGCATAGAAGTTTGGGATAAGCAATCGTATGAAGATACACTAGACAGCACACCGGCGAATTTTGCAGCACTTGCTCAAAAAGTAATGGTTGATAAGAAGGGAGGCGTGGATGGAATATAATTACCACGTTCCGGTAATGCTGCAACCATGTATTGATGGCTTAAACATTAAGCCCGACGGTGTTTATGTTGATGTAACCTTTGGTGGGGGCGGGCATTCGAAGGAGATTTTAAAGCACCTTGGTCCAAAAGGCAGGTTAATTGCTTTCGATCAGGATCCTGATGCACAAAGGAATATCCCTGCTGATGACCGCTTTATTTTTATCGACCAAAACTTTGGTTTCCTAAAAAATAATCTTCGCCTCAATGGTTTCAAAGAAGTTGACGGCATTCTTGCCGATTTAGGTGTTTCTTCCCATCAGTTTGATGTGCCTGAGCGTGGTTTTTCGATTCGTTTCAATGCAGATTTAGATATGCGCATGGATCCGAATGGAAATTTGACGGCTGCAGAAGTACTCAACAGCTATTCGGAAGACAAGCTTCATAAAATATTCGGTATTTACGGCGAAGTAAAAAATGCGAAGTCGCTAGCCCGTGCTGTGGTTACAGCCCGTTTGGAAAAGTCGTTTACAGACATTGATAGTTTCAAAGCTGCGGTGTCAGAATATATCCCCAAAGGAAAAGAAAATAAATATTTGGCGCAGGTTTTTCAGGCTTTGCGTATTGAGGTGAATGCCGAAATAAAAGTGCTTGAAAATTTTCTGGAGCAAGCCGCTGATGTTCTGAAACCTGGAGGGCATTTGGTTGTGATGTCTTACCATTCGCTGGAAGACAGGCCGGTTAAAAACTTTATGGCAAAAGGCAAATTTCATGGCGAAGTTGAAAAAGACTTCTTCGGAAACCAGCAAAAACCGTTCAATGTGCTTACCCGGAAGGCAATTATGGCCAGCGAAGAGGAGATAGCGAGCAATAACAGGGCTCGAAGTGCAAAACTTAGAATAGCTGAAAAGATATGAACAGGTTCAGACCAGAAGAAGAAGAGATAGGTCCGGAGCCCGAGTTGAAGGTGAAAACGGAGAAGGTAAAATCAGACGACGATAAAAAGTTCAGCGAATCATTTATCGGTAAGTTTTTTACCGAAGGGGTCATATCCAAAGAAGCGGCTACAGATGCATTGCCGTTTTTATGCTTTTTGGCGCTTTTGGGTATGATTTATATCGCCAATAGCCATTTCGCGGTGAATAATGTGCGCCGCATTGATAAGTTAAATAAAGAAGTAAAAGAGTTGCGTTGGGAGTATAAATCGTTGAAGGCCGACCTGATGTTTAAAAGCAAATTGACAGAGGTTGCCAAAAAGGTTGATACCCTTGGAATAAAAGAATTAATTGAACCACCGAAAAAAATAATTGTTAAAAGCGATGAATATTAGAGCAAACATATTGCTTCGTGTATATCTGGCATTTGGCTTAATTGTGCTCTTTGCTTTCGCGGTGTTTTTACGCCTTGGCCAGGTGCAGTTTGTACAGGGACATAAATGGAAAGCTATGGCTGATAGTCTTTCTACACGTTACATGCCTGTTGAGGCAACCCGCGGCAACATCTACTCAAATGATGGTAGTTTGCTGGCAACATCTGTTCCCGAATATGAATTACATATGGATATGTTCGCCGGTGGCATTGCTGAGGATAAAATTTTTAATGAAAAAGTAGATTCCCTGGGAATGAAACTTGCTGAGGTTTTCAAAGATAAATCAGCGAAAGAATATTCACGCCTGCTGCGCAAAGGTCGTCAGGATAGTGCCAGGTATTTGCTTATCCACCGTAAAGTTGGCTATTCAGATTTAAAAACCATCAGAACGTTTCCACTTTATAATATCGGTAAATTTAGTGGTGGTTTAATTGCTGTTCAGCAAAACAAACGCATCTTGCCTTTTCAGGCGCTTGCTGCCCGTACCATTGGTTATAAAAATGCCAACGTTAAAAATGGTGTTGGTTTGGAGGGTGCGTATACCGAATACATTAACGGTGAAACCGGCAAGCGCTTAATGCAGCGTATTGCAGGTGGTGTTTATGTGCCGGTAAATGATGAAGAAGAAGTTGCACCGAAAGATGGCGCCGATATTATTTCGACCATTGATGTAAACATGCAGGATTTGGCTCAGAGTGCTTTAGAAAAGCAACTTATTGCCAGCAAGGCTGATCACGGTGCTGTTATTGTTATGGAAGTCGCCACAGGCGAAATCCGTGCGGTTGCCAATTTCTCAAAAGTTGAAGAGGGTGTTTATAAAGAAAAATTTAACTATGCCATTGCCGGTAATCAGGATCCGGGTTCAACATTTAAACTTGCCTCTTACATGGCTTTGCTTGAAGATAAACTGGTTGATACCAACACAATGGTTGCAACAGGTAACTATCAAATTCCAGGCCACCTGATTAAGGATTCGCACGGAAGTATTGGTGTAGTTACGGTAAAAAAGGCCTTCGAACAGTCCTCAAATGCTGCAATCGCTTATTTGGTTAATTCAAATTACAGGGATAATCCTGCTAAGTTTACCGATCACCTTTACGATTGGCACCTAAACCAAAAGCTTGAGCTTCAAATTCCCGGTGAGGCAAAACCTGTTGTTAAAAATCCAAACAACAAAAGCTGGGGGAAAATGACGCTTCCACAAATGGCCTATGGTTACGAAATGCAGTTAACACCACTTAAAATGTTATCATTTTATAATGCTGTAGCCAACAATGGTAAATATGTGGCGCCGATTTTTGTTAAAGAAATAAGAAGGTTGGGCAATCCTATCGAGCAATTTAAAGCCAGGGTAATTAATGAGCAGATTTGTTCTGAGGTTACCTTAAGTAAGATAAAAAAGATGCTTGAGGGTGTGGTTACAGAAGGCAGCGGTAAGCAAATTGTTTACAACCCGCTGTATAAAATCGCCGGCAAAACGGGTACTGCTCAGGTAGCGGATGCCAACAAAGGCTATAGGGCAAATAAGCAATACCAGGCATCTTTTGTGGGGTATTTTCCTGCTGATAAACCAAAATACTCCATGATTGTGGTTATTAACGATCCAAAAGGCGCTTACTATGGAGCCTTGGTTTCCGGTCCGGTGTTTAGGGAAATAGCCGACAGGATTTACGCCAGCGACATGCAGATGTATAATGATGTTCCTACCCGTTTGGTGGGTAATACAGGCAATCCGCCAACAAAAGCCGGACAAAGCAAAGCCACGCAGAAGGTATACAAAGCTTTCGGTTTTAAACCGCTCTTTGCATCAAAATCAGAATATTACAATACCATTGATACCAGTGCAGGCACAATTTTTCAGGAAAACAATGAGCGCAAAGGCGTTATGCCGAATGTGGCAGGCATGGGCTTAAAAGATGCCTTGTATCTCTTGGGGAATGCGGGCGTAAAAACCCGGGTTACGGGCTCAGGCAAAGTTATCAGACAATCTGTGCAAGCCGGAACAAAAGTGGGCAAAGGCCTGCAGATAGATATACAGTTGGATTAAAATTCAATAATTAAAATGCAATTACAGGATTTACTATACGGTGTAACGATAAAGGAATTGGTTGGCAGAACCGATAGAACGGTTAATGCCCTAAATTTTGATTCCCGTAAAGTAACCAATGATGATGTTTTCTTTGCTATCGTAGGTACAGCTGCAGATGGTCACCTTTTTATTAACCAGACGGTTGAGCAGGGTGCAAAAGTTATCGTTTGCGAGAACCTGCCGGAAATAGACAATTTTGATGTAACCTATGTAAAAGTTGATAATAGCGCTGTTGCCCTGGGCATCATGGCTGGCAATTTTTACGGCAACCCTTCTGCCGATTTAAAATTGATTGGGATAACCGGAACCAATGGGAAAACAACCATTGCAACGATTTTATTTAAGCTGTTTAAAGATTTGGGTTACAAAACAGGCCTAATTTCTACCGTAGAAAATTATATAAACGAGCTTGCTGTGGCTGCCACGCACACTACGCCAAATCCGATAGCATTAAACGGATTGCTTCGCGATATGGTTGATGCGGGTTGCGATTTCTGCTTTATGGAAGTGAGTTCGCACGCGGTTTCGCAGCATAGAATTGAAGGACTTACTTTTTCTGGTGGCGTCTTCTCGAATCTTACACACGATCACTTAGACTTTCATAAAACCTTCGACGCTTATTTGAAAGCAAAAAAAGCGTTTTTTGATGGCTTACCTAAAACGGCATTTGCACTTACCAATATCGATGATAAAAATGGTATGGTGATGCTTCAGAACACTAAAGCGCACAAAAAATCCTATGCTTTGAAACAGCTTGCCGATTTCAAGGCTAAGATAGTGGAAAATCAGTTTAGTGGTTTGCATTTAGATATCGATAACGAAGATGTTTTTTTCAAACTCGTTGGCTCTTTCAATGCTTACAATTTACTTGCAGTGTATGGCACGGCAATTTTACTGGAGCAGGACAAATTAAAGGTGTTAACACTTTTAAGTCGTTTAACGGGTGCAGAGGGTCGCTTTGATTACATTACTTCGCCCGACAAAATTATCGGTATTGTTGATTATGCGCATACTCCTGATGCGGTGCAGAACGTTTTGAGCACCATTGCAAACATCAGGAAGGGAACAGAACAGGTAATCACGGTAATTGGCTGTGGCGGCGACAGGGACAAAAGCAAACGTCCGGTAATGGCACAGGTTGCCTGCGACTGGAGTGATAAAGTAATACTGACTTCTGACAACCCACGTACAGAAAATCCTCAAACCATTATCGAGGAAATGGAAGCTGGTGTGTCGCCGACAAATAAACGTAAAACGATATCCATTTTGGATAGAAAGGAAGCAATAAAAACAGCTTGCCACCTGGCACAAAGCGGAGATATTATTCTCATCGCCGGTAAAGGGCACGAAAAATACCAGGAAATTAATGGTGTGCGTAATCATTTTGATGATAAAGAAATTTTACTTGAACAATTAAACCCTCTCAGCTAATGTTATATTTATTGTTTGAATACCTGCATAAGCATTACGATATTCCCGGATTAAGGCTGTTCCAGTACATTACCTTCCGTGCCTCGGTTTCCATTATTCTTTCTTTAATTATAACAACCGTTTACGGACGTAGGCTTATCGATTACCTGCATAAAAAACAGGTTGGCGAAACCGTTAGAAATTTAGGTCTTGAAGGCCAGATGCAGAAACAGGGAACACCAACAATGGGTGGGATCATCATTTTGCTGGGCATTTTAATCCCGACTTTACTGTTCGCAAACATTACAAACGTTTATGTTATCCTGATGATTGTCACCACCATCTGGATGGGCGCTATTGGTTTTCTGGACGATTACATTAAAGTTTTCAAGAAGAATAAAGAAGGGTTGGCAGGTCGTTTTAAAATTGTTGGGCAGGTTGGACTGGGCTTAATTGTAGGCTGGACCATGTATTACAATCCAAATATTGTAGTTAGGCAAACCGTTCAGGACAATGTTAAAACGACTAACGCCGCACCAATGGTTTTACGCCAGAAGGGTGAAACCTTTTACTATACTCAGGATGTCAAATCAACTAAAACAAACATTCCGTTTTATAAAAACAACGAATTTGATTACGCCAAGGTACTTAAGTTTTTAGGCACAGGCTACGAGAAATACGCTTTCCTTATGTTTCTGGTTTTTACGGTTTTTATCATTACCGCTGTTTCAAACGGAGCAAACATTACCGATGGAATTGATGGCCTAGCCACCGGCACCTCGGCTGTTATTGGCACAACGCTTGGAATTTTGGCCTATGTATCCGGTAACGTTGGCTTCGCCGATTACCTGAACATTATGTACATTCCAAACTCGGGTGAGCTGATGATTTTTGCAGGCGCCTTTGTTGGCGCTTGTGTGGGTTTTCTTTGGTACAATTCTTACCCTGCGCAGGTTTTTATGGGCGATACAGGAAGTCTGGCCATCGGCGGAATCATTGCTTCATTTGCGATAATGATTCGGAAAGAACTGTTGATTCCAATCCTTTGTGGCATATTTCTCATTGAATTGGTTTCGGTAATTATGCAGGTTTCTTATTTCAAATACAGCAAAAAGAGATTTGGAGAAGGACGAAGAATTTTACTGATGGCGCCTTTACATCACCATTATCAGAAGAAAGGTTATCACGAAGCAAAAATTGTAACCCGCTTCTGGATTATCGGCATTATGCTGGCCATCATGACCATTGTAACGCTGAAATTGAGGTAGAAAAAAGCGTTTTTGCCCATCGTTTCTCGAAACGATTAACGAAAAACAAACAACAAAAAACGAACAACAACCAAAAAATGAATACAAATCAGAACATAGCAAGCAAAACTCCGTCAGCAATGGCAGGGCAGCGCCGTGTTGTGATTCTGGGAGCAGGAGAAAGCGGTGTTGGTGCAGCTAAGTTGGCAAAGCAAAAAGGCTTTGACGTTTTCGTATCTGATTTCGGGGTAATAACGGATAAATATAAAGCAGCGCTCGAAAAACTGGTTGTTCCTTTCGAGTCGGAAACTCATACGGAAGCTTTGATTTTGAATGCATCAGAGGTTATAAAAAGTCCTGGCATTCCGGCAACTGCACCAATTGTAAAAAAACTGGCAGAGCAGGGCGTACCCGTTATTTCGGAAATTGAGTTTGCCAAAAGATACACCAATGCAAAAACGGTTTGCATCACCGGTTCCAATGGCAAATCAACAACGAGTTTACTTACCTACCACATCCTGAGGAACGCGGGTATAAATGTAGGGCTAGCAGGCAATATCGGTCATAGTTTTGCTGCTCAGGTTGCAGATGAAACGTTCGACTGGTATGTACTCGAAATCTCAAGCTTTATGCTGGATGATATGTATGAATTTAAAGCAGATATATCAGTCCTGCTTAACATCACGCCCGATCATTTAGATAGGTATAATTATAAACTTGAAGATTATGCGGCTTCAAAAATGCGCATTGTCCAAAATCAAACCGAAAGTGATGTATTCATTTACTGTGCCGATGATCAGGAAACTTTGAAAGCTATGGAGGGAATACAAATCCAGGCAACAAAATACCCCTTTTCAATTTTAAAAAAAGCTGCACCGGGTGCTTACCTGGAAAGCGAAACTATTCACATCCTTATTGAACCAAATAAAGAATTCACCATGTCTATTTCAGAATTAGCCTTACAAGGCAAGCACAACATTTACAACTCTATGGCATCAGGCATTGTGGCGAAAGTGTTAGAGTTAAGAAATGATACCATTCGCGAGAGTATGGGTAATTTCAAAAATATTGAGCACAGGCTGGAACATGTGGCCAAAATCTCGGGAATTGATTTTATTAACGACAGTAAGGCAACCAATGTTAACTCGACATGGTATGCGCTGGAAAGCATGACGACCGACGTTGTACTGATTATGGGGGGTGTTGATAAGGGAAATGACTACAACATGCTTAAAGATTTGGTTAAAAGTAAAGTGAAAGCAATTGTTTGCCTTGGCAAAGATAACAAACGCATTCATGATGCTTTTGAAGATGACGTAGAGGTTATTGTAAATACTTTTTCGGCAGAGGAAGCCACCCAAATTGCTTTTCACCTGGCGAAACGTGGTGATGCGGTATTGCTTTCGCCGGCATGTGCCAGTTTCGATTTATTTAAGAATTATGAAGACCGCGGCAATCAGTTTAAGGCGGCTGTAAAAGAATTATAGAAGGAGGTTTAACAATGTTTCAGGTTTTGCTAGATAAAACAAAAGGCGACAGATGGATATGGCTAATCATCATCCTGCTTTCGCTTATTTCTGTGATGGCTGTTTACAGCGCCACAGGAACGCTTGCTTACAAACGTGGCGAAGCAGTAGAGAAATTGCTGCTTACCAAGCATTTGATTTTTGTTTTACTGGGGATTGGAATGATTTACATTTCTCACTTGTTGGATTACAGATACTATGCAGGTATCTCCAAAATACTGATGATTATCACAATTCCTTTACTGCTCTACACCTTGATTTTCGGAGCGAACGTAAATGATGCCTCCAGGTGGGTGAAAATTCCAGTTATTGGGTTAACATTTCAAACATCCGATTTGGCGAAACTGGCCTTGATTACATTTCTAGCCAGAATGCTTACCAAAAAACAGGAGAACATTAAAGATGTAAAAGAGTCATTTATTCCTATTATGGGCTCTGTTTGCGTGGTATTCGTATTAATCGCATTGGCAAATTTATCTACCGCATTGATGCTCTTTGGGGTTAGTATTTTGCTCTTAATTATTGGCCGTATCAGCATTAAGCAAATTTCGTTGGTTTGTTTGGGCGGGGCTATATTATTAATGTTTGTTGTTTTTTTAGGTCCGAGGCGGGATACCTATGCATCCAGGATAAAGTCATTTCTTCATCCGGAGATGCAGCATTCAGATAAGACTTTCCAGGCAGACCAGGCAAAGATTGCATTGGCCACTGGTGGTGTTTTCGGTAAAGGACCAGGTAATAGTACACAACGCAATTTCCTTCCGCATCCTTATTCCGATTTTATTTTCGCCATTATTATTGAAGAATGGGGAACGTTTGGAGGAATGGTGATTATGTTGCTTTACCTGGTGCTTTTATACCGATGCATTAAAATTGTAACGCGGGCACCCAAGGCGTTTGGTGCCTTACTGGCGGCCGGACTAAGTTTCAGTTTAACCATACAGGCTTTCGCAAACATGGCTGTTGCGGTGGGCCTTGGTCCGGTTACGGGTGTGCCGCTACCATTGGTGAGTATGGGTGGTACATCGATGATTTTTACCAGCGTGGCTTTCGGCATTATTTTAAGCGTAAGCCGCGATGTGGAAGAAAATGTTGCCGGGAAAGCGGTGGCAGATAAATCAAAAGTGAGTAATAAAGTGATTGTTGGAGAAATCCCGGCAATGGGTTAAAAGGTTGCGCATACTTGCGAGCAGGTATGACAAGGCAATCTGGATAATTAAATGAATAGAAATTAAGACTGCTTAGCGACCTTAGTGATGGTAAACAAGCAACTTCAGTAATTAAAGAAAAATGAATAATTCCCCAAAAATTATCATATCAGGAGGTGGCACAGGCGGGCACATATTTCCCGCCGTTGCCATTGCCAATGCGTTGAAACGTATTGTGCCTGGCTGTGAATTATTATTTGTGGGCGCTATTGGCCGCATGGAAATGGAAAAAGTTCCGGCTGCCGGCTATAAAATTGTTGGTTTAAATATTAGTGGTATACAGCGGGGTTCAATTGTAAAAAATCTGGGCTTACCCTTCAAATTACTGGGCAGCGTTAGGGCGGCAATGCAACTGATTAAAGACTTTAAGCCAGATGCAGTTGTTGGAGTTGGCGGCTATGCTTCCGGGCCTTTATTGTACGCTGCATCGCTAAAAGGAATTCCGTACCTGATACAGGAGCAGAATTCTTATGCAGGCATTACCAATAAGTGGCTGGGAAAAAAAGCAGCAAAAATTTGTGTTGCTTTTGATGACATGGAACAATTCTTTCCGGAAGCTAAGATTCTGAAAACGGGCAATCCGGTTAGGCAGGACGTGGTAGACATTAAAGGTAAACACTACTCTGGTGCCGAACTTTTAAAGCTCGATCCATTGAAGAAAACAATTCTGGTTACAGGGGGAAGCCTGGGTGCCGGAACATTAAATAAGAGCATTGAAAAACATTTGCCCGAAATTCTGGCTCAGGATGTTCAGGTGATATGGCAAACAGGCAAGTTTTATTATAAAGGCGTAATTGAGAGACTGGGTTTAGAATACCATCCAAATGTTCGCATTCTGGAATTTTTAAATAAGATGGATTTGGCGTACGCGGCAGCTGATGTAATCATCAGTAGAGCAGGCGCCGGAACCATTGCAGAACTTTGCCTGATAAAAAAGCCGGTAATTCTGGTTCCATCGCCAAATGTAGCAGAAGACCACCAAACCAAAAACGCTTTGGCACTGGTAAAAAACAATGCGGCAGTATTAATAAACGACCGCTCTGCAGAAGATACTTTGGTAGCTGAAGCATTGAGGCTGCTAAACGACAAAGCGTATTGTGCAACGCTTAGCGAAAACATTGGCAGGATGGCCCTGCCACAGGCAGATGAAATTATTGCACATGAGGTTTTGAAACTGGTAAAAGGGTAAGGACTAATAGGCGAAAGGTTAAGGGCTGAAGTAAATAAACGATACGAAATTGCAAACAAGATGCCTGCAAGTGTTAAGAAGGCAAGCTTAAGAAAATAGAAATAAAAAGAAAGATAATTGAACGGTTGAAAGGTGACTTTGAGCTTTGTACTTCAACCATCAGCTTAAATTGGTAGAAAGAAAAGCTTAAAGCTTTAATCTTTCTGCTTTAAACATGAATAAATGGAATTAGGTAAAATAAACAGGGTGTATTTCGTTGGTATCGGTGGTATCGGTATGAGTGCGCTTGCCCGTTATTTTGCCAAACGCGGATTGGCTGTTTGTGGCTATGATAAGACGCGTACCAGGCTTACTGAAACGCTTGAACAGGAAGGCATACTCGTATCCTACCTGGATGAGGCATCTGCTTTGCCTTGCGCTTTTCTAGGTAATCACGATGACACGCTCATTGTTTACACCCCCGCAATTCCAAAGGATTCCAAAATATTAAACCACTTTAAAAATAAAGGATTCAGTCTAAAAAAACGGTCAGAGGTTTTAGGAATTATCAGTAAAGGCATGTTTTGCATTGCCGTCGCGGGTACGCATGGTAAAACAACCACCTCATCAATTGTTGCCCACATTTTAAAAGATACGGGCTACGATTGCACTGCGTTTTTAGGTGGGATTACGAGCAATTACAATACAAATGTGCTGTTTGGCGCAAACGATGTCGTTGTGGTGGAAGCAGATGAATACGATAGATCGTTTTTAACACTCCATCCGGATGTTGCAGTGATTACCTCAATGGATGCAGATCACCTTGATATTTATGGTGATAAAAGTCAGCTTGAAGAGTCATTTCACCTTTTCGCAAATCAACTCAAACCTGCTGGCCACATATATGCACATGAGGGATTACCCATTGCAAATGCCACAACTTATGCAGCCAATAGCACTGCCGACGCAAGAGCGGAAAATATTCGGGTAGAAGGCGCAAAGTTTGTTTTCGATTACCACGATGCGAACCATACCATTCGCGATTTAAAGTTGATGCTGCCTGGGAAACACAACGTAGAAAATGCAACAGTTGCCATCGCCATTGCTTTACAATTATCCATCGATACAGAGAAAATTAAACAGGCGGTGGAAAATTTTAAAGGCGTAAAGCGCCGTTTTGAATACATTGTAAACAAAGACACCCAAATATATATAGACGATTATGCCCATCATCCCGAGGAATTAAAAGCCTGTTTTGATGCGGTGCGGCAGTTATATCCTGAAAAAAAATTAACAGTTATTTTTCAGCCGCATTTATTTAGCAGAACCAAAGATTTTGCAGATGAGTTTGCCAGCGTTTTAAGCACCGCAGATGAACTGCTCTTGCTTGATATTTATCCTGCGAGGGAATTGCCTATTGACGGAATAGATGCTCAGTTTTTACTTGATAAAATAACATTGACCGATAAAAGGGTGTGCGGAAAAGAATTTGTTATTCAGCATGTTAAGAAAACCACACCTGAGCTAATTTTAACGGTTGGTGCCGGTGATATAGATACATTAATTGAACCCTTAAAAAACACAATAAACAATGCTTAAGCGATTAAACTGGAGCGCAATTTTTACTGGCTTTGCCTGGCTGATAAGCCTGGCGGGCGTGGTGGTGCTTTTAAGTTTCATCAACGTTAAAAAGCAAAGTGTAAAATGCACCGAGGTGAAGATATTGATTCCCGGCGCCGACAATTTTATTGAGCGGGAAGAAGTTGACCAGATTTTGCGTGAAGATCAGGGCGTTTTAGTCGGCAGAAAATTAGAGCAGATTAACATCCACCAGATTGAGCAAAAGCTAAGGGCGAACCCTTATATCGGCTTCGCGAAGGTGTATGCAGATATGGACGGTGTGCTTAGAATTGAAATAAAGCAGCGACAACCAATTTTAAGGGTGCTGAATATCACCGGTCAGGATTTTTATATTGACAATGATGGATTAAAAATGCCGATTTCGCCAAACTTTACTGCCAATGTACTTGTTGCAACTGGTAATATCCAGGAAGTATTTGGATCTCGTGTTGATACATTGAGAACACAGATGGCCCGGGATTTATATAAAACCGCACAGTACATTAAAAAAGATACGCTGTGGGATAACCAAATCGAACAGATAATTGTAGATGGGAAAAATGATATCGAATTGATACCCAGGGTAGGCAATCAACGGATTATTTTGGGAAGCGCAGATTCTCTGGATAAGAAGATGAAGAACCTATTGGTTTTTTACAAGAAAGCAATGCCACAGGTTGGGTGGGAAACGTATCGAACCATCAATATTAAATACACGAATCAAATTGTTTGCGAGAAAAGAGATTCATCTTTAATTGCTAAAAAAGACAGGGTTTTATCGAGTGCTGACAGCATAAGTGTTACCAGAAGGGTTTCTGATTCTTTAATTCGGAATTCGATTGCCGATGCGATAAAGAGCGAAACTGTAGTCGACGACCGTGAGCCCGGGCAGCGTGATGCGCAGCCGGTTATTGCCGCGAAACCCAAAACAGAAGTTAAAACGGAAAAGCCTAAAGCTAAGCCGGCAATCACTGAGGTAAAAAAGGAGAAGGCAAAAACGGTAGAGAAAAAGCCTGAGCCCGCCAAAGAAAAACCTAAAGTGGCCGAGAAAAAGCCTGAGGCGAAAAAAACCTTGACATTTGCGGAAAAAATGGCAAAGGAAAAAGCTGCAAAGGCCGATTCGAAAAAAACAGCAGCAAAGAAAACTAAATAAGTCCCTAGAAAAACAAAATATATAACTCAACAAAATTAACGAATATGGACAAGGCAAAATTTACTAGTCAGTCTCCAATTGTAGTCGGCCTGGATATTGGTACTACAAAAATCTGTGTTATTGTAGGCCGCAGAACACAACATGGTAAAATTGAAGTTTTAGGAATTGGGAAAGCCGAATCTGCAGGGGTTACCCGCGGTGTGGTATCCAACATCCAAAAAACTGTACAGGGCATTGCGCAGGCTGTTGAAATTGCCAGCGGACAATCAAATGTAGAGATACAGGTGGTTAATGTCGGCATTGCGGGTCAGCACATTAAAAGCTTGCAGCACCGCGGTATTTTAACCAGAAGGGAATTAAACAACGAAATCGGCAAAAAAGACATTGATAAACTGATTGATGACATGTTTAAACTTGTTATGCCTCCGGGTGAAGAAATTATTCATGTTTTGCCGCAGGAGTTTACGATTGATAACGAACCGGGTATAAAAGACCCGATCGGCATGGCTGGGGTTCGTTTGGAAGCAAACTTTCACATCATTTCGGGGCAGGTTACGGCCGTTAAAAATATAATCAAATGCGTTAATAATGCAGGCTTGCAAACTCAGGATTTAATTCTTGAGCCTTTGGCTTCTTCTGAATCGGTGTTGAGCGATGAGGAAAAAGAAGCTGGTATTGCATTGGTTGATATTGGTGGGGGTACAACTGATATCGCTATTTTCCATGAGGGAATCATTCGTCATACCGCCGTAATTCCTTTTGGTGGAAACAGTGTTACTGAAGACATTAGAGAAGGTTGCTCGGTAATGCGCAACCAGGCCGAATTGCTGAAAACACGATTTGGATCGGCACTGGCAGAAGAAAATAAAGAAAACGAAATTATCTGTGTACCTGGATTGCGTGGCAGAGAGCCAAAAGAAATTTCGGTTAAAAACCTTGCTTACGTTATCCAGGCCCGTATGGAAGAAATTATTGAGCATGTTTATTACGAAATCAAGGCTTCAGGCTACGAGAAAAAATTAATTGGTGGTATTGTAATTACCGGTGGCGGTGCATTACTTAAGCATTTAAGCCAGGCTGTTGAATACGTTACCGGTTTAGATTGCAGAATTGGTTATCCTAACGAGCATTTATCGAAATACGAAGATATGCCGAAAACTATTTACGATGATTTGAAAAGCCCAATGTATGCAACAAGCGTTGGTTTATTAATTAAAGGAATTCAAAAGGCAGAAGAGCTGATAGAGGAAATGAAACAGCCGGGCGTTTTTGTTGAAAAACCTAAAACAGCAAAAGAGAAAGAAAAACGTGGTCCTGGTTTATTTGATAAGTTACTTGCCAAAACAAGAACTTTTATTCAGGATGACATGGACGTTAGCGACGAAGATTACCTGAAAGGATAGTTTTTTTCAACAAAAGATGAGTTTTCCACATTATGAACAGTTGTGGAAAACGTGTGTGGAAAAAGTGTTAATATTACGTTTGGTAATGAACAGAATTTAAGAATTTTTAAACAACTGATTCATAAGATTATGCAGTTCGAAATGTTAAAAGATAAGTCGTCAATCATCAAGGTAATTGGTGTTGGTGGCGGTGGCGGCAACGCAGTAAACCATATGTACCTATCGGGTATTACTGGTGTGGATTTTATTATTTGTAATACCGATGCCCAGGCTTTGGAATCTAGTCCGATACCTAACAAGGTGCAATTGGGTGCTAGTTTAACCGAGGGGATGGGTGCTGGTTCTATACCTGAAGTTGGAAAAAATTCGGCGATAGAAAATATAGATGATATCAAGGCAATGCTTGGCAGCACAACCAAAATGTTGTTTATTACAGCAGGAATGGGTGGTGGTACCGGCACAGGCGCTAGTCCGATTATTGCTAAAGCGGCCAAAGAACTGGATATTTTGACTGTGGCAATCATAACTACACCATTTTCATTTGAAGGCAAGCGACGCAGGTTGCAGGCCGATGAGGGTATGGAAGAGTTGAAAAAATATGTAGATTCTTACCTGGTTATATCAAACGATAGGTTGCGTGAAATTTTCGGAAACCTAACTTTGGGCTCAGCATTCGGGCAGGCAGACGATATTTTAACAACTGCTGCAAAGGGCATCGCAGAAATTATAACTGTTCCGGGATACATCAACGTGGATTTTAAAGATGTGCGTACGGTAATGAAAGACAGTGGCGTAGCCATTATGGGTAGTTTTGCTGCAGATGGTGAGGAACGTGCTTTACAGGCTGTGGAAGGCGCTTTGGCTTCACCACTTTTAAAAGATAATGAAATTGAAGGTGCCCGTTATATCTTATTAAACATCAGCTCGGGTTTGCGTGAGGTAACGATGGATGAGGTTTCAATCATCACCGATTACATTCAGGAGAAAGCAGGCTTATCTGCTGATTTAATCTGGGGTAACTGTACCGACGAAACTTTAGACGATAAACTGTCTGTCACGATTATCGCAACGGGTTTCCAAACTTCAGAAGAACGCGTTAACGAAGAAAAAAATAAAAAGAAAATATCTCTGCTAACACCAGAAGAGGCGCCATTGGTTCGTCCGGTAGAGCCTGTTAACTCATTTATTCAGCCGAAAGCAGCGCCATCATACGAGCCGGTGCTTAAAGCTAAAGAAGAAGCACCTCAGGCCGATTTATTTGGTGGAATGTTCAGCAAAGCTGAAACACCAAAATATCAGGAACCTGAAAATGATGTTGTTCGCCATACTTTAATTGAAGAAGAGCCGCAAACGGAAACAGCAGAACCAACTGGCTTCGAATTTGAAATTAAGCTTGCAGAAACGGAATTCGTTTTCGAGACACCCGTTGCAGAAATTCCTTCAATTCCAGAACCAGAGCTTCCGGCAGTGGGTTTAGACGATAATCAAAATGATGAATCGGTTGAAGAACAGTTAAAAAAATCAAGAGAACGTATTATGCGTTTGAAAGATTTAAGCATGAAACTGCGTACCACTAATGGTTTGCAGGAGTTAGAAAATGAGCCGGCTTATAAGCGTAAGCAAATGCAATTGCAGCAGGTTCAGCATTCATCTGAATCGCAGGTTAGCCGTTTTACACTGAGTAATGATCAGGATGGCGGAACTGAGATTAGACCAAATAACTCGTTTTTGCACGACAATGTTGACTAGTATAAACCAAACATAAATTTAAAGCCTCGATATTTCGGGGCTTTTTTGGCATAAAATTAGATTGTTAAATTCAGTTAATTGACAAGCAACAGATTAAGCCTGTTGATTTTAAGCCTAATAAACCGTAAATTCGCAACAATTTCAGTACAATAAAAAACATATTACATTGGATATATTTGATAAAATAGCAAAGCACATGGGTCCGCTTGGTCAGCACCAGAAATGGTCTCATGGGTATTTCTCATTTCCAAAATTAGAGGGAGAAATTGCACCACACATGCAATTCAAAGGAAAAGAGCACTTGGTTTGGAGTTTAAATAACTATTTAGGTTTAGCCAATCATCCTGAGGTTAGGAAAGCTGATGCAGATGCGGCGGCCGAATTCGGTATGGCATACCCAATGGGGGCGAGGATGATGAGTGGCAACTCAAAATATCATGAGCAGCTAGAGCAGGAATTAGCAACATTTGTTGGCAAACCAGATGCTTTCCTGTTAAATTACGGTTACCAGGGCATGGTATCTATTATCGATACGCTGGTAGATAGAAATGATGTAATCGTTTATGATGCAGAATCGCATGCCTGTATTATCGATGGACTGCGTTTGCACATGGGCAAAAGATTTGTTTATCAGCATAATGATATCGATAGTGCCAGAAAACAACTGGAACGTGCTACAAAACTTACAAATGAATCTGGTGGTGGTATCTTATTAATTACTGAAGGCGTTTTCGGAATGAGTGGCGCTCAGGGTAAGCTAAAAGAAATCGTTGAGTTAAAAAAAGATTTTAATTTCCGCATCCTTGTAGATGATGCACATGGTTTTGGTACCATGGGCGAAACCGGTGCCGGAACACATGAGGCGCAGGATTGCATAGAAGGAATTGATGTTTACTTTGGAACCTTCGCAAAATCAATGGCCGGAATCGGGGCTTTTGTTGCTTCTACAGAAGAGATTACAAACTTTCTTCGCTATAACATGCGTTCGCAAACATTTGCTAAAGCATTGCCAATGCCAATGGTAAAGGGATTGCTAAAACGTTTAGAACTATTAAAAAGCAAACCGGAATTAAAAGATAAACTTTGGGAAATCGCGATGACTTTACAGAAAGGTCTTCGTGAGCGTGGTTTCGATTTGGGCGTAACCAATTCTGTTGTAACACCGGTTTTCTTAAAAGGTGAACTATCAGATGCAACGGCAATTACTTTCGATTTACGCGAGAATTACAGCATTTTCTGTTCTATTGTGGTTTATCCGGTTATCCCGAAGGGAATGATTGAATTACGCCTGATTCCAACTGCGGTACATACCCTTGAAGACGTTCAGCGGACTCTAGATGCGTTTAGCGAGGTTGCTGAGAAGCTGGAAAACGGCTATTACAAAGAAAATCAATTTGCTACGGCATAATATTCACAATAATTTAAAGCCCTCTAAAGATAATTTAGGGGGCTTTTTTTTATAAGTTTGTTTGTAATTTCCTGTCTGTAAATAAGTTATCTCTATTTTTAACGTGATATATGTTTATAAACTCGCTGAATGTGGAAAAAAACCACTTTAAACGGCACTTTTTAACCCTTTAAAAGTTTTTTTTGTTAGTTAAACGCTTTAAATTAGAGTTACATTAAAAAAACTAAAAACCTAAAAATTTACAGGAGCCATTAAAAATGAAAAAGTTCGAAGAAGTTAAAAGTTTAGTTGCAGCTTTGGAAGCTGACGCAGACAAATTTTACAACAAAGGAAATAGCGCAGCTGGTACACGCATACGTAAGGGCATGCAAGATTTAAAAAATTTAGCGCAGGCGATTCGTTTAGAAGTTCAGGATACGAAAAATAAAGCCTAAGTGACTCAAAATATTTATTAAAAAAGCCTTCAATTTGAAGGCTTTTTTAATTTTATATAAATTTATAATCGTCTCCCCGGTCTGATTTGATGAACCTTACCAGTTTTCCCTGCTGAAAATAAAAGAAAGAATATGGTTCTGGCCGCGGTATCCAGGTGTTTAGAGTGGTTCGATAAATTTTTATTCCATCATTAGTAGACGATACCAGTTCTGCTTTTTTATTTGCTTCCTTAAAGCTTGTTTCTGTCATGCCGATTTCGAACTTTGGTTCGTAAAAAGAAACAGTTCTGCAGCTCATCGCCGAGATTGCCAACAGGCAAATGAATAGTAGCTTTTTCATTTTTTGGCCTCCTCAATTTTTACGGTGTTAGTATTAAAAAAATGAGTTTTTTGTTCGAAGCAGGATAGTTTTCCTTTGTAAAAATGGTAAACATTATCTGCCCAATACAGGGTGTTGTTGGCAACATTTGTTTTGTAAGTAGCAGAATCGCCCGACAAATAGATACGCTCTGCCCGTTGTTCTTTTGGCTTAAATTCATCCTCTCCCATACCCATGGTTGGGTCTGCCTGGGTAACTTGCCTTTTGCCAAGCCAAGCACAGCCACTGGCTACTATAGCCGGTGGTGCAATAAAAAATAATTGTTTCATTTGTGTGTTTTTGTGTGTAATGAAGACTATTCAATAATGATGCCCGCGTTACGCTTACAGGCTCTTATATGCCCCGATGCGAGGTCAATATGAAATTGCTTTCCAACGAACTGAATGCCAGTAGATTTATTTTTGTAATTTTTCTTTTACAGATTTTTAAGCGCCGTTTTACAACCTGCCAGGGCAAAATATTTCCTGTTTACCACACACACGGCCTTGCGGATTTCTTCTGTTTCTGCTGCCCCTGATTTTGCTGTTTTCTCAAATAAAAACTGAATAGGTACAATCAATTAATAGCCTTTTGCCAGTAATGCGTGGTAAAAAAGAAAGCTGACCAAAATAAAATAAATAGCCCCAAAAATAATGACAGGTGCCGGACGCCTTAATTTTCCAAGCCAAACAAATGCAGGTAGAATCTGTAAAGCATGGAGGCCAAAAAAGTGTGCAATTCGCAAATCTCCGTAGGTTGTATTCCAGTTAAAAAACAGCAATCCTGGCCCACCATCTGGTGCGCCCACCGTGTGCGCCATGCGTTGTCCTATAAATCCGCCTTGTAATGCGAAAACAGATGAAATAACGATGCCAAATCGGATTGCCCAAAGCATTGCTACTTCAATTTTGATGTTTTGGTTTTTAAAAAAGCTGATGCCAACATATAATGCAAAACAAGTTTGGGCTGTTATAACGATTCCCATCAATGCGTAAACCACGATATTGTATGTTCCAGACTGATTAAAATGAGAAAGCTGCCCCCTGGCAGCCTGACTGGAAATTGCGAGCATTTCAAATGCCATCGCAAAAATTGTAAACCAAATAAAATATTTTTTAGTTTTTGTATTCGATAAATAAGGAAGGATTTTGGCCCAGCTGATGCAGTAAATGCCGATTGAAACCGCAAACTTTAACGGTTTTATCCACAGGTTTATTCCCAGCACCTGGCGATGCTCGAATGGTAAAAGCATTACAAACAAAAGCGCCAGGGCAAATTGACTAAATCCAAAATATAAAAGCGGCTTCGCTTGCTTGTCTTGGCTTTTAAAAAGGTATAGAAGTGTTCTCATTTAAGTGCTAAAGTCTGCAAAGACAACGCAACAAAAAATAACATAGGTTACTATTTTGAGTATTTTAAAGCCATCAGTTTTTCTTGCTGGCAATGTTTCTACGAATGCGACTAAGGCTTTGTGGTTGTATGCCAAGGTAAGTTGCAATGTGCTGAATTTGAATTCGTTTTAAAATATTTGGGTATCTGTTGATTAAGTTTAGATAGCGTTGATCGGCGGGGAGATTAGCCAGATCATGTCTGGATCTTTCGGTACTGATGAATAAGTTTTCGGCGATAAGTCTGCCGAATCGCTCAAATCTGATGCCCTTGCTGTATAATTTTTGCATGTCATCATAACTCAGGCAGAAGATTTCTGTATCTTCCAATGCCTGAATAAAGTGTAACGAAGGTTGCTGCGTTAAAAAACTTTCGTAATCACCCAACCACTCGCCTTCAAACGCAAACCAATTACTTTGTTCTCCTTTTTCCGTAATGCTGTAGTAACGAAGTCCGCCGGTATTAATTATCGCCATAGATTTACAAATTGTGCCAGCTTCGAGCATGAAATCATTTTTTTTCAGCTTTCGGGGTTTCAGCGCTTCCATAAATTCTGCCAATTCCGCATCGCTAAAGTCGATTAAGGCGGTTAGTGCGTTAATAATTGTCGTACTCATTCTAAACTGAATTTTGCTAGAAAGATAATTATAATGGCGCATAAGCAAACACCCACAAATATCTTTTTAACTGGCTGTTTCGGCATCTGGACTTAAGGTTATTCACCCCGCAAATGTTCCGGAACTGGTTTCCTTTTCAAACGCCGACGCTATTCATTGGTATTCAGCGATTTGTTATCTTTTGTTGAAGGGATTACTTTCTGGAATTTTCTCTTGAAGGTAAAACGTAAGTGTTCCACCTTTTAATAAATCAGCGTGACTTATTTCAGGTTTACTCAACGCTTTGCCATTTAGTAGAACCTTTGAAATGTAACCGGCGTTATCAGTTGTTTTTACAGTCGTGATTTTTAGTAAAACGCCTGATTCTAATTTCAAGGTTGCCTGCTCGAATAATGGTGTCGATAACTGGTAATTTCCCGAAACCGGATCGACAGGGTAGAAGCCAAGCGCACTGAAAACATACCAGGCCGACATCTGCCCGGCATCATCATTTCCGCTTAAACCGCCTGGTCCGTCATCATACTCCTCATCAAGTAACTTTGCAACTGCTCTTTGGGTTTTCCAGGGCGCAGCAGTAAAGTTGTACATAAACGGAATTTGATGGCCGGGTTCATTTCCATGCCAGTATTGGTTCTTTTCAAATAACGAGTCAAGCTGATTTTCCAGATTCTTTTTCCCCCCTAAAATGGCTGTAAGTCCCGGAATGTCTTGAGGAACATAAAGACTGTATTGCCTCGGCGTACCTTCCGTGATGTAGCTTTCGCGATGATCCGGATAAAAGGGTTTGTACCAGCTTCCATCGGCAAATTTCCCGCGAACCATGCCAACAGAAGTGTCAAAAACATGCTTATAATTTTTTGAGCGTTGTTCAAGTTCAATAAAATCCGCTGTTTTCTTTAAGTCTTTGGCCATCGTTGATAATGCATAGTCATCGTATGCATATTCAAGCGTGCGACTAACCTGCTCTTTTTTATGGAAAGCGTTTGGAACACTATCTTCCAACGGAATGTAGCCATATTTTAGATAGCTGGAGATGCCTCGTCGGCCCTTTCCCTGTAAATAATCTGCGTCGTCTGGAACTTCAAACGCATTTTTCCGCATAAGCCTATAAGCTTCATTTACATCAAACGAGCGGATCCCTTTATTGTAAGCTGATATAATAAATGCAGTTGTATGGTCTCCAATCATAGCAGAAGTATAACTGTTCCAACACGGGAATATTGGCAGCCAATTTCCTTGTTGCCCCTTTAACACGAGCGAATTTACGAAAGCACCGGTAAGTTTAGGTTTTAGTAATTCCATCAAAGGCAATTGGGCCCGGTAAATGTCCCACATGGAAAAATCATCGTAATAATCAGCTCCTTTTAATCTTTTGGTTTGCTTGTTACCTGCAAATTCGGGGTAGGCTCCGCTTACATCACTAAATAATCTTGGGTGTTGCTGCGCATGATATAAGGTCGTATAGAAAATTCTCTTGCTTCTTTCATTTTTGTCTTGCAGCTTAACCTGTGCGAGTGATGCCTCCCAGGTTGCCGTGGCTTTAGCTTTAAGTTCATTAAAGTTTTTAGCATTGATTTCAGCGTTTAAATTCTTTTTGGCTTCCGCAATGCTGGTAAAAGACGTTCCGCAGCTTAACAACAGTTGTTCGCCTTTTTTAAGTTTGAAACCTGCATAAGCCCCAATATCTTTTTTATTGCTTAGGATTTGGTCTTTATAAAGCTGTCCGGCCGAAAAAGTTCCGCTTGTTAAAATTGTCTTTTTTATTTTGATGAAAAAATAGCCGCTGAAACCAGCTGGCTGGCCTAAACCCTGGTAAAGTCTGTAGGCAGGATTATAGCCCGAAATTTCGCCTTTCGCCCTATCAATTTTTATATAACCTTTCTGCCTGTCGCTGTTCGGGGTGATGAGCAGGTAAATGCTGTCGGCCTTTGTCGCGGTTATGCGCAACATGGCACAACGTAAACTCGAAGTCATCTCCACCGTTAAGTTGTACTTTTTTAATTGCGTTTTATAGTAAGCGGGCGAGGCTACTTCGCCATCGTGACTGTAATCTGTTCCATAGTCTTTCCATAATGTGCGGAGTTTGCCCGATATTGGCATTACTGTAAAGCTTCCATAATCCTGAGTGCAAGAACCACTTATCCAATGCGTGCCCCTAAATCCGTATATTTTTTTGTTATTGTAGTAGTAAGGAGCAAGGCACTTCTGTTCGGTAATTTGCGTCTGTGGCGTCCATTGCGTCATCCCAAAGGGAAGGCCAACAGCTGGAATTGTATTGGCAAGACGTTCAGTTTTATCTTCAACATGTTCACTTGCCTTGGTTGTACTTGCGGCGGTACCGGAGAAAGGCTGAACATATCGCACCAGGTCAGCCTGCTGACTAAATGCGCTGGTTCCAACAAAAAGCAGCGCAATAAAAAAGAAGGCGAAATATTGTACGTCTGTTTTTCTAAAAATTCTCATTCGATATCAATTTTGATGGCCTGTGCAAGGTTTTACTATAATTTTAAAGTTTGCTCAACCTTCGAACCGGGCAGATTTGCATTTTCAATGCTGAAGTTAGTCACGTTTTTCAACGCAATGGAATGTTTTTGTTCACTTCTTTCAACCACCAGACCATTTAAATCAAGTGTGTCCACGTCGTCAAATACAATAGGTGTTCTAAAATCAGTTGTAAAGTAATTTAACTTAATATTTTTCATTTTCAGGTTTTTAGCATGCCGCACATAAATGCCCCATGCAGGAAGCTCGCCAAACATCGAGAACTCAGGGTATCCGCTTTCATTCTCGGTAACAGTATCCAGCGCTTCTAAAGGGATATTCGCAATTGCTTTTGAAGCACCACCACCGTAGCTGACGGAAATGTTTTCAAGCAAGATATTTTCAATTTGGTGTCCGGGAATTCCGGCCAGCACTATCGGCAGCAGGTTATGGGGTGCCGATTTAGGAAGCGGTCCCTCAAGTGGATAACCGGCGTCAGGTTTGGCGCTTGGGATATCTGCTATAACATCAACGATTTTTACATTTTTTAAGGTACTGTAGCTAGCAGTTGTATTCCGGTGGCCGAGGCGGATAAAGATTGCATTACCAGTATACCTTGCAACAACACCCTGAATATCAATTCCATCGATAAAGCCTCCATCTACTGCTTCGAGTGCAATTGCGGAGCGGAAAGTGTTATAAACCGTAATGTTTCTAACCTTAATGTTTCTGAAACCTCCCGCCGAACCGGTGCCCAGTTTAAATCCATTTGCGCTTGAGCGAATTTTACAGTTTGCAACGTAGATGTTCTCGCAAATGCCCGGGGTACCTTCCGATTTTAGACAGATTCCATCATCAGCAGCGTCTATGTCGCAATTGGTTATGCTAACGTCTTTGCAATTTACCACATCAATTCCGTCATTGTTCCAATAAACTGTACTTTCAATTTTCAGGCTATCAAGTTTTACCCCAACGCAGTTTGCGAAATCCTGAACCCAGCCAGCACTATTTTTAATGGTGATGTTTTTAACCGAAATGTTGCGGCATTCGCTGAAAGCAATTAGCCTTGGTCTGTTTGATTCGTCTGGCCTTTTAGCCGTCCAGGATTTATCTTTCAGTATTCCCTGATGAAGTAAAGCCAACAAATTTTTTACGACTTCAGCACCTCGGCCATTAACGATTCCATTTCCACTTATAGTGATTGATTCCTGTTGAAAGGCAGAAATGAGCGGTTCTGCATCACCATTGCCGTAAGCGAGCCGGTTAGTACTGCCTAACAATTCCGCCCCATCGTTTAGGATAAGTTCAATTCCAGATTTGAGCCGAAGAGGCCCGGTTACGAACTGTCCGGATGGAATTATCACCTTGCCTTTTACCTTAGCTGCTGCATCTATGGCTTTTTGAATCTCGATGGTATTGGTTTTATCAAGTCCGGATTTTGCGCCAAAATCAACGATGTTAAAGATTTTAGACTGCCCAAAAGCTTCGAGGCTGCTCAGCATAACGATGATGGCCAAAGCAAACAACAGCCCAAACCTATTTTTCATATTACTTTCTATAACTTTCATCGGCCATTAGCTTTCTGTATTTTTTATACATTTCAATCGAACGCAATACGGGGTTTCCACTTGTTTGCAAGGGATAATCCTTTCGTTTATTTACCCATTTCCATTCCCATTTTGCCACCTCGCGTTGAAAAGCGGGAATATCGAGCGGTTTTTCTTGCTTCAGCGAACTTGTTGCTGCTGCAAAAAACATTTCCCATCTCGGTTTGTAGAAATCGTTCATTAGGCCACTCCATTGCCTGCAGGCGTACTCATGCAGCGGACTTTCTTCATTACCCCAAAGCGTTATCAAATTCTTTGCATTCATTTCATAAAGGGCAGATTCCTTTTCATTTCTTCCCCAAGCCCTTGCACCAGCAACCCAGGGGCCGAGTAAAAAATCACGTCTCGAAGCCAGGAGTAAGTCCATGTCGCTGATTAATTCTAAAAACTTTTTACTGTCTTGGGTAAAATTTTGCAAATCTTTTTTTTCCAAAGCCGAAACAAATTTTCGCTGTAAAGGCAAGGCATAATTTGCCATCACCTGCCGGGTTACATCAACTAAATCATATTGAAAACCGTCGCTGTTTTTGCAAGCATCGGCGGCTTTAATGAGTGCATCCCAGGCTGGAAGTAAATCTTTTTCTTTGTAATTAAGTTTTGTGTTTGTCCACCGGGAAAGCGAATCCAAAGTTGGCCGGGCCTGAATAATTGACTCCGCACCATCACGGATATATTTATCGGTAGGTACTGTATAAACTGTTTTCCTTAATATTGACCAGGCTTTTTGTGCTTCTTTGCTGTCGGTTCCGTAACGGTTTTTAACATATTTTGGTAGCCATGCATCCAGATTTATGGGCTTGCTTTGCCAGGTATTCGCCATCATAAGCTCGTAGAGTACAGGGTTTTGTTCAATTCCCTCCATACTTAAGCCTATGCCTTTCATTTTGCCACTTTTAGCATCGGCAAGTGCCTCTGCGGGTGCCTTTGCAACAACGTCCATCCGGCCAAAAAGATTGGTATTACCACCAAAATTGTGCAGCATGTTCCATATCCAGGGCTTACCATAAAAGCCTTCGGTACGTTTCCAAACCGGTTCAATTTCCGTTGCCAAATCAAGCAGAATCATTTTATCATCTGGTACCGCTTTTAATAAGGCTTCGGTTTGGGGTGCTTTCCAAAACTTTCTGTCACTATAAAAAAGCCATCCCTGCATTACCCAAACGGCCTTTGCATCGGCTTGCGACATGCCATCATAAATTCTTGCACTCAGTTTTGCCAGATAATCAGGCTCTGCAGATGGCGGTTCATTTTCATTAAACGTATCTGCAGAATATAAATGATCTGTTCCAAGCAATTCTGTCTGTTTCTGAAGGAACTTTTTACCAATTTCCGCAAACATCGGGTCTTCCGAATCCAGAATATAGGTATCTGCAAAACCATTCGTCCAGTTGGTGGCTTTAAGTTTTGCGTTTGGATATTTTAACTTAAATGCAGCCGGCACATGCCCGGTGAATGCAGGCAAAACCGGTTTCATACCTAAAGAACGTTCTCTCTGGATGATTTTTTTCTGCAATTCAAAGTGTTCTTTCATCCACGCAAGCGGCAGTGGTCCGCCCCAGCCATCTATATTTCCCATCCAAAACCACGAAAAATACGCAGGGCCTGTAAAAAAACCTTTCAATTCATCGTCAGAAAAGCCCATTTCTTTATAAAGCAGATACCAGGTGTATTCTTCGCCAGTAATGGCCAACGGCATATTTATGCCATGTAATGCCATCCAGTCTATTTCCTTTTCCCATCGAGGCCAATCCCACCAGCTCATGCTGTAATTCAGCGTACAATAATTTAAATAGTAACGGTATTGATAAGGTGTTTCCTTTCTGATTTTAGCTGGTACTAATGGAAGTTTTGCAGGCAGTTTTAAGTTTTCGCCATTCCAGTTTATCTGGCAATGTGCATATTCTGTTAAATAATAATAGAATGCGGAAGCCAGCGCTACGCCGCTACTACCTCTTAAAACGATTTTGTTATTTTTGCTTTCTATTTCGAATACGTCCATGCCGCTGTTGCTGGCCAGGCCCTGCGTGCTAAAATTGCTGTATTGTTTTGGTAAAACTCTTTTTATGAGTTCCTGAGTGGTTTCAATGTGCGATTGCGACCATGCCTTATTAAGAGATAATAACGTAATCGCGAGTAGTAGAATTTTCAACTTCATATTATATTTTTAAAAACCATTTGTTGTCGTATAGTATTTTCAGGAGAAATAGTTGAATGATAAGCACGCCAGTCCAAAGCCCTGCCTGTTGCCATTCGGGCGGCATTTTCATTATCAAACCTCCAAAAAGAAAGCTAGAGCTCGATTCGAAATTTACCAGACCATGTGCACAGATGTATATTAAAATGGAATTGCTTCCAATCCAGATGAAGGGTAAACACCACTTTCTGAGCGGACAAATATCGAAAAGGAAATAAAATAGTGAAAACAGTATGAGGCTCCATCCACCGGCAAACAAAACGAAAGAGCTGGTCCACATTGTTTTATTGATTGGAAAAACTCCAGACCAAAGCAGCCCAAGGCAAATGCATAAACAGCCCGCAGCGAGTAAGAAACCCATCTTCTTTAACGGGGTTAGGGTGGCCGATTTACCTTTGATAAATGTTCCGGTGAAAATGCCCATCATCGCAGAGCATATAGATGGAACAGTACTCATCAAGCCTTCCGGATCGTAAATAATTCTATGCAGTTTGCCGGGCAGAAACAGCCTGTCGAAGTAGGCGGCAAAATTACCCTCAGGTGTTAACACGCCGCTTCCGAAACCTGGTACGGGAAAAGTTACCATAAGCAAGTAATAGCCAATCAGGATAAATGCAAACCAAATAAGTTGTTTAGGCAGCGAAAAGTTAAGGTAAATTATCGCTGCGAAAAATGTTGAAAGCGCAATACGGCCAAGCACACTTGCGAAACGCGTATTTTCATAACCATTCCACTTCAACAAACCATTTACAATAAAGCCTAAAATTATTAACGTTATCGTTCTTTTTATTAAAGCCATGTAAATCTGTTTCCCTCCACCTTGGTTGGAAACTTTTCCATCCAGGTAACGCTGATAGGAGAAGGGCATTGAAACGCCGGAAATAAATATGAAGAGCGGAAAAATGAGGTCGTAAAAAGTAAAACCATTCCAGGGTGAATGGTGTAATTGATTGCTTATTGTTATCAGCAAACGTTCTATAAACGATAGCGATGTGCTTTTTTCGATTTGCCAGTTGTATGTGTTTTGAACCAGACCGTAATTTTGCTTTATGCCCTGAGCCAGGCCATGAAAAATTCCTTCGCCGCTAATGATCCAGAACATGTCAAAACCTCTAAGGGCATCGAGAGAAACAAGCCGGCCGTTAGCCTTTACATTTTGTTCTTTTGAATCGGTTTTAGTGGAATTCATTTCTGAACTGGTTATACTCATGAGCAGCGTAAATTTATTGATTTTAATACAGCTTATTTTTTAATTGTGGTGTGGTAAATTGCTTCGCCTTTTTCATTAACTACCTGCACAAGTAATTGATTTCTTTGCACCGAGAATAACATAAATCCATATTCTGAAGCAACCATTTCTGCTCCCGGAATTAATTTAACAGGTGTTTTTTCTGATGCGGCACCAGAAATAAAATGATGTGTTTGTCCATCTGGTTTAATGTATTGTAAGCTGTGTTCGTGGCCGGTGAGGTAAACATCTACGCCATACTTATCGAAGACGGCTTTTAATGAATTTCTTACTGCCTTAGTATCATAGGCATCGGTTCGGCTGCCGCCAGTGTACATGGGATGATGACCTACAACGATTCTCCATTTTATGGACGGGTCTTTGTCTTCGAGGGTTTTAATAAGCCACTTTTTCTGCGCTACGGTATCCTGACCTTTAACATTTGGCCCGTATTCGGCATTTTTATAGAATTCAGGTATCAGTGGGTTGGTGTCAATAAAAGCGATTAACACCTGGTTTTGGGCGTCGCCATTGATTGCAAATTTTTTGGAAAAATAACGTGCAGGCATTTTCCACCTTCTGCTGATTTTTGAATATTCGACTTCAGCATCCGGATTTGATTTGTAATCGTGATTCCCTAAAACCACATACCAATCCCATTGTAGCGAAAAGTCTGTGTAGATGTCTTCAAAAGAGTATCTGAAAAGGGGATCCTGTGCACTGATTACGCCGCTTGGGTAAAAGTTATCGCCGGTAGAAATTATGAACTGTGCTTTGATATCTGAAGCCGTGCGCCCCATTGCGGCAGCTACCTGTTTCTGATGGTCGGCACCGTTTCTTCCCCAATCTCCCATTGCGATGAAATTTAAGCTCGAATCTACTTTGATGAGTTTACCGGCGGGCGCATTTGGCACTCCGCTTTTCAGTAATAATTGACTTTTGGCAGAAAGACCAAAGCAGAAAAGGAAGGCGATAGAAAAAATGATGCGCATGGTGTTGGTAGCAAAGGTTTCAAGGTCAAAAAAAATAGAATTAGTGGTTTTGAAAAGTTCGCAGTAAATGCAAAAATCCCGCTCCTGTAGCAATAGCCACAGGAGGAGGGAATTTTATGGTTTTTAGTAAAGCTAAACTTTTTTAAAATGATACATTAATAGCCTGGGTTTTGCACGAGAGTGTTATTTGTTGCAATCGCAGTACTCGGAATTGGGAAAATTCTGCGGTAGGTATCTGCATTGGTTTTAGATAAGCCATAACTTGCCTCGAACTTGCCGAATCTAATCATGTCATTGCGGTGCCAGGTTTCCCAGGTAAATTCTTTACAACGTTCATTATACAAAACATCCAAAGTAATTGCCGATAGGGCAGGGGAAGTTGTACGGTTAGATCGAACACTGTTAACTAAAGATAAAGCTGTTGCCCCCAAAGTGGCCGTTCCACCTCTAAAAATTGCTTCAGCTTTCATCAATACGATATCAGAATAGCGGAAAACAGGCATATCGTTATTTTGGTTGCGGTTAATCGGGTTGGTGTAATCGGCCAGAAATTTTATGTTTCTGTAGCCTGTGTTCCAGGCAATTTCATCTTTTCCTAAATCGTAAGCACTTGCGCCTAAACGCGAAGAAGTTAATGGCGTTAAGTTAAGCTGATAGGTTAAAACGCCCGCAGGAGTTGAGCCCGCATAGAACTGGTCGTAACCAAGATTTGTTGTGCTAACCATCACCGGGCTACCATCCTGCCAGGTTTGCAAACCTGTAAGCCATTGTTTGTTGCGAATATCGTTGGGGTCATTAAAGTTGGTGTAAAATTCAGAAGTGGTCATTCTTGGTCCGCTAGGCTTATTGTTAACAAGTCCGCTACCCGTATTTTGATTCATCACCGGATTTGTGAAAGCACCTGGAGTAGAACCGGAATATAAGTACCTGATGCCCAGATTTCGGTTAAGATCATACCTTGCATGGGCCATTGTTCCGCTGGATGTAGATGCATCAAAAGGAATGGCGAAAATAAATTCTTTTTGCGAGGGTCCGTTGGTTGGGTAAAACATCTGAAGATAGGTAGACATCGGTTCAATACTGTAAAGACCAGAATTGACGATTTGATCGCAAGCGGCAATACAGTCATCATATCGTGGTGTGCCAGTATAAACAGCTGCGTTTAAGTACATTTTTGCCAAAATGGAGTAGGCAAGGTACTTTGTTGGCAAGCCATATGTTGCTGTACCCGTTGTTGTTTTAAGATATGGAATAGCCGCCTTTAATTCACTTTCTACATACGAAAACACTTTTGCCCTTGGTGCATTGGATTTTAAATCGGTTGCGCCATACAAGGTATCTAAAGGAACGTTTCCGTATAAATCCATCATCATGTAATAAGCAAAGGCACGCATGGTTTTAAGTTCTGCCATACTGGTGTTTTTTGTTGCACCTGCCGGAGCTGAATTTCCGATAATGGAAATGGTTTGGTTTGCTGTTCCGATGATGTTGGTTAAATAAGACCAGCCAGCCGCCACCCAGGCATTATCTTTTGTCCAGGTGTGGCGATGCAATTCAAGGTATTTATTGCCGTCAATCCAGTCAGAACCAAAAATGGCGAGCACAGATTCGTCTGTAGATGAGCTTTGTAAAAACCAGTATGTACTGGCATAATCGCTTCTTAAATTGATGTACACGGGGCCGGATGCCGATGTAAGTTGTGCGGCAGTTTGTGGATACGACTCTGGTGTAAGTTCCGAAGTAATCGGAACATCAAGTTTTTGGCAAGAGGTAAACATTAACACCCCACTAATCAGGGCTAACATTCCAAATATTATCTTTTTCATAACTTATAATTTCTTTCTTTAGAATGATACGTTGGCACCAAGCAAGAAGGTGCGTGTTTTTGGATAGAAGTTGTTGTAATCTACACCTGGTGCAACGCCACCCTGGTTAACTTCCGGGTCTATACCTTTATAACCAGTAATGGTAAACAGGTTATTGGTTGAGCCGTACAAGCGGATGTTGCTTACATATTTAAACGGTGTTTTAAAATTGTAGCCCAGCGTTGCATTATCAAGCCTAACGTACGAACCGTTTTCTATATATCTGTCAGAATAGTAAGAGTTTCTGGTGTCAGATATCTTGTCATCGGCTGCGCTGTTAAGTATATTATTAACTGTTGCACCGGCCGTGTAAGACAAATCTGCTCTTGTTGCGTTGAAAATCTTATTACCGAAAGTACCTCTAATAAATATGTTTAAATCGAAGTCTTTGTATTTAAAGGTATTGCTCCAACCCATTAAAACCTTTGGCTGTGCGCTTCCTAAGTAAAAATAATCTGTTCCAATTCCTGGACTATTAGTTGTTGAGCCGTCGCGTTTATAAAACAAAGAGTTTCCGTTTGCATCTTTACCTGCATATTTAAGCGAGAAAAACTGGCCTAACGGATACCCAACTTTAAGGATTTGCAGTGTCGCGTTCGTTTGTCCCGGTCCTTCAGGATCAGAATATCTAACAGAATCACCATTTGAGTAAGGTCCTTTTAAGCTTGTAATTTTGTTTTTGTTGTAAGCCATGTTCACACTGGTAGACCATGAGAAATTTTTGGCCGAAACCGGGGTTGCGTTTAAACTCACCTCAATACCTTTATTGTTTATGCTTCCACCATTCGCCCAAATTGAACCACCCGGAACAAGTGAGGCAGAAACGCTATATCTAAAAAGCATGTCAGTAGTGTTTTTATCATATACATCTACACTTCCTGTTAACTTATTTTTGAAAAGCCCAAAATCAATACCAGCATTTTTTGTAGCTGTTCTTTCCCACTTAAGGTTTGGGTTTGAGCCCTGCACCGGCGCATACGCTGCCGCCTGAACGCCGTTGTTGTAATAGGTGCCGCTTGTACCGTAAATTAGTTTCCCTGTGTAGGCACCAATGCCCGAAGAGTTACCCGTTACACCGTAACTTAAACGAAGTTTTAAATCGCTGACAACGTTTTGGTTTTTCATGAAATTTTCTTCACTGATCCTCCATGCAACACCTGCAGATGGAAAGTATCCCCATTGGTTGCTGTCGCCAAATACCGAACTGCCGTCCCGTCTGATGGAGCCCTGAAAAAGATATTTGTCTTTATAGCTATAATTCACCCTGAAAAAATCTGATATCATTAGTATCCTGCCATAAGTAAGGTCGTTACCCAAATTAATTCTGTAAGAAGAAATGGCGTATGGATTACCAAGCGTTAGGTTAGAAAAGCCAATGTTATCCGTCGGGAAATTTGTACTTGAAGTTTGAAAACCATCGCCATAAACATTGTCCTGATAGGTGTAGCCAAGCACTGCATTAATAGAGTGATCGCCGAGCTGTCTGTTCCAGGTTAAAAATGTTTCGAGGGTTTTAGTTGTATTTTCAAAATTACTTCTTAAGGCCGAACCGTTAGATCCGAATAAGCTTCCGATTAGTGTATGTGCGATACCGATACCTGGGTCTGGGTTATTGTAAAAGTTTGAGGTTGGGTATTTTCCGAAATAGCTGCTGTAAAATTCACCGTGCGAAGCGGTAGTTTTCTGGTAAGACAGGTTTACGTTGTAAGTAAATCCCCAGGGAAGTTTCACTTCTGTATTAAAGCCTCCCAACAAAACGTTATATTTTGTTTCATCCTGTGCATTGCCAACAATCGCTAAGGGATTAAAGTAGCCCGAATTGTTTAAGTTTTCGAAGTAAGAACCATCTGCATTGTAAATTGGAGATACCGGAAGGCGTTTTGCCGCCTGCAATAATACAATGTTTTGAAGCGGCTCATTTATTGCTTTGCTGCTCGAATTTGAAATGTTTAAACTGAATTTCACTTTATCGTTAAAAGTATACTGATCGATATTTAAACGGCCAATTACACGCTCCAACGAACTTTCAGATAAGATACCATCTTTTTTGAAATAGTTTAAACTCCCACTGTAAATTGTGTGGTCTGAGCCACCATTAAAAGAAAGGTTGTGGTTTTGAGCGTAAGCAGTAGAACGTTCAATAGCTTTCATCCAGTCGGTACTCGCACCAAGATCATCATTAGGCGAAAAGGCCGATTTGTTAGCAGTTAAGAACGCACGTAACTGATCTGCATTCATTAAATCGAGCTGACTGCTTATCTTTTCTGCGCCAGCATAACCGCTGTAAGAAACCTGCGATTGTCCTTTTTTACCCCGTTTGGTTGTAACCATAATTACACCGCTTGCGGCACGGTTACCGTAAATAGCAGTAGCTGCCGCATCTTTCAACACATCAATAGATGCAATGTCGGCAGGTGCTATCGCCGCGATATCTGCTCCAGGTATTCCATCAATTACATAATAGGGAGCACCAGGACTGTTAACTGTAGATGCACCACGGAGAATAACTGCGGCAGGTTTATTTGGATCGCCACTGGCACTGATATTCATACCTGCAACTTTACCTTGCAATAGCTGCCCAACATCGGCAATAGCACCTTTGTTAAGTTCTTCGGGCTTAACGGATGTAATGGCACTTGATAAAGTTTTACGGGTAGTGGTACCATAGCCCACTAAAACCACTTCTTTTAACGAAGTGCTGGCCTCTGTAATGGAAACTTTATAGTTCGATGCAGCACCTACCGTAATGGTTTTTGTTTCGAAACCCATAAAGGTGAATGAAATTACATCGCCCGTTTTGGCAGATATGCTGAAAGCACCTCCGTCTGTAGTAACCGTTACTTTACTGGTTCCCTGCACGGCCACAGAGGCGCCCAAAATAGCTCTGTTCTCCGTGTCGGTCAAAGTTCCGGTAATTTTTCGTTCGGTTTGTGCCGAAACGATATTAAAGGATTGGCAAATCAGTAAAAGAAGTAAAAAAATACCGCCATACTTTAAGCGTACAAATTTAGATTTCATGATTTTTGTAGCATTAGGTTCATAAATGGTTAGTTTTATTTGATTAATAGTTGTTAGAATTTTATCGTTTCGGGTAGGTATTTGGAAACCAGTTCCTGGTAATATGGTTTAAGCTCTGCCCAGCTTTTCTGATTTGGATTTTTTGAGTACAAATCGTAGGGATTGAATAATCTAACCCATTTAAACAGCTCGTGGTCTTTTTCACTCATCAGGTGATTGTAGGCATTTTCCCGGTGCTGCGAATAAAAAGAATGATAACGCAGCATGTAAAGGCCTGCTTCCGGTATGTATGGCTTCATCATATGGTACACATACTCGTCATGTCCCCATGATAAATGCACATTATCCAATCCACAGTTCTGTTCGTAAACGCCTAGTTTCGTTTGGTAAAGCGGGTTGTGGAAATCTGGATTATTGCTAAAAAACTCCGGGTAAACGATTTTATCTGAGTACGCACATCCCACAGGAAAAGTATCGCCAACAACTGCCCACTGTGGTTCGCCGTAAAGGCACAAAACTTTACCCATATCGTGTATTAGTCCCACCAAAACCATCCAGTCCGGATGTCCGTCATTGCGGATCGCTTCAGAAGTTTGCAAAAGGTGCTGCATCTGATCCAGGTCTGTATCCGGGTCAGAATCATCTACAAGTTTGTTAAGAAAATCGAAAGCATTCCAGATTGGCATTTCTTCTATGTTGAATGCCAGATACTTTGCCTTTTTTTCCATAACAAAATCATAGGTTTGATAGGTATGGTTTAGCCGGTAAAATTCTTTTACACTGTCTTTTTCTGTTTCAGCATAATTTCTAAATTCCTGCTCTTCTTTATCCGAATTGATAGCAGAAGGATCCGGATAACGCTTCAATACATCGTTTTCCCATTGATCGAGATTGTCCAAAGGATTGTTGCTATCCCTCGCAGCTGTTTGTGAATTGCTCATATATGGTTAGATATAAATTAAAACTTATTGTTTTTTCGAGATTTAAAATTGTGCTTTTGAAACCTGATTACGCTGTTTTATGCGAAATTTATTTACGTAAACGATTAAGTAAACCTGAATATGCTGCCGAAAACAAGGCACTCTGGCGATTAATTTGGAGGTTTATTTCAGAAATTAGTGTTGTCTTAGCCAATTCCGGATTTTGGGTAAATGTTAAAATTATGTAACATAAACGTTAATGTTACGATTATTTTCTACTTTCGTATGCTTGGGTGCCTTATTGCCGGTAGGTAAGTTGAATTTCTGCTTACCGGATTTTAGATATTGCATTTCCAACATCAATAATTTAACTGGCTTATTTAAACCGCTGGTTAATTTGATTGATGAAATAACTAACCAAACAACATCGCAATGGCTTCGGATCAGGTAAATATTAAACGGCTGGCACAGGAACTTAACATTTCCATTGCAACGGTTTCTAAGGCATTAAATGATAGTTACGAAATTAGTGCAAAGACAAAAAACAGAGTCTGGGATTTGGCAAAAGCGCTAAATTATACGCCTAATCCTGCAGCCAGCAATTTGCGTAGCCATAAAACAAAAACCATTGCTGTAATTATTCCCGACGTTGCAAACAACTTTTTCTCGCTTGCGATAAAAGGGATTGAAGAAGTGGCGAGAATACACGGTTACCACGTGTTAATTTACCAGACGCATGAAGATACTGAAATGGAAATTTCATTTACTAACAGTTTATTAAACGGGCGGGTAGATGGGATTTTAACCTCTGTTTCCAGTAACGAGTACAATAATGACTACTACCGGGATTTGGTAAAAAAGGTTCCGCTGGTTTTCTTCGATCGTGTTTATGAGTCTTTGCAGACTTTTAAAATTACAACCGATGATTATGAGAGCTCCTTTGCGGCAACGCAGCATTTGCTTGATTGTGGTTGCAAAAAAATTGCCTTTTTGTTTGGTTTGGAGAAACTGCCGGCTGGTAGAGCCAGGTTTTCCGGCTATCAGGATGCGCTTAAGGCAAATGAGATTGATTTCGATGAGCAGCTAATTTTGCATTATGAAAACCTCGAAGAGCAGAATGTGGATAATATTGAACAATTGTTTCAGCAACATCATCCTGATGGCATTTTTTCCTCGATAGAAGAATTCATTATACCAACTTACCTGGCCTGCAGAAACATGTCGCTAAGCATCCCGCAGGATGTTAAGGTATTAAGTTTTTCAAACCTAAGTTCAGCGAAATTGCTTAATCCGGCGCTAACGACCATTACGCAGCCGGCTTTTGATATTGGCCATGAAGCTGCAAAGTGTTTGTTTAAAATTTTGAATAACAAAGGTTTTGATGATGAACAAAACATTGTGCTGAAATCTACACTGATAAAAAGAACCTCTACAAACTGCTGATTTGCCGCATTTAGGCCCCAGTTTACCGAAAACGTTTACGTAATTAAATCCAGGGCTTGATCGGCTTTGATTGGAATTTTTTCTGATTTTTAGAACAACCAAATATACCAAACAACCATGAATCACCTTTCAGCGCTAGATTGCGCCGTTTTTATTTTATATTTTATTATTGTCTCCGCATACGGTTATTATGTTTACCGGTCGAAGAAAAAGAAAAAAACAGATACCAAAGACTATTTTCTTGCCGAAGGTTCACTAACATGGTGGGCAATTGGTGCATCAATTATTGCTTCTAATATCTCTGCCGAGCATTTTATTGGCATGTCGGGTTCTGGCTTTGCCATGGGCTTGGCCATTGCAAGTTACGAATGGATGGCTGCCGCTACTTTAATTATCGTAGCCGTATTTTTTCTGCCAATTTACCTCAAAAACAAAATTTACACCATGCCGCAATTCCTGTCTAACCGCTATAACAATACGGTAAGCACATTAATGGCGGTTTTTTGGCTTTTGGTTTATGTGTTTGTTAACCTTACCTCGATATTTTTTCTGGGCGCCATAGCCATTGAAACCATAACCGGCATTCCTTTTAACATCTGTATCATATTTTTAGCGGTTTTTTCGGCGATAATAACTCTGGGCGGCATGAAGGTAATTGGCTATACCGATGTAATTCAGGTTTTTGTTTTGGTAATAGGAGGCTTAATAACGTGCTATATGGCCCTTCAATTGGTTTCGCAGAAACTAAATGTTGATGGTGTTTTGGGTGCGCTGCCTTTGTTAAAAAGCGAAGCCTCGGATCATTTTCATATGATATTCTCCAAAGGGGATAAATTTTACAACGAACTTCCGGGCGTTGCAGTTTTGGTTGGTGGCCTTTGGATAAATAACTTAAACTATTGGGGATGTAACCAATACATTGTACAGCGGGCGCTTGGTGCGGATTTGAAAACCGGCCGTAGCGGTTTAATCTTTGCAGCCTTTCTCAAATTGCTGATACCTTTAATCGTTGTTATTCCAGGTATTGCAGCTTTTGTACTGTACCAGCGGGGCTACTTTCATACCGAAATGCTGGATGCTGCGGGCACGCTTAAACCGGATCATGCGTATCCCGTGTTAATGAATTTATTACCCGTTGGTATTAAAGGTCTTGCTTTTGCAGCACTAACCGCGGCAATAGTTGCTTCGCTGGCCGGAAAATCAAACAGTATTGCTACAATTTTTACGCTTGATATTTATAAAAAGTACATCAATCCCTCTGCAACCGAAACACGTATGGTGGCTGTAGGCCGGTGGTCTGTTGTTGTAGCTTCGTTGATAGCAATTGTTGTCGCCCCAGCGCTCAGAAGTTTCGATCAGGTTTACCAGTTTATCCAGGAGTATGTGGGCTTTATTTCGCCAGGTGTGTTTGCTATCTTTTTACTGGGCTTTTTCTGGAAAAAAACAACCTCAAGGGCAGCGCTTTGTGCGGCATTGTTAACCATTCCGCTTTCCATATTTTTTAAGTTTTTGCCTTCAATCAGTCAGGGCTTAATTGGCGATATCCCCTTTCTTCATCGAATGTCGTGGGTTTTCGTGACCATCATCATTGTTATGGTTTGCATTACGCTTACTGATCCGAAAAGCAAAAATAATCCGCAGGGACTCGAGATTGATAAGTCGATGTTCGCGGTTACGCCGGGATTTATGGTTGCTTCTGTAATTATATTGGGTATTATGGCTGCACTTTACACCGTCTTTTGGTAACCACTGCTGTTATAAAAAAGCTAAACTAACAATATGAAATATTACCTCTTTTTTGCCCTGCTGGTTTTTGGAACTTTGGTTGCCAGCGCACAATCAAAATTTAATGTGCTTAACTATGGCGCAGTAGGAAACGGTAAAGTGAATGATGCTGCTGCAATTCAGAAAGCTATAAATGCCTGTTCGGCTGCAGGTGGTGGCCAGGTTTTGATACCAGCCGGCCACGTTTTTTTAGCGGGGCCGTTTGCGCTTAAATCATTCGTTGAACTCCGGGTAGAAGGTGGCGCCAAAATATTGGCAAGCCCGGATGAATCGCTTTACACAGAGAGCGCCTTCGGAGCGAATAAAGGAGAAGGTACCGTGTGGATAGGCGGAAAAAATTTAGAGCAGGTAAGTATTACCGGAACAGGGATGTTGGATGGGAATGGCATATCTTTTATGAGCGAAGAGTTGGTGGATTCTTATGTGCTTAAACCTTTCAACGTGGTAGATCCAAGGCCACATCTGTTAACACTTATCGGATGTAGAAAAATTAATATTGATGGGGTTACGCTGCAAAATTCGGCGTACTGGACTTTGCATCTTATCGGTTGTAATGACGTTTCATTATCAAACATTAGTTTGCTTAATAGTATCAAAATTAGAAATAGCGATGGAATTGATATCGACCACAGTAAAAATGTACGGATTACCAATTGTTTCATCGAATCTGGCGATGACTGCATCTGCCTGAAAAATCGCCGGGAATTTGAATCTTATGGTCCTTGCGAAAATATTGTTATCAGCAATTGTACCATGACTTCCAGTTCGTGTGCCATTAAAATTGGCTCCGAAAATATGGACAGGATTAGTAAAGTGCTGGTTAATAATTGTAACATTCGCAGCAGTAACCGTGGCATAGGTATTCAAAACCGGGATGAAGGTACTGTGAGTGATGTGGTTTTTTCCAATATATTGATTGAATCAAAGTTATTCTCTGATGTTTGGTGGGGGAAATCTGAACCAATTTACATTACTGCGTTTCCGAGAGCAACAGGAAACAATAAGGATGCGGGCTGGCGCTTGCCTAAAGGGAAAACAAAAGGGGAGGTAGGTTCAGTTAAAAACATTTACTTTTCTAACATTCGCTGTGTTGGCGAAAGCGGGGTATATGTAAGCGCCGCCAGTGCCGATAAAATTTCAGATATTCATTTCGACCAGGTTTCTGTACTGATAGATAAAATTACAAACCTGCCTGGGGGCGTTTATGACCGGCGTCCGAGTAATGTTGAAGGACTTGTAAAAAGTGCTATCGCAGGGTTTCATTTCGAAAATGCAGGCTACATCAGTTTAAAAAATAGCGAAGTTATCTGGGGGAAATCAAAGCCTTCGTATGCAGGCAACGCAGTTGAAACTAGAAATGTATCGAAACTAGAAAAGACCAATTTTGTAGAGCGAACGGTATCTGGTCGATGATTTATGCCTTACCATAATTATTTAACCAATTATATAACTAAGTTTTCTTCAAACAGGTGATAGACTTCCCGATGCCTGCTCTAAATGGCATTTTTACTTAAACGTTTACGCAAATAAAGTTTAGTGGTTTAAGATTTAGCGCTTGTTTTTTTTACAATTTAGACCTAAATAAGTTGCAAAGAAAAAATTGTTGATAGGTCTGTTCTTCATGATTCATTGCCGTACCGGACCAGAAATGCTTTCCGGAACTTATTCCAAATGGATTTTGAAAATGGAAAAGAGAATTACCGTCCTTATTGATTTGTTTGGAGAAGGCATTGTGCATTTACCGGTGGTTTACCGGACTAAAATAGATGATCGGCAACCAGCAATTCCTTTGAGGTATTGTACGATTGACCTCCCTCAACGTAACCTTCCGGGATGGCTTTATTCCAGCGCATTCAGTTACAGCGTAAGTTCAAATCAATTAAATAATGCGAAAGCTTTCCACTTCACGAGGGCAGAAGGCAAAAAGAATTTGTATTATGAAATTATGCTCAGTGTTATTTCGGAATATATAGAGCTCGTCGAATCTGGCAAAGTGGAAAGCCTGACAAGTGATGCTGAAACTAACTTGCACAACAAACTTGCCTCTTAATCGCAGTTAATGCCAGCACTTCCGGCCGAAACATGAAAACCAAATATAAAAAATTAGAACAAACCTGGCGTTGGTACGGACCTAACGACCCTGTAACTTTGTCTGACGTGAAACAGGCCGGTGCAACCGGCATCGTTACGGCTTTGCACCACATTCCACATGGCGAAATCTGGCCGCTGGCCGATATCGCAGAACGAAAAGCAATTATCGAGGCAGCAGGCCTGAGCTGGTCTGTTGTAGAAAGTGTACCTGTGCACGAGGCGATAAAAACACGCCGGGCTGATGCCGGTAAATTCATTGAGAATTATAAAATTTCCCTTCAAAATCTTGCTGCCTGTGGCATAAAAACCGTTTGCTATAACTTTATGCCGGTGTTAGACTGGACCCGCACACAGCTCGATCTGGAAATGACCGACGGCTCGAAAGCCCTCTATTTTAACTGGATTGATTGGTTTGCTATAACTTTATGCCGGTGTTAGACTGGACCCGCACACAGCTCGATCTGGAAATGACCGACGGCTCGAAAGCCCTCTATTTTAACTGGATTGATTTAGCGGTTTTCGACCTTTATATTTTAAAAAGAGACGGTGCGAAAGGCGATTACCCGGTTTCAGTTCTGGAAAGGGCTGAAAGTAAGTTTGCAACTTTAAACCAGCAGCAACTTGATGATTTGCGCATAAATGTTTTGATGGGCATACCCAACGAAAAAGAAATTGAACTGGAAACCCTGCGCAACAGCATTAATGAATATGCCAGGATTGGTTTCAATGGCCTTCGGGAAAACCTGGTTTATTTCCTTTCATCAATTGCCGGTGTTTGCGAAAAGGAGGGTATAAAAATGACCATCCACCCAGACGACCCGCCTTATCCAATTTTGGGTTTACCAAGAATTGCAAGCACGCTTGATGATTTCAATTACATCCTCAGCAACGTGGATAAACCTTTTAACGGCGTTTGCTTTTGTACAGGCTCGCTTGGCGCAGGTGTAGAGAATAATGCATTAGAAATTTTCAACGCAGTGAAAGCACGGGTTTATTTTGCACATTTGCGTAATGTAACCAAAGATGAAGATGGCAGTTTTTACGAAGCCGACCATTTGGGTGGCGATGTAAATATGTACGAAATCATGAAAGCTTTATCTGAAGAAAATGCCCTGAGGGAAAAACCGATACCTTTCCGCCCAGACCATGGTCACCAGATGCTGGATGATTTGGCGAAACAGAGCAACCCGGGCTATTCAGGGATAGGACGCCTGAGGGGTTTAGCAGAACTTCGAGGCCTCGAACTTGGTGTTACCGGAAATTATTAACTTTAACAGAATAAACACCCTATTTTTTAATAAACAAAAGATAAAAGGTTTTAAGATATTTTTCAATGCAGAAAGTTTCAATTAAAGACATCGCTAGGATTAGCGGCACCTCAGTAACAACGGTATCGTTCGTGATAAATGGTAAAGCGAAAGAAAAACATATTAGCGAGTCGGTAATTTCGAAGATTGAAAAAATCGTAGCAGAAATGGCCTATAAGCCAAACTCCCTTGCGAGGGGATTGCGTACAGGAAAATCCAAAATTGTCGGCTTCCTAGTAGATGACATCTCGAAACCTTTTTTCTCGGAAATTGCAAGGCATATCGATGAAAAAGCTTCAGAACACGGCTATAAGATAATTTTTGGCAGCATAGGAAACGATAAAGAACGAGCCCGCGATATGTTGAAGATTTTTAGCGAGCGCCAGGTTGATGGTTACATTATCGCCTTGCCGGAAGGCCTGGAAAACGAAGTGTCGTCGCTGCTCGACAGTAAGGTGCCGATGGTATTTTTCGACAGATTTTTGCCCGAAATAAATGCAGATTTTGTACTCACAGACAACGCAAAAGCTACTGCAGATGCTACTGCGCATCTTGTTGATAATGGGTTCAATAATATTGCGTTCATCACAATAGAAACTGCTCAGCAACAAATGCTCGACCGTTTAGAAGGCTACCGGAACACGATTAAAAGATTTGGACTCAAAGAGAATATTCTTAAGATTGTTTATACCGACCAAAAAACAACCGTTGGTAAAATAAAAAGCTTTTTACTCGAAAATAAGGATATTGATGCGGTGTTATTTGCTGCCAATTACCTTACCATGAGTGCGCTTCAGTTATTTAAAACTAAAGACAAATCGCTGCTTACTTCAAAGGCACTTATTTCATTCGATGATTTTGAACTGCTGGAATTTATTAGCCCTTCAATAACATCCATCGAGCAACCCATTAAAGCAATAGCAGGGCAGATTTTTCAGCTGATGTTGAAAAGGCTCGACGCGAAAAAAAATGATGGATTGCAGGAATCTTCTGTAATCAAACTGCCGGCCAGCCTTATTAAAAGAGCATCAACAGCTGCCAAGTTAGCTAAGAAAGTAAAGCTTGTAAGTTAATAACCGATTAAGCACTGCGTCATTTTGTTTGCCTGGCAGCGAAAAATGAAAACTGTAGCATTTTATGCTGCTTTCGCAGAAGAAGTGGATTGCATAAAAAAAACAGGTTGTTTTAATTGCTATTGATAGCAAAACAACCTGTTTTTTGTTTAAAGAATGTTAAGCAACTACACTTATCTTCTCTAATTCTTTTACAATTGCCGCTTCAAGTGCTGACGATGCTTTAACTAATGGAAGTCTAACTGTATCATCACACACGTTGAGGTTTTTTAAAGCCGCCTTAATCCCAGCGGGGTTGCCTTCTGCAAAGGCTAACTTTGTAAATTCTATCAGGCTTAAATGTGCCGGAACCGCTGATTTAAAATCGCCTTTTAAACAAAGGTTTACCATATCAGAAAATTGCTTCGGCAAAGCATTTGCAATTACCGAAATAATGCCCGAAGCACCTAACGCAATCATTGGTAAAGTAATTGGATCATCTCCGGATATTAAAAGAAAATCTTCCGGTTTATCACGCATTATCTGGTTAAACTGGTCGAAGTTACCTGATGCCTCTTTGGTTGCAATGATATTGTTAAAATCGTGTGCCAATCTGCACGTTGTTTCCGGAGTCATGTTACTCATCGTTCTTCCGGGCACGTTATATAAAATCAAATCAAGCGGAGAAACCTCTGCAAGGTGCTTGTAATGCTGATAAATTCCTTCCTGAGTTGGTTTGTTGTAATAAGGGCTAACGGATAATATTGCACTGTAGCCAGTAGAATCGAATGATTTTATTTCCTCGGCCACTGCATATGTATTGTTGCCACCAATTCCGGCAACCAATGGTAATCTATTGTTGTTAATTTCAGCAGTAAAAGCCCACACCTTCTTCTTCTCGTCTTTAGTCATGGTGGCTGTTTCGCCGGTTGTACCTAAAGAAACGAGGTAATCTATCCCTCCGTTTACCAGGTGATTAATAAGGTTCTCTAAACCATTATAATCAACTGTTCCATCTGTGTTAAAAGGCGTAACTAAAGCCACACCAGTACCCTGAAATTTGTTCATTACTTTTTTAATTATTGAATGTGAATTATGGAGCGATGGCGCATTTCCTCGTCATATCAGCCAATAATTCAATTACACTCTTTCTTATTTTATCATTCCCAATAGCTCCGCATCGCTGATGATTGGGATGTTTAATTTGTTTGCTTTTTCCAGTTTTGAAGGCCCCATATTTTCTCCGGCAACCAGGTAATTCAGCTTGCCCGATATGCCACTTAAAATTTTTCCGCCGTTAGCTTCGATTAAATCTTTTAGTTCATCCCGGCTATAGTTTTCAAAAACGCCCGAAATTACGAATGTTTTTCCAATTAGCATATCACTGTCGAGCGTTATTACTTTTTCTTCAATTTCGAACTGTAATCCGGCCTCTTTTAATAATTCTATTTGCGATATATGCTCCGCTTTTGCAAAATACTCAACAATGCTTTCAGCAATGCGTTGTCCAATTTCATCAATAACGATGAGTTCTTCTACATTTGCTTTAGCCAGGTTATCTACATTTTTTGCCCCCGCGGCTAATTTTTTAGCAACAGTTTCGCCAACATAACGAATGCCTAAGCCGAAGAGCACTTTTTCGAAAGGCATTTCCTTCGATTTTTCGATACCGGCAAGCATATTTTCTATTGAACGTTCACCGAAGCGGTCAATGGACTTTAGCTGGTCCGACTTCTGATAAAGTGTGTATAAATCACTTATATGATTAACGAGTCCTCTTTTAAAAAAGGTTTCGATAGTTTCATCTCCCAATCCGTCGATATTCATTGCCTTACGGCTAATAAAGTGTTGAATTTTTCCAACAATCTGTGGCGGACAACCTTCATCGTTCGGACAATAATGAACTGCCTCGCCTTCTTTTCTGATTAATTCAGTTCCACATTCAGGGCAGTTATGAAGGTAATGAACCTTTTTAGCATTTGGTAAACGCTTATCTAGGTTAACTTTTATTATTTTGGGAATGATTTCACCGCCTTTTTCAACAAATACGGTATCACCCTCGTGCAAATCCAGCCGTTCAATTTCATTTGCGTTATGCAAAGTTGCTCTCTTTACGGTTGTTCCGGCAAGCAAAACAGGTTTCAGGTTTGCAACCGGGGTCACAGCGCCAGTTCGCCCAACCTGGTAAGTTACCTTTTCGAGTGTAGTTTCTACCTCTGCAGCTTTATATTTGTAAGAAATTGCCCAACGTGGCGATTTTGCGGTAAAGCCCAGTTCCTGTTGCTGGCTGTAATTGTTAACTTTAATAACAATGCCATCAATGTCGTAACTTAGCTTAAAGCGCTCGTTTTCCCAGTGGTGGATAAAAGCTAAAACATCATCAATACTGTCTACCAGCCGGTTATGTTCGCAGACGTGAAAACCCCAATCTTTAACTGCATTTAAACTTTCCCAGTGGGTTTTAAATTCATTCTTATCTGTGTAGAGGAAATAAATAAACCCATCGAGGGGTCTTTTTGCAACCTCGCCGCTATCCTGCATTTTTATTGTGCCAGAAGCAAAGTTTCGTGGGTTTGCATAAGGAATCTCGCCAAGCTCTTCACGATAAGCATTAAGTTTGAGGAAGGCAGCTTTGTGCATAAAAATTTCGCCACGAATTTCGAATTGTGCAGGCGCTTTATCGCTTTTTATTTGGTGAGGAATGGTGTGGATTGTTTTTACATTGTTGGTTACCTCATCGCCCTTGGTGCCATCGCCACGGGTAACGGCCCGGAGTAGTTTTCCATTTTCATAGGTTAAGCTTATGGATAAGCCATCGAATTTAAGCTCGCAAACGTATTGAAAATTGTCTCCGATCGCCTTTCTGATTCGTTCATCAAAATCGCGGAGGTCCTGCTCATTGTAAGTGTTCCCGAGCGATAACATTGGGTATTTGTGCGGAACAGTTACGAAGTTTTTGGTAATGTCGCCACCAACCCTTTGCGTAGGTGAATTTGGGTCTGCATATTCCGGGTTGGCATGCTCGAGTTCTGCCAAATGCTTAAGTTTTTTATCAAATTCAAAATCACCAATGGTTGGCATTGCCAGAACATAGTAATTGTAATTATGTTGGTTTAACTCTGCCACAAGGGCATCCATTTCTTCTTTTGCAGTAAATAACGACATGCAACAAACTTATAGAAAATTGTTGTTTTTTGCCACAGTTAATCGCCTTTATCTCGCTTTTGCCAAATTAGATTTTGCTTGGGTGGAAACTTTGAAATACTCAAAACCTTCTTCGTGGAAGTGGTGTTGAATTTATAGAGGGAAGAGATATGGAAAATACGACTACTAAGAAAAACATCAAAAACGATTTATTACTTGAAGGCTTAAAGTTTGCTGGCAATGCCATTGGCATCCACTATGGAAAAGGGAAAATAAAAAAGTCGGTTTCCAGAAATCTGAGCATGGTAGATAGCCTGGTAACCGCCGCTTTCACCCGTAAGGGAAGCGTGCCTTTTAAGTCGCAAAGAGCTATAGAATTAGGTAGTTTGGGCGTAATAGCGCTCTATAATATTATGCGGGGTGTAAAAAGAAAACGTACAGGGCTAATTGTAGAAGGTGTTTTTCTGTCTCTAGCTTTGGGTACTGTGCTCGTTGCTTCAAATATGCAGCGGAAACGGCCAGTTGCATCGATTAAAGTGGGCGGCTAGGTTCAGTGTTTAAACCAACCTGGTTTCTATGTACTGAAAAATGGTTATAAAATCTTTATCCAAAATTTCTTTAAAAACTGCCAGCTGGTAAGTAAGTTGGTTCAGTTGATGTTCATTAAGGGTTTGCGGCCACAAGCGCATACAAATCCGGTTTAACGCATAGCTGATGTTTTCCAGTTTTTGGTAACTGAGCAGGTATTTGCTGCTGATAAACTGTTCAAGAAATTTAAAAAAAACCTCAGGATTTTTGAGTTTGCAATGTTCCAGGAAATCGCTCAGCGAATCTTTTTTAACGTTGCTTAAATTATCGTAAAACTGATTTACCTGTACCAGATTGTGTTCGATAAGCAGGTGATCTAACAGGAGTTCGAGACCGATGTGGGCCAGGAATGAAGGGCGTACGGCGGTATTTTCCACAACAGGGATAATCAAGTGTTTCAATTCAGTTGTTTTTTCCAGGAAGAATTCAGATGAGTGGAACAATAAATCAACGGCCAGATGTCTTTTCCATCCCGCCAGTAAGGCTTCTTCGTCCGGATTTCCAAAGAATAAAAACTCATTTTTTTGCGGATACAAATTGGCTTCCTTTGACGCATTCTTAACTAAATCGGGTAGCACAACGCCCATTACCACATTGGCATTGCTATTAAACCTGTCGAAATAAAAATGCGAAAGAAAATTCATGTTGTAAAGATAACTTTTATCGGTGGCGAAGTTTAAATTAGCTGCTATCTTAACCTGAAGATAACAAATCAATTTTCGAATCTATAAATCACCTTCCGGATTTCGTTTTCGGCTTTACTTTCAAAAAACTATCTTTGCGCAATAATTTTATACCATGACAAATTTTGTTGAAGAGTTACGTTGGAGAGGCATGTTGCACGATATTATGCCTAATACTGAAGAAAAGTTAAAAGAGGGTATGACATCAGGTTATATCGGTTTTGACCCAACGGCAGATTCTCTACACGTAGGCCATTTAACGCAGATTATGACACTGATCCACTTTCAAAATGCCGGGCACAAGCCTTTTGCATTAGTTGGTGGCGCAACAGGCATGGTTGGCGATCCATCGGGGAAATCTGATGAGCGCAATCTGCAAACACCGGAAATTGTTGAGCATAATTTAGCCGGCATGAAACGACAACTTGCAAAGTTTTTAAAGTTTGAGGATGCTGGGAATGGCGCTGTAATGGTTAACAATGCAGATTGGTTTAAAAATATGAACTTTTTAGACTTTATCCGTGATGTTGGCAAACACATTACAGTGAATTATATGATGGCAAAAGACAGTGTTAAAAAACGTCTTGAAGGCGATACAGGGATGTCATTTACAGAATTTTGTTACCAATTGGTTCAAGGCTATGATTTTTACTATCTATGGAAGCACCACAACTGCGTGGTACAAATGGGTGGATCTGACCAGTGGGGCAATATTGTAACCGGTACAGAATTAATTAGAAGAAAAGATAGTGGAACTGCATTTGCAATGACCACGCAATTGATAAAAAAGGCAGATGGAACTAAATTTGGCAAAACGGAAAGCGGCGCCATTTGGTTAGATCCCGAAAAAACTTCTCCTTATAAATTTTACCAGTTTTGGTTAAACGCATCTGATGATGATGTTAAAAAGTGGATTCGGATTTTTACGTTAAAAACCAAGGCCGAAATCGAAGATTTAGAAATTCAGCATGATGCCGCACCGCATTTAAGAATTTTACAAAAAGCTTTAGCTGAAGATATAACGGTTAAAACGCATTCGCCTGAAGCATTGGAAACCGCGATTAAAACCTCTGAATTTTTGTTCGGCAACGGCTCGCTCGAGTTTTTGCAAAGTTTGTCGCCAAATCAGGTTCTGGAAATGTTTGAAGGGATTCCTCAGTACAAAGTTCTCAAATCAGAGTTGCAGGCGGGTTTAGATGCTGCCACACTACTTGCTGAAAAAACCGCTGTATTTGCGTCAAAGGGTGAAACCAAAAAATTAATCCAGGGTGGTGGCGTTTCAGTAAATAAAGAAAAGGTTTTAGATGCAAACCAACTATTTACCACAGCACATTTAATTAACGAGCAGTTTATTGTCGTTCAGAAAGGCAAGAAAAATTACTTTTTATTAATTGCTGAGTAACGGTAAAAGCGGTAGTTCTTAAAATCGCATTCATAAAAAAGGTGCCTCCGTTTTACCGGAGACACCCAACTAATCCAAATTTAACTTTATTTATTTTTGAGAGCGATATAACTAGTATCCGGGATTTTGTTTGAGCTTAGGATTAGCACTTAGAATATCCCGTCCAATTGGAAAAATTTCCGTGTGTTTATCTGCATCAGGTTTTTTGTCCCACCAAATGCCTGTGTTGAATACACCCCAGCGGATCAAATCTGTTCTGCGGCGGTTTTCCCCAATAAATTCTCTGCCCCATTCATCAAGCATTTCCTGGTCTGTAAGCTGGCTGCCCGTAGCATTATACAAGCTCGGTGAGGCTGCCGGATAGTTCCGTTGCCTTACCTGATTGAGGAGCGTGGCAGCTGCGGCTTTATCACCTGCACGGTATCTGCACTCTGCAAGGGTATAGTAAACTTCAGATAACCTGATTTCTGCATAGGCAGATGTGATTCTGTTCGGATCGGAAGTTGGGTAAACCGGGTATTTTACCAGGAATACGCCAGAGTTATGATCTGCGTGATTCATGTTAGACTCCTTATCGGCGATTTTTACTCCAGGTTTTGCACCGAGGAAGAGGCCAACCTGGTCTCTGATAAACAAAGCATAGGGACCTTTATTTCCCCTTACGGTATCGGTTCTGGTAACACCGTTTACCACTTTCGAGTAGGGTAGGTAGCCATATAAAAACATACCTTCACGTTTGCTGTCGCCAAGATTTTTGTACTTTTTCAAGCGCAGATCATCCGGATATTTCTGGAATTTAACAAACGGTTTGCCCAAAGTGTGGGTATACTCCACGCTGTCTACATCGCGGCCAGGCTGTAAAGCAAAGCGGGGATTCGACTGTCCAAAATCTGTGAAACCACAATAAAGCGGGGCAGCATCGTAAGTCATTCCCCAAAAAAACATACCACTATCGTATTGCCAGTGCGTTCTGGCTAAGGTTCCTGGGAAACCGTAAATAACCTCTGAGTTTAGCGTTTTATTGGTATAGTCGAAAGGTGCGTCCCATCGGTTATCCAAGGTATAACTGCCGTACTTGCCGGCAATAATATCACGACAAACGGTTTCGCATTCTGTGTATTTATCTGTACCGATATACACTTTTGCGTTTAGGTAAAGGCGGGATAATAGGGTCGCGGCGGCTGCTTTTGTCCACCTTCCAATTCCATTTGCGCCAAGCTGCTCCCGTGTTGGTAAAAGCGGAATTGCAGCCTTAAGCTCAGATTCGATGTAATTAAAAGTCTCCTGAGGCGTTGCCTGCGTTCCACCTTGTGTAGAATTTTTTACGTCGGTTACAATTTCGATGTTCCGGTAAAAATCGAAGGCACGCAGGTAAAACCAGGCCCTCAAGGTTCTCAGTTCTGCTTTAAAATCAGTTAATTCATCAGGTGTTATGCTCAGTTTGGCTGGGTCTGTTATGCCCTCCATATCCTGTAAAGAGTTTGTTGCCAGCACGATACCCTGGTAGAAGTTTCGCCATCCGCCATTTGCAAATCCATCCTGTGCGGTCCAGGTGTGGTAGTGCATACGCTGATAATAGCCACCATCCTGCCAGTCGCCCTGGCGGTTGTAAGTGCCAATTTCATCTGTACAATCTTCGCCAACGGCGTAAACATCATTACCCTGGATGCTCCAGTAAGCATGTTCGAACGGTCGAAGAAAATCCCGGATTACATCATCCCGTCTGGTTAGGAAATTCGCCGCATCAACCTGATCGTAAACATGTTCGTCTAATTTTGTACATCCTGTAACTGCCAGTAAAAAGCACAGGACACTGCCGGTAATTAATTTATAATTCTTTTTCATTTTTTCTGCTTTAAAAAGTTGCCTGTAAACCAAAGATGAGCTGTAGCGTTGAAGGATAGTAATTAAGTGACGTATTCACACCGGGAGTAAGCCCATTTACCTGAACCCATTCAGGGTCGCCACCTGTAAATTTGGTAAAGGTGTGAAGATTCCTACCTGCAGCATAAACCCGAACAGATTTTAAATATTTTGTTGTTAACGGTTGTCTGTAGCCAAGTGATACATTATCAATTTTTAAGAAAGAGCCGTTTTCAAGAAAATAATCAGAAGCGATGGAAGTTGTTGCATTGCTCTTAAGAAGGGAATATTTGCTTGAGCTGTCGTAAGCCGATTTTAGCACGTTTGCATCGCTCTGACTTGAGGGTGTGCCAATATAAAACGCACTTGTGTTGAAGATTTTGAAGCCAAAAGTACCTCGGATAAAAATCCCTAAATCAAAACGTTTATACCTGAAGTTGTTGCCAAGTGAACCGGTAAACTTTGGTAAGCCATTGCCTACAAATTGTTTATCATCATTCGACGCTAAATTTGCCTGAACAATTGAGCCGTCTGCTTTGTAAACAAGAAGAGCGCCTGCATCGTTCACGCCTGCAGAGCGAAGCGTATAAAATTCCCCGATACTGTGGCCTTCCTGAATCCGCTGGATATTTCCTGGCGAACCCGGAGCCGGAAGTCCGGCCACATCCTGGAAAGTACCCCCTTTGTAGATTTCATTTGAAAAGGAAATAAATTTATTGCGGTTGTAAGCGAAAGTAAGATTTGCGCTATAGCTAAAGTCTGTAGCTTTCACAATCTCGCCGGTCAGGGCCAGTTCAAGGCCATAATTTTTCATAGTTCCAACGTTGGTAAATGTCGTTGATTGTGTATTTGGAGGAACCGGAACCGTATAAGAACCTAGTAAATCTTTATTGGTTCTAATGTAATAATCTAACGAGCCACTAAGGCGGTTGTTAAATAATGAAAAGTCTACACCGACGTTAAAGTTTTCAGATTTTTCCCAGCTTAAGTCTGGATTTACATTTGATGATGGTCCGTACACCTGATAATATTGTCCATTATACGGGAAGTATCCGGCGCCACCGTACAATAATAGCGAAAGGTAATTTCCAAAATCCTGATTACCGGTAATGCCATAATCTGCACGAAGTTTTAAGTCGCTAATCCAAGGCACAGATTTTTTAAAGAATTCCTCATCAGAAATCCGCCATGCGGCAGAAACTGCAGGAAAATTTCCCCATTTATTGTTGGCTCCAAACTTTGAAGAACCTTCACGCCTCAAGCTGGCTGTTAAAATGTATTTGTTGTCGAAATCATAGTTTACCCGCCCAAAAAAGGAAATTAATGTAGAGCCATTTTGTGTTGAGGCAACGGCAGATTGCCCTTGACCGGCGGCGCCACCATTGTACAAGCCAGAGCCCAGGTTATTCCACAGATAAGTATCAAAAGGCAAATCGTAATTCTGGGCATAAAACCGCTTGTAATTGTAAAGGGAATACGAATAACCACCCAAAAGCTTAACGTGGTTTTTGCCTACAGCCGCTGAGTAATTGCTAGTCCATTCAATGTTTTTCTGGTCATTTTCCTGTTGCTCCTGCGAGGCAAAGTTGGTTTGGGTAATTTTATTGGCCTGTACAACTGATGACAATGTTGAGGGTTGGAAATATAGGTTTTTCGCTGAACGGCTAATCTCGGAAATGGTTACGGTTGTACTTAAATTCGAGAGAATGTTCATTTTCAACGAGCCGTTAATGTCCAACTCTTTAATTTCAGCTTCGGATTTTAACACATTTGCATTTTCTACCGGGTTATTAGAAAAGAATCCGGTGTTGATGTAGTTGTATTTACCGGCGTTATTAAAAATCGGATAAGTTGGATTAAGTGTCAGTGCGTTGTTAAAGTTTCCCTGGTCAGAGTTGTTGCTACGCATAAACCGTGGCGCTGCTGTCAACGTTGCTACAAACATGTTGTTATCTGTCGCGTGGTTTATCGATAATCTGGCACCATATTCGGTTTTGTGTGCACGTAAATCTATCCCATCTGCATCGCGGTAATCGCCAGATGCGAAATAGTTTGTTTTAGCCGAACCGCCAGAGAATTGAACTGTATGTTTTTGCGCAAACGCCGGCGAATTGGTAACGGCATCGAGCCAATCGGTTCTGCCCTTGTAATCCTGGCCTTGCTTGTTTGCCACTCTATTGGCAATAAATTCATCTGTTGTTAAATTTTTGAGTGCATTTGTGATGTAATCAAAACTGGCATAACCATCATAGAACATTTGAGATTGTGAACTGCCTTTCTTTGTTGTAATGATAATTACACCGTTACTTCCTCTGGTGCCATAAATTGCAGAGGCAGCACCACCCTTCAGAACATCGATACTTTCAATATCATTCTGATTGATGTTATCGATATTTCCGCCGGGAACGCCATTAATTACATAAAGCGGGCCTAAACCAGCACTCCTTGATGATACGCCCCTAAGTTGTATGCTCGGACTCGAATTCGGGTCGGCCATTGCGGTATTTGTAATGTTCAAACCTGCAACTTTTCCTTGTAAGGACATTAATGGGTTATTTGCCGCAACAGGCAGTAAATCTTTAGAAGAAATGTGCGTAATTGCACTCGAAACCTCACGCTTGTCTATCGTTCCGTAGCCTACACTAACCACAACAACATCTTGCAGGGTATTTGAGCTTGAACTCATAACAACGTTAATGGTGTTGGCGTTTGTTACAGGCAATGTTTTTGGCTGATAGCCGATGTAAGAAAACGTAATTGTTTTTGCGTTTGCCGGGATAGACAAGGTGTATTTTCCCTGCGCATTGGTGGATGTACTCGATGATTTGGCATTATCTGCTACCGTAACACCTGATAACGGTGAGCCATCTGCCACATCGGTTACGGTTCCGGAGATAACTTTGGTTTGCGCTTTTGCAGAAAAAGTTGCCATACAAAGAAGTGAGCAAAAGCCCAGTAATAGTAAAAAATTCCTGTACATATAAATATTTTAAGTAGTTCTTGTTCGTTGAATTAGTTTTAGGGAGCCGCATTGAAAAAGAAAATCGTTTAATGCGAACTGGCCTGTTAAGGTGGTTTTCTTCTGCTCATAATGATTCAGATTTATTGATAAATTAAGCGACTAAAAGGTTTTACTAAATTGACGCCGATGATAATTTTATCAATGGTTTTTCTATTTGGTTAAATGTTTTACGATTAGCCTGATGGCCTTTGGATATCGAATCATCTAATTTATCATTGCTTTTGCTGTAAAAGCATTGCTTTAATGCATGAGAAAGAAATGTATAATAAAAAAATACGTTTTATAAATTTAAATACTTAAAAATCAACGTATTGTAAATGGATGTACTTCGTAAAATATAAAACATTTCGCAACCAAATCCTCTAATAGCACTTAAGATTGAAGCTTTTTTAGCAGGCTTTTCCTAGCCTGACTATATCAAGTAATCCAGGTGTCGGGATTTTTTGTTTCCAGGATGGTGTTGAAGTTTTCTTTTTATGAGTAATTATCTACCAAACTGAATTTCTGCGTGTAACATTTTATCCTAAAAATGGTAATCAACATTTTTTGATGTGTAAATAATATTATTTTTGGTTCTACCTATCTACCAAAAATGAAATGTTTGCTTCTTTACTGTTTTCTGTTTTTTATTTCCTTAAATCTGTATTCAAGTTCCAGAAAAGATAGCCTTTTAGCAGAGTTGAAGCGTGAGATTCAGAACAAGGATGTTTATGATAAAAAAAAGCTTCACAGAATTGAGTTGATTAAGCTCGCCTTACAAGAGAAAAAAAATAGCCAGTTTAATACTTTGCTACAACTTTTTGATGAATACGAATATTACAAATTTGATTCGGCCTATTATTACGGTAAAAAACTCTTGTTCGAAGCAGGCAGAATTAGCGACAAAAAGAAGGTTAATGAAAGCAAGGTTAAGCTTGCATCGCTGTTATTACATGCAGGTATGTTTAAAGAAACTTTTGATTACCTGAAAGAAATCAACTCTGATGTGCTGGATAAAAAATATAAATACGATTATTATTGTTTAAAGTCTGGCGCATATTCTAACCTGGCCATTTATAATGATGACCCCAACTTTACCCGTCCATATAATCAAAAGGCGGTAGAATTTTTAGATTCTGCAATTGCGCAATGTGCGCCAAACTCTTTCGAGCTACTTTTCACATCGGGCAACAGGCAGGTGGTGGCCGGCGATGTGAACAAATCGCCTTTGGTTTTTCTCCAAATCCTGAAAAAATTCAAGTTAACCGCACACCAAAGGGCAAGGTTATTAACTGCCCTTGCTGCTTTTTATCAAAATGAAAAACAAGATGATCAACGCGTATCGCTCTTAGCCGAATCTGCCATTTGGGATATCAAATCTTCTACAAGGGAAACACTGGCAACACTTTTACTTGCAGAAGATTTATTTAAACATGGCGACTTAGATAACGCTTATATTTTTATAAAAAACTCAAGGGATGATGCCGGCTTCTACGGCAACAGGCTAAGGAAGCTTAAAATTGAATCGATACTGCCGGATATCGCTGCCCAGGTAAATATGGTTGCTCAAAGAGCTAACAATAAACTAATGTTCTATTTTTTAGCTACAGCGCTGGTTACCGTTATCGTTCTATTGGTTTCGTTTGTAATTTTTATTCAGCTGAAAAAACTCAGGGTAAAAGAGCGGATTATCGAAGAGAAAAATAATGAGTTAAAGGTTATTAATGAGCAACTTTTATTCATCAATGATAAACTAAGGGAATATGCTACTGTAAATGAAAAGTACATAGGCTATTTCTTCGATGTAATTTCCGGTTACATTTTAAAACTCGATCGTTTAAAGAAAAACGTTGAGCGAAAAATTCTCGCAAAAAGGTTCAACGAAGTGCTCCCTGCTTTGCATGATATTGATATCAAGAAAGAACGCGAAATTTTATTCAATACGTTTGATAGTGTGTTCATTAGCATCTTTCCGAATTTTGTCGAAGTTTTTAACTCCTTACTAAATCCTGAAGATCAGATTTGGCCGAAAGCACCTGAGCTTTTAAACACCGACCTGAGAATATTTGCGTTGATGAGACTTGGTATAAACGACGTTCAGGCAATTGCAACAATTTTAGAGTATTCTGTTAACACTATTTATGTTTATAAAATGCGCATTAAAGCAAAAGCACTCGTACCCGGCGACGAGTTTGATACCAGAATTATGGCCGTGAAGGCGATTTGAGTTGCTTTGTCGTTTTCTTTTTTAAAATTTTATTGAACAAGTAAGTTACAGCCTCTAATGTCTGCGTTGTCAAACCGGCCTAAAACTTCAAAACTTTTATCAGGGTTAATTCTACCTAAATCCTGGGTAGCAATAAATGAACAGGAATTAACATTGGCTAAATCGATTACGTTAATGCCGCCGGTTTTTCCATCTTCAATCCATGTTAAAGGGTCATTTGTATCTCTTATCATAACCTGCATCCAGTTTGGGCAATTGAAAATGCCATCGCCCAAAGAGTAAGCCTGAGATAAAAGTTCGGTCATGCCGTACTCGCTGTGAATGGCAGTAATTCCAAAACCTTGTGTAAGTTGTTCGTGTAATTCTTCGCGAACCATTTCCCTGCGTTTACCCTTCATACCGCCGGTTTCCATAACAATCAAACCTGGAAATTCCAGCTTGTAGCTTTCGATGAAATCAAGCAAGGCATAGGTAACGCCAATTAAAACGGTTTTTTGCCCTTTCGATTTTAATTCGTTCAGGGTTTCGAAAAGCTCTTGGTGGTTGTATAAAAAATAGCCACTTTGTGGATGTTTACTCTTCTCAATTAAATCGTTAACCATATAAATCAACGACGAACCGGCACGTTGCTGATAGGATGGGAGCAGTGCCAGGAAGCAGTATTCTTCAATATCGCCATAAAACTGCTCAAAAGCCTGGAGATAGCTTTGCTCGTAAAGTTTTACATCAGTAACATGGTGGCTGCTCTGCACCATTCCCGTGGTTCCAGAACTGCTAAAGGTAACCGATACTGGCGCAGCACTGCTTAAAACAGAATGGGTTTTGAAGAAACTTATCGGCAAAAAAGGAATCTCGGAAATGTTTTCGATACCGTTGGCCAGAATACCCAAATGATGGATATATTGTTTGTAAACCAGGCAATTGTTGGCCTGGTGTTTAAAAATACTCAAAGCCAGCGCTTCAAATTCTTTTTCATTGTCGATGGAAAAAATGTTGTCTGCAGTAAAAGTCACCTGGCAAAAGTACGAAGCCTTATGCTATTTTTTCGTCAGTTTTTTTTACAAGCATAGCCATTCGGAACTGATAGCCGCAATAGCCACTTATTCCTGCAGCCAATCCGCTGAGTAAACCGGTTACCAGCAAAAGTATCCACCAGATTTTAACGCCCGTCATAATGGCAACCCTTGCAGCCAGAATATTATCGTTGGGTAAACTTTTAAATAGCGAGTAGCCAATCCAAAGCAAAAATATAGCAAAAAAAGATTGCCAGAAAGCAATTTTTCCGGTTTTGCCGATGATGCCACAAGTTGCGAATGAGATGACGATAATAACCCACCAAGGCGCTACCATCTGTAGCAGGAAACAAATTATCAGTATAACGATGAAGACCATTTTTAGCTATTTAGAAATTTTTAAACGAGAGATTACTTTTCCGGATTTATCATCAGGCGATTGCATATAAAACAAATCGTAAAGTTTGCCGTTCGCCCAGGTATCAACCATGTTATCATAAAATTTACTGCCTGGATTGCCAGATTGGCCACCCGGATAAACCCCATGGCCCTTTGGTATTTTCCCAAGTTCGATAACCATTCGCCAGGATGGACCGTTACTCTCGCTAATTGCATTTATGGTGCTCTTTGCGCCCCCAATTAAAAGAACTTTTGAACCAAAACCTGGTATCTTTGCAAGGTGAGGCACGTTAGTTTGCTTCACATTTGCCCAGTTCCAATCTTTATTAATCGGCCCGAACCTGCGTTCTAAACTATCGCAACTATATTTAAACGCTTCATTAACCAAATCACTTAAGGTTTCTTTGGCTGGTGTTTTTATATTATCAAACCATGGTGCATTTGGCTCTTTTAAAATCATTTCAACTGTACGGTCTCTCGATGGATAACGCATCGGGATGCCATCCACTTCGAACTCATCATTCCAGATGTCAAAACTTAAGCGTTTTGTCCATATTTCGAAAACACTGGCGGCAATTTTGTCTGCATCATATCTTTTATCCCATTTAGATACATAGTTAAAAGCCTCCTTTTGGGTTGCATTTAACTTTTCATTATCAACAAGAGGCATCAATGCCGGCAAAAGATTCTGAGCCATTATGCTATAGTTATCGGTTTGCATCAGGCGAATGCTGTCGGCAGTTGCTTTATTCATTGCTCCAAGCCTATCGTTAATGCGTTTTCCCCGCTCATATGGGGCAAACTCCCAATTTATGTAATATGGATAAGTGGTATCTGTTGAAGATTGATTGGCTGAACTTACAAAACCGCGTGTCGGATTCTTTACCGTAGGATTTTGGTCTGCCGGGATCCAGCCTTGCCAATCATAAGCTGGATCGGTTCCATCCAGTATAAATTTTCCCTGGTCTTTCCATTTTAAAGGAAACTTTCCATTCGGTGTAATTGCGATATCATTATCAACGCTTGCAAAAACAAAATTTTGTGCCGGAGCAGTATAAAAAGTCAATGCTTTTCGGTAATCGTCGTAATTTTTACCTCGGTTCAGGTAATAAAAAGTCATCAGCTCGTTAGATTCATCGTGCGCAATCCACCTTAAAGCATCACCAACAGGAACATTATTTGCCCTGCTGTATTTTGGTTTCTGGAAATAAACCACTGGCCCGTGGTGGGTATAAAATACCGTATCAATTTCATCATTTCCGCCACGGATTTTAATTGTTTCAAGCCTGGTTTTTGTAGGTTTCCAGGCGTTTTTATACCAATATTCTTTGTGCGAATCATCCTTGAACTTTATTTGATAAAAGTCCAGAACATCTGCGGCAACGTTGGTTACGCCCCAGGCAATTTTGCCATTAAAACCGATTATAACGCCAGGTGCGCCAGGGAGGGAAACGCCATAGGTATTTACGCCTGGTGCGTGGAGCTGAATTTGATACCAAATAGAGGGAAGCGTTAAATCAAGGTGCGGGTCATTGGCTAAAATTGGAAAGCCGGATGCCGTTTTACTGCCAGATAGCGCCCAGTTATTGCTTCCTATGCCTTCAACTTTTTCTTTGGTTTTTACCTCGCCCGTTTGTGCCTGGGTAAAAGAAGCTGGCGTTTTCGGTGTTGATAGTGGCGAGAAATTCCATTTTGTCCCAACTGGAATGATCGGATCTTCACGAAAAGGATAATCGGGGAAAAGGCTTTTGGTAACTTCAGGGCCAAATTTCTTCAAAATGTTGGTCATGTAAAATTCATCAGAACCCATGGCCAGTACAGCCGACATTTGCTTTAAAAGAAGCGCACATTTTTTTGGCGACCAATTTTCGGGTTTAAAATCGAGAATTTTATATTCTATTGGATAATTTGCATGAGATAATGTTTTAATGTAGGCGTTAATTCCATCCGTATAAGCAAGTATCATCTCCCTGGCTTTTGGATCAGCCATCATCCCTTTTAATGAACGTTCTGCGCCATAAACCATACCCATTCTACGCTGATAACGGTCTACTTCTATTGCTTTTTCGCCCACAACCTCACTAATTCTTCCAGCGGCAAAACGGGTTTGAAAATCCATTTGCCACAACCTGTGCATGGCGGTAACGTAACCTTGCGCAAGATATAAATCGTGATCATTTTTAGCAAAAATATGAGGAATCATCCGGTCATCAAACACAATTTCAATTTCCTCAAAAGCACCTTTAATTTTTGCTTTATGATTAAAAATAAAATGGTTGTTTTCAGCATTTTGCCAAAAGCCCATAAAAGGATTGAGGAATTTTAACAGGGGAGGCGTACTGCCAATTTTTGTATTTAATAGAAAAGCTAACGCTATAGGGACAATGACACAAAAAAGAGCCTTAATTTTATTCATAGATGGTTAGCTAAAAAAGACAACTTGCATATATTAACTTTTGGAGGATGTTATGCAAATTACAACAAAAAAACCTCAATCAAAATTATTAAATGATTTGGATTATTATGCTAACATAATTTGTTTAATTCAAAAAAAGCATTTAAGTTTAACTAACTAAAAAACACACTAACCAAATTTATTTACTTATTTATGAGCAAAATCTTTACACAGATCTTCTATGTATTTATGCTTGTTTGCGCAACTTGTTTTGCCGTGCAGGCTCAGAACATAACCGTGAGTGGTACGGTAAAAGATAAGCAAACAAAGCAGCCATTAATTGGCGTAACTGTTACGGTAAAAGGTCAATCCGGTGGTACGGCAACAAATGCTAACGGCGCATTCAGCTTTACAACCTCTGCAAAATTGCCCTTCACATTAATGAGTAGTTATGTTGGTTATTCGGCCGTAGAACAGCAAGTAACGGGTTCAGCTACAGGCATAAATGTAGAAATGGAGGCCGCTGCCTTACTTGGTGGCGATGTGGTTGTTTCCGCATCAAGAACACCTGAGCGGATTTTAGAATCGCCTGTTTCCATCGAGCGGATGAGTGCTGCATCCATTAAAGAAATAGCTGCACCTTCTTTTTATGATGCGCTCAACAACATGAAAGGTGTTGAAACGAGCATGCAGAGTTTAACTTTTAAATCTATAAATACCAGGGGTTTCAATTCAAACGGGAACACACGTTTTAATCAGTTTATTGATGGCATGGATAACCAGGCGCCCGGTTTAAACTTTTCGGTAGGCAATATCGTTGGCATTACCGAACTGGATATCGACAACGTTGAATTACTTCCCGGCGCAGCTTCTGCACTCTACGGTGCAGGCGGTATTAACGGTACACTCCTGATGACATCAAAAGACCCTTTCAAATACCCAGGAGCAAGTTTTCAATATAAAACAGGGGTTAACCATGTAAATGATAATAACAGTAGCGTACAGCCTTTTAACCAGTTAGATGTTAGGGTTGCAAAATCATGGAATAATAAATTTGGCGTTAAAGCGGCATTCTCATTCGTACAGGCTAAAGACTGGTTCGGCAACAACTATTCAAACTTCGACAGGGTTGCAAATAGTGTAAAGCCAGGCGATAGAAATTCAGATCCTGGTTATGATGGCGTAAACGTTTATGGCGATGAGGTTAATTCCAATCTCCTGGGCGCAGCAAGGTCTGTACAAGCCGCTTTTCAGGCTTCTTCACCTGCCGGATTTGGTGCTTTTAACAGTTTTATTGGTTCCGGATTAACGTATCCGCAAATTGTTAACCTGGTTAGTACAAACGCAACTTACGCTGCTTTGCGTCCTGCATTGCCATTTTTAGGGGTAATGTATAGTTTGAATAAAAACACAACGCCTAGCCAAACGGTGTCCCGAACAGGATATAACGAAGCAGATTTAGTAGATTACGACACGAAGTCGCTAAAAACTTCAGGTGCACTTTATTATAATTTTACGCCTACAATCCAGGCCATTGCGCAGGCAAACTGGGGTACGGGAACATCGGTTTATACCGGTTCTGATCGTTATTCGCTCCGCAATTTTAGCATTGGTCAATTTAAACTTGAGTTAAAAGGACAGGATTTCTTTGTAAGGGCTTACACTACGCAGGAGCGTTCAGGTGATTCCTATATCTCTTCAATCTTAGGTAGTTATATAAATGAGAAAACAAGTCCGACTGCTGCAGCATGGTTCCCAACCTATACCATTGCTTACTCGGCCGCGAGGGCACAGGGCGCCAGTGATGTAGCGGCACAAGCCGCCGCCAGGTCCGCTGCTGATGCAAACCGGGCGCTTCCGGGCTCGTCTGCCTTTGCCGTAGCAAAAGACCAGATTATGAATACAACCATTAGTGCTACAGACCCAAGCAAAGGTGTTTATGGCGCTAAATTCGACGATAAAACGAACCTGTATCACTATGAAGGCATGTATAACTTTACCAATGCATTCAATAATGTGATTGAATTCCAGGTTGGTGCTTCTTCAAGAAAATACCAGCTAAGATCTGGCGGAACAATCTTTGATGATTTAAATAGAAAAATTGACATTAATGAATACGGCGCTTTTGCGCAGGCGGGTAAGAAATTTGGAGAGATTTTTAAGTTAACTGTTGCCGGCCGGTACGATAAAAGTACCAACTTCGAAGGGCGGTTTACACCGAGGATTACTGGTGTATTCACTGTTGCGAAAAACAATAACATCCGTCTTTCCTTCCAAACAGGTTACCGCAACCCAACCACGCAAAATCAATATATAGATTTATCTGTAGGCGGCGGGGTACAGCGTCTAATTGGCGGCTTACCTGAGTTCCTGACTAAATACGGACTAAACGTTGAGGCTACCAAAGGTTATACGGAAAGCAGTTACAGGTCTTATCTGGGCTCCGTAATTGGCGGTACACCAAGCCCGGCACTGTTACAAAAATATACTTTTGATCCACGCGGCGTTCGTCCGGAAAGTGTTAGATCTTACGAAGTTGGTTACAAAGGTTTGCTTGGTCCGAAGTTGCTAGTTGATGCTTATGGATACTATAATCAATACAAAGATTTTATAACCGCAGTTAATGTTTACCAAAATGTTAATGGAAGTTTTGTAAAATATGGTGTTCCTGTAAATGCAGAAGGAACGGTAAGTTCTTATGGCGCTGCTTTAGGTTTAGATTATTTAATTGGCAAGTACAACCTTAGCGGAAATGTTTCATACAACCAGATTGGCGATTTGCCGGCTAACTACATTAACGATTTTAATACTCCGAAAGTTAGGTACAACCTTGGTTTGGGAAATAAAGAGGTGATTAAAAACTTTGGTTTCAATATTTCTTACCGCTGGCAAGATGAATTTTACTGGAATTCTACTTTCGCTGCGGGCCAGGTACCATCCTACAGCACAGTCGATGCTCAGGTTAGTTTAAGAATTCCATCGGTTCTATCTACCATTAAGCTCGGAGGTTCAAACATTTTAAATAAATATTATTTCACTTCATATGGTAATCCAGAGGCTGGTGCTATTTATTATTTAGGATTTACTTTTAATCCATAAGGATAAAAAATTAACATAAGGCCCTCATTACGTTGAAAAGTAATGGGGGCTTTTTTATGAAATAGTGTCATTCCTTTTATAAAATATTTGTATTATAGTGCTTTCTTAACGAGCTTGTTTTAGAAAATCGAACTAAATTTTGAAATTATTAGGATGGAAGAGCAAAACGATAAGCCGAGCCCGGCTAGTGAGCTGATTGAGAAAGAGCAGGAGATACAACATTTAAATAATCCTGTAGATATATCTGTTAAACCAATTGTTAAACAATATCTTGGTGCAGTAACAAAAGTTAAAAAAGAAGGCAACAGGTTTTACTTCTCAGATGGCGATGCAAGAGTTGAGATTCGGGTGGTTAGCGATGATATTATTCGCGTTCGCCTGGCGCCGCACGGTGTTTTTCTTGATGACTTTTCATACGCAGTACCGGAGGTTGATCAGAAGGTTTCGGTGTTTAAAATGCAGGAACACGAAGATAGCTACACCGTTTCTACCCATGCAGTAACCTGTAAAATCGACAAATCGAACTTCCATATTTCTTTTTCTGATAACATTACAGGTACGGTAATGGTTGATGAGGCAAATTCTATGCACTGGGAAGAAAATACCGATTTTGGTGGCTATTACATCTTCGCAACAAAAAAATGCCACCCCGAAGAAAATTTCTTTGGCCTTGGCGATAAGTCGGGCAACTTCAACTTACGCGGGCGCAGGTTTCAAAACTGGAACACCGATGCCTACTCTTTTGGATGGAACCAGGACCCATTATACCGAACCATACCATTTTACATCGGCCTGCATAACCAATCTGCCTATGGAATTTTCTTTGATAACACATTCAAATCGTATTTTGATTTTGGTGCAGAAGATGTAAGCAAAACCAGTTTCTGGTCTGATGGTGGCGAATTGCAATATTATTACATCCACGGTCCGCACATGATGGATGTTGTTAAACGTTATGCGAGTTTAACCGGCACACACCCAATGCCACCAAAATGGACTTTGGGCTATCAGCAATGCCGTTGGAGTTATTATCCGGAATCAAAAGTTAAGGAAATAGCAAAACAATTCCGTGAGCGGAGTATTCCATGCGATGCCATTTACCTGGATATCGATTACATGGACGGTTACCGATGCTTTACCTGGAATAAAAAGTATTTTCCAGATCCGAGAAGGATGATAAAAGAGCTTTCTGACGATGGTTTTAAAACCGTGGTGATGATTGACCCGGGGATTAAGGTTGACGACGATTATTGGGTTTTCAAAGAAGGTAAAGAGAAGCGGTTTTTTTGTCGCCGGAGTGATGACTATTATATGGAAGGGCATGTGTGGCCAGGACGTTGCCAGTTTCCTGATTTTACAAACCCAAAAGTTCGAACCTGGTGGGGCAACTTATACAAAGAACTGGTAGATATGGGCGTTGCAGGCTTTTGGAATGATATGAACGAACCGGCTGTTTTTGGTTCGGGTACATTTCCAAACGATGTACGCCATAATTATGATGGTTTCCGCGGTTCGCACCGCAAAGCACACAATGTTTATGGGATGCAAATGGTGCGCTCTACTTACGAGGGCTTAAAGAAACTGATGCGCAATAAAAGGCCGTTTACAATTACCAGGGCCGGTTATTCGGGTATGCAACGTTACGCAAGTGTGTGGACAGGCGATAACCTCGCAAGTTGGGAACATTTAAAAATGGGCAACATCCAATGCCAGCGATTGTCGGTTTCCGGAGTTCCTTTCTGTGGCACTGATATTGGAGGCTTTAGTGGCGAACCTGATGGCGAATTGTTTACCAGATGGATTCAGTTGGGTACTTTTTCGCCATTTATGCGGGCGCATTCAGCAGGAGATACCGCAGAGCGGGAGCCATGGAGTTTCGGCGAATTCTTTGAGAATATTAACCGTAAATTTATCGAGTTAAGGTACCGCCTGATGCCTTATTTATATTCTGTTTTTTGGGAACATCACCGTTACGGTTTTCCAATTTTGCGGCCATTGGTTATGCTCGAGCAGGAAAAAATCAGCAACAGTTTCCGTCAAGATGAATTTTGCTATGGCGATAAATTACTAATCTGCCCGGTTTTAGAACAGGGAGCAGTTTCGAGGAAAGTCTATCTCCCAAAAGGAACCTGGTATAATTTCTGGACAAACGAAGTTTTATCTGGTGAGAGCGAACATCTCATAGAAGCTAAAATCGATAGCATGCCAATGTTTGTGAGAGCAGGGTCGGTAATTCCGGAGTATCCGGTTATGCAGTATGTAGATGAAAAGGCGATAACAGAGGTAATGCTGAACATTTATTACAGCGATTACGAAGTTAACTCGTTCATGTACGAAGACCATGGCGATACATTCGCTTACGAGCAAGACATTTACCTGGAGAAAAAATTTACCGTGAAAGGTGACGCCTCGACGTTGAAAATCGGTCAGGTAACGGAAGGCCTTTATACGCCAAACTACGAATTTTACGCTTGCAACATTTTCGGCGTTAATTTTCAGGTTAAAAAGATTGTGGTTGATGGCAGGGAAGTTTCCGAGTTTTATACCGATGAAAAAGGTTCGCCACATTTTAAATGCAATAAGAATTTTTCTGATATACAGATTCTTAGTCTGTAATACTTTAACCCCGAAAACTTTCAAACTGTTTTCGGGGTTTTCAAACATCTAACTGAAATTTACGATGTCAGCAGTAAAAAAAGTACCTGCAAAATCTCCGGCGAAAAAACCGGTGCAAGCAGCAGTAATAATCGATAAGACTTTGGCGGTATGGCCGCATAGTTTGTACACCGATTATGATATCGATTTATTTCTTGTGGGCAAACATTTTCGTTTATACGAGAAAATGGGCGCTCACCTTATCACACTCGAGCAAACCCCGGGCGTATATTTCTCTGTTTGGGCGCCAAATGCAACCAGTGTTGGTGTAGTTGGCGATTTTAACGATTGGAATCGAAACCATCATCCTTTGAATAAAAGATGGGATAAATCTGGTATCTGGGAAGGATTTATTCCTGGCTTACAGAAAGGTGATGTTTACAAGTACGTTGTAAAAGGCTTTGATAAATCTGAACACTTAAAGGGAGACCCTTACGCAGTTAGGTGGGAACATCCGCCTCAAACTGCAAGTATTGTTTGGGATACTGACTACAGCTGGAAAGATAAGGGTTGGTTATCCAAACGGCCAAAAATCAATGCCCTGGATCAGCCAATTTCTGTTTACGAGTTACATTTAGGTTCGTGGCAACGCGACCCGGGCAACCCCGAACGGGTCTTGAATTGCAGGGAAGTGGCAAATGCATTAGTGCCTTATGTTGTCGAAATGGGTTTTACACACATAGAACTGATGCCGGTGATGGAGTTTCCTTTTTTCCCGAGTTGGGGTTATCAGATTACAGGTTATTTTGGAGCGAGTTCAAGATATGGCAGTCCTCAGGACTTGATGTACCTTATCGATGAACTCCACAAAGCCAAAATTGCAGTCATTCTGGATTGGGTTCCATCACATTTTCCGGGCGACAGGCATGGTTTATATGAATTTGATGGCACGCATTTGTACGAACACGCCGATATGCGCAAGGGTTTTCATCCCGATTGGAAATCTTATATTTTTAACTATGACCGGAATGAAGTGCGTTCATTTTTGATTAGTAACGCACTTTTCTGGCTGGATAAATATCATGCCGATGGCCTAAGGGTTGATGCGGTGGCTTCAATGCTTTATTTTAATTTCTCGCGGGAAGATGGCGATGCCGCAACCAACGAGCACGGTGGTAGTGAGAATTTAGGCGCCATCCAGTTTCTGCAGGATTTAAACGTTGCTGTTTATGGTAATTTCGATGGTGTACACACCATTGCAGAAGAAAGCAGCACCTATCCGGGCGTTACCCATCCGGTTCATACCGGGGGTTTAGGTTTCGGTATGAAATGGATGATGGGTTGGATGAACGACACCCTCAAATATTTTAAGGTAGACCCATTGGGCAGAAAGCACTATCAAAATCAACTCAGTTTTAGCATGACCTATGCCTTTACCGAAAACTTCATGCTGCCTTTTTCGCATGATGAGGTGGTGCATGGGAAATCGCCGATGTTGTATAAAATGCCCGGCGATGAATGGCAGAAATTTGCAAACCTGCGGGCGCTCTACGGCTATATGTATACGCACCCGGGCGCAAAATTGTTGTTTATGGGTAACGAATTTGGGGATACAAATGAGTGGAATTTTACGCAGTCACTGGATTGGCATTTACTTCAATATCCTCCCCATAAGGGCATGCAGGAAACCGTTAAGGCATTAAACTTTTTATATAAGAAGGAACCTGCTCTCTATCATTTCAATTTTAGCTATGAAGGTTTTGAATGGATTGATGCCGATAATAGTGATGAATCAGTGTTTGTGTATATGCGTAAAGGCCCAAAGCCGAAAGACACATTAATTATAGCCCTGAATTTTACGCCGGTTGTTAGGGAGAGTTACAAAATAGGTGTTCCGTTCAAAACTAAATGGAAAGAGCTTTTTAACTCAGATGATATTGTTTATTATGGAAGCGGAATTAATAACCGGGGCGAAATAATTCCAGGTTTGGAGCCGTATAACAATCAGAAATATTCCATCACCATAACTTTACCGCCACTGGCAGTTGTTATTTTTAAAAGCAAGTAAATAATGTTTTTCAAAAAAAAATCCCGCAAATGAGCGGGATTTTTTTTTAATGCGCTGACTTAAGCTGTGCGTTGCAAGGAAAACAGATAGCTGCCACTCAATGGGTGAAAAAACAAAAACCTTCAATCACATCTTTATGTTGTATTAATAAAAACTTGTAATTATGAATACAGATCCAAAAAACGAGCAGGAACGAGAAGATAATAAAGGTCAGGCTACCGAAAGTCCGAATGAGCAAAAAAATGTTGATGACAACGAAGTGCAACGCGGATTGACTGGCGAAATTGATGATGAAGAGAACGTAGGCGGGGACCTAGCAGGAAATGCTAGTGGTAATACATAATGGCCATTTGGTCGTCTTTTCCCATCAGCCTGCTTCAGAAATTAAAATGCAGGAAACAAAAAAAGGTAGCCAATTGCTACCTTTTTTTTTGTTTAGAATCTGTGCCTTAAAATGCCGACTGATGGTTACTGATCATCTTCGTCGTCGCTAAATTCCTCATTTAACAACGTTCCTTCTCCGTCAGCATATTCAACCTCGTCTTCCGAATACTCGGCGTCCTCTGTCACTTCATCTTCATCATCAGGATCGGGATTAATACCTTCTGATTCTGGTTGAAAGTTATCCTGCGGGCCTGAACGCTCCACTTGAAATTGCTCAACATTTGGGATTTCTTCCTCTGTTGATGTATTGTCTGGCATTAAATTGTTATTTTCCATAGCTAAGTGATTTAGGTAAACTTCATTTATAACAGGATAAAATGGAATTAGGTTTTCGGTTTTTACAATTTCAGTTTTATACCTCCGTTAAAAGTTCTGCCTTCCGTGTGTGTCCAAATATCATCGAAAGTGGGATTCGTATGTTCGCCATTAACAACACTTTTGTATTTACTTTGCCTGGTATCTGTAAAGTTTTCAGCATTTATAAAAATCGATATTTTGCCAAAAACCTTTTCTGCCATAAACCCAAATTCCCAGTAAGAAGGCGTTTGGAAATTGTTGTAGAGATATTGCCTGTCGGTGAAATAGCCCTCAAGGCCAAATTTGAAGATTCGCTCTTTCTCATACAAAAGCGCCAGGTTTAACCGGTTTTTGGGTAGGAGGCGAATATCTTCTATAACCGGCAGGTATTTTGCTTTAGCATTGGTGTATGTATAACCCGCGAATAACTTAAAATATTCCTTAAATATAATTTTTGCATTGCTCTCCATGCCGAGGCTGTTCACCGGCGAAGTGGTGTTTGCAAAGTAGAAACGGGCTTCTGCATCCTGTAAAAGTATGGTTGAATTGCTGATTCTCGTATAGAAAAACATTTGATTCAGGCTTATTAGCCAGTCGTCGCCAATACTCGTTCTATAGTTAACATCTGCCGTACCGCCATAACTCTTTTCAGAGGAAACATTGTTTAATGGCAATAGTCGCTGATACTGAAAAGTTTCAGTTTGTTCAGTAAAAAGCGTTGGTGTTTTGTAACCTAATCCGCCACCAATTCTCGAACTCCAGTTATCGTTAAATTTATACAAAGCAGAAACTCGTGGAAGAACGAAAAAATCTGTTTTGTTGTACAAACGATTGTAATAATGTGTTAAATCTGCTCTGATACCACTTTCCAGCTTCAGCTTTTCTGAAGCATCCCAGGTTTGTTGAAAGTAAATGCCGGCGGTTTTTGTGTTAAAATCTCTGGATTCTTTATTAACATCATCCTCCCTGAAATTATCATAAACAAGATTGGCTCCGAATATCAAACTTTGTTTTTTCAAAGTTTTCAGGTAACTAATATCTGTGTAAACGTTGTAATTTGTGCCCTTGAAACTATAGTTCGGCACATCGATACTCCTCTTAAAATAATTAAAGCTCGATTTAATACGAAACAAATCCCGCTCACCCGATTTTAAACTTAAATCAACCGTTGAGGTGTTTCTTGTGGTTTTGTTGGTCTCGAAGTAAGTGTGGTTTACATCAGCGCCGTCTTTAATCAGAAAAATGTCGCCACCAGTTCTTTGGCTTTGTGTAAATGCGTTTCCAATAACGAGCGTTGTCTTCTCATCCGGATAAATAAATATTTTTGGGTGAATGGTGAAATCCCTTGATTTTGCCAATTCTGTAAAGTCATCTTTATCTACGTCATAAGGCTTTTGAAAGTTAGTTAAGGCGAGTAAACTGTAGCCAATTTTTTCGTTGCGTTTCATTGCAAAACCTCCAATATTTGTTTGGCCTACGTTAGATTGATTTACAATAAAATTGTAATCGCCTTGCGTTCTTGGGGTTCTGGAAATAAAATTTACAACACCGGCGATTGCGCCTGCTCCGTAAAGTGTAGATGCAGGGCCTTTAATAATCTCTACCTGAGCCAAATCTAATGGTGGAATCTCTAGAATGCTTAATCCATTAGCGAAATTACCAAAGCTTGCATAGCCGTCTTTTAAGAGCTGGGTGTAACGCCCATCCAAACCTTGTATTCTAATACTCGCATTGCCGCTGGTAGCAGAGGTTTGTTGAACCGAAATGCCGGTGCTCTCATGCAAAATCATGGAAACATTAGCAGGCCGCATGTTACTTTTTTCGTCAATTTCTTCCAATTCAATCGTTTCTACCCTTGTTGGGGTATTTTGAATGGATCTGCTCGTCCTGGTCGACGAAATGATAACTTCTTCAAGTTCTTCCTCCGTTGGATCCAAAAAAATCTCTAAAGGATTAGCCTGGTCTGCAGGAAAATTAACAAGCACCTGTTTTTGCTGAAACCCGACATGATTAATTTTTATGGTTTGCTTTCCTGCCGGCACATTGCTTAGTTGGGCAAGTCCGCTTTCGTTTGATATACTGGTTATTTTATGGGCAGCAATGCTTACTGTTGCACCCTCTACAGGTGATTTCTGGACTGCAGATTTAATTAAAATTTTGAAATCGCTTTGTGCGTAAGCGCTTGTTGCACAAAAAAATATGCACAACAATAAAAATATTTTTTGCATTAAAATTATTTTTAATTGAATGAAAATACTGGATTAACTTTTATTATCCGAAGAGGTAGACATTCATTTTTGGCGGTTGCCAGATGGTATTTGAAAACCCTGAAACAAAAAAGTTTAAGTATTGTGCTTCATTTTGAACTGCGCTTTCTAATCTAAAAGAGTTTGGACCAGAAGATTTTAAAAGAAAAACAAAGTTTTGCCCGCAACAACTACAAACGCAAAGCGGAGAGCAGCTATCTGCTTCAGCGCAAGGGCTGTGTTTTTTGATAGTTAACGACGAAGCCTGCTCATTTAAGCCTGTTTCTTCCCTGATGTCATCGCACTTTACGAATGACATTAATAGAACCAGTAAACTAAAAAAACAGAGGCTAAACTTCATTTGAGGCAAATGTACAAATCTATGGTATAAAAAATTTAAAACTTCTGTGTTTAATAGCTTTTATAGGCTGCGTTAGCCGTGTGTTTTGGCTATTATTCCCTGGAGTTGTTTGTTTTTCAATAACATAGCTAAACATTATGAGCTTGGCCCTGTTGCTAATCTGTTTACCGCACAATTTTAATATGCAGATGTTAATTACCACTAACCAAACCCCCGAAAATAACCCTCTGAAGGTTTGGCTTTCTGCAAATCAGATATCGGTAAGTAAACTTAAAGCTAAAGACAAACAAGTTTTTAAAACGCTCTATGCAGTTTATGCTCCGCTGATTTACGGCGCAATTAACAGGGCTTTAAATGATGATGCTAAATCTGCTGAGGTTTTGGAAAGGACGTTCTTGAAAGCATGGGAAAGTGTTGCTGAGTACGATGAATCAAAATTGAAAATTTACACCTGGCTCAACCGCATTGCCACTCAGGAGACCATTGAACTGGCAATCGAGCCTAGGCTCATCTAAGCTAAGGCATACCATCAATCTTCAGAAAAATTATTTTTCCGTTTGGATTTAAATTAATTTGCAAACTTTTTAATTACGCAATGGATTGTATAAAAGCAAACATAGCGTGATTTAAATTTTAAATCTGAATTTATTAGTTAAATAGGTAAGATAGATAGGATAGGTAATGTCAAAAATTTCGATAGAAGATAGGTTGAGGCTATTTATCAGGGCAAGCGTCGATATTGTCTATGAGATGAGTGCGGATTGGTCTGAAATGAAAAGGCTTGATGGTAAAGACTTCATGTCAGATACTGCCGAGCCAACTAAAGATTGGTTGTCCAAATATATTCCCCAGCACGAACAACTACGGATGAAAACTGCAATTGCGGAAGCCATAAATAATAAGACTGTTTTCGATTTAGACCATCAGGTTAATTGTATTGATGGCAGCGTTGCCTGGACCCATTCAAGGGCGGTACCGTTTATCGATAAAAAGGGCAATATCCTCCACTGGTTTGGCACCGCTGGGGACATTACCAAGCGAAAAGCGGATGAACTTGCACTACGTACCAACCTAATGTTACTACAACAGGCCGAGCGGGTCGCTAAAGCCGGCAGCTGGTCGTTCGATGCAGAGACTTCTACCTTTAGCTGGTCGGATGGGATGTACAGTCTTTTCCAATTAGAAAAGGGATCGGTTATCAAGCCGGAAATTTATGCGGAATTTGCCGGAGCTGACAGTTTTGAAAAAGCCACTTCCATTGCCTCGCTCATTCGGCTGGTAGCCACGCCTTTTGATGAAGTGCTTAACTTCAACATTAACGGCGTTAATAAAACAATGCACATCAAGGCGAGTGCGGTTAAAGCTGATGGCTCTGCCACCATGATTGGTGTCAATGTGGATATTACCTCACTTCTTGAAGCCCAGCAGGCAGTTGAGGAGCTCGAAGATGGTCAGAAATCCGAAATCCTGAAAGCAATTTTAAATACCCAGGAGCACGAGCGGTATGTGATTGCAGAGCGCTTTCACAATGGTATTGGCCAGCTGCTTTATGCGGTTAAGCTGGCGCTGATTCAACTTACCCAGTCTTTGGCAATCGAATCAACTGTAAAGTTCGAAGAAAGGAAGAAATACCTTGATGAGTTGCTAAATAATGCAATTAAAGATAGCAGAGCCCTTTCACGTGAGCTTACGCCCCAACTCCTTCAGGATTTTGGTCTGGAAGTTGCCTTAAAAGATATTTGTACGAGAGAAAACAGCGCAATAAACTGGTCTTTCCAGATTGCGGCAAATGCAACGGTGTTAGATCCATATTTATCGATTTTTCTATGCAGAACCTGTCAGGAACTTGCACTAAATATTGCTCGGGAGAGCCAGGCAACTCACGCCGCCTTATCATTAAAAGAGAATTCCGGCCTTTTAATCCTGTCGCTAACCCATGATGGAACGGGGATCATTTATCAAAATGGATTTTCAGACGGTATTGATTTGAGTTTTATCAAGAACATGGTGGCCCTGCTCAACGGTAAGTTTACTTTTAATTCCAACGTCACCGGGAGTGAAGTATCTATTGTGCTGCCGATGAGTACGCGATTTAAATTAATGCATGGTTAGTGGTTGCTTTCGTTAATTTTCCTTCACTTGTGCTTAAAACTATTTCGATAAGGTTATGGTGAATGTTGTACCAAGATTTTCTTTGCTTTCGCAGTAGATAGTACCTTGATGCCAACCAACAATTTCCCTCACTATAAAAAGTCCTAATCCGGTTGTTGGTTCACCGTTAAGTCCTGGTCGTTTTGCCACGGTATACCGGTCGAAGATATTAGGTAACATTGCTTCCGGAATTCCAATTCCGTCATCGTTAAATGTTAAAATAATTTCTTGCTCGGTTTCATCAATATGAATAGAAATTTTGCCGTTTGCATGTGTAAATTTTAATGCATTGGTAATCAGGTTATTTACTATCTGCATAAATTTCGCCTCGTCTATATTTGCCCAAATTTCTTCCTGCTGAACATGTAGCGTAAACGACCGTTCATTTAGGTCTTGAAACTGCTTGCATTGTTCAATATACTGCGCAATTTTTTCCACTAAATTTACCCTGCGTTTTACAAGCGGGGTGTCTACAGTTTCTAAAAATTCTTCACCAACAAGATTTTCAATCAAGGCGATGGTTTGCGATAGGATGTCAGAAATTGCTTTGGTCTTTTTGAGACTTTTTGGTTCCAGCGCATCCTGGCCAAGCGCAAAAGCCATAGATTTTGCAATCTCCAGCGGTCCCCGTAAATCATGCGATAGCATTTGTAAAATAGAATTCTTTTTATTGGCAAATTTCATAGCCGTTTGGTAGTTTTCTACCTCATCGGTGATGATGCAAATGCTCGCAAATAATATTAAGTCAGTTTCACTTCGATAAAGGAAAGGTATAACCGAAATCCACTCTTCCTTTGCGTTTTTTAGTATTCTGAATTTAACGATGCCAATTGATTTCCCCTCCTTTAAGCGAGCGTAAGCTTGTTTTGCTATGTCAACATCTTCCTGATGAACTAGATTAATGAGTTTACCAGTGTCGGAATTGCCTGTCTCCTCAAGCAAATGAGATAGCGTTTCATCAATATGCAATAGCGCTCCGGTATTTATATCAAAACTGAAATTGATGTTTTCTAGTTCAAAAAAAGGAGATGAGTTTTGATGAATTCTAACCATATGATTAATAGAGTTTATTGCCATTCAGTCGATAAATGCCAAAACAGGTATCGTCAGGAATTGACTGAAGTTGGTTTTTAAGATATAACCACACTATTTAAACAGTAACAAGTTTCAGTGAAATATTGTTCAAAAAAAATCTTTAAACTATGGATAAGAAGGCTAGGAAAGCATTCCGATTGGTTTTAAAGCCGGAAGTGAGATAAAAAAGGAAGAACCTCTATTTTTGCCTTCGCTGGTAGCCCAAACTTTGCCTTTATGCAGTTCAACTAACATTTTTACGATGGAAAGGCCCAGTCCATTAGAGCGTTCATTGCCGGTTGGTATAGATGAAAGTTTAGCAAATTTTATAAACAGTTTACTCAAATCTTCTTCGGATAAACCTACGCCATTATCTTTGAATTCTATAACAATGTCTGCTCCGGACGGAAAGCAATTAATGTAAATTACAGAGCCGACGTGCGAATACTTAATGGCATTGCTCATCAGGTTGGTCAACGCATCTTCAATTCTCCGCCTATCAATTTTAAAAGTTTCCTTGGCATCGCAATTAATTTCTAGTGTTTGAGATTTGTTTGCCAAGGCACTTTCAAAAGTCGATTTAATGAACTTTGCTAACTCCTCGAAGGTAATTATTTCAAGTTTTAAATCGATTACACCATTATCGTTGCTAGCTTCCTCTAAAATATTATTTAAACTTTGCTCAATAGCTCTTGATGACCTCTCAATTTTACTCCCCAGCGCAGATTGAGTTTCAAATGGTAAAGAACGTGAGGCTAGAATTTGCGAATAGGCCAGAATTGAAGTTATCGGATTTTTAAGATCATGCACTAAGCGGTGCATCCTGTCGTCGTACGCATTCACATTTGTCCTGTGCGCAAGCCGCGATTCGAGTTTTTCGAGTGTCAAGTCGGCAAGCATTTTCAACATGTTAAGCTGTTTTTCTGAAACTGTCGATCTCGGTTTTTCGTCAATTACGCAAACGGTTCCAATTTGGTACCCTTCATGCGTTACAATGGGTGCACCCGCATAAAATCTAATCCCATTCCTGGCTGATACATACGGACTGGCAAGTAGGGCAGGGTAGCTATGCGTGTCGGTAAAAACGGTGATTGCTTTATTTAATATTGTAATTGAGCAAAGGCTGTCCTGTCTTTTAATCTTATTTGTTTCGATAGCGCTAATATTTGCTTTAAAAAAAACCTGTTCCTCATCTACAAAGTTTACAAATGCACTCGAAGTATCGAATACTTCTTTAGCCAGGAGCGCTATGGTATCGAATGCCTTTTCGGCGGGTGAATAAAGTATGTCATACCTCAACAATTTCTCCAGTCGCTCTGAATCGTTGTGTGGTATTAGATTAAGTGGGACGTTATCTGAGGTCATATTCGAACTTATAATTGCATATTAACAGAAAAGTTGTGCTTCTGTTTCAGAAATTTAAAACAAAAGGACGTATTTATACTTATATAGATGTATAAATTCTTATTGCTAAAGCCAGGTTCCGGAAAATGTTTAAAATAATGATAGTTGACGATAGTCCGGAAATATTAGAGGCCCTGCAACTGATATTTGAGCTCGAAGATTACGATGTAGTTGTTGCCGATAGCGGCCATGCAATTATTCAAAAAGTATATCTTCATCAGCCTGATATAATTTTGTTAGATATTATGCTTGGGGATTTTGATGGAAGAGACATTTGCCGTGAAATTAAGGATGATGATATGATAAAAAAAATTCCAATCATCATGATATCATCAACACATGGCATTAACACATTTCTCCAATTGAAGTGTAAGCCCGATGGTTATATGGCGAAACCATTTAACGTGGCAGAACTTACGGCGCTTGTTGCCTCGAAATTGGCTTAAATTATTATTCTTCACCAAACTGTTCCCAACAATTAAATTTTCTGGTTTATATCTATCAATCTCTTACTAAGGGCAGTCGCCATTTCATGCCGTTCCGCGGTGTCTTTTGTATCCGTCTATTATTTAAGTTATTACAGACGCCCAATCTTTCTCTTTTTTAAACTTCAAACCATTTAGAATTGATGGTGTTAAATTATTGACTGAATAACAGTTTTAAAATTTGAAAGATATGAACGAAGGAAAAATTGAATATGTCAACCTGGAAGAGTTGTCAAATACCGATTACAAAATTAGTGACGGCCAGGCCAATATTACTTCCTGGCCAGTTCTTGATGAAAGCGATAGTACTGTTGGTAAGGTAAGGGATCTCTTGTTTGATCCTTCGCAAAATGCGATACGTTACATTATCGTTGATTTAGATGAGTCGATTGCTGGCCCGGATGAAAAGGCTATTTTAATACCTATAGGTTATGCGAATCTTGCCGACGACAGAAAAGCCGTTGTAATACCTGTGATGAGCATTGAGCAATATCAGTTAATGCCGAGGTATATTATTGGCGAGGTAACAAGGGACACTGAAATGCAAATAAGATCTGCTATTGGCAGCCCCGCTGCGTTAAGGATAGAAGAAGAAATCGTAGAACTTGAGCATCCAGACTTTTATCAGCATCATCATTTTGATAGGGGAAACATTATTTTTCAGGAATTTTCCCATAATTCAGCTGAAACCGAACCTACAATAGCGCCTGCAGACCGTGAGGAAGAAAGAGCGACAATTCATGACCTTATCGATAACTCGCACACAAACATTACCAGCTCGCATGCTAATGATAATGTAGCCCATCAATTACACGAACAAGCAGGTGGAACGGAAACCGGTAGTGCTTTTGAAGTTACTGCTGATGGAAGAATTTTTAGTATTGAGCCGCAAGACAATGGTACTTACAGGATTCTGGAACACGGTGAAAAAGTTGGGGTAATTTACGCCGAATCAGGAGAGAGAGGTGTTCAGTGGGCAACCATGGATGAATTAGATAGTAGGTTTGTCGAGGTAATTGGCGAAGCAATTACGTCCCACAATGCCTCAGCGACCAATTAGGTTGTTTCAATAATATATGCTTAAGCTTTATTCTAAATTGAATTATTTTGGGTATTGGCTGTTAAAATAGTAAAAGCTATAAAATAAGAAAAGGAGACCTTATCCAAGCGTCTCCTTTTTTTCTAACCAAATATAAACCTGTTATGAGCCAGGCTTTGTCTTTAATTCTCTTTATCAAAATTAATTTTGCCAAGAGAATGATTTATCTTTTCTATATGAATAAACATCTTCCGTTTATTACTCTACAAATATAGTAAAATTTTTCTTAGTGTAAAAAATACACTAACATTTTTTTAGGTATTTTTTTTGTCATTTTTTATTCACAATTCTTTTTAATGAACATTTGATGAATTAAAATGATTGTGTTGCAAATATACCATAGATTTATTCACAGCAATTGTTAAATCTTATCAACTATTGGTATAATCTGCCCAAAATTTCATTCATTTTTTCAAAAGTCGTAATATTTTGACCAGCTAACTATCGTTTTTACTTGATATCGTTAATAAACGGTTTATAATAAATAATGTTTTACAGATTAAGTTAAATTTATGTTAAATAAATAATCTATTCATATGTAAAAAAGGTATATAAGCAAAAAAGACTCCGTTGGGAGTCTTTTTTGCTTATGATGTGAGCAGGCAATTACAAGCTAGCGTAATATTCTACAAATTTAGCCAATGCTGAAGAGTAACCCCATTCGTTATCGTACCATGAAACAACCTTAACAAAGTTGTCGTTTAATGAGATACCTGCTTTAGCATCAAAGATAGAAGCATGGTCATCTCCAATAAAGTCTGAAGAAACTACTTCATCCTCAGTATAAGCTAACACACCTTTCAATTCACCTTCAGAAGCTGCTTTCATTGCTGCTTTAATTTGCTCATAAGTTGCTGGTTTTTCTAAACGAGCAGTTAAATCAACAACTGATACATCTGCAACAGGCACACGGAAAGACATCCCTGTTAATTTACCTTTCAATTCAGGAAGAACCATACCTACTGCTTTTGCAGCACCCGTAGATGAAGGAATAATGTTCGAGAAACCACCGCGGCCGCCTCTCCAGTCTTTCGCAGATGGGCCATCAACTGTTTTTTGTGTTGCAGTTACAGCGTGGATTGTACTCATTAAACCTTCTACAATACCAAAGTTATCGTTTAATACTTTAGCAATTGGCGCCAGGCAATTCGTGGTACATGATGCATTGGATACGATAGTTTGATCTGCAGTTAATTTATGATGATTTACACCCATAACATAAGTAGGGATATCGCCATCTTTAGCAGGAGCAGAGAAAACTACTTTTTTAGCACCTGCCGCAATGTGTTTCTCAGCATCAGCACGGGTTAAAAATAAACCTGTAGATTCAATTACTACTTCAACACCAACAGCATCCCATTTCAAATCGGCTGGATTGCGTTCTGCTGTAACGCGAATGGTTTTACCGTTAACTACTAAATTTCCATCAACAACTTCAATCGTACCATCAAACTTGCCATGGGTAGTATCGTATTTTAACATATAAGCCATGTAATCCGGCTCAATTAAATCGTTTATTGCTACAATATCTAATCCTCTTTTCAAAGCAGCTCTGAAAACCAGTCTGCCGATACGGCCAAAGCCGTTTATTCCAATTTTGCTCATTGTTTTGTTAATTAATGTAATGTTTTAATAAATTAAGTATTGGTTCTTTTATAATGCTTTTTATTGTCAAATCGTATTTATCGGCCGTATGTATCAACCTGTCCTGAAATTCTGCTGCAACCGTTCCAACAAAATGTAATTGCTCTTCCGGATATTTTTCAACCATTGGCAGAACACAAGTTCTAAAATGCTTCTCAAACCCTTCGTCTATCATTCTGATAATATAACCGTGTTTATTATTTTGTACGAAAAATTCAAAAAAAGAACTCAAAAAAATGTTGGCTTGTGGCTTATTATAAATTCTTTCAAATATCTGCGGCCTGTCCAGGTTATAAGTTCTGTTAAATTTAGCTTCGAGCTCTGCTGGCAAACGGTGATTTAAATAACTCTTCAGCAACATTTTGCCCAGGTAATTTGCCGAACCTTCGTCGCCCAATATATAACCTAAACCAAAGTTGTTCGTAAGCGGTTTTTTACCATCAAAATATGCGCAATTAGAGCCGCTGCCTAACATAGCAACAATTCCTGTTTTATCATAGCAGGCTGCTTTTGCAGCACCAAATAAATCATTCTCGACGATTATTTTACTGTATCTAAAAAATGACGACAGCGTTTTTGCCAGTTCTTCTTTTCTTTCTGCAGATGATGCTCCGGCGGCAAAAAAGTAAATCTTTTTAATGCTTTCCGCATTGTTTACCAAAACTACTTTTTTATTTAAAATTTGAAGAATAGTTTTCGAATCTACAAAACATGGATTCAGGCCAGTTGTATTGCAGTGTGCTACAACCACTCCGTTTTGTGTAAGTTTCCAAAAGGCCGTTCTCGAACCGCTATATACTACTGCTATCATTTTAAATTAAATCGATAAAACTTCCGTCATCTCCATCAGGTCATCTTCAAGCTTAAACGTGTGGTTAGACAGTGCTTCCTCAATACTTGTAAGTTTAATTTCATTGCCTCTTAAACCTACCATTTGCGCACTCTCGCCCGAAATAAGCGCATTAACTGCCGCAAAGCCCAACCTGCTGCCTAGTATTCTATCGAAACTGCTAGGACTGCCGCCCCTTTGCAAATGCCCCAGAATGGTAACTTTAGTATCGTAATGGTCGAAAGTTTCCTTAACCCGTTTTGCAATATCATAGGCGCCACCTTGTTTGTGTCCTTCTGCAACAATAACAATACTCGATGATTTTTTTGTAGCAGCACCTAAGGCAAGCTTTTCAATCAATTCATCAACACTGGTTTCAATTTCCGGTAACAACACTGCTTCTGCGCCACTGGCTATCGAGCTTCTTAAGGCTATACAGCCAGAATCACGGCCCATCACCTCTATAAAAAATAACCTGTCGTGTGCATCTGCAGTATCTCTTATTTTATCAATTGCTTCAATTACTGTATTAATTGCGGTATCGTAACCTAAAGTAAAATCAGAACCGCTTAAATCATTATCTATCGTGCCTGGTATACCAATTACTTTTACGCCAAACTTTTCACCAAAACGTTTCGCTCCTGTGAAAGTTCCATCGCCTCCAATAACAACTAAGCCGTCGATATCATTTGCTTTTAAATTTTGGTAGGCAATTTCCTGTCCTTCATCCGTTTTAAATTCTAAACAACGGGCAGTTTTTAGTATCGTTCCACCCAGATGTAAAATATTACTTACAGAACGGGCGTCCATTGGTTTTATAGTATTGGCGATTAAACCCTGGTATCCTTGCATAACACCAAACATGTTGATGCCATGGTAAATTCCTGTACGAACCACTGCTCTAATGGCAGCATTCATTCCTGGTGCATCGCCCCCGGAAGTAAGTACAGCTATATTTTTAATATTTGGTTTCATCTTCGTAGTACGAATATAGTGTGTATTTTCTACACTAAGTAATTTATTTTATTTTTTTTACTTAATATTGAAAGTCATACCTTTAACGCTTAAATTAACTAAATTTTACCTTGGAACAAATTTTACCTCATTTAGATTCCGTTTTCTCCATCGACTGTGTGCTGTTTGGATTTGATGGTAAGGAATTAAAAATCTTACTCATTGAACGGAATGAAGAGCCATTTAAAGACTGGTGGGCATTACCGGGTAACATCGTTGGCGCAGATGAGAGCCTTGATCAGTCTGCTGCCCGAATCCTGTACGAATTAACGGGTTTGCGTGGCATTTATATGGAGCAATATTATGCCTTTGGCGACCCGGGAAGGCACCCGCAAGGACGCGTTATCACGTTAGCTTATTACGCCCTGATTCGTTTAGGCGGAGATAAAGATTTGCGCCCGGTTAGTACCTATGCAAAACAAGCCAATTGGTTGCCAATAACTGCACTTCCAAAACTAGCTTTCGACCACCAGAAGATTTACGATAAGGGTTTAGAAAAAATAAAGCGAAGAATTAAACACCAGCCAATTGCATTCGAATTGCTGCCTGAGAAATTTACTTTAACCCAGTTACAGCATGTTTATGAACTTGTGCTTGGTAAAAAACTTGACAAACGAAACTTTAGAAAGAAAATTGTTAGTTTTGGTGTGCTAAAAGAACTAGATGAGAAACAAAAAGGTGTATCATACAGAGCTGCAACCTTATACCGGTTCGATAAAAGAAAATACGCCAAACTCTTCGGAAAAGAAATTTCCTTTTAGCGATAGTAAAGCGGTGGCCAAACTAAAAAGGTGTATCATAAATGCGGTTATCTGCTTCAGCGCAGCGTTAGGCATTCAGGATACACCTTTTGTATTCTATTAAATATCCAGTTCGAATGATGATCTGGAAGCTTTATCTGCCTGATCTAATAAATCGGCATCATGTGCTGCAGCATCCTCGCCGCTAATTACCGTGCTTTGATTTAGGGCGTCTTCTTCGCTGGTTAAAGCATCTTCCTTATCGTCAGAAAGTTCTTCTTTGTTCGGGTCTATACTCATTTGATTGGGATTTAAAATATTCGTCAAGTTATCGTTTTTGTAAGCAAATTACAAGTATTTTAGACCAGAAATAATTCAATCCGATATTGAAATGTTGTGTCAACCCATTATCAAAAAGCATGTTGCTTTCATCCTGCTAATTTTAGCCTTCTGCGTCAGTTTTACGGCTTGTAAGATTTCCCTCTCAGGAAAAAAAACGCCGAAAGTATTAAGTGCTGATTATTGCGTAGCCGATTATGCGCAGGGGCTGCCAGCTTCGTATAACGATTCTGATTCGTTAAGAATTGTTTTTAAAATGCTATCCGGCAAATTGAATGCTGAAGAATTGCGGCTTGCGAATACAACGGGTACTTTGCGCCAGATTAAAGAACGGTATGATTTAAACAACAGTACTAACGATAAAGGTTTATTGCGCACCCGGGCACTCGATGTTGAAATTGAGAACAGAATTACCTACGCAGAAAATGTGCTTAACGGTATCTCTGCAGCATTGCGTTGCGAATCTGAGCGGACTGGAAGGGTTGCTGATTATCTGGACGACCTCGGGAAAAAGAGAGTGAACAGATTTACTGTTGGGGCTATAATTGCTGGTGCAGTAACGGGTGTTGCACCTTTAATAATTAAGGCACAGCAGCCGCAAAATGCAGTCGTAATCGCAGGGTCGGGTCTGTCTGCAGGTTTAGGCATTGCAGCGTTAACCAATAACCGAAAGAAAATACAGTTGTCTTTTCAAAAAAATCTGCTTTCGGATATCTGGTATGTTCCCGATAGCTCAAAAGTGTATCCTAAATTTGTCTGGTTAATGCTTAATGAACCTGATGAGGTTTCGGGCGGCCAAAAAGCATCCGTTGTGGGGAGGCTTAAAAAAAGATGGTTAAATTTTGAATTCGAGCAGAAACTTAGCGACCATCTTCGCATGCTTCTTTTTGATAACGGTGGCGTTTTTACAGAAAGCGAACTCAACACCAGGCAGGTTTTGCTTAATCAGCTGAGTACAGAAATGCAATTGTTAAACGTAAAATTATTAACGCTTTCACGGAAATTGAAAACTTATTAAAGGCAGGTTATTGACAGCCCGCAATTAAAAATTTTGGTAAACAGCATTGCGTAGTTTCTACCAATAAAAAAAACCGACTGAAATTTCCAGTCGATTTTTTTAATATTATGAACTTCAGCTTAGGTAATAAAAGCTGATTTGATTAGCTTTTTGGAGCCAACTCCAGGTGGTAATGCACTAAATCATCTATTGGCGAGCGGATAATTTTACCAACACCCATTTCATAGCGGTCGGCAACGATACTCAAAATATCGCGGAAACTGTAGCCAACAGAACCAACGCAGTTTAACTTGTGGTCTTTGTAATTTGGGTAATGAATTACCAAAGCTTCAAAAAAAGCAGTGAAAGCATAGTCGATGGTTTTGTAAGTATAATCCTCGTAACTATCTTTAAAATCGTATAAAAATTTACTGAAACTTGCGCAGAAACGGTTCGGTAATGGTTTGTTATAAATGTTATCGAAAATATCTTCGTTTGTTAAAGCGTAATTGTCGTAAAAAGCTTCTCTTAAACCTTTTGGCATATAACCTTTCATGTAATCGCCTAAAATGCGCTTCCCGATGTAAGAACCGCTACCTTCATCGCCCAGGAAATAGCCTAATGAATCAATGTTCATGGTAATATCGGTTCCGTCGTAAAGGCATGAGTTAGTGCCGGTGCCTAAAATACCTGCAAATCCGGGCTCGTTACCCAAAAGTGCTCTGCATGAGGCAAGTAAATCATGACCAACAAAAATTTCTGCGTTCACAAAAACCTGTTTCATAGCATCGGCAACAATTTTTTTATTTGCTGGCGTAGAACAACCTGCCCCGTAATAGTATACAGCCGTTAGTTTCTCTTTTTCTAGGTGGTCCGGAAGAGTTTCATTTAAAGATTGTACAATATATTCCCCTTTTGAGAAATATGGATTGTAACCTTCGGTATTAAAGTAAATTTTTCTGCCGGCCTCGTTGATCAGGCACCAATTTGTTTTGGTTGATCCACCGTCTGCAATTACTATCATTTTATTTATTTTTGGTTTTAGCACGATAAAAGTATAAAAACTCTTATATTTTGTATCTTTTTTTTTAATAATTTTTTAACAATTTGTTGTTGTTAAAATATAAGTGTGTAAAAAATACACTATATAAGCTGTTTAATCATGCTAAAACCTTAAAATTATACCATATAAGGCATTGGTCTTATTTTTTAACCTAAGCTATTTTTTACAATTTTTATACGATGAATAACGAACTTTTAGATTTCAGAAGTGATACTGTAACCAAGCCGACTCCGGGTATGCTCGAAGCGATGATGAGTGCAAAGGTTGGCGACGATGTTTTTGGAGAGGATGAAACAGTCCACCAGCTGGAAACCAAACTTGCAGAATTATTTAATATGGAAGCGGGTTTATTTTGCCCGTCAGGCACGATGACCAACCAGATTGCGATAAAGTGCTTTACACAGCCGATGGATGAGGTTATCTGCGACCAGACGGCACATGTTTACAGGTATGAAATCGGAGGCATTGCCTTTCACTCTGCGGCATCAGTAAGGTTGTTGCATGGCGAAAGAGGTATTTTAACTCCGGATCTTATCGAACCCGAAATCAATGAAGACAATATCCACTATCCTAATTCCAGTTTGGTTGTACTGGAAAATACTGTAAATAAAGGCGGAGGAAGTTGTTACAAGCTGTCAGATATTGCTCCCATTCATCACCTGTGTAATATAAAAGGCTTAAAACTTCATTTGGATGGTGCCCGTATTTTTAATGCATTAACTGCTACAGGAGATAGCGCCCATGATTATGGCCAATATTTCGACGGTATTTCGGTTTGCTTGTCGAAAGGCTTGGGCGCTCCGGTTGGCTCTGTTTTGCTGGCCAGTAAAGCAACCATCCACAAAGCAAGAAAAATAAGGAAGGCTTTTGGTGGTGGAATGCGGCAGGCCGGCTTTCTTGCCGCTGCGGGAATTTATGCTTTGGATAATCATGTAGAAAGATTGAAGGATGATCACAAACATGCGAGAGATTTGGCGGCAGCATTAAGTGGTACAAGCTATGTAAAATCAGTTATGCCTGTTGAAACCAACATTGTAATTTTTGAAGTTGCAGCCGGAACGGCAAACAAAGTTGTAAGCCGCTTGCAGGAAAAGGGGCTGCTTTGTAACACCACAAGCTCAAGTACAATAAGATTGGTTACACACCTCGACTTAAGCAGTTCGATGATTGATAGGGCAATCGAAATAATAGTACATTTGTAATTTACCAGCCTAACCAAATGCCACAAATCTCGAAGATTTTAATCGCAAACCGCGGAGAAATTGCTTTACGTATTATGCGTTCGGCAAAAGAAATGGGAATTAAAACCGTTGCCATATTTTCAGAAGCAGATAGGGACGCTTTACACGTCAGATATGCTGATGAGGCCGTATGCGTTGGTCCGCCGCCCTCTAACCAAAGTTATCTGGTTGGGGAGAAAATTATAAGTGCATGTAAGGAAACCGGTGCAGAAGCCATCCATCCTGGCTACGGTTTTCTTTCTGAAAATGCAGTTTTTGCAAAAATGGTGGCTGATGCCGGGTTGATTCTAATCGGGCCATCGCCGGAAGCAATGGAAACAATGGGTAACAAGCTCTCTGCAAAGGCGGCGGCGCTGAAATACAACATCCCAATGGTTCCCGGAACCGAAGAAGCTATTCAGGATGTGAATGAGGCAAAGCAGCGTGCAATTGAAGTAGGATTTCCGATTTTAATAAAAGCCGCTGCCGGCGGTGGTGGAAAGGGGATGCGTATTGTAGAGCAGGCTGCAGATTTTGAAGAACAAATGCAACTGGCTGTTTCAGAAGCTACTTCTGCGTTTGGCGATGGCGCAGTATTTATCGAGCGTTATGTAACCTCGCCAAGGCACATCGAAATACAGGTTTTAGGCGATACACATGGTAATATTATGCACTTGTTTGAACGCGAATGTTCTGTACAGCGACGCCATCAAAAAGTTGTTGAAGAAGCTCCATCAGCAGTTTTGACGGAAGAAATAAGACAGAAAATGGGCAAATGCGCAGTCGATGTAGCCCGTTCTGTGAATTATACCGGTGCCGGAACCGTTGAATTTATCCTCGATGAAAATCTGGATTTCTTTTTTCTGGAAATGAATACCCGGTTACAGGTTGAACACCCTGTTACAGAATTAATTACCGGAATTGACCTTGTAAAGGAACAAATAAAAATTGCCGCCGGCGAACCAATTGGATTTTCGCAGGCAGACCTGAAGATAAGTGGCCATGCGATAGAACTTAGGGTTTATGCTGAAGACCCAAACAATAATTTCCTTCCGGATATTGGTAGACTTCAAACCTATAAAACGCCCAAAGGTAACGGCGTAAGAGTGGATGATGGTTTTGAACAGGGAATGGAAATCCCGATTTATTACGACCCAATGATCGCGAAGCTCATAACCTTTGGTAAAGATAGGGAAGAGGCAATACAGAGAATGGTTAGGGCAATTGAAGAATATGAGATTACCGGGATAGAAACCACCCTTGGATTTGGTAAATTTGTGATGCAACATGAAGCTTTTAAAACCGGGAGGTTTGATACTCATTTCGTAGGTAAATACTTTAACGCCGGAAGTTTGAAAGCTGAAAATGACGATGAAGCCTTAATTGCTGCGGTAATCGCATCGAAATTGTTTCAAAAACCGGAAATTGATGTTGCGCAAAAAGATTTGTCGGGAGTTACCTCCAATTGGCGAAAAAACAGAATGAATTATTAATAGCTTGAAATGTTTACCGGAATAATCGAAACCCTTGGCGAGGTTACAGCCATTAAAACCGAACAATCAAATATTCACTTTACTATTGCTTCAGCGATTAGTAAAGAGTTAAAAATCGACCAAAGTGTGGCGCATAACGGCGTTTGCCTTACTGTTGTGGCCCTTGGAGAGAATACCCATACGGTAACGGCTATTGATGAAACACTTAGCAAAACCAGTTTGGGTAATTTAAAAACCGGCAGCAAGGTAAATCTCGAACGTTGCATGCAAATGAACGCCAGACTAGATGGACACATCGTTCAAGGGCATGTAGACCAGACCGCAACCTGCATAAAACGAGAAGAACTGGACGGAAGCTGGGAATTTCGTTTTAAATATGATGCTTCCCTCGGAAATGTTACGGTAGAAAAAGGTTCGGCCTGCGTAAACGGAATTAGCTTAACGGTTGTAAATTCAGCTGCTGATGAGTTTTCAGTATTTATCATTCCATACACCTTTGAACACACAAACCTGCAGGAAGTTATGCCTGGCGATGTTGTAAATCTAGAGTTCGATATTATTGGAAAGTATGTCGCCAAACTAATGGGCAATAAATAACACTGTGAAATTATCTTTAACCGCAAGAGTCTAAAGCTTCATTTTATTCAAACATTGCCAATAGTTGAGGCCGGCAAATACTTGATCGCGAGCGAAACATTCCCTTTTAAAACCGAATTAAACTTTAATTTTGCTGTAGATAGCAAGCAGAAGCTAATATGTATAGTAAGGAAGAGGCGGCAAAGTTACGGCAACAGTTTTGGATAAGTTTTGGGCAATATATGAAACCGGTTCCTGCTACTGATGGCTATCCTGTAAATTGGATAAATTACAAAACCGGCGTTAAACACGTTTTCATTAAAATGGATGTTAATACCAAAAAAGCCATCATCTCCATTCAGCTTACCCACACTGATGAAGGCATACGGGAATTGTTTTTCAACCAATTTGAAGAATTCAAAACGCTGTTTGCAAGTTCCATGGGCGAGCAGTGGCACTGGATGCAGGATGCGACAGACGAATACGGCAAAACGGTTAGTCGGATATCAACCACACTGGAAAACGTTAATATTTACAACAAGCAAGACTGGCCCGAGCTGATTTCTTTTTTTAAGCCCAGACTGATTGCACTTGATGAATTTTGGGACAATGTAAAACCCGTTTTTCAAAATTTAAGCTAATCAGGGTTTTTCAACTGCTTCATTCTGGCTTTTACGTAAGCAATTTCATCTTTATCTGTTTCTGCATTAAGCTTGCTTGCAAGGTAAAGCTTGTAATATTTTTCTGCCTGTTTAAGCTGCTTATACTTCGTATCGTGTAAAATACCCAAACGATAGTAGATGGCAGGCGTTTCTTTAAACTCCAGGCCTCTTTTATAAGCGGAGGTTGCCTGCACCAGTTTGTCTGTTTCCTGATAAATTAGACCCAGCAAAGCGTAATAATCGGCGGTGTTTGGAGAAATTGCTTCATCAATTGTTCTTTTTGTATAGGTAGCGGCGGCCGAATAATTTTTGAGTGCTCTATAGCCGAGCTAGGTATAATATAGCGTAGCCTCATTTTGTAAGCCCATTACTTCCAACAGTTTAAATAAGCTTATTGCCTTTGTATAGTTTTTGGTAAAATAGTAGGCCTTGGCAACGTCTTTAATTACATAAGCATCGTTATCAACACTCAAAATCTTCTCGCCAGAAGCAATAACTTCATTATATTTTTTTAAAAAATTAGCTATCGGTAAAAGTGCTTTTTTTAAAATGATGTTACCCGTATCAGCAGCAATGGCTACATTTAAAACCTTGTAGGCTTTTTCCCGCTCTTGTAAACCGGCATAAACATCGGCCAAATCATTAGCAACATCGCCTTCCAAAGGGTTGAGTTTATTCGCTTTGACAAGGTATACAAGCTTAAGTGAATCCTTATTAGAGGCAAACAGATTAGCCAGCGATTTATAGACACTAAAATTATTGCTATCTATCTTTACAATTTCTCCGTAGTACAATTTCGCTTTGTCAATATTTCCCCGCCTTGAATTTATGCTAGCCAGGCTAAACAATATCGGTAAACTATGCGGTTGCACGCTATAAGCCTTGAGGTAAAATTTCTCCGCATCTACGTTATTGCCACTCATCAGGTAACAATAGCCAATTTGCGACAGCGTTCTGGCATCAGTTATGTCTTCCCCATAAACCGTTCTTAAGTAATTTGCAGCATCAGCGTATCGCTGTGTCTGGTAAAAATCGAAAAGCTTTTCTTTATCAACCAAATTAGCAGTTTGGCTGAATACGGCATTACAACATAACATGATTACAAGACTAGCAAGCCACCTTTTCATATAATTTAGTTTTCAACTAATCTATTAGTTGTTTTTGGTAATTGCAAATCCTCGTTAAAAATTTTCCTTCTGAAAACAAAAACGGCCTGTCGCGGTTTATTGTTTATAACATAATATTAAAACAAGAAGCTATGAATACTTTAAAGAAGTTTGAATTAATGGAAAAGATTGTGCGTGAATTGGAAGATTTACAGAATTCGCAACAGGCACTTATCCAAAAAATAGCGAAAATCGAAGTAGATAACATCGAATTAAGCGATAAAAGATTAGAAAACGATTTGCCGGATATTCATCAGAATCTTGCTGATAACTTAGATACCATTTCAGGTATTTTAGATTATTTTGCTGATAAGACTCAAAATTTTGGTGATAAGAACAATGTAGATGCGCTTAAAGAGCAGGAAGCAATAAACAACGCAACAAGCTAATTAATAAACACGATCATGAAATCTCTCTATCTTTCAATCGCCTGCTTGTTTGCGGGCTTTTGTGCAAGTGCACAAATTTTACCTTCATTTCAGCTTGGCGTAAAAGCTGGTGCTAACTTTTCAAAATTTGATACTGAAAATACTTTCAGTAGTGATAACAGAACAGGATTTTATGGCGGGTTGTGGGCAAGAGTAGGTGGAGCGGGTGTGTTTTTCCAGCCTGAGTTATACATTTCGGGTAAGAAAACCAATTTGGTAAGTGATGCAACCGGGCAGGTAAATCAGGTAAGGTTTACAAGTTTAGATGTGCCACTGTTAGTTGGGACTAAGTTTGGCGCTATAGGCGTTGGCTTGCGTGTTAACACCGGCCCTATGTTCTCCCTTATTTTAGATGATAAGCAAAGTTTAGGTCAGGCAACTGGTAATGTTTTTTCTGGTAATTTTAAGGATCAGGCAGTTTCCTGGCAATTCGGAGCTGGTTTAGACATTAAGAAACTTAGCATCGACGCAAGATATGAGCTTGGCCTATCAAAATTGAACAAAGATGGCTATCCGCCAACTAAATTAAACCTCTTTACAATCGGCTTAGGCTATAGAATTCTATAAAAGTAGAATTCTTTTTAGCTGGCCTTTTGAATAATAATGCTTTTAAAATACAACTAACCTAATATTTACCCTATGAACTTAAAAGAATTATTACTTAAAGGGCAAAACTTTGTTGCCTTGTTAAATCAATTCAGAATTGATGTGAATGAGTTAATTATCAAAGATGAGGAAACACTTTTTAACGACAAACCTGTAAAAAATATGGAAGTAGTTAAAGAATCTGTTTGGATAGAAGGAAAAAACAATGACGGACTCGTTAACTTATTCGGAACCTTACATTACAATCTCTTAAACAAACTTGCAGTATTTGAGATGCAGGATTACGAAAAAGTACCTGCAGTGCATTAAGTGATTCTACCAAAAAAGAGGATAATTGATTTTTCAGTTATCCTCTTTTTTATGCACATCTAATTCGCCGTCAATAGCGGTTAGCTCGTAAGCAAATGCGCCATTTTTGGGGATGATTGGTGTATCTCTGCCAACACTTAAAGCTTTAATAAATGATGCGCCAAAATAGAAAATAAGTGAGGAGTAGAAAACAAAAAGCATAATCACGATGATGGAACCCGCTGAACCGTAAATGTTACTGATGTTGCTGAGTGGCAAAAGGATTCGCAGAATAAATTTTCCGGCCGTAAATAAACACCCGGTTAGCAGTCCGCCAGAAATTGCTGCCCGCCAGGTTGGCCTGCCATTTGTTAAAAACCTGAAGAGAATGGTAAACCACGCGGTAACAATAATTACAAACACCAACTGATTGATGACAGAAGTTGCTACCAACTCAAATGAAGGCGAATTCGTTTTCAGGTACGAGCCAATTATTGCCTGAATGCTATCTGCCAGTAGCCCTATAAAAAACAGGATTCCCGCCAACAAAATAATCGTAACCGAAATTGCCCTCGACTTTAGTGTGTCCACAATACCCTTTTTATCTTGTAAACCAATATTCCAGATTTGTTCAAGAGAATTTTTAATAACGTTGAAGAGTGTTGTAGCAACAAATAAAAAGAAGACAAAGCTGAAAAGCGTAATGTACCATTCCTGATTGATGCCGCGGATATTTCTTAACGTTAGCCTTATCTGGGCAATACTTTCATCATCGAGTATGTTATTCAAGCGCTCAAAAAGGTGCGTAACCAACAACCGTCTGTCGGTGAACATCCCGAACAGCCTGATTAAGATAATGAGAATAGGAGGCAAGGCAAAATTGGTAAAAAAAGCGGTTGCACCTGCAAGTCGCAATGGGTCGTTTTTTTGAAATAAATTGAACGCTTTTCTCAGAGTTGAGAAAAAAAACTTTAAATCCCGCGTTAATTTTAGATACATTGTTCTTGCTTAAAAGGCCGAAAATAACAAAAAATTGGTTCTGTAGAAGCCTTCGTAAATGTTAATTTGTTGAATTCACTTTTTTAAAAACCAGTAGCGTTTGTTCACCTTTAAATAGTTTTAACTGACCATCAACCAGTTTGGCATTATCCGTTTCATTTAATGCAGTTAGGAAAGCATTTTCTTCTGAGGCTGTTTCCTGACACATCATTTTTGTGCCGTATATATTCTTTAGCGATACTTTTCCGTCACTCATCTCCGCTTTTCCGCCGTAGTTGTTGCAGAAAGATTTCCCTGTCACATTCAAACTATCGCCAAAATTTAACGTTGCTTTAGCATTTTCAGGGAGCGTTTTGCCGGTTAGTTCAGTCAGTTCCCAGGTTGTATTTTTCAATTTTGCAGGGTCAAGCTTTTCCAGACAAGAGCTTAAGAGGCATATCAGGAAACAAAATATTAATAATTTTTTCATAGGTTTTGATTTCGCAGATTGCTACAAAAACCACTCCAATAAATATCTAGTTTTTCTTCTTCAAAAATTCAGTTTTCAACACCAGAATGGTACCGTTCACTTTTCCTTCTATGGCCTTAGGATCATCAGTTAAGCGAATATTTTTCACCGCCGTTCCTTGCTTAATATCCGAAGCCATTCCTTTAACTTTTAGGGTTTTGATTGTGGTAACCGAATCTCCCTCGTTTAGGATGTTGCCGTTGCTGTCTTTAGTATCCATGATTAAAATTTTCGGCGAAGTTAGAATTATTAATCAATAGATTACTTTAAGTGGCTTCCAATCTCTGAAATAGAGTTATTCTGCCATTAAGCGTGGTTCAGCTTTCGTCCTTTTAAAAATTAAAGCACAAATAACAGAAACAATTAAGCCAACAGGCAGGATTTCCATGTAAGTAAAGAGAATGACTAAAACCGGACTCTTGTACATTTCCCTATAATCATTCATTTCTTTAACTTTTACAGCCATTTCTGTTGCGGTTGCTCCTGCTTTTTTAGCTTCTGCAAGGGCATGGGCGGTATATTTATCCATAAAATCAGGCACAAATAAATAGTAGTCGATTAACCACACCGCAACATACATAGTCGATGCTATTAAGCTGATGTATAAGCCAATCTGAAATGCTTTCCCGAAAGATATTACGCCATTATTATGTTTATCGCGATAGCTTTTTACCGCGACAAATATAAAGGAAAACGCGAGCAGCATGGACGCATAACCGATAATCATGCTGCCTTCAAAATTTGCGTTCTTGTAGCAGTTAGTGATTGAGAACAACATTAAAGCGGAAACCACAACACCTGCAATTAACCCGAATACGATAACAATTCTTTTCATTTTATTTTTTTTTAAGTTTCGAGGAACAATTTCCAGGAAACATTTTATTCATCGTTCATACTTTCGGGTGATTTTTAAAAAAGGTCTGATTTACATGCTTTAGGGTGATTTTTTACTTGATTATATTGAGGCGCTTAGCCATTTCCACAGCCTGTGTTCTGCGTTTAACTTCCATTTTTTCGAACAGTTTTGAACTATGCGTCTTCACCGTATTCACTGAAACGAATAACTGAGCGGCTATTTCCTGGTTACTTAAACCGGTTGCCATTAGGTTTAAAACTTCCAGTTCGCGTTTACTTAAATTGAGTTTCGCCAGTTCGTGCTGGTTAACGGTGAAGTTTTCGGGTTTCTCCACATAGATTTCCTTTTCGACAACGACGGTTTTAATTTTGGGTTTGGTGAGCCTTAAAGCCAGCCAGATGCCAAGGCCGGTAAAAATTAAGGCAATTATTCCTGCATATATTTCGAAAGCATGGCTCATTATTATAAACCGGAGTTCCAACCATTTCAATAAAAACAATAACACGGCCAATGAAATACCGTAAAGGATTACATTTTTGTTTTTAGTTACAAAGTTTGATTTAAGTAGCATTAAGTTTTCCCAGGTCAAAAATAGCAAAAATCGTAGTTATTAAATTACTGGCCCCAACCGCTATTATGTTTTCTTTAATGAGATAAATTTATTTCAATTATAAAAAGGTAAATAAAGATGATAAATTAGCAAATAAAAAAACAAAGCCCATTTATGAGAACATCTTTAATAGCACTTTTCTTATCGGTAGCATTATTTTCATGCAAGCAGGAAAAAATCGAGAAAACATATAAGCCAAGAGCGTTAGCAGCCGGAGAAAGTTTCAATGATTTTCCAAAAGATAAAGGTGACGCATTAAAAATTGCTAAAGTTGATTCGGGTAGAAAGGAAGGCGACCTGTTTGTTTTAAAATTTAGAGATACCGCAATTCTGATTCAGGACGATCAAAGGCCTTTAGCTAATAAATTTTACCAGCCAAAGTTTTTAAACAGCCAGAAAACGGCCGCACTTATCCAGGTAGCAGATAGCTCGGGTTTGGTTTCGCCATTTTACATTGTTTCGCTTAAAAACGAAAAACCCGAAGTTATCAAGTTGGATAGGCCATCAAACGGTGCAAACGATCGAAAAATAACTGTCGGTTTGCAGGAATTAAGCCTTAGCACCATTTTAGTAAATAACGATTACATCATTACACTTATAAATGGTAAGGTTTACCCTTTAAAGAGACAGAACGAAGCGGAGCGAATTCAAGGACAATTTTTATTTAGCTCGGGCGATAGGAAGACGCTCATTTTCGCAACTGCGAAGTCGCTATACCAGATAAATTACATTACGGGCGAAACTGTGAACCTTACGGCGCCTGCCTCAATATTAGACCCAGCAACCGTAGCAACGAATGTTCAACAGAATTATCATTTTAAAGAGAATGCTAAAGGAAGTTTGTTTTTAGAAAAAAATGACGACAATAAAATTGTTGATATTAGCGAATTTAGAAAGTAGTTAGCCAAGCATTGTTCTAAACGTTAAGTTTATTCGTGGGCGGCTTACCTTTTTAGTTGGCGGAAGTCGATGCAACCAATTGGTTTGGGTTTCATCAGCCATGATTAATAAGCTGCCATGCTCTAAAAAGGTGCCAATCGTTTCTTTGGTTTGCTTGTGCTTGAAAAGAAATTTTCTCTCAGCACCGAAACTCATTGATGCAATTGCAGAATTTTTGGCCAATGCTTTTTCATCATCGCTGTGATAGGCCATGCCTTCATCACCACTGTGGTATAAATTTAACAGGCACGAGTTAAACATTGTGCCAGTTTTTTTCTCTGCTATGCTCTTTAATTCCAGCAGCTCAGCTGTCCAGGGAAGCGCCGTTTTCGACGACCTTGAATAGGTATATGAGTAATTTTCATCTCCGTACCAGGCTACTTTTCTTTTGGTAATTATATGTTTGCCCATAATAAAAGCTTCGTCATTCTTCCATTCAATAGTATTCAAAAGCACTTCGAAATAACGGTTTGCTTCTGTTTCAGAAAACAATTTTCCATAATATTTAACCGTTCCGCCATGTGGCAGCAGATTGGTGTCTTCATTTATCGCTTTGCTAAACAAATCCATCTTTTATACTTCTGTTTTAAACAATTTCCGCAAGGCCGGAATCCATGTGCAATAGCGTCGCTTTCTGTTGCGAAGAACACCCGGTTTTCCATTTTCATTCGCTTTCCGGATTTACAATTTAAATTGCCGTAAATTTTTAAGCGCCTATTACCTGCGAAACAAATCTTTTTATTTTTTACCTGCATTTTCAGCAACCCTGATGATAGTTCCGTGTGTTTTACCATGCCGGCTGCGGATTGGCTTTTGCTGCTTCCCAGCCGATTATAGCTGTTTTTCTATCGGTACCCCAATGGTAGCCGCCCAATGCACCACTAGACTGAATTACCCGGTGACAGGGAATTAAAAATGCAACCGGGTTGTCGCCGATGGCTGTCCCCACCGCTCTTGCAGCATTCGGGTTTGCTAAATTTTTCGCAATTGCCCCATAGGTTGATAGTTGCCCCATGGGGATTTTTAGCAAACTTTCCCAAACTTTTATTTGAAAATCAGTTCCTTTTAAATGCAGCTTTATTTGCCGGAGTTTGGTCCAATCATGGTTAAAAATGAACAACGCATTTTGCTGTTCTAAATCTGCTAACTGCGTGTAAATGGCTTCCGGAAATTTGTTTTGCAGCGTTTGCAGCGCCGTATTTTCATCCTCATAAAAAGATATATCACAAATTCCCTTCGATGTAGATGCGACAAGGATGTTCCCGAACGGACTTTGGGCAAAACTGTAATTTATGCTAAGGTTTTTGCCACCATTTTTGTATTCGCCGGGCGTCATCCCTTCAATATTAATGAATAAATCGTGCAGACGGCTTGAACCAGACAAACCTGTCTCCAGGGCGGTGCTAAACAAGCTATGATTGTTTTTAAGTAACTGTCTTGCGTGGCCAATACTCACATATTGCAAAAAACGTTTTGGACTTGTGCCCGCCCATTCGCTAAAGAGTTTTTGGAAATGAAACGGACTAAGATTTACCTTTTTGGCAATTTCTTCCAAACTTGGCTGACTTTTAAAATTAGCCCGAATGTATTTTATCGCTTCGGCAATTCTATTGAAGTTGAGCTCATCCTGTGCTTTCATAATGTTTTGAATTATTAATATACAAAAGTACTTTTAGAATACGCTCCTTACCACCCGAAACTTGCTGAATATCGCCAAACTTCATCTTTTGTCTGCCAAACTTGAGAGATTGAAAATTTCAATTAATTAATAGAAATTTAAGAACCAGATGCGCCCATTCTTCGTCTAAAGATATTTCAGGTCGGGTTTGCTGTGCCCTGCGATACCAATAATCAGCATTCCAGATATCGCCTTCCTTGCGGTGGAGATAGGCATGAATATGTGCTGAGCCCACATCATTTAATTGGTCAACTTCCTCATGTGCTTTTTGCCAATCGCCCTTGCCATCGAACCAAAGCGCTCGCAAGTGAATAGAAAAGTCATCATAAGGAGTATCATTTTTTAGTGTTTCTTTAAATTCTGTTAAAGTTTTCATTAAATTTTTTCTCTGGTTAATGCTTCAAATACTTGGAAAATGAATGAATTGTATGGTCATAAGTCGACTAAAATCAAAAAGGTTGTTAACATTAAACTTAACAAAATCTTGTGTTTTCATTTAGCAATAGCAAAAATATAAAGCGATTTTAAAATAGTAATTAAGAAATGCCTGAATTTTATAAAGTACGTTCTAAAGGGCTTAAAACATTTCTTATTTTGTGAACGAGGTTTATGTTTTTACGGTTTTAGCAATAATTTATAGTGGCCATTTCCGGCCTTCTGAAAACAATTGATACCCGAATCTGTTCTTCTATCGATTAAACTGCACTCAAAACCAAAAATCATCACCAGTATTGCATGCTAGTCTCACCCACTAATTGTGCATTTATCCATGATGTTATTGAACCATGGATTTATTATACACATAGTGAAATAATTAAGCTATATTTTGGTAATGAAAGAACACACTAAGCAAATCTCAGAATTAACAAGTTTAAACGAAGAACTCGAGAACTATTTCCGCAATACGATAATTCCACAACTTTTTGTTGATGGCAACCTCAATCTTCGGAAGTTTACGCCTCCCGCAATGAAACAGTTCAATCTGACAGCGGGTGACATTGGGAGGCCGATAAGTGAGATAAAGGAAAACCTTCGTTTTCCGTCGATATTGGAAAATATAAATGCCGTTATTGAAACTGGTGATATTCTCGAAAAAGAAATTCAGACGGTAGATTTTCGTTGGTATCAGATGAACATTCTGCCTTACATTACCAGAAATGATGGGAACACCAATGGCGTTATCATTACTTTCGTTGAAATTACCGCTAGAATTAAAGATCTAAAAGAGCAGGAAAAGCTGATCGCTGAACATGAGTTACTTTTAGATACCATCTCTCACGACATAAAGACGCCGCTAACAGGTTTAGGCCTAACGCTGGAATTGCTGAAACTCTTGCCCGAGAAAGGTATGGACAGATTTCCGGTGTTGATGCAAAATGCCGAGAAAAGTCTGGTTAAAATGAGAGATATTATCTATGAACTTACCGATACGAGGATTAAGGAGCATAAATACCAGGCCGTAGAAGAGTTGCTGAATTTTGAGCACATATTTGAGGACATACGACTTACCCTGGCTCCACAAATTTTGGAAAGCGGGGCACAAATCAGTACAAAAATTGAAGTTTCTGAAATTACGTACGTCCGGCGGAAGCTGAGAAGCATTGTTTACAATCTTGTTAACAATGCTATTAAGTATAAAAGCCCTGATCGCAAGCCCAAAATCTCTATTAAAACATATATTGAAAACGACCATATTTGCCTGTCAGTTGAGGATAATGGAATCGGAATTGAAGATAAAAACCTCGATAAAATTTTTACCAAGTACCAGCGTGTTGAAAATCTAACCGAGGGAAATGGTTTAGGCCTTTATCTGATAAAGGAAATAATTAATCGATCTGGTGGCCAGATTTTCGTAGACAGTAAGCTTGGCGCAGGCACAACGTTCAGGATTTTACTGAAAAAGAAATCTCCATAAATGCTGCCAGATAAATAATTTTTTGTTTTTGATAAAATCTGTGCCGTGTGGAATGCTTTTGCAACTTATTTCTTCAGTAGCCACATTGGCTTATGTTTCTCAATTTTCTTATTTATCGGGCAGTTTTCGTCGTGGCAACCCGGCAAATACCCAATGCTCATTAAAAATTCGTTAACAATTTCTCCGCCCGTAAATTTAAATGTCTTCTTAAATATCTTTATCCATTCTTCCTTAGTTTTTGGATGCTGAAACTCGAGCCAGCGCTCAAAAGAACCTAAGTCTTTTTGCAGTGTTAAAATGGTCCTGGCGTTTTCTATTGCAGCATTAACTTTTAAACGGTTCCTTATAATGCCCGGGTCATTTAACAACCTTTCCCGAGCGGTTTCGTCATAAGCAGCCACCTTTTGGATGTTAAAATTATCATATGCTATCCTGAAAGATTTCTCCTTTTTTAAAATGGTTTCCCAACTTAGCCCGGCTTGATTAATTTCCATAACCAACCGCCCAAAAAGCTCATTATCATCATGAATCGGAAAGCCATAATGATTATCATGGTAGTTTTTGTGCAAAGCCTTTCGTTCTTCAGGCTGCATGTGGTCGATGGCACTGCAATAAGACATATTTGTTTTTATAAATGAAGCATTAAAGTACGCGAAACTTTTTTAATTAAAAGAAGCCCTAAAAGCCAGTGGAGAAAAATTGGTTTTCGTTTTAAATAATTTGCTGAACGATTGCGGATGTTCAAACCCTAGTTGATAGGCAATTTCGCTAACCGATAAATCTGTAACGGATAGTTTTTCTTTAGCCATGTTTATCAATTTCTCATGAATGTGCTGCTGTGTACTCTGACCAGTTAATACTTTTAGAAGGCTACTGAGGTAATTAGGCGACATGTTTAGCGCATTAGCTATAAACTGTACCGATGGCAAGCCTTTATTTTCCAAAGCATCGTTTTCAAAGTAGCCCGCTAAAATAGCTTCCAGTTTGTTAAGTACCGAATGGTTGGTAATTTTCCTGGTTAAAAACTGGCGGTGGTAATACCTGTCGGAATAGGTAAGGAGCAATTCCAGTTGTGCAAGCATCACATTCTGGCTAAACCTATCAATGTTGGAATGGTATTCGTGCTGAATGTTCTGCATAATGGCAGCAATGGTATTTTCCTCTTTGTCAGAAAGAAAAAGTGCTTCATGAACTGTGTAATGAAAAAATTCACTTTGTTTAAAAAGCTTAGCTAAAGGCGTGTTCCACAAAAAATCAGGATGAACGAGTAACATCCATCCCGAATGATTTATTGCTGCTTGTTTTTCTACTTCGATGCTGAAAATCTGGCCTGGTGAAATGAAAAACATAATGCCCTCATCAAAATCGTATTCCTGTTGCCCATAGCTGATTTTTGCATTAAAATTTCTTTTCAGGGCAATGGAGTAAAAATCAAATACAAGATTATTTTTGCCCTGAGGCATTTTTTTGATGTCGGCCAGATTGATTACACTAATCAGCGGATGGTCCGGTTTTGGTAGACCCCGGAAATTGTGAAGTTCGCTAATGGTTTTAAATTTATGAAACTGAACGCCTGCCATATTCAAATATAATGTTATTGATTGAAGGCTGCTGCAAATTCTTTTGCGTAATCTTTCATTTTAACTTTGCCCATTTCAGCAGGCTTATTCTTATAATAGTCTTCTGCTAATAAACCACTATGGAGTGCGCCGTACATTTCTACCAAGCCTGCAGCAATTTCCGGGTTCATGCCAATCGAAATCAAGGCATTGAGTGTATCTTCGTCAGACACTAAGATCCATTGTAAATCTGGTTTCCCAATGGCTTCACCCAAAATTTTTGCCGTCTCATCGCCAGACAAATCTTCGCTGGCTACAGAACGTGCTTTTCGACCAGTTGAGGTTGAGGTTAATTCTGCGGCAACAGCGCTCGCGATATCGATAGGAGAGACCCAGGGAATTACCTCTTTTCCACCGTAATTTGCGGCTATTATTCCTTGCGATTTTATCATTGGGATATAACTGAGAAGATTATAGTAAAACGAGTTAGGGCGCATGTGCGTAATGGAAATCTCCTCCGGCAAGGCATTCAAAATCTCTTCTACCTGATGAGCGCCTTTTAAGATTCCATTGCCTTCGGCTAAATTTCCTCCGATGGTACTTAAATTAACCACTTTTTTAACACCGGCTGCTTCGATGGCTGTGGCATAATTTTTTCCTAAACCGGTATAATAGGCAAGAAGATCTAAATTTTGGTCGAAATAATTTCCTGGGGGAACCATTGTATACACTGCATCGGCACCGGCAAAAGTATTTTTTAGAAACTCAACATCATGCAAATCACCAATTGCGGGGGTAGCGCCAAGGTCTTCAATTTCTTGCTTCCTTGCCGGGTTACTGCTGATCACAATTACCTCATTGCCATTTGCAACTAAATCGCTCGTTAATGGTTTACTTATATTCCCTAACGAACCTGTTATAATAACTTTCATATTCCTTTGATTAATTATTCAAAGTTGTGAATTATGAAAATACATTTTGAAGCCAAATTTACTGTCTTTGTAGCCAAATTCTAGAACACTATACGTGCTTTTGTGACTTCCAAAGTTGGTTGGTATAATCTTTATGGCGATGAAGGCATCATTTGAAGTTAAGTAACCGCTTTTAACGATTTACTCAAAAATTTGGGAGCCGTTACTGGACAAATTTCGAACTTTTTCTTGTCTGATTTGCAGGAATTGGCGAAAGTTGCAAATTATTTTAAAATTTAAAAGTAGCATACTGGACAATTTTCGAACTCAAAATCAAGCCATTTGACATGTTCAAGGAGAGACATTTTTGAAGAAACTGCCACTCAACTTGGCAACTTGCTGTAGAGTCAATCCGCGAAAAATCGAACTTTTATGAACATTATGAAGCGATAGTAAATTTTGAAAAAGTGTTGAAGAATAAAATTTAGGGACAGTACAGGAAAAAGAAATTATTGTAAGTGTTTTATGGATTGGGATAATGGCAAGCTATAGTAGGACTCCACAGTTATTTAGCGAAAAACAGAATCCAACATTGATACGCAATTTGCCGTACTTAAGCTAAATTAGTGTGATACAGGTTCGAGCCAAATCATGTGCACGATTAAGTGCCGAACTACTGCCTGATCAACCAGGGGGTGGTACCTTTCGGACCGTACCATGGAAATGTGCTTAATGCAGTTGATATGCGAGCAGCAGAAAACTCATAGGCGTCAACATACAATATTTTCCCATCGGCGGAGAGCACACCATAATACGGGATATGCGTTATCAGTGGTGCTGCTACATCGGGGTTAACGCCGGAAAATATGATCCGTGAGCCATCCTGTATGTAATTTTGGGCATAGTTCGTAGGTGGATCAAACGCTGCAAGTATAAATTTGCCGTTCTGAAAGTAATTGGTTGTACCTGTTGCCAAAAAACGGATCACGTTGACATCCGGGAACCATTCAGGATGATCGGGCTGCGCCCAATTACCAACAATGCTGGGTGCATCTTTAGGAAATAATTTCATATCGACCATGGAGATAATGGGCGACATTCCGCCCGTGATCCTAGACTTGTCAGCAGAGATCGTATACACCTGCGGCGAATTGAATTGCTCATCCCCGGGCAGGTCAAAATGAATGGTGACCGTTGTCTGCCCCTGGGGGTTCTCTTCCACTTTGGTGATCTTTCCATGAACATCGCCCCGGTGCCATACGCTTAGCGTCAGGTGCGACCAGGCCGTCACATCGTTTCCTTCACCGAACCTTAAGGATAGTGGCCTTGGAAAATAATGATTACCGACATTCGCAAGGCCGGTGTATTCTGTATTTGAAAAACTGTACAGGCCCTTTGTATCCTTGTCCGGATCTTTCTGCGTGTTATCTTTTTTACATCCCGCGCTGATCAGCAACGTACTTAGGATCATCGTTGTAAAAATGAATTGAATAACTTTTTTCATGATATGGTTAAGGTTTATTATTTGTGCTGACAGGGAATAAAGCCTCATCTACTTGCGTACCCTGGCCTGCCACCCGGCACCAGTTGCCCGAAGTCTTATGATATACTTCCAGCCGGCGGACCTTGATATTCAGATCACTGCCATTGACAACGATATTTACATTGATCAGCAGGTTGACCACAGCGGTGGTGCCATCATAGATCCGGATGAACTCATTACCGGGTACGGGACTGACCGACTTAAATACCAGTTTCTCCTTTTTTTGTGCCTCGATCCATTGCTGACGGGTGAAAGAAATATCCCCTTTAGGACCAACAGCGATCATATCCGTGCAATCCAAGTTTGTGCCAGGGCCCTGGCTACGCAAGAGTTGTCTAATCTCCTGTCGTTCTTTAGCGTAACTGCTGGTATCGATCTGGGCCGATGCGCCGAGCGCTACCACCAATAAAAGAATTAATGTTGATAGTGATTTCATGGTGATCTTTTTCCTCAAATCTACCGGCATGGATCATACAAAATGAGAAAAGTAGACTAACCCACCCATGTCGGAAACAGACAAAGGTTTCCCATCTACCAGATCATTTCGTCGTCGATGAAATGATCTGGTAGACATCATGGCGAGGTTGGTCGAATAAGTGTCAGTTCGTGCCGTCCCGCGCAAATTGATACGTATCTTAGCTGGTGATCAACGACAGCATGAAGAAATTACCATTCATTTACGCCAACGAACCTAAATGGAGGCTTTCGCGCCACATGGCGTTCTGGTCTCTTTGGTTCATTTTCCAACTGTTACTTTATTCCTTTTCGCCTTCGCCTGTACTGCAAAAACAACCTTTCTTACATCGACTGGCCATCACTTTACCGGAAACACTGGTTTATATGATCCCAAGCATCTTCCTTGCTTACACACTGATGTATCTGATCATCCCGAAGCAGGTAATACCCGGTCATTATTTGTTGGCAGCTTTTTGCTCGGTTGTACTCATCATTTTAACGGCTGTTTTATCTGCTGCGTTGTCCATGACCATTGTCGATCATTTACGGCATCTTCAGGCCGATAAGTTATCACCGAGGGTCGCGGGTGAGCCGCATCCTGCTTTGTATATCCAGTTAGGCACGGCAATTCTGGCCGGTTTGCGGGGAAGTATCACGGTGGGCGGCGTAGCGGCTGCCATTAAACTGATGAAATGCTTTTATGAAAAGCAACAGGCTGCGCTGCTGCTGGAAAAAGAGAAGGCCAATGCTGAACTGCAAATGCTGAAAGCCCAGCTGCACCCGCATTTTCTGTTCAATACTTTGAATAATATTTACTCGTTCACCCAGGAGGTTTCAGAAAAAGCTTCAGGGATGATCATGGGCTTATCCCAATTACTCCGCTACATTTTATACGATTGCAGCAAGCCATTGGTACCGCTTGATAAAGAGTTTAAAATGATCAGGGACTATATTGAACTCGAATCGACCCGTTACGATAATAGCTTAGATATATCGCTGCAACTACCCAACGCAGATAGCCATTTGATCGCTCCGCTAATCTTACTGCCTTTTATTGAGAACTCGTTTAAGCATGGGGCAAGCCAAATGACAGAACATCCCTGGATCAGCCTACATATAACTATTCATAGTGATGCACTATCGATGAAGCTGATCAACGGCAAACCAGAGACGGTCAAGGTAACAACGCCGGGTATCGGCATCGAGAACGTGCGCAAACGCCTCCAATTACTTTATCCCGATCAGCATAAGCTGACCATTAACGTTGAGGAGGAAATGTATATCGTTGATCTGGAACTTGATCTCATAAAAAAATGAAGACTCTCAAAACCTACAACTGCCTCATCGTTGATGATGAACCTCCAGCAAGGGAGATAATGCGGCGCTACATTGCTCAGGTGCCGATGCTGACGCTGGCGGGTGAGTGTGGTAATGCTTTACAGGCCATTACGGCTCTTAAGCAGCAGCAGATCGATATCCTGTTTCTGGATATCCAGATGCCGCAGATCAGCGGATTAGATCTGATAGGTACACTAGTCAACCCGCCAATGATCATATTGACCACCGCTTTCGAGCAATATGCTGTTAAGGCATTCGAATTAGATGTCACGGATTACCTGGTCAAACCGATCCGTTTTGAGCGGTTCCTGAAGGCTGTAATGAAAGCATTGCCAGAACAAATGTTGCCTTCAGAAACACAAACTGCGGCCATTGTAAACGACAGCGCAGCCCCTGCTTTTCTTTATTTCCGGGCCGATCGGAAAATGGTGAAAGTCCAGCTTGATGATATCCTTTACATAGAGAGCCTGAAGGACTATGTCAGGATACACACCACGAAGGGACCTCTCATGACCAAATATGCCATGGCTTCCCTTGAAGCCATGCTTCCCGCTGCTTCATTTATCAGGGTGCATCGATCATATCTTGTAGCACTCACTAAGATCGATTCTTATACCACAGAAGACATCTATATTTTAAATAAGATCATACCGATTGGGAAAATGTATCAGTTACAAGTGATAGCGTCATTAAGAAAAGCGAACGGATAACATTTCGAAGTTCATAGTAACTATTTCTCGTATTCTTTCCTATCATTCCAAAAGAAAGTTCTAAACAGTATCCAATTTAGACCCGAGGCAGCCTAATTGGGCATTTCGGCAAAAATGGCCGCCCGTTCCGCATTTAAGGTGTCACCCCATTCCGCTTTAAAGTTGACCACCTGTTCCGGGGCAAACTGGCCGTTTTGATCTTTCGATCAACTTTTTCACGACTTGCTTTTTGGTATATTCTTTTAGTTTCTGCGTCAAATAATCGCTCCTGGGAGCATATCAGCAAATCAGAGTGGACTACGGTCGCTTTGCTATTTTTGAAGGGATTACAGCGTTTTTTAAGCGTTGCGGTTCCTCCGCAATGGATTTTGATCTTTAGAAAAGTCTAAATTGGGGATAAATCGGGCAGGGAGATGAACTAAACCGAAAAGTCTTGAGGAAAATGGATTTGGATCCGAAGTGTATATTTGCTCAAAAGGAAAGGAACTAGATGCGCATCATCCGGTAATCAAATTGGTGGCCAGTTTGGCCTGAAACAGAGGGGTCACTTTCAGGTTCTTCCCCACAGTAGGCCTTACTGGACAGATTTCGAACTTTTTCCTGTCCGATTTCCAGGAATTAGCAAAAGTTGCTAGTTATTTAAAATGTTAACTGTATAGTCAATATGGTTTCCTTGCACATTAAACATTTAGAATATAACTTGTGCTTCTTCCACCAGCAGCTTCTTTTAATAAAAGCCCTTTTTCCACTAGTGTAGAAATATCTCTTCCAGCAGTATCTTGAGAACATTTTGTGATTTTTGCCCATTTTGAGGAATTAAGTTTTCCTTCAAAGCCATCTAATAGCTTGTTAAGCATAAGCCTCTGTCGATCATTAATGTTTGCGGTTGCAGTATTTTCCCAATATTTTGCCTTTTGCATCACCTTGGCTAATGTCTGGTCCGTGTTGGATAATGCTCGATCATAGCAGACAAGAAACCATTTTAACCATTCAGTAATATCAAGATTACCTTTTTGAGTTTTCTCAACCATGCTATAATAAGTGTTTCTTTCAACTCTTATTTGAGCAGACATGCTGTAGAATCGTTGTGTGCTTTCATCTGCCCTGCCAAGTTGCATATCTGTAATAGCCCTTGCAATACGGCCATTTCCATCATCAAATGGGTGGATTGTCAAAAACCATAAATGAGCTATTCCTGCTTTTAAAACTGGATCAAAATCACTTAAAGAATTGAACCAAGTTAGAAAATGCTTCATTTCTTGCTCTAGTAGTTCGGCGTCGGGTGCCTGATAGTGCACTGTTTCCCTTCCCATAGCACCGGAAATTACCTGCATAGGATCATCTTTGGAATTATTCCTCCAACTACCTACTACAATTTTATACATACCACTTCTGCCTGTTGGGAAGAGTGCTGCATGCCATCCAAACAATCGCTCGTCACTTAAGTCTAAGTTATGGCGTTGGGTCGCGTCCAACATCATTTCAACTACACCATCGACATTTCTGTCTGAGGGAACAAGTCCGGCGACTTCCATTCCTAAGCGTCTTGCAATAGATGAACGTACTTGGTCTGGGTTAAGTATTTCCCCTTCAATCTCACTCGACTTCAGAACATCTAGAGTAAGTGTTTGTAAGGTAGCTTCTTTTTTTAAGCTGAAACCGAGCCCCTCCATTTTGCCTAATAACCGACCCTGCTTATACCGTACCGCCGTAAGTAATTTCGAGAGTTCCCGATCATTCCAAGTAAAGTTAGGCCACCCCTTATATTGATGTATGTACATTCTATTCTCCGCGCTGTATGCGGTAAATATAACATGTTTTCTCCGCATAATCAAATACGATCTAACGATGAAATGCGGAGATTAAGTAGATTAATCTCCGCAGGTTTAGGATTTTTTATTATTAAGTGGATAAACCAGGATAGATTGACCCCATTCCACCAGAAATGAATCTAGTGTAAATTATTGGTGGTGTTTGTGTTAGAGTTTGGCGGAAATGGGTCAATTGGAATGGTATTTCCAATATATACCCCTTCTAGTAAAACAAGATAAATATAAAATACAGGTGTTATCAGATGATACAGGTAATTCGTGATTTATTGTAAATATGGAGATTTCGCTAGAGGTGATCAATTGATTTCGGAATTTAAGGTTAGTCTCTTTCGGTCTAAACTGACCAGTTCAACAAATTGATAATTAATATTCTACAAATGAGTCATGTGTTTCTTAGGCTGGTAAACCCGCTACGAAAATACCTGGTCAATGGAGCCGAAATCTCCAGCCATGGATGTTTTGAACGGTAGAAACAAACCAAAAAAGACGACTATATCTTCTCCAGATGCGCTTCCCTTACGTGGCTTTCTGATATGCCCAAATTGTGGCTACATGCTCTCAGGTAGTGCTTCAAAAGGTTACAGCAAGCACTATCACTATTACCATTGCTTTTCGGAATGTGGGGTGAGATATAACGCGGAAAAAGTCAATAGGCTTTTTGCGGAGGAGTTAAGAAATATTCTATAGATCCAATGTTGCATGAGGCATATGTTATGATTTTGAGACAGGTTTAACAAGCTTTTTCAAGTGAAGATAATAGTGAATAGTCAAATGTAAAAAACCAGTTGGAGGAGTTTAACAATAGACTTTCTAAGCTAGAGACAAAATGCTCAATGATGTAATTCTTGATTTCGAGTACAGGAAAATAAAATCAGACTATGAAAGAAATACCCTTATTCTTGAAAATAGACTCATCGATTTATCCAGGGGAAAAGAGAATATCGTTGAGTTAATCGGAAAAGCGACTGGGTTGCTCAAAAACTTCATGAAACATATATAGAGACAGATTCTGAAGGAAAAAGGCGATTAATCAGTTCGATCTATCCCCAAAACTCACTTTTGACGGAGCACAACATCGAACTGTTCGAATGAATGAGGCTGTAGGCGTTCTAGGTACTTGGAAGGCTGTTTTGAGGAAAAAAAAAGAGGCAAACCAGACAAAAATTTGATTTGTCCACTATGGTAGCTGTCGCTGATCTCCGAACGGAGCGTGTACAGAATTTAAATTACTAATTAACGGGTATGCTGATGAAATAACCATCGCCATCCTTTTTCACCAAAAGCTCTAAATATTCATCAAATTCGACAAGGTTTGGCAACTCATCCTTCAAAAAAGTTGTGAAGATCTCGATATCTGTATCTTGATTTAAAACTACTTCTAATGTTTCGGGAGTTTTCCAGCTTGCAGTTTTAATTTCGGGATAAACACCTGCTAAAATATCGTTAAAAGAATTTCTGCTGCCCGGATTTGGTAAATGTTGTGCGATGACGCTTAAATAGGGCTTTAGCGCTTTACCTTTTGCAACCCAGTCATTGCCACGTTTAAATACACGACCAAGATATTTGCCTTGAAGACGTACCGCGAATGAACCGCCAACACGCTCAAGCTTAAGCGAAGCATCGCCTTGTTTTGATGGTAAACTAAACTTGTAGCGCTCCAAGTCAATCCCGATTTCTCCCGGATATAAAACTGTTTTGGGCTTGCGGAGCCTTTTGAAAATTATCCAGGATAGCGTAACGACTAATGTTCCACCGATAAAAATTTCTGCGGTTTTAATGTCCCGCTTTGATAAAAAACCATTCATTAAGCTAAAATCAATTTCTGTATGTAGTTTTATATATTTTGTCTGAAAACCTACCGAATACTGATAGCAATCAAGCTAACACTATTATCAGCTTTGTGTTCAGTTTGTAAAACCGATTTTTAAAGTCCGTTAGGCAATACTGGCGAAATTTCTGGCTGCTTTGCAACCTGTTCTATTTCTTAGTAATAAACGAGCTTAAGGCCACAAAAGTTTTTTTTAAACCGATTTATACGACTAACGAATGAAAATTGATCTAACCATTCGTATATTCTGCTAGCTCAAAAATGGTGACTGAAAATCTTTACTCTTTTCCCCATCGTTTAACTTATAAATTTTCAGAATTTTTTTGAGCATCTCCCGGGCCATATGTATTCTGGTTTTAACCGTTCCTAATGGCAAACCCGTTGCATCAGCGATTTCCTGATACTTGTATCCTTCAAAATATCTAACAAATGGCACTCTGTAAATGTCTGGAAGCATATCCAATGCCTTGCCAATGTCTTTAATTACAAAGCTGCCCTCTGCAAGGTTCGCGGTTGCCGAATTTGATAGCTGACTAGAAGTAATTTCATCCGTTTGGCAAACGTGGTCTCGCTTGTATTTTTCTTTGCGAAAAGTGTTGAGAAAAGTATTTCTTAAAATTGTGTAGAGCCAGCCTTTTAAATTTGTGCCGTCGCGGTATGATTCTCTAAAACGAATTGCCTTAATTAATGTATCCTGCACCAGGTCTGCTGCGTCACTTTCATCTTTGGTAAATCGTATGGCATGATTTAATAGTGCCACCGAGTGGTCATTTAGGGATTTGTTGAATTCTGATTCAGTCATATTGAGTAAGGATGATACTGTTCATAATTTATCAGATTCGCATGCAGTTTGGTATTACAGTACTACACTGCAGCTCCAATATTTTTCGCAGCAACATTAACGCCCGAAATTTTTAAATTGCTTATTAAATGAACTAAGAACTAATTGTATTTTTTTGATTACAGTTGCCTTGCAAGCTACACGTCAAACTGCGAGATTGCCTTTAAAAGCGGAAAAACGCTGGTTAAATGCAAAGAGCCCTGTAAACAGAGCTCTTCGTATTTATTTTTATTCTTGTGCAGCGGCCTGGTTAACGAAGTTCACTGAACATTCTGTTAATGCAACGTCAGTCGCTTTTTCGTTTTCAAGTGTTTGTCCAAGCAATTCAGCAACATCTGTGTGGCCCATGTTTTCTGCGAAAACCTTCAATGTTCCATAGGTTGCAATTTCGTAATGCTCCACTTTTTGAGCAGCAAGAATTAAACCTGCATCGCGTACCATTGTGCCCGAATCTGTATCTTCGATAATACCATTAGCTTCTTCTAAAAGTCCTTCCATTGCATCACATTTTTTCGCAGATGCTTTTTCATCAAGAAGTGCAAATACCTGCTCAAGTGTATCGATGTGTGTTTGGGTTTCCTGGGTATGTTTCTCGAAAGCTGCTGCAAGCTCTGGGCTGGTGGCTGCTTTTTGCATTTTAGGTAATGCTTTTACCAAATGTTTCTCAGCCCAATAAATATCTTTAAGTTCATCTATAAAGAATTCGTGAAATTCAGAATCCTCCATTTTTCCTGAAGCAGATTTTGAAGATTTTTTTGGCGCTGCTTTAGTTGAGCCAGTTGTTTTGGCCGAACTTGTCGTTTTGCTTTTTGTTGTAGTTGCCATAATTATGTTTTTTATAGAATGTTTATACACAACCAAGAACTTCTTCAAAATGTTTAGTAAACGCCTGCCGAATTTATACTCATTTTTTTGCGGTAAATACAGTACAAGAACCATACAATACGGTTTTCTAGCCTCCAACCGGCATTGGCGATGATTGTTTAAACTTCTTAAATTTCGGCGGGTTATAGAAGTGTTACAATCCGGCAGGTAATTCCAATAAGTAATCAGAGGTTAAACTAAATACAAAATTTTATGGAAGAAGATAATCAATCGGGTCATGTGCCAGCACAGGTAACTGGCAGTAAAATGGATGCTGTGGATGAAAGAACCGCCACAACCGAAGAGGAGGCTGAGCTTTTATTTAACCGGGCGGCGATTCGTTTAAGAAACGTAAATGAATGGGAGGCCTACGCAGGCATTTCAGGCTTTAAACTTACTGATGCAAACGGAGCAATATTAGATCGGCAGGCAGAAATCGGCGATTTTATTCGTATAGACATACCCGGGCCGGGCACGAAAGCGGGTGAAGGTTACGATTGGGTTAAAATCACTTCAATTAAGTCATCCGGCGAGAACGGAGAACAAATATTATCGATGACCGTTCACCCCACACAAAATCCGCTCACTGAAGAAGAGGATACGGCGCACTTTTTGAAAGATGGCGCAAGTTCTACCTTTATTGTTCGCAAAAAGGGATTGGTTGTTTATGCAGAAGAACATGGCAGAAATGAGGAGCCGAATACCGACGAGGGCAATGTATATGATAAGGCCAGGAATTTCGTTGTTGGCATGGCGGCTAAAGCAGGATTTTCTTATCCGCAATGGAAAAGCCTTGTTAAAGGTTTATTGGCCGATTAGTTTTCATCAACGTAGGTTGTATAAAATTCAAAACAATTAGCTGATGCGATTCGTTTGTGTTTTAAACCTATTGAAATTATGGAAAATAATAATGAAATCATCTCAGATTTAAAAGGACTAATCTCTATCGTTAACGACGGAAAAGAAGGCTACCAATCTGCAAGCGAAACAACTGAAAATTTAGAGTTGAAAGCAATATTTTTAAAATATGCTGCAGAGCGTAAAGCATACGAATTAGAACTTAAAGCGCATTTAGCAAGCCATGGCGGAGAGTCGGATAACAGTGAAGGTGGCATCCTTGGTGCTATTCACAGAACATGGATCGACATTAAAGAAGCTTTGAGCAGCAAAGAAGATCAAGCAATTCTTGGTGCTATTGAAACTGGCGAGGCTGCCGCAGTTGAAAAATACGACGCGGTGCTTAACGACCCAAAAACACATGCAGACCATCTTGATTTGTTAAATAAACAAAGAGATGGAATACAAAATGCACTTACGGAGATTAAATCTCTTAAAGCAAGCGCATAAACAGATAAGTCTCGGTTTTTAGCCGAGACTTATTTTTTTGTTCTTAGTTATCTTTTGGTTCAGCCTGATTAGCCACTTCTACGTTACGGCTGAGTGTTTTAAACCTGACGCCGTTTTCCTGAGCTACCGTAATCGTTTCGTGTCCGTTTTTGCTAATATTCAGATCACTTATTTTACCTGCTTTTTCCTTGTGGGTACCGCCAATAACCATGCATTGGTCGCCATTTTTAACTGCCATAGTTCCCTTTTATTGTTAACATTGCTTTTCTTCTAAGGATTCATCATTTTGAAATAAGCCGAAATGGCATCGTTATTTGCTTTTGCCCTCGGCTCGCTGGTTCCAAATGTAAGTTCATTTTTTCCCTCTAGCAACTGATTAAATATAGACTCAATAAAATCGCTTACCGGCGGATATTCATTGTGCAGACCAGTTCCGCCCAACTCGGTATTCAATGCAGGTGGTATTATTTCAATAACCTCTACATTTTCATTTTTTAATTGATGTCTGAGTGAAAGTGTAAATGACCGCAGAAAAGCCTTCGTTGCGCAATAAACAGGTACTCTTGATAGCGGCGCAAAAGCCAGTCCGGAGCTTACATTCATTATCGTGTCCAGACTTTTCAGTTTCAAAAACAGGTTTGTCAAATGTATCGGAGCCAAAACGTTAATTTCCACCTCGTTTTTTGCTTTATCATAGAGGTCGTTATCACGTACATCTACCCAATTTTGAATTCCCGCATTGTTCACTAAAACATTTAAATCGGGATGATGCTCTTCAATCCAGCTGAAAAGGTCCAAGCGTTCTTTTGCATTGGCCAAATCGCAAACTCTGGTTGTAACCGAGGGAAAAGTATTGCGCACTTCTTCAAGCGCAGACGTTCTCCGGCCGCAAATGATTACGGTATTATTTTCTTTTAAGAATCTTTCTGTCAACCCTAAGCCAATTCCGGTAGCGCCTCCGGTTATTAAAATTTTATTACCTGCTATTTTCATGTTTCTAGTTTTAATACTACAAATTTAACGCTCAAAAAATGAAGTTGATGGTGAGTAGTTAAGTATTTTAGCGCAGTAACTGCAGATAGTTATACGGCTACAACTAAATACACTTAATATTGACATTTATTCGGGTAAAAAGGGTGTTTTTACGGTTTCAGTTGGGCTAAATCTAAACTAAATTTGTACAAACCTTACAACATGAAAAATCAATCCTATCTTAAATCGTTGCAAAATTTAATACATAGGGCAGAAATGCTAACCGCTTATGAGCCTGAAAATTTTGAAGAAATTTTTAATGTGCTGAGGAATTTCCCTCAATTGCAAACCACTAGAACCGCTTTACTCATTAATAACTTACCAACAGAAAAAAACTGGCTCAACATTAAGTACAACATCATCGACGATATGGTTACTAAAGTTGGCGACTTCATTAAGCCAAATGCATAGCATCCATAAGGTTAACGCAAATGCCTTGGTTTCATTTTCGTTGCCGCAAACGCTAAGTTTCAACAGCAGTTTTCATATTTTTATTTACACCCTCAACAAGCCACGAAATCCTCTGGCGGCGTAATAAGATTCTGCACCATTGTGGTAAATAAATACCTGGTTATAACGTCTGTCGCCAAAAAGTGCACCGCCCAAAGCCCTAATATTTGGCGGACTCAAAATCCAGCTCGAGGTTTTTGTATCAAAAGCTCCAAATTCTTGCAGGTAACGATAATTTTTTTCGTCCAGCAGTTCTATGCCCATTTCGCCTGCCACATCAATTACATTATTTTTCGGCTTATTTTCCTTTCTTGATTCAAGCGCTTTGCCATCGTAGCAAAAGCTTCGCCGGTTTTTGGGGCTTTCCACAGCACAATCAAAAAAGACAAATTCATTTGTCGCGGCGTCGTAATCTAGAATGTCGGGTTCTCCTCCGGTAATTTCCATTTCATTAAGAGACCATAACTTATCGTTGTTAATTTTAAGCTTTGTTTCCACGTCATTCCACGCCACATCCTTATGGCGGTTCATGTTTTGCTCAAATCTTAACTTCAAAATATTAGTCAAATTTTCCTGCTGCTCTGCTGTTAATTTTTTCATTCGTTACCTTTATTAATGTTTGCGCTTACAACTTCAATTCAATGTTTAATCCTCTATCGCTTCAATGCCTGATGCTTTTAGCTTTTCTAAATGCTCCTTCATTTGTTTTAGCTGTTCAGGCGAGTGTCCTTCCCATTTAAGCAATTCGCCAACAACCCTAATTGCGTGTTTGCTGCGGTATGATTTTGTTGGGTTTCCTGGAAATTTCTTATCCGTTAAGTTTGGGTCATCTTCGATAAAACCAGTTGGTTCAACAATGTAAATTCGACCGGTTGCACTGCCAGAAGCCAGTTCTGCACCCCATGTGGCCGCATCAATCGTTTCCGTAAGGTAAACAGATTTGGCATTTTTATTTGTGCCATAATTTGAATTAAATCCCGGCACAATGGCATCACCAATCTTTAAATCTGCTTTGGTTCCGTGGTAGAATATCCGCGTTTGGCGCTCAGCATCATTTGCAGTTTTTGATTCCATATTATTGTTATTAAAGCTTTTAAACCATAAATTTAATAAAAGGGCAATTAAAAGCTAACTCTTTTTAAACGACTGTTTCGATATCCATCGCGTTAAATTGAACCGGTAATTCCCTTTGTTTCCTTTTGGTTTAGTGTTGCAATGGCGTCTTCGATGTTTCTTGCATAAGGCTTTAGTCTTCGAATTACCTATTTAGAACTACAACTATTCGCTACTGGTCTTTAATGAAAGTTTCATCATGATATCGGTTTGTTCATCATTTCCCAACCTAAAAATATGTTTATCGAAGGCGACAAAACCATTTTTCTTGTAAAAGCTTATTGCTCTTGGATTTTCTTCCCATACACCCAACCAAACGTAATCTGCATTTCTACTCTTCGCAATTTCAATGGCCTTATTGTATAAAAGTTGACCAACATTTTTTCCATGAAACGATTTAAGAACATAGATTCTTTCAATCTCCACCGCATTCTTGAGTTTCAGCTCTGTTTGGGAGTTGCCGTAATTAATTTTAAGATAGCCAATGGTTTCATTTTGCAGTGTCGCAAAATAAAATTCCGAATTTTGATTATCCAGCTCAGCGCTTAACTTTTCCTGAGCAAAGCCAGATTCAAGGTAGGCGTTCATATCTTCCGCTGCATTCGTTCCCGAAAAAGTTTCTGAAAACGTTTGTTTTCCAATGCTTTGCAGCGCTTCAACATCCTCCGAAGCAATTTTTACAATTTGGATATTTTCCATCTCTCTATGTGTGCATTTATGTAAGTTTATAACTGCTCAAAATAGGCCAGTTATAAAACTAAATTAAAATAAAGTCTGCTTAAATTTTTAACGAAATTTACACAAGCAAAAAAACTTTCAGCCTCTAAGCCTGGCTTTCACTTGCAAAGTCAATCATCCATTCAATGCCGAATTTATCTCTAAACATCGCAAAATAAGACCCCCACGGACTATCAGCCAGTGGCATTTCAATATTTCCGCCTGCTGAGAGTGCTTTGTAAAGTTGCTCTGCCTCTTCGCGGCTCTCTGCGCTGACCGATATTTTCGACCTGTTTTCATTTTCGTCCACGCGGCCCATTGCCTCTGGGACATCGTTTCCCATTAGTGTGTTTGCGCCAATTGACAGGGCGATGTGCATAATTTTGTTGGCATCGTTTTCCGCTACCGGAAAGTCATTTGTAGCCAAGTCTTTCAGGCGAATAATTCTTGTGAAATCGCCACCGAAAGCTGCTTTGTAGAAATTAAATGCTTCTTCGGCATTGCCGTTAAAGTTAATGTGTGGATTAATAAGTGCCATGATTCTGTTTTTATTTGGTTAAAATTGGTTGTTTTTTATCAAGTATTGCGTACTATTACTTAGCGGAGACACTAAGTAATTTTTCCAGATTTTCGACAGAAGCAGTGAAGCCTTCTTTAAAGCCCATGTCAATCATTCGCTCTAAACGCTCCAGAGATTCATTATAAATGGTAAGATTTATGCTGGTAATGCCATCCTGCTCCGCAAAATTGTAGTTCCATTCAGAACCAGGCAGTTCTGGCCGCTCATTTTCATCTGCGAAGGCATTGAGCATTTTAAAATTGGTTTTGGGCGTTATAGAAGTGTACTCCTGAATCGACCAACGCTCGTGGCCTTCCGGACTAACCATTGCATAAAACCTTTTCCCACCGACTTCGAAATTCATATATTTCGTTTTAGCTTTCCAGGGCTTTGGTGCCACCCATTGGTCGAGCAAGTTGGCCTTAGTGAAGGCATCCCACACCAAATCCAATTCAGCATCAAATTCGCGATTTATAACGACTGTTTTCGTTTTCTTGTCGACAGTAAAATCAAATAATAGCTTATTTTTCATTGTTTTGTTTCTTTAGTATTGATAAGACATCATCTAGTTGGTTAAATCTCGTTTCCCAAATCTTTCTCAGCTCATTTATCCATTTATCTATTTCCTGCATTTTCTCAATTTCAAGCGAATAATAAATTTCCCTGCCTTGCTGTTCCTGCTTTACCAGCTGGCATTCGCTTAGAATGCGAAGATGCTTGGAAACTGCCTGGCGGGTTGTGTTGAAATTTTCGGCTATCGCATTGGGTGTCATTGCCTGTAAGGCAATTAAGGTTATAATTGCTCTTCTGGTTGGGTCGGCTATGGCCTGGAAAATATCTCTTCTCATCGAAAATGAATTTACGAAACTATTCGGTTGCACAAATATATATGCAACTATTCGGTTTCGCAAATTTTTAAGGTGATATTTTGCCTTTATTTTTCTGTAGTAGAAAATGCGCAAGTAGGAGGCAGCAAAGAACGTTTTCTTGGCGTTATAATGGGGTTTACGAATCAGCTGGAAACTTTTTTAAATCGCTGATTGCGTTTTTTATGAATAACTCTTTATTTATTTTGACATCTTTTAGTAACGCTTTCCGTTCTTCAGGAAGTGTAAAATACTTCTCTGCCGACAAATTTATTTCAATCATAATGGGCAACAAATCAATTCCTTTGGCTGTAAGTTTGTATAAAACCTTCGCTTTGCTTTCCGGATGTTTTGATTTTCTGATTGTACCATGCGCACCCTAAATCTGCGCTCCTTAACCCTTATGTTGGTAGCAAAGAAATTTACCTACTTAACCAAGATGTTCTGTGTAATAAGCAACGAACTCTCTGAAGGATGAGTAGAAATCTCTGAATTCAAAATATCGTGGACTTATACTGCTCACGTTTGGAAAATTTGCTTTTCTGAACAGCATTTTGGTTCTGGTCAGATGGAAATACTGTGAAATAACAAGAATACTTTTAAAGTGCAAACTGTCTGTCAATTTAATTGTGTTTTTAACCGTTGCGAGTGTGTTATTGCCGAAATTGTCCACGAAGATAACGCTGTCAGGCACGTTTTTTTTTATTAGATACGCTTTCATTTTATCGCCCTCATAAAACCCCTCTTTTCCAAGTCCACCACTTACTAGTATTTTTTTACGCGGCCGGAACGATAGACGTTCACGACACATTCCATACGTTTTTCAAGTCTTACCGAAAGCGTTCCATCTTCATTTACCTTGCTGCCCAGAACGACAGCGAGGTCGGCTCGCATTTTTTTGTCTCTCAAGCCGTCAACAGTTATGAAAGTCAAATGTCCACCTATCCATAATAGTAGGATTAAAATAAATATTTTGACTGTTGGTTTGAGGGTTATCATGAAAGTTAGCTAAAGTAGTGGGGCTTCGCGTTGGGGAAGATAATCAAAATAAAAAGCTCCTTTTCGTATTTTTTAATTTAGAACTGGTGCTGAATTTACAGTTTTGGTCGGTGGAGGTAAATTCGTACTAGCGGTCTTGCTAAATTGTCAACCAGAACCTGCAACGACGAAAATATCTGTCACATTGCTCCTTTACTTTTTTAAGATCATAAGGTGCTTAATTCGTTCTACGGGTTTACAAGACATTCAAATCTGGCTAAATCTACCGTTTTAATTATTTCATCGTGAAGGATATTTTCCATATGTAACAGATGCAGCGTCAATAAAATTTATATTTCCTGGATTTCCAAAAAAAAATAGCTGTTAAAAATTTTTACTCAAAGGCAATTTGTTGCCGTGATTGTCCATCGCCTTTTTTAGTGGTTGTTTAGCATTACATTTCTAAGGTCATCATTTTATTGTCAGTTCCGTTATCATCCGGTAATCAATGTAAATGTTTTATGAGATGCATCTATCCCAAAAAACCATTTAAAGTTTTGCCGAAAATCCTATATAAAAATTTCTCGTCGCAGCCGGATTAAAGAACCGGTTATTCGCTGCATTCAGGTCATTTCCCAAACTGTAATTTTCATTAAGTAAGTTGTTTATTCCAGCAAAAACCTCCATTTGAGCGCTTGCGATTTTTATATTTCTTTTCCCGGCTTTTACCTCAATAAGGTTATATTTTCTAGCGAATGCTGTATTTGCGTCATTCAGGGGAATTCGGTCTGTGTAATTATGCTGGACGAATAGGTAGTAATGATTTTTAAATGCCATTTCCAAACTGCTCACCAATACATTTTCGGGCACACCGGTTAATTTATTGCCGGAAAAATTATCATTACCGCTGCTAAAATTCTCGAATCGATAGTGGTTATAAGTATAATTGCTGCGAAATTGTAGGTTTTTTAAAAGGTCGTCACCGTTTTGGATCAGCCAAAAGCTCGTTTCCAACTCAATTCCTTTTTGTTTTGTACCACCCGCATTAATGAAATATTCTGAGCCATCAGCATTTAGCCGTCTGACAATGGCCTCATCCAGGGCATAGTGGTATAAATTTGCATTCGCATAGAATCGATTATTCATCGTTTTGAAACGTAATCCGGCTTCATAATTCCAGCCTTTTTCTGCCTCAAGGTTGTTATTTATCGTATTATCGGACGAACGAACTTCGGCAAGGGTCGGGGGCGAATAGCCTTTACTGGCCGAAAGTCGGATTGATAGTTCAGGCTTCAGTAAATAAGAAACCGCAAACTTCGGCATCAGTTGTTCTGCAAACGTTCGCTTTTGTTTTGCCACGAGCATCGGGAAAAAACGCTCGTAATTGTAGTTAAAAAAGTTTATGCTAGATGCCACTTCAATGAGTAACTTACTTTGTATGTCGAAGTTGAATCGTAAAAAAGCAAAGTTTTGCTTTGCGGTTAGGTCATCATTTGCCGTAATGTCCGCAGGCTCGCCGGCATTGTTCCCGAAGTTTTTAACCTGCGTTCTGGTGTCTGAGCTTTCTAAGCCGCCTTGTGCATTCCATCTGAAAGTGCTGGTATTTTGGGCGAATTCTAGAAATGTCCTTAAACCTAGAGTGCGCTCGTATCGCTTCTCGTAATTGGTTATAAATGGATTTTTAAAATCAGTGTATGAAGTAAACAACGCAACTACGTGCCTGAAGTTTTTGTCGATTTGGTAAGTATTGGAAAGGCCCGCGAACGCCGTTTTGTTGTATATAGCAGCCTGCTGCGCGACGGCGCCAGGTATCGTTGGCGTGGCTGGTCGCGCCTGTTTTGGGTTTTGTTCCATTTGCGCTGCGGTCAGACCGCCTGGCGTTTTGTAAAACAAGTCGCTATAAAACACGAAAGCTTTTAGAAATCCCGATGGATTATAGTTCCATTCCTGCGTGGTTTGAAAATACTTTCTGTCCAAAGCACTGTTCTCCCGATACCCTTCACTTTTTTGATAACCCTGAATAAAGCTGAAATTGTAATTCTTGAAACGGTGCTGTACGCTCGCCGTTTGATGCAACAAACCGTAAGACCCACCACTCAGCGACGCTTCAATTTTGTTATTTATTTCAGGCGTACTTACTAAAACAGCGCCTCCTGTGTTTGCGCCGAAAATGCTGGCATCAGGTCCTTTATAAATTTCTACCGCACCCAGAGCGCTCGCATCTAAAAGATTTAAATAAGTATTCCCCCCCGCATCTGTTAATGGGAAATCATCTAGGTAAATCTTTATGTTTCGAATGCCAAAAGGCGACCTCAGTAAGCTTCCGCGGAGCGATAAACGATAACTCCCTGGCGAGCGCTCTTCCATCCGCACCCCTGCAGCCGAATTAAACGCGCTTACTAAAGCAGTATTAGGCTGGTTTTTAATTAAATTGCTATCAATTAAACTTACTGCAGATACTGACCGGATGATAGGCTGTGAATTATAATAACCCTTGATAACAACATCATTCAGTTTTTTAACAGAATCGGTAACGGTATTTTGGGCTTTGGCGGTCAATGCAATACACACGCAAATTATGGAAGCAGTTAATTTCAATCAGATTATCTTAAAAATGGTTACAAAAATGAATTCGCAGACTACTTGACAAAATTACAAATAACCTGCAAATACCTTTTTAGAATTGTACTATTTCGTTGCTACTTTCCATATAATTCCACTCACATCATCGGCCACGAGCAGTGCGCCGTCAGGCGTTAAGGTCACGCCAACCGGGCGGCCATAAACATCGCCTTTATCAGCATCCGCGATAAATCCTGTTAAAAAATCTTCTGGTTTACCAATTGGTTTGCCATTTTTAAAAGGCACGAAGGCGACCTTATATCCTGATAAGGCAGAACGGTTCCAGGAGCCGTGCTGACCAATAAATGCACCACCCTGATATTTTAAAGGAAATTTGTTGCCTTTATAAAATGCTAATCCTAAAGAAGCGGTATGCGAGCCGACTGGAACGTCGGGAACAATTGCTTTTTTTACAAGGTCAGGGTTTTTACCTTTCATGCGGGGATCTTCATTCTGACCATAATAGGAGAACGGCCATCCGTAAAAAGCCCCTTGCTTCACGCTTGTAATATAATCCGGAACAAGTTCATCGCCTAATCCGTCCCGTTCGTTAACTGCTGTCCAAAGCATATTGGTGCCAGGTGCCCAATCAATGCCAACCGGATTGCGCAAGCCACTTGCGTAAATTCTTTCGCCGGTTCCGTCAGGATTGACCTCAAGAATATTTGCACGCCGTTTCTCATTTTCCATTCCGTTTTCACCAACGTTACTGCCAGAGCCAACGGTAATGTATATTTTCGTTCTGTCAGCATTAGTCAGCAAATTTCTTGTCCAGTGGTTATTATAGCCACCTGCAGGCAAACTCAAAATTTTCTTACCATTTCCGGTAATTTTGGTGTCGCCGCTCTTATATGGGTATTGTAAAAGTCCATCGGTATTGGCAACATAAAATTTGTCGCCTATAATTAGCATGCCATAAGGTTGGTTCAATCCGTTTAGAAACGTTGTCACCGTTTCTGCTTTTCCATCTTTATCAGCATCGCGGTACAATAATATTGTGTTGGAACTTTTCCCCGGAACCTCAGATTTTGATTTGCCGGTAACTGCGCCCGCAACTGATTCTGCTGCGCTTCTTTCCGAATTGCTCAAGGCAACTAAAACATCACCGTTCGGGGCTATGTATGTATTTCGTGGGCTTTTAATGCCCGAAGCAAATCTGGTTACCGTGAAACCTTCAGGTGCTACCGGCATTTTATTTTCGGGCCAGCCAATTACCTTGCTAAACTTATTTTTCGCAGCCTTTTCATCCGGCGCAGGAAGTGCCAAATCTGCAGTATAGGTTTTTACGGTGGTGTCATTAGCAAGGCTATCTGAACCATTTGCTGAATTCGATTTAGATTGACAACCGGCAAATACCGCCGATGAAATCAAGGTCACATATATAATGTCTTTTTTCATACAGTTATTATTGAGCAATAGAATTGATTGTTACTCCATTACAACAGCAAACAGGAAAGTATGTTTTGACGGATTTGAACTTGTTAAAGTAGCCTGTAAGTAATCCCAAATCTTATCATTCTGGCATGAACAGCCTCATTTAGCCCGCCGATAAGATCTCGTTTAAAGTTCGCTAATCGAAACGAATAACCGGAGTATATGCCAAATTTTTTAAGATTGACGGCTAACTGTAAACGCGCTCTTATATCCGTGCCTATCGTTTTACGGTCTTTATCAGAAAAATATTCTTTGTCGTTAGCAGCTAAAGCATCACCTTTTTCATAGATATTTAATATTAAAGCCAAGTCTAAACCGCCGGTTAAATCTACAGTTGTTTTTCCTTTTCCAAATCTGTAGCCAACGTTTGGATGCAGAATCAGCGCATTTGCATTTAAAAATGTTTGCCCGGAAGCAGACAAATCTGCGGCAAAACCAGCTGGATTCACATTAGAAACACGAATGATTTTTGTTTTAGCGCTTAATCTTTCAAAGCCTAGATCAAAACCGGCAAGTAAGCTGCTGTTAAAAATATATTTTGAATTCAAAGAAATTCCATAACTCAATGTAAATCCTCGTCCGTAGGGATTATTAGTGTAGTTAAATTCTTGACCGCTTACAGTATTTGTATTCAAATAACTTGTGGCAGCTGCCCCCGGACCGCTATAACTAAACCAACCGGAATTTACAGCTACTGATAAGTCAGCCTTTTTGAGCGAAGGTATGTTGTGAAATTAGGAGCAAAAAAATTAAAGCAAGGATGAAATTCTTCATTTTCGGAGCATGTTTTAAAGTAGATTTGTTAAATGTACAAAAAATGGAAAATTAAATTAATAGTATGAGTTTAGGTCTGAAATGAACGGATTTTGCAGGATAAATAACAATGCAATGTTCCTTAATTCAATCGATTCTTTTATCTTTAGGCGATTTTAAAAAAGGGGATTTCTAGATAAAATTCCATTGTTTCATCAAATAATTAGTAAAAATCAAATATATTATGTCAAATACATCAAAAATCATCTATACCAAAACAGATGAAGCGCCAATGCTGGCTACCTATTCGTTGTTACCTATTGTGCAGGCTTTTACCGCGTCAGCAGGTATTGATGTAGAAACCAGAGACATCTCCTTAGCGGGAAGAATTTTGGCAAACTTTCCCGAGTATTTAAATGAGGACCAAAAAATTGGAGATGCTTTGGCAGAGCTTGGTAGTTTAGCAACAACGCCGGAAGCAAACATTATAAAATTGCCAAATATTTCAGCGTCTATTCCACAATTGGTTGATGCAATTACTGAATTACAATCTCAGGGCTTTGCAATTCCAAACTATCCGGATAATGCGCAAAGCGAGGAAGAAAAAGCGATAAAAGCTAAATATGCGAAGGTTTTGGGCTCGGCCGTAAACCCAGTTTTACGAGAAGGTAACTCAGATAGAAGAGCGCCTAAAGCAGTTAAGAATTATGCTAAAACCAACCCTCATTCTATGGGCAAATGGTCTTCAGATTCTAAAACTAAAGTAGCAAGCATGAGCGAAGGTGATTTCTATGGCTCGGAAAAATCTGTAACCATTACAGATGCAACGCAGTTTAAAATAGAGTTTGTTGCTGCAGATGGCACCGTAAAAGAATTGAAAGCCCTTGCACCTTTAAAGGCAGGTGAGGTGATCGACAGTTCTGCACTGAGTCTATCGGCATTGAAAACTTTTGTTGCCAAAGAAATTGAGGAAGCGAAAGCAGCAGGCGTTTTATTATCTGCGCATTTAAAGGCGACGATGATGAAAGTATCAGACCCGCTTATTTTCGGGGCAATTGTAGAGGTATATTTTGCAGATGTTTTTAGGAAATATGCTGATCTGTTTAAAGAATTAAATGTTGATACAAGTAATGGTTTGGGTGACGTTTATGCAAAAATTGCAGGCAACCCTAAACAGGCAGAAGTTGAAGCAGCCCTAGCCGGAGCGATTGCAAATGGACCGGCACTGGCCATGGTAAACTCTGATAAAGGCATAACAAATTTACATGTGCCATCTGATGTTATCGTAGACGCCTCCATGCCGGCAATGATTCGTACCTCTGGCCAGATGTGGAACGCAGAAGGTAAACCTCAGGATACCATCGCATTAATTCCCGATCGTTGTTACGCCGGTGTTTACACAGCAACAATCGAAGATTGTAAAACACACGGTGCTTTTGATGTAACGACCATGGGATCGGTTCCAAATGTTGGTTTAATGGCTCAGAAGGCGGAAGAGTATGGTTCTCACGATAAAACTTTTCAGGCTACAGCCAGCGGAACAATCCGTGTAACCGACGCAGCTGGTAAACTATTCTTCGACCAAAAAGTGGAGAAAGGCGATATCTTCCGCATGTGCCAAACTAAAGATGCGCCAATTCAGGATTGGGTTAAACTGGCTGTAAACAGAGCCCGTTTATCAGAAACGCCTGCGGTTTTCTGGTTAGATGAAAAAAGAGCCCACGATAGGGAAATCATTGCCAAAGTAAATACTTACCTGAAAGATCATGATACGACAGGATTAGACATTCGCATTCTTGCGCCAATCGAAGCCACGAAATTTACTTTGGAACGCATTCGTAAAGGTGAAGATACCATTTCTGTAACGGGCAACGTTTTGCGTGATTACCTTACAGATTTGTTTCCGATTTTAGAACTGGGAACATCAGCTAAAATGCTTTCTATTGTTCCTTTAATGAATGGTGGTGGTTTATTCGAAACCGGTGCTGGTGGTTCTGCTCCGAAACACATTGAGCAGTTTATCGAAGAGGGTTACCTGCGTTGGGATTCGTTAGGCGAATTTTTAGCGCTTCAGGCATCTTTAGAGCATTTATCGCAAACTCAAAACAATGCAAAAGCACAAACTTTAGCTGATGCACTGGATGAGGCGAATGCAAAATTTCTTGCTACTGATAAATCTCCCGGCAGAAAATTAGGCACAATTGATAACCGTGGTTCTCACTTTTACCTGGCTTTATATTGGGCAGAAGCATTAGCTGCACAAACAAAAGATGCTGAACTGCAGGCTAGATTTGCACCTTTAGCAAAAGCTTTAACAGAAAACGAAAGCAAAATTAATGAAGAGTTAATTGGCGCACAAGGCAAGCCTCAGGAAATTGGCGGTTACTATAACCCAAATGATGATTTGGCAAGTAAAGCCATGCGACCAAGTGCAACTTTAAATGATACACTGGCTTCTTTATAAGTAAAATACGAATAGCTAAAAATCCCTTCCGAATCTGATTCGGAAGGGATTTTTTATTTAAACCATTCTTTGTTTTTAATTAGACGCCGATAGGCTTTGTGAGAACAACGGCTCTGCTATCCAGCAAAGGAAGAATTTTCCCGACAACTAAATCTTTATAATGTGCGGAGTCCCGATGTTCGTCTATTGCTGCTTCATTTTCATAACCTTCAAACAAAACGATGGTATTTGTATCGGCAATGCTTTGATGGATGCTGTAAAACAGGTTTCCAGGTTCCTTAACACTCTCGGCTGATACAGTTTCCAGTAACGCTAATACCGATTCTACGCTTCCTTCTTTAACTTTCCATGTGGCAAATACATGGATTGGATTTTGATTTTTCATTTCCTTTTTGATAAGATTACGCCTCAACCAGTTCTAATATTTCAATCATTTTTTCTGCTACAGCCTTAGCTGAGGCAGGATTTTGACCCGTTACCAGGTTTCCATCGGTAATACTATTTTCAGACCATGGCGTCGCCGCGTGAACGATTGCGCCCTGGGCAGTCAGCGCTGTTTCCAATAAAAAAGGGACATCTGCTTTTGCATAATTTTCTTCTTCTTCATTAGTAAAGCCGGTAACGTTTTTGCCGTTTACAAGGTAAGAGCCGTCGTTAAGCTTAACATTTAATAATGAAACCGGACCGTGGCAAACCGCACCCAAAACCGCATTGCGCTCGTAAGTTTCTGCAAGTATTTTTTTAAGCAAGGGATGTTCTGCCATATCAACCATTGGTGCTAATCCGCCGGGAATAAAAACAGCGTCGTACACACCTGCATTCACTTCCGAAAGTTTCGTTGCTTTTTGCATGGCTGCCCAACCTTCACCTGTTAAAAATGCAAGGTTTGCCGGGTCGTTTGCGAGGTTCACGGCATCCAGGTAAGGTGTTTCGCCAGTTAAACTCGCAAAGTCGATAGTGTAACCTGCCTTTTCAAATTCAGCATATGGGTGCGCAACTTCTGGTAAGAAAATGCCGGTTCTTCTTTTGCTTGCGCCTATTTCGTGCGCATTTGATACAATAATTAAAATGTTCTTTTTCATGACTTTAATGTTTATGATCAGTGTTTTTGTTTTCTGATTCAAAACTAGCACATCAACATGCCTCGGTTAAAGGAGGCAAGTCACAAAAAAAGTGTGACTGAAATCACACTTACAATTTTTATTTATTGGCTGAGTAGAGTCGACTAAGTGTTTCGCGACTAACGCCGAGGTACTCTGCAATGTATTTTTTGGGAATTCGCTGCATCAAATCGGGGTAAAGCTTCGCGAATTCTTCAAACCGTTTTTGCGGGTTGCTGGATAACAAGGCTACAATCCTTTTCTGCTGTGCCACGTATGCATTAGTGAGTTTCACCCTAAAAAAATGTTCCATACCATGAAGGTTTTCCGATAATTTTTCACGTCCTTCAAGCGTAAGGCACAACACCTCGCCAGCCTCCATGCAAATCACGTTTGTGCTGGCAGGCAATTGTTTAAAATATGCAACATAGTCAGAGAGCCACCAGTTTTCTGTAGCAAACTGAATAATATGTTCTTTCCCGGAAGCATCAAGGTAAAAAGCTCTGAAAACGCCACTGAGAATTAAAAACTCAAATTTTACCTGCTCATCTTCCTGAATCAGATGTTGATGCCTTTTCACCTTTTTCAAGGTAAAAAAAGTTTTGATGTGCTCAAAATCTTCATCGCTGATGTTTGTGATGTCCTTAATGTGTGCTTTGAGTTTCTCCATATTGCCGGCCTAAATTTAAAAATTTTCAATGGTAACTTGCTTATTTCTCAATCGGACAAACACATCTTCAACGCTTATAACACGATATGTTTGTTTAATTTCATTTTTCCGGTTAATTAACTGACAAATCAGCCGAGGCAACTTTAAATTTTATACTAATTGGTGGATTTATTACCTCGATAAAAAACCATACTGGCCTATGCTTGTTATATCTCTAAATAAAAAAGGAGATAAAAAAATGAATACGAACGAAAATAAAGGCTCACAAGATAAAATACACAGCACAACAGAAAACAGCGAAATCAATAAAGAAAATTTATCTTTTGATGAGCATAAGCAAAGCTATGAATTTGATGTAAAAGGCAAGGACGAGGATTACGACCATCCAATGGGCTACGAAACTGTATCGGCCGGTGCTGTTGATGATGACTCGACTTACGATGAAGCAAATCCATACGTTGGTGATGAATATGCGAGAAATGAAGAAATTGCGGACGATAATTTAGAGGAGCTGGGCATGCATGTAGATAATGGCGAAAGTGTGAAGTTAAGTGCTGAGGATGAAATTTTAGCCCGCACACCAGAAGACAACCGCGACGATTTGGACGAGGAAGGCTATCCAATTAATGACGAGCCGTTGAAATAACCGATTGTTTTAGTTTGTTAATGATATAGAAGCAGGGAGAAGTTCCTGCTTTTTTTATGAGGAGAATTATGGATTTACATCTAAATTGAAGCGGCGCCTAAGCTCATCAAGTTTCGGATTTTTATTTACCAGATAGTCATATTTCTCCCGGTTACCGTAAAGCCGGTTTTCAATTTTCCGCTCCATTTGTTTGTATGTAACCTCAATTCCGAAATTCTTTAGCTCATTTCGTAAGTAGTTTAGCAACTCTACAGATTCTTTCTGCACAAACTGCTCCTGCGTTTTGCTTTCTACAGAGATTTGGATAACCTCCGGATTGAGTAACGTGGGTGCAAAATTATTTAAAATGGTAAACAGGTTAATTTTATCGGCGGCTTTTAAAATCTGGATGTAGTTATTCCAAACTTCCAGCAATCTTTCATAGGTAAAGTTTTCTCTTGCCTCACCGGTAACTTTTTTTGGGCCTGAATCTTCTTCGCCACTGGCAACACGCTCCAAATCATTCAGCGATGGAATAAGGGTGCTTGCCGGATTCGCTTTCGGGATATTTATGCTTATCGACGTTGCAGGCGGTATGGTTGCAAGTCTCGGCGTATCAGCAGGTTTTCCGTTTGTAGCAAACGGTTTAGCATTGGCGTCGTGGGCAGGTGGAGATACCTGTTGTGGCGAAGCCGAAAAAGGCTGTTGACTACCTTCAGCCGTTAATTTTGCACCTTCAACCTTACTTACATCAGTTTTTTTTTTATCCTGATCTTGGTCAGTTGCTGTGTTATTAGTAGTTATAGGTTGCTGCGCCAGCTGGACGACTGACCGGATATGGCACATTTTTATCAGTGCCAGCTCTACCTGCAAGCGCTGATTTTTAGAATTTTTGTAGTTTAAATCGCAACTGTTGGCCAAATTTAAAGCCGTAAGTAAAAACGACAGTTCCGTTTGGCGACATTGTTCAAGATACTTTTGTTTGATGTTTTCGCTAACCTCCAGAAGTTTAATCGTTGCGGCATCTTTACCAACCAGCAGGTTACGAAAATGCGTTGCGAGTCCGTTGATAAAGTTATTGCCATCAAAACCGTTATTTAAAATTTCATCAAATAACAGTAATGTGTTGCTCACTTCCGCCGAGGTTAAATAAGAAGTAAGTTTAAAAAAATAATCGTAATCTAAAATATTAAGGTTATCAATTACCGCTTTATAAGTAATGTTCTTATTTGCATAACTCGCAATCTGGTCGAACATGGATAAGGCATCCCTTAAGCCACCATCAGCCTTTTGCGCAATAATGTGCAATCCGTCGGTTTCAAAAGCAATGTTTTCACGTTGTGCTATCGTTGCCAAATGGGTCGAAATGTCTTCAACCTGAATGCGATTGAAATCAAAAATCTGGCAACGCGATAAGATTGTTGGCAGGATTTTATGTTTTTCTGTGGTTGCTAAAATAAAAATAGCATAAGAAGGAGGTTCTTCAAGTGTTTTCAAAAAGGCATTGAATGCACTTTGAGATAACATGTGAACCTCATCAATGATGTATATTTTGTATTTTCCGGCTTGTGGTGGTATTCTAACTTGCTCAATCAGGCTACGGATATCATCAACAGAATTATTTGATGCCGCATCCAGTTCGTGAATGTTAAATGAATGGCCGGTTTGAAATGACACGCAGTTCTCGCAGGTGCCGCAGGCCTCCATGTCGGCCGTAGGATTGGTACAATTTATGGTTTTCGCAAGGATACGTGCACAGGTTGTTTTACCAACGCCCCGTGGTCCGCAGAACAAGAAGGCCTGCGCAAGCTGATTATTTTTGATGGCATTTTTTAATGTTCCGGTAATATGTTGCTGACCAACAACGGTTTCGAACGTTGCGGGGCGATATTTACGGGCAGAAACAATAAAATTTTCCATCGGCACGAAAATAGGAAAATTTTACGGAGTTAAAATGTCGAAAATTTGAATGTTGAAAAGTTGGCCAGGCTAAACTTACCGAACCGTTTTTTGCGGCCTAAATCGCGGTTTACATCGGGTATCCATTAAGAGTTCCGTTTTTCAGGGGTTCGTTACGAAGCTGATAAACGAAAATGCCTGTTATGAATACTGCAATTAACAGGAAGATTATAAGCCAGTCGAATTTACTTAGGTTTTTCATAAGAAATAATTTACTACAAATGATAACCAAGCTGATTTACTTAAAGTTTTTTCAAATTTGAATTGGATGGTTTTTCACTAATCTCCTATTTAATTACCGCTTTTAACTCATTCCTATATTGTGAAGCGCTCTTTCCGGTAAATTCTTTGAACAATTTATTAAAATGACTAAAGTTATTGAAACCACTTTCGAAGCAGATGTTTGAAATCGTTGTTGGTTTTTCTGCTAAAAGTTTCGATGCGTGAACAATGCGATACTCATTCACAAATTTGGTAAAAGTCTTTTTTGTTATCTTTTTAAAATAGCGGCAAAACGATGGAACAGTCATGCTGGCCATATCTGCAACGTACTCCAAACTAATTTCCTCCAAAAAATGGTCTTTAACATAATTGAAAATCATGTTAATCCGATCATTATCCTGAACCTGCAACTCCAGGGAAAAATTTTGTGCATTCAAAAGTTTGTAATCAGAAGCCTGCTCCAATTCCCGCAGTACGCCAAGCAAGGCCAGCAGTTTTTCAAGCGGCCAGGCGTTATGCATCTTTTCCAATGCCGGTCCAACGAGCTTCATGGTGTCCTTTCCGAAGGCAATTCCGTATTTTGCTTTTTCAAATAAATTTGCAATGCCTTTTGTTTCTTTAAGCGTTAAAAATTCCGTGCCTAAAAAGTTCGGTTTCATTTGCACAACAACCTCGGTTTTATTGCCAGTGCTGGTGTCGGTAAAGCCACAGTGCGGCAAATTACTTCCAATTAAAATTAAATCGCCATCCGTATAATAGGACACATGGCTGCCGATTTGCCGCTTGCCAGCACCGCCATTTACAAATACCATTTCAATTTCAGGGTGGTAATGCCAAAGGTGGGCTTTGTTGTTTTCATTCTCTATATATTTCGAGTAATAAAAAGAGCTGCCAAATGATGGTTCAACAACTTCAAAACTTGGTCTTATTTTCTTCATTTATATCCAAATTTAACCATTAAATTATGCTTAATTGTTTATTTAGTATCACATTAGGTAATTTAAGGTTAATATAGCATACTAATTGGAGAATATTCAATCGCCTTAGCCTTTAAAACACGAGTATCTTAGCATCATCAAATAATTACAAACCCATAAAAATTATTGATTATGAAAAATTTACTAAAAATCAGCCTTCTTGCAGCAACAATGTTCACGGCTTCAGTAACATACGCAAACGACGGCATTTATACACTGAATGTGAAAACTGACGAGGCAAAAACAATCCGTTTCAGCATCGACGAAGCTTCAGATGTTAACCTTTCTATCAGAGAATTAAATAATCAGGTTTTGTTTGAAGAGAACATTCACTCTTCAGGTGCTGCTTCAAAGAGTTATGATTTAAGCGCACTGCCAAACGGAGAATATTTACTTAACGTAGAATCTGGTGCTAAACTTGCGAGTTACACAATCGTAATTGCGAACAACAAAGCTGTAGTTTCGGCACCAAAAATCACTCAGTTGCTTAAACCTGTGTTTGTTCAGGAGAAATCGATTTTAACGCTTTCTTTGGATAATGCCGATAATGGTCCGGTAGAAGTTCAGATTCTAAATGAATACAATGAAGAACTGTATAACGAAACTTTTACGGATAAAGCTAAGCTTGTGAAAAAATTTAACACCGCTAAAACTTTCGGTAAAGAATTAACTTTCGTTGTTAAATCTAAAAATCAGGAAGTTTCCAAAACTATCGCAATTCGCTAATTTCGTTAAATATTAAAGTTAATTTGGCTGTCTGAAAAGACGGCCTTTTTTATGGTGTTTTTTGCCGGTGACGTGCAACCATCAATCTGTTTGATTTTAAGCAGATTACCCTGCTTGTTTTTTCTAATTAAAGCTTTGATTTAAAGAAAAGTATTATTACTTTTGCAACCCCGTAATATACCTCGGGATTAAAAAAAAATTAAATTATATAACAATGAATCAGTACGAAACTGTTATCGTTCTAACCCCGTTGTTATCAGAAGAAGTTGCGAAAGAGGCTTTAGCCAAATTCAAAGCTGTTCTTACTGATGGCGGTGCCGAAATTGTCCATGAAGACAATTGGGGTTTGAGAAAATTAGCGTATCCGATCGCTAAAAAATCTAACGGATTTTTCAATTTAACCGAGTATAGTGCTCCGGGCGACTTGATTGCTAAATTAGAATTACAATTAAAACGTGATGAGCGTGTGCTTCGTTTTTTAACCATCAGGTTAGATAAACATGCGGTTGCTTATAACGCTAAAAAACGCAGCGGTGCGTTCAACAAAAAAACTAAGGAGGTTGCAGCGTAATGGCGAGAGAACAAATACAATACGTTACTGCCCCTAAAGTAGAGGATAACCGTAAAAAATATTGCCGTTTCAGAAAAAACGGTATTAAATACATTGATTACAAAGACGCAAACTTTTTGTTAAAATTCATTAACGATCAAGGTAAGTTATTACCACGCCGTTTAACTGGTACTTCGTTAAAATTTCAACGTAAAGTGGCTCAAGCCGTTAAACGTGCCCGTCACATCGGTTTGTTACCATTCGTTGCTGACCAATTAAAATAGGAGGATTTGATATGGAAATTATTTTAAAACAAGATATTAAATCATTAGGCGAGAAAGACGATATCGTTACGGTAAAACCAGGTTATGGTCGTAACTATTTAATTCCGCAAGGATTTGCATCTTTAGCTACATCTTCTGCAAAGAAAGTTTTGGCTGAAAATTTAAAGCAAGCTGCTTTTAAACAAGATAAAATTAAGAAAGATGCTGAAGGTATCGCTGAGCGTTTAACTGATGTTAAACTATCTATCGGTGCTAAAGCTGGCGAAAGCGGAAAAATATTTGGTGCAGTTAACACTATCCAAATTGCTGAGGCATTAAAAGCACAAGGCTTTGATGTTGACCGCCGTCGTATTACTTTCGAAACTGAGCCTAAATTTGTTGGCGAATATATCGCTAACTTAAACTTACACAAAGAAGTTAAAGTTCAGGTTCCTTTTGAAGTAATTGCTGAATAAGCATTCTTTAACGCATAAAAAAGTCCTTTCAGTTTCTGAAAGGACTTTTTTTTTGATTACCATTGATGAAGGACAGAAAATAACTCCACCATCACCAGGCGACAAAATAACCAGCTACAAACTTATCCTTTCGGTGTTGTAGGCCTGATTTCAACTTTACTTGGCAAGGTTCTCGCAGGCATTGCAAGCAAATCCACAACCAGTTTACCCATATCTTCGGGCTGTATTTTCCATGCATCTGCTTCAGCATCCGGATTATGATCATTAAAATGACTGGCTACCGAACCTGGCATAATGGTACTAACTTTTACACCATACTTTCTCAAATCGAGCATTACAGATTGCGAAAAGCCTGTTAAGCCAAATTTACTCGCATTATATGCCGAGCCGCCAGCAAAGAAGTTCGTTCCGGCTAAGCTACATATGGTGATTATTGTTCCCTGTGTCTTCTTAATTGCTTCAACAGATGCCTTAATTCCATAAAATACGCCAGTTAAATTGGTATCGATGATTTCGTTCCAGTGGTCAATTTCCAGTTCATCAATAGGGGCAAAATAGCCAACACCCGCATTTGCAATCAGTACATCCAGTTGCCCCCACTTTTCAATAATCAAATTTACTGCTGCCTGCTGCGAAGCGAAATTTTTAACATCGGCTTCGATGGCTAAAACGTCGCCGTGTTCTACCAAAGTGGCCGCCGCTTGATTTGCCGAATCTATCGTTCTGCTGGTAATGGCAACTTTATAACCGTTTTTTAACAGTGCTTCGGCAATACCGAAACCAATTCCTTTACTTCCTCCTGTTACAAGGGCTACTTTTACGCTCATAATTTATGCTTTTTGTTTTAACGTTCGAAAGGCAAATATGTTTAATAAGAAATGAAATAAGCCGGTGATTTTTATAATCGATATTTGCAATTAATAAGCGCTTAAGTTTTTATTAACTTTGCCAAATGGCGAAAAAACGAAATCCAGGCGCTAAAGCAAAGGCGAAAAACCCATTAATTAAAAAGATAACCGATATCGCTACCAAGGTGTTTATATACTTTTTGTTGGTATCTATTTTTTGGGTAATTGCATTACGATTTATAAACCCACCAATTACTTTACTTATGGTTTTGCGTAACATTGAACGCAAAGCGGATGGGAAGCCTTTTAAAACTGAGAAAACCTGGATTAAATTTGAAAACATTTCCGATAATATGAAACGGGCCGCTGTATCGGCAGAAGATCAATTGTTTTTACAACACATTGGCTTCGATTTTAAATCAATTGAAAAAGCCTTTGCAAGCAATGCAAAAGGGAAAAAGGTAAAAGGAGGGAGCACCATTTCTCAGCAAACGGCGAAGAATGTTTTTTTGTGGCCAGGGCGTTCCTGGATCCGTAAAGGTTTTGAGGCCTATTTTACCTTGCTTATTGAAATGTTCTGGAGCAAAGAACGGATTCTCGAAGTTTACCTTAATGTAATTGAAATGGGCGACGGAATTTATGGTGCAGAAGCTGCGGCACAGGCATATTATGGTAAATCGTGCACCAGGCTTACCCGCAATCAGGCGGCATTAATTGCTTCCTGTTTTCCAAATCCAAGGAGGTGGACGCCCAAAAATGCAACCCCGTATATCAGGCACAGGCAGTACCTTATCTTAAAAAATATGAGAAGACTTGGCCCTCTGGATTTTTAACAGGTTAGAAGCTGCCTGGTCCAAAAAGCTGTATTGGTTAATCTACTTGTAACAAGGCTTGCATTCCGGTTTTTAAAACTAATCATGTTCCTTATTCCACCTGACTTTTAACTCGCCATTTTCGTCAAAGGCCTTGAGGTGTAACACAATGCCACGCATTCGGGCCGCTCTCTTCTGAGTTCTATCCAGGTTTTCATCCCCTTTGGGATTTCGCAGGGGAATATCCATTTCAATATTGGTTCCTGTGGTAATGCCATAAATGCCTTTAACATTTAGGTTTAAAACGCTCGAATTTATTTGCATCGGACTAATTTCAATCTTGTCGCCCCTAATGTTTAGGATTCCATCGAGGTTATTTATCCTGATATCAGAGAGATTCCGGTTTGCAAAAGCCAGTTTCCCAACTTTTTCTAATGGTTCAAAGTTTGTTAGGGCAGCTTTATTCAGGTTGAAAACTACTTTGCCGTTTATCGAACGTGGCATGATTTTACCATTATGGGCTATCCTTCCGGAAATATTTACCAGCGATGATAAATAGCCTTTTAAATTTTTACTGGTGATGCTTTTCTGACCGAAGTTATCGAACGAATAGAAAAAATCGGAAACGCTAACATGACTAATCTTTGAGTTAATTTTAAAACTGTTCGATGCCGCTTCCTGTATTATGTTTCCATTAAGCGATAACAAACCTCCCGCATGAGCGACGCTGATTTTATTCAGGTAAATCCCTTCTCCACGAAGCGAGATATCTGCATCGAGGTTTTTGGCGGTAAATTTATCATAGATTGCCTTCCCTACGGTTAGGCGAATGTTCATTTTAGACACCTCCAGAACATTGCTAAGTTCTTTTGAAGCAGTCTTCATAGAATTAGTGGATTTTGATTTTTTCTTAGCCGTTCGCGGTCCTAAAAATGGAAGGAATTCATTTAGGTAAAGCTGCGGACTATTCATTTTCAAATTAACCAGAATTTTATCTGGATCGGTATAATACAGATTCGCGAAGTTTGCAATGCTACAATCTACATTTAGTTCGCTTTTACCAAGTTGGAAATGTCCGTTCCGGATCGATAAATCGTTCTGGTTAAAATTAATATTCAAGGCACTTTTCACCAAATGGAGCGAGCGTGGTATATAGAGTATATCAGCATCAGCAATCTGAATCTTACCGGAAACGACAGGCTTGGTAAAAAGAAAATTATCAATATCTGCCTTACAATACAAACGAAGGTTGGCCGTACCGTTTTTAAATTCGAAATCGTTTGTACCTAAGGAATTATTCAGGTTAGACAGTGGAAACTGAGACGTTACCAGGCCCGTTGCTATTGGCCTCGATAAGTTGTTTACGGTAAATGTGTCGATTTTTAGTGGTGCATTGAAATATTTCGCGGTAAGTCTGTGAAATTTTATAGATGAGTTTTCATCACCAATTACCCCGCCAACCGTATCCTGATTGGTGAAAGAACCATCGAAATTTGCTTCTGTTAATTTTCCCGCCGGGATGCTAACCACGTTATCTCTAACTTTTATGCCAACTTTAATCAATGGATCGCCGTATTTGCCCGAGCCATCATCAATTATATTTCCCCTGATATCGACAGGCTTCTCAATGCCAAACTTTAAAAGTTTCGAAGAAATGTTGGGCGATAGGAGCAAAGCCACCTCTTTAAATAGAATCTGATCTACAGCGATACTAATGTTGAAACCAGCTTTTGCCAGGTCGATCTTCGCACCAATTTTAAAAGGATGTTCTCCAATATTTAATACCTCTGGGTCTAAAATTACCGCATCCTCTGCTTTGCTGTAATGCGCAGAAAGGGTTCCTTCGAGCAATTTATCTTTTAAGAAACTACCTTTTTTTGTGTTGAAGGCGAAGCTGTTAACCATGGTTTTCAGCTTTATCCTGCCGGTCCAGCCGCTATCGGGATATTTTAGACGCCCCTGAATCTGGTCGATATTAAAATTGAAAAGTTTAAATCGCTTTTGGTTATCTACAATCAGGTTTACTTTATTAAAATCGATTTTCTTAACTGCAAAATCTGAAGAACTTTTCGCGTCAGGTTTTTTTTCGACCTTTTCTTTACTTTTAAAGATACTGGTATTGCTATAACCTGTTGAATCTGTATAAAGATAAATAGAGGCGTTATTTAGCGTAATCTGGTTAATGTTAACGGAGCCAAAGATGAGTGATAAAACATTCAATGATACATCGATGTCTTCCGCTTTAAGCAGATCATGTTTATGTCTCGACCATAAACTGTCTCGTAGTAATACATCTTTCAACGAAACAGAAACCCCTGGAAAGCCTTTGAGTAGGGTCGGCTCCATGCTGTTTGCCGTGATTTCGCCATTTAAATTTTTATTTAGCTGCGAAAGGATAGAACCCAGGATTTCTTTTTTATTTCGGCTGATGTAAAATGCACCGGCCAGCCAGGTTAAAATAACCAGAACGAAAAGCGTAACAATTACTTTTAAAGATATTTTCAACCAGCGTGCCATAGAGTCGTTTATATCTGGTAATATAAAGTTTTTTTCTAAGCAATTTTGTTTTGCCGGTGGTAATTATTCAGAGCTAAAAAGGGTAAGTTGTATTTTCTATAATAAGTGTGCAAAAACGGTTGAGTGCCAGCTGTTTTTCAGAGGTACTTCCCATTTCGTTTCCAACTCATTTAGGGTTTGAACCATGTTATTAAACACAATAGTTTCAGGCGTAATGTTCTTTATGTTTACAAGTGTTTCGAAATCTTCCTTGCCCTGAACATGAACTTCATCAGCAATTTTGTAAGCAATGTTAAATCGGTTAAACAAATCAACATTGTAGGTTTGTTCAACATCTTTAATAATCCTTACCGAACTATCAATTGAGCAACCCGTAACATTTGCCTGGCTTTCATCAACTGTTAAAATAATAAAATAACCATATCTGATTTCCGCTTTTGCCATTAGTTCGTTTCCATGCGCCTTCCATTGGCCTGTAAAAGCTTCCAGTTTTGCTAAAATTTCAGCTTCTTCAGCAGAAGTGAATTTTCTATTGCTTTGGTATATCCAAACCCGTGATTGTGGAGAAAAAATCATACTACAAATTTATCATTTTAATTAACTTGGAATCATCAAAATGCCATCCCCATGAAAAAGTTTACATTCTGCTTGAAATTGCTGCTCATTCCTGCCTTGTGCCTGCTTTTAAGCGCTTTTTCAACCAAAGATTCTCTTGAGGAATATGTCATTTATCTTCAAAAAAGTTTAACAACGCATTATGATGCCAGCCAGGAAATCAGCCTTGTAAAAAGGTACGAACTAAATGTTACCAACAATGGTTTTTGCCGATATAAACGTTTTTTTAATAACGGAAAAATAGAATATTTCGCCTTTAAGCTGGCAAAATTTAAAGATTTGGATTATTACGGAACAACCACTTCCGGTCGGCTCGTTTTAAGAACCAGAAGTGATGATGTTATCGTTCAAACCTATAATGACAGAAGCGGGGATGTAGATTCTATGTCAACCTGTATCGTTGTCCCACTCAAAAATATAGAAGCTGAGGACTTAAACCGAATCAGGGATAATTTAACAAAAATTACAAATCCCTAGCTTACAATCCATTTGCTCTTACTGTAATTTCTGCAATATCCAGCACTTTCACTTCCTGCTCTTTATCTTTTAATTTAATGCCATCGCTTAGCATCGTCATACAAAACGGACAGCCAGCGGCAATAACCTGCGGATTTGTCTGCAGCGCTTCGTCAATGCGTTCAACGTTGATGTCTTTATTGCCTTTTTCCGGTTCTTTAAACATTTGTGCACCGCCGGCGCCACAACATAAGCCGTTGCTTTTGCAGCGTTTCATTTCTACCAGTTCGGCATCCAGCACCTCCAGCGCTTTTCTGGGCGCTTCATATATTCCATTTGCCCTGCCTAGATAACAAGGGTCGTGGTAGGTAATTTTGCGGCCTTTAAAACTCTCGCCGCCTTCTGCTTTTAGCTTGCCTTCGTTTATTAGATCCTGTATTAACTGTGTGTGGTGAATGACTTCATAACTGCCGCCCAAACCGGGGTATTCGTTTTTTATCGTATTGAAACAGTGCGGACAGCCGGTAACTATTTTTTTAATATTGTAGGCGTTTAATACCTCAATATTTGTCATCGCCTGCATCTGGAAAAGAAATTCGTTGCCAGCCCGTTTAGCAGGGTCGCCGGTACAACTTTCTTCTGTTCCTAAAACAGCATATTTTATGCCCACGTGATGTAAAATTTTGCAAATATCGCGGGTTATTTTCTGTGCTCTTTCATCGTAACTACCGGCGCAACCTACCCAAAATAAAATCTCGGGTTCTTCGCCAGCGGCCATTAACTCAGCCATTGTTGGCACTTTAAATTCCATATCCTTGTATCAAGTATTTTTATAAATAATTAAAGGCAATCACTTAGTTTCCCTCCGCCCAGTTTAAACGGTCGGCAGGAGAATATTTCCAGGGCGCCTGGTTATTTTCGATATTACCCATCATCGCGTTTATGCTTGCAGGGGCCTGAGATTCTTCCATAACAGCAAACTGGCGTAATTCCATAATAATCTGCAGCGGGTCTATATTTACCGGACAAGCTTCAACGCATGCGTTACAGCTTGTGCAGGCCCATATTTCTTCTCTGCTAATGTAATCATCCAGCAAGGATTTTCCATCCTGATAATCCTGTCCGTGTTTATCAATGTTTTTCCCAACTTCCGTAACCCGGTCGCGGGTATCCATCATAATTTTTCTCGGTGATAACAATTTTCCCGTAATATTTGCCGGACAAACCGATGTGCAACGCCCGCATTCTGTGCAGGTATAAGCATTCATCAGGTTAACCCAGTTTAAATCGGTTACGTCTTTTGCACCGAATTTCCCTGGCTCCGTTTCTGCCGGAACAAATGAAGGATCAAGCATTGCCTTTACCTCATTCGTTACAGATGCCATGTTTGTGAACGCTCCCTTTGGTTTAAGATTCGAAAAATAGGTATTTGGAAAAGCAAACAAGATGTGGAAATGTTTAGAATAAGGGAGGTAGTTTAAAAATGCCAGTATCCCTACAATGTGGAACCACCAGCAAGCTCGCTCCAGCGTTATTAAAGCGCTTTCTGAATTCGGCAATATCCCCATAAAAAACTGACTAACAGGGAAAGAACCCGCACTCACATAATGACTGGCGCCTAAAGTTTGAAGTTTCGCATCGGCAGCATTCATCAGTAAGAAGGCAGTCATCAGTAAAATTTCCGTAATCAGGATGTAATTTGCATCTGACTTAGGCCAGCTCGTCATTTCCACGCCTCTAAAGCGTTTGAGTTTTAAAACATGTCTCCTGATTAAAAATATTACGCAAGAAAGCCATACGGTTAACGCAAGAATTTCAAACGAGCCGATTAGAAAGTTATATAAACCACCTAAACCGTGAAAAATCCGGTGTGTGCCGAAGAGTCCATCGATCATAATCTCCAACACCTCAATGTTAATGATAACAAAGCCCACGTAAACAAAAAAGTGTAAAAAAGCCGGTATCGGGCGTACAACCATCTTCGACTGACCAAAAGCAACACGTAACATCGTCATTAGCCGTTTTTGAGGCTGGTCGCTTCGATCTATGTCTTTACCCAACCGGATATTACGGATAATTTTCCGAAAGTTAACCGTAAACAGCCCCACAGCCGCTAACGTAAGTAGGAGAAAAAGAATTTGACTTACCATGTAGTTTAGGATTGTAGCGCTAAATTAAGGTATTTAATTTAAATAAATTACTATGCATGCATAAAAAAATGCCTAAAAAATATAGTTTGTATCGATTCTAAAGATCGAAGGCTTCGCTTTAAAAAATGTAGCAAAATTTAATTAATTGATAATGAGGTACTGAAAGGCTTTTTTTAAAAAAAATTTTGCTTTTGAAAAAAGAACACTACATTTGCAATCCCAAACGGGAGGTGCCATAGCTCAGTCGGTAGAGCAAAGGACTGAAAATCCTTGTGTCCCTGGTTCGAATCCAGGTGGCACCACTTCCAAAAGCCTTTCAATTTTGAAAGGCTTTTTGGTTTAACTACAACGAATGATTTTTAAATCCATTCTTGTATTTGAAAAAAAGAATATTACATTTGCAATCCTTAACAGGAGGTGCCATAGCTCAGTCGGTAGAGCAAAGGACTGAAAATCCTTGTGTCCCTGGTTCGAATCCAGGTGGCACCACTTCCTAAAAAGCCTTTCAGAAATGAAAGGCTTTCTTTTTGATATCAGCTTACTACTCTGCAAGTTCTGCAACTTTTTCAAGCGCCGCGGGCCAGGTTTTTTCCATATAATCAACCCAGTCTTTGCTGATTTGGAGATCAATTGTGAGCAGTGTCTTACCCTCCACGGTTTCCAAAGTGTAGTTTTCAAATGCTTCACCCCAATCTTTATTCAGGTCTTCTTTTCCATCTTTAAATTCGCCAAGATGCTTAATCGAAATAAACTGGTTCGGTATGTTTTCTTCGATCCTCGAAACCATTCCATGCCCTTTTCCATCAGAAAAGTAGGCTTTACTACCTTTTTTCCAATCCGTTTCAACTGTCGAACCCGCTGCAAATACTGCGGTCCATAGGGGATAAGTACTTACGCCCAAAAGAACCTCCCAAACTTTTTCAGCAGAAGCGTTAATTTCTTTTTTAAATTTTAGCTTTTCCATAATAATTTCTGTGTTTCCCAATCAAATATCCTTAAAAACATAAAGAAATTGGAGGGGCAAAGGCGACAAGTTTCGGGTTTTGGGGCAAGGCTGTAAAGTTTTAATTTTTAAACAAACGTTTGATTAAGCCTTTAAAGCCATTATCTCCTTCTTATGTAAGTGGTGGCGGTATCTAAATCTTCGAGATTGCCTGCTACTTCGACTTTATGGAGCTTTTCATCTACTTTATTAACTGCGCTACCTTAATTTGGCTATTTTTATTTCAGTAATCAGCCGAGGGTTTATGGTATTATCAGTTCATATTTTGAAAAGATACAAATCCAAAGGTTGAGCAAAACAGATCCGCTCTTTTATAAAGGAAGCAAGTAAAAAAAATTTAACATCAAAATATACGCCTATTAAAACATTTCAGTTGGTAGAAGGACTGAATCCCTCTGTAACGCCATCCCAAGTTGCAGCAAAAGCCTTTCAGCAATGAAAGGTTTTTTTGTATACCGTCATTTTTCTTTGGTTTACCGATAGCCTTAACTCAAATTCGATATTTGTTGTTACATTAGTTTATGTATATCGTAAAAATTTGCTTCGAGCGAACTTTTAGTGCTGATTTGACGTATATATAATACAGAACACCTTTCTTGATGATCAATTCCTATGAAAAAAAATATTGTTAACTCGATCTGCCTCATTTCGATGGCATGCCTTTCGATATTCACATCGTGTAAAAAAAGTTCGCCTGTCCCCGATGTAGTTGTTCCGCCAACAACACCTTCGGTAACAGGAACGAGGGATGAACTAACAAAGGATTCGATATTTCTGTATTCTAAAGAACTTTATTATTGGAATACCTCTTTGCCAACATACGAAAACTTTAAACCACGTTCTTACAGTTCTAATGAGACTGAATTGTTTGCGATTACCCAATTCTCGACCGACCCCGCAACCGGTAAGCCCTATGAGTATGTGAGTGCAACCTCTACCACGCCAAAATATTCTTTTTTCGATTATGGCACCGCAGGCAAAAAAGCATCGCTGAAAGCAGATGTGAATGGCACTGAAAATGATTATGGTTTTTCAGTTATGTACAATACTACAACCGATTTAAGAGTTAAATATGTTTACCCGAATTCGCCTGCAAGCCAGCAGGGGTTAACCAGGGGTTGCAAAATAACGGCAGTAAACGGGCGGATGAGCTTAACCTATACAACGAGTAATATTTCTTTTCTAAATGATGCCCTTTTCGGCACCAATGCTTCTGTAACCTTAACCTTTATCGATTTAACCGGCGCCACAAAATCGGCTACCGTAACCCGGGCAACTTATACAGTAAATCCAATACTGTATACAAACGTGTATACTGCAGGTACGAAAAAAGTGGGTTATATTGTTTTCAATAGTTTTACAAACAATGCTTCGGCAGCAATAAGCTCAGCATTTAACGGCTTTGCGAGTCAGGGTGTTACAGAAGTTGTGGTTGATTTAAGGTATAACGGCGGAGGTTTTGTAAGCACCGCGACACAGATAATCAACATTCTTACTCCGATGGCACAAAACGGAAATACCATGTTTTCTACCTATTACAATACTTATCTGCAAAACTTAACCACTGCACAGCGTAAAGCTTCTATCTTGGCCAATCAGCCTTTGTTGGATGATGCGGGAAAAGTTCAAACCTATACAAGCGGTGTAAACGGTAAGTACGCAACTTATGCAGATTTAGATTACTCGGCAAACTCATCAGATAACGTTGAAAAATTTGCAAAATCAGGCTCCCTAAATTTAAACCGGGTCTATTTTATTGTTACAAGTTCTACAGCCTCGGCAAGTGAGTTAACGGTTAACAGTTTAAAACCTGTTATGGATGTAAAGTTAATCGGCACAACTACCTACGGTAAGCCTGTAGGGTTTTTCCCAATAAAGATTGATAAGGTGGATATGTACATTCCTGAGTTTGAAACGAAAAATCAGGCTGGAACAGGCGGTTACTACTCGGGCTTAACAGTTGATAAAGAGGCTTTCGAAGATTTAACTAAGGGTTGGGGCGATGAAAGTGAAACACTTTTGGCTTATGCATTACTCTATGCGAGAACAGGAAGTTTCGTAACCTCGCCAGCTAAAACTGGCAGCTTAAGTGCACAATCTACAACCATGCCCGCCAGATTATCAGTTTCAGAAATTAAGCTGGTTGCAGACCAGCTGGATCAGAATAGTTTTAAAGGGATGATTTACGAACCCCACAGAAAGTTCTAGACAACAAAAAGGCCCCGATTTTATAATCGGGGCCTTTTGTTTACAACAATATTTTGCTGCTAATGTCTTTGTTAATGGTGATGTATCCTGGATATTTCACCGGCGTATTGCCAATCATTATTGTTGGTTTAATTTTAATGGTGAGCAAGCCCAGCTTTTCATCGCTTTTAGAACCTTTCTGAGCGGCTTTAATAATATCGTTGAGCACATTTCCATTCGATATAAGGCCATAAATATTGCTGCCCATCTGTACAGGAACGGTTACGGTTTGCCCTTGGGGGATGCTAACGGCCTGGTTTACGATACCTTCAGCTAAATCAGTATTGTTTACCAGTATTTTGTATTCGAACTGATTAATTGCAGCAAGGTCTGCCGATGGATTGGTTATTTCTAAATTAAGGTTGGCCCGCAGCGGAATGTCTTTTCTTAACAAACCTAATGCTACTCCGGGTAAACTTGCCAGGTTAAAATCCTGCTGATTTATAAGTCGCCCTAAATCAGAACCCGCTAAAGTAATCTGGTTAACGTTTTTTATTTTATACGTACAGGCTTCCAGCGCCTTAATTTGCTGCGCCTGCTTGTTGATGCCGCAACCAAATATAGAAATGGTTAACAAGCAAAACATTAGTGTCTTTTTCATGTGTATCATAACGCCAAAATATGAAAACTATTTCAGTTGCAGGCTTTTTTACAAACCGCTTAATCGTTATGGCGCTACGGTTTCAATTTCATCGGCGTCGTCACCGGCGTCCTGTTTTGGCTTTTCGTCACTGCCCGGCGTACCTGCTTCAGCTTTTGCATCACTTTTATCCTCAGCAGCATCGGCAGAACTGTTTTCTTCAGCAGCCTGTTCCTTTGTGGTTGTACTTGCGCTGTCTTCTGTTGACGGAATTATTGTTTCAACCAAAGACTGAGCATCTTCAGTTGGCTCTGGGTCTGGGTTCGAATTCGAAATCTGCGGTTTAATATCTTTATTTTCCATAATGGTCTTTTAATAATAAAACCATAAGTAGGCTTTTTGTTTGCTGAATTTTTGCGAAAAGCATTTCAGCATTCTAATTATGCGTTTTTAAGAAATATGGTTTCAATAACATTTGCCAAATCATCACATTTATCAGTTGTTTTTTCCAGTTGTGCCAGTATTTCCGACTGCCTGATGAGCGATATTGCATCAATTTCTTTGTCGAAAAGCAATGAAATTGCCTGTTCGTAAAGTCGGTCGGCTTTGCTTTCCAACTGACCCACCTCCACGCAAACGTTTATAATTAACTGTTTATTTTTAAAATGCTTTAATTCTTTTATCGCTGTACAAAGCTGACTGCACATTTTAGCTATAATTTCTGCAAGTTTCAACATTGCAACATTTGAGGTATCCAGCTGATAAAGTTCCATGTTTAAAGTCGTTCCTAAAATGTCATCCGCAATGTCATCAATCGAAGTTGCAAGTGCATGTACATCCTGTTTATCAAAAGGAACAATAAAACTTTTGTTTAGTTCGGCGTAAATGGTATCCGTGGCCTGGTCGCCGGTAAGTTCAAGCGATTTTATTTCTTTAGCGATTTTTACCTTTTCGGCCGGTTCCACCGAGCGTATAAATGTGATGAAGCTTTCTGAAATTTTAACCAGGTTTTCTGCACTTTGTTCAAACAGCGGCTGGAAAGTTTTATCTTTCGGTATAAATAAACTAAATATCTGATTCATGTTTCCTTTAAAATATTAGTAAATGTACCTTTGGTATATTAACAGAACATCAAGCGTTTATTATGATCTCGAATTAAAAAGAACATGGGTATAAGTTTTCGTAAAATAGAAGAAAGAGACAACAAGGAATTAGCAGATTTAATCAGGGTAATTTTCAGGGAATTTAAAATAGATAAACCTGGCACGGTGTACACCGATCCAACAACAGACCATTTATCGGAAGTGTTTAAACGCGAAGGTTCTGTTTACTGGCTGGCAGAGGAAAATGGCATTTTATTGGGCGGTTGTGGTATTTTCCCAACCGAAGGCCTGCCTGAGGGATGTGTAGAGCTCGTTAAATTTTATGTATCTGCCGCGGCCCGTGGCAAAGGCGTTGGTAAAGCGCTGATGCAAAAAAGCATAGAATCTGCCCAGCACTTTGGTTATAACGAAATATACCTTGAGTCTTTCCCAGAACTTGAAACGGCAGTTAGTATGTACGAAAAAATTGGTTTCAAAAAGCTGAATGCACCACTTGGAAATTCGGGTCACTTCGCCTGCAACGTTTGGATGCTATTGGTTTTATAGCTGCCTGGTATGCTGAAAATCCCATTGGGATAATTTTTAAGGTAGTTGAGATAACAAATTAGATGGAATTTAAAGCTTTGCAGAGTTTTACAGCATGAAACAAATGAAAACAATACTAATCCACATCATCTGCTGGGTGCTCGTATTGGCTTATCTCTACGGCGAGGTACTTATTAAGGGCGTAACCTTAAGGCAATCTGCATTTGATATTTCGATGAACTTTATTCAGATTCTAGAATTTTACATCTGTTATCTGCTTATATATCCCTTTTTTTTAAAACGTGATAAAATCTTGCAGCTGATTGGTTCACTTTTACTTACGATCGCCTTTTTCATCGCTTCGAGGTACCTCATTGAGCAGGTTTTGTATTTTGAATGGTTTGGGATGAAAAATTATTCTGATGATACGAAGGCTTCAAAGTATATATCGGATAACATTTATTACAGCATTTCTTTTCTGGTTATACCTGCAGCGATATACAGCGTTCAGCAAAATTTTAAAACAGAAAAAGCCAACCAGAAACTAAAAGCTGAAGTTGTAAAGTCAGAACTGGCATTTTTGAAATCGCAGATAAACCCTCATTTTTTATACAACACTTTAAATTACGTATATTCACTTGCTATTCCTGTTTCCGATAAACTTGCGAATGCGGTGCTTCGCTTGTCTGATTTAATGCGTTATACGCTGAACGAAAGTCCGGATGGAATGGTAAACCTCGACAAGGAAGTTGCTTATTTAGAGGGTTATATCGAACTTTTCAAAATGCGTTTCGAACCAAACTTTCATGTTGATTTTACTTCGCTAGGGGTAAGTCAGCAAAAAATTGCTGCGCTGGTATTGATTCCGTTTGTTGAAAACGCATTTAAGCATGGCGTACTAAACGACCAGGCCCAGCCGGTTCGTATACGGTTGAAGGTTCAAAATAAAAGACTGAGCTTCGAAGTGAGCAATAAAATAAGCCATGCACAAAAGGATCATTCGAGTGGTGTGGGTTTGGCTAACGTACACAGGCGGCTTGATTTAATTTACCCTGATAAGCACGATTTACTGGTTTCGAACAACGGAAATACTTATAAAACAACCTTAATTTTAAATTTATGATTCGCTGTTTAGCTGTTGATGATGAGGCTTACGCTTCAGACATTATCGCCGCATTCATTAATAAAACACCTTTTTTAGAACTGGTTGCAACCACCACGAATGCCTTTGAAGCCTTGGGCATGGTGCAGGAAGGGAAAATAGATCTGGTGTTTCTCGACATCCAAATGCCTGAATTAACAGGAATTCAGTTTCTGAAAATTTGTGGCGATAAATGTAAAGTTATTTTAACTACAGCTTATCCCGAATATGCGCTGGATGGTTTTGACCTAAACGTTGTAGATTACCTGCTAAAGCCGATTTCGTATGAACGGTTTTATCAGGCTGCCCAAAAAGCCCGTCAGATTATTTCGCCAACACCAATTGAGGCTGCACCTCTATCAACTTCTGTAAGTGATTTTATTTTTATAAAAGGAGATACCAAAAACAAGTTCATCAAGGTTAATTATAACGAAATTTTATACATTGAAGGCCTGAAGAACTATGTTTCTGTCTACACGGCCACTCAGCGGATTATTACCTATCAGTCTTTGCGGGAGCTGGAAACGCAATTACCACATCCGCCGTTTTACCGGGTTCATAAATCGTACATTATTTCCCTCGAAAAAATTAAAACGATAGATGGGAACGCACTTTTCATTGCCGACCAATCCATTCCCATTGGTGATACCTACAAGGAAGATTTTTTTAAAATCGTGCGGGAAAGACGCTAAATTACCCGGGCGATAGGGGTAAAGTGAAAGGGTAGGATGTTCATAAATTGTCGGTAAATTTTAGCCCGATTTTTTTAAGTTTGCTGAGAATTTAAATCAAACAAATTTATGCAAGAGCCCAATTCGCTAACCCAGGTTGCAGCGTTTCACACCACTTTTAAACATCCAATTTTGGATGCGCCGGTTATTCCATCTAAACAGCGGGCTAACCTTCGTATTTCGTTACTGGCAGAAGAGTTGAAAGAGTTGCAGGAGGCTGTAGAAAACGATGATTTAGTAGAAGTGGCCGATGCGCTTTGCGATTTGCAGTATGTTTTGGCTGGTGCCATTCACGAGTTTGGTTTAGGCGCTAAGTTTAAAACCTTGTTTGATGAAGTTCATCGTTCGAACATGAGTAAGGCTTGCAAAACCGTTGCTGAAGCAGAACAGACGATTCGGTTTTACCTTGATAAAGATGGTACTGAAGCTTACCATAAAGAAGTTGATGGATTGTTTCTGGTTTTCAGAAAAGGCGACGATAAGACCCTTAAATCGGTTAATTATTCGCCGGCGGATTTGAAAAGTTTACTTTAATTTAAAACATCAGAAAATTTTGAAGAGACTTAAGGGAATTGTTAATGAGCTTAAAATCTCAGCAGAAAATCAGCACCGCGATGCTGAAAAATTAATACGCGAATTTATTTTTTACTCACCCAAAATGCCTTTGCGTTTGCATCAGGAAACGCTTTTGGCCGAATCGACAAGGTTTAGCTTAAAGGTTTTCGATGCTTATTTTACGCGAGAAGAGCTCGGATTTAATTGCTTTAGCTGGGGAAGCGGGGCTACAAAAGTCCTGCTTACACATGGCTGGGCCTCGAAAGCGGCAGATTTTTACGAACTGATTGTAGAACTCCGGAAGATTGACAGCCTGGAAATTATCGCTTTTGATGCGCCGGGAAATGGTAGCTCCAATTCTGAATTTTCTAACCTGATGCTTTATGCAGATGCAATAAAATCAATTGCAGAAAACTATGCCACACCGGATATCCTTATTGGTCATTCGCTTGGCGGTATGGCAAACGTAATTGCAATTCAGGAAATACCATTGAAACCTAATCTGTTAATCAGTATTGCACCTTTAATAAGGCTGAAGGAGAATTTTGAGCAAAGCATGGATTCGGTAAATATCGGCAGGTTGGCGCAAGCCCATTTCTTTAAAAACTTTAGTAAGGAATTTCCGGTTAACGCGGAGCATTTCAATCTTACCGGTTTATACACACTCGAAGCAGATTTTAATCACTTTTTAGCCTACGATGCGGAAGACCACATTTCTCCATATCCTTTTTTAGCCGGTTTTTTAGCTGAAAATGAAGGTATAAAATCGAAAGCTTACCCAGGTGCCGGCCATTATAAAATTCTTAAATCGACAGATGTTATCGCCGATATTGTAGCGCTTATAAATTCATCACTTTAAAAAATCCTTTATCTAATTTCTTGTTATATTGTGCTGATGGATGGAGAAAAATCGAACTTAGCTTCTCAAACGGGCAATCCTTTCGATTACCTTTTGAAGGAATTTAATCTGAAGGATCTGAGCAATATTTTTATTTTAAGGCATTTAAGCAATCAAATTCACACTGATACCAAAGACTTCTTTAAACTCCATCCAACGCAAATTGAAATAAATTTTGCCGCCTTCACGCATCCCTCAGCGTCGCAAGCCTTTCCCCTGGTTCAGGTTCAGCAAACTGAAAACGCCGTTAAATTATCGTGTCGCTGCGATGCCCTCAAAAATAAGCTTTGTGAGCATCAGGCGCAGGTTTTATACAACATTTTGCAGCGTCAGGAATTACAGATTTTCTTTGACGCTAACTTAAGGCGACAAAAACTAACCAAAATAGCTGCGGATTACGGTTTGGAAAACGAAAAAAATCTGGAAGAGCTTTTTAAAATTAAATTAGAACATGATGTGCTTAACATCGCACCGAAACTAGCCGCCTTGCAGGCCTTTAATACGGAAGCCCGGCAACAGCTTCAGTCTGCCTTACTCCCGGCTAAAAAAACTGTCTCGATCTCAAATGCTGAAGGCACGCCACTCTTGCTCGTGCTGGGTAACCACCGCTATTACGGGCAGCTCAATATCGAGTTGTTCGAGGCTGCACTTACTAAAACCGGGAAAGTTAAAAACCCGATGAAAGTGGTTAACCCTGCAGATTATCTCTTCAAAACAGAAGACAGTGCAGTGCTGAAGTTTTATAGCGGAATTGCGAGGTTTCAAAATAACTATACAACGGAAAATGTTGCCGCTGAAATTGAGGCATTAAAATCGGTAGTGAAAAACCCCAGGAAAATGCCGGTTTTCCTGCACGATAATAAACTGCATTCCAACATTCAGCCTTCATCAATTCTACCTGTCGATTTGCAGCTACTTGATGGTGATTTACATTTATCTGTGAACCAAAAAGACGATTTTTTCGAAATTAACGGCCGTTTACAGATAAACGGAAATGCCTATTCCCTCGATAATCTTGTTATTAGGTATAACTATTTTGTGCAACTGAAAAACCAGCTTTACCTTTTAGCTAATGCAGATTTGGTTAAGGTGATAGGCTTTTTTGTAAAGCAAAGCAATCGCCTTGTTATTCACAAAAGCAAATATCCGGAGTTTCAAAAAAACATACTTATTCAGTTAGAAAACAATATCAAGGTAGATTATTCCTTCCTTAAACCGGCAACGCAGGGGCAAATTGAGGAAAAGGGCTTCGATCTGGAATTGGAAAAACTGGTTTACCTGTCAGAATCTGAAGATTTTATTCTGATTACTCCGGTTATGCGTTATGGTAACCTGGAAATTCCGGTGCTTTCCAAAAAGACAATTCAATCGCAGGATAAGTTCGGTAATCTTTTTACCGTGAAGCGTGATGAAGAGGTCGAGTTGCAATTTATTGCTGAAATATTAAGGCAACATCCTTTCTTTTACGATCAGGAAACGAACGATTCGTATTACCTCCACCGCAAAAGATTTTTGGAAGAACTTTGGTTTTTAGATGCTTTTGAGGCATGGCGAAGCAAAGAAATTCATATTTTAGGTTTCAACCAGCTCAAAAACAACAAGCTTAATGGTTACAAAGCTGCAATTAATATCGAAGTTTTAAGCGGAACAGACTGGTTTGAAACCAAAGTAAAGCTGAAGTTTGGTACGCAAAATGTGGCGCTAAAGCACCTGCACAAATCGATTAGAAATAAAAGCAAATTTGTAACGCTCGATGATGGAACTCAGGGCATTTTGCCTGAAGAATGGATTAGAAAGTTTACGGGTTATTTCAGCGCAGGTGAAATTGTTGAGGACACTTTGCTTACCCCAAAAATAAAGTTTGCAGTAATAAACGATTTGTATGAAGATGCTTTGCTTGAAGGCCATGTTAAAAATGAGCTTAGCAGTTTTAAACAGAAGTTTGACGGAGCAGATTTAGCCACTGATATTGAAATACCTCAAGAACTTAATGCTACGCTGCGTGAATACCAGAAAGACGGTTTAAACCGCCTAAATTTTCTGGATGATTTTAACTTTGGTTCCATCCTGGCCGATGATATGGGATTGGGCAAAACCATTCAGATTATTGCCTTTATTTTAACGCAACGAAAAAAAGTCGTACAGAATACAAATCTAATTGTTGTGCCGGCATCGTTAATTTTTAACTGGAAAACGGAAGTCGAAAAATTTGCGCCATCTGTTAAGGTGAAAACCATTTACGGAACCGACAGGACAAAAAAATCCTATAATTTTGACAATTATGAAATTGTTCTCACATCTTACGGCACACTACTTTCTGATATTCGTTTCCTGAAAGATTATCGCTTCAATTATATTTTTCTGGATGAGTCGCAAAACATAAAGAACCCCGAATCGCAGCGGTATAAAACGGTGCGCATGTTGCAATCCAGAAATAAAGTGGCCATTACGGGAACGCCCGTAGAAAATAATACGTTTGATTTGTATGGACAACTTTCATTCGCTTGTCCGGGTTTGTTTGGTAGTAAACAACAGTTTGCAGATTTATACTCTACCCCGATTGATCAGTTTAAAGACAGCAAACGGGCGGCTGAATTGCAGAAAAAGATTCGGCCTTTTATTTTAAGAAGAACTAAAGAAGAGGTTGCCAAAGAACTACCGGATAAAACTGAGGTAATACTTTATTGTGAAATGGGAGCGGAGCAACGTGAAGTTTATGAGGCAAATAAAAAGGAAATTCAGGATTATATTCTAGGGAAAACTGAAGATGAGTTGCCTAAAAGTTCGATGCATGTGTTAAAAAGTATAACCCGCCTAAGGCAGATTTGCAACTCTGCAGCCCTGCTTGCCGATGGGAAGTCCTATTTACAGGCATCATCAAAGATTGATGTGCTTATAGAACAGCTTCAGGTTAAGGCCGCAAACCATAAAATTTTAGTTTTCTCGCAATTTGTAACCATGCTCGATTTAATCAAAAAAGCGCTGGAGCTTAAAGGCATTAAGTATGAATATTTAACCGGGCAGACTAAAAAGCGGCAGGAAGTTGTGCAATCATTCCAGAATACCGACGTTCCGGTTTTTTTAATCAGTTTAAAGGCCGGTGGAACGGGTTTAAATTTAACCGAAGCAGATTATGTTTACCTCGTTGACCCTTGGTGGAACCCTGCGGTAGAAAACCAGGCCATTGACCGGGCGTATCGCATTGGCCAACATAAAAATGTAATGGCCGTTCGCCTGATTTGCCCGGATACGATTGAGGAAAAAATTATGAAACTGCAGGCAGTGAAAAAAGATCTGGTTAAAGATTTAATTCAGAACGAAAACGGCTTGTTTAAAAACCTAAGCAGGCAGGAATTATTGGGCTTGTTGAGTTAATTATTTTTCGCGGAGGAAATCGGCACTTAAAGCTTAATTTCAAAGGCATAACCCAAAAACTCCGGAACATTTATACTCTCTACTATCTTCCAGCTCGCTTTTTCAGCAACAAATTCCGGGCTCTGCAAGCCACTATCGAGTGCTGCTTTGGTATAAAATTCCTGCTTCGATGGATGTGTTGGTGCACAAGCATTGTAAATTCTCCCAAAAGCCTGCTTGTCTAAAATAGAAATCGCTATGCCTACAGCGTCCGTTTGATGAATGAGGTTTACTGGCGCCAAGCCGTTAGGCACATTGGTTTTGCCGGCAAAAAAGCGACCAGGATTGCGCTCCGGGCCGATTAATCCCGCAAAGCGGATAATGGTATAATTTTGAGGGTATTTTATTTTAAAAACTTCTTCCGCATCTGCTACTACACCGCCAGAAGCTGTATCAGGCCTGGTCGATGTATTTTCGTTCACGGTTTTATTCTCGTCGCCATACACACTTGTCGAGCTAATTAACACAATGTTTGCACTTCTATTTTCAGCACTTTCTAAAATCGATTTGATTTTGAAAGGATAGCTTTCCAGTTCGGCTGAATTTCTTTTAGGCGGTATGCAGATAAAGAGTACATCAGCATCAAAGAAATCGTCGTTGCCAACAATTTTCTCCCCGGTAAAATTTATAAGAAATGGTTTTACTTTAGCTTCTGCCAACAAAAGAATTTTTTCCGGAGTTGTTGTCGACCCTTTAACATTATAGCCATTTTCGATTAATTTCTTGGCAAGTGCAAAACCGAACCAACCACAACCGAGAATAGAAATGTTTTTTTTCATGATTTTATGCTTTAGCGGATAAGCTTAAAGGTTTCGCAACCGATAGCAAAAATATTTAAAATGAGCAATAACAGTGAATCGTCAAATAGCGACTGCGAATCAGCAAAGCACTTTAACCAACGAGCTAATGACTATTGAACCACTGCAAGATAAACGGACTTAGCCTTTATCGATATTGTAGCACGCCCTACACCGCGGCTCATAGCTTTCTTTCTCGCCCAAAAGTACAGTCGATTCATCAGCAACGGTTCGGTAACTAAATAAAGCAGGGTTACCACAGCAAACGCAAACCGCATTAACCTTGGTTACATGTTCTGCAATGGCCATTAATGCCGGCATTGGTCCAAAAGGCTTACCGGTAAAATCCATATCCAACCCTGCTACAATCACCCTGATACCTTTCATTGCAAGTTTATTGCATACTTCTGGCAGTTCGTTATCAAAAAACTGAGCTTCATCAATGCCAACAACCTGTGTATTTGCGCCTAATAAAAGTATGGCCGATGCGTTATCCACCGGTGTAGAATTTATGGAATTTAAATCGTGCGACACTACAGCACTTTCATGGTAACGGGTATCCGTGCGAGGTTTAAAAATCTCAACATTTAACTTTGCAATCTGAGCTCTTTTTAACCTGCGAATAAGTTCCTCTGTTTTTCCAGAAAACATAGAGCCACATACAACTTCTATACTTCCTGAAAATTCACCTCTTCTCCTAAAATTTTGTTCGCTGAATAACATGCTCAATCCTTTACTTTCTCTGTCGTATGATAATTTTTAAACTGAACAAATATCATATTAATTTACTGAAGTGGCCCGGTTGTAACTTCAATTATTTCGAATGACAAAGAGTGACAAGCATTTAACTTTAGATATATGCAAATCTATGCTCTTTTTAAATTCAAAGTGTTAGCCAAAGATAGTAAAATATGAGCTGAGCATTAAAAAAAACCATCGCCAAAATGCAGCGGCTTATACTATAAAGAACCTAAAATTTTCATTAACTTCCCGTGTAGAATAAATCTCTTTTCATACAACTACATTTGTTTACATGGCGTTGAGCGGTAATTTAAAATTCATTATGGGAATTGAAGAGTTGTTTTTGTTATTTTTAGGCATAATTGTCCCAGTCTGGGCGATAGTCGATATGTTTACCAATCTGCCCTTGAGGTATAACAAAACCATGTGGATTTTGCTGGTTATATTTCTTCGATTGCTTGGCCCTATTATATACTTGGTTTTCACCCGATTTTTTACCAAACCAAAATCACGGGAAATTTGATGTTCGTTATCTCTCCAAGCTGTTTTATTTTGGTTTGATAAGAAACCAGTTTGGCGCAGGCTCAGAAAAAATTTGAAAATAAATCTCTAACATAATCGCTGTATTTATGTTATTATGATAATTATTTTAGCGGAACGACAAGCGTTACACCTATCGGTAACAACGATTGTGTATTTCAAAAGATAAATTACCTTTGATAACATGGTGAAATTTTTATCATTTGATCATTGAAATTGAATACCATAATTAAGTGTTATTTTTGTATACATAGTTACCAACATAAATCACCTAAAAAATCGTTTTATAATTTATGATGAACCAACAAGATATTTTCCGAAAGATAGGTGCAATTTTGACAGAGCTTAACGAGCAATATCATTTTCTGGCTCAAAATCCTGAAGAATTAAATGAGTTAGAGCTCGAACTCTTTCTGGCTAATGCCGATTTCCTCGCAGACCATGTTAAAGTAGTTAAAAAACTTAACACATTAACGGAAGCAAAAAAACCGGTGGAAACTGACGCAGGTTTATTGCTCGAAGAACAAAATACGATTATACTGCCCGAGCAACTTTATCAGCAGGAAAAGGAAGCTGACGACGCCGGCAAACTTGAAGAAATTGCAACAGCCGAGGAAGAAGAAGAACGTGTTGATGTACTTCCGGAAGAAGAAATATTCGAAAATAAGTTCATTCAGCAGGAGAAAACGGAAGAATTATTAGAAAAAGATTTTTTTAAGCCTGATCAGGAATCAAAGAGTTTTGAATTTGTGTTGGGTAAACACAGCAACGATGATAAGTTTGATTATGAAGAAAAATCAGTAGATGAAATCTTCGACAGGCCATTAAGCAAGGCAGAAGAGGAGGTGTTGGCGCAGAAGAAACGCATCCTGGAAAAAGAGCAGGAGCCAATTGAAGAGGCACCTTTAGCAGTCGACGAAGATGAAATTGGTCCGGAGCCATTCTTAATACCACATGAGCAGGAGCATCCTATAAACCACACCGCGGCAGACTCATCATTTGCGCCGCACCAATCTGAACCAATTGAAGCTTTAAAAAATGTCGACCTTGATGATGACATCATTTCGCCACCTGTGGAAACTGAGCGGCCGGTTTTTACCCCTCACGCCATTCCTGTAAAACCTGCAAATGAACCTATATCTTCGAAACCAGCTCGTTCGTTAAATGATTTGCTGGCAAAAACGAATAGTGCACAAGATGAGCCAGTTAAGGCGCCAATTGCGGATTTAAAACAGGCAATTAACGTGAATGAGAAGTTACTTTTTATTAAAGATTTATTCAACGGATACAATCTGGCTTATTCAGAAGCACTCGATATTGTGAATAAAATGCCAAATTTCGAATCTGCAGACACTTTCTTACAGAATAATTATGCGGTTAAAAATAACTGGGGAGCCAAGCAATCTACGGTAGACCAGTTTTACGAATTATTAAACAGAAGATTCTCCCGCTAAAAAAAAATATGGATTTACAGCTCAAAAACAAAACAGCCTTTATTAGCGGTTCTACTGCAGGTATTGGCTACGCCATAGCCGAAAGTTTACTAAAAGAAGGCGTTAAAGTTATTATAAACGGGAGGAGCGAAGAGCGTGTTGATGCGGCTCTTAAAGAATTGGCTAAAATTTCGGGCAGCGAAAACGTTTCGGGGATTGCAGCAGACTTTTCGAAGGTGGAGGAAGTAAATTCACTAATTGAGCAGTTACCTGAGATTGATATCCTGATTAACAATGCCGGGATTTTTGAGCCTATGGCATTTGAAGAAATTCCTGATGAAGACTGGTTCAGGTTTTTTGAGGTGAATGTGATGAGTGGTATCCGCCTGTCACGCTCGGTATTTTCAAAAATGCTTGCTAAAAACTGGGGTCGAATCATTTTTATTTCGAGCGAATCTGCCGTTTTTATTCCTGATGAAATGATTCATTATGGCATGACTAAAACAGCACAGCTAGCCGTGAGCAGGGGTTTAGCAGAATTAACGAAAGGCACAGGAGTAACCGTTAATTCGATTTTGCCCGGCCCGACAAAGTCGAAAGGGGTGGGTGGTTTTATCGAGGACTTAGCGAAATCAGGAAATTTGACGGTTGCAGAAGTAGAAACGGACTTTTTTAAAAATATGCGCCCAACATCGCTTATAAAAAGATTTTTAGATGTTGAGGAAATTGCAAATACCGTAACGTATTATGTAAGCCCTTTGGCATCGGGTACAAATGGCGCATCCATTAGAGTTGAGGGTGGATTAATCCGCTCCATTCTTTAAATAAAGCCCATCCGGTTCGAATCCAGTTTCAAAAAGATAAAAATCAGGATGGTAAAACTCCACAAAGAGGAACCGCCATAACTGATTAACGGGAGAGGAATACCAATCACCGGAATAATCCCAATCGTCATTCCAATATTTATAAATATGTGGAAGAACAAGATACAGGCAACACTATAGCCATATACCCTGGAGAAAGTAGAACGCTGACGTTCTGCAAGATTTATCAATCTGAGCAGTAAAAAACTGTACAAACCGATAAGTATTGAGCAACCCAGGAAGCCCCATTCTTCACCCACGGTAGAGAAAATAAAATCGGTACTTTGCTCCGGAACATAGCCGTATTTAGTTTGTGTTCCCTGTAAAAACCCCCTTCCGGTTGCTTGTCCGGAGCCGATTGCAATTTGAGATTGAATTACATTATAGCCGGCACCTTTGTTGTCTGTTTTTAAACCAAGCATTAATTCAATGCGGTTCCGCTGATGTGGCTGGAGCACTTTTTCGTAAGCTACCTTAACCAGAAACAAATAACCGATTGCTACTAAGGTTACGAAAACCGTTGTAATAATTAGTTTCTGTTTACGCTTGTTGGCATAGATAAATAAGCCGCAAATTGCAACAAGAATAAGGATTAATATGGTTGTGGGTACAAGAAAATCGGCCACGAACAGCACAATCATCCCTAAAAATATCAAAAGGAAATAGCCCGATAAGCCTTCGCGGTACAAAGGGAACATAAAGGCGAGGAATACCAAAGCCGAGCCCGTATCTGGCTGCATCATGATGAGCAAAAGTGGGGCAGCGACAATGATTCCGGCAATTAAGATGGTTTTCAAATCCCTAAACTTAGGGTTAAATGTGCTTACATACCTCGCCAAAAGTAGTGCTGTGCCAAACTTTGCAAACTCGGATGGTTGCAACCTGAATGAACCGATTGGAATCCAGGCCTGGTTGCCACCAACATTCCGCCCGATAAACAGCACCGCGATGAGCAGCAGCAAAGTTCCGCCGTAGACAAACGGTGCAAATACATTGAAAAGCCTTCCATCAAACAGTAAAATTGATAAGCCTAGAACCAACCCCGAAACGATATAGATTAACTGTTTTCCGTAGCTGCTGGAGAAATCAAAGCCTGCTGCGTTATCAGGATGTGGAATTGAAGCGTAGATATTGGTAAAACCAATTGCGCACAATGCAATATAAATCAGAACCGTTATCCAGTCAACATTAAAGAAAAACCTGTTACCCTGTTGTTGCATCATTTTTTATTCTGTTCTTTTTGTGCGGTTGTTGCTGGCTTTTGCAATAACTGGGCAGAGATGGGCCTTTTGGCAGTAGCGGGCTTCAGCCTTAAACTGTCGTTTAAACGTTTCATAGAATCTGTTTTCTTAATTATCAGACTATCCGCTTTTGTTAGTTTCAGTTTTTTACTCTTATCGATAAGCAAAGGCAATAGATTCTGGCTTTTCATCCACTCTACCTGATTTGCCCTTGCGCCGGTAACGCTGCCTTTAATGTATTTCTCTACCAGGTAACTGGCTATCGGGGCCGCATAAGTACTTCCAAAACCAGCATTTTCCACAATAACGGCAATCGCAATTTTTGGGTTATCCCTCGGTGCGAAACCAATAAATACGGAGTGGTTTTTTCCGTGTGGATTTTGTACTGTTCCGGTTTTGCCACACATTAGTAAATCTGGTATTCTTGATAACGTTGCTGTTCCCCATGCGCTGTTTACACAATCCTGCATGCCATCAATAACCGGCTCGAAATATTTTTCATCTACACCAACGTAATTTTTTTCTTTGTACTCCTTTTTAATTTTATCGCCCATCGCTTTTATCAGATGGGGTTTTATGTAATAGCCACGGTTGGCAATTATTGCCATTGCGTTTGCAATTTGTAAAGGAGTTGCCGTTATTTCACCCTGGCCAATGGCCTGCGAAATTACAGTTGTGTAACCCCACCGCTTACCGTAAATTTTGTCGTAATGGTCGGCATTGTAAAAGTAGCCTTGCTTTTCGAATGGTAAATCGATGTCGAGTTTTTGACCGAAACCAAATTTTGCAATCTTGTCCCGCCAATCCTGATAGGTTTGACGTTGATTTTTCATGCCATTTTTTGTGATAAGTTTTTGAAAAACGTGGCAAAAATAAGTATTGCAGCTTCGTGCAATGCCTCGCCGCATGCTTATATTTCCGTCAACGTGTTCACACTTCACCTTATGGTTACCTGCCATGTAATATCCGGGGCAGTTGAAGGTTGTGTTTACATCAATTACACCTTCCTGCAAGGCGAGTAATGCGTCAATAGGTTTAAACGATGAGCCGGGAGGATACTTTCCCTGTATCGGGCGAACGATGGAAGGTTTGTACGGGTTTCCAATCAAATCCATGTAATTATTGCCCTGACTTCTGCCTACAAGTAAATTCGGGTCGTAACCCGGGCTACTCACAAAGGCCAGAATCTCTCCGGTTGATGGCTCAATTGCTACAATTGCGCCAACCTTGTTTTTCATCAACTCTTCACCAAGTTTTTGCACCTGAATGTCGATGCCGGAAATCAAACGCTCTCCGGAAACTGCATTTACATCATATTTTCCATTGGCATAACTGCCCTGAGGTGTATTTCTGGCATCATAAACGGTGTTGACAACGCCTTTTTCGCCACGCAAAATTTCTTCGTAAGAACGCTCTAAGCCACTCTTTCCAATGTAATCGCCAGACCGGTAATAACCTTCAGATTTTTCAATATCATCCTGACTAACCTCTTTAACATAGCCAAATAACTGGCCGCCAACGCTGTCTGGGTAATGACGTATGGTTCTGTCCTGAGTTGAAAAACCCGGAAAGCGGTACATAATTTCCTGCAAACGAGCATAACTCTGTACAGAAATTTGTTTTGCAAATGGGGTGGCTTGGTAGTTCGACTTAAGCTTTGCCTTACGCATACTTTTGCGAACCTCTTCTATCGAAATTTCGAGCGCATTTGCAAGCGCCACCGTATCAAAAGATTTTACCTCGTTTGGTATTACCATCAAATCGTACACGGGCTCATTCTGCACAATAACCCTCATGTTTCTATCCAGAATTGCACCGCGGGCTGGGTATTTGAATTTTTTCTTTAACACATTACTTTCGGCAGCAACAAAGGCTTTATCGCTCACAATCTGTATGTAAAAAAGCTTTGCCAGCAAAATAATGGCCACCACAATAAACAAGCCTTGAATGATGTATTTCCGATTAAATAATTGCTCCATTAGCGGGACGTCCTTTTATAGAAAATAAACTCAACCAGTAAGATTAATCCAAGCGTAAAGATACAACTTATGCCACATCTCATTAAGGTATAGCCAATTTCTGTTAATCTAAAGGTTTCTAAAAAGAACAAAACAAGATGATGGGTACTGATGCAAAGAAAAGAATATAGTGCAAACCATTGGAATCCCATGTAGCTTAAAGCTGGCTCAGGGTCGTCAATGGCGTCTTTGTTTAAACTTATAGATATGAAAGAGATGCGAACAAAAGCCAAAACCACGCACGCTGTTGCATGTACGCCCATGGTATCGTAAAAGGCATCGAGTGTTAAACCCGTTCCAAAGGCCAATAAATAAAGGAGGATGTTCGGAATACCGAATGGAAGCAAAAGCAGGAAAAGCACGTAAATGAAAGGTGTAGATAAATCATAAAAGCCCATGTTTTTGAGCAAAAAGATTTGAACAAAAAGCAGGATAAACCATCTTATGATATTTATTATTATTAATCTACTGCTCATTCTTTTGGCTTAACCGGGTTTTCTAAAAGTTCCTGTTCTTTAGCAAGTTTGTTTTTAATCACGTAAACATACTGCAAAGTTGAAAAATCATTGAATAAATTTAATTCGGCCGACAAAAAATTATCATTCGTTGCGATGTTTGTTCTGCTAAGCCTACCCACTAAAATTCCTGCGGGAAATTTCCCTAAACCAGAAGTTACCACCGTATCACCAACATTCATTTTAATATGATTTGGAACTTCTTTAATAAAAGCCTTACGGATATCGAAATTATTATCGCCCCACACCAAAGACCCAAGGGCATTGTTTCTTTTAATGTTTACACTAATTTTTGTGTCTTTATGCAATAACGACTGAATCGTTGCCAGGTGTGCAGAAACATCACGTATAAAACCAACTACGCCCTGCTGCGGTGAAATAACAGCCATTCCGGGTTCCAGTCCGTCAAGCGTTCCTTTATTCACCGTCATTACATTATTTCGCAAGGTTACCGAATTCTTAACCACTTTGGCCGCAATGTAGGTGTATTGCTGATTGGTTGTCGTGTCAATAACTTTAACATCCATAGCAGAATCTACTGTTGTTAAAGCCAGGAGTGTTGTTTTAAGCTTCGCATTCTCGGCGGCCAGACTATCATTCACTTTCCCTAAATTTAGATACCTTTTGAAAACGTTAAAACGCTCATAGGCTGTGCCAACTACCTCATTTGTTGAATTTAGAGTTACGCTTCGCTGGTAAGCATTATTTTTGACCGTTAAATAAATTCCGATCAAAAAAAAGATAATAAATAAGAAAAATGCGTTGTATCTGCTTATGAAAATCCAAAGGTTACGCATTCCAGTTGTAAATTTTAAGTATTACGTTGTAAGTTTTATGCTCTAAGTAAACACGACTTAAAACTTTTAACCTACAACGCACAACGTGATTTATTGCATTAAAAATTTATAAGTTCCGATGTTTTTAAGGGCAATGCCAGTACCGCGAACAACTGCACGCAGTGGGTCTTCAGCAACATGAACAGGTAGTTTTGTTTTTGCTGCAACACGTTTATCCAAACCCCTAAGCAGCGCACCGCCGCCTGTTAAATAAATACCGGTTTGGTAAATATCTGCAGAAAGTTCTGGTGGTGTAATCTCTAAAGCTTTTAAAATCGCTTCTTCAATTTTAGAGATAGATTTATCCAAACAGTGCGCAATTTCAGTATAAGAAACGGTGATTTGTTTAGGAACACCCGTCATTAAATCACGGCCCTGCACGGCGAAATCTGCCGGAGCATCCTGCAATTCGGGTAGCGCTGCACCAACTTCAATTTTTATTTTCTCCGCAGTTCTGTCGCCAATCATAATGTTGTGCTGGCGGCGAATGTAGTTTACAATATCCGAGTCGAAATTATCTCCCGCAACGCGGATAGATTGATCGCAAACAATACCAGACAATGCAATAACAGCGATTTCTGTGGTACCGCCACCGATATCAATAATCATATTACCCATCGGTTCTTCCACGTCAATCCCAATACCAACCGCGGCAGCCATTGGTTCGTGAATTAAGTAAACCTCTTTTGCACCTGCAATTTCCGCCGAATCTCGTACGGCACGTTTCTCTACTTCAGTAATCCCGGAAGGAATGCAAATAACCATTCGTAATGATGGAAACATCCAGCCTTTACCGCCATTAAGCATTCGGATCATGCCTTTTATCATCGCTTCAGCAGCGTTAAAATCGGCAATTACTCCATCTTTCAATGGGCGAACGGTTTTAATATTATCATGGGTTTTACCTTCCATTTGCATGGCCTGGCGACCAATTGCGATCACTTTATTAGTAGTACGATCGAACGCAACAATAGATGGCTCATCTACAACCACTTTGTCGTTATGTATAATTAGGGTATTCGCAGTGCCTAAATCGATGGCAACTTCCTGCGTAAACCAATTGAATAATCCCATGTATGAGTTATATTTTCTTTAATTTGTTAAATCTATATTAAACCTAATGTAAAAATAGGTTTTTTATTGTTTTAAGTTCAACTTTCTTTATTAAGAAAGATAAATGCTAAAAGCCCGCAGGCCATAACGGCTGCAATAAGCTTTACGCTTTGTGCTTCAGCTTGCAGCTTAAAAAACTAGTGTTTAAAATGCCTAACGCCGGTGGTAACCATTGCAATGCCTTTTTCGTTAGCTTTCGCAACCGAGTCTGCATCTTTAATTGATCCTCCTGGTTGTAAAACTGCCGTAATTCCCGCTTCGGCTGCTATCTCCACGCAGTCGGGAAAAGGGAAGAATGCATCCGATGCCATCGAGCTTCCTTTAACGCTGAAACCGAAAGAGGCCGCTTTTTCAATCGCCTGTCTCAATGCATCAACGCGTGAAGTCTGGCCAACGCCACTCGCAATTAGTACATTATCCTTAACCAAAACAATGGTATTTGATTTTGTATGTTTTACGATTTTGTTAGCGAAATGCAAGTCTTTTAATTCTTCAGCAGTTGGCGCTTTCTCCGTAACTGTTGTCATTTGCTCCGGTCCTTCGATTATTAAATCTTTATCCTGCTCAATTACGCCGTTTAATAAAGTTTTAAATTGCTTTTTAGCTAATTCAACCTCATTGCGTTGCAAAATTACCCGGTTTTTCTTTTTACTGAACAATTCAACTGCTTCCAGCTGGTAAGCTGGTGCAATCAGCACCTCAAAAAACAGGTTGTTAATTTCCTGAGCAGTTTCTAAATCAACTTCAACATTGGTAATTAAAACGCCACCAAAAGCAGAAACCGGATCGCAGGCCAGCGCATCAATCCATGCCTGTTTTACAGTACTTCGCGAAGCGATACCACAGGCATTTGTATGTTTTAGAATGGCAAACGTGGGCTCATCAAATTCATCTATTAAGGCAACTGCGGCGTCTACATCAACTAAATTGTTGTAAGAAAGTTCTTTACCGTTCAGTTTGGTGAACATTGCATCCAAATCGCCATAAAAAACACCGCCCTGGTGTGGGTTTTCACCATAACGCAAAGTCTTCGCTTCGGTAACACTCTGCTTGAAAACATCAAGCGGTTCTTCGGCATTAAAATAGTTGAAAATCGCGGTATCGTAGTGAGAAGAAGTGTGGAAAGCCTTTTTAGCATAGGTTTTACGCTGCGCTAAAGTAGTTTCCCCGTTTTGTTCTTCCAGTTGAGCTTGTAGGGTAGGGTAATCATTTTTTGATGCGATGATAACCACATCGTTAAAGTTTTTGGCTGCAGCACGGATTAACGAAATGCCGCCGATATCAATTTTCTCGATGATTTCCTCAGGCGTTCCACCTGCTTTAACTGTTTCTTCGAAAGGATATAAATCAACAATTACCAGGTCAATCTCCGGAATTTCATATTCTGCAATCTGTTCCTGATCGCCCGCCAACGCCCTACGATTTAAAATTCCACCGAAAACCTTTGGGTGCAAAGTTTTAACACGGCCACCTAAAATTGATGGGTAACCTGTCAAATCCTCAACAGCGGTTACGGGCAAATTCAAATCTTTTATAAATTGTTCTGTTCCACCCGTAGAAAATAACTGCACGCCCTGAGCGGCTAATAATTTTACTAACGGCGCTAAACCATCTTTATAATATACTGAAATTAAAGCGTTTTTAATTTTAATCGGCTGACTCATGCTACTGTAAATTTTGAGCCGCAAAGGTAGTAAAACACGGTGGTTTTTTTGGCATGTTAACAGCTAAAAAAACGATTGACTAAGCTAGCCTTCATCGTGGGCCTTAAAGGCATATTAAATTTTCTAACAGACTGGTTATTGCTTTTATCGCTTGCTACTTTCGGTAGTTATTTGCCGCCGTACCCAATCAAGGTTGCTTAGCTTTTTTTAATAAAAGGTAGCCAAATTGAAGTTCTGGTGAGCTTGCAAAAGCAGAAAAAATAATTGATTAATGAAATAAAACTGGGGATTGGAAATGGCCAGATGAGTTATATTACTTACTGCAAAAATCAATAATGTTCCATTATTCAGAAAAGTTGCGCAAGGTGGAAGGTTGAAGAAGATTTTTACCTTTAGCTAACCAAACTAACCAAATATAATGAAATGGATTACCAGAGAACACCCAAAATTAACCGTATAGCTTGTCCCTGGCTAATCAAACGTTTTATTGACCAAGATGCTGAGATTATTTATGTTCCATTTGAGCAAGTGATTGTAAAGGCAAATGAGCTGGATGCGATACCTTTTGACCTGCCGGGCGTAGAGTACAGCCACTATGAAGATGAATGCATATTTGATTATTTCTTGAAAAAACATAAACTTAAGGATGAAGCCCTCGACCGCATTGCGGCAATTGTTCGGGGTGCCGACACCGATCGACTGGATTTTGCGCCGCAGGCGGCAGGCCTTTCGGCAATTTTTATGGGTTTATCGCAACAAATTAAAGATGATTATGAACTGCTGGAGATCGGCATGAAAATTTATGATGGCCTCTACCATTGGGCAAAACACATGTTTAATCAGAAACATTGCGATGCGGCTGGAGAACAATTATTGCTCGATGTTTACCATAAATACCTCAAAACGGGTAAGAAAAAGGCGCCCGGATGGACGATGGAGTTGAAAGAAATGATACAAGACCAGATGGATACCAACATGTCTATAAGTTTAAGGCGGGCTTCAAACGAATTGGATATTAATCCGGCATATCTTTCAAGGGCGTTTTCCAAGTACTTTGACAACATGTCTTTTGGGGATTACATCCGAAAGATGCGCATAGACAAAGCCATTAAACTTTTGGAAACCACTTCATATTCGCTCACCGAGATTGCTTACCTAACAGGCTTTTCTGATCAGAGCCATTTTAACAGAATATTTAAGAAACAAACCGGTGAAAATCCTTCCGTTTATAGAAAAAGAGCTAAAAAAAGTAAAGAGTATACAAATAGTTAATTCAGTTCTATTTTGACTTATAACGCGAAGTTATTTTTAGGCCATGAAGAAATACGTTGTCTTATTAATGCTTATCAGCATCAAACTATCTACTTTCGCTCAGGAAAGTTATCCAAAAATTACCGGTTATGTGGGTGTGGTGCATCCCATTGTCACCTTTACTTCCGAAAGTACCACCTTTAACTTCGACGGGCACTATGTTGTGGGCGTTCCCGTTGGGCTTAACCTTTGGAAAAGTAAAAAAATTGGGTTCTCTTTTGAGGTAGTTCCCTATGTTAGGGCGGAAAACGGGTCGAGCAAAATGTCGAACTTGCTTATCCACCCGGGTGTACTTTTGTCGCTCGGAAGCGGATTTACTTTCGTCGGGCGCCTGGCATTTGAAACCTCTGGCCGATATGGCTTTACACCAGGAATAAACAAAGTGATCATCAACAATAAAGCCAGCAAAATCTTCGTCGTTCTTCCGGTACCTGTAAGGTTTGGAAACGATAAGCCCTCTTCTGCAACCATCGCATTTCAGGTCGGCCTGGCCTTTTAGGTTTTATACATTCAGTTGCGCTGGCAGCAAAAACTTCGGCTGTATTTTTCTTTCTCTTGATTAATCGGTAGCCATAGTAAAGCAAAATCTATTGTTTATTTTCGCTGCACAAATACAAAGATGAAAATAACGATTGCCCGGCCTGAAGATGCCAAAGAACTCGAAAAACTGGTAAACGCTGCCTATCGCGGCGAAGAATCGAAAAAGGGGTGGACAACCGAGGCTGAAATTCTTGATGGCATCCGTATAGATGAACAGGCTTTGATGCAAATGTTGGTTAAGCCCGAAGTGGCAATTTTAATAATCAGCGACGAGGATGCGAAGATTTTGGGAACGGTTTGCCTTGAGGTAAAATCTGCTGACCTTTACCTTGGTATGTTTGCGATTTCACCAATTTTACAAGGGCTTGGTTATGGCAAGTTACTCCTGGCGGAGGCAGAGCAATATGCCCGTGCAAATAATTGCTCCAGGATAGTCATCTCGGTTATCAGTGGCCGCCTTGAGCTGATAAATTGGTACAGCCGTCATGGTTATGTGCCTACAGGCCATTCAATCGCCTTTGAGGAGATTCCGGAAAGGTTTGGAAAGCCCAAAGTGGAAACCATTCGGCTTATAGAAATGGAAAAAGTGATCGATTTGTAAAGGTATCATGCTCAGCATAGTTGCTTATCTCGAAGGTGTTAGGGAGATTTCTTTTATGAGGTTAAGTGCACTCGGCGCCTTAGTAACTGTCAATTTACGCTTCAGCTAATTGACAATAAATAGAAATTTGAGTTATAGTTAATTCTGAAAGCATTTGCGTTGACGTAAGTCTTTGTATTGCGCAGCTAAAATAAAAAATCTGGGATTAAAAACATTTTTATCGGTTCGATGCTTAGGAATAGGTAAGTGCTTCAAGTGGAGCTAGTAATGAACGATAAAAACTTAGATAATGTTCAAAATCATCGGGATAAATTTATTGGCGTTTGCTGCTTATGCTTTGCTCATCGTACACACCAGTACCGTAGCCGATAGGGGCTTCAGTATAGCCGTAGGAATGGGCGTTTGCATCTTTCTACATGTGGTGTTAAACCTGGTTGCAGCAATTATTTTTTTAGTGCTTGGCAAGAAAGAGTTTGTAAAATCTTTTTTTATAAGCGCTGCGGTTCTGGCACCCGTTGGCTTTGTTACCTGGCTGATTTTGCTAAGTATTTATGGCTAATTGTTCAGGGCTGTGTCTTGAAAATGAAGTTAGTCTGGGCTAGTGCTATAATTCGGCAAATTTCTTGTTTTCTCTTTGCCGGTTCGCATGGGCGATAATTTTCTTGCTAGAACCCTTCTCTCCCGGAGAAGGTGCCGGTAGGCGGATGAGGCTTGTGCGCATTCAGGTTGCCTATCGCATGGGCGATAAGTTTCTTGCTTCAACTCCGGTCTTAAGACAGAAAATAGGTACATCGCTTTTAAAGAAACAGTATTTACATAAGCAACTTTTGGCCAATGTGTAGGGTTTTTAACTTATATCTGTCCGGTTGATAAAAACTCCAAACCGATTTAATGAGCGGGAGTTTAAAGCGCAAAAAATAATCGGCTGCGATGGTTCAAGAATAATAAATTACTTCATAGCATGTTTACAACAAACTTATCTCTGCGGCAAATCTTTATTTTAAATTGTGTTTTGACACTTGTGTTCAGTTTGATGCTTAGCGGATGTGGTACATCTACGCCGAGCATCAACATGCAAAAAAAAGTAGCTCAAAAGACTTACGTAATCGTAGGGGCCTCGAGTGGATTTGGAAGGGGGGTTGCAGAGGAGGTTGGGCGTTATGGCGCCAAAGTTATTCTTGCAGCTAGAAGAGCTGAGGCGCTCGAAGAAGTGGCCAGGGTAGTTCGCTCTAACGGCGGAACGGCCATCACGCTGGCAATGGACATTAGCAAGCCGGAAGATGTTGCGAGGTTGCAGAAGCTGGCTCTGAATGAACTTGGCCATGTCGATGTATGGATCAATATGGCCGGTGTGGGTGCCATTGGGCGCTTTTGGGAGATTCCAGTGGCAGATCAGGCAAGGATTGTCGAAATCAACCTGACGGGATTTATTTATTCAAGTCACGCTGCGATTACGCTTTTTAAAAGCCAGGGTTTTGGAACCCTGATTAACATGGGTTCCATAGAAAGTGTAAACCCACTTGCCTACCATGCATCCTATTCGGCTACGAAAGCAGGTGTTTTAAATCTCTCCAAAACCATCAAACAGGAGTTGAGGCTGGCAGGTTACAAAAATATCAAGGTGGTTACGATTGAGCCATGGGCTGTAGACACGCCATTTTGGCGCCACGCCGCTAACTATAGTGGAGGTACGCCTAGGATGGCCGCAATGGATCCACCATCTAAAGTTGTAAATGCGGTTGTCCGCGGCTCGGTAAGACCGCGAAAGGAAATTGGCGTTGGTTGGAAAGCCAAAGGCGCTAAATTTTCACACTGGCTTTTTCCAGGACTTACAGAGCGGATTTCTGCAAATATATCTCACCGCTATCAAATCAGAATGGCGCCTCCTGCAGATACCACATCCGGCTCGGTTTTCAAACCAATGAAGGAAGGTACAGGCGTTGACGATGGGGTTCGAGAACGGATGAAAAGGGAAAAACAGCAGAAACTTAAACGCTAAGCAATATGTTCGCATTCCGAATCGTGCATATTGCAGGAGCAATGCGCTTCCTCGTGCAAATCATTTCTTCAGGGAAGCCATACCGGTTTTGATTAGGAAAAGGTGCACCAGGGCGGATACTGGCGTTAAGGAACAACTTCTTCAGGTTCAGGACAAAAATGAGTAGGGATGCCTCCCTTGCCTTATTTTTTAATTTTCTTGAGCAGGCTTTCTACAATCCGCGGATAATGAAGGTGTTCGAGTTGCTGGCCCTTAAATTTTACCATTTCCAGGTTATCATTTTTATCAATTTTATATTTCGCCTGGTAAATGTATTCGCCTTCATCATAATGTTCATCAACATAATGAATGGTGATGCCACCTTCGGCTTCGCCAGCGGCAAGTACTGCATTGTGTACATTATCGCCATACATACCTTTGCCGCCAAATTTTGGTAAAATAGCAGGGTGTATATTTACAATCCGGCCGGGATAGGCTTCGATTAAATTTTTTGGAATTAGCCATAAAAAGCCCGCCAATACAATAAAATCAATATCCAGGTTCTTGAGTAAATCGATAACTTCGTCTGTTTTGTAAAATTCGTTTTTGTCGAAAATGTGACTCGGAATTTCGAAGTTATCAGCCCTTTGCAAAACGTAGGCATCAGCATTATTGGTTAATACTAAAGAGATTTCTATATCGGTACTTCGTTTAAAATGCTCCATTAGTTTTTGGGCATTAGAGCCCGAACCCGAAGCAAAGATGGCTATTCGTTTTTTCACTCAAATTCGTTTTCCCCAAAAATAGCATTTTTAGGCAGGTATTTTTTAATATGATATTTTTTATGGTTTTAATTCTATTGCGTTAACGATTAAATTGACGTATTTTTGCGCTGTAAATAAAAGGTTTAAAAAAATCGCTAAAAAAAGTAAAACTGTTTTGTAATTTAAAAACATTAATCCTATATTTGCAACCCGAATTACAGGAAACGATTAAGAAAAAATAAAGGCTAAATTAAAATGGCAAATCATAAATCTTCATTAAAAAGAATTAGAGCAAACGCTACAAAACGTTTACGTAACAGATATCAGGCAAAAACTACACGTACTTTTATTAAAAGACTACGTGCAGCAGAAGATAAAAAAACTGCTTCAGATTTATTGCCTAAAGTAATTTCTATGCTAGATCGTTTAGCTAAGAAAAATGTTATTCACAAAAATAAAGCGGCTAACAACAAATCAAAATTAACGAAATTCGTTAACGGTTTAAAATAAGCTAATTTTTTACGATATTAGTAGAAGGCATCCCAACCAAAGTTGGGATGCCTTTTTTTTTATCAAAAATATGGCAGATTACCAGCAAAGAATAGGCATTAAAACCTGGGCTGAGGAAGACAGACCGAGGGAGAAACTCTTATTGAACGGACGAAGACATTTAACAGATGCCGAACTCATTGCAATCTTAATCGGTTCGGGCAATAAAAATGAAACCGCTGTAGATTTAAGCAAGCGGATTTTAAACTTCTACGAAAACAACCTCACCAAACTTGGAAAAGCCTCTATTGCTGAGCTTTCAAAATTTAAAGGAATAGGCGAGGCAAAAGCAGTTTCCATTGTGGCAGCGGTAGAACTTGGGTTAAGGCGAAAAGAAACTGCCCAGGACGAAGTCACTCAGGTTACGGCGTCAATTGATGTATTTCGCTACATGCAGGCATCTTTCGCCCACCTCAATCATGAAGAATTCTGGATTCTTTTGCTCAACAGATCAAATAAAATTATAGGTAAATACCTCATTAGCAAAGGTGGGCAGGCCGGAACCATCGCCGACCCAAAAATTATTTTTAAAGTAGCACTCGAAAATAACGCCGCGAGCATCGTTTTAGCCCACAACCATCCCTCAGGAAATTTAAAGCCAAGCGATAGCGACAATAAGCTTACCCGAGATATGGTTGCATCTGGAATAATGCTTGGGTTGTTCGTTGTAGACCACCTAATCTTTACTGATAACGGCTACTACAGTTACAAAGACGAGGGGCTCGTTTAATCGAAAAACAATTTTAATTTAACACTAAATCAATTTAGCAAAAGAACAATTTTGTAATTTGCGGCATGAAAACATGTATCACTTTTGCCATTTCTTTGTTGTTTAGTCTTGCAATTTTTGCTCAAAAAAAGCAAGTGCCAGTTAATATAATAACCTATAATATTCGCTATAACAATCCTGGCGACGGTGTAAACGCCTGGCCAAACCGAAAAGATAATGTTAAGGCTTTGGTTAAATTTCACGATGCCGACATTCTTTGCGTGCAGGAAGCGCTTGCAGAGCAGTTTGATGCGCTTAGCGAAAACACCAATTTCGATTTTGTAGGTGTTGGCCGCGATGATGGTAAACGTAAAGGCGAATTTTCGGCCATTTACTTTGATAAAACCAGGTTTACAAAAAAGGATGGCGGAACATTCTGGCTTTCCGAAACGCCAGAGGTTCCATCGAAAGGATGGGATGCTGTACTGCCAAGGATTTGTAGCTGGGTTAAGCTATATGATAAACTTAACAAGCAGGAATTTATCGTATTTAACACCCATTACGATCATGTTGGTGTAAAAGCAAGAATCGAATCGGCAAAGCTGATAAAACAAAAAATACAGGAAATTGCCCCAAAGTTACCCGTAGTTTATACAGGTGATTTAAATGTTACGCCAGAAACTGAAGCTATTGCTACGATAAAATCATTCCTTCAGGATGCTAAAGAAATATCAGTTGAGCAACCTTACGGGCCGGCCGGAACATTCAATTCTTTTGATTTTAACAGCGAGTTAAAAAACCGTATCGATTATATTTTTGTAAATAATGGCTTTAATGTTCAAAAGTTTGCTGTACTTAGCGATAGTAAAGACAAAAGATATTTTTCTGACCACTTGCCCGTATTTGTAAGGCTTTTCTTTAAATAGCTATTGAACACAGACCACTTATTTCCATTTAAGTTTCAATTTCTTGGTGAATATTATCACTATCACTACATTTTTGAAACACTTGCTTTTATTGTGGGCGTTCGGGTTTACTACTACTTAAAGAAAGGCATTGCTGACCCAATTTCGGATGAAAACCGGCTCTGGATTATGCTCGGTGCTATGCTTGGCGCCCTAATCGGTTCCAGGCTTATTGCCATTCTCGAAACACCCGGACAGTTAAATCAGCTAACTTTTTTAACGCTTTACCAAAGTAAAACCATTGTTGGTGGTTTGCTCGGCGGCCTTTTTGGCGTAGAGCTTATTAAGAAAATAATCGGTGTAAACATCGCCTCTGGCGATTTGTACGTTACACCCATTATTATTGCATTACTTATCGGCAGAATAGGCTGTTTTTCTATGGGAATAGACGAACCCACCTATGGCTTACCCACCAATTTTTTTCTGGGTATGGATTTAGGCGACGGAGTTAACAGACATCCAATTATGCTTTATGAAATGTTGTTTTTAACTGCTTTGTTAATACTGTTCAGGTCGCTTAAAAACAAGGTGCTCATAAACGGCGATAGGTTTAAGCTATTGATGGTATTGTATTTTCTTTTTCGGTTTCTTATCGAATTTCTAAAACCATACGAGCCCCTGTTTTTAAATTTAAGCAGCATACATTGGTCGGCATTGTTTATATTTATTTATTATTACCGGTTCATAATAAGAATATTTAAGTCTGTTTTTACCGTACAAACCAGCGCTTATGGCTAATACAAGAGATTACATCTACTACGATTACACGAAAAGCCTTTGTCCGGAATGCCTGATGCTTTGCGATGCAAAGATTGTTTTTCAGGATGCAAAGGTTTTTATGCTCAAAAACTGTAAAGTGCACGGAGACAGCAAGGTAATGATTGCTGACGATGTAGAGTATTACAAGCAGATAAGAAACTACAATAAGCAGTCGGAGATGCCGCTTAAGTTTAATACTAAAGTACATTATGGCTGTCCTTACGATTGCGGATTATGCACCGACCACGAGCAGCACTCTTGCTTAACGGTAATCGAAGTAACAGACCGCTGTAACCTTGCCTGCCCAACGTGTTATGCCATGTCATCTCCAAATTATGGCCGGCACCGTACGCTCGAAGAAATTAACCGCATGATGGATGTGGTTGTTGCAAATGAAGGCGAACCGGATGTGGTTCAGTTATCGGGTGGGGAACCCACTGTACATCCTGACTTTTTCGCGATTCTGGACCTGGCCAAAACTAAGCCCATTAAACACTTAATGGTTAACACCAATGGAATTCGCATTGCTAAAGACATAAATTTTGTAGAGAAGCTGGCCTCTTACATGCCCGATTTCGAAATTTACCTGCAGTTTGATAGTTTTGATGCAGGCGTGCTAACGCGTTTAAGGGGCGAAGATTTAACTGAAGTGCGCAAGAAAGCGATTGCTAATCTCAATCAGTTTAATGTATCAACAACGCTGGTGGTTACCTTGCAAAAGGGTTTAAATGATGGTGAAATTGGCGACATTATTGATTATGCTTTAAAACAGAAATGTGTTCGTGGTGTTACTTTTCAGCCAACGCAGGTTGCCGGCAGAAATGACGATTACAACGATCAGGCAGGAAGAATTACCCTAACTGAGGTTCGTCGGAAAATTTACGAGCAATATCCAACTTTTACGCCACAGGATTTAATTCCAGTTCCCTGCAATCCTGATGCGCTCTGCATGGCCTACGCGTTAAAAATTGGTGATGAAGTGATTCCGATGACGCACCTTATTAATCCGGAAGATTTATTGAACAACTCTAAAAATACAATTGTTTTTGAGCATGATGAGCAATTGAAGGAGCACATGCTTAATCTTTTTAGCACCGGCGTTTCGGTGGATTGTGCTGAAGATACTTTCGGCGAATTAATGTGTTGTTTGCCGAGGGTAAAGTCTGATAACCTGAGTTATGACAATCTTTTTCGTATCATTATCATGAACTTCATGGATCCGTTAGATTTTGATGTGCGTGCGGTTAAGAAATCATGCGTGCACATTGTTAGCGAAAAATATAAAATTGTGCCTTTTGAAACCATGAATATTTTCTATCGTGATAATAAAATAGATGCCATAAGGGCTGAACTAAATATGAAATAATGTTAATTTTACTCCTTATATTATACGGGTTTGCCACAGTAATTCTATTTGTAGTGGGGCTAATAATGATCATTGTTGCCTCCACAAATAATGGTTCGGTAAAACCAGGTTTGAAACTCCTCATTGCATCAGTAATTATGGTTGTAATTGGGTTAGGCGCCTGTGCTGTAATTCTGGCAAACGGTTAGCAACCTATGGAAGGCTTTATTTTCTACTGGCTTATCGTTGTGGTACTGTTTGTGGTTGGTATGATCCAGCTTATCATAAAATCGGCGAAGGGATTGCCGCTTAAACCGGCTTTGCGTTTACTTATTGTGTCGGTAATTATGCTGGTGATTGGTGCAGGTGCCTGCGCTGTAATTCTGTCGAATTTAACCATTAACCATTAGTAATATTGATAGCTGATGCTAAATTTTCCCGAAGAATTCTCAAACTGATTTCATCATTTTGATAGCTTTTTCGAAGGGTTGGATAGTGCTTTTTTTTGGTAACTGGCTCAATTTCTTCCCGTGGATTAAAAAGTTTTCGGCAGATTTGTTTCTAGTGTGTTTTTGAACAGGCAATTTACCGGGATGAGGAGGGGGTTGCAGCTTAAGCCTGCGGCTGATTTTATTACATCAAGATTTCTCGATTAGCTTTCTGCTTTGGGCTTTAAATAATATCTTTGCGTTTTATAAAACTGTGTATCGCCCGATATTGCTTTGGTCGCTGATACGCGTTACCGATACTTATAGATGAAAATATCATACAACTGGCTAAAACAATTCGTTCAGATAGATAAAACACCTCAGGAACTTTCTTTAATTCTAACCAACGTTGGTTTAGAAGTGGAAAGTGTAGATAAGGTACAGGCCGTTATCGGTGGGCTGGAGGGTCTGGTTATTGGCGAAGTTTTAACCTGTATTCAGCACCCTAATGCCGATCGTTTGCGTGTAACCACAGTAAGTGTTGGCGGCGTTGAAAATTTGCAAATTGTTTGTGGTGCGCCCAACGTAGCCGCAGGCCAGAAAGTTGTGGTCGCCACCGTTGGCACAACCGTTTATCCTTTAGAAGGCGAACCTTTTAAAATCAAAGAATCGAAGATAAGGGGAGAAGTTTCTCAGGGAATGATTTGTGCCGAGGATGAAATTGGATTGGGCAAATCGCATGATGGAATTATGATTTTGCCAGCCGACACCCAGGTTGGAATCCTCGCGAAAGAATATTTCCAACTCGCAGACGATTACGTTTTCGAGATTGGCTTAACGCCAAACAGAGCCGATGCGGCCTCACATTTAGGGGTTGCCCGCGATTTGGCTGCTTACTTTAGAAGCGAATTTGAAATGCCGGATTTGTCTGCCTTTAACGTAGACAATGAAAATTTGATTATTCCGGTTGAAGTAAAGGACCTCGATGCTTGTCCACGTTACAGCAGCCTAACCATTGCAGGTGTTCGTGTTGGCGATTCGCCTGACTGGCTTAAAGATAAATTAAAGGTTATTGGCCTGCGCCCCATTAATAACGTGGTAGATGTAACAAATTATGTTTTGCATGGCCTTGGTCAGCCTTTACATGCTTTTGATGCAGATAAAATTACAGGCGGCAAGGTGTTGGTAAAAAAGGTAGCTGAAGGCACCCCCTTTGTTACTCTGGATGATGTAGAACGAAAGTTGAGTGCAGATGACCTGATGATTTGCAATGCTAAAACGCCAATGTGTATTGCAGGGGTATTTGGCGGCAAAACTTCCGGAGTTGATGCAAATACTACAAATGTTTTTCTGGAAAGCGCCTACTTCAATTCTGTATCTGTTCGTAAAACAGCTAAGCGGCACGGGTTAAAAACGGATGCCTCCTTTCGTTTCGAGCGGGGAACCGACCCCGAAATTACGGTTACAGCCTTAAAATATGCGGCCATTTTAATTAAAGAACTAGCCGGTGGCGAAATCTCATCACCAGTTTCTGATGTTTATCCTACGCACATTAAACCCTTTGAGTTTGAAGTAAGCTTCACCAACATCAATAAGTTAATCGGTGCAAACATCCCCCCGGTAGAAATTAAGCACATTATAACGGCTTTAGGAATTTCTGCCACCAATACATCTGATGATACGCTCGCCTTAAGGGTGCCTTCGTTTAAAGTGGATGTTACCCGCGAGTGCGACATTACCGAAGAGGTTTTACGTATTTACGGATACAATAACATCGCGATTCCGACGAAGATAAATGCATCGCTTTCGAACAGCTCGAGGCCTGATAAAGAAAATACACAAAACGTAATTGCAGACATGCTAACTGCCAATGGTTTTGCTGAGATTTGGTGTAATTCGTTAACAAAATCTGCTTACTCTAAAAACTTAGATCAAGCTGTATTTATTTTAAATCCGCTCAGTAGCGATTTAAATGTAATGCGACAAAGCATGCTAATGCCTGCGCTGGAAAGTGTTGCTTACAATCAAAACCGTAAAAATGCCGACGTTAAATTTTATGAATACGGTAAAACTTATCACCTTATAAATGAGCAGTACATCGAGCGGCCAAGGTTATTGTTATTGGTATCGGGCGCAACGCAGAGCGAACAATGGAATCAGCATACCAAATCGGCTACTTTTTACAATTTGAAGGCTGCCGTTGATGCCGTTATTTCCCGCTTAGGAATTACAACTTACCAGACAGATGTTTTGGAGGATGAAAATTTTGCTTACGGAATCCGGTATTTCCGCGGAGATAAAACTTTGGTAAGTTTTGGTGCCGCCACCAAGGCCGACAGAAAACAAGTTGATGTGCATGCGGAGGTTTTTTATGCCGACTTTGATTGGGCAGGCTTGCTGGATATTGTTAAAAAGAATAAAATCGTTAACAAAGATGTTTCTAAATATCCACAGGTGAGAAGAGATTTATCAATGCTGGTTGATAAGGATGTTACCTTTGATGCTCTGAAAGGAATTGCTTTCAAAACCGACAAAAAACTGATTAAAGAAGTTGGCGTTTTTGATGTTTACGAAGGTGACAAACTTCCGGAAGGAAAAAAATCATATGCATTAAATTTTATTTTGCAGGATGAAGAGCAAACGCTTACTGATAAGCAAATTGAAAATACGGTACAAAAGTTAATTGCCAATTTTACGCAACAAGCGGGTGCAGAAATTAGGAAATAAAATTTAAATTCGTATTTTTAGAAATAAATTCATGGCTTCTGTTGCAGATCAATTAGATAAGGTAATACTAAAAACAACGCGGATAATCGAGTTGTGTAATGCTTTGCAGGAAGAAAATGATTTATTAAAGCTTGAAAATCAATCGTTAAAAGTGGCGCTTGATACTTTTAAAGGTAAGCATGGCGAACTGGAAGAAAAACTTCGGGTTACCAAACTTGCAAAGAGTATTGAAGGCACGAGCGAGAAGTCGCTTGATATTAAACAAAAAATTAACGATTTTGTGCGGGAGATTGATAAAAGTATCGCATTGCTTAAAAAATAAGTAGTGAGACATAATCAGAAACTAAGCTAACAATGGGAGAAATCTCGATTAAGATAACTATTTCCGACCGTATTTATCCTTTAAAGGTTAATGTTGAGGAGGAAGAAATTGTGAGGCGGGCAGCAAAAATGATCAATGAGCGCATAAAAGATTATCAAGACAATTATGCGGTCAGAGATAAGCAGGACCTTCTTTCTATGGCAGTATTGCATTATGCAACGGCTGTGCTGAGAACAGAAAATAAGGTGCAAAACCAGGATACTGCAGTTGCTGACAAAGTCGAGGAATTAGATGTTTTATTAGGTGATTTCTTTTCAAAATAAGGTTCGTTCTTTTTAAGTGTTCGTCGTTCTGGCTCCGGCCTGAATCTGATAATTGAGGTGCTGAAATAAAACCGGAGGGTAATATAAAAGCATGGCGTTAACTTATAATTAGCATAAAAGCATAGCCGCGGCTAGTTTTTTGAGTTTCAATTTTATAAAACTTAACACTTCAATATCTATGGGGTTAAGAGGGCGTATTTCATCTGCTATGGCACCTGAAAATGGCTTAAATCCCAATTATGCTTAGTTGAGGTTTAAAATGATGAGACTTTAAAAAAATTAGTTGCGGTTTTTTTTTACTTAAAAAACAAAATGGAAATAACGGAGATTCTAGGATACATATTTGCCCTTATAGCAGGCTTAGGTATCGGCATAGTAGTAGGCAGGTTCCTACTGCGCAACTTGCTTAAACAGCAGGAAGTTGCTGCACAAAACAAGGTTAAAAAGATTTTAAAAGACGCAGAAAACAACGCGGAAATCTTAAAAAAGAATAAACTTTTAGAAGCAAAGGAAAAGTTTCTGCAACTTAAAGCCGAGCATGAGCAAGAGGTAAATGCTAAAAATAATACCATCAACCAACGCGAGAATACCATGAAACAGAAAGAACAATCTGTTAATCAGCGTATGGAAAACTTTAACAAAAAGGAAGCGGAACTTGATAAACAAAAAATTCATTTAGAAAAGCAAACGGATCTTGCTGTTAAAAAGCAGGAAGAGGTTGAGGTTTTAAAGCACCAGCACTTAAAGCAGCTGGAAACCATTGCCGGCCTTTCTGCAGAAGAAGCCAAAGAGCAATTGGTAGAAAATCTAAAACAAGAAGCCCGCACCCAGGCGATGATGCAGGTTAAAGACATTGTTGATGAGGCAAAGCTGACAGCCAGCAAGGAAGCGAAGAAAGTGGTTATCCAAACCATTCAGCGTACAGCAACCGAAGCTGCAATCGAAAACTCGGTTTCGATTTTTCATATTGAAAGTGATGAGATTAAAGGCCGTGTTATCGGTCGAGAAGGCCGTAATATTCGTGCACTTGAGGCGGCAACAGGTATCGAAATTATTGTTGATGATACTCCGGAAGCGATCATATTATCAGGTTTTGACCCGGTAAGAAGGGAAATTGCCCGTTTAGCTTTACACCGTTTGGTAACCGATGGCCGAATCCACCCGGCTCGTATTGAGGAAATTGTTGCCAAAACCAAGAAACAAATTGAAGACGAGATTGTAGAAATTGGTGAGCGTACCGTGATTGATTTAGGTATCCACGGTTTGCATCCGGAGTTAATTAGAATGGTTGGCCGTATGCGTTACCGTTCATCTTACGGACAAAATCTTTTACACCACTCTCGTGAGGTTGCAAATTTTTGTGCTACAATGGCTGCAGAGCTTGGCTTAAACGCGAAGATGGCTAAACGGGCAGGTTTGTTACATGATATAGGTAAGGTACCTGATGATAACCCTGAATTGCCACACGCGATTTTAGGTATGCAACTTGCAGAAAAATATAAGGAACATCCTGAAATTTGTAACGCAATTGGTGCCCACCACGATGAAATCGAAATGACATCGATGATTTCGCCAATTGTGCAGGCCTGCGATGCGATTTCGGGCGCTCGTCCGGGTGCGCGTAGAGAGGTTGTAGAAAGCTACATTAAGCGTCTCAAAGATTTAGAAGAACTTGCCCTATCATATCCGGGCGTAGAAAAAACCTTCGCAATACAGGCAGGAAGAGAGCTAAGGGTAATTGTGGAAAGTGAAAGAATTACCGATGCCCAGGCAGAGTTGCTTGCTGCGGATATTTCGACACGCATTCAAACGGAAATGACTTACCCTGGTCAGATTAAAGTTACGGTAATACGCGAAACGCGTTCTGTTGCATTTGCTAAGTAATTGCTGATGTAGTAAACTGAACGGTTACAGCAGTTCAAAGAGGATATAGATAAAAGCGATGACTGAGGTCGTCGCTTTTTTTATTTTCTATTTTTTGGCGCTTAGAAACAGTAACGTCACTTTTTATTTAGCTCATTTAAAAATTGAAATTAGCTGCCGCTTGCCTGTGGCTAAAAATAAATCGAAGACATCAGTATTTTTTTTATTTTTACATAATGAGCAAGCAAACCCACAAAGTTGAAATTAAACGGCCTGTAGATGTTTATTTCGATAAATATCAGGAAAGCCATAATAATGAAACAAACGAAGTTATCCATTGGATTTGTGTGCCGCTGATTATTTTCAGCTTGCTGGGCCTCGTCTGGTCAATTCCGTTTCCACATATCGCTTTTTTAGGGAAATATAACGGCTTTGTAAACTGGGCATCTTTTTTAATTGCTTTCTCTGTGTATTACTACTACCGTTTGTCGCCTGTGCTCTCTTACATGATGTTACTGCTCATCGTTATAATGAGTTGGGGAATTGTATCGCTGGAACAGTGGCAAAAAACGGGTGGCCCCGCGGTTTGGGTAATTTGTCTTATCATCTTTGTAGTTTCCTGGATTGGCCAGTTTATCGGGCATAAAATTGAGGGGAAAAAACCATCATTTTTAGACGATATTAAGTTTTTGTTAATTGGACCGATATGGTTATTGCACTTCATCTGCAAAAAGGCGGGTATTAAATACTAAATCAAAAGCCGGTAACATTAAATTAACCTTTAGCTAAACAAAGCTTAATTAACATCTAACATAGAGCTAACATTGTGGTAATAGCTTTGCCTAAAATTAAATACAGGCAAATTGAACTTACTCAAACTTTTTAAAAGCACAGCATTAGCAATGCTGGTTTTCTTTTTAAGCGCAGCTGCTTACGCCCAAACCGGTAAAATTTCCGGCGTTGTATCAGACAATAAAACAGGTGAAACATTAATCGGTGTTACCGTAAAAATTAAAGGTACTACAAAAGGTGTTTCGACAGATGTTGATGGAAAATACACGCTTCAGGCCATGGCCAATGGCAAATATGTTCTGGAATTTTCTTACATCGGTTATCAAACCAAAGAAATCTCAGACATCGAAGTTAAAGCTCCCGCGGTTACCAACCTTAGCGTAACCCTTAGCGAGGCCAGCGGGCAAAATCTTGGTGAAGTTGTTGTAAAAGCCAGTTTTAAACAAGAGTCTATCAATACATTATATGCACAACAAAAAAACAGTGCGTTAATTTCTGACGGAATTTCGAGCGAGCAGATTAAAAAGTCGCCAGATAGAAATACTTCTGATGTGTTAAAACGTGTTAGTGGAGCAACTATTCAAGACAATAAATTCGTAATTGTTCGTGGATTGAGTGACCGCTACAACACTGCCACGCTTGATAATTCGACTTTGCCAAGTACAGAAGCAAACAAAAAAGCATTCTCTTTCGATATTGTACCTTCTAATCTTGTTGACAAAATTACCATCAGCAAAACTGCAACGCCTGATCTTCCGGCGGATTTTGCAGGTGGAGCGGTTCAGATAGTTACCAAAGATATTCCCGATCAGAACTTTCTTTCTTTTGGTGTCGGCTACGGATACAATAGCCAATCTACTTTTAAAGATTTTTTAGCAACCAAGAAAAATGCCCAGAATTATTTGGGTTTTGAGGATGGCTCGAAACAATTGGCAGAAAACTTTCCGAGCAGCGAGCAGGTGGCTAAGGGAACATTAACAAACTCTAAAAGCATTGCTGCATTAGAATCTTTACCGAATGATTTGAGTGTTAAAAACAGGTCGGCCCTGCCAACGCAAAATTACCAGCTAAGTTTAGGGCGTGTAAAGCATTTCGAAAGTGGTAATACTTTCGGTGCGTTAATATCTGCAACTTACAGAAACGCACAAACCATAAATCAGGATGTTGAACGTAATTTCTACGTGTATAACTATCTCGATAATCAATATAAGTTTTCAACAAACTTAGGTGGTTTGGCAAACTTTGCCTATTCGTTCGGAAAGAACAAAATTAGCTTTAAGAATATTTATAACAGAAACTATGATGATACCTATGCAGAAAGAACGGGTATAAAGGATGGTAATTCATTAAACCGTTTTTATGCTTTCGATATTATGCAGAAGTCGCTTTTTAAAACAACTTTAGAAGGAGATCATCAGATTGGGGAAGGAAATAATAAGTTAAAATGGACTGCATCTTACAGCAACATTAGCAACAACCAGCCCAATCAGTTAAAAATTAATTATACAAAACCATTAGCGGCTCAGAATGATCCAAGTGTTTTGTACCAAGCTAACATTACTTCGTTAGGAAAAGACAATACGAGGTTGTTTTCAGATTTAAATGAAAACATTTATGCCGGCGATGTTAATTACAGTACTCCATTTAAATTATTTGATGCTTCGAGTACTTTCAAAGTTGGCTTAGGTTCGCAATACCGCGACCGTAATTTTACTGCCCGCTTCATCGGTGCTGAATTGATTACCAATAACCCTGCCTTGCAAACACAAATCAGAAGCTTACCTGTTGATCAGATTTTTTCTCAGTCGTTGTTTGATTCTGGTGCTTACAGACTTGCAGAGGTTGGTGGCGAACTGGATAGTTACAAAGCAAACTCGTTTACGAATTACGGTTACTTAATGTTGGATCAGAAATTTGGAGAAAATTTCAGAGCGGTGTATGGTGCGAGGGTAGAAAGTTACAACGTAAAAGTGATGAGCATTAGCAAAACATATGTTGATGATTCGCAGGTTGACGTTTTGCCTTCCGTTAACTTAACCTACAGTTTAACTAAAAAAGCAAACTTGCGTGCATCGTATTACCGTACTTTAGCAAGACCAGAATTTAGGGAATTATCGCTTTCATCTTACTACGATTACGAATTATTGGGTAACATAACCGGTAACCCAAACCTGAAACGCTCATTAATCGATAATGCCGACATCAGGTATGAGATTTATCCGGAAGCAGGTCAGTTGTTCTCTGTTTCAGCATTCTACAAACATTTTACAAACGCGATCGAATCATACCGTTACGATGTTTTATCAACGCCTGATGTTTCGTTTTTTAATACCCCTAAAGCTTATACTTATGGTTTAGAGTTTGAAGGCAGGAAGAACTTAAACTTTATTGGCGAAAGTAATTTGTTCAAGAATACAATTGCTTATGTTAACCTGTCGCTAATAAAATCAAAGGTTACTAACCCTACAGATCAAAACTATATCGATAAAACCCGCCCAATGGTTGGCCAGTCGCCATATGTTATCAATGCTGGTTTACAGCACAGTGCTTTAGATAATAAGCTTAATTTCAATATCCTTTACAATAAAATAGGTAGAAGAATTGTACAGGCAAGTGGTATCAACTTTCCAAGCACCTGGGAAAATCCGAGAGATGTAATCGACCTTCAGGTAAGTTACAAAGTGTTAAAATCGAAAGGCGAGTTTAAACTAAACGCCGGAGATATCCTTAACCAAAGAAGCATAATTTACTTTGATTACAATGGTGATAAAAAATACAACGGCAGCGTTGGCAACGGCGGAGATGAAACCTTCTCATCATACAAGTCTGGCACTAACATATCACTCTCTTTTAACTATACTTTTTAGTGATTAACAATATGGTAACAGGATATTAATCCTGAATAAAAATTAAAAATTTCTATTTGTAAAAAAATATTAAAGCAAAAAAAATGAAAAACCAATTTATACTACTCGCTTTATCAGTAGTTTTATTTTCAACGTCGTGTAAAAAAAATGTAATTGTGGAAGGTCCTTCTACAGAAACTCCAGGTGGTACGGCAACTGGTGTGGTTGAAGTAACCGGCGAGATTTCGGCTAACACAACATGGTCTGCAAGTAAGATTTATTTATTAAAAGGATTTGTTTTTGTAAGCAACGGCGCAACTTTAACAATTGAGCCAGGCACAATTATAAAAGGCGACAAGGCAACAAAAGGTACTTTAATTGTAACCCGCGGTGCGAAAATTAATGCAACAGGTACGGTAGACAAACCGATTGTTTTCACTTCGGCTTTGGCCTCAGGCGCCCGTAGCCAGGGTGATTGGGGTGGCGTTATCTTGTTAGGTAAAGCACCGGTTAACCAAGGTACTGACGTTAAAATTGAAGGTGGATTAGTTCAGCCAACAGGAAAAGACGAGAAATTATACATTTACTATGGTGGTACTGATGCAGCAGATAACTCAGGAACGATGAAATATGTTCGTATTGAATATGCTGGTATTGCTTATTCAGTTGATAACGAGATTAATGGTTTAACAATGGGTGGCGTTGGTAACGGTACTACACTTGATTATATCCAGGTTTACCGCTCTGGCGATGATGCTTTCGAATGGTTTGGTGGTACAGTTAACGCGAAACACTTATTGGCTATCGGAACATGGGATGACGATTTCGATACAGATTTCGGTTATGCAGGTAATGTTCAGTTTGCTTTAGCGCAGCGTGTTTCTACTGTTGCGGATCAATCTCAATCTAACGGTTTTGAATCTGATAACAATGGAACAGGAACTGACCAAACGCCAAAAACGTCTGCTGTTTTCTCTAACGTAACCGTACTTGGTCCGATTAAGGCTGCTGGTGGTGCATTCAACGCAAACTTTTTCCATGGTGCGCAAATTCGTCGTAACTCTTCAATCAGTATCTTAAATTCGGTTATTGCTGGTTTCCCAATTGGCTTATATATTGATGATACTAAGGTTGTAACAGCTAATTCTACATCAGCAAACTTTACAAGTGGAAATATGGTTATCGCAAATAACCTGATTTATGGTACAAAAGGCACTGAAGTTAGTGTTAGCAATGCAGCGGCGGCCGTAGCAATCGAAGCTAAATTACGTGCTGACAACATTTTCGCTCAAACCTCTTTTGCATCAGCGATATACACAAACCCATATTTATACTATAGTGATTTCGGTGCTGGTGCTACATTGGGTACGGCTAATTTCACTTTGTTAAATGGGTCGCCTGCTGCAACAGGAGCTGCTTTTACAAATGCTAAAGTTTCTGGTTCTTTCTTTACTCCGGTAGCTTACAAAGGTGCATTTGGTGCTGAAAACTGGGCTTCGGGTTGGGCAGAAGTAGATGCTCAAAGCTTAGCGTATACTACGCCAGGAGCAGTTAAATAAAATAACAACTTCATAACATAATAAAGCCGGAGCATTTAATTATGCTCCGGCTTTTTGTTTTATTTTACTCTGAAACCTCTTTTTTCGCTTTCGACGCGGATACTTTAACGGCTACCGGTTTTACCGCTTTTTCTTTAATTACGAGTGGAGCAACCTGCTCTTCTTTAATAAATGAAGCTATTGAATCTTCTGCCGGGGCGATACTGATTTTTTTGGAAAGTTGTTTCGCAAATTTCTCAATAACTTTTTCGGGTTTTTTTGCTTTTCCAAATTGATTAACAATTTCGCTAATTGCAGTTGCTAGCCTCAATTCTAATTCTTTACGCAGTTTTTTACTCGCCGAGTGATTTTTCGACTTAGATTTATTCTTTTTCATTTAACAATCAGGATTTCCTCAAAGATAAAATATCGTGATGTTAAGTTAATATTATGATTATGTTAAGTATAATTTAAAGCCTTAACAAACAGCTAATTTTCTAAAAAACTGCATAACCCGATAAAAAATGCTTCAAGGATAAATCAAGCGTGTTTTTAGACGGCCAAGAACTTAAATCGATAGATCATTTATATGCCCGAGCCCTTTGCAATGCTTCCGCCCATATCTAAAGCGCTTTGAAATTCTTCAAGGTACTGAAGCAAATGCCGTTCTGCCGTCGCGAAAGACGTAAATGACGCTGATGGTTCGTATGGGTCGCTGCTGTTGTAATTTTTATAGAATAAGCTTGTTTGAAACACAAAAACTTCTTCCTTGTTTACTGGCGACATAATCCGGGCCTTTATTGGGTGAGCATGTATTTCTGTGAAGTACTCTTTCAAAACGGTATAAATTACAGGCTGCATAGGAATGTTTTTTTTGAACGATAAAAATAGCCTAAAAAATACCAATGCGGGCTTGTTGTTGATTTTATAACGTTAGCTTAACATTAATTTAATATTAAATTTATTTAGACGGGTTGTAGTTGTAGACAATCTTATACTCAACATCCTTTAGTTTTGTGGCTATTTCTCCAACCTTCAAATCCTGCAATTGTGGTGTCGGTTCGCAGAAAACATACTTTTTGCCCTGATAAATTAAGTAATCGCCTTTAACCGGTTTATCAAATTGAACTGCCATACTTAGGTGTGTTGGATATAAAAGTGCCACCATTGGCAGGTTATAAATCTCTTTTACCAGGTAGAAAAATAATGCGGCCCTGTCATCGCAATCGCTATATTTAGTTAATAATGTTTGCTCTGGCGATAAACGTTTTTCCCTTCCGAAGTTATCCTGGTCATTCTCATACAAAAAAGCATATCTGGTGAAACGCATTAAATAGTCTACACCCTTTTTTTGATCCAGCTTTTTTACATTGTTCTTCAATATCGGAATTAAGGAACTGTAAGTTTCCCGACTGAGTGGAATGTTAAAATATGATTCGAAATCTACCCCAGGATAATTAGCAAAAATTGCCTGAACTGCATCGTTAACTTTTAACTTGAAATGATAGGTTTGATGCTTGTAGCTGAAATCTACATCCTTTTCAGAATAGGTTTCCGGCTTAAAATCGGGCATTCGGGTAACTTTATATGAAAATGAATTTACGCCCTCTGGTATTGCAATCCTCACCGGTTTATACGCACCCGATTGTTGAAAAAGTTTGCCATAATCATGGTAATTAAGGCACATATATTTATTATCATCTACCATAAAAAACGGAATGTCACTGATGTCTTCACCGTTTTTTACATAAAATATAATTTGCCCATTTCCAACTGCTAAACGGGCATCATAGCCACACTTGTTTAACAGAAACCATTTGTATAAGGTGTATTGGCTATAATTTTTCAACTTCGGACTTAACAATTCAGCAGTTTTTCGAATAAGCTGGTAATAGATCCAGTCGTTCAGTTTATACTTTTCTCTATAAGCTGTTAAAGCGGTAGTTAAACCGGCATAGTTTCCGGCGTTGATGGTGTTGTAAAAACTATTTACCGTTTCAGAAGTTGCGTTTAAGGGTGTAGCGACAATAATTGATGAATCTGCTGAAAAGTTAAACGTCCCGTTGTAAAAGTCGACGGAGTAGTTAGCAGCCTTCGTTTCACAAAAAACCAGTACGAAGCAAATGCTTAACACTAAAATTAAAGAAAATTTATTGGTGCTGCTTTTCAACTTGAAATATTTGGTAATATTAAATTTACTTAAAATTAATATTAAAACAACAATTTCTTTATGTTAAAAAAGTTAAATCGGTTAACACGCAGGTAATCTGAAATTCTAAAATGTTATGGGTCAGCGCTTAGTATCAATCGAAAGAAACCATACCGCAACTTTTACCGTAAATATAACCGAACGAATGAGTGAATGGATTTGCAGGAGTTGATAGGCCTGCATTTCCTTTTTTGGGCAGTAGTTATGGATCTAATTTCTTTCCGGGACTTTCGATTTTATAACATTCCCTTAATATTTAGCTAATGATGTAACCTCATATTTGCATTATAAATTACTTGGTTAGTATTTATAAAAAAGTTTAGGTTAGTTGATAAGAAAAAACCCGGATGGATATCCGGGTTTTTCTATTTTATAATCTAAAGGTTCTTGCCTAATTTTTCTATCATTTCTGGCGGAATATTATGTGTATCTACAACCAGAAAACCATCTAAACAATCAGAAAATTTTGGGTCGATGTTAAATGAAATGATTTTTGCGTTCAGGTTCATGTACTGGCGCAAAAGCACAGGAACTTTGATGTGTGAGTTTTCGATGTCGCCAATTATGCTATCTAAGTCTTTAAAAGAATCGCTGCTATCAACCAAAGTATCGGTCGAAATCGGCAATAAATCTGCCTTAAATTTGTTTCTTGGTTTTACATATTTGGCCATCTCATAATCGAAATGATTTTTGGTGATGTAATCGACAATAAGTGCCTTACTAAATTTAGAAAAACTATTGCTAATACTCACCGGACCAAACATGTAGCGGTATTGAGGATTATCGATAAGGTATTTTAAAATCCCTTTCCAAAGCAAGAAAAGTGGAAGCGGTTTACCCTGGTACTCTTTCCTTATCCAGGAGCGTCCCAGCTCGATACCTTGCCGTAACATAGGGTAAAACTGGTCTTTCATTTTAAACAGCTCTGAAAGATAGAAACCTCTGCGACCCATGCTTTCCAAAATTTCGTCGCCTTTGCCAATGCGATAAGCGCCAACAATATTTTCAAGTTCTTTATCCCAGATAAAAAGGTGGTTATAATAAATATCGTAATTATCTAAGTCTATTTTTTTATTTGTACCCTCACCAACCTCTCTAAAAGTAATTTCACGTAAACGGCCAATTTCTCTTAAAATATTTGGAATTTTTAGCGTTGGCACGATGTAAACCTCATAGTTCTTTTCCGTCCACACTTTAAAATCGTCCAGCGTTGTCACTTCCTCTTTTATCAAAACCCTCGATGTTTCTTCGATAACCTCTACCGGTTTCTTTTTAATCTTAAAGAGTTTGAGTGGATTAAAAAGTTTCTTTTCTGTGTCTAAACCAACACCTAATGCATAAGTACGGGCTCTTAAAAAGTCCATTAACTTATTGGTTTTGTTCATGTGAGAAATTTCATCAAGTCCGATAGCTTTTCCTATCCTTACACGAATGGTGCGGCCATGCTTGTTCAGAAACTCGGATGGTAACTTTGCGGTCCTAAGCGTTGGATGGATGAAACTTAAAATGTTGAAGAAAACACCATTATTGCCGTGAAAGTAGATGGGTACCACCGGTACCTTTGCTTTCGCTATTAATTTGCCCACAACCGGGTGCCACATTCTATCGGTAACCTGTTGTGCATCCAATTTAAACGTCGAAACTTCACCAGCGGGAAAAATTCCTATCGGCGTACCGTTTCTTAAAAGATCGAAAGTTGTTTTTAAGCCGCTAATGCTTGATGAATGCTGTACGTTTTCGAAGGGGTTAACCGCCACGAAAAATTCATCTAAGTTTGGAATCTTTTTCAAAATGAAGTTAACCATGACCTTCGCATCCGGGCGAACCGTGCACAAAAGTTTAACGAGCGCCAAGCCTTCTACGCCTCCGTATGGATGATTTGCAATCGCAATAAATGGTCCGGTTTTAGGGATACTGTTTAGTTCATCTTCATCAAAATCAATTGAAACACCAATGGTTTCCAGTATTTTATCAACGAATTCTAAGCCTTTAAAGTGCTGGTTCTGAGAGAAAACGTCGTTAATATCGTTCAGTTTCATGATTTCCATCATCAAACCTGCCAAACCGGGAACGCCTAACTTATCTATCTTCGTCGCCTTCGCAAACTCTGAGGTAGTAATAATCTTCATAAAAAAATTTTAGCTTGTTGATATTGCGTAACAGTAACGTGTTTTGCAATCCCAAAAATAAGATTTATATTTATAATACACACGTCATATCATATTATGAGAATTTGGCTTAACAAACATTTTGGTTTCAGCAAAGGCGAATTCAACGGCTTAGTGTTCTTAACTGCAATTATTCTCCTCTTAAAAATTTCTCCCTTAGCGTACAATTATTATAAGCCTGTTGATGAAGATGGGCCGGCTTTATCGGCAGCAATTAAAAAAATAACAATTACCGACGAGGAAAGTTCGTACTACACCCGCGATAGAATCGAAAATGCAGGGATTAAGACCAGCTCAAGGTTATTTAAATTCGATCCCAATAAAATCAGTTCGGAAGAGTGGCAAACACTTGGTTTATCGACAAAGCAAGCGCAGTCTATCGTAAATTATAGAAACAAAGGAGGTAAGTTTTACAGAGCAGAAGATTTGCAAAAGATGTACACCATTTCGCCCGCGATGTATAAGAAGCTTTTGCCATATGTAGAAATAGAAAATAAAGAGCCATCATTTGCAGGGAAAAATTTTCAATACGAGAAAAAAGAGTATGTTAAAAAGGCGCTTGTTGTCGTTGAGCTTAACCAAGCCGATTCTGCCGGTTTGGACCAGATAAAAGGCATTGGGCCGGCTTTCGCAACCAGGATTTTAAAATATCGGGAGCGTTTAGGTGGTTTCTACAAAAAGGAACAACTTCTGGAAGTTTATGGCTTAGATTCGGTAAAGTATGCAGAAATAAAAGACCAGATAACGATAAATGCATCGTCAGTTAAGACGCTTAATATCAATACCGCTGACTTTAGTGCATTAAAGTCATCACCCTATCTATCCTACAAACAAATTAATGCAATTATTCAATACCGCAAACAGCATGGCAACTATGCTGGATTGAGTGATTTGAGAAAAGTGGCTATTCTTACGCCTCAGATTATTGAAAAAATTACCCCTTACATTACTTTTTAGTTGCTAAACGCTTTATCGTTCGGTTGAGACAGAAAAATAATTTAAATTCTTTTCAAGAAAAAATCCAGTTTTTTTATGTGTTAAAATTGGCAGATCGGGTAATTGAACCCAATACCATTTCGTTCTGCATTTGTGCGAATTTTAAATAGGAAATAACTAAAAAATAATTGTTTATCATTGCCGCCACTAACCATAAAATATAAATTAATGAGCGTAAGCTATAATTTTTCAGAAACTGAAACACAGGTAAATGTAAAGGCGATGGTTCGGGATTTTGCCGAGAAACACATTCGCCCGAATATAATGGAATGGGATGAGGCACAATTCTTTCCGGTAGATTTATTTAAGCAATTGGGGGAGATGGGGTTGATGGGCGTTTTAGTGCCCGAAGAGTACGGTGGCTCAGGTTTGGGCTACCAGGAATATGTAGATGTAATTGTAGAAGTTGCCAGAGTTTGTGGTTCTATCGGCTTATCGGTGGCCGCCCACAACTCGCTTTGTACCGGCCATATTTTGGCTTTTGGTAACGATGAGCAGAAGAAAAAGTGGTTGCCAAAATTAGCAACTGCCGAGTGGATTGGCGCCTGGGGTTTAACTGAGGCCAATACTGGTTCTGACGCACTGCGGATGATGACAACAGCTGTTGAAGATGGTGATGACTATATAATTAATGGTTCGAAGAACTGGATAACCCATGGAAAAAGCGGCGATGTTGCCGTTGTAATGGTACGTACGGGCGAGCAGGGAAGCTCGAAAGGAATTTCGGCAATAGTGGTTGAACGTGGTACGCCAGGATTTTCTGCCGGTAAGAAAGAGAATAAATTAGGAATGCGGGCATCTGAAACCACAGAGATGATTTTTGATAATTGCCGCGTTCCAAAGGCAAATTTGCTTGGAAATGTTGGCGAGGGTTTTAAGCAGGCCATGAAAGTTTTAGATGGCGGAAGAATTTCAATTGCTGCATTAGGTTTAGGCATTGCAAAAGGTGCTTTTGATGCTGCGGTTTCTTATTCGAAACAACGCCAGCAATTTGGGCAACCAATTTCGAGTTTTCAGGCCATTAGTTTTAAACTTGCAGATATGGCGACAGAGATTGAAGCATCGGAACTTTTGATTCGCCAGGCCGCTGATTTGAAAAACAGACACCTGCCAATGACAAAGGAATCGGCAATGGCTAAATATTTTTCGTCGGAAGTTGCCGTAAAGGTATCAACCGAAGCAGTGCAGATTTTTGGTGGTTACGGCTATACTAAAGATTTTCCTGTAGAAAAATTTTACCGCGACAGTAAATTATGTACAATAGGCGAGGGGACTTCAGAAATTCAGAAAATTGTAATTGCCAGAGAAATTTTAGGCTAAGCTTAATCAAAATATTAACAACCAAATATATTTATGAGTAATCCGGAAGGTAACAACCTCCGGATTTTTTTTGTCTGTTTTTTTCAAACTAAAATATTTTACAAATTGTTTTCAATGAAAAACTAAAAGATATGGCAAAGTACTCAGAAAAAGCTGGTGAAAAGGTGGAGCAAACCATGCACGAATTGAAAGAAGGTAAGCTCAAAAGTGGTTCGGGCAAAAAAGTAACTTCTAAAAAACAAGCGGTGGCAATAGGCTTATCAGAAGCCAGAAAAGAAGGTGCAAAGGTTCCGAAAAAGAAGAGCTAATTTAAAAAGACTTAATTACTGGGGTAAATCTTTAACAGAAAGAATGCTGTCTACAAGATAAACCGAGAAGCCTCTCCAGGGTAAGGTATTTTTGTATTCTTTGTAATGCAATTCATAAAACTTACCACTATTAGCCATCATTTTTTCGGCAATTGCTTTACTGCCAATAGAAAACTCAAATTCGTTATTTTGTAAGGTTCCTGTCTGCCTTGATTTTATGCCGCTTTGAATTAGTTTACCTTCGTATGTTTTAAACATGTAGCCTTTTTTAACAACATAGTTAAGTTCTCCAGCTTTAACACCTTCGCCAAAAACGAAGAAATAACGATAATAAGCTAAGCCAGCCAGTAGAAGAATTGCAATTACTGCAATGATTGAAATAACTTTTTTTCCTGTAGTCATTTGTTGTTTATTTAAGATCTAAATGTATAAAAAGAAAATAATTAATTCAGTTAAACGATAATATGTTTTCATTTGCAGTGTAATGATTCAAGAGACGCTTTGAGGATTAACACCTGATATTTTCCAGTTTTAAAACAGGTTTTCTACAACAGGATTTAAAAAAAACAGGAGGCAATAATTTTCCAGGCATTTTATAGCAGCAATTAAATTTATATGCCTGAGATTCGTTAATGTTTTTTTCGCAAAAACGTTTCTGAGTTTCAATAATTTGCTTACATTTGCATCCCTTACAATAAGGAAAATTTAAAAACCACGAGAGGAGGTATTTCAGCGTTATGATTATTATCAACATTAAAGACGGCGAATCATTAGATAAAGCCCTTAAACGTTTCAAGAAGAAATTCGAAAAAACTGGTGTATTGAGAGAACTACGTAGCCGTCAGGCATACGAGAAAAAATCTGTAGCTCGTCGTACTGAAATTAAACATGCTGTTTACATTCAGAATATGAACCAGGATACAACCGTATAGTTTCAAAGATATATACAATAATATTAAGTGCCTTCAGTGTTTTCTGAAGGCATTTTTTTTGTGTAAAATTTTCTGTTAATAATTTCTTAATATTAAAACAATTAGTAACTTCAATCTTAGTGGGCTACTAATTTATATTAAATGTTGCTGAACGGTTTTTTAACATATTTACTTCACGAGAAACGCTATTCTCAGCATACCATAACCTCTTACAAGGCTGATTTGGTTCAGTTTGAAAAGTACATTGCCGATACGTATGGTTTAAATTTTTTAGACATTAAGCATACCCACGTGCGGAGTTTTATGGTTGATTTGATGGAAGAAAAATCATCAGAAAACAGCATCAACCGAAAAATATCTTCGTTGCGCAGCTTTTATAAGTTTCTGATACGTGAAGGTAAAGCCGAACAAAACCCAATGGTTTTGATTAAAGCGCCGAAAATCCCTAAACGCTTGCCGGTTTTTGTAGAAAGTCAAAAGCTTGATCACCTGCTGGATTCTGAAACCTTTTTTAACGATGATTTTTATTCCAAAAGAAATCATCTTGTAATCGAATTGCTTTTTGGTACGGGCATGCGGCTGGCCGAATTAATTAACCTAAAGGAAACAGATTTCGATGTTTATTCAAATACGATTAAAGTCTTGGGTAAACGCAATAAGGAACGCATTATTCCCATCAATAAACAACTTGTAAATCAATTAAATAGTTACATCGAATTAAAAAAGTTGCAAAGTTTCGATAACAATTTGCCAAACTTAGTCGTTACCAATAATGGTGCGGCTGCTTACCCTAAGTTAATATACCGCATTGTAAGTTCTTACCTAAAATACGTGTCAACTCATGATAAAAAGAGTCCGCATGTACTTCGCCATAGTTATGCAACCAGTTTGCTCAATGCCGGTGCAGATTTAAATGCAATTAAGGAGTTGTTAGGTCATGCCAGCTTAGCCGCTACACAGGTTTACACACACAATTCAATCGAAAGATTAAAAACAATTTATAAACAAGCCCATCCAAAGGCGTAAAAAAAAGGAGGAAAAATGAAAATCGGAGTTCAATCAATCCACTTCAGTGCAGACAGTAAGTTGTTAAACTTTATACAGAAGAAGGCCAATAAGCTCGATCAGTTTTTTGACCAGATAATTAGTGGTGAAGTGTATTTAAAGTTAGAGAACGTAGAAGATGAAGCCAATAAAATCAGTGAAATAAAGCTGATTGTACCGGGTGGAACGTTATTCGCTAAAGAACAATGTAAATCATTTGAGGAAGCCACGGATTTGGCAATCGAATCATTAAGAAAGCAGATTACCAAGCATAAAGAAAAAACAAGAAAAAAAATTAGTGAACAGAAAACTGTTTTAATTGATAGTGAAATATCTGATTACTAATTAACGATACCATTATAAAAACGGCATAAAGTAATTTATGCCGTTTTTTGTTTGGGCGGATTCACATGATTTATAATAGAAGATTAAATTATCACCAATTAAACCGGAACGTTACCTATGAATAAGAATTTAGCATTGAAAAGCATTGGCTTTTTACCATTTGTAATTTATCTCCTAGCAACCAGCATCTGGAAACTAAGTTACTGGGTAAGTATCTTGATGCTGTCGACAGCTATTTTGTTAGGAATGGTTTCGTTGTTTTTGCAAAAAACTAAAGGGTTGTACCTTTTGGTGGGCGGTATATTTTTAATAGCGTTATCAATTTTCATCTATCAATATTTACCGTAACAATTTCTTTTTTTTTGGACATTTTGAAGGGACGGTTTTATTTTTAAGAAATCCAATTACCAGGTACTAACAAATAATGTAAAAAAAAAATTCAGCAGAAAACACTGTCCACTCTTGCTGAAACATCTGATTACTAAGTAAATATTTTTTCTATTTTTAGATAAGCAATTAGCGGGTTTAAAGGCCTGCTAATTTTTTTTTAAATTTATTTTGAATAGAAATATAAATGTGTAGATTTGCATTCCAATTCGGAAAGGGGGTTACCTCAAATAACGAAATGGATTGTTCTGTGAAAGTATAATATTTTATAAAATACGCATTCATTTGTTTAGAAAACCATTTTTTTAAACGGTGCAATAAAAATAAAAGCCTCCTTAGCTCAGCTGGTAGAGCAACTGACTTGTAATCAGTAGGTCATTGGTTCGATTCCGATAGGAGGCTCTGTTATTTTAAGGTGTTCGCATTTTAGGATAAAGTTGGGGAGATTCCAGAGCGGCCAAATGGGACAGACTGTAACTCTGTTATCGCAAGATTTCGAAGGTTCGAATCCTTCTCTCCCCACAAGTTGATTGTAGATTTTAGATTGACGATTTTAGATTGAGACCATCAATCGTAATTCATAAATCTAAAACCGTAAATTAGCAAGCGGAAGTAGCTCAGTTGGTAGAGCGATAGCCTTCCAAGCTATAGGTCGCGAGTTCGAACCTCGTCTTCCGCTCTTGGAAGTTCATTAGTAAATAGTTCACTGGTTCATTTGTAACCTAACGAACTGGCAGGCTATTGAACTAATGAGCTGAATAAAAAGCCGACTTAGCTCAGCGGTAGAGCACTTCCTTGGTAAGGAAGAGGTCATGGGTTCAATTCCCATAGTTGGCTCAGGTAAAAGAAGCTTTGTTAAATCTGTTAATTAGAACAGAGTAGACAAGGTTTTTTGTGTTGCATTGCAATAAAACAATAAATAAAAAATAATAAAAAGTTAACCTACTAATTAGTTATAAATAAAATGGCAAAAGAAAAATTTGACCGCAGTAAACCGCACTTAAACATCGGTACAATCGGTCACGTCGATCACGGTAAAACAACTTTAACAGCAGCTATTACAAAATGTTTAGCTGATGCAGGTTTATCTGAGGCACGTTCATTCGAATCTATTGACTCTGCTCCAGAGGAAAAAGAAAGAGGTATTACAATCAATACAGCTCACGTTGAGTATTCAACAGCTAACCGTCACTACGCACACGTTGACTGTCCAGGTCACGCGGATTACGTGAAAAACATGGTAACTGGTGCTGCTCAAATGGACGGTGCAATTATCGTTGTTGCTGCTACAGATGGTCCAATGCCACAAACTCGTGAGCACATCTTATTGGCTCGCCAGGTAGGTGTTCCTTCATTAGTTGTATTCATGAACAAAGTGGATATGGTTGATGATCCTGAGTTATTAGAATTAGTTGAAATGGAAGTTCGTGAATTATTATCATTCTATGAATTCCCAGGTGATGACATTCCAGTAATCCAAGGTTCTGCTTTAGGTGGATTAAACGGTGATCCGAAATGGGTTGGAAAAATTATGGAATTAATGGAAGCGGTAGATAACTACATTCCAATTCCTCCACGTTTAACTGAACTTCCTTTCTTAATGCCTGTAGAAGATGTATTCTCAATTACTGGTCGTGGTACAGTTGCTACTGGTCGTATTGAGCGTGGTGTAATCAACTCAGGTGATCCGGTTGAAATCTTAGGTATGGGTGCTGAGAACTTAAAATCTACAGTAACTGGTGTTGAGATGTTCCGTAAAATTTTAGATTACGGTGAAGCTGGTGATAACGTTGGTTTATTATTACGTGGTATTGAGAAAACTGATATCCGTCGTGGTATGGTAATCTGTAAACCAGGTTCAGTAACGCCTCACACAGATTTCAAAGCTGAGATCTATGTATTATCAAAAGCAGAAGGTGGTCGTCACACTCCATTCTTCAACAAATACCGTCCTCAATTCTATTTCCGTACAACAGACGTAACTGGTGAGATTTCATTAGCTGAAGGTACTGAGATGGTAATGCCAGGTGATAACGTTACAATTACAGTTAAATTGATTAACGCAATCGCAATGGAAAAAGGTCTACGTTTCGCTATCCGTGAAGGTGGTAGAACAGTAGGTGCTGGTCAGGTAACTGAAATTTTAAAATAGTAACCCCAAACCCCTACGGGGGCTTAAGGAAAATAATTGAAAGCAAGGTGCTTGAGAAATACTTAAGTACTTTGCTTTTAAATTACGGGAATAGTTCAACGGTAGAATAGAGGTCTCCAAAACCTTTGATCAGGGTTCGAATCCTTGTTCCCGTGCCAAATAATGGTTGTTTAATGAATGTTACAAGGATAGAATGTTAGCATTCGTTCATTCACTAACTCAATCATTTAATCATTTAAATAGATATGGCTAAAGTAGTTCAGTTTATAAAAGAATCGTATGATGAAATGACCCAGAAGGTTACATGGCCAACCTGGGGCGAGCTTCAAAATTCGGCGGTTCTTGTTTTAGTAGCCTCTTTAATTATTGCATTAATCATTTTCGCAATGGATAAAGGTTCTGTATTCGTGTTAGATACTTTTTACAAATCACTTTCTAATTAATATACTAATGAGCGATCTTTTAAAGTGGTATGTTGTAAGAGCGGTAAGCGGTAAAGAAAAAAAGGTAAAACAGTATATTGATGCTGAAATAAGTCGTTTAGGTTTCTCTCATTTGGTTCCTCAGGTTTTAATACCTATGGAGAAATATTACCAGATGAAAGACGGTAAAAAAATTGCAAAAGAGCGTAACTTTTATCCTGGTTATGTTTTAATTGAAGCAACTTTAGACGGCGAACTAGAACACATCATTAAAGGCATTAATAGTGTAATTGGATTTTTAGGTGATAAAGCCGGTAATCCAATCCCGATGCGCCAGGCAGAAGTTAACCGTATTTTAGGTAAGGTTGATGAAATGAGTGAGCAGGGAGAGATGATGAATGTGCCTTTCTACGTTGGCGAAAACATCAAAGTTATGGATGGACCTTTCAACGGTTTTACCGGTGTTATCGAAGAAGTAAACGAAGAGAAGAAAAAATTAAAAGTTATGGTTAAGATTTTCGGTCGTAAAACGCCACTGGAACTTAACTATATGCAAGTAGAAAAGGAGTAATCTGATTTACGATTTTAGATTTTAGAGTTTCAAATTACGATTTAAAAATATAGAACCTTCAGATTGATTTCTGGAGGTTTTTTTAATTAGAGGGCTTGCTTTATTTCACGACTTCACAAATTATAAAAAATTTCTCTTAATCTATTGTCTATCTGCAAGATTATTCATATCTTTGCAGTCCTTTTGGTTTTATATAAAGCCGCCAGGAAATTAAATGTTACATGCTTCCACAATTAACATTGAGTTTTAAATAAATAAAAACACAAAATGGCAAAAGAAGTCAGTGCAATGATCAAATTACAGATCAAAGGCGGAGCGGCAAATCCATCGCCACCAGTAGGACCTGCATTAGGTGCTAAAGGTGTTAACATTATGGAGTTTTGCAAACAGTACAACGCTCGTACCCAAGATAAAGCAGGTAAAGTATTGCCGGTTGTAATTACTGTTTATGCTGATAAGTCATTCGATTTCATCATCAAAACCCCTCCTGTAGCCATCCAGTTAAAAGATGCTACTAAATTACAGAGTGGTTCTGCTGAGCCTAACCGTAAAAAAGTTGGATCGGTGACCTGGGACCAGATTAAAGTTATTGCTGAAGATAAGATGCCTGATTTAAATGCATTTACAATCGAATCTGCAATGAGTATGGTTGCCGGTACAGCACGCAGTATGGGAATCACCGTTTCTGGTGACGCACCCTGGAATAATTAATTAAAAACAGTTTACAACAGTGGCGAAATTAACTAAAAATCAAAAAAAGGCACATGCTAAAATAGAAGCTGGTAAAGCTTATACTTTACAGGCTGCTGCTGCTTTGGTAAAAGAAATCACTACCACTAAATTCGATGCATCAGTTGATATTGATGTATCATTAGGTGTAGATCCACGTAAAGCCAATCAAATGGTACGTGGTATTGCTACTTTACCACACGGAACAGGTAAAACTGTACGTGTTTTAGCTTTAGTAACTCCTGATAAGGAAGAAGAAGCAAAAGCAGCCGGCGCAGATTTCGTAGGTTTAGACGAATATGTGGCTAAAATTGAAGGTGGTTGGACCGATGTAGACATTATTATCACTACACCAGCTTGTATGGCGAAAGTAGGTAAATTAGGCCGTGTTCTAGGTCCAAGGAACTTAATGCCAAACCCAAAATCTGGTACAGTAACTAACGAAGTTGGTAAAGCTGTAACAGAGGTTAAAGCAGGTAAGATTGATTTTAAAGTAGACAAAAGCGGTATTATACACGCTTCAATTGGGAAAGTATCATTCCCGGCAGATAAAATTTATGAAAATGCATTAGAGATCATCTCTGTAATTTCTAAATTAAAACCATCTGCTGCTAAAGGAACTTATTTTAAGAGCATTCACGTGTCTTCTACAATGAGTCCTGGAATTGCAATTGAAACAAAATCAGTAGCGGGGATCTAATCATGAACAGAGAAGAAAAAAACGAAGTAGTTTTAGAACTACAAGGACAAATGCAGGAGTTTGGCAATTTTTACATTGCTGATACTTCGAGCCTTTCTGTTGAGCAGATTAATAACATCCGTCGCAAATGTTTTGAAAGTGATATCGTAATGAAGGTTGCTAAAAACACTTTAATCCGCAAAGCGATTGAAGGTTTGGACGGCGATGCTTCTGAGATATACGAAGCCCTTAAAGGTTCATCATCATTATTATTCTCAAAAACAGCAAACGCTCCGGCTAAGTTGATTAAAACTTTGAGAAAAACTTCTGATAAACCTTTGCTTAAAGCGGCATACATAGATTCATCAGTATACGTTGGCGATGACCAATTGAATAACTTAGTAAGCTTAAAATCGAGAGAAGAGCTTATTGGCGATATCATTGGATTATTACAATCACCAGCTAAAAATGTTGTTTCTGCCCTTAAATCAAGCGGTGGCAAAATTGCAGGAATTGTTAAAACTCTACAAGAAAGAGAAGGTTAACGAACACCTTAAGTTCGAAAATTAAACAAAATTATTACACGTAAATTTTTAAAATCTTAATAAAATGGCAGATTTAAAAGCGTTTGCTGAGCAATTGGTAAACTTAACAGTAAAAGAAGTTAATGAATTAGCTCAAATCTTAAAAGATGAGTATGGTATTGAGCCTGCAGCTGCTGCTGTAGTTGCTGGTCCTGCTGCTGGTGGTGATGCACCTGCTGCTGCTGCAGAAAAAACATCTTTTGATGTAATCTTAAAAGAAGCTGGTGGTCAGAAATTAGCAGTTGTAAAACTTGTTAAAGACTTAACTGGTTTAGGTTTGAAAGAAGCTAAAGACTTAGTAGACGGAGCACCAAAAGAATTAAAAACTGGTGTTGCTAAAGACGAAGCAGAAGCTCTTAAAAAACAATTAGAAGAAGCTGGAGCAGTAGTTGAAATTAAGTAATAACTTAATTTAGCTAAGCTAAAAATGTATCAGACACCGACTGAAAATGTCGGTGTCTTTACCTGTTTATAAACACCTCATTTTGCTTGGTTAATGAGGATGTTTCAAACCCGAAACCAAACAAATAGTTTATTCTTAAACTAAAATCTTTTAGTCCATTGGCAAAGACAGTCGAACAAAGAGTAAATTTTGCAACTAGTAAGCACATTATAGACTATCCGGATTTTCTGGATGTGCAATTGCAATCATTCAGAGAATTTTTCCAGATAGATACCACATCAGACGATCGCTCTAGCGAAGGTTTGTTTAAAGTGTTTGCTGAAAACTTTCCAATAACAGATTCAAGAAACATCTTCGTTTTAGAGTTTCTTGATTATTTTGTTGATCCGCCACGTTACGATATACACGAATGTATTGAGCGTGGATTAACCTACAATGTTCCATTAAAAGCGAAGCTAAAGCTTTCTTGTAACGATGTTGAACATGAAGATTTTGAAACCATTATTCAGGATGTGTACTTAGGTACAATCCCGTATATGACACCAAAAGGTACATTTGTTATCAACGGTGCAGAGCGTGTTATCGTTTCGCAATTACACCGTTCTCCAGGCGTGTTTTTCGGCCAAAGCCGTCACACAAACGGAACCAAATTGTATTCAGCACGTGTTATCCCTTTCAAAGGTTCATGGATCGAGTTTGCTACAGACGTTAACAACGTAATGTATGCTTACATCGATCGTAAGAAAAAATTCCCGGTTACCACTTTATTACGTGCTATTGGTTACGATTCTGATAAAGACATCTTAGAACTTTTTGATCTTGCTGACGAGGTAAAAGTTAGTAAATCAGGTTTAAAGAAATATATCGGTCGTAAACTTGCTGCAAGAGTTTTAAAGAAATGGGTTGAAGATTTTGTAGATGAAGATACAGGTGAGGTAGTTTCTATCGACCGTAATGAAGTGATTCTTGAAAGAGAAACCGTTTTAGAAGACGAACACATTGATATGGTAATCGAAGCAGGTGTTAAAACCATCATTCTTTCTAAAGAAGATGGTGCTAGCCAGGCCGATTATACCATTATTTATAATACATTACAAAAAGATACATCAAACTCTGAAAAAGAGGCTGTTGAAAACATCTATCGTGCTTTGCGTAACGCAGAACCACCTGATGAGGAAACTGCACGTGGTATCATTGATCGTTTATTCTTCTCAGATAAACGTTACGATTTAGGAGATGTTGGTCGTTACCGCATCAACCGTAAATTGAAAATGAATACACCGGATGATGTTAAAGTTTTAACAAAAGCGGATATTATCGCCATTGTTAAATACTTAATTAAATTAATAAACTCTAAAGAAGAGGTGGATGATATTGACCACTTATCAAACCGTCGTGTACGTACGGTAGGTGAGCAATTGTACGCACAATTCGGTGTAGGTTTAGCCCGTATGGCAAGAACCATCCGTGAGCGTATGAACATTCGCGATAACGAGGTGTTTACACCAACTGACTTAATTAACGCCCGTACGTTATCGTCAGTTATCAACTCTTTCTTTGGTACAAATCAGTTGTCTCAGTTTATGGATCAAACCAATCCATTAGCCGAGATTACACACAAACGTCGTTTATCAGCTTTAGGCCCGGGTGGTTTATCACGTGAGCGTGCTGGTTTCGAGGTACGTGACGTTCACTATACGCACTATGGTCGTTTGTGTACAATTGAAACGCCAGAGGGACCGAATATTGGTTTGATTTCATCACTTTGTGTGCATGCAAAAATCAATAATTTAGGTTTCATTGAAACACCATACAAACGTGTTGAAGATGGTAAAGTAGTTGTTGATTCTGATGTTATTTATTTATCTGCAGAGGATGAAGATGGAAAAACCATCGCTCAGGCAAATGCAGAATATGATGATAAAGGTAACTTTATAACACCACGCGTAAAAGCACGTTATGAGGGTGACTTCCCGATTATTGAGCCTGAGAAATTAGACTTGATGGATGTTGCGCCTAACCAGATTACTTCAATCGCTGCGTCGTTAATTCCGTTCTTAGAACATGATGATGCGAACAGGGCATTGATGGGATCGAACATGCAACGCCAGGCCGTACCATTGTTACGTCCGGAAGCTCCGATTGTTGGTACAGGTTTGGAAGGCCGCGTTGCACGCGACTCAAGAACACTTATCAATGCAGAAGGTAATGGTGTTGTAGAATATGTAGATGCGAATGAAATCACCATTAAATACGAACGTAACGAAGATGATCGTTTAGTTTCATTTGAAGGTGATAGCAAAACTTACCGTTTAATTAAGTTCAAAAAAACCAACCAGAATACTTGTATTAACTTAAAACCAATCGTTAAGAAAGGTCAGAAAGTTACTAAAGGACAAGTTCTTTGCGAAGGTTATGCAACTGAAAATGGCGAGTTGGCATTAGGTAGAAACCTTAAAGTGGCATTCATGCCTTGGCAAGGTTTTAACTTTGAGGATGCGATTGTAATTAACGAACGTATTGTTCGTGATGACGTTTTCACTTCATTGCATATTGAAGAGTTTGAATTAGAAGTACGTGATACTAAACGTGGAGAAGAGGAATTAACACCAGATATCCCGAACGTTTCTGAAGAGGCTACTAAAGACCTTGATGAAAACGGTATTATCCGTATCGGTGCTGATGTAAAAGAAGGTGATATTTTAATTGGTAAGATTACCCCTAAAGGTGAGTCTGACCCATCACCTGAAGAAAAATTACTACGTGCAATCTTTGGTGATAAAGCAGGCGATGTTAAAGATGCGTCTTTAAAAACTCCTCCTTCAATCCAGGGTGTAGTAATTGATACTAAGTTATTCAGCCGTGCTAAGAAAACTACAAAAGCTGAAGAAAAATCGGCAATTGAGAAATTAGACAAAGGGTATAACAACATCACTGAGAAGTTAAAAGCAGAATTAGTAGATAAATTATTCACCATTGTAAATGGAAAAACATCTCAGGGTGTATTTAACATTTACAAAGAATTGTTAGTTGCTAAGGGTGCTAAATTCACTCAGAAAATTTTAGCAGATCTTGATTACAATCACATCAGCCCTAACAAATGGACTACTGATGATGACAAGAACGAGATGATTAAAATGTTGCTTCACAACTACGGTATCCGTGTTAACGAAGAACTTGGCGCTTACAAACGCGATAAATTCGCAATTAGTGTAGGTGATGAGCTTCCATCGGGAATTGTACAGATGGCAAAAGTTTATGTTGCTAAAAAACGTAAATTAAAAGTAGGTGATAAAATGGCTGGTCGCCACGGTAACAAAGGTATTGTTGCACGTATTGTACGTGATGAAGATATGCCTTTCTTAGCTGATGGTAGCCCTGTTGATATTGTGTTGAACCCACTTGGTGTACCTTCACGTATGAACTTAGGCCAGATTTACGAAACCGTATTGGCATGGGCCGGTAAAGAACTGGGTGTTAAGTTCGCTACACCTATTTTTGATGGCGCTACGCACGATGAGGTTGAAGAGTGGATTGCTAAGGCAGGTGTTCCTGCCTCAGGAAAAACTTACCTATATAATGGTTTAACTGGTGAGCGTTTCGATCAGACTACAACAGTAGGTATTATCTATATGTTGAAACTAGGTCACATGGTTGATGATAAAATGCACGCCCGTTCAATCGGACCATACTCATTAATTACACAACAACCATTGGGTGGTAAAGCCCAGTTCGGTGGCCAGCGTTTTGGTGAGATGGAGGTTTGGGCATTAGAAGCATTCGGTGCTGCTAATATTCTTCAGGAGATATTAACCGTTAAATCGGATGATGTTATCGGAAGAGCCAAAACTTACGAAGCTATTGTTAAAGGTGAAAACCTACCAACACCAGGTGTGCCAGAATCGTTTAACGTATTGGTGCATGAGTTACGCGGTTTAGGTTTAGATATTACGTTAGATTAACTAAGGTAGAAGGTATAGAGGTAGAAGGTTAAGGGTTTAGACGCCCCAAGCCCTCTACCTTTCCGCCCTCCGCCTTTAACCTTATAAAAAGAGTATGTCTTACAAAAAGGATAATAAATTAAAAAGCAATTTCACATCAATCACGATTAGCTTATCGTCTCCGGAAATTATTTTGGAACGTTCGAGCGGTGAGGTGTTGAAACCGGAAACTATTAACTACCGTACTTACAAACCTGAACGTGATGGTTTGTTTTGCGAGCGTATTTTTGGTCCGGTAAAAGACTACGAATGTCATTGCGGTAAATACAAACGTATCCGTTATAAAGGTATTGTTTGTGATCGTTGTGGTGTTGAAGTAACAGAAAAGAAAGTACGTCGTGAGCGTATGGGACACATTGCTTTGGTGGTTCCTGTTGCGCACATCTGGTATTTCCGTTCATTACCAAACAAAATCGGTTATTTATTAGGTTTACCTACTAAGAAATTAGATTTAATCATTTATTACGAGCGTTACGTAGTTATCCAATCAGGCTTAATGGCCGAAGAAGGTATCAATTATATGGACTTCCTAACCGAAGAAGAATATTTAGATATCTTGGATAAATTACCTAAAGAAAATCAATACTTAGACGATAAAGATCCTAATAAATTCATCGCCAAAATGGGTGCTGAAGCGTTAGAAGATTTGTTAAAACGTATTGACTTAGATACTTTATCTTACGACTTACGTCACCAGGCAGCTAACGAAACATCTCAGCAGCGTAAAAATGAGGCGTTAAAACGTCTTCAGGTTGTTGAAGCTTTCCGCGGCGCTAATACACGTATTGAGAATCGTCCTGAGTGGATGATTGTTAAAATTGTTCCGGTTATTCCACCAGAATTACGTCCTTTAGTTCCATTAGAAGGTGGTCGTTTCGCAACTTCCGATTTAAATGATTTATACCGTCGTGTAATTATCCGTAACAACCGTTTAAAACGTTTGATCGAGATTAAAGCACCAGAGGTAATTTTACGTAACGAGAAACGTATGCTTCAGGAAGCTGTAGACTCGTTATTTGATAATTCACGTAAAGTTAACGCGGTTAAAACTGAAGGTAACCGTGCTTTGAAATCACTTTCAGATATTCTGAAAGGTAAACAAGGTCGTTTCCGTCAAAACTTATTAGGTAAACGTGTGGATTACTCAGCACGTTCGGTAATTGTTGTAGGCCCGAGCCTTAAATTACACGAGTGCGGTATTCCTAAAGATATGGCTGCTGAGCTTTACAAACCATTCATTATCCGCAAGATGATTGAACGTGGTGTTGTAAAAACAGTTAAATCTGCAAAGAAAATTGTAGATAGAAAAGATCCTTTAGTTTGGGATATCCTGGAAAATGTACTAAAAGGACACCCGGTTTTATTAAACCGTGCACCTACGTTACACAGACTTGGTATTCAGGCTTTCCAGCCAAAACTAATCGAAGGAAAAGCTATCCAGTTACACCCTTTAGTTTGTACTGCATTTAACGCCGATTTTGATGGTGACCAGATGGCTGTGCATTTACCACTAGGTAATGCGGCAATTTTGGAAGCCCAGGTATTAATGTTGGCAGCACACAACATCTTGAACCCTGCAAATGGTACACCAATTACAGTACCATCTCAGGATATGGTTTTGGGTCTTTACTACATTACTAAAGGCCGTAGAACTGATGAAACCAGAGTTGTAAAAGGACAGGATTCGAATTTTTATTCTCCTGAAGAAGTTATCATTGCTTATAATGAGAAAGAATTAGACTTGCATGCTTTTATCAAAGTAAGGGTAAATGTTAAGCAATCTGATGGTTCTATCGTTAATAAGTTGACAGAAACAACTGTTGGTAGAGTTTTATTCAACCAGATGGTACCGGAAGAAGTTGGTTACATCAATGAGTTGTTAACTAAAAAATCGTTAAGAGATATTATCGGTGAGGTAGTTAAAATGACTGGTATGGCCCGTGCTTCTCAATTCTTAGATGATATCAAAGAATTAGGTTTCCGTATGGCTTTCCAGGGCGGTTTATCGTTCAACTTACAAGATGTAAATATTCCTGTAGAGAAACATACATTGCTTGAGCAAGCAGCTGCTGAGGTTGAAGAGGTGAGAAACAACTATAACATGGGTTTCATTACCAACAACGAGCGTTACAACCAAATTATCGATATCTGGACCCGTATCAACAACAGGTTAACTACTTTCGTTATGACTCAGTTATCTTCAGATAACCAAGGTTTTAACTCAGTTTACATGATGCTTGATTCAGGTGCACGTGGTTCAAAAGAGCAGATTCGTCAGCTTTGCGGAATGCGTGGTTTGATGGCAAAACCTCAAAAATCAGGTTCAGGTGGTGATATTATCGAAAACCCTATTTTATCAAACTTTAAAGAAGGCTTATCCGTATTAGAGTACTTTATCTCTACTCACGGTGCTCGTAAAGGTTTGGCAGATACGGCTTTGAAAACGGCGGATGCGGGTTACTTAACTCGTCGTTTACATGATGTTGCACAGGATATGATTGTAAATGATAACGATTGTGGTACCTTAAGGGGTATGTACACAACAGCATTGAAAGATCAGGAAGATATTGTTGAGCCATTATACGACAGGATTTTAGGTCGTACCTCGTTACATGATGTGTACAATCCATTGGATAACACGTTATTGATAGGTGCGGGCGAAGATATTAACGAAGATGTAGCTAAAGCGATTGAAGAATCTCCTTTAGAAGGTATCGAAATTCGTTCGGTATTAACCTGCGAAGCCAAACGTGGTGTTTGTGCACTATGTTACGGACGTAACTTAGCATCAGGCAAACGTGTTCAGAGAGGTGAGGCAGTTGGTGTAATTGCAGCACAATCAATCGGTGAGCCGGGTACACAGTTAACACTTCGTACTTTCCACGTGGGTGGTACTGCATCAAACATCGCTGCAGAATCAAACATCGTAGCTAAATTTGATGGTGTTATCGAATTTGAAAACATCCGTACTGTTGATACACAAACAGAAGATGGAACAGTTCAGGTTGTATTAGGTCGTTCAGGTGAATTCAAAATTGTTGAGCCAGGAACGGGTCGTATTATTGTAACCAACAACATTCCTTACGGTGCATTCTTATTTGTTAAAGAAGGCGATAAATTATCAAAAGGAGATAAAATTTGTTCGTGGGATCCATATAACGCGGTTATTCTTTCAGAATTTGCCGGTAAAGCACAATTTGATGCAATTATTGAAGGTGTTACCTTCCGTGAAGAGTCAGATGAGCAAACTGGTCACCGTGAAAAGGTTATTATCGATACACGTGATAAAACAAAAAACCCTTCGGTTCAAATCGTTGATAAAAAAGGCGAATTCATTAAAGGTTATAACATCCCGGTAGGTGCTCACGTTTCTGTTGATGAAGGCGAAGCTATCCAAACTGGTCAGATTATCGCTAAAATTCCTCGTGCAACTGGTAAAACCCGTGATATTACCGGTGGTTTGCCTCGTGTAACGGAATTATTCGAAGCTCGTAACCCATCTAACCCGGCTGTAGTAACCGAAATTGATGGTGTTGTAACTTTGGGTGGCGTTAAACGTGGTAACCGTGAGATTACAATTGAATCTAAAGATGGTGAAGTTAAAAAGTACCTTGTTCCATTGTCTAAACACATCCTTGTTCAGGATAATGATTTTGTGAAAGCTGGTATGCCATTATCAGATGGTTCGATTTCTCCTGCAGATATCTTATCAATTAAAGGCCCTGCAGCAGTTCAGGAATATCTCGTTAATGGTATTCAAGAGGTATACCGTTTGCAAGGTGTGAAAATTAACGATAAGCACTTTGAGGTAATTGTTCACCAAATGATGCAGAAAGTTCACATCGAGGATCCAGGCGATACTATTTTCTTAGAAAATAACGCTGTTGACCGTTGGGATTTTGCTGAAGAAAACGATGCAATGTACGACAAGAAAGTTGTTGAAGATGCAGGCGATTCGACAGATCTTAAACCAGGCCAAATTGTTTCATTACGTAGATTAAGAGATGAAAATTCTCAGCTGAAACGTAAAGATTTGAAACAAATCCAGGTTAGAGATGCGAGACCAGCAACTGCGAGTTCTATCCTTCAGGGTATTACACGTGCATCATTAGGTACTAAATCGTTCATTTCTGCGGCTTCATTCCAGGAAACTACGAAAGTATTAAATGAGGCAGCAATTGCAGGTAAACGCGATAATATGTTGGGCTTGAAAGAAAACGTAATTGTAGGTCACTTAATTCCTTCAGGAACTGGTGTACGTGGTTACGAAAGAATCATCGTTGGTTCTCAGGAAGAGTACGACAAATTATTAGCTTCGAAACAAGAAGAAGTAGAAGCATAATATTTCAATATTTTAAGAAAAGTCCTCCACTAAAATGGAGGACTTTTTTGTTTAAATTGGATTTCTAGCGTTCAATATTTCCGGCAATTACAAATTTTGTCGTTAATACTATGAATACTCGATTCAATAAATCTCCTTATTTTATTTAATCTTTTCTTTAAATCCGCCGTTTAGCAGCGGATTTTTTTATTTTTGACTTATGGAAGAACAACAAAACGAAAACCAGTTGAACATAGAGCTATCTGAAGAGATTGCTGAAGGTATTTTTTCGAACCTGGCAATAATTACCCATTCTAATACGGAGTTTGTGCTCGATTTTATCAGGGTGATGCCGGGCTTGCCAAAAGCGAAGGTAAAGTCGAGAATTATCCTTACGCCTGAACATGCAAAACGTTTGCTAACCGCACTGGAAGATAATATCCAAAAATTCGAACACGTTAACGGCCGCATCAAAACGCAGGAAGAACCGCCTTTTACGATGGGTTTTGGAGGCCCTACAGCCCAGGCATAAATTTCTTTAAAACAAAATAAACAAATACTTGATTGCTATGTTAGCATAATATATATTTGTCATATAACCATATATAAATGAGAAAAATTTTATTGAGCGTATTACTTTCTGCCCCGCTGTGGGTTTTGGGGCAGGGTTTCCAGGTTAATTTACAAGGCCAGAAACAAATTGGCATGGCTGGTGCGGGTTCTGCACTTGCTTTAGATGAAGCTTCCGTATTTTACAACCCAGGTGCAGTTAGTTTCCTGGAGAAAAATTCCATTTCTGCGGGCGTGAATCCACTTTTGTTTAAGTCGGCTTTTCAGCGAACGGGCTCAAACGTTACCGAAGATGTAAAGAATAAAATAGCGCCACCTTTCGAATTCTACGCAGTTTGGGGTCCGAAATCAAACCGTTGGAAACTTGGTTTAGGGGTTTACACGCCATTTGGGGGTTTGGTAGATTGGGGTGATAACTGGTCTGGTAAATACGCCCTAACTTCTTTAAACCTGAAAGCAATTTATGTTCAACCTACTTTGAGTGTAAAAATTACTGATCAGATTGGTATCGGTGCCGGTTTTGTTTATAACCATGGCGACGTAAACCTTCAGCGGGCACTTCCGGTAAATTATCCTGATGGCCGCTCGGGCAAGGTAACGCTTGACGGTACAGGTAAAGGTTATGGCTGGAATGCGGGTATATATATCAAAACTTTAAGTAATGTTACTTTTGCAATTGTACATAAATCGAAAGTGGTAACGAAGTTAGATGGAGGTTCTGCGCAATTTGATGTGCCTGAATCTTTGAGAACTTCTTTCCCGGCAGGAAATACATTTAATGCAGAACTGCCTTTACCCGCTACAACTAGTTTAGGTATTGGAATTCCATTATCGAAAAGCACGTTGCTCGCATTCGATGCAAGTTGGGTGCAGTGGCACATCTACCAGGATTTATCTTTCGATTATGCAACCAATACTTCAGCACTTGCAGATACAAAATCGGCCAGAAACTATCGTGATGGTTCTTCATTTAAACTGGGTATAAACCACCAGGCATCTGATAAACTTGCCCTACGGGCCGGTGTTGGTTATGCTTTTAGTCCGGTTCAGGATGGTTATGTAACTCCGGAAGCACCAGATGCTGACCGTTATATTTTAAGTGCCGGTGCAGGTTACGCTTTCACTTCTAAATTTGAAGTTAATGCATCATTCTTTTTTGAAGATGTTAAATCGCGTAAACAACGCAATATTGAAACTGGATTAGATGGTACATTTAAGACTTTGGTTTATGCGCCGGGTATTTCATTAACTTATAAATGGTAGGAGAATTTCAAATGAAGAAATATATATACAATAGTTTTTTTGCGGCCGTAATTCTTTTTGCAGCGGCTTGTAAACCCGATATAGATACCGCTGTTGGGACATCTGCAGGTCAGGCAAATTTTAGCAAATACATTGCCGTGGGTAATTCTCTAACATCTGGCTTTGCCGATGGCGGGCTTTACCTTGAAGGCCAAAAAGTTGCTTACCCTAATCTTGTGGCTGCTCAAATGGCCACTGTTGGAGGTGGTAGCTTTACTTCTCCATTTTTTACCGATGCGCAGGCAAATGGTTCAGGCTATTTAAACTTATCAGCACTTGTAAATGGAACGCCAACTTTAACAAACGTAACGAGTAACCTCGCTTACCGTGATGCGGCCGGGCATTTGGCAAAATACACCGGCGAGGTACAAAATCTTGGTATCCCTGGTATGCGTGTTGATTTAGCTTTTGCTGCTCCTTTTGGTGCTGCAAATCCTTATCTTGAGCGCTTGCTAACTGATGCACAAGTTGGAACGGTGAGTTATTTCCAGTTTATTCAGGGAAGAAATCATACTTTCTTTTCTTTGTGGCTAGGTAATAATGACGCTTTAGGTTACGCAACAAATGGTGGAGTAACTACCGATGCGACAAACGTGTTGACTGATAAATCGACCTTCGCACTTTTATATTCGAACTTAGTAAATTCATTAACAGCTGGCGGACAAAAAGGCGTAGTTGCTACCATTCCTGACGTTACCGCAATTCCATATTTTAATACCGTAACCATTGCAGCCTTGCTTAATGCAGCCAAAGCAATTAACCCTGCGGCGGCAGCAATTTATATTCAAACCGGAACCGGTGCGGTAAGGGCTGCAACTGCTGATGATTTGATTCGTTTACCTTTCCAATCTTCTGGTTTATTTGGTGTTCCAAATGCTTCGGGCCTTCCTTACGGCTTACATCCTTTAAATCCGATTGCCAACAACTGGGTTTTAGATAAAGACGAAATCGTTAAAGTGAAAGATTATGTACTTAGCTATAACAGTACCATCAAATCGCTTGCGGATAGCAAAGGCCTTGCCATAGCAGACACCTATACTTATCTAAATCAGGTGAAAACAGGCATTGTTTTGCAAGGTGTTGGAATTAATTCCGGCTTTATAACCGGTGGTGCTTTTTCTTTGGATGGTGTTCACCTAACGCCACGTGGAAATGCTGTAATTGCAAATGTATTTATTGATGCAATTAACGGCAAATATGGCTCTAATATTCCTACTGTCGACATTACACAGTATAGAGGTGTTAAGTTTCCAGATAAATAAGATAGTTCAGAAAAACAAAAAGGCTCCGGATTTTATCCGGAGCCTTTTTTTATGGCTTTTTGAGTTCTTGGTCTATCATGTTAATTACCGATTCGGGTTTACCCGGCTCAAACCACTTGATATCCTCATCTCTTCTAAACCAGGTTAACTGCCTTTTGGCAAAACGCCGGGTGTTCTGTTTAATGGAAGCAACCGCAACATCTAGCGGAACTTGCTCATCCAGATAATCGAATAGTTCGCTATAACCAACCGTATTTAAAGCATTATCTCTTCGATAATTAATTAATGATTTCACTTCTTCAAGCAAGCCATTTTCCATCATTTTATCTACCCGAAGGTTAATGCTTTGATAAAGTTTGGCCCGGTCGGTATTTAAGCCAATTTTTATGATGTTAAATGGTCTTTGTTTTTTCGTTGAAGACAACATTGAGGACAGCTTTTTCCGCGTTGAGAGAAAAACTTCAAGTCCTCTAATCATTCTTTGCGGATTATTTTGATCAACTTTTTCGTAATACTCCGGGTCATGCTGTTTAAGCTGATTTTGGATTATTTCCAAGCCTTCATCGTCAAACTGTTTATTTAATGCTGCTCTAATTTTAAGATCAATTTCAGGCATTTCATCTAGGCCATTAACTACAGCATTAACGTACAAACCGCTTCCACCAACCATCACCGCCTGATCATGCTTTTCGAAAATGTTTTCGATAACCTTCAAAGCTTCTACTTCGAAATCTCCTGTGCTAAAAAGTTGTGTAACGGAATGGGAGTTAATAAAATGATGTTTAGCAGCGGCGAGTTCAACAGCATTTGGCTTAGCTGTGCCAATTTCCATTTCCTTAAAAAACTGCCTCGAATCTGCAGATACGATTTCGGTTTTATAATGTTTTGCGATATCAATGGCCAAAGCCGTTTTGCCGATGGCTGTTGGGCCAACGATAACGATTAAGGTTTTGATATTGCTTTTTAACATAAGGTTAAGGTATAAAAAAACTGCCGGATGGTTTGTCCGACAGTTTGATATTTAAAAACTTGTATAACTAATTAATAATCATCTTTGTGCGTATCATCTTCGTAGCTTTCGCTGTCCGAAAACTCATCGCCAAACTCATCATTCTCTTCCGAATCCTCTTCTTCATCGCTTTCCTCTGCATTGATACCCATTTCACCCATTGCTTCAAGTTCATCAGTATCTTCAGGAACAAAATTCATTTCATTAAGGAAATCAAATTCGCTGGCAGATGCTGCGGCCCCACGTGGGTCGACAGATTGCGGCCCGTTTTGTTCCATAATTTTCGGCGCTTCGCCGGCGCTTTTTGCTAAAAACGGATATTCAATATGTGGGTCGGCTTCTAAAATGATTTTAACGAGTTCTACATGGAAATCGTAAGGGCGGTCGAAATTGTAGGTATAATAAAATTTTTGATGAGGGTCTTCGATAAAGCCGCTGAGTTTCGAGTTTTCCATTAGCACAACTCTATCTTTTTTACGTTCATTTGGTAAATATGCAATTTCATCACCTTTCAACCAATTATCGGTACTTACATAAAATGATGAAGATTTTTCGGCGTTATATCCCGTCGATTTGTGAATTGCCTTGTGCAAATCTTCAAATGTCTGGTTAGATTTAATGTCGATCTCTCGCACAACATCATCAAAATCTTCAAAAGTAATTTTAAATTTATAAATAGCCATTATTGTTATTTGGAGCTGTAAAATTAAAGTTAATTTGTTTTATCACAAAACAACATTTACGACAAAAAGTTGTTTGGTTGATTGTTTTTGGCAATTAAATTATCTATTAACAGGATTTAATCCCATTTGTTTCGCCAGGTTGAGCATAAAATTAAACGCTTCGTTGTAGTCGTTTGTTATCTCACCTTCCAAAATGGCTTCGCGAATTGCGCTTTTGATTATTCCAACTTCTTTACCGGCATCAAGGGCGAAGGTTTCCATAATATCGTTGCCGGTAATTGGAGGCTGCCAGTTTCGTAATTTGTCGCGTTCTTCTACGTCTTTTAGCTTTTGTTTAACCAGTTCAAAATTATTCCTGTACTTGGTTTTTTTGTATTCATTTTTTGTTGTAACATCTGCATTGCAAAGCAGCATCAAACTTTCAATTTCTTCACCTGCATCAAAAAGTAATCGCCGAACAGCAGAATCTGTAACTGTATCCTGGGCTAAAACGATTGGCCTTAGGTGAAGTTGCACCAGCTTTTGAACGAATTTCATTTTTTCATTCAGCGGCAATTTTAACTGGTTAAAAATTTTCGGGACCATTCTGGCGCCTTTATCTTCATGGCCGTGGAAAGTCCAGCCGTGGCCTTCCTCAAAACGTTTTGTCGCCGGTTTGGCAATGTCATGGAGTATTGCTGCCCACCTCAGCCATAAGTCTTCAGTATCGGCACAAATGTTATCCAAAACCTCCAGGGTGTGGTAAAAATTGTCTTTATGCCCTTTTCCTTTAATTATGTCCACGCCGAAAAGCTGCGCCATCTGCGGGAAAATAATATGTAGTAATCCAGTATCGAACAATAACTTAAATCCTACAGACGGCTTAGGGGATAAAATGATTTTATTAAGTTCGTCTGTTATACGTTCTTTCGAAACGATGTTAATGCGGTCCTTTTGCGTTTTTATGGCATTAATTCCAGCTTCATCAATTACGAAATTTAACTGCGATGCAAATCTTATGGCCCTCATCATCCGTAGGGGATCATCTGAAAAGGTAATTTCCGGATCTAATGGTGTACGAATGAGTCTATTTTCTAAGTCACGCAGTCCTTCAAACGGATCTAAAAGTTCGCCAAAATGTTCTGCATTTAGGTTTATCGCCAGTGCATTTATTGTAAAATCGCGGCGAAGCTGGTCATCTTCAAGTGTGCCATCTTCTACGATTGGTTTTCTTGAATCGGAGCGATAGGACTCTTTTCTTGCGCCAACGAATTCTATTTCCAAATCATTTACTTTGATGTTGGCCGTCCCAAAGTTTTTAAAAATGGCAACTTTAGTATTCAACTTGCTGCCCACGCTCTCTGCATATGCTATCCCGCTGCCAACTACCACAACATCTATATCTTTAGATGGTCGGTTCAAAAACAAATCGCGAACGAAACCTCCAATAACATATGCCTGGATTTGGTTTTTATCGGCAATTTCCGATAGTGTTCTAAAAATTGGATTTTGTAAATGTTGTTGCATAAGTCTGGAGCCGCCATGCTGAATGTTAGTTCAGAAACTTTTTTATAAAGAACCTGAATAGACATCAGGTTGCCGGCTATTTAATTTTTACAAAAGTAATAAAATTACTTACGAATAAACTCAAACTGGCCTCCTGGAGAAAGTTTCATAATTGTGGATGGCTTTTTTGAAGTTCTGCTTTCCTGTTCAAAATCCACTACGTAATCAACGCCATCAATGATTTCGGCGCTAATATCATCGAAGTTTTTTGGTGATGGCTCACCGCTTAAATTCGCTGATGTAGAAACTATTGGCTTGCGGAAGCGTTGTATTAAAGGTGTGCAAAAATCGTGTTTTACAATTCTTATCCCCACACTTCCATCTTCATTAATTACATTTTGAGCTAAATTTTTTGCGCCAGAAAAAATAATGGTAAGCGGGTTCTCGGCATATTCGATTAAATCGTAGGCTATCTCCGGCACTTCAGTAACGTAACTTTGTATTTTGCTGTCAACATCAAGAAGAACTATCAAACTTTTTTCGGCCGGTCGATTTTTAATTTTCAGAATTTTATCAACCGCTTCCGGGTTGCTAGCATCACAGCCCAAACCCCAAATTGTATCTGTGGGGTAAAGTATAACACCGCCCGATTTTAAAATTTCTAAAGCCTTATTTATTTCTTCTTTAAGCATGCTGCAAAGGTAATTTTTTATGCAATATGTTAAATGTTCAAAATGCGATAATATTTAACATTTAGGCTAAAACAATGGCTTTTAATCAGCGTTTTACAATAAACAACTCTAATGTAAAAATAATATGTTGTTTTTGTTTTTGCCTCAGGATTTAGGTATTTTTAGTACAGGTTATTTTAAAAAAATATAAACACAAATTAACAAATGAAAATTTTCCAAAAATTATTAATGCTGATTGCCGTTGTAATCACATTAGCCGGGTGCTCTTCGCTTCGGACCGCTTCAGATTATGACAAGAACGTCAATTTGAACGCTTACAAAACTTACAATTTTTACGATAAAGGCATTGCCAGAGTTAAGCTAAACAATCTTGATAAAAGAAGATTAATGGCTGCTGTTGAAGCTGAAATGAATGCTAAAGGTTTCACAAAATCTAGCCGGCCAGATTTGTTGGTTAATCTTGTTGTTGTAGCCAGAGAAAAAACCGACTTTTATGGTCCGGCGTACTACGGCGGCTGGGGTTGGGGCGGCGGCTGGGGCTGGCGTGGTGGTTGGGGCGGATGGGGCTCTAACTATGTAAACCAATACATTGAAGGCACAATTATCATTGATTTCTTAGACCCTGCTAAAAAGATATTGTTCTGGCATGGTCAGGGTGCTGGCTTTAACCTCGATAACTTTAGCAAAAGAGAACAGCGTTTGTACACCGGCGTGAAAGAAATTTTAGCGCAATATCCGCCAAACGCGATTGCTGCCAAATAACATTTAGGTTAAAACACTTTTGTAGCAATTTATTAGTTGCTCCGTTACTAAAGGGCTGTTGAATTTTTGAACAAATTCCAGCCCTTTTCTTTTCATCAGCTGTTGCTGAGACGACGATTCGATTACCTGATTAATGGCCGCCGATAAGGCGTTTACATCGGTAGGCGGTACGTAAATACTTTTTGGCCCACCTGCTTCTTCAAGGCACGAACCCGTTGCCGCAATTGTAGGCAGACCCGAATAGAGTGCCTCGATTATTGGAATGCCGAAGCCCTCGTAAAATGAAGGATAAACAAATAATGTAGCCAACTGATAAATACCGGGTAAATCAGTAAACGGAATATTTTGAAGAAAAATGACTCTGCTAGTTAAACCAAGTTTTTTAATTTCCCTTTCAATCGTCTGGAAATAAGCCGTCTTTTTGCCAATAACAACCAGTTTATAGTCTTCGCTAACATTATTCAAGGCCTGAATGGTCAGCAAAAGATTTTTGCGCTCTTCAATCGTTCCAACACTGAGTATAAATTTCTCCGGGAGCTTATTTTTTAAACTGACCCGTTTTAGCGTTGATTCATCGTAAGGCTTCTTAAAAATATCATCGCAGCTTTGATAGATAACCTCAATCTTATCAGGATTAATTCCATAAAACTCGATGATATCTGCTTTTGTTTTTTCACTGATGGCGATTATCTTATCGGCTCGCTTACACGCAGATTTACTTTTCCATTCGTATAATTTTCTGTCGATAAGTTTATAGTATTTTGGAAAGCGCAGAAAAATCAGGTCGTGCATGGTAACAACCGATTTAATCCTGGTGTGTTCAATTGCAAAAGGAATTTCGTGGCTTAAGCCATGGTAAATTTGAATTTCATCATTTACCAGGTCTTTTAAAATGTTTAGGCTTCTCCAAAGGAAAGTACCATTTTTTGGCAGTTTCAGTTTGATGTTTTCGTCTGCGAGGAAGCCATCAATCTGTTGCCCTGTTTTTACTTTAGGTGTATAAACGAAATATTCGTTTTGCGGAAATTGCCTGGCGAGTGCCTCAATTAACGATCGGCTGTAATTACCTAAACCTGTCAGGTTATTTGCAGCACGTTTTCCATCGAAACCAATTTTCATAAATTGAAAGGTGTAAGGCAGAGGGTTTAAGGCTTTGGATGATGCCTTACACCCTAAACCTTACACCTCAATCCATTTTATACGGCTACATTGTTTTCTCTCAACGCATCGTTAAGTGAAGTTTTCTTATCTGTACTTTCTTTACGTTTGCCAATAATTAAAGCACATGGAACCTGGTATTCTCCGGCAGGGAACTTTTTGGTGTAACTACCCGGAATTACCACCGAGCGGGCCGGCACAATTCCTTTATACTCTACAGGCGTTGGGCCGGTAACATCAATAATTTTGGTCGATGCCGTTAAAACAACATTTGCACCCAGAACGGCTTCTCTTTCTACCTTCACACCCTCAACAACAATTGCTCTGGAACCTAAAAACGCATCATCTTCGATAATTACAGGAGCTGCCTGAACAGGTTCTAAAACGCCACCAATACCAACGCCGCCACTTAAATGAACACGTTTTCCGATTTGTGCGCAAGAACCAACTGTAGCCCAGGTATCTACCATTGTACCTTCATCTACATAGGCGCCAATGTTTACATACGATGGCATCATGATTACGCCTTTAGCCAAATATGCACCGTAACGGGCACTTGCCATTGGTACAACACGTACGCCAGTTGCTTTATAGTCGGTTTTTAACTCCATCTTGTCATGGTAAACAAAAGGACCGCTCTTAATTTCTTTCATCTCACGAATCGGGAAATACAAAATAACAGCTTTCTTTACCCATTCATTAATGCCCCAGGAATTTAAAACTGGTTCAGCAACCCGAATTTCGCCTTTATCCAATCCCTGGATAACGGTTTCAATAGCTTCGCAATAGTTGCTGTATTTTAAAAGGGTTCTGTCTTCCCAAGCGGCTTCAATTAATTTCTTTAAATCTGAATACATGATGTTTTTAAATTTTACGCAAAATAAAAGAAATTTATCTATAACTCGGGATTTCAGTTTATAAATATTGTTGATTTGGTGCATTGCTCAATTGCCTGTAAAAGTTACTACGACCTGTTAATGTCAATATTTGGACAATTAAACCGCTAAGAATTTAACATTTCATCAATTTAACTTATTTTTGAAACGTTATGGCAGAGGTAGAAAAACTGAGAATTGATAAATATTTGTGGGCAATCAGGCTGTTTAAAACCCGGAGTTTGGCAACCGAGGCATGCAAAGCAGGAAGGGTAAAGTTTAAAGGACAAAATGTGAAGCCATCAGCGATTGTAAAAATTGGTGATGTTTACCAGGTATCAAAAGGTATTGAAAAGAAAATTATTGAGGTTGTAGACTTCTCTTATAACAGAACAGATTCGCCAACGGCCTTAACTAAATACAAAGATTTAACACCTGTTGAAGAAACACATGCTTTTAAATCTATGTTCCATTCTCCTAATTTAAAAAGAGATAGGGGAACAGGCCGGCCGACGAAAAAAGACAGGAGAGAAACGGATGATCTGATAGGCGGCTTATTTCAGGAGGATGATGAGTAAGTTAACGAAGCTGTAAGTCTTCAGAATTTTCGATTAACTGGATGTTGAAATACCGCATTCTGTAGCTCATCATTGCTGTTTTACCTAATCTATCTATCAATTTATAATTTGCAATGGCGCCAACAGCCGCACCCACAAAAGGCAGCATTTGGGCAAGCTTCGCTAAATCGATATAATCTCTGTATTGCTGTTGAAAAGTTGACCAATCAAACTCATCAATATTTGTTGGCAATTTATGCGCTTTGCTATCCCAGTCTTCCATCTTTAAAAAAATATTTTTGCTTTCCTCCTTACTCGAAAACGCAAGTTGAAAAATGTGTAGGATAAAGAGGCGTTCCCGGTAATCTTTAACATCATAACCGTAAACTGCAGCAATATCGAAAAGCATTTTCATCTTTATTCCGAGCAACAAAGGGAAATCGGCAAGGCTCATAAGAAAGCCGCCGGCGCCGGTTACACCACCTTCGGCTGCACCTGTTTTCTTGTAATTTTCGATTTTCTGCTTAATCAGTGCTTCACGGTGCATTAAGGTAAAATCGGTAACCGGCTTTGATGTTGTAAATGTAGAACCAAAAAGCACAGCCTTAACCATCTGCTTAATGGCGGTTGTTATGGCATTGTGAACCTTATCAGGAATATAGCTATTAATTTTTCGCTGAACGTTATCGGTCACCTTACTCAAAAGCGATGGTTTTTGTAAAGTTTTAAACTTCCAAAATTCCAGTTCACTTTTTATTTTTTGCTCGTAAGTCATGCTGATTATTTCGAGTTAGACGTATTTAATAAAGCAATTGTTTCAAACTTGCCTTTAATAATCTATTCTTAAAGGAGAGGTTTCCCATAGTCTGAACGCTTCCATCGCTTCATCTCTTAACATTTGTACCACTGGTAATGTTCGGTGTTCCATAGGTTTGTCCAGTTCCTCGTAAATAAATTTATCATCAAAGCCTATATCTGCCGCATCTGCCTTTGTGTTGGCATAATAAATAGTTTCAATACGCGACCAGTAAATGGCGCCAAGGCACATAGGGCAAGGCTCGCAACTTGTGTAAATAACACAACCGCTCAAATCAAAGGTGTTTAATGCCGTGCAGGCCAGCCTGATTGCCGAAACTTCGGCATGTGCAGTAGGGTCGTTAGTGGTGGTTACCTGATTCGCCGATTTTGCCACAAGCTTACCATCTTTAACAATTACTGCTCCAAAGGGGCCGCCCACGCATTCGCTAACATTTTTTACCGATAGCTCGACGGCCATCCGCATAAATGCTTCGTGTTGTTCTTTATTTTCCATATCTAAATGTTCAGACAAAAAAAATGCCCCGATTGTTCGGGGCATTCCTTGAAGTTTTTAGTTTAAAACTATTTTTTAGCGTAATCAGCATTTAAGCCTTTAATCACTTCAGAAGTTACATCTAAACTTTCATCAGCAAATAAAATTGCGCTGTTGCCTTTTGAGTAGGTCAACACCATTTTATAGCCTTTACCTTTAGCATAACCTTTTAAGTAAGCAGCAACTTTATCGTATAATTTTTCATTTTCTACAGCCTGCTCGTTTTGTAAAGCGCCACCAGCATTTTGTTGGTAGGTTTGCAATTCTTGCTGCTTGCGGCCTAAACGCTCTTCAGTAGATTTACGAACATCAGCAGCTAAAGAGCCTGCAGTTTGTTGGTATTGGGCAACTTCTCTTTGAAAAGCCTGTGTTTTTGCCTGCATATCTGCCTGCGCACTTTTCGATTTACCTTCAAATTTAACTTTTAGGTCTTTGTAATAATCGTATTTGGTTAATAACGAATCTGAATTTACAAATACAATTTTCTCATCTGCGGAAACAGCCGCAGTACTATCTGTTTTTTTAGCTTCAGTTGTTTTAGTTTCTTTGTTTTGGCATGCAGAAAAAGCTGTAATTAATGCAGCCGTTGCAAATAAACCAAAGGTTTTAAAGGTTCTTCTTTCCATTATTGTTTAATAAATTTTAGCAAAGATAAAAATGATAATTAAGTATGCAATAAATACTTTATAGGCTTAAGGTTTTCTATAATAAATGCTTATCTTTTCGTTTAACGGGTTTCTGCAACTTAATATTATCACGTGGAAAGCAAATCCGCTGTTTCAGGTTAAGGTTAGTCCCGCTTGCCGCTTTACTTCGTGTTCGCTTTAATCGGGTTTAGGTGGCACATTTTAGCTTAGACTTTCACGGTTGCATGGCGCAGAACCGACCCAAACCGATAAACCTGGCTAATTAAACCCGATTGAAATGAAAAGCGCCCGATTCTTCTTCGGGCCTTGTAATGGAAAGCGGGGCTGACGGAGATTGAAAGGCTGAATTTGCTTTTCAAAACCTTATTGAAATGGCTTGAAAGGCATCTATTTCCCAATCTATTAACAGGTCAAAACTTATCCACATATTAGCGTATGTGCCAAAATTTCCGTATTTTTGATACTTATAGTTTTTAATTAAAATATGAGCGAAGAACAAGATTTAAAGTCAAATTATTCGGCAGATAATATACAGGTTTTAGAAGGTTTGGAAGCGGTGCGTAAGCGCCCTTCGATGTATATAGGTGATACCGGTGTAAAAGGTTTACACCATTTGGTTTACGAGGTTGTAGATAACTCAATTGATGAGGCTTTGGCCGGTCATGCAGATACAATCGATGTTAGGATTTTAGAAGGTAACTCCATCAGGGTAGAAGATAACGGCCGTGGTATTCCAACCGGTATTAACACAAAAGAAAATAAATCGGCGCTCGAAATCGTAATGACGGTTTTACACGCGGGTGGTAAATTTGATAAAGATACCTACAAGGTTTCTGGTGGTTTGCACGGTGTTGGGGTAAGTTGCGTTAACGCATTATCTACACATTTAACAGCCGAGGTACACCGCGAAGGTAAAATCTGGATGCAGGAGTACAATATTGGTAAGCCACTGTATGATGTGAAGGAAACGGGCGTTACCGATAAACGTGGTACGATTGTAACTTTTAGTCCGGATGCTACAATATTTACCCAAACTACTGAATATAAATACGATACTTTAGCCGGCCGTTTACGCGAACTGGCATTTTTAAATAAAGGAATTACGTTAACCTTAACTGATGAACGCGAAGTGTTGGAAGACGGTTCGTTTTTATCGGAAGTTTTCCGTTCGGAAGGTGGTTTAAGAGAGTTTGTTAAATTCTTGGACGGAACCAGAGCATCATTTTTACCAGAGCCTGTTTATATTGAAGGTATTAAAAACGGTATCCCGGTTGAATTGGCTTTCCAGTACAATGACAGCTACTCGGAAAATGTGCACTCTTACGTAAACAACATTAACACACACGAGGGTGGTACGCATATCGCAGGTTTCCGCAGGGGTTTAACGCGTACTTTAAAAAGCTACGCAGATAAATCTGGTTTGTTGAAAAACCTGAAAATGGAAATTACCGGTGATGACTTTAGAGAAGGTTTAACAGCAGTTGTATCAGTTAAAGTGCAGGAGCCACAATTTGAAGGGCAAACTAAAACCAAATTGGGTAACAGTGAGGTAATGGGTGCGGTTGATGTGGCTGTTGGCGAAGCTTTAGGTGCTTATTTGGAAGAAAATCCGAAGGAAGCCAAGCTGATTATTAACAAAGTTATTTTAGCGGCTACGGCACGTGCCGCAGCACGTAAGGCTCGTGAAATGGTTCAGCGTAAAAGTGTGATGGGTGGTTCTGGTTTGCCAGGTAAACTTGCCGATTGCTCTGACAGTGATCCTGAAAAATGCGAAATTTATCTGGTAGAGGGTGACTCGGCAGGTGGAACTGCCAAACAAGGTCGCGATAGAAATATTCAGGCTATTTTACCTTTAAAAGGTAAAATTTTGAATGTGGAGAAAGCGATGGAGCACAAAATTTACGAGAACGATGAGATAAAGAATATGTTTACCGCGATTGGCGTAAGCATTGGTACACCGGAAGATGATAAAGCGTTAAACTTGACAAAACTTCGTTACCACAAAATCGTAATCATGACGGATGCGGATATCGATGGGTCTCACATTACGACATTAATTTTAACTTTCTTTTACCGTTACATGCGTGCTCTAATCGAAGCTGGTTATGTTTATATCGCATCGCCACCACTTTATCAGGTAAAAAAGGGTAAAGAGTTTGAATATTGCTGGAATGATGTACAACGCGATGCTGCGGTACAGCGTTTAAAAGGTGCGGGTAAAGAAGATAGCGTACACATTCAACGTTATAAAGGTTTAGGTGAAATGAATGCTGAGCAACTTTGGGATACAACATTAAATCCTGCTACGCGTACGTTATTGCAAGCTACAATTGAAAGCGCAGCAGAGTGCGACCATACTTTTTCTATGTTAATGGGCGATGAAGTTGCTCCTCGTAGAGAGTTTATTGAGCGTAATGCCAAGTATGCGAAAATTGATGCTTAATTAAGCCTAAAGCTTAAAGACCAAGCGAAAAGCAAATTAAAAATAGAAACCTCTGTAGAGTTATAAACTCGCAGAGGTTTTTTTGTTTAAAGTAGTTTGCAATCAAAATCTAAGATTGAACTTGGTTACCGATTCTAAAACACATTACAACGGTGCCTTAAGAAAAAACCTCTGTCAAGTAAAACTTGCAGAGGTTTATTTGAAATCGATAATTGTAAGTCAATCATCAAATTTGCCATCAACGCACATCCCATCCAGCATGCGCCCCGATACATTAACTAACCAGTCCAAAGAAGGACTACAACTAAAAATCTATAGAAACTATAGAATGTAATAAGAGCCCACAGGCGCTAATTCGGTTTGAGGTTTGTCCTCGTAAATTTTGTTATCATCCAACATCTGGCATAAATCTCTTTCAATTGTTCTGCAAATTGTAGTTGTCGGCGTATCCGTTGGCTTATTTTCAAAAGGATCCTGAAGGTGAACGGCCATTTTTTCGACCAATAAGAAGAAAGCAGCAATTGCAACAACCAAAGGAATTTCCATGTAGCCAAAGTATTCTATTAAGCCAAAAGGCAACAAAACGATGAATAAATGAATAGACATGCTGATGTATTTGCTATACGTAACCGGAAAAACGGTGTTTTTGATTCGTTCAGACCCGCCCATGTGGTTACATAACCCGCAAATAATCCGGTCGATTTCTATCTGCTGATATTTGTTTATCCAACCTTCCTGTAAGGCTCTTTTTAAATCCATTCCATGCAACTCGAGCAAGCTGGCAGTAACATTTTTACGTTTTTTGATAAACGCAAATTCCTCCTGCGTTAAATATTCTTCCAGGCCTTTTCTTGGGTTAAAGCCCCTCAGAGACTGGCTTAAGGCATAACACCATGCAATTTGGCGTTTAATGAAACGTTCCTTAAAAGTTTCGATTTCTTCCTGACCGTAAGGGTTTTCGACGAACGACAATATCTGGCGGGCAATAGATCTGGAGTCGTTAACAATTGCGCCCCACAGTGTTCTTGCTTCCCACCATCTATCGTACGCCTGGTTAGAACGAAATGCTAACAGAAGAGAAATTATTGTGCCCAATAATGCCGGTACTGCTACCGGAATGGAAATACGGGTAACATGAAAATTTTGATAAAGCACTACAATGCCCACCGAATAGGCGATAACAAAAAGCAGTTCTTTCTTTATTTTCCCAAATATATAGGTGAGCGGAATATTATTTCGTAACAGCATGATATAAATTTTTTTAGTTTGAAAAATTAGGCATTCGACTCTTGTAACTGAACTTCCTGAATCTTGGTTTCGATTAAGTTTTCAGAATTATGAACAGTTAAAGCATTTAAATAAAGCACCTCGCAGCCAGAGCGTTCTGTTAAAAATTTCGGGTCGATGCTGTATTTGTTAATTGGTTTGAAATTGTAATTTTTGAGGTATGCGATGTAATCAACATCAAAAGCTTCGAGAAAATTTTTGAATGCAGCAACTGTACTTCCATAAAAGTATTCGATACCGATGCAATTTATTTGTGCCGGGTATTTACTTTTAAACTGATTGATGGTATTGTAAAAATCGTCGCTTACATTTTCGTAATCACGGCTGCGGCGGCTAAGCATGAGCATATCTGTAATAGAATCGGATAACTTGAAGGCATGTACAAAAATTATGTTCATCTTTTCTGCCTTTTGCTTTACCAATGCTTCGAGTATGGCTAGGCTATTCAAATTAAAGTCGGTTGGAATTAATACTGTTCTCATGGCACATGTTGTTTAAATGAATCGATTAATTATTTATACAAGTTTAAGCCGGTGTTATTACAGCGAAATAAGAATGAGATTAAAACGAGATTAGAATTTCAAATATTTTGGTTGTGATTGAGCTTTTAAGTTGATGAGCGATAAAAAAGGAGTTCCAATAACGACCGAACCAATACGCATTTAACCCATAATTGGTAAAATAACCTTAATTTCCGTACCAATTCCTTCCTGAGATTTGATGGCAATACTGCCGCGATGCAAGCGGATGATGTTCAAAGATAGGGGTAAGCCAACACCATAACCTTTAAATTGATTGGTGTTTGATGCACGGTAGAAAGGCTCAAAAATGTGTTGCACGTCTGATTCCGGAATACCAATACCCTGATCGACAACGGCGATAGAAAGTATATTCGATTTGCTTTCCAAAATAATATTTACCGGCTTATAGTTTGAATATTTGCAGGCATTGCTTACAATGTTGGTAATTGCGAGCTTAATTAAGTTTTTATTTACTTGCAGGGTTAACTGTTCTTCATCTTCCGGCAAGTTAAGGAAGTTGATTTCTATCCTGCTGTTAGGGTGAACCTGATTTACAGAATCTTTAATTTCCCAAAGCAGTTCATCCATCCTAACTTTTTCTCGGGGTTGATTTTTTCCGTTGAAGCCGGATTGTGCCAAACCTAAAAGACTTGTTAAAATATGTTCTAGTCTTTCTGCTTCGTCCTGAATTTTTGATAAAGCTTTGTGCTGTTTTTCCGAGTCATCTTTAGCTTTCATTGCCAGTTCTACCTCGCCGCTTATAATTGTAAGTGGCGTTCTTAGCTCATGAGAAGCATTGCTGATGAAATTATTTTGTGTTTCGAAAGCAGTTTCAAGCCGGTTAAGCATGTTGTTAAACGTTTCTGCCAGTTGAGACATTTCATCACTGCCTTTTTTAACATCCAGCCTTAAATGTAGGTTTTCTGCTTTAATCCGCTTAACACTTTTTATTATATTTCTAAGAGGCATCAACATGTAGTTGGAAAATTTCCAGCCAACCACAAATGATAAAATTACAGAAAGGAAGAAGCCGATTATCAGAATTTTCTGTAAATCTTTCAGTTCGCGGAACCCAAATGGGTCGTTAGCGGAGACCACCACGATGTAGCCACTTTTTTTATTTTTGAAAAATTTACCGGCGTAGAAATGATTGTCGACGCGGTACCTGGCCATTAAGCCTGAATTAATCCGGTTGTAAAAACTTTTCGGTAAAACGATATCGGCTTTTATTTCGGGTTTGCCCGCTTCGATGATGTATTCTCTTTCTGAAGGTAAACGCTCCAAATATTGATTACGCATTTTCGCGTAAACACTGTTGTTGTCGTCTTCGTAGAGTTTTAATTGAGCGGCAATGTTAACTCTTGCTTCCAGGCGTTTGTAAAAGTCTTCGAAGGCAAATTCGTTAGAAAAATACCAGACAAATCCACTAAGCAATGAAATTATAACAGCAGATAAAATTGCGAACAATAGGGTTATTTTTTTTGCTATCTCCATTATCTTTCCTTCAAAACGTAGCCTAAACCAACAGCTGTATGAATGAGTTTCTGATCTGAATTTTTATCAATTTTCTTTCTTAAATAATTCACGTAAACATCAACTACGTTGGTGCCAAGGTTGAAATCGATGTCCCACACGCTTTCTAAAATATCAATACGCGACAATATTTTTGATTTGTTTTTTGCCATATACTCCAGCAGCCTGTACTCGGTAGCAGTAAGCACAATATCTTCCTGGTTTCTTTTCACGGTTTTGGCGCTCAGGTTAATTTGTAAATCTGCAATGGAAATTATCTGGTCGAGCGATACCGTTCCGCTATATCTCCGCAGCAGCGTTCTTATCCTGGCAAAAAGTTCGGCAAATTTGAATGGCTTTATCAGGTAATCATCGGCACCATTATCTAGGCCATTAACTACATTTTCGGTAGAGCCTAGCGCCGTAAGCATTATAATGGGCGTAGTTGGTTTTTGTTCTTTTATGATTTTGCAGAGTTCCAGGCCATTAATTCCCGGCAACATAATGTCCAGAATTATTAAATCAAATTGGTTTTCTAATGCCATTTGCTTTCCAATGGAACCATCTGGAGCAATACTAACTGTAAAACCTTCATCGGTTAAGCCCCTCGAAACCACTGAAACAACACTTGGTTCATCTTCTACCAGTAATAAATTCATCTTGTGGCAAATATCTAATAAACGTTAAAATCAAAATGTAATTTTTTAATTTAAAATAGGGTGTTGGTTTAACGTAATTAGCGGGATAATTGTTTTTGGACCCGGCACGCAAAAAAGCTCCTCAAATTTTGAGGAGCTTTTTTAAAAGGTACTAATTGCCTTTTTCTGATTTTTCTTTAAGGCTTGCCAGGCCACTTTCAAAGTCTTTTCCTATCATTTTATCCATCCCACCCATAAAAACACACATCCATTTGCTTATTAAATTTTGGTCGCCACTCATAGTCCAGGTTACCTTATTGCCACTTCCATCTGGCGCAATATCAAATTTCGTGTCGGCATGACTTTCAAAAGGTTCCCTGAAAAATAAATCAATATCAACCTGCTTATTGGGTTCAACCTTCAAAATTTTCATTTCGCCAGCGCCCATTTCTTTTCCTTTCCATTCGTAGATATGGCCTGGCTGCTGAGGTGTTCCCGAGAATGTTGTTTTCGCTGTCGGTTCCATTTTTGCCCAGGGATTCCATTTGTAGAATTCCTTAAAATCGGCTACGTTTTTGTAGATGACGCTGTCTGGCGCATTGATAACTACAGTTCTGTTTACCGAATAAGTCTTCGGAAGGAATAAGCCGCCCACGATAATAATTATAGCCAGGACGACAATAATTCCGAATAAAACTTTTAATACTTTCATAATTTGATTAGTTTGGTTAATTAAATTTAAAAAGAAACCTTATAAATCAAAATTGATGTTAAATAATATTTATTCTCGGTTTAGGCGGGTTTAACTTAAAATTCATCAAATCGGCTATGGACTTTGCCTTTTCCTTTATGCTTTCGGCGTTGTCTCCTTTAAATAAATCATCAACGGTTTCGAAGAAAATATTTTTCCAGATGTCGAATTCGTCAGTTTTCAGCGTCGCTTTATCACGAAGTTCGAAATGTGTTAGCATAGGGTTGCCTTTGTATGTGGCGTTGCCAAACAGTACGCTTTCCCAAAAGTCGTACATTTTAGGCAAGTGGTGAGTCCAGTCAACTTTTGCGATGTCGGTAAAAATTGGACCAATCCTTTTATTTTCCTGTATTTTCTGGTAGAAGGTATCAACCAACAAAATTAAATCTTCGCGTGTCTGTATGTCTTTCTTCATCTAATAGCCGGTTCTTTGTGAGGTTAAATTTCGGGTAGTTGCATCAAAAAAGAAACTTAAAAAATGAAAATACATGGCAGAATGCTATTTCACTAGCTTCAGCCTTAGTTTATCATAGTTAATTACCGCTTTGTATTTAATCAAAATATCGCCGCCAATAATGCTTGCGATTGGCGGGTGGCCAAATTGTTGATACGTTTCACTTACCGATTGTAAATCAAAGGCAACGGTTTCATAATCCTTTATCTTCAAGGAGCCAATTTTTAGTGACGGAATTGTAGCCTGAATGGTGGTGGTGGTTGTGAATAACGTTGCTGCATTTATCTCATCAGAAACATGAAGCGTTTCTGAAAGATGTTTTTCAATAAGCCCTTTATCGAAAACGCTTCGTGATGCACCGGTATCTAAAACGGCGAAATGTTTTTCATTAAAAACAACAATTTCCACCAAAAGGTGGAAACCGTCGTCTTGTAAGTTTATAAGTTTTAAAGGAATGGAAATCGACTTCATTTAAACCAGTTTCATGTCTGATAAAACGCTGTTCATGTTTCTAACTGCATCGGCACTTTTATTAAATGCCGCCTGTTCATCCTCAGTTAATTTAAAATCGATAATTTTCTCCCAGCCATTTCTTCCGATTATAACCGGTACGCCTAAACAGATATCGCTTTGGCCATATTCACCTTCCAAAGAAACGCAACAAGTAAACAATTTCTTTTCATCACGCAAAATGGCTTCAACCAATGCAGCGCCGGCAGCCCCCGGGGCGTACCAGGCAGATGTACCGATTAGGCCGGTTAACGTTGCACCGCCCACCATGGTATCAGCTGCAACTTTATCAAGCGTAGCTTTATCTAGTAAATTGCTTACCGGTAAACTTTGGTAAGTAGCAAGTCTGGTTAATGGAATCATGGTTGTATCGCCATGTCCGCCAATCACAAAGCCTTGCAAATCGCCTGGGTTGCAATTTAATGCCTGAGAAAGGTAGAATTTGAAGCGCGAACTATCCAAAGTGCCACCCATACCAATAATTCGGTTTTTAGGTAATCCTAAAGATTTTAGCGCCAGATAGGTCATAGTGTCCATCGGGTTACTTATTACAATTATGATGGTTTCAGGAGAATATTTAAGTATATTTTCAGCAACACCTTTAACAATGCCGGCATTTATGCCGATAAGTTCTTCACGGGTCATCCCTGGTTTACGGGGCAAGCCCGAGGTAATCACGACTACATCAGAACCGGCAGTTTTGCTGTAATCATTAGTTACGCCTGTAATTTTGGTATCAAATCCTAAAAGAGTTGCAGTTTGCATCATATCTATGGCTTTACCTTCGGCAAAACCTTCTTTAATGTCTAATAATACAAGCTCGTTCGCTAGTTCCTTGCGTGCAATGTTATCTGCACAAGTTGCGCCTACAGCGCCTGCTCCTACAACCGTTACTTTCATATATTTTAAATTTATGGTTTGCTGTTAATTACCAATCGAAGGTATAAATAAATATAAGGTTTAAAAATCCTTTTCAAAACTTTATCAAGTATTTGAAAGGGTTCGTACTGTGGAACAAATTGCCAGCCAAATTTGATTTTTGAAGCCTGGATAATTCGTCAATCGACAAAAATTTACCTCAATAAAAATATGGGGCTATTGTACGCCAAATAGGAATAGAATTGGCTGTCGTAAAACCTTATAAGGCATTGTTGGTTTGATTTAAAAGAAATTAATATGGAAAACAAACCGTTATCAAATTTAGACTACCGTTCTTTTGAAGGAAAATGGTATTCGTTATACTCAATTCCGACTTTGATGGATAAGAACTGGCGACAAACAACAGAAACTTATACTTTGCAGGAGGGTGATCACTTTGATGTTTACACTACGTATCACAAAGAAGGAAAGCCGGAAGAGCAGTCCATTACCTCGAAATTATTTTTCGACGAAGGTAAGCCAGATGGCGACATGAAAGCGCAGTTTTTATGGCCGTTTAAAATTGGATACTGGATTATAGAATTGGCTGAAGATTATAGTTATGTTGTTGTCGGTCATCCCGATGAGAAATATCTTTTTATTATGGCCCGAGAACCGAAAATGGAGGCAGATTTATTGGTTCATATTATAGAAAGATGCCGTGAGAAGGGTTATAATGTGAGCGAGCTGGTTAGTCAGGAACATTTTTAAGTAGCTGAGAATTCGATTTTGCAGTCTGAATTTAAGTTTACGGCACAGGTAATTGAGGTTGTAAATTACAATCAACATGACTTGGCAATAATTTAATTGTTGAAGAATTTTATGGCTTCCTGAATGTTTTTGTCTGAAATTAAATCATCTAAATTGTCGTCTTTGAATAGATGGACATCAGGTATAATTTGCTGATGTTAGTTGCCATTACGGTCAGTATTGTAAGAAGTGGTTAGGGCGGTGTTTTCTACTGACTTCCAGTCTACGGGTTTTTAAACGAGCATGACAAATTACACTATAAAGCATCGTTTAGCCAGCACAAAATCCTGGATTTTTGTTGATAAAATACTGACAACATCAACCGTCTAATTCGCTATTTTTGAAAAACCGTTAATATTCTGCAGCGGCTAATTCTTTAAAGCAACATATGTACTTAATTTTTGATACTGAAACTACGGGCTTGCCACGTAATTACAACGCTCCAATTACCGATACCGATAATTGGCCACGTTGTATTCAAATTGCATGGCAGCTACACGATGAGATGGGACGGATGGTTGAACATCAGGATTACTTAGTTAAGCCTGAGGGGTTTAACATACCGTATGATGCTGAGCGAATCCACGGAATCTCGACTGAATTGGCTGATGAACAGGGAATATCACTTGCCGAGGTTTTAGAAAAATTCAACATTGCCTTATCGAAGTCAAAATTCATAGTTGGCCAGAATGTGGGTTTCGATGTAAACATCATGGCTTGCGAGTTTCACCGTTTTGGCATCGCGAACCGGATGGCAGAAATGCCTGTTCTGGATACCTGTACGGAAGTAACGGCAGAGTTGCTGAAGCTTCCGGGTGGAAGGGGCGGGAAGTTTAAGTTGCCAACGCTAACTGAGTTACACGCGTACCTTTTTGGCGTTCCTTTTAACGAAGCGCATAACGCAACGGCCGATGTTGAGGCCACCACGCGTTGTTTTTTGGAACTTATAAAAAAAGAGGTCTTCAAAAAAGAAGAGCTTCTTGTTGATGCCGAATACTTCCCTCGTTTCCGGGAAGTAAACCCAGCATCTATACCAAGCTTTGGCATTCCGCATGTAAACTTAAAATCGGCTTCCGATGAAATTCGTAAGCGCCTTCAAAAAGCCGAAGGTGGCGGCGTATCGAGGCAGGAGCTGGCAGAAAATAAACAAGAGTTGGCTGCCGCAACCTTTGTCCACCTTCATAATCACACACAGTTTTCGGTTCTGCAGAGTACAATTAGCATAGCCGATTTAGTAAAAGCTGCGGCTGCGCAAAAGATGCCGGCAGTAGCCATGACCGATCATGCGAATATGATGGGTGCCTTTCATTTTGTAAACGCAGTTTTAAATCATAACAAAGCCGCTGAAGCTAAAAATGCGGACGCAATTGAAGCCGGCGAAAGGCCAACCGAGGTTGTAATGACCCCGATAGTTGGAGTTGAATTTTTTGTTTGTGATAATCATCTGGATAGAACAACTAAAGATAATGGCTACCAGATGGTATTGCTTGCGAAGAATAAGAAAGGTTATCATAACCTTGCAAAAATGTCTTCAATAGCTTATACGAAAGGCTTTTATTACGTTCCAAGGATAGACAGACAAGTAATTGAGCAATATAAAGAGGATATAATTGTTTTATCAGGAAACCTTTCCGGCGAAATTTCGAACAAGCTCTTAAACATGGGCGAAAATCAGGCTGAGGAAGCTTTGCTTTGGTGGAAAGCGCAGTTTGGTGCCGATTTTTATGTGGAAGTAATGCGCCACAACCAGGAAGATGAAGACCGCGTTAACACGTCCCTGATTGCGCTAGCCAAAAAGCACGACGTTAAGCTGATTGCCACAAACAATACTTATTACATCAATAAAAAAGATGCAAATGCACACGATATTTTACTTTGTGTAAAAGATGGTGAGAAACAGGCAACGCCAATTGGTCGGGGTCGTGGTTATCGGTATGGATTGCCAAATCAGGAGTATTATTTCAAATCTCCTGATGAAATGAAAGCACTTTTTGCCGATTTGCCTGAAGCGATTTTAAACATTCAGGAAGTTGTAGATAAAATTGAAAGCTACAAACTTGCCCGTGAGGTATTACTTCCAAAATTTGATATCCCGGAAGAATTTCTGGTTGTCGAAGATGAAACGGATGGAGGTAAGAGAGGGGAAAATAAATTTCTCCGCCACCTTACTTATGAGGGTGCTAAGAAACGTTATGGCGAACTCACCACTGACGTAATTGAAAGGCTGGATTTTGAATTGGCTACCATTGAAAAAACGGGTTATCCTGGTTATTTCTTAATTGTTCAGGATTTTATTGCTGAAGCCCGTAGAAGAGATGTTTCCGTTGGTCCGGGTCGTGGCTCGGCAGCAGGTTCTGTGGTTGCATATTGTCTTTGGATAACGAATATCGACCCTATAAAATATGATCTCCTTTTCGAGCGTTTCTTAAATCCGGATCGCGTTTCAATGCCCGATATCGATATCGACTTTGATGATGAAGGCCGGGGCAGGGTTATGGAGTATGTAATTAATAAGTATGGCTCCAGCCAGGTAGCGCAAATTATCACCTATGGAACAATGGCTGCGAAATCATCTATCCGCGATACGGCAAGGGTGTTGGATTTGCCACTTTTTGAAGCCGATAAAATCGCGAAGCTAATCCCAAACATGAAGCTTGCCAAAATTTTTAATCTCGATGAAAAGAGTTTAAAAGATGCTTTGAGGCCGGATGAATATGAGCGTGTTCAGGAGCTTAAAGCCATGGGTGGGCAGAAAGATTTAAGCGCAGAAACCATTCAGCAGGCGCAGGTTTTAGAAGGTTCACTAAGAAATACTGGCATCCACGCCTGTGGTGTAATTATTACGCCAAGCGATATTACCAACTTTGTTCCTGTGGCAACTGCCAAAGATTCTGATTTATATGTTACCCAGTTCGATAACTCTGTAGTAGAAAGTGCCGGCTTACTAAAAATGGATTTCCTGGGATTAAAAACCCTAACGCTGATTAAAGATACCGTTAAGCTGGTAAAGAAAAGACATAATATTCTGCTCGATCCTGATAACTTCCCGATTGATGATGTTTTAACTTACGAACTTTTTCAGCGTGGTGAAACCATTGGCATTTTTCAGTATGAAAGTCCGGGTATGCAGAAATACATGAAAGAATTGAAGCCGACTGTTTTCGACGACTTGATCGCCATGAATGCATTGTACCGCCCCGGACCGATGGAATATATCCCAAGTTTTGTTAGGCGTAAAAATGGCGAAGAGGAAATAAAATACGATTTAGATGCCTGTGAAGAATATCTAAAAGAAACCTACGGGATTACGGTTTACCAGGAGCAGGTAATGCTTCTATCACAAAAGCTGGCCGGTTTTACCAAAGGTGAGGCCGATGTTTTGCGTAAGGCAATGGGTAAAAAACAGAAAGATGTTCTTGATAAAATGAAGCCTAAGTTTGTTAAACAGGCTTCAGAGAAAGGACACGCTGCGGATACTTTAGAAAAAATCTGGAAAGATTGGGAGGCGTTCGCATCTTACGCTTTTAATAAATCGCACTCTACCTGTTATGCCTGGATAGCTTATCAAACCGCATATCTGAAAGCGCATTACCCTGCAGAATATATGGCAGCAGTACTATCAAATAATATGAGTGATATCAAGCAGGTCGCATTCTTTATGGAAGAGTGCCGCCAAATGGGTGTTGTGGTTTTAGGTCCTGATGTTAACGAATCTGATCTAAAATTCTCCGTAAACGCCAGAGGCGAAGTCAGGTTTGGTATGTCGGCTGTTAAGGGCGTTGGCGAAAAAGCGGTGGAGAGTATTATCGAAGAACGTTTGGAGAAAGGCCCTTACGCTTCTGTTTATGATTTTGCAAAGCGCTCCAACACCAGGATAGTAAATAAAAAGGCTTACGAGAGTTTCGTTTACAGCGGCGCTTTCGATGCGTTTGGAGGCCATAGAGCTCAGTATTTTTACATCGGCCCAAATGATAAGATGAATGGTATCGAGAAAATAATAAAATACGCAAACGATTTCCAGAACAACGAGAGTACTTCTCAGGCATCATTATTTGGCGGTTCGAAAGCGGATATGATTCTGGAACCTACCTTGCCAGTTTCACCGGAGTGGGCGTTAATGGACAGACTCAAATACGAGAAAGACGCGATTGGTATTTTTCTTTCCGGTCACCCGCTTGATAACTATAAACTGGAGCTCGACAAGTTCTGCACACACGGCGTTAGGCAACTGAGCATCATCAACAAAGTTAGAATGGGCGATACCAATGAAGAAATCCTTGCTGAATTTACTAAGTTGCAAAACCGCGAACTTTGTGTCGGCGGATTGGTGGTTACTGCATCGCAACGCATAACAAAAAACGGAAAACCTTTTGGAACATTCGTTTTTGAAGATTACGATGACGCCTGCGAAATGGCCTTATTTGGAGAAGACTTCCTTAAATTTAAATCATTTTTAACGGAAGGTTATTTCCTGCAAATCCGCGGAAGAGTAGGCGAGCGCTTTGGTAAAGCCGGTGACTGGGAGTTCAAAATCACTTCAATAAACCTAATGTCGGAATTGAGGGACAAACTTGCGAAGAGCCTTACCATTCAGGTGCCTATCGAAAGGGTTAACGATGAATTGATGCGTCAGATTGAGGAAATTTTAGCAGACAATAAGGCAAATACCGAGCAGCAAAACTGCCAACTTAACTTCGCTGTTTTCGATAGCGAAAAACAAATTATGTTAGACTTGCCTTCTAAAAATTTAAAAATTAATCCGAGCAACAAGTTCTTAGAACAATTAACAGGATTGAATGTTGTAAATTACAAACTGAACTAGGTTAAACCATCATTTAGCAGCTTTGTAAATAGATTAGCTATTTTTTAAAGCTGAATGTTTGGTGCTTACTAATGGGGACTTAAAATTAAGCTTTATAAAGGCAATGTCAAATTGGCAAGATACCATAGCTGGCATTACAATTGAATACATATATTTGAACATAAAAAAAATAATTATGGCATTAGAAATCACAGATGCAAACTTCGAGGAGCTTGTATTAAAATCAGATAAACCCGTATTAGTAGATTTTTGGGCAGAATGGTGTGGCCCTTGTCGCATGGTTGGTCCTGTAGTAGAAGAGATTGCGAAAGAATATGATGGTAAAGCTATCGTTGGTAAAGTTAACGTAGATAATAATCCTCAAATTTCGATGCAATTTGGTATTCGTAACATTCCTGCTTTATTGTATTTTAAAGATGGACAGGTTGTTGACAAACAGGTTGGAGCTGTGCCTAAATCTATCTTAGCAGAAAAATTAAATAAGCAATTAGCTTAATTTAAAATATAGCCGAGAGGCTTGTAACATATTTAAAACCCGGATTCATTTGTTTGTTCCGGGTTTTTTTATGCAAGAATATTTTTGTTCCTTTATTGAAAAACTCAATCATCTTTATGAACCTATTAAATAACAAAACATTAGGTGTTGCACTGGCAGGATTATCAATGAGTTTAGCCTTTGCCAACCCTGTTTCTGCTCAAAGCCCTGTTGAAACAAATAAGCCTTCGGCTGATTATAAACCTGCATTTGAAGGTCAAACCCGGATTGCAGGCGTAAAATCGAAAACAGCAATTGATGTTTCCGTTTTAAATGATAAACTCGAAAACCCCTGGGCAATTTCTGTGCTGCCAAATGGCGGATTTCTAATTACCCAAAAACGTGGTACAATGGTTATACTTAGCGCCGATGGTAAACTCAGTAAAATGATAGCTGGCCTGCCTAAAGTAGATCCATCCGGACAAGGCGGATTGCTTGATGTTACCTTAGATCCTGATTTTGCAAAAAATAGAATGGTTTATTATGCATATTCAGAACCTCAGGATAAAGGTGTCCTGCTGGCCATTGCTAAAGGCAAATTATCGGCAAGTGAAACCGCATTAGAAAATCAAACTGTAATTTACAGGGCAACACCATCTTATACTGGTAAATTACAATATGGCTCCAGAATTGTTTTTGATAAAAATGGGAACCTTTTTGTAAGTACCGGTGAGCGTTCGGGAAGTGATATCAGAATGCAGGCGCAATCCTTAAATTCATCACTAGGGAAAATTCTCCATTTAACAAAAGAAGGAAAGCCTGTTCCTAACGGACCATTTGCGGGTAAAGCAGATGCAAGACCAGAAATTTATGCTTTGGGTTTGCGTAACCCGGACGGCTTGGCGATAAATCCGCAAACAGGTGATTTGTGGGAAGCTGAATTTGGCCCTAAAGGTGGCGATGAGGTTAACATCATTAAACCGGGGAAGAATTATGGCTGGCCGGTAATTACCTATGGTACGGAGTATAGCGGACAAAAAGTTGGCGATGGTATCCAACAAAAAGAGGGGATGGAGCAGCCGGTTTATTTCTGGAATCCAAGTATTTCACCAGGTTGTATCGCTTTTTACAATGGTTCGGCCATTGCCGAATGGAAAGGTAACTTATTTGTTGGAGGCTTAGGTGGTTCACACATTATTCGTTTGGTAATTAAAGATAATAAAGTTGTTGGCGAAGAGCGGTTGCTCGAAGGAATGGGTGAGCGTTTCCGGGATATGGTAGAAAAAGACGGAGCACTTTACACTGTTACCGATAATGGAAAATTGTATAAAATAGCTAAGAAATAATTTAAAAAGCCGAATTCAATATTGAATTCGGCTTTTTAACTAATTCTTTCCTTCGAGAACAGACTTGTTTTTCTCGGGGTTAACTTCGGTGAACCGTAATAAAGCGCCGAAATATTTAATTCCTAATCTCAGATTTGGTAAAAGTTATCCAATCTGTTAAAAAATTGTTTTTTCTATTCATTAATATTCAGTCGCTTCCGTAATTAGAAAAAAGTCTCTTAATGATGAAGATTGAGTGGATAAATTTTTAGCTTTACGATATGCAAGCAGTAAACTATGAAAATGAAACAAGTTACGGTAACCTGGAATTGCTTGCGCAGCAGGTTGTAGAGGGTTTTATCACTGGTTTGCATAAAAGTCCGTTTCATGGTTTTTCAGTAGAATTTGCAGAACATCGTCAATATAACAATGGTGACAATGTGAAGAATATTGATTGGAAGTTATATGCCAAAACCGATAAATTGTATAGCAAAAGGTTTGAAGAAGAAACCAATTTGCGCTGTCAGTTTGTTATCGATGTGTCCTCTTCGATGTACTTCCCAGAACCAAAAAACAACAAACTTACCTTTTCAATCCAGGCTGTTGCATCATTGATGTATTTGTTGAAAAAACAGCGTGATGCTTTCGGACTAAGTTTATTTACCGACGAGCTCTTGCTTAATTCGCCCGCCAAATCAACAACTGTACATCAGAAATATCTGTTTATGCAGCTCGAAGATTTACTCGACAAACCTAAAGTAAATGCACAAACAAATTTAAGCGAAGCTTTACATCAGGTTGCAGATCTGATTCATAAAAGATCGCTGGTTGTAATTTTCAGCGATTTATTTAACACCCAAACAACCAAAGCTAAAACCGATGAATTTTTTGACGCTTTGCAACATTTGAAATTCAATAAACATGAAGTGGTCGTTTTCAATGTTGTTGATAAATCAAAAGAAGTAAATTTTGATTTCGAAAACCGTCCTTACCAGTTTATTGATATGGAAACAGGTGAAATGATAAAAGTGCATACCAGCCAGGTGAAAGAAAATTATACAGCTGCGGTTGCAGACTATCGCCAACAAACGGCATTGAGATGCGCAAAATACAAAATAGACCTAATTGATGCCGACATAAATGAAGGGTTTTATCCTGTACTGCAATCTTATTTAATTAAAAGGCAGAAGTTAGGTTAGTATTTTAGGTTGCCATACAAAAAACTGCTAATTAGAAACGTTAAAATAGTTGTATAAAATTTTTAAACCTCAAACGATGTTAGAAAAAGGCTCTAAAGCACCAGATTTTGAATTGAATGCGACTCCCGACCAAAAAATAAAACTGAAAGATTTTAAAGGTAAGAATGTAATTTTAGCCTTCTATCCGGCAGATTGGAGCCCGGTTTGCAGCGACCAAATGGCTCTTTATAACGAAATGCTTAATTACTTTAGTAAATACGATGCACAAATTCTCGGCATTTCTGTCGATAGCGTATGGTGTCATCTTGCCTTTTCTGGAGATAGGAAATTGCACTTTCCTTTACTTGCAGATTTTGAACCGAAAGGCGAGGTGTCAAAAGCCTACGGTGTTTATGACGAAGAAACCGGAGAAAGTAAACGTGCCTTGTTTGTAATTGATAATGAAGGTGAAATTGCCTGGAGCTATCTATCACCAACGGCCGTAAATCCGGGTGCAGATGGAATTTTAGATGCATTAGAAGAAATTAAAAAAAAATAAACATGAGCACATTAAAACCATCCTTATCAGATAAAGACCACATCCAGGCTTCGGAATCAGCAACCGTTGAGATTGTTGAGTTTGGCGATTATGAATGCCCATATTGTGGCGATGCATATCCAATTGTTAAAGAAATTCAGGAAACTTTTGGCGATCAGATAAGTTTTGCATTCCGGAATTTCCCCCTTCAGGAAGCTCATCCGTTTGCCTTTCCGGCAGCCTTAGCTGCCGAAGCAGCGGCAGTACAGGGTAAATTCTGGGAAATGCACGATGCCCTTTACGACAATCAGCATCGGCTTGCCGAAGATATTTTTACTGAGTTGGCAGAAACAATTGGCTTAGATTTAGAGAAATTTGAAAAAGATTCGCAATCGGAAGAAATAAAACAGAAAGTAGACAGCGATTTTGAAAGCGGTGTTAGGAGCGGGGTAAACGGAACACCATCATTTTACGTAGACGGAACAAAGTTTGATGGCGGCGTACTGGATTTGTATCAAATGCTTAAAGAAAGCGCAGAATAAAAAACCTCATGTATTTTGCAATACATGAGGTATCAGATAAGGGTAACCGGAAAACTAAAAAACTAATTATGAGTTTTTAGAATTTAACAAAACGGAAATCGCTTCTTGTGTTTTGTTAGTTCAAAGGTGCACTTCAATTATGAAGTTTTAGTGAAGAAACCTGCCATTCGGATTTTATTTTAGTGCATGATTTTTCTTTGGCACTTTGGAAGCCGAAATATTGCCTGGGCTAATTATTTAGCCCGCATTATGAAACAATATTGCACAATCCTTTATTACTACAGTATCATTTAATCATGCCGATTAAATATTAATTTAAAAGTTTTTTCCATGAGTAAAAATGTTGCAGAACAACTGGTAGAAATGCTTGTAGAAGCCGGGGTAAAAAGAATTTACGCCGTTACAGGTGATAGCCTGAATTATTTTAACGACGCGGTAAGACGGAATGGTAAAATAAAATGGATACATGTACGAAACGAAGAAGCAGGTGCCTTTGCGGCCGCTGCCGAAGCCGAGCTTGATGGCATTGCATGTTGCGCAGGCAGCTGCGGACCAGGGCACGTACATTTAATAAACGGCTTATACGATGCGCATCGTTCTCACGTACCCGTAATCGCAATAGCATCCACCATACCAACTACAGAGTTTGGAACAGAATTTTTTCAGGAAACCAACACGATTAAGTTATTTGATGATTGTAGTTACTATAATCAGGTAGCAACAACGGCAGCACAAGCACCACGTATGCTGCAAACGGCAATTCAGCATGCGGTACATAAGAAAGGAGTTGCCGTTTTTGGTTTGCCGGGCGACGTTGCCGAACTCGATGCAGTTGAAAGCATAACTTCGATGCAACTCTTTAGAAACGCACCTATTATAAGGCCAGCTGATGCGGAACTTTCCCAATTAGCCCAACTTCTAAATTCGGAGAAAAAAATAATGCTTTACTGTGGTATTGGGGCGGCACAAGCTCATGATGAGGTAATTCAACTTGCGGCGAAATTGAAGGCGCCTGTAGGGTTTTCATTCCGTGGTAAAATGAGTATTCAATATAACAATCCATATGAAGTTGGGATGACGGGCCTACTCGGCCAGCCATCTGGTTACCATGCCATGCATGAAGCTGATGTGGTCTTGCTTTTAGGCACCGATTTTCCCTACGTAAATTTCATGCCTGTAAAAAATAAAATAGTACAGATAGATGAAAGTCCGGAACGCTTAGGCAGAAGGGCGAAACTTACGCAAGGCTTGTGTGGCAATATTGCCGATTCCATCAAGGCTTTATTGCCATTTATTGAAGAGAAGAAAGATGATGGCTTCCTCAAAGCTCAGCTCGAGTTTTACAGTAAGGTAAAGGAACACCAGCAGGTGTATGTTAATGATAAAGGTGAAGAAAACAGAATTCAGCCAGAATTTGTTGCTGCTACCATTAATCGTTTAGCCAAAACCGACGCAATTTTTACGGTAGATACCGGGATGTGCTGTGTTTGGGGAGCAAGATTTATTGATGGCACCGGCGAACGGAATATGCTCGGTTCATTTAACCATGGTTCTATGGCAAATGCAATGCCAATGGCTATTGGTGCGGCATTAGCACATCCCGAAAGGCAGGTAATTGCTTTATGCGGCGACGGTGGATTATCGATGTTGTTAGGCGATTTAGCCACTATAAAACAGTATAACCTGCCGATAAAACTTATCGTTTTCAATAACCGTGCTTTAGGTATGGTTAAGTTGGAGATGGAGGTTGATGGTTTGCCAGACAGCGAAACGGATATGGTCAACCCCGACTTTGGTTTGGTTGCACAGGCCATGGGTTTTACGGGTATTACCGTTTCCAAACCTGAAGAAGTTGAAAACGCAATTGCCAATGCACTTGTTACCGAAGGACCAGTTTTGTTAAACATCTTAACTAATCCTAATGCCTTGGCAATGCCGCCTAAAATTGAATGGGCGCAGGTTAAAGGGATGACAGAATCGATGGCAAAGTTAATGTTGGGTGGTAAAATGTCGGAAGTATTTGATACGATCAAGTCAAACTACAAACATTTGGGAGAGGTGTTATAAAATTTATCTGCAATATTATTCGTCATTGCGAGGTTTGCAATTATCTTCAAGCATTTTTGTTTTATACGAATGCTAACTGAGATAGTTGAGTCACACCTGGCAATGACGATTTTTTTTTAAAAGGAAGAAAGATCTAGCTACAAATTCCCTCTCAGTTCTTGTTCACGTTCTAAAGACTCAAATAAGGCTTTGAAATTTCCGGCACCGAAACTTTGGGCCCCTTTACGCTGAATGATTTCGAAAAACAACGTTGGCCTGTCTTCAATCGGTTTCGTAAAAATCTGAAGCAGATAGCCTTCTTCATCGCAGTCTACAAGAATTCCAAGGTCTTCAAGAATTTTTATTTCCTCATCAATTTGCCCAACACGTTGTGGCATCATATCGTAATACGCTTCGGGTGGGGCACTTAAAAATTCGACACCCCGCGATTTTAATTCCTTAACGGTTTTCACAATATCCTTTGTTGCAACCGCAATATGCTGCACGCCTTCCCCTTCATAATATTCCAGGTACTCTTCAATCTGCGATTTCTTTTTACCTTCGGCAGGTTCATTAATGGGAAATTTTGAGAATCCATTTCCGTTGCTCATTACTTTACTCATCAATGCAGAATATTCCGTGTTAATTTGTTTATCATCGAAAGATAGAATATTTACAAATCCCATCACTTCTTCATACCACTTAACGGCTTCATTCATTCTGTTCCAGCCAACATTTCCTACGCAATGGTCAATATACAAAAGCCCTGCGTCGGCCGGTTTGTAATCACTTTCCCAATCCCTGAAACCTGGCATGAAGGTGCCATTGTAATTTTTTCTCTCGATAAACATGTGTACGGTTTCGCCATAAGTGTATATTCCACTCATTTTCACTTCGCCGTTCTCATCCGTTAACGTTTTCGGTTCCATGTATGGCTTTGCACCACGTTTTGTCGTTTCCTCAAAGGCATTGTAAGCATCATCAACCCAAAGCGCCAAAACTTTAACACCGTCGCCATGTTTTTTAACATGCTCAGAAATCGGGTGGTCCGATTTTAGCGCAGTTGTAAGAATCAATCTGATTTTGCCTTGTTGAAGCACATATGATGCCCTGTCTCGCAAACCAGTTTCCGGCCCGGCATAGGCCAAGCTCTGAAAGCCAAAGGCTGTTTTATAGTAGTGAGCAGCTTGTTTTGCATTGCCCACATAAAATTCGATATAGTCCGTTCCGTTAATTGGCAAAAAATCCTGTGCCTTGGATATTTTTTCTGCAAATGTTAGTGTTTCCATTTTTGTTGTATCAGGTAATTAATATCGTGTATAAAGATGTTTCGTTCATTTTTAAAAGTGATTTACTGCCCAATTGTAGCAAATCCGCATTATTCTACATTTATTTGCCAGCTTTTGTGGTAGTTTTCATCTTCAATATCTAAAGCATCCTGCGTAAGCATTAATGGTTTAAAAGGGTCGATCATTACTGCAAGTTCATCGGTTTTTTCCTTTCCAATTGATTTTTCTACCGTACCGGGATGTGGGCCGTGTGGAATACCACCGGGATGTAAAGTGATTTGCCCTTTAACTACACTTTTCCTACTCATAAAATCGCCATCTACATAATAAAGAACCTCATCGCTATCTACATTGCTGTGGTTATACGGAGCAGGAATCGAATCAGGATGATAATCATACTTACGGGGAACGAATGAACAGACAACGAAATTATGCCCTTCGAAGGTTTGGTGTACTGGTGGCGGCTGGTGCAGGCGACCAGTTATTGGTTCAAAATCGTGTATAGAGAAAGCATAAGGATAATGATAACCATCCCAGCCCACATAATCAAAAGGATGTGTACCATAAGTGTACGGATAGATCAAACCTTGTTTTTTAATTAAAACCTTAAAATCTCCATATTCATCATGCGTTTGCAGGTTTTCGGGCAACCGCAAATCCCTTTCGCAATAAGGCGAATGTTCCATCAATTGCCCAAACTGATTTAAATACCTTTTTGGGGGTCTTAGCGGACTAAAACTTTCTACAATGAATAAACGGTTCTCTTCTGTATCAAATTCGAGCTGATAAATCGTCCCTCTTGGAATAATCAGGTAGTCGCCATACGCAAATCTAATCTCGCCGAAGCCGGTTTTTAGCTTGCCAGAGCCTTCGTGTACAAAAATCATTTCATCAGCCTGGCTGTTTTTGTAGAAATAATCTGTCATAGATTTTCTCGGTGCCGCCAGCACGATATGCAAATCACTGTTTACCAAAACAGGTTTACGGCTTTTTAGATAATCATCCTCGGGCTTTATTTTAAAGCCAATTAAACTTGTGTGTTTAAGGTGCTTCTCACGGGCAATTTTTGGCTCTAAACTGTACGGTTCGCCCAAATGCTTCACAATTGTTGGCGGATGACAATGGTAAACAAGCGAGTAAAGGCTGGAAAACCCCTCGGTTGATACCAGTTCTTCTGCATATAAATTACCATCGGGCTTGCGGAAAACCGTGTGCCGCTTTGCAGGAATTTGCCCCAATTTATGATAAACAGGCATAATAATTATTTTATGGTTAGAAAGAAAAATCTTCAGAATAAACAATCGAAAGGCTAATGCGTTTCAACTAAGTAAAGAATGCAGAAAAGATTAAAGAGAATATTGGGCCATGATTAATTTCGATAGCATTTTGTAACGGCGTGCAGCAATTGCATCGTTTACAAGGTTTATATGTAATGCTTTTAAAATCATGTTTTGATGTTGCTAAAGTAATGATTTTATTTTGAACTTAAAATTTGTTTATATTTAAAGCAACCCCAAAAGCTTTATTATGAAATTTGTTTTAAGTCTCTTGATTTGCATTTTGATTTCATGCACAGTTTCTGCACAAAAAAAGTGGAAATATAAAGTTAAAGTTATCGAAAATAGTGGAAAACGACATCGTGGATTTTTTTACGCCGCAGAAGATACAAGGCTTGTAGTAATTAAAAAAAATGCAGACACCGTTGGGATAGATGCAGCCAATATCGACAGGCTTTTTATTCACAGGCGTGCGATTGTTGCTCCTGTTGCCATTGCTGCGGCCGCTGCCACCGCCGCCCTCGCAATTGATAATCCAAATGCGCTAGAAACGGCCGTAATCATAATTATTGGCGTGCCATTGAGTGTTTGCGCTGGCCTGGTTGTGGGTGAGCTTTTTGCAAATAAAAGGTTTTATAAGAAGCTTCAGGCAAAAGATTTCCCTTCCATAAAGGCAAACTTACAAAAATTTACGGTCCTCAAATAATCGATATTTGCTTTTTAATTGCTGCCCTAAATCACTAGCTTTACCCGGTATTTTAACCAAATTATATGAAATTAGTATCCTATAAAACTGAAGACCGAGAGCATCTTGGCGTTTTCATAAACGGCCATATTTATAATTTAAACAGTTGTGATAAGTTGCTTCCTGATACAATGAACGAATTTCTTCAGGGCGGAGAGGTATTGATGGAACGGGCTAAAAAAGTAGACAACGAAATCAAAAACGGAGCGCTTGAGGCTAAAGAAGAGATTTTTTATGAAATCCTTGCTCCGGTTCCGCACCCAACAAGCTGCAGAGATGGTTATGCCTTCAGGCAACATGTAGCTGCGGCTCGTAGAAACAGGAAAGTAGATATGATTCCTCAATTTGATGAATACCCAATTTTTTATTTCACCAACCATAATGCCATACAGGGAACAGGTGAAATTGAGTGTATGCCCGATCATTTTGAAAAGCTGGATTTCGAACTCGAGCTTGCAATTGTTATTGGAAAAAAGGGGAGAAACGTAAAGGCCGCAAATGCTGATGAATACATTGCCGGTTACATGGTTATGAACGATATGAGCGCCAGAACATTGCAAATGGAAGAAATGCTTTTAAACCTGGGACCAGCTAAAGGAAAAGATTTTTCTACAGTTATTGGTCCGTGGTTAGTTACACCAGATGAACTTGAACAATATAAAGTTGCACCAAAAGACGGGCATACAGGTAACGCTTACGACCTAAAAATGACTTGCCGGGTTAATGGTATCGAAGTTTCCAAAGGAAATGCTGCGGATATGGATTGGACTTTTGCCGAAATTATAGAACGCTGTGCCTATGGAGTAGACATCCTTCCCGGCGACGTGATAGGTTCTGGTACGGTTGGTACAGGTTGCTTTTTGGAGTTAAATGGAACCGGTTTATTAAACGACCCAAATTACAAAACGCAGTGGCTGCAATCGGGCGATGTGGTAGAAATGGAAATAACAGGCTTAGGTGCGCTAACTAATACCATAACAAAGGCCGAAACAGACTTTTCTATTTTAGCTTTGAAAAAGTAAAATGACAACGCTAAAAGCCGAAGATTTATCAGCAGTTCAACTTCAGGATTATTTGCAATACGCCATTGCGCCGAGGCCAATTTGCTTTGCCTCTACAATTGATGCGGAAGGAAATATAAATCTGAGTCCGTTTAGTTTCTTTAACATGTTTAGTACCAAGCCGCCAATATGCGTTTTTTCTCCCGCAAGGCGTGTTCGCGATAACACTACTAAACATACACTTGAAAATGTTCTTCAGGTAAAGGAATGTGTAATTAACATTGTTAATTACGATATGGTACAGCAAATGAGCTTAGCCAGTACTGAATATGCCAAGGGGGTAAATGAGTTTGAAAAGGCGGGCTTTACAATGCTTAAGTCGGTCATGGTTTCACCGCCAAGAGTTGCAGAGGCACCTGTACAGATGGAGTGTTTAATAAATGAAGTGATTTCATTAGGCGATACCAATGGTGCCGGTAATTTAATTTTGGCAGAAGTAAAGCTAATCCACATCAAGGAAGATATTCTTGATGAAAGCGGAAAAATTGATCAGCAAAAAATTGATTTAGTCGCACGTTTAGGTGGCGACTGGTATTGCAGAGTAACAAAAGACAATCTTTTTAAAGTTGCAAAGCCTTTATCTAAACTAGGTATTGGAGTAGATAATTTGCCCAGGTCGGTACGGTTTTCGAAAGTGTTAACCGGAAATGATTTAGGTATGCTGGGCAATGTAGAAATGCTTCCTACAGAAGATGACATTGACGCAGTAAGTCAGTTAGCTGATGTGAAAGAGATTTTAGACGCTACAATAGGTGATGCAACAAACAGGGAAAGGGAATTACATGAACTTGCAAAAAGCGCTTTAAAACAGGGAGAGGTAGAACTTGCGCTAAAAATTGTATTACTGTAAATTTACTAAAACAATAATCTGTTATGCATACAATTGTAGGGGTAGATCAATACATCGCAAATTCTGCTGAGTTTGCAATTCCTATTTTGGAACATTTAAGGAATTTAGTTCACCGTGCGGATGCCAGAATTGAGGAAAAAATCAAATGGAGTATGCCTTTTTTCGATTTTAAGGGAACCGTTTGCCACATGGCCGCATTTAAAAATCATTGTGCATTTGGCTTTTGGAAAGCATCACTGATGAATGATGACTATAAAATATTTAAAGACCGTTCGGAAGCGATGGGTTGGCTGGGACAAATAAAATCTTTTAAGGATTTACCAGAAGACGAGATTTTAATAGCATACATCCAGCAGGCGATACAGCTAAATGAAGATGGCATCAGTCTGCCACCAAAGCCTAAATCGGCGCCAAAAGAACTTGATGTACCCAAATATTTTATTGATGCCCTGCAGCAAGAGCCAAAGGCATTGGCAACCTTTCAAAATTTTAGCAACTCCAATAAAAAAGAATACGTGCAGTGGTTGCTGCAGGCTAAAACGGATACAACCAAACAGAAGCGGCTCGAAACTGCATTAGAGTGGATTGCAGACGGAAAAACAAGAATGTGGAAATATAAAAAGTAAGCTTATAAGATGCTTACAATTTTCATGAAACGATTTTTATAATGGCCATTAAACTCCGTAATGGTTACCCCGTGAGATTTGCCAGAGGAAGCGTGGATGAATTTAATTCCTGAATCATCAATCGAATAAACAATGCCAACATGGCCAATTCGTCTCACTTTCGAATTACTTCCTGTAAAGATTAAAACATCACCTACTTTCGCGTTTTCGATGGTAGTTTCTTTACCTGCAGCGCTAAACTCTCTTGAAGAACGCGGAACTTTAAAACCAAAATTGCTGAAAACGTAGCTAACAAAACCAGAGCAATCAAAACCAATTTTGGGGTTGCTGGTTGCATAACGATAGGGTATACCCAGCATGCTTTTAGCAAAATCGATAAGACTAGTAGAGTTTGTAGGTTTCGGTTCTTTAACTGGCTCTTCTGAAGTTTTAGGCAAACTTGCGGCAAGTTTTTTAACTAATTCCTGGTATTGAACAGGTAGTGTTGTTTGGGCTTTTACTGCTGTCGCAGACAAAATGAAAAACAAAATTGGTATTAATATTTTCTTCATATGTTGGGGCCAAAGATAGAAAAATTTTTTTAACCCATTTAAAGTGTTGAAAATCAGTTGAAACAAAATGGCCTCAGCTAAGCTAAGGCCATTTTTGTTGAAAAATTAAATGCCGGGGAACATTGTTTGTGCTCTTTCACCAATGAAAGGAATCGGTTTCTTCTCGCCGTTAATTGCGCCTATTAAACCAATTATCCAGATGATAAACAAAGCGATTCTAAACAGGTAAATTATATAGATTAATGCAGCTATTCCTGTCGCAACCATTAACGTTCCAATTAATAAGGCAAGTATCCAGCCCACCGCTATCGAAACAATTGCGAATAGAAGTGTTTGCCTCAATTGGTAGCTTCCCAATTCGGTTCTGTTATCCTTATGCATTGCAAAATAGGCTATCAACCAACCAATAATTGTAAAGTAGCTGATGATGCCAGCAGTTTTACCGCTGTCTGTTGTTGTGAAATTGTTGTTTGTTTCCATATTTAGATTTAGTTTATTTAATTTAAATTAATAAAATATATGGGAAGTATGATAAAATACTCGAAATAACAATCAGACAATTTTTTTTGCTTGCTATTCAGTTTCTCCGTTATGGCGTTGTAACGGCTACTGGCAGAATTTTTCCGTTAAAAAATTTATGGGCAGTCCTGGCGAAGTCAGCAACATATTTGCCCATTTCGAAAGCCATTACCGGACTTTGATAACCCGGAAAAGCGGCTTCCAGCATTTCAGTTTGAGCAGAGCCTAGCGCAAGGCAATTTATTTTAATACCCGTTTCAGCTAATTCGAAAGCCAAACATTCTGTTAAGGCATGTAACGCAGCTTTACTTGCAGAATACGCTGCTAAGCCTGGAAATTTTACGCTACCTTGAAATCCGCCCATACTGCCAATGTTAACAATGTGGCTTCCAGGTTGCAGGAGTGCGAGCGTATTTTGTATCATCTTAAAATGGGCAACAACGTTGCTTTGCAACATTGCACCTAAATCAATTTCCGTAGTTTCAACGAATGGCTTATTTATCAACGCTCCGGCGTTGTTTATCAGAATATCAACGGTGCCTAATCTTTCTTTTAAAAAAGGAATAAGGGCGGCATAATCGTCATTTACAATGTCGAACTCTACCGGTAAAAGGTTACAATCCGGATTAATTCCCTTCGCGATTTCTAAGAGCTTGCGCAACTTTTCTGCAGTTCTGGCAATAGCAACAATTTTATTTTCTTTTTGTAAACTAAATTCTAATGCGGTTTCAAATCCTATCCCGCTACTTGCGCCGGTAATTATAATGTTCATTATGTTTATGTTTTTGCAAACTTAACTATTCGGTAATTAACTGGCTAACGGGATTTTTAATCACATGCAAACCATCATTTATCAGCTTAGTGTGTTCCGCTTCTTTCCCTGCTTTTATTTCAAGGTAAACCGTAATTTCTTTTTCCAGCTGATGATAAATTTTTTTGTGGTAAACGAGTTCAAGAATTTCCAGCGCACAAAGCCAATCGTTTCGATGAATAGTTTTTAATTGCCCAAATATGTGTTCAAGCTGCTCCATACCTTCACCTTTTTCCCGGATTGCCCTAACTTGTTTGTATAAATTGTGCAGTTTAATCGTCTTTTCATCATAAGTTACCCGATTTGTTTTCTGGCCACTTATTAATGTTATTTCTTCGTATGCATCTTTATCTGCTGCGCCATTAAATACTGAAACTATTTTTTCACCTACAGCCATGTCATAGTTGCCCCATTCCGGTTTAAATAGAATATTACCATTGTTTTCGGTAACAGAGCAATCGGTAAAGGTTATTAAAATTATCTTCGCATTTTCGCGTACAATGCCGGCAATGAGGCCCTCAACAATAATCCCGTTTTCAAAGGTTAGTTTGGTTCTGCCGCCGGCATCTTTTCCTGTAGCCAAAAGGTCGGCTTCGGTGTAGTCCTCGAGCGGTTTTTCTGCATCTTTTAACTTTCCTACAGGTGATGAGAAACCATCTGCATGGTAGTGTTTATCGTGCCCTGAAAGTTGTTTGCCAGCGAATGACAAAGCCGTTGGTCCAGTAGTTTTAATAAATGTAACCTCATCATTTGCACTAATGCCAATATCCGTAAAAACCCCGCTTACCTGCAAGCCTGAACTGTAAACGGCTGTAGCAACGTTTTTGCAGGCAATTGCTTTCATAATACTTTCTGTTCCACCCTTTCTAAAAGCCATGGTGTCAGCAAATTGCTCCAACACATCAATAAGATTTTGGAAAGTTGCTGTTACAAACAGTTGAGGTTGGGTTTTGGTAATGTCGTACGGATAATTTATGGTTTCCATATTATACCAAAGTTTTTTAACGTTGGCTTGCATACAGGAAGCGCTTTCACCTATAGACGAAAGTAAACCAGCGCCATAAATTTTCGGGTTTTCCAAAGTTCCAATCAGGCCGTATTCAACAGTCCACCAGTGCAAACGGCCCAGCAAAGCCATTTCCGACGGTTCGCCCATGTTTTCGCTAATGTAGCGTAACTCTTTTTCCGCCTTTGCAATTGCCCTTTCATCAGTAGCCACGGCTTCTTTTAAAATGGAAAGTTTTCTTATTGCCTCATAAAGCTCAAAATCTTTTTCCGAAAACATAGCTTTGGCACCGATAGAGCCAAAATAGCTTAAATAATTATTGTAATCCGTGTCGGCAATAATAGGGGCATGGCCGGCACTTTCGTGGATAATATCCGGAGCCGGTGTGTATTCTATATGGTTTATCTGGCGAATATCTGCGGCAATAACCAAGACCCGGTAAGCCTGGTATTCCATAAATGCAGCGGGCGGAATAAAACCATCTACTGTTACAGCGCCCCAGCCAATCTTGCCGAGGTTATCATTCATGGTTTGCAAATCCGGAATGTATTCTATACTTAATCCTGCTCGTTGTAAGCCTTTTATGTATGGGTAATAAGCAACATTTTTAAGATAGCTGTAATTCTGGCGCATCACATATCGCCAAACAGCCTGGTCTATAGGTGTGTATTTCTCATAGTTTTGCGCAACAATGAACTGCTTTAAATGCTTAGGTAATTTGGCTACCTGGGCATTGTTAAAATCATTAAAATCGCTCATTAAGTATTATACTAAGTTAGTTGGTGCCTAAGTTAACTGCTTGCGGCAACCTAAGCAAGAAAGCCGTTGCTTAAATTAACAGCAACAGGTAAATAAAGTTTCGCCGGCCTAAAAATCAGGTTTTTTGGCAAAGCTAAGGCAGCATTTCAACTAATTGTTTCGTCGGGCTGTTCGCTAAATCTTTTTCGGACTTGTGCTGCTTTAGCGAACGAAGTAGCTGAAAAAGGATATCGCTGCCATCCCGTTTAGCTACGCAGTTTTTACACGCAACAGCGGTTTTTGGCAACTGCTATAAAAAACGATAGTAGTTGCTAAACCCTTGCCACTTAAACCCGACCAAAGTGTAAAGCCCGCAAAGCGAGGTACGAGCTGCGGACTTGAAACGGGGGCGGGACTGTATTACCCAAAACGATGCAGGCAGTGCTTTTCTAAAAAAAATTAAAGCTTGGGACCTGATTTTTTGCTTCCGATTTTTTTTACACTGAATGTAAAATAATGTTGATATAGGTAGCTAAAAAGGGCCATTAAAACCGAAACTGCAATTCTCGATAGCATGGCTAAGGTTGGATAATCTCTTAAAAGCTCGAGCAAAAATTTGAGGAGAACATAGTTGGCCAGTATATTTATAAACTGAAGGTTCAAAAAACGGAAAAACTGTACGCGGCCTTTTAATTCGCTATGGGTAAATATTACATATTTGTTTAGCAAAAAACTTGTGGGTATGGCAATGCTGTAATCAACCAATAGCGATGCTGTTTCCCGCTGCAGTACAATAATGCCGAAGTTTACCTCTTGACTTTTGAAGATAAAAAAGTAAGCAAAATAGTAACTTAAAATGCCAAGAAGTAAGGTTCCACCTCCGGTGGCCAGGTACCTGAAATTATGTTGAGAAATAAAGCCTTTAAAAGGTGGATGGAAGAAATCTATTAATGCTAAAATTGCTTTGCGCATGCTTAATCAAATGTAATCAAAAAGAAGTGGGAAGCTTCTGCTTAAATAGTTATGGGGCAAAGGTAATTTTTTTAGCAAACTTCTTTCGAAATTGTAACTAAAAAAGTCTGCAAGGTTTGTGTGGTGTTTTTTCTGCTGCCAGTTGGCCTATTTTACTCTGTTTTAATTAAAAGCAGATTTAATTTACCTGAATGCTATCCGCAAAATTTACTTTCTCACGTATTTTACGGGTTGCTGGTGTAAAAGGTAGGTTGCGCTACAAAATCTATTACCGCACACCAGCTGTAAGATGGATGCGGTTGAATGCTTACGCCGATTGTGTTTAATTTGTATTTCTGATCGAGTATATTGAAACGGTGACCTAGCGAAGGAACACCACAATCTAAAAGCAGGTGGCAAACAATATCCAGGCTGTTCGAGTAGCCAAAGTCTATGTTTTCACTCATTGGTTTATTAGGAAAATATTTTGCCAGCCTTTTGTTAAACTTGTCTCCGTTGCTGCTTTCGTGGCTGTCTAAATTATTTTTGTTTAAGTCTGTGGCGTGGCTTCTGCTTAATGCAGTAAGTCTTTCGTCAGGGTAGAACATTGGTAGGTTTTTTACCCGTACCTGTTTAAGTAACGAAAGGTAATAACTGTTGTTTTTGGCAATTTTGAGCTCGTTGTAGTTTCTATACCTTCTAACTTTCTCGTTGTAGTTATTTATGTAATCCTGCAGAAATGTGTAATAGAACTTCTCTCCGTCAATACGTATCAGGTTCATGTACAGCACGATATTCTTTTCCTCGTTGCTTAGGTAATCGGAAAATGCAGCTGTGTTTGCTCTTTTAAATTCGGCATCTGTCCAGGTTTGCGCAGAGGCCTTGCCGCCAAGAATAATTAACAGCGTCACAAAATAAAAGGTTCTACTCATGCCTGGCTTTTGATGGATAACGTTTGTAAAACAGATTTATTTCTTTGTTTTCGAAATTTAACATTGTTGCCTCGGTAAGCAATTAGTTACAGCTTTTTGCAGATGGCAAAATGTTAAAATTTGTAATTTTAACCAATCATGAAGAAAATATTTTTGTTGTGTTGCCCTTTATTTCTTTCAGTTTCGCTGAAAGCCCAGATTGATACGGCGGCTTTTAGGCAGATATCGATTGAGGTAAAAAAAGAATTTGCGCCCGATAAGCGCTCGGTTTACTTCAATGTTCAAACCAAAGGCGACACAATTTTTGTGGAAAGCAGTTCGGAAAGTGCTTTAACAGCAATAGATAAACGGGTGCCAGGGATTAAAGGCTTTACCAAAGTAAATGTATTGCTGCCGTCACAAAGTTTAGGCGGTATGACTTACGGTCTGGCGAATTTATCGGTTTGTAATAACCGCTCAGCGCCTCAAAATTCTGCTGAAATGCTCACGCAAATGATTTTAGGAACCCCTGTGCGGGTTTTAAAAAAACAAGGCGGCTATTATTTGGTTGAAACGCCAGATGGTTATCTTTCTTACACCGATGCAACTGCGGTAAGCCTGATGAATGCCGACGCTTTTGAATCCTGGAAAAACTCAAAACGAATAATTTATACTTTTGATTTCGGCCATGCGTTTAGCAAAGCCGATGTAAATTCGACCCGGGTTTCTGACCTGGTTAAAGGAAATATTTTACAGGTACTGGCCGAAGAAAGAAGTTATTATAAAGTTGGTTTTCCGGATAAGCGAATTGGTTATATTAAAAAGACCGAAGCGAAGCTATTTTCTGAATGGGAGAAAAGAGCCAACCCAAATGCTGATGCGATTTTGGAGACGGCCAAGACGTTAATTGGTGTGCCTTATTTGTGGGGAGGTACATCAATAAAAGGGGTAGATTGCAGTGGTTTTACCAAAACGAGTTATTTCCTGAATGGAGTTATCATTCCCAGAGATGCGTCTCAGCAAGCTTTGGTAGGGACAGGAATTGATGTTCTGGACGCTGATTCAATCAGCGTTGAAAAATGTCTGAAAAATTTGCAACCTGGCGATTTGTTGTTTTTCTCAGCAGCGAAAAGACGTGGGGTTACGGGTGGAAGAGTTACGCATACCGCAATATATATGGGCAAAGGAGAATTTATCCAAGCTGCAGGCATGGTTAAGGTGAGTAGCCTGGTTCCAGAAACTGCAAATTATGACGAACATCAGAGCAAAACACTGGTAAGTGCAAGGCGGTTTTTAACCGAGATTGGGAAGCCCGAAATTACCAGAGTTGCCGAACATGAGTGGTACGGAAAGTAGCTGAAAGGAAAATAGTTTGTCGGTAAACCTTCATTTACCGACAAACTCGATTTATTAAATTACAAGAACATTCCGCCAGATGCCTCGATGCGTTGTGCATTAATCCATTTAGCTTCTTCGGTGCATAAAAATGCAACAACAGGACCAATATCATCTGGCAAGCCAACTCTGCCAAGCGCTGTTTGAGAAGCAATTCCTTTATTCATCTCTTCGTTATCTCGAACCACACCACCGCCAAAATCAGTTTCTATTGCGCCGGGAGCAACAATGTTTACATTAATTCCTCTTGCACCTAATTCTTTAGCCTGGTACTTTGTAAGCGTTTCCATTGCGCCTTTCATTGATGCATAGGCGGCGTAGCCAGGCAAAGCGAAACGAGCCAGGCCTGTTGAAACGTTAACGATACCACCGCCATCATTTAACAATGCAAGCGCTTTTTGAGTTAGAAAGAATACGCCTTTAAACTGGATATTTACCAGGCTGTCGAACTGTTCTTCGGTCGTTTCTGCAAATGGCGCATGGATTCCAATACCAGCATTATTGACCAGGTAATCGATTTTTTCTGACTGGAAAGTTGTCTGGAGTAAAGACTTCACTTCTGCAAAAAACGCATCGAAGGTTTTTACATCTCCAACATTTAGTTGCAGTGCTGCCGCATTTACACCGATAGTTTTTAGCTCTTCAACCGTTTCCTCTGCATCCTCTTTTTTCGACTGATAAGTAAGAATTACATCCAGCCCTTTTTTTGCTAAATGAATAGCAGCATTTTTGCCTAATCCACGGCTGCCGCCGGTTACGAGTACAATCTTATTTTTTGTTTCCATTTTCTTTTAATTTGATAAACAAAGTTAAATGGAAAGTGGTGGTTAAAATGGTGACAGCTTAAGTTAAAATGGTGAGTGTTTAAGTTTTATATGGTGAAGGTTTCGTTTTTTTCGGCTAGCGACAGAAAATAATGCTCACGATATTGTTTTGGGGTTTGGCCAGCGAAATGTTTAAAAAACTTGGTGAAATTTGATGGATCGTAAGTTAAAATTCTTGCAATTTCAGCAATTGGCATACTTACATTCTGTAGCATCGATTTCGATATTTCCATTAAACGTTCTTCAAAAAAGAAGCAGGGAGAATGCCCGGTTGCGGCTTTAATAGTATTGCTGAGGTGCGTTGGATGCACATGTATTAAATCTGCAAAATCCCTAACCTCAAACATTTCCGTTGCTCTGCCAGCCACAATATCATCTAAATGTTTATCGAGTTCCTTTAAATAGTCAGCGGCAATTTCATGTCGGCGGGCAAAAAATTTCTGAGGGATTTTCATTTATTGTTTTATTACTTGCTTAGCCAAATATAAACCGTAAGTGTGCAAAATAAGGCATTACTTTACTTTTTTACCTGTACCCAACCAAATCAAGCTGTTTAAAATCATCTTATTCTGAGTTTCATTATCAAAGGTAAAAGAAAGTGATTTGTTTGTATTATCGTATTTATGCTCGTAATCCATATCGTTGTGCCCCATATTTACGTACACCATTTTGTAGTTTTTATTGCTCCAAACAACAGGATAATAACCACTATGCCAAATTTCATGCGCTTTGGGGCCGGTTCCTAACGGAAAACTTGTTGAATCAATGGCAAGTAAAATGGTGATGTTTTTATTTTCTCTCAAATCGTTTTGCCAGCGGTACCATTCATTTGGTTGAGACTTGAAGGTATTGGGCAGGTTTTTAGTTACCGGATGATTTTTTTTCTCGACTTTCAGTGTGGCAGATGTTGGTCTCCAGGTATTGCTGCCGTAACCACCAGAGCCTAAAAAAGTGTTGTGGTACCAATCCCAATCCATATTGTAAGCAGATTTTTCCAGTGCGAAAGCGGAAAAATGAAAGCCCATCCATCCACCACCATTTTCCATGTATTTTTGGAAAGCCTCGCGTTGTTCTTTTTTTTCCGGTCTTGTATCCAGAAACAATACAACCTGGTACCTGGAAAGAAATTTCTCGTTTAAGTTAGCCCAGTTCGATGTAGAATCATAACTAAAATTATTTTGCCTGGCCATTTCAGGCAGTCGTTTATTGGCTTCGTTTACAAAACTGACATGCGCCAGGTCGTTCTTGCCTGTATAAAATGCAATTACACTAAACTTTGGTGTTTTATTTTGCGCAAATATAGAAAGCGTGAGAAATGATAAAATCAGCAGTGGCAAAAATTTTCCAGTCATTTGTTAAGTTTTTATAATTAAAATTAACAAAAGCAACCTAATAGCTTTTTCGTTCAGGCAACAATCTACGCTTTTGTGTTCTCAAAGCGTTTTCAATCGAATGATATTATTAACTCAAAGCCATAGCTGTTACGACATTTACGCCGAAGCTTTTTTACGCAAAATTCGCTTAACCTTTTCTGAGTGGCAAATCGAAAGTTCCTTCCGTAACGGTTACAGCTGTTTTTATGGTGCTATCTTCATTTGGCGCTTTAAATTCAAAGGTTCCCTTTAGCCTGCCATTGGTTTCGCTCGTAATTTTTACTGTTCCGTTTTCTGAAGAGAATGAACCAGATGGTGTTTGATCTTTCATATAAGCGCCAATGCCGTCAACTGGCAGTACATATGTTCCAACTCCTTTGTATCCAAGAATCCCCAGTACAATTCGTTTTTCGCCATTTACAGCTAAAATAGACAGGCTGTTTCCAATTATGGGAACATTTACAGAAATTGCTTCTCCGGTAAAGCCTATTGCAACACCATCAACTTTTACATTTAAATTGTTTGTGCTGCTATTGGTTTCAGGTAGTTTTACTGGTACTAAACTAATTTTAAATTGTCCCTCCGTAATCGTTTTGGTTTCCGTACCTGCTAAATTTTGTCCTTTAAACTCAAAAGTTCCGGTTATCATTTTCTGTTCGGCATAACTTGTAATGGTAATTGTACCTATTGTGGTAGCCATATAAGAGTCGGTTTGCGGCAGGCCGGCCAGGAGATAAACTGCGGCATTTCCATCGGCTATTTTATAGGTACCAACGCCTTTAAAATCATTTATGACTAAGCTGAAACCGCTTTGGCCTTTATTTCCAATAATCTGAAGTGTTGTATTGGCGCCAAGATTATAGGTTTGTGCTGATGCAATTGGACAATTCAGTAATACGCCATCTATTTTGCCACTCATTGATGATGTATCCCATTCTGGGTGATAATCGATGGATTTTTTACAAGATGTACTGAATAAGATGCATGTTAATGCCAGCAGACAAAATTTATGGAATACCTTCACGAGCGTAATTTTTTATGGTTTAATTTACTTGCTAAGATAAAATAATTTAAATAAGCTTCAATTAGATTTTTTTGGCCAAGCCTTAATTTTTTAAGTAAATGCTTTTTCAGCGAAAGTTCGATGAATGCTGAGTCTAATCGTCAGATAAAAAAACCGCAGGCTTTTAAAAACCTGCGGTTAAACTATATTTTAAACCTACCGAGTTAAGTTCAGTTTTGTGTTTTTAGGCCAGTAGCGTTTTCCAGCTTACTGCTTCTCCAACCATGCCAGCTAAATCGGCAATTGCAACCCGTTCCTGGTCCATGCTGTCGCGATGGCGAATTGTAACAGTGTTGTCCTCTAAACTTTGGTGGTCTACAGTGATGCAAAATGGCGTACCAACAGCATCCTGGCGGCGGTAACGTTTTCCAATAGCATCTTTCTCCTCATAAATGCAGTTAAAATCAAATTTTAGCTCATCCATTATCTGGCGGGCCTTTTCTGGTAAGCCATCTTTTTTGGTTAGCGGAAAAACGGCTACTTTATATGGTGCCAAAGCAGGGTGGAGGCGTAGCAACGTTCTGCTATCCTGTTTGTCTTCCGTACTTAGATCCTGTTCTTCAAAGGCGTTAATCATGGTTAATAGAAACATCCGATCCAAACCAATAGAAGTTTCAATTACATAAGGAACGTAATTACCGTAAGGTTTTCCATCTTCGTTAAGGTCGTTATCGAAATACTGCATTTTTTTGCCAGAAAATTCCTGATGCTGCGTTAAATCGAAATCGGTTCTGCTGTGTATGCCTTCAACCTCTTTAAATCCAAAAGGGAATTCAAATTCTATATCGGTTGCCGCGTTTGCATAATGCGCCAGTTTTACATGGTCGTGGTAACGGTACTTTTCTGGTGCAGTTCCCAATGCTTTATGCCATTTTAAACGAGCCTCTTTCCAGTATTCAAACCACTTTTTATCTTCGCCGGGCCGAACGAAAAATTGCATTTCCATTTGCTCGAACTCACGCATACGCATAATAAACTGGCGTGCAATCACTTCATTTCTAAAGGCTTTTCCAATCTGTGCAATGCCGAAAGGAATTTTCATTCTTCCAGATTTTTGAACATTTAAAAAGTTTACAAAAATACCTTGTGCAGTCTCCGGACGAAGATAAACCTCATCACTTCCCTCGGCCATTGCACCAAATTGCGTGCTAAACATCAGGTTAAACTGGCGAACATCGGTCCAGTTTGAAGTTTTAGAAATTGGGCAGATTACTTTGTAATCAACAATTAAATCTTTTAGTTGCACTAAATTTTCTGATTTCAATGCTAAATTCATTTCAACCTCAAGCGCTAAGCCTTTTTTAACGAATCTCCAGCTGGGTTCATCAATAAAAGGGTATTCAGAGTTCTCTAAAATGCCGGTCCCATCTTTAAAACTTGGAATCCAGCTTGCCTGCCCTTCGTCACTTAAGCCAAGTATTTCTTGTTGAAAATTCTCAAATTTTGCTTTGTTTTCTGGTGAGAAATTTGCCAGTTCAGCATATAATTCATCAATTTTATTCTCTAACAACTGGTCGGCACGGTAACGTTTTTTCGAATCTTTGTTGTCAATCATCGGGTCGTTGAAACCATCAACATGTCCGCTGGCTTTCCAAACTTTCGGGTGCATAAAAATTGCAGAATCGATGCCCACAATATTTTCATGCATTTGTACCATGGCTTTCCACCAATAGGTTTTAATGTTGTTTTTCAACTCGGCACCCAATTGGCCATAGTCGTAAACGGCACTTAAGCCATCATATATTTCGCTGCTCTGAAATACGAAGCCGTATTCTTTAGCGTGTGATATTACATTTTTAAATTGTTCGTCGTTATTCTTTTGAGCCATAATGGTGGCAAAGATAATAAAAAGGCGGGGGCTTTAAAGGTTTAGGCTTTAAGGTTTTTAACCGGCAACCTTAGGGATTTGAAATATCGAACCTGATGCTTTACCTTACTTTAGACTATGCTTTTCAGAAATCTTTATGCTGAATGCAAATGTCTGCTTGTCTACTCTGCCTCGCCTGGCACTCATAATATTGAACAGTTGACGCTTTCCGAATGCCTGTTTGCTGCAGTGAAGCAATCGAAGTAAAGATCTATAAATTCAACTATACGTTGTTGCGGTAAACAAGAATTCTGTTTTGCAACTTACATCTTCCATTTTTTTCTATTTTTGAAACATGAAATTTTACCATTTGCTTTTTCTGTCGGTGATAATCTTTTTTGCATCGTGCAAGCAGGAAGAAAAAGTTCATCACTATATTAAGTTTAATAAAACTGCAGAACTCTATCAGTTTTTAAAGTGGTCGCCAGAAAATCGTTTTCCTTTAATCAGCGCTCACCGAGGCGGGCCAATGGCTGGCTTTCCAGAAAATTGTATCGAAACTTTCGAAAACGCAACCACTTATAACCCGGTTATTATCGAATTTGATATTGCTTACAGTAAAGATTCGGTTATGGTCATCATGCATGATGATAAGTTGGATAGAACTTCGACCGGGAAAGGCAATATAGGCGATTACACCTACGAAGAACTAAGAGCATTTAACCTGAAAGACAATGATGGTAAGGAAACAAACTTCAAAATCCCGACTTTAGACAGCGTGTTGACCTGGAGCAAAGGAAAGGCTTTGCTTACCATCGATTTGAAAAGAGGTGTTTCATATGCGAGGGTAATTGCAAAAGTTCGTCAATATAAGGTAGAAAGCAATTCAATCATTATTACCTATACAGCAAACCAGGCTCAGGAAGTACATCAGCTGGCGCCCGATTTAATGATTTCAGCCTCTGTGCAGAAAAAGGCGGAGCTGAAACGGTTGAACAATTTAGGCATACCAAACGATAGAATTGTAGCATTTGTGGGTGTAAGCGCACCTGAAAGAAGCTTGTATGATTTTCTGCATGAAAATGGAATAACTACAATCCTCGGAACAATGGGCAATATTGATAAAAGTGCAATTGCCAGCCCTGCAAGAAATATTTATTATCACCTGGTAAACAATGGAGCGGATATTTTGTCTGGAGATAACCTTCCGCAGGCAGCAGAAGAGCTTGATAAGTTTCGGTATAATAAGAAGCTCACGTCATCATTCGTTAATTAACCACAGCTGGAATTTGTGCCTGATATTAGGCAAATCTTTTGGTTAAAAAATTTTATATGAGTATTTCAGTAAGAAATCTTTCTAAGCATTACGATAAGCAAAGGGCAGTAGATTCGATAAGTTTTGAGGCAAAACCAGGTCGTATATTGGGTTTTCTGGGTCCAAATGGCGCAGGGAAATCCACTACAATGCGTATGCTTACCGGATATTTGGAACCGACATCTGGCGATGCTGAAATTTCGGGTAAAAACATTTTAACGAGCGCAATCGAAGCCAAAAAACAGATTGGTTATTTGCCCGAAAATACACCGGTTTACACAGAAATGTACGTAAAGGAGTTTCTCCGCTTTATTGGCCAAACCTATCAATTAAAAAATTTGCCTGCAAGAGTTGATGAGGTAATAAAAATGGTCGGTTTAACGCCCGAGCAACACAAAAAAATCGGAATGCTATCTAAGGGTTACCGGCAGCGGGTAGGCTTGGCGCAAGCGATTATCCACAACCCTGCGGTTTTGATTTTGGATGAGCCAACTTCAGGGTTAGATCCAAATCAGCTGGTGGATATAAGAGCACTTATCAAAGAACTCGGCAAAAACAAAACGGTCGTAATTTCTACCCACATCATGCAGGAAGTAGAGGCAATTTGCGATGACGTCATCATCATAAACAAAGGCAAAATTGTAGCAAATGACACGCTTACAGGCATTAAACAAACTCACAGCCAACATTCTTTAGAAGAAATTTTTAGAACATTAACTGCTTAAATGTAGGTTGATGTAATCAATTTATTGATAAGTCTTTTTCTTTAAGAAGCGTTTTTCTAGACATTATATTCGCTGACGACTAAAGCATTTCCCATTTCGTAACCAGCGCTTTTTTACGAAGAAGAAATTGGCTTTTTTGCTTCAATATTTCATATCTTCGGCATTTAAAATTGTATGTACGCAGTATTTAAACGCGAATTGTTAAGTTTTTTAAGTTCGATGGTTGCCTATATTACCATCGGTATCTTTCTTGCTGTTTCCGGTCTTTTGCTCTGGTTTTTTCCTGATACTTCTGTTCTTGATTATGGTTATGCCGACCTTGGCGGTTTTTTTAGTCTTGTGCCCTATTTATTTATGTTTTTGATTCCGGCAATTACCATGCGTTCTTTTGCCGAAGAACAAAAGGAAGGTACATACGAACTGTTAGTCACCAAGCCAATTAGCCAATGGCAAATCATTTGGGCAAAGTATTTAGCCTGTGTTATTTTAGTTTTACTCGCCCTAATACCAACATTGATATATTATTATTCGATTTCAAAACTTGGTTTGCCGGAAGGGAATATTGATTCAGGTTCAGTAATTGGCTCTTATATTGGTTTGTTTCTATTAGGCTCGGCTTTTACCGCAATTGGTATTTTTGCCTCCTCATTAACTAAAAATCAAATTATCGCATTCGCAATTGCTGCAGCTTTATGTGCCTTTGCATTTTTAGGATTTGACTATACAAGTGAAATCTTTTCGATGCAGAGTTTCGAGACAACCATATCCTCGTTAGGTATTAATCAGCATTACCAATCGATAAGTCGCGGCGTTTTAGATACTCGCGATTTAATTTATTTTATCAGTTTTTCTGTTCTGTTTTTATTATTCACAAAACTGGCCACCGGGAGGAAATGATGATGAAAAAGAAATGGCTTAACCTTTTTGTTGTGTTACTTGCATTGGTTTTATTAAACGTTGGCGGTCAGTATTTTTTCCATCGCTTCGATTTTACTTCTGATAAAAGATTTACCCTCAATGATAAAACAAAAAAGCTACTGCTCGATACGAAGAAGCCAATTATTGTAACTGTTTTTCTGGATGGTAAGTTGCCCGCCGCTTTTAAGCGCTTGCAGACTTCGGTAAAGGATTTACTGGCTGATTATAAAGCCTATTCGAAAGCCAATTTGAAAATTGTTTTTGTTGATCCCTTAACAGGCTTAAGCGCTGCAGACCAGGATACGGTAATTAACAATCTTTACCAACAAGGAATAGAAGCCACAAATTTGAGTGTAAAAACAGAAAGTGGCTTAACTCAGAAACTCGTTTTCCCGATGGCAATGATAGAAAGTGATGGGAAGCAGATGCCTGTTAAACTATTGCAAAACCTTGATGCCGGGGGCAGTTACGAAGATAATATAAACCGCTCTATCGAAAATCTTGAGTATATCTTTACCTCAAGCATTAAAAAGGTGCTTACCGGAAATAATCCGAGGATTGGTTTTACGGAATCTAATGGCGAACCATCTGATTTACAGCTATATGATGCAATGCACACGCTTGCGAATAGTTACGAGGTTGGTCGCGTGGATTTGAATACAATTGATAAGGCCGGATTAGATAAACTGAAAATGATGATTGTGGTAAAACCCCAAACGGAGTTTTCGGAAACGGAGAAATACAAGTTAAATTATTTTGTAATGAACGGCGGACGAGTACTGTGGAGCATCGACCAGATTTCAGCAGAGCTCGACAGTTTGAGGGGTAGAGGTAGTCAGATGGTGTTCAATAAGGCTTTAAACCTTGATGATATGCTGTTCATTTATGGAGCCAGAATAAATTATAACATCATTGCGGATAAGAATGCTGCGGAGATTCCGGTTTCTACCGGCGTAGTTGGTGGCCAGCCTCAATTACAGCTTGTTCCCTGGATTTACTACCCGATTTTGCTGCCCGATACAGCTGCTAGTGTGGTTAAAAATTTAGATGGCATCAAAGCAGAATTCGCCAGTACGGTTGATACCATTGGCGCCAAAGGTATAAAGAAGACATACATTTTAACCACTTCTAATTTTAATAAGGTATTTAATGTGCCGAAATTATTTTCGCTTCAAATGCTTGCAGAACAGCCGGATCCGGAAACATTTCGTAATCCGTTACAAAGTGCTGGTGTTTTATTAGAGGGAAATTTTCCTTCAGTTTTTTCCGGCCGACCGCTTCCGGCGGGTATTTCTATGCCGTATACCAATGCTGCGGTAGGCAAACCCGCCAAAATGGTTGTGATAGGAGATGGAGATATCTTTAAAAATCAGGTGGTGGCAAAAGACAATTCGCCCTTACCATTAGGTTTTGACCGCTATACACAGCGTACCTATGGTAACAAAGCTTTACTGTTAAACATTGCCGATTATTTTACTGATGATGATAACTTAATCGCTTTGCGTAATAAAGACGTTAAAATAAGGCTGTTAGACCGGGCAAAAGTTAAAATCGAGAAAACCAAGTGGCAGATTGTAAATATTGTTGCGCCCATGCTATTGTTAATATTCTTTGCAATTTTTCAACATTATTACCGCAAGTACAAGTACGCTAAATAATTTTTATATTTTTGAAGAAGACTAATTGATATCATGAGATTTATTGTATCCACATCAACTTTATTAAAACACCTGCAAACAGTTAATGGTGCATCTAGCAGCAGTACTGTTTTACCTATACTAGAAAATTTTTTGTTCGAAATCAAAGATGGTAATTTAACTATATCAGCCACTGATTTACAAACAAGTATGACAACGGCTTTGGCTGTAGAATCAAAAGAAGAAGGCAAAGTAGCTGTTCCATCAAAAATTCTGCTTGATACGCTAAAAACTTTACCGGATCAGCCGATTGCTTTCAATATTGATGATGCTACTTTCGCTATCGAAATTAGTGCTGGTGATGGTAAATATAAACTGAGTGGCGAAAATGGCGATGATTTCCCGAAAATTCCAGTTGTAGAAAATGCTTCATCGGTAAATCTTCCCGCATCAGTTTTAACTGAAGCAATAACAAAAACCATTTTTGCAGTTAGTAATGATGAATTACGGCCGGCTATGACTGGTGTTTTCTGCCAGTTATCTCCGCAACACATTACATTCGTAGCTACTGACGCCCATAAGTTGGTTCGTTACCGCCGTATGGATAGCAAGGCAGATAAAGCAACATCATTTATTTTGCCTAAAAAAGCACTAACACTCCTAAAAGCAGCACTGCCATCAAACGATATTAACGTATCTGTTGACTATAACGCCACAAGTGCTTTTTTTAAATTTGAAAACATAAACTTAGTGTGTCGTTTAATAGACGAGCGTTATCCTGATTATGAGGCAGTTATTCCGCAAAATAATCCAAATAAGTTAGTTATCGACAGAAGCTTGTTTTTAAACACACTTCGCAGAGTGGTAATTTTTGCAAATAAAACTACCCATCAGGTTCGTTTAAAAATTAATGGAAGTGAATTGAATATTTCTTCTGAAGATTTGGATTTTGCCAACGAAGCTCACGAACGTTTAAGTTGCCAATATGATGGTGAAGACCTGGAAATAGGCTTTAATGCCCGCTTTTTAATCGAAATGCTGAGCAATCTTAGTGGCGATGAAGTAACGCTAGAACTTTCTACACCGAACAGGGCAGGGCTGCTTATTCCTCAAACAAACGATGATAATGAAGATGTATTAATGCTGGTAATGCCGGTAATGCTAAATAATAGTTATTAATCGACTAAAATTTTAGTTTATTCATAGGAAATGGCTTGGTTTTTGACCAAGCCATTTTTGTTAATACCAAATACAACTACCTATGAAAATCTTTACAAAACGTGTCTCACTACGCTTCTCAGGCGTGCTTGTTCTTTTTATCACATTCTTTGCATCCTGTAGCAAAAAAAATCCGGATGTTATCGTTAATGGGCAGGCTAAAATCAAAGTAGTAAACGCTGTGCAAACAGATGTTAAACAAGATGTTTTTGTTGATAAACAAAAAATGACAACCAATTCTTTAGCCTTTGGCGAAACAAGTGAATACGTTAAAATTCCTTCGGGAAACAGGACTTTAAGTTATATTGATACCAACAACTTGAACACCGATGCAAGCTTAAACTTTACCCCATCAATAACCTATAGTACATTTTTAGTTGCAGATAGAAACGGAAACAGGGAAATACTTAACTATGAAGATAATTTAAGCAATGCAGACATCGCTACTGCGAAATTTCGGGTTATCAACTTAACGCCTTTTTTTAACACCGGGATAAATGTGAGTATACAGACGGGTTCGCCATTTGTAAACGCTTTACTTTTCAAAGAAGCATCGAACTACTTTAACCTCGAGGCTGGAGCCGCAATCAGGTACAATGTAGTAGGTTCCGGAAGCATCAAAACAATTGCGGCTACCGAGCTAATACCGGGTAAAATTTATTCTATTTGGTTTAGCGGCTTAACCGCTTCTACTTTAGAGGCACATTTGATTGTAGATAATTAGAGTTTGTATTTTCATTAAATATTTAGAATACTAAGGCTATCTTTACAGTTCATTTTTACCGAATCGACATGAGCGACAAACCATCCCTGCTTTTTCAATTTCTTTTTTTGTGCGGAGCAATTTGTTTGATTACCGCTTGCGTGAAAAGCGACAATACCGATTTAGATACTAAGGTCCGCTTTATAAACGTAGTAGATGGCCCTTCGCAGGATTTTTATCTGAATAATGTATTGGTATCCAATTCTGTGGGCTACGGTACAAACAGCGCTTACGCAGTAACGGCAGCAGATAAGCTTTACACTATTCTGGCTAAAAATACCGGCACTCAAAATGTCAGTGATTCTATCAGCGAAAAACTGAGGGTGGGTAGAAATTATTCTGTTTATTATTATAAAACCTCTTCACAGGATTCGCTGCTAAAAATATATGAGGATGATTTAACACCTAACGGAGATAGCGCACGGGTTCTTTTTATCAATCTCGGCTACACGCTGCGCTCCAGGGTAAATATAAAAACGCCAGCAATGACAACCACTTTAGGCTTCGGTGAAAAAACGGGTTACATTTCGCTCAAAGCCGATTCAACCTCTAAAATGTCGTTCAATCTGGTAGATTCTGCTAATGTGGTTGATGTTATTGTTCCGACCATTTTTTCCAAAGGGAAAACATACACTATTCTAATAGACGGCGTGACTAAAGGTGTTGGTACAGGCAAACTTCGCGAACGCTTAATCACCAATAACTAATTAATTTTATTAATAACTCTGGAATACTCTTTTAATCAATTTGATATTCCTACTTTTGCCTAAAATCAGAAACTTTGGAATTATTACAACAACTCTGGGATTTTATTGCCCATATAGATGTTCACTTAGCAGAAATCATTCGCGATTACCAGACTTGGACCTACCTTATTTTATTCCTAATTATTTTTGCTGAAACCGGCTTCGTGGTTACACCATTTTTACCAGGCGATTCTTTACTTTTTGCAGCAGGTGCATTAATAGCCGGCGGAAACACAGGTTTAAACATATGGCTAATGCTGCTGATTTTAATAGTTGCAGCTATTGCCGGCAACACCTTAAATTATAAACTCGGTACCGTTTTGGGCTCCGGCGTTTTTAAGGAGGAAAATAAAATTCTAAAGCTTAAGTATTATCACCAGTCTCATGAGTTTTTCGAAAAGCATGGTGGTAAGGCAATAATGTTAAGTAGATTTCTTCCTATTTTCAGAACCATCGCACCATTTGTAGCTGGAATTGCAAAAATGCCGTTCGGCCGCTTTACTTATTACAACATTATTGGGGGTGTTACCTGGATTTTCGCATTGCTTGTAGGCGGCTATTTATTAGGACAAATTCCAATCATCAAAAATAACTTTGAGATTGTTATTTTAACAATTGCCGTTGTAACCTTTGTTCCCGCAATTTGGGCTGCCGTTAAAAGCAGAATGCAGCCTAAAAAAATAGAAGAGATTATTGAAGGGGAAGATTCAAAATAGCAAAAATTTTTTTAAAAGGTAGCATAGCGTTTTCGATTATATAAAATCGCTTATGTTGGTAGTAGAATAGAGATTTTATAATTCTCTTCCTATCGGAATTCCGTTACGGTATTTCTTTTCTACATTTTCCTGCATCTGCTTTTCCTCAGGTTCTAAATCTATTTTAACAAGGTCTTTTAACTCAGGCTGACCAGCATCTACCCACGCCGAATACCAAAAGGAGCCAATCTCCAGAATCGCAGAACGCATTTGCTTTTCTACCATATGATTCATCTTATCGTGGTAAGCTTTTGAATATGCTGTAGAATATTGTTTTAATACCGTGTTGTTTCGCTCGCTAAAACTGTATTTCTTGTCAGACGGAAAAGATGCAGCTAACTGTGCCTAAAAAGTTAATACGCTATCAACCAAACTGTGTGTATGTTTCACAATTTTCCAGCTCTCCTCTAAAGGATTTTCTATGTATTGCGCTTTGCCCACGATGAAATTATAGTTTGTAGAGAATAGTTCGGGCAGCCTGCTTTCCCAAAACGCATGGATGCCAGCCTGATTTGTGAGTTGTCCGTTGTGATTATTTGTTGTATGCAAAGGCACATGCGCATCACCAATATAATGCCCTAAATCAGCAGCGTACTTCAGAATCTTAATGGAATCTCTTGTTTTAAAAGCTTTCACTAAATTATAATAGGTTCGTTGAATTTGCCATGGAACAATACCATTGGCATTCAAATGCTTCAATCCATACTTTGCTAAAGCATCATTATATTTCTTTGGGATGCTGTCAATATCGCTTTCATAATTTTCGACGTCGAGGTAGTGCCGGGGCGCCTCCAATGTGTCAGCGTAACGCCGCTTATCTGGGTCTACAGCATGTTCTGTAATGTATTTGATGCCCTTTTTGTAAAAACCTATCATGCCCGAAGGCAAAGTAAAAATAGCCAGGTTATTTATCCTCTGGTGTGCGAAGAAACCCCAGGATGTACAAAAAAATAAAGGGATGATTAACGCAATCAGTATCGTTAATCGTTTCATAATTGAAGATAGTCTTTAGGGCTTTTTGAACCTTGTACCTTTAGCTAACATTCCCCCTAAAATCGAAATTGGGGCGAAAATCACGATCGCCAAAATTTGAGTCCAGTGATTTCCGTCAGATTTGAAGAGCGAGAAACTTGCAAAGCCCGCAATGAGTAGAGCAAGTATATAATTTACATTAAGGGTGCTGCTTTTTGAAATTAGATTTGTGGCGTAACCTGCTATAATCGAAAAGAGTGCACCATAAATTGCGCTACAAATAATGAAAAAGTTCGTGGCATCAGCATGTGGCTTTTGCCCCGAAATTTTGAACAATAAGAGCGATGTTATCACAAAAATTGCATAACCAACTATAACCGCTAAAATTTTTCTAATCATAATTAATTAAACACCAAACTGATTTAAATGATGATCTAAATGTTTATAAAACATATTGTTCCATTCACCTTTAGTGAGTTTGCCGAACGAAAGCGATTCTTTTCCGTCGAAATGACTTTCGCCCAACTCTTGCGTTTGTTGTAGGTATAAAATTAAGCGATTTTTTTCTTTCTCAAATTCCTTTTCATCGGTAATTATAAAAGAAGGAGCTGTATGACTGTTCCGTTTATACGGTTTTTCACTAACCACGACATTTTTTACGAAAGCTTTTAGCATTAGTTTCATCAAAGCGTTGGGCTTTGGATGCTTGTTTTCGTAAACCATTTCATAGCTGACACTGCAATGTGCCAACATTTGAGAAACGTTCATTTTACCCCATTGCTGTGGCGTTGAAGGATTTAATTTGTTAATTCTTTCGATTACTTCGCTAGTTACTGCGGCTTGAAAAATGTTTTTCATGTTTGTATTTATTGTTTTTTATAGTTTAATATCTTGAAAAAGCTTTGAAGTTTTGATGTTTTTGTTTGAGTTTGATGGCGAGCGTTATTCGCGGTGCGCCAAGGGTATAACTTAAATTTATCCGCTTGATCGGTGTGATCGCATCATTATCTATTGCATATTTCGCTCCCGATACATACATCAAATGTTAATATGAGGATACCAATCTTGCAGATTAGATTCCCTTCGATAAACTATCGGTGGGGAATTTTTCGTTTGTACTGCAATTTTAACAGGAAAGGGATTCTGTCGTTCAGCGATGCAGCCTGTTTCATGTTGCAGTGCTTCAACAGGCTGCTTTGAAGCGAAAATTTCTGCTTCGAAACCTTGTTGTCTCAGTTGTAAATTTGTCAGCTTAACTAAAAGCAGGTTTAGCTGTTCGGAGTTATCCATACTATATTTGGTGTTGTGTAATTTACGTTGTTGAATATAGGGCTGGAATACGCAAGGTTAAGGAAAATATTTTATTGATAATGATAATTCTTTACCTTTAAGCAAAAAAATATGGAATTATCCTGCCCGATATCTGCTGAAAGAGTTAACGAAAGTGTTGTTAGGATTGTAGCCTTCATGGTTGCCATGATTGCGATCTGCTGTATTGCGTTTTCGAATTATTGGGCAATAAGCTTATTAGCTGTAGATTTTGCTGCGAGGGCCTTTGGAAACGGGAAATTTAGTTTACTGAAATTGATTGCCGTGAATATTTCGAAAGCTTTGCATTTAAAGCCAACGATGACGGATTTAGCACCCAAAAAATTTGCGGCAACCATGGGCTTTGCATTTTGCCTTCTGATTACCGCAACATTTCTTTTTAGCTTTTCTACCGCGACCTTAATTCTTATTTCCATAATGGTCATGTTTGCATTACTCGAAAGCCTATTTGGCGTCTGCGTAGGATGTTATGTTTATACTTTTCTACAAGTATTTAAACGTAAAAAAGCGTAACTATTTATGCAGTGCTTTTCTAACAGCAGGCGCAATTTCGTTTCCAAAAATTTCTATCGATTTCATCATTGCTGCATGTGACGGCCCGCCAACATCCATGTGAGCGGAAAAACGCGTAAGACAGAAGGTTTCTTCCATTGCCAAGATTTTATCAACCGATTCATTAGCGTCACCAATAATTAGTGCGCCATTGCTGTTTCTGCCGGCCTCAAACTGGTTTCGCTGAAACGGTGCCCAACCACGGGTATTGCCAATACGGTTCATTTGGGCAGAATATAATGGAAAATAATAATCAGAAACCTCCTGACTGTTTTCGCCAAACAGCGAGTGCATGTGTACGCCAACTTCGAATTTATTCATATCATGCCCATAAGCCTGATAAACTTTTTTGTAATAATCGAAAAGTGGTTTGAATTGCACAGGCTGACCGCCGATGATGGCAAACATTACAGGCAAACCTAATCGTCCTGCTCTTTCAACAGATTCCGGTGTACCGCCAACAGCTACCCAAATTTTTAAATTATCGTTAACTGCTCTTGGCAAAACCTCTTGATTAACCAATTCAGGACGAAATTTCCCTTTCCAGGTTATCTTTGCTTCCTTATTGATTTTCAATAGCAATTCTAATTTCTCTTCATAAAGTTCATCGTAATCTTCGAGGTTGTAACCAAATAATGGGAAAGATTCGATGAAACTCCCACGACCAGCCATCAATTCCGCTCTTCCGTTCGAAATCAAGTCGATAGTTGCGAAATTTTGATATAGTTTTATCGGGTCTGAGGAACTTAGAACCGAAACAGCACTGCTCAACTTGATGTTTTTGGTCACAGTTGCAGCAGCGGCTAAAATAATTTCAGGACTCGAAACGGCATAGTCAGGACGGTGGTGTTCGCCAATGCCGTAGAAATCTAATCCTACTTCATCCATCAATTTAATTTCTTCTATAATTTCTTGAAGTCTCTGCTGTGCAGACTGAATTTCTCCTTTTGCATTAATTTGCAAATCTCCGAACATGCCAATACCTAATTCCATATTGCTAAAATTTATGTTTCAAAGTTAACAGCTTAGCGGTAAAGAAATTTTGATGTATGATAAGAAAAAATCAAAGCGCATGCAAACCACCCGCAGTGCAACAGTTGTAAATACGGGCCGTTTGTTTTTTAGCAGGAACTAACTGATTTACCTATTCTATTTTTTTACCTTTCATTGCGGTAGATATCGCAGCATCCATAACACGTTCGGCAAATGGCCGGGTAAACTCATTAAGTTCATCCGCTTTTTTCAGGATAATATCTTTTTCCTGTTCGGCAAGGGCAGTTTTCAATGCTTCGATATGAACTTTCGTTTCAGAAATTTCATCCTCTGTTAGGTGTTCAGCATGTTTTTCTATAAATCTTTCTGCGGTGTAAAGTAACTGTTCACCTTCACTCCGGGCCTCAATCAACATACGCTGCTGCACATCACTCTGTGCAAACTCAATACTATCTAAAAGCATTTTCTCAACGGTATCATCACTCAAACCGTAGCTTGGTGTTACTTCAATCTCCTGTTTTACTCCAGATCTAAGTTCAATAGCCTGAACCGTCAAAATGCCATCAGCATTTAGCAAAAAGTTAATATCTACTTTTGGCAAACCGGCCGGCATCGCTGGAATTCCTTTTAAATCAAACTCGGCAAGCTTACGGTTTTCCTGCACTAAATCACGTTCACCCTGATAAACCGAAATTTTCATATTTACCTGCCCATCAACCGAAGTGGTATACTGGCGGCCAGCCTTGGTTGGAACTTTGCTGTTTCTTGCAATAATTACATCCATTAAACCACCCATTGTTTCAATACCCAATGAAAGTGGCGTAACGTCAAGCAGCAGGATATCCGAACGGTTTCCGGCCAAAACATCGGCCTGAATGGCGGCACCAAGGGCAACTACCTCATCAGGATTAATATTATCTTGCGGCTTTTTGCCGAAGAAATTTTCTACAGCTTGCTTTACAAAAGGGGTACGGGTTGAGCCACCAACTAATATTACTTCGTCAATATTTTCTGAGCTCAAGTCAGCATCTTTCAAAGCGTTTTTACATGCCGAAATCGTCTCTTCAACTTTTGTTGAGATGAGTTGCTCAAACGTCTGTTTATCTAATGTACACCAAATATCACCAACCTTTTCATTGTATAAATTCTGGGTCGATAAAGCTTTCTTCGCAGCTTCTGCTTGCAACCGCAACGTTTGCATTAGAATGTTATCGGTAGCAACCCTGGTGAACTCAAGTTTGTTTTTTTCTATCCAATGGTTTAAAATGGCACGGTCAAAATCATCTCCACCTAAATAAGTGTTCCCATTTGTGGCCAAAACCTCGAAAATTCCATTCTGTATCTGCAGAATCGACACATCGAAGGTTCCGCCACCTAAATCGTAAACTGCAATGGTTTTTTGCTCCGTTGGGTCTAAACCGATACCGTAAGCCAAACTGGCGGCGGTAGGTTCATTTACAATGCGCATCACATCCAGGCCTGCAAGTTTCCCCGCATCACGTGTTGCCTGGCGCTGGCTATCGTTGAAATAGGCAGGAACCGTAATCACCGCACGGTTAACTGGTGTTTTTAAAGCATGCTCGGCCCTGGCCTTAAGTTCTTTCAAAATTTCGGCTGATAATTCTATTGGGGTATAAAACCGGTCGCCAGCCTGGATTTTCACCAAAGCATCGCTATCATCATCGATAATTTTATAAGAGAAAATATCTTTATGTTCCGCAACATCTTTATACGAACGGCCAAGTAATCGTTTTACGGAAAAAATTGTGTTTGCAGGGTCTGTGGTTAAATATTCTTTTGCCTCATTACCTACAATTGCTTCATTTTGGTTGTTGAAATAAACTATAGACGGCACTAAAAGTCCTTTACCGGCATCATTAATTACCTGCGGGTTTTTATCAGGATTGATGAAGGCAACCAAACTATTTGTTGTACCTAAATCTATTCCCACTATAATTTCTTCCTTTTGAAACGAACCTGTAGCAAGGTTAATTGATATTTTTGCCATGTGGCGAATTTACGTAGATTGTTGCAATGTTTCAGGGCTGAAATGTTTTAATGTTGTAAATTAAAGCGGTAAGATTGCGGCTCAAAAAATTGATTGACCAATATGCTGGTGCCTGTAAGAATTGTTAACAGCCGACTATTTTTTGTTCTTTTCCTCAATCCATAGCGACATATACCGGGTGCTTTGTAAAGTATGGTGGTTCAGTATCTGACCTATAAAATTTTTCCGGCGATGGGATTTTAAATCTAATTTGTCAATATCAGCAACAAATTTATCGGCGAAATTCGAGGAAGCGTAGCGTTCATTGATAATACGAATTCCATTTTTTTGTGCGTTATGCCAGGCTGATTTATCCTGATACAACATCGCCGCTCTATCAACAAAAACCACGAAATCATCTTCAACAAACCCGTTCCACTCCAAATTGCCTTTCATTGCTTCGGCACCAACCAGAGTAGTTACCGAGGGCGTGCCAACTTGCATTGCATCGATAAACTTGCCTTTTACGCCGGCGCCAAACTGAATGGGGGCGAGTAAAACCTTATGTTTCGAAATCGTTTCCTGTGCATTGATTGCTCTTCCTTTTACAAAAAATCTTTCCTGCCTGTTTTCCAGTTGCAACACTTTTTGCGATGCATAAGCCCCGTAAATATTCATATTCACGCCAGGCAATTTTTTCCTTAGCAGTGGCCAGATTTTCGTTTTTAAAACTTGAACCGAATTCCAGTTAGGTTCGTGCAGGAAGTTGCCAATAAAGATAAAATCGGTCCTGGCCTCAAATGGAAGCCAATTACTTATGTTTTCGGAACGAATTTCATTTTCTAAAAACGGGAGATAGTATAGCAGAGCAGGTTCGATATTGAAGGTTTCTTCCAGAATTTTGATTTCCACCTCAGAAATTATCAAAGATAGATCACATCTGAGTATTGCTGCCATCTCCCTTTTAGCAGTATCAGAAAATAAATCTACCGGACTTTGTGTTTTATCACTTTGCTGCCGAGCGCTTCGGAGAAAATGTAAATCTTCTGTGTCTAAAATTCTAAGTGCCTCCGGGCATTCTTGCTGCACCCGCCAGCCATACTGCTCTTCTACCATAAATCGATCGAAAAGGACGATTTCCGGATTCAGCGTTTTCAATAATAAATTGAAACTTTCATCATTTAGTTTTATTTGCTGTTCAATAACTTCAGTTTCAGAAAAATCATAACTGAAATCACTTTTAGAAGCCGCAGATGCGAAGGTAATATTGAAACCTTTGCGCAAAAACAAATCAACCAATTGGATCATCCTCGTCCCGGCTGCTGATGAAGTGGGTTCAGGCCATACTAATCCAATAATCAATATCTTTTTTGCACTCATATTTAACTGCAAAGTAAGTCGTTTTTTTTGTCTCCCGTATATCAAACGGAAAAGTTCTAAGTTCATCGCGTAAATCTTTCTGAAACACGCACCATATGTTAAATATTCTTAATTTTGCAGCTCAATCACAAAGACCCGAATGTTAGGATTAAAATTGTTAACAGACCCACGCTGGGCAAATATTGCAGAATCGAACATAGCCGAAATCTTATCTGACCATGCATGGTGCGAACAGAAAGCAGCATCGAATGCCATTACCTTAATCACTCAAAACTCTGAACACCAGGATTTGGTAGATGAATTGACTGCAATTGCTATTGAAGAGATGCAGCACTTTCAAATGGTAATTGAAATTATTAAAGAACGTGGCTACACTTTGAGTCGGGAAAGGAAAGATGATTATGTGGGCCGGTTGGTAAAGTTTAGTAAAAAAGACGGTAGCAGAAATCAGGCCTTTATCGACAGACTTTTATTTGCAGCAATGATTGAAGCCAGAAGCTGTGAACGGTTTCGTGTATTATCTTTAAACATTAAAGATGAAAAGCTCGCTAAATTCTATCATGAACTTATGGTTTCTGAAGCAGGCCATTATACTACATTTTTAAATTTTGCCCGCAAACATAGTGTCGACGTAGATGTTGATAAGCGCTGGAAAGAATGGCTGGAATTTGAGGGTGAGTTAATTCAAAGTTTTGGCAAAAAAGAGGCAATACACGGTTAAAATTTATTGGTTTAAAGGTTAAGTTTATCTGCTGTAAGCCGAGTTTACGCGTTCCCGCTCAACTTTTTTCAATTCTTTCTTATGAATATTCCATAACCAAATTACAATATCCTGATAGCTGTCGATGCCTTTCGGCTGATTATTTAGTTTTAAAAAACTGTCAAAAGCGGCATCCATATAACCGAACATATCACCATTATATTTTCTCCAGAATTCCTTTTCGGTTTTAAAATCAGCCAAAACCCTGGGTTCTATCTTCTCATAAAGTAGTTTGTAATCCTGCGGTGATTTCATTCTAATTTCAAACAAAATATACCTTAACATCTCATAATTAGCCGAGTATTGATAATTAACATCGGGCATATTACTTGCAGTTAAATAGCCTAAAAGATTCGCTTCATCTTCGTAAGATATCCCCAGTTGATGTGCGATTTCGTGGCAGGAAACGTAAGGCTTAACAAAATCTGGTAAAGCCATATTCATATTTGCTTCGCCGGTTAAAGGCGCATAATAGCCCTCTATGCCCGCTTTACTGGTTAGCCAATTGCTTGAAACAGGCTTTAGGCAAGGGTTTTTATAACGAAACAATGAATTTTTGTTTTTCAATAAATCGTATGCTTTCGAAGAGTTTTGCTCTAAATCGTTAATGGAATACGCCGGAATTTTGCTTTGCTTTGATTTTAAACTATTCGTTTTTTTTACAAAATAATCGCCCAGCAGAACCAATTCTTTTACACTATATTTTTCATCTCCAATGCCCAGTTCTTCGCTTACACTTGGCCGACTGTAATTTAAGCCCCAGGCAATTTTGAAAAGAATGTAGAGCACTAAAAAAAAGTTTAGAACTTGCAGCGGAACTATAACGCGGTGTTTTCTATTTAGAGTTTTCCTCTTTCTAAAAAACCTGACAACTTTATAAATAACAAAGCCGATAAGCAATAGATAAACAAGATCGCCAATGGCAAAAGGGAAAATTGAGGAAACAAATCGAAGTGAAGAAGAAATATAAGGGTAAATGCCGGTTGAATAATACGTTAAAACCAGTTTAGGAAACAGGCCGAAAACGAAAATCAGGATGGTTAAACTGATTGAAACCGAAATTCTTTTGTATACCGAATGCTTAAACAAACAATTATGGCCTTTTAAAGATTGGATTTCCATAAGTGTGAGCATGTCATCATCATGGGTTTTGTAAACAAGTGAGTATGTACCGTTTGATTTTGCTTAATAAACAAATATAAAAAACTATCTGGCAAAAGTTAGTCGCTTTCCAATCTGGTCGGTAGTGAACCTGCCTTTTTGGTACGCCAGGTTGCCCGACACAAAAGTATGTGTAACGCTCGCCTGAAAGGTATCTCCATCAAAAGGGCTCCAGCCACATTTATAAAAGTTATTAAGTTTGGTTACTTTCCAGGAGTCTTTCAAATCAACCAAAACTAAATCGGCCCAAAAGCCCTCACGGATGAAACCACGTTTTTCAATATCGAAGCAGATGGCGAGGTTATGAGCAGTTTTTTCTACAATTTTTTCTAAGGATATTTTGCCTTGTAAGTGCATTTCCAGTAAAGCGGGCAAAGCATGTTGCACCAATGGTCCGCCTGATGGTGCTTGCGAATAGGGTTGGTTCTTTTCTTCCAAAGTATGTGGGGCATGGTCTGTGGCGATAACATCAATATTATCATTTAGAATGCCTTGAAGAATGCCATTTTGATCGTGTTCGGTCTTCACAGCAGGATTCCATTTAATAAAGTTACCTTTTGTAGCATAGTCTTTATCATTAAACCACAGGTGATGGACGCAGGCTTCTGCCGTAATTGTTTTAGCAGCTAATGGAATGCTGTTGTCGAACAGTTCAATCTCTTTGGCTGTCGATATATGTAAAATATGAAGTCGGGTTTGGTAGGCTTTAGCCAGTTCGACTGCAAGCGACGAAGATTTGTAACATGCTTCTGCACTGCGAATAAGCGGATGCATTTCTATGGTTAAGTCATCGCCGTATTTTGCCTTAAATTCTGCAAGGTTATGTCGAATTGTGGCTTCATCTTCGCAATGTGTAGCAACGAGAATTGGTGCTTTACTAAAAATATTTTCCAGGGTTTTTTCATTGTCTACCAACATATTTCCTGTTGATGAACCCATAAAAACCTTTATGCCGCAGACATTTTTCGGGTCGGTTTTTAAAACTTCCTCAATATTATCATTGCTGGCACCCATGTAAAATGAATAATTAGCCAACGATGTTTCTGCAGCAATGGCATATTTATCGGCCAGTAAAGCCTGAGATAATGTATTAGGAACCGTGTTTGGCATTTCCATGAACGAGGTAATCCCACCGGCAACGGCAGCCATACTTTCGGTAAAAATATCTGCCTTATGAGTTAAACCCGGCTCGCGAAAATGAACCTGGTCATCAATCATTCCCGGTAAAAGATATTGGCCCTCAGCATTAATTTCCGTTGTATCTTCAGCAGAAATGTTTTGACCGATTTTCTCAATAAATCCATTTTTAATTAACACATCTGCAACAAATTTTTGTCCTTCGTTTACAATTGTGGCGGCTTTTATCAGGTAAGAATTCATGGTTTCAAAGGTAGTAATTTAGTATTAAGTAGTGGCTATCGAGTATCATGTTTGGGCGGATGGAAGTTAGAAATTGAGTTTTTACCACTGTTTTTAGTTAAATAAACCTGATAGAGTGGAAATACTTTTTGCAGCAGTGCTGCGGCAAGCTTGAACTTACAAAGGCAAAAAGATTGGAACGATAGCAGGGCTGCCCCAACCGAAGAATTACCTAAATTGCTTTTCGAAAGAAGATAAGCTGATATAAGTTAATTAACAACAATCAGTTTTTAGTCTTGAGCTTTGGTTGTTAAGCTTTTAGCCTTTCGGCTTAAAAAAGCTATCTTTGTGCGCTATGGCAAAATCGTTCGAAGAATTTAAATTAAACAGGCAAATTTTAAATGCAGTTGCCGATGCAGGTTATACCGTTGCCACGCCGATACAGGAGAAAGCAATTGCGCCTGTGTTATCAGGACAAGATATTTTCGGTATTGCCGAAACGGGAACAGGAAAAACTGCGGCCTTTGTTTTGCCAATTTTAATGCAGTTGAAGTACGCTCAGGGTGAAAATCCGCGGGCTTTAATTTTGTCGCCCACACGGGAGCTGGCCATGCAGATAGCGGAACAGGTAAAGTTGTTTTCTACTTACACGGATTTGCGTTCGCTTGTAATTTTTGGCGGCATCGGACCAAAAACCCAGAAAGAACAGATTGCCAAGGGCGTTGATATTTTGATTGCAACGCCAGGAAGATTTCTTGATTTGTACCTGGCAGGGGATATTAATACTCAAAGCTTGAAGTTTTTGGTTTTAGATGAAGCGGATAAGATGATGGACATGGGCTTTATTGGTTCTATACATCGGATTCTGGAAATTGTGCCACGCAAGCGCCAAAATTTACTTTTTTCTGCAACGATGAGCGATTTGGTACAGAAAATTGCTGGTGATTTTCTAAATAATCCACTTGTTATTGAAGCCTCGGCGCAGGCTACACCAGCTGCAAACGTAACGCAAACGCTGTATTACGTGCCGAATTTTAAGACAAAAATTAACCTGTTACAGCATCTTTTAAAAAATGATGAGGCTTTTAGCCGTCTGATAATTTTTTGTAAAACAAAAACAGTTGCCGATAATATTTTCAGCTTTATTGAACGCAGATATGGTGCAGAAAATGTTCGTGTGATACACGCGAATAAAGGTCAGAATACCAGAATTAATTCTATTACTAGCTTTAAGGAGGGCAATATTCGTGTATTGGTTGCAACAGATGTAGCGAGCAGAGGAATCGATGTGAGCGATGTAAGTCACGTAATTAACTTCGATGTGCCGATTATTATTGAAGATTATGTGCACAGAATTGGCCGTACAGGTAGGGCTTTTGCTAAAGGTGACGCGATTACTTTTGCCACTGATGCGGAAAAATATTATATCCGTAAAATTGAGAAGTTAATTCGTCAGTATATTCCTGTGGCCGAAATTCCGGAGGGTGTTTATATAGATGAAACGCCGTACGAGGAACGCCAGTATATTGCCAAGGAAATTGATATGCAGAAACGCAAGGAAGACCCCGATTTTAAAGGTGCTTTCCACGAGAAAAAACATGCTGCAGCAATTGAGAAAAAAGCGAGGGAAAAGGCAAAAGCGAAGGCAGGGAAGGAAGTTAAGAGTTTTAAGAAAGGTAAGCGTTTCGATAAGAAAAACTAATGAAATTAAGGATTACGCCTTTGAATATTATTGGCGCTGCAGGTTTGGGACTTGCGGTTTTAAACATTATAGCGCCGAAAAATAATGCACCAAGGCAAATAGATTTAAGCGGTTTTTACCTTGTTATTTTAGGGTGCTTAATTCTGGTTACTTTTATTACCGATTTGATTTTCCGTTCTACGTTAAAAGATTTGAAAAGAATCTGGATTGTCGAGTCCGTTTTTATCCTGATTACCTTAATCTTGATGGTAATATTACAAAAAATGACCTAAGTGGTTAAGAGATTATTTACTAAAATCAGCATCTTTGCATCCTTAAAATAATCGATAAATCTGTAAAGTCTTATCGTAATATTCAATTTAAAAGAAATGAAAACAGCAGAAATAAAGTTAACAGTTGAGTTAGACGAGGGCAATAATCCAGATAATATTCTTTGGGAAAGTACCGATTCTGGCAATGCTGATAAGGTGCCCGCCAAAGCCATGTTTTTATCGGTTTGGGATCATAATTACAAGAACACGTTGAAGATAGACCTTTGGACCAAAGATATGCCTGTTGACGAAATGAAACGTTTTTTCTATGAAACCTTGCAAACCATGGGCGATAGCTTTCTGAAGGCTACGAACGAGACCTTGATCGTAGAAGATTTACGGGACTATTGTGCACATTTTGCTGAAAAGATGGGTATTGTTGAGGGACAATAATTGTTTTTATTAAATCAATAGTAAGGTTTTTTAGTCGCAACCTTCAGAAAAAATATAAAAGAAGATGTTAATTCTAAATAAATTCAGGGCCTGGTTGGGTATTTTGTTATGCGTTGTTGCGAGTTTCTGCCCAATCTTGAAAGTGCCTATCAAGGGTAATTGGAATTTGTATCAATCTGATGCCCGATTGTTCTTCATTACGTTTGCTATTCTTGGAGTCGCAGTTCTGTTCTTATTTATCAGAAAAGCAGGTGCATTCCGTTTCATGAGCTTTGTAATGGCTATCTGGTATGTTTTAGCAGTGATTGCAGTTTATTTTACTGCGAATAATTACACTAAATATGGTTTCGCAAATAAATTAATAGGAAAGGTGGTTCATTTCCAATGGGGATGGATTGTGCTTTTGGTTGGTGTTATTTTTATGCTATTTAGCACAAGCCGGAGCGGAAAGATCACTAGTCAAACCATTACCCCTTAAATTGGGCAGTTAGTTTACTTACTTCATATCCTTTTTCCCTGCAACGGGCAACAATCTCATCATGTGTTTTCTTCGCCATTGTTTGATTGCGACTCATGATGAATAAGAACTTCCGATCTGGGTGCCCCACTACAACATAAGAATAGTCGTCAGCAAGCTCAATAATCCAATAATCTACTTTTATTGGCCAAACAAATTGCGCCTGTAGTTCCCCACTTCTTCCTTCATCTGAAGGAAAAATTTTAGAGCTTCTGGAGTAGACTTTTTCGTCTCCAGGCTTTTTGTAAGTTGTAATTACGTTATAATATCCCTCTTTATTAAGCGTGTATTTTGTCGTAGTTTCCCTACTTCCCTTATCGAAAATTGTTGGAATTGAATATAACGAATACCATGTTCCTGAGTATTTTTTAAGGTCTAGCTTAGCCACAGGAGTATTCTTTTCCATTGGAAGATAGCTTAGCATAATCAACAGGACTGCATAAATCGTTTTCATAACAACAATAGGTTTGAGGTTATTTACGCATTATCAATTGAATTGGTTTTTAAAAAACTCGGTAAGGATATTTATAAAGTGGCTTCTTTGAAAGGTTTTTGCTTTTGGCAAGTTGTCGTACTTGTAAGATGCTTGTTTCCATATTTTGCAGAAATGACTTAGTCTGCTATAAAATGATCATTAAAACTATCTTCCAATGGGATATAGATTCTTTCCCATTCATTGCCGTCAATAATTTCCCAGGTGTGGCCTTCGCCTTGAGTATCATTTGCAATCAAAATTATTCCGGGTTCTATGATGAAGGTTTTACCGCTTGTAACTGTAAATTTTAACCTCCCTTTTGTTGTAATTACATATTGCTTCCTGGGTGCAGGGTGCGGGGTATTGTGCAACGAAACATCTGTTTGTGCGAAAAAATAATTAGCGTTGATGTGTTGTCTGGCAGGAATTCGTCCGAGCTCAAAATCACATCTGTTACCGTCGACATTTATTAAGCGGATCGCTTTTAAGTAGGTTGGGGTATCGGCTTTTTCTGAAGTAGTATTCATGTTAAAATTTTATTTCCGTTTGTCCTTTTTGAGAAACTTCTCTTTCATGCTGCAATAACCATTGCTTGCGCCACAAACCGCCAGCATAACCAACAAGTTTTCCATTGCTACCAATAACCCGGTGACAAGGAATGGCTATGGCCAGGTTATTTTTTCCATTGGCCGCTGCAATTGCTCTGATGGCTAATGGATGGTGCGCAGAAAATTTAGCGTAAGATAGCGTTGTCCCATATGGGATAGTGAGTAGATTTTGCCAAACGCCTTGTTGAAACGCAGTTCCTTTTTGTTTAATCGGGAAGTCGAAGGTTGTTAAGTTGCCGTCGAAGTAGTCGGCCAATTGTTTAGCTACCCTCTTCGTTAAATTGTTTTCTACTAATCCTTCGATGGTTTGTTCACCAAAAGTTACCGCATGCACGAAATCATCATCTGCAAGGATGGTTATTTTTCCAATTGGAGAATTTATGAACGATGCGTATTCCATTTTTTTTTCTGCCACAAAGCAAAGATTTACGAATGTACCGGAATTTTTTTTGACAAGTTAAATCATCATTGCTCTGAGTCTTCTGTGTTTCTGTGGCTAATTATTTTTATTTAAGTCAAAATTGGTGCATTAATTTTTGCCACAGAAGCACAGAATTCACCGAACATGGCGGAATATTTTTTTGTTAGTGAAATCATCTTCGCTCTGAGTCTTCTGTGTTTCTGTGGCTAATTATTTTATTTAAGTTAAAATTAGCGGATCAATTGTTTTTGCCACAGAAGCACAGAATTCACCGAATATGGTGCCGTATTTTTTGACAAATTAGATCATCATCCCTCTGAGTCTTCTGTGTTTCTGTGGCTAATTATTTTATTTAATTTAAAGTTGGTGTAATAATTTTTGCCACAGAAGCACAGAATTCACCGAATATGGCGGCGTATTTTTTGACAAGTTAAATCATCTTCGCTCTGAGTATTCTGTGTTTCTGTGGCTAATTTTTCTATGTTAACGTTAAACAATATTACAACAATCCAACAATTTTAACTTACAATATTTATCAATAAAAGTATCTTTGCGTTTATGCAATTGGCCAAAGAGGTTAAATATTTAATCCACAAAGAAGTACTATTGGAGTGGCGCTCAAAATATACCATCAACGGTGTGTTGCTCTATGTCGTTTCAACTATTTTTACTTGCTATTTATCTTTTGTAATTCTCAGCGAGAAAGAGAGATTGATCTGGAATGCGCTTTTTTGGATTATTATGCTCTTTGCATCAATCAATGGGGTCTCGAAAAGTTTTCTTCAGGAGAGTAGAGGACAGCAACTGTACAGCTATTTGTTAGCTAGCCCTGGTGCAGTACTTATATCAAAAACAATTTATAACACGATGCTGATGCTGGTGCTTACTACCGTGGCTTTGGGCTTCTATATGCTAGTATTTAATGATTACACACCACCCGATTTACTCCTCTATTACGTAGCTGTGGTACTCGGAAGCATCAGCTTTTCAACGGTTTTTACCATGGTTTCGGCAATAGCAAGCAAAGCTGGAAATGGGGGCATGCTCATGGCGATCTTAAGTTTTCCAATCATTATTCCTGTACTAATATTGCTTATAAAGCTTGCGAAAAACGCTGTTGATGGCTTGCCATGGGAAAATAGTTATGATGAAATCGCGATGCTTTTGGTTGTGAATGTGCTTACGGTAGCAACCTCGTTATTGTTATTTCCTTATCTTTGGCGTGATTAATATTGATTAAGCAATTAGAAAATGAAGGACTGGTTGAAAGTTATCTCTTTTAAAAAATGTTGAATCAGAAATAGTGAATTGAGGGATTGTTGTATCAATCATTCAGTAGTCACTCATTAAAAATTATAGATGTATGAATAAAACTTGGTGGAAAATTTTGGGTTCTGTATTGGTTATTTACACCGCTATTGCCGGCTTATTACTTGGCGTACCTCGTTTGCCTATTTTAAATGAATCTATCAGGAACCTTTACTTTCATGTACCAATGTGGTTTGCAATGATTGTGTTGTTTTCAATCTCTGTTTTTTACAGTATAAAATCTTTAAGCTCCAAAAGTGAAGTGGATGATATCAAAGCTGTTGAAAGCGTAAATGCAGGAATTATTTTCGGCCTTTTGGGTTTGGTAACCGGCGCCATCTGGGCCAAATATACCTGGGGCCAGTTTTGGAGTTTTGACCCAAAACAAAATTTCGCAGCCATCTCCGTCCTTCTGTATTTTGCTTATTTAATTCTTCGCAATGCGATAGATGAAGAGCAAAAAAGAGCTAAAATTTCTGCTATCTACAACATTTTTGCTTTCCCAATGATGGTTGTTTTACTTTTCGTTTTACCGCGGTTAAAAGACTCCTTACACCCAGGAAACGGTGGTAACCCCGGTTTTAACAGCTATGATTTAGATAGCCGTATGCGCATGGTTTTTTATCCTGCTTGCCTCGGCTGGATACTAATTGGCTACTGGGTGTACACCATTCGTTTCAGACTTCGTTCGCTGGAAAATAAACAGCAAATGAATTAGCTTGATAATTAAAATAAGAGAACAAAAAAATAATTGCCGAACATTCATTACCAAAATTTCAAAACACAAATGAAAAAGATATTGTTTTCCCTAATATTTACGCTTTTTACTGTCCAGTTATTTGCCCAGGATAATGGTGTAGAAATGGCAGATAAATTGCGCAGCGATGGTAAAATTTACGTAGTTGTAACCTGTATTGTTATCATTCTTGTTGGTTTGCTGGCTTACCTGTTCTCAATCGATAAAAGATTAAAAAAAATCGAAAGAGAAAACTTACCTAAAAACTAAGTTTAAACAATTTAAAGCTATTTTTTGCGCTTGATAAGATTGGTGTCGGGTTTACACTAAGTGTTTTTTCATTTGGATATATGCGTTTTTTTTAGGCAATTTTGCGGCATACTTAATTCATAAAAATAAAAAATGGCTAATCTAGCAGACGAGAACAAGTTTTTTGCTGATGTATGCAAGAACTTTGACAGTGCGGCTCAATTCACCAATCATCCTGAAGGTTTATTGAACCAGATTAAAGCGTGTAATAGTGTTTATCGTTTCCAATTCCCAATTCGTCGTGGAAACGGTTTTGAAGTAATTGATGCCTGGCGTGTTGAACACTCGCATCACATGAGCCCAACAAAAGGCGGTATCCGCTACAGCGAAATGGTTAATGAAGATGAAGTTATGGCGCTTGCAGCCTTAATGACATACAAATGTGCTATTGTGAACGTTCCTTTCGGCGGCGCCAAAGGGGGTATCAAAATAAATACTAAACAATACAGTGTTGCCGAGCTAGAAACCATCACCCGTCGCTACACTACAGAATTAATTAAGAAAAATTTTATCGGTCCCGGTATAGACGTTCCTGCACCAGATTATGGTTCTGGAGAACGCGAAATGAGTTGGATAGCGGATACTTACATGACTATGAATCCGGGTCAGCTTGATGCTTTAGGTTGCGTAACCGGAAAGCCAATTGCTTTACACGGTATCCGTGGGCGGAAGGAAGCTACGGGTCGCGGTGTGGCTTATGCAGTTCGCGAATGTGTGGATGTTGCTGAAGATATGGCTAAAATCGGTTTTAAAGCTGGTTTGGGCGATAAAAGAGTTATTGTTCAGGGTTTGGGAAATGTGGGCTACCATTCAGCTAAATTTTTAGCCGAATTTGGCGCTACAATTGTTGGTTTGTGCGAATTCGAAGGTGCAATCTACAATCCTAATGGCTTAAATGTCGATGAAGTTTTTGCACACCGTAAAAACACCGGTTCAATTTTAGGTTTTCCTGGTGCAACCGATTTTAAAAATTCGATGGACGGTTTGGAGCAAGATTGCGACATTCTTGTACCTGCGGCATTGGAAAATCAGTTTACAGAGCATAACATTCGCAACGTTAAGGCGAAAATTATTGCCGAAGGCGCAAACGGACCAACGACGCCGGAAGCAGAGGCAATTTTTACAGAAATGGGTGGTATCATCATTCCAGATATGTATTGCAACGCTGGCGGTGTTACCGTTTCATACTTCGAGTGGTTAAAAAACCTTTCTCATGTGGCTTTTGGCCGTATGGAAAACCGTTACGCAGCTAATTCAAACGCCAACCTAATTAACACTTTAGAAAACTTGACGGGCAAAACGATACTTCCCGAGCATCGTCTAATGATTGTTAAAGGGGCATCCGAAATCGAATTGGTAAACTCTGGTTTGGAAGATACCATGATCCATTCTTACCACGAAATTCGCGAGACTTTGGTAAACAAGCCTGCAACAAAAACTTTAAGAACTGCAGCTTTTGTTAATTCAATTGATAAAATTGCGGTTTCTTACATGAATTTGGGCGTTTGGCCTTAATAAGAAAGAGTACACACAGGAGGAAGGTCTAAGGCTCTTTCCCTCGATATACTTAAAAAACCCTTGCAGATGTAAATTTGCAAGGGTTTTTTGTTTTGGAAATGTGCGGTTCTGTGTTTGTAGGGTAGGGTTGTTCCCGCTTTCGTTCCAATCTTTTGTGAATGTCAGTGTGAGCCTGATGAAGACCTTGCAACAAAAGTATTTCCACATTAATCGGGTTTAGATACAAAAGTATGTTTGGGAAGGTTGCGCAACAAGTCATCCTTCAGAAAGAAGTGGAGAGACCTTTTAAAAAACTAAGATTGAGATTTTCTCACGAATATTCGGGATTTTGTTTCAGGTGAAATGAGGATTGATATCAAAATCCTTTCAGTAACTGATACAGCGAATTGATATCCTTATTAACGAATGCTAATCTACCATCAACTTTAATTTTGCCATTTTCCTGCTTGTTCCCGTTAACCTCCAGCAATGCTAAATTCTTTGTATAACGAGTGAACAGAGGATGATTTATTTGCTTATTCAGTTTTAAAAAATTAACCTTCAAAGCGAAAAAATTGTTTGATGATTCAGTAGAATCTCCAACTTTACTACCCTTGCTTGTGCTTAAAACCAGTCGTTCATTATCTCCGCCAACAAATACGTTATATAGCGGAAATACCGATTTGTTAACAATACCGCTATCTAAATTGATGATACTCCTGCTACTCAAATATTTCTTTAAACCAATGGCATCTGCTGAAATATTTAAAACGAAATTCGGTACATCTCTTTTTTGCAATGTTACTTTCTCAACCTTCTCAAAATCATCATTGTAGTCATAAGTAATTATCGAGTCGATTTGTTGAGTGGTGTTTACCCATTCAAAATCGAGATACCTTTGATAATATTTGGCTATGCTGTCTCGTTCCAAGCTAGTGTTTTTAAGTATTAGAGTTTGCTTAGCTGTTCTTTTAAAATCTGCATTTACCCAAAAACTAATAGCACTTTCGTTGTTAAACTTTCTGTAGACTGGTTTTGCGGCAGGAATTATACTTTTAGAAACAAACTCGTCAGTTAAGTTTATTGTTCCCTTACCAAAATTCAAGGTGCCAAAGTGCTCGCCATCTGCAAAAGCAACATGTTCGGTTGAGTTCTTAACCAAATCGAAATTGCTCTTGCCAACTTCAATAAAATCTTTTTGATTTAAGACATTCTTTAATATCAGCTCGAACTTAATTACCTCAGTGGAAATTGCAATCGCTGCATATTTTGTATTATAATAAACTGCAATATTGCCTGTTTTTGATTTTGAATAATTGCCGTTTTTTCCGCTTTTAACTACCTGCAATTTAAGGGTACTTAATAGAAAATGCTCAAAACGATCTAGCTCCTTAATTTCAAACCTCGAAAAAAAAGCCGTTTTTGGTTGATTTTTAAGGGTATACAAATAAATACTTGCAGGAATTTTTAATCCATGGTCAAAATCTTCAACCTTCGGTTTAGTGGTTTTGTTTGTGTCCGATTTGAAATAATAGCCAGGGTTTGAAATCAAGTTAGCCGCAATACTTTTGTAAATCTCATCAATGTTAAGCTTTACCAAAGAAGTAGCGTTTTTAGGGATGGAAACTCCATTGGCTTTATACTGCCTGTACTTGAATGTGCCTAGAAAAAAAATAAGCAGTAATAAAATTATCACTACTGTTATTTTTAAAAGTTTCTTCATGAGACTATTTTAAAAGATTTTGCCACAAGAAACACGAGGTAACACCGAAAAACTTAGCACTTATTCTGCGGTTTTGTTGGCGGATGTTATTTCGATGCATTCTCAATTAAAGAAAACAAATATTTTAAGGCATTTTCATGGCCGTTTGATATTTCTGCACTTATATCAGCTGAAACGACATTACCTTTTATTGGATTTGATTTCATGTAAACATTTCCCATTTTCCCCAAAGTTTCGTTGAATTTCTTAGCCGTTTCTTCACCGCCAATTTCTTCGGTAGGAACTTTACCCACCAAATTTTTGGCGTTAAATAAGAAGCTAAAATTGTTTTTGGCTAACAAGGTTCTATGTGCTTTTGTTATTGCCGGTTTAAAAGTGTTATCACTGATGCTTTCCATTTCGACGATGGAATTGCCGAAAAATACGATTCCATCTTTTATCATAAAGTAAATATCAACCGGACTTTTCTTCTCTTCAATTTTATAGATGTTATTCTTTAGAGATACATAATTTTTATGCATACCATATTTAATCAGCTTGTTCATCAGGCGGTTATCTTCTGATGAAAACATGAACAAGAAATCTGGCAAGGTTTCTTGTTTTGTTTTCGTTACTTCTTTTTGGTTGTAATCATCGTCATATTCGTAAGAAGTGTACGTTACATCTTTTGTATTTAAACCGTTAATTACAAACAATGCGTCGCCTTTTACAACTTCGCTTACAGCCTCCTCATCTAATAAAAGTGAAAATAAGTCAGTTCCTAACTCAATTTCTTCCTCCATATTCCGACCTAGAAAAGCGCCGTAAGTCTGTTTCATTAACTTAGGGAATTCCTCCAGATAGGCTTTTGTATCGATAGAATACCCCATAAAGCCAATTGCTTTCTCGCTATTTACATATTTCAGGAATTTTTTGTTCATCTTCCTGTCCATAATTTTTTTGTAAGCATCTGCCTGGTCTTTCGCCAACGTTATACCTGTCGAAATCCTGAAGCTCTTATCATCCATAAAAAGCTTGGCGCCTAAACTACCGTAGCCCTGCATTAAACCGGTTTTTCCGTACGTGCCAAACTCGGGCGCAACCGAATTGTACACATCTTGTAAGCTCGCAACCCAAAGCTCGGCAATTGCCTTATTATCCAAACTGGCTGAATAAGATTTATTGCTCTCAATCGATTCGTAACTGGAATTAAAAATTTTATCTGCCTGAGCCGTCATCCATACAAAAGCAAGCTGTTTTTTCTTCGCATCTTGTTCAGCTCTTTCTTTTTGATACTCGTCGTACTGCTCGTCGCCATAGGGATTCTGTGAGGCCATCATCGCACTATCAACCGGAATTTCCTGCACTATCGGTTCGTCAATTACTTTAACCTTGGGCGCTTTAACGGTCTTTGAAACACCTTTTTTACCTTTCGAATTTTTGACTTTCTTTTTAAACTTAGTCGTTTTTTTCTTTGACGTTTGTTTTATTGCAGCCTTTTTTTGAATTTGTTCTTTCTGAATGATGGGCGGCGGAACATCGGTGACCTCAACAAGTACAGGTTCGGCTGTTGTTGCATAAGTTGAATCGACGGTAACCATTGCGCTGTCTGTTAAATCATCGTAGCTATTCTGATAACGAATATCTTTTATACCATATCGAGCAGATTTTGCGGAATCAGCGAAAAAAGAACTTTTTATGCTGCCGGTAACAAAATACATCATGCTGTTGTTCCACTTAATAATGCTTGTACTGTCGGGCAGGATCATGGTTCTTACATCGCCATCTTTCTTTATCTTTTTATCTTTATCGTTTATCAGGTTTTCAAATTTTGTAGCGTCTTTGAGCGGAATTAGAAAACAGTTGTAGCTAATACTATCCGTTAACTGATTAAAGTAGTACATGTTTTTTTCGAGATTAATCCCAAAATCTTCAATACTTGAAAACGTTTTATCAAGTGATTTAGACGTTTCTGTGAGTAGTTTTTTTCCTACGAACGACTCGTTAAAGTCTTTCACAAACATCAGTTTAAATACATTATCGCCTTTAATTGTGGCAACTGTAAAGGCATTAGCCGGAATTTTCTTCACTAAATCCTGAGCGTAATTTAGCTTGGTTAATAATAGGAGGGCGGCGGCAAGTAGAACTTTTTTCATTTTTATTTAGATAGTTGTATTTGGTTGGAAACATTTGTTTTTCCATTTATTAAATCCATTATGCTACTTTTTAGCATCACGGCTTTTTTAGATTTAGACACGTTTGATGCCGGGTTACTGGTACTTGTAACCGGCGATTCGAAGCGGTAAATACTGGTATAGGTTGCGCCGTTAAAAACAGCTTTATCTTTAGTTTTTAATTTATTAAATTCGGCTTTTGCAGTGGCTACCGGTTGATATTTCCTTATAAATGTTTTGCCGATTTTATTAAAGCTGTAAGACGAAGTATTTGTAGCTTTTATTTTTTGGCGGGCCAAAATGTTTTTAGTGATGTTATTTATGTTTGAAACATCTTTAAAAGTAAAGCTTATCGTAGCGATATAATTGTTGAAATCGCTGCTGCTTTTAACATTTGATATTCCTTCAGATTTTTTGAGGTAGGCAACTGCCTCGCTCAGTTCTTGTTGAATCTTCTGTTTGCTGGGTACTTTATAGCCCTGCACGCTATCTAAAAGCATTACTGATGCAACTTTAGTTCTACTTTGGCTTAAATTAATGGTAAGTACAACATCTCCGGTTCCATCGTTTCGCATAGAAATTTCTTCAATAACCTCGAAGCAGGAACTAAACAAAGGAATCAAAAAGGCAAATAGAACGAGTTTGTAGAACTGTTTAAGGTTCATAAATATTAGTGATTTTGGTTTACGGCACCTGTTATAAATGATAAATTACCTGAATGGCCCAAACTTAATGATAATGCCTGAACTTTGAATCGATTTGTGTGTGCAACTGATGTTTTTTATGCGATGGGTGCGTTAACGATGGAAGCGGCATCCTTTTTGGCTTTTTCTGCCAAAAAGATAAAGCGGACAGCGTGTTGAAACGCCAAAAAAATTATTTTTCAAGGTTTGCAGAAATCCTGGATTCCATCAGCTAATTGTCAATATAAAGACAAGAAAAATGTAAAAGAACGTTCGCTATGGCTATTTTTCTATCTTTGTTGCCAGCTTTTACAATAACATATACAATGAAAAAAAGTGCAATTATTGGTCTAATTACCATTGCTATTTCGGTTGGAATCTTATTCAGTTTAAATGCGAATACAGATACTTACTCAAATTTTAGGGAGGCAACTGCTTCTCAAAAGGAAGAACACGTAATGGGTTACTGGGATAAATCTCAAGGCACATACTATGATGCCGCGAAAGATGCCAATCATTTCTCTTTCCACATGAAAGATGAAAAAGGCGAAATCCGTGAAGTGGTTTACAATGGTACGAAACCCCAGGATTTTGAAAAATCGGAGAAGCTGGTTCTTATAGGCCGGATGGACAAGGATAAATTTTATGCCTCGAAAATTTTAATGAAATGCCCGTCTAAATACAACGATAACCTTGTTGAGATTAATAAAGACGGTAAGGTTGATGAAGTAGGTAAGTACGGCGAGAAAAAATATAACTAATTTAATGGATATTCAATTTATAGGCGAAAACCTGTTGCCGGGCAAAATCGGACAGTTTTTTATTGTGCTGGCGTTTAGTGCATCTTTACTTTCCACTATCGCATATTTTTATGCCAGTCGCGATAAAAATTTAGAAGATAATTCCTGGAGAAACCTTGGTAGAATTGGATTTCTTGTAAACTGGATGAGTATCATTGGTATTGGTGCAACTCTTTTTTACCTCATTCTTGGTCATTACAACGAGTATAGTTACGTTTACTGGCACTCTTCGAAAGAGTTGCCTATTTATTATATTGTTTCTGCTTTTTGGGAAGGGCAGGAAGGAAGTTTTTGGCTTTGGGCTTTTTGGCAATCATTTTTAGGTGCATTATTAATTTGGAAAGCCAAAACCTGGGAGCGCCCGGTAATGACGGTTGTTGCATTCTCGCAAGTGTTTTTAACCTCGATGATGCTTGGTGTAGAAATTTTTGGTGAGCGTATTGGTAGTTCGCCATTCATTTTGCTCAGAGAGTCGCTTGATTTAAAATCAATGGCTCCGGTCGTTTTTGCCAACCCTGAAAACTTTGCTAATTATTTAAAATTTATAACCGATGGAAGGGGTTTAAACCCGCTGTTGCAAAACTATTGGATGGTTATCCACCCGCCAACGCTATTTTTAGGTTTTGCGAGTATGGTTGTTCCTTTCGCTTACGGAATTGCGGCCCTTTGGCAAAAACGCTATAAAGAATGGATTAAACCTGCAATGCCCTGGACGCTTTTTGCCGTTATGGTTTTGGGAACCGGGATTATCATGGGTTCTTTCTGGGCTTATGAAGCACTTAACTTCGGTGGTTTCTGGGCGTGGGACCCCGTTGAAAATGCATCCTTGATACCATGGTTAACGCTAATTGGTGCAGTACACGTTATGATCGCTTATAAAAACACTGGTCATGCTTATTTTACAGCAATTGCACTGGTTTTCTTAAGCTTTTTGTTGGTGCTTTATGCATCTTTTTTAACCCGGAGTGGTATTTTAGGTGACACATCTGTGCACTCATTCACAGATATGGGCATGTTCGGCCACCTGATTCTTTATAATGTTGTGTTCGCTGTTTTAGCAGTGTTTTTGATTGTCAAAAGGTGGAAGGAACTTCCTATTACCACAAAGGATGAAGAAACCTATTCGCGGGAATTTTGGATGTTTATTGGTGCGCTTGTAGTAACGATTGCCTGTATTCAGGTTATTTTTTCTACCTCTGTTCCGGTATTCAACAAGGCTTTCGGTACAAAATTTTCGCCCCCGATTGATGCTGTAAAATATTACAATCAATGGCAGGCACCATTTGCAGTTTTAATTACGCTAATCTCAGGGTTTTCTCAATATTTAAAATACAAAAGAACCGACCCACGCAAATTCTACAGCAGTTTGGTTTCTGCAATTTTATTTGCCGCGGTTTTAACCGCTGGTTTGGTTTACGTAACAGGAATTTACACAAACACCATGTACATTCTAATTACGTTTAGTTGTTTGTTTGCGATACTTTCTAATGCAACAATTTTATACACAGCATTTGGCGGGAAGGCAAAATTAGCTGGCTCTGCAATTGCACACATCGGTTTTGCCTTTCTTATTTTAGGTGCCTTAATTTCGGCCGCTACAAATAAGCCGATATCTATAAATGCGAATAATTTTATTCCCGTTAAGGATTTTGAAAAAACGGAAAAACCTGGTGAAAACATTATGTTGTATAAGAACGAACCCAAAAAAATGGGTAAGTATACTGTAACTTATGTGAGCGACACCACGCGGTTACCAAATACTATTTATACGCTTAATTTTAAGGTTTATAATGATGAGGGCAAGCTGAAAGAAGATTTCAATCTGCATCCGCATGTTCAGGATAATGAAAAAATGGGCCTGATAGCCTCGCCTGATACCAAGCATTATTTAACTTACGATGTGTATACGCACATAACGAGTGCGGCAATTAAGAAGACCTCGCATGATGACCATGAAGGGCATTCTGATGATGAAAATTACAAAGCACCACGTATTGTAAAAGTTGCTGCAGGAGATACCATCCACACATCGAGCGGGATTATTACTGTAAAAGCGTTAAATAACCAGCCAAAGGCGAAGGATTTAGCTTTAGCAAAAGGTGATTTTGCCGTTGGATTGCCATTGGAAATTAATGCTGCGGGGAAAATCTACGACACCGAGCCAATATTTTTAATTAAAGGCAACAATACTTTTGATTTCGCGAGGAAGGTTGATGAACTTGATTTAAAGTTCCGCTTTTCCAAAGTGCTTCCGGATGAGAAGAAAGTAGAATTGCAGATTTTCGAAAAACCGCAACAGGCTAAAGACTGGGTAGTGTTTAAGGCAATAGAATTTCCTTACATTAACTTGTATTGGGCAGGTACAATTATTATGGTTATAGGCTTCTTGCTGTCGATTTTCAGACGTCGGAAAGAGGCTAAAACTGCGTAAAGCATGAATATAGTTTTATTAGGTTCGGGAAATGTTGCCACACATTTAGCCTTGGCTTTGAGAGCAATTGGCGAAAATATAGTGCAGGTTTTCAGTCCGAATTTGATAAACGCAAAGGCTTTGGCCGATAGGGTTGATTCAGCATACATTAATAACCTCGCTCAAATTAATACCGACGCGGATTTGTATATCATTTCGGTTAAAGATGATGCGATAGTGGAAGTTGCCCGAAAGCTTGCCGATGTTAATGGTCTTGTCGTTCATACCTCGGGTACAACTGATATTAAAGTGTTATCCACGGAAGTTAAGCATGCCGGCGTATTTTACCCCTTGCAAACCTTCTCCAGAACCAAAAGCGTCGACTTTAAAACTATACCGCTTTGTTTGGAAGCAAATGAAGCCAGCCAACTTGAATTATTGCAACTGCTAGCAACCAGGTTGAGCAATAAAGTTTACCAACTGGATGGTGAAAAACGTAAAGTGTTGCATTTGGCAGCAGTTTTTGCCTGTAATTTTACCAATCATGTGTATGCTTTGGCCAGCCAGATTTTAAATGCAAACGGTTTGCATTTCGACATCATTAGGCCTTTAATTGCCGAAACGGCTGATAAAGTAATGGCTGATTTACCTGAGAATGTGCAAACCGGACCGGCAATACGGCAAGACGAAGGCACTATAAATAAGCATTTAACAATGCTGGCAGACCTGCCTGAATTGCAGGAAATTTATCAAACATTAAGTGATAGCATTAAATTAGTACATAAATAGTATAATTGCCGCTTTTGCTTATTACTTTTGCAAAATAATTATGAGCATTTTTAAACTTAAAATAAATTTTGAAGAAGCAGACCACGAAGCGCTAGAGTTACCTATTGCTGCCGGTGAGTCTGTATTGGATGTGTGCCTTGACAACGGAATCGATTTGCAACACAATTGCGGTGGGGTTTGCGGTTGCAGTACCTGCCATGTTTATGTAAAAAAAGGTATGGATAACATCGAAGAAATTTCCGATAAAGAGGAGGATTTTATTGATAGAGCAGTGCGACCAAGAATCACTTCCAGATTAGGATGCCAATGTGTGGTTATTAACGGCGATATTGAAGTAACCATCCCAGATCAGTCTGGCTTTATGGGCCACTAAATTTAAAAAATCAGCGTTGTTATCCCGATTAAAAATCAACAGATAACCGATTAATCCATTAGAAAAATAACCAAACTACACATACATGAATAACGATAAATTTGCCTTACCCTTTTATTGGAATGACTATGAAGACATTGCAATGTCTTTATATGAAAAATTTGGTGATGAGTTTGGCGAAACTAAAATTTACCGCATCCGTTTTACCGACTTGTTAGAATGGGTACTCACCTTGCCCAACTTTAAAGGTACCCGCGAAGAAAGTAACGAGGGGCATTTAGAGCAAATTCAATCGGCCTGGGTTTACGAGTGGAGAGACAATCAGGATTAAATTCCCGTTATCACTCCATATTAACTTCGTGTGCTCACAAACGTATTAGCCATTTCCATTTTCAATATAAATGTTTCTACAAAAACTAAAAGACATTTCGACCTTTATTTTTGATGTTGATGGCGTGTTAACCGACGGTTCAGTACAGGTTACCGATAACGGGCAATCTCTGCGAACTTTTAATATTAAAGATGGTTACGCCATGCAACTCGCCGTTAAAAAAGGCTATAATCTTTGCATTATTTCTGGTGGTGATGGTGTTGCGATGGCAAAACGCTTTTTAAATTTAGGCATTACCGACGTTTTTTTAGCCGCTGGAGATAAAGTCGAAATTTTCAGGAAATTCATTGCTGATAAAAATATTACAGCCGCCGAAGTGCTTTATATGGGTGATGACATACCCGATTTGAAAGTAATGAAACTCGTTGGCTTACCAACTTGCCCTGCTGATGCTGTAGAAGAAATTAAAGCCATCTCTGCATTCATATCTCCTTATAATGGTGGTCAAGCTGCCGTTCGAGACATCATTGAAAAAGTTATGAAAGTGCAAGGAAAGTGGTTCGATACAAATCCAAACGCCGCCGATTCCGGTAAATAGGCTTAGGCCTCACACTTCCAGATTCTAGTTTTTTCTGTTTAGTTCTAATTTTTGGCTATAAGTTATCTGCTGTGTACTTTTTTAAATGCAACGGTTTAGTTACAAAAATGTAATTAAACTTTTTTTGATTTTGGTATTCAAATAACTTAAAAATCAACCAAAAAACGAATGACAGGCGAAAGCCTTGCACTCGAAACAAAAAAACACAAAAACATGAAAAAATTAATGATGATTTGTGCATTGTTATTCTCCGTAATAACTTATGCAAATGCACAGCAAGGTGGCGGCCGTATGGGTGGTACGCCAGAGGAAAGAGCAAAAAGAAATACGGACCAGTTGGCTGAGAAGCTGAAACTTACCGAAGATCAAAAAACGAAAGTTTTAGCTATCTACACTGCTCAGAATGGAGAAATGGCTAAAGCGAGAGAAGCTGCAAGTGGTGACGCGTCTGGTATGAGAGAGAAAATGATGAAGATGATGGGTGAAACTAATACCAAAATCGAAGCTGTTTTAACCGATGAGCAAAAAACGACTTTTAAAACTTATTTAGAAGAGCGTAAAAAAGCGATGGAAGCACGTCAGAATGGCGGTGGTAAATAATCCTTATCGTAAATAATTCTAATATCAAAAGCGGCTTTATGCCGCTTTTGTTATTTTAGCGAAAAATTAATAAAATGATCCTAAACACGCCGATTATACTCGCTTCAAAATCGCCCCGCCGACAGGAACTTCTTAAGCTAATGGGGTTAAATTTTAAAGTTGAATTGAAAGATGTTGATGAAAGTTACCCTGAAGGCCTGGCGCCAGAAGAGATTGCAGTTTATATTTCTGAAAAGAAAGCCATTGCCTTTAATGCCGGTGATGAACTGGTTGTTACAGCTGATACAATCGTTGCCCTTAATGGCGAAATATTAGGAAAACCTGAAAACAGAGCTCATGCGCAGGAGATGCTTAAAAAATTATCAGGCGCTAAACACAAGGTTTACACCGGCGTTTCGATAGTTAAAAATGGTAAGGTGCAATCATTTTATGACGTGACCGAAGTGACCTGCAAAGCGGTTTCGAGCCAGGAAATTGATTTTTATATTGATAATTACAAACCTTACGATAAGGCAGGCAGTTACGGCATTCAGGATTGGTGGGGACTTGTGGTGGTAGAAAAAATTAACGGCTCGTACACAAATGTGATGGGGCTGCCAACCGAAAAATTATATCGAGCCTTATTGGCGCTCATTTAATTTTCATCCAGGTATGGAAATACGGTTACTTCATCATCATCTAATTGAATGTAAACAGATGAAGACGATGATAACTGACATACAAATCGAAGAACCTTGTTCAGAAAACTGGGAAACTATGCAAAGCGATGGCGAGCGTAGATTCTGTATTTCCTGCAATAAACATGTTACGGATTTTACGGGATACACCAATGCAGAAATTATTAAGACACTTGCCGCTGCCTCATCACAAGTTTGTGGTAGGCTTTCACCAAGCCAGCTTAATCAATTAAATTATCATCTTATTATTGCACCAAAAAACAGAAATTGGCTCAAATACATTGGCGTTTTGGCTATCACCGCAAGTTTCTTCATGCACGAAGTAATGGCGTCTGCATCAAATTGCCCGACCGAAATATCCGCATACAAAAAGATAGCAGACACCAAGCCGGCAAGTGTGCGCAAAATTTATGGATATGTCTTTGATGCCGCGAAAAAACCACTTGCAGGCATCAGAGTTGTTTTAAGCAACACCAGATATTTTGCTTTAACAGATAAAAATGGACGCTATCAGATCACTTTAGATGCAAAAACCGAGTTGAACGATGCAATGCTCTCTGTAGAAAGCGTGCGTTTTTCAGCTTCCATGAAAGTAAATTTATCGATTGAAAAGCAGGCCGATTTAATTTTAAAAGTTATGGACCCAATGATAGTAGGAAGGATAAGTTTTACTAAGAAAGGCACAAGGTTTTTATAGTAACCCAGCCAAAATACCCATTTTTAAATCGAAAGTTGATAACGTTAACCTATTTATCTGTAACCTGCCCATCACATAATTGGTGATAAGCGCTGCGATCACGCTCATGTCTACGCGAAGGGGAATCATACCAGGCATTGCCACCCGCTCTTCGTGTGTCGCATTAATTAGTTTTAAGGTAGTTTCTATATACTCATCGAAGTCAAATTCGAATTTTTTCTCGCTGGCAATATCAACCGGTAGCTTTTTCCTGTTGATGATTAATTGTGCGAAAGTTTCAAAGGCACCTGCAGAACCGATTAAAAGTCTGGGTTTATATTTTTCGCAGATTTCAAATAAGTCCGCGAGTTCATTTTGCACATGATGGATAATTGCATTACTGTCATCAGCGGAAATGGGGTCAGATTTAAAATATTTCTGCATTAAGCGTGCAGCGCCGATGTTATAACTTTTTTTCCAGATTAATTTCTCGGTGTCGCAAAGTATAAATTCTACGCTTCCACCACCGATATCCATAATCAAGGCTAAATCATTAATTGCGCCACTAAGTTTTACACCTTCGTAAATTGCCGTAGCTTCTTCATCACCGCTAATTATTTCGATTTCGATATTTGTTTCTTCCCTAACCGCAGATACAAAATCCCCGCCGTTGTTTGCGCTTCTAACTGCTGAAGTTGCGGTAGCCCTCACTTTATCCACCTGGTAACCATCAATCGTTTCACGAAATTCTTTAAGTGCCGAGATGCCCCGTTCAAAAGCGGAAGGAATGATGATGTTATCATTTATCCTGCCTTCTCCCAACTTTACAGGCTTATTTGTTTTGTATAAAATTTCGAAACTTTTATTGTTTGCTTCCGCAATAAGAAGGTGGAACGTGTTTGTGCCTAAATCGATAATAGCGAAACGCATAATTAAATTTTTTTAATCAAATATCGTGGTAAAATTTTGGATGTCCATCCAAACAAACGCCATCTTTTACTAACATAAATTACATCCGCTTTGCGCTCTATGCCTTCAATAATTTGTTTAGCTGCCTTTCTTACCGGTGTAACCCAAAATAAATTGTCGCCCTTGGCCATTGAAGTGTCAACGTAACCTGGCCTGATATCTAAAATATTTATGCCGAGTTTAAACTTCGACGATTTTCGCGACAAGCTTTCCAAATAGTTAATTTGATAGGCTTTAGAGGCACTGTACGCCGGCGATTTGTCGTTTCCACGCAAGCCGGCTACTGATGTAATCGCAGCAATCTGCCCGTAACCTTGCTTTTGAAAATAAGCGAAAGTCCAGGTTAATACATTTGTGAAAGAACGTACATTGGTATTTATGGTATCTTGTTCAATTTGTGAATCGAGGTCTTCATTTATCTCACCGTAACCGGCACTGTAAACTAAAATATCAAAACCACCTAATCGCTCAATTAATTCTGTTAGGTTTTCAATTAAATTCACGTCATCATTTACATCGAAACAAGAGCCAAAAATGCGTTCAGAATTTAAGTTTTCCAACTCATTAATCAATGTTTGGCGCTTGCCAGTTACACCAATTTTATAGTTGGCGGCCGACATTCGAACTGCCAACTCCCTGCCGATGCCTGAGGTGGCACCAATGATGATTGCTTTTTTCAATTGTGTTGAATAGGTTTGGCAAAGGTAATAAAATCGACCTTAAATCAGAAAAAACGTATATTTGTAACTGGTTATATATCAATATATTAATTTATTTATATTCCATTTTGTTGTTCTAGCCTTTGTGCCAAAACCATTTAACCATTTCTTTAAAGCTTGCCTTTTTACCATACATTAAAATGCCCACACGATAAATCCTCGCAGCAAACCATACTGTTCCAACAAAACCGATAACTAAAATAATCATTGATAAGGCTAGTTCCCAACCTGGTACGCCATAGGGCAGCCTTACAACCATTGCAATCGGCGAGGTAAAAGGAATCATCGATTGCCAGAAAGCCACTTTTCCATACGGGTCATTTGTAACCACACTCAGCGAAAGTGCGTATCCAAGCAACAGAGGCATCATCACTGGCATCATAAATTGCTGTGTTTCCGTTTCACTGTCTACCGCAGAACCGATAGCTGCGTACAGAGCGCTGTAAAAAAGATAGCCTCCTAAAAAGTAGAAAATAAAAACCGATATAATTTTCCCTAAATCGAGGTTCTTGATACTTTTTTGTACGTTGCCAAGCGGCCCGTCGCTAATGGCGGCTGCCTGAATTTGTTGTGCTCCGGGATTTGAAGCTGTCACAATTGAACTTGATGCAACCATTTTCTTTGCATCATCCTTGCTCACAAATACGGTAACCGTCAGGGCCGATATCGAAAAAGTGAGCACAATCCACAATAAAAACTGGGTTAAGCCAACCATGGCGATACCGATAATTTTACCCATCATTAATTGAAAAGGCTTTACAGAAGAAATCATTATCTCTATAATTCTGCTTGTTTTTTCTTCAATAACCCCTCTCATTACCTGCACCCCGTAAAGCATAATGAACATAAACATCAGCACACCCGCAACAAAAGCAATAATTGTACTGGCGCCGGCACTACTATTTTCTTCTTCGCCTTTATCGCCAATCTTTTTGGTATTAATCGTTACCTTAATTTTAAGGTTGTCTAAATCGGTTTGCGAAATGCCAGATTTTTTAAGCTTGTAATCGCGGATTAGGTCTTCTATCGAATCCGATATCCTACCGTCCAGTGTAAGGCCTGCTTGTTTGGTGCCGATTAATTCTATACCTTTTGGATGTTCAATGTCAAAATCGGGCAGGTATAAAATGTAATCGTAACTGCTTTTTGTCAGATTTTTCTTCAAATGCTCAAAAGAGTCGTTTACATATTCAAACGTTACATTTCTATTGGAAACGAGGTTTTCTTTTAATGTTTTATTTTGGTTTACAACTGCAACCTTATCCGTTTTATCATTAATTCCTTTGATAGAAAAGTAAATTATCAAGCCATAAAAACCTGCAATAATCAGCGGTGTTAAAAAAGTCATTATAATAAACGATTTTTTTCTAACCCTCGATAAATATTCGCGGCGAATAATCAGTAAAATTTTGTTCATAACCTATTTTCTAACACGTTCAATAAAAATATCGTTCATACTTGGTATCACTTCCTCTAAATGATTGATTTGCACCTTCGAAATCATCATGTTCAGTACATCGTTAACCACAAAATTTCCTTTTAACTTAAATTTAAGACATTTACCGTTCTTGGTTTGCGTTAACTCAATTACATCAAAAATTGCCGAGTCACTAAAATCTGCGTCGCCCTTGTATTCAATCTTGTAGGTATTATTTCGGTATCCGGCTTTAATGTCATCAACAGCGCCGTCTAAAATTTTCTTCGATTTATCAATCAATGCAATGTTATCGCAAAGCTCTTCAACGCTCTCCATTCGGTGTGTCGAAAAAATGAAAGTAGTACCCTGCGCATTCAGCTCAAGAATTTCATTTTTAATTAAATCGGCATTAACCGGGTCGAAGCCAGAGAAAGGTTCGTCGAGTATAATCAATTCCGGATTGTGGAGTACAGTTGCAACAAACTGAACTTTCTGTTGCATCCCTTTACTCAAATCTTCCACTTTTTTATTCCACCAGCTACCCATTTCCAGCTTATCAAACCAGAAATTAATACGTTTGGTGGCTTCTGCGGTGCTTAATCCTTTCAGTTTAGAAAGGTAAAGTACTTGTTCGCCAATCTCCATTTTTTTGTACAGACCACGCTCTTCGGGCAAGTAACCGATTTGGTTTATATGGTCAGAATTTAATTTCTTTCCATTAAAAATTACGTCGCCACTATCCGGGGCGGTAATTTGTGTGATAATTCTAATTAGGGAAGTTTTTCCGGCACCGTTTGGTCCGAGGAGTCCGAAAATTTTGCCTTTTTCTACTTCCAGACTGACATCGTTGAGCGCCAAATGATTTGCGTATTGTTTTACAATATTTCTTACGCTAAGCATAGTTAATGTTTTAGTTATAACTGTTAGTCGTAAAAAAGCAAAAAAGGTTACAAATGTTAAATGTTTTTTGAAAAGCCAAACCCGAGCACTTCGGTTAATTCAGTCCTGCTTTCACTGCAATCTTTTTTTCATGGTAAGCAGGAAATTATTGGTGGTGCTGCAAAAAGTATTTCCGCTCAATCAGGTTTATTTTACTATGGCAGCTCCATTTCCAGTGCTTACCAATTGTTGCAATTGTTTAGCATTACGAATGGCGCCAACGCCCCAGGTGTTATTAAAATATACAAAAACATCTTGTGCCTTATTGGTTAATTGCTTAGCAAAGTCTTCTATAATGCCTAATTCGTATTCAGATTTGTACAACACAGGGTTGCCGTGAAAACGATAATATAACGTATTTGAAGTTTTTATAACTGTATTGGGTAGGGGCGAAGGATAATTTTGTCCACTAATTGTTATGTTATCAGCAGTAAATCGTGCTAAAATTTCATCGTCTAACCAGGAAATGTTTCTGAACTCAAGCACATTCTTGAACTGCGGATCAAGATTTTCGAGCAAAAGATTATACCGCTCTTCAGAAAAGGCAAATTTTGGTGGAAACTGGAAAAGCACACAGCCTAATTTTTCTTTCAAACCGTCTTTAATTGCCAGGTAGAAATCGGCAAGTAACGTCTCACATTCTTTAAATTGCTTGTAGTGTGTTATCAACCTTGGGCCTTTTATGGTAAATAGAAAATCTTCGGGACTTTCATTATACCACTTATCGAACGAATTCTGCGTTGGCATTTTGTAGAAAGTTGAGTTTATCTCAATCGTGTTAAAATGCTCGCAATAATAGGTAAACCAATTTTTCTGCGCCAGGCCAGCCGGATAGAATTCTTCTTTCCACTCCCGATAGTAAAACCCAGAACATCCAATTCTCCATTTCATTACTTTATAACAAAAACCCTTTATTAATGTTCGTTTTAGCAATAAGCATGTCATTCTAAACGAACGTCACAAACTGAAAAGCCTTGGCTTAACCGCCGATGAAACCGAGAAAAGGAATCGGTAGAGCAATTTAAATAGCCTAAATTTTGGCAAAGCTTAGTATTGGTCACCAAATACGGCTTTTTGTATGAGACGTTCATGTAATAAAAAAAATCGTCAACATATGTTAACTAACTGATTTATAGAAACTTGTACTAAATGTAATCTCTGTTAAAAGCCTGTTTGTCAGCTTTTTACAAAATTAACTTTGTTAATGCCTATATTAAATCTACCTTCAATTCTATTTAGATAGATAGGAATGGTTTAAATTTTAAGCAGCCATGCTAAATGCCCGGCAGTTTAAAAAAATCTAATAGCCTAAATAATATTAATTATGCTGCAACAAGTAAAAAATACGGAACATAGCAGTCTGGCCGAATCTTATTCTTCGTCCAATGGTATTCGTGTAGGCTACAATGCTTTGGTAAAAGAAGTAATTCCCGAGAAGATGAATTTTTTCAAGAAGCTTTTTAGCCGCTCGGAAGAAGTTAAGCCGGCTACGGTTGTTTCAATGAAATATCCTAAATTCTGTAAATCGAAACAGCAACTTATAGAGAGATTTGGGGGCATTGCCTTCGATAAACAGTTGGATGTGGCCGAGTTAATCGGCGACAATAGCTGGAGTATTGATATGATTAGCTGTGAAATTAATTTTGGCGAGGAACTGGTGATACCCTTTCAAATTCTCGGTTCGTATTCACGTTCAGCTGAAAGCTGGGAATGGGCCTGGGCAAATAAACAGGCCCAAATGGCAGGCGATGCTCTTGGCCATGCCTTTAAGCTCAAAAACTATGGGGAAGTTAACGACATTGACTTTTTGAAAACTGAACATTTCGAAATGTCAAACATCGATTTGCATTTAATTGGGCTGGCCGCATCTGGTATTATGAAAGCAAGCGGTTACTACATAGCAGATTATGGCAAAGGGGCAATGGTTTTCACGCTAAATGATATCGTCATCAAAAAAGCTGATAACAATGAAACTGGCCGCATTGTAGATGTTTTTAAGCAGTTGATTTCTGATTTCGATATTAACCATAAACTGGCTTTTAAATTCTATTTAGAAGAAAAAGGCTACCAAACAACTGTAAATAAATATAGTGTTATTGGTATTAAAGGTTTAAATAAAATTACGGCAGAATTTGATAAAAATGATTCGTTAACCAGATTAAATGGTTAATAATGTAAATATTGGAAAATAAAAAAACCGAGGCTTTCGCATCGGTTTTTTTATTTTTGTTATCTTTTTAACCTATTCAAAGTACTCTTTCATTCTATCGAAAAAGCTTTTTTCATTTTTGCCTGGCTGTGGTTTAAAATTTGCTGAATCGCGTAGTTTTTCTAAAATGCTGCGTTCCTCGCTGCTCAAAGCCTTCGGTGTCCAAACGTTTATGTGAATAATTTCATCACCTCTGTTATATGAGTTAACCTCAGGCAAGCCTTTACCTTTTAAACGAAGAAGTTTCCCGCTTTGAGTACCAGGGTCGATTTTGATTTTAGCTTTACCATCGATTGTTGGCACTTCGATGCTAATTCCTAAGGCTGCATCGGCAAAGCTTAAGTGTAAATCATAAACAATATTATTGCCTTCTCTTTTTAAAGTTTCATGTGCCGTTTCTTCAATAAGAATAATTAAATCGCCAGGTACGCCACCGTTTGGTGCTGCATTTCCTTTTCCGCTCATGCTCAGTTGCATGCCTTCACTTACACCAGCAGGGATATTAATTGTTATCGTCTCTTCTCCGCGTACAACTCCGTCTCCATGGCAAACATTACATTTTGCTGTAATTTGCTGGCCGCTGCCGTTACAGGTAGGGCAGGTAGAAGCAGTTTGCATTTGGCCCAAAATGGTGTTTGTCACCCTACGAACTTGTCCGCTGCCACCGCAAGTACCACACGTACTTACTGATGATTTATCTTTAGCGCCAGTTCCATCACACGTTTTACAGGAAACAAGCTTGTTAACTTTTATTTTTTTCTCTGCGCCATGGGCGATTTCCTCAAGCGTTAGCTTAACCTTAATGCGAAGGTTGGAACCTTTAGCAACCCTGCGGCCACCACGTTGCTGGCCACCGCCACCGCCGCCACCAAAAAAGCTTTCGAATGGGTTATGACCGCCAAATATATCTCCAAAATTACTGAAGATATCATCCATATTCATGTTGCCACCGCCGTATCCTCCGGAGGCACTACTACCAACGCCGGCATGACCAAACTGATCATAACGTTGCTTTTTCTCCGGGTTACTCAGCACTTCGTAAGCTTCCGCAGCTTCCTTAAACATATCTTCGGCGGCTTTATCACCCGGATTTTTGTCGGGGTGATATTTAATAGCCATCTTACGATAAGCTTTCTTTATCTCCTCGGCAGGGGCGCTTTTGGTTACGCCTAACACATCATAATAGTCTCTTTTACTCATCTTCTTTTTAAAATGATTGAATTTTGAATGAACGAAATGTCGAATGTTTTACCATTCCATCATCCACTCATTTTATCATTCCTAATTTTATGCCCCTACCACCACTTTGGCAAAGCGAATAACATTATCGTTTAAAGTATAACCTTTCTCCACTTCATCAATAACTTTACCTTTCAAATCATCACTAGGTGCAGGGATATTGGTAATTGCTTCGTGAAAATCTGTATTAAACTCTTTATTAATACTTTCCACATCCTTCAGTCCTTTTTGGGCAAGCGTATTTTTCAATTTGGTGCTAACCAATAAAATTCCTTCTTTAACCGGCGTTACATCGGCAGCAGTTTCCATCGCTTTTAATGCTCTGTCAAAATCATCCAACACAGGTAAAAGCGAAACAATAACATCTTTTCCGGCAGTTTGTAACAACTCTACGCGTTCCTTTTGCGTACGGCGCTTGTAATTGTCAAACTCGGCATAAAGGCGTAAATATTTATCATTAAGTTGCTGAACTTCACCTTGTAATTTTTCCTCGGCGGTTTGTTCTTCAACCTGCTCAGCAGCTTGTTGGTTATCAGCATTTTCTACATTTTCAGGCGCAGTATTTTCTGATGAATTTTCAGTATTCATTATATTTTCTTCTGTATCGTTATTTTTCTTCTTATTAAACATAATATTATGCTGATTTTTTTGTCCTAATCTCAACTATTTTGCCACAAACGTAAATCAGCCAAGCTGGCAGAGTTATTAATAATTATCTGAACAGATTGACAGGGGACGTGGAATTGCGGATTTTAATTCACAATTTTGGCAGAGGGAAGCAGGTATTCAGATTTGGTTATTTATGAATTTGACGGTTTGTAAAACGCTCAATCCGTTACACTATTTGTGCATCTTCATGCACAACACCACTTTCGCATTTAATAATACGCGAAGGAAATGTTCTGATGATGTGGTAATCATGCGTAGCCATTAAAACCGCAGTACCGTTTTGGCTAATCTGTTTTAAAAGCGTAACAATTTCTTCAGAGGTTTCAGGATCGAGATTGCCGGTTGGCTCATCGGCGAGTATAATTTCGGGGTCGTTAAGGAGTGCCCTGGCAATTACGATACGTTGCTGTTCGCCACCAGAAATTTCGTGCGGCATTTTCTTTATTTTAGAGCGTAAACCAACTTTATCAAGTACGTCTTTTATCCGTTCGTTAATCAGATTTGCATCTTTCCATCCGGTTGCTTTTAAAACAAACTCCAGGTTTTTTTCGATTGTACGGTCGGTAAGCAATTGAAAATCCTGAAAAACTACACCTAGCTTTCGACGTAAAAACGGAACCTGGCTTTCTTTTAAATCTTTTAAATCGAAACCGGCAATATTTCCATTACCGCTACCAATGTGTAAATCGCCGTATAATATTTTTAGTAAGCTACTTTTTCCTGAACCTGTTTGTCCGATAAGAAAAACAAATTCGCCCTTTTCTATATGTAAATTTACGCTTGAGAGTACCAGGTGTTTCTGTTGAAATACATCAACACTGTTTAAATGAATTACTGCGTTTTCTGCCATTTTATATATCTAATTTAGCAATCTGCCCAAAAGGCAAATCCTTTACCATTTGCATTATATAGTCTAATTTGTCGCCAAGTCCCAGTTTATCTAAAGATTTGTCAGGTCTATCAACCCTAAAATAAGCAAGCAAAGTAAACTTATCATCCCTTAGCTGAACGTAATCGGGAATTTTGGCGATGCCTTTTACCTTAATAATGTACATTGTGTCCAAAAATAGCTATTTAAGCTGAAAGCTGAAAGGCAAAAGATTATCGCGTTAAGAAAATCCAGCCGGAGAACATGTCGAAATCTTCGTTGAAATAAATCGTGTAGTAATAAGTTCCAACGGGAAGATCCTTGCCTTCAAATCTTCCATCCCAGGGTTTATAAACGCCATTACTTTGGTAGAGGAGACTTCCGGTTCTGTTTACAATTCTTACTTTTGCATTAGGAAAAGCCTCGGCTGCCGGAATTGTCCAGGTATCATTTATCCCGTCGCCATTCGGCGTAAAGGAATTTGGGATAACAATTTTTGGATATACTTTAACAAAAACATCGTCAGATGTGCTAAGACAACCCGAATTTGATTCCGCATGAAGCGTGTAGGTGATATCGAAAGGCGGCGTGGCAACAGGATTCAGCTTTGTAGGGTCGTCCAGATAATCAGATGGGGTCCAGAAATACTTAACATTATCGCCGGAAACTTTTCCGCCCAACGTTACGGGCTGACCAGTCAAAATTTTCAAATCGGCGCCTGCATCTGCAACTGCATTTTTAATGATGTTAACTTCAACAGTGGCCGTAGCAGAACAGCCGCCATTTGAAACCGTTACTGTATAAATGGTTGTTTCCTTTGGCGATGCAATCGGGTTCGCAATATTTGGGTCTGAAAGCCCATCAACCGGGAGCCAGCGGTAAGTTGTTCCTCCGCTCGCCATTAATTGAATCGGACTATTCTGGCAAGTGAAGCCTTTATTCAAGTGCGTAGCCGCTTTTATCGGCTCGAGAACCTGTAAAGTAGTTGTGGAAGTACTTGTACAGCCATTTATTGTAGCGGTTACGGTGTAAACGCCAGCCATATTTAATTGCGCATTGTTAATTAAAGGCGATTTATCTGTTGATGTGAAGTTATTTGGACCAGACCAGCTAAAGGTTGCGCCATCAGTAGCTGAAAGTTGAATGTTTGCACCTATACAAACGGGGCCGTTGCTACTTGCAATGGTATTTGGCTTCGCGTTGACATTTATTACCAGAGGTGCAGAAGCAACTCTGCAATTCACCGAGGCAATATTCTGCCGCTCCGCAGCCACCAGGCGATACTGATAAATTCCTTTACTTGCATTTACCAGATTTACTGTGGTTTGCTTCGACGTTTCCCCGGGTAAATCTGTCCATGTTGTACCCGAATTTACCTGCCATTGAAATACCGGCTCTGCATAGCCTGCAGATACCTCTGCATTTAAATTATAGCTGTCTGTTACGCCCTCACAAACCGATATATTTGCAGATCCACTATTTATGGATGGCGTTATCGTTGGTCCGCATGCCCTGAAGGTGATGTCATCTAAAGCAATGTCATTGCCGTTTCCGCCTGGCCCGTTGTTGGTTATTTTTAATATCAAATCTGTTTGAGCGGTGGTTTTAAATGTTGTTGCGTACTGCACCCAGTTTGGCGATGGACCATCAGGAATGTCGCCTGTGTTATAACTTTGCAGTACTACACCCGCAGTTGTTTCAATGGAAAAGGTAATGTTTGGCTTTATCCCTGAGTAATTTAGCAAATTTATAATCCAGGCTGCAAACTCGTAGGTTGTTCCGGGACAGAGATTTGGGATAGCTGCCTGATAGAAGATACCGGGGTTGTTAGAAGCGTTAACTACCATCATATAGCCGTTAGAATCTCCGGGAGTATGGTTGGGAATTTGATGCCAACCTACGCCACTGTGCATTCCGTTCGTACTTTTTGCAATGGTGTATTCCCCATCGTTGGGCGTTCCGGCTAAAAACCTGTAATTGGTGTTGATGCTGCTAAGCGGCGAGCTGAAATTAGAAGTTCCTGAACCGAAATCGATATTAATTACCGGATCTCCAAGTGCGCCGGCGCAGGCCTGCTGTGCCGATAAATTTTTAAACGTGAAAATTAATAACAGAAATAGGGAAAATCTGATTTGAAGGCGCATTGGGATGAAACAATTTCCTGCAATATCTTAATAAAAAACCGAAATGCCGAATATGCGGAACCTAACTTCTCAGCCCATTCAGAAATGCTATTGTATCAACATTATCTGCGTAATCCCAAAGTTTTGGATGTTGGCTTTCGCCGAAATTAAAAGTTTTTACAGCTAATGGGGCCTTGGTGATAATGCATTGAATTTGCGCTGCTTTTTCAGTTAGTTTTTCTTCAACATTCGCCAGGCTTTCGTATTCTTCATAAAAAAGAACTGCAAGTGGCGATGTTAAACTTTCATCCTCTTTGAGCAATAAAAAACCGTTATCAAAGTGCTTGGCGGCATTTACCAGGTAAATTGATTTATTGTAATCGTAATTATTGTTGTACTTGAAGTGATTTATTATTGGTTGAAAGTGTTCAATTCCCTCATAGAAATTTGCAATATCGTAACCTTTCGGGAAATAAATTTTTGAAACGTTTCTACAACCCAATCCGAAATAATCAAAAACATCTGCACCCAGGTTTTGTATATCCTCAAAAGATTCTGACCCTGTTAACACGGCAACACTATTTCGGTTTTTTCTGATGATATTAGGCACTTTGCCAAAATAATAATCGAAATACCGGGATGAATTGTTACTGCCTGTTGCAATTACGGCATCAAAATCTTTTAAACGCTCTACATACTCAATTTTTTCAGAAAAGCCGGGTTCAATCAAAATGAGTTGTCCGAGAATTGCTTTTATTAGTTTATCATCCGAAGATGACAGTTTTATCAGGGCTATATTCCCTGTAGCAAGAACGCTTAGTACATCGTGCAAACCAACCATAGGAATGTTACCTGCCAGTATTAATCCGACTTTTTTTGGCGAAGCACTGAGCTCTATAGCCTTAAACCACGCGTCAACATCTGCCGGACTTAACATTTCTGCAAACGACGCTATAGATTTTTTAACATTTTCTATGGTAAACCATGCATTGGCATTTTGTGCCGAATACATTACACTTTCTAAAGAATCAGTTGAACTGGCAAGAAATTTACCTAGGTTTTTGAAGGCGATAATTATTTTTTCCTGAGTTAAAACTGACATATTTAGAATTATTATTAATTGATTATATCTTATATTTGCAGCTGCAAAGGTAAACTAAGCAAAAGAATTAGACGAAGACATGGCAATTAAAATAACAGATGAGTGTATAAATTGTGGGGCGTGCGAACCAGAATGCCCTAATAATGCAATTTATGATGCCGGTACTGCATGGCGTTTTTCTGATGGTACAAATTTAGAAGGCGTTATAGATTTTGGTAATCAACAAATTGAAGCAGATTCGGCTCAGGAAGCGGTTTCTGATGAGGTTTATTATATCGTATCGGATAAGTGTACAGAATGCAAGGGATTTCATGACGAGCCTCAGTGTGCAGCAGTTTGCCCTGTAGATTGCTGCGTAGATGACGAAGATATTCGCGAAACAGAAGAGGAACTACTTGCTAAAAAAGCTTGGTTGCACCAGGAGAATTAACATTGATATCCAAAGTATTATAAAATTATAATCCCGGTTTTACCGGGATTTTTTTTTGCTAATTTTTGGCAGTTTGGTTGTAAATGATTGCTTTGAACCGACCCGCAATTTCACCATGAGAGAAAGGCCATTGCTGTACATAAATTTGTGCAACAATCTTCTTTTTTGGATCTACCCAATAAGTGGATCCAAAGAAGCCGCCCCAACCAAATGAACCAACGCTTTGGCCGCTGAGCTTGCTTCCCTTTTCGGTAACAACTTCAAAACCCAAACCAAAAGTATTATCTGTAAAAGGTATATTTCCAATTTGCCTGCTTGTCATTAACGCTACACTTTTTTCTGAAAGAATTCTTCTCCTGCTGTAAATACCCTTGTTTAAAAACATTTGTAAAAAAGTTCCATAATCTTTTGATGTAGAAACCAGCCCTGCACCGCCGGCATAATAGCCGTTATTATTAATCGGGTAATTTACTGTTGCACCCGGAAAGACACCATCTACCCAAGGCTTTACTCTTTTATTTTTTGGGTCTTCCGTGTAAACGGTCGCCAGCCGTGATTGCTTCTCTTTAGACAGCGCAAAATAAGTGTCGTTCATGGCCAAAGGCTTAAAGATCCTTTCTTTAAAAAAAGTATTTAAATCCAAACCGGAGGCTACTTCGACTAATCGTCCTAGAACATCAATGCTTAAGCTATATTGCCATCTTTCGCCAGGTTGGCCAGCCAGGGGAAGCTTAGCCAATTTGTTTATTTCGGTTTCCAGCAGCTTCTTGTGAATAACGAAGCCTGCCTCAATACCTGCTTTGGCATATATTGCATTCATTTCGGGCGAGCCAATCTGCGCATATCCCAAACCTGACGTATGGGTCATTAATTCTCTAACTGTAATTTCGTGAGTCGCGGGTTTGGTCGTGTAACTGGAATCAGTTGGATTAAATTTATCAAGCACCCTTGGATTTTTGAAAGCTGGAATGTACTTTGATATTGGATCGTCGAGGCCAAATTTTCCATCGTCGAACAAAATCATGGCCGCCGTGCAGGTAACAGCTTTGGTTTGGGAAGCAATTCTTAATATGTCATCCGTTCTGGCTGGCCGGTTTAAATTGTTGCCAAAAGCTTTATTATAAACTGGCTTTCGATCAACTAAAATGCTTGCAGAAACAGCTTTAATCCATCCTTTAGAGATGTAATCATTCAATAAGTTGTCGAGTTTAACGCGTTGCGATTCAGAAAACGAAGCCTCATTCGCTTTTTGCTGGGCGAAAACAGGACTTACAATCAATAAAAGGAACCAAATGTTAGCGGCAATTCGTTTTTTCATCCGGAAGATTAATCAATTTCGCTTTTGTTGGGAATGATTAAAACCGGGCATGCAGATTTTCTGGCAACATGTTCAGCAACACTTCCCATTAAAAAATGGTACAAGCCAGATCGGCCATAGGTTCCGATAACGATCAGGTCAGAGCCCCATTCGTCTGATTGTTGAATAATGCCATGCGCTGCGGTGTCAACAACACTTAAATATGAAGTTTTAACCCCGTTTGAAAATTTCGTTTCCATCTCTTTTAAAAGAATGTGGCTATTTTCTTCACTATTGTCGTAGGTTTCTAAAAAAACCGGAGCCAATGTTAAATCGGGGTTTACATTTGCCGGAATCGGCTCGATAATGTTTACCAGTGCAACTTCGGCGTCAAATTTTTCAGCGATATCGTATCCTGCCTTTGCTGCCTTCTCTGAACATGTACTGTTATCAACGGCTATTAATATTTTCTTGAAATTCATGGTGAGCAAGTTTAAAGGTTATCATAAAATTAACAAATTTAGCGGCAAAATGTTAGTTGGCCAATGTAATTTATTAGTTTTATGGCAGAATTAGTATTGCAGAAAATGGATAGTAAATATGGTATTTGCCGGGTGGCTGTTGCGCCTTTGAGGGCTGAAGGTTCTGACAAATCAGAAATCGTTTCTCAATTATTGTTTGGCGAACATGTCGAGATTCTTCAGAAGGAAGAGCGCTGGTGGCTTGTTCAAAACGGGTTCGACGGCTACCAGGGCTGGGTCGATTTCAAACAACTGGCCGCCATCAGTGAAAATGATTTCGCTAAAATGCATGATTGTAAATTACTTGTTCCTTTGAATTTTGATAATGTCTTGAAGGCGGCTGATGGGAGCTTACATCATTTAAGTGCCGGAAGCAACCTGCCTTTTTATAAAGATGGCTTTTGCTTTGCAGGCGACGAAAAATTTGAAGTTGCTTTTGAACCTTACAACAGCGAAAAGGCAAATTTCGAAAACGATGTTATCGCAACGGCGAAGTTTTTTCAGAACGTACCATACCTTTGGGGTGGCAGAAATGTTTTCGGCATAGACTGCTCTGGCTTTACACAAACCGTTTTTAAATTAATGAACATCAAGTTGAGGCGGGATGCATCTCAACAGGCAGAGCAAGGAGAATTAGTGGGCTTCTTAGCAGAATGTAAGGCTGGCGACGTCGCTTTTTTCGACAATGCAGAAGGAAAGATTACGCATGTAGGCATTATGCTAAACAGCAATGAAATTATCCATTCTTCGGGAAAAGTAAGAATAGACCCAATTGATGATCAGGGAATTTTTAACAAGGAGCTAGGCCGATATACCCACAAACTCAGAATTATCAAACGTTTTGTGGAATAAACACCGAAGTTGCATCATGTTATAAAATAACTTCTATGGCAACTTCTTTTAAAATAACAATTGATGCTCCTTGTACACAACAATGGGCAGGTATGCAAGAACATAAAGATGGCAGGTTTTGTACTTCTTGTCAAAAGTCGGTTGTTGATTTTACACAGTTTTCGGATTTCGAATTAAAAAACTGGCTTGCCAAAGATCAAGGTAAAAGCTGTGGTAGATTTCGGCCAGCGCAACTTAACCGTGTTATAGATTCCAAATCAAATTTTTCGATGGCAGGATTTAAACCAGGCCTGGTTGCGGCATCTTTAATTGCATTATTAAGTTTTCCTAAACCAACCCAGGCAATCAAAGTGAAATCCTATCCTGTCTCGCAGGGCGATTACAGTAATAAATCTGTTAAAAGTTTGGTTCACGAAAGGGCCGAGACCGCTTTGGTAACAATAAAAGGAACTGTAATCGATAAAGGTGAGAATACGCCAATTATCGGTGCAAGTATAAAGGTAAACGGTTTGCCGACTGGAGTTGTTACAGATAATGAAGGTAAATTCGAAATTGTTTTAGACCGCAATAAGTTTAAAAAGAGTGTTGTGCTGGATTTAAGCTATATTGGCTATCAAAGTCAGTATGTAAAAATAAACCTGTTTAAGAAGGATAAAATTGTGATTCGTTTAAAGGCGGGTAACTACATCCTGGGAGGGCTCGGTATTATAAAGCAACCAACCATGTTTGAAAAAATCTCTAAGTTTTTGAATGGCTAAATTTATAGCTCCATCTCCCAAACCATTACTTGCCGGTCATCGCCCGTAGTTATCAAATATTTGCCATTATTGCTCCACATTAATTTGTTTATGGAGTGTGTGTGGCCAATTCCTGCCTTTTCCAAACTTAAAATTTTGTAAAGTTTAAAGTTTTCTGCATCCCAAAGTTTAATGCTCTTATCCTGACTGCTCGTAGCAAAGTAGGGGAGCGTGGGGTGAAAAGCGATATCATAAACGGTGAACAGATGCGCCGGAATATTTTGAACCAATTCATATGCGGGCAAACTCCAGATTTTGAGTTGCGCATCCCTGCTTCCAGAAATTAAATATTTGCCTGTTGGGTGATAGGCTACCGAAGTAACTGGTAGCGAATGGCTTTCCAGATTTTTTTTTCTGCTGTAATCGCTTAGGTTGTAAATTTTTATCAGATGATCTTTGCAGCCGAAGGCGATTTCGGTTTCATCAGGAGCGATTGCAATCGTCCGCACTGTATCAGCGGCGACTTGAAATCGGTAAATTTCAGCAAAATCATTTAACGACCAAACTGCAACGGTGCCATCTTCACCGGTGGTTAAAAGTTCATTTTTACTTTTAACTGTTTGAATGTTGAAAATCGGCTTTATATGAGCGTTAATTCTTGCAATTATTTTGCTTTCGTGAAAATCATAGACACTAAAAGCACCGCTACGTTCGCCAACAAATAATTGATTGTTATAATAATGCAGGTAGTAAACAGAGCTTTGAACAGGCATTTTGACTTTCACAAAAGCCATAGTCCCCAATGACCACTCTACAACACCTTTATCGTTTCCGGCGCTAAAAAAAGTTTCATCATTAGATGAGTTTGCTAAAGCGTACACAGGGTTCTGATGGCCGGAAAGGGTTTTTAAGTGTTTAAGCATGAATGTCAATTTGCAAATATTTTCGGAAAATTTACTTCATCACCAAATTCATCGATTTTGATTTGGTTTAAACGATTGAAGATTCTTTCTGAATCAACAGCCGAGATTGGTAATGATGTTCTAAAGATCTCTTCTTGCAACTTTTCATTGTTATAATTGATGAAAATCAAGGTCAATTCATTTTGATTGGTACTATCCGTTGAGATGAAGTCATACTTTAAAGTTTTTTGTGTGGTTTTCCAAATACCATAATGATGCTGGTAAGTTATATGAGTTGTGCTAATAATATAAAATTCTTCTCCAAAGGTGTTCCAAAGAAAATATTTGCCAATTGTACATCCGTAAGCTATGGGTAATAACAATGGTAATGGATTTGGCTTATCTTTTTGCAGAAAGAAGACGAAATAAAATAAACCAATTGCTGCACTTAGATTAACAATTACTAAAAATACTTTTAAATATCTATTCGTCGGAATCTTAGTCCTAACATAGATATTCAAGTGGTCAAAGGTTATTTCGGTGTTCAATAGTCTATCTTACTTATGTCTTTTCTCTAAGTTTTTTGCAATATCCTGAATCGATAATCCTTTTTCTTTTAACAAAAATAATAAGTGAAATATTAAATCCGAGGCTTCGCCTATTAGTTCTTCCTCTGATTCTGCTAATGCTGCAATAACTGTTTCTACACCTTCTTCGCCAACTTTTTGGGCAATTTTATTTAACCCTTTGCCTCGCATTTTATTGATGTAGGAACCCTCAACAGGATTCTCATATCTGTCTGCAATGATGTTCTCCAGTTCGAAAATGAAATTCTGATTAAAATCAGTTTTGAAACAACTACGACTGCCCGTATGGCAGGTAGGACCAACCGCATGCGCCTTAATTAAAATGGTATCATTATCGCAATCAACAAAAATTTCTTTTACGTAGAGAAAGTTATTGCTCGTCTCACCTTTCGTCCAAAGGCGATTTTTAGAGCGGGAAAAGAACGTAACCTTACCTTCGGATTGCGTTTTCTCCAGAGCCTCTGCATTCATGTAACCAAGCATTAAAACCTCTAAAGTTTGCTCATCTTGTATCACTACCGGGACCAAACCATCACTCTTACTAAAATCTATATTCATTGTATTTTCTAGTTCCGTCCTTGCGAGCAATGAATCAATCTTAAAGCGGTAGGTTTAGTGCCTACTCAACTAGTAATATTGCTTCGTGCCTCGCAATGACGAGTTTATTATATTCTCACAGGAATTTTATTCCTTTTTAATTCTCGTTTTAAATCGGGTATTAAGATTTCGCCATAATGAAATACCGATGCTGCAAGCGCTGCGTCGACGTTTGCTTTTTGGAAAACCTCCGTAAAATGATCCATACTGCCTGCACCGCCCGATGCAATTATCGGTATATTTATCATTTGATTAACGCTGCCGAGTAAACCACAATCAAAACCGGCCTTTGTGCCATCATGGTCCATAGAAGTTAGCAAAATTTCTCCGGCCCCTAAATTTTCAGCTTGTTTAATCCAGACTTCGGTTTCCAACTCTGTAATTAACCTGCCGCCATTTAAGTGCACCATATTTTTGCCATCGATATGTTTGGTATCTACTGCCAAAACCACAAATTGAACTCCAAAAGCCTTCGCCAGTTCTTCAATCAATTGCGGGTTTCTTACTGCTGCAGAATTGATGCTGATTTTATCTGCTCCTGCATTTAAAAGCGCTTCAGCGTCGGCAATTTCTGTAATACCACCTCCAATTGTAAATGGAATATTTAGCTGTCTGGCAACCGATTTAACCATTTCTATCATCGTTTTTCGGCGTTCGTGTGTGGCGGTAATGTCAAGGAAAACCAGTTCATCGGCACCTTGCTCTGCGTATTGCGCAGCCAATTCCACCGGGTCGCCGGCATCCCGCAAATCAACAAAATTTACACCTTTTACTGTGCGACCGTCTTTAACGTCTAAACAGGGAATTATTCTTTTACTAAGCATTTGTTTGGCTTTTCACCGTGATACATAAAGCAATTTTTCTATCGAAATAAGTTACTTTGTGCCTCGCAATGACGATTTGACTAATGTTTTCGCTTTATATCGAAGTCAGCGCTTTCAGATTCCACTCCTTAATTTCTTCGATGGTAATTCGATCTTCGTAAATAGCCTTACCAACTACAACGCTTCTGATAGGGTATTTAGCCAATTCGTGAATATCTTCCATCGAACTTACACCACCCGATGCGATTAACTTAATCATTGGAGAATGCTCAAGTAATTTTTTGTATAAATCAATAGCGGCACCGCCTAATTTGCCGTCTTTGCTAATATCTGTACATAAGAAACGGAAGAAACCAAGTGCCAAACATTTATCAACATAATCCATTAGCTTTATAGGCGAACTTTCCATCCAACCCGAATATTTTATCACCTCATCCAAAACATCGATGGCGATAACAATTCGGTTAGCGTAGTTGTCTTTCTTTGCAAAAGCCTCGCTTAATTGTTGTAAAAAATCTGGGTTGGTAATGGCTTGTGTGCCCACAATTACGCGATGAATTCCTGCATCGAGCAAATTTGTTACCTGTTCAATCGTACGGATTCCCCCGCCGTACTGAACTTTCATTTCCGTTTTTTTAATGATTTCAAACAGTGATTTCTGGTTGCTAAAATCACCCTTAGCGCCATTTAAATCGATAATATGGATAAAATCTGTTCCATTAGAACGGTATTTTTCTATCATTTCAGCGATAGATACATCATATTCAGTTTTCTGGTTGTAATCGCCTTCACGCAGGCGAACTACTTTTCCATCCAAAATATCAATAGCAGGAATTATGTACATTTCTTGAGTTATAAGTTAAAAGTTGTTACTTAATTTCAGAAGCTCAACTAAGGTTTGAAAAATTTTTTAATATCTGCTCGCCAGCTTTGCCCGATTTTTCGGGATGGAACTGAACGCCATAAAAATTGTCCTTTTGTACTGCTGCCGAAAATTTTAGTCCGTAATTGGCAGAGGCGATGTCAAAAGTAGGGTTATATTCAATAAAGTACGAATGAACAAAATAAAATTGTGCATTCTCTTCAACACCTTCAAATAATGAATTGTTTTTGTGGTTAACGGCATTCCAACCCATATGTGGAATCTTGATGTTCAGCAACTTATCAAATTTCCTTGTTTTTAAAGGTACAATGTCCAGTAGCGGTGCATCGCCTTCTTCCGAATGTTCGGTAATTAATTGCATACCTACGCAGATACCCAAAACTGGTTTGTTTAATGCTTTTATGGCTGGAATCAATCCTGTATGCTTTAATTTTTCCATTGCTGCACCTGCGTGGCCTACACCCGGAATAATGATGTGGCTATACGTGGCCAGGTCAGCTTCGGTATTAACCATGCCATAATTAAGTGCCAAACGCTCCAAAGCTGCAGTTAACGAGAAGATATTGCCGGCACCGTAATTTACTATTCCAATCATATTTTTTTAATTGAAGGTAAGAACAAAAATTAAAGACTATCAATCTTCAACATTGTTCGTATGTTTCTTCTTTTTTACGTTTATTATTTGACAGTTATTCACTTACAACAAGCCCTTGGTGCTCGGCAATACCATTTTTTCAGCATCGCGTTTAATTGCCATTTTTATCGCCTTTGCAAAGGCTTTAAATATCGCTTCAATTTTATGATGTTCGTTATCACCTTCGGCTTTAACGTTCAGGTTACATTTCGCGGCATCGCTGAATGATTTAAAGAAATGATAAAACATTTCGGTAGGCATATCGCCAACTTTTTCACGTTTAAATTCCGCGTTCCAAACAATCCAGTTGCGTCCACCAAAGTCTATTGCAACCTGAGCCAAACAATCATCCATCGGTAAGCAAAAGCCATAACGCTCAATGCCCAGTTTATTGCCCAAACCTTTAGCAAAAGCCTCGCCAAGGGCAATTCCGGTGTCTTCAATGGTGTGGTGTTCGTCAATGTGTAAATCGCCTTTGGCAATTATTTCCAAATCTACGCTTCCGTGCCTGGCAATCTGGTCCAGCATGTGGTCGAAGAAATTTAAACCGGTTTCAATTTTTGTTTTTCCGGTTCCATCGAGGTCTAAATTGATGGTGATATCGGTTTCATTCGTTTTACGGACATGGCTGATTTTTCTGCTTCCTGCCTTCAGTAAGTTATAAATGTCTTCCCATTTCTGCGTTTCCAGAATAATAACATCAAGTAGGGTTTCGTGTTTATCTAATGCCTCAGTAGAACCAAGAGCATCATTCTGACGGAGAAAAATGGCTTTTGCACCTAAATTCTTTGCCAGCACAACGTCGTTCAGCCTGTCGCCAATAACGTAAGAATTTTGCAAATCATAGTCACCGCTAAGGTATTTCGTCAACAATGCGGTGCCCGGTTTTCTCGTTGGCGCATTATCTTTAGCGAAAGTTCTGTCAATAATAATCTCGCTAAAGTTTACGCCTTCGCCGGCGAAAGTATCCAGCATAAAATTATGAATCGGCCAGAAATTTTCTTCAGGATTTGAAGCTGTTCCCAATCCGTCCTGATTCGTAACCATAACTAATTCGTAATCCATTTCGGCTGCAATCTTTGACAGATAATACAGCGAGCGGGGATAAAATTTCAGTTTCGCAAAACTGTCAACCTGCTCATCGGCCGGCTCAATATTCAACGTTCCGTCTCTATCTATAAACAATACTTTCTTCATCTTTCTAAAAGTTTTTCAGAATGGTTAATAGTTTATCATTTTCTTCTTTCGTGCCAACGGTAATTCGCAAACAGCCTTCGCATAAGATAACTTTCGAGCGGTCGCGAACAATGATCCCTTCGTTTACTAAAGTATCATAAATTTTAGCTGCGTCGGTAACTTCTGCCAATATAAAATTTGCATCTGAGGGATATACTTTGGTAACAATACCGAGCGTTTGCAGATCGACAGAAAGTCGCTCCCTTTCGGCCACAGCTTGTTTAATCCATGCGTTAACTTGTTCGATGTTTTTTAAGGCTTCAAAAGCCAAATCCTGAGTAGCCTGATTGATGTTGTAAGGCGGTTTAATTTTGTTTAAAACATCGATAACTTTTCGTGATGAAAATGCCATTCCCAAACGGAGGGCAGCGAGTCCCCAGGCTTTCGAAAAAGTTTGTAAAACAACCAGGTTTACATACTCCGTTAACTCCTGAATAAACGTCTTCTGACGGGCGTAATTTATGTATGCTTCATCCACCACAACGATGCCTTTAAAGTTGGCTAAAATGGTTTCGATATCTTCACGATTTATCGAATTTCCTGTCGGATTATTTGGCGAACAAATGAAAATTAATTTGGTGTTTTCATCGATTGTTTCTGCTATCGTTTCCATATCTAACTGGAAGTTTGGAAGCAGGCTGACTTTACGAATTTCAACATCGTTTATATTAGCCGAAACCTCGTACATTCCATAGGTTGGCGGTAGTACAATTACATTGTCTTTTCCTGGATTACAAAATGCACGGAAAAGCAAATCTATAGCCTCATCACTGCCGTTACCTAAAAATGTATTTTCGATAGGGACGCCTTTAATTTTGCTGATAGCATCTTTCAAATCCAATTGCAACGGATCCGGATAGCGGTTGTAATTTGCAGGTAGGGGAGAACCATAACTGTTTTCGTTTGCATCTAGAAATACGGATGCATGCCCTTTAAATTCGTCCCTGGCGGTGGAGTAGGGTTTAAGATTTTTTATATTTTCTCTAACTAAATCGTTAATGTCCATTTTTTATGCTTTATGAAGGTTGAAAGAACAAGTCAACATGATTAAACCATAATATCTTGTGGCTTTGTCACATCAATTGGGCCGAACCTTATGCTTTTACTCTATGTTATTTAATCTCAAAGTGATTGCGTTTTTGTGCGCCTCTAAGCCTTCCGCGGCAGCAAGTATTTCTACGGTGTTTCCAATATTCTTTAAACCATTGACTTTTAAGTGTTGAAAGGTGATTTTCTTAAGGAACGCATCAGTAGAAACGCCCGAATAAGCTTTTGCAAAGCCACTTGTAGGTAATGTATGGTTAGTTCCAGAGGCGTAATCTCCGGCACTTTCTGGCGTAAGGTTGCCAAGAAATACTGAGCCTGCATTGATTATCAATGGAATAAGGCTTTCAAACTTATCGGTAGCGAGAATTAAGTGCTCAGGAGCATATTCATTTGAAAAATGCATTGCCTCATTAGAATTGTCGACTAAAACTGCGTAAGAATTTGCAATTGCTTTTGCGGCGATTTCTTTTCTAGGTAGAGTAGTCAATTGATAATCAATTTCTACAAGTGTTTTATCTATAACATCCATAGATGTAGCAACTAAAACCGACTGACTATCAATGCCATGTTCTGCCTGTGCAAGTAAGTCTGAGGCCACGAATGACGGATTGGCAGTTTCGTCAGCGATTACCAAAACCTCGGATGGACCCGCAGGCATGTCGATGGCCACCTTATTTTGCACCATGGTTTTAGCAGTTGTTACATAACGGTTTCCCGGGCCGAAAATCTTATAAACCTTCGGAACGGTTTCCGTTCCAAATGCCATTGCAGCAATTGCTTGTGCACCCCCGATTAGGTAGATTTTGTCGATACCTAAAAGCACAGCGCAGTAGGCGAGATAACAGTTCGTTTTAGCATCACTTTGCGGTGGCGAGCAAACTACAATCTCCTTGCATCCGGCGATAATTGCAGGCGTAGCTAACATTAAAAAAGTGCTGGGTAAAACAGCCGTACCACCCGGAATATAGAGTCCAACCTTCTCAATTGCTCTCGATTCCCGCCAACAAACCACACCTGGCATCGTTTCAATTTTCTCTTCCGATTTTAATTGAGATTGATGAAAGACTTTAATATTTTGGTAAGCAGTTTCTATAGCTTTTTTTGCATCGGGTGGAATGGATGATGCGATCGTTTCCAATTCTTCTGCATCTAAATAAAGCTTTTCAAGGGTGACTTTATCAAACTGTTTTGAGAAATTGATCAGCGCCTTATCGCCATCATTTCTAACGGTTTTAATGATGTCTGAAACCCGTTCTTCAACTAATTTATCGTCTTCAATTTGTCGCGAATACAGGTGCTCAATATTTGATTCAGATAAATCTTTATAGTTATAGACTTTCAATGTGTTATAATTTTAAATTAACTAATAGTTAATGTTTTTTTTTTAGGTTTTTATGCTTTTTTAGGTGATTATTTTTTCAATTGGCATCACCAAAATACCTTCGGCACCTGCAGCTTTAAGGCTATTTATTTTATCCCAAAAATCTTCTTCGGCGATTACAGAATGAACAGCAACCCAGTTAGGTTCGAACAAAGGAACAACCGTCGGACTTTTAACACCAGGCAACAAATCAACAACTTTTTGAAGGTTATCTTTTGATACATTGAGCACAACATATTTGTTAGATTTTGCACTTAAAACTGAACGAATACGTTGAAGTAATTCTGCAACTTCCGGGTTGTTTACAATCGATTTATTTCCGATTAAAACGGCTTCCGATTTCATCACATCAGCGAAAGGTTTTAGTCCGTTACTTTTCAAAGTTCCGCCTGTAGAAACGATGTCAAAAATGGCATCACTTAAACCCAAACCCGGGCCAATTTCTACCGAGCCGGAGATGGTTCTGATGTCAGATTTTATTCCTTTTTCGGTTAAGAATTTTTCTAGAATAACAGGGTAAGAGGTTGCGATTGCCTTACCATTTAAGTCTTCAAGTTTTTGAATATCGCTACCGGTTTGAACAGCGATTTTTAATGTGCATTTTCCAAATCCCAAACGCTGTAGATATTCTACCCCAGCTTTAGTTTCGGTGATTACATTTTCCCCAACAATACCCAAATCGGCAATGCCGTCCTGAACATACTCCGGGATATCATCGTCTCGAAGAAAAAGGATTTCCAAAGGAAAATTTTGAACAGTTGATATCAGCGAACTCTTGTAGTTTTCGAAAGAAAGACCACAGTTTTTTAATATTTCTACGGATTTTTCGTTTAACCTACCCGATTTCTGGATAGCAATTTTTAGTGTTTTCAAAGTATTGAATATAGAATGAACAAGAAATAATTTTACGGAAAAAAAGTTTTGAAGTACAAAACAAACATATCATATCGCCTATCGGCGATGGTGTAAATGTAAGTGATGGTTCAAAATTAAATTCATAAATTATTTATGCCAGTATCAATACTTTAGCTGATAAGCGCTGGCAAATATAGTGTTTGAATCCGTAAAACAAAAAATAATGGCACTTAATTTGCCTTTATGCTGTTTTTATTTCCGATAACCTTATTTTGTATTAAATTAATTACGTGTTGAAAAACTTCCGCTTTCTGATTATTCCTTTAGTTCTTTCTGTTTCTGCCTGTAACTGGTTCAAATCTCCTCCAGAAATCGGCAAAATTCTGGCTGAACATTTCAACAATAAAATTTACAAAGACTTTGATACGGCAGCCTACGATAGTGTTTTCGTTAAAACGATGGGCGATCTTTCTCAAAATTTCATCAACCCAAAAACGATTAAGGCTTTTTACGAACACAACAATGATGAGCCACGATTAGTTACAAAATTTTATGTCAATGGCGAATTGGATTCCTTAAATAATTATTTAAAGAATAGTACAGTCCACGGCTTAAACCCTAAGCTTTTTAATATTGATGAGCTGCAAAGTTTGATAAATGAACTTGGAGCAAATAAATTTAAGACTGTTGATGAAAGCTATCCTGTAATTGCCAGGCTTGAAATTCTGAGTGCAAATGCTTATTTAAATTATACAAATTTTTTGCGGTATGGCGTGGTAAATCCCCGCAACATTTTTTCCAGATATTACATCAAAGTAAAACGGCCGGATAGTTTACGAATGAGCAAAATGCTGGCTTCAGAAAGTTTGATTGATACCTTGAAGAATGTTCAGCCAAAATCGCCCCAATATAAGGCACTTCAAACCGCTTACCTTAATGCAAATTCTGCAGATGAGAAGCGAATTTTGCTGTTAAATATGGAACGTTTCAGATGGCAAATGCCCGAAACGGGTGATAATTATGTGCAGGTAAACATTGCAGATTTTAAACTGACCTGGTTTGATAAGCAGGATACGGTAATTTCAATGAAAGTTTGCGTGGGCGGTAAACGTGAAAATGGTTATGAAGAGAAGATGAAGGCCTTTGCGAAATCGGGCAATTTAGACGATAAACCGAAAAACCACGAAACCCCTTTATTGTTTAGTAAGATAAATTCAATTCAGGCCAATCCAATATGGAATATACCGGTTAGCATTGCGCAAAGTGAAATCTATTGGATGGCCAGGAAGGACCGATACTATCTTTCGAATAGTAACATCAAAGTTTACTACAAAGATAAGCTCATCGGCGAGCCGGATACCATAAACTGGAACCGATATTCGCGGGATAAGTTGCCTTTTAAATTTAAACAAGGTTCTGGCGACGGAAACGCTTTAGGTAAGTTTAAATTTATCTTTGATAACAGCTCAAGTATTTATCTACACGATACCAATAATAAAAGTGGCTTTGGGTTAAGTAACCGGGCAATTAGTCATGGTTGCGTACGCGTAGAAAAGCCCCTTGAATTTGCGGAGAAATTACTCGACGATAATTACGCCTATGACAAGTTGAGGGTTGAAGTAGATTTATTGCCGGTTGATACCACGCACATGAACTGGTATCGCAAGCGAATGGCAAAAAAGGCGGATACCTTGAAATCTTTCCAATTGAAACCAGCTTGGTTTGGGCCAAAAAAAGCCGTTCCGTTGTTAATTACCTATTTTACGGCTTGGTCTCAAAATGATAAAATTGAATACCGCCCTGATGTTTACGACATGGACGAAAAATTGTGGTCTGCAATGAAAAAATTTAGATAAAACGCGTAAAGTAATCACCCTATAAAATAGCTTAAAAACATCCCGAGTTGAAACAAATTTTCTATTTTAACCCGAGCAATCTTGAAAACTTTTACCTCGTTTTTTATTCCTTTATTAGCTGTTATTTTTTTTCTAAATTTCAACAAAAAACCAGAAATCGGTCAGCAATTAGCCATTAGCTTAGGTAGTTCGATTTACAATGATTTCGATACGACTGCGTATGATCTTGTGTTTAAAAAGGAGTTTAAACTTCTTTCAGAAAAGTACATCAACGTAAGCAAACTCAATAATTATTATCAAGAGGTTAATAACCAACCAAGGTTTATTGCCAGTTGTTTTGAAGATAAGAGTCTAGATTCACTCATCAAATATTTAGCCAAAAGTACTGCGCATGGCTTTAATCCTAAGGTATTTCATTTTGAGGAAATTACTGCATTAACAGCCAGGCTTAAAGCAAACGATTATAAAAATGTTAGTGAAAATTATGAGCTGCTTGCCAGGTTAGACATTTTGGCTTCGGATGCCTTCACCCGGTACACCAGGTATTTAAAATTCGGGGCTGTTAATCCGAAAGACATCTTTACCCGGTATTATATTGCGGTTAAGCAACCTGATAGTACATTTAATGCATGCCTACTGAAGGCCCCGGCCATTTTGGATACGTTAACGGTTTTGCAACATAAATCACCGCAATATAAAAGCTTACAACACGCATATTTAAGTAGCAGGAATGATTCTCTTAAAAAAATCCTCCTGGTTAATATGGAGCGTTTACGTTGGGTAATGCCATCTGCAGGAGAGAAATTTATTCAGGTGAATATTCCGGATTTTAGGTTATTTTATTTTTGTGGCAGCGATACCTTGATATCGATGAAAGTTTGTGTGGGCGAAAAAAGAGATTTAAATTACGATGAACAACAAAAAATTTTTGCGAGAACCGGCGATTTAGACGACAAGCCTCAGAATAAAGAAACGCCGTTACTTTTTAGCCAAATAAAAAAGCTTTACACCAATCCGGTTTGGAACATTCCCGAAAGTATTGTACAGGAGGAAATTTACCCAATGGCCCGCCGTAGTTCGAGATATTTAATGCGCAAAAACATAGCGGTTTTTCGTAACAACAAGCGAATAGAAAACCCGGCAACGATTAAGTGGTACAAATATAACCGGGATAAAATTCCGTTTTTATTTGTTCAGCAACCGGGAACAAATAATTCTTTAGGGCGTTTGAAGTTTATTTTTCCAAATAGCAGCAGTGTTTATTTGCACGATACGAACTTTAAGCAGGGATTTAAGCTAACCAACAGGGCCATTAGTCACGGATGTATCCGATTGGAAAAACCACTCGAACTTGCTCGGCTTTTGGTAGAGGATAGCTTAAAATATGATTCGATTAGGAGTGAATTGAATTTGAAACCGTTAAAAGTTTTCGTGGCAACAGGCAAAAAAACAAAATCCATAGCAACCGATAAAGAGGAAGAACGGTCAACTTTCCAGTTCGTTCCGAAGGCAGAAACCCCTATATTAATTACCTATTTTACGGCATGGTTTCAAAATAATAAAATTCAATACCGGCCTGATGTTTATGGCATGGACGAGAAACTTTGGTTGGCGATGAAGAAATTTAGATAGAAGATGTAGATTTGTGCCATGGAGGATAATATTTCATTCAATCATCAAGCTGATATCGTAAACAGTGCCCTTAGATTTATTAACGCCTGGTTTAAGCAGTCAAAGTCTATCACCGCCGAGTTGAATGATTTTTTTATCCTTCCGGGAAACAAAATTATCGGAAAAGAGGCTATTGTTGGCAGATTAAAAGGCATTTTTGGGAAATTTGATGAGTATGTTGGTGGCCGGTATGACATTATTGATGTAAATTTCGAATTGCTTACTGATGGCAAAGGAATGGGTTTTGTTGAGGGTGTTGCAGGTTACCGGGCAGTCGTTCAGAAACAATCGAAGATAGTTAGCGGCCCTTTCAAACTCTATTTCGCTTTGCAAAATGGCGTATGGAAAATTGTAAATATTGAGTTTCCTGGATTTATCTAAAAATTAACTATTAATTTAGTTTGTTGGTTAATTTTTTTAAATTGTCTCCTGATTAACCTTCCCTAATTATGAGAAATCTTGCCAGCATCTTTATTCTATTTGTTTTTTTTCTTGCGTCTTGTTCACAAAGTTCAAAACAAGATAATCCAGTAACTACTAAAGCTTTACCAGCGCAGCAGGATAAGTCCATACCGGGAGCGCCAGTATTTGCACTGACAGCAATAACGACCAACTTTGACCAATATTGGGAATACCATACCCGTTATGTTAAATTGTATCGTGATTTTCTGGCTTTTGATGAAAATGCTTCACCCATAACAAAAAAAGCCTTTCTGCAACAACTCAGCACCGGAAGGTTTTTGCCCTTTTTGTTAAAGTCGAAAAATCCAACGAGCTGTTATAAGCTTGTAGAAATTCCTGCAACCATCAAAGAAGAGACTAGCGCAATTATTGCTGATTATGCTAAAACCCAGCTTGGCTTTTTCAACATGGAAGCTAAACCCGTTCCTGATTTTGATTTTGTTGATATAAATGGCGTTAGGTATACCTCTGCGAATACGAAAGGAAAAATTGTTTTGTTTAAATGCTGGTTTATTGGCTGTGCTACCTGTGTACAGGAAATGCCTGAATTGAATAGAATCGTAGAACGCTATAAAAACCGTAAAGATATTTTGTTTATAAGTCTGGCGAGTGATAAGAAAAAGCCGCTCCAGGATTTTTTGGTTAAAACGAAATTTGATTATGCGGTTGTGCCGGATCAAGATAAATATATGAGTGGGAAATTAAATGTTATTGCCTATCCAACTCACTTCCTGATTGATAAAAATGGAATTTTAACAAAAATTGTTGACACCGAAAAAGAAGTTTCCGAAGTGCTGGAAACGATGGCAGTTAAATAAGTTGTTACAATTGAAATTCGCCACTTTATTTAATTTTTCTATCTTTGGTTTTTAATGAATTTCCTTTATCCGGGCTTTCTTTTCGCACTATTATCGGTTGCAATTCCGGTTATTATTCATTTATTTAATTTTCGAAAATTTAAAAAGATTTATTTCTCAAATGTTCAGCTTTTAAAAGAGGTAGAACAGCAAAACTCATCAAGGGAAAAGCTAAAAAATCTACTTATCCTCATTTCGAGAATTTTAGCAATCGTGTTTTTGGTTCTCGCTTTTGCGCAGCCGTATCTTCCTGTGGGAGAGAAGAATCAGCGCTTAAGTAACATAGTAAGCATCTATGTGGATAATTCTTACAGTATGGAAGCCGTTAATAAAGATGGCAACTTATTGGACGAAGCCAAAAGACGTGCGAAAGAACTCATAAAGGCTTACGGTTTAAATGATAAATTCCAGTTGCTTACCAATGATTTCGAAGGTAAACATCAGCGGCTTTTAAACCATGACGAATTTTTGAAAGCACTGGATGAGGTGGAAATTTCGGCTTCGAACAGAAATCTTCAACAGATTTTAAACCGTCAAGAGAATATTTTGTCAGGTTCGGCAAATAAATACAGTTTCATTATTTCTGATTTTCAGCAAAATATTTCCGATGGAAATAACCTCAAAACCAATAAGGATATTCAATATTCGTTTTTAAAATTAAATGCAACTGCGCTACCAAATGTTGCTGTAGATAGTGTTTGGTCACTTTCACCAAATCATCAACCTGGTGCAAATGAGCGCCTTGTTGTTCAGTTAAAAAATTATTCTGAAGAAGATGCCGTTAATATTCCGCTAAAGCTGACCATTAACAATCAGCAAAAGGCGTTAAGTTCTGTGAGTATTGCTGCGGGTAAAACAAATCGTGATACCCTTAATTTTTCTGGACTAACCGCAGGATGGCAAAAAGGACTTTTAAGTATTAAAGATTTTCCCGTTACTTTTGATGATACACTTTCCTTCAGTTTTAAAGTTGATTCGAGCCTGCCGGTTTTAAGCATTAACGGCCCTGACGCCGGGAGTTACATTAAGGCACTTTTCGGCGCAGATAAATATTTCAAGCTTACAGAAAACTTAGAGAGCAACATCAATTACAGTGGCTTTTCCAATTACGGTTTAATTGTATTAAACGGGTTGAGAAATCCTTCGAGTGGTTTGGCACAGCAATTAAAAGCTTACCTGAAAGGCGGTGGGTCGGCGGTTATCTTCCCAAATTTGGATGCAGATATTCGAACTTACAACAGCTTTTTAAATGGTCTTTCGCTGCCGGCTATTCAAAGTTTAAATACTACGGAAACCCGGGTTGATAAGATAGATTTGCAAAATCCAATTTTTAAGGCGGTTTTCGAAGAAATTCCTAAAAATCTTGATTTACCCATTGCTAACCGGTACTTTTCCTTTGTCGAGCGTAACTCAACGAATAAAGAAAGCTTACTGTCTTTTACCGGTGGGCGACTTTATTTCGCAAAATATGGCGTTGATGATGGTGCGGTTTATTTAGCGGCAACCGGCTTAAATCCTGCCGATGGTAATCTTGCGAGGCATCCTGTTTTTGTTCCGCTAATGTACCGATTAGCATTGTCTGCCGAAAATGAAACTGCGCTGTATTATAACATTGGTACTGATAACGCATTAATTGGCAAAAAAATCAGTTTAGGCAAAAACCAAACGTTAAAGTTAACCGCAAAAAATTTCGAGGCGATTCCGGAAATCAGACAGGTTGATGGCAAAACAATTATTTATGTTGCAGACCAGATTAAAGCGCCTGGGTTCTACAATTTAAATCTTGCAGACTCTTTAATTGCCGTTTACAGTTTCAATATTAGCAGGTCAGAATCTGCTATGCACTATTTGAAAAGTTCGGAGCTTAGCAAACTGGCAGGGAAGAATAACCTAAAAATTTACGATACTGATAAAGACGCTGTAAAGCTCATTTCTGGCAGTAATAAAATCGGACAGACTTTATGGAAACTTTGTCTAATTTTGTCGCTGATTTTTATTGCAGCAGAAATTTTGCTCATCCGATTTTTTAATAAAACCAAGAAAACAAAATGAATCTCCTAGTAAAACGTGCAACCATTACCGACCCGCAAAGTAAGTTTAACACAAAACTGTGCGATGTTAGGGTAGTTGATGGAAAAATCCAAGCCATCGGGAATTTATCTGCTGAAAAAGATGAGCACGTTTTTGACGCTAAAGGCGCATTACTGACACCAGGCTTTTTCGATTTAAACTGCGCCGCAGGCGATCCGGGCTACGAAACAAAAGAAGATATACAAACGCTAACGGCTGCTGCAGCAGCTGGAGGCTTTACCGGTTTAGCTTTGCTGCCGCAAACAAGCCCTGTTGTGCAGTCAAAATCTCAGGTAGAATACATCATTAACAGGGCAAAAAATAATCTGGTTGATGTTTATCCGGTTGGCGCCTTAAGCCAGAACCGTGAAGCTAAAGAACTTGCAGAACTTTTCGATATGCAGAGCGCTGGGGCCGTGGCTTTTTCTGACGGCGATAAAGCAATTCAGGATGATGGTTTTATGAGCCGTGCCTTGCAATACGCAAAAGGTCTTGATGCTTTGATAATGGTTTATCCGGAAAATAAATCAATTGCGGGAAAATCGCAGATTAACGAAAGTAAAAATTCGGTGCTACTGGGCATGAAGGGCTTGCCGGCCTTGGCAGAAGAAATGCACATCGCCAGAGATATTTTTCTCGCTACTTATAACGAAACCAAAATTCACATCAGCAATATATCTACAGCAGGTGCTGTTGCCTTAATCCGCAAGGCGAAAAAATACGGGGTTCAAATTACATGTGATGTTACTGCACATCACCTTGTTTTTACGGAAGATTTGCTGGTAGATTTTGACAGCAATTATAAAGTGAAGCCGCCTTTGCGCAGCAAAAACGACGTAAAGGCCTTAATTGCCGGCTTAAAAGATGGTACTATTGATGCGATTATTTCGCAACATCGCCCGGAGGAAGTTGAGTTTAAAAATGTGGAATTTGAAATTGCACATTACGGAATTATCGCTTTGCAAACTGTACTGCCATTATTACTAAAAGCCGGTTTAGACACCAGTCTTATTGCCGAAAAACTGGCTATAAATCCTCGCAAATTGTTAAATTTAACTGTTCCGGTGATAGAAGAAGGACAGGAAGCAAACTTTACGGTTTACGATCCAAATGAAAAATGGGTTTATAATGCGGCCAGCAACTTTTCGAAATCAGCGAACAGTCCGTTAATAGGAAGAGAATTAACCGGAAAAGTAACTTTAGTGTTTAACAATAACCAATACAGAGCAAGCTAAATCTGGCCGGTAAGCTGAAATTTTGATCCTAAACCATTGATACAAGAAACTACATAATATGGATAATAGAGTAAAAAAGGCGCTTAATGCTGCAACAACTAAATACGCCGAAACAGAAGGCATTGAAGCCGGTAACTTCCAAACGGAATTAATTGCTGCTTTTGAACTTGATGTTAATTTTTTAGACAAAGCAACTGCTTTTGATGCAGTTTTTGATTCTAATCCAAAATTTGAAGCGCTTAGAGAGATTTTCTTCGATTTATTGATGGTGAATTTTTTCAGCAGCGACGTTCAAAAACTCGAAGATGATTATTTAGAAAGTGATGAATGGGCGAATATTGAGGAAGAAACCATAGATAGGGGAACTGAACTTTTAAACCTTCTTTTATACATAAAGGAATGCCACGATGAGGATTTAGACCCTGAACTAGGCGATTTTTTAAAGGAATTTTTGTTGGTTGAAGATGATGAGTTTCAGGATGAATTTGAAATTTATGAGGAGTTAATTAGCAATCAACAGCTTGCGGAAAGTAGTGTAGAAGAAATTTGTAAAACTGCGGAGACCTTGAATGTTAGTGATGAAATGAAAGATTTATTCGTGCCGTTTATGGCCTTTTTCCTTGATACGGAAGGAAGCGCGGAGACTATGAAAGAATTAATTCAGTTTAGCCGTAACAAATCTTTCGATTCTGCTACTTATATATTGATAACAACTATTAATAACTAAACTTAAACAAACAACATGGACAAGAGTACATTAATTACCAAATTATCATTAAAATATGGTTTTATACTTGCAGCCGTATCACTTGTAATTTCATTTACGCTGTATTTCATAAACCCGGTAATGCTTTACACCAATTTCGCATTGCCGTTTATCATATTGATTGTTTTTATAGCCCTGCTTGTTTTCTCGGGAATAACAATTCGAAAAGAAGTTGGTGGATACTGGACCTTTGGCGAGGCTTTTAAATCATTCCTGATAATTGCCCTTATTCTCGCAATAACATCAGTTTTGTATAATGTGGTTTTAATGACTTTAATTGATCCTGATTTACCAGCCAGAGCAGCTGCAGCTATTGAAGAATCACAAAGAAGTATGATGGAGAAATTTGGTATGGCGTCTGAACAAATAGATGAAGCAATGGCCAAAGCAGGCAACATGCAAGAAAAACTTACGCCAACGTTTAAAAATTCATTCACAAGCTTCGGCGTATCAATAGCAATGTATGGTGTACTTGCATTGATTCTTGCGGCAATCTTGAAGAAAAAAGAACCGGTAACTTTTAATTCCTTACCAGAACAAGAAGGTTAAACCAGCGTTATAAAAATTTACAACGTGCAACTTTTATCATTTTATTTGATGAAATTTGCACGTTTTGTTTTGAACAAACTTCCTAGGCTTTCAAACCTTTGCGGTTTAAATTTTGAAAATGGATATATCAGTAGTAATACCTTTATATAACGAAGATGAATCGCTTCCGGAGTTAACAGCCTGGATTGCAAAAGTAATGGACGAAAAAAATTTCAGCTACGAAATAATTTTGGTCGACGATGGTAGTACAGACCGCTCCTGGGAAGTTATAGAGGAATTGAAGTTGCAAAACGATGCAATAAAAGGCATTAAGTTTAGGAGGAATTATGGTAAATCTGCTGCACTTAACGTTGGTTTTGAGGCCACCAGAGGTGATGTTATCATAACAATGGACGCTGATTTGCAAGATAGTCCTGACGAAATACCTGAATTGTACCGACGCATTAAAGAAGAAAAACTCGATTTAATCTCAGGCTGGAAGAAGAAACGCTACGATCCGATTACGAAAACCATACCTACAAAATTATTTAATGCAGCCACCCGTAAAATGAGTGGAATTGAACTGAACGATTTTAACTGCGGTTTAAAGGCATACCGGAGCGATGTAATTAAAACCATAGAAGTTTACGGAGAAATGCACCGCTACATTCCCGTAATTGCGAAATGGGCAGGCTTTAAGAAAATTGAAGAGCAAGTTGTAGAGCACAGAGCCCGGAAATACGGCACCACAAAGTTTGGTTTCAGCAGGTTTATTAATGGCTTTTTAGATTTGCTTTCGATATTCTTCGTAGGTAAATTCGGTAAACGCCCAATGCACTTTTTTGGCTCACTCGGCGTACTGAGTTTTTTAATAGGAACAATTATGGCTTTATGGATGATTGGCATAAAGCTTTACCACATAGCTGCACATATTCCTTACAAAAGGGAAATTACCGACCAGCCATTGTTTTATATTGCCTTGGTTGCAATTGTTGTGGGTTCGCAAATGTTTTTAACGGGCTTTGTGGCCGAATTGGTTACCCGAAACGCCCCAGAAAGAAATCAATATTTAATTGAAAAGAGGGTGTAAGGCAAAAGTTTCACAATTAGGCTAATCGGCCAAGAAACAAAACCAATTAAATTCTACTGCTTACCTTTTTCGAAAATGTTTTTCTCCGTCATAATTCCACTTTACAATCGTCCGCAAGAAATTAACGAATTGCTGTACACGCTAACCAAGCAAACTTATTTACAGTTTGAAGTTTTGGTTATTGAAGACGGTTCAAAAGACGATGCTAAATCGATTGTAGAAAGTTATGCAAACAAATTAGATGTAAGCTATTTTTACAAAGAAAACGAAGGACAAGGGTTTACCAGAAATTTTGGCTTTGAGCGTGCAAAGGGAGATTATTTTGTAATTTTTGATTCAGATTGCTTAATTCCTCATGACTATCTGGAAATTGTTAAAAATTATCTTTACGAGCATGATTTGGACGCCTATGGTGGTCCAGATGCCGCACATGACAGCTTCACACCCGTACAAAAGGCCATAAGTTACGCAATGACTTCGCCCTTTACAACGGGGGGCATTCGCGGCAATAAAAAACATGTTGGCCAATTTCATCCACGAAGCTTTAACATGGGGGTTTCCCGTCAGGTTTGGGAAAAAGTTGGTGGCTTTATTCTAACCCGGCTCGGAGAGGATATCGAATACAGTATTCGTATTCATGAAAGCGGCTTTAAAATTGGACTTATACCAGAAGCAAAAGTTTACCACAAACGGAGAACAAGTTTTAGCCAGTTTTACAAGCAGCTTCATTTTTTTGGCCGGGCCAGAATCAATATTTATAAGCATTTTCCAAAAGAATTAAAGCTTGTTCATTTCTTTCCTGCGGTGTTTACTGTTGGTTTCATTACCACCATCCTATGCGATATTTTTTATCGCCCTTTAGGAATTGTTGGTAATTTTATCTTGTTAATGTTCTTTTTGTTGATATTTTTTCATTCGTGGTCTGTAAATAAATCACTAAAAGTTGCATTTTTGAGCATTATATCTTCATTTATCCAATTATTTGCCTACGGCTTAGGATTTATTCAAGATCTATTTAAAAGAGTGGTATTTAAACAACAATGATAAACTATCTAAAAGAAAGTACTTTCGCAGTTAATGATGTTATTCAAAAAGCATGGAACATCACCAGGAAACATTATTTTTCCATTGCAACGCTGTGTTTTTTAATGTTTATCACCGCGAGCGCATCAAGTTTGATGGCATTTTTTATTAAAGATGTGAGTAAGATTTTAAGCATCGCGATGGTCTTCGTATTTATAATGCTTTATTTTACAATCAATCTTTCGTTATTTAAATACATTTTCCATTTGATGGATGATGAACAAAACGATGTTAAAATTGTGGATACACTACCAACCAGGCAGCAGATTATCCGCTTTCTTGTTGCTACATTATATTTTGTGGGCTGTATTTTTGGTGTTTACCTGGTGGTCATACTCATAGCCTTTCCTTTTATTTACACCGGTCTGGATGTTACAATCGTAAAAAACGTGGCGATTTCTGTCGGTGTAATTGCAATCTTCATCACCTGGTTAAGAATATCATTTTTCCCATTCTTTATAATCGACAAAAATTCTACGCCTTTCGATTCGATTAAGTTGAGTCTGGCCACAACCAAAGGGAACTTTACCAAAATATTGTTGTTATTGGTTGTGTTAGGTGGCGGATATTTAATTTATTTATTGTTAAACTACTTGCAATGGCCGCTTATTGCTTTTGTTGTTAATATTTTAAGTTCTTTTATAATTGTCCCGTTATCGAGTGTTGCTTTAACCGTTGCCTACCGCAAAATTTCGGGCGAGTATAAGGGCGACGAGCATCCTGATATTTTGCATAATATCGTTTAGCCTTGAACAATGTAATGGGCAATTGAAATCCCAACTAAAAAATTATGCCTAGTAAAATTTGCCAGCTAAATACCAATATCAGAAAGGAGAAGCCCCTTTAAGGGTTTAAGGTGTATGGGAATTAAATCAGCGCTGAGCAAACCGTTTGCAGCATTTGTGGTTTGGCAAATCAACAAGTGGAAAGCAAATGCAGTCTATGCCCAGCAAAAAATTCTTTTAAAGCTTGTTAATGATGCAAAGCAAACTGCTTTTGGAAGAGATCATCATTTCTCGGCGATAAAAAGCTATTCGGATTTTAAAAATTATGTACCAATTCAGGATTACGAGGGTTTAAAACCCTATATAGACCGCACCGTTGCCGGGGAAGCCGATGTGCTTTGGAAAGGTAAACCGTTATATTTTGCAAAAACGTCAGGTACAACATCGGGAGTAAAATATATCCCTTTATCTAAAGAATCTATGCCTGAGCATATAAAAGCTGCCAGAAACGCAATTTTAACGTACATCAACGAAACTGGGAAAACTGCTTTCGTTAACGGGAAAATGATCTTTTTGCAGGGGAGTCCGGTACTCAACCAAAAAAATGGCATTAATGTAGGTCGTTTATCAGGTATTGTTGCTCACCATGTGCCAAAGTACCTTCAAAAAAATCGACTTCCTTCCTACGAAACCAATATTATTGAAGATTGGGAGCAGAAAGTAGATGCTATTGTTGGCGAAACAATTAACGAAGATATGACCCTGATTTCTGGCATACCGCCTTGGGTACAAATGTATTTTGATAAACTAACCGACCAGAGCGGGGGCAAAAAAATTGCAGAAATTTTTAAAAACTTTAGCCTGTTTATATACGGTGGCGTTAATTTCGAGCCTTACCGGGCTAAAATTGAACAAAGTATTGGTAAGCGAATTGATTCGATAGAAACATACCCCGCCTCCGAAGGTTTTATTGCTTATCAGGATTCGCAAAAAGACAAGGGCTTACTGCTGCTTGCCGATGCTGGTATATTTTACGAATTTATTCCTGCAGATGAGTATCATGACGAAAATCCGGCCAGATTATCATTAGGAGAAATTGAACTTGACAAAAACTACGCACTAATACTTAATACGAATGCTGGTTTGTGGGGTTACAGCATTGGTGATACGGTTAAATTTGTGTCCAAAAATCCGTATCGAATTGTGGTTACAGGTAGGATTAAACATTTTATTTCTGCATTTGGCGAACATGTTATTGGCGAAGAGGTAGAACATGCACTGCTTTCGGTAGCAAATGCTGAAGGTGTAAAAATTACCGAATTTACAGTTGCGCCTCAGGTTAACCCGAAGCCGGGTGAACTGCCTTACCATGAATGGTTTGTGGAATTCTCTGCGCCGCCTGTAGATTTACCTGCATTCAGCAGAAAGGTAGATGAAGCGCTGCAAAAGAAAAATATTTACTATTTTGACCTCATTGAAGGAAACATCCTTCGACCGTTAATAATACGTACGTTGCAAAAGGATGCCTTTGTTAATTATATGAAAAGTGAAGGGAAACTGGGCGGGCAAAATAAAGTTCCAAGATTAAGCAATGACAGGAAACTTGCTGATGGGTTGGAGAAGTTTATTGTTTAAGTGTTTGACCTCAATAAACAGTGTTTATCTAGAGGTTGAGACCTGAGTTTCACAAAGATGGAAAGCAAATGACTTCTTCGAAACTAAAAGTTTTGCCTAAAAGAAATTCACAACTAATAAAATATACAAACGAAAAGTTAAAAATTTCATTGATTTTTAACCTTCAAAAACACGTAGACTCAACATTTCTTAGCAAAAGAAAAAAAACATTTGCATAGTGAAAATAAGAAACCTTCAAATACGAGAGGAAGAACAACAATTGAGCAATACATCAACAAAACATTCCATTAGAAACATAACCATACTAGGCTCCACAGGGAGCATAGGCACCCAGGCACTCGAGGTTATTCGTGACCATCCGGCAATTTTTAAAGTTTCGGTATTATCTGCGTTAAAAAATTCGGAATTACTTATCCAGCAGGCGAAAGCGTTTAAACCTGAAACCGTAGTAATTTGTGATGAAAGCCAATATTTGTATGTGAAAGATGCTTTAGCACCTTTTAACATTCAGGTTTTGGCTGGCGAGGCTGCATTGTCAGAAGTAGCGGCTTACCCTCAAAGCGATGTTGTGCTAACGGCGTTAATGGGTTCTGTTGGGTTAAAGCCAACAATAGAGGCGATAAGAGCGGGCAAAAGTATAGCGCTTGCAAATAAAGAAACTTTGGTTGTAGCAGGCAAATATATTACCGAACTGGCGATACAACATAAAGTAAAAATCCTTCCGGTTGATTCAGAACATTCTGCAATTTTTCAGTGCCTGGTTGGTGAGGAAAATAATGAAATTGAAAAGATTTACCTTACTGCATCGGGCGGGCCTTTTTTAGGCAAAAACGGGGATTTCTTAGCTACGGTTAAGAAAGAACAGGCTTTAAAGCATCCCAATTGGGTAATGGGCGCAAAAATCACCATAGATTCTGCCTCGCTTATGAACAAAGGTTTGGAAGTTATCGAAGCGAAATGGCTGTTCAACCTAGAAGTAGACCAGATTGACGTTATTGTCCATCCGCAATCAATCATTCATTCTATAGTTCAGTTTAGAGATGGTTCGATGAAAGCGCAAATGGGTGTTCCGGATATGAAATTGCCAATTCAGTATGCCTTAAATTATCCCGACAGGCTAAAAAATGATTTTAAGCGTTTTAATTTTCTGGATTACCCAAACTTTAGCTTCCAGCAGGCAGACCGGGAAACGTTTAGAAATCTGGAACTTGCATTCACATCAATAAAAAAAGGTGGGAACATGCCATGTATTTTAAACGCGGCGAACGAAGTTGTGGTAGAGGCATTTTTAAAAGATAGGATTGGGTTTCTTCAAATGAGTGATGTTATTGAACGCTGTATGTTAGATATCAATTTCATAGAAACACCACAATTGGCCGATTATTTAGAAACTGACAAACATAGCCGTATCTTAGCGGCCGAATTAGTAACAAAAAGTATATTTTAACATCTAACATAAAATATTGTAAGAGCATATGAATGGATTGATTATGGCGGGGCAGCTGCTGCTTGGATTGTCTTTATTAGTTATATTACACGAACTAGGGCATTTTCTTGCGGCCAGGGCATTTGGAATTAAAGTAGAAAAGTTTTATCTGTTTTTTGATGCATGGGGTTTCAAACTTTTCAGTTTCAAAAAAGGGGATGTTGAATACGGAGTTGGATGGTTGCCTTTGGGCGGTTATGTTAAAATTGCCGGGATGATAGATGAGAGCATGGATACTGAGCAACTCGCACAACCTGCGCAACCTTGGGAGTTCCGCTCGAAACCAGCCTGGCAGCGCTTAATTGTGATGCTTGGTGGTATTATCGTTAACGTTATTGTTGGTATTGTTATTTTTTGGGTGCTTACTTTTAAATATGGTGAAACCTTTACCCCAAACAGTGCGGTTGTACATGGTATTCAGGTTGGAAAAGTAGCGGCTGATATCGGACTGAGAAATGGTGATAAGATTTTGGCCATTAACGGTAACAAGGTTATCCGCTTTGAAGAACTGAAAAGCTCAAAAGTGCTTATGGGTAACACAACATTAACGGTTATCCGTGGTGATAAAACCATCGAGATTAAAGTTCCTGATGATTTCCTGAATAAGGTAGCTGATGGAAAAAGCCTTTTTGTTGAGCCTAGATACACTGCAACAGCAGACAGTTTAATGGCTGGGTACGGTGCAATTAAAGCCGGGGTTAAGCCTGGTGATAAAATCAAAGCCGTAGACGGAGTACCTGTAACTTATCAGGATGAAGCGAAGCCTTTAGTAATGAAGAAAAAGGGTAAAATGGTTGCTTTATCGATCGACAGAAATGGCAAGCCTTTGCAAATAAACGTACAGGTTGATACCGCAGGTGCGATTGGTTATTTCCCGGATTTCGATGAAATAAAACGTAAAACAATTAATTACGGCTTCTTTGCGGCACTTCCTGTTGGCGCTAATATGGCATGGAGCACTTTTGCCGACAATGCAAAAGGCATAGGTAAAATGATTACCGGTAAAGTTAGTGCCCGTAACATCAGCAGCCCGATTGGTATTGCAAAAGTTTATGGTAGCACCTTTGACTGGCTTAAATTCTGGACTTTAACAGGCTTAATTTCAATGGCACTTGCCTTTATGAATTTATTGCCTATTCCGGGTTTAGATGGAGGCCATGTAGTTTTTCTGCTTATTGAAATGGTGCAACGTAAACCTGTGAGCGAAAAAGTACTTGAGAAAGCGCAAATTGCCGGTTTTGTAATCTTAATAAGTTTGATGGTGTTTGCCTTTGGTAATGACATCTTAAAAATATTTGGCAAGTAAAACTAATTTTATAGCATTGCCGCAGTTATTAGTTTTAATTCTAATGGCTGCGGCTTTTTAATTTATACGCAATGTCGGAGCAAAAAAACATTCCAAACTATTTTGAATTTTATGAACTGCCGGTACGGTTTCATCCAGATTTAAATGTTGTAAAATCTAAATTTTATGCCTTCAGCAAAAAGTTTCATCCCGATTTTTTCGCAAATGAAAGTGAAGAGAAGCAACAGGAAGTTTTACATTTATCAACCTTAAATAATAAAGCTTATCAAGTTTTAAGTAGCCCTCAAAAGCGATTGAAATATGTTTTGGAACTTAAAGGCATTGTTGAAACAGATGAAGGCTATCAGTTGCCTCAATCTTTTTTGATGGACATGATGGATGTAAATGAAGCCCTGATGGATTTACAGTTCGAGCCCGACCCAGAAAAACTACATCAGGTAAATGCCGACGTTAATGCAATTGAACAGCAACTTAATGATGAACTGGATGGCCTTACGAAACAGTTTGATGAAAATCCTGAAACTGCGGACGCATTATTATCGTCTATAAAAGATATTTTCTACCGGCAGAAGTACATTTCAAGAATTAGAGAGAAGCTACCCAAGGAGTAGCATTAGCACCCAAGGCAGAAAAACACTTGATTTGAGCGCATAATTGAATGTGCATTTTTGGTGCTTGAAAGATGGTTCAAACAATCGGCGTTTTTTAAAAAGATTCCTGATAACTACACAAGAAATTAAATTTCGATATGCAGGTAAAACGGGCGGAAATTGTGTAGAGTTTACAAAAAACGATTGCTGAGGTATATTACCGGGCGGGGAAACAGATTGTTTATTAACTGATAGAAGGTTGTGTATTAAGCGATTGGCTTAATACACAACCTTTTTTATGAGGCTTTTATTTTTTTAATATGCGCAGCAATTGCCGCCCGTGAACTGCTTCCGGATTCAGTTGCGTACTTTTTATATTCCACTGAAGATACGCCTGCTTCCTGAGCAGCATAAGCAACCTCGTTTGGGTCGTTCAAATCTACTTTAGCATCATCACGACCATCTTGTTTTGATTTATCATCCATGCTTTATTAACACGCTTTTTAAGCATTGGTTTGGTTTTTCCCAAGGATGCTTGTTTGAAAACTATTTTTTTTGCCAACTTTCCAGTCACCTGGAAGCAAAAATTCTCTGGATACAGGCTTTAAAACTATTTGTTTAGCCCTCCGAACTTATCTTTCAGTACAATGTTGTAATCAAACATTTAGTTACAACTATGATTACAACATATACAGAAAATGGCTGGCAAATTATTACCCAGCGTTCCCATGGTTTGCTTGCGGGCCAAATTTGTGCCAGATGGAAGCTTTCGAATCAGCCAGACAGGTGGATTGAAACCCTGATTGCCACCGCAGAACATGATGATGTTTTCAATGAATTTGAACGCAATCCGCTTATCGATGAAAATGGAGCGCCAATTAATTTTAAAGAGACTAGTTTCGATTTGGATGCTTCCACACGCTTGCTGGATATGGCCCTTACAAAAAGCCGTTTTATTGCGCTGTTAATTAACCGGCATATCAGGTTCACGCATGGTGATGATCCTCTGGCAAAAGAATTTATTTCAAATTTAAAAAAACAGGAAAAACATTGGCTATCAGATGCCGGGGTAGAAAAAAAAGAACTCGACATGGCCTACGAACTTCTCGAATTTTGCGATGCTTTTTCCCTCCTCATTTGTCAGTCACAAATTCCACCCGAAGGGAGAAGGATAGAAATAAGTTGCGGGCCGGACGGTACGCCCTATAGCTTATTTCAAAGTAAAGAATCCATTATAGTCGAACCCTGGCCATTCGCGGTAGGCAAGTTTGAGATTGGCTTTGAAAGAAGAAAAATAGAACAGTTGCAGTTCAAAAATGATGAAGAGTTCCGGACGCTCCTCAAAAATTCCGACATTGAAAACGTCCGTTTCACCCTGGCCGAAAAGTAAATTTACATGTCCTCTACATCGGTATCCCGCGGTTTTTCTGTTGATGGATGTAAATCTACAGGTAAACAACTTATTGATCCTCGTTGGAAACTGCCACATCATCTTTCGTTTTAAGCCTTTCGTGGTGTTGCTTTTGCTATAAATACTACTTTTCGAAGTGAAATACCTGTTGTGAAAAAAGCTTGAACATTTCTCAAAAACTTCTTGTATTAAGAATGGGCGCTCGAATTATAATCAATTTAATTAAACAGAACCTCATTAAAATTAAGTTTATGGAATCGCAAAGTAAATCGCACAGCGAAGGCAAAGTTGCTACCGCAATTGAAGAACAAACATCTAAACTACCATCGGATACTTTTTTATGGGCTGCTCTAGCCTCTATGGGTGTTTCTTTAACGCTAAAATGTTTGGGGCATCAGCATAATGCACTTTTTGTTGGCCAATGGGCGGCGCCATTTCTGCTTCTTGGAATATATAATAAAATTGTGAAAACACAGGGCCACGATCAGGAAAATCCTCAACCTTAAATTATAGGCTTGCCAATATTATGAAACAAAGCAGCGACAATCACATGATCCCAATGACTTCATTTTCAAGCGGAAACGGAAAAGGCATTGTGGAAGATGTTTATTATTACACCAATCAAATCGTAAATGTAATTATGCTGGGCAAGCCAGACGGAGATTGGTTTTTGATTGATTGTGGCATGCCCAAATGTGGCGAAGAAATTATTGAGGCAGCAGAAAATAGGTTTGGTAAGGGAAAGCCGCCGAAGGCAATTTTTTTAACCCATGGGCATTTCGACCATGTTGGTGGTATCGTTAAGATTTTGGAGCAATGGCCGGTACCTGTTTACGCCCACGAATTGGAACTGCCCTTTCTAACAGGTAAGCAAGCCTATCCGGAACCGGATAGCACAGTTGAGGGTGGTATCTTGGCAAAGCTTTCAGCGCTTTACCCAAACGAGCCAATTGACATAACCGGGCATGTAACTGCATACCCGCCAGATGGGAGCTTACCCGAACTTTCGGATTGGCGTTGGATACATACCCCGGGGCATGCTCCCGGGCAAGTAGCCTTTTTTCGTGAAAAAGACAGAATTTTAATTGCTGGAGATGCTTTTGTAACCGTGAGACAGGATTCTTTTTATAAAGTGCTTGTACAAAAACGGGAAGTACACGGACCGCCAAGATACCTTACAACTGATTGGCAGGCCGCATGGGAAACCGTAAAAAAACTTCGGGATCTTCGCCCGGCTGTTGTAATAGCAGGTCATGGGCAATCCATGAAAGGGGCGTCGCTTAGGCTGGGATTAAAAAAACTTGCAGACGATTTTGATACCATTGCTATTCCTGAGCATGGACGTTTTGTCTAACATTAATTATCAAGCTAAAATTTATATAATATAGAAAACCAGGCATGATTGCATATCACGCATCTCATGAGCAATTCAAACCTAGTGAATTGTTAGATTACGTTATTCTTGCTGAAAAAGCTGGCTTCGAAGCTATATCTTCATCAGATCACTTTCATCCGTGGAGCGAGCGGCAGGGCCAGAGTGGGTTTGCATTTGCGTGGCTTGGGGCTGCAATGCTTGCAACTTCCGTTCCGTACAGTATGGTTTGTGCGCCGGGTCAGCGCTACCACCCCGCCATTGTGGCTCAGGCCATCGCTACATTAAATGAAATGTTTGGCGGTCGTTTAGTAGTTGCCTTGGGTAGCGGGGAAGCGCTCAACGAAAGCATAACGGGTGAAAAATGGCCCGAAAAGTCAGTCAGAAATGCAAGGTTGCTAGAATGCTACGAAATAATAAGCGAATTATTAAAGGGTGTTATTGTTTCGCGGAAGGGGATTATATCAATAGAAAATGCCAGGCTTTATACACTGCCCGAAAAGGTTCCAAACCTGTTTTGTGCAGCTGTTGGTTCGGAAACGGCGAAATGGGCGGCATCATGGGCAGACGGACTGGTCACTACCCACAAGCCCAAACAAGAACTTAAGGAACTTGTTCAAGCCTTCAAATCTAACGGTGGTGAAAAAAAACCAATATACCTTAAAGTACAGCTATCGTACGCCAGAAACAAAGAAGAAGCAATCTTGGGCGCCTACCACCAGTGGCGTGGAAATATTTTTCAGGGAAGCGTTTTGGGCGAGCTCCCTACTGTTGCCCACTTTGATGCTGCGGCAGAATTGGTTAGCCAGTCGCAAATGGATGAACATGTGCTAATATCTGATGACCTTAACCAACACCGCAAATGGATAGAGGATTACCTGGGCATGGGTTTCGATAGAATTATACTCCACAATGTAAACAGAAATCAGCGAGATTTTATTGAAGATTTTGGCAATGGTGTGTTGCCAATGTTAAAAGGAAATAAGTAAGGTTTGCTCGGTTTGATGGTATTTTACAATCTCCATTGAGTTGCAAGAGAATAAAAAGTCATTGCGTAAAAGCCGCAATAAATGCCGTAGAAGTTCATAAACCTTTTCTTTTTGCAATGCGTTTTAAAATAAACTAACGTGATTGAATAAGTTAAGTTGAATTTATTATGAGTATTTTAAGAGAAAAGAAATCGACAATTGAAGGTAATAGCAGTTTGTCTCGGGAAACGGAACTTCCCGAAGGGGCAGACTATCGGGGAATTGCAGGAAAAGGAAGCCTGGTTGCAGAAAAACCAGATCTTAAGCAAGATGCTGTTGATGAAAGACACGAGCATTCAGATTTTCCTGATGAAACACCATTAACACGCGGCATTTAGTCGACATTAGCTCGCCTCGCCAATAATTAGTATTTGTTTTAACATAATCAACGATGGATTTTGCTGTAGAATGGAAAGACCTCTTCGCGATGCTCGTATCTATAATATGCGGTGGCGCAATTGGTTTCGAAAGGGAATATAGAAGTAAATCGGCCGGTTTTCGAACCATCATATTAATTTGCCTTGGCTCAACGATATTCACCATCATATCCGGGCACGGGGCTGATACCGATGATAGGATTTCTGCCAATATTATTACAGGAATTGGCTTCATAGGTGCAGGCGTAATTTTTCAGGATAAAATTTCAGTGCGTGGGTTAACAACCGCCGCAGTTATATGGACTGCAGCTGCAATCGGCATGACGGCTGGAATAGGTTTACATGCGCTTGCCGTTTCACTCACCGTAATTACGCTTTTTGTGCTGCTAATGGTTAGCAGAGTCGAAACACTCATCTCAAAAATTAGGAAGCAAAAGTTAATAACCATTACCCTAAAAAGCAGTGAACTGGCATTGCTGGAGCGATTAGAAGATAAAATGAGCAGTGCGGAAGTTTCTTTTCAAAGGATGGAAATGACGAAAGAACATGGTAAGCTATCACTTGTATACATTATTACAGGGAGAAAACATGCAACCGAGCGGATGAACTTAATGCTGTTGGATATGGATGAAGTTTTGAGTTTCGTTTAATTGTAGCTTTATACGGAGGCTAAGGCATACAGTTATCGGTCATGTTCTTTAGGAACGGAAAACCTACTATGCTGATTAATTATGGTTCCGGGTTTGAAGATGCATCTTTAACAGACGATTGTTGCAGGAATTGTTTTTCTTTAGAAAAATGGAAACGATTTGCAAAAGCCTTTTTTATGCCGATTAGCACAACGCCGTTGGTCGCTTTCTTTCCATAGGTGGCAATCGCTTTTGAAGCTTCCATAACATCTATCTTTTCAACCCAATCTGGCGATAACAATGCAAATGTCGTTGCATTAAGTTCGCAGTTTTTGTTTCCCGAGTAAACAATATAGATTGGTTTCCTAGGTGAGCTTCCGGCCACGACGCCTCCGAGCCAAATTGTTTTTGGCCTAGCAATCTTAACTGTCATTTTATCTTGTAAAAAATGGCTAGCCACAAGTACTCCGTTCAATTCAAAACCATAAGCGACCTTTGTATTCACATTATTGCATTCAGCTCAAACTTACCTGCTAAATCCGTTACCGCCAGTACATTCTGAAAGCCAACTTGCCGTAATTTGACACCAGCAATTGGTTTGCTGGTTGCACTATCTATCACTGTCCCGCTGAATAAATTGATGGGGGAAACCAACACTATTGTCGAATTGTTAGGCGATAAAGGTTCTGTTGACTTGTTAATATCATGAACAACCGGTTTTGGACTTTGCGCATGGCTTGGTCCAATTGCTGCTCCAAGTAGAGCAAAAGTGAACAACCATTGCAAACCCGGGTTTTTAACGGGCCTGGCTAACGGCCGGTTAAGCTGACTCGCTATTAACCTTACACAAACATTCTTTTGCTTGTCTTTAAAAAAAGCAAGCAATTCAGAGTCTGATTTATCGCTAAGGTCATACACAGTTTTTTCACAGCGGTCGCAAAACCTTGCGGCGTTTGTCTCGGTCATCTCATTCCAATGGGCCAGGCACGGGGTGGTTAGTGTCAATTCAATTTCTTTCATGCTGGTTTTTCAGTAATGATGCATGGAAATCGTTAATTCCATACTGCGAAATCAATTACAATCAACTCATTCAATATAATATTAAAAAAGGTGCCGGGCGATGTTCGGCCTAATTAAATCATCAAACCCTGGCGATGCAATTATTTATTGTTCTCCAAGCCTCTACCCGTTTTGTGCTGCAACTCGTCAATCCTTTTCGAAGCTTCCGATTTTGTTAGATTTTCATCATACTCCTCGCCAGCTTCATCAGAAAGGGTTTTTAAATAAGAACCTTGAGCACCCGTCATCGGTTCATCACCTGTAGTCCAATCATCAGGATTTTTAATGGTATTATCTCCTTTAATGCCGTTGTCGCTTGATGGTGTACCGTTTTGGTTCGTTGGCTCGTTATTTTCGTTGTTGTTAATCATGATTTTGTTATTTATAGTTTCAACAATAGAAATTTGCCAATGTTTGGTTTATTCCGCCAAAGAGTTGGTAAATTCTTTAGTTGCTGTCGCGATGTGATTCCATGATGATATAGCGATTTTAATCAAGACTTTGTGGTGACCTACAAGAATTTCCAAAATATAGGTGCTTAGCAACAGTATAATTACATAGGCTTTTGCTTTTTTCTACATCCTTGGCAACTCAACGATAAAAGTAGATCCAACTCCGATTTCGCTGTCAACTTTTATTGAACCCTGGTGTAAATCTATAATCTCCTTACAGAGGTAAAGGCCAATGCCGAAGCCTGCAATGGAACCCATCTTCGGGTTTTTTATCCGGTAATATCGCTCAAAGATTTGGTCCCGATCTTCATGATCAATGCCCATCCCTTCATCCTTTACCGAAATTCTAACTTTCTCAGGCTCAAACTCCGCAAAAGCGACAGTAATGGTCGTGTTCATTTTGGAGTATTTTACGGCATTACCGATTAGGTTGTGGACAACTTGTGAAAGCTTTTCCCGGTCGGCGCTAAGTTCCACCTCTTCACCTTGTTCGAAAATGATTATATGGGTGTGGACAGTTGAAAGTACTTCCTCTTCCAAATCTGCAAATAACTTCTGAAGATTGAAGACGGATTTCGAGAGGACCATCCGTCCGGAATCAAGCCTTGAAATATTTAAAAATCCATTAATCATAGCGGTCATATTTTGCACCTGTCTAATCGATTTTTCAACAATACTGTGTTGTACTTTGTCGCCAGAAAGGATTACATTTCTCTGCGTTAGTTGCAGGTAGGCATTTAAAGAGGTTAGGGGAGTCTTTAGTTCATGGCTCACCATGCCCATAAAATCATCCTTTCTTTGCTCATCCTTCTTTTGTTCGGTAATGTCTCTTAAAGTGCCGTTCAAGCTTGCGGGCTCACCATTTTGCTTATAAAAAACCTTTCCCATCGCTTGTACAAGTCTCCCTTTAGGGTCTTGAGGATGAAAAATTCGATATTCGATAAAGTAGTTTCCATCAGAATTTTTGCTCAAAGATTGGGCAATCGCGTCTGCAACACGCTGCCTATCTTCTTCGAAAATAGATGCGAGGGCGATGCTAAGATCGAGATTGTCATTTTCTGATAAACCAAACCAGGTTTTTAAAAGGGTATTTCCGGAGAAAAGATTTGTTTCGGGCTCGTAATAGAAAGTTGCAAGCTCTCCGGCAAGGATAGCCATAGACAGCATGTGCTGATCTTTTTCGTTCGACCGTCGCTCCAGAACCTGGCTTGTAATCTCTTCAAGTATCACCAATACGCCCGTTACCTCGCCTGAAGTTGAAAAAACAGGTTGATATATGGAGTTAACGATCGCGTCTCTTGTACCATTCTCTGCCAGAAGTTTAACCGAAAACTCATTGTTAATTCTTCTTTTGCCAGTTTGAAAAACCTCTGTCAGCCAAGTGTTTACAGGCTGGCCTTCAAGTTCCGGGCGGGCAGTTTCATGCGGCAGGCCTTCAACCTCGACTAGCGTACGTCCCCAGATTTTTAAAATAGCAGGATTGGCAATTTCAATAATATGGTCAGGTCCTTCTAACACGGCGATACCAACAGGCGCTTGCTCTATAATTGTTCTAACATGTTCCCGGCTCTCTGCAAGCAATTTTAATGAAATATTTAATTCATCGTTGGTAGAACTGAGTTCTTCCATAGTGGCTGCCATTTCCTCTAGCAGGGCCTGCTCTTTTTCCTCTTTTTGTTGAATTCTTTGCAGATATTCCCGCCTCGAAGAAACTTTTCGTGCCGTATTAAGAATGCACCAGGTGTGGCCGTTGTTATCCAGCAGCGCCTTATATTGATAGTCATAATAGTCAATAACAGCGATACCATTTTTGATAACTTCAACCCTTGCGTCTTCAACCGTATAAGTTTCGCCTGATTGCCATACCTGCTGAAGCAGGCTCAGAAAAGGTTGTCCGTCTAACTCCGGGAGCGCTTCCATCAAAGGTTTGCCAATAGATGAGCCATCCTTCCCCCAAACTTCCAGCATGCCTTCGTTTGCAAAACGGATAATCATATTTTGATTTGTGTAAATGGCTGTGGGTTCGGGAGAGTGTGTAAGTGCCTGAATGATGTGTTCGGTGCTAAAATTCTCCAGGGATGTGTTTTCGTCAATATTCATTACGAGTTCAGAGATAGAAATTTGGTATTCGGCTTAGCGCAAAGATAAATTTTTAGCGTTAATTGAACGAATTCCCATCATATTCATTACTTCCAACGCCCATCGTTATTCTTTGGGAGAAACGGTGGACGCAAAACGAAAAACGATTCTACTAAAATCTTTCCAGTTACGTAAATAAGTCGTTCGTTTAGAAATAATGCTCCATCCCAAACTAATTTCAACAATTGCTGTTCAATTATGAATTACCCTAAAAAATATGAAGAAGCTACTTAGCATTTTGCTGTTTTTAACTATTGTTACCGCGTTTTCAGCTTGTAAGAAAACAAGACCAGATGACTCAAATCCGCCTTCAACTTCGCCTTTTGATATTTATGCTGCAGGCCGTGAGGGCAACGTGGCGAAATATTGGAAGAATGGTAATGGCGTTTCGCTTGGAAGCGGAACAGGTTCGTCTGATGCAAATGCGATGGTCTTAGTTGGTAATGATATTCATATCGTGGGTTATGAGGTTAACGCTTCCGGAAAATATGTAGCAAAATATTGGAAAAATGGTAAGGCAACATCACTTACCGATGGTACGCAAGATGCCTTCGCGAATGATATTTTTGTGCAGGGAAGCGATGTGTACGTCGCCGGGCAGGAAATAGCGGCCGGGAAATCAACCTATCAGGCAAAATATTGGAAAAATGGCGTTCCGGTAATTTTGACAAATGATAACCAGAACGCTGTTGCAGCCGGTATTGCGGTTATTGGCAACGATGTTTACGTAATAGGCGAGTACAGAAATCTAGATTGGCCATCAACAATTACCTGCTACTGGAAAAACGGACAATTGTTTAACCTATCCGACCGCACCCGGGCAGCCGCCGACCAGGCATTAACAGTATCGGGAAGTGATTTATACCTTGTATGGTCTGAAAGTTATAATAGCTCCGGTCAATCTCAAACCCGCTACAGTAAAAATCTTGGAAATCCTATACTTATTAATGAAAGCGCAGCAGATGTAAGGGGCAACTCTATCACGATTAGTGGCTCAGATGTATATATTGGGGGTTCGGGTACCACTGCTGGTACCAATGCAATAGTTGCAAAATATTGGAAAAATGGTTCGCCTGTCAATTTATCCAACGGGCCTGAAAGTGCGTTTGGCCATTCAATTGCTGTTTTAGGTGATGACGTTTACGTTGCGGGATATCGCGACGGCAACAAAGGGAGTGATGCTGTAGCTCAATACTGGAAAAATGGCAATGCCGTAGCAATTACCAATGGTTCCCAGGCTGCACTCATCCGTAAAATTATTGTAGTAAAAAAGTAATTGAATATAGCCTTTGCAACGAGTCGATGAGAAATTATCTACTCAAAACGAATCCCTGGTTACAAACTGCTGTTTACAAGCCAGGTCATGGCTTCTTCTGCGTTTTCAAAAAAGGAAATTTCTGCCTGTTTATCTTCATTTTCGACACTCTTTTGCGCCGAAAGCTGGCTGAATGCACTTTCAGATAATACCCACGAAAAAAACTTGAGTCCGGCGAGCTCCATCAATGGCAGCCAAACTTTTGCTGCCCAATCCGAAGCTTCTGACCAGGTACCGGGAACCAGGCGATTATCATTAAAAACTTTGCTGCAACGATTATTTCTTAGGTATTCAATCATAAGCAAGCCACCATGTTTAACAGAGTGCATGTCCTGATAGCCAGTCCAGTTTACATGCATAATATCACTATCAACCGGGCATGAAATTGTGATGTAGCGGTCCTGATAATAATTGTCTGTTTTAATGTCTGCCTCGAAACGAATTCCTTCATTTATCGGTAGTTTAAAAGAAAAGACTGAACCATTGCCAAGGCTGCTTTCAATCCAGAAACTACCACCATGCCTTTTAATAATGTCAGCAGAAATGTACAAGCCAAGTCCAAGTCCATCAAAGCGGGTTGCCGAATTATCGGCACGGTAATAACGTTCAAATAGCCGCTTCAAATGGCTTTCCTCAATCCCGATTCCATAATCCGTTACCGAAACCACCAGGCTTTCTTCAACTACCGTGCAAGTGATTTCTACCTTATCCGATGAAGGGGAATATTTCACGGCATTAGAAATGAAGTTGTTAATCACCTGCTCAAGCCTGTACTGATCGCCATTGATAACCGTATTGCAATCATTCTGCAGCAGTAGCCTGTGACTGGGAAAAATTTGTGCCATCTCTGCGATAGCATTTTTTAGCATATCAGAAAAATTGAACGGTTCAAGGTTCAAAACCATTTTTCCGGCGTTTATTTTGCTTACATCTAGGAGGTCGCCAATTAGTTTTTCTAAACGCAAAAGCTGTCCGGCAGAGCGCTCGAGGTAATCTTTTATTCTGCCTTCATCAGCAATTCTGAGCAAGAGCTGATGAAAGCCTTTTATGGTGGTGAGTGGTGTTTTAAGTTCATGGCTGGCTATAGAAATAAACTCATCTTTTCGAGCCTCATTTGTTTTTTGATTGTGGATATTTGTATTGGTGCCTACCCAGATATTCGATTTTCCGCTTTGTGCCACTATTTTTGCAGTGGCGAGATGCCAATAATAATTACCGTCTGCAAAAAGCAACCGGAATTCGTTGCTGTATTCCTGTCCGCTATCCACTGAGGCGTTCCAAAGGCTTGTACTGTAGTTCAGATCTTCAGGATGAACAAAGGCTTTCCATCCATAATCTAGAATGGTTTCACTTGTATGGCCAAAATCCTGACAAATTACCTCATTTACATAGTCTAACTTACCAGCGCTGTTCGCTGTCCAAACCTGTTGAGAAATTGCGTTAAGCAACAAAGTTGCCGATGGTTGTGCCGCTTCTGGATGTGATATTTCTTTAGATTGCTCGGTGTCTTTCTTGTTATGCTCATCAAAAGAACGGTCGTGGTCAGGCCTCATACTTCAAATTTACAAAAATCGGCCGAAGAAAGCTTCTAAGCATTCAAAATCTTTGGTGGATAAATGATAATAGAAAATTCTTCTCGAAGGAAAAATGTTAACAAATCTTTTTGGTTTTGCTAAATAAGTTAGCAATTTTTGTATATGGATATCAAGGCAGCAACTGAGCAGGTAGAATTAAAAATCGGTAGTGAGGTAATAATCATCAGCGGAGTAAAGGGCGACAACACTTTATACCGAATTATGATTAATCAATCTTTTAGAGGATATATTCAAAAACGTGCAGATGAGTTTTACCGGGTGGATGGTTCGAGCATACACGACCTCATTTTTGCCCGGATTGCTAACTTCATGATGAATAATGTTTAAGACTAAGAAGGTGAATGCCGGTGGATTATAGTGTGTTCTGCAGAATCAGCTTGATGAAATTGCTAAAATTTTCTTCAGACCGTTTCTTCGGGCTTGTAATTTTAAATGGGTATCTCAGTTAGGTGTACAAAATGGTTTCAGCCAAGCCTCAAAATCCGAAGTGGCGGTTTAACTTCGGTATTTTTAAAATTTTGTACGACCAGAAATTATTATCGATAAATTTATTTAGCACAGGATATAATTCTTAAATTGTGTTAACTAAATCGCTCCTATGAAAACGTTACTTTCCCTAATTGTTATAGTATTCGCCTGGCAAATGTCTGTTGCTCAAAGTTTAACGGGCTACGAAATAGAAGTAAACGTATCGCATGTTAATACAAAAAAGATCTTCCTGACAACAATGAAGCGCACTCCCGCTCAGAATCTCTATTGGCCTGTTATTGATTCCACTTCAATTATAGATGGCAAGGGTATATTTAAACGTGATAGCGTACTTGCAGAACCATCCTGGTCATCTGGAATTTATTATGTAGACACGTTGAGCGGGAAACGTATGGATTTTAGCTTTCACAATAAAGCTCAAAATATGGGAAAGCATGGAAATTTTATTCTCGAGAACGCCCGGATTAAGATTTATGGAGATATGAAAGATGCATCAGGTTTGACGATAACAGGATCGAATGAGACGGATATGAACATGCGTTATGGGCTTTTGCAACCAAATACCTCGAAGATAAACAAACTGATAGATGCAGCAAAAAAGAAAGGTGATAATAAAGGCTTGTCGGTAGCCTTAAGTGCAAAAAATGATAGTGTAAGGTCATTTAAACAATTGCTTAACAAGCTAACGGAACAGCATCCTACGAGTTGGATGATCCTCATAAATGTGTATCAGAACGCAAGCCTGCTTACGCCATCAGAACTGGCAGAAATTACCGGTAAATTTGATAAAACATTGCTAGCCACCCCTAAAGGCAAATCGCTGGTAAATTTCACGCAGAGGAGCAAAAGTTTGGTGATTGGCGCAAAATTTCCAACTTTTAATTACGTTAACAGCGACGGAAAAAGAACAACGCTGGATAATGTTAAAGGTAAAAGAGGAACTTTAATAATATTTTGGGCAAGTTGGTGCGGGCCATGCCGTCGCGAGATTCCGGAATTAAAAAAGATTTATAAAAGTTATACACCAAAAGGCATTAATATGGTTAGCATTTCTACTGACCATGATATCGTTGCATGGCGCCAGGCGATGAAGGAAGAATCCATGGCCTGGACAAATCTTTCAAACCTTCCTGGTGATGGTAAAATAATCAACTCAACATATAATATCTATGCTATTCCATCGGTATTTTTACTCGATGCTGAGAACAAAATAGTTATGCCAGATGAATATGATATCCCGACAATAAGAGAATATATTGAAAAGTTGCTTAGCAGGGGATAGTGTGATTCGTTGCAAGAAGGGCAACAAGGCTATTCATTATAGTAATCTTTGAACTTTTTCCGTCGGATCAATTTTTCATTTTGGAACATTCCTGTAAAAGCTGAATAAAAAATGGATATCTGAATTCTTGAAAATGAACAATCCGAACAATCAATGTTGCATCAGAACGTATTACCTTTGTTATGTGATAGGTGAGAGCGTCACAAGCAATAGATTATTTTTGGTATAGGTAAAGGGTAAACATATTTTGTTTGCCCTTTTTTTGTAGACTTTAGCGGTTGGAAATGTTGCCGGCACTTATTAAAACGGGTATCAATTAGCCACGGGATTAATTTCTTTCCCTCTTTGGATCCAGCTTCAGAATTAAAAATTATTTTTTAGCAAGCGGCTCGGCACCTCACACACAGAGATCGTTAAGCGACAATTGACTTAAAAATTGGATGAATAGGAAATTTACAGATCTAATTATTTACGCCTGATGCTTGCTAATTGCTATATCTCGTGTTTAAGAATCGAAATATTCGAAAAAGACGTTAAGGTAAAGGAATTTATAAAGAGGAGAAGTGAGAGCTTAATCCAGATTTAGTAGGTGTTGTCTTGGTCATTAGGAATTTGCTTGGCTGATGATAAGCTCGAAATGATAAACCCAAAGGAGGTTAAATAGAATACGGATACGATGATTAGGAATGTGCTCATAGCTTTAATTATTTGGTTAGTGTAATTAAAACATTAAGGTATCGTAAAACCTCGTTAAAAACGAATGAATTCGAAGAAAAGTTATTAACATCTAAACAAGAACATCGTTCGCTATCTAATCGGTTTTTACTTCTGCGTCGCGTTTTCCTAAAATGAGATGTGTAATCGCTCGTACTTTAACCCGTTACTTATTAAAAGCATTTTATAGCAAGCTGCTAAACGGGCAGTGTAAACCAAAAAGTACTGCCTTTGCCAACAACACTTTCTGCGCCAATGTCGCCGCCATGCTGCCTTACAATTTCTGCACAGATAAACAAGCCTAGGCCAAGTCCCGAATAACGGCCGCCGCTCGTATTTACCTGATAGTAACGGTCGAACAGATAAGGGAGTTTTTCAGCCGGTATCCCAGGACCTTCGTCAGTCACCGCTACCTGTACAAAGCCCGATCGAGGCGTTATTCTAATTTTTATATGATAACTTTCTGGTGCATACTTAATTGCGTTTGTTATAAAGTTGCTGAGCACCTGCTCAATGCGGCCTTCATCTGCCAAAACAGAAACAGTAGCATCTCCAATTGTCGTAATCTTATAATTATCTTCAATGCGAATGTGGTGCACACAACTTCCAATCATTTCACTTAAGTTAAATGATTTTTTATTGAGTTTGAGTTGTCCCTCGTTCAGTTGACTGGCATTTAGTAAATCGTCGATCATTTCTGTTACCCGGCCAACATTGTGATTGGCTTTATCGATAAGGCCCGCCATGCGTTCAGAACCTTCCGTTTTCATTCTTTGCAGCAGCTGTAGAATTGCCTTTAAGCTTGTAATTGGCGTTCTCAGTTCGTGACTGGCAATATTGATAAACTCATCCTTCTTTTTCAGCGCACCAATGTGTTCGTTTACATTTAAACAGGAGCCAAACCAGCTGGTTTGATCGTCATCGCCAAATACAAAACGCGACGCTTTTAGCTGATGCCATTCATAATTACTATCCTGGTTGCGCAACCTGATGAGTTGGTTAAATTCACCGCCAGATGACTGGCTTTTTCTCCAACCGCCAAGCAGGCCGCGAAGTTCTTCCGGATGTACCTTTGCTAAAAAGAAAGAAGTTCTGGTTTCCTGTTTGCCACAATTAAAGTATTCGCAGAACCGGGCATTGAAATAATTAATGCGTCCGGTAGAATTTGCCGTCCAAATCATTTCATGTGCCAAATCTGCCATAAATTCCAGGCGTTTTTGTTCGCGTTCGGCAAAATTCTTCGCTTTTAGTAGTTCCTTTTCGTATAGTCTACGCTCGCTGCTATCGGTAATTGCAACATTAATGGCTTTTATTTTACCATTTTCCCCAATGATGGTATTTGCAGCCAATAGAATGGGTATCGAGCTGCCGTCGTTGCAAATAAGTTCATAGCTAAGTTCCTTTACACGCCCTTCCATACTTACCATCGGCAGGAAAAACATTTCAAAATGCATTTGTCCACCTTTTGGTAGCAGCATGGTAAATTTATTGCCAACCAGTTTTTCGTCTGATTTGAGCCAGGTAAGTAAAGTCCTGTTAACCTTTAAAATTTCGCCCTTTAGCGATAGTGAGCAATAACCACATGGCGCACTATGGTATAATTCGTCGGCATCAATGAGCGCTTCCAATGTATCTTTCGTTCCGCTCATGGCTTCGCTTTATTTGATTTTAATTAACGAACGCTTTAATGGCCTGAATTGTTTCTTCCGGCTCACTAATGTGTGGACAATGGCCTGTTGCATTTAAGAAAACAATCTGATTTTTTGGTGTGTGCTCGTTAATAAACTTGCCAACTGCATCGGGGGCGATAATATCTTCGGCGCATTGTAAAGTCAAACTTTCTACCGTGAGGTTGCCAAGGTCGGCACGGTTATCGGAGAAGAAAGTAACCTTTGCAAAATCTTTTGCTACATCAGGGTCAGTTGCGCAAAAACTTGACGTTAAAAATCCACCAAGTTCCGGCCTTTCTGCATTACCCATAATATTTGGTGCCATCATGCTTGACCAGCCGAGGTAGTTGCCTTCCATAAGTTCAAATAACTTCTCAAGGTCTTCCCGCTCAAACCCACCAACATAGTCACCTTCGTTCAAATACCTGGCCGAAGGCCCAACAAATACAAGCTTAGAAAAGTATTCGGGCGCTTTAATCGCCGCTAAAAGGCCAATCATACAACTTACGGAATGGCCTACAAAAATGACGTCTTTAAGATTTAAAGCTTCACAAATATCGAGTACATCCTGTACATAGCCATCAATAACGCCGTATTTGGTGGTGCTGTATTTGCTGATGTCCGATTTACCAGATCCGGTATAATCAAACAATACAACTTTAAAATCATCAGTAAAGGCATCGATCACAAATTGCCATGCAGTTTGATCGCAACCAAATCCATGAGCAAATAGTATTACTTGCTGTCCGTTTCCAATAATGTTGACGTTGTTTCGGGCGAGCGTAGGGTGTAACATGGGCATTAACTAATATTGGGTAAAGTTAATATAAATTCATTCTTTATCAAACCTATGGTTCCCGCCGGCCCTTCAAGTTCACTGCTCTAATCAGCCGTATATGCCGATATGCCACCACCCTGGCAATGGAAAGTACCCCAGCCTTCATCATTAATTACTACTGCCTCACTAACCGTACCCAGGCGGTCTCTAAAAGTTTTGCCAGCAAAGGCATGCCCCATAAACATATCTTTAAAACCCGCTTCGCCGTTTGACATGACAACAGCAATACCCGAGCCTGGTTTTTCCTCAGCGCCACTTACCGTCCAGCCAATACAATTAGGATGGTCGAAATAATCAGTTTGCTCGCCGTAAACGTTATTTTTCCTCAAGCCAAGCATAGTCTGTATTTCGGGTACAGGCTCAAGTGTAATTTCATGTTTTTCACCATCACTACCTTCATCACAATATTTTGCACCATATAAATCTGGGTAAAAAATACATGGATAGCCCGTAGATCTAAGCAGAATTAGTGCGTAGGCGAGGTGCCGGAACCAAAAATCTACAGTTTGTTCAAGCGACTGAAGCGGCTGGGTATCATGGTTCTCCACCAGTGTTACAGCAAGCTCTGGCCTCGCCTGCACAAGTGTTTCTTCGAAAATGGTCGAAAGGTTATAATCTGCACCTTGTTTAGATGCTGTGGAGAAATTTGCCTGGAGGCAGGCATCGAATAGCGACATCCGGCCTTCTGTGGCATCGATATACTGAAGCATGTCATTTACTTTTCCTGGAGCCCAATATTCGCCAACAGTAAAAAGCTCTTTGTTGGTAACCGAACGCATATGATCTAACCATTCGTTATAGAAACCAACCGGCATATGTTTAATCGCATCTAGCCGAAGGCCATCAAAGGCAACAGTTTCATGAAACCATTCGCCCCATTTTTTAAGCTCTTCTACTACTTGCGGATTGCGAAAGTCGATATCTGAGAGCATCAAATAATCATAATTTCCATTTTCAGTATCAAGAACTTCCTGCCAGCCTTCACCGTACTGATTTTGAATGCTAAAAATGGCCGTTTCACCGGTCGAATTATCAAAATCTACCCCGGTAAAACATTGAAAATCCCATTCGAATGCAGAATATTTTTTATTTCTTCCCGGGTGAGTAAATTTTGTAAAAGCTTCTATTTCATAAGGTTCTGAAATGAATTCATTGCGGTTATCAGGATTGACTTTTCTAACCATCACCGGTTCAGCTTCATCGCCGCCGCCAAGGTGGTTAAGTACAATATCCATGTAAACCTGTAAACCCGCCGCCTGCCCGGCTTTAACTGCACGTAGCAATTCCTCTTTTGTTCCGTATTTAGTGCCAACGCTGCCTTTTTGGTCAAACTCACCCAAGTCGTAATGGTCATAGATGTCGTACCCAGGTGAATTTTTACCATCCATGCCTTTATGCGCAGGAGGGAGCCAAAGGGTATCGATGCCAAAAGCTTTCAGTTCCTCAGCTTCCTTTTCCATCTTTTTCCACAAGCTTCCGTCTGCAGGGTAGTACCATTGAAAATACTGCAACATTGTAAAATTTTCCATTCTGTAATCTCGGATTTGATTGTTCAGCCATACAACTACATAAGCTAACATATTGTTTTGCTTTCTACCGCTTAGTTACTTTTCCCTGAAACTATGCCTTTAGCTTTCGCTGACCCATTAGAAATGGTTGTTGTTTGCTGCAGTTTATTTCCTGGTAGAACTGGGTTCAATCAATGTACATTCCGACACCAGATTGTAAAATCATTATTTAGTTTTTAATTGCCAGTGCGTATCCCTTATTTTCGAAGCAAAACAATCAGATACATGAGTTCTCTTTCTATTTTTCGCAAGGTTGCCGTGGCCGAAGGCGTTTCTTACCTGCTTTTATTATTTGTAGCCATGCCATTAAAATATTTTGTCGACATGCCGCTTGCGGTAAAATATACTGGCTGGGCGCACGGCCTTTTATTTGTTTTGTACGCCGCATGCCTGGTGTTGAGCTGGATGGAACAAAAGTGGAGTTTTGGAAAGGCTGTATTGATTTTTCTGGCTTCATTATTACCGTTTATGCCTTTTGTAGTCGATCGAAAACTGAAAGATGAGCGGCCGCTATAAATTGATATCCAAAGGCTTAAAATCTAATTTAAAATATTTTTGTGATTTAGCCTTTCGTTACATACATTTGCAACCCCGTCCAACACATGCCCGGATGGCGGAATTGGTAGACGCGCTGGTCTCAAACACCTGTGGGAAACCGTGCCGGTTCGACTCCGGCTCCGGGTACAGTAAAACAACTATAAGCCCTGTAAGTTAAACACTTACAGGGCTTTGTTTTTTAGCTCGACCACCGTTTTTCATGCATATTTATTAAATTCGATAAACTCAGTCATGAGTGCTTAAGATTGCTGTCCGCCAAGCGTTGAAGCAATTAATTCAGGTTAATAAGGACATTTGTGTCGATAACGCGAAATCAAAGAATTTTTAGGTAATGATGCAAGCTGGTTGCCGTTGATAATATCTGAGTGATTAGCGGTCGATGAAATTGCATTATACCAGGCTAATGGGAAAGATGGATTCTTTTCAAGAGACCTTGGTAATATGGCTAATTCGAATAAAAATATTTATTTCGACACCAGAATTTCATGATCAACAGAGCCAAGAATTTTATGCAGATTGCGATTCCGCTCTTAAGTTTTATGATTACAATTTTCGTAGTTGTAATGTCTGAAATTAGATTGGATAGAAAGAATATACAAATTAACGAATTGCTAATGCGTATTTCAAAAATTGAAAAAGCCAAAAGATAACAAAACATCACTAATTGCTGTAAACCAGTAAAAAAATCCACCAGCATTATATCATCAATGCTGTTGTTTCAAAAACTTAAGGGCTGCATCTAAAATTTCATCTTTACTTTGAATAATTCCCCGTATAGATGGCGCTACTTTGATAGTTGGCTGAATTCCCAAACGCTGTAGCTGACGACCGTCAGCGTGGCGTACTCCATGCCCTGAGAAGGAAACTTTTATATTTCCGGGAAGAATCAGGTTGGTTACATCCCCGTTTGCACCAGCTGTTGGCATCCCAATAAATGTAATGTCAGGCCTTGCAGCTTCAAAAAACAGTGCCGTGTGTTCTGCCTGGCTTTGGGCGGTTTCATCTATCAGCATAACTACACGTCCTTTATAAACCTCACCATGTTCGCGTTTTGGAATTCGCTGTGAAAAAGTAAAATTTGTTGCTCCGGAAAACTCCCCGTCGGAAATATTTTTCCCCTCAATCAAAGGATTATCAAACAGCGCAGCGATTGGCTGTACTTTGGTGCTGAGACGTGGTGCAATTTGCCAGGCTGTTCCATTAGGATAGCCCCGCATATCAAAGATAACAGCCGGCGTTTTCATTATCATTTTAAACATAGAATCGACCTGGTTTGGCTGTAACCTGTCAAGATCTACGTAAGCAAACCCGGAAGATAAAATTGAAATTACCGGTTTGGCTGCTCTGGAGAATTTAAAGTCGTTAAACCGCGGGTCGTTCGCGGCCACGTTCCTAACCGTTTCAACCTTTCGGATTTTTCCATCCAGGCCCTTTACCACAAATACAGCCTTCGAATCCTTTTCGCCTCTAAAAATTCCATAGCCATGCACCTGCCTCATCATAGATTGCGAAGTAGAGGCAGAGATGCGAACCGAAAAGTTTTCTAATATCTTATCAATGGGTATTCCGTCCACTTCCTTAACAACATCACCTGTTCGGAAACCAGATGATTTTTCTAACACCCCACGGATGTAGGTCTGATTTTCTGCATAGGCCTCTACAGTTGGGGTAAGAAAGATCTGGGGTGGATTCTTGAGTCGTGGTGGCGAAAAGAAACCGTGCGAATCGTGGATTTCAGCAACTAATTTGCCTGCGCTAAGGCGATAATCTGCGACATTCCGGTTTGCCTCAAACTGGGGAATATACTTTGTAAGCACGGTGTCCCAGTTGGTGCCGGTAAGTTGCTTGTACGGGAAGAAATAATTTATCACATTCCAAAACCTAAACAGTGCTAACAAGCGGTATTCCGAGTTGGGAAACTCCATTTCAGCATAGGTATTATCCTTTTGGGAAATTTGAGGCGTACTAGATGCGTTTAGCTTTTTTTCCGGTTTTCTAAATTTATCATCCGACAGAATCTTCATTGCCGCAGGCATTGCATTCCCTTTTTCAGCAAGTACATCAGGCATAAAACCTATAGCGCCGTCAGCAGAAACCATTTCGGCAGTTCTTAAACTAACCATCAGTCCTTCTCCAATTTCCAGCGTGTGCCCTTCAGTACCTAAATCATTGCTTTCTGATACAATAATGGCTTTACCGGCTGACTGTAAGCCGCAATAGAGCGGCGAAAGTGCTGAATATTTATCCATCAAAATGACCATCGGCAGCATTTTTGGCGCCCCGGCAAAATCTTTTCCGATACCCACAGGTGCATCGGTGGTAAAGCCCGAATAGTAGCCGCCGGAGGTCGACCCATCCTGAGGTGGATAGCCATTGTGCAAGCGGTATCGTATAGTACCCAAGGTGATTTTCGAATCCAGTATTTCTGAAATGATATTACGAGTGTTATAATCTATATCATACAAAATATTCTGGTCTGTATTTTCCCCTGTGCGGCTATCAATAAGAACAGATTTCGCCTGCTCATAAAGACTGAAAAATTTTTGATTAAAGTTCCTCAGATTTTCTTTGCTCTGAGCGGTGTATTTAGCGGCAGCAAGTACATTTAAATGAAGAATGCCGCTTTCGAGTTTCACAGGTTCAGGTTCCGAAGCTGATTTTCCATCATTTGATATTTTGGTCTTTACAAAAGAAAAGGTTTGATTATCCTTTAATTCCCCCAACATCAGGTTTATAGCTTCTGAATACTCCTCTGCGGTTCTCGCAGCATTTACTTTTGGGATCGCATTTATCAATGCCCTATCCCAATCGATACTTCGGTATGCGATATAAGGGTGTATGAATTTAACTTCACCCCAGATTTTGGCAAGGGTTGCGAGGCGCTGGATGCGCTTATCGGCCTGTGCCAAAAGAATGCTCGTGCTGCCAAGAGAAATTATAGCAGATAGCAATAAAAGTTTTACTAATTTCACGGTTAAAGATTTAAGAGCCAATAATATACGTATGCTAAGATACAAAATTACGAACCGGATTTTTAATTTTTACAAACTAAATCCATTTCCATACAGGTAACTAAGTTTTTATGATTTGCTGCCTTTTCGCAGGTTTTAAAAACAATTCTGGCAGCAATTTCTTTTATCCTTGGTATACAACTTTAATTGAAGCTATATATTTGAATTGTTAACTTGCCAAATCTCTAGGTCCAGTTAATGAAATTCTGAAACATTCAACATGATAAAAAATTTACCGAAAACACCAATAGAAAAAATTATTGCGCCGGTTAGTCGTTTTGTTCATTTGGAATATACCAGTGGAATTGTACTGCTAATTAGCGTGCTTGTAGCCATATTGTGGGCCAATTCTAGTTTAGGGGAATCTTATCATCATTTATGGGAAACGCCTTTCAAAATAGGTCTTGGTGAGCATTTGTTGGATAAGCCACTACACATCTGGATAAATGACGGACTCATGGCGCTGTTCTTCTTTGTAATTGGCCTTGAGCTTAAACGGGAATTTATGGAAGGGGAATTATCTACCGTTTCCAAGGCTCTTCTACCGATGACCGCCGCACTTGGCGGCATGCTCGTTCCGGCAGGAATCTACTTTTTAATAAACAGAGGAACGGGGGCGGAGCATGGATGGGGCATTCCAATGGCAACCGATATTGCCTTTGCACTTGCCCTGCTTTCTATGGCGGGCAAACACATTCCGGGAAGTATAAAAGTTTTCCTTTCTGCACTCGCCGTAGCCGACGACTTGGGAGCGGTGTTGGTTATTGCTTTTTTCTATACCGGCCAGGTAAACTTCATGGCGCTTGGCATTGCCGGGATTTTTTTGCTCATACTTATTATTGGAAACGCTATAGGCATTAGAAACAGCATATTTTACCTGATATTAGGGATTGGCGTGTGGATAGGCTTTCTGTTATCAGGTGTCCACGCTACACTTGCGGGGGTGCTGGTTGCATTTACCATTCCAGCCCGAACCCGCATTGATGAGCAGGTTTATTCGAAAGTTTTACGCAAACTTACAGATGATTTTGACCGGGAGATTCCCAGTAACAGCACACTTACAACGCCTGATCAGCACCGAACAATTCAGCAGGTTAAAAATTTAAGTCTCGCCGCCGAAACGCCCTTACAGAAGATTGAACATGCATTGCACCCGTATGTCGCTTTTTTAATTATGCCGCTATTTGCACTGGCGAACTCAGGTATTCTGATTGGGGCCGATTTTTTCTCGGCGGTATTAAATCCTGTTTCGATAGGGGTGGCAGCAGGCCTGGTTTTCGGAAAGTTTATCGGCATACTCCTCTTCTGTTTTTTAATGGTGAAATTAGGGATAGCCCGATTACCAGAATATAGTAACTGGACGCACATGACAGGCGTAGCATTGCTCGCGGGTATAGGCTTCACCATGTCGCTTTTTATAAGTGGATTGGCCTTTTCAAACCCGGAGTATGGTGAACAAGCCAAATACGGAATATTAATCGCTTCTGTTTTAGCGGGCGTGTTGGGAACAGTTGTGCTCCGGAGAACTCGGCAGCGTAAAACGAAATTTAACGAAAACGATGGAGGAGCATAAATCGGGGCTGGCAGCATACATCAGGCTTTTTTTTCAACGCAGATTTAACCTGCACCTCGATAAGGCAAATGAGGAGGAAGTAGTTGCTGCTATTAAAGCCAATACCATTTTTGTTGGGCCAAGCCTGTGGAAACTCATTTTTGCGATATTCATTGCCTCTATCGGTTTGAACGTAAATTCGACTGCGGTAATTATCGGGGCAATGCTTATCTCTCCACTTATGGGTCCAATCATTGGCATCGGTTTGGGTATTGGCACAAATGATTTAAGTTTGGTAAGGCAGGGTGGAAGAAACCTGCTGATTGCAGCTTTAATTAGTATTGCGACCTCTACGCTTTATTTTTATATTACGCCATTACACGATGCACAAAGTGAGCTGTTAGCCCGCACTACACCATCAATCTGGGATGTTTTTATTGCCTTTTTGGGCGGTCTGGCCGGCGCAATTGCCGTTACCCGAAAAGAGAAAACAAACGTAATTCCTGGGGTTGCCATCGCTACAGCACTTATGCCACCGCTTTGCACTGCTGGGTTTGGATTAGCCTCAGGAAATCTTCTTTTTTTTGCGGGTGCAATTTATCTTTTCTTCATCAACAGCCTTTTCATTTGCATCTCAACCTACCTTATCGTTCGATTTTTAAAGTTCAACAAAAAACATTTTGAAGACAGAACTACCGAAAAAAAGGTGTCGAGATACATCCTCATTACCGTGTTGATAACCATTTTGCCAAGCATTTACCTCGCCTATGGCATTGTGCAGAAAAGCATTTTTGAAAATAGCGCACAGCGTTTCGTTCGTGAGGAATTCGATTTTCGAAATACACAGGTCGTAAATAAAAGTTTCAAGTACTCCCGTAAATCCAGGGAAATTGATTTGCTGTTAATTGGCGCAGTGCTGCCCAAATCTAAAATGGATAGCATTCGGACTAACCTGACGCTTTACAAGCTGCAAGGCGTAAAGCTTACCATCAGGCAGGGATTAGATGCAGGCGCTAACGTAGATTTTTCCCAAATTAAGGCAAGTATAATGGAAGATGTCTTCAACAGGGATTCAATCAAAACGAAAAACATAAATGATATTGAAGAAACGTCTTCTGTGCCGGAAATTCGTGAAGAGGTGAAAAGCCTCTTTCCAACCATTAGGAGCTACAGCCTAACAAACGCAATTTTCACCAATACTGATACGCTTAAGGCAGATACAATACTCCAGTTTACGGCGATCTTAACTGCAGAAATGTCTGTTTCGGATCGATACAAACTCGAGAAATGGCTGAAGGCGAGGCTTAACTCAAATAGGCTTACAATGGCATTCCAATAGGTATATTTTGACTTTCAAAGTCACGTCAAAAAAAGGTCTGCGCTCTGTTTCTACCAGAAACAAGCCGAATTGAAAATAACTTTTGAAATGCCTGTTTGAATTTATCGCTTAACTAAACTGTCCTCTTTCCAATAAGGATATCGTATTTAGCTGAACCTTGTTCAGTCTTTCCTGAAGTTCTAAAGCTTTGGTTTTTTCGATGAGTAAAGCCTTTAATCGGTTAACCTCCGCTGCCAGCCGCTTTTTTTCATGTAGTTCGATTTTTGAGAACGCTTTGCCGCTTTCATAATAACTGAAGAAATTATAATCTAAGAATTCACTAATGCGCACTAACGTTATTATGTCAATCGTGGCGGTATTCAATAATTCCTGAACTTTTGTTTTACTGATTTCCAGCGCTGCGGCAATCTCCGAAACAGAAATATTTTTATGTTTCATTTCCTTCCAGATCATTAAACCTATGTTTACGCTCATTTTTTTCTTAAGATGATTAGTAATCAAAATTACGCAAAGGATTATGAAGGCTAACGTTTTTGTGGTAATGATAATTAGTCTAAATATCTTCTCGCAAGGAGGCTATTCAAAACAAACCTTTTGCAGTCGTGGTAGCAAAAATGTTTAAAATTAAGCTGTCGGCGTACTTTGATATCTCCCAGTTAAAGACTTATGTGTTAGAAAGTAGACATGTTCAGATTCACATCAACGGGTTTTTGCGTAATGATTTCTTACCCGGCTCAAAGTTTCCCGCGATACGCCCAGATAGGAGGCAATCATGTGCAACGGTACGCGATTAAAAATATCGGGATAGTTTTCAATAAACATGGCATATCTTTTTTCAACTGTGTCGCTGATGTTGCTCATAATTCTGTTCTGACTGGCATCGAAACTCCTGGCTTTAAGGTTGAAAATGAAGTCTTTAAAATTGGGAATATTCTGGAGCAGTTTTTCGAATTTGTCTTTTTTAATGATTAGCACATCACTATCCTCAAGTGCATCGATGTTGTTTTTTGAAGGGGTATCATTATTATAGCTTTCCTGATCGCTGAGCCACCAGTTTGCAACTGCGAATCGTAATATGTGTTCATTTCCGTCTTCGCCAATGCGGTAATTTCGCAGGCAACCCTTTGCAACAAAGCAATTGAATCCACAAACCTCACCTTCTTGTAAGAGGTATTGCCTCTTGCGTAATTTCCGGCTAACAACTACAGAAAATATTTCTTCCAGTTCCTCTTGGTTGAGAATTGTATTTTCCTTTAAATAAGAGGCGAAGATTTCTAACATAACTTTGTATTAAACAAAACTATTAAAAAAAACCGCAAATCAGGATGGTTTAAGCAGTTCTTGCCACTTTTTTCTTGTACCAATCATAGCATGCGCCGGCTTTAAGTAGCAAAAAATCTGTGACATTTATCACATAAAAATCGCGTCAAATGTCCTCGTAGAACGATGGTGATATACAGAACTTTGTTTACGTAGAAAACGTGAAAAATTAAACAATACAAAAATATCAATTATGGATCTTAAATTAAATGATAAAATTGCCCTTGTTACAGGGTCTACAACAGGGATAGGATTTGCGACCGCGAAGTCGCTGGCAACAGAAGGTGCAACGGTTATTGTAAACGGAAGAACACCTGAACGTGTAAATTCAGCGGTAGCCCAGATCATGGCAGAAACCGGTAACTCCAAAGTTTTTGGAATAGCAGCAGACCTGGCGCAGCCTGAGCAGATTGAAAAGCTTGTTCTGCAATTTCCCGATGTAAATATTCTTGTAAATAATGCGGGCGCTGCCCAGCCCAAAGCTTTCAAAGACATCTCAGACGAGGAGTGGTTAAGCATTTATGAAATGAATGTGATGAGTGGAGTCCGCTTGTCCCGTGCATATTTGGATAATATGCTAAAAGCAGACTGGGGACGGATAATCTTCATTTCAAGTGAATCGGCCATACAAATACCAGTCGAGATGATACAATATGGTGTTTCGAAAATTGCGCAAATTGGCCTGTCTCGTGGTTTGGCCGAAATGACGGTAGGCACGGCAGTTACGGTGAACACCATTTTACCCGGACCAACATCAACTGAGGCGATATCTGGTTTTATGAAGGCAACAGCCGAGCAACAGGGTTTAAGCGATGAAGAGATGGAGAAAGTATTTTTTACCAGTATGCGTGGTACATCAATACTTAAACGTTTTATCGAGCCTGCTGAAATCGCAAACCTCGTTACTTATGTTGCAAGTCCGCTTTCTTCAGCCACGAACGGTGCCACACTTCGTGCTGATGGTGGCGTAATAAAATCAGCAATCTAAACTGACCTCAATATTTTCAGGAAAATTGCTTAAAGCCTTGCATCGAAAATGCAAGGCTTTATTTTTTAATAATAAAAAGTAATTTTAATTGCACATCTTTTATGGAGGCCCGGCATTGCCAGTTTTAACATCGCCAATTTTTTTATAGTTTACCATGATAAGGCCTTTGGAAGTGACTTTACTTTCCACTATTTCAAAAGCAGCGGGAACTGCTTGGCCATCAAACAGCTTTTTCCCTTTACCCAAAATGATGGGATGTATGTTTAACCAAAACTCATCTACCAGCCCATGATGAAGCAAGAGTTGAACAAGTTTGCTACTGCCCCAAACATTAATATCTCCGCCTTGTGATGCTTTGATTTGTTTTATGCTTTCAATATCGTTTATAAATGCAACGTTCGACCATTCCGTGCTATTAACCGTGTTGGTAAAAACGTATTTAGTTACTTCATTTATCCCAAGCCAGTATTCTGCATGACTTGGCCAGTATTTCTCCCAGATTTCAAAAGTCTTGCGGCCAAGGAGCAATTCAGCTGGCTTCAATTGTTTCTGCATAAACTGGCCCGATTCTTCATCACCATAGGGAGCTACCCAACCACCAAGGGTGAAGTCATTATCAATGTCTTCTTCAGGGCTACCCGGACTTTGCATCACGCCATCCAGTGTAATAAAGGATAGAACGGTTATCTTTCTCATTTTTAGAATTTGAATAACTTGATTAATGATTAAAGTTGCGCCATTAAATTTAAACAGGCGAGGTGCATATGCGACATTTCACAAGGCAAAAGAAGACATGCAGTCAAAAAACGCATTGTTTTATGGATCAAAAAAAAGCCCTCAAAATTTCTTTTCTGAGGGCTTTGATTCGTGTTGTAATTTCTTAAATCCTTCCAGGATATTGCTGTAAGGCAACTTCCAAACAATCCATTGCGGTATTTAAATCATCAGTATTTAAAACATAAGCCATCCGTACTTCATTTTTGCCAGAGCCTGGCGTAGAATAAAATCCTGTTGCGGGTGCCATCATAACCGTTTGGTTATTGTAATCAAACTCTTCTAAAATCCACTGGCAAAACTTATCTGCATCGTCGATAGGGAATTTTGCCACTACATAGAATGCGCCTCCAGGGTTTGGACAAAAAACACCATCTATATTGTTTAACCGGCCAACTAAAGTGTCTCTTCGCAAAGTATATTCCGTGTTTACCTTTTCAAAATAACTGTCCGGCGTGTCAACAGCTGCAGCTCCCGCAATCTGCTCAACCATACCCGGGCTTAGCCTTGCCTGCGCAAATTTCAATCCTGATGCAATAACGTCCTTATTTTTTGTAATTAAACATCCTAAACGTGCGCCACATGCGCTATAACGTTTAGAAACTGTATCCATAATTACGACATTTTCATCAAGGCCGGCCAGGTGCATTGGCGATATAAACGCCCTGCCATCATAACAAAATTCACGATATGCCTCATCCGAAAACAAGAAAAGGTCGTACTTAATACATAGCGATTTGAGCGCTTCCAACTCTTCTTTGGAGTACAGATATCCGGTAGGATTATTAGGATTGCAAATAATTATCGCCTTTGTTTTTTCGGTAATCAGCTTCTCAAATTCCGCGATGGGTGGCAGTGCAAAACCGTTTTCTATATAAGATAAAATGGGCTTTACAATTACATTGCTCATGCATGCGAAGCCATTATAATTGGCGTAAAATGGTTCTGGAATGATAATTTCATCACCTTCATTAACACAGGTTTGCATTGCTATTGTAATGGCTTCAGATCCACCAACAGTTACCAGAATGTTTTCGGGAGCAATGTTGTAACCCAATTTGTTGTAATACTCAGTCAGTTTTTCGCGATAAGCCAAAGTACCTTCTGACGGCGTATAAGCCCAAACATTAAAATCGATGTTCTTAATCGCGTTTAACATTCCTTCTGGCGTTTCAATATCCGGCTGGCCGATATTTAAATGAAAAACCTTCTTACCGTCTTTTTTCGCTTTGTCTGCAAATGGTGTTAACTTTCTGATTGGCGATGCAGGCATCTGCAAGCCTTTTTGTGAAATCTTTGGCATGGCACAAAAATAAAAAAGTCCCGGTTAAAACCGGGACTTTTTAAAATTATCGTTTAAAAAATTACTTGGACGCTGCCGCAACAGTTTCACCTTTAATATAAAGTACTTTTACTGGTGTTTTAGCATTAGACGTTACCGTAACCGTTTTGGTAAAAGGTTGTGGTGCACCAGCAGCACTAAATGTTACAGAAATTGTACCTGTTTCACCTTTCTTTAATGGAACTGTTGTGTATTTTGGTGTTGTGCAGCCACAGCTTGCTTCTGCTTTTGTAATAATTAATGGCTCTTCGCCAACATTTGTGTATTTAAACTCATAAGTTACAGGCTTATTAACCGTAATTTTTCCAAAATCGTGGGTTTCTGCCTCAAATTTAAATTCAGCTGGTTTTGCAGCCGTTTGCGCATTTGCCATCAAACCGAAGCCAGCTACAAAGGCGATTAATACTAAGATCTTTTTCATGTTTATGTGTTGAAATCGTTTTTTTGTTTTAACTAAACAAATTTAATATTTATCTAACAAAACAAAAACTATTCCAAATATATTTTGCTGATCCATATATAATTTTACAGTAGAGGTTAAAGGCAAACTTTTAATTTTGTATATATTTGCTGCAACCAATATTTGATTACGATGCAGAATGGAAAACTGATTACCAATTCTATTGATGGTTCTGAACTAAGTTTTAACGACTTTAAATCCATCGTTAAAAATGATTATAAAATTGCTTTTGAGAGCAGGCAGGCCAGCATTCTAGGACGCAGAGAGGTGCTTACAGGAAAGGCAAAATTCGGCATATTCGGCGATGGAAAGGAAGTTCCTCAAATTGCTATGGCGAAAGCCTTTAAAAACGGCGATTGGCGTTCCGGCTATTATCGTGATCAAACTTTTGCATTTGCCGCAGGCATTTCTACCATAAAGGAATTTTTTGCACAATTATACGCTAATCCGAGTGAGAGCGCCGATCCATTCTCCGGTGGCAGGCAAATGAATTGTCACTTCGCTACAAAATCCATTAACGAAGATGGAAGCTGGAATGACTTAACACAAATTAAAAACGTTTCTTCTGATATCTCACCAACTGGTGGCCAAATGGCCCGTTTGGTTGGTTTGGCTTATGCATCGAAATTATTCAGAAATAATAAAGAACTCGATTATCTAAAACATTTTTCTGTAAATGGAAATGAAGTTGCCTTTGGTACCATTGGAAATGCTTCTACATCTGAAGGTGTTTTCTTCGAAGCAATAAACGCTGCGGGCGTGCTTCAAATTCCTATGGCGGTTTCCATTTGGGATGATGCGTATGGAATCTCTGTTCCGGCAAAATACCAGACAACAAAAGAAGATATTTCGGAGGTATTAAAAGGTTTCCAAAGGGATGAAAAAAACCTTGGATACGAAATTTATAAAGTTAAAGGTTGGGATTATCCTGCATTGTGTGAGGTTTACGAAAAAGCAATTAACGTTTGCCGAGAAGAACACGTACCGGTATTAATTCATGTTACCGAACTTACTCAACCCCAAGGGCATAGTACCTCGGGTTCCCATGAAAGATACAAATCGAAAGATAGACTGGCCTGGGAAGTGGAGCATGATTGCATTGCAAAAATGCGTGAGTGGATGCTTGAATCTGCAATTGTAACGGACGACGAGCTTGCCGAGCTTGAGAAAAACGCGAAGGTTTTTGTTCGAAATGCGCAGAAGGAAGCCTGGAACGAGTTTTTGGACAGCATGAAACCTGAGCAGAAAAGCGTTGTAGATTTTATTGCTGCAATGGCTCAGCATCAGCCTGAACTGGCCAAACTTTCTTCTCAACTTGCTTCAACAGCTGATGCTCAACGCAGGGAAATTTTCGTCGCTGCGAGAAAAGCAATCCGTTTATCGGCAGGGAAATCCACAGCAGAGCGAGATGCTCTTGTTGCCTGGTATAGAAATCAGGATGAAAAGAATTACAAACGCTACAATTCAAAATTACATACCGGTGGAAATGATGGTCCGGAGAAAACTGCCGTGGTACCTGCCATTTACGATGACCTTTCAAAAATGGTTGACGGACGTGAGGTTTTGAATGCCTGTTTTGACGAAAATTTTTCGCGAGACCAACGTTTGGTTGCTTTTGGCGAAGATTTAGGAAATATTGGCGATGTTAATCAGGGGTTTGCAGGTTTGCAAACTAAATATGGTGAATTAAGGGTTACAGATACCGGCATACGGGAGATGACCATTATGGGGCAGGGTATAGGCCTGGCCATGCGTGGCTTAAAACCAATTGCTGAAATCCAATACCTTGATTATTTAATATTTGCGCTAAATGTGTTAAGCGATGACCTGGCAACACTTTCTTACCGAACAAAAGGGATTCAGAAAGCACCGGTAATCGTAAGAACGAGAGGGCATCGTTTGGAAGGAATCTGGCATTCAGGTTCTCCGATAGGCATGCTTTTAGGTTCGTTAAGAGGTTTGCATTTATGTGTTCCGCGTAACATGACGCAAGCCGCGGGTATGTACAATACGCTTTTTAGAGCCGACGAACCCGCTGTTGTTATCGAATGTTTAAATGGCTATCGTTTAAAAGAAAAACTTCCAAATAATGTTGGCGAATTCACTATACCGCTTGGCCAGGCGGAAGTGCTGGAAGAAGGAACAGATATAACGGTTGTATCTTACGGTTCATCGTTGAGAATCGTGCAGGAAGCCGCAGAAGAACTCCTTTTGCTTGGAATATCAATAGAAATTATCGATCCACAAACACTTTTGCCTTTCGATAAGCAAAACGTTTGTGCATCATCCTTAAGGAAAACCAATAAACTGCTCATTGTTGACGAAGATGTACCAGGCGGCGCATCTGCCTATATTTTGCAGCAAATTTTAGAGCAACAAGAAGGCTATTTCCACCTTGATGGCAAGCCACAAACATTAACGGCAAAGGCCCACCGGCCACCGTTTGGGTCTGATGGAGATTATTTTAGTAAGCCCTCAGTTGATGATGTCGTTGAAGCGGTTTATCAGATGATGCACGATTCAAACCCCGCAAAATTTCCTGGTATATTTTAACCGGAACGATCGTCTTTATCAGCAGGTACCTCTTTTGTAGTAAATAAAAACAAAAGAGGTATGATCTGCTTTCAGGTTATGTAAAAAACGCTTTTCATTATCATAATCAAATAAAAAAGTTATATTACGCCCTGTTTAAGAAATCAATCAGTCCCGTTAATTTATTTGCCATTCTTCTCATTACCAGTGCTTACACGCTGATTTTTTTCAGTATGAATTTTTTATTCTCAGTTGTAGTCTAGCTAATGGTTTTCATGTGCTTCAATTATATCAAAATAAGGCGTTGTAGAAATCTAATTCTGCTGACTTTGATGTTTTTTGGAAACCTTTCTTTCGGCCAGAGTTCGCAGCAAATCAACAGACTGGATAGTTTATTAAAACTAAACCAAAATTATCCAAAACAGGATTCGGTTAGAATTTCACTTTATCTCGACATCATCCGGCAATATAGTCGAATGAATAATCCTGAGAAGGTAGAGGATTTTGCACTTAAAGGTATTCAGCTATCAAATAAATTAAATTCGAAAAATTTTGCCGGTTTAATTTACAACCGGCTTGGCTTATATTATCATGGCTTATCAAACTACCAGAAAGCCGAAGAAAATTATTTAAAATCGCTTAAAGAATATTTATCTGTAAATAATCAGACAAGGGCAGCGGGCATTTACATGAGTTTAGGCGCCATGTATGTTGCCATACCAGATTATGCTAAGGCACTGGAAATGAATCAAAAAGCGGTTGCGATTTATCAAAAAACAAACAGCGAGGCTAATTTATCGAGTTGCTACATTAACATTTCATCCATTTTTCAGGATTTGGGTCAGCATAAAAAAGCTTTGGAATATGCCAAAATAGCTTTGACTTTTTTTATTAAAAATAATGATGAAAGAGGCCAGGCTGTCGCTTATGAAGCAATTGGCTTGGCTTATTTCGCAGCAAGCCAGGGAGAGCTGCTTTCAATGGATATTTTACCCGAACAAAAACTTACTGTGGCCCTCGAAAATTTTAAGAAAGCATTAAAACTTGCAGAAAAAGATGAGGAGAATGATGATATCATTAGCTCAAACAGGGTTAATTTGGGTTGGGTTTATGAAAAACTAGGTCAGAAGGATTTGGCCTTCAAATCTTACCAGGGCTCGATAGAAGTTAGTAAAAAATCGAATTCTAAAAAGGATTATGCGCACAGCCTGAAAGCTTTAGGTGATTTTTACATGCACCAACGCGATTATGTGAATGCAGTAAAGCTACTTACCCAGGCATTAAATATTGCTCAGCAAAATAAATTATTAGATCTGGAAAGAGACACGAATTTAGCGTTGAGTGAAGCCTATGATAAGTTTAAAAAATACGACGAATCGCTGGCTTTTTATAAGCAATACGTTATCGTGAAAGAAGAAATATTTAATGCGGAAAAGGAGAAAGAGATAACCCGCCGGCAAATGCAGCTCGATTTCGGTATTAAAGAAAAAGATTATCAATTAAAGCAACAGTTTACAGACGCTGTTTTGCAACAACAGGTTTTATTAGCGAAGCAGCAACATCAAAAGTTAATTCTGCGACAGCAACAGCTCGATTTGAGTGACAAGGAGAAAATGCTTCAGCGTTTAAAATTTCTTCAGGAACAAAAAGATTTAGAAAACGAAAAACGGGCACAAAGTAATAGTTTTGAAAGGTCTGAGCTCTTATCGAAAAATGAGGCATTGATAAAAAACCGACAAATATCAGAACAAAATCAGCAGATTATGTATGATGGCAAAGTTAAAATATTCTTATCAGTGGCTTTTGCACTCGTTTTATTTACAGCCGGCTTGATATATTTCAACCAAAGAAAAACAACGCGACTAAACAAAATAATAAATAAGCAGAAGCGCGAGCTTGAGCAGTTAAGTAAGGTAAAAGACCGGATCTTTAGTGTTGTTAGTCATGATATGCGTACCCCGGTTAACTCCTTACTGTCTTTTATTCAGCTACTTGAGGAGGGAAATATTGAGCAGGATAAGTTGAATCGTTATGCTGCTCTACTTAAAAATAGTCTGGCTTACACTTCATCCATGATGGAAAATTTGCTCAATTGGGCAGCTAGCCAGATGCAGGGTTTTAATCCTTACCTGGAAACATTGAATGCCCGAAATTTAAGTGAAGAAATTGTTGATTCATTTAAAAGCACTGCAGAATTGAAGCGGATAGAAATCCAAAATAACATTTGCGAAGATGCGGAGTGTAAAGCGGACGCAAATATGCTCGGCCTTGTTGTGAGGAATTTGATTAGCAACGCGATAAAATTTACGCCCGAACACGGAAAGATAATGTTGGAATCAAAAATTGTGGGCGAAGAACTGCAGATTGAAATTTGCGATACGGGCATTGGTATGAGCGAGGAACAGGTAAGCCATTTCAATAAATCAGAATACCAGGGGGCTGGAGTGAGTACGCCGGGAACAAATCGCGAAAAAGGTACCGGGCTAGGCTTACTGTTATGCAGAACCTTTATGGGATTGATGGAGAGCAAAATAGCAGTTGACTCTGTAAAAAATAGCGGCAGTAAATTTACGCTCTGCCTTAAAAAAGCCTGATTTATTTTTTAAATCTCGATAAAGTTTTTTTGTCAATCACCTTGTCTAAAAGTTCCTGCCTGTTCATTGCGCTTATTGGCACGGTAAAGTTTTGCGTTAAATGAACTTCGTGAGATGTTATTGTTGAGATGTGGTTAACATTTATAATGTATTGTTTATGCACTCTCGCAAAAAAATCAGGTAGTTGCTTTTCCAGATTTTTTAGTCCAACGAGTATAACATGTTTTTCGTCGCTGGTGTAGATTTTAGAAAAATCGCCCATGCTCTCGATGTAAATAACATCTTTGTAATTTAATTTGGTGATGCCTTTAGTTTCTCTGAAAAAGAAATAATCATCGTTATTTTCAACCGATTTGGTGAGGTCATCACTTATTTGGGAAGCATTTTTTCTAAGCTCAAGATATTCTATCGCTTTGTTTGTCGCTTTCAACAGCCGTTCAAATGTGGCGGGTTTTACTACAAAATCGATGGCATCTAAATCAAAACTCTCTGCCGCATAATGGCTATGAGAGGTAATGAATATAAATAGGGGCTTGTTTTTTAGAGATTTATAAAGCTCCGTGCCTGATAGTTCAGGCATGTCTATGTCCGAGAAAACGATATTTAGATCTTGTTTGGATAGGATAGTTGCAGCTTCAATTCCGTTCTTACAAATGGCAACAATATTCAGATTCGGTATTTTTCTTAAATGCAATTCGATAGCGTCACGCTCTATTTCATTATCGTCAATTATCAAACAACTATACATAGCAAGGGTCAATTTAGATTTCTTAAACAAGCATTTTGTAACATTTGTTTTACCTAAATATAAGATTTTAATCCGCCAATGGAACAGAAATCACTTTTTATGTTTCTTTTCGCCCGTGTAATTCATTTCGCCGGCCTTAATTTCTAATTGCAAATCATTCTCTTCAGGCGGAACAGGGCAACGGTATCCATCGCTATAAGCACAATATGGGTTATATGCTTTGTTAAAGTCGATTTCGATTTTGTTGTTTGCAATTGCTTTCGAACTCAAATCTATATACCTACCGCCACCGTAGGTCTCTTTATTGTTTGTTTCGTCGGTAAACGGCAAAAACAGTAAATCCTTATACGCCGGGTTGCCAGCTAAGGCCATGCTCTTGTATAAAGTCATCGTAACCGTTTTTCCGTTTAAGCTGAAATTAATTTTCGCATATCTATAAAATTCCTTGCTTGTTCCGTCGTAGGTGGGCATTTTAAACACCTTTTGGTTTTTTAAAATTTCGACATCTGCCAAAATTCGAAAGGTACTGTCGGCATCGTAAAAATGAAGATCTTGTAAGTCATTTTCCTTCAAGGGAGCATAATTGTCCTTAACAAAATCCTGTTTGTAGCTTTCGCGATGCTTTGCAATTTGCTCGGAAAACGATTGAGCAAAAGTGTTTACACTTAGGAATATCAGCAGGATAGAGAGGATTTTCATGATTTGCTATCTTGATAAATGAACTTCCGTAATTATGAGGTGTGAAATAATTTATGTTGTAAAAATGAATTCATCGTGTCTAAAATGAGTTATTTCTTTAAACCACACTCACTTTATTTCTTAAAAACTGGTCTGCCAATACTAATGCAGCCATGGCTTCAACAATTACAACTGCTCTCGGTACTACGCAGGGGTCATGGCGACCTTTGCCTTTTATTTCTGACGCCTCACCAGCAGCATTTATAGTTTGCTGATTGTGCATAATAGTTGCAACCGGTTTAAACGCCACTTTGAATGTAATATCCATGCCGTTGGAAATTCCGCCTAATATGCCGCCGGCGTAATTGGTAGTTGTTTTGAAAACTTTTGAATCTGCTGCTTTTGGTTGAGGAATATCATTATGTTCCGATCCTCGTAATTCGCTCCCTGCGAAGCCTGAGCCATACTCAAAACCATGTACGGCATTAATGCTAAGCATCGCTTTGCCCAAATCAGCATGTAATTTATCGAAAACAGGTTCGCCCAATCCAGCCGGGCAACCCTTAACTATGCAGCCGATTTTACCACCTACGGTGTCACCCTCTTTTCTAACCGAATCGATAAATTCAATCATTTCATGTGCTGTTGCAGGGTCGGCGCAGCGAACAATATTTTCCTCTCTAATGGTTAATAAGGCCGATAAGTCGTTGCTTTCCAGGTTCGGCGCATCAATGTTACCAACGGAGGTAACGTGAGCGAAAATCTCTATGCCTTGTTGTTTCAGAAATAACTTGGCAATTGCACCTGCGGCTACCCTTGCAGCCGTTTCTCGTGCCGATGAACGCCCGCCACCCCGATGGTCGCGGATGCCATATTTTGCATCATAAACATAATCTGCATGGCTTGGCCGGTACACATCTACATTATGGCCATAATCTTTAGAACGTTGATCTTCATTAGGAATAAGCAAAGCGATTGGTGTCCCTGTGCTTTTTCCATCGAAAACACCCGACAAAATTTGAGCAGTGTCACTTTCTTTCCTTTGCGTGGTAATTTTCGATTGCCCTGGCTTGCGTTTATCCAGTTCTGATTGAATAAAATCTAAATCTATATCCAACTGCGCCGGACACCCGTCGATAATTACGCCAATGGCCACGCCATGAGATTCGCCAAATGTGGTGATGCGGAATAGATGACCAAATGAATTGCCTGCCATATTTAATTTATAAATGGTTGATTTTTTGAAGATAGACTGTGTTAACTCACAATCTAAATATCTAATGTTAAATAGTTTCTACGGAGAATCCTGCTTTTTTCAAATCTTCCCAAAAATAGGGATAAGATTTTTCTACGACCTGCATTTCTTCAATTTCTACCTCATTAATTAGTAATGCAAGTGGCGCAAAAGCCATAGCCATGCGGTGGTCTTCATAGGTGGCAACGGTAATTTTTTCAGGAAAATGCAGTTCGTCGGTATTTAAGGTATAAACCAAATTGTTTTCAGTTAAAGTAACCCCAATCTTTGCCAGTTCATTTTGCAAAGCCGCAATGCGGTCGGTTTCTTTAATTTTTAATGTTTCCAGGCCAGTAAACGACATGTTTTTGCCTAATGCGGCGGCTACAACGATAATTGTCTGTGCCAAATCAGGGCATGTTTTCAAGTCCAAAACCTGGTTCGTTTCTAATGCTAATCCTAAATTAGTGATTAAGACACCATTATCATTTTTAGCAGTAGCAATCCCGAAAATTTTCATGATTTTCTGAATTTGACTATCACCCTGCAAACTTTTTTCCTTCAAAGCAGGCAAACTAATTTCGGCCGAATCGGCCAACGCTGCAATGCTATACCAGTAAGACGCTGCACTCCAATCAGGCTCGACTGTTAAAGTTGCCGGTTGAAAGGGCTGTGGTTCTATTGTAATCGAATTTTCGATCCACGAATGTGCAATACCAACTTCTGCCAACATATCTAAAGTCATATCTACATACGGCTTTGAAGTAAGTTCTCCTTCAATTTCTAAAGTTAAACCTTGTGGCAAAACAGGTGCAATCATCAGCAATGCAGAAATATACTGGCTACTTATATCACCTTTTATTTTTACCTGAGCTGTTTTTTGATTTAATGGGCCGATAATATTTAACGGAGGAAATCCATCCTGCTCTGCATAGGAAATATCTGCACCGATGGTTTGCAAGGCTTGAGCCAAAATACCAATCGGGCGTTTTTTCATTCGCTCGGTGCCGGTTAACAGGAAATTCCCATTCTTTGCAGAAAGGTATGCAGAAAGAAAGCGCATGGCCGTTCCTGCCGGGCCAACATCTACCGTTTTTGATTCCTGAATCTCTACTTGCAGTTCTTCTTCAAGATTATTTAAAATAGCATTTAGCGTAACGGTATCAGCAGCGTTCGACAAATTTTTAACCTGTACCACCTTACTGCTTAATGCACTAATAATTAACGCTCTGTTGCACTCGCTTTTTGAGCCTGTTAACTGGATTTCCGTTTTAATATTCTTGGTTCCTTTAAAAGAAACTAAGGCATTTTTAGACATTTTATTCTGGTTTTATTCTTAATGAGTTGTTGCGGAGTCGCTGTCATGCAAAGCCTGTCGAAGTGCTACTAATAAGTCCTCCGACAAACTTTGAATGCGCATGCTTGAATGCAACACCATTATATTTAGTTCGTCATTTATAAACAACAATTTTAAAACGATTGCTTACTGTACCTTGCAACAACGTGGTATCTCATGTTTTGGTCTTCAGGTCAGGCTTTCGATTGCGCACCATTTAACCGCTTAGCCATTAGCTTCACTAAGCTTTTACTTCTGTATGTTGTTCAGCAGCAATGCCTTTTTCAACTTTGCCAGCGTTCATAATTTCAGTTTGTTTACGAATAGATTCGCCGTGCATCAATTCCAGGAATTTTTCGGTAAAGTTTAAATCTAGCTTCAATGCCTTGGCAAAAGCGTGACCTTTTTTAATGATGGCATCCCAACGGTTTACCTGTAAAATCGTTACCTGATTGTCGCGTTTAAACTCGCCGATTTTTTCAACAATTGCCATACGCTCACCTAATTTTTGAAGCAGAATGTCGTCAATTTTATCTATTGATTTACGTAAATCAGCTAGTTTATCAGCAAAAGCTTCATTCGGTGCCTCAGGTTCGCGAACAGTTAGGCGGTCTACCAGTTCAGATAAAGCAGCAGGCGTAACCTGTTGTTTAGCATCTGTCCACGCTACTGACGGATCAACGTGCGATTCGATCATCAATCCCTGCATGTCTAAATCCAACGCTTTTTGCGAAATGTATGGAATTAATTCACGGTTACCGCAAATGTGACTTGGGTCGTTAATTATTGGCAGTTCAGGGCATAATGTTTTCAATTGAATAGCAAGTTCCCACATTGGTTCGTTGCGGAAAGAGCTTTTCTCGAATGACGAGAAACCGCGGTGGATTGCACCAATTTTGGTGATTCCTGCACCGTTTATGCGTTCAATTGCACCAATCCACAATTGTAAATCGGGATTAACCGGGTTTTTTATTAGTACTGGAACATCATGTCCTTTCAAAGCATCGGCAATTTCCTGTACCGTGAATGGATTTACCGTAGAACGGGCACCAATCCAAAGAATATCAACGCCAGCAGCTAAAGCCTCTTCAACATGTTTCGCATTTGCAACCTCAACAGCTGTAGGTAAACCAGTTTCCGCTTTAGCACGTTTTAACCACTCTAAACCAATGCTTCCAATGCCTTCAAACTCTCCCGGACGAGTGCGGGGTTTCCAGATTCCAGCTCTTAGCACTGAGACTTTACCGGTTGCAGCCAACAAATGCGCTGTGGTTAGTAATTGTTCTTCAGTTTCTGCACTGCACGGTCCTGAGATAATTAATGGTTCGTTGTTTACGTTTAACCAGGTGTTTAAAGGTTGAATGTTTAAATTAAGTTTCATGATTTATGGCTTGTAATATATTTTAATTCGATTATTTAATTTTTTTGCCTTGATTGGCGATTTGTTAACTTAATGCTGTTGTATGCTAGTCGGTAATGAGTTTAAACTTTATCGTTTTTCTGGTACTCTCCAAGAATGTTGAAATTCGACGTGTACTTAAGTGCTTTTCTAACGGCTTTATCGTACTTCTCGGTGCTTGGCCATTCTAAATCAACGTAAAAATAGTATTCGTTTCTTTTTCCCAGCACCGGCATGGATTGTATTTTTGTTAAGCTTACATCCTGTTCGGCAAAAATGTTCAACACTGTTGCCAAAGAACCCGCTTTGTGGCCAACCTGAAAACAGATTGATGCTTTATTAATCTTTTTGCCCTCGTCTGTTTTGTCCTTTTTCAGGATGAGAAAACGGGTGTAGTTTTTTTTATTTGATTCTACCCTTCGCTCCAAAATATTTAATCCGTAAAGTTCTGCAGCCAGGCTATTTGCAATCGCCATTGTGTCTGTTAGTTTCTCTTCCTGAATACGTTTTGCACAGGCAGCGGTATCATTGCTTTCCACAATTTTAATATGGGGATAATCGTAAAAGAAATCTATACACTGGCGGATGGCGATAGGATGGGAGGTCACGATTTTGATGTCATCAAATTTTACGCCCGGTAAGGCCATCAAATGCAATTGAATTGGAAGGTAAACTTCGCCAACTACCGAGAAGCCGTAATCTCGGATTAAGGTGTAGTTAGGCAACAGGCTGCCGGCAATAGAGTTTTCGATAGCCATGACAACGAAGTCGGCCTCATTTTTCTCTAGTTTATCGCAGGTTTCTTTAAATGAGTTGCACTCTACAGTTTCGATGCTTTTACCAAAGAATTTGTAGGCCGCTTCCTCATGAAAAGATGCTTTGATGCCTTGAATCGCTACTCGTTTTGTCGTTTCCATTTTTGCGTAAAACAAAAAAGTCCCGGCTGTTTGCCGGGACTTTCTTATACATTTTAATATTGTTATCTATCATTTTGCATATTAGCCCCGGCTCTTACTAAAATAGTAAAAGTAACCAAAGTAATATGTGTTGAATAATTTCATTTTTGCTTTTGAATGAGCCAAATGTAATAACAAAATTTAATTTGTCAATACTAAAATTAAATTATTTTTAATAAAATTTAATTTTGTGCCTTTTAGGCCGTTTTAATAATGGGTATGAAATAAGGATTTGCCGATTGTTAAAGGCTGTCGATAATCTTTAGATTGTTTTTCAATTCCAAAATCCCCTTAAACAAAAACGGCCCATAAATACAGACCGTTTAAATGTTATCCTGTTGAACTCAGGGTTCGTGGCTTTTCAATAAAATCTTTAGCCTTATTAAGTTTTTCCATCGCTTCAGTTTCCTGGAGCTCCTGCTGCATTATTTTTGCAATTTTAGTACTGCCATCATGGCTCCATCCGGGCGGGTTGATGATGTATTTAACCTTATCCATAAAAGTTGGAGCCTTCTTAACATCGGCACGGAGCGAAATAAATTCATGAAAAATAATATTCACCGGGCCGGTATCTTTCGGTTGGGTTGTTAAGCCATATTTAATCTTGTCTTCCGGCAATTCTGCTTGAAAAGTACCAAACCATCTATCCCAGAGAATTAAAACCATGCCCATATTTTTATCCAGATAGCGTACATTACTGGCATGATGAACACGATGGTGCGATGGCGTTACGAAAATATATTCGTACCATTTTGGAAAATTAATTTTATACTGCGTATGCACAAGGTTGCCATAAATTTGTGTAACAAGGTATGCAAAAAGGATATCCATTGCTGTAAAACCCATAAATGCCAACGGCAAATAGAAAAATACACGATATAATGGTTCGAAAACGGTAGAGCGAAAACCTGTTGTTAAATTAAAGTGTTCGGATGAGTGATGCGTTACATGCATGGCCCAAAAGAAGCGCACGTAATGCCCAACAGTATGTAAAAACCAATAGAGAAAATCCTGAGCCAGAATTAACACCAGCCAGTAAATCCAGACATTGGCAATTTGGAATAAACGGAACTGGTAACAATATTCCAGCAAGAAAAATGTAGCAGTTTTCATGCCCAGATTAATAATAACGGCTGCTATCATTAAATAAATGTTGGTCCAGGTATCGCGTTTGGTATACAATTTTTTATCATGCGCATAGCTAAAATACATTTCAACCAATGTTAAAACGATTACGAAGCCAAACAAGCCGCCTACAGAAATATCACTTCCGGTAAATTTCATTTTTATAAACTGTTATAATAATCTAAACTGCGTAATATATCAACAGAGCTAACACGGCAGTTAAACGTGCATTTTCCTATATTTTCCAGCAGAGAAAACAGAATATTTCCGTCTTCATTCTTCTTATCGCTTTTCATTAACTCCAACAGCGCATCGAAGCTTTCCCTTTTAATCTCATATTTTGGATATATCGATATCAGGTAATCGCAAATATCTTTATGCTCGTCTTTTGTTAAACCGCAATACTTAACTGATATAGTTGCTTCACAAATAAAACCAATGGCAATTGCTTCGCCATGGGTTAGCGGTTTCTCATCATTTGCCAGCGCGTAACTTTCAATAGCGTGGCCAATGGTATGGCCAAAATTTAAAATTTTACGTAGATTTTTTTCGTGTGGATCTATGGTTACAACCTCATTTTTAATCTCCACAGAACGGAAAATATCTTCTGCCGAAGGCATTAAATAATGAGTGCTTTTTAACTTTTCGTAATAATCTTTGTCGTAAATTAAGCCGTGCTTAATCATTTCGGCAAAGCCTGAAAGAAGTTCGCGTTCGGGTAGGCTTTCCAGAAATCTGGTTTCGATAAAAACCATTTGGGGCAAGGTAAAAGTGCCAACCATATTCTTAACATTGTCTATATCGATGCCAGTTTTGCCACCTACAGAAGCATCTACCTGCGAAAGGAGCGTTGTAGGTACATTGATGAAATCTATGCCGCGTTTATATGTAGAGGCAATAAAGCCGCCCATATCTGTAATTACACCACCACCTAAATTTATCATTAAACTTTTTCGGTCGGCCTCAAAATCCAAAAGCGTTTTCCAGATGCCGATACAAAAATCGATGTTTTTATTTTCCTCACCGGCCGATGTTTCTATCAAATCAAAGTCAGCATAGTCATCCAACATAGATTGAAGAACTGGTAAGCAGATTTCGCTGGTGTGCTCATCAGCAAGGATGAAAACCTTGCTGTATTTATTGCTTTCTAAAAGGGATTTTAAGGCTTCTAAGTTGCTTTCGAAATAAAGCGAATGGCCTGCACTGGTTAAAGTCTGCATTATATTACTTCGATTTTATCTTGTTCAAACGTGATGATATCGCCCACTCTAACTTTATAGCGTTTGCGGAATTCAACTTCTCCGTTGCATTTAACGAGGCCATCCATTACAACAGCCTGCGCATCTCCACCAGTACCCACCAGCCCAGTGGCTTTTAACAATTGGATCAGCGGAATAAATTCGCCTTCTAATTTGAATTGTATCATTTTGCTGCAAAAATACGATTATTTAGAGGTTTTACGTTCGTAGAATGGATGGTTTTTATAATTTTGCATCCATCTGACTTATTAAACATCAAATGATTGATTCATTACCTGCTAAACAACCCAATTTCGATAACACCGAAGTTGCTTTTCGTCAAAAAACAAATGCTGAATTAAAAAAGGCGTTTTGGCTGTTTAAAATGATCGGCAGCAACTTTTTAACAAAGGTTGGTCCGCCGATAACGAATTTTTTTCTAAACATTGGCTTGCCAGTTCAAGGCGCTATTAAAGCCACTATCTTCCAGCAGTTTTGTGGTGGTGAAACCATTGCCGAGTGCGATAAGGCAATTGCACAACTTGCAAAAGGCGGTGTTGGAACCATTTTGGATTATTCGGTTGAAGGCGAGGAAGAGGAGATTGTATTTCATAACACTTGCCAGGAAATTATCCGCACCATACTTCGTGCTGACGGAGATTTGAACATACCCATTACCGTTTTTAAAATTACAGGGATTGGCCGTTTTGGGTTACTGGAACGGTTAGATGCGAAAAAAACGTTGAGTCCGGCAGAGCAGACGGAGTTTGAAAAGGTAAGGTTGCGTTGTGAGATGATATGCCGCACGGCGTTTGATAAAGGCGTTCCGGTAATGATTGATGCCGAAGAAACCTGGATTCAGGATACGATTGACGATTTGGCTTTGGATATGATGCGGAAGTTTAACAAAGAGCGCATTATCGTTTACAACACCTATCAAATGTATCGGCATGATAAACTGGCCGATATGAAAGCAGACCATTTAATTGCTAAAGCCGCCGGCTTTATTTTGGGGGTAAAAATGGTTCGTGGTGCTTACATGGAAAAGGAACGTAAACGTGCTGCCGAAATGGGCTATCCGTCGCCAATTCAGCCAGATAAAGCATCATCGGATCGGGATTATAACGAATCGCTGCGTTACTGTGTTGACCATATTGAGGAAATCGCGATCGTTTGCGGAACCCATAATGAAGATAGCAGCCGCTTGTTAACTTATCTTTTAGACGAGAAAAAAATACCTCACAATCATCCTCACGTGTATTTTGCGCAGCTTTTAGGGATGAGCGATAATTTAAGTTTTAACCTTGCAGATGCAGGCTATAATGTGGCAAAATATGTTCCCTATGGCCCGATTAAGGCGGTTATGCCCTATTTGTTCAGGCGAGCACAAGAAAACACATCAGTTGCCGGGCAAACCGGGAGAGAGCTTGGCTTAATTGAAAGGGAACTGAAACGAAGAAAGCTTTAACTTGCTTTTCGGGGTTGCTTGTTGTTTAATTGATTGAGTTTTTTGGAAATGAGCGCTCCATAACACTTCGGATCATACAGTCCCGCTTTACGCTAAATCGCCAGTGAAAAACTGGCGGATATCGCTGCAATCGGGTTTAAACACGCTGTTCGGTGCTAAAGTTGACATTGCAAATCCCGACTAGAGAAGTCTTTTATTAGGCTATCATACTGTATTTTCCGTGCCTCCTGTGTTTCTGTGGCAAAAATATATAAAACGGGCTTTGCAAATCCCCACTAACGAAGAACCGTAACCAAAGAAGGTTTGTTCAACCTATTGTGGAAGATGTTTCCGTGCCTTCTGTGTTTCTGTGGCAAAAATTTATAAAAGAGGGGCATAGCAAATTCCCACTCACGAAGCACCGTAACCAAAGAGGATTTGCTCAAAGTATTGTGGAAAATGTTTTCCGTGCCTTCTGTGTTTCTGTGGCAAAAATATATAAAAAGCATTACCCACAACACTACGGCAACATTACTTTCTTACCACAAAGGCTTGTTTCCCGGTTAGTAAATCGTAGAATAGAAGAAAATCGCTGGCAAGGCTATAACCAGGATATTGAAAAGTGGCAGGTTTATTTTTCTCAAAAAAGAAATGGCCAACCCAGGCAAAGCCATAACCTAAAACAGGCATCGCTAAGAAAAAACGCCAATCGTGAAATAAAAAGCCGGTAACAAAAGCCAGGGCAACCAAACCAGTTCCAATAAAGTGCAAAATTCTCGAAGTAGTGTTGGTGTGTTCGCTTAAATAAAAGGGGTAAAATTCCTGCAGCGATTTAAATTTTTTTTCTGCCATAATTTAATTATAAAATTCCATTTGCTTTTAACACAGTTTCAAGGTTTGCTGGCTTTTCAGTCATTAACAGCGTGTTAAGGCCAACTTTTTCAGCACCTGCAATATGCTGCGGACTATCATCAATAAATAAAGTTTCGGCAGGATTGAGGTTATTTTCCTTCAAAACCTGTTCAAAAATATTAGTGTTGGGTTTACGTAACTTCATTTGCTGAGAAAAATAGGCTTTCTCAAAATAGTCATCGTAGTTGTTAATTTTAAATGTTGTTTTCAGGTAATTAATAATCCAATCATAGTGAATTTCGTTATTGTTACTCAAAAGAAATGTGCGGTATTTTTCTTTAACCTTCAAGAGTAAATCATGGTTTTCCTGAATTGTTCCAATTAATAAGCTGTTCCACGCTTCATCAATCTCAGCGTCTGTAAGTTCAGGTTTTTTGGCCGCATCCCTAATCCCGGCTCTAAATTCGGCAGGCGAAATGGCTCCCGTTTCAAAATCATCAAACAGCTGATTATGTGCTTTGTGTGCAAAGAAATTTTCAATATTGGTAATGCCTAATTTTTTAAATGAATCCTGAGCTATTCTAAAATCAATATCGAAAATTACGTTGCCGTAATCGAAAATGATGTTTTTAATGTTTTGCATCTGCTATATTTTGAGGCAAATATCCTCAATAAATTGGTTTTTTTATATTTCTGCACAACAATAAAAAAGCTCATAGAAGGTTTTGCAAACGCTATTAGTTTTAAAGCTGCAAAAAGCTAGAAATCTGGTTTAGCTTTTTTCGGCTTTTTCTGCAGTAAACATGGAAAAAAACTTGAGTATTGCCGGCACGCCGACCGACAAAATGGTTAAATATTTAATTACAGTCGAATATGCTTCTTGCTGAGAGGTAAATAGGAAGGCTAAAATGGCGACGATCAAAATCATAAGTGGCGTTTTCAGGTTTTTCCAGTTACCATTATCTTTTATCTGGTTTCTGATTTTTATCGCTTCAGAATTGCCAATAGCTGTAAGTATAAAATTCCGGAAGCCTTTATTGAAAAGCCGAAGAACACCATCATCTTTGGTGATGATACCTTTGCTTATCAATAAAGTAAGGTTATAATCGTCGTACGGGTTTACAAGGCCATCTTCAGCTAAATCATAGAGTAAAAATTTCTCTTCTTTGGTTAAAGATTGCCATAAATACATGTAGAAATAATGCGATGTGATTTGCATTTTAAACGCCAGAGCATCTCCATCAATCTGCAACGATTCTTCTTCAGCCAGATTTTCCATTCTACTAACAACAGGTTTCTGCATTTTTTCCAAAAAATGTCCACTCTGTGTTTCCATCATAAGTATTTTTTTCCACAGAGGCGCATCAGCATCAACTTCTATCTGGCCGGTTTCTAATTTTTCTATAACAATTCTGAAATGCCCAAGCAGCACATGCCACCGTTCTAAATCGTGTTCGGGATGGCGGTTATCCTCTTCTCTAAACAGATCCTGCTGATTTAAAGAATCTAAAAAATTAACCGGATGCACCGTTGAAACGATTACAATTTTACTTTTATTTCGCTGCAACAAGGCTTCCATAAAATTGAGTTTCGCGGCATTTGTTGCTGGGTTTTTTATGTCGTACTCAAAATGGTTAACAATAACCAGCACATAATCTTTATTCAGTGCCAAATCTTGCATCTCCAGCCAATGTGGGTCACTTTTTGCTTCATCGACATTTTCAGGTATTAAAATCAAATCCGCAATAAAAACATTACTTTTTGCTGGGTTCGCTTCATCAAGAACGAGCACCACATCATCTTTCCCGGTTATTCTTTTCGCTTCGATGAGTTTTTTAAATTTCGATAGTTTTCCGGAGCCTGGCGAGCCAATTACGAAAAGTAGTGAGTTAAGCTCATTATTGGTTAACAGGAGCTCATCAATTTCCTGCCAACCTTTGGTAAGCGGAAGATTTAATGCAAAAAGCTTCCTGAAGATGCCATGAAGAACGACCCCGAAAGCCAGTAGTGCAGAAAAAAACAGCACCCAATAAATAATACCTAAATACCATTTGTCGCTGTTGTATGTTGTTGGGGCAATATATTGTATCCTCAAAGAGCTAAGCTGGATGTATTTCCCGTTAGGCAGTTTATGATAGCTTTCTGTTTTTCCAGGTTCGAAAAGCGGTGAAAAGAACATGAAATTTTCGGAACTATCTGGGTTGTTTTGGTCGATATCGGGTAATTGCTTGGTTGTGTAATTGGTAAGGTATTTAAACAAAGTTGCCGTATGTTTCTCCTCATTCGACACCTTTATTACAGGCATGTTCTTCGTTTCCTTAAAACTTCTAATCCAAACGCTGTCTATATAAACATCGTTAAATTTCATTTTCTTGTTAAGTGCGGGGTACTTATCAAGCAATTCTTTCGCAAATTGCAAATGGCGGTAACGCGTAGTCATCTTAAGTTCGTAATTATAAGATGCGGTAAAGAACAGCATTACGGGCAAACCACTTGTTATGATGAGCCTGGTGAAAATCATTAGCGAATAACTATTGCTGAAGTTCCAGTTTTTATTAAAGAATGACGAAAGGTGATTTCCCCACTTAAATGCCTGTTCAGAAACCTTAAGGAAAACCATAACGGTGAGTAATAAAATAGCCTCAAAAGCAAAAAACTTGATTGGCTCTATGGTAACTATGGCGGCCAGGTTTATCAGTACTATTACAATAATGAGCGCTATATTGGAATTCCTTTTGAGCTTAAACTTTTCTGTTGTTGTTTTAAAATAACTTTTTGAGTAGTTATAATTTAAAAATAAGGTTACCGAGGTTGACGAAATAAAAAGGATAAACAAAAATTGAAGAAAACTGGTGAACTGGTAAAAAATTATAAGCAGAACTATATTAATTAGATTATAAACGATTGCAAGATTGTATTGATGCGCAAAGTTTTTGTTCGGGCCAATCCATGAAATATCAAAATAATGTTTTTTAAAGAATGTTGTTTTCTGAGAGAAGCCAAAAACGACAAGAATTTGTAAAATGAGTAACAAAAAGAAGCCAAACAGCATCACGAAGCTAAAGCTGAATACATTTATATCTCTAATGTTTTTGTAATCCTTATCTTCGAGAACAATGATTTGAAAAGGTAAATTATCGATTGATTTTACGGTGGCGTAATATTCTTTGCCCAAATACTGAGTATAGAAAAATCCGTTCCCGTGGGTTAAAATGGCTGTTTTCAGTCTTTCTTTCTCTGAAAACTCATTTAACAAATTCTCATTTAAGTTTTTTGATGCATTTGAATGATACAATACTTTTCCATCGCTGTTTATAATTGCGAAGAGAAACCCCGAAGGAAGTATTGATTTGTTTAAGCACTTAAAGTTGAAAGACATTGCGGCCACCGGAGTGCCTTTATTAACTGAAGGTTTTGAAATAACGGAGGTAAACTGACCGGTTGTCCACGATATTACCTGATCTAAATAGTAAGGCTGTTTGTTTGGCGGTGGCAGAAAATATGCGCTTTTATTTTGAAGATTTGTAAAGTAACTGCGGTTTGCAAAGTTTCCGGGCGGCGCAATATTGGCTGCTGCCGACCAGTTATTAGTTTCGGAGCCGTTATTTTTGAGCCAAAAAACCTGATTGATGTTGATTCCTTTTGTGATCGAATCGATCTTATTGGCAAAGATTGTTGTTGAGTTTAATTCCCCGGAATCCCGGTATTTGTAGTTTATATTTTTATCACTAAAATTTATAAAGGCCGAAGCATTTTTGTTATTGGTTCTAATTTGATCTAATCTGGTTAATAGTTTGTAAGCTGCATTCGTTTCGCTTTTAAAGCCAGTTTCCAGTTGCTTTGCCAGGTTTATGCCAATTTTTCGGGACAGATTTTCTCCCGGTCGCAATAAAACGTTGTACTTAAAAAAGGCAAAGAAAAGTATCGACATAAGCAGCATTGAAACTGCAAAGGAGAACAAACCGTCAGTAACGGTAAGTCTGTCCTTATTCCCCATTTGGTACAACTTAATCCATGGTAATGCCAGTATGGTTGCTATTGCAAGTATTAATAAAAGTAATACTACGTTTTCCTGCAGCTTGCTTTTCTCATGTTGATAATTCTGGTCTTTCAGCAATCCTGTAATGGTCAAAACAGAATCGGCATTTAAACTCAGCTGTTGCGAAAAAAGTTTGTATTGTGTACCACTTAGTTCAATGTTTTTCACTTGTCCGCCGGCAAATGCACTCTTATCAGTTTTCAAAGAATCAGTGGTAATATTAGTTATCCCACTGGGAAAAGTTTGATAAACGATTTTACTCGATTTTAGCAGAATATATTCATTATAGATATCGCGTGGCAACAGCGGATCTATAAATTGACTGATGCTATATTTAAGACCAATTTGATTTCCGTTTTTTTTCAGATAAATGATCAGTTCCTTCTTATTGAGGTCGATATTACAGGTGCTGTCTCCAAGGTCGTTCCCAGCCGTTTTTTCTACAGCTTTAATGGGCAGTAAGGTAAAATTTTGCTGCGGATAATTTTTTATGTATTGCGCTAACCGTTTTTGATTGTATTGAGAGTCGTTTTTTTGCCACGTTATGAGTAAATTATTTAGTAAGGCTACTGAATTATCAATTTTAGCGTGGATATTTACTTCAACGTTTTGTAAACACCTGAAGCGCTGCTCTTCTAGATTTCTCTGGTTGTTTGGGATGTACAAGAAAAAATAAATCCCACCAAGCAGCAGAACAAAAAGTAGGGTAACCATAACCACACCCTGATTTCGGCTAAAAGTGAAAAGTTTCGACATCTGTTTTTTCTTTAAATCGGGTTGCAGCTTAGCCACCTGGCTTTGGCCTTTTGGTAAGTATCATCGCCAAGATGGATGCCATTACCATCGCCTCTTATTAATTGATTTGGAAGGCAAACCGTGTTCTGCGTTATAAATTTGCTGCAAAGCTGAGTAATAAGCGCAACTTCCTCATTTGCAACAGCATCCATATCTAAATCCATCAATTTAATGAAAAGCTCCTGGCCGTTCGGTTCACTTTTATAAACGTCGGGAGCTTCAAATACAAGGCTTTTTGGGTTTAGAACGGGCTTTATACAGGGGTTAATCCGCACTAAACATGCTTTATTTGTGAGTGCAGGATCTAAGATTGAATAAGCGATAAAAGTTGCAGAATCAGGTGGATCTCCGAGGATACTCGTCGACATTTTTTTTATGTCTGAAACAAAAGTTAAGTCGTAGTCTGTAAATGCCAGCTTATTATCTTCATTCCTATCAAAAATTGCTTTAATTTCTGTGTTAGATGAAGTCTGGTAGTCTGCAATCATCGCCTGCCCGCCAGTTCCGGTGCCGAGAGAGAGAATTTTGTAATCGCTCATCGGGATAGAATTGTTTGTTATGGCTTCAATCAGGCCAGCTAACACAGGATTGTTGAAGCCCGAAACTGCTCCATCCCACATTTTCGTTTTACGGATATCGTTTCCGTTCAGTTGGTTTATTGTAATTTCGGCAGGGGCATCGAAATAATTAACAGGAGCATTACTAGAGGAGTGGATGGCGTGCCCCAGGCTAACCTGATAGTATTTGCCACCACTAAAGATATCGGTTTTGCTGCTGGCATTTGAACGAAAAAAGGTAGCCCTTTGCCTAAAATAATCAAAGCCGACAATTATTAACTGCAATTCTGGTTTGCCGATAATTTTCGGCAGTTCGTTTAACGCTATCTCCAGCGTAGGCTTTGTGGTTTTGCCCTGGGTCATTAAGCTGTTATACGGCTTTAAAACGTTTTGCAAGCCCGACATTTTGCGCTCCATACTGTATTTTGGGCCGAGCACGTTTGTTAAACTGGCAATATTTCTCCAACGTAACTTTTCCCAAAAGGAAAGTTTAGAGAACACCTGCTTTCGCTTCGCCTCATCTTCAAAAACGGAGATAATCTCACTCAGTTTCATGTTATTACAAAGTGTGGCTAAAACAAGGCTGCCACCCGAATTTGCGATGGCGAGGTCGAATTTTTTTAATAGTTCATGCCCGTTCAAATCGCCATAGATATCCAGTAGAACCCTGGCCTGAATAACAGCCCAGGAGCCGCCACCATCTAAAGAAAGAATTTTATATGCCATAATCTTTTTGTTTAATTACTATTAATCCCTTTCAGATTTATTGATACGTTTAAGAAACCCAACAGGTTATTGTACTGTAAATCATATTTTATCGTTAATGGAAGCCAAAGTCCTTCGGTAATCCTGAATCTTAAATCTGCGTTTGCTAAAATCCGGTACTTATCTTCGTTGGGAAGTGCATTGCTTAGAATCCGGCTGTACTCGAGGTAAGGTTTAAATTCGATAGTACTTGCTTTTTTTACAATTAACAGGGGAAAATTGAAGCCGGCAGAAATACTGCTTACAAACCTCGAAATTCTTCTTTGCACAAGCGTGTCTGCGTAATAAACGCCAGCTCTGATATCCAGTTCTGGTTTTTTGCCTTTCAGGAGAATGGTTTCAATACCCGCCCGGTTAAATCGGCCGGTTTTAGCGGTAGATGCATTTCCGCTTACAGTCCACAGCCATTTTTTATCCAGTTCCTTGTAAAGCGAATCAGAAATCAGATCAATTTTCTTTAGAGAAGCAATGAGTGCGGAAGGGTATTTAAGGCCTTTAAAAAATGCATCAGGCAAGTAACTGAGCGTATAATTTGCCAGCAAAGAATCGATTCCTTGTTGCATTTGAGACAATAGCGCTGAACGTTTCTCGCGGGGTAAATTTTGATTTACAATCATTGTCGTGTAAGCTGCCGACTGTTTTTGTATCGTATCTAGCAAAGGGTATAATACCTTCCCGAGATAGCTCCCGGTAAAATTGGCAAGTTGATGGTCGCGTTGGTTTACGATTGCATAGGTGAAGCCGCTGGTAAAGCCTTTAAACTTTAAAGCGGTATCTAAATTGAGCTTCACATTAAACTGGAAATTGCGTGCAAAATTTTGCTTCCTTAAATTGTAATCATGGTTTAAAGATGAGTCTAGCTTTAACTTTATGGCAAAAAGCGTACTGTTGAAACCGAATGCCTTGTTCTGGCCTGTTAAATCTTTAGCCGCTAATTGGAAAAAACTATAAAAAACATCTTTATAATTTCCTGATTTTAAGTTTTCTGCAGACTTGATTAAATTACTTAATTTCTCTTTTTTCAAGCTGTAAACGGCCGTTTGCAAACTGTCTTTCACCGTTTGCGCAAACAAGTTCAAATTAAATAAGATTAGTAAGCCGAAAAGCAACGCCTTTTTCATAACATCAATTTAAACTTCGATAAAAAAAAGTACTGAAAATACAGGCGTTGAGCGGTTAAAACTCGATTGAGGTTCAGGCCCATCTATAAATTCGCCCGTTAAGGAAACATCAGTATTTCCATTTTCAGGATTTTTACCGCCAACCATAATCGAATATTTTCCCGGTTGCAGGTTTAATGGCTCTTCGAAAGATTCATCTCTGGTGAAGCGAAAATCATTTGTGCTGGCGAGGTTATCTACATAAATTTTAACCGGTAAAGGTGCAATGCCGCCATTAATTGTAACTTTAAGTGTAACCATATCTATCTGCTTTCTGATGGTTTTACGGTATTGTTTGCATTGGTATTTGTGCTTTGCGTTTGTTCTTTATTTGATGTTCTCAAGCTCATCAGTTTATTTAGCAAATCGAACCAGAATGGCGCACCCAAAGAGATCGCAATAGCGGTAATGAGGAAGCCCCAGAAATGCCTGCTGAAAATTCCAAAAAAGTAGTTCCATTTATCGTTAGTGCTAAAAAACACATAGTTTTTAAGTTGCGATTGTATTTTCTGGTTAACAGACAGGAGGGAAGCATCAATTTGTGGCCTGAATTTGCTTTGATTTCCAGTTTTTAGAACCTCAACCGAATCAGGTGGCCAGCTGCCGTAACCTAAAAGTGTTTTCGTTGATTCAATATCAGCCTCAATGGTGGCCTTAACCGACATTAAAGAATCGAGGTTTTGCTGGTATTCCCGGGCCTCGTTATCGGTTAATGATTGAGAAATGTCTTCCGGCTGTGGCGGATTAGATTTTAAAAATGAAGCAGTAAGCAATACCATTTGCTCCCTTGCATTTTTATCTTTCGAAAGTTTATGGGTAATTGAAATTGTATCTGCGTTAAATAGCCAGGCCATCATAAACCCGATGATGAGCAATACAATCCGAATTTTTCTTTTATACCATTCTGTTGCCTGCTCCATACTTCTGTCAAACCAGGCCTCGAGCTGCATTTTAAATTTAACAATATTATGCTCAGAATCTTCCCAAATGTTTAAAACATATTCTGCAGTTTCCCTGCCTAAAACCTTCTGGGCTTCATTTCTGAGGGTGGCATCAATATTATTTGCAAACAATGGCGCATTACCATTTAACATATAGAGCAGGGTTTTGGAAAAACTAACTGCCTTAAATGATGAGGGATATTTAAACAGACCGGAGCTGCCGAGGTATTTAATTTCGGGATTATTGTAAAACCTAGTGATGATTGTGTTTTTCGGATTTTTCATCAGCCTTAAAGAATCGGTTAATCTGGCGAGTTTTTCCAGCAGCCATTTCCCCAGAAAGTCGTACCATTTCCCTTTTAGATAAAACGCATCTTCATCCGTAAGCATTCTATTAACCGCTTCTTTTAGGTTTCTTGCCCGTAAGCCGAGTTTTGTAGCAACAATTTCAGCAATAACTGTAGCCAACAAACTATAAAGAAGGTAAATAAATACCAGCCCGATAACCACGTCAAAAGCTACGTTGTTAATCATTTTTTCGGAGATTAATTTAATCTGCAATATCAAAAATATTACTGTTGATAATAATCCCTCAAAAGAGTGATTTTCAGGTTATTAAGTGCTGAAAAATTTTACTAGTTTTACATGCCCTATAAACTACAGTTATGAATCTATTGAATATTCTCTCAACCGGCGAATTGTACCGACTTGCCGGCTATTCAACAAAATTACAGCAGTTTACACCCGTAGTTCCAAACCCGGTTTCCGAATCTTATAAATTTGCAGAAAGTGCTACAGGTTATCAGGCTGTTTTCAATTGGACCTTTATGCAATATCAATCGATAAGTCCATCGATAAAGAAAATATTAGGTTATGATGCTGCAATGTTTCTAAACCGCGGTTTAAATTTTGCGCTAAGTGTTGTCCATCCGGCCGATTTGGAACTTTTGCGGGAAATTCATAAAGCCATTTTTAATTTCTATTACAGCACCCCAGCCGAACAGCGTGGCAAATTAAGGTTTAGCTACAACATCAGGATGAGAACATATGATAACAACTATGTTACCATGCTAAGGCAAAGCAGTTTCGTGAGTTTTACAAACGATGGCAAACCTACTTTAGAATATATAAACTGCACTGATATAACTGGTTTTAAGTTTAACAACGCCATTAATTTAACCGTTCACAAACTTTCGCCCGGAGGAACCTACGTGCTTTGCCATGAAACGGAATTTTCGGAGCTTAGCCAAACGTTATCGAAACGGGAAAAGGAAGTTTTAGAGTTGGCAAAACAGGGCTTTACGAGCAAAGAAATTGCGGGGAAACTTTATTTATGCATCGAAACGGTTAAAAGTCACAGAAAGCATATCATAGCAAAAACAGGTGGCGGAAATATGGCTGCGGCAATAAACAAAATTGCCAGGTTGTAAACAATCGCAATTAAGAATATTTCAAGACCTACGCAAAAACTGGAATAATAATTGTTTTTGCGTAATCAATGTAATTCATAAGGTGTCTGCAATTACAGAATTATCTGAAAACCAGGCGCATACTGAACTATGGTGTTACATTACTTTGATTGCAAGAAATATATCATTACCACTAATGATAGATTTCAAGGCAATTTTGAGAGAGGGGTTTTTAACCCCTCTTTTTTATTTCTTTACGGTGATGGTTCGCCCCGTTACCAGATTGAATTCGTAAATTCTGTACAAACCATCGTCTGTAACGTTTATGCTTTCTACCAACCCGGTTTTGCTAAAAGTATCGGTAACCAGGTCGCCCTTTTTCACATCCTGTAACTCGTCGTTCGGGGTTTCACTGTTCAATCTTTTCATATTGTAAAGGTACTGTTCTGTTGAAGTAATTTCTAATTGATTTTCCTTTTCGAGTTAAACGTTCGATAACAAACAAAGCGTTCGATATCGGGCATTTTTCAAATTCTACTATTTTGTAAACTATTGATTATTAGTTCATTAATATTGGCATTCGCCTTGTAAAAGCTTGTTCAAAAAAAAGGTTAATGGACAAACTTATTGAGGAAGAAGTTTTATCAAAAAAGAGGAAGAAGGCATATGTTATAATCTTCATTGTTTTAGTTGTGATTGTAGCAGCTGTTTGGTTTGTACGGTTTTATTTTAAGCCTGCTTTAACCGCATCAGACATTACAACTGCAAAAGTTGAAACTGGAATAATTGAAAATACGATTAATGCAACCGGAGAAGTGCTGCCCGAATTCGAAGAGGTTTTAACGAGTCCTATAAATGCATCTGTAAAAAAAGTTTTAATGGATGCTGGAAATCAGGTTAAGGCTGGCCAATCGATTTTGATGCTCGATAAATCGCTTAGCCAAACCGATTATGGAAAACTGCAATTTCAGATGGAATCTAAAGAAAACGAAATTCGCAAACTAAGATTGGACCTGGAGAAAAGTTTTTTTGATATTAAATCGAATAACAGCATCAAACAGCTGCGAATCAGCAATCTCAAAGATGCCGTATCTGCCGCAAAGCGCTTACTAAAAGCCGGAGGTGGCACGAAAGAAGATGTTGAACGGGCCGAACTTGATTTAAAGGTTGCTGATTTGGAAAAACTTCAACTCGAAAATGAAATAAAAAGTAAACAACAAACCATGAAAATCGAAATCAGGGAAGCGCAAATTGCGCTTGCAATTCAAAAGAAAGACCTTGATGCTTTGAAGCGTAAACTCGATTTAGCCGATGTTATGGCCACCAGACCGGGCGTTATCACCTGGGTAAATAAAAACATTGGCGCCAGCGTACATGAGGGCGATGCTTTAGTTCGTATTGCAGATTTAAGCGGCTTTAAGGTTGCCGGAAGCATGTCTGATAATTTATTGGATAAAATTCATAACAACATGCCGGCAATTATCAGAATCGGCGAAATACAATTAAGGGGTTCTATCGTTAACATTTCGCCGGCGGTGGCTAATGCAATCGTTTCCTTCGATATTCAACTAAACCAAAAAGACAGCAAAGAGTTAAGGCCAAATCAGAAAGTCGATGTGTTTTTAGTAACCGATACCCGTAATGGGGTGCTCAGAGTTGCTAATGGACCGGCATTTAATGGTTCGAATTTACAGGAAGTTTTCGTATTAAAAAATGGTGTTGCAGAGCGGCGCACTGTTAAAACCGGATTAAGCAATTTCGATTATGTAGAAATTATAAGTGGGCTGAAAGCCGGCGACGAAATAATAACATCGGATATGGGCGATTATAAAAATTCGAAAAAAGTAACTATAAATAATTAAGGCGATGAAGACATTTTTATTTAGCGTTTTAATGATTTTGCATGGTTTAGCAACCTTTGCCCTGCCAAAAACCGACACTTTAAAACTAAGTTTGCCACAGGTTGTTGAAATGGCAAAGGCAAATTCTATTGCCGCAAAACAGGCACTAACCGTTAAGGAAACGAAATATTGGGAGTGGAGAACTTTTAAATCGAACTATCAACCGCAATTAGCGCTCGAAGGCGTTTTGCCCGGCTATACAAAAACTTATACCCAGGTTCAGCAGCCAAATGGAACAATCCTTTTTCAACCCGTACATTACGATAATTCTTCGCTTACGTTAAATTTTACCCAGAGTATTGCTGCAACCGGCGGAACAATTTATGGTACAACCCAACTGCAAAGATTCGATGATTTTGACCGGAATAATGTTCTTTATAACGGCATACCATACGGCATCGGTTACACACAGCCACTTTTGCAGTTTAACAGTCTGAAATGGGATAAAAAAATCGAGCCTTTAAAATACAATGAAAGCAAGCAAACCTTTATCGAAACTCAGGAGAAGATATCCATTACGGTAAGCGAATTTTTTTTCGATTTATTATTGGCGCAGGTAAATCTTGATATTGCCGATTTAAATTATGCCAATACTAAACGAATATTGTCCATTGCCGATACAAAATTTGAATTAGGCAAAATTTCTAAAAATGAAATTTTGCAGTTGCAACTGGAAGTGTTAAACGCTCAAAAAGCCGTGGGTACTGCTAAGCGTGATGTTGAAATTGCTACCTTAAACCTCCGCAGTTATACGGGCATGGAGGGCGATGACAGGATAAAGTTAAATATGCCTCAGGTGGTGGCCAAGATGACGGTTGCAACAGAGAAAGTGCTAACGGAAGCTTTTGAAAACCGTTCTGATGCAATTGGTTTTATTCGCCGGCTTGCCGAAGCCAAAAGAGATGTTGCCAAAGCAAGAGGTGAAAACGGTTTGAAGGCAACTTTGAAAGCCAATCTTGGCTATTCTAACGCTGGCTTAACGGCTTTTGATGTTTACCGCAACCCAAAAAACCAGCAATCAGTTGAGTTACAGTTATCAATTCCGGTTATGGATTGGGGGCGTTCCAAATCAAGAACTAAAACCGCGCAGGCGAATGAGCAATTTATAGCTTACGCTGTAGAACAGGATAAGCAAACCTTTAAGCAGCAAATAGTAACGCAGGTAACGCTTTTTAATATGATGAAAGAGCAAATTAAGCTAACGGATGCCGCTGAGAAAATTGCTGCCGAAAAATACAAAATCGCAAGTGAGCGTTATGTGCTGGGCAATTTAAGCATCACCGATTTAAGCATCGCCTTCCAGGAAAACGATACTGCGAAGCGAGATTATGTTTCTTCGCTTCGCGATTTTTGGGGCGCTTACTACCAGTTAAGGTACCTATCACTCTATGATTTCGAAAAAAACAGCAAAATAACTTATTAATAAATCTTAATCACTAATTATACAATATGATACGCTTACAAAATATTGAAAAAGTTTACCGAACAGATACGGTAGAAACGCTGGCGATAAATGGGATTAGTCTGGACATTGCCAAAGGTGAGTTTTTGTCGATAATGGGCCCGTCTGGTTGTGGCAAAAGCACGCTGCTCAACATCATGGGCTTGCTGGATGAGCCTTCAAAGGGAAATATAAAAATCGATAGTCAGGATATTAGCAGCTTTTCTGATGAGAAACTGGCAAAGTTCAGAAACCACAAACTCGGTTTTATATTTCAAAGTTATCATTTAATTAACGACTTGCAGGTTTTGGATAATGTTGAGTTACCTCTGTTGTACCGCACATCATCAGCAAAGGAGCGAAAAAGATTGGCAACCGAAGCCTTGGAAAAAGTTGGTTTAAGTAATCGTTTAAAGCACTTTCCTACACAACTTTCTGGCGGGCAAAGGCAACGGGTTGCCATTGCACGGGCAATTGTGGGCAATCCTCAAATTATTTTGGCTGATGAGCCTACCGGAAACCTGGATAGTGCGATGGGAAACGAGATTATGGAAATCCTTATCAATCTAAATAAAAATGAAGGCACAACAATCGTAATGGTTACGCACGATGAAAGTATGGCGCATAAAACACATCGGTTGGTCCGCCTTTTTGATGGTTCTCAAGTTCAATAAATTTCAGCTATGCTAAAAAATTACTTCAAAATCGCCTTGGCTGTGTTAAAACGAAGAAAGTTCTTCACTTTCATCAGCCTGTTTGGGATAAGCTTTACCTTAACAATATTAATGGTCGCAACGGCCTTTGTAGATAAAATTTTGAGCCCCGACTATCCCGATTACAAAAGAGATCGGTCACTTTACGTTGCCACGATGGAGTACAAAAATGAAAAACAGGGTTGGATGAACAGAAGTGACGTTTCCTATTATTTCTTCGAACATTATGTTTCAAAATTAAAAAATGTTGAAATGATGGGCATTTCATCGGGAGCGAAGGCCTCCAATGCTTACGTGAACAATAAAAAAATTGTGATAGAATATAAGTACACCAACGCCGATTACTGGAATGTACTCGAATACAAGTTTCTGGAAGGCAAGCCATTTTCGCAAAAAGACATCGATAATTCTGCTTTAGTTGCAGTCATTTCTGAGGAAATTAAGAAGGCTTACTTTGGTGATGAAGAAAATGTTATCGGGAAATATATCTCAGCAGATAATATTAATTACCGGGTAATTGGTGTGGTCGCAAATGTTTCCAAAACGCTGTATAATTTTAGTGGCGACATGTATTTGCCTTACACGCTGGCTAAAGAAATAAAAAATAACACCGACTTGATGGGGTCTTTCAACGCGGTTTTGCTGGCTAAAAATAAAGCCGATGTTCCGATGATGCAGAAGGAATACAATCAAATGATGAAGAAAGTTCCGGTACCTAAAGATTTCGATCACATTTATAGCAATGCAGATCCATTTTTTGCCAGTATGACCAGAAGAGTCTTTGGCGATGGAACAAATAATGGTTCAACAAGGGTGGTTTCGATATTGGGTTTACTTGTACTCTTGTTTTTGCTGCTGCCAACAATAAACCTGGTGAATATAAACATTACAAGAATTATGGAGCGGTCATCTGAAATTGGCGTAAGAAAGGCTTTTGGCGCATCGTCTAAAACACTTGTTTACCAATTTATGGTCGAAAATTTAATTCTTACTTTTTTAGGTGGCATTATAGGTGTAGTGCTTTCTGCCATTATAATTTACCTTATAAACGGCGCAAATTTAATCTCAAATATGCACCTCAGCATTAATTTCACAGTGCTTTTTTACAGCCTCATTGCTTGCTTGCTTTTCGGCATGGTTTCGGGCGTTTACCCTGCCTGGCGAATGTCTAAATTGAATGTAGTAAAGGCATTAAAATCTCAATAAATCATCTTAGAAGCAATTATCATGTACAAACATTTATTTAAATTAATATGGAATAAAAGGAAACAGAATTTTCTTTTCCTTTCCGAAATCCTGGTGTCTTTCCTGGTTATATTTGCTGTTTTTTCTTTTCTTACTTACTACTATCAAAACTATAGCAAACCACTTGGTTTCGATTATAAGAGGGTTTGGTCCATCAGTTACGATAACGGCGAACTGCCAAAAAACCGCGATTCGCTTGCAATTTTTTATGACAATCTATACAAATCGTTGCAAGCGATGCCTGAGGTAGAAGCAGTTACGTTTGCGAGTGCCAACTTCCCATACTCGAGTAGTAATATGAGTACCGGAGTGCATCAAAACGGAAAAAAGTTTGATTTCGTGAACAATTACGTTGTTGGCGAAGGTTATAAAAAAGTCTGGAACGTTTCTTTGCTTGAAGGCCGCTGGTTTTCGCCTGAAGATGCGGTAGGCACAAATCAAAAAATAATCATTAACGAAACCCTAAAAAAGTTAATGTTTGGGAACGAACCGGCAATTGGTAAGTTAGTAGGGGATTATGAGGATAAGAACAAAATGAAAGTGATTGGCGTGGTGCGGGATATTAAAACAAACGGTGATTTTTGGCCGGCCGGTAGTGCTATCTTTAGCCAGCTTGACACCGGCTATTTAGCAAATAACCATAACATTCTGATTAAGGTTGGGGAAAGCGCAAATGCAACTTTTGAAAGCAAGTTGTATAAATTTATGGCTACATCGCTAAATAATGCGGTAGAAATTCAGCACATTGATGAAATGCGTGATGCCAAGAATGAAATAACAATAATACCAATGGTTATTTTTATAATTATTGCAAGCTTCTTAATTATCAATGTAGCACTCGGACTGTTTGGCGTGTTATGGTACAATATAAATAAGCGCCGGGGCGAAATCGGCCTGCGCCGGGCTATTGGTGCAAGTGGAAGCGCTGTTTCTTATCAGCTTGTTATGGAGGCATTAATCCTGGCAACTTTGTCGCTCGTTGTAGGGTGTTTTTTCGCTGTTCAGTTTCCACTATTAAATGTTTTTAACGTTCCGGCAAGCGTTTATTTAATTTCAATTTTAATTTCCGTGCTGTTTATTTATTCACTTGTTTTTATCTGCTCGCTATATCCGGGCAAACAAGCTGCGGGCATTCATCCCGCCGTCGCATTGCATGAAGAATAACTTATCTTAACTTTGAATATGATTTTAATTGTTGATGATGATTTAGCGGTAAGAACATCACTCTCACTTCTTCTGCAAAGTAAGGAAAATCAGGTTGTTGTAGCAGATAATGCAATTCAGGCTTTTGAGGTTTTTGAAACACAAAGGCCTGAGCTTGTTATTTTGGATCTCAACTTCTCAATTGAGACATCTGGCAAAGAGGGTATGAGTTTGTTGAAAAAAATCAGGTCTGTAAATGCGACCGTGCCAATCATTTTAATAACAGGCTGGGCAAGTATCGAACTCGCTGTAGAAGGTATGAAACTTGGCGCCAACGATTTTATAAACAAACCCTGGAATAACGAATACGTTTTGCAGTCTGTTCAAACCTTACTTGAGCTAAACGATAAAAAGCCGCGTTCCCGTAACAGAAAGGAGCTTGATAAAAAGTATAACTTTAGGCAAATTATAGGTAACGATGAAACTTTGCTGGGTATTTTGGAAACAATAGGCCGTGTAGCTTCAACAAATGCGTCAGTTTTAATTACCGGCGAAAGTGGTACCGGTAAAGAGCTCATTGCCGAAGCTATCCACGAAAACAGCATTCGCTCGGCTAAACCGTTTGTTAAGGTCAACTTGGGTGGCATTTCCTCTTCGCTGTTTGAAAGTGAAATGTTTGGCCATGTTCGCGGGGCTTTTACCGATGCCCGTTTCGATAGGACAGGCCGTTTTGAAATGGCCAACAAAGGCACTATTTTTCTGGATGAAATTGGCGATCTGGAGGCCTCGAGTCAGGTAAAACTTTTACGTGTTTTGCAAGACAGAACCTACGAGGTTTTGGGCAGCAGCCGAACCAAAACTGTAGATACAAGAGTGGTTTGCGCCACGAATAAAAATCTGAATGATATGGTAAGTTCCGGTCTTTTCAGAGAAGATTTGCTGTATCGGATAAATTTAATAACAATTCATTTACCGGCTCTTCGCGAACGTTCGGCGGACATTCCGATGTTGGTGAATTTCTTTATCGGTAATATGAAGGAAATTTACAGCCGGCCGGAATTGTCGGTTTCGCAGTCAGCAATGCGTTGGTTGCAACAATTACCGTTGCCAGGCAATATTCGTCAGCTCAAAAATCTAGTGGAGCGCACTGTGTTAATCAGCAACAAAAATGAACTTGGGATTGAAGACTTCCAGTCGCAGTTGAACTTATCGCCATTAAAAAACCAAAAGGTGAAACTTCCGGGCGTTGGAACGATGACTTTAGATGAAATGGAAGCTGAAATGGTGAAACAAGCCATGAATTTTCACAAAAACAGAATTACTAAAGCTGCGGCATCACTCGGCATAACAAGAAACTCGCTTTATCGCCGTCTGGAAAAACATCAAATTCCATTTAATGAAACTGAAGACTAAGTATATTCTTTTTATCGTTATTTTACACTTAATTTGCCTGGTGATGAGCTATCTTATTTTCGAAAAGGATAAGCTTATATTTATGCTGGCAGAGGTTTTTATCATTATATCTGTCGTAATTTCGATAAGCCTTTACAGGCAACTGATAAGTCCGCTAACTTATTTAAAGCAAGGTATTTCGGCAATAAAGGATAAAGATTTTAATGTGAAATTTTTAGCAACCGGAAAACACGAGGTAGATGAATTGGTGGATGTTTACAACAAAATGATCGACGAGTTGAGATCCGAAAGAACGAAGCAGGAAGCGCAACATTTTTTTCTCGAAAAGCTTATTCAAACGTCACCAACAGGAATACTGATACTCGATTTCGATGGCCGGGTAAAACAAATTAATCCAAAGGCAAACGAAATTTTAAATGCCACACCCGATTTGTTGAGCAATCAAATTGAGCAAATGAAAACAGGAACGTCGAAAATGTTGCGTATCGACGGTTTGCATACTTACAAAATTCAAAAATCCAGATTCATCGATCGGGGTTTTGAGCGGATTTTTGTGATGCTGGAGGAAGTAACCGCTGAAATTTTTGCTGCGGAGAAAAGTGTTTATAGTAAAGTTATCAGAATGATGGCGCACGAAGTTAATAATACAGTTGGGCCCGTAAATTCAATAATAAACACCGCACTGGCTCAAAAGGAAATATGGGCAAAAAATAATACGGAAATGCTCAATAATGCCATGAAAGTTGCTGTTGAGCGCAATCAGAATTTAAATGTTTTTATGCGGAATTTTGCAGATTTAGTTAAGCTTCCGGAAGCGAACAGAAAGAAAATAAACCTTGTTGATTTATTAAAATCTGTAACCGAGTTGATGTACTTTTCGGCAAGTGAGAAGCAGGTAAGCTTCGAATTAGCGTTGCCTGCAGAGCCTTATTTCATTTTCGCTGATACCCAACAGCTGGAACAGGCGATTATAAACATCATAAAAAATTCAATTGAGGCGGTTGAAACTAATGGAATTATCAAAGTTGCGATTGACGAAAAAAAACGCAGGTTATCGATAAGTGACAATGGAAAAGGAATCTCCGAAGAAAACGCCGGCCAACTCTTTAGTCCGTTCTTTAGTACCAAGAAAGATGGCCAGGGAATTGGCCTAACGCTGGTAAGGGAAATTTTGTTGAATCATGGTTTCGATTTTTCTTTGAAAACCCATGGTAATTTAACTGTTTTTGCAATACAGTTCTAGTTTTACATTTTAAAGATTGAACAAGCCTGTTTTTACTTTCAATACAAAAAATATAACAATATCTTTACGGTTTGAAACCATATTAAAACTTCCCATTTAATATATTTGAACAAACTGAGGATTAAAACTTGAAAAAAAAATCATCTCCACTTACAATAGATCTTAAAGCCGATATAGAAGCTGTAAAAAATATATCTGCCGTTCCGAATATACTTCAGGTTATCTGTAAAACCACAGGAATGGGTTTTGCGGCGGTTGCCAGGGTAACTGACGAGAAATGGGTGGCCTGTGCGCTCCTCGATGAAATCGATTTCGGACTTAAAGCAGGAAGTGAACTCGAACTGGAAAGCACAATCTGTAACGAGATCCGGCACCACCATAAGCCGGTAATTATAGATGATGTTGCCAAAGATCCCAATTTTAGAAGCCATCATACACCATTAAAATATGGTTTTCAGAGTTATATTTCCATTCCAATTATGCTCAAAACGGGCGAATTTTTTGGTACCCTTTGTGCTATCGACCCAAAGCCGCATGTATTAAACTCTCCGGAGATTATAGCCATGTTTAATTTGTTCGCCGAACTAATTTCTTTTCATCTAGATGCGCTCGAACAGGTTGCTTCAAGTAATAAAAATTTGTCGGAAGAGCGCTTAATTGCTGAATTGAGGGAGCATTTTATTGCGATCTTGGGTCACGACTTAAGAAATCCTCTTAATGCAATATTAAATAGCTCGCAATTGTTAAAACGGTTAACTGCTGATGAGCGAATTTTAAAGATTTCAGATATCATTCAAAATTCTTCGGTAAGGATTAATGGCCTGATTGAGAATATGCTCGATTTCGCAAGCGGAAGACTGGGCGATGGAATTAAGCTTTATCGTGATGAAAATGAAGCTTTAGAGCCAATACTAAACGAGGTAATTTCCGAAATGGAGGCTAATTACCCCGAACGGGTTATCGACGTAAATTTCGATTTGCCACAAGCAGTAAATTGTGATGGCAAACGTATTGCACAACTGTTTTCTAATTTGCTCGGAAACGCTTTAAGTTATGGCGACCCGCAGGAAGCGGTGGTTGTGAAGGGGAATGCAACAGCCAATGAATTCAATTTGTCCATCACGAATAAAGGGCCTCAAATTTCGAGCGAAGCGATTCAAAATCTCTTCCAACCTTTCTCAAGGGGAGATGTGAAATCGAATAAAAAAGGACTTGGTTTAGGGCTTTTTATTTCTTCTGAGATTGCCAAAGCTCATGGAGGCAAAATTGATGTACATTCTGATGCTGTTGAAACGAGGTTTACACTACAAATTCCGCTAAAAAATTGCTAAAGCATTGCTTGATGAGGCCGTTGAGCAACTGAAATTAAAGCCTAATGACGGGTTAGCTTTTTTATTCCTATTCAGAATACGAAAATTTTTCTAAAGTCTGCGTAATGTCATTTATTACCTATATCTTACAGAATGGGCGATACACTTAATTTTGTACTTGGCGTTGTTTTCATCGCAGGTGGTTTTAGCGTTTTCTGTGTAATTTTTGGCGGCGGCAAGAAGGGCTGATTCTGGGTTATCTAAGTAATCGCTGATTTGTTTTTTGATTAAATTACTGCACGCAACTTTTATGGTTCTGCGAACAGATAGCCGCTGTAAGCCAGGCCGTTTGCTACGCTGTTAAAATTATCGCCGGAGTTTACCGGGATGTGTGGAAATTTGTTTTTAAACAAGTGCTTAATTGCCTTTACCATCGACGTCCCGCCAGTCATAAACAGGCAATCAATTTCGGTTGGATTGATGTTGTGGGTGAGTAAAAACTTGTCCAGGTAGTCATCAATTCGCTGAATATCTTTTGCAATTACACGATTATACTCATCAATTGAAATTTCTTCATCAATTTCAATCCCGAGCTTCGAGTATTTAAAATCACTTAAGTGGTTGCTCGAAAGTTCGATTTTTGTTTTTTCAATTGCCTGAAAAACAGAGTAACCCAAATTATGTTCAATCAAGGTAATCAGGTTTTTAAATTTTCTATCATTGCCAGAAAAGTAATAATAGTCATCAATGTCTTTCTGTATTTTCTGCCCGTTAAAAAAGTTCATTTTATCCCAGGAGCAAATGTTGGCGAAAAGTGATTTCGGAACATTGAGAATTTGGCCACGGGTAGCTTCATACTGCGTGTTTTTACCGAAATATGGTGTGCCTTTTTCCCACATAAAGGCCGAGTCCAAACTGTCTCCACCAATATAAATACCTCCGGAAGCAATCATATCGCTTTTTCTATCATTACTGCCCACTTTTGCCGGGTCTAATGTTAGAAAGGTAAAGTCTGTTGTTCCACCGCCTAAATCGGCAACCAGAACCTTTTCTTTCTTGGTGATAAGTTTTTCGTAAGCAAATGCCGCTCCAATCGGCTCAAACTGAAACCTGATATCGGTGAAGCCGGCGCTTTCGGCAGCTTTTTTTAAACGGGTTTGCGCAAGCGTATCTTTTTGGCTGTCGTCATCATCAAAAAAAACAGGTCGGCCAATTATCGCCTTCGTGCAATTAAAGCCGGTTATTTTGTCGGCTTTCTGCTTTAAATCTTTTAAAATTAAGGCTACTAAATCCGCTGCCGAGTAACGTTTGTTTTGTATCCTTGTTTCGGTAAAAGTTGTTCGAGAAAGGATTTGCTTAATCGACTTTATAAATCTTCCCCGCATGCCATCTTCCAAATATTCGCTAATGGCTTGCTCGCCAATAACATAATTATCAGCATTTGCTGATTTTGAAATATGGTTAAAGTATATTAGTGATGGGATGGAAATGGTTGAAACAATTTCCTTTTTCTCCTCATCAAAAATAGACAAAGCGGAGTTAGTAGTTCCAAAATCGATTCCATATAAGAATTTAGGCATTGCAGCTGTATTAGGTATTAATTGGGGCTGCGAAATTAGGAAAAAAAGAAATTAATCCATGCCTGCAGGAGCGACTGTTTTGCCGGTAATATCAAACAAAAGATCTCCGTTTAGCTGATTTATCCAAACGACCACACCTTTATATGGGGTTTTTCCAGTTAATTCTTTTGGCAACTGCGTAGAATAGCTGAAATCATAATCGCGAAAATTAGTTACATCCTTGGTGGTCGACATATAGAAATAACCCCCTTTTGTTGCCGCTTTAATATACCAGTTCAGCATGTCTGGCTCGTTATAATTAGTATGCTTAATCTTTGTCGAATAAACATCCATTTTAACAACATCAGGCTCAGGAATTTCTTTTTTGCATGACGTAATGCAAAGAAATAAAGTAATAATTGCTATACAATTTCTCATGGTAGCTAAGTAACATTTGCATTGCACAATGGTTTTAGATTTAGCATTTTTTTCTTAAAACCGTATTATTAATATTACAAATTTGCTTAAAAATATATTTGAATACGATTTTTATTCCCTGAAAGAGTTGAAATCTAATTGATTATAAACGTTACAGCAACGCAACCGAAATCTTTTGCATGCACTTGGTTGAGCGGAATTATTCGAACCCGTTGGTTTTGGGTTAGACTCGATATTTCGAAAGTTAGTGTAAATTGTCTATTTTGTGATGTAACAGCAGTAGGGTGTTATATTGTCTAACTAAAATAAGAGACTTTGATATAAAATGATACAACTGGAAGATATCAAGGGCAGGTTTAAAAGAGATAAGGCACTGAATGCAGACTTTCCGATTAGGGTATTGATTATAAAAGATGCCACCGGATTACTGTGTATGAACTCGGGAGATTATGTACTCTCGCCGGGTCGGGTGTTTTTCATTCCGGAAGAAGGCATAATTCGGCTTGAAGGAGAAATTATTTCAGCTTATTGGCTCAGTTTTAGTAGTTTATTGTATTCAGAATTTTTGTTGCAACATCGCGATGCACAGTCCCGAAACCTGTTCATGACTTTATCTTTTAAAGACTTAACGAAAATACAGGCGCAAAAAGCTTTTACCTTACTTGAACAGCTCAAAAGAGAAATTTTAGCTAAACGCGATGTTTCTTACCTTGCGCAATATTTATCGCTTGTGCTAGGCTTTTCGGCGGTTTTAAACGCCGAACTGATGGATTTAAACGTTGATGAACTGCAACAAGTGCTCCGCTTTAGGGCAATATTGGAGCAGTATTTTAAAACCGAAAGGGCTACCGAGTTTTATGCTGCGGGCATGGGCATGAGTTCGAGAAAACTTAATGCCTTCCTAAAAAAGGCGTTTTCAAAAAATCTTCCTGAACTTTTGTACGCCAGACTTATGCGGGAGGCCGAAGAATTGCTGATTCATACGGATTATTCCATGTCCATGATAGCAGAAATCCTCGGATTTGAGCAGGCAAACTCTTTTGTAAGCAATTTCAAAAAAGTAAAAGGAATTTCAGCGCTGGAATTTAGGAGAATTAATTATTAAAGCTTTGGCTTCGATATAAAACTTAGAAAAGATTGAAACTGGGCTTTATGCTTTTGCTTGTCTAATTTAAAGTAAAATGCACCTCTTCTCGAACTCGATTTGTCTTTTTCAGTCTGCTTAATTAACAAACCGCTGGCGGTAATTTTCCTGATAAAATTGCGGTTGTCAATCGGCGAATCATAAACCTGTTCATAAAGATTCTGAAGCTGTGGAATAGTAAATTTTTTCGGCAATAATTCAAATAAAATCGGATGTAGTGCCGCCTGGTATCGTATTTTGTCCATTGCAGCTTTAACCATAATGTTATGATCGAAGATTAGTTCGGGCACTTCTTTAAGCTTGAACCACTCTGCATGGTATTGGTCGTTTATTTGTTTGCTGTATTTATTTATGTCTATCAAAGCAAAATAAACAACCGAAATTGTCCGCTCTATCGGGTCTCTATCTGGCGAGCCATAAGCATGAAACTGTTCGAGGTAAACATCGTGCAAGCCCGTGAGTTCTAATAAAATTCGTTTGGCCGCACCGTCTAAATCTTCATCTTTTCCAATAAATCCGCCCATTAAACTCCATTTATCTTTAACAGGTTCAATAGCCCGTTTAATAACTAAAAGTTTAAGGTGTTCTCCATCATAACCAAATATAATACAGTCTACAGCCACAAGAACAGGGTTTTCATTTATGTATTTTGCCATTTTTATAAAAGCGTTTTCAAAATCGGATCGTTGAAGTTATCAATAAATTCCAAAATATTTGGGTATGCATCAAATTCGCCGACACCATGTGTGGTTTTTATTACGATGCACTTCATGCCTGCATTTAGCGCAGATTCAACACCTTTTGGCGCATCTTCAAAAACTAAACAGTCAGCAGGATTTACGTTTAATGCAGCTGCTGCTTTTAAGAAAGTTTCAGGGTCTGGCTTGCTTACCAGCACATCATCAGCACTAATAATTGCATTGAAATGGTTACGGATGTTTAAACCATCAAGTACAAAATCTATATTAAATCCTATTGCTGCAGAGCCTATTGCCATTGAAATGCCGCTTTCTTCGGCATTTTTCAAAAACCCGTCAAGTCCGTCTATTAAAGCAAGCTTAGGGAAATACGCCTCTTGATAGCGCTTTTCCTTATCTTTTGAGAGGCTGTTTATTTCCTCAGTCGTGAATCTGTTTTTTGCGAAAATGCGTTCTAAAACTTCATGGTTTTTACCATACATTTCTTTTTTAACAAACTCAAATGAATAATTTTCGCCAAGGTCTTCATTGATGATGGAATGCCAGGCCAACGTATGGTAGTCCATATCATTAATCATGGTTCCGTTTAAATCGAATATAAAGGCTTTGGGCTTAAAATCTAAAACTTGCATAGTAAAGTGCTAAAGTAGATTATATTTTTTGTTGTTAAAACGTTGAACAATATTAAATATAATCGTTATAATAACGTTAATTATTTTATTACTTTAGCCTTAACCAAATTATAATCTTTATGAAAAAGAATATTCTATCTGCAGTTTCCATTGCGACTTTATGCGTTTCAACTTTAATTTTTTCTTGTAATCCGAAGCCCGAAAAACAATCATCCAATGCAGCGAAAACAGATTCGACCAGTTATAGTGCTACCATTGATGGCAAAGCGGTTTCCCTGTACACGCTAAAAAACAAACAAGGCTCTTCAGTTTCTATTACAAATTATGGGGGAAGAATTGTTTCCCTTTTAGTGCCGGATAAGAATAATAAGTTAACCGATGTGGTATTGGGCTATGATAGTATTGTTTCGTACCGAAAAAAAGGCGAGCCGTTTTTTGGAGCGTTAATCGGGCGTTACGGAAACCGAATTGCAAAGGGAAAGTTTAGTTTGGAAGGAAAAGATTATCAGCTGCAGCTAAATGATGGCGTGAATACATTACACGGTGGAACGGATGGTTTTTTCTCAAAAGTTTGGGATGCTAAACAAACAGATACAACTAAACTGGAGTTAAAATATTCTTCAAAAGATGGTGAAGCAGGCTACCCCGGGAAATTGGATGTTACTGTAACCTACACATTAACAGATGATAACGAATTAAAAATAGACTATTCTGCAACAACTGATAAAACGACAATTGTGAATTTAACTAATCATGCTTACTTCAATTTAAATGGTGAAGGAAACCCAACGATTTTGGATCACGAGTTGTTTATAGATGCAAATGCTTACACTCCGGTTGATTCTACCTTGATTCCGACCGGCAAATTGCAGCAGGTAGCCGGCACCGCGTTTGATTTTAACAAGGCGAAAACGATTGGAAAAGATATTGAGCAGAAAGATGGGCAACTTGTTTTTGGCAAAGGATACGACCACAATTTTGCATTGAATAAACATGACTACAAGAAAGCGATAGCTATTGTAAAAAGTAACGTAACCGGTATTTCGATGGAGGTTTATACCACTGAGCCGGCCTTGCAGTTTTACAGCGGAAACTTTTTAACTGGTGCAGACAAAGACGGAAAAGGTGGTAAATCTTACCCTCACCGGTCTGCTTTTTGTTTGGAGACACAGCATTTTCCTGATGCCCCGAACCACCCAAATTTTGCCTCAACGGTGCTAAAACCTGGCGAAACCTATAAAACCAGCACTACTTACAAATTCTTGAAATAGTTTTTTATAAGCTGTAGAAGGAAGAAGCAGTATTCAGGAACAGGTTTTCGCGTTCCTGAATACTGAATTTAGAAGCATATTTTATCACTAAGTTGTACCAATCGGCATAAGGCCTGCTTAATAATACGACAGGCCAATCGCTTCCGTACATTACACGATTGGTTCCGAAATGTTCAAATATTACATCGAAACAATTAAAAATTTCTATTTCCTTCCAGTTTTTCCAATCTGCTTCTACCAGCAATGCAGAAAGTTTGCAATAAACATTTGGGTTTTGCGCTAAAAGCTTTATATGCTCACTCCAAACTTCTAAATCCTGACTTTTAACATCCGGTTTACCGCAATGATCTAAAACGTATGGTTGGTCAGCTACCTTATCAACAAGTTTAATTATGTCGGCAAGTTGATTATGGTAACACAACAGATCGTAAGTATAATTGTATTTTTTTAAGGTTTTTATTCCCCGGGCAAAATCGTCAGATAGGATAAAGTCTGAATTTTCAGCTTGTAAAACATGTCTCCAACCTTTAATTTTCTTAAAAGCTGACCAATATTGTAAACGTTCTTCTAAGTCTTTACTTTTTAAATCAACCCAGCCAACAATTCCTTTTATAATTTCATTCTTATCGGCTAGTGTTAACAGGAAATCATTTTCGGATTCAGACTGACTGGCTTGAACAGCCACGCAGCCGGTAATTTGCAGTTCGCGATAGGTTTCGGTTAAATTTTCGGGCTTAAAATCTTTCCTGATCACACTCATTTCTTCCGTAATCCAGGAATCTTTTACCGGGTCAAAGTTCCAAAAATGTACATGCGTATCTATCATACCTTTCAATCTAGCTTAAAAATATTTTCCATAAGCATCCATTTCTCGCCAAGCTTGGCTCCAGGTAATGCTTTTTGATAGGTCCACATTAGCTTTTCCCATTCCTGAACTTTTTCATTTTCCAGGTCCGACTTTGCTTTCGCCTCGAAAGAAAACGAACTGTCTACGTCCATTATCATAAATAAACGAGTACCGAATAGATAAATTTCCAACTCCTTTACGCCTGCCGAAGTAATGCTGTTTTTAATTTCCGGCCAAACGCTTCGGTGGTATTCTTTATAAGCCTGAATCAGTTCTTCATCATCAATTAAATCGAGCGTAAAGCAATGTCTTTCCATTTTTATTTTTCGCTGTAGGCTTTAACCACCTGTTTACTACTTCCTAAACCGTCAATGCCCAGTTCCACAACATCGCCTTCTTTTAAGTACCATGGCTCTGGCTTTTGTCCTAAACCAACGCCCGCAGGTGTGCCGGTAGTAATAACATCTCCAGGTAAAAGCGTCATAAACTGGCTGATGTAGGATATCATAAAAGGCACGTTAAAAATTAAGTTCGATGTATTGCCATCTTGCAAAGTTTTCCCATTAACGGTTAACCACAGCCGAAGGTTGTGCACATCATTAAGCTCATCGGGCGTTGCAATAAATGGCCCGATTGGCGCAAAAGTATCGCAGCTTTTTCCTTTAACCCATTGCCCGTTTCTTTCCAGCTGAAACTCACGCTCGCTATAATCGTTGTGTAAAACATAACCTGCAACATGTTGTAGCGCATTTTCTTCACTTACATAGCTCGCCTTTTTTCCGATTACGATGGCAAGTTCCACTTCCCAATCCGTTTTTGAACTGTTTTTTGGAATAATTAAATCATCATTTGGGCCAACTATCGCCGAAGTTGCTTTAAAAAACAAAATCGGTTCTGAAGGGATAGGCGCATTGGTTTCGGCAGCGTGGTCTTTGTAATTTAGGCCAACGCAAATTATTTTGGAGGGGCGTGCAAGCGCAGCACCCAAACGAACACTTTTATCTATTTCAGGCAAACTCGCTGTCTTAATCTCTGAAGCTAATTTTTCAAGCGCATCACCGGCAAAAAACTCTTCGTTATAATCTCCAACCAGCGATGAAACATCGTAGTATTTATCTTCTATGATTACACCTGGTTTTTCAAAACCTACTTCACCAAATCGTATTAATTTCATTTTAACTTATTTATTTTTTCCTTGTATTAGTTGTTTAAAGTAGTAAAACCGCCATCAATAGGGTAGTCGCAGCCTGTTATAAATGAAGCTTCATCGCTACACAGATACAGAGCGAGTGCGCCAACTTCTTCGGGTTTTGCCATTCTGCCTATTGGCTGAGTTTTAGAAAGCTTTTCAAACATTTCCGGAATGTTGTCAGGATAGTTTTTTTGGAGAAATCCATCAACAAAAGGGGTATGTACCCTGGCTGGCGATATGGAGTTACACCTGATGTTTTCACCGATATAGTCTTTTGCAACACTCATTGTCATCGCTTTCACGGCGCCTTTGGCAGCACTGTAAACAAAGCGATCTGGTAAACCAATTAACGATGCAATTGAAGCCATGTTAATGATAACGCCGCCACCTGATAACCGCAATTTCGGGATGGCCGCATACAGACAGTTATAAACACCTTTGACATTTACACGCATTACACGATCAAAATCTGATTCTTCCGTGGTGTCTGCCTTGCCAATATGCGCAATCCCAGCATTGTTAACCAGTATATCAATATTGCCAATTTTTTCAAAAACCTGTTTAACCGCATCATGGTCGGCCACATCACAGGCATAACTGATCGCTTTACCACCTAAACTTTCAATTTCCGTTAAAGTAGTTTCGGCCTGTTCGGCGCCTAATTCAATTACATGTACTTCGGCACCTTGCCTCGCAAGAATGGTTGCAATTGCTTTTCCAATCCCGCTTCCGCCTCCTGTAACTACTGCTCGTTTATTTTTTAGTGAAAACATATTCTATAATAATGGTTTAAATTAAATATTATTCTTAAACAATAGGAGTAAGCAGATAAATAAATGTGGCTAAATATATTCATTCAGCTGCTTATTCAAAGCTCCGGGTGCAAATAAAACGATTATTGGTTCCAAAAAACCTTAACTTTTCGGCGAATTCTGGCTGATGCTGCATCAACCCGAATTGGCTTATAACCGATTCTACCTTGCAGGAATTTTACAAAACCAATCTGCGATATTACTTATATTTGAATAATATTTTTATATTTAAATAATATTTTAACCAAATGTAGTCCTAAAACCTTTCAAAAAGGTTTGTCTTTAGCACCGATCGAATGAGAAACCATCTGATTTCAATCTTCTTTATTTTACTGTTTCCACTGGTATCTTTTGCAACAACAAGCCATATTGAAAAGGAAAAATCAATATTAGTTTCTGCTACCGGCAATTTGCGTGTTGGCTTTGGTGTAGAGAAGGTTTTAGCAGAATTAAAAAAAATTGGCTACCAAACTTCGTTAAAGAAAATCAATGCGAATTCGGCGCTTGCCACTAAAAAGGGTTCCATAATTATTGGTCAATTCCAGGATCGTGAAATTTCAAAAAGCATACCTGAAGCATTTAAAAAACGTATTCAAAGTGCCGGGAAGGAAGGTTTTCTAATTTCCTATGCGGATGATAAACTTTTTGTAATTGGTTTTGATGCATCGGGAACACTATATGGCTGCCTGGAGCTGGTAGAAAGAATTAGGGGAAACGGCAAAATCCCGGAGAAAATCGAATTGACTGATCACCCGGAAATGGTAATGCGGGGAACATGCATTGGGTTGCAAAAAACAGATTATCTGCCCGGTCATGATGTTTATGAATATCCCTATACACCCGAAAGTTTCCCTTGGCTATACGATAAGCAACTTTGGATAAAGTACCTGGATATGATGGTCGAGAACCGTTATAACTCACTTTATTTGTGGAATGGTCATCCTTTTTCATCACTTATTAAACTAAAAGAGTATCCTTACGCAGTTGAGGTCGATGATGCAACGTTTAAGAAAAACGAAGAAATCTTCAGGTTTTTAACTGCCGAGGCTGATAAAAGGGGGATTTGGGTGATCCAGATGTTTTATAACATCATCATTCCAAAACCATTTGCAGATAAACACGGACTTAAAACACAGGATCGCAACCGACCAATTATCCCAATCATTGCTGATTATACCCGGAAATCCATCGCCGCCTTTGTAGAAAAGTACCCGAATGTTGGCTTAATGGTAGCGCTGGGTGAAGCAATGGAAGGTGTAGGACAAGATGATATAGATTGGTTTACAAAAACGATAATTCCTGGTGTTAAAGATGGTTTAAAAGCCGCTGGCATCAAGAACGAACCGCCAATTGTTTTACGTGCGCACGATACGGATGCTCCTGCGGTGATGAAAGCTGCCTTACCGCTTTACAAAAACCTTTACACAGAAAATAAATTTAACGGTGAAGCACTAACCACTTACGCACCAAGGGGCGCATGGGCAGAGCTGAATAGAAAACTGGCTTCGATAGGAAGTGTAAATATTTCAAATGTCCACATTTTGGCCAATTTAGAGCCGTTTAGGTATGGTTCTGCAGATTTTATCCAGAAATCTGTGCAGGCGATGAACAAAATTTACGGTGCTAAAGGTCTGCACTTGTATCCGCAGGCCAGCTATTGGGATTGGCCTTACACGGCCGATAAAACAAAAACCAGGGAACTACAAATTGACCGCGACTGGATATGGTATAAGGAATGGGCTCGTTACTCCTGGAACAGCCAGCGTGATAGAACAGGAGAAATTACCTATTGGGGAAATGAACTTGCCAAAAAATACGGCACAAATCTTAGTGCTGGCAAATCAATCTTAAATGCATATGAAGAGTCGGGAGAGATTGCCCCAAAACTTTTGCGCAGGTACGGAATAACCGACGGAAACAGGCAAACCCTAACTTTGGGTATGCTGATGACCCAGTTAATCAATCCTTTTCGTTACGGTTTATTCACCTTGATGTATGAATCTGAAGCGCCTGAAGGAGAAATGATAATCGATTACGCCGAAAAAGAGTGGAAAAAACAAGGGCACATTGGCGAAACGCCCGTACAAATTGCAAGGGAAGTTGTATTGCATGGTAAAAATGCAGTGGCATCAATTAACGAAGCTACGGCATTTGTAAAAAAGGATACTGCCGAATTCAGGAGGCTGAAAAACGACATGTATTGTTATGATGCGCTGGCAAATTCTTACGCCGAAAAAGTGAAAGCTGCGCTTTGGGTTTTGAGATTTAAATATTCTAATGATGTTGCTGATTTGGAAAAAGCCTTGCCCTTTCTGGAAAACAGTTTAAAATATTATAGCACGCTTAGCAAGTTAACTGAAAACGAGTACCTGTACGCAAACAGCATGCAAACGAAACAGCGCAAAATCCCGATGCGTGGTGTAGATAAAACTTTCATCCATTGGAAAGAAATGATGCCGGTGTTTACCAGGGAGCTTAACCACTTTAAACATAGCATCGACTCTTTAAAGGCGGTGAAAACAACTTCCGTTTTAGCGATTGTCCCTTATAAAAATGCTGAGGTAAAATTGTTATCTCCAGCAATTGACACCTATTCTATTGGTAACAATGCGCAGGTTTTCGCAGATACGGCCGTGTATATTAAGGAAGTTGCGGCGCAGTTAGTTGGTTTAAAAGGACTAAAGTTTTCAAGAGAAAACCAGATAAAAAAAGGAACAGAAATTAAGTTTAGTACTAAAACGCCGGTAAAACTTCTGGTTGGTTATTTTAATCAGAAAGACAATAAAACATTGCTTCCACCACAGCTGGAAATAGATGCGAGTGCTAATAACTATGGTCAGTCGGAAATTAAAATTTCGAATGCAATGGTTGTAAATGGTTTTGCGCCTGTAAATGTGCACGCATACTCATTCGGCGCAGGCACCCATACTTTAACCTTAGGTAAAGGCGCTTGTTTGGTGTTAGGGTTTATTGATGATAAACAAGAATTGAGAATTTTTAATGCGGGATTGGATGGACGTGGGAAAGATATTGATTGGTTATTTGAATGATGGTGAATAAGAAAAATTTTATAGTCGCAGTTTGTTTATTTGTTGGTGCTGCAGCCTTCGCACAGCAAAAGCCGGTTCCGCTAAAAGCGAAATTAAAAACCTATGTTGATTATTTTAACTCGATAGATACCGAGGCTGTCAAAAATTTTATTCCAAATGTGCAGTCGTACGATTGGTTAGCGGAGAATGTTCCATTACTTGAATGCCCGGATGAGGTAATTGAAAAGAACTATTATTACCGGTGGTGGTCGTATCGTAAGCACCTGGTTAAAACGCCCGAAGGCTTCATCTTTACGGAGTTTATCGAACCCGTAAAACATGCGGGAAAATACAATTCGATTAGCTGCGCTTTAGGTCACCATATTTACGAAGGCCGATGGTTAAAAAATAACGAATACCTGAAAGAGTACATTAATTTTTGGCTCTACAAGGCCGATGTTGGGCAAACGAAACAACGTTTTCATCAGTTTAGCAGTTGGGTAGACGATGCTGTTTTAGCCAATTATATGGTAAAACCTGATGCTGGTTTCTTGCAAAATATTTTGCCGGCACTCGATGTAGATTATCAAAAATGGGAAAAGGAAAGGCAGCTTAAAAGTGGCTTGTTCTGGCAACACGATGTAAAGGATGGAATGGAGGAATCGATCAGCGGTTCGAGAAAAGATGAAAACAGGAGACCAACCATTAACAGTTATATGTATGGAAATGCTAAAGCCCTGGCTACTATAGCCGCTTTACTAAAAGAACAGGCTCTGCAGCTAAAGTATGAGCAAAAAGCCGCACGACTGAAAAAACTGGTTCAGGATAGTTTGTGGAATCCGTCTTCCTCGTTTTTTGAAACGAAACTAGCAAAAAAAGGCATAGCTAACGTTAGGGAAGCGATTGGTTTTACGCCCTGGGATTTTAACCTGCCGGATGATAAAAGCGTTTATGCTACAGCCTGGAATCAATTGCTTGATACCGCTGGATTTAATGCTCCATGGGGTTTAACTACTGCAGAACGCAGAAATCCGACTTTCAGGACCCGTGGAACAGGGCACAGCTGTGAATGGGATGGTGCATTGTGGCCTTTTGCCAGTTCGCAAACGCTTAAAGGTCTATCAAACCTCCTTGTAAATTATAAAAATCATGGAAAAATGACTGATGATGTTTTCTATGATGAATTGCATAAATATGCCTTATCACATCAGAAAAACGGCAAGCCTTACATTGGTGAATACCAGGATGAGAAAAATGGAGAATGGTTAAAGGGCGATAATCCAAGAAGTAGCTTTTATAATCATTCTACTTTCTGCGATTTGATTATTAGTGATTTAATTGGTCTCAAACCACGAATGGATAATGTTCTGGAAGTTTATCCACTCATCCCGCAGGGAAAATGGGATTGGTTTAAATTAGAAAATGTATCCTATCATGGCAAAATAATTACGCTTATCTGGGATAAAAATGGCAGCAAATACAACAACGGAAAAGGCTTCTTTATTTATGCCGACGGCGATGTGCTCTACAAAAGCAAAAACTTAAAGCCGGTTAAAATTAAATTGAGTTGAAAATTAGGTAAACAGAAGCTTACATGAAATATTCCATCGCATTTTTGAAGTCGCTTATTTTTATTTTAGCCATTATTTTGGCTTCGGAAACTCATGGCCAATCTTTTTACAACGTGTTAAAGTATGGTGCAAAAAACGATAGCAGCAAATTGGCTACAACTGCGATTAAAGACGCCATTAATGCCGCTTCGAAAGCTGGCGGTGGTACGGTTTATTTCCCTGCCGGAAAGTACTTAACAGGCTCTATCCATTTAAAAAGTAACATTACAATTTTTATTGATGCCGGTGCAGAACTTCATTTCAGCGATAATTTCGATGACTATTTGCCCATGGTTAAAAGTAGGTATGAAGGCGTTGATGTAACTTCATTTTCGCCGCTGTTTTACGCATATAAGGCTGAGAATATTTCGATAACCGGCCGCGGTTTAATTGATGGACATGGAAAAAAATGGTGGGATTTTGTTGAAGGTTATAAGGAAGGCCAGCTGCGTACTAAATGGCAAAAAACATTTGATGAGTTGAATAAAGACATTATTCTGCCTGACGATGCTAAGCAGATGAAACGTGGTTTTCTGCGCCCGCCGTTTATACAACCTATGTTCTGTAAAAATATAATTATTGATGGCATCACAATAAAAAACTCGCCATTCTGGACCATCAATCCTGAATTTTGCGAAAACGTAAAAATTCATGCCGTTACCATTAATAACCCGCATTCGCCAAATACCGATGGAATTAACCCCGAGTCGTGCAAAAATGTTCATATTTCAGATTGCCATATTAGCGTAGGCGATGACTGCATTACCATAAAATCAGGTAAAGATGCGCCAGGCCGGAAGATGGCTGTTCCGGCAGAAAATTACACGATAACGAATTGTACGATGTTATCCGGACATGGCGGCGTGGTTATTGGCAGCGAAATGTCTGGCGATGTTCGGAAGATTGCCATTTCCAATTGTGTTTTCGATGGGACTGATCGAGGAATCAGGATAAAAACTGCGAGGGGTAGAGGCGGTGTTGTTGAAGAAATTAGGGTTAGCAATATCATTATGAAAAATATTGGCCAGCAGGCAATTGTTTTAGATATGCAGTACGCTAAAACCAATCCCGAGCCGATTTCAGAGCGTACGCCAAAGTTTAAAAATATCCATTTCAGCAATATTACCGGGCAGGTTAATCAGGCTGCTTACTTAAACGGATTGGAAGAAATGCCTATAGAAAATGTAAGCTTCACGGATATTAACATGGATGCTAAAACAGGTTTCAACATTACTAATTCGAATAAAATTGAATTTCATAACGTTCAGGTTAATACCGAAATTGGTGCTGCAGTTGCGGCGACTAACGTAAAATATTTAACCATAGACAATGTTAAAACCTATTCGCCAGTCGCAAAAATGCCCGTTGTCGATTTAAAAAATGTTAGTGACGCTTTTATTTATAATGCCTTTCCGGTTGCCGGTACGGACACTTATTTGAGGCTTAGTGGAGATAGAACGAAAAACATTTCCATCGGCAACAACAATTTTAGGAATGCAAAAACCGGCGTTTTGAAAGAGAAAGACATGAATGACGCTGTTACGGTAATTTCTGGTGACAAAGGCCAGTAGAAGCTTAATTATGTCGGTATGATTATCAAAAACCTAAAATATTTAATTAAAAAAATAGCGATCTTAATTGGTATCGTTCTTACTTCGTTTTGCGCTTTTGCTCAAAACAATACAACACTATGGTATAAAAAAGCAGCCGAAAAATGGACAGACGCATTGCCTTTAGGAAATGGACGGATGGGGGCGATGGTTTTTGGCGGTGTAGAAAATGATCGAATTCAATTTAACGAGGAAACCCTTTGGACAGGGAAACCAAGAGCATACAATAAAAAAGGTGCCGCTGCCTACCTGCCTGAAATTAGAAGATTACTTTTTGAGGGGAAACAGAAAGAGGCAGAAGATTTAGCCCAGGCGCAGTTTATGGGCCTTCAAAGTGAAACAGGAGACCGGGCCAGCTGGGTCAAAAGCATGCATGCGGGCGCTGGAATGCAAGCAAACCCGGCATCTGAAAATTATGATGATAAAAGCTGGAACACGATTCAGGTTCCCTCTTATGAAGGCTGGGAACTGGTAGGCCTACCTAATGTTGATGGCGCTGTGTGGTTTAGAACCACTTTTAATATGCCCAAAGAATGGCTTGGAAAAGATTTGGTGCTCGACTTAAACCGAATACGCGACCAGGATTTTACCTACATCAACGGCGTACTTGTCGGAAATACCGATAACCTAGAGCCAAGGAAATATACTGTTCCCGCGAAATTGTTAAAAGTCGGTTCTAATACGATAGCTATCCAGGTTTTAAACTATTACGATAAAGGTGGGATAGCAGGTTTTAAAGATACCTCGAGGCATATTGGTGTTTATCCACAAGGTTCCGGCATCGAAAATGGTATTTCGTTGGTCAAAAAATGGCGCTATAAAATCCAGGATGAAAACCCGCCTGAAGTTCCGCAATACCAGGCAAGTTATCAACCGTTTGGAGATTTAAATTTGACTTTTAAGCACAACAAATCTAATGTATCAAATTACAAACGTTCGCTCGACTTAAAAACAGCAATTGCCACAACAACTTACACAACAAACGGAATAACTTTTAAACGAGAATACTTTGCTAGCGCACCGAATCAGGCTGTTGTAGTACATTTGACTGCAAACAAAAAGGGTGCTTTAAACCTTAATGCGTCCTTATCAAGCGCCCACCGAAAGGCTGAGGTTAAAACTATTGGTCGCAATGGTTTAGCACTTAAAGTTCAGGTTAAAAACGGAGCGCTAAAAGGCGAAAGCTGGTTAAAAGTTAATGTTAAGAAAGGTGCAGTAAAGATAATTAATAATAAAATTGTAATCAGTAACGCCGATGAAGTAACTTTTTACCTTACGGCAGCAACCAATTTTATTGATGCCAGAAATGTAACAGGAAATCCGGAAACTAAAAATTCGCTTCGCCAGTTACAGATAAGTAAAAGTAACTACGATTATATAAAAGCTGAACACGTTAAAGAGTACCAATCCTATTTTTATAAATTCAGTATCAGTTTTGGGTCGTCGGTAAACGAAACTTTGCCTACAGATGAAAGACTAGAGAAATTCTCGAACTCAACTGACCCTTCATTTGCTGGCTTGTACATGCAATACGGAAGGTATTTACTCATTTCAAGTTCCAGACCAGGAACACAGCCTGCTAATCTCCAGGGAATCTGGAATGATTTACTAACGCCGCCCTGGGGAAGTAAGTACACCACCAACATCAATCTTGAAATGAATTACTGGCCAACAGAAATACTAAACTTATCTGCTTTAAATAAGCCGCTGTTTCGAAAAATTGAAGGCTTGGCTCTTGCCGGGAAAGAAACTGCAAAGGCGTATTACAGTGCTAATGGCTGGGTTTTGCATCACAATACGGATATATGGAATGGAACTGCGCCAATTAACGCTTCCAATCATGGTATCTGGGTTTCCGGAGCAGGTTGGCTGAGTATGCATTTGTGGGAACATTATTTGTTTTCGCACGATAAAAAATTTTTAGAGAAAGAGGCATATCCCTTAATGAAAGCTGCGGCGCTTTTTTTCACAGATTTTCTGGTTAAAGACCCAAAAACGGGTTGGCTCATTAGCACGCCTTCCAATTCGCCAGAAAATGGCGGCCTGGTCGCCGGTCCAACAATGGATCATCAGATCATAAGAACACTTTTCAAGGCCTGCATAGAGGCGTCGAAAACTTTGGGTGATGATGAAAAATTCAGAAAACTGCTCGAAGAAAAAGTAGCACAAATTGCACCAAACCAGATCGGTAAATTTGGGCAATTGCAGGAATGGCTTGAGGATAAAGATGATAAGACAAATAAACACAGGCATGTTTCACATTTGTGGGGCGTATTTCCCGGCGATGATATTACCTGGAGTAAGGATAGAAAAACGATGGAAGCTGCAAGGCAGTCGTTAATTTACCGTGGCGATGATGCCACCGGATGGAGCCTTGCATGGAAAATTAATTTCTGGGCGAGGTTTAAAGATGGCAACCACGCCATGAAACTGGTGAGAATGTTACTGAAACCTGCTGGCGGTGGCGCTGGTTCATATGTAAATCTTTTTGATGCGCATCCGCCATTCCAAATTGATGGAAATTTTGGAGGTGCTGCCGGAATTGCCGAAATGCTGGTTCAAAGTCACGAAGGCTATCTTGATATCTTGCCAGCTTTGCCCGATGCGTTACCATTTGGAGCAGTTAAAGGCTTGCGAGCCAGAGGCGGCTTCGAGCTCGATTTTGCATGGGACAATGGCAAGCTAAATGCATTAACGATAAAATCGGATGCGGGCGGGCCTTGCGAGGTTAGGTATAAAAACCAGACCATTAGTTTCGATACTAAAGCTGGTGGCAGCTATAAACTTAACGGAGATTTGAGAAGGCTATGATAAGATTTTTCCTACTATTTTTTTTTCTGCTAACCATCCAGGTACATGCCCAGCGTCCTGTTAGAAAAGATATTTCGTTAAACTCCGGTTGGGAAACAATTGCTGATGAAAAAAATATTGGTGCCTATAATGGATTTGAAGCGCTTAGTTATAAAACAAGCAATTGGAAAGATGTAAATATCCCGCACAATTGGGATCAGTATGAGGGTTATCAAAGAAGACTTCATGGAAACAAGCACGGTTACGCCTGGTATCGTAAAATATTTAAAAGCAGCGAAACTAAAAAAGGCAAAAGATTTTTCCTGTATTTTGAAGGCGTTGGCTCTTACGCCACGGTTTGGCTCAATGGTAAAAATGTAGGCCATCACGCCGGAGGGCGCACAACATTCACGCTAGATGTAACCGCTGCAATCAGGTTAAATAACCAGGATAATGTTTTGGCAGTCAGGGCCGATCATCCGGCAAATATTCAGGATTTACCCTGGGTAGATGGTGGCTGTTCAACAGAAAGGGGTTTTTCTGAAGGTTCGCAACCCATGGGGATTTTTAGGTCCGTTCACCTTGTTGTAACTAATGAAGTAAGGATTCAGCCCTTTGGTGTGCACATTTGGAATGACGATAAAATTTCTGAAAAAGCCGCTACATTAAATATCGAAACCTCCATAAAAAACTATGGTTCAAAGCAAAAATCTGTTACCATTCTGAATCAGCTATTGGATAGCAATGGCAAAGTGGTAAAAATTGTAAAGCATACTAAAAACCTCGCCGCAGGCAGCGCAATTAACATTTCAGGGAGAACTGATGAAATTTTAAATCCCAAACTTTGGTCGTTAGCGTATCCATATCTTTATGTATTGAAAACGACATTGCTTGAAAATGGTAAAATAATCGATGAGGTTAATACGCCTTATGGCATACGTTGGATAAGTTGGCCAATAGGGAAAAATGCCAGTCAAAAAGTATTTCTGTTAAACGGCAAGCCCGTTTTTATAAACGGAATTGCCGAATATGAACACCTGCTTGGCCAAAGCCATGCCTTCGGCGATGAACAAATCCGTTCGAGGGTTATGCAGATAAAATCAGCTGGTTTCAACGCCTTTCGCGATGCCCACCAGCCCCATAATTTGTTGTATTCTGATTACTGGGATAAGCTCGGGATTTTATGTTGGACACAGATGGCAGCGCACATCTGGTACGACACTCCAGAGTTCAGAAAGAACTTTAAAGCCTTGCTTACAGATTGGGTTAAAGAACGTAGAAACAGTCCGGCGGTTGTTTTATGGGGTTTGGAGAATGAAAGCACACTGCCAGAAGATTTTGCCGCAGAATGTACTGAACTTATCAGAAAGTTAGATCCGACAGCATCTTCACAAAGAAAAGTAACTACTTGCAACGGTGGTAAAGGAACTGATTGGGATGTACCGCAAAACTGGACAGGTACTTATGGCGGGGACCCGCTTACCTATGGTGAAGATTTGAAGCGACAGGTTTTGGTTGGCGAATACGGCGCCTGGAGAACCATAGATTTACACAAATTAAATCCCGGCGAAAAGGGCTATACAGAAAACGTAATGACGGATTTGATGGAGAAAAAAGTTAGACTGGCAGATTCTGTTAAAGACGAAACTGCCGGGCATTTTTTCTGGTTATACAGCTCGCATGATAATCCTGGTCGCGTTCAAGGTGGGGAAGGCCTGCGGGATTTAGACAGAATTGGCCCGGTAAATTACAAGGGGATGTTTACCCCCTGGGAAGAACCGACCGACGTTTATTATATGTTCAGGGCGAATTATGCACCAAAACTAACTGAACCAATGGTTTACATTGTTTCGCAAACCTGGCCAAACCGATGGTCGGAGCCTGGCATAAAAGATAGTGTAGTTGTCTATTCAAATTGCGATGAGGTTGAGTTGTTTAATGATGTGAACAATGAATCGTTAGGAAGAAAAACCCGCGGAAAAATCGGAACACATTTTCAATGGAATAACGTTGCTTTGAACTATAATGTGCTTTATGCGGTTGGTTATGTTGATGGAAAACCAGTCGCTAAAAATTATATCGTTTTAAACAGTTTGCCCGAATCGCCTAATTTTTACAAGCTTATTGAGGATGCGAAAATTGCTAAACCAATAGAAAATTACAACTATTTGTACCGGTTAAATTGCGGCGGACCGGAACATAAAGATGAATTTGGTAGCGTTTGGTTAAAAGACCAGCAAATAACACCAAACAATAATTATGGCTCATCATCGTGGACTGCGGCCTTTCCGGGAATACCTGCTTTTTTTGCAAGTCAGAGGAGAACATTTTCTCCCGTAAAGGGAACTGCAGACTGGAAACTATTTCAAACCTTCAGGTACGGTAGAAACCAGCTCAGTTTTCATTTTGATGTTCCTCAGGATGGAGATTATTTAGTTGAGCTTTATTTCATTGAGCCCTGGCTTGGTATTGGTGGCGGAATTAATGCGGAAAAAATGCGCCTGTTTGATGTTGCAATCAATAATAAAACCGTGATTAAAGATTTAGACATTTGGAAAGAAACCGGAACCAATTCCCTCTTAAAAAAGACGGTTAAAGTTTTCGTTAAGGGTGGTAAGTTAGTCGTTTCTTTTCCACAGGTTAAAGCAGGGCAGGCACTTATTTCTGCTATTGCTGTTGCAAGTTTAAATAAAAACATAAACGTCAGCGCCAAGAATAGCGCTCTGGTTGCTGCGCCTCTAGCCAAGGAATTCGAGTTGAGCAGCTGGCTAGACATTGGCGACAAACAGTTTTCGGATAAAGTGATTGATATCACCAGCCTGCCGCCAAATCTTTTTGGCGCTGAATGGTTGAAACTATCAGAAGATCATAGCGGATTTAAATTTAAAATGAATCAAGATGCTGATGTTTTTATCGGTTCGAAAGACGGTGCGTTAAAGAATTTGGCCGGCTATGAAGATACTAAAACTAAGATAAGGAACAGCAAAGGGCAAAATTTTCAGGTTTATAGAAAGCGGTTTCCAAAAGGTGCAGAAGTGAACGTCGGTCGCGGGGTTGCAACGGTTGTGCTTGTGCCGCCCAGCAATTTAGAACCCGCTTATGATTTGAAAACCGTAACGAGTTATAAAGCTACCGATGCTCTTTTAAAAGGTACCGGCCTTCAAAAAGTCGATTTTCTTGGCAAACAAAGAGTTGTTTTTAAATCACCGGTTGATGGTGTTGTGGAATTTCCCATCGCGGTTGGTGTAGCTGATACGTACTCGCTCACCATTAAATACCACAACCCAAATGATAAGCCCTTGAAAGTAAAACTTGATTTTTTATCGGCTGACGGCGTAGTTATGAAAACCGAGCTTGCTGAATTTGTGCCTACAAAAGAAGGGAAGTGGAATTATTACAATACCAACACAGGGAGCATGATAAATGCCGGAAGCTACAAGCTAAGGGTTATTGCTACGGAAAATAAGGACTTATTTATTGATGCGCTTGATGTTCAATAAGATAAGATGATACAATATGTAGTCAAAATCTTATATTAATAGAAATAGTTAGAAATGGATATTTGTTTAAACCAAATTAGTAAACGAGCCAACTGATAATGAAGGGTCTACCTATTTTCGATCTTGCTATAATCTTCATTTATCTTGTCGGGATGATTTTGGTTGGGATTTATTTCTCACGAAAAAACAAAAACTCCGAGCAATTTACGAAAGCTTCCGGCCGTATCCCGGGATGGGCAATTGGTTTATCAATCTACGCAACGTTTTTAAGCAGCAATACATTTCTAGGTGTTCCGGGCAAAGCCTTTGGAGGTAATTGGAATGCCTTCGTATTTAGCATTTCTATGCCACTCGCCGCATGGATTGCATCAAAATATTTTGTGCCTTTTTACCGAAACACGGGTGAGATATCTGCGTACACGCATTTAGAAAACCGTTTCGGAGCCTGGGCAAGGGTTTATGCGGTTGTCTGCTTTCTGCTAACGCAGCTGGCGAGAATGGGGTCTATTTTCTTCGGTATCGCTTTAAGTTTACAGGCCTTAACTGGCTATTCAATGCAGGTGATTATGATTGTAATGGGAATTTGCATCATATTTTACACCGTTTTAGGTGGAATAGAAGCCGTAATATGGACGGAGGTTGTGCAGGCGGTGGTTAAAACATTTGGTGCGTTACTTATTCTATACCTCATCATTACAAATATGCCGGGCGGCTCATCGAAAATATTGGAAATCGGTCGTGCTCACGATAAATTTAGCCTCGGAAGTTTCAAGCTCGATTTTGTCGGTTCCTCATTTTGGGTTGTTCTGCTCTATGGTTTTTTTATTAACCTGAACAACTTCGGTATGGACCAAAATTATATCCAGCGTTACCATACTGCATCTTCAAGTAAAGCGGCATCAAAGTCGATTTGGTTATGCGTTTGGTTATACATTCCGGCTTCTTTACTATTTTTTGTTATAGGATCTTGCTTATATGCTTACTACGATGTTAATCCTGCTTTAGTGCAAAGCCTAAAACATCAGGTGGCGGTAGAAAGGTTACCAATTTCGGCTTCTGCGGCAGAGATTCTGAAGTTAGAAAGTGGTTTAAAACCAGCCGATTACGGCGACAAAATTATGCCTCATTTTATGGTAACAAAAATTCCGGCCGGATTGGTGGGTTTAATTGTTTCGGCCATTTTATCGGCGGCAATGAGTACAATAAGCTCTGGAATGAATGCATCGGCCACAGTTTTTTCAGTTGATATTTATAAGCGCTACATTAAACCTGGCATCAACGACAGGCAAAACCTTTCGCTTTTGCACATCGCAACCGTCGGTTTTGGCTTGCTGGGGATGATTGCTGGCATTGCCATGATTGGCGTTAAAAGCATTCTCGACGTTTGGTGGGAGCTATCAGGCATTTTCGCTGCGGGGATGTTAGGTCTGTTTCTTCTTGGAATCGTTAGTCGCAAAACTAAAAACCATGAAGCCATAATTGCCACGATGATTGGCATTGCAGTTATTATCTGGATGACGCTTTCATCACTGTTGCCACCGCAATATGAAGCATTTAGAAATCCACTGCATAAAAACATGATTATCGTCGTTGGCACGTTAACAATCTTTTTAACGGGCGTTTTGCTCACAAAAATTAAGAATAGAAAAGCAACCACCACCAGTTAAAATCAAAAAAAAACTTTCAATTCAGAAATAATGGAAAACTCACAAAAAGGGTTCATCCCGGTAATGCTAACACCTTTTCTCGATAACGGAAATATCGATTTCACAGCACTTACGCAGCTTACAGAGATTTATTTGCAGGCAGGCTCTTCAGGTTTATTTGCTAATTGTCTTTCAAGCGAAATGTTCGAATTAACAGATAGAGAACGAATTCAAGCCATTAAGCATGTTTTAAAAGTTGTTGATGGCGCCGTGCCGGTTGTTGCAACGGGCACTTTTGGCGGTGCAATTTCAAGGCAGGCAGATTTTGTAAAAGAAGTTAGTGATTTGGGTGTTGAAGCCGTAATTGCTATAACGGGTCTGCTAGCCGATGAAAATGATTCAGACGAGGTATTTGACGAAAACGTTTTTGATTTGCTCAACCAGACAGACAACATTCCCATAGGCTTTTATGAGTGTCCTGTACCTTATAAACGTGTATTGAAACCTCAGCAGTTAAGTAATTTTGTAGATACTGGCCGGGTGATTTATCACAAAGATACCTGCCTTGATTTAGCGCAGATTAAAGAAAAATTAGCGCTTACGCAAGGCCACAAATTTGGATTGTACGATGCTTATATCGTTCATGCAGTAGAATCTTTAGAAGCCGGTTCGGCGGGGTTATCCTGCATTCAGGGCAATTATTTCCCCGAATTAATTGTTTGGCTTTGCGATCATTACAACGATTCTTCCGTAGCAGAAGAAGTTAAGATTGTGCAACAGTTTTTAATTGACAATATGGACGTTATGCACAATGTTTATCCAATCGTATCAAAGTATTTCCTTCAAAAACGAGGATTGGACATATCCACATTTACAAGAAGAGCGGTCGGGAACTTTAGTCCGCGTGTAATGAAGGCGGTAGAAAAATTATTTGATGATTATACATCTTTGAGAAGCGAACTCAATATTCAGGTTTATATTTAATTTATTGGATTAAAGAACAACCGGCGCAGCCCCGAACATCGATTTAAATGCTAGTTTAAATACTTCCTTTTATAATCTAACGGAGTCATACCCGTCACCTTTTTAAAATGCCTGTAAAAGTTTGATACATTGTTAAATCCACAATCAAAACATATCATTTCGGTAGGCAATTTATTTTCAATCAAAAAACGGCATGCATGGCTCACCCTGATTTCAATTAGAAAATCATAATAAGTTTTCTTAGTCATCAGTTTAAAATACCTGCAAAAAGAGGTAACACTCAAATTGCTTAACGAAGCCACTTCATCAAGCGTTATGTCTTTTTTATAATTGCTTAACGTGTAGGTGCAAATTTTATTTATCCTTAAAGTTTCCGATTCGTTTGATTGATAGAAAGTGTTTTTGCTGGTTACAATTGTTTCATATTCATCCGTTTCTGCGAGGGTTTTTAAAATCGATAAAAGAATAATGATGCGGTCGAGATTAGTGGCGTCAATTGCAGCTTTCATCAAATCAATAAGCTTTTCTTTTGCAGCTCCCTTAATAATTAGTCCGCTTTTTGCCTTTTCGAACAATTTCGGTATCAGGTAAGCTTCAGGTAAATTAACCAAATATTTTCCAAGGCAATCCGGTAAAAAGTGTATCACTATGGCCTCGGTTTTCAAGTCGGGGTTTCCCTGAAAGTATTCATCTTTACAACGCCAGGTATGGGGCAGGTTTTCGCCAAGTAACACCATTTCATCGGGCACAAAATTGCTGATATTATCGCCAATAAAACGAACGCCTTCACCTTTTATAACGTAGTGCAGTTCTAACTCCGGGTGGTAATGCCAGATGTTTCCAAAATCAGGTTTTACATCATGACGGATGCTGAATGAACTTTGAAGCGTTACCGGGACTTTATGAAAATGAGGTTTCATGATTTAGGAATATTGGTTAGGGCTGGCTGATTAATGTTTGCACATCATAAGCTTAAAACATTAAAGTTAGCTTATGCTATGATAATATCCTATATTAATTTGATAAAAAGTTTCATTAAATACCAATTATGATTGTTGAGTTTTGTATAAAGCCCGCTGGGTATTAACCAAAATATAAACCGACATTTTATTTATATAAAAATAATTTGTTTATTAATGAATCATGGACCTCACTAAACAAGGCGAAATTTTATTGGTTTCCAGCGGAGATTTAAGACTTTCTGCAAACCAGAACTGCTGGCCTGCACAGGTTGAAATGGAAAGAAAATTAACTGCTGCAATTGAGAAGTTCGGTTGGACAGTTAAGCGTGCTCACGATTATATCCCCGAGAAAAAGCATGGTTTCATAGATTCGCAACGGATGGGAATGGATATTTTCCGAAATATAAATCCAAAACAACCCTTAATCGTTGCAGAAAGCGTTTGGCAATATTCTCATCATGTATTTGCAGGCTTAACAACACATTTGGGGCCAATATTGACTGTTGCAAACTGGAGCGGGCAATGGCCCGGCTTAGTTGGCACGCTAAACCTGAACGGTTGTTTAACAAAAGCAGATGTTAATTACAGCACACTTTGGAGCGAGAACTTTACCGATGAATTTTTTACCAGTGGTTTACAGGAATGGTTATCAAACGGAAAAATTAATCACAAAGAGAATCATATAACCAGTTTTAGTCAAACGAAAATCTCTCCGGCTGATGAAAAAACAGGAAGAACATTCGCGGCTGCTTTGAAAGAACGTAAAGTGATAATGGGCGTTTTTGATGAGGGCTGCATGGGGATGTACAATGCCATTATACCTGATGAATTGCTCCACAAAACTGGTTTTTTTAAAGAAAGGTTAAGTCAGTCGGCGCTTTATGCCGCAATGCTTGATGTTAATGACCAGGAAGCAGCAGCTGTTTTAGACTGGTTACTGGCAAAAGGCATGACTTTTAAGTGGGGAACAAATGAGGAAACTGACCTAACAAAAAGGCAAACCTTGTGGCAATGTAAAATGTACATTGCGGCCATGCGTATTGCCGACGATTTTAGCTGCGACACAATCGGAATCCAGTATCAGCAGGGCTTAAAGGATTTAACTGTTGCAAGCGATTTGGTAGAGGGCTTGTTAAATAACCAGGACCGACCGCCGGTATTCTCCAAAAGTGGCAAAGAACTCTATGCAAAACAAGCACTTCCACATTTTAACGAGGTTGATGAATGCGCCGGGCTGGATGCCTTGCTAACCTATAAGTTGTGGAAAGAATTAGGCATGAGTGGCGAAAATACCTTACATGATATTCGCTGGGGTGAGCATTATCTGGGTGAAGGCATAAACGATTTTGTGTGGCTTTTCTTAATCTCCGGAGCAGCACCTGCCGAACATTTCATCGGCGGATATGAAGGCGCCAGTAGTGAACGGCAGCCGCCAATGTATTTTCGCCTGGGCGGCGGAACCTTAAAAGGGATAAGTAAGCCTGGTTTCATCGTTTGGAGTCGCATTTACATTGCAAATAATGAGTTACAATGTGATTTAGGTGTTGGTGAAGTTGTTTCTTTGCCACCAGCAGAAACGGAAAGGCGTTGGAACAATACAACGCCGGAATGGCCAATAATGCATGCGGTTTTGAAAGGCGTTAGCAGAGATCAGCTAATGGCAAGGCACAAGGCGAATCATATACAGGTTGTTTATGCAAATAATGAAGCAACTGCACATCAAGCCTGTAGAATTAAGGCTGCTGCATTAAATGAACTGGGTTTAAAAGTTCATTTTTGTGGCGATGTGCAGCTTATCAATAACAATTAATTAAAATATAAAGTAATGAAGTTATCAATCCTGGTTTTGTTCTTAATGCTCTCAAATGTTGCCGGTAGTTTTGCACAAAATGCGTCATTTGATTATGAAAAGGCAAAATATTTAAAAACCATTACCGAGCGGGCAGCTAAAATTGCAGCAACCCTTACTTTAAACGATGCCGCTAAAACTGAAAAAGTAAGCAATATCATTCGCGATCAATACAGCAACCTCAACGACATCTACATTGCCCGCGATGCTAAGTATAAAGAAATCAAAGAGAAGAATAAAGATAATAAGGCCGTTAGAGATACGGCTATTGCTGAGCAAAATCGTAAAACAGAAGCACAGCTGGCTAAGCTGCATAAAAAATACATTGCCAGGCTTTCTTCAAACTTAACAGCTGAGCAGGTAGATCTGGTAAAAAACGGAATGACTTATAACGTATTACCAATTACTTACAAAGCTTACCAGGAAGAAATCTTAACATTAACAGAAGCGCAAAAGAAGCAAATTTTAGTTTGGTTAACGGAAGCAAGAGAACATGCGATAGATGCAGAATCATCAGATAAAAAGCATGCCTGGTTCGGTAAATACAAAGGCCGGATTAATAACTATTTGTCAGCCGCTGGTTACGATTTAAAAAAAGAAGGAATAGAGTGGGAGAAAAGACGCAAAGAAAAAGAACAAAAGAATTAATGATAATCTGAAAGAATTTTAACCGGAAAATTTTTTTAACATTTTTTATTTAAGAATATTTCATTTATATATGAATTAATTTCTATATTGTATTGAAATTAAAAATGTTACTTTAACGTTTATTATTTTTGGCTTTAGGCGCCTGTAATTAAACGGTTTTCAGGTTAACGTTTTTCCTTTTGATTGTAACTAAAAAAGTATTCTTATACTTTCTAACCAAATTATAAACTTAATAAAATTCAGTAGTGGGCTATCTTAATCAGAACTTCCGTATAAATTCTTGCGTGATTTTGGCTTTTGACGTTCATCATCAACATGCACCATTGTAACATATTTTCATCAACGCTATAACCAATTTTCAATCAGTGATAAAAAGGTAATTCTTCAAAGAGAAGGGAATTAAAAACTAACCAAATTATAAATATGAACTTAAAATTTTTACGCAAACTTTCTTTGTCCTTGCTGCTAACGCTGGTGGCGAGTACAATTCTATTTGCTCAGGATCGAAAGATTACAGGTAAAGTAGTCGATCAATCTGATGGAACAGGTATTCCGGGGGTAAATGTTAGCTTAAAAGGTGTGCCAAGTAATGTGAGTACAAACGCTGATGGCGTTTATACCATTCAGGTTAAATCTAATTCTGATGTGTTGGTGTTTTCGTACATCGGCTACGCCAGACAGCAGGTATCGGTGGGTAATCAGACAACTATAAATGTAAAGTTAGTTTCAGATATTAAAGATTTGGATGGCGATGCTGTTGTAATTGTTGGTTACGGTACGCAGAAAAAAACATCTTTAACGGGTGCCGTTTCTACCCCTGATTTAAAAAAGGTAGAAGACATTCCGGCGCTTAATATTACTTCAGCCTTACGCGGTACGGTAGTTGGTTTAAGTGTTTCTGGCGGCGCTCAACGTCCGGGTCAGGGTACAACGATTACAGTTCGTAACCCGGTTGCCTATGCAAAAGATGGCGGACAGGGAACAAACCCAATTTTTGTTATAGATGATATCATCAGAACTCAATCCGATTTCGACCAGCTGGACATAAACGAGGTAGAGAGTGTAGCAATTTTGAAAGATGCTGAAGCGGCAATTTTCGGTGTTCAAGGTGCAAACGGTGTTGTTATGGTTCGTACCAAAAAAGGAAGAATTGGTGCTCCAAAATTTACTTTAAGCACTTCACTTGGTGTATCAACTGCCACTACGATGCCTAAATTGATGAATTCATCGCAACTAGGTTCCTTTCTAAACGATTATACCCAGGCATCAGCTTATATTCAAACGGTTCCTGGCGTTCCAGTGCCAAATTACTACAATGCCGACGGTTATCTGGTTAACGGAACTACCGGCGTGGTTGCTACAACGAGAAATGCTAACTGGTATACTCCGGATGAGCTTGCGTATTTTGCCAATAACAGTCACAATTATTTTGACGATGCCTTTAAAGATGCTTATGTATGGCGTACTGCACTTAATATTAGCGGTGGTTCTGATAAAGTAACTTATTTTATCGGCGGCGATTATGTAAATCAAAATTCCAATTTCAAAGGCATTAACTCTTATAAATATGGTTTAAGGGCAACTGTTGAAGCTAAACCTGCTAAGGGTTTGGTAACTTCACTATCTCTAAATACTAATGTTGGTTATTCGCGTAGTTATTGGTACAAACTTACAAGTACATCAGAAAGTTTAGATAACGATGCCGCTTCACTGCAAAATGTGCAGCCATGGCAGGAATATTTTATAAATGGAAATCCGGTAGTAATCGGTGGCAGTAACACCGGTGGTAACGATAACATTAACTTTTTCCAGATTCAGAATTCTAATAACTACACAGGCGGAACAAGTACATCAACCAATATTTTAGGAAAAGTTACTTACGAAATTCCTGGTGTTAAAGGCTTAACGGCTACAGCTACTTTTAACAAGAATTTAAATAGTGCCAATAACAAGCAGTTTGGTACAACATTCGTTTATTATAAATACGCAGGTTTAGGTGCAAACAATCACATTCCTGGAGGTGCGCTTTTGGGAACTTTTAATGTTCTTAACGGAGATAAGGTTCGTTTAAACCCAACCTTTGCCGATTCTTACCAATTTGATGGAGGATTAAACTATCAGCGTACCTTTGGTAAACATAACATTTCGGCAATTGCCCTATTCGAACAACGCGAGCAATATAGTGAAGGCGTTGCTGCAGAAAGTACAGGTGTAGTGGTTGGTGCATTACCTTCCCAAACATTTACAACGGGTGTGAGCAGTTCAACGCAGACTGGGCAGTTAGGACTTGCAGGTTTCCAGGCCTTTATTTCACGTGTTAACTATGATTACGATGGTAAATATTTAGCGCAGCTGGTTTTCCGTGCTGATGGTAGCTCCAGATTTGCTCCCGGAAACAACTGGGGATATTTTCCTGCGGCTTCAGCTGGATGGGTGTTATCGAAAGAATCATTCATCGCTGATAACTTTAAATGGATAGACCAGTTAAAAGTTCGTGTTTCGGTTGGTTTATCGGGTGTAGATAATACAAAAGCCTACCAATATCAGGCAAACTATAATTTAGGTACCGGAAGCGGTGGCGGTGCCGTATTTGGCGAAGGCGATAGAAGTATTGCAATTAAACCGAATCTGGCCATTCCTAATGCAGATGTTAGATGGAACAAGGAACTTAAAACCGACTACGGTGTAGATATGGCTTTCCTCAAAAATCGTCTGTCTGTTTCTGCAGATTACTTTTATAACTATGGAAGAAACATTTTAACTGCATTAAATTCATCTGTTCCTGCAACAATTGGTGCTACTACGCCAACTGAAAACTTTAATAATGTAAATACGTTTGGTTACGAATTTTCACTTGCGTGGAGAGATAACATTGGTAAAGACATAACCTATAGTTTTAGTCCTTTTTATTCGTGGATGGACAATAAAGCATTAAAAGTTGATCAATCTGCAAGCATTGTTGGTACAATACAAGATGTTACCGGTCGTTCTACCGATTTGGGTGTTTTCGGTTACAAATCTTTAGGCCTTATCAGAACACAAGCAGATGCTGATGCAATTATAGCACAACGTGCTGCAGCAGCCGGCGGTGCAGCTAATGTTAAAATATTAGGCCAGCCGCTTCAGCCGGGAATGATAAACTACGAAGACGTAAATGGCGATGGGGTTATTTCAACAGATTTAAAAGATCAGTCGTATGTTAAAGCACGACAAAATAACCACAACAGCCTGGGCTTAAACTTTAGTGTTGGTTACAAAGGTTTAAACTTAAATGTAATTATGGGCATGTCGTGGGGCGGTTGGACATCGATTGATGGCCTTAAACCTGCTAATCAATCAAGTTCATCAACAGGCGCATCAATTTATGATAACAGAGCGGTTTACTGGGTTGATCACTGGACTCCAACAAACACAACTGCTGCATATCCAAATCCATTTTTTAGGACCAATTTCGAAGCAAATTCTGATTTCTGGTTGGTTAGCGCAACAAGTTTCAACGTGAGCAGCTTAAATTTGAGCTATTCAATCCCAACAAGATTTGCGAACAAAATTGGCATGTCGAGCGCAAGAGTTTATGCGGTTGCAACTAATCCAATTCAGTTTATAAACCCTTTTCCTGATGGTTACAGAGATTTAGCAACTTCATTATACAGCTATCCAACACTCAAAACCTGGTCGTTCGGTATTAACGTAGGCTTTTAATATTTATCAACATGAAAAAAATATTCACCATATCAGCAGCTTGTTTAGTAGTTTTAGGACTAAGCAACTGTAAAAAAGTTCTTGAACAGCAAGACATAAGTACTTTTACTGCAGATCAGGTTTTTAACGATTCAACAACTGCAAAATTAAATGTAGATTATTTGTATAGTCAAAATCAGCCGGGCTGGTTTGGCACAACTGGAGGTTCAATACACTCAGCCGGCACCTATAATTTAACCGAAGAAAGTCAGGGAAGTAATGTGTTCGTTTTGGGTACGGCAACAATCGAAAGCGTAACCGATATCGGCACAACAAACACAACGTCTAACGCCTACGGTAAAATACGCACAATTAACACTTTTATTAGAGACATAAATGCCGGTACATTAGACATTGCCGTAAAAAGAAGGTTTGCAGCACAGGCTTATTTTTGGAGAGCTTACCGTTATTTCGAGCTGGCAAAATTATATGGAGGCGTTCCCTTAATTTTAGTTCCGCTTGATGCCGTTGGTGAGGATGCAAAAAAAGCAGCCTTGGTTCCACGGAGTAAAACAAGCGAAGTTTTTGCCCAGATTAAGCGGGATCTAGATTCTTGCGTTAAATATCTTCCGGGCAGATGGCCAAAAGCGGCAGATTATGGTAGAATTACATCTGGTGCTGCGGCGGCTTTTAAGGGTCGTGTGTTGTTAACCTATGCAAGTCCGGAATTTAACCCTAATAACGATGTTGCCAGATGGCAAGATGCTTACGATGCAAACAAAACTGCAGTAACGCTTTTATCAGCGAATGGCTACGGACTTTATTCTAAGTGGGATTATACCATGTGGACTCTTGACGGAGCAAATGAAGGTGGAATTCCAAAAAATCCTGAGGCTGTTTTAGTTACAGAATACAATACAGCAACTGCTGATGCTGCGGCAAATAGCAATACTTATGACAATGGCGCCAGACCAAGGTCGGTATCAGGTGGCGGATCTTACACACCGAGTTACGAAATGAGTTTAGCTTTTCCGATGGCTGATGGTAAGCCGGCTACAGGTACAGGAGCCTCAACAAAATATCCTTATGCTTTAACAACTTTCTATAAAAACAGAGACCCACGCTTTTATCAAACTGTTGCCTACAATGGCGGTACGTGGGGCAGCGTTCTCGGTTCGTCGCGTTTGTGGACTTACTTTTACTTCACTAATTCTGCGGGAACAACCAATAAATCTACAGAATCTACAGCAAGCAATACTGGTTTCTATCTACGTAAAGGTGTTGATGAAACCCGGGTTTCGCCGACAACTTTTGTAGGTACCGATTGGATTGAGATTCGCTATGCTGAAGTTTTATTAAATTTAGCAGAATGTGCTGCAGAGATTAATAAAACCGGACAGGCTGATGAAGGTTACGCGAACTTAATCGCGATTAGAAAAAGAGCAGGTTTAGAAGCAGGAACTGATGGTTTGTATGGCTTAGCTGCAGGGATGAGCAAAACCGACTTAGTTAGCGCAATTATGAGAGAAAGACAGATTGAACTTGCTTTTGAGGGTAAAAGGTTCTTCGACTTAAGAAGAAGAAAATTACTTGAATCGACACTGAATGGTACAAGGAGAAATGCACTTGTTGTACAGCTTAAAAACACAAGTACATCAACTGATTACATTGCTTTAACAAGAGAAGCTTCTGCAGCAACGTCTTTAGATGCACTTTACGCTTCGAGTTTTACGGTAAGTTTGAAACAACTTGATACACAAAACATAAACTTTCAGGCAGGAAACTATTTTTATGGTATCCCTACGGCAGCAATTAGCAACAATATTAATTTGCAACAAACGAATACCTGGGGTGGGCCATTCGATCCGCTACAATAAGGTTAACGCAGGTTGATACTTAAATATCGCTGCGCTCATTTATATATTTGGTTTAAAGGAAGCAATTTATTGCTTCCTTTTTTTATTTAAGAATGTTACATTTATATATGAATTTTATTTCTATCTTGTAACGTGGCTGAAGTAATTGGTTTACATACTTGTTAATATTTTTGCGGGTTGGTAATATCCTACAAAACGTGGCGAAAATTATACAGGAAACAGCTATAATTTGATTGCAAATTTGAAATAAATATACTTTCTAACCAAAATTTATAAACGAAGATATCAATAAGAATGAGCCTTGACTTTTAGGATTTTGATTCATCACTTTCAAAACCTCAACCAATGCTTCATCTCTTTTGTTTCTTAAAGCGAGCGAAACACAAATGAAAAGAAAATTTTTAAATCTGTTGGTTTCAACAGCATTAATGCTCTCCGCACATTCTTCTTTTGCCCAATATCCAAATATTCCGGCTGATGTAAAAAAATCGTCAGATTCTATGATGAAGGAAGCTTATCATCAATCGGATATTGCCTGGGAAAAAGCCAAGCCCATTATCGCCAGAGAAGCAGCAGAAGGTAAACCTTATATTCCATGGGCCGGGCGGCCAAATGATTTACCACAATCAGAATTATTAGCATTTCCGGGTGCTGAGGGCGGCGGTGCTTACAGCTTTGGCGGTCACGGTGGAAGAGTTATTGTTGTAAAAAACTTAAACGACAGCGGTCCGGGTTCGTTACGCGATGCTTGCGAGCAGGGTGGGGCCAGGATAGTCGTTTTCAACGTTGCAGGGATTATCAAACTAAAAACGCCGTTAATTATTCGTGCACCTTACATTACTATTGCCGGGCAGACAGCGCCAGGGGATGGCGTTTGCGTTGCAGGTGAATCTGTTTGGTTAAACACGCACGATGTGATTGTTCGTTTTATGCGGTTTAGAAGAGGTGAAACTTTCGTAGGCCGCCGCGACGATGCCATTGGCGGGAACCCGGTTGGAAACATTATGATTGACCATGTTTCGGCAAGCTGGGGCCTGGATGAAAACATGTCGATGTATCGCCACATGTATAACGACAGCACCGGTAAAACGGAAGAGAAATTAGGTACGGTTAACATTACCATTCAAAATTCAATTTTTGCTGAAGCCTTAGATTACTGGAACCATGCTTTTGGCTCTACCTTAGGTGGAGAAAACTGCGCTTTCGTTCGTAACCTTTGGGCAGATAATGGTGCCCGGAACCCATCGATTGGCTGGAACGGAATTTTCAACTTCGCCAATAACGTAGTATTTAACTGGAATAACCGTTCTACCGATGGTGGCGATTATACAGCGCAATATAACATCATAAACAATTTCTATAAACCAGGGCCTGTTACCGATTTAAAAGATGCAATTTCTTATCGCATCTTAAAGCCTGAATCTGGTCGAAGTAAATTGCCTTATGTGGTTTTTGGCAGAGCCTATGTTAATGGAAACATTATTGATGGCAATGAAAAAGTAACAAGAAATAACTGGGATGGTGGCGTTCAGGTAGAAGATAAAAAGGGAAATTTAATGTCTTTCGAACAGGCATCGCCATATTTTGCCGCAATGAAAGCGAAAAAACCTTTTCCAATGCCAAAATTAACCATAATTCCGACGCTTGCTGCTAAAGATTATGTGTTGGCTAATGCGGGTGCTACTTTGCCGAAAAGAGATCCGGTTGATACCCGGGTGATTAAACAGGTAATAACCGGGAAAATCGAGGTGCATCCTGATGCAAAACCATCCGCTTTTCAATTTGAGCATCGAAGATTGCCGGGCGATTCATATAAACTAGGCATCATTACTGAAGTTTCGCAGGTTGGCGGCTATCCGGTTTATAAGGGAACACCCTACAAAGATGCCGACGATGATGGCATGCCTGATGCTTACGAATTAAAGAACGGGTTGAACCCGAAAGATGCATCTGATGCGATGAAGATTACCAAAAGTGGTTACTCAAACATCGAGGTTTACCTAAATAGCGTAGTTCCGGTTTCAATAGTAAAGCCCAACTGAGATGAATAAATATGCTTACCTGGCAATTTTAGCAGCTGTAGTTGGTATTGCCGATTCTGCTTTTGGCCAATATCCGGTAATTCCGGAGGCGATGGAAAAGAAAGCCGATTCTCTTTTAAAAAGTATCGAGGAGAAATCTGAACTTCAGTTTTTAAAGGTGAAGCCGATAGTTGATGAAGAAGCAAAACACGGCAAACCTTACATTCCATGGGCGGCAAAACCGGGTGATTTACCACAATCAAAAATGGTTGCCTTTCCGGGTGCCGAGGGTGGTGGTGCCTACTCTTTTGGCGGCCGCGGCGGTAAAGTCTTTGTTGTAACCAGTCTGGAAGATGCTGGTAAGGGAACACTCCGTGAGGCTTGTGAACAAGGTGGAGCACGTATTATTGTTTTCAACGTTTCGGGGATCATCAAACTAAAAACGCCGCTGATTATTCGTGCGCCTTATGTTACCATTGCTGGGCAGAGTGCCCCGGGCGATGGCATTTGTGTCGCCGGCGAATCGGTTTGGATTAACACACACGATGTTGTGATTAGATACATGCGCTTCCGTCGTGGCGCAACCGATGTAACTCGTCGCGATGATGCAATTGGCGGCAATCCGGTAGGAAATATCATCATCGACCACGTTTCCGCAAGTTGGGGATTAGACGAAAATATGTCGATTTATCGCCACGTTTACGACCCGAAAGATGGTTCAAAACCCGAAAAATTGCCAACCGTGAATGTAACCATTCAAAATTCAATTTTTTCTGAGGCATTAGATACTTACAACCACGCATTTGGAAGCACTATCGGGGGGCTAAATTCAACTTTTATGCGGAATCTTTGGGCTTCGAATATCTCCCGCAATCCTTCTGTAGGGATGTATGGAGATTTCGGCTTTGCCAATAACGTAATTTTTAACTGGTGGAACAGGAGTGCCGATGGCGGTGACAATGCCTCGTTTTACAGTTTTATTAATAATTATTACAAGCCAGGGCCAGTTACACCAGCTGGAGCGCCGATTTCTTACCGCATTCTTAAACCAGAATCTGGTAGAGACAAAAGGTTTACCAACGAATTTGGGAAAGCTTATGTAACGGGAAACGTTGTCGAAGGTAATGAGAAAGTAACGCAAAATAATTGGGATGGTGGCGTCCAGCCAGAGAGCAAACGCAACCTGCAAAAGTTGTTAGATTCTATCCGCACGGATAAACCGCTGCCAATGGCAAAGATTTCCATTATCGATACAAAAAAAGCATACGAATATGTTTTAGCCAATGCAGGTGCATCGTTGCCGGTTCGCGATGCAGTTGATCAACGTATTGTAAAACAGGTTGCTACCGGTAAAATTGAGCATGTTGAAGATGGAAAACTGCCTGCAAAGCAAAGCTATGTAAAGCGCCGGTTACCGGCAGATTCTTACAAACAGGGAATTATCTCCGATATTGAGCAGGTTGGCGGTTATCCTGAATATAAAGGCAAACCTTACTTAGATAGTGATAATGACGGTATTCCTGATGCGTGGGAAGCTAAAAATGGATTAAATCCGAAGGATGCAAAAGATTCAGGCAAAATTTCAAAATCCGGTTATTCTAATATCGAAGTTTATTTGAATAGCTTAGTAGATGTGAATAAAGTTAGGCCTTTGGGAAACTAACGAAACGCTTACTAATAAGCCGCTTTTAATCATTGAAATAATAAGCTGTTGAGGTACTTTCGCGCCTCAGCGTGATAATAAAGTAAAATGCCAAAAACTAACCACATATTAAGATTTAAAGTATTGCCAGTATTTGGTTTGCTTTTTTTGGCGATAAGCTTTTCTTTTGCGCAAAAAACCAAGCCTGTTGAGCCACCAAAGCCTATTTTTAAGGGCAAAGATGGCAAAATGGCTTATACCGCAGATGAGCTGGGAAACCGGATTCCTGATTTTTCTTATGCAGGTTACATGGCTGGTGAAAAAGCTATTCCAAATGTGGCAATTAAGGTTGTTGTGCCGGTTTCGAAAGGCGATGCTACTTTAAGGATACAATCTGCAATAAATTACGTTTCGAAATTAGCGGCTGGTAAAGATGGATTCCGCGGAGCTGTATTACTCGAAAAAGGCACTTACGAAATAGCGGGGACATTAAAATTAAGTACATCCGGAGTTATACTTCGTGGAAGTGGTTTCGGCGAAAACGGCACAAGACTTTTTGCCACGGGGCTGGATAGAATCGGCGTAATCAGAATTCTGGGTAAAAACAATAAAGTTGAAGAAAAGCCGGTAGCCATCACAGATAATTACGTGCCGGTTAACTCCAACAAAGTAACGCTGAATAATAGCAGTGGCTTCAAAGTGGGCGATAGAATCACCATTAACCGGCCATCAACTAAAGAGTGGATTGAAACTTTGAAAACAGTTGAATTCGGAGGTGGCGAGAGCGCTTTAGGATGGAAGCCGGGCACGAGAGATATCCACTGGGATAGAAAAATTCTTGCAATAAATGGCTCAACAATAACTTTTGATGCGCCAATAACAACAGCTTTGGATTCAAAACTCGGTGGCGCAACGGTAGCTAAATATCTATGGGAGGGAAGAATAGCCCAATCTGGCGTAGAAAATTTAAAGCTTGAGTCTGATTTCCATAAGGACAATGTTAAAGATGAATATCACCGCTGGACAGCCATTTGTTTGGAGAATGTGGAAGACGCCTGGGTTCGTCAGGTTGTTTTTGAACATTTTGCTGGCTCGGCTGTAAATGTTCTTGAAACCGCGAAAAGAATTACGGTTGAAGATTGTAAATCACTTGCACCGGTATCAGAAATTGGTGGCGAGCGTCGCTATACATTTTTAACCACTGGCCAGCAAACGCTTTTCCAAAGATTATATTCTGAATATGCTTACCATGATTTTGCGGTTGGTTTCTGTGCGCCCGGGCCAAATGTTTTTCTTCAATGCCAGTCTTATTTACCATTTAGCTTCAGTGGTACCATTGATAGCTGGGCATCGGGCGTTCTGTTTGATATCGTTAATGTCGACGGGCAGGCTTTAAGTTTCCTTAATCGCGGGCAGGATGGACAAGGTGCAGGCTGGAGCGCTGCAAATAGTGTTTTCTGGCAGTGTAGTGCCGCCAGGGTTGATAACTTTTCGCCGCCGACAGCACAAAATTGGGCCTTTGGTACCTGGGCTCAGTTTGCCGGGAACGGGTATTGGGACATGTCCAACGAGCAAATTCAACCCAGAAGTTTATATTATGCGCAGTTGAAAGACAGACTGGGTAATCAAATAGATTCAAGGGCTTTTGTGCTACCGGTTGAAACCGAAGCATCGAGTAGTCCGCCGGTAGATGTTGCACTTAAACTAACTAAACTGGCTTACAAGCCTGCATTGACGGTTTCTGAATATATCGATTCGTCTGCAGAAAGGAACAAAATCCCAACGGAGGCGAGCCAGGTAAAAAGTATTGATAAAATCGGTATCGATCGCATCAATGAACCAACGCTTGCACCGGCCATGGCCATTAAAGGTGGTTGGTTGGTTCGTGGCGGCCAGCTTGTTGTGGGCAACCGGCAGGAAGTTCCGTGGTGGAATGGAAGTTCCCGTCCTTACGGTTTAAAAAACACTAAATTTCATGTCACGCGTTTTGTTCCTGGCCGGGAAGGTAATGGCTTAACAGATGATTTGGAAGCGATTACCGATTCGATGAAAAATGGTTCGGTAAAGGTTTTAGACCATAATTATGGCCTTTGGTACGATAGAAGAAGAGATGATCATGAGCGTATCCGGCGTATGGACGGCGAGGTTTGGGCTCCTTTTTACGAATTACCGTACGCTCGCAGCGGCCAGGATAAAGCCTGGGACGGTTTAAGCAAATATGACATTACAAAGTACAACCTCTGGTATTGGAACAGGTTAAAAACTTTTGCTAATCTCGCCGACCAAAAAGGGTTAGTTTTAATCCACGAGAATTATTTTCAGCACAACATTATCGAAGCAGGAGCACACTATGCAGATTTTCCATGGCGCACTGCAAACAACATTAACAATACAGGTTTTCCCGAACCTGTGCCTTATGCAGGTGATAAGCGGATTTTCATGGCCGAGCAATATTATGATGTAACCAACGAGCATCGCAGCGCATTACATAGAGCTTACATTAGGCAATGCCTGGAGAATTTTGACGGAAATACCGGCGTTATACAATTAATTGGAGCCGAATTTACTGGTCCGCTGCATTTCGTGCAATTCTGGATTGATACAATTAAAGACTGGGAAAAGGAAACAGGCAAACACCCGATCATTGGCCTGAGTGTTACAAAAGATGTTCAGGATGCAATTTTGGCCGACCCGAATCGTGCCGGCGTGGTCGATTTGATTGACATTAGATATTGGCATTACCAGGCCGACGGAACAGCCTATGCTCCTCAGGGCGGATTAAATTTGGCACCAAGACAGCATGCCCGCTTATTGAAACCTAAGAAAACATCTTTCGATGAGGTTTATCACGCAGTTTCCGAATATAAAAATAGGTTTCCGGCGAAAGCAGTGATTTACTCCGCAGATAGCTTCGACAGTTTTGGCTGGGCAATTTTGATGGCAGGTGGTTCGCTTTCAAATGTTGATGAACTTGATGCATCAGTTTTAACGCTCGCATCGACCATGCAACCCTTTCTTCCGGCTGGTAAAACTGCTAAACAATATGGGTTGGAAAATCCCGGGAAGGCTTATATTTTATACAATTCATCTAATACTGCCATCAACGTCGATTTAGGTAAATCGGCCGCTAAATTCAGCGTTAAGGTTTTAGATGCTAAGACCGGAAAAGCCATCAAAGAAGAAAAAATAAATGGTGGAGCTATTGTTAAATTTAATAAGCTAACATCTGGCGATGAAGTCGTACTCATAAATAAAATTTAACATGAACATTAAATCTCAACTATTCTTTCTCCTTTTCATTTCGCTTATCGTCATCAGCTGTAAGAAAAAGGCTCATTTTGGAGACAAAAGCCTTTTGGTTTCGGGAAATGGAAGATATTTAACAACCGGCGATGGCAATCCGTTTTTCTGGCTGGGCGATACTGGCTGGTTGCTTTTTGGAAGGTTGAGCAGGGAAGAGGCAAATACCTATCTCGATGACCGTAAACAGAAAGGTTTCAATGTAATTCAGGTGATGCTTCTGCATGAGGTGCCATCGAGAAATGTTTATCTTGATTCTTCAGTTGTTCATGCTGATGTTTCAAAACCGATGATTACGCCGGGCAATAATCCGAAAGATTCTTTAGCTTACGATTATTGGGATCATGTAGATTATATTGTTGATAAGGCCGCTGAAAAAGGTCTTTACATGGCAATGGTGCCGGTTTGGGGCACAAATGTTAAAGAAAAGAAAGTTAACAAAACCCAGGCAAAAGCTTATGCCGAATTTTTAGCAAAGCGATATAAAGATAAATGGAATATTATCTGGTTAAATGGTGGCGATATAAAAGGAAGTGAAGGTATGGACGTTTGGAACACGATTGGTGAAACTTTAAGAGCGAACGACCCTAATCACCTCATCACTTTTCACCCGAGGGGAAGAACAGCTTCTTCGCAATGGTTTCAAAAAGCAGCCTGGTGCGATTTTGATATGGTTCAATCTGGTCACCGGCGCTACGACCAGGACACTTCTAAAAATGAGAAACTGCATTATGGCGAAGACAACTGGAAATATATTGAGGCCGACTACCAGTTAAAACCTACTAAGCCAACAATTGATGGCGAACCATCTTATGAGGATATTCCGCAAGGCTTACATGATACAATTGAGCCCAGGTGGACAGCCGCTGATGTGAGAAGATACGGTTACTGGTCGGTTTTTGCAGGTGCATTCGGTTATACGTATGGACACAATTCGGTGATGCAGATGTACAAAAAGACTGATTTGAAACCAGCTTACGGTCCGAAAGACCAATGGATTACAGCAATAAATGCACCCGGCGCCAGGCAAATGAAATACATTAAAGATTTGATGTTGTCTCGCTCATATTTCGACCGCGTGCCTGACCAGACGTTGGTTTCTGGAAAAAACGGCGAAAAGTACGAGCGCATTCTGGCAACGCGTGGCGAAGAGTTTGCCATGCTCTACAGTTATACAGGGCGAAATTTTAGTGTTCAAATGGGTAAAATAGATGGCGATGATGTTAAAGCATCCTGGTTCGACCCACGTACCGGAAAAATAACGCCAATTGGCGAGTTTGAAAATAAGGGGATCAAAGAATTTAATCCACCGGGAACGCCTGCAAATGGCAACGACTGGGTTTTGATATTAGATAAAATATAAAATACTTAAACCGCCGGCACAAGGCGGGTCATAAAGCAATCTCTCTATCAATAGATGTTTAAAGCAAACTTTATATCGTCATTTCGGTTAGCCATTTTTGGCATGGCTCTGTGTGGATTAACTTCTTGCGCTAAACAAGCTTATTTATTTACCTCTTTCCATGAACCTGCAACTGAAGGACTACGGTTTTTATACAGCTACGATGCTTACCATTGGACGGATTTGAATAAAACGTTTTTGAAACCTGAAATTGGCACCCAGAAAGTCTTACGCGACCCTTCAATTGTTCAAGGACCCGATGGAACTTTTCATTTAGTTTGGACCTGCAGCTGGAAAGGCGATAGAGGTTTCGGTTATGCAAGTTCGAAGGATTTAATTAACTGGACGACTCAGAAATTTCTTCCCGTTATGGAAACCGAACCCAAAACTGTAAATGTTTGGGCACCTGAGATTTTTTATGATGACGAAAAGCACGAATATGTGATCATTTGGGCATCAACCGTGCCTTTTCGCTTTGCAAAAGGAATTGAAGATGAAGACAATAACCATAGAATGTACAGCATCACCACGAAAGATTTTGTAACCTTTTCTTCACCAAAGTTATTTTTTGACCCTGGTTTTAGTGTTATAGATGCCGTAATTGTGAAAAGAGCTGCGAAAGATTATATACTGGTATTGAAGGATAACACCCGCCCAAACCGAAATTTAAAAGTGGCTTTCTCGAAAGAGGTTTTAGGGCCTTATGAAAATGTTTCAGAAACTTTTAGTCCGAAGTTAACCGAAGGCCCAACAGTTGTAAAAGTTAACAACGACTGGCTTATTTATTTCGATGCTTACGGACAAAAGATTTATTCGGCTTACAAAACATCAGATTTTAAGACATTCAACGATGTAACGGCAGAAGTTTCTGTGCCACAAGGACATAAACATGGTACCATTATAAAAGTAAAAAGAAAAGTGATTGAGAGATTGAAGAACTAAACCTCATTGCGAGGCACGGAGCAATCTCTTTAAGCCGGATTATATAGAACGAAGAGGGGGTGCTAAGGCTTAGTTGCAAGGTAATTAATAGAATAGAAAAGAAGTGTCGTCATTTCGAGGTAAGAAGCAATCTTAAAGCGAAAGAAAGGAAACCCTTATTTGTAGGACTGCTTCGTACCTCGCAATGACGAAATGCATAAGAATAAAAATGAAAACATTTAAAATACTTGCTTTAACACTACTAACGTTTGCAATTACAAAATTGCATGCGCAAGATACGGTGCGTTACACGGGTAAAACGTTGGTTAATGCAGATTATCATCACGGGCAACTTTCGCCGGTAATGGGCGTTCACAGCATTCAAACGTTTAGGGCAAACAGGGAGCATCCGGAGCTGGCAGAAAATTTTGGCTGGACATACAACCACGCTCCGATGTTAGCCTACTGGAATGGTAAATTTTACATAGAATATCTAAGCGACAAGGTTGGTGAAAGTATTCCGCCGGGACAAACATTAGTTCAATCCTCAAAAGATGGTTATAGCTGGACTAAGCCTGATGTTGTTTTTCCGGTCTATAGAATTCCTGATGGGACAACCAAAGAGGGCAGAACAGATGTTGCCAAAGATTTAGATGCCGTAATGCATCAAAGAATGGGCTTTTACGTGTCCAGCAAAAATGTTTTCCTGGTTTTAGGCTTTTATGCCATCAGTTTTGATGCAAAAGACGACCCGAACGATGGTCATGGTATTGGAAGAGCGGTTCGCGAAATTCAGGCTGATGGAAAGTACGGCCCAATCTATTTTATTCATTACAATCCAGGCTACACAGAAAAGAACACCAGATATCCTTACTTCACTAAAAGCAAAAACGCAAACTTTATTCAGGCTTGTAACGAATTGCTTTCCAATAAGTTAATGACACAGCAATGGAATGAGGAAGCTGACAGAAAGGACCCTCTGATTACCTTGCAGAAGCAATACAAAGCGTTTAGTTATTATCATTTACCCGATGGAAGAGTTGTTGGCTTGTGGAAAAATGCGCTAACGGCTATCAGTACCGACAATGGAAAAAGCTGGCCAGAAAGTGCAGTTCGTGCTCCGGGTTTTGTAAATAGTAATGCAAAAATCTGGGGACAAAAAACAAGTGACGGGAGATTTGCAACAGTTTACAATCCTTCAGAATACAGGTGGCCACTGGCAATATCGACAAGCAAAAATGGCTTGGACTACACAAATTTGCTGCTGATTAATGGAGAAATTACACCAATGCGCTATGGCGGAAATTACAAATCTTATGGTCCGCAATATGTCCGGGGCATTGAAGAAGGAAATGGAAAACCTTCCGATGGTAAATTATGGGTAACTTATAGCATGAACAAAGAAGATATCTGGGTTTCTTCGGTTCCGGTGCCTGTTACCGACATCGCGACACAGCATGTAAATGATGACTTTGAAAAATTGGCAAAGGGCAAAGCGTTAGCAATGTGGAACATTTATAGTCCGCTTTGGGCGCCGGTAAGTGTCGAAAATGGTGCGCTGATTTTAAAAGACAAAGATCCATTCGATTTTGCCAAAGCGGAAAGACTATTTCCTGCCTCGAAAAAAGTAATCACATCATTTTCGGTTAGCCCAAAACAAAATGACTTTGGTTTGCTCGAAATTGAGCTGCAGGATGCAAAAGGAATGGCAACCGTACGTTTAACTTTTGATACCACCGGAACTTTAAGCGCAAAAGCGGGCGCCCGCTACAAAAATTTTATGAAATATGAAGCCGGAAAAATTTACAACGTTAAACTGAAATTAGATGCGCACACCCGCTTTTACACAGTTAGCGTAAATGGGAAAGATGTACTAACCAGCTTAGCGTTTCAGCCGGTGGCTGATGTTTCCCGAATCGTTTTTCGCACTGGCGATGTTCGCCGCTTTCCTGATGTTGATACTGCTGCAGACCAAACCTACGACCTAAAAAACGCAGGAGAATACGAGAAAAAAGAGGCGGTATATTCCATTAAATATTTAAGAACGGAGGGATTTTAGGATGATTGATTTTTCTGGAAAAATATATTTTTCAACTCACAAAGCTGCAATTTCTTCCGCCGTTGAGCAATCTTCAACGCTATTTAAAAACATTTCTGGCTTTCCTAGTACCGACATGGAAGAAGCGGAAAATAAGTCGTCATTTTGCATAAGTTCGGTGCCTTCGCCAAACACAGGCAAAGCTCTTTTGCTGGCGTTATTTTTACTGGTTTCATTTTCTGTAAATGCTAAAATACTTTTGCCCCAAATCTTATCTTCCAACATGGTTTTGCAAAGTGAAAAACCAATTAATATCTGGGGTTTTGCATCTCCTGATGAAAAAGTAAAAGTGGAGTTTGCCGGTCAGACAAAACAAACAGAAGCTGATAAAGATGGAAACTGGTCGGTTGTTCTAAATCCACTAAAAATATCGGCGAAACCGCAGTCGATGACAATTTCAGGCACCAATAAAATCAAATTAGACAATATTTTGGTGGGCGAAGTTTGGTTATGTTCAGGTCAATCCAACATGGAATATCAAATGCGTAAACTTGCGAAAATTCCTAAGCCGAAAAATGAACAATTAGGTTTTCCCGCGGATGAGGTGGAGCAAGCAAACAATAGCCAGATTAGAATTTTTCTGGTGAACCGAAAGCAATTGGCAAAGCCAGATTCTCTTCATAAAAGTTGGGCTGTTGCCGAAGATTCAGCGCTGCGGGCCTTTTCCGCTGTTGGTTATTTCTTCGGAAAAGAACTTCAAAAAAGATTAGGTGTCCCAGTTGGAATCATTTCTTCTTCCGTTTCCGGAAGCGCAATTGAGCCTTGGATTGCTCAGGAAGCTTTCAACCAGGAAGAATATTTTAATAACCAAAAAGTAAGTAACGACCCAGGTAAGTTTTATGGGCCCATGATTGAACCGCTTTCAAAATTCAAAGTCCGGGGTTTTTTGTGGTACCAGGGTGAAACCAACTGCTTTTTGAATGAAACGCTTAGCTACGCCTATAAACTTAAAACCTTGATAAACCTTTGGCGAAAAGCCTGGGGCGAACAGCAATTGCCTTTCTACTATGTTCAAATTGCGCCTTACGATTACAGTAAGCAAAAAAGCGATAAAGTTGTACTTACACCAGATACCGAACCCAGTTTTTGGGAAGCGCAACAGCAGGTTCTACGCATACCATTTACCGGCATGGTTTCAACATCAGATTTAAATGACAACGGCGCAGACTTGCACCCAACTTACAAATGGGAAGTAGGCAGAAGGTTAGCTTTGATGGCCCTTGGGAAAACTTATCAGCAAAAGATAAATTTTTCGGGCCCGATTTACAAAGCAGTTTCTTATAAAAACGGTAAAGCGCTGCTCGAATTCGATAACCTGAACTCAGCTAAGTCGTCTTCATTAACGGGTTTTACGATTGCCGGTCACGATGGCAAATTTGTAAATGCAGAGGCTTTTGTACAGAATGATAGGGTTATCGTTTATTCAAAGGAAATTTCTGCCCCTGCTGCCGTGCGTTATAACTGGACAGAAAGCCCCGCAGGAAACTTCTACAGCAATGGCCTGCCTGCGCTACCTTTCAGAACTGATAATCCCCTAACCGATAAGTTTAAAGTGAACTAATGAAAGCCAGATTGATACTTCTTTTTTGTTCGATAATGATGTTTGGCGCTGCAAAGGCACAGCTTACGGAAAAAATGTACCTGTCAGGAACTGGAAATGACAACACCATTAATTGGGATTTTTTCTGCACAGCGGGCGCAAATTCAGGTAAATGGACAACCATTCCGGTACCATCAAACTGGGAATTGCAGGGCTTTGGAAAGTACAATTATGGTTTTAACAAAGAAGAAAATAAAGGTAAAGAACATGGGCTTTACAGGTTCAGGTTCGTGGTTCCGGCAAATTGGAAAGACAAGAAAATAAATATTGTTTTCGAGGGTTCGATGACGGATACTGAAGTTAAAATAAACGGAAAATCGGCGGGTGCAATTCACCAGGGTTCGTTTTACGTTTTTAAATACGATATTTCTAAAATCGTAAAAACGGGCAGCGATAATTTGCTCGAAGTTACGGTTTCAAAGCATTCTGCCAATCAATCGGTTAATGAAGCAGAGCGCAAAGCTGATTTCTGGATTTTTGGAGGCATTTTCAGGCCGGTTTATTTAGAAGCCGAGCCCCAAACGCATATTAAAAGGGTTCAGATTGATGCCAAAGCCGACGGTAGTTTTAATGCGCAATTGGTTTTTACCGGTGATGCTGATAAGGTGGAGGTTGAACTGTTTACAAAAGATGAAAAACGATTTGGAAACAAGTTTACAACCTCAATCAAAAAAGGTTCGCAAAAAATAATGTTGAACCATCAATTTTCGGGTCCTAAACTATGGTCGTCAGAATTTCCGAATCTTTATGCCGCAACTTTTACCTTAATAAAAAACGGTAAGGAAATTCATCGGCTTACAAAGAAAATTGGGTTTAGAACAATTGAGGTTAAGGAACGCGACGGGGTTTATGTTAATGGCGTAAAAATAAAATTCAAAGGCGTAAACCGACACTCTTTTTATCCTTCATCAGGCAGAACAACCAGTAAAAAAATCAGCATTGCCGATGTTGAACTTATGAAAGAAATGAACATGAATGCCGTTCGTATGTCGCACTATCCGCCTGACGGGCACTTTTTAAATGTCTGCGATTCGCTCGGTTTATATGTTATGGACGAGTTGGCGGGCTGGCACGGAACCTACGATACGCCAACAGGTACAAAATTGATGAAGGAGATGATGTTGAATGATGAGAACCATCCATCAATTATTTTCTGGGCAAACGGAAATGAAGGTGGACACAATCGTGAACTCGACCACCTTTTTGTTGAAGAAGACATTCAGAAACGGCCGGTTATTCATCCCTGGGAAGTTTTTAATGGTTTTGAAACCACGCACTATCGCGAATATAATTATGGGATTGGTAATTACGACCATGGTCACAACATTTTAATGCCGACCGAATTTTTGCATGGCATGTGGGATGGTGGTCATGGTGCGGGCATAGAAGATTATTGGAATGCAATGTGGAATAACCCGCTTTCTGCAGGTGGTTTCTTGTGGGATTTTGCCGACCAGGCGGTGGTTCGTACTGATAAAAACGGCGAACTTGATACCGATGGAAACCATGGTCCTGATGGCATAGTTGGCCCATACCATGAGAAGGAAGGCAGTTTCTTCACGATTAAGGAAGTTTGGAGTCCTGTTTTTGTAGAGCATCGCGAAATGACTGCAGGGTTTGACGGATCCTTTTTGCTGGAAAACCGTTACGCCTTTACAAACGTCAATCAATGCTCTTTCGAATGGAAACTAAAAAAGCTCGGGGCGCAAAGAGATGGTGAATTTAAGGCCGGGAAGGCAAGTGCACCAAATATTAAGCCGTTCGAAAAGGGGAAATTACAAATCACTCTTCCTGCCGACTGGCGAACTTTTGACGCATTTTACCTCACCATAAAAGATGTTTATGGCAAAGAATTATTTACCTGGAGTTTTCCAATTACTTTGCCTGCTACCGATGCACAGAAAATTCTATCAACCACGGGGAGTTCAAAAGTGGTTTTAAACGAAGACGCTCAAAGTTTCAGGGTTTCTGCAAATGGAATTGGTTTAACCTTTAATAAAACAACCGGTTTACTGCAACAAGCCAAAAATGCCAGTGGCATAATTCCGTTTACAAACGGGCCCATTTTGCAGGAAGGTGTTAATAATTTCAAAAATTTTAGCGCTAAGATGGATGGCGAAAATCTGGTTATAGCGTCCAAATTTGATAAGAAAGAAAGCTGGAACACGTTAACCTGGACTGTTTATCCCTCGGGCTGGCTGAAAATGGAAGTTCGGTATTTTCCATCAGAATACTTTACCACTTTCGTGGGATTGAATTTCTCCTACCCCGAAAAGGATATCAAAAGTGTTAACTACAAAGGCAACGGCCCATATCGCGTTTGGAAAAATAGAATGAAAGGCACAGAATTCGGGATTTGGAAAAAGGATTACAACGACTCCGCTACCGGCGAACCTGCATGGCAATATCCCGAGTTTAAAGGCTATTACGCTAACATGTACTGGTGTGAGTTTACGGGTAAAAATCAATCGTTCAAAGTAGTAGCGGACAGGGAGGATGTTTTTATGCGGTTGTTTACGCCCAGGAAATCAAAAGATACAGAGTATGATAACATCAGCCCAACCTTCCCTAACGGCGATATTTCTTTCATGAATGCAATTTCAGCAATTGGAACTAAAACGCAGAAACCAGAAACAACCGGCCCGATGGGTATGAAAAATATTTATTACGATTTTGATAAAGACCCGAGCAGGGCATTAAACATGACTTTGTATTTTGATTTTTCAAAGAAATAAAACTGCAAATGATAATGGGAGAGCGGTAAATATTTATACGATGAAGAAGAATACTTCAATCAAATCACTCAGAAATTTATGAGTGGGTAGGCAAAGGAAGTAAGTTAAATTAATAGTTGCCCCCGGGAAGTCAGCGACAATAATTGAAAGATAAAAAAGAAAAAAAAGTGTTTGACTTAACCTGTTAATCACTGCGAAACGAAATGAACATAAAAATCTACATATTGATAATCAGCATTTGGCTGCTAACATTTACCAAGTTGGCGGCGCAGGTTTCCTTGCAAAATACCACCTGCGAAATGCTTGAAAATCCTTTAGGAATTGATGTTCAAAAGCCGCGTTTTGGCTGGCAAATTAGCTCAGGCGAACGCAATGTTATGCAAACGGCCTATCAGGTATTGGTTTCATCATCTGCTGAAAAGCTAAATGCTGGCGAAGCCGATTTGTGGGACTCTAAAAAGGTAAGTTCTGCAGAATCTATTTATGTTAATTACGATGGCAAAGCGCTTAAGAGTAGATTGAAGGCTTATTGGAAAGTTAAAGTATGGACAACTGCCGGCGAGAGCGAGTGGTGTAAAGCAAACTATTTTTCGATGGGTTTACTGTATTATAAAGATTGGCCTAAGGGTTGGATTGGGTTCGACAGGGCTTTCCCGTGGGATAACATCAAAACCGATTCCCGGCTTTCGGCACGTTATTTCAGAAAGGAATTTCAAACTACGAAAACGGTTAAATCCGCTACAGCATCCATTATCGGCTTAGGTTTATATGAGCTTTTTATCAACGGTAAAAAAGTGGGGGAGGATGTATTGTCGCCATCGCCAACGGATTTCACAAAAAATGTAAAGTACAATACCTATGATGTTACCAGCTACATCCAAAATGGGAAAAATGCGATTGGTACAATTTTAGGTAATGGCCGGTTTTTCGCCATGCGCCAAAATGAAAAGCCTTATAAAATTAAAACCTTTGGTTTTCCAAAAATGCTGCTGAACGTAAACATTGTTTACACGGATGGAACAAGCACCAACATTGATACAGATGATAGTTGGAAGGGCACAACCGACGGACCAATCAGAGCCAACAATGAATATGATGGCGAAGAATATGATGCAAATAAAGAATTTACTGATTGGAATAAAAGTGGATTTGATGACAGCAAATGGACAAAGGCCCAATTTGTTCAGGAACCTACAGGTGTAATAGAGGCTCAAATGAACGAAAATATGCGGGTGATGAAAACTTTGAAACCAGTCTCGGTTAGCAAGCTGTCAGGCGGCAGATACATCCTGGATATGGGTCAGAATATGGTAGGCTGGTTGCAAATTAAAGTGAGGGGTTTAAAAGGGAAGCAAATTAAGATGCGCTTTGCCGAATCGTTGCAACCCAATGGCGAACTTTTTACCGCCAACCTTCGTAATGCAAAATGTACAGATTTGTACACCTTGAAGGGTGGTGAGACTGAAACGTGGGAGCCTACTTTTGCATACCGTGGCTTTAGATATGTGGAACTTTCCGGCTACGCTTACCAGCCATCACTAAATGATTTTGTTGGAAAAATGATTTATGATAATGTTAAAACCGTCGGAACGTTTGAAACATCGGATGCATTAACCAATCAGATTTTCAAAAATGCGTGGTGGGGAATTGCCGGGAGTTATAAAGGCATCCCGGTCGATTGTCCGCAACGTAACGAGCGCATGCCATGGCTGGGTGACAGAGGTGCGGTTGCTTATGGCGAAAGTTTCGTTTTTGACAATGGCAGGTTCTACACCAAGTGGCTGCAAGACATCAGAAATTCGCAGAAAGAAGATGGTGCCATCCCCGATGTTGCGCCAGCTTTCTGGCGATATTACAGCGACAATATGACCTGGCCCGGCGCCATGCTTTTGGTAACGGAAATGGTTTACAAGCAAACCGGCGATATTAATGCCGTTCGGGATAATTATCCGACGATGAAAAAGTGGTTAGCTTACATGCAAGACCGCTATATGAAAGATTATATTTTAACCAAAGATAGCTATGGCGATTGGTGCATGCCACCCCTAACAATTGAAATTGGAAGAGGAAAAAGTGCCGATAAAAAGTATCCTTCAGAATTAATTTCAACGGCTTATTATTATCATTTTACCCGGTTGATGATGCAGTTTGGCAATGCAATTGGTAATGTGGAGGATGTTAAAAGCTATGAGTTGCTGGGTGAAAAAATCAAAGATGCTTTCAACCAAAAATATTATAACGACGAAAAAGCTTATTATGCCTCCAATGCATTAACAGACAATATTATTCCGCTCTATTTTGGTTTGGTTCCAAAGGAAAAAGTTGAAAAAGTTTTTAAGAACATTACTTATACGGTCGAGGTAACAAACGGGGGCCATCTAAGTAATGGACTGGTAGGTATCCAATGGTTAATGCGTTGCTTAAACGATTACGGCAGGCCTGATTTGGCCTATACCATCGCCACAAAAAAATCTTACCCAAGTTGGGGCTATATGGTTGAAAACGGTGCCACCACAATTTGGGAATTATGGAATGGAAACACTGCCGACCCAAAAATGAATTCGCAAAATCACGTCATGATGCTTGGCGATTTGCTAATCTGGTATTACGAAAATCTGGCCGGAATAAAGTCCGAACATGGTGCCTTTAAACAAATTATAATGAAGCCTGAGATGATAAACGGTTTAAATTCAGTAAATGCCAGCTACAATTCGGTTTATGGTTTAGTCAAAAGCGCCTACAGTAAAACTGGAAAATCGTTTAACTGGAAGGTCACGATTCCGCCAAATACAAGGGCTTTAGCTTACGTTCCCGCACATAACAAAAATGAGATTTCAGAGAAACTAAAATCAATTAAGGACATAAAATTTATAAAAATGGAAGATAACAGGGCGATTTTTGAGCTTGGTTCGGGAGATTACTCGTTCATTGTGGAAGGAAAGTAGTTTGAAAACGTTTGTTATTGCAATGGACGCAAAACCAAACTGAACAATCTTTTTAAACTGTTTAAAAGATTGCCGGCTTCAATCTGAAAAAGAACATAATTATCCTCCCCGAAACGAAGCAAATTAAAATTTAGCAAACGATAATTAAAATACAATGATGAAAATATTTTTAAAGCCACTGATGCTTCTCTTTTTAATGCTAACCACAGTAAATGTGTTCAGCCAGACTAAGGATGTTGGAGTTTCTGAAGAGATTCGAAATAAGGCAAAAGAATGGGTTTCTGCATTAAATCTGACAGATGCGGCGAAGAAAGCAGCGGTGGAAAATAGTATTGCGGTTCACTTAACCGCTGTAAGGGATTGGCATAACAGTCATCCGGCATCTACAGTTCCTGATGGAATAAATCCCGTTACGGGTAGCAAACTAAATGATTTGGATAAGCAAATCATTGCCGATTCTGCCATTCCCTCAAATGTTCACGCAGCTTTGATGGATGCCTTGAAACAGAATTTATCTCCGGAGCAGGTTGAAATAATTTTAGATAAATACACCATTGGTAAAGTTGAGTTTACGATGAAAGGTTATAAATCAATCGTTCCTGATTTAACTGCTGATGAAGAAATGAAGATTTTAGGCTTTTTAAAAATTGCCAGGGAGCAAGCAATCGATTTTAAAAACATGAAACAGATTTCGGCTATTTTCGAGATTTACAAAACTAAATCAGAACAAATGTTGAATAACAATGGCCGCAATTGGAGAGCGCTTTATAGTGCGTACACTAAAAAAATTAAAGAAGAAAAAGCAGCTAAGCAGAAACAGTAGCCTTTTTTGGTTATTTGGAGCGACTAAAACTGGGAAATTTTTGAAGCGGATTTATTAGACAGTTCATTAATAAGATATTATGTTAAAATTAAAAATATACATCACATCTATCGTTGTGTTTGCATTTGCCATCAACGCAAATGCGCAGGTAGAAAAGTGGCAAAATGGTGTTGTAACGCAGGAGTTCTTGTATGATAAGGCGCCTTTCCCATCCTGTCATTCTGCAACAATTGCGGAAACGCCCACGGGTTTAGTGGCGTCTTTTTTTGGAGGCACAAAAGAACGCAATCCTGATGTAGAAATTTACATTAGTCGCCTTGTAAATGGCAAATGGTTAGCCCCGGTTTCAGTAGCAGACGGAATTCAGCCAGCTGGCAAAAGATTACCGACATGGAATCCTGTGCTTTATCAGATTCCGGGTGGAGACTTATTGCTTTTCTACAAAATTGGCCCTAAACCATCTGAATGGTGGGGCATGATGAAAACCTCAAAGGATGGCGGAATAAGCTGGTCTGAGGCTACAAAACTACCCGACGGCTATATCGGTCCGGTTAAAAATAAACCTGTTTTACTTAGTAATGGAAATCTGTTTGCGCCTTCAAGTAAAGAAGGCGACGGTTGGAAAATTCATTTTGAGGTTACAAAAGATAACGGTAAAACATGGCGCATGGTTGGGCCGCTCCCAGAAAACGGCATTAAGGCCATTCAGCCAAGCATTTTGCAGCATGGAAATGGAAAGCTTCAAATTTTAGCCAGAACAGCGAACAGAGCAGTTGTAGAATCATGGTCTGAAGATAATGGTGAAACCTGGTCGGCTTTAACTAAAACGTCATTGCCAAACAATAACTCCGGCACCGATGCCGTAACCCTGAAAGATGGACGACATGTTTTGGTTTACAACCACGTATTGCCACCAGGCGATTTAGCCAAAGGTGCGAGAACACCTTTAAACGTTTCTGTTTCGAAAGATGGAAAAAACTGGTATGCAGCACTAATATTAGAAGACGCTCCGATTAGTCAATATTCTTATCCGGCCGTAATCCAAACTGCTGATGGAATGCTTCATTTCATTTATACGTGGCGAAGGGAAAAAATTAAACACGTGGTTGTAGATCCCTCCAAGCTAAAATTGAAGAAAATAAAAAATGGCGTTTGGCCGCAGTTAAAAGGTTATAAAGCGCCTGTAATCACCGAAACAAAAAGCGAAGAGCCATGAGATTAGATACGTTTTCATTGATTAAGATGGTCGTTTCGACTGTAACGGATAAATTATTTGAAATGGTTTCAAAGGTTTTTTCGCTGCCGCTTCAAAAAGCTGCAACACCTAAAAATCTTGTGCTCAGACATCTTTTTTCGACATCATCCTACACTCTTTTGGACGCTGCACTGCGAAGAAATTCTAGAAAGTTTACTTTGCTGATAGTTTTACTCGCTTTTTTCACAAATCTCGTAGCGCAAACCCAAAACACTGATAACCTCTACAAAAAATCGCTTGTTGATGTGCTGAAAGATATTCAAACCCGTTTCAAAATTCAGATTAAGTATTCAGATCCTCAGGTAAAAGATAAATGGGTAAACTACGCCGACTGGCGTTTTCGTGCAGATGTTGATGAAACGCTTGCCAACGTACTTGCTCCTTTGGATATGAAAGTAAACAAAGAAAAACCCGGCGTTTACAAGCTAAAAGAGTACGAATATTACCGATGGGAAGTTGAGGATGGATGGGCTTATCTGGACAACTTAGCAACAAAATACCACGATAAAGCCAGCTGGGAGAAGCGCAAAGCCGCAATTAAACCTGAACTGTACAAAGCGCTAATGTTATCGCCTTTGCCTGCTAAAGTAACTTCAAAACCAATTATTACGGCGAAAAGAATTTTTGATGGTTATTCCGTCGAAAATATAGCTTTAGAAATTTTGCCTGGCGTTTGGATAAACGGTTCACTATACAAACCATTGAATGTAAAAGGCAAAATCCCACTTGTTTTAAGTCCAGACGGGCATTGGGAAAAGCAACGTTACCGGCCCGATTGTCAGATCCGTTGTGCAACAATTGCAAGAATGGGTGCAATGGCGTTCAGCTATGATTTATTTGCTTGGGGCGAATCGATGCTACAGTTTAAATATGAAGACCATCGCCGGAGTTTAGCGCAAACGGTTCAAACCCTTGGCGGAATCAGGATTTTGGATTATTTCTCCGCGTTGAAGGAAACAGATACAAGCAGGATTGGAATCAGTGGCGGTTCTGGCGCAGGAAGCCATTCGATTTTAATGACTGCCATAGACGATAGAATAAAACTCAGTGCGCCGGTTGTTGCCATGTCATCATACTTTTATGGCGGCTGCCCCTGCGAAAGCGGGATGCCGATTCACCAATGCGGCGGCGGAACAGATAACGTCGAATTAGCAGCCATGGCTGCACCACGGCCACAATTATTGGTTTCGGACGGAGGCGATTGGACTGCACACACGCCTGAACATGATTTTCCTTATCTCCAGAAAATGTATGGTTTTTATGGCCTTGCCAACAAGGTAGAAAACGTACATCTACCAGAAGAGAAACACGATTTTGGCATTAATAAACGAATTGCATTGTACGATTTTTTAATTAAAAACTTTAAGCTGAATGGAAATGCGGTTAAGAATAAATCAGGAAAATATGACGAAAGTAAAGTGACCATAGAACGGGAAAGCGCAATGTATGTTTTTGGTGAAAAAGGAGAAAGGTTGCCAAAAAATGCAGTGATGGGCTTTGAAAATTTGGAAAAGCTATTTCCATCAATGTCAAAAAAGTTATAGCCAATGGAGTACAAGAGAAGAACTTTTCTAGCCAATATCGCTTTGCTTTCGGGAGCGCTTCTATTTCCCAATCAACTGCTTTTGGCAGCTGAAAAAAGAAATAGATATAAGGTCGCTGTAATCGATTTGATGATTTTGAAGCGCCAGAAAATCAGCGCTTTGCCTTTAGCACGTGAACTTGGCGCTGATGGTATCGAGATTGATATGGGCGGTTTAGGGGATAGAATAACCTTTGATAATAAACTTGCCGACCCTGAAATTAGGCGTGAATACCTTAACAAGGCAAAAGCGTTGAATTTGGAAATTTGCTCCCTTGCTATGACCGGTTTTTATGCACAATCTTTTGCTATACGCCCAACTTATAAAAAGATTGTTCAGGATTGTTTGGACACTGCAGAAGCGATGAATGTTAAGGTTGTCTTTCTTCCGCTGGGTGTTCAGGGAGATTTAGTGCAAAATCCACAGCTTCGGGAACCAATAATTGAGCGGTTAAAAGTGGCTGGGAAGATGGCATCAAGAGCCGGTGTTGTTATTGGTATCGAAACTTCTTTAGATGCCGCCGGCGAATTACAATTGTTGAAAGATGTTGGATCCGGCGCTGTTAAAAGCTATTTTAACTTTTCTAACGCCATTAAAAATGGCAGAGACTTACATCAGGAACTCAGGATTTTAGGCCGAAAAAATATTATCCAGATTCACGCAACGAATGAAGATGGAGTTTGGTTGCAAAACGACCCTAAAATTGATTTAAATAAAGTTAAAGAAACACTCGATGCAATGAACTGGAAAGGCTGGCTGGTTGTAGAAAGAAGCAGAGATGCACAGCAACCCACCAACGTGAAATATAATTTTGGGGCTAATACAAACTATCTTAAGTCTGTTTTTCAAGTCGATAATCCCTCATCTGGTAACGCCAGGCAATCGTATTAAATTATGGGAATGGCGATAGCGAATAATTTGCAAAGCGAAAACAGCGTGAACAAGCTGTTGACTTCTTCGGTGTCATCACGACTAAAGTCGGGAGAATTGAGGCGTTTTATAATTCTTATCGTTCTTCTGTTACTCAGTTGTTTAGCTCTTAAAGCAAACGCAGTAGATATTTACGTTGCTGCAAATGGCTCTGATAAAAATTCGGGAACCAAAGAACAGCCATTGGCAACATTACATCTGGCTATCAGAAAAGCAAGGGAGTTAAGGCGTTTAAACGATCCTTCGATAAAAGATGGCGTTAACATCGTCATAAATGAAGGCATTTATAAACTCCACGAGCCCATCGTGCTCCGTGCTGAAGACTCGGGAACGAAAGCGCATCCAACAGAGATTATTGCTAATGGTAAGGTCGTTTTAAGCGGTGGTACAAAAGTTGGCGGCTGGAAAAAATTTAATGGAATTCTTAAAAACCTTCCTGCAGCGGCTAAAGGCAAAATATGGGTGGCAAACATTCCGAACTTTGGTGGAAATGACTTACAATTCCGCCAACTTTGGGTGAACGGAATTAAAGCTTCGCGTGCAAAAAACTATAATGGTGATGCAATGGGAAGGATTTTATCCTGGAATAAGGAAAAGCAAACCTGTATAATTCCAGTTGGCAAGGGTTTCAATTTTAAGGATATTCAAGGTATGGAGATGCTCATTCACCAGTGGTGGGCAATTGCGAACCTCCGTGTTCAATCGGTCAAAGTGACTGGTAACAAAGCCGAACTTTCTTTTATGCAGCCCGAAAGCAGAATTCAATCTGAACACCCCTGGCCAGCGCCCTGGATTTCTGAGAAAACAGGTAATTCTGCCTTTTATTTATCCAATGCTATTCAGTTTTTAGATGAGCCCGGCGAATGGTACGCTGATTTCAACAGCCATAAGCTTTATTACTGGCCGAAAGCATCAGAAAATATGTTAAACGCTGATGTCGTTGTTCCTGCCCTTGAAACGTTGTTGAAAATTGAAGGAACAGCTGATAATCCCGTATCGTTCATTAACGTTAAAGGCATTTCCTTTGCGTATGCTACGTGGCTGCGGCCGTCGAAAGAAGGTCACGTGCCACATCAGGCAGGTATGTTTATGCTCGATGCATACAAGCTTCAAAAACCAGGCACACCAGATAAACCGACCCTGGAAAATCAGGCGTGGGTTGGCCGTCCGGCTTCGGCTGTTGAGGTTACTTATGCGAGCAACACGTCTTTCCAGTCTTGCCGCTTTGTTCACCTTGCATCAACAGGTTTGGATTATAAAAAAGGCACTTCCAATAGTTTAATCCGTGGAAATTTGTTTAAAGATATTGGTGGCTCCGCAATTTTAATTGGCACTTTTTCTGATGAGGCGACCGAAGTTCACCTCCCTTACAACCCTTCGGATAAGCGGGAAGTATCGACTGGCGATGGTATTGAAAACAATTTGATTACCGACGTTACGAATGAGGATTGGGGCGCAGTTGGTATTGGCGCTGGCTATGTTCGGGGCATAAAAATTGTGCATAACGAAATCAATGACGTTTCCTATTCAGGAATCAGCATGGGTTGGGGCTGGACTAAAAGCCAAAACGCAATGAAGGATAATACCATTTCCGCCAATAAAATTCATCATTACGGAAAACATATGTACGATGTTGCAGGAATTTACACGTTATCTGCCCAACCTGATTCGTACATCACCGAAAATGTGATTGATAGCATTTATAAAGCGCCGTTTGCACATCTTCCCGACCATTGGTTTTACCTGTATACCGATGAAGGGTCTTCGTATTTTACGATAAAAAACAATTGGACGCCGACAGAGAAATACCTTCAAAACGCCAACGGACCAGATAATTTGTGGATGCAAAACGGTTCGGCAGTGGCCCAGACTGTAAAACAGAATGCAGGTTTGGAGCCAGCTTTTCAATATCTTTTGAGGGAAAAATCGACCTATTCAAATCGAAGCATTAACCAGGCTGAAGACAAGCCGGTGGTGTTTGAATTAATTTTTAAAAATGATGATTTACCATCAAATAGGGCTTTAGAGGGCTTTGCAAAAGAAAATAACTTGCACTTCAGTTCTATTTACAAGTGGAATAATCGTTTGGTTATTTACACTTCTAGCTTAAAAGTAGAAAGTTTACAACAGACTTTGAAGCGGCTAAACGCTGTTCAAATTAAGCTATATGATAATTTGTTTTATGATTTCAACCGAGAAAAAAACTGTGGCGACAAGCCGGTTCCCGAGTGGGATAATATCATTTTATCTGCCAATTTGGTAGATGATGAAAAGATGCAGAGTGAATATTTGAGTTACCATAAAACGCAGTTCGAAAAATGGCCAGAGGTTTCTAAAGGATTTTGTAAAGCAGAATTTCAGCGTTTGACAATTTTTAAAAAAGATAGGCAGCTCATGCTAGTCATTAGCATCCCAAAAGGGAAAAAACTAGATGATTTAAACAACAAAACGACTTTGAATAATCCTAAAGTAGACGAATGGAATTCGATAATGAAAAAATATCAGCAGGGAATTGAAGGCACGAAACCCGGTGAGGTTTGGGTGTTTTTTAAACCTGTTGAATGAACTTACTAGATAGCTATAGAGAGGCCAAAAGAAAATTAAGAAGTGCAATGCGGCAAGATTTCATTATGCAGTTGTAAGGACAGTAACAATTACTACAAAATATAATAACGCTTAGAAAAAATATTACCATGTTAAGATTAGGGATTTTAGGTTTAGGAGAGGGCAGAAGTACAATTTCTGCATCCTTAGGAAGCAAAAAGTTTAAGCTCATCCAAATTTGCGACGCCAATAAAAAGCTTTGCGAAGCACGTGCCCTGGAGTTCGATTTCGAAAACTGGACGACAAACTACGAGGATATGTTAACCAGCGACAAAATCGATATGATAGCGATTTACACGCCAGATCATTTGCATTTCGAACATATTAAGTTGGCTCTTCAGCATGGAAAGCATGTTGTTTGCACTAAACCTTTTATCGATGATTTAGCACATGCGAACGAGTTACTGGAATTGGCAAAAAAATCCAGAAAGAAAATTTTTGTAGGCCAGAGTTCAAGATTTTTTGAGCCTGCTATGCGGCAGAAAAAGGATTTTGATAAAGGCTTAATTGGCGATCTAATTACGATTGAAAGCCATTACCATGCAGACCACCGTTGGTTTTTGGAGAAAGGCTGGTCGTTAAAAGAATCATTTAAGTGGCTTTATGGTGGTTTGAGCCATCCTGTGGATTTCATCCGCTGGTATATGCCCGATATTGAAGAAGTAATGGGCTACGGCATGTTAAGCAGCAATGGTTTAAAGGCAGGGATAAAAAATGTAGATACCATGCACTTTATTTTCAAAGCAAAAGATGGCCGTATAGCCAGGGTGAGCGGCGCTTATACGGGTCCTACACAACCCGCAAGCAGAGACAGTGGTATGAGTTGCATTCTTCGCGGCACAGAGGGTGCCAGCCAGGCCGATTACCACGAACTGAGGTATTCAGTTACTACGAAAACGGGCGAGGAAAAAATTATTACCTGGGGAGATTCTACTTTAAAGCATTATTTCCGTTTTGAAGGACAAAGTCATCATGCCGGAGAATATCAGAACTATCTGGATTATTTCGCAGACAGCATTAACAACAAATTTACCGCTTACCCGGATTTAAAGGAAGGCATTGGTACAGTTGCACTATTGCAGGCTATGGATAAATCGATGGAAATTGGTTTGCCTGTAAAGATTGATGATATTTTGAAAGCCAATAACATTACGCGGGAATCTATCGGATTATAGTTTTTGTGATAACCCCTTAACGCACGGCAACACGAAAGTTGGCGCTATGTGCGAGCAATGGGAACCATAAAAAGAGTAAAATAAATTTTAAGCGGGCAATCGCAATCTTTTATCGTCAAAAGGAAATCCTGCCACACCACGAAATACTAACCAAATAAATCAATGGGAAACATTGTAGAACGTTTAACAAATTTAGATTACTTCATCGTTGTAGCTTACCTCGTAATTTTGATGGTAATTGGCTACCGGGCCAGTTTCTCAAAGCGCAACACAGACGGTGAAACCTTGTTTCTCGCGAATAAATCACTAAACTGGTCGAGTATAGGTTTTAATATGTGGGGCACCAATGTTGGGCCTTCTATGTTGCTTGCGTTTGCGAGTATTGGTTACACCACGGGCATTGTTGCCGTAAATTTCGATTGGTACGCATTTATTTTCCTGTTCTTGCTGGCGATTGTGTTCGCACCAAAATACCTGGCCGCGAAGGTGAGTACCATGCCCGAATTTATGGGCAACCGCTACGGCGATTCAACTCAAAATATTTTGGCGTGGTATGCTTTGGTAAAAATTTTAATCTCCTGGTTATCATTGGGACTGTTTGCCGGAGGGTTTTTGGTTCGCCAGATTTTAGGAATACCGATGTGGCAATCCGTAACCGTTCTGGTCGCATTTGCAGGCTTGTTTACATTTTTCGGGGGCTTAAAGGCCATCGCGAAGGTCAACGTTTTCCAGATGATTTTGCTCATTGCGGTTTCCCTCTCATTAATGCTATTGGGTTTAAATAAAGTTGGTGGCATCTCTGCCCTTTATGCAAAAACACCGCACCGCTTTTGGAACTTGATTCAACCTGCAAGCGACCCGAAATACCCATGGTATGCCATTTTATTAGGTTATCCTGTTGCGGCTGTTGCCTTTTTCTGCACCGATCAATCCATGGTTCAATCCGTTTTGGGGGCTAAAAATTTAAAGCAGGGGCAGTTGGGCGTCAGTTTTATAGGCTGGTTGAAAATTCTTTCATTACCGCTGTTTATTGGTACCGGAATTTTATGTTACGTTTTGTTTCCGGGTCTAAAAGACCCCAATGAAGCCTATATGACGATGGTTACAAATTTGTTTCCGCCGGGAATGAACGGTTTAGTCATCGTCGTTTTAATTGCTGTTCTAGTCGGAACAATAGGTTCATCTTTAAATTCCCTGAGCACCGTTTTTACGATGGATATTTACGTGAAGAAAATCAATCCGCAGGCAGGTAGTAAAGAAATAATCAAGGTTGGGAGATGGGCGGTTGTTGCCGGCTGTATTTTTGCAGTAGTTGTGGTACTGGCAATCGATAACATTAAAGGCCTAAATTTATTTGATGTCTTTCAATCTGTTTTAGGCTTCATTGCACCACCACTTTCTGTCGTATTCTTACTCACTGTTTTTTGGAAAAGAACTACAAGGAAAGCAGTCAATTTTACGCTTTCAATTGGTTCAATCATAAGTTTAGGTACCGGTGTAACCTATTTGTGGATTTTGCCGTCAGATAAGTACCTGTTCTGGCCACACTATTTAATGCTTTCGTTCTTCATTTTCGCAGGTTTGCTCATCATCGCAATGCTCATTTCTTTGTTAGATAAAAGTCCAAGCATTTACACGATTAACGAAGAACATCAATCCAATATTGAAAAACCAGACAAGAACGTGTGGATTTCCTGGATAGTGCTTGCTGTAGTTATGCTTGCATTATATATTTTCTTTAACGGACATTAACAAAAATACACCACCTAGAAATGAAAAGGTGGCTGCAGAATTTAATCCTGTTTTTTGCTGCTTCCATTTCTGCTCAAGGTTAAATAAATCGATATGAAAAATCTTAAAAAAGCTCTTTTACCCTTCCTTTTAGGCTGCATAATGCTCCCATGTTTTGCTCAGAAAGCATCATGGATTTGGTATCCCGGTGATTTCGATATTTATATGAGCAATGTTATGCAAAACCGGAGAACGGAGCGGGGTTCTTTCTTTCCGGTTTTCTGGAAAATGGATAGCCACTATGTTCTTGTCGATTTTCATAAAGAGTTTAACCTGACGCAAGCCGAAGAGGTAAAGCTCTTTGTAGAAGGAACTTACAACGTAAAAATCGACGGGCAGGCAATTTCAGGGTTTCCAAAAAGCGTACAGGTTCCTGCCGGAAAACATAAGCTGAGCCTCAAAGTTTACAATCACGCACACGTTCCGGCGATATTTGTTCAGGGAAAAAGCATCGTTTCAGACGAAACGTGGTTAACGACTTTTGAAGACAAGGAATGGATAGATGCCAGCGGTAAAACTTCTGATAAATCCGGAACAACCTTCGTTTCTGCCGGTTCGTGGAATCTAAGCGACCCAACTAAATTGCCTTCGCAGTTTAAACTTCCTGTTGTTGCGCAATCTGCAATAAGCAAGGAAAAAGCCGGCAATGGTTACGTTGCAGATTTTGGCAAAGAAACTTTCGGTTTCGTGAAAGTTCACGGTTTAAAAGGCAATGGAAGGCTAAGCTTGTACTATGGAGAATCGAAAGAAGAGGCTTTATCAACAGATAAATGTGAAACTTTGGACTACCTTGATGTAGATTTAGCTGAAAAAAAGGACTCGGTTATGCCGCTATCGAAGGCATTTCGTTATGTAAACTTCCAACCTGGAAATGGCATTTCTGCAGATTCTATTTCAATGCTTTACGAATATGCGCCAGTTACAGAACGCGGAAGTTTTAAGTCATCAGATGCCGAGCTCAACAGAATATACGATGTTTCCAAATACACCTTCCACTTAAACACGCGGGAATTTTTTATTGATGGCATTAAACGCGACCGTTGGGTTTGGAGCGGCGATGCTTATCAAAGTTATTTAATGAATTACTATTCGTTTTTTGATGCGGCAACAGTAAAACGAACGTTGCTCGCACAACGTGGAAAAGACCCGGTTACAGCACACATCAATACCATTATGGATTATTCATTTTATTGGTTTTTAGGTATTTATGATTACTACAAGTTTACCGGCGATAAAAAATTTGTGCAGGATATCTATCCAAGAATGCAATCGCTTATGACCTACATCGACGGACGAAGGAATAAAAATGGCTTATTGGAGTGGATGCCCGGCGATTGGATTTTTATCGATTGGGCTGATAAACTGAGCAAAGATGGAGAAGTAAGTTTTGAGCAGTTGCTTTACGCCAGAAGTTTAGAAACGATGGCTCTTTGTGCCAGCCTCGCAAATGATGCTCAAGGTGCCGTTAAATATAATGAGCGTGCTAAAGAATCGAAAAATAAGATTTTCGAAAGCTATTGGAATCAGCGTAAAAGTGCATTGGTGCACAGTAGAATAGATGATAAGCAAACTGAAAATGTTACCCGTTATGCGAATATGTTTGGGATTTTTTTCGATTATTTTACGCCTGAGCAAAAATTGGCGGTAAAGAAGAATGTGCTGTTGAACAATCAAATAGCCAAAATTACCACACCTTACATGCGTTTTTACGAGTTGGAGGCCTTATGCGTTATGGGCGAACAAGCTTATGTGCTTAGCGAAATGAAAAACTATTGGGGCGGGATGTTGAAGCTTGGCGCTACCTCTTTTTGGGAAGAATACAACCCGGATAAGAAAGGAACCGAACATTTAGCCATGTATGGCCGGCCGTTTGGAAAAAGCCTTTGCCATGCCTGGGGCGCCAGTCCAATTTATCTGCTCGGAAAATATTATTTGGGTGTTGAACCGAGTTCGCCGGGTTATGAAACCTATACCATTACACCAAATTTGGGTGGTTTAGCCTGGATGGAAGGTAAAGTTCCTACTCCAAATGGCGAGATTTCCATTTATTGCAGCAAAAAAGAAATTAAAGTTTATTCCCCATCCGGAACGGGAAAATTGAGAATTGCAAGCAAAACGAAACCTGTGGTAAGAGGGACAGATGTTAAAGAAATTTCGAAAGGTGTTTACGAAGTTACGATTGAGAAAGGAAGAGATTATAGCGTGGCATATTTGGAATAAATGACTGCCTCACGTCATTGCGAGGTACGAAGCAATCCGAAAGCGATCGCTATTTCGTCAAACCTAAAGTTTTAAGACTGGCTTCATGCCTCGCAAAGACGACATTAAAAACTTTTACACCCCAATCCTCTGCTCAATCTTTTTCACGCATTTATTAGCTTCGGCTAAAATAACATCATTTTCAATGGCTTTATCAGCATTTAAAGCATTCAACATCGAAATGGTTAAACAAGCGATAATTCCATTATTGCCACCAATCCCTATTGGAACAGAGATGTCGGTAACGCCGGAAACGGAATCACTATTCTTAACGTATGCGCCCGATTTTTCTATTTCTTCCAGAGAAGCCAGAAAATCTTCCTGCTGGGTTTTTTGGTATTTTTTAAAAATGTTATTGTTCTTCAACGTCACATTACGCTCGGCTTCAGGCATGTAAGCCAGTAAAACCTTTCCTGACGCCGTTAGCGGCAACGGAAATAGGTTCCCTTCTTCGATAGATAACGCAATTGGCCCCGGACTTTTCGCATGTATAATTACCATAACCTGATTCATATACAAAATGCTCAAATGGCAAGATTGCCTGATGGTATTAGCCAACTCTTCCAACGGGAACTGGGCGGCTTTACGCAACTCATCCATTGGCGAGTGCCTGTGCGACAGGTAAAAAAGCTTTAACGAAAGCCGGTATTTCCCAGATACCTCATCACGCAAAATGTAACCACGACTCTCCAAACTCATTAACATGCGATAAATTTCGTTTGGCGTTTTCTCAATGCCAAGGGCGATTTCCGTTTGAGACAAAGGAATTGATTGTGCTGATAAATATTCCAATATATCAAGCCCTTTATCCAGGGCAGGCGCTTGATATTTCGATTCCTTTTCGTTCATACAGGTTTAAAATTTGGTCGCGGCGTATTTTTTACAATCTCAAACATACAAAATGCTTTCCGATTTACAATTCATAAAGCCGTATGTGAATCTAATGTATTAAATGTTTTCATATTTAAAAAAAATATTTATATTTGAATTAACGGCGAAAGCTGATGCTGAGTTTAATTTTAAGCTTAATGGAAAGGATAAACACAAATCCTTCTAATGCTTTTATCGTTGATAACCAATTATAAATCTAAATAAAACATCTTACAGATGTAGATTATTTAATGAGCAAAGTTTTAACCTTTTTCTGGCTGTTCTTATTCAGTTCTTCGCTTTTTGCGCAGGATATTGAGGTTGCTCGTTTAAGTTGCGGCTATCGTTCCAATCCAATTGGCATAGATTTTATTTCGCCTGTTTTAGGTTGGAAAATGCAGTCATCAAACCACAATGTGATGCAAGTTGCCTACCGCGTTTTAGTTTCAAGTAGTGCAGAAAATCTAAAAAAAAACATTGGTGATGCCTGGGATTCGAAAAAAGTAAATTCCGACCAATCTATCCAAATAAAATATAAAGGAATCAGACTTATATCAACGAAAACTTACTATTGGAAAGTTCGGGTATGGGACAATTCTGGTCATGAATCGGCCTGGAGTAAAACTGGTTTCTGGCAAATGGGTTTGCTCAACCCGGCAGATTGGAAAGGCGCAGAATGGATTGCTTACGAGAAGCTCGCAGATTCAAACGTTAATGTTTTGCCTGTTGATGGTAAAAAAGATAAAATTCTAGGAAGCAATACCTTACCGGTTTTTCGTAAAGTTTTTTCTGTTCATAAACAGATCAAAAATGCTACCGCATTTATATCTGGTTTGGGTCATTTTGAAATGAGTTTAAACGGCGAAAAGGTTGGCAATGATTTTCTGGCTCCAGGCTGGACAAAATACGACAAAGAAGCCCTTTACGTTGCTTACAATATAACTTCGCAGCTAAAAAGAAACAAAAATACTGTTGGAGTGATGCTTGGGAATGGTTTCTATTACATTCCGCCGGTTAAAGAAAGGTACAGAAAGTTGAAAGTGGCTTACGGTTATCCGAAAATGATTTGTCGAATTTTAATCGAGTATGCAGACGGAACATCGGAAAATGTTGTAAGCAATCAAACCTGGAAAACTGCCCCATCACCAGTTACATTTTCGAGTATTTATGGTGGCGAAGATTACAACGCTAACTTAGAACAAAAAGGTTGGAATACGAGCACTTTTGATGATAGTCGATGGAAGGTTGCTTTGCTTGTTGGTGGACCAAAACTTAGTGCACAAAAGGAAGAGCCTTTAAAGGTTTTCGATAAATTTTCTCCACGAAATATTACGGCTACGAGCAGTAATGAGTGGGTTTACGATATGGGCCAAAATGCCTCTGCAATTATTGAGCTGAGGGTTCGTGGTAAAAGGGGTGACACGGTGCGGATTACACCGGCTGAGTTATTGAATGCAGATGGTTCCGTAACTCAAAAGAACATTGGCGGGCCATCTTATTTTACTTACGTTTTAAAAGGAGATGGTTTAGAAACCTGGCGATCGAGTTTTTTCTATACCGGCTTTCGTTATCTGCAAGTTAAAGGTGCTGTTCCGGCAGGAAAAGAAAATTTAAAAAATAAGGCGGTTGTTGAAGGTTTAAACGCTTTGCACGTTCGAAATGCTGCTGCTCAGGTGGGCAAATTCGAGTCGTCTAACCAGTTATTCAATCAAACTTTTAACCTGATAAACTGGTCTGTAAAAAGCAATATGGTCAGCGTTTTTACCGATTGTCCGCATCGCGAAAAACTGGGCTGGTTAGAGCAGTTGCATTTAATGGGCAACTCGGTTGGCTATAATTACGATGCTGCGCCATTGTTTAAAAAGGCATTGCAAGACATGAAAAATTCGCAATTGCCAAATGGTTTAATCCCGGAAATTGCACCAGAGTATGTGAAATTTGAGTGGGGCGGAGATATGTTTCGCGATTCGCCCGAATGGGGAAGTAGTGGGATTTTATTGCCTTGGTACTTGTATCAATGGTATGGCGATAAGCAAGTCATAGTAGACTATTATCCAATGATGCAGCGCTACGTAACTTATCTGGCCACGAAAGCTAACAACCACATTTTAAGTCAGGGTTTGGGCGATTGGTACGATTTAGGGCCTAAACCACCGGGTGTTTCGCAATTAACGCCAATGGGTGTAACTGGAACGGCAATTTATTACTACGATTTAAAAATATTGGAAAAAATGGCTACGCTTTTGGCTAAAAAAGCAGATGCGTTAAATTATTCAAAGTTAGCTGCTGAAGTTAGAAAATCTTTCAACAGACAATTCTTCAATGTAAGCACCAAACAATATGCAACAGGTTCGCAGGCGGCAAATGCCATGGCTGTTTATATGGGTCTGGTAGCGGAGAAAGATAAAAATGAAGTCATCGATAATCTGGTAAAGGACATCAGAGATAGAAAAAATAGTTTAACGGCTGGCGATATTGGTTATCGCTATGTTCTTCGGGTTTTGGAAGATGCAGGAAAATCAGATGTCATTTTTGATATGAACAATCGTTCGGATGTGCCTGGATACGGGATGCAGATTGCTAAAGGTGCCACTGCTTTAACGGAATCGTGGGCGGCTTTGTCAACAGTTTCAAATAACCATTTTATGCTCGGGCATTTGATGGAATGGTTGTATAGCGCTATCGGTGGCATCCGTCAGGCAGAAAATTCGATAGCCTTTAAACACATTAAAATTGAGCCCGAAGTAGTTGGTAATTTAACCTCAGCAAATGTGAGTTTCGATTCGCCGTATGGCAAAATTTCTACCGCATGGCACAAAACCGAAAAAGAATTTACAATTGAAGTCATAATTCCTGTTAACACCATGGCAGATATTTATTTTCCCGGGAAAAACAAACAGACGATAATTGATGAGGCAAATCCAAAGATGGGTGGGTTGAAATTCGAAAATGGTAAGGCAAAAATCACGGTAGGTTCTGGTTATTACAAATTTAAATGTACAGATGAAGAACTTTAAAATCGCTTTATTTCTTATCTGTTGCGCCTTTAAAGTAAGTGCGCAAAATGCCAATCCTGTACCTGCAGAAAAAATGGAGCAGATTTATCAGGAGGTAAAAACCCCTTATAAATACGGTTTGGTTATGGTTCCGCAAGATAAAGACCATAAAATGGACTGCCCGACGATTTTTAAAAAAGGCAAGTTCTGGTACATGACCTACCTGATTTTCAGCGGGAGAGGTTATGAAACCTGGCTGGCGAAAAGCAAGGATTTACTGACATGGCAAAATCAGGGGAAATTGTTGTCGTTCGGCAATTCGGGTGTGTGGGATGATAACCAAAAAGCAGGTTACAATGCGCTGTTGGATATTAAATGGGGTGGAAATTATGGCGTAAATCGCTTTGATGATAAATATTGGATGTCTTATTTTGGGGGCAAAGAAAAAGGTTACGAGGTAGAACCGCTTTCCATTGGAATGGCTTACGCTACAAAACATCCTGCTGTTCTGCAAGCCTGGAGTCGGTTAGACAAACCAGTTTTAACTTCAGCAGATGTTGATGTTCGATGGTGGGAGAATAGAAATAAGCTTTTTAAAAGCACTGTAATTGAAGATAAAAAGAGGCTAACCGGGCATCGGTTTGTGATGTATTACAATGCCGTTGGCGATTCGCTGGCGAACAATAAAAAAACGCGGTGGTATGAGCGGATTGGCATGGCCGTTTCTGATGATATGGTTCACTGGCAGCGTTTCAACGAAAATCCTGTTGTGCACCATCCTGTAGGCATTACTGGCGACGCAGTTATTCAACAAATGGGAGATTATTATGTCATGTTTTACTTCGGCGCTTTTTGGCAGGATAGAAAAGGAGCCTTTAATCGCTTTGCAGTATCTACAGACCTAACAAACTGGACGGATTGGACTGGTAATAACTTAATAGAATCATCAGAAAAATATGATGAATTATATGCACATAAGTCTTTTGTGTTAAAGTACAAAGGCGTAGTCTATCATTTTTATTGTGCCGTTAACAAGCAAGACCAACGAGGAATTGCTTTGGCAACATCGAAAGATTTAGGGAAAAGTACAGTGAAATTTATTAGCGGGAATTAGGATGAAAATGCTGAGCAATTTTAAGATTTTATTTTGTTTGATGGTGACCTTCTCCATAGCCGGTAATTGCGAAGGGCGAGGCATTTTGAATGCAGGCAAAAGTTCAACAACGCTCGGTAAAGTTGCTTCACGTCCTGCGATTGTCTCTTTACCAACAAAAACTTCCGGCTCCCGTACAAGGATCAGCTTTAATAAAAATTGGAAATTCTACCCTGGAGATGAGCCTGGCGCAAAAGCTACGGCATACAACGACTTAAATTGGCGAAAGTTAACGCTACCGCACGATTGGAGTATTGAAGGCAAGTTCGATGAAAAGAACCCGGCAAAGCCTGAAGGTGGCGGTTTGCCAACCGGAATTGGATGGTACAGAAAAGAGTTTGCAGCGCCTGCTGATTTTCAGAACAGACTAATTACCATCGAATTTGATGGCGTTTACAAAAACAGCGAAGTTTGGATAAATGGAAAATATCTGGGCAAGCGTCCGTATGGTTATTCTTCTTTTTCTTACGAGATAAGCAAATTTCTAAAAGCGGGAAAGAATTACATTGCGGTAAAAGTCGATAATTCTGCGCAACCAGATTCCCGCTGGTATTCTGGCTCTGGAATTTACCGGAATGTTTGGCTTACCTCTACGGCAAAACTTGCAGTTGCAAATTGGGGAAGCTTTGTAACTGCCAGTAGTACAGGTAAGGTTGAAGTACAAATTCAACTTCAAAACAAAAGCTTTAAAAAACAAACTGCGGTAATTATAAATTCGATTTACGCCGCAGATGGAAAACTGGTAAGTAAAAGCAATTCAGAAACCGTTGAAATTGATACTTCAGGAATTACTAAAGAAGCAAAGTTAGACATCAAAAACCCGGTTCTCTGGTCTGTGGAGCAGCCTTATCAATATAAATTGGTTAGCCAAATTCTTCAAAACGGAAAACTGGTCGATGCTTACGAAACCAAATTCGGAATTCGGTCATTCAATTTTGATGCTGAAAAAGGATTTTCGCTTAATGGCAAAGCAATGAAAATTTTAGGTGTTTGTTTGCACCACGATTTGGGTGCGCTGGGTGCAGCCGTAAACACGAGGGCGATAGAAAGGCAACTCGAAATTATGAAACGAATGGGTGTAAATGCAGTCCGGACGGCTCACAACCCACCAGCGCCAGAGCTTTTAGATTTATGTGATAAAATGGGCCTGCTTGTAATGGATGAAGCCTTTGATATGTGGTTGAAGAAAAAAACCAAAAACGATTACCATTTAAACTTTAAAGAATGGCACAGCAAAGATTTGGAAGACATGGTAAAACGCGACCGCAATCATCCCTCAATCATTCTTTGGAGCATAGGTAACGAAATTCGCGAACAATTTGATAGCACTGGTATAGCCATTACGAAAGAGTTGGTGGCTATCGTGAAAAAACTGGATAAAACGCGGCCGGTTATTTCCGCACTAACTGAAACCGATGCGAAGAAAAACTACATTTTTCAGGCAGATGCTTTGGATATTTATGGTTTAAATTATAACCACAAACTTTATAAAGACTTTCCTAAAAATTATCCCGGCGTTAAATTTCTAGCAACTGAAACTACTTCTGCCTTAGCAACGAGAGGCTTTTACGATATGGCGGATTCCATTCGTCGGTGGCCAAAAGATGGCAAAACAAAATTTACCGAAGGAAACAAAGAATGGTCTGCATCTTCTTACGATAACGTTTCGGCATATTGGGGTTCCACACATGAAGAAACCTGGAAAGCCGCGAAAAAATATGACCACGTGTCAGGTTTATTTGTTTGGACCGGTTTCGACTATCTGGGAGAGCCTTTGCCTTATCCCTGGCCGGCCCGAAGCTCATATTTCGGTATTGTAGATTTAGCGGGTTTTCCGAAGGATTCTTATTATATGTACCAAAGTGAATGGAGCACAAAACCTGTTCTTCATCTATTACCACATTGGAATTGGGAAGCTGGAAAATCGGTAGAGGTTTGGGCATATTACAATAATGCTGATGAAGTTGAACTTTACCTTAATGGAAAATCACTAGGTAAAAAATCGAAAGAAAATGATGATCTGCACGTGCTTTGGAATGTAAAATATGAGCCAGGTACGCTTAAAGCCGTTTCCAGAAAAAATGGGAAAGAAGTCCTCGTCCGAGAAGTTAAAACCGCAGGCGCTCCGGCCAAAATTGAACTCATCGCCGATAGAAAAAACATCAAAGCAGATGGCAAGGATTTATCTTTTATAACTGTCCGGATTTTAGATTTGCACGGAAATGTTGTTCCAAATGCCGATAACCTCGTTAACTTCAAGGTTGCTGGAAATGGCTTCATTGCTGGCGTCGATAATGGCTTTCAGGCGAGTCTTGAGCCATTTAAAGCCAATTATCGTAAAGCATTTCACGGTTTGTGTCTGGCGATTATTCAATCAACTGAAAAGACGGGAACAATTGAACTGACAGCAACTTCTGCTGGGCTTTCCTCCTCATCAATTACAATTTATACGGGCAAATGATGGAGGGAGCAATGCAAAATAATTATCGTTTGATTTTAAAGGATTCTCCTATGGGACTAGGTAATGTCTGCAGAAAAATTTTCGTAAAATTTGAAAAGCACTTACCATCAATCGTTAAAGCCTGTGGTATTCACTTCAATATTCTTACCGGTTGGTTAGGGTTCGCTGTGTTGATTTTTCTATCCTTGGAAACCTCGGCTCAGCTGGTTGATAAAACACCAACAGCGGTGCAAAAGGCACCGCAGATTTACAGTAAAGAACCTTGGGAAGACCAACTTGTAAGCGGTATAAACCGCGATGCCTCGCGTGCTACTGCGTATTCCTTTGCTAATATTGAAGATGCAAAAAATGGCGATCGTGATAAATCTACGCGAATGATTTCGCTAAACGGCGATTGGGACTTTTCTTTTGCACTTAAACCAGGCGATGCGCCGAAAGACTTTTATAAATCTCGCGTAAGCGGCTGGAAAAAAATTGAGGTACCTTCCAATTGGGAGATGAAAGGTTACGATAAACCGATTTACAAAAGTGCCGTTTATCCCTTTCGTCCCGTAAATCCGCCCAATCCTCCTATGGATTATAATGGCGTTGGAAGTTATCAGCGAACTTTTGCCATACCCGATAACTGGAAAAACATGAACATTACCTTACACTTTGGTGGGGTAAGTTCTGGTTACAAAGTTTGGCTTAACGGTCAGTTTTTAGGTTATGCCGAAGATAGTTTTCTTTCTTCTGAGTTCAACATCACCCCATATTTACAATCCGGAGAAAATATTTTATCCGTTCAGGTTATGCGCTGGACAGATGGAAGTTTTCTGGAAGACCAGGATCACTGGCGATTAAGTGGCATCCACCGGGAAGTAATGCTTTTGGCCGAACCTAAGTTAAGAATTGCCGATTTCTTTGTTCAAACTAAATTAGACAAAGATTATAAAGATGCAACCTTAAGCATTCGCCCGAGAATTGAAAACCTGACTGGCAAAGAAGCTAAAGGTTACATCGTTAGGGCTTCACTTTTCGATAAAAATGGCCTTGCAGTTTTAGATAAGCCGATGGAAAGAAGTGCTGAAAGCATTGTTAATGAAATCTGGCCTCGTTTGGATAACGTAAAGTTTGGTTTGCTCGAAAGCAAGATTAAAAATCCGGCGAAATGGAGCGACGAAATACCGAATCTTTACACGCTAACCATTTGCCTGGAAGATAGTTTAGGTAAAATACTCGAAATTAAGCGTTGTAAGGTTGGCTTCAGGAGTATTGAATTTTCTAAAGCGAATGGCAAGTTATTAATTAACGGAAAAGAAACCTATTTGTACGGAATCAATCGTCCTGACCATCATCCAACTAAAGGCAAGGCTTTAAGTCGTGAAGATATTTTAGAAGACGTTCAAACAATTAAGCGGTTCAATTTCAATTGTATTCGCACCAGCCATTACCCAATGGATCCATATTTGTACGATTTGTGCGACGAATACGGAATTTTTGTTATTGATGAAGCGAACCTTGAAACGCATGGTTTGGGTGGCAAATTAAGTAACGACCCAACCTGGACTTCAGCTTATCTGGAACGAAGCACCAGAATGGTGATGAGGGATAAAAATCATCCGAGCATTATTATCTGGAGTTTAGGAAATGAATCTGGTAGCGGACCAAACCACGCCGCAATGTCTGCCTGGATTCATGACTTCGACCTAACCAGACCGGTTCATTATGAGCCTGCAATGGGTAATCCACGTTTAGATGGATACATAGACTCCTCAAATCCAAATTATCTAAAGCCTAACGATCACTCACATCGCCTGCAAAATCCGCAAGACCAACCTTACGTAGATATTGTAAGCAGGATGTATCCAGGCATTTATACGCCTAAAATGCTTGCAGAACAAAAAAACGGCGATAACCGGCCGATTTTCTTTGTGGAATATGCACATGCAATGGGTAATTCGGTAGGCAATATGAAAGATTTTTGGGACGTTTTCCGTTCCACCCCTCGCATTATTGGTGGCGCAATCTGGGAATTTAAAGATCAGGGCATATTACAAACTGACAGTTTAGGGAGGCAGTTCTATGCATATGGAGGCGATTTCGGCGAAAAGTATTTTGATAATTTTACAATAAAAGGTGTTGTAAATTCTGATGGTAAACCCAAGGGAGCGATGTTTGAATGCAAACGTGTTTATCAGGGCGCACAAACGGAGTTGGCTGATAATTCAAAAAAAATCTTAAAGATTTCGAATCGCCATGCGGTTAAAAATTTAAATGCATATACCGCCACGCTGTTTGTTCGCAAAGATGGCGCCTTGTTAAGTCAGAAGGTTTTACCTGCAATTAATCTGGCAGCAGGAAAAGATACGTTATTAAATATAGCCGGTTATTTGCCTAAAATGGAGGCAGGTTCAGAGTACTTAGCTGATATCCATTTCACTTTACGTAACGATGAGCTTTGGGCGAAAAAAGGTTTTGAAGTTGCGTCTAATCAATTTGCCTTAACCGGCTTAGCCCAGTCTAAAAGCAGCGAGAAAATCACAGCACCAAACTATTCGAGCAATGCTGAGTTTGATGTGTTTTCAGGTCAAAATTTCCGGATAGAAATCAGCAAAAAGAATGGTGCATTAGCATCATATAAATGGAAGGGTGAGGAGCAGTTACTTGCGCCTTTATTGCCACACTTTACCCGCCCGCTAACGGATAATGATAAGCGTGGATGGAAATCGAACAAAAAACTAAAGCAGTGGTATCAAAACGACTTAAAATTTTTATCAGCTTCTGCAGGCAAATTTAGCGGAAGTGATGGCACTGGTTTTAAACTGGTAAGCGAGTACAGCTTAATCAACGATAGTGCAAGGGTAAAAGTGACTTATAAAATTTCTTCAAACGGAACCATTAAAGTTGATTATGCTCTGACGGTTAAACCCGGTTTGCCGAACATCCCAAAAGTAGGTATGCAAATGGGTATCCTACGTAAGTACGACAACATTTCGTGGTATGGCAAAGGCCCGATGGAAAATTATATCGATAAAAATTACGGTGCCGACGCAGCAATTTACAACGAATCGATTGCAAGTTTTATGGAACATTATGCTGTTCCTCAGGAAAACGGAAATCGTACAGATATACGTTGGATGTATTTCTCAAACCCGGTAAAAAACGAAGGTTTAGTGTTCATAGCAGATAGTTTGCTAAGCATGAGCGCCAGTCCTTACACCGATGAAAATGTTCAGGCGGCGAAACACACAAACAAGTTAAATGATGCAAGCTATTTAATTGTGAACGTGGATTTAATACAAATGGGCGTTGGTGGAAACGACAGTTGGAGTGATGTTGCAGCACCATTACCGCAGTACCAGATTCCATCAAAAAATTATAATTATAGCTTTTATCTAAAGCCTTTTGTCGGCAAGATGCAAGATCTAAGTAAAAAAGTAAAACAGATGAAATTTTAGTCACTGAATAATTTCATTTGAAAGAACGAAACAAAAAATTAAAATCAAGAAATTAAGTGGAGAATATAATCAATTTACGGGGTATAACATGGAACCACAGTCGCGGGCTTTTGCCCATGGTGGCAACGGCACAGCGATTTTCTGAGTTGTACCCAAATGTTAACATCACCTGGGAGAAGAGAAGTTTGCAGCAATTTGCCGATTTTTCTATTCAGGAATTGGCAGAGCAGTTCGACCTGCTTGTTATAGATCATCCCTGGGCGGGATTCGCGGCGAAAACGAAATCTATTGTGCCTCTGGATTTTTATTTACCCAGTGATTATCTGGCAGACCAGGAGCGCCATTCAGTTGGTCATTCGTACGAAAGCTATTTCTACGATGAACACTTATGGGCACTGCCGATAGATGCGGCAACACCTGTAGCATCTTCCAGACCGGATTTGCTGCAGGAAAAAGGCCTGGCGCTGCCTAAATCATTTGAAGATTTATTGGACATTGCAAACCAAGGCCTGGTTGCTTTTGCAGGAATTCCAATCGATGTTTTAATGAATTTTTATACCATTTGTTGTTCACTCGGCGAAGATCCCTGTCAAAGCGATGATGAAGTTGTATCGAAGGAAACAGGCATCAGGGCACTGCAAATGTACCGCGAACTGGCTTCGAAAATTGATAGAGCCAATTTCAACCGAAACCCAATTCAGGTTTACGAAGCCATGACTTTAACCGATGAGATTGCATATTGTCCTTTCGCTTATGGGTATTCCAATTACTCCAGAAATGGCTATGCACGTAAAGCATTGCATTTTCACGATATGATTTCCATAGATGGACAAACCAATTTAAGAAGCACACTCGGCGGAACCGGCTTAGCCATTTCTTCCAAATGTGAGGAACTTGACGTTGCGGCTAAGTATGTTGAATTTGTTTGTGCTCCTGCTTGTCAATCAACATTGTTTTTCGAAAATGGCGGTCAGCCGGCGCATTTAACCGCATGGAAAAATGAGGAGGTGAACAGACAAAGCCAAAACTATTTTTTAAATACTTTACCTGCATTACAACGGGCATTCCTTCGTCCGCGTTATCATGGTTCAATGTATTTTCAGGATCACGCCGGCGATGTTGTTCGTAATTATTTAATGGATGGCTGCAACGAAAGCAAAGTATTGTCAAGCATGAACGAGTTATATCAAAAATCCAAAACGCTAGTTTTATCATGAACAAACCGCTAGAGGGGCTTTTAGTTTTAGAGTTCTGCCAGTTTCTGGCCGGACCATCAGCTGGTTTAAAACTGGCAGATTTAGGTGCTCGGGTAATTAAAATTGAGCGCCCAAAAATTGGCGATGCTTGTCGCCAGTTATCCATCAAGAATCTTTTTATTGACGAAGATAGTTTGCTTTTTCATACCATTAACCGCAACAAGGAAAGTTACGCTGCGGATTTGAAAAACCCTGACGATTTAGACAGGCTAAAGAAGTTAATCAGCAAAGCTGATGTTATGACGCATAATTTTCGGCCGGGTGTGATGGAAAAAATCGGCTTGGATTATGAAAACGTTAAGAATATCAATCCAAAAATCGTTTACGGTGTAGTTACTGGTTATGGAAATGAAGGGCCTTGGAAGAACAAGCCTGGCCAGGATTTATTAGTTCAGGCTGTTTCAGGATTAACATTCTTATCAGGTGTAGATGTCGACGGACCAGTGCCATTTGGCCTTTCTGTGTCTGATATTATGTGCGGCAACCATTTGGTACAGGGCATTTTGGCTGCGCTAATTAAAAAAGCAAAGACCAAAAAAAGCGTTCTGGTGGAAGTTAGCTTGCTGGAATCGGTTTTGGATGTTCAATTTGAGGTCATTACGACATATTTAAATGATGGCGGAAAACTCCCCGACAGAAGTGGTGCAAAGGGCAGTGCGCATGCATATTTAAGTGCACCCTATGGCATGTACGAAACGAGCGACGGGCATATCGCGTTGGCGATGGGAAATCTGCCGAATATTTGCTCCATTATAAATTGCGATATTTCTGATCTTTATGTTGAGGCCGGTTCTGCCTTTGAAAATAGAGACAAACTGATAGTACGTTTGGCAGAAACTTTTAAGAAAGATAATACTAAAAGTTGGGTTAGTTTGCTGGAGGATGAGGGCATTTGGTGTACTGAAGTGTTAAATTACCAAACGGCAACTGCTTTAAGTACCTACAAAGCATTAGCTATAGAGCAAAAACTGGCTTTAGATAATAATCTGCAAATAAAGACTACCGTTAGTCCAATTCGTTTGGATAACGAAAAACTTTTTGCACCAAAAGCGGCTCCAAAACTTGGCTTTAATACAGCAGATATTAGTAATGAATTTGAATTAAATTAGAAATAATCGTTAGTTCGACTGAAGCGAAGCGAAACAGAACAATTTCTGAACCACTTGAAAATCTTCTTTTCGATGGTTGTGATGACTGCCGCTTCAGATTTAAACGACGATTTGTATCAAAATAAAAAATATATGAGACCGCTTGAAGATTATTTAGTTGTCGATTTCAGTCAGTTTCTTTCGGGGCCTTCGGCAAGTTTGCGCCTGGCCGATATGGGTGCACGTGTAATAAAAATTGAACGTTTAGGGGTTGGAGATATTTGCCGTACACTTTACACTTCAAATTTGATTATGAACGGTGAATCATCGGTTTTTCATGCCATAAACAGAAACAAGGAGAGTTTTGAAGTTGATTTAAAGAATAATGAAGGCTGTGAAATGGTTCGGGAGCTGCTTAAAAAAGCCGATGTGATGATACACAATTTCCGACCGGGCGTAATGGAGCGTTTAGGCTTCGATTACCCTTCGGTAAGCGCTTTGAACCCAACCATTATTTATGGCGAAATATCGGGCTATGGAACCGAAACAGAATGGAAAAATAAGCCTGGGCAGGATTTACTTTTACAGGCAGCAACCGGTCTCACATCCTTAACTGGAAATGCCGATAGCGGCCCGGTTGCAATGGGTTTATCTATTGTTGATATGCTTGCCGGCGCCCACCTTGCACAGGGAGTTTTGGCCTGTTTGTACCGCAAAGCGATTAAAAATGAGGGCGGTTTTGTACAAGTTAGCATGATGGAATCGGCCTACGATTTCCAGTTTGAAACCATTACCACCTTTTTGAACGACGGCGGTTGTTTGCCCGAACGTTCAGAAAAAAACAATGCAAACGCATATTTGGGCGCACCTTACGGTATTTATCAAACAGAAAACGGATATTTAGCGCTGGCGATGGGTTCTATTCCTCAACTAGGTGCGCTTTTAGGTTGCGAGAAACTGGAAGATTACGTTGAAATTAGCGAGGCCTTTGATAAACGGAACGAAATTAAAGCGATTCTGGCCGAACACCTGCTGCACTCATCAACGGAAAAATGGCTTTCAATTTTGGAACCGGCAGACATTTGGTGTGCTGATGTACTAAACTGGAATGCGCTTATGGAGCATGACGGATTTAAGATTTTGCAAATGATACAGGAGGTTGAAATGATTGATGGCTATAAATATGAGACAACAAGATGCCCGATTCGAATTGATGGTGAGTTATTAATTTCGCCAAAAGGTTCGCCAAAACTGGGGCAGGATAACGAAAAGATCATTAAAGAGTTTATTACACAGAATACAATTGCAAATGCCTAACCAAACAGAAACTTTCACAATCGCCGTTCGCAAATTTGCCCCTTTCGAATCCGCAATGCGGAAAACATGGGACAAATATTGCGCATTTTCGGGCTGCAGTTTGAAGCTGGAACTGGTTGTGATGGATTTGCATGAGCTTTACAACCGAACCATAGCCGAAAAAGGCTTAGCGAACGGCGACTTTGACATTGCCCACATCAGTACCGACTGGGTTTTAGAAGGTTATTCTAATCAGGATTTCGAGGTATTAAATCCTTACATTAACAGAAACAGACCGGCAGATTTTCCTTCGGGATGGAGTAAATCGCTACTGGGACTGCAACGTTTCGGATGGGAGGTTGTCGGCTTGCCTTTTCACGATGGTCCTGAATGCTTTATTTACCGGAAAGATTTATTTGAGGACGAAACCGAGCAAGCTAACTTTTTAACTCAATTTGGCAAAGCGTTAGAAGTGCCAAAAACCTGGGAAGATTTTCATCAGGTTGCGCAGTTTTTTCATCGCCCAGAAGATAATTTATATGGTAGTATTTTCGCCTGCTATCCTGATGGGCACAACACTGTTTTTGATTTTTGTTTGCAATTGTGGAGCCGGGGCGGTACTTTGGTAGATGATAATGGATTCATTAAAATTGATAGCCAGGCTGCGGTAAACGGCCTGGATTTCTACCGCAAAATCGTTAACGATAAAACTGCAGTTCATCCCAAATCTTCTCAATTTGAATCTGTTGCGGCTGGTATCGCCTTTTCCCAGGGCGAGGCAGCAATGATGATAAACTGGTTTGGCTTTGCGGCAATGTGCGAAGTAGATGAGGCATCTAAAGTAAAAGGTAAAATTGATGTAGCATTACTGCCTGCTGATACCGGCAAAAGTTCTGCTTCCTTAAATGTCTACTGGCTTTACACCATCGCAAAAGGAAGTAAAAATAAAACGCTGGCTTACGATTTTCTCCGCTTTGCCCTGGCAGAAGAACAAGATAAGCAACTCACGCTGGAAGGGGGCATCGGCTGCAGATTATCTACATGGAAAGACCCTGAAATAAATAGAATAATCCCATTTTACCATAAATTAGAGGAATTGCACGAAGTTGCCTACACGCTTCCCCAAAAAGAAAAGTGGAATGAAATTGCCGCCATAATTGACCAAATGGTTTTGCAGGCGATAAATACGGATAAGTCTTCTAAAGAGCTTATCCAGTTGGCGCAGAACGAAATAAACAGTATTGACAAATGAGTATCGACATAAAATATAAACCTGAGTTGCCGCTCACCAAACAACCCATCATCATCATTGGCGCAGGTGGAATTGTTGCTGATGCACATTTGCCTGCCTATAAAATTGCAGGTTTTGAGGTTCATGGCATTGTAAACAGAACCAAAGAGCGGGCGCAAAAACTTGCAGATGCTTTCGGTATTAAAAACGTTTATAACTCTGTCGCAGAAGCAGTTAAGCGTGCGCCCGAGAATGCAGTTTACGATCTAACCATCATGCCAGAGCAATATATAAGCACACTGCAACAATTGCCTAATGGAAGCGCGGTTTTAATTCAAAAGCCCATGGGTGATGACTTTGCACAGGCAAATGAAATTCTGGAGCTGTGCAGAAAGAAAAACTTGAAGGCGGCGGTAAACTTTCAATTGCGTTTCGCTCCATTCGTAAGTGCTGCGAAATATTTGATTGATAAGGGTTTAATTGGTGAATTGTACGATATGGAAGTACGGGTAACGATAAAAACGCCCTGGGAAATTTTTCCGCACGTAATTGTTCACCCTCGATTGGAAATTCAATACCATAGTATTCATTACGTCGATTTAATCCGGTCTTTTTTAGGAAATCCTCAAAGTGTTTTGGCAAAAACGCTAAAACATCCCGCCAAAAAATTATCTTCATCTCGTACTACCATTTTACTGGATTATGGGGATACCTTACATGCGGTGATTAACACAAACCATGATCATGATTTTGGTGCAAAGCACCAGGAAAGCTACATAAAATGGGAAGGAACAACCGGTGCAATTGTGGCTAAAATTGGCTTGTTGATGGATTATCCACATGGCGTGGCCGACGTTTTCGAATATTGTATTCTGGATGAAGGAAAAGCTCCGGAATGGCAAACGGTTAAATTAGAAGGCTCTTGGTTTCCAGAGGCATTTATTGGTACCATGGCGAACCTAATGCGGTATAATGAAGGATCGGCAACTGTTTTGCACACCAGTGTTGAAGACGTGATTCAAACAATGGCCGTTGTGGAAGGCGCATACAAATCGAGCGATATCGGAGGGATAAAAATAGAATAAGAAGTGATTGAACCGCCGGCTGATGTCAGTTTTTTGACAGAATAATCCATGATTTCAATCGCGGTAAAAAAATTAAAATAAAGTATTAGAATGTATTTTAAATCAACATTTTTTGAAGATTACCAGCTCCAGGATAAACGTGTAACTTTAGGTCGCACGATAACTGAAACAGACTTTGTGGTACACGCCGGCCATACCGGTGATTTTTTTCCGCATCACATGGATGCAGAGTGGTGTGCAACACAGCCTTTTAAACAAAGAATCGCTCATGGAACAATGATTTTTAGCATTGGGATTGGCTTAACGGCATCTGAAATTAACCCGGAAGCAATGAGTAAAGGCTACGATAAACTGCGTTTTGTTAAGCCTGTTTTTATCGGTGATACCATCCATTCGGAAGTAACAATCTCTGAAAAAGCAGATGGCAAAAAACCAGAATACGGCACTGTAACAGAGCATGTGGAAATTATAAACCAAAACGGCGCAGTAGTTTTGGTTTGCGATCACCTCTTGGTTGTAAAGAGAAAGACAGTGATTTAAGAATTGTTAAACAACTACTCATCACCAATAAACCAGTGAACCAATGAACAAATGAACCAATGACCAATGAACAAATGAACGGTGAACCAGTGAACAAATGAACCAATGAACAGATGAGCTACTAACGATTGACCCAATAAACTAACCTTAAAAACCAAATATAATGAACCACAACACACAGCCAGAAATCGTAACCGAGGGCGACCCCTCATCAGGAAAGAAATATTTACTACCATTCATCCTGGTGGTTAGTTTATTTTTTCTGTGGGGTATGGCGCACAACCTTGACTCAATACTGATTCCGCATTTAAAAAAAGCATGTAATTTGAACAACAGACAATCGACTTTGATTGATACATCGGTTTTCTTTGCCTACTTTTTAATGGCAATACCTGCCGGCATGATTTTAAAAAAATGGGGCTACAAGGCAACCATGATTTCCGGTTTACTGGCATTTGCTTTTGGTGCTTTCTTATTCGTTCCAGCGGCAAATAATTTATCTTATATCACGTTTTTAATTGCATTATTTATAATTGGCTGCGGTTTAACCATGCTCGAAACTTCGGCAAATCCGTACGCAGCAGTTCTCGGCGACCCAGCAAAGGCAACGAGCAGATTAAATTTAGCTGCCTCATTTAATGGCCTGGCTGCAATGGTTGCGCCACTTATTGGCGGTCTGTTTATCCTTTCTGGCAAGTCGCACACTAAAGATGAATTGGCGGCAATGACCGAAATTAACAGAAATAACTACTTTCTCGAAGAAGCCGCATCGGTTAAAACGCCATACATCACACTTGGAATTGTGCTCCTGGTAATCGCAGTGATATTTTACTTTATCCATCTGCCCGAAATAAAAACAAAAAGCATTGATGGAGAAGCCAAGGGCAGCTTTTTTGGCGCTTTGCGCCATAAGCATTTACGATGGGCGGTTGTAGCACAGTTTTTTTACGTGGGCGCACAAGTTTGTGTCACAAGTTTCTTCATCAGAATGGCACAGCAAGGCGGCGGTTTCGATGAAAAGACAGCTGCATCATACCTGGTGGTTTATGGCTTTTTGTTTACCGCAGGGCGTTTTGCAGGTACAGCACTCTTACAGTTTATATCATCAAATAAATTGCTTGCGATTTACGCGATAATATCCATTATCTTGTGTTTAGTCGCCATTTTAGGCCAAGGTTCTTACGTTGTATATGCCCTGGGTGCAATCGGGTTTTTTATGTCGATTATGTTTCCAACTATTTTTGCGTTGGGAATTGATGGTATTGGAGACGATACAAAGCCGGGCTCTTCGTGGCTAATAATGTCGATTGTCGGTGGCGCAATTTTACCATTTGGCATGGGAACTTTAATCGATATGTATGGCGATAACATACAAATCGGCTATAGCATTCCACTGGTATGTTTCATAATCGTTCTGTTTTTTGGCCTTAAAGGTTACAAAATTGCTCATAAATAAATGTAAAGCTTTTTGTAAGAGTTCCAGAAATCACTAAAAAAACTACTCCTCAGATTTACCAAGCGTCCATTCAAATGCGCAAAGACTAAAATAATGATATTAAAGTATTGCAAAGTCTTCTTGTTTTTTCTGCTTTTTGCAATCTGCTTTAAGCTTAATGCGCAACAAAATGAAAATGCCAGGCCCTGGGTATTCTGGTATTGGGTAAAAGGAGCGGTATCCAAGCCTGGCATTACCGCCGATTTGGAGGCGATGAAGGCCAACGGAATTGCAGGCGCTTATTTAATGAGTATCCAGGGCCCGGATAAAACGCCTGTTTACAATCCTCCAGCAGTTCAGCTTACGCCCGAGTGGTGGAAGCTTGTGGAGTTTGCCATGGGCGAAGCAAAACGTTTGGATTTGAAGTTAGGCATGCACGTAAGCGATGGCTTTGCCTTAGCCGGCGGACCATGGATTACGCCCGATTTGTCCATGCAAAAGCTGGTGTGGTCAAAACTTGTGGTAAACGGTTCGGCAACAAAAATCATGCTGCCAAAACCTGAAAATAATGTAAACTATTATAAAGATATCGCAGTTTATGCCTACCCATCGCCAGTTGGCGAAAACATCTCAACACGAACAATCATCCCTAAAATTACGGCAAGTAACGGTGCTGATGCAGGTGGCTTAATTCTGCCAGAAAATAAGAAAAACTTCAGCTCAAACGAGCCTTGCAACATCCAATATGAATTTGAAAAGCCTTTTACTTGCAGAACAATAAAGGTAAAAGTTAGTGGCAACAATTATCAGGCGCAGCGTTTGTTAATAGAAATAAGTGATGATGGAAAAGTTTTTCGCCAGGTGGGGAGACTGGAACCGCCACGCCACGGCTGGCAAGATACCGATGAGGATGTTACCCATTCAATTAAGCCGGTTACAGCAAAGTTTTTCAGGTTTGTTTATGATAAAAAAGGTTCCGAACCAGGCGCCGAAGATTTAGATGCTGCAAAGTGGAAACCTGCCTTAAAGTTACTTAACCTTGAGCTAAGTTCGGCTGCTTCGATTAACCAGTTTGAGGGAAAAAATGGCTCCGTCTGGAGAATAAGTAAGCGAGCTACCGACGCCGAAATTGCAGAAGGGATTTGTGTTCCATTAAAAAATATTATCAATTTAACAGATAAATTAAACAGCGATGGAAGCTTAAACTGGAAGGCTCCAAAATGCGCATGGACAATTTTGAGGATAGGCCACACCTCAACAGGGCATACTAATGCAACTGCGGGCGGCGGAATGGGTTTGGAGTGCGATAAATTTAATCCGGCAGCTGTTAAATTGCAATTTGATAGTTGGTATGGAGAAGCAATAAAACACGGCGGGGCCGATATTGCCGGGAAAGTGCTAAGTGTTTTCCATGTAGATAGCTGGGAATGCGGTAGCCAAAATTGGTCGCCACTTTTTAAAGCAGCATTTTTAAAGCGAAGAGGTTATGATTTAACACCTTATTTGCCAATAATGACTGGTTTGCCGGTAGAAAACACCACAACATCTGAAAACTTTCTTTATGATGTTAGAAAAACGATTTCTGAGCTGGTTGTAGATCAGTTTTATAGCACTTTAGCAAAATTAGCGAAGGAGCAGGGTGTAACTTTTACTGCAGAAAGCATTGCCCCAACGATGTTAAGTGATGGCCTAATGCATTATAAGGCGGTAGATGTACCAATGGGAGAATTTTGGCTGAATAGCCCAACGCATGATAAGCCCAACGATATGTTAGATGCGATATCGGGTGCTCATATCTACGGCAAAAATATTGTTCAGGCAGAGGCTTTTACCACAGTGCGTATGGACTGGAATGAAAGTCCGGCAAGCATGAAAACCTTACAGGATAGGAATTACGCCCTCGGAGTGAACAAACTGAGCTACCACGTTTTTACGCATAACCCCTGGATGGATAGAAAACCGGGTATGACTTTAGATGGTGTAGGCTTATATTTTCAGCGAGACCAAACCTGGTGGAAGCCTGCAAAAGCATGGATAGACTACGCAGAGCGCACGCAAAGTTTACTGCAAACGGGACAGCCGGTTGTTGATATTGCAGTTTTTACGGGTGAGGAATTGCCACGCCGTTCGGTTTTACCAGACAGATTAGTCGAGACTTTGCCGGGTATTTTCGGCTCAGACGTAGTAGAGGCAGAAAAGAAACGCCTGGCAAATGTTGGTGAACCACTAAGGCAGTTGCCCGCAGGCGTAACGCATTCTGCAAACATGGCCGACCCTGAAAATTGGGTTAATCCTTTACGTGGTTATGCCTACGATAGCTTTAATCCAGATGTTTTGCGAACAGCGACGGTTAAAAACGGCGAAGTGGTTTTCGAAAGCGGGGCGAAATACAAACTTCTGGTTATCCCGGGGGTGATGAAAATGAACCCAAATTACAAGTACATAAGTTATGAAACCGTAAAAAAAATTGCTGATTTGATAAAAGCCGGCGCAAAGGTTCTGGTTTCGGATAAACCTTTGTATCAAAACGGCTTAAAACAGGTAGCCAAAACCGAATTTGATAAGACGTTAAATGAAATCTGGGGTGGAAAATTTTCTCAATACTATGATGTTAATGCCGTTTTTGTGAAAAAACTGGGCTTAGGAAATGTTGTAAAAGGTCCTTTTGCTGATGAGGACTTTTCATCGTTAAATCTTCCAAAAGACATATCAGTTACTGAAAAAGACAACAGCTACGCCAAAAACATAGCGTTTAACCATCGCCAAACATCAACAAAAGAAATTTACTTTATAGCTAATCAGTTAAACAAAGAGCGGGAATTAACATGTGCTTTTCGGGTGAGTGGAAAAATACCCGTTTTATATGATGCAGTACTTAACCAAACAATTCCGCTTAAAAACTGGGCAATTACCAACACGTCCGGTTTGCCAGGTAAGAATATAGAAAGTACAGTGCTTAACCTGAAGTTAGCGCCAAATCAATCCCTTTTCGTGATTTTTGAAGCGCCCACAAAACAAACTGAATTAAACCAAGGACTAAACTGGTCGAGTTTTAAAACAATTCAGGATATTTCTAAATCATGGAAAGCGCAGTTCGATACTGCTTTTGCCGGACCAGTAAACCCGGTAATATTCAACGAACTAACAGACTGGACAAAGCATGCCGACAGTTCCGTAAAATACTATTCGGGCACTGCAGTATATTCGAAAAAATTCAGCTTCGCTGGAAACTCAGGTGCAAAAATCTGGGTCTACCTGGGTGCCTTCTCAAGCATCGCCAAAGTGAAAATTAATGGTGTAGAATGCGGCACGGTTTGGACTGCACCACATCGTTTGGATATTAGCAAAGCAATTAAAGTTGGGGAGAATACAGTTGAAATCGAAGTTACAAATACCTGGGCAAACCGCCTTATCGGCGATAGTAAATTGCCCGAAAACAAGCGCTTCACTAAAACGACGGCACCTTTTCGCCTGAAAGGAAAACCATTAAATCCTGCGGGGTTATTGGGGCCGGTGCTGATTCAAACAGAAGAGAAATAAGACAAATGGCGGCACTAAACAAAGGCAGGGAAAATTACATAACAAGCAATATGATTAACAAATTTGTATTCATCATACTTTTAGCTTTATCGTTTTTAAAGGGAAATGCCCAAGATAAGGCCCTGGTTTACAATTCAAATTCGCCTTACGCCAAGTTGCACAGCATAAATATGGCTGATGTTACCTGGACTAAAGGTTTTTGGGCCGATAGGTTTAAGGTTGCCACAGAAACCATGGTGCCGAATATGTGGGCAATTTACAACGATCCTAAAATTAGTCACGCCTTTAAAAACTTTGAAATTGCTGCGGGCTTAGATACCGGCTCGCATTCGGGGCCTTCTTTCCATGATGGCGATTACTATAAAACGCTGGAGGCGATGGCAAGTTTGTACGCATCGACTAAAAACCCTAAACTCAACGAAATGATGGATAAGGCGATAGTCGTAATTGGAAAATCGCAGCGTGAAGATGGATACATCTATACTAAAGCCATGATTGAACAGCGTAGAACGGGTTCTAAAAATCAATTTCAGGATAGGTTGAGTTTCGAATCGTATAACATTGGCCATTTAATGACGGCAGGTTGCATCCATTATCGCGCTACAGGGAAAACGACCTTGCTCAACATCGCTAAAAAGGCGACCGATTATCTTTACAATTTTTATAAATCTGCATCACCCACTTTGGCCAGAAATGCAATTTGCCCATCGCACTACATGGGTGTTGTAGAAATGTATCGCACCACGAAAGATCCTCGCTATTTAGAACTTGCTAAACATTTAATCGCCATTAAGGGTAAAATTGAGGATGGAACGGATGATAACCAGGATAGAATTCCGTTTTTGAAACAAACCAAAGCCATGGGGCATGCGGTACGGGCAAATTACCTTTACGCCGGTGTGGCCGATTTATATGCCGAAACTGGAAAAGACTCATTACTGGCAACCTTAAATTTGATGTGGGATGATGTAAATCAGCACAAGATGTACATTACAGGTGGCTGCGGTTCGTTGTATGATGGAACCTCGCCAGATGGTACATCTTATAATCCAGCCGATGTGCAGAAAATTCATCAGGCTTTTGGCAGAGCCTACCAGTTGCCAAATTTTACTGCACATAATGAAACCTGCGCAAACATTGGTAACGTGCTCTGGAACTGGAGAATGCTGCAGATTACAGGCGATGCAAAATACGCAGATGTAATGGAGCTGGCGCTGCACAATAGCGTGTTATCGGGCATAAGTTTAGATGGAAAAAACTTCTTGTACACAAATCCATTGGCTCAATCTGATGATTTACCCTTTAAACAAAGGTGGTCTAAAGATAGGGTGCCGTATATTGCCCTGTCTAATTGTTGTCCGCCAAATGTGGTTAGAACAATTGCCGAAGTGAGTGACTATGCTTATAGTGTTTCGGATAGGGGCTTGTGGTTTAATCTTTATGGCGGCAATAATCTGAATACCAGCTTAGCCGACGGAACAAAGCTGGCCTTATCTCAGGAAACCAACTACCCATGGGATGGGAAAATTAAAATTAGCTTGAAAGAAACGGTCGCTAAAAATTATTCTTTATTTCTGAGAATTCCATCGTGGACACATGATGCAAAACTTACCATTAATGGAAAAGCCGAAAATTTTAAACTAGTTTCGGGTACTTATGCAGAAATAAACCGGATTTGGAAAAAGGGCGATGTGGTGGAATTAAACCTTCCCATGGAGCCGACTTTAATAGAGGCAAATCCTTTGGTTGAAGAAAACCGGAATCAGGTTGCAGTAAAACGCGGACCGATTGTTTATTGCCTGGAATCTACCGATTTACCTGGCAAAAATATCTTCAATGCCTTTGTGCCTGCAAATACAGAATTTGTGGCGAAGCCGGTAAACATCAGCGGTGCTGAAATGATGAGCCTTGTGGGCAATGCCAAAATTGTAGAGCCAAATAGTTGGAAAAGTGTATTGTATCGACCAATTGACGTTAAAAATACAGAAACAGAGATAAGATTGGTTCCCTATTTTGCATGGGGAAACCGGGGACACTCGGAAATGTCGGTTTGGTTGCCCGTAAGCAGGTAATGTTTAGGTAAACCATACGGAATTACAAAGTGCAACTTTTAGTCGAATAGTGGAAAGCAAAACAGTTTAGCTGTTAAATTAGAGCAATATGAAACTAAAAATCACGATACTTTTAAACCTTACTTTTAGCATCATCACGTCGGCAATGGTTAAACCGGCATCTATTTTTACCGACCATATGGTTTTACAACAACAAAGCAAGGTGGCCATTTGGGGTTGGGCCAAAGCCTTAACCAAAGTAAAAATAAATACTTCGTGGAATAATGAAAACTATTCGGTTACGGCCGATAATGATGGAAAGTGGAAAGTAAAAGTTGCCACGCCAATAGCGGGCGGACCTTATCAAATCGAATTTAGCGACGGCGAAAAGCTGGTTTTAACAGATATTTTGATTGGCGAGGTCTGGTTTTGTAGCGGGCAATCGAACATGGAGATGCCGATGAAAGGATTTAAAAGTCAGCCCGTTATCGGATCTAATGAAAGGATTTTGAAATCAGGAAATAAAAATATCAGGCTTTACACGGTGCCTCGTTCTTCAGTAACAGAACGGCAGGAGGACAGCAAGCCATCACCATGGAAATTGGCAAATCCAGAAACAGTTTCCAATTTCAGCGCAACTGCATATTTTTTCGGTTCATTACTGAATGAAATGTTAAATGTTCCGATAGGTTTAATAAACGATAGTTATGGTGGTTCTACCATCGAAGCCTGGATGTCGCTAGAAGAATTGAAGGCATTTCCTGATGTTAAGCTACCTTTAAAGGGCGACACCATCAAAGAAGTAAGCAGAACGCCCACAACCCTTTACAACGGAATGCTGTACCCTGTTATTGGTTACGGGATAAAAGGTGTTATCTGGTATCAGGGCGAATCTAACTACGAGCGGCCAGGCCAGTACGAAAATTTATTTCCGGCAATGGTTTCTTCCTGGCGTAAAAACTGGGAAACGGGAGAATTTCCTTTTTACTATGCACAGATTGCACCTTACAATTATGCGCAGTTGCCGCCCAAGCAGGCAGGTGAAAAGTATAATTCCGCTTTTTTGAGAGATGCACAACGAAAGTCGCTTGCAAAAATCCCCAATTCTGGGATGGCAGTTTTAATGGATATTGGCGAAGAAAAATCAATCCATCCGGCCAATAAAAAACAGGGTGGAGAAAGATTAGCGTACATGGCTTTAGCTCAAACCTATGGTTTAAAGGGTTTTGGTGCGTTTAGTCCGACTTACGAGTCGCTAATGATTGATAAAGATAAAGCTGTAATTAAGTTTCAGAATGTGCCGAATGGTTTAACTGCCTTTGGTAAAGATTTAACGCTTTTTGAAATGGCCGGAGCAGACAAGAAATTTTATCCTGCGAAAGCAGTAGTAACAGGCAGTAGTGTAACCGTTACGGCTGCGCAAGTGAAAAATCCTGTTGCAGTACGCTACGCATTTAGAGATTTTGTAACTGGAGATTTGTTTGGTAATGATGGATTGCCTGTTTCTTCATTTAGAACAGATGATTGGGATTATTAAAATGAGCATGATTTTGACGGGAAAGATATCATACCCAAAATTAACGTTGGCTGGAAACTTAAATCCTCATCGTGTATCCGCAAAAATATTGTGGCTTTTTTTGAGCATGCGTAAAGTTGCACGCCATGGAACACTTGTTGTTGGATTTTTGTCGTTGTTTTCAAGTTCACAAGCCCAGGAAAGCCTGGTCTGGACTTCTCAAAGTAAAAATTCAGCAGAGTCGATGCCAGTAGGTGGGGGCGATGTTGGGTTAAACCTTTGGGTAGAAAAAGGAGAGGTTTATTTGTATTTGGCTCGAAGTGGAACGTTTGATGAAAATAATACGCTGCTTAAGCTTGGCCGGGTTAAACTCAAATTCAGTCCGAACCCGTTTGAAGGAAAAAACTTCAAACAGGAATTAATTGTAAAAGATGGCTACGCCACGATTTCTGCTACCAATGGCAATTTAAACGGACAAATAAAAGTTTGGGTTGATGTTTTTAAACCGGTGATTTACGTAGATGTGAAATCGAATCGGCCCGTTATTACCGAAGCAATTTATGAAAGCTGGCGCTTTGAAGATAAGGTTACCAAAGGAAAGGAAAATAATCAAAACTCCTATAAATGGGCTCCGCAAGGTGTTGTGAAAACTTCAAAGGATGAAATAGCATTTGATAGTGACGCGGTGCAGTTCTACCATCAAAACAAAAGCGAAACAGTTTTCGACGTGGCAGTAAAGCAGCAAGGTTTGGAAAACAGGAAATCAGAATTATACAACCCACTAAAAGATTTGATTTTTGGTGGCCTCATGCAAGGCGAAAACATGATTGCGGCTGGTAATTATGCAGGGAAATATCTTAGTACGCCCTTTAAGGCCTGGGTATTGAGAAGCAGGAAACCAAGCAAGTCAGCCCACATAACGGTTAAACTAAGTACTTCAAAAACAACATCAATTCAGGAATGGGCACAAAGCTTAAATGCAGTAGCAGTTAAAGCCGACCAAAAGCCAAGCATTAAATGGTGGAATAACTATTGGTCGAAAAGTTTTATTTATATCACTTCGAAAGATTCGGCTGCCAACCAATCTTCTAAAAATTATTATTTATTTCGGTACATGTTAGGTTGCAATGCATTTGGTAAATATCCAACCAAATTTAATGGCGGCCTGTTTACGTTCGATCCTGAGCTGACCGATTCAACCTTAAAATATACACCTGATTTCAGAAACTGGGGTGGCGGAACACACACGGCGCAAAACCAACGACTGGTGTATTGGCCAATGCTTAAAAGTGGCGATTTTGAGCTGATGAAACCTCAGTTTGATTTCTATTTAAATCTGTTGAAGAATGCAGAAATTCGGACAGAAGAAGCCTGGGGGCACAAAGGAGCAAGTTTTACAGAACAACTTGAAAATTTTGGGCTGCCAAATCCTGCCGAGTATGGCTGGAAACGCCCTGTTGGTTTTGATAAGGGTATGGAATACAATGCCTGGTTAGAATACCAATGGGATACCGTACTGGAATTTTGTATGATGATTTTCGAAACAGAACGTTATGACGATGCAAACATCGAAAGATATTTACCGATGATTGAGAGTGCGTTGACTTTTTTCAAAGAGCATTATACTTATCTGGCCAAAGAACGTGGCGCCAAGGCTTTAAACGCTGATGGTCATTTGGTTCTTTACCCGGGTTCCGGAGCCGAAACCTACAAAATGGCCTACAATTCGACATCTACCATCGCGGCCTTAAAAACTGTTTTGGACCGGCTGGTTGCACATCCCGGACTATCGGCAAAACAACAAGCAGATTGGGGCGAAATGCTTAAAACCATTCCACCCATCAGTTTCAGAACGTTTAATGGCCACGCCACAATTGCACCAGCAAAACTGTTTGAGCGTATCAACAATACCGAAACTCCGCAATTGTACCCGGTTTACCCTTGGGGGATTTTCGGAATCGGAAAACCTGATTTGGAAACGGCAATAAATACGTTCAGATATGATACAGACGCTTTGAAATTCCGAAGTTACATTGGCTGGAAACAGGATAATATTTTTGCGGCAAGGTTAGGCTTAACAGAAGAGGCTGCGAAGTTAACCACTGCTAAACTAAAAGATTCCGGCAGAAGATTTCCTGCATTTTGGGGCCCTGGTTTCGACTGGGCACCTGACCATAATTGGGGCGGGTCGGGTATGATTGGGTTGCAGGAAATGCTGATGCAAACGGATGGGAAAAAGATTTATCTGTTTCCGGCCTGGCCCAAAGATTGGGATGTTCATTTTAAGCTTTTTGCACCTTATAAAACCATGATTGAAGGCACTTTAAAAAATGGAAAATTGGTATATTTGAATGTACTGCCACTATCAAGAAGAGCAGACATCATTAATAAAATGATTGAAGGAAAGAATGATTGAAATCGAAGATAATTGTGAACAGAAATAATATTCACAATTTGGTTTCAATATTTTATAAATAAGAAAATATGGACTTACAGTTAAAAGAGAAGGTAATCATCATCACCGGCGCAGCCAAAGGTATAGGCAGAAGCATTGCAGAAGTTTTTGCAAGGGAGCATGCAGTTGCGGTTATAGTTGGCAGAAAGGCAGAAGATAACGAAAAAGTGGTTGCAGCAATTGAGCAAAACGGTGGGAAAGCTGCCCAGTTTGTAGCCGAGCTTTCAAACCCTGCGGATTGCGAGAAAGTTGTAGCTGAAATTGTTGCAAAATTTGGCCGGATTAATGGGCTGGTAAATAACGCGGGTGTTAATGATGGTGTAGGCTTAGAGAGCGGGAATTATGAAGATTTCATGGCCTCCCTTCATAAAAACGTAGTTCATTATTATTTAATGGCTCATCATGCTTTGCCCGAACTGATTAAAAGCAAAGGCGCAATCGTTAACATAACCTCAAAAACAGCAGAAACCGGGCAGGGCAACACATCCGCTTATGCTGCCGCAAATGGCGGGCGAAATGCCTTAACACGTGAATGGGCGGTTGAATTGCTGAAATACGGAATTCGTGTAAATGCCGTGGTGGTTGCCGAGTGCTGGACGCCGGCTTATGAAACCTGGATTGAAACTTTACCTGATGCACAAGCCAAGCTTGACGAGATTACGGCGAAAATCCCCTTAGAAAACAGAATGACAACCGCGGAAGAAATTGCTAACATGACGGCCTTTTTGATGTCTGGCAAGTCAAGCCATACCACGGGGCAAATTATACACGTTGATGGTGGTTACGTGCATTTGGACCGGGCTTTAGCAAACGCCTAGAAAATATCAGCATATTCTAAAGTGAGTGAATGATGGAGCTAATTTTTTTAAATTGAACACCACCATTCACTCTTTCAAAACTCTCTCATTCAAAAATTAATCATTCAAATTCACTCAATACCTGATGAAAACCCTTACTTGCACAACACCAGGTACTTTCGAATATTCGGAAACAGAAAAGCCCGAATTAAAAAAGGACCATTCAATCATAAAAATTAAAAGAATTGGCATCTGTGGCACCGATTTGCATGCCTTCGAGGGTACGCAACCCTTTTTCAATTATCCACGTGTTTTAGGTCACGAATTATCAGGCGAACTGATCGAAGCAGATGGCGCTGAAGGTTTTGCGATAGGAGAGGCAGTCACTTTTATTCCTTATTTTAATTGTGGAGAATGTATTGCCTGCCGCATGAACAAACCAAATTGCTGCGTTAAAATGCAGGTTTGTGGCGTACACGTAGATGGTGGCATGCGTGAATATTTGCAGGTTCCATCCAGAACGCTTTTACATGGAGCAGGATTGACTTATGATGAATTGGCTCTTGTAGAACCTCTGGCAATTGGCGCACATGGTGTGCGCAGAGCTGATGTTCAGCCCGGTGAATTCGTTTTAGTTATCGGCGCCGGGCCAATTGGTTTAGGTACCATGGAATTCGCCAGGATTGCGGGCGCAAATGTTATTGCCTTAGATATTAATGCAGACCGACTGGCTTTTTGTAAGGACAGGTTGAAAGTTTCGCATGTAGTAAATGCACTCGATACTGATGTTGTTCAACAATTGAGCGACATTACCAATGGCGATATGCCGACAGTTGTGATTGACGCCACAGGAAATCAGAAAGCAATTAATAATGCCATTAATTATATGGCTCATGGGGCCAGGTTCGTTTTAATCGGCTTGCAAAAGGGAGATCTAATCTTTAATCATCCCGAATTTCATAAAAGAGAATCTACTTTGATGAGCAGCAGAAACGCGACAATTGAGGACTTTTCCCACGTAATTAAATCGATGAAAGCAGGTTTGGTAAATCCAACAAACTACATTACCCATAAGGTAAAGTTTGATGCGGTTAAAGATGAGTTTCAAAGCTGGTTAGACCCGAAAAATGGCGTTATTAAAGCGATGGTAACAATGGACAACGAATAGCGGCAACGGCTTTAAGCGCTTTAAGAAATTTTTCGATTTCACATATTACAAAAAAGGGCAATTATCACTCCAGATAATTGCCCTTTTGTTTTATGATAAGTTATTTACCAGAATTTTACGTAAATAAGGGTAATTAAAAGCAAGGTTACTACAATAAGTACCAGTGTAGATGGCGCAACTTTAAACATCGATTTATCTAATTCGAATGCTTTAGGGTTTACTTTCGGCCCTAACAAGCTTAATCCAACCATCACTATCATGGTAAATAAAAAGGATAATCCCATGCAAATCAAGAATGGAATTTCATAAACACCATCTTTGTTGAGGTAAGCAGTGTATAAGAAATTTTCATGTCCGAACCAGGTTGGGGCGTAATTATTAAAAACCACTGAAAGCAAAAACCCGGTTACCAAGCCTGCAATTGCTGCAGTGCCTGTGGTGCGTTTCCAAAACATACCTAAAAGGAACATGGCAAAAACCCCCGGACTAATAAAGCCGGTGTATTTCTGTATAAAAGTGAAACCACCTTCGCCTCCAATTCCTAATAAATCATCCCAAGTTAAAACCACCGACATTACGATTGCAACTACGATACTTAATCTTCCAACAACAACTAATTTCTTCTCATTTGCATCTTTGTTGATGTATTTTTTATAAATATCCAAAGTCCATATGGTCGAAATACTATTTGCCTTACCAGCTAAAGACGCTACAATGGCTGCCGTTAAAGCGGCTAGCGATAAGCCTTTTAATCCGTTAGGTAAAAAAGTTAAAACGGCAGAGTATGCATTGTCTGCAATAACTTTTCCGTTTGGAGCCATCTCGTGCTGCAAAGCACCGTTTCTATGCAAAACATAAGCTGCAATTCCAGGCAACATTACAATTATCGGCATACCTAATTTTAAAAATCCTGCAAATAATATTCCTGTTCTTGCGGTTTTTAAATCGGCACCCAGCGCTCTTTGTGTAATGTACTGGTTGCATCCCCAATAATTTAAGTTCACAATCCATTGGCCGGCAAAGTACATTGCAATGCCCGGTAAAGCAAGGTACTTATTAACATATTCCTGAGATGAATTCGCATCAGGCTTTGCCAAAATCATTTTAAAATGGTCTGGCGAATCTTTCATCAACATTTTGAAACCGGCAATTGCATCTTTTCCAAGGCCAAAATGGTCACTCACCATGGTTAGCGCTATGTAAGTGGTAACCAAACCGCCGGCTATAAGTACAATAACCTGAATAACATCAGTAAAACCGATTACTTTCATGCCGCCAAGGGTAATGATTAATGAAAAGGCTGCCAACCCGATAACGATGTATTTGAAGTACATCGGGTCTATCATACTGCTAATGGCGATTGAACCCAGGTATAAAATTGAAGTCAGGTTGACAAAAATGTATAAAAACAACCAGAATATGGCCATTATTAAACTTACCGTTTCATTGTACCTCGTTTGTAAAAACTGAGGCATGGTAAAGATTTTGTTTTTGAGGTAAACCGGAATAAACCAGACTGCTACAATAATCAGCGCAATAGCAGCTACCCACTCATATGCGGCAACGGCCATACCAACCTGAAAACCCTGACCACTCATACCGATAAACTGTTCAGCAGAAATGTTTGATGCAATAAGCGAGGCGCCAATTGCCCACCAGGTTAGAGAACCCTCGGCAAGAAAGAAGTCGTGACTTCCTGATGTAGCTTTATTTTTCTTGCTGCTGTAAATCCAATACCCGTATGCGGAAATCAGAATAAAGTAGAAGATAAAAACGGTGTAATCGACCGTCGAAAATCTGTTCATAATTTGGTTTTATTTGGTTTTTATTTGTAAAACATTTCGTTCCACTGAAGCTCGTTTCTGAACTGGTTTATTTTAGTTTCAGCGCCGATGTTAATATACTCGATACCGGCAATATTTGCAAAATCCGCAAGGTGTTCAGTTGTTAAATTTTGGCTGTAGGCAGTATGGTGGGCGCCACCTGCGTAAATCCATGCTGCACATCCTGTTTTCATGTCTGGTAAAGGTTTCCAAAGTACTCTTGCAACAGGTAAATGTGGTAAATCGTGTTCAGCCTCAACTGCTTTAACTTCATTAACCAATAAGCGAAAACGATTTCCCATATCAATTAAAGATGCATTTAAGGCATCGCCGCCGGCAACATTAAACACTAACCGTGCAGGGTCTTCTTTGCCACCAATACCTAATGGATGAACTTCTAAACTCGCTTTGCCACTCGCAAGTGAAGCGTCAACCTCAAGCATGTGTGAGCCTAAAACCATAGCATTTGCCGGGTCGAAATGATAGGTATAATCTTCCATGAAGGCATTTCCGCCAGCTAATCCCGAACCCATAACTTTGCATGCCCGCACTAAAGCCGCAGTTTTCCAGTCACCTTCCCCAGCGAAACAGTAACCATCGGCCATTAACCGTTGCGCCGCAATTCCAGGTAGCTGAATCATGCCGTGCAAGTCTTCAAACGTGTCTGAGAAACCTTTGAAGTTGCCATCTTCCAAAAATTTTCTTAAACCTAATTCAATTTTTGCAGCCTCATAAACCGAAGCATGTCTGGCACCGCCGGCTTTTAAATCATCAGCAATTTGATAGGTTTCTTCATATTCCTTCAATAAATTCTGGATTGCATTTTCATCAACAGCATTGATAACTGCTACTAAATCTCCTATTCCATAGGTATTAACCGAGAAACCGAATTTCATTTCCGCTTCCACTTTATCACCATCAGTTACCGCAACATAACGCATATTATCGCCAAAACGAACAAATTTAGCGCCTTGCCAGTCGTGCCAGCCTGCAGCAGCACGGCACCAGGTATCAATTTGGGTCGCAACTTCTTCATCCTCCCAGTGGCCAACAACCACTTTTCTGTCTTTACGCATCCTGGTAACCATAAAACCAAATTCTCTGTCGCCATGTGCGCTTTGGTTTAAGTTCATAAAATCCATGTCAATCGAATCCCATGGAATATCACGGTTAAATTGTGTGTGTAAATGCAATAACGGTTTTTGCAAAACATTTAAACCTCTAATCCACATTTTAGCAGGCGAGAAAGTATGCATCCATGTTACAATACCAATACAGTTTTCGCTTGTGTTAGCGCTTTGTAGGGTTTCAAAAATTTCATCTGTATTTTTAACAATCGGCTTAAAAACAACTGAAACGGATATTTTTGAATTGTCATTTAGCGATTTTGCTACTTTTTCGGCGTGGATTGCCACTTGTTTTAAGGTTTCTTCTCCGTACAAATCCTGCGTTCCTGTGATGAACCAAACCTCTAGTTTTTTTAAATCAATCATTTTATTGTGGTTAGAAATTAACTTTAATTTTTATTTATTTGAAAAGCAGTTTCAGGTTTCCATCGGTTACGAAAGTCCTGCTTTTCGTTTTATTTGGCTAATGAAAAATTAGCCTTCATGCACACTTCAATCAGGTTTAATTAACCTAAGGCCTGCATACTATTTTTGGCCGTAATAGGCATCGGCACCATGTTTACGCTCGTAATGTCTTTTTATCAGCGAGTCTTTTAGTCTCGGTGCGTTGGCATTAATTTGTTCGGTTAATATTGCCATTTGGGCAACTGCTTCTAAAACTGCGCTGTTGTAAACGGCTTTTTCGGCGGTTTTTCCCCAGGTAAAAGGGGCGTGGTTGCCAACCAAAATCATTTCTACTTCTTTGTGGCTTAAACCCAAACTTTCAAAATGATTCATAATCTGGAAACCTGTTTCATACTCATAATTTCCTTTAATCATTGCATCATCCATCGGCGGGGCGCATGGAATGTCTACCGTTAAATGGTCGCCATGTGTGGTTCCAAAAATTGGAATTGCCCTTTGCGCCTGCGCCCAGGCGGTACCGTAAGTAGAATGTGTGTGTACAATGCCCCCAATATCTTCCCAATGTTTGTACAGAACAGCATGCGTTTTTGTGTCAGAAGATGGGCGCAAATCACCTTCAACGGTATTGCCTTCAAAATCAACAATAACCATTTTTTCCGGCGACAGATTTTCGTAGGGTACGCCACTTGGTTTTATCGCAAAAACACCTTTTTCTCTATCGGCAGCGCTAACATTTCCGAAGGTAAAAAGAACCAGGCCAAGCTTCGGTAATTGCATGTTTGCCACGTAAGCCTGCTCCTTTATATCTTGATAGTTGCTCATGATATGTATGGTTTAACGTCTTTTTTATTGTACTTTTCGATGTATCTACCCAAGCCTAAATATTGCTGATAATGCTGACGGTAGATCTTTCTGTTTTTAGTTTCCGGCTGGTATTCCTTCTCAAATCCGGTTCCCATTGCATGCATCGCACTTTCAATATCAGGATAGATACCGGCCGCAACTGCTGCGAACATTGCTGCGCCTAACGCACATGTATGTTCGAAGCGGTGTATACGAATCGGCATTTCCAAAACATCAGCCATCATTTGCATAATATATGCCGACTTTTTAGCCACACCACCAATACCAATAATTCCTTTAACCGGTACGCCTTGTTCTTTAAATCTATCTACAATACTTTTTGCGCCGAAACAGGTTGCTGCAGCTAAGGCCCTGAAAAATCTTGGTGCATCTGTACCCAAACTCAGGCCGGTTATTGCACCTTTTAATTCCTGGTTTGCATCTGGTGTTCTTCTGCCGTTCAACCAATCCAAGGCTAGTTCAGGATAATCATCTACAGGTAATTCGGCAGCTTGCTTACTTAAATTTGCTATAATTTTGTGCTCGAGTTCTTCTTTTAAAGCCTGTGCCGTTTCAGCATCAATTAAAGTTGATTCTGACAACAAATTATTAATCGGCCAGCTTATTAAATTTTTAAACCAGGCATAAACGTCTCCAAACGCAGATTGTCCGGCTTCTAAACCAGCCATACCTGGAATAACTGAACCGTTAACCTGTCCGCAGATTCCGCTTACTAGTTTGCCCTCCATATCTTTATTTGGCGCCACGAGGATGTCGCAGGTACTTGTACCCATTACTTTACTCAGGTAATAGGGTTCAATTTGTCCGCCAACGGCGCCCATATGTGCATCGAATGCGCCAACGCCAATTACAACATCAGTACTTAAACCTAACTTTCCGGCCCATTCGGCACTCAAATTTCCGGCAGAAACATCAGAGGTGTAGGTATCTTTAAAAAGTTTTTCCCGGTAACCCTTCAACAGGGGATCCAGACTTGCAAAAAATTCTTCAGGAGGCAGACCATCAAATTCTTCGGCCCAAAGTGCTTTATGGCCGGCAGCGCAACGGCTGCGTTTCATTTCTTTTACATCGTTTTTTCCACTCAACAAAAAAGGAATCCAATCGCAATGCTCAACCCACGAAACAGTATCTTTTCTAACCTGTGTATCAACCCGTAAAATGTGCAGCAGTTTAGCCCAGAACCATTCCGACGAATATATCCCGCCCAAATATTTTAAATAGTTAACTGGAAATTTTGTAGCGTGACTGTTAATTTCGGCGGCTTCTTTTACAGAGGTGTGGTCTTTCCAAAGCACGAACATTGCATTTGGGTTTTCCGCAAATTCTGGTTTTAATGCCAAAGGTGTGCCGCTTGCATCAACTGCAACCGGACTAGAACCCGTTGTATCGATGGAGATTCCTTTTACAAACGAGGTAACAGATTCGCCACCTGCTTTTGCAATACATTCTTTAATTGTATGGGTTAATCCTTCGATATAATCTAAAGGATGCTGTCTGAATTGATTGAGGGATGGTTTGCAATAAAGGCTTTTTTGCCATCTTGGATAAAGGAAAACAGAAGAGGAGATTTCTTTTCCGTTCTCGGTATCAACCAAAACGGAACGGACAGAATCTGTCCCGTAATCCACGCCGATTACATAGTTTGCTGTGCTCATAACAATAAATAAATGTCTAATTAACGTTTATTTATTTACAATTAAAAATTTTATCGTGTTTTCGACGGTTATAAATTTCAACATTTTATAGTTCAACTTACAGCAAGGTTAAATCCCAGCTCTGAAATTTCGATTTAGATGTTGTTTATTGGACTCGATTTGCGGATTTCGGGAAATTTATAACGATTTGCGTAGATTCAAATAGAAAGGAACATGAATTTTTTCGCGGATATTATTCAAAATACAATTTGCAGTTTCTGTGCCAAGCATTGCAAAATCGGTCGATATTGTGGTAATGCCATTTAAAATGATTCGCTTTAATGGCGTTTCATTATAAGAAATCACACCCACGTCTTTCCCAACAACTATTCCCTGTGCCAGTAAACGTTCAATTAATGTTACTAAATCATCTTCCATTAAACTGATGTAAACCTCGCCTTTGCTTATTTCTTCAACAAGTATATTATCTACAACCTTATTATTGAAAGCATATTGCTGGCAAAATTTGTTGAAACCATCTAAAATTTCTTTTGGAAAGTAGCTGTTCTTCGGGAAAATAATTTTAAGGGTGTTGTATTTAGAAAGCGGCTTTAAAGCCTGTTCAAGTGCGTTGTAAATGTCTTGCGAGAAGTTCTCATAAACAGCTGAGTATTGGCCGGTAAGGCCGGGCAGCAGTTTGTCCAGAATTACAAGCTGCTCTCTTGGAATTTCGTTAATTAAATCGGCTGCTTTTTCATCGCCTTCGTTAAAATGCGGAATGATTACATAGTGCGTGTAACCATCTTTTTTGGCCTGGAGTAAATTTTTGAAAAGCGAAAAATCATTATTATAAACATAAAGATCTATCGCTGCTTGTTCGCCAATTGCCTTCGTAAAAGCATCGTAAATAATTTTTTTGTGTGTACTAAGTTTGTTAAACAAGAGGCAGATTTTAAGCTTCCTGGAAAAATCAGTACTAATTACAAAATAGCCTTTACCAGGTATGGATTCGATAACCCCTAATTTTCTCAAGCGCCGGTAACCCTTTTCTGCAGTATCCCTGGAAATTTCCAATACGAAACTTAATTCGTTTATAGAGGGAAGCATGCCTCCGTTTTCAATCTTTCCGGTTTCAATAGCGTACAAAATCGTGTTTACCAGCTGCTTGTATTTTGGCGTAGCAGAATATTCATCGATAATGATATGGCTTATTAAATCTTCAGATTTCAAAATTCTTAGTTTATTTTTTCAAATATAGTAAAAGGCATTTCGTAATAGCATGACAGTACATAACAGTTAAGATTATTTCAATTTATACATTCGAAAACCAAATATAAAACCATAGTATGCAAGCGATTTTAGGGGTAATCTTTCATTTTATCGGCGGCTTTGCTTCCGGAAGTTTTTACATTCCTTTTAAGAAAGTTAAGGGCTGGGCCTGGGAAAGCTATTGGATTGTTGGCGGCATTTTCTCTTGGTTAATTGTTCCTCCACTGGCCGCATTCCTAACAATTCCAAATTTTACAGCTATTATTTCGAGTACCAGTGGAAGTATTTTAATGCTCACTTATTTCTTTGGTATTTTGTGGGGTATCGGCGGGTTAACTTATGGTTTGGGCGTTCGCTACCTTGGCGTTTCATTAGGGAGCAGCATTATTTTAGGCCTCTGCATGGTACTTGGCTCTATCTTGCCATCTATTTATTTTGATTTTTTTCCTCAGGCGGGCAAAGACACTTTCAGCATGTTCATCGAAACAGGCTGGGGTAGAATGGTTTTGCTGGGGCTATTAGTTTGCGTTATAGGCATTGTGATTTGTGGTAAGGCGGGAATGATGAAAGAAAGAGAGCTGAAAGGCAGTGTTACCGACCCTCATGGTATGGAGGTAAAAACTGAGTTTAAATTTGGTTTGGGCTTATTTGTAGGTATCGTATCAGGCGTTCTAAGTGCTTGTTTCAATTTCGGTATCGAAGCAGGAAAACCAATGGCAGATGCTGCAAACGCAATATGGAAGGCTGCGAATCCCTCGGAAACAGGAAACTTTCTTTTCCAGAATAATGTAACCTACGTAGTTGTTCTTTGGGGTGGCTTAACCACAAATTTTATCTGGTGTATGGTTTTAAATGCCCGGAACAAAACTTTTGGCGATTACACCAAATCGACCACACCCTTGCTTAAAAACTACATTTTTTCGGCACTCGCCGGCACAACCTGGTTTTTGCAGTTCTTTTTTTACGGTATGGGCGAAAGCAAAATGGGCAATGGTGCCAGTTCGTGGATACTGCATATGGCTTTTATAATTCTTATCGCAAATGTTTGGGGACTGGTTTTGAAAGAGTGGAAAGGGGTATCAAAGAAAACGCTCACTACCGTTTTGGTCGGTATTTTAACCATCATCGTATCGGTATTAATTGTTGGCTACGGTAATTCAATAAAATAAAATTAAACATTAGTATAGATGTCTGTTAAAGAAACAAATTATAAGTACGTAAGCTACTTATGGGATGAAGAAGAGGCTGCAAAGTTAGCCGGAGATGAAGTTGCATTATTAATTTACCGCTCAAATTTGCTTGGCGCAGATTTGCGTTTAACCAATTATGGTGGTGGTAATACATCGTGTAAGTTGATGGAAAACGACCCGCTAACTGGTTCAGAAACTGAGGTAATGTGGGTGAAAGGTTCTGGTGGCGATTTGGGAACATTGAAAAAAAGTGGTCTTGCAGCCCTTTACGTGGATAGATTACGGAGCTTGAAAAATATTTACCGCGGATTGGCCTACGAAGATGAAATGGTTGAACTTTTTAATCACTGCATTTTTGATTTAAGTTCCAAAGCACCGTCAATTGATACGCCACTACATGGATTTTTGCCTTTTGCACATATCGATCACCTGCATCCTGATGCAGCGATAGCTATTGCAGCCGCAAAGGATGGTAAAAGAATAACCGAAGAACTTTTCGGCGGAACGATTGGTTGGGTCGATTGGAAAAAGCCGGGCTTCGAATTGGGTTTAACCCTGAAAAAATGCCTCGATGAAAATCCCGGTATCCGCGGAATAATGCTTGGTTCTCACGGTTTGTTCACCTGGGGAAATACTGCCTACGAAAGTTACATCAATACATTAGAAGTTATCGAAATCTGCTCGGATTATCTTGCGCAGAACTACGGAAAAAAGGGACCGGTTTTTGGCGGACAAAGCATTGAAAGCGCTGACGCTGCAAAGCGGAGCATGCAAGCTGCAACCCTGGCGCCGGTGCTTCGTGGTCTATGTTCTTCAAAACAGCACATGATTGGTCATTTTACTGATGATGTACGGGTTTTGGAGTTCATCAACTCAAACGATTTGAATCGTTTAGCGCCAATGGGTACAAGTTGTCCTGACCATTTTTTGCGTACTAAAATAAGTCCGCTGGTTTTGAATTTAGCAGCAGATGCGGATTTGTCGGATACGCAAACCCTGAAAGAAACTTTGACGCCTGCTTTTGAAGCTTACCGGACAATGTATACCGATTACTACGAAACTTGCAAACACGCTAACAGTCCTGCAATACGTGATACCAATCCGGTTGTAATTCTATATCCTGGTATCGGTATGTTTACCTTTTCTAAAGATAAACAAACGGCCAGAGTTGCTGCAGAATTCTACATTAATGCAATTAACGTTATGAAAGGTGCAGAGGCAATTTCTGAGTATACATCGTTACCGCATCAGGAAGCATTTAACATAGAATATTGGTTGTTAGAGGAAGCAAAACTTCAGCGCATGCCTAAACCAAAGCCATTAACAGGAAAAATCGCATTAATTACAGGTAGCGCAGGTGGAATTGGTAAAGCAATTGCCAAAAAATTTGTTGCCGAAGGTGGCGTTGTCATTTTGAATGATATGAATGCAGAACGTTTAGACGCTGCCGCACAGGAATTCGATGCTCAATTTGGCAAAGACTCTTACAGCACCGTAGTGTTGAATGTAAGCAGTCAGGATGATATTAATGCTGCTTTTGATGATGCTGCTTTGGCTTTTGGAGGTATTGATATTGTAGTTAACAACGCAGGTTTATCAATTTCGAAAACAATTGGCGACCATACCGAACAAGATTGGGATTTGTTGTATGATGTTTTGGTTAAGGGTCAGTTCTTTATAACGCAGGCTGCAACAAGTACAATGCAAAAGCAAGGTATTGGCGGCGATATCATTAATATTGTAAGTAAAAATGCGCTGGTAAGCGGGCCAAATAACGCAGGTTATGGCAGTGCAAAAGCAGCGCAGCTGCATCTAAGCAGATTAAATGCTGCAGAATTAGGCGCAGATAATATCCGTGTTAATGTGGTAAACCCGGATGCTGTAATTAGCGATAGCAACATTTGGGCTGGTGGCTGGGCCGAAGGTCGTGCTAAAGCATACGGTGTTACGGTTGCCGAGTTACCGGCCTATTATGCAAAACGAACGCTATTAAATCAAATTATTCTGCCTGATGATATAGCCAACGCATGTTTTGCCTTTGTTGGTGGCTTGCTGCAAAAATCTACCGGCAATGTTTTAAACGTTGATGGCGGCGTAGCCATGGCATTTGTACGTTAATTAAGATAGTTTTAGTAAGTTGTTTCGCGAAGGCCCGTAGCTCATTGCGGGCCGAAATAACTTTAAAGCTGAGTGTCTTTTTCACGAAAAAAATATATATTACCTAACCTCAGCCTGTTTTTACAGGCTGCTAAACCAAATACATTCATGAATATCGAGCAGCATCAAATAGAGCAACATAACGACGCCCATCTAACTTCTCATCAGCGTAAGCTTAGTTTTTTGAAAGAAGAATGGTCTCACGTTGATTTAGAAAATGTTATTCAAAAACTTGTCGATTTTCAGATTGCCATCCCAAGTTGGGCTTTGGGCACCGGAGGAACCCGCTTTGGTCGTTTTGCAATAACCGGCGGTGAGCCCAGAACCATTGAAGAAAAAATTGAAGATGTTGGATTGCTTCACGCCTTAAATGGCGCAAGTGGCGCAATCTCCTTACACATTCCCTGGGATATTCCGCAAAATGCGGAGTCTCTGAAAAAACTGGCATCAGGCTACGGCCTAAAATTCGATGCCATGAACTCTAATACTTTTCAAGACCAGTCGGGAAGCCCACACAGTTACAAATTCGGTTCACTACAGAACGTAAATAGAGAAATAAGAAGGCAAGCCATAGAGCACAATATTGAAGTAATTAAACAGGGCGTTGCTTTAGGTTCTGATGCATTAACGGTTTGGCTCGCTGATGGTTCCTGCTTCCCAGGTCAACTCAATTTTCGTAAGGCTTTTGAAAACACCTTGGAAAGTTTGCAGGAAATTTATTCGGCATTGCCAGAAGATTGGAAAATGTTTGTAGAATATAAGGCTTTCGAACCAAATTTTTATTCAACCACTGTGGGCGATTGGGGGCAATCGCTCCTCTACGCATCTAAACTTGGAAAAAAGGCCTCCACTTTGGTAGATTTAGGTCACCACTTACCAAATGCAAACATTGAACAAATCGTGGCGTTGCTTTTAATGGAAGGCAAGCTTGGTGGTTTCCACTTCAACGATTCTAAATATGGAGATGATGACCTAACGGCAGGAAGCATTAAACCTTATCAACTTTTCTTGATTTTTAATGAATTGGTTGAAGGCATGGACGCGAAAGGAATGAACCATGCGAAAGATTTGGGCTGGATGATAGACGCTTCACACAATGTTAAAGACCCATTGGAAGATTTACTGCAATCTGTAGAAGCGATTATGATTGCTTATGCCCAGGCATTGTTGGTTGATAGAAAAGCACTAAATGCTGCGCAGGAGAATAATGATGTTGCCAAAGCTCAGGAAATTTTACAGAATACATTTCGTAGCGATTTGCGGGCATTGGTTGCCGAGGCAAGGTTAAGAGCGAATGCCGCTTTATCGCCGATTAATTTATATCGCGAGCTTGATGTTCGCCACAATTTGGTTAAAGCCCGTGGCTTGGATACAGTTGCAACTGGTTTATAATTAGGGAGGAAAAATGCCAAAAGCCGTAGCCGCGATATTTGATGTAGGAAAAACAAACAAAAAACTGTTTCTGATCGATGAAAATTATAACATCGTGTATGAGCGTTCGGCTCGTTTCGTTGAAACTAAAGATGAAGATGGCGAAGCTTGCGAAAATCTTGAAAGTCTCCGGTCGTCTGTTTTCGACTCTTTAAATCAGGTTATGCAGTTGAAGGAATATGAGGTAAAAGCCATAAGTTTTTCAACCTACGGCGCCAGTTTCGTTTATCTTGATGAAGATGGCATGCCTTTAACACCACTTTACAACTATCTAAAAGCTTATCCTGAAGATTTAAAAACCGAATTTTATTCCAAATATGGAGGCGAAGCGAAGATTTCGTTAGAAACTGCTTCTCCGATTTTAGGCAGTTTAAATTCGGGAATGCAATTGTATCGGCTGAAGAAAGAAAAACCCGAAATTTTTGGGAAGGTTAAGTTTGCTTTGCACTTGCCGCAATATTTAAGCTTTCTCATCACCGGAAAAGCAGTAGCAGATATCACCAGTATTGGTTGCCATACCCAGCTTTGGGATTTTGGCAAAAACGAGTATCACAAATGGGTTGAGGATGAAGGATTGACAGCAAAATTTGGAATTTATACGCCTGCTGATGCGGTAATGGATGCGAAATATGCGGACCGCGATTTTCAGGTTGGAGTTGGTTTGCACGATAGTTCGGCAGCTTTGATACCATATCTGGCAAATTTTTCCGTCCCGTTTATTTTGCTCTCTACCGGAACCTGGTGCATAAGTTTAAACCCCTTCAATCAGGAAGTTTTAACTGAAAAAGAACTGAAACAGGATTGCCTTTGTTACATGCATTTTAAAGGAAAAGCGGTAAAAGCATCGAGAATTTTTGCCGGTTATGAACACGAAATACAATTAAAACGCATCGCCGAACACTTTGACCGAGCTGCTTATTTGTTTAAACATTTGCAGTTTAATCCGGGGATGATATTGCGGCTGGCAAACAAAATCCCTGAAAATCAAACTCCGCAGACAGAATTTTCAGAGCAATCGGCTTTTGTAGAAAGAGATCTCAATACATTTCAAACAGCCGAGGAAGCTTATCATCAGTTGATTTTCGATTTGGTGAAGCAGCAGATATATTCTCTGAAACTTGTTCTTAATCACGGCGTTAAAAGAATTTTTGTGGATGGTGGTTTTGGTAAAAATGCAATTTATATGCACCTTCTGGCCACGTCAATTCCTGATATCGAGGTTTATGCTTCTTCGGTTTCTCAGGCAACAGCAATCGGAACGGCCTTATCTATTCACGATTCCTGGAATAAAAACCCGCCCCCAAGCGATATTATTCAATTAAAATATTATTCTGCGATACAACGCAGTATGCAATTCTAAAATAAACACAAATGAGCTGGAAATATAATGCTAATTATCCATCGATTGATGATTTGAGAAACAAAGCTAAATCTAAAATCCCAAGATTTGCTTTCGAATACCTCGATGGCGGTTGCAACGAGGATGTTAACTTATTTCGCAATACGGATGACATCAGGGCTTTGGAATTACTGCCATTTTACATCAGAGACTTTAAAGAAACCTCTTTAAAGACTAACCTTTTCGGGCATACTTACGATGCGCCATTCGGTATTGCGCCGGTTGGTTTGCAAGGACTAATTTGGCCTAATGCACCAGAAATTTTAGCAAAAGCTGCTTTTGAACACAACATTCCATTCATCTTAAGCACGGTTAGCACTTCCTCTATCGAGCGCATTATGGAAATTACACAAGGAAATGCCTGGTACCAGTTGTATCATCCTGCAGAAAGTGTAATTAAAGACGATATTATTGATAGGGCAGAAGCCTCGGGTTGTAAGGTACTTGTTATTCTTTGCGATGTTCCAAGTTTTGGTTTTCGGCCCCGCGACATCAGGAACGGATTGGCTATGCCGCCGAAAATGTCGCTTAGAAATATGCTGCAAATCTGTGGCCGACCTGAGTGGGCGTTACGAACGCTCTTTCACGGACAACCCGCGTTCGAAACAATGAAGCCATACATGCCAAAAGGTTTGAACATGAAACAGCTAGGGCTTTATATGAACAAAACTTTTTCGGGCAGGTTAAATGCAGAAAGAATTTCTACAATTCGAGATAAATGGAAAGGTAAATTAGTTTTAAAAGGGGTTGCCACAGAGGAAGATGCGCAGATGGCTGTACAGCTAGGATTAGATGGAATTATTGTTTCCAATCATGGAGGTAGACAACTCGATGCTGGTCAATCGGCGATTAAACCACTTACACAGATAGCACCTAAATTTAGAGATAAATTAACAGTAATGATGGATAGCGGAATTCGTTCTGGTCCGGATGTTGCCCGAACGATTGCAGCAGGTGCCGATTTTACGTTTCTTGGCCGTACCTTTATGTACGGCGTTGGCGCTTTAGGAAACGATGGTGGCAGCCACACCATTGGCATTTTAAAAACGCAACTGAAGCAGGTAATGGACCAGGTTGGCTGTGAAAAAATCGAGGATTTACATCATCATCTTGCCTAAAATTTAAATTAGATTAAACTTGAACCGTCATTTTTCGACCAAGCCGAGACATCATTAAAATGACGAGGCATGGCTTGCAAAGAAACGTTTGACGGTTAATTTCACGAGGATATTTTTAAGTTATAAATACAAAGCAAAGGCATTTCAAATTGAAATGCCTTTGCTTTGTGAACACTATTTTTATTTTGCCAACAGGCTATTTATTTCCTCGTTAAACTCTTTAACAAACTCATCGTAATATTTTCCAGTTGCTGGTCCGTTATAACCGGTATGTATTTGCGCAACATTTCCGGCTTTATCAATAATAATTGTTGTAGGGAACGATAAGAAAGAATTCAGAGCCGGTAATGATTCTGCCACGGCCTGCTTATCGGCCTTGCCAGCAATAACCTGATCATACTCGATGCCAAACCTATTTCTGAAATTGGTAAGTGCCTTTTTTACATAGTCCGCATCAGTCTGTCTTTCATAGTGTAAAGCAATTACCTCAACGCCACGCTTCTTATTTTCTTTATACCATGGTGCAATAAAACCAGCTTCGTCGATACAATTCGGGCACCAGCTGCCTGTAATGGTTAGTACAACAACCTTGTTTTTGTATTTCTCGTCTTTTAAGGAAATTTTCTTTCCATTCACATCTGGCAAAGAAAAATCGAGCGTTTTATAACCATCTTTTAGGTAGGTAAGTGTGTAAGCATCCGGAAGCGCTGCATCCTTATTTTTGATTCCTGTAAAAGGCTGTGAACCTCTCAAACCTAAAATCTCGCCGTTTAGCGTTCCGTTTTGATTAAATGTTCCCTTGTAATAAGAAGGCGAGGAGCCAATAAAACTTGATAACTGAAAATCATTTCCTTCTACAACACCTTCCAGATAGCGAGAATCGCCGGTTATTCTTAAAAATGTTCCGGTTAGCTTATTTCCAGTTTGTTTAAACAGACCAACGGTTTTTTCTTCTTTTCCATCCGGAGATTTAAAAACAACGTCGTAACTGCCAGAAAAATCTGCTGCTGCGGGCTTTCCATTTGTATCGAAACGGTAGTTTTTCTTTTCTACAAAAACCGGTGTAGCCCGGGCAGAACCGTTTTGTTTTCTCAAAATTCCACTCAGCTTGTTGTTTTCTATACCTAAAGCAAGCTCATTATCAAACTGATCCAACTTAACAAAAATTGAATCTCCGTTCTCTATTACCGTTCCGCCTTCAAAACGCTCTTCGGCATTGCGGAAAAACATTTTTTTCACACCAGCTTGCTCCGTAATTTCAAAATTGAAAGGTATTTCTAAACCTTCTTTTATTTTAAACACGCCCCGCCAGTTACCTTCTGCGGCAAAGGCTGCTGGTTGTTTACTATTTTTTCTATTGGTTTTTGTTTCGCTCGATGCCAAACTTGTTTGAGCATACACGGCTGAGAAATTTACTGTGGCAATTGCTAAAGCAATATATAATATCTTTTTTTTCATTTGGGGTAACTTAATCTACTAAATCGGTCGACAAATATACCCATGTATTTTTCAAAGAAAAAATATTTATAAAAAAATCTATAAAAACTATAGAGTAAATATAATTAGTTATATCTTTGCCGAAGTTATTTTAAAATTACTTATCAAGAAAGGTGGAGGGAATGGCCCTTTGAAGCCTTAGCAACCGTCTGGTAAAATAGAAATGGTGCTAATTCCATCCGGCAATTTAGCCGGGTAGTTAAGTCAGTATAATGCTTTTTCTACGATTTATGTGGAGCGATCTGATTTACGAAGTGCTTTCTTTCGAGAAGCTTTTTTGATAAGTTGTTTTCACAAAAAATCAATCACATGGAAAAAACAAACGAAAAAAATCTTAACCATTCACGTTATTTTATGCACTGCCGGTTTTTCCGAATGTGTATGCCTGTAAATATTTAAGTGTTTTCAGGCTTCTAAGAGGCATCCAAATCTTATGTTTTCAACATTTAAAAAAGGAGGTTTTAACCACCGTGGAATTGCTTTGCCCAATTTTTACTCTTTTTAATCAATCATTAATTAACTTTTATGTTTAAAAAATTTAAACTCCCTATTACAATACTGCTGCTCTTTTTATCACAAAGGCTTCTGGCTCAAAATTCAAATGTAACCGGAACCGTTAGGTCGGCCGATGGTGGAAGTATTCCTGGTGTATCTGTTTTGGTTAAAGAAACCAAGGCTGTAGTTGCTACTGATGCGAAGGGAAATTTCTCCATCAGCGCAGCCGATAAAAATACTTTAGTTTTCTCCTACATTGGCTTCCAAACCCAAGAGGTACAGGTAAATAAGAATGCTGGTCAACTCTCCATAACACTTCAAGCCAGTGAGAATGCACTTGATGAAGTTGTGGTAACTGCGCTTGGTATTTCCAGGCAAAAAAAATCATTAGGTTATGCCGTTCAGGAATTGAAAGGCCAGGATTTAGCAGAAGCAAAAGAATCAAATTTAGTTAACGCCCTCGCAGGAAAAGTTGCTGGTGTGCGGGTAACAAACAGTCAGGGCGATATGGGTTCCTCAAGAGTAGTCATTCGTGGTGAAACTTCAATTTCGGGGAATAACCAGCCACTGTTCGTTGTTGATGGTGTTCCGGTTGATAATTCCCAGCTAAATTCAGGCGGTGCCAGAGATTATGCAAATGCGATTTCGGATATAAACGCCGACAACATCGAGTCGATAAGTGTGTTAAAAGGACCTAATGCTGCAGCACTTTATGGCTCAAGGGCCGCTGCAGGTGTTATCTTGATAAAGACCAAAACCGGAAAATCGAAAAAGGGAATTGGAATTACACTTAACTCAAACGCTGTAATTGAAACAATTGCAACGTTGCCAAATTATCAAAATGCATTTGGCCAGGGATCCGAAGGTAAGTTTAGCTATGTTGATGGAAAGGGGGGAGGCGTAAATGACGGCGTTGACGAAAGTTGGGGGCCAAAACTTAACGGACAGTTAATTCCCCAGTTTTTTTCTAAAGGCGTTGCAGTGCCATTCGAGGCGCATCCTGATAACGTTAGAGATTTTTTTGAAACCGGATATGCACTAAATAATGGCATCGCGATAGCTGATGCTTCCGAAAAATTCGATTATCGCCTTTCGTATAATAACCTTAAACAGGTTGGTGTAATTCCAAATTCCGGTCAGGGGAAAAACAACTTCTCATTAAATACGACCTTAAAGTTAACACCAAAATTAAGTATTACGGCAAATGCCAATTACAGCAAACTTTCTGCCGATAACCTTCCGGGAACCGGTGGCTCCAGATCTACGAGTACTATGTTGCAGTTTACCTGGTTTGGCCGGCAGGTAGACATCAATCAACTAAAAAATTACCTTGATGAAAATGGTAATACTTTTAACTGGAACAATAGTTACTACAGCAATCCGTATTGGGTTGCATATGAAAATACGGTTTCGCAAGCTAGAAACCGATTAATTGGGAGTCTTGGTTTAAACTATAAAATTATCGACGGACTGGAATTTAATTTTCGTTCAGGTACCGATTATTATAACGACAGGCGCAAAATTAGAGTTGCTTATGGTACAAACGGAACGCCATTTGGTTCCTATACAGAAAATGGTTTCACCGTAAACGAGAACAATACGGATGCCACATTAAATTTAAACAAGCAGTTAAATTCTGATTTTTCTTTGGAAGGCTTGCTGGGAAGTAACATTCGCTCGCGATACATAGAGCAAAACGACCAGAGCGCACCAAGATTGGCTGTTGCTGGTTTGTATTCGCTCAGCAACTCCCGCGATCCCTTAATCTCGTCGAATAATTATAGCAAACTAAAGTCATATAGCGCTTACGCCTCAGCACAGGTTGGATTTAGAAACTACCTTTTCGCAAACATAACCGCCCGTAACGATTGGTCGTCTACATTGGCCGCTCAAAACCGTTCTTACTTTTATCCTTCTTTTAACGGAAGTCTGGTGCTTACGGAGGCTTTCGATATTAAGGGCGCATTTTTAGATTATGCGAAAATTCGCGGTGGCTGGTCTAAGGTTGGTAAAGATGCCGACCCTTACCGCTCGGTAAATACCTACGTTTTTGGCGCACCGTTTGGTTCAAGTCCTCAACTTACAACTTCTGCGACAGATTTAAATCCAGACCTCAAACCCGAAACAACAACCTCAACCGAACTCGGCGCCGAAGCTGTGTTTTTCAAGAAAAGAGTACGATTAGATTTGAGTTTATATAACACAAATAGCTATGACCAGATTTTAAGTGTTGATGTTAGTCCTGCAACCGGGTTCCGTTCTAAACTTTTAAATGCAGGTAAAATTAACAACAAAGGGATTGAGGTTCAGTTGGGGCTAACACCCGTTAAAAAGCAATTTACATGGGATATCGATGTAAATTATGCCGCAAACCGGAGTAAAGTTGTTGAGTTGGATGCAGCCGGATTGTTACAGAATTATGTAATTGCCTCTAACTCGGCACAGGTTATCGCGGCTGTTGGCCAACCCTATGGAACACTTTATGGAAACGCTTTTTTAAGAGATGCGAATGGAAATATCGTTGTAAATGCAACCGGAGCACCACAAACCGATCCAACCAAAAGGGTTTTGGGAAAATATACGCCCGACTGGATTGGTGGGATTTACAATACTTTTAGCTACAAGGCTTTCAGCTTAGGTGTTTTGGTTGATGCCAGTTTTGGAGGGTCAATTTACAACGGAACATATGCTACCGGAACATATACGGGCGTTTTGGCCTCTACCTTGCCGGGAAGGGCCGCAGAATATGGTGGCATTTCCTACTATTACCCTGGCAATGTTAAAGCAAACGGAACCGTTCGGGTTACGGGAACTGCGCCGGCGGGCGTAACCGTTTACGACGACGGGATTATTTTTGATGGCGTGAGCGCTGATGGTAAGAAAAATGAAAAAATACTGCCTGCACAACAGTATTATAAATCGTTTAGAACGATAGATGAAGCGAATATTTTCGATGCATCTTATGTAAAACTTCGTGAGGTAAAACTGAGTTACAACCTGCCAACAAAATGGTTAAAGCCTTTAAATCTGCAAGGCGTTTCGGTATCACTTGTCGGCCGAAACCTTTGGATTATCCATAAAAATGTTGAGGATATAGACCCTGAAGTAGCGTTTAACACAGGTAATGGCCAAGGCTTGGAAAGCCTTTCTAACCCAACCACACGCAGTTACGGACTTAACCTAAACATTAAATTTTAACTCTTAAGAAAATGAAAAACTATAAAATTTATATATTGGCGATTTTCGCTTTTGCCATTTCATCTTGTAGTAAGGAGTTGGACGAAGTGAACATCAACCCAAATGCAACTGAAAATGCCCAGCCCGATTATCTCTTAACTGGCGCAATAAAAAATACCGCAGATGCTTACTGGAGCACGGCAAATACCATGAATTCGAGCCTGCTGTTTGTTCAGCATTGGTCTAAAATTCAATATACGGAAGAAGATCGCTTTATATTTTCAAACAGCAGTTTTACTTCCCTCTGGTCTACCGGTTACTCGCAAAGCATTACTGCTTTTAACAAAATAATCGAGTTGGGCGATGCACAGGCAAACCCTAATTATAAAGGTGTTGCGCTTGTTTTGCGTTCGTGGGTGTTTTTGTTATTAACAGATGCTTACGGGGATGTACCATACTCGCAAGCCGGAAAAATAAGCCAGTTTATAACGCCCGCATATGATAAGCAAAAAGATGTGTACTTCGGTTTGCTGGACGATTTAAAAAACGCAAAAAATGTTTTAGATCCTGCAGGAAAAGCTGTTGGCGGCGATGTTATCTACAATGGAAATATCACCAGGTGGAAAAAATTTGCTAACTCATTACGACTTCGCATTGCGTTGAGGATTGCCGACAAGGAGCCCGCAAAAGCAAAATCGGTTTTAGATGAAATTAAGGCAGACGGGGATTTGTTTATCAGTGATAATACAGACAACGCACAATTGAATTATTTAACTTCACCACAACAAAATCCAGTTAGTGCCTTGTTTGAAACCAGAGATGATTATCGCATAAGTAAAACAATTGTAGATAAATTATTTGCACTTAGCGATCCAAGGCTTCCCGTTTATGCGAGTAAAACTCAAACGGCCACGCCCGAAGACTATGTCGGCGTGCCGAATGGCTTAACAAACTCCGAAGCAAGTATCTTAGGTTTCGCGAAGACATCAAAACCTGGAGCATACTTCTTAACCCCACAAGCGCCTGCTGTAATTTTTAGCTATTCGGAATTACTTTTTGATAGGGCAGAGGCAGCGGCAAGAGGATTTACAACAGAAAACCCGGAAGATTTGTATCAGCAAGCCATCAAAGCATCATTAAAACAATATAATATTTCTGATGTGGCCGCGGCAGCTTATACTTCGCAACCGTCGGTGCAATATGATGCTGCTAACTATAAAAAATCTATTGGCGAACAGAAGTGGATAGCGCTTTTTGGTCAGGGTTTAGAAGCATGGGCTGAGCGCCGTCGGTTAGATTACCCGCAGTTAAACGCCTCTGCAAATACAGTGTTAAACGGACAAATCCCAGTAAGGTTTATTTATCCAGGTACCGAACAATCTTTAAACGGTACGAGTTATAAAAATGCTGTTGCCAGTCAGGGTGCAGATTTATTAACAACAAAGCTGTGGTTTGATGCTTTCTAAAACATATTGATTTCCTAATAATTACAAACCTTTGAGCATTGTGTTCAAAGGTTTTTTGTTTTAAAAAAGCTCGCTCGTTCCAAGGTAACCATTAACTGATTTTAGAATTTCGCTGCCAATTTCAACTGCATTTCCAATACCAACGCCTTTTATTGCAGCAAGCTGATCGGTTGTTTTAGGTAATTTCGCTGCGATTAATAAAATGGCCTGTTCAGAAAGAACGTTGTGTTCGGGAACATTTCTCTGCTCGCTAATGGTTTTTCTTATCTTTAGCAGGTTGTTAAACAACTGCAAATTTGCGATTTCTTTGGGTTCGATAACGATTTTTGGTTTTCGTCCGGTTTGAACAGGCTCATATCTGCTGCCCGCTTTATGGTAGGCTTTTGTAAATTCAGAGGTGTCAAAATCTTCCCATCGCAACTTAAATAAAGTTAATTTCAGGGATAAATCATTTATCAAAACACTAATTCTGCTTAGTATTTTTTCCGCCTTTTCATCAATATAAATATTAAGCTCATTAAATTTATCTGCCTCTGTCAATGTCAGTTCCAGCCTCGGAATAAAATAGTTTGAAGCCTTGATTAATCTCCCCATAAATTCAGCTTCATCTTTTACCGCTCTCAGTTTTGACAGGTTAGCAAACTCTTTTTTAATAAATTTCCCGGCAACATTAATTATTTCACCTTCGATCACTGATTCCAAACTGCGAATGATTTCTTGAAAAGCAGCATTCCCTGGGTTGTTTCCAAAGCTTGATTTTTTTAACGCCAACCAGTTTTTCTCGATTGCAGTAAAATCAAGCAAATCATGAATCAAAGTCCACTCATAATTCTTTATCGCGTTTTCCAGTGCTAATGCATCTGGCTTGGAAATAACGGCCGCTCTGGTAAATTTAATTACCCGCTCATCAGTAATTACATTATTTAGGATGATGGGCGATTTTAAAATCAAGCCTTCCAAACTTCGGCAACGGCTCAATGCTACGTAAGCCTGCCCATGCGTAAATGACGAGCTAACATCAACAATCGCCTTATCGAAAGTTAAACCCTGGCTTTTATGAACAGTTATTGCCCAGGCCAGCTTAAAAGGATATTGTGAAAAAGAACCAGTATTTACCTCCTGAATTTTATTGTCGGCGGGGTTTAAGTTGTATTTAATGTTTTGCCATTCTTCACGTTCAACATTTAGCGGGCTATTTTCATCGTTAAATTTCACCTTAATGCCATCGGTTGTTATCTCGGTAATTAGCGCTGATTTGCCATTGTAGTAAAGTTTTTTCCCAGACGAATCATTCTTAACAAACATAACTCTGGCGCCAACTTTTAACTCCAGAACTTCATCCACCGGGTAAGCATCTTTCGGAAATTCGCCAGTAATTTTAGCGCTAAACTGATGGAGTTCGGCATCCAGCTTCTCTAAATATTGCTGATTAATCCCTGTAACCAACTTATTATGAGTAGTTAGCGTAATGTATTCCTCGGTTTTAATATGTTCCAAACTTACTTCATAGCGCTTGTTCAGCTCCTTTAATAAGTTTTCAGGGAGATTATTTTCTCTGATTCCGTTTAAAATTTCGAGAAAAGTCGGGTCCGATTGTCTGTAGACTTTATCGAGCTGAAATGTTGTAAGCCTGTTTGCCTGGATAACATGACTATCGAAGAAGTAAGGACTGGTGTAATGGGCTTTTAAAATATGCCAGGCATCGTGTGCAACTGGAGATAGTTGATATAAATCGCCAATCATCAATACTTGTACGCCACCAAAAGGCAGTTGCGATGATTTGACATTTCTTAGTGCCATATCAATAAAATCCAGCACATCGGCCCTAACCATACTAATCTCATCGATAATTAATAATTCAAGGCATTTAAGCAATTTTATTTTTTCTGAAGCATATTTTATCGGCTCTGCAGAATTGTTCGGGATAATTGGGCCAAATGGAATCTGAAAAAAAGAGTGTAGCGTTACGCCGCCCGCATTTATCGCGGCCACAGCTGTTGGCGCAACCACGGCGTAGTTTTTTGTTGTTGTTTCTTTTATGTGTTTGAGTAATGTTGTTTTACCAGTTCCAGCTTTCCCGGTAAGAAAAATTGATTGGTTGGTAGATTTTAAGAAATCGAGAATGAGCTGATGTTCGTGGGCCAATTTGTATTTTTTAGAATAGGATAAACCTTTTAGTGGATTACCCGCCAAAAATACAATGATTTTTGAAATGATACTAAAAATGTTAGTATCTTCTTTACCACCAGCTTAATGGAAATTCAATTTCATCTACTGAGCTTGCAATTAAATCGGGCTTAAATGCGTAATGGCTCAGTCTGTCCTTTGTCGAGATGCCGGAGAGCACTAAAATAGTTTTGTATCCCATTTGCACGCCACCCTGAATATCAGTTTCCATGGTATCGCCAATTACAGTGGTTTCAGATGTTTCCAAACCTAAAAACTTGCGGGCAGAGCGCATCATCACCGGGCTTGGTTTTCCAGTTACAAATGCTCTTCTACCGGTCGCCTCTTCAATCATCGCCGTCGTGGCGGCAATGCCGAGATTGTTCCATCCCGGTTTTTTAGGGGAAGGGTCGCGGTTGGTTGTGATAAATTTTGCACCTGCTAAAATCATATCTACCGCACGTTGAACCATTTCCAGTGTGAAATTTCGGCCTTCGCCAAGCACTACAAACTCGGGGTCGGTGTTTACAAGTGTTATTCCGTTTTCGTGCAGGCTACTAAGCAAGCCGCCTTCTCCTAATACGTAAGCCGTGCCACCCGGACTCTGGTCGCTCAGAAATTTCCCGGTAGCCATAGCGCTCGTGTAAACGTGCTTGTCTTCAACTTTTATACCTAAACTCTTTAACTTTCGCCGAACTTCCAGGCTTGTCCGCTGACTGTTATTCGTCATAAACGCAAAAGGAATATCGTTTTTTAAAAGATTATTGATGAATTTATCTGCCCCGAAAATTAATTCCTCCCCACTATAAATTACCCCATCCATGTCAATTAAAAGTCCCTGTTTCATAAAAAAAAGCTAAATAACGGTAAACCCAAATATAAGATTTAAATAATCGTTATTTGTACATTTAATAATAGGAAAGGATAAGTTGTCTTCTTTTGGGAAAGAAGAATTAGTCGCTGTATTTTCTTTTAACGGCGTAAGATTGGTACCACAAATAAAATACCCAAACTAAAATTACAGTGCTGTAAATTAATTCAGGTTCATAATAATCTGAACCTATAAGTATTATAACTGTAGAAATCAAAACCGTCAGGAAGAGATAGAAAAAATTCTTCATAACTTACTGATTTAGTGGTTTCTGTATACCGTAAATATACCATTAATCAGTCAGTGATGCAAATAACTGCGTGTTTTCGTGAAAATTTTACCTTTTTCTAAAGTAATCTATGTTTTTTTTCAATAATGATAACTTATTACATCATTGTATGATTATTATGATAAAATACGTGTGAGTAGTTCTCGTGTTTTAGAGACTAACTTCTGCCCATCTTTTTAAGCATATGGAAATGCGAACGTAATGCCAGTGAGAACGTTCTGTTTTCATTATAAGCAATTCCATATTCTAATGCAGTCGTTTTAACAATTTTTGAAATCCAGCCATAATGAATATGGCAGATTTTAGGAAAAAGATGGTGTTCAATTTGCCTGTTTAATCCTCCAAGAAAAAATGCGGCGAACTTGCAATCTGTCGCAAAATTAGCAGTGGTACTCATTTGATGCTCGGCCCATGCTTCCTGCATATTTCCATTTACGTCTGGTATAGGGAAGTCGGTACCTTCCACTACGTGAGCGAGTTGAAAAACAAGCCCCATTGTGAAGCCCTGCGCAAGATGTAAAATTATGAAGCCGATAATAACCTGAATCCAGGTAAGGTCGGTAACCAAAATAGGCAACGCCACAAACACAAAGTAGTAAAGTGCTTTATAAAAGAAAAGATTGAAATACTCCACGGTCGGGTGCTTGCTAACGTGTGCCCCAACTGAAGCTTGAAAAAACTTTTTGTAATCTTTTCTAAGTACCCAAGATAAGGATGCGATACCGTAAAGTGGGAAAGCATACCATTGTTGATAGCGGTGAAATCCTTTCAACTCATCCGATTCGGATATTCTAATTAAGCCTGGAGCAACCTCTATGTCTTCATCGTGCCCCGCGATGTTGGTGTAAGTGTGGTGGACCACGTTATGCGTGATATTCCAAACGTATGGGTTTGCACCGAGGAAATTGAAAATAAAGCTCAACGATCTATTAACCTTTTTCGATTTAGAAAAAGAACCATGTATTGCATCGTGACATACGTTAAAGCCGACAAAAGCTGCGGTCATGCCCAATAAAATAGTTAAAACAACGAGCCAGATTAAACTGAGGGGTGTTAAAAGAATAATAAGATAAAGGGAAAGGTAGGCTACAAGAAAAACAGCTGTTTTTACCCACATGCTTAAATTTGCATTAGGCGAAATCTTGTTTTCTTTTAAATGATTGCCTACTCTTTTTCGTAGTTCAGAATAAAACGGACCCGCTGCTGCGCAGGGAAATTTTGCTTTTAATTTCATTGAAATATCGGGTTAAACAAATTTGTTTCACCACTATTTCATTTAAGCAGCTATGTAACTCATTATTTGAAGGGAAGTCCCTGCAGTTTGTACGCTGCTAATATAGGTACGAAAAATGCCGTTTATTGGATTGACACAATATTTATTTTTATGTGGAGATAGATATTGGTAACCCAAATCCTAAACGAAATTTTCGAAGCTGAAAAATTCTTCAAAAATAATTCGACATTAGTTCTTATTTAGACTAATTCTTGTTAATTTTGGAAACTCGACAAATCCGGGGAATAAACATTCTCATTACAAAAACAGAAAAATGAAAAAAATCTTGTTATCAATAGCGCTCTTATGCTCGGTTTCTGTGTATGCTCAAAAAAACGTTCTGCTTGAATCTTCATTTTGGCAAACTAAACCAACAGTAGAGGCGGTAAAAGCCGAGGTTGAAAAAGGTGCAAATCCTGCTCAGTTTAATCAATCTAGTTTCGACCCTGTGGTTATGGCCATAAATGCCGATGCGCCAAATGAAACGATAAAATATTTATTAACCCAACCAGGAAATAATATAGATAAGCCTACACATGACGGCCGTATTTATTTGCATTGGGCTGCTTATCGGGGAAATGACGAGATAACGGGTTATTTGATTTCTAAAGGTTCTGCTTTAAATTTTGTAGATAGCCATGGCGCTACGCCACTGAGTTTTGCGGCATCTGCCGGCCAACAGAATACAAAAATATACGACTTATTCGCAGCGAAAGGTGCGAACCTAAAGGCTGAAAAAAATGGCGCTGGCGCCAATTTATTGTTGTTAGGAATTGGTAATGATAAGGATTTGAAACTCACAGAATATTTTGTTTCCAAGGGTTTGGATTTAAAAAGCACCGACGCTGAAGGCCACAATGCTTTTGGCTACGCCGCAAGAGCCGGCAATGTTGATGTATTAAAAGCGCTAATTGCAAAGGGCGTTCCTGTTGATAATGGAGCCATTTTGATGGCCAGTGAAGGTTCTCGCAGGGGTGCAGCGCCAATTGAAGTTTTTGAATACCTCGAAAGCTTAAAAATAAAGCCGACTACGCTAGCAAAAGATGGAAAGAATGTTCTGCATGCGCTTGTTAGAAGGGCGGGCCAAAATGCCTTAATTGAACATTTTATTGCTGCCGGAGTTGATGTAAATCAAGCTGATGCAGAAGGCAATACCGTGTTGATGAATGCTGCGATGTCTAACAGAGATACCACCGCCTTAGCAATAATATTACCTAAAGTAAAAAATATAAATCAGGCGAACGCCAAAGGTATAACAGCACTCGCAATGGCTGTTAACAGTAATTCTGCTGCTATTGTCAACCTACTTATCGCAAAAGGTGCTAATCTTAAGGCAGTAGATAAGGAAGGAAATAATCTGGCTTATTATCTGATTCAGGGTTATAGTCCTGAAACTGGTCGTCCCGCCCCCGCTGGCATGCCATCCCGGGCTCAGGATTTTGCGCAGAAGCTAGCGCTTTTACAAGCAAAGGGCTTCAACATTACAACACCACAACAAAACGGAAACACTTTATACCACCTGGCTGTAGCTAAAGGAGATCTTGCACTTGTAAAGCGTTTGCAGGATTTGTCAATCGATGTGAATGCTAAAAATAAGGAGGGGATAACGCCTCTGCATAAAGCAGCAATGATCTCTAAAGATGATTCAATGCTAAAATATTTGCTATCAATTGGGGCTAAAAAAGACCCGAAAACTAGTTTTGATGAAAGTGCCTTCGACCTTGCAAGTGAAAATGAATCACTTAAAAAAGACAATGTATCACTCAGTTTCTTAAAATAATATGACTAATTTCTTAAAAATTTCTTTGCTTGTATTAGCAATAGCATTTATAAAACCGAATCAGGCTGGTGCTCAAACGGCAAAGTATAAATGCATGATTCAAATGACGAATTACATGGGTGAAGGTGCATATATCGTAATTTCTTTAATCGATTCAAAAGGCCAATACGAAAAAACGCTTTATGTTTTAGGTTCTGATAAAAAGTGGTACAACAGTTTGAAAGAGTGGCATAAATTCAACTCCAAAAAACGAGCAAACATTAGTGCAATAACCGGCGCTTCGTTAACCGGCGGAGACAGAGGTGTTTCAGTCATCGATATTGATAAGTCGAAAATTAATGCCGGCTATAAGCTTCGTTTTGAAAGTGCTGTGGAAGACCACAAATACAATGTGAAAGATCTTGAAATTCCGCTGACAACTGAAGCGCTGGCGGCAAAAACTGACGGTACAGGCTATATTAGATACGTTCGTTTTAGCCCTAATTAATTTTTATTTAGGCTAATGACAAATCATTTTTGGAGGTACAGCCATCTTGCTCTGGCTGTATCTTCTTTTCTTTTTCTATTGCTTGCCTGCCTTACAGGCGCAATTTTATCTGCGGAACCAGTTGTAAATCAACTAAAACCATTTGCAGCGAAGAATCTCAATGAGGTTAATCTGGCTCAGACGCTTCCAGTTTTCCGAGAAAATTATCCCGGTATCACAAAAATTTCTGTTGAAAGCAATCGCTTTGTTTTGATAGAAGGAACGGATAAGGAAGGCAAAAATGTTAAAGCATATGTTGAGCCATCAACAGGAAAGATTATTGGTAAGCCAACCAGGAAGAGTGAGTTTTTCCAATGGGTAACCAGTTTACATAGGTCTCTTTTTTTGCATGAGCTTGGCCGGATTTTTATCGGCTTAACGGCGTTTTTACTCATCCTGATTGCGGCTTCAGGCATAATGCTCACCATAAAGCGCCAGCGCGGAATACGACGTTTTTTTGCAAAAATACCGAATGATGGTTCTTCGCAATATTACCACACTGTTTTTGGACGCCTGTCTTTATTATTTATTCTTTTAATAGCACTCAGCGGAACCTACTTATCCTTAACTACATTAGGTGTTATCAAACAGGTAAAAACAAACGTGGAGGTAGATTTTGACACCATTAAGCCCGGTAAACAAGTACCAATTAAGGATGTAGCGCTTTTCAGGGATACCAAATTATCCGATGTAGACAAAGTGGAATTTCCGTTTTCTGACGATGTTGAAGATTATTACACCTTAACTTTAAAAGATAGGGAACTTGCCGTAAATCAGGTTACTGGAGTCGTAATCGCAGAGCAGAAATACGCGTTTTCCGTATTGGCAAACAATATGAGTATGGATATTCACACCGGGCGGGCGAGTATTATTTGGGCCGTTATTTTAGGGATTGCGTCTCTTAGTATTGTGTTTTTTATTTATTCGGGCGTCGCGATAACTTTGAAACGGATAACGAGCAGGAGTGGTAACAGATTTTCCAAGGGAGAGAGTTCGCACATTTTGTTAGTAGGTTCCGAGAATGGAACAACAGATAAATATGCCTCTGCTGTTTTGAAACATTTGTTCAAGGCCGGGATAAAAGCTTACATAGCATCGATGAACGAGTACGACCTTTACCCAAAGGCAGAACATTTATTAATTTTTACATCTACTTACGGATTGGGCGAGCCACCGGCAAATGCGACGAATTTTTTTAAATTGATTGATGAGCGGGCGCAGGAGAGACCAATCAACTTTTCGGTACTTGGCTTTGGCTCCAAATCATACCCTGATTTTTGCAAGTTTGCTTTCGATGTTCATAATAAACTTTCTACAAAAAGCTGGTCCACGCCCTTGATAGACATTCATACCGTTAACGACCGGTCTCCCGGCGATTTAACATTGTGGCAGGAATCATGGTCGCAAAAAGCTGATATTTCTTTCGAAAATTTTGCAGCAGCGGGAAAGGAAAAGATGAAAAAGCTGAAATCTTTTACGGTAAAATCAACTGCGAAATATGACGATACTTTTCTTCTTGAGATTCAGAGCAGCGGCAAACTGAAGGCAAAATCAGGCGATTTACTTGCCATTTATCCTGCAAATGATCATCGTGAAAGACTTTACTCCATTGGTGTAATTGACAAAAATGTAACCTTAAGCATTAAGCTTCATGAAAATGGCCTCGGTTCCGGATTTCTTCACTCACTGGCAGAAAATGATAAGCTTAATGCCAGAATTGTGCGGAACTGGCATTTCCATTTTCCGGCTCAGGCGCCTGCCGTGCTTATGATTTCTAATGGAACCGGGATAGCACCTTTTCTGGGTATGATTGATGAAAATGTAAATAAAATTTCCTGCCATTTGTATTGCGGCTTCAAAAATACATCTTCTTCAAAACCATTTGCGAAATTCCTCGATCAGAAGCTGAGCGAATCGAAGTTACAAAAGCTGGATATTGCATATTCCAGATTTGGGGTTAAACAATACGTTAGCGATTTAATTGCACTTGACGCAGCGCTAATTGCGGAAAAATTAATCGATTCGTGTGTGATAATGATTTGCGGCTCGCTTTCAATGCAGAAAGATGTATTGTCGGTTCTGGCCACTATTTGCTCAGAAAAAACGCCTCATCCGCTGTCGTTTTATCAATCCAGAAATCAGATTTTGATGGATTGCTATTAACTACTTTACCTGTTTGGGCAACTTAATTTTTGAAAGCGCCAATTTGTTTTTTGAAACCAGAAACTCGCCTTTGTCAGTAATCATCAAGTAACTGTAAGCAGGGAAATTTCCGATCAGTTTTTTTCCATTTACAGGCCCCAAAACCATTATTGAGGTGCTTAAACCGTTTGCAACTTCTGCACTCGGTCCCATAATGGTAACACTTATTAATCCTGTGGCGGGGTAACCGGTAGCCGGATTAATAATGTGCGCATAGCGCTTACCGTTAAATTCTACAAACTTTCTGTAACTTCCTGAGGTTACGATTGCATTCTGTTTCATGGCTACAACGGCAAAAATGGTGTCTTCTTTCATCGGATTAGTAATTCCAATTTCCCAATTTTTACCATTTGGATTTTTCCCCCAAGTACTCATATCGCCAGAGGCATTAACAATTCCCGCTTTAATCCCCTTCGAAAGCATCAGTTCCCTGCATCTGTCGGCCGCATAACCTTCTCCTAAAGCTCCAAAGCCAATCTTCATTCCTGGCAATTTTAAAAACACAGTAGAGTTTGCTGTATCTATAAGTATGTTTTTATAGCCAACTTTCGCAACCGATTTTTTGATGGTTTCTGCCGATGGCATTTCTTTCATGGAGCCGTCAAACTTCCAGATTTTATCCATCGCAGCAAAGCTGATGTCGAATGCGCCGTTCGTGATTTTGGAAAGCGCAATAGCCCGTTGGGTTAGCATGAGCAGTTCTTTATCAACCTTTACCGGCTTAATACCTGCATGGTCATTTATCATTGATACCTGAGAATTTGGTTTCCAGTCAGAAATCAGGCTTTCAATTCTTGAAATTTCAGCAATTACAGTATCGATGTTTTGTTCGGCACTTTCCCTGCTATCTGCAACAATGCTGATGTCAAACCGCCCACCCATTAAAATCGTAGTTCTTTTTCTTAGCACCTGCGCCTGTGTACTTAGCGTGAAAAAGACTATAATATAAAAGAAAATGTATTTATTGTAAGCCATTTGGCATGTTTTAATAGATTAGATATTATCCAGGCAGGATTGTGATGTTGATTGATTTTTGCGCTTTATCCAGCCTGGCGTTTCGACGATTTTAACTTCAGTTCCATACCGACTTTAATCTCGCCTGTTCCATGGTGGATAAGATTTTGTCCGAACATGACTTTATTATTTTGCAACCGGTATTTTGAAAGGGTTTTTAGTGGTTCCTGACCTTTAACTGCAGTTTGTTGATCTACTGTTATCAAAACACACCTGGCGCAAGGTTTTACTGCAGAGAACGTAACCTGGCCAATTTCAAAATCTTCAAAACTGTCTTCAACGTGTGCTTTGCCTCCTTTAAATACCAGATTAGGGCGAAATCTGTCCATTAGAACTGGTTTTTCCAACTTTGAATTTAAATAATCCAGGGACTGTTCACCAATTAATAGACAAGGATAGCCGTCTGCAAAGCTTACTATTTCAGCATTTTTTGCATAGCTGGGGTCAACTTTTCTTTTAGCCTGCTCCGGCATATAAACAAGTCTGAGCGGCATCTCCATATAGTTTGAAAACCATTCGCTAACATTCTTATCCACTTCAATACCTTCCGTTAAGTCATCCCAAATCGTGACCGGAATAACCTGTCCGTTAGGTTGATCAGCAGCGAAAGAGATGCTGTTTTCGGGCGCTGTTTTGTTGAATACAATAATTTCTTCGCCACGAATATCGACCTGCAAGAGCGCTAACGATGGATATTTTCTTTGGGTGATAAACATGCCTTGTTCATCAATTAATAACCATCTTCTATCGTACCTGAGTCCTTTTTCTTCGATAACTGACGCTTCTAGATTTATTCCACCCAGCGATTTAATCGGGTAAATATAAATGGCCGAAAGGTAAAATTGATTCATGCTCTAAAGATAGCAAACAACGTAAAAACATTTGCTGCTATTTTTAAAGTTTTGGCTGCAATCTTACAGCAACCCGTCAACTTTTACATTACAGGTCAAATCAGTTCATCAAAATGTACAGGCAATTTATAGATGCGTTTTCCGGTGGCATGGAAAATTGCGTTAGAAATCGCTGCAGGCATGCTAACCAGTCCAATTTCACCGACGCCTTTAGTACCGAGTTCGTTAATTAGATCATCTTTTTCATCTACAAAGATTACATCAAATTGCCCAATGTCTGCATGTACCGGAAGGTGGTATTCGCCCAAATTTGAATTCATGTACTTGCCCAGGTTTGCATCCATAATTGTTTCCTCATGGAGGGCTTTACTTAGTCCCCAAACCATAGAACCTAAAATCTGGCTTCTGGCGGTTTTTGGATTAATGATTTTGCCAGCTGCAACGGCCGTAACGGCTCGTGTTACAGTTACAACGCCTAAATCTTTATCAACCTCAACTTCAACAAAGCAAGCGCTGTGGCACGCCAAACTGTATTTTTTAAGCCTTAAAAAATGCGGTTTGCCCATATTTGTAGTTTTAACGGGCATATTTTTGTTAAATGCGATTATTTCCTTTAGGCTAACCGACTTACCCGGGTCATTTTTAAGAAAAATTGAGCCGCCACTAAAAATAACTTCATCATCAGCAATTCCTTTAAATGGCGAACCAGCCATTTGGGCCGCTTTTTTTAGTAATTTTTTCCGCAGTGCTTTTGCTGCAACAACAATTGCAACCCCGGTGGATGATGTAATTGACGATCCGCCCTGAAACATAGAGAATGGCTTTTTGCTGTCGCCATACCGGAAATCTACATTTTCAATTGCAAGTCCAAGTTCATCCGCTGCAATCTGGGTCATTACAGTAAGCGTTCCGGTACCGATATCTGTGGTCGCATTGTTTAAAACAAGTTTTCCATCTGCAGTTATCATGGCTTCCACACGCGAGGGGAACTGCAAAGAATCCCAAATACCTGTAGCCATACCGTAACCAACTAGTTTATTGCCCCGAACCATGCTTCGCGGTTCTGGAGAACGTTTTTCCCAGCCAAATTTTTCAGCAGCCTCAAGATAGCATTCCCGTAGTGCCTTGCTTGTAAATGGCTTTTTGTTAGATGGGTCTATATCGGAATAATTTATCAGCCGCAAATCCAACGGATCGATTTTTAGCTGATAAGCAAGTTCATCCATAGTACATTCAATTGCATGCAGCGCAGTACTTCCGCCCGGCGCCCGCATATCAATCGGCGTATAAACATCCAAAGGGATAACATTTTGTTCGAATAAGGTATTTGGAGCAGGGTAGAGGCGGTGGCTCCAGGATGCTGTTGGCTCGGTGTAGTCTTCAAAATTTGATGTTTCTGCAAAAACTTTATGACTAAGGCCGGTTAATTTGCCATTTATATCTGACGCGAATCGAAGGTTCTGTATTGCTGGCGGCCTGTGACTAAAAGCAAACATCTGCTTCCTTTCCAAAACAACCCTCACATTTCTTTTTAGCAGGAGAGAGGCCATCACGCAAAGGAAAAGCTGATATTGAGGTCGTAATCCGGAGCCAAACGCACCACCAACAAATGGTGCTATAACCCTTACATTTTTATATTTGAGGCCAAAAGCATCCGCGATAAACAATTGGTTGTTAATTGTTCCCTGCGTTTTGTCGTAAATTGTTAGTTTACCATCGCCTTCATAAATTGTTGTCGTGGCAAATAATTCTATCGGGTTATGGTGTTCGGTTCCATGCTTGTATTCCGTCGTTACTTTAGCACTTGCATTACCAAAAGCAGTTTCGAAATTGCCTGTAGGAGGCGGGGGAGGCGGTTTTAGTAAGGTCGCAATTCCTTTCTTCGCTGGCCTTGCTTTATCGATGTTTTCATTGATACAGGTTTGGAACCCCTGCTCTTCAAACTCGAACACAATTTGTGTTGATGCATACCTGGCGGTTTCAAAAGTTTCGGCAACGATAAGGGCAATGGGCTGCCCGTTATACAAAATGTTTTCGTCATGCAATGGTTTAAACACGGTTCCCGGCGGTGCGTCCATGTCGGCAAACTGCAAGTCAAACCAGGCTAATTTGGTTCGGTTCTCATGCGATAACACCTCTACAACGCCAGGTATAGCCATAACTTTTGAGGTATCTATTTTTAATATCTTTCCCTTGGTTATTGGACTGCTTACCACATATCCATACAGTAGATCTGCAACTTTATACTCCGCAGCATACTTTGCCGTACCGGTTACCTTCAGTTTTCCTTCTAACCGGTTTATAGATTTGCCTACTATTTTTTCTGCTTCCATTTCCTGTTTTTTTTAGTTTAAGCAGATGGCTGTGCTCCAGGCTCTTGCGAATCAGGATTTAGTGCCATTATACAGTTTCGCTGTATCGCTTTTTTAGCAAGTTTAATCTTAAAGTCGTTGTTTCCGAATCCTTTGGCGCCCTCCAGAATAAGGTCTGCCGCCTTTCCAAAGTTTTCCGTAGTTGCTTCTTTTCCCTTAAGAAAATTTTCTGCGGCAACGCTTCGCCATGGTTTGTGTGCAACGCCACCCAGTGCAATTCTGGCATCCACAATTGTATCACCATCGAGTTGCAAGGCTGTTGCTACTGAAACTAAGGCAAAGGCATAAGAATGTCTGTCGCGAAGCTTTAAGTAGGAATAATGAGTTGCAAAGTTATTGTCGGGTAAATCAATCGATGTAATCAGTTCATCGGGCTTTAAAGTATTGTCCAAATCAGGCCGGTCGCCAGGAAGCCGATGGAAATCTGCAAACGCGATTGCCCGCGTTCCTGCAGGTCCGGCGACGTTTACAACCGCATCCAGCGCAGCCAGTGCAACACACATATCAGATGGAAATACAGCGATGCAATGTTCACTCGTTCCTAAAATCGCATGGATTCTGTTGTGACCATCCTTTGCCGGACAGCCAGAGCCTGGAATTCTCTTGTTACATGGCACCTCTGCATCATAAAAATAATAGCATCGGGTTCGCTGTAAAAGGTTGCCGCCATTTGATGCCATATTTCTTATTTGCGGAGATGCACCCGCAAGTATGGCTTTGGAAAGAAGTGGATATCGATTTTCGACTTCGGGATGATATGCCGTGTCTGCGTTTTTAACTGAAGCCCCAAGTCTAAGCGCCCCGTTTGGCAGCGTTTGAATTTGAAGTAACTCATCGAGATGATTTACATCTACAAGTTCATCGGGATTGGTAATGTTATACTTCCACAAATCTACAAGATTTGTGCCACCGGCAAGAAATTTGGTGTTTTCGCGACCGGCAACCAAATTGATTGATTCCGCCACGTTTTGAGCTTTTTTATACTCAAAGTTGTTCATAACTGCCTCCGTCTTTTACCTGCATAATTGCATCAATAATTCCAATGTTTGCACCGCAGCGACAAAGGTTTCCGCTCATCAACTCCTGCACTTCTGCTCTGGAATTCGCTTTTCCTTCTTGTAGCATGCCGATTGCACTACAAATTTGCCCTGGGGTACAGTAGCCGCATTGAAATGCATCGTGGTCTATAAAGGCTTGCTGTATCGGGTGCAATTCCACTTCAGCGATACCCTCTATACTGGTAATTTCCGAGCCATTTTTCATTACAGCCAGCGTCAGGCAGCTTAAAATCCGCTTACCATCGCATAGAACCGTACAGGCTCCGCACTGGCCATGGTCGCAACCTTTTTTTGTGCCTGTTAAATCCAAATGGTCGCGAAGAAGGTCTAAAAGGCTTACCCAAGGCAATATGCTGAGATTCTCTTTCCTGCCATTTATGGTTAAAGTGACCTCCTTTTTGCCAACTGATTTTTGTTGTGGCTGTTGCATCTGTGCTGGTTTAAAATGATTTGTTGGTTAAATGCTTATGTGCTAACATTAAACCAGGCATATAAGTTTGTCTAATCATGAAAAACCCTGACATCCACCGAAATTTAGGCTTTAACAATCTAATTTTATTTCTTTTAGCGGTGTTTGCCTCCGGCAGCAATGTCATTTCAATAGTCGGCTTGGACAAAAGCTTTTGCTGGTTTCGAGAAACTTAAATTCGTTTTATGTGTTTCACTTTTAAGAAAAATCAACAGAGATGACAAATCAAGAAGATAAAAATCAAAACCTGGGCGATAAAGAAGCAGAAAATTCTGCCGATCGTTCAAATATGCCAGACAATCAGGTTCCACGCCACCGCAGTAATGATAACAGCGAAATGAATAAAGTTAAAAGTGAAGCGGGGTTTTTAAGTCGCGAGGTTGGCGAAGGCGATTTTGGTTCTGAAGAAGCACGGGCAGATCCAGAAAAAGGCAATCCAGGACATGCAGGTAACATGCCAAATTCTGTTCAGAGCGACGACGAGTAATTATACTTTTCACCAAGTTCCGCTAGCTTTCGGTAGCGGAACTAAATAGTTTGAGCCTTTTTAGCCTTTAAATATGCGGAGGGTTTCTGCAGGGAATTACAAATTCTTCACCATCCGAAAGAACAGAAACATTCAGGTTCCTGATGGTAATTTTTTTATCGGCATTGTAATTAACAATGTTGCTTCCATAACTGTTCTCGCCATCGATTACAAGTACAACGCCAGAGCCGATAATTCTGGCGTTTAAACCTTCAGTTATCAAAACGGCCGTATCTTCTTCTATCCCAATGCCTATTGAAGCTGGGTTGGTAGCGATAACCTGAGCCATTCTAACAAATCTGCCCCGATGAACAAAATGGGTATCAATACAAACGTCTTTTAAAAATTCAAAACCAGTCGTAATCTTAACCGCGGCAGCAATCATTTCCCGTTGTCCGCTCCCTTCGAAAATCATTGGTGTAGACATGGCCATGGCCCCGGCGCTTGTACCGCCAATTACGAGCTGGTTGTGGATATACCTTTCTTTTATCGCTGTTATAAAGGCTGTGCCGCCGTATGTAGCTGTCAGTTTTAACTGGTCTCCACCAGAAAAAAAAATGGCATCGGCTGCATCAATCCTTTGCAAAAGTTCAGCATCATCGGCCGGCCGCGAGTCGTGGTGAATTTGATTAACGCTCTTTGCCCCAAGGTCTGTAAAGCAGCGGGCGTATGTAGAAAAAGTACCCTCAACGTCTTCCATTCCTGCCGTGGTTATCACTTCGATAACCGGCGATTTTTTACAAACAGAAATGAATTCACCTAACACCGTTTTGTTTGTATCCACTTCCTCCTGTATTTCCGATTTATTTTCGGCACCACCAATAATGAATAATTTTCCGCTAGGTACAGGGCAATCGTTTTTTTTCGTTTTCATGCAGTTTTGGCTAGTTCTAAATGAAAAACCCTGATAAATCGAAACTTGTTTTGCGTTTGTGTAAAGGATTATTTTTTTGCTACTGACGTTGGTTTGTATTCAAAAATTTACGCTCTGCCCTGCGTATAAATACTAATTCGAAAAGAGAACTACCTTATTATGCTTGTAATGCAATTTAGGGTAGATGTTTTCCTTTAAATTTAACAGCAACAGAATAGGGCCATGCAAAAAATCCTTCTTCAAGAAACCGATCCATCAATTTTGGATGTTTTAACAATTGCGCTACAAACAGAAAACTTTGATGTGCATGGGAGATTATTTTACGATGATTTACTGGCCGCGATCCGGGAATTTCGTCCGCAGGTTGTCTTACTGGATTATCGGTTAAACGGTACGGATTCTGCTGATGCTTGCAGGCTTATTAAAACGGCGTTTCCTTGGTTGCCGGTGCTGGCTTTGAGCTGTAACGCCCGGATAAACTTCGAGTACAAAGAAAAAGGTTTCGATGACTACATTAAAAAGCCCTTCGACCTCAGCGTGCTTTATAAGATTGTAAGGAAATACATTGAGAAAGAAATTGGTTTTCAGCAATATTTTTAGGGTGCCGACAGTTGATTGCGGGTTAACTATCAGTATGTTTTTTCACAATGCTAATCTCACCGTTCCGTTCCATATAAATTTTCTTAACCTGGTCGGTACTTTCTGTTAGAAGATTTTTTCTGATTGCGTGCATAATTTCCTCTTCGCCTATTAAGGCCCGTTTCATATTCGTGTGGATAAATTTTCCATGCTCGAACAGTGTAATTTTCTGTCCTTCGGCAAAATCACCAAACTTTGGATAGATCCTCATCAGCCTTCCTACGCCCCTGTGTAGAGAAACAATTGCGACACTTGCAACGATTACATGTAAAAATGGGGAGGCGCCCACCACACCGCGACTTAAAATTGCTCCCAGTAATATCACGATTATGTTATCCATAGGACCGTGAAGTCCAAATGAGCGCCTTCCCGAAATTCGTATTAAAGTATATGCGATTATAAATGCCAACACGGCTCGCAAAGTCATCTGTAAAATGGTTAGGTCCTTAACTAAACCGATTAAGTTCTGTAAATTCATTTTAATCTTTCCTAAAAAAATGCTCTTTGTTTGCTTTTTGCAGGAGCGTTAATTTCTGCCGGAAATTTAAAAATGATTCAGCTCAACCTTCCTCCGGATAGCTGATGCCAGGTATCAAATCCGGCAAATAATGCTCGTTACAGGAAGCAACAAAAAGACCTTGACCTAAGCAAAGGATACAACACCAAGCTTCAAAATACTAAAACAGGTAAGAACCTTCTAAATTAGTCACCTTTTTTTGGTCCGGGATAAGCGGCTGGCGATGTCCCGACTTCTGCATCCTCTTTTACCGGGTTTTCTTTCGCATTTTGCTGCATTTTCTTTAGTTGATCATCATTTCCCGCACCTTCAATAATATTTTCTGAAGGTGGTCTAACTGGTGTTTTCGACTCACCACCTGGCAGTTTTTCTGCTTGTTCATCTTGGTTCATAATATTTTTTTTTAAGGTTAACAGCCTAAATTGAGCGACTAATGTGCATGTCAATTTTGTTTTTCGGGTGGCGTTCCCATAACGGTGCTATCTGTTGTGGTGCCTATCTTGCTCTTCGCTGTGCCATCACCCCCAAAAGAATCCAAGTTTGTTGTGTCTTTCCTGGAAGAATCTTTATCCGCTTTCTGCCCACTTTCTGACGAGCATGAATATAGGCTTGTGAATGCGAAGGCAAACAGTATAAAAATCATCTTTTTCATAATCGTTGAGTTTGTTAACCTAAAAAACATTTCTATTTTAAGAAAGGTTTAAAATTTTGAAGCAGAAACTGCTGGCGGCTCACGATTCGATTATTAAGAATTTATAAACTTTTGGCATTTAGGCTGTGTTTTCAAAAGAAAACGAGATATGAAAAAGTTAGCAATCTGCCTTTGTGCACTTGGAATGGTTTTTACAATGGCTTGTGTAAACGACCCTGAAAAGCACACCGAATCAGAAGTGAACCCGGAGCTTAGTGATACCGTAAAAACAAAACGAGATAATACGGATGTGTCTCCGAGTAGTGATACAACATCGAAAACTAATGATTCGGTTAATACAAATACGCCGAAATAGCGGCAAGTCTCCGAATTAAACTCAATTAACTTTACAAACGGTTCTGATATTTTCGATAAGTATCACCGTTTGTTGCATAACCATGCACGGAAAAAAAGTATAAAATAGAAGTATGAAATTGAACGAACCTGTACTTAAGATATTGCGGAAGAAATATGAACCGGAAGCCCGTACTGAACTGAAATTTGCCAGGTATGATTTGGCGGTGAAAGCAGATTCGGAAGGCAACGCTATTTTATTGTTTATGGGTGTAAAAGATGAAAATGGAAAGATACGGGGCAAGCGGTATGCACGACGACTCGTTGTTGATAAGGATGGCCACGTACTAAAAGATCATTGGGAACACAAAGGTAAAGCTACACCTTAGCTTTCTGCGGGCCAATTTGTAGCTGGGCATCGACGGAACATTTTTTCCGCTACTTTGATGATTTTCCTTTAACTAAGGTTTTTATTTTCGGTAGCAAGCCACTATTAATTACAGGGGTATCCAGCATTGATTTAACGATATACAGTAAATCTTTTACATTGAAGGGTTTCTCTAAAACGGCATTACAGCCGTATTCTTTCATTGGCGAGATGATTTTGGCATAAGCCGACATAATTATAATTGGTGTATGTTCAAAAACATCTATTACACGTATTGCTCCGCATAGTTCGCCGCCATTCCAATCAGGCAACATGTAATCTACCAGAAATAAATCTGGCTTAAACTGCTCCATCCTGGCAAATATATTCTCGGTTTCGTACAATCCAAGGCATTCATAGCCGTTGCTCTTTAGTACATCTTGAATGGTTTCCAGCAAAACAAGGTCGTCTTCTACTACAATAATTCTTTTCCGATTCATGTATTTGGCTTTGGTTTCACTAAAAACAGCTTAAGGTATCAATTTGTTTAAAGATAAAGAAGTGATGGTTGAGGTAGAAAACCTGCCTGATTTTCAGACTGTAAATTCTCGGTTCGGCTTCGGTTTTTTACGCTTAAAAACGTAAAAATACGTTTTAAGGTGTGTTTTTACCTGAACTCTTCACTGCAGAAAACCTTGTGTACTGGCCTTATGTTTTCTTTGCTCACGATAAAACATAAACGATACTAGCCAGATGCAGACTTACATTCAACTGCCCGGGCGCCCTTATCCACTGGGCGCAACATGGGATGGAACCGGAACAAATTTTTCAGTTTTTGCGAAAAATGCTCAAGGTGTAAATCTTTGCCTCTTCGATGATTTTGGAAATGAAGTTTATGTTGTAGAACTGCTCGAACGCGAACATGATATTTTTCATACTTATCTCGAAGGAATTAACCCCGGACAAAAATACGGCTATCGGGTTAATGGTCCTTATGAACCCGAAAATGGCGCACGGTTCAATCCTAATAAATTGCTGATTGATCCTTATGCAAAAGCCATCTCTGGAGCGCTAATCTGGAATGAAGCAGTATTTGGTTATTCGCTAAACGCCGAGGAGGAAGATTTGACTTTTTCAGAGGCAGATAGCGCTCCGTTTATGCCCAAATCGGTAGTGATAGATACCGCTTTTAATTGGGAGAAAGATAAGTTTTTAGATATTCCTTACCATGAAACGGTAATTTACGAACTTCATGTAAAAGGCTTCAGTAAGTTAAATCCGCTAATTCCGGAACCGCTTAGAGGAACATATGCTGGTATCGCCCATCCGGCAAGTTTGGCGTACCTCAAAGCTTTAGGAATCACCGCAGTTGAACTCATGCCGATACATCAGTTTATTTCTGATGGACACCTGATTGACCGTGGACTGGATAATTATTGGGGCTACAATACCATCGGTTTTTTCGCTCCTGATGCTAGATACTCAGCGAGCGGCACTAACGGCGAGCAGGTAAACGAATTTAAGGAAATGGTTAAAGCCTTGCATGGTCATGGTATAGAGGTTATACTGGATGTTGTATACAACCATACCGCCGAAGGCAATCAAAAAGGGCCCACTCTATCGTTTAAGGGAATTGATAATCAAACTTATTATCGTTTGGAAGACAGTAACATGCGTTATTATACGGATTACACCGGAACCGGTAATTCGCTAAATACGAGAATGCCAAATGTGCTTCGTTTTATCATGGATAGTCTGCGGTATTGGGTAGAAGAAATGCATGTAGACGGATTTCGTTTCGATCTCGCATCTACGCTTGCCCGAGGTTTACATGATGTGGACAGGTTAAGTGCTTTTTTCGATATTATCCATCAGGATCCTAGTATTTCGCAGGTAAAATTAATTGCTGAACCCTGGGATTTGGGCGAGGGTGGTTATCAGGTTGGTAAGTTTCCTCCGGGATGGGCAGAATGGAACGGTAAATACCGCGATTTGATGCGGAGATTTTGGAAAGGCGAAAAACATACACTTGGAGAATTTGCGCAACGTTTTTTGGGTAGTCCTGATTTATACATGAAAGATTACCGCAGGCCAACGGCCAGCATTAATTTTATAACTGCCCATGATGGTTTTACGCTTCACGATTTGGTGAGCTACAATGAAAGACACAACCTGGCAAATGGGGAAGATAATAATGATGGCGAATCAGAAAATCATTCATGGAATTGTGGTGTAGAGGGTGAAACAGCTGATGAAGGAATTAAAAGTCTGCGTTTAAAACAGAAGAAGAACCTGTTGATGACCCTATTGCTTTCGCAGGGGATTCCGATGCTTGTTGCAGGCGATGAACTGGGAAAAACTCAACAGGGCAATAATAATGCTTACTGCCAGGATAACGAAATTTCATGGATTAACTGGGAAACCGCCGACAAATCGCTTATCGAATTTACCGCAGGGCTTATTGCTTTACGGAAAAATCACCCGAGCCTGAGCAGGAAAGAATGGATTGTTGGCGATAAAATTGATGAGGATGGATTGCTGGATATTGGCTGGTTTAAGTCTGATGGCGAAGAAATGACGCCAGAGGATTGGACCTCGGACGATGACTCCTGTCTCGGGATTTTTCTTCATGGTGCTGGCATACAGGGAAAAACTGCAGAAGGCGCAGACATTATGGATAGCCACTTCTTTATCATTGTAAATCCGGGCCATCAGCGTTTCAGCTTCAAATTGCCGAATAATTTATACCCTGCCAAGTGGGTAATTATTATGCAAAGTTCAACAGCAGTGCCGGCTTCAAATATTGTATTGGCGGGCGAAGAATTTATGGTTGAAGAAAGAAGCGCCGTAGTTTTTCGTGCAGATTAAACACCTCGATTAACATTTTATAAACTTTCTAAAAATTGAAGGGTTTTTTAAGAGGGATAATCGGAGAACATTATAATCTTGGAAATTATGAAAATGCATTTTTTAACTTTACTGTTTTCAGCATTAACATTCGGTGCTTTTGGCCAGGTGCCAACCGGTACCAACCAACGCACTACGAGTGATACTTTGCTCAAGAAAAGTGTGCCAAAAGCAAATAAGTATAGTGAAAAAGCAAATAAATGGCCAAAACCTGATAGCTTAAAGGCTAAGAAAGTCAAACCTAAAGCGATAAAAAAGTATCCAAAGAAAAAAGTTGACTCAGCAACTAACTAAGTTCTGCTATGCCACAATCGAAACTTAAAAGCTGGATAAGGCCCCTCATTTTCTATTTTACTACAGCTTTAACCGTTAGCTTAAACGCTTGCAAACAAGATGATACTAAAGAACCCGTCGAAATTGTTCCGAAGTGGTACAGCAACAGCATCATTTACAATCTTGATGTAGACAGTTACCAGGATAGCAACGCAGATGGCACGGGTGATTTCAATGGTTTAATTTCCAGGCTGCCATACCTAGCTTCCCTCGGCGTCGACGTAATCTGGCTTTCTCCCTTTCAGCCATCGCCAGACATGGATGACGGTTATGATGTTAGTGATTATTACAGCATTGATAAGCGATTTGGCTCTATGGCAGATTTTGAACGTTTTATGGCGGCTGCAAAATCTCACAAAATTAAAATTGTGATGGACATGGTGTTGAACCATACCTCCATAGAGCATCCCTGGTTTAAAGCTTCCCGCTCTGATAGTACCGGTAAATTCCGCTCAAGGTATAGCTGGAGTTCAAAAAAACCGAAAGATTTTGATAAGGGAATGGCTTTTGAAGGGGTGCAAACTGAAACGTGGACCTATGATGAAATTGCTAAAAAATATTATTTCCACCGCTTTTACAATTTTCAGCCCGACTTAAACTACCAAAATAAGGAAGTGCAGCGGGAGGCCGTTAAAATACTACAGTTTTGGAGTGCAAAGGGCATTAAGGGTTTTCGGCTTGATGCTGTACCCTTTATAATTGACGTGCCAGAATCCGGCGCTGAAAATCCTCAGCACATGTTCGGTGTGCTCGATTTGTTGGTTAATGCCGTAAAATCAATCGACCCAGATGCCTTGTTACTTGGAGAAGCAAATGTAGAACCGACAGAAAACGAAGACTATTTCGGGGCGAAAGGACAGCGTTTATCAATGATGTTTAATTTTTACGCAAATCAGTATCTTTTTTATGCACTGGCGGATGAAAATCCTGCGCATTTTGTGAAGGCATTAATGGATACCAAAGAAAAGCCCGCTGATTCTCAATGGGCATTCTTCCTAAGGAATCACGACGAAATAGATCTTGGCAGGCTTAACAAAATGCAGCGCAACAAGGTGTACAGCAAATTCGGTCCGGAGAATAATATGCAACTTTACAATAGGGGCATAAGGCGTAGGCTTGCACCCATGCTCAGTAACGCTGCAAAGTTGAAAATGGCCTATAGCTTGCTATATTCCCTTCCGGGTACACCGGTAATACGTTCTGGTGAGGAAATCGGGATGGGAGATGACTTAACTTTACCTGAGCGCCTTTCGGTTAGGACACCGATGCAATGGAACACTTCGCTAAACGCTGGTTTCAGTACTTCGAAACACACTTTCAGGCCGGTAATTTCAATGGGTAATTACAGCTATAACACTATCAACGTGGAAACAGAAGAAGGTGAAAAGTCTTCACTGTTAAACCACATTAAGAAGCTGATTTCAATTAGAAAAAAATGCCCGGAGATTGGAACTGCAAACTGGCAGATTCTCGATTGCCGGAACAACGCAATATTGGCTATTTCTTACCAAAATGGACTTATAGCTATACACAACTTTACGGCAAAAAAACAACAATTCGCCTTGAATCTTCAAAAGCAGGCAATTAATTTATTAAGCCCAACTAACTCAACCTTAAACACAGAGCATCTAAATTTAGAGCCTTATGGTTCCTTATGGCTTAAATTGAAAGAGTAATCAGGTCTTCTTAATTTTAACAGGAATTGCGGAATGTGCAAATACTGTTATTTAATATCTTCCGGGTCCAGTTCATTTCCTTCCTCATCAACCCGTTGGTTTTCATCCCAATTTGACTGGTCATCGCCTTGAATATTTTCGTTGTCGCCCTGAACTTGCTGTTCTTCTTTTTTCTCTTTTGGATCTGTCATGATTTTTTGGATTAAATTTCTTTGAAAACAAAGTTTTACGCATCCCGGTTTTAAAAATCGTCTTATAGATACAGGCCAAAAGCAACCATCTGTGTTTTTTTCCGTAAGTATTTCTTTAGGGTATGATTAAGCGCTTCTCGGTTAGGTTTGATTATTTCTTCTAACGGGATTAAAAGAATTTTGCCAGCTGATTAAAAGCGATGCCGGTCTTGAATTACAACGAATTTCAAACAAAGTAATGAGTTTTCCGTTTCAGAAAATAGTATTCAAAATTCGCCTATGGATAAGTTTACACATAACATGAATTCACCTGATGCATTTGAACATCGTTTTAAGGCGTTGTCAACTGCTATATCTGGCGTCGTCTACAGTTTCAATCCCGATTGGAGCATCATGTACGAGCTGGATGGCCGTGGATTTTTGTCCGATGTAACTGAACCAACTGCGGATTGGAAAAAACGAAATGTATACCGTGAGGACATCGAAAAAGTTGACAACGCAATCGCCGAAGCCATAAAGAATAAATGCGTTCTAGAGCTTGAGCACAGGGTTCTAAAGGCCGACCGAACTGTTGGCTGGACATTCTCCAGAGCTGTACCCATATTAAATGATAAGGGTGAAATAAAAGAGTGGTTCGGTGTTGCTTCAGACATTACCGAAAGAAAGCTGGCCGAACAGTCTCTCAAAAAGTCGAGAGAAATTCTCGAACAACAAAAGCGAACTTATGAAACCATAATTTCCGGCACGCCCGATTTAATGTATGTTTTCGATTTGAATTACCGTTTCACTTATGCAAATCAGGCGCTTTTACAAATGTGGGGCAAAACCTGGGATGAGGCCGTTGGGAAAGGACTTCTCGAAAACGGCTACGAACCATGGCATGCAGAAATGCATCAGCAGGAAATTGACACGATAAAAACCACCGGAAAATCTATTCGTGGAGAAGTGGCTTTCCCGCACGCAACCTTAGGACGAAGATTGTACGATTATATTTTGAATCCTGTTTTTGATGAGGGGGGTAAAGTAATTGCCGTTTCCGGAACGACAAGAGACGTTACAGAACGCGACCAATGGGAGCAAAAACTGAAACAAAGTGCGGAACGTTTACAGGCCATAAACGAAGAGTTTGCTGCAGTAAATGAGGAGTTGAGTGCGTCAAATGAAGAGATTCTCGCGGTTAATGAAGACCTCGCTAAAGCAAACGCCAATTTAATCTCCGCTCAACAAACCATCGAAGAAGGGAAGTTGGCGCTTCGCCAGGCAATAGAAGCAGCAAATTTCGGTACCTGGTATATTCATCCCAAAACATTGCAATTTGTTACAGATTCCAGGTTGAAAGAACTTTTTGGCTACCTGCCGGATGATAACCTGACTCTAGAAAAAGCTTTGGCCCAAATTACTGATGAATACAGGGATTTGATTGCTGGAAAATTAGAGCATGCTATCTATAGCTTAGGAGATTTCGACGTTACCTATCCTGTTATTGGGCTGCACGACAATAAATTGCGGTGGTTGCGGGCCATTGGTAACCGCATTGCGGAACCGAATGGAGAGGCTTCAGGATTTACCGGTGTAATTATGGACATTACCGACCAAAAGATGGAGGAAATCAGGAAAAACGATTTTATGGGCATGGTGAGTCATGAACTTAAAACACCCTTAACGTCTCTTTCAGCGTACCTGCAACTTTTGGAAATACGGGCAAAAGAAAATCCTGATGATGTAAGTCAAAGAGCCATCTCGAAATCTGTACAGCAAACAAAGCGCATGACAGATATGATTAACGGGTTTCTTGATTTCTCACGACTTGAATCGGCTAAAATAATCATCGAAACGACGCCCTTTGATGTCGCTGAGCTTATAGAAGAGGTAAAGGAGGAAACGAAAATGCTTTATACAACGCATAAATTTATCTTCGCTTCGGTTAAAAGTCAGTTTGTTAGCGCAGACAGGTTAAAGATTGGCCAGGTTTTAGCAAATCTGATAGGAAATGCGGTAAAATATTCCAAACCTGGTTCCCTTATCCAGGTATCTTGTGTCGCCCTCCCAAATGAAGTAAAATTTAGTGTTTGGGATGAAGGTATTGGCATAAAAGCTGATGACCTAAGCAAAATCTTTGAACGGTTTTATAGGGTTGAAAACAATAATCTTATTTCAGGCTTTGGAATAGGTCTGTATGTCTCTTCTGAAATTATCAAAATGCACAAAGGCGCAATCTGGGCTGAAAGTGAAGTAGGAAAAGGCTCTGTTTTTAGTTTTAATTTACCAATCGGCAACTAATTCAAAAGGCGAGCCATTAATTTCCGGCATCCAATCTCCCTTGGGTAATGAATTAGTCGTGAATTTTTTAAACTTTTTACAATTGGGCTATGTTCTCGAAACAACCCGGTCATTTACTAAGCTTATTTTTAGGATTTGGGCCTAATCGTCTGTAACTAATTCCTAAAAACGTCTGCTTATATGCAAAAAGCCTATATAATAATGGCCCATAAGCTTCCGGCTCAGCTTTGTCGGTTAATCGAAAGGCTAAACGATAATTTTTCCTATTTTTTTATTCATCTTGATAAAAAAGCCGATTCAAATGCTTTCAAATGCCTTGATAAGTTTGGCGAAAAGGTTGTATACATCGAACGTTTCGACTCGATATGGGGAAAAACCGGAATTATTAAACCACTTTTAGCCGGCTTTCATGCAATTAAAACTTCTCAATTGCCGTTCGATAGAATCTGTTTACTGAGCGGTCAGGATTACCCTATTAAAAGTAATGAAGCAATTGATCACTTTTTCCAGCATTCCAATTATTCTGTTTTCATAGATTTTTTTGCTATTCCAAATTACCAAAAATGGCCCGGGAGCGACCGTGGTGGCCTTTACCGAGTAGATAAGTATTACTTTGGAGATAAGTGGTACGAGCTTTTCTGCTCCAGAACAGTCAATTTTTTAGCCTCCGGAATACCATGGCTGCGGAGGAAAATTCCTTTGGGAATGAAACCCTTTACAGGTTCAACCTGGTTTATTTTAGATATGTATTTTCTGGACTATATTTTAAACTTCGTTAAAAACCATCCGGAGTATTTAGAATTCCACAAAAATACTTTCGTTGCTGATGAGTTATTTGTACACATGCTAATCGGCAATGCAACTGATAAAAAATTGTTGAATAGCGTAGAAAATGTCGAGAAACATTTCATCATTTGGGAAAGTAACCAGGTTGCCCACCCAAAAGCAATCACGAAATCCGATTTTGAAGCGATTTTAAATACGGATGCATTATTTGCAAGGAAATTTGATGAAAAACTTGATGATGAAATTTTAAACCTCATTGATGAGCGTATCCTTCAGAAATGAAACCGCAAAAGCACTCGATTTTAGCATGGTACAGCATCAAAGGACAAATTTGGTTCCCTTTGATGCTGAAGGGAAAGTTATGAATAAATCCGCAAAAAAAAAAGCTTAAGTCGACCGCAAAAATCTTTACCAAATACTAAAAAATAATTTGGTAAAGATTTTCTGTGCCCTGAATTTGTAGGTTTGTAGAAATAATCAAGTTCACCGGTTAATCGATATTCAACCCAATTTATCACTCGGCTTTTAATCTTCGTGGTATTTCAAATTGCCTTCTTCAACATAAAGGGATGTTTGTTTTTTGGTTAGCGTATTGTAAACAGTATATTTTTCGCCACTTTCTTCAATTAAGGAAATCAGGTTTTTGCGAATGGCTTTCATCCGGTTTTTGTACCTCAGCCGCTTTTCCTCAAGCTCTGAAATTTCAGTTTCTGTAATAGAAGCATCAATGTCGTTATCTATTTCATGTGCCTTTTCAAGCAGTCGTATGTAGTTGTCAAATTGTTCTTGAATGTGCTCAGTCGTCATGGGTTTAAAACGTTTTTTATTTATCGTTGGTTTTCAAAAAATGTTACATCTATCAATTCGAAATTAAATCTATTTTACGGCGATTTCAGCCAAAATGCAAATTTTTTTTGCTTTCTGCATCTCATTCCGGTCCTGTCACTTACATGATTTAGCAGTTCACTCTTCACTATAAATGGAGCAAAGAAAGTAAATGTTGAGGCCTTTCTTATTAGTTTTTTAATATTTAAAGACTTTACTCCTAATTCCAAACCTGAACTGATAGGTTAAAAAAAACCATTTCCCCGGGGTACTGTTAGAGGTATAACAGTAGTTTAATTTAGCAGAGCCGTCAGGTTTCAATCTTCGCAAACGGATTGGAAGATTATAACTGATTTTTGACTGAATTCTTCCTCCGCAGTAATATTATTTATAAAGAAAAGCTTCAATATATGGCAAAACGTGGACTGGTTTGGTTCAAGAATGATTTAAGATTACATGATAATGAAGCCTTAGTTACTGCTAATTTGGATTGCGATGAATTGTTTTTTTGTTACTGTATTGAAAAGAACGATTTTAAAGCTGAAGTATATGGTTTTAAAAGGTATGATGTTGTCAGGTTTAAATTCATCGAGCAATGTGTGTTGGATTTAAGAAATAGCCTCGAAGCCCTCGGCGGCCACCTCATCATTGGTAGCGTTTCTGCCAGCCAAACCATTTCCACGTTGATAAACAAATATGGCATAACCGATGTATATGCCGAGGAGGAGTATGCCAGTTATGAACTAAATCTTGTCGACGAGGTTGTAAAGGCGTTGCCAAATATTAAATTTCATTTTTTTTGGGGAAATACACTTTACCATAAAGATGACATACCCTTCGAAATCGCAAAAATTCCACTTACCAGTAAAGCCTACAGAATCCCTGCGGCAAAGGAATCTGCGCCCAGAGATATCTTTCAACTGCCGACCGTTTTTAAGTGTGCGAAAAAAATAAAAAGTGATTCTTTTCCACCTTACAAGACGTATGGCTATAAAAAACAAGCGTATGAACTTGCAGCGCCACTGGTTCAGGGTGGCGAAACTGCAGCTTTAAAGAGGCTGGAGTATTATACTTTTGGCGCCGAATTGCTAACCGGCTACAGGTGGAGCAGAAATAAGTCGGATGGTTTAGATTATAGTTCCAAATTTTCTCCATATCTGGCTTTGGGCTGTATTTCGCCTAGATTGATATACCAGAAAGTACAGGAATATGAATCAAAAGTTAAGAAAAACCAAAGCACCTGGTGGCTAATATTTGAAATGGTTTGGAGAGATTACTTTACGTTTAAGGCAATGCGCTTCGGAAATGCAATATTTCGAACTAAAGGCTATAAAAATAAAACGATTGCGTGGGAAAATGACCCCGTAAAATTTAAAAAGTGGTGTGCAGGCGAAACAGGCATTCCTTTCATAGATGCGCACATGCGCCAGCTTAACCAGACAGGGTTTATGAGCAACCGCGGCCGGGTAAATTGTGCAAGTTATTTTGTTCACGATCTTAAGATCGACTGGACATGGGGCGCAGCTTATTTCGAGTCGAAATTAATTGATTACGATGTGAGTTCTAACTGGATGAACTGGCATATGCAGGCATTCGAAATTTGGTATACAAATCCTGTTCACCAGTCTAATAAATACAATGCGCAAAATTTTATTCGCAAATGGGTAACCGAGCTTTCAGACAGGAATGATATTGAGGTTTTGGTGCCATGGGATTTTGACATAGATGGATACAGCAAGCCGATTGAAATTTACAAGAAGTGGAGCAGGGCTATTAATTTAATTCATGCTAAGAAAGCTAAAAAAGTTTCAGAATAATGCCTGGCAATTAATTATTTGAAGATAAAGTTGTTGTAATTGGGAAAGTTCGGAAGCATTTCTATGGGCCAAAATCAAATAAACCAACAGGCTCAAGCGTTTATCAGTTCTTAACTTTATTTTGTTTTTTTCATCCCATAAATTGAACTGGAATAATTTTACCTCAGTGACTAATAATAAAATGTCATGGTAGTCCAAATAACCCTCCACTCGAATTTAAAGGCATAATTAACGGTGATTTTCGCATTTTTAAGAAATTGATTTGATTGTTCCGAAAAGGATGTTCAATTTCGCAGTCGAACATCAAACCCTTAATCCGCAATGATCACAGCCCGACACACCGCATTTCTTGCCGCCAGATTACTGGTTTTCGTTTTTTTATTATCGAGTATGAGCAATGGGGCATTTGCGCAGGCTACCGCAGTTAAGGTTGTGCCCGCTGAGCTTAGCGAACTATCCGGACTCTTCATCGCAAAAGAAAACCTGATTTTTGCACATAACGATAGTGGCGATACCTCTCGTTTTTTTGCCATTGATGCCAAAGGCAATTTATTGTCGACTTTATATTTTAAGGGCGATGCTTCGAAAAAACATTTCGGCGTGGTAGATTGTGAGGACATGGCCGGCGGACCAGGCCCTGTAAAAAATAAAAATTACATCTATCTTGGCGACATTGGGGACAATAGCAACAATCGCCCTTATGTTACCGCATATCGTTTCGCCGAGCCGGGCAAGCTGTCTACAAAAATGCAGGTAGAAGGTGAAAAAGTTTTCCTCAAATATCCAAATGGCCCTCAAGATGCGGAAACCTTAATGATCGATCCGGTTTCGAAAGAACTTATCATCATATCAAAAAGACAGGACACGGTTGCGATATATTCAGCTTCGCTTTTTTTCAAGAATGGAGATACCGTAACCATGAAAAAGGAGGGAAGCCTTTTCCTGCCAGGCAAGGGTTTGGCAAAATACGTCGTAGCCGGTGATATATCTCGCGATGGGCGACAAATTTTATTGAAAACTTACTTAAATGTTTATTACTGGGTGCGGGAAGGGAAGGAATCCATTGCTCAGGCACTTAAACGAAAACCAACAAGGCTTCCTTACACTTTAGAACCACAGGGTGAGTCCATTGGGTTTACGCCAGACGGAAAGGCCTACTATTGCATCAGCGAGGGGAAAAACGCAGTCATTTACCGGTACAATACGCCGAAACTTCCTTAACAAATTTAAAACAGGCGCTTTGCCCTTTAACTCTCTGCCCTTTGGGCTGAACTAAGTCTTTTACCTTTAGCAACATGCTAAAATTTTTTAGGGCGAAAACTTAATTTGCCGCTTCACTGTTATCTTTATACAAACCAATAGTTTAGGTAATCTAAATGCCTATTATGCACGTGGTTTGTTAAGCTTCATTTTTAATAGCAGCGGATAATTATGGATACCAGGCGAGACTTTCTGCAAAAATTGGGCGCATCGATAATTCTGATGCAGCTGAACTCCTTAAAAACATTTGGTCAATCTTTAAATCCGGTTCCGCACTACGATGATGGCAAGGTACTCCGGGTGGCTATTATGGGCTTGGGAGGTTATGCTACACGTGTTGCGGAAGCTATGAAAGCCTGCACCAGAGCAAAACTGGTTGGTGTAATTAGTGGTACGCCTTCGAAAATCGAATCATGGCAGACTAAATATGAAATTCCCACAAGCAACTGCTATAATTACGAAAACTTCGATGCGGTACGAAATAACCCAAACATTGATGCGATTTACGTAATCACACCAAATGCTTTGCACCACGATCAGGTTATCCGGGTGGCGAAAGCCGGAAAGCATGTGATTTGCGAAAAACCTATGGCGCTGAACGCAAAAGAGGGGCAGGAGATGATTGATGCCTGTCGCAAAGCGAATGTGAAACTCCTTGTAGGTTACAGGCTGCATTTCGAGCCAAGAACGCTGGAAGTGATTCGGATGAGAAATGCTGGCGACTTTGGTAAAATTAAATTTTTTCAGGGGCAATGTGGCTTCGTGGCTGGCGATCCGAACCAGTGGCGGTTAAACAAGGCGCTTGCCGGCGGCGGAGCATTGATGGATATTGGGATTTATGCCATCAACGGCGCAAGATATATGGTAGGCGAAGAACCGATTTGGGTTTCTGCACAGGAGACCAAAACCGACCCGATAAAATTTAAGGAAGGTGTGGATGAAACCATACAATTTCAGCTGGGTTTTCCAGGAGGTGCTGTAGCCTCTTGCCTGTCTAGCTATAACATTAATCACCTGGATAGATTTTTCCTGAGTGGTGATAAAGGATTTGCTGAAATGCAGCCCTCTACCGGCTATGGGCCCATTAAAGGCAGAACGCATTTGGGCGAAATTTCTCAACCAATCATTACGCAGCAAACTGTTCAAATGGACCAAATGGCGGCCATTTTATTGGAAGATAGTAAGCCAGTAGTGCCTATAGATGGTGCGGAAGGATTGAGAGATCTTAAAATTATAGACGCCATTTATCAGGCTGTAAAAACGGGCAAAAAGGTGTTATTAAACCACTAACATTCTATCGGATAATTACATATCGATAATTTTTACCACCCTGAACAAGGGTCATTTCATGCTTTATACGGTCAAATTTCAGCAGAACATCAAACTGGTCCTGTTTAAAATCATTTCTGGTTACGGCATCCAGGGAAAAAGCAGGTTGGCCAATGGCCTGAGCAACTAAGGTGGTTCCAGACTTTGTAATCAGGATTTTTAAAGGCATTTCTTCACTTTGATAGTTGCCAAGCAATTCATCCAAATCGTTTTCTTTTAGTTGCAGGGGTATTTGGTAAGGATGACCGTAATAAGCTTGTAGCAGGGTAATTAGTACATTATTTAATGGATAATTCATCCCATTCGTGGTGATAATGAAGCTCACGTCATCATCAGGGTTAACGTACATTGCACTGTAACTGCCGTAAGTACCGCCATTGTGACCCAAAAGAATTTTTTTATAAAACGGTGCACTTAGCAGCCCCATTCCCATGGTATTTTTACCAGTAAAAGTCTTCATCAAATGGTAACTCTGTGTGCTAACCAACTTTCCATGAACAAGTGCATCAATAAATATTGACAAATCTTGAGGGGTAGAGAGGATGTCACCTACGCCAATAGTATTTGGAAAATAGATGTCTTCAACCGGAATCCAGGAAACATTAAAGACGTAAGGGCTGGCTTCCAACGGCTGGCTACTATTTTTGGTTGATGATATGGTACTTTTAAGTCCAATTTTATCGATTATTCGCTTTTGCAAGGCTGCCTGATAACTTTTGCCGGTTACTTTCTCTATAATATAACCAAGTAATAAAAAGCCGCCATTGGAATATTGCTGTTTCGTTCCTGGCTCGAAATGTGGTTTAACCCTAGCAATTTTATCAAGTAATTCTGCTTTAGTATGTGGCGCCTTAATCCATTCCATATTTTCATTCACATGATCCGAAAGGCCGCTGGTGTGACTGAGAAGCTGCGCTATAGTGATTCGGTCTGCATTAGGCATCTCAGGAAAAAACATAGAGAGCTTACTATCTAATGAGATTTTTTTTTCCTCAATCAGTTGAAATATCATCACTGCTGTGAACGTCTTTGAAATTGAACCAATTCGATATTGGGTTTGCAGTGTTGCCGACACCGGCTTATCAGCAGCAATCTGGCTATAACCAACAACTTTCTGGTAGATGGGCTTCCCACCCTTAGCAATCAGGACACTACCCATAACCTGGTTGTTAGCAGAAACTGCGTTGAAAAAGCTATCCAGTTTTGCTTTATTTAGGTTTTGAGCCTCGCTGTAATAAGCAATGAGGGTCAGCAAAAAGGCAATAATAAGAGAGATTCTTTGATAGTTCATAGTGTAGATGATGGTCTCACAAGATAAACTTTTAGACGAACATCATTTGTACGATAACTTATCCAATTGGAAAATTAAGAATTTAAGTTATTCAAAAACTATCGTAAAATTCTGTCAGTCAACGTTATAAATGGTATATTCTCTTGCTAAACGCTTAGCTGCATACCATTGAAAACCAACTCGCTTTGTCAACAATGCGGGTTCTACGCATGTATTTTGGGTATAAGTCACCTAAACTCAGTCAGCCGAAAAAGCGTATTAGAAAAAATGAAACACAAGTTAATCAACAAGATTTCACCGGTAAGCCAGCTGATAAGATTGTCGGTTGGTCAGTTCATAAGGTTTATGGTTGTAATCATTGGAAACTTCAACTTCGCAGCAAAAGCGCTCGCTAGATTCATTAAGACGCCATCAAAAATCAATTTTTACAATTATCAATTTCCCAATATCAAAGCATGAAAAACATGAAAGTCATCGCCGTCATTGTTACTTTTAACCGCTTAAATCTTCTTAAAAAATGTATTGGCCAAATAGAAAAGCAAACCAGGAAAGCTGATTTAGTCATCGTGATCAACAACGGATCAACAGATGGTACGGCATCCTGGCTAAATAATCAGGGAATTCTCGCCTATCATCAGCAGAATGAAGGCGGTGCAGGCGGATTTTCTTCCGGAATTTCAAAAGCATATCACCACGGTGCAGATTGGATTTGGATGATGGACGATGACACCATTCCAGAAGAACATGCGTTAGAAATGCTGCTCGCTGCTTTGGTGAATCTGCAAAGCAACCAACAACATGTTGGATTCCTTTCAAGTAAGATTCTGTGGACTGACAACAACATACACGAGATGAACAGGACTTATCGTTTAATGGATAAGAAAAAGATTGCGAGGTTATCTTTAACACAGCAACATCAGCTTCCACTCATACAGTTTGGCACATTTGTTTCCATGTTGCTTTCGGCAAGAGCCGTTGAACGTGTTGGCTTACCAATTAAAGAATTTTTCATCTGGAATGATGATGTAGAGTATTCAAAGCGAATTATTAAAAATGGCCTGGCAGGCTTAGCTGTAGAACACAGCATAGCGATACACGAAACGCCCATCAATCATTTAAGCAGTGTTTTCAAAGATACGCACGAGCATATTTGGAAATATGAATATGGCCTAAGAAACGAACTGTTTACAAAACGGATGCATAACGGCGAACTTCAGTTTTGGGTTACCTGGATACATAGAATGTTTATTATGCCATTTCGTATTGTCATTAATCGGAAAACACATCGCTGGCCATTTATAAAAACCATCTGGAATACCAGTTTAAAGGCAGTAAATTTTAAGCCTACCATCGAATGGGTTAAAAAAGAGGATGATAGAATAGCGCTCGAAAAACTTTGAAACTACGCTCTGCACTAAATTGAGATCATCGACATGTAATTCCTTAGTTTTCGAAGCCATTTTGGGAATGCCGTCTGAATAATGTTAACAGGCAATTTCAATGCAGTAATTCGCAAACGATGACATCTTCTCGTGCTAATTCGCGGGCAGATAATATTGCTTAAGGTGGATGGTTTGAGCTCCAGCAGAAACGCCGCCTGCCTGCAGAACAAGATCGGCTTGAACGAGCCACCGCTCCGGCAAGCCATCTTTCGCTGCAATTCTTCGCCCTATTATTTTCCCGTCGACAGGCAACATTACACTTGAGTAACAGGTGGGGCAATTGTTTTGATATTTTACTCGCCCTGCCAGCATATCTTCTTTGGTTAAGGTAAAGCTGTTCCCAATCATCGGTGCCATCATGTAGAGCGAAAAAGCGGCGTAATCAATGCTCGTATGGGCCCAGAAAACCCGGTATTGACCGGTTGTTAAATTCAATTTTATACCATCCATACCCGCATTATCAGCATATAAAAAACTGCAGTTTGTAGTTAACGAACATGCAGTTAAATCGGTTTCGGTAGGCAGATTTTCTTCAGCCGGATCTTGTTTTCTACAGCCACCAAAAAGCATAATAATAACAGTTAAAAATAGCAGGGCGTTTCTCATAGTTTGTTTTTTATTCCTTATACGGCACGAATAAAAATAACGCTACGAATAAGTGATTAAGAAATTGTTAAGTTTTCGATAACTCAGAAGAAAGGAAAATGTCTTTTCGAGGTTGCATCATCTCCTAAGGTGAATTGCCAGGCATCAGGCGGTTAGATTAGTTATTCCGCCATTAACGCAGTGTTAATATTTAGTTGCGTGATTTGTAGAACTGACAAATAAATTAAAATGAAGAAAGAAATTACAATACTTGCGCTTGCATTTAGTATGGGTATGGTTGGATGTAAGAAAAATTCAAACAGCCCTTCACAGGAAATTGCATATCCCGATGTAGCTGAAGCATCAGACCCTGCTGTTTTATTCACGACATCAAATGGCGTTAAGGTTTACAATGGCGGCTTCGGTTCTGCAGTAGCTTCTGACCCGAACGATCCGACGATATTTTACATGCTAACTGATAGAGGCTCTAACGTAGCCGGGCAGCTTGCCAATTCGATTATTATTGGAAAACCAGACTTTACCCCGCAAATTGGCAAATTTAGATTAAAGGATGGTAAGTTGGTTTTGGAACAAACGATAATGCTCAAAAATGCTGCTGGTGACAGGTTGAACGGTATCCCGAATCCGGTGGGCATGGGTGCATCAGGGGAAACGGCTTACGATTTAAACGGACAGGCGATTCCGCCAAGCGCCGACGGCATCGATTCTGAAGGTTTGGTGAGGGCTTCCGACGGCAGTTTTTGGATTAGTGATGAATACGGTCCTCATATAGTCCATTTCGACGCAAGCGGAAAAACAATTGAGCGGATTAATCCTTTCGGTAGTGGAACTGGTGGCAGAAAAATACCGGCTGTTTTTGCCAATAGAAGGCCAAACCGTGGCATGGAAGGCCTTGCGATAACCCCTGATGGGAAAACGCTTGTTGGCATGATGCAGTCGCCGATGTATAATCCATCAAAAGCAGCTGTAGCGAGTTCGATGGTATTGAGGATTCTAACTTTTGATATTGCTACAGGAGCAACTAAACAATATGCTTACCTAATGGATAACACCACATTAACAGGAGTAAGCGATATTGTCGCCGTTAATGCCACAACTTTTTTAACCATTGAGCGGGACGGACTATTTGGGGGTGATATAACCAACCCGGCGGCATTTAAAAAGGTATTTAAAATAGACATCAGTACAGCGACTGATATTTCTGATGTGGCAAATGGCTCCACAGGGAAGTTGTATGGCGGTAAAACCGTGGAAGAACTGAATAATGTTGCCGGCTTAACAGCTGCAGGCATTGCTCCGGTTACAAAAACATTAGTGCTGGATTTATTAAAGGATTTGCCATCAGTTTATCCTCATGACAAGGCTGAAGGGCTGGTCCTGCTGCCAGGAAATATTCTGGTAATTTCTAACGACGACGATTTCGGTGTTGTAGACAATGGAGCAAGTGGCTTTGCACAAAAAATTCTCCCTTTAACTAAATCGGTAGACCGAAACCGTCTTTACTTTGTTAAGATAAAACTGTAGAGGAGGCCCTACAGGGAAAAAGAATTTTTTTTTAAGCACCTGATTAGATTTAAGAACAGTTTTTCCTATGAAAAAATTAAGTAGAGTCTAATCCTGTTTAAAAACAACCATGCATGCAAAGGAATCTCGCTAACGTTTTTCGCTGTAGCGGGAATCTTTTTTTCATTCATTAATTTCAAAAGCATGCAACTAATGGTCGATAAACTTGTCCTTTAGTCATGAGGACACTGATTTTTTTTATTTTTATTTTCACTTTTAATGTTGGTTCAGCGCAAACCCAATCAAATAATGTAATTACTACTGATATTGAAAATTTCTGGAATGCTTATGATCAAATAAAATCCACTAAAGACAGTGTTAAGAAATTTGAAATTCTTAATTCGGTTTTCATTTCAAGGGGAACGCCCGGCCTCAAAGCACTAATGGCTGCGAGATCATATACCGATAAATCCTTCATTGATGCTATCGAAAAATACCCGATGTACTGGAAGTCGATACGGAGGGACATGTTTAAAGCTAAAAATTATTCTGCCGAAATTGCTGATAATATAGGAAAGTTAAAAATCATATATCCCGCTTTAAAGCCTGCGAAAATCTATTTTACAGTTGGTGCTTTCAGGTCTGGCGGTACTACCTTAGATAGCCTTGTTCTAATTGGAAGTGAAATTGCAATGGCGGATAAGAATGCCTATACGAAAGAATTCGAAGCAACAAATCCAAGTCTGGCAAGCTACTTAAAAACAAGGCCAATAAACTCGCTGGTTTTCACAAATGTCCACGAGTATGTACATACGCAGCAGAAAACGACTATAGCCCAGAACCTTTTAGGACAATGTGTTTTGGAAGGCGTTGCTGAGTTTATTGCTGAGCAGGCAACAGGAAAACCTTCTAATCTTCCAGCCCTGGCTTACGGTAATGCAAACAAAAAGCATGTTGCAGAAATATTCGCTTCACAAATGCTTAATACATCAAGTGGTTTCTGGCTTTATAGTAATGCAGATAACGAGTTCAAAATTAGAGATTTAGGCTACTATGTTGGCTATGCGATTTGTAAAGGAAATTACAATAACGCTTCTGACAAGATGAAGTCGATAAAAGAAATGATTGAATTAGATTATAACAATCGGGATAGTCTGCTATTTTTTGCAGAACGATCCGGTTATTTTGAGGAGTCTGTAACTGAATTAGCTAAAAAATATGAGATAAGTAGGCCAATGGTAACCGGAATCGCTCAGCTCAAGGGTACAAAATTGAACGTATCTACAAAAATATTAACGATAAACTTTTCCGAAGCCATGGATACAAGATTTCGAAACTTTGAATTAGGTCCACTGGGAGCAGAGGGTGTTTTAAAAATTAAGAAAATGCTTGGGTTTTCTGATGATGGGCGAACGTTAAGTTTTGAGGTTGATTTAGATAAAAACAAGCATTATCAATTAATTGTAGGTGATGGATTCCGTAATTTGAAAGGCATCTCCTTAAAACCTTATCTAATTGATTTCACAACGGAAATTTGACAATGCCAATCTATTGTCCGTGTCATTTAATTCGTGTGTTCAACTATCAGCCAAATTCTTAAGTGCTTCCTTGTATAGCATTTCATCTCCCTTATTCATCACGCTAAGCAGGTTCGCCTTTTCAGCGAGGTACACCCTGGCAAAACCTTTATCGTGTTGAACAATCGATTTAGTGTTGTCAATAAGGTCGCAGTATTTAACCGATTGGCTATTTCTGTTTATTTTCGACAAGCGTTCCACCTCCATTGCTTTTCGCTGCTTTCTGTTGAAGTTTGGATAATCGGCGGATATGAACTTATCCGTAAGATCCCATGTTCCCTGAAGGATAAAGTCTATCTCGTTTGGGCTGTAGCCATATTCCTGTAAGGCGGTGCGGAGTTCAGCGTCGGTGCAAGCCGTATCCTCAAATAAATCATGGCATAGGCCAATTTCATAACCTAAAATTAATTGATGTGCTTCGGCGCATTCAGCAACGGCCACTAAATGAACGGTATATGGCTCACCGGTATACTTTCTTTTCTGCTCGCCGTGTTGCACTGTTACAAAGTTCAATAATTTTTCCTGGCGTTTCGTTCTCATATCTTAATTAAACAGCTTTCGTTAATTTTAAGTTCTCGTGTTATAAAACAATCTTTCATTTTCACCTGTTTGATTATTATGGCATTTAAAACAGCAATTATAGTAGGCGTAACGATTGGCCTTATCTCCTTTTTTGGAATACGAAAAATTATTAACGATCAACAGGTACCGGCAAGTGTGTAATTTGCCTTAGTTGAAACTGACATCATTTGTTTGCTCATTTTAAAAACAGATCCAGTTAAGCAACTCGGCAAAATGTATAAGGATTAATAACTCCAAAAACGCTTTAATAAGCCGGTTATTGAATTATCTTTAGCTCAGCAAGACAAAATCCCAAAACTTACACAACAACATTTGTTTATGTTCCACACATACCTAAATATTAATCATGTCGGAAGAAATTCAGCTAAATCATGAAGTGACAGCTGTTTTGGATGGCCTGAACCATCCGTTTAGAAATGAAATTGAACAACTGAGGATTTACATTTTATCCGCAAACACAGGTTTGGGAGAAAATTTAAAATGGAATGGTCCAAATTATTCCTTTGATAACGAAGACAGAATTACGATGAGAATTCAGCCTCCCAAAAAAGAAGTACGACTTGTTTTTCACAGAGGAGCAAAAAAGCAGCCACAACCGAAACAAAAATTAATTTCAAATAAAAGCGAAATGTTGGTTTGGAAAGACAATAGCCGGGCAGTTATAACTTTTAAAGGTTTACCGGAGATCGAAAAGGGGCAACAAATGCTGGCAGACATCGTGAATGAATGGTTAGAAGCGTCGAGATAAATCCATATTAAGGTCAACTAAACAAACATCTGCTACGAGCTCCGTTGCAATCTTTAACCAATCAATTTTAGCCCTTTGTTTTCGATTTAAAGGGGGAGAGGCAGAAAAATTAGGACCACAACATTTCTAAGGTTTTAGCACGAAACTATTCCTTATCTCGTCGATTCGCTCTAAATCATATAATAATCGAAATACCTGAAACTTACATGTAGCCCGATTACCATAACGTTGATTAATCAGTATACCTGCAGAGGATAAAATGTAGACAGGAAAGAACTAAAGATAATGGGTAGTTATTATCTTCTTCCTTTCGTTATTCAGTGTTCCTCAATCCAGAAATCAGCGGCCATGCCCTTGTTGTCCAATTTAATTACTAAGAAAATAGGGTCGATCATTGACCAACCGACAGGATATAGCATCAATGTGTCGGGCTGGGCGTTTAAGCGTATAAAGGCGTCAATTCTGTCAGTACCTCGATCATTATTTTTTTGTTTTAAGTTTTCTTTGTTAGAAAAAGATAGTGAATCTGGAATTTCCATCCCCTTCGGAAGTCTATTTTCTATGCCTTCTTTATATGGTTTGCCTAATAAAGCCAATACTGAATCCCTGGTAATACCGGTTTTCAAGCGATTTTCCAAAAGGTCCTTTGTCATGTGAGCTCGTGGGTTTTTGGTATCATTTACATCACTGCTTTTCAGCCAGATTTCTTTGTCGAATTTCCTCTCCGCGTTGCAGGATAGCATCATACATAGGAAAAAGATAAGGACGTAATTCAGGTTGGTCATTTTTCGGTTCAGCGATTTTGTTTTACATTATTACACGCACGGCTCCAAGACTTACGATGTTGGCGGCTGGAAATAATTTCTTATGCAATATAACAGGTTAAAGATAATTTCCCGCCAATTTGTGAAAATTTGTCATGTAACCACTCGCTATTGCACAATCCAATTTATTGGTGTATGAGGCAATCCAATCGTTTTTTCGATCGAACGATTTGTTAAATAAGATATAACACTCTCCTTATATCGTTATCGTCGTCATTGAAGACCTGAAAATAGTAAAAACTCCCTTTCAAGATTTTGTCATCGGCGAAATCTTGTAATTTCGTGCCCTTTTTTCTCGTTTCGTGAAGCCCTTTCCAGTCATTTCTAAAAACGTATAAAGAGGGTGGTGTGTCATCGAGATTTTTATCCAGGGCACTCAAACGTTTGAAAATATGATCGATTTTCTTTTTTTTGGATTTCAAGTGGAATACTAATTCTACGGTAAAAGGCAAATCAAGCTCTTCGATAATGGCCCTTGCGTGAATATAACACGCTACGCCGCCGCTAAACCAAGCAGCTCGATGTGAAAAATCTCTACTGATTTCGTCAATATGCAAGTCGTTAAATCGCTGCCAGGATCCATCATTGATTACATTTAGAAGCCAGGTTCTAATGGTCGCCTTTATGCCTTTCATAATAGATATTCATTCAATAAGTGAGACAAGATACATGAAAATAAGCCTTTCTTTAGTTTGTCATTGTCGTGCTGATATTTATCCCACATACCTGTTATAACTTGATTTTATCGGTTAAAAAAAACGTTCGTTTTTACACAAAGCGTAAATTTCGAATTATTTGCGTAGTAAAATCTATCTTTTTTATGATTTAAAATTCATTTGTAGATAGCTTCCGTTTCGATGAATATGGATTGATGTTTAGTTTCGGCTTAGATGCAATAGTCGTAAGGAACAATCTCGAAATCGACTGAAATTTATGGCTAACTTCCGACCTGTAGGCGCTGCGTGATTTCAGGTCTGTTTAATTCTAAGATGAGATTTGTAAGTTTTTTATAGTATTTTCCTAATAACTCAGCGTTGGGCGAAATTAGGTCGCATCCCCGATCATCATACATTAATGTCACTGTTTGTTTCGTCAAATTGAGAACATAAACTTCACCCTCTATAAATGGTCGCCTATTAAAATCCATGTTGGCAATCCCTAAGTAAATGGCATTGAAGTTGATGTATGCTGCTCTATCACCAATGATGACTTGACAAGATCTGTCGCCTTTACGATTTGGCCACTCGTTGTAAATGCTGGTTTTGTTCCTCTTGAATTGCATGCTAGCCGAACTGGCTTCGAACTGTTTCAATAAATAGCTGTACTTTCTAATCTTGCGCCGCTTAAAAACATAAATTTGGTGGAGTATCAAAATTTCATCATCGCTATTAATTGTCACATCATGTATTTCTCCCATGTTGTTTAACAAGATAAAATTTTTCCTCCTTTTAAAAGCACCCTCCGATCTGCCGAAGTACGCCCTCCTTCATTTTTATTTGGATAAACGGTGATCATGTATGAGCACAGGTCAGATTCTAACTGAAGCATCTAATGAATGCAACTAGCGCTTTTTTAATGCAATTAAGAAATACTACACACTAAGGAATGTGATGAAACTACAAGCCACGCAATTTGAATTGAACGAAATGAACGAGCGTTTGCTTAAAGATGGTTCGTAATTTCGAATATGGTCCACGCGTTTTGCAATAACAAATCTATACGCGTTCTCACATTTATCTTACTAGCATCTGCTTTCTTAACCCAGGCATTTGCTCAGAATCTTGTTGGCTGTGGCAAGCAAGGTGGCACAATGATTTATTATCAGCGAAATGGTAATGGTAGTGGATTGAATTTCCTGCTACCACGTTATGATGCCCCATTTTCTACATTTACGGCTAATACCGCAATCTGCCCGAGGTTTACAACTGTTTCAATTTACTCACCAGCCACTGCATGCTGTATCGGTGGCACTGATTGCACAAACAACATCCTCTACAATTTTACAAACATACCTTGCCCATTGGATGATTATGCGCCGATATTAGTTCTGTCCGTTGGTGCAATCGGCTTATTTGCAGTTAGAAGAAATGGCAAAAGAATTGTGCTGCGGGTGTGTAAGCAGTAAGGTGTCGTCTCCAATAGCTGAATAGGAATCCATCGCCCGGATTGCGCTTCTAAACTACAAAGCTTGATTGTAAATCTCCGTGAAGTAATAGGCCTTTTTAAAAATAATCAATCTAATGAAAATTTTAAATCCTCTCAAAGACATAACTGTTGATTTTTAAAGGTTCAAATGTAACAAATGAATTTCGATGCTGTCTCAAATAGAAAATTAAAGTTCATGAGCAAACATGATTGCACTATCAAATTCGTTTTTCTATTAGCCATTTTAACAGGAACACGGACCTTCGCACAGAATGATAAAGCGAAGATAATAGACGAATTTTTGGTTAAAGCAAATGAATCAGGCGTTTTCAACGGGAATATATTAGTTGCAGATTGTGGAAAAGTAATAGTTAGAAAGGCAATAGGCTATGCAGACGCATCAAAAGAAAATCTGCTCAACGTACATCATCGCTTTCATATTGGCTCAATAGCAAAAGAATTTGATGCCGTAGGGATTATGATGCTTCAGGAACAAGGTAAGCTAAGTATAAAAGATAACTTGTCTAAGTTTTTTCCACAGTTACTACCTTGGGCGAAAAAAATAAGTGTGAAGAACTTATTGCAGTACACCAGCGGCTTGCCTGATATAAAATATCGGACGGTTCATAGTGATGATGATAACTGGAAAGATTTGCAATCCCTTGAAAAATTAGAATTCGAGCCCGGAAGCAGCTATGCTTATAACAATAACAACACGTTTTTACGCAGGCAAATAATCGAAAAAGTAACAGGTCTTTCTTTTAAGCATTTTGTTCAAGAGAATATGCTCAAAGTCGCGGGTATCAGTAATGGTATAGTCGACCCGAATGAAGGCGATTCAATGGTGGCGAAATCATTTAATGATGATTTTAAACAGGATGGCCTGGAAGTGCCGATTTCTGGGTGGACTTGCTTAAATATCGATGATTTTTATAAATGGTCTCAATGCATCAATAACTTTTGCCTGATTAGCCCCGCATCTACAAAAGAGATTATTACGCCAGTTTCTGCTGACAAGCAATCTGGCTTAGGCGGGGGTAATATGGAAGATAATAAGGTTGTAACACATACACACGATGGTACTGCTTTACATTACCAGGCATTAGTAATAGCTGACAATACTAAAGAAAGGACAATCGTTATCCTCTCTAATCAAAGGCAAGGTAATCTTTATGACATTGCGGCTGCCATTCAATCAATTTTGGATAATAAGCCCTATAAACTATTGTCAAAACCTGGCTCTAAATAATTTTATTATATTCATCTGTTCTCCCGTCGCCGTTCGTAGCTGAATATATTTTTACCCGCTAACTGCACTTCAGCGTGTAGCTGAGTAGAATCTAGAACTGTTCCATTTTCAATCAAACCCTAAATATGGTTAATGGCATCTATTATAAACAAATCAAGCCAGATGATGATCTTTCGGACTTCGTGGAAAGTTTTTGGGTGCTCCAGAATGATTCAGACAATGATAAGGAAACGGTCGGGCTACCGGATGGCCGGATAGATCTGTTTTTTATACTGTCAGGCAACGAGTCTTTCAAAGTTGTACTGCTTGGTTTAGGTACGCAATATCATGAAAGCGGGTTCATACCTGCCAAAAGTTTGAGATTTGCGGTAAGTTTTAGGCCGCTTGCCGTTGAATATATCTTTCGTGAAACCATTTCAGCTATTGTTGATGATGGAAAAATATTAGCTAACGGTTTTTGGGATATCAATCTTCAAGATCTTAAAACTTTTGAAAGCTTTTGTGGGTTGGCATCACAAAAAATAAGATCCCGCATCCCAACAGAAATCGACCCTCGCAAAAAGAAATTGTTTGACCTCATCTACAAAATGCACGGCTCTGTTACCGTAAAAGAACTTTCTGAAAACGTTGGTTGGAGCAGTAGACAGATGAACCGATATTTTAATCAGCAATTTGGTATTTCTTTAAAATCATTTTGCAACATAATCCGCTTTCGGGCTTCATTGGATCATATTGCACAAGGAAAACTTTTCCCGGAGCTTAATTTTGCAGATCAAACCCATTTTATCAAAGAAATAAAAAAGTTTTCTGGCGTTGTGCCCAAAGTACTTTTTAAAAATCAAAACGACCGATTTATACTATTATCTTCCTTTAAGACAGCATAGTTTTGCATATTCAAACAGATAAAGAATATGCAAATCAATAATAAGAAAATCGCAATTATCGGTGGCGGCCCGGGTGGTTTAACGTTGGCCAGGCTGTTACAGCTTAAAGGCGCCGATGTGAAAGTATATGAAAGAGACATCAATAAAGATGCACGTGTACAAGGCGCACCACTCGATATGCATGAGGCGTCGGGAATGGCAGCTTTAATTAAAGCTGATTTGTTAACCGAGTTCGAAAATAATTTCATGCCGGGGGCAGACAAAACTTTAATCTTAAACCATCAGGCGGAAATCTTTTTCAGTGATCATGAAAAGAATATCGAAAAAGATTTCGGCGATGCGAACTTTCGTCCTGAAATTGACCGCGGCGCTTTGAGAAAAATATTATTAGAGTCTTTGCAGCCGGAAACTATCGTTTGGAACAGTCATTTTACTGCTATGACACAGTATAAGGAAGGCTGGATGCTACATTTTAAAAATGGACTGTCTGTTTATTCAGATGTCGTTATCGGTTCTGATGGCGCAAATTCTAAAATCAGACCTTACATAACAGATGTTAAGCCTTTTTACTCTGGAGTAACCATGTTGGAAGGTAATATTTATGACGCTAAAAAAGCGGTTCCGCAATTCGATTCACTAATTAACGGTGGTAAAATCATGGCTTTCGGAAAGGGGAAAAACATTTTAATGGGGCAGAAAGCAGGTGGTGAGCTCGGATTTTACATAAGTTTTAAAGCCGATGAAATGTGGTCAAAAGATCGCAACATTAACTTCTCAGATCGCACAGCGGTTCTGGACTGGTTTAAAAACGAATATTCTGACTGGAGTGATATTTGGCATACATTGCTTGAGCATGCAGCGATTCCATTTATTCCGCGGCCAATTTACTGTGCACCTTTAAACCAAACCTGGCAAAGTCTTCCAAACCTCACCATCATTGGCGATGCCGCTCATGTAATGCCACCATTTGCAGGAGAAGGTGCAAATATGGCAATGCTCGATGCGCTTGAACTATCTGAATGTCTGACTTCTTATGAGTACGGTTCCTTGAAAGAGGCTATCTTAGCTTATGAAATAAAGATGCGACAAAGAGCGGCAAATGCAGCCGGGGTTTCGCTTGAAAATGGTGAGAAAATGCACTCAGAGAATTCATTGAAGACAATGCTGGAATTTTTCAACCGCCAGTAAAATGTTGTTGTATTAAAATTATTATTGGTGAAAAATGAAATGATATCTTCTTTTTCGAGTTTTTAACTTCTGGGAATTTGTTATTCACTGGATGATATCCATGAATTTTATTTTAAACACACAATTCTCCTATTAATTATTGAATGTTTAAAAAAAATGCCTTTCGGCCAAAACTTCCTTTATTATCAATCCCTTCAATCACTACCTTATAAATACCAGGTGTACCGGCGGTAAAGAAGTTGAAAGTTGCTTTCCCATTCTTGTCTGTTTTAACTATAGGATTCCAATAAATAGTGCTTCCTAAATCTAGAAAGTTTTGGCTATAATTCTGTTTGTCATAATCTGGCATATAAAACTCCCTCTCAACGGCAAAACCTTTATTTTTCACAACTATTGAATTTCCTGATGGTATTGCTACGGCATTTCTCCCTCGTTTGGTTGTAACGTGCATAACGCCAGCGCTTGCCTCCATGCCATAAACAATTGTGTACCCAGGTGACAGTAGGAGCTCGACCCCTTCAACGTCGTCTTGGCTGATATATTTTAATACATCATCTTGGTCCTGATTTATTGGAACACCATCTAGTAATACGTATAAGGATTTTCCGGTTCTATTGCTGTTAACTTTGCCATTGCTTCCTACTGTAACGCCGCCCATTCGTCCAACAGCACTTAGAAAACTTGTATATTGTTCCATAAAAGTAGCATCATATGCATAATTTGCTACGCCAGTCAGATTTTTAGAATTTTTAATCTTTTTAACTGACGCTCCTTTAATTTCAACGGTTTTGAGATTTATTTCGTTGGATTTTACCAGAGATTTTTGCCGGGCTTTAAACTGTGCTTTCGTCGCCTTTAGATATGCTGTTATATCGCTCTCCTGTATAGGATAGACTTTGTCGGTTTTAACGGTCGGGTTGCGGTCAATAGTGATATTAATATTTTCGCCACCTTTAATGGCTTTTGTCTTCAGCATTAACGAAACAGTTTCAGGAAAATTTAGCCTATCAAAGACAAAACGCCCTTGCCCGTCTGCGATGGTATCCAGCATTAGATTAAAGTCTTGGGTTGCTGAAAAAAGCATTACTTTCGCCTTTGGTACCGCTTTACCGCCGAGGGTTGAAGCTATTCCCGAGATTTCAATACCCTGTTCGGGCAGCAATTTGAGTTCAGGGTAGCGTTTCTCGATGATGTCAGTCCATTTAAACCTTCGCCAGCCTTGGGTAAGCATTAAATTATCAAGTTGTTTTCTCTTTTCAAGACTGTGTGAACTAAAATAGTAATTCGGTTTTTCGATATATCCCTTTAAGTCAGAGGTTAGGAGAAGATTTGAAAGAACTGTCGGTTGGTCATCTTCGTCAGATGGTACTTTACCGAGATCCGTAACAGAAACTGAAAAATTGCCTTCAGCAGGTCTTCCCTCAAAGTCACTGGCTTGCAATGCTAAGACTGCCTTTTTTTTGACGAGCAGTGTCTCAGTCAGTTGTTTAAGCTCAAGCCTAAGTTGGTCATTGTTATTTACAAAATATAGACACTCGGCAACAGGTATATTCGAGGCATCAAAAAGAGTAAACTGAACAATGCCAGTGGGGAAGGTAGACTCTGAGATTTTTACGGTGATGGTGTTTTTGTTACTATCAATTCCGAAAGATGTATATACTCTTCCACCGGATTGTGCAATGACATACATCCTCCCTTTCTTAGCGACATTGCTATTCACCGTAACTAACACCTCATTTTCTACCCCGTTGACCGAAATCACGTGCCCTTCCTTGAGGGCTTCCGGCACGACAAATGTTGTAATGCTTCCGTCAGGCATCTCTACCTCCGCTTTGTAGTGCTCACCACTTTCGGGAGTAAAAGCTGTAACTCCAATGCCGGCATGCTGTGTTTTGAATCCTATAACTTCTCTCCCTGTTAGTGTTACAATTTTTCCGGAAATTGATGTTCCAAGGCCGTTATAAAGCACAGCCTTTATTCCAACTTTGCTCCGTAAGCCGTTTACAAAATTCCCACCCTCTGGAAAAAATAGTACTTCCAGTTTGTTTTTTTCAATGATCTCCTTTTTTTGCTCTTCTATCTGCGCTGCATCACCAATAATCACGGTCTTTTCAAACATGAAATCATGATCATAGTTAAGCATATATTTCGTGTATGCCCGTAAGCTGTAACGGCCTGCTTTCAGAGAATCTTTTAATAAAATGCTGCCATGTCCTACACCTCCATTGAGTTCAAAAACGGAAGAATTTTTAACTTCATTATTTTCATCAACAAGGTCTACATGTAATACCTTGCTTATACCCGAAAGCTTATTATTTGCAGCGATGACGACGTATGCTTTTAACCAAATATCTTCACCAAGGGCATAAAAAGGTTTATCGGTATGAATGTGGACTTTTTCTTGAGGAAAGTTTTGGGTATGTGCTTCCAGTTGATTGATAACATCTTGCCAAGGGACTTCCTTAATAAAAGTGACACCAAGTAACGCGGAACAAACCGTTGCAAACAAATACACAAAAATTTTCACTCTGATAAAAGCAAATCGGGGCATAGATGATTACTTAAAAATAGGGCGCTCAAGATGTGACCAGTATTCTTAATTAAATTGTTAAAACAAATAATATCAATATTACGCATTCTAATTAAATGGAGACAATCCGTTTCAACCGAACAACGTTAAAAAAAAAATTGACCAATAAGCTCAAACTTTCGCTAAGAGCATCACTAAAAATATCGATTTATTAGCTATAATGGTTGGCCAACATTGTTTTGCTAATTAAAACTGGGTTTAGTATTTAGGTTTCATTCTATATTGATGGTTTCCGGGCCAGATATTAGTTTCACTGAGCATGCACACTTTCCTCCTGAAACAGTCATACTCACTCTAACAATCTTTCCTGTTCCTGATGTAATCATAACCTGAACCGGATCTCCGGATTCAGCAAAGTCAGTAGGTGCGCTAAATAACCTGTAACTGAATATTTTTCCAAATCCGATATTCATGTGATTTTGCAGATCTTTGTAAGTTTTCCCTGTTCTGAAATTAACTGCCTCAATTTTAACAGCTTCTATTCCTTGATTATTGCTGTCAACGGTATTTATTGTCACACTTCTCGTTTCGGTTGGGCAACGAACTATTCCGCAACCTGTATTGATAGGAGTTTTGTTGCAAGAAAAACAGAATATCGATAAAAAAGATAGTTTGATTGCAATATACTTCATTCTGGGTCTTCTAAGTTATCTACCACAATTTACAAATAAATTATTATATCCGCTGGAACGTCAAAGGTGCAATTTTAGTAGATTTCTTTATCTGTTAGTAGCAATTTTAAATGTTTAAAAGTAAACTTCATCATTTATTCTATAAACAAATTCAAATAGGATGTCCGGGATTCATAATTGCTGTAAATCTAGCTGAAAGAATAGGCTTAAAACCCGGATACTCATTATGATTTTTTAATTCTTCGCTTTTTAGACAATAACCTAAAGGGAAACCGCAGGAAAAAAAATTTGATGATTCGGCCAGGTTCCTAATTGTAATAATCAAAGGCTTCGCTTAGATGCACACGCGTAGTGAAATCGGGAGCATTACTTAGCCACTAAATTTCAACGCGTTCTGGCGTTTTGTACTTATAAATTTGCTACGTAATCAATTGGTAAGCAGGGCAACAACTCGGCCGCTGCATTTGCCATTTTGTTTAATCGGACTCATTTGTTATTTTTCCAATCAATAATGCCACACACATCGATGGCTCCTAAAAACATAAGTTATCTCAATCTCTCATGGAACACTTTGCCGAAACCAGAAAATTACTGGAAAAATCTAACTACTTCTATATCATAAGCGCCGGAATGGACGGAAATTACGCTTACGTCAATCAGCATTACGCGGAGCAATTTGCCTTTGTAAACGAAACGCTTGTCGGCCAGCCATACCACGTTACCATGCATCCCGATGATAGGAAAACCTGTGAGGACGTATCCCTAAAATGCTTTCAGAATCCCGGAAGTCTTTTTCCAGCAACAATAAGAAAGCACGACGGGAAGGGTGGTTATCTGTATACCCAGTGGGAGTACAGAGCGATGTTTGATGAAATGGGCGCTCCGGCGGGAATTTTCTGTCTGGGCTATAACATTACACAGTTCGTAGCGGATAGGATACGCCTGGACGGGGCTTTGGACGAAATCGAAAAAAAATCAGTGCTGTTGAGCAGGATATCCTTCAAACAGTCACATCTGGTCAGAGCGCCACTAACCAATATACTCGCTTTGACTGCTATATTGGAAAAACAAACCGAAGACAAGGAACTGCTAAATCTGTGCAGGATGATTCTGGATAGCGCAGAAAGCCTGGATCTCGCCATTCGGGACATCGTAGGAAGCATGCGGTAGTTTCGGTCAGGTTCATGATCTTCGAAAGGGTAAAAAACATTTTGTAGGGCAGCAAACCAATCTTGTTTTATAGTGTTAACCATTCGAACGCCTTGCTAAAAAAATATGCGCTACAAAATCATGATCGTCGATGATGATCACATTGCCCTTTTTCTTCACCAGACCGTCATCTCTGATTTTGGTGTTAAAAATGATCCTGAATCTTTCAGCAGTGCACTCCAGCTGCTGGATCGTCTCGAAACTGATCGTGAAATGGATACAGAGTATCTCATCATGCTCGACATCAATATGCCCGTTAAAAACGGCTGGTCACTTCTTGAAGATCTCACCGCGCATCCACTGTTTTCAAAAATGCATGTTGTCATGGTAAGTTCTTCTGTCGAGCCCAGCGACCAGCAAAGGGCATTCTCCTACAAAATTGTGAGCGATTTTATTATCAAGCCTTTAAATGAAGATCAGTTGACGAGGATAAAAAATATTAAAAATCTGGAACCATTTTTTACCAATTAGCAAGTGAACTGCCTGGTTCATTAAGGAATAAAATTTTTCATTGAAATTATCCATGAAAAGTTTGCAATCGATAGCATACTTAAACTAATTTCAAGCTTGTATTTTTTGGAATGATGGCCGCTTTTGACCCAAATGGTTCGACAAAATTGTAGAATAAAAGATTAGGTAATAGGGCAAGGTTCCTAAATGTAATAACCAAACACTTTGGTTAAATGCACCCGCGACACGCGTGCGCCAGCGGGGGCAAAGAAAAAGCCATCCAAAAGACAAGTCGACATTACAAAAATTCACTATAGAGGAAACTTACAAAATGTATCGGTTCAGTTTAGAAGCTTGTACGAACTGTGCTTATTGTTGTTGTGGGCAAATTCAAACTTGGTATAGCTTGTTATTAGAGAAACAAATCCTGGTAAGCAACATCCATATTTCGGTGCTACGCAATAATGTTATCCATAGGTCTGATTGATAAATTGAATCATGGATGTTGGTTTTCTCTCTAAAAACGTTTGTAAGGTATTATCTTCCAGGTCCATCGTTCCTTGCGCTACTGCAGTCCCCCACATTGTAAACATTCCAATGTATAAGTCAGGGATACCCAGCTTCCTCAATAACATTTCGAATTCATTAAGGGTTGGTGAGTGATATTTTACTCCTTTTGCAAGCTGAATCGACAGTGCATCCGCTATATCATCAAATGTAACCGCCTCTGTATTTGTAAGCTGATAAACCTTGTTCTCATGGGATTCGGTTAATAACACATGAGCTGCTGCTTCAGCTAATTCTTCACGAAGCACGAAGCTGGCCTTTCCTGCCTGAGCTGGGAACATAATGGTTCCTGTTTCAGCTACTTTATCCCCTACAAATATTGGGATCATCTCTAAATAAATTCCGTTCTGAAGTATAGTATAATTAATACCACTCGCTTTTAAAGCTTCTTCCGTTTGGACATGAGAATTTTGAAATGCAGCTATAGCAGAATCTTCAAAATGTGGTTTTCTGATAAAAGAGGTATAAATAATTTGCTTAACCTGTGCCTCTTTTGCAGCGTTTATTACATTTAGATGCTGGCTAGTCCTGTTTCCAAATGCTTCCTTATCATTACTTGAAACCAGCAAAAGCTTATCTACACCTTTAAAGGCACTTATCAGCGACTCGTGATCATTATAATCGCCGGCTTTCAATGTGATTCCCGTATCTGCAAGGCGTTTCGCTTTTTTTACGTCTCTAACTAATGCAGAAATTGTAGAAGGTTCTGCACCTTTTTTTAATAAATGGTCAATGGTTTTAGAGCCAAACTGACCTGTTGCACCTGTAACTATAATCATCTTAAATTTTTTTTAATACCGCACAAATATAGAGAAGTCACTATTTTAAATATACTTGCTAATCTAAAATAACTACTATACTTTTGTATACTAAGACTTGCAGTTATTGATATGGAAACGTTCACAGATTTGATAGACAGGGATAAGGTTCAACAATGCCCCAAGCACTACGTGCTGGCACTGACTGATACTTTAAACGTAATTAACGGCAAATGGAAGCTCCCTATTATCGCTTCTTTACTGCACGGAAGAGTTCGCTTTAAAGATTTACTGGAAAATATCGAAAAGATTACGCCTCGCATGTTATCTAAAGAGTTGAAAGAATTAGAAATAAACGGATTTGTGAAGCGACAAGTGTATGACCAGACGCCTGTCCTGATAGAATATCTATTAACAGATTCTGGTAAGCACATTACTAAAGTGATTGATGCAATGATAGATTGGGGTATGATACACCGGGCGGAATCAATAAAGAGTAGGTGGCAATGATATAACTAAATAACGGGCACACAAACTTTAACGAGGCCGGTTTTCAAAAACTTAATCATTCCTTCCTTTAATGGAATTGGCTATGTTTCTTTATTAAAAAATATTAATCACAATTCCCTCTCAACCTTAATTGATGCCAGAAACACACAGATAAAAAAAATATTATTGCGTGCGGGAAAGTTACCTTCGTTTTCGATACTCAACATTGCTCAGAACCTTCAGAAAGCTAAAAATTTAATTTTTATTAGACCTTATAAAAATTACATACAATTCTGGTACCTGTCTTCTGTCCAGTTCAACACCTCTATTTGTCCTGACCAGCCGTTTGTTATCTGCTCATCTATTGGCAAGTTTGTACAAACAAATTCACTATGGAAACAATCAAAATTACTGGCGCTGAGAAACCAGTGGTTGCAGCGGAATCGATACTGCAACATTCATCATTTACGAAGGTTTGCCTAAATCACACGGTGTTTAATGATGTAGCAATGGCATTCGTGCAAATAAAAAATGCCGACCTAAGTAATATGGAGATAGACGGTGCACAGTTGGGGGGTGCATACATTCATAATGTCGGCATGCCGCCAGAAGGCCATCCGGCGTATGACCCTCAGTCCGAACATGCCCCATTAAAATTTGAGTGTTGCGACCTTGTGGGTACTGTCTTCACCGATTGTAAACTTAACCAGGTCAGTATCTTTGACTGTGATTTACAGGGAATGACGATTGACGGAATTTTAGTTACTGAAATGTTAAAGCGATTTAAGGATGATTTGTAATTTAGAATTGATGCGAGCCTGCCCAATGGGCAAAAATTTTATCTGAAATTAGCCTCCGCGTAGAGGTGCCGGATACAAAAGCCGCACTTGTTCTGTTCATAGCGTTGGTTAAATTCGATTTTTGCCAAAAAATGTGGTTAATTTATATTTCACACTCGTTAAAGTTAACATGATAGACATCAACTTCCAGCCTTTCCCGAAACTCATCACTGAAAGGCTTTATCTTCGGCAGCTAAAGGTTAGTGATGCGAACGAAATTTTTTTGCTTCGCAGCAATGATAGCGTGAACGCATTCATCAACCGGCAAAAAGCGGCCTCGGTTGTTGAAGCTGATGCATTCATAACCAGAATTAGCACTATGCAAGCCAATAATGAAGCTATTATGTGGGCAATTGTGCGGAAAGGCTTCGACCAGTTAATTGGAACGATAGGTATATGGAATTTCGAAATCGAGAACGCTCAGGCAGAGATTGGCTTTGAAATGTTGCCACAGCACCAGGGCAATGGCCTGATGTTCGAAGCTTTAACATCCACGATAAATTTCGCCTTTAAAAATCTGTTGCTAGACAGAATCGTTGCTAACGCCAGACAAGATAATCAGAGGTCGATCAAATTATTGGAAAAATGTAGCTTTATTAAAAGCGATGAAAGAGACGGCGAGTACATATCCTATAAATTATTAAGATAGCCTTTACAGTCGAATGAGCATAGATAGCCATTTCGGAGGGCATTTAGCGTAAAGCTTTTTTGAAGGATAATGCAATTTGATGTAGTCATTAAATTTAATATTCACCTAACATGCTTGTCCACTGCTCTGCTCTATTTTTACGCACTTAAAATATAGAACAGTTTATGAAAAAAAACTTAGCAATTGTATGCTTTTTATTATCGGGCACTGCTTTTTCGCAACAGAAGCTAGACGTTCAGGCCCATCGTGGCGGTATGGCGTTATTGCCGGAAAACACAATTCCAGCGATGTTAAATGCGGTGAAATTAGGCGCTAAAACTTTGGAGCTGGATGTAGTTATCTCTGCCGATGGAAAGGTGGTCGTGTCTCACGACGCCTATATGTCAGCTGCGTTCATGAGTAAACCCAACGGTACTGAAATTGTTAAAGACGAAGAAAAAGGGTTAAGCCTGTTTCAGATGCCATACGATAGCATCAGCCGCTATAGTTTGGGAATTAAGCAACATCCTATGTTCCCTAATCAACAAAGGTTAAAAACACATAAGCCTTTATTAAGTGATTTAATCGACAGCGTGGAAAACTATGTGAAAAAGGCTAATCTTAAACCGGTTTATTACAACATAGAAACCAAATGTTCTCCGGCGGGCGATGGAAAATATAATCCCACTCCTGAGGTATTTGTGAAAACAATGATGGATGTAATTAATGCAAAAGGAATCAAAAGCCGGGTCATCATACAGTCTTTTGATGTGAGAACGCTTAAAATTCTTCATCAGAACGAGCCGCAGGTTAAATTATCACTTTTGGTTCAGGGTAAAATGAATCTAACCGAGGATCAGCTTAAAAAGTATGGATTTTCGGCCAAAGAAGTTGATGACTATTTTAAGCAGATGAATACAAAAAAAGGAGGGCTCGAGGAAGACCTTAAAAACTTAGGATTCGTACCTGATATTTATAGTCCGTATTACAGTGGCGTAGATCTGGAAATGGTTAAGAAAGTACATGAGAAAAACATGCTGATTTTGCCATGGACTGTAGATAAAGAAGAGGATATGATTGCTTTAGAGAAAATTGGCGTAGATGGCATCATCACGAACAGCCCGGATCTTTTAATACGTTTAATGGGCAGCTACCAGAATAAATAACCTGTCTTTCCTCGTAAAAAAAAAGCACCTGATTTTCGTCAGGTGCTTTTCTTATTGGTAAGGTTTGGAGATGTTAATCTTTGATAGATTAGAAAAAAGTGGTAGGCATTGGATAAATACAACAGATATGTTTGGCACTTTTTCTTGCGAAATAACTGGCTAAAAAGTCTTTCACGCTCTTTAGCCAGGTATTTTCTTGTCCTCCAAAAACGATGTCAAAATCTCAGCCTCTAGTCTTTGAAAATGAGTTGACTAAAATCTGTCAAATAACGGCGCCAAACGTTGTAAGAGTGTACACCTTCAGTTTCCTGGTAGAAAAATTTAATGTTTTTAGATTCAAGCCAGGCTTTGTACTTTCTGTTCGATTCAATTAGAAAATCATCTTTTCCAATAGCTATCCAGATCAGCTTTAAATCTTTATTGATTGATGCGTCGAGTTTTGGAAAAGCCTTTTCATAGTCGGGATCCAGTAAAATAACCGCTGCACTGAAACCGGCAACATAGCTAAATAACTCTGGATGGTTGAGGCCAACATCTAAAGATTGCCCTCCACCCATAGATAGGCCGGCAACGGCCCTGTATTTTTTGGTCTTGCCAACATTGTAAATACTTTCTATCCTCGGAATAACTTCTTTGATAAAGGATGAAACGAAGAGTTCCTCATTTTTCTTCAAAGCGGCCTTCCCGTAAGGTCCGGCGCCAGGTTCAAGCATTTCCGGGGCACCGTAGCCCAGCGTGTTTACAATAATCATTTCCTTGGCCTTTCCCTGCGAAATCAAGTTATCTAAAATAACATTTTCGCGGCCAGCAGTTGTCCAGGCGCTGGTTTCATCTGTAATGCCGTGGAAAAGGTATAATACAGGATAAGGTTCTTTTCTGTTAGGATTATAGCCGGGTGGAGTGTAAACCCTAAAGTCTCTCTCATCGCCAACAATATCCGATTTATAAAAATGCTGCGAAAGAATACCATGAGGTACCTGATTCACTTCCCAACTCAGGGTTTTAGGTCCTGGAACATAGGCCAGACTTTGCCCTAAAGCCCGCTTAAACAAGGGTTTAATCATGGGGTTGTTCGGGTCGGGCAGAACATTTCCGTCTACAGCAAAAGTATACCTGTAAATATCCGGACTAAATTGTTCAGTAAAGCTCCATATTCCGGCAGTGTCCTTTTGCATAGGTCTTACTTTTGCATCATCCATAATGAGCATAACCTTCCTGGCATTTGGAGCCAGAAACCTAAACGTTACCTTTCCCGTTCCACTTACTTCCGGTGATTTGATAAGTTTTGGCGCAGGATTTTTAGCAATCTGTGCACCGGCAAAGCCGATACACATGATGCATAACATTGTAATTATAATTTTTTTCATCTTCTGTAAAATTAAAAGCCGTAACGAAGGCCAACCTGAACCTGATATGGGTTGCCTGATGGCACTATGATTCCGGCATTTGGGTTAACAACATAGTTGTAAGTGTTGGTGGCTGCATTAAATCCTGTGATAGAATATATTGCCTGTGTGCCAAGGATTTCACTAACACCCCATTTTTTGTTCAGCAAATTGCCGAGGTTAAAGACGTCTCCGGAAAGTTCTAAATACTGTTTACCTGATATCTTGAATTTTTTTGCGACACGAATATCCCACTGGCCGTTAAAACTGTTTATCCCGCCATTTCTTTCAGCCACCTGATCGATACTTTTGGTAACATAATCTTTAAAGCTCTGGCTCACTAAAGGATTATCGAGAATGGTTTGGATACCTGTTCTAACCGCAGCAGGAACGCTCGCCTGGTTAGGGTTGAAAACGAAAGCCAAATCATTTGTTGCTACAAAATCACCGTTTACATTGCCTGAAACAATCATCGAATACCTCGAGCCACCGAAGCCTGAGTAACGGATACCCACACTTACACCATAAAACGTGGGCAAGGTACCGTAAACAACCACTTTGTTTTTGAACTGGTTGTCTGATGCCGATAATCTGCTGATGTCTCTAGGATCATCTTTCACCGGCAGCGCTAATGTAGCGCTGTTGGCTACGTTGCCATTATAGGAAGTGTTATCCTTAGTTTCGTTTCTGGTGTAACTGAACGAAATTTCACCATCTTTGAAATATTTATATGTACCATCGAATACGAAAGCGAACTGGTTTACTTTCCCGTCACTGTTTAGGGCAAGCACCCTGCCAACATTTGTAGTTTTTCTACCTAATGTCCAGTTTGAAACGCCCTGAGCGGTAATAGAGCTCGCCGGAACGTAAACACCGCGGTTGCCTTCATTGGCTAACCTGAAAAACGGCTGGTCGACCATGTTTGCGTCTGTATACATGTAATTGTTGCGGGCAAAACTTGCGTAGGCACTAACGCCCAACCTCAGTTTACTATTGATAATCCTGTTGTAAGAAAAATTCGCCTTGTACAAAACAGGTATTCTGGTGTCCTCTCTGTTTAGGTTAATGGTTGTCAGTTTTTGAATAGACGGGTTGTTAAATAATTCCTTTCCTGGTGCAGTAGAGGGGTCTGCCCGGTATCCCGGAAAATTTGGGACCGGAACATTCGCCCCACGAAGGTCAACTGAGGCCATTCTTGTGCCGTCAAAAACCATATTATTGATCATGGTATAGTTCAGAATGTCAGAACCAAAAATTCCACCACCCAATCTTACTATATCTTTTTGTCTGCTGCCAATATCCCAGGTAAACTGAACTCGTGGCTGCAACTGAAATGTGTTTAAAGAGTGGTCGGTTTTTAACCCAAGATCATTAAATACCACCCGGTTAAAGTTAGGCTTATTCAGATAGTTGGTGTAGTCGGCACGGATACCAGCCATCATATCCAGACCCGGGGCAAGCGTTGTCTGCATTTGGGCATAAAGGGCTGTATTGATATAATTCTGCCTTACGTTTTCATCATCTACCAAAGGTATTTCCCTTGCATAGTTATAAGGTGTATTATTCCTAAAAGCATCCATACCTAAATAATAGAACCTTCCATTTAACTCGCTGCCATACCTCGAGTACAGGTGTGTGTACATCAAATCTGCACCAAAGGTGAAATTGATTTTATCAGTATTAAAATATAGGTTATTTGTTGCCTGCACTACATTGCTAAAAAAATATTCTGGTGCATAACGCTGCCCGCCAAGCTGAATGGTTGTTAGCACATTTTTTCCATCAACAACTGAAGGTAATTGCTGAACGATTGCACGGGGAATATTTGTTTCCGGTAATTGCTCGCCTGCAAGGCTTTCAAAAGATGAAGTTAAATATTGAACCTTTGCCTCATTCGTTAATCGCGGATTGATAACGGTTCTTAAAGTGGCCAGCGTGCTATTGCTTCTGGTTCTGTTTGTTCCATATACCTCGTAAAGATTAATCGCTGAATTGTCGCCGATGTTCTGGTTATTGCGATCAAATATGAAATTATTAGTAAGGGTAAGCAGGTTTTTAGTGTTTAGCTGCCAGTCGAACCTGGCAAATACAGCCTCGGTTCTTTCCCTTTTATCAAACGATCCAAATTGCGGAGTGTTGGCTACGCCATATTTATTTCGTGCAATACTTAAAAAGTCATTTAAAGTTGCCTGAGTTACGCTAAGGCGTTTCTCATCATCTATGGATTGAATATCGGCAATTTGTAATGGTCTTGCATCTCTCTGGTGATCATAAGCGACAAAGAAATGCGCTTTATCTTTTACAATGGCACCACCGAGACTAAAACCATACTGGTATGTTGAGAAATCATTGTTACGCTTGTTTCCTCTGATGTCATAAGGCGAGGACAACCAATCGGCTCTGGCAAAAGTGAAGGCACTTCCGGATAGTTCGTTGGTTCCTGATTTAGTAGCCGTTGTTATGGCACCACCGCCACTTCTGCCGTAGGTGACATCATATTGGTTGGTAACGACTTTAAATTCTCTTACCGCTTCAATGGAAATTGAATATGGAGCGCCAGGTGTTGCCGTACCTCCGAAAGTCGGGTTTTTTGCAGTCATGCCATCGATAGAATAATTCGTTGATGTTGCCAGTTGACCCGAAATACTTCCACCTCTGCTTAGCGGAGAAAGGTCGATTAAGGAGGTGAAGTTTCTCCCGTTAACAGGAAGCTTGGCAATGTTTCTGGCGCTTATGGATGTGGATGCACCCAGGGTTGGGATTGATGATTTAAGTCCTGAAGAAGTAATTTGGACAGTTTGTAATGCCGTTGAAGTAGATTCTATTTGAATATTGATTTTTTGCGCATCGCCTAGGTTTAGCATAAAACCTGTTTTTTTCTGGGTTCCGAAACCCGTAAAACTTACATTTATGGAGTAGGGTCCGCCGAGCGGCAGCTGATTAAAGGTATATTCACCTTTTGAATTTGAAGCTGTTGAAGTACTAAATCCGGTTGCTTCATTCCGTATGGAGATTGATGCTCCTGGAACCGGCTTGCCCGATTCTTCTGTGATTACGCCATTAATTGAGGCCTGCGAGCCCTGGGCAGATGCCAGGCTCGGAAAAACGCAGCCTATGAAAATTGATAGCAGCGTGTAATAGAAAATTTTCATATGAATAATTAGTTATATCCGGCGAAAATACAAGCATCGTGTTAAGGGGATATTTAAAGTTTATTATCAAAAAACCTTAAAATACGCTTGCAAATGCAGATTTGATAACCAAATCTTAAAACTGGAATGTCGATGATTTAACTTTCAAGAAAAATGTTTCTTAATTATTAAACCGTCGCAAAGCTTTGGAGTAATTGAAAAATGCCATGCGAAATGAGGTTTTTTGTTTAAGATCGGTGCATCCCACAAAAACCCTTTTGAGTTCACCTGCTGCAAAGGAATAAATAGATTGATTTTTACAACTTATTCGTTAAATCATTGCAGTTCAGATTGATATGCTCAAGAAACGACCATTGATTTATAGGCTTTAACATGGGCAGATGGCAGCTTAAATTAAGCTAGTTTTTTCCTTAACCATTTACGCAAAGGCTCGTCATACCATTTTAATGATACATAGGCCAAAATAATACTGCCTGTTAAAATGCCTAATGCGTAAGGCAAAGCCGCTCCAATCGTTATCCCTTTATTATTGCTGATCCACGCAACGTAAAAATACACCAGGGGGTAATGTACCATGTATAATGGATAAGAAATGTCACCTAGAAATTTGCATAGCCTGTTTTCTTTTGTAGATTGCATTACGCCACTTGCCCCGAAATAGACGATCAGCGGAAAAATAATAATAATGCAGATAGAGTCGTAAATCCCGTTCAACCATAAATGCTCAGCACCGCCAAGCCGCGGCATGTAAAGCACGATGGCGACCAAAAGGCTGCACCATAAGAAGGCATTCTTAATTTGAGTCGGCCTGGCAACCCGCGACAGTAAGAGGCCGGCAAAGAAAGGGTACATGGTTCGGGTAAATCCAATGCGTACCTGCTCAAAATTTAGCGTCCACCCACCACTAACATCGCCGTTGGTGACTGCTAAATGTACAAGTGCAATAGCAGCAATAGCCACCAGGATACTCAATGCCAACGTAGAAAATTTCCTAATCCATACTGCATATAAAATGTTCGCGATGTATTCGAAGAATAATGACCAACCCACGCTGTTAAGTGGGTGCATCTCCTGCCAGCCACGAATATCAAGCGACAGCGGTACCGGCAGAATTGTATAACCGATCAGCATCACTAACAACATCTTCCAAACGGGAACGGCATGAATCATGGGCCATATGGTAGAATCTGTAAAATAAAATCCAATAGCTCCAAGGGTCATTCCCAACACAACCATCGGCTGAAGACGTTCGATACGGCGTTTAAAAAATGTACCCACCGTTGTTTTCTGCCAGCGATCATCGTAGGCATAACCAATCACAAAGCCTGATAACAGGAAGAAAAAATCGACAGCCAGATAACCGTGATTTACTAATTTATCTAAATTACCTGTTGAGAATGGTTCGGCCAGGTGAAATGTTACAACAATGATGGCAGCAACACCCCGAAGACCATCTAGTATTGGATAGTGTGGCTTACTTGCTAACCTATTTGTTGATTCAGACTTCATGAACGGATGTAAAAATCGCAATTTGTTAAAAAAAAGCTAATAATTCAATTATCTAACTGAATATTAATTTTTAATTGGCAACGCTTCAAATAGTCCATTCGGTGGCGCATTATCATTATTTCGCGGTCGATAAAAATTGACTTAAAGTGTGGGATTGCCCTTTAATTATAGAGCTGGTATTTTTTGGAATGATGGCCGCCTTTAAGGCGAAATGTTTCGACAAAATTGTAGGATAAAAGATTAGGTAATAGGGCAGGCTTCGTAATTGTATTAATCATAAGCTTTGCTTGAATGTACATGCGGTACGCGTGCTCCAGCAGAAAATGTCAACGTAATTCAGTATTTAAAAAATCATGATTATAATTGATATTAAGGAAAAATCAATTTAGCCTTAACATCCGTATCCCTGAATAACAAATCTCTTTTTATTATTTTTTGGTCAACCAACATTTTGCTTTTAGACAAAGTTAAATTTTGCACGCTTGAAGGCAACTTTGATTGCAATTGTGTATTTTCATTTGAATCTCTGAAAAGTAAATCTCCAGTTTGAAAAGTATTGTTCCTGCCCAGATGGAGTTTGTAGGCCTCCTTTACATCAACTATTAAAGTGTCAGAATGAGATAGGCTTTTGTTCCCTATTCTTAAATTAGAAATTTTGGAGTTGCTAACAATTTGCGATTTTGCAGATAAGGAAAAGACAATTAGAAAGCAGTACAGAAGAGATTTCATATTGTGAATTATTAAATGATTAAGCTGTTATTTTTCAACTATTGAAGGTACAGAAAAATGTAGATGCCAGCAAGTCCTAACCTTATTAAGGTAGTTATATTAACAATGTCATTTATTGAAATGGCTTCAATCTAGCTATAACTTAACAGAAACGTTTTGCTCTATTTTTTTAGCCTTTTTAATATGATTTGTTTCCTGACGGGGGGAGCCCTTCCTTCCTATAGTGTGGGATATAATGTCTTCCTAGTATCTTAAACCTCATTACTTCAATTTCTTCTGGTATTACTCGTCTGATTCTTAACGAATAGCTAGACGAGTCTTTATGCTGGATTTCTTTCAAAAAATTGATAAAGTCAGTGCTGATGGTATCATTAAAAGAAGCAACATTTATAGTTTTAATTTTCTCCGAACTCTTTTGAAGGATAACATTCTCTTCAAAAAACTTTGGCTCCAGGCCCTTAGGTATTTTCAATAAGCCATTAGGCTTTAAACAAGCTGAGTTATCCTCCTCGCCATCAAACACGCCAGCAACTTCTTTAGGTTCCTGAAAAGAATAAAAATAGACGTTATCATTTGAGTCAATGATAAAGTTGTCCCTGCCAAACTTTACTTTAGTTGGTAATAAAACAACGCCATCAGATCTGGTATGGAGCGCTTTATCTATACTATCTTCTTTAGAAATGATGTAATCAAGCTTAGAATCATCTCTACATGACGGAAAAACCGCTCCATACATAAGTATTAGAAAGAGCGGTTTTAATAAATAATGCCTTATTGGCTTTAGTGACATTAATTTAGCTTTAAATAGCTGCTTACGCTTCAATTGCCTTCATGGCTTCGGGCTTGTTTCCAATTTTAATTAAATCCCGGTCAACCCGATAAGCGGCCATATTCGAGTCATCGCAGGGCTGCATTAAATGAATAACTTCCTCTTTTGATGTGGACGGATTCAGCCAGGTGTTTATCTGTTCATTCGAAATAATAACGGGCTGTCTGAATTTTGTGTTGTGAATGTCTGCCATTAGTTCGTTTGCCGGCGCAGTTATAATTGCAAATGATTTGTGCCATTCCAAATTTTCAGGATTTTGATAAAAAGCGTAAATGCAGGCCAGGTTAAAATACGGATGTTCTTTTGGATGAATGAAGTAGGGCAATTTATCTTTTTCAACTTCTTTATATTCATAAAAACCTTCTACCGGCAGTATACAGCGTTTAGTCATGATGCTTCCTTTAAACGAAGCGAGGTCGAACACCGTTTCAGATTTGGCATTCAGTGAATTATTTGATAGCTTAACCATATCTGCCAGTGGTTTTTTCCAGTTGGCCATCAAACCCCAGGTCATCCGTTCCATTTGCCGCACACCGTCTTTAGCCGTTATTGTAACCAGGTTTGGATGGGCGAAACCGTTGGCATGGTAGTAAATGTGATCTTCTAAATCGGCGTCATTAATGATTGGTGCTGCATAAAAATCTGCATACTCGTAAGCTTTAGATGTTTGGGTTGCTCTGTAACACATAAACTAATTTATTAATTAATTTCGATATCGGATTGCTGAAATTGATTTGATGGAAAATGCTGTTTTTTTTTATCAAGGCAGGATTTAAATTTGTGAAATATGTTAGGGTTGGCTTTGCTTGAATGTGCACGCGACACGCGTGCTCAAGCGGGGGTGGTATTTATGTCAAAGTTTGCCCAAATAATTTTTCTGTCTAGCATAGTGAAACGAAGAAAGTGATTGTACCGTGAGGTTACATTGAAGGCTGGCTCCAATACTAACCACCATGCTCTATTGTCCTCTTTTAAGTTTACAGCAGTCAAGAAATACATTTTTTCTATTTCGTTTCTTGTCAATATTTATGTCAAAGTTTGCCCAAATAATTTTTCTGTCTAGCATAGTGAAACGAAGAAAGTGATTGTACCGTGAGGTTACATTGAAGGCTGGCTCCAATACTAACCACCATGTTCTATTGTCCTCTTTTAAGTTTACAGCAGTCAAGAAATACATTTTTTCTATTTCGTTTCTTGTCACTTCAGATTCCGTRTTTTTATACGATTTGTAGGCAAGATCGTAAAGGTCAGTAACAATACGCTCATAGTCTGCAGCCAATTTTTTAACCAATTCTAGCTTGTCGTCCAGGTTTTGGGCAACGTTGTTGACAGAAATACTGAGTTCGACTTTATTGTTCGGGCAAATATTATCCACAAGTCCAAACCACTCTTTGTTTCTCTCATTAAATTTAATATTTCCAAAAGGTTCTATCGTCATTGTAGTCGTCTTTCAACATGCTGCCTGATTCTAAATATACGCAACTTATTTTTTAACGCTTCGTTTTTTGAGACGAAAGATATAATTGCAAATCCCTCAACCTATCAAAAATCCACCCTTTTTTGATAATGTCTGCGAATGTTTCAAATCGAAGTTAATGCATTGGTTTCAAATCGAAGTTAATGCATTG